>NZ_PDLO01000001.1 GCF_002631205.1 Neolewinella marina
CCACCGGTTCGGTCCGGATAAGGTCCCGGAGCGTCCGCGCCCGCAGTACGGCAATCGTCTTATCGTCGATGCGGTCGATCTGTGGGGACCGGGCCCGCCGGATCACGGGCTCATCCGCCCCGTCGAAGCAGAGGTCGGCGGTTACCTCCACGGTGGACCGCCGCAGGTGACGGGCGAAGTAGGTGCGGATGGGGTGGAACTCCTTGCGGAGCCAGGGATTGACGATCCGGTAAGGGACCGTACCGAACCAGTCGGTATAGCTGCCGCTGGCGTAGCCGTCTTCCAGCCGCAGCTCCGCCATCGGGACCCGGAAGGACAGGGGATAGCTGCGGTCACCGGGGGACTCCGCGGGGGCAGGGGGCGGCGTGCATTCCTCGGCGGGAGTGGGAAGGTCAGGAGCGGCCAGGGGCAGTGCAACCGCGCGGTAGAAGGTCAGTTGGGCGCAGAAGGCCTCGCGGTCCAGTGGGGCGAAGGTGACGCTGCGTACCGGGGCCCTGACGGGCCGGTGGGGTCGGTAGTCCTCCGGTTCGGCACAGTAATCAACGATGCGGAGGGTCAGGGAGCCCGTTTGCCGGTCGTAGGCCACCATTTCGGCGGTCCAGTAGATCGGTTCCCGCGACCGGAAGCGGAAGTTATCATCGCCCAGGTTGGTCGCCGCCCAGGGAAGGGCCAGCTCGTCGGTGAGGAACAGGCGCTCGTTGGTTGGGTGGATGGTCAGGGTAGCCACGTCGGTAGCGTTAGTTGTGGGTTGCTGGCTCGGGGGGATGGTGAAAAGATAATCCGGCGGAATTGGCTGGGCAAGGGAACCGACGGGAAGGAGAATCGACCATGGTTTAATTCTCCGTAAATGCCTTGCTTTGAGGACTGTAAACGCTCCTCACAACCCAGGCGTATAACTGTAAGTACAGACAGATGAAATGCCATGAAACGCAAACTAACCCTCACACAGGGCTTCCACCATCGACCGGGCAAAGCAGTACGCCAGGGACCGGGAAACCAGGATGGTTGAAGAGTACCTCGATGCGCTTACCGCGGCGGAGGGTAGGGGAGCGACGTTCGAAATTCCCCCCCCCTTGGTGGACCGATTGATTGGCGTGATTGACTTACCGGAAGAAGGCGTCGATGGATGGCAATCCGGGTATGCTGATCACCTGAGTGACAATTACCAATGACCCGGTTAGTTTTTGTCAATGAGAACTTTTACGGGCGTGTCCACTAGTATCAAGCGCGACTTATGTGCTAAGTTGACTTAAGCGTAGCACAACCCTTACACCCTGCATAGGGGAGGCCTTGGTTACAGGTGGCGGGACAGGAGCCACACAGTGCCGAAACACTACTTAACATAATATAAATTATGGGCGGCAAAATAACCCTGGGATTTGGCTTGTCTGATTTCCCAATCTCAGTCATCGCAAGGTACACGTGCGCAACAACGGCCAGACCAAGTAGACAGATCGGTTCATTGACTACGGCACAGATTCAATCTTATGTGTGCGCCTAAGATCCATAGCCAAAAATCATCAGTCACGGTTGGTCCAGGTCTAATTTGACCTATGGTCCCATCAGGCAATACTGTATCAGGCAGCTTCTGATTTACAAGGCCCCGCCATCGCTGGTTGCAGTGGAACCTACGGTGAGGTACACGGATCAAGGAATGCTCAACAATGAGTTTTCCGCCATTCAGGTTGAGCGGTAATTGATGCAGCCCCTACCCTATGCTCAGAGTAATAAAGCGCATTTCAATCTTTGTAATTTAAGAAAATATTGGATGAGTAATGCGTTTCAGCTACGACTCTTTCGATCTAGTCATTGAGTCAATTGGTGCTGGTTCCTGTATCTCTGCGGTAGTCTGGCAAAACTAGCAGGCTATCTGCATCCCTTGATTCTGGTTGGTAAAATTACTTGTAGGCCCTATTCCTCCACCCGCCGGTAGCCAGCCACCAGGCCGGTACCCATCAGGATACCTGTGCCGCGGTAGGCGACGCCATTCGGCGAACGCCAGGTAAGCTGGTAAGCCTCTCCTTGTTGAGTAATTTCCAGGTCGTAGGTGCCCAGCTCCGTGCCGTCGGCAAGGTGGTAAGTGATGTGGTAGGTTCCGGGGAAACCGTCATCCGTCCGCCCGATGGCCACGCCGGTTCCAATCTTTCCGGAATTCAGCGCGGTGGAGTACCACTTCGCGATCAGGCGATCCTGGTGCTGCGGACGGTAAGTGACAACGCCTACGTGGGGGATTGCTTGGTCGTTCATATTCGGGTGTTTGGAAGTTAGAGCGGTGAGGGACGCGGTTGCCACGCCCGTTTGCTTAATGTACGAAGATTGTGATTGGGAATCAATAGGTGGTACTCCGAGGTTTTCACTGACTTCTTGCCACCTGATGATCGGGCCTGGAGGCCCTCAGCCCCTGGGTGGAGCCCCTCCAGGGGCGAGTACGAATCGGGCCAGGAGGCCTTCAACCCTGCTTCGTGTACCACTTTTGAAAACCACAGAGGCAAGCAGGTATACAAAGCTGCTAGCCCCCCCACTGTGAACCTCTGTGCCTCTGTGGTTCCATAATGATCGGGCCGGGAGGCCCTCAGCCCTCGGCGGGGTCATCCGATGTGGCGCCGCACAGCGGACCACATCGGATGTCTACCGCCGATCCTAAAATCGCAGGCTGCCGGAAAGCGTAAGGATAGTACCCAGCTGGCTGAAGTGGAAACCGTCGTACGTCATCTGGGAATACCGCTGATTAAAGGTGATCAGGTTCGACTGGTTTTGCAGGGCCGCCGGATTGTTAAGCAGCGCATCTCCGGCCGGACTCTCCGATTTGAAGTTCCATTCGGGCAGCACGTTGAATACGTTGTTGGCGTTGAACTGCAGGGTGAACTTCTCAGTGAGGCGGTAGAATATGCTGAGGTCGGTGACCACCTTGGTCTCGAACTCGGTGTACAGTCCGGTAGCCAGTCCCTGCTGGCGGAATTCCGTAGGACCGAAGAGGGTATTGTTGAGGCTGAAGCCCACCTTCTCCAGGTCGTAATCGATGCCCAGGATGGCCTTGTACTTCGGACGGGAAGTGAAGAAAAGGGCTTCCTGGGTGGGGTTGGCCACCGACTGTCCGGCGCCGGCCACGATCTCCGGGTTCTTCACCGCCCCGATCCGCTCATTTTGCAGGGTGTAGTTGCCCGACAGGTTCACCACCAGACTACGGTCGCCAAAGCGCAGGCCGCGGTAGCTGGATACGAAATCGATGCCGGAGGTCCGCGTGTCCAGTCCGTTGACGAAGAAGCTCAGGTCGCTGAGGTTGTTTTGCGCCAGGAGGTTATCCAAGGGCGTGTTCCCGGCGTCGGTGGAGCCGATCTCGGTCGAGAGAATGATGCGGTCCTCCACCTTGATGTTGTAGTAATCAAGAGTGATGCTGAGGTCGGAGTTCGGGCGCAGGCCCACGCCAACCGTGAAGTTGGTCGACTTCTCCGGCTCCAGGGCGGGCAGTCCGAGCAGTCGGGCCTCGCGGCTGACGTTGCTGATCAGTCCGCCCACCTGGATACCCGAGCCGGGCACGAAGCTGTACTGCGCCTTCTGGGTATAGATCTGGTGCAGGGAGGGGGCTTTGAAGCCGGTGCTGAAGGAAGCCCGGAGGGTAACCTGGTCTTCAGCAAATTTGTAGCGGGAGCTCACCTTGTACACGAAGGCGTTGCCGAAGTCGCTGTAGTTTTCCAGGCGCACGGTGGCATTGATCAGGAAGTCCTCGGTGAAGTCGAACGCCGCATCCGCGTAGCCGCCAAAGTTGTAGCGGTCGAAGGTGCCGGAGTTGCGGGGGTCGTTGCCCGAAAAGGAGTCGGCGCCCCCGTCCTCGTAGGAGGCCAGGTCCCCCTCGATGACGGTGAAGCTTTCGTTGCGGAACTCCGCGCCGAAGGCGATGCCCACCATATCCGACAGCCGCCGGGTGATGTCGATGTTGCCCACGTTGTGGGTGAAGCGGGTGCCGCCCGGGTCGAAGGTGATCGGACTGTTCTCCCGGTACTTGAAGGTGCCGTCGGGGTTGAGGGTGCTGTTCCGGTTGTGGGAGTTGGAGACGGTGTAGGTCTGCTCGTTGCCGCCGGTGGTGAAGCTCACGTCGGCGATCCAGTCGTCCTTGCGGGTGAGGAATCCGACCGTACCGTGGTAGTCGTTCAGGTTGCCCTCGAAGGTGGGTACGTAGCCGATGTATTCGCCATTGGGTCCGTCGGGGAAGAAATCGGCCAGGTAGGGGAAGTCGGCCAGCGTCCGCCAGTAGGGCGTGCGGTAGTTGGCGAAGCTGTTCACCTTCTTGTATACGTAGGCGGCGTTGCCGTAGAATTCGGTGTTGTCAGACACATCGCTGCCGAAGTTGACCACGAATTTCGAGGCGGTCGTTTCCGGCGAGGCGTTGATGTTGCGGGCGTCGGGGTAACGGCTGAGGAAGGCGCGCACGTCCTCGATACTGGCGCCGAAATCGGCGGCCTCACCGGCGGCGTCGACCATGCCCGGGCGGTTGGCCTGACCGATCTTCGACAGGTCAATGGTGTAGTTGATGAAGCCGGTCTCGCCAATGTTGGTCCCGTTATTTAGGGCGATGCCGAATTGCTCCCCATCGCCTTCGGTGGTGATGCCGGTCCGCAGGGTTACGCTGCCGTCTTCGGCGTTGTCCTTCAGCACGATGTTCATGACGCCGGCGATGGCGTCGGATCCGTATTGGGCCGAGGCGCCGTCGCGCAGGATCTCCACCCGCTTGATGGCGTCGGTGGGGATGGCGGAAATGTCCGCGCCGGTCTCTCCCCTACCCGGCGAAGTCTGGGTGTAGAGCAGGGCACTCATGTTTTTGCGTTTGCCGTTGACCAGGATCAGGGTGCGGCTCGGACCCATGTTACGGATCTCGTAGGGGTCGAGCAGGGAGGTAGCATCGTTCACGGGCGTCTGCACCGTGTTAAAGGAGGGCACCCGGTACTGCAGTGCCTTGTCGAAAGTCTGCTGCCCGGTGGCGGTCAGGTCATCTGAAGTGAACACGTCTACCGGTAGCGGAGAGGTCGTCGAGGAGCGCGGGGCCGTGCGCGATCCCACCACCACCAATTCTTCCAGGTTCGTGGCTCCACCCTCGAGAGACACATTCCAGGTCACGGTCTCACCCGCGGCGAGCGTGAATTCCCGCGTCTGTGATCCGTAGCCGATGTAGCTGACGGTAAGGGTGTAGGTGCCCGCATTCCGGAGGCTGAGCTCGTAGGTTCCGTCTACGTCCGAGACCGTGCCCGTTGCCCCGGCGGAGATGGTAGCTCCGACGATGGGCTGTCCCGACTCAGTAACGGTACCGGTAACGGTCTGGGCGGTGGCTAGGCCGGGGAGCAGCCAGCAGGCGACCACCAATAAGGAAAGGGAGAAGTGCTTCATACAGGTTAGGGATGTGGTCCGGTTGAATGCGCTTCGCCCGGACCGGTTAGGAATGGATCGCCCCGTAAGTTAGCGTACAATTGCGGCGGTAATTCGCTGAAACCCTTCCCCATATGCCTATTATTTGCTTGCAATCGATGGCAGAATTGGGGGAGGTAAAATATGGGACCGCGTAGCCGTCCTGAACCCTCGGCCTGGGACCTGGCTCCGTGGTTCTCCCTCACGCTGTGGTTACCTAATTTTCGGGCCGGGAGGCCCACAGCCCGGTGGTGGCGGAGTCATCGGATGTGGCGCTGCGCAGCAGCTGGCCTCATCGGATGTTTACCGCCCACTAGGCCTCGGCCTTATATCATATATTCGTCGCTATGAACGCACTCCCCCACCCGATCCTGGCGATCCTGATGTTTTGCCTGGCATCCTGCGCTCCGGCGCCCGAATCCGAAACGGCCACGACCACCACTCCCGTTGGGGAAGAGGAGCAATGGATCAGCCTGTTCAACGGTAAGGATTTAACTGGTTGGGACATTAAAATGGCCGGCCGGCCGCTGAACGAGAACTTCCGCAACACCTGGCGGGTGGAAGACAGCATGCTCCGGGTGAGCTACGACGACTACGAGAACTTCGACGACGCCTACGGCCACCTCTATTACCAGCAGCCGTACTCCCACTACAAGCTGCGCTTCGAGTACCGCTTCACCGGCGAGCAGACCCCCGGCGGAGCCAACTGGAACGTGCGCAACAGTGGGGTTATGCTGCACAGCCAGTCGGCCGAGAGCAACGACATGGGTCAGCACTTCCCGGTTTCGGTAGAGCTGCAGCTGCTCGGCGGACTGGGCGAAGGGGAGCGCACCACGGGCAACGTCTGCACTCCGGGTACGGCCGTCGTCATGGGCGATACCATTAACTACAACCACTGCATCAATTCCAACTCGGCTACCTACCACGGCGACGGCTGGGTAAAGGCGGAGGCCATCGTGCTCGGCGGGGAGGCCATGCACTTCCTGATTGAAGGAGATACCGTGCTGAGCTTCCAGCAACCCCAGATCGGGGGTGGTTTTACCAGTCGCCGCGACGACGCCGCCGCCTGGAAGCGCTTTGGCGTTGAAGACAGCTACCCCCAATGGCTCGATCGTGAAGGAGAGATCCTCACCGAAGGATACATCGCCCTGCAGGCCGAGAGCCATCCCATTGATTTCCGCAATATCGAGTTGCTGGAGCTACCCCAAGAATAGTCCGTCCATGACCCAGATTCCCGCCCTGCGCCTGCTCCCCCTCCTGCTTTGTGTGCTATGGCAATCCGCCTGCGGCCAACCCGTGGGCGCGTCCGCGGGTGCCCCCTCCTACCCCGACTACCCGGCGGAAGCGGTGGAAGCCTCCCTGGAGGCCTACCGGGAAACGGCCCTGACCACCCGCCGCTTCAAGCATGCCGACCTGCAGCCCCTGCTGGCGAATCTGGGTGACGCCTTCCGAGTGGATACCGCCGGTCAATCAGTGGAAGGCCGTGCGCTGTACCGCGTGACCTGGGGAAACGGTCCGGTAGAAGTACTCCTGTGGTCGCAGATGCACGGAGATGAGCCGACGGCCACCGCGGCCCTGTTCGACCTCTTCAACTGGCTGGGCGGCAGCGGCGACGGGCTGGACAGCTTGCGGCAGCTCCTGGACCGCGAGCTCCACCTCACCTTTCTGCCCATGTTGAACCCCGACGGGGCGGAACGTTTTGAGCGCCGCAATGCCCTGGGCATCGACCTGAACCGGGACGCGCTGCACCTGACCAGTCCGGAAGCCCGGACGTTGAAGGCGGAACGCGACCGCCTCGACGCCGCCTGGGGATTCAACCTCCACGACCAGGGCATCTACTACTCGGTGGGGTTCCCGACCGGGCCGGGGGCGGTGCTGTCCATCCTCGCCCCGGCCTACGACTGGGAAAAGACCATGAACGGTAAACGGGAAGACGCCGCCCAGCTAATCGCCCTGCTCAACGCCCGCTGGCAAGACCATGTGCCGGGTCGCGTAGGGCGCTACAACGACGACTTCGAGCCCCGGGCCTTCGGCGACAACCTCCAGAAGTGGGGCACCCGCACCGTGTTGATAGAATCCGGCGGCTTTCCCGGCGACCCCGAAAAACAGGAGATCCGGAGGCTGAATGTACTGGCCCTGATCGACGGACTGCACGCCATCGCCACGGGCCGCTACGAGCAGTACTCGGTAGAAGATTATTTGTCCATCCCCGAGAACGAATCCTATGGCGTCCACGCCCTGGTCCTCGAGAATGCCCGGGTGGTGCGACCCGAGGGGGAATTCGTCTTGGACATCGGGTTCCGCCGCAACGAACGGTTGCTGGACAAGAAGGCCCGCGATTATGCTTCCTGGGCCTACGTGAGCGATCTGGGTGACCTGTCAACCTTCGGGGCTTTCGAACGGGTAGACCTGGACAGCCAGCGGGTGGTCCCCGGGAAGGTCTACCCCGGCAAGCTGAGTCTGGAAGAAATTAAACGGCTGGACGCTCGCGAACTTTATCGTCAGGGGTACACCGCCGTCACCGCTACCACTACCCCACCCGATGCCGCGCGGGTCCCCGGCCTACGGATACTTGGCCCTAACGATCGGCTCAGTGCGGAAGTCGCCAACGGCGTGTCGCTGGACTTGCTGGTCTACGGAGAAAATGACCGACTGCGGATGGTAGTGGTGGATGGTCAGGTGGTGGAAGTCCGCCAGTAAGTCGGTATGATTTGAAGACAGACGACAATCTCAAATAAGGAAAAAGCTGGATGAGTAAATTATACTCCCTACTTTACTCTTCACTTAACCTTAACTATTGTCATTTAGACAAAAAATATTGACCTTGGCGTCAATTATTGGTTGGCCGACACCTCGTCTATCTTTTCTCTATATATATTTACCGCAGCCTGCCGCCTTTCCCTTGCCGTTTTGCCCCCGGGGTCTTCTTGACCCGACCAATTGAGACCACACAAGCAACGCCCAGTCACGGGCGCCATCGATCATGTTAACTAGTAGATTATGAAACAGCATTACGTGTTGCTGAGGCTATGCCTCGGCTTATTCGTCTTTCTGCTCACTTTATCCGTGAGCGCCCAACAGCGAACCATTACCGGCACTTTAACGGATGAGGGCACCGGTGACCCCCTCATCGGCGCCAGCGTACTGGTCAAGGGTACCACCCGCGGTACGGTCACCGACCTGGACGGAAATTATTCCATTCAGGCTGCCCCAAGCGAAACCCTCGTCATTTCCTACACCGGCTACGCTACGCGTGAGGTGCAGGTAGGAGACAACGAAACCATTTCCCTGAGCCTGACCAGCGGAGAACTCCTCGACGAAGTCGTGGTGGTCGCCTACGGCAAGCAAAAGAAGGCTACGGTTACCGGTGCGGTAGTCGGCGTGGAGGGCGGAGCCCTCGAGCAATCGCCGGCCGCTAACCTGGGGGTATCCCTCGCGGGACGCCTGCCTGGCGTAGTAGTCATCCAGACCAGCGGTGAGCCCGGCGTCGACGACGCCCGGATCAACATCCGTGGCCAGAACACCCTGGGCAACAGCAGCCCCCTGGTCGTTATCGACGGGGTACCCGACCGCAACGGTGGCCTTTCGCGGCTGAACCCCCAGGACATCGAGTCCATCTCCGTACTGAAGGACGCCTCGGCCGCCATCTACGGAGCCCGGGCCGCCAACGGTGCCATCCTCATCACTACGAAGCGGGGAACCACCGGCAAACCGTCCATCAGCTATGACTTCAACCAGGGTTTCGCCCAGCCAACCGTGCTGCCCGAAATGTCGAACGCGGTGGAGTACGCCACCATCATGAACGAACTGGCCATCTACCAGAACATCCCGGTCAATGAGTGGGACGCCGCCTGGGACGCCATCCAGACCACCGGCACCTACGACTCCCCCACCCCGGACGTGGGCACCATCAACGCCAACTACAGCCCCGAGACCGTTGCCCGCCACGCCGCCGGTGACGACCCCTGGGGTTACCCCGACACCGACTGGTTCGGTGATGCCTTCAACACCTGGGCTCCCCAGGGCCGCCACAACCTGCAGGTCAATGGCGGTAGCGAAAACATGCGCTACCTGGCTTCGCTTGGTTACTTCACCCAGGACGCCTTCTACAAGAACACGGCAACCAAGTACAAGCAGTACAGCTTCCGGATCAACCTCGACGCCGACGTCAGCGACTACATCACCACCAGCCTGGGCATCCTGGCCCGCCGGGAGGACCGCCGCTTCCCCACCGAAAGCGCCGGCTCCATCTTCCGGATGCTGATGCGTGGTCGCCCCACCGAGCCCGAAGTATGGCCCAACGGCCTGCCCGGTCCCGACATCGAGAACGGTCAGAACCCCTACGTGATTACCACCAACGCCACCGGCTACGTGGAGAACCCCTCCGACTTCATCCAGACCAACGGTGCCATCAACATCACCAACCCCTGGGTAGAGGGACTGGCCCTGAACCTCTCGGCCGCCGTGGACCAGAACACCAACCGCTCCAAGACCTGGCAGACCCCCTGGCAGCTCTACTACTGGGACCGCGTGAGCTACGAAGCCGACGGCGAGACGCCCCTGCTCGAAGCCGCTACCCGCTCCAACTTCACCGACCCCCGCCTGCGGCAGTCGACCAACACGGTGCTGAACACCAACCTGTCGGCCCGCCTGAACTACGACACCGAGTTCGGCGGCGACCACACCCTGGGCCTGATGGCCGGCGTGACCCGCGAAACCTTCGAAGGCGAGGGTTACTTCGCTTACCGCCGCAACTACATCTCCACCGCGGTCGACCAGCTCTTCGCCGGCGGCTCGCTGAACCAGGACACCGGTGGCTCCGGCTACAACCGCGCCCGCCTGGGTTACTACGGCCGTGCCCAGTACGACTACCGCGAGAAGTACCTGCTCGAGTTCATCTTCCGCTACGACGGCAGCTACATCTTCCCCGAGAATGACCGCTTCGGCTTCTTCCCCGGTGTACTCGCCGGCTGGAACGTGACCAACGAGGATTTCTTCAACGTTCCCGGCATCGACTTCCTGAAGCTGCGCGGCAGCTACGGACAGATGGGTAACGACCAGGTCTTCTTCCAAGGACAGCTGCAGGAGTACGCCTTCCTTTCCACCTACGGATTCGGCAGCTACCCAATCAACGGCGTAGTGGAAACCACCCTGCGTGAGCAACTGCTGGCCAACCCCAGCTTTACCTGGGAACGCGCCAACAACTTCAACGTGGGCGCCGACGCCGTCCTGTTCGGCAACCGCGTCGACGTGACCCTGGAGTACTTCCACAACCTGCGTACCCAGATCCTGATCCAGAAGACGGGCTCCACCCCCGCCTCCTCGGGCATCAACAGCCTGCTGCCCCCGGTCAACGCCGGAGAGGTGGAGAACAAGGGCTTTGAATTCAACATCGGCTACAACGGCAACGCCAACAACGCCTTCCAGTACCGCTTCGGCGTGAACGGTGGCTACGCCAAAAACAAGGTGATCTTCATGGACGAGATCCCCGGCGCACCCGACTACCAGCTGCAGGAAGGCAAGCCCATCGGCGCATACCTCGTCTACGAGGCCGACGGTGTCTTCCTCAACCAGCAGGAAATCGACAACAACGAGCTCGACTACAGCGCCGTGACCGGCCGCCTCCTGCCCGGTGACCTGAAGTTCCGCGACGTGAACGGCGACGGCAAGATCGACGGCGACGACCGCGTACGCATCGACGACAACGGCACGCCGACCTTCAACTTCGGTGCCAACTTCACGGCCAGCTACGGTCCCTTCGACATGTCGATGCTGCTGCAGGGCGCTACCGGCGCTTCCCTGCGCGTACAGACCGAGTCGGGTGACATCGGCAACTACCTGAAGTACAGCTACGACAACCGCTGGAGCATCGACAACCCCAGCAGCGAGCACCCCCGCCTGGCCAGCCGCGGCGACACCTACTACACGGGTGGCAACTACGGCAACAACACCTACTGGCTCTTCAGCAAGAACTACATGCGCCTGAAGAACGCCGAGATTGGCTACCGCCTGCCGGCCAACCTGACGGAGAAGTTCCACCTGCGCGGGCTGCGTGCCTACGTCAACGGCCTGAACCTGATCACCTTTGATTCGCTGAATTTCTTCGATCCCGAGTCCACCACCGGCAGCGGCGTCTACTACCCCCAGTCGCGCGTGATCAACTTCGGCCTCAACATTACCCTATAATCATGCAACCACAACCGATCATGAAAACTCTACAACGCGGCGTCTATCGCCTACTGTCGGCTGTTGGGATTGGAGCCGTTCTGCTCTTTTCAGCCTGCGATACCGACTTCCTGAATACCGAGCCCCTGGACAGCATCTCCAGCGACGCTACCTGGGCCGACGGCCCCCTGTCGGAAGCCTTTATCTACAACGTCTACTCCTTCCTCGGCTACGGCGGATTCGAGGAGCAGATGCTGGCCTCCATCACCGATGAAGCGATGTTCACCCACGCGGGCCGCAACATCAACACCTTCACCGAAGGCACCGAATCCCCCGCCAACCCGGGCTGGATGAGCGCTACCTACCAGTGGGACAATATGTACTTGGCCATCCGCCAGGCCAACATCGCCCTCCAGGAGCTGCCGAACTCTACCTTCAACGACGACGACCTCCGCGACCGGCTGATGGGCGAGGCCCACTTCCTGCGGGCGTACTACTACCACCAGCTGGCCCGCTTCTACGGCGGCGTACCCCTGATCGAGCGCCCCTACGGCCTCAACGAGGACTACGAAGTCCCCCGCGCTACCTGGGAGGAAACGGTGAACTTCATCGTGGCCGACCTCGACAAGGCCGCCCAGCTGCTCGACGGCAAGCCGGAAACCGACGGACGGGCCTCCCGCCTCTCGGCCCTGGCCCTGAAGTCGCGCATCCTGCTCTACGCCGCCAGCGACCTCCACTATGGCCCAGCCATCTCCGCCGAGTCCGCCACCCTGGCCAGCTACCCTCACCTCGATCTGCTGGCCTACCCCGGTGGTGACCGCGAAGCCCGCTGGCGCGCCGCCCGCGACGCCGCCCGCATGGCCCTCGAGGAAGGCAGCGGCTACAAGCTCGGACTTACCGAGCCCGTCTCGCCCGAGCAGGGACTGCAGAACTACATCTCCCTGTCGATGGGCGGTGGCAGCAGCGTCGGTGACGCCGCGGCGGCCGTAGAGCTCATCCTCCAGCGCACCGTCACCCCGCTCTACACCCAGGAAAGCAACTGGCCCCTCGGACCGATCCACTTCGGCATCAACAACGGCCCCAACGGCTACCACAACTGGGCGGGCAACACCCCCATCCAGCAGCTGGTCGACGACTACGAGATGATGGACGGATCCACCTTCGACTGGGATAACCCCGACCACGCCGAGGCCCCCTACGAAAACCGCGACCCCCGCTTCTACGCCACCGTGATGTACGACGGTGCCGGCTGGAAACCCCGGCCCTCCGACGTAGCCCCGATCGATCCCTACGACGAGATCCAGACCGGCTACTACGACGACGGCAAGGGTGGATTCATCCCCGGTGTCGACACCCGCGAATCTTCGGTAGAAAACTGGAACGGCAGCCGTACCCACTACTACGTCCGCAAGTTCATCGATCCGGACCCCGCGCTGAAGGACAACCAGTCGAACGCCCAGGTGATCCCCTGGCCCTTCATCCGCTACACGGAAGTAGTGCTGAACTACGTTGAAACCTGCCTCGAGCTCGGTAACGAAGCCGAAGCCCGCGACTGGCTGAACCAACTGCGCTTCCGCGTGGGCATGCCCGCCATCGAAGACAGCGGAGAAGACCTTGTGGACCGCTACCGCAACGAACGTCGCATCGAGCTGGCCTACGAAGAGCACCGCTACCACGACGCCCGCCGCTGGCTCATCGCCGAGGAAACCCTCGGCCGCCCGATCCAGATCATCGACGTCCGCGCCAAGCTGAAGCCCGGCAAGCAACCCCGGGTACCCTACAAGTACGACCCCTCGGTCTATGACTACGAATACACCGTAGCCACCAACACCGAGAACGAGTCGCGTACCTGGGCCGACAAGATGTACTACCGCGCCATCTCCCGCGACGAAGTAAGTCGCAACGCCCAGCTGGTGCAGAACCCCGGTTTCTAGTACCATCCGAACGATTTGAAGATCCGTCTCCGGCTTGTCCCGGGGGCGGATCTTTTTTTTGGCCGCCATCCGCTAACTTGCCCCTGATGTACCGACTGTTTATTCCCCTGCTCGTCCTGGCCTCCCTCAATGGTTGCGGGACCGACGACTCCGACGCGATCTCGACCTCCGCCGCTGGCCCGGAAGCCCCCCGCTTCACCCTGCTGGAAGCCGCCGCCACGGGCATCGACTTCCGCAATGACCTCACCGAAGGGCCGAACACCAATATCCTGATGTACGAGTACTTCTACAACGGGGGCGGCGTGGCGGCCGCGGACTTCAACGGCGACGGGCTCACCGATCTGTACTTCACGGCCAACATGGGCGAGAACAAGCTCTACCTGAACGAAGGCAACTTCCGCTTCCGCGACGTAACCGCCGTGAGCCAGACCGCGGGCCGCCCCGGCCCCTGGAAAACGGGCGTAGCGGTTGCCGACGTCAACGCCGACGGCCGGCCGGACCTCTACCTTTCCTACTCCGGCATGCTGCCGCCGGACAAGCGGCGCAATCAGCTGTTCATCAACGGGGGCACCGACGGGAACGGCGTGCCGCGCTTCCGGGAAGCGGCCGCGGAATACGGACTGGACGCCCCGGCCTTTACCAACCAGGCCTACTTCTTCGACTACGATGGGGACGGTGACCTGGACGCACTGCTGCTCAACCACAATCCGAAGGCCATGCCCATCCTGAATCCGGAGAAAACGCAGCAGCTGCTGGAGGTCCCTGATCCCGAACGGGGACTGCGGCTGTACCGCAACGACAAACTGCGGTTCACCGACGTCACCGAGGAGGCGGGCATCAACGGCTCGGCCCTGAGCTACGGGCTGGGCGTGGGCCTGAGCGACCTGGACGGGGACGGGGACACCGACATCTACGTCTCCAATGACTACGAGGTACCGGACTACCTCTACGTGAACAATGGCGACGGCACCTTCACCGACCGCCTGGGCGAGGGCATGGGGCACACCAGCCACTTCTCCATGGGCAGCGACATCGCCGACGTCAACAACGACGGCCTGCCGGACATCTACACCCTGGACATGCTGCCCGCCGACAACGCCCGCCGCAAGCTGCTGGCGGCCGATGACAACCGCTCCAAGCACGACCTCAACCTCGCCAGTGGCTTCCACCACCAGAACATGCGCAATATGCTGCAGCTGAACCAGGGCGACGGCACCTTCGCCGAGATCGGTCAGCTGGCGGGGGTGGCAGCCACCGACTGGAGCTGGTCGGCCCTGCTCTCCGATCTGGACAACGATGGCCGCAAGGACCTCCACGTGACCAACGGCTACCTGCGCGACTACACCAACCTCGACTTCATCAAGTACATGGAGGATTTCGTTGCCCGGCGCGGACGCCTCCAGCGCAGCGACGTACTGGAGCTCCTCCAGGAAATGCCCGCCTCAGAGGTGAGCAACTATGCCTTTCGCAACGACGGCGACCTGTCGTTCACTGACGTGACCGCCCAGTGGGGACTGCAGCGCCCCTCCAACAGCAACGGCGCCTTGACGGTCGACCTGGACAACGACGGCGACCTCGACCTGGTGGTCAATAACCTCAACCAGCCGGCCTTCCTCTACCGCAACAATACCGCCGAAGCCCACTATCTCCAGCTCGAACTCCAAGGCGCAAGCCCGAACACCGCCAGCATCGGTGCCCGCGTTACGCTGGACTTCGACGACGCCACCCAGTTCCAGGAGTTCTATCCCAACCGCGGCTACCTTTCCTCCGGCCCCCAGCTGCTGCATTTCGGTCTGGGGGCGCGCACGCGGGTGCCCCGGTTAACCGTCCAATGGCCGGGCGGTGGGGTACAGACCCTTACCGACGTAGCGGCTAACCAGCGCCTCGTGCTGAGCGAAAGTGAGGCCACCGACTCTCCCCCCGAAGTTGCGGCGACGTCCCCCTACTTCACCCCCGCTCTGGCACCGGTAAGCTTCACCCCGGCCTCGACCAGCCTCCGCGACTTTGACCGCCAGCCGCTGCTGCCTCGTCAGCTCTCCCCCGGCGGCCCCGTCTTCGCCACCGGCGACCTGAACGCCGACGGCCGGGAAGACCTTCTGATCGCCGACGCCGGCAACCGCCCCATTCAGCGCTACCTCCAGAATGCCAACGGCACCTTCACCCGCGGCAACCTCCCCACCCTCGACGGGGATAGCGAACACCGAATCACCACCCTGGAAATCGCCGACCTGAACGGCGACGGCTCACCCGACGTCTACGTGGGCCGGGGCGGCTACCACGCCCTTACGGCCGAAAGCCCGGAACTCGCGGACCGTGCCCTCCTGAACGACGGCCGGGGCAACTTCCGGGTGGCCACTGATCTGCTACCGGACCTGATCACCCCAACGGGGGCCATAGCCATCCATGCGGCTGAATCGGGGGCGACCCACATTTTCGTCGGGGGGCATTCGCTACCCGGCCGGTATCCCGCGGCCGCGCCCAGCTACCTGTTGCGGGCGGACGGTGGCGGCAGCTACTCCAGGCTGTCCTCCCCTACCCTCGATGCACTGGGCATGGTCACCGACGCCGCCTGGCACGACCTGGACGACGACGGCAGCGCCGAACTCATCGTGGTAGGTGAATGGATGCCCGTTACGGTTTTCTCCCTTTCGGGGGATGAGATCACCAACGTGACCGATCAGTACTTTGACGCCTCGCCCCGCGGCTGGTGGACCACCCTACACCTGGAAGACCTGAACGGCGACGGCCGCACGGACCTGGTCGTAGGCAACGAGGGAACCAACAACCTCTACAACGTGACCTCGGAAACGCCTGCGGTACTTTCCTACGCCGACCGCGACAACAACGGCAGTGTGGATCCCCTCTTCAGCTACTATCTGGACGGCAAGCTCTACCCCGACCTGACCCGCGATGAGCTGCTCAACCAGCTTTCCGGCCAGCGGTCGCGCTTCCCCAACTACCGCAGCTACTCCCCCGTCACGACAGAGGAGCTACAGTCGGGATTGCCCGGGGAAGGGCGGGAATTGACCGCGGACCGCCTGGAAACTACCCTCTTTCTCCGGCAGGCCTCCGGCAAATTTGCCCCGGATCCCCTGCCCGTTCAGGCCCAGTTTGCCCCCGTGCGCACCATCCTAACGCTGGACGCTAACGGCGATGGTCACCGCGATATGCTGCTGGCCGGAAACGAAACCGCCGCCCGGGTGCGCTACGGCCCCGCGGACGCCAATACCGGCGTGCTGCTGCTGGGGCGGGGCGACGGAACCTTCCGCTACGTTCCCCAGGCGCAGTCGGGTCTGAACCTGCGCGGGTCGGTCCGGGCAGCGACGCGTTTAGGCGACCATTTCCTTTTTGGAGTCGGCAAAAGTGACGTTATTGCGTACCAACTCACTTCTTCCTAAGCATGACGTTTTTCCGGCTTCCCGGATGGTGTTGCCTGTTGTTTATTGTTCTTCTGTCCAGTTGCCAATCCAAAAGCTCCTTCACCGAGGTGGAAGTAGCAACCCGGTGGGCTACCCTTAGCCTGGACCTGACAAAAGGCACCCCGGGAAATTCTCCAACCTACGCCTCCCGCTGTCTGGGCTACTTCGGACTGACCATGTACGAGTCCATCGTACCCGGCCACCCCGAATACCGCTCCCTGGTGGGCCAACTCAGCGGACTGACCAATCTGCCCACTCCGGACCCTGGCGTGGAATACCACTGGCCCCTGGCGCTCTCCGCCGGCCAGGCCACCATCCTCCGTTCGCTCTATAACCACACCTCCGACGCCAACAAACAGCGCGTCGACAGCCTCGAGGCGGCCATCGAGGAATACTACCTGGACGCCGACGTTCCGGAGCCCGTGGCCCAGCGGTCCACCGACTTCGGTCGCCGCATTGCCCAGGCCATTTTCCAGTGGTCACAGTCCGACGGCGGCCACCGCGCCTACCTGCGGAACTTCGAGAAGGACATGGTGCATCCCGACTTTCCGGGCTCCTGGAAGCCGCCACTGTTCGCCCAGTCTTTCAGCCACCACCCGCTGCATCCCATGTGGGGCACCAACCGCCCCTTCGTGCCGGCGAACTACCAAATGCCTGCCCCTGACTTCATCGCCTACGATACCGTCCCCGGCTCCCCCTACTACGAGCAGATGCGGGCGGTGTACGAAAAGGAGCTCACGCTGACGCAGGCCGAGAAAGAAGCCGCCCTGTGGTGGGGGGATGACCCCGATGAAACCTTCACGCCGCCCGGTCACTCCTTCTATCTGGCCACCGAGGTCCTGAAGCAACGGGCCACCACCCTGATGGACTGCGCCGAAACCTATGCCCGCACCGGCATGGCGGTAGCCGACGCCTTCATCAACTGCTGGAAGTGGAAGTTTTCCTTCTTCAGCGAGCGCCCCAACACCTTCATTCCCCAGTTCATTGACCCCGAGTGGGAGTCGTTCTGGCCCGATCCACCCTTTCCGGCATTTCCTTCCGGACACGCCATTCAGGCCGCCGCTGCCTCCACCGTGCTGCAGGAGCTCCACGGAGACGAGATTGCCATCGCCGACCGCGCCCACGAGGGCCGGGAGCGCGACCGGGTGCGCGACGTGGGCTTCCCGGTCCGCCACTTCGAAAGCCTGAGCGATATCGCCCGGGAGACGGCCGATTCCCGATTCTACGGCGGCATTCACACCCCCCAGGACAACGACCAGGGCCTCCTCAAGGGCACCGAGATCGGCCAGAACGTCAATGCCCTCCAATGGAAAAATTCAAAGTGAGGCTGCTGGCAATCGGCTTACTGCTCTCCCTCACGGCTACGGGGCAACCCCTCTTTACCGACGTCACCGATTCGGTGGGCCTCGCCCACCAGTTCAAGGTGCACGAAGGGCTGTTCGGCGGCGGGGCCTGCGTGCTGGACTTTAACCAGGATGGATTTGAGGACATCTACGTAACCGGCGGACTGAACAGCGACCAGTTGCTGAGGAACAATGGCGACGGCACGCTGACGGACGTACTCGACGGATCAGGGCTGGAGCTCACCCGCCACTTCGTCACCCAGGGCGCCGTTACCGCCGACGTGAACCGCGACGGCTACGACGACCTCTTCATCACCACGATCACCTCCAGCGACAGCCTGCAGATTATCCCGCGGGCCCGCAACCTGCTCTTCCTCGGACAGCCGGACCACACCTTCCGCGACGCTACGGAAGCCTACGGGCTGGTTCCCCTCTACTCCTTCAGTACCGGTGCCAGCTTCGGAGATTTCAACAACGATGGTTGGCCTGACCTCTACATCGGTAACTACTTCGTGGGCTACGAGGAGACGCTGGATCACATCAGTGACGCCACCATCGTCGGGGCAAATCAGACCGCCAACGGCTACCTCCTCCTGAACGACGAAGGCCGCCGCTTCGTCAACGTCTACGAGGAGTACGGTCTTTCCCACCGGGGTTTCGGGTTCGGCGGGGTGTTTACCGACTTCGACAACGACGGCGACCAGGACCTCTTCGTCAACCACGATTTCGGCTACAAGGCCACCCCCAATCTGCTCCTCGAAAACCGCTATCCCCGCGAG
The DNA here is from genome assembly GCF_002631205.1 of Neolewinella marina. Taxonomy (GTDB): domain Bacteria; phylum Bacteroidota; class Bacteroidia; order Chitinophagales; family Saprospiraceae; genus Neolewinella; species Neolewinella marina. Next base: position 19,038 of record NZ_PDLO01000001.1, read on the forward strand.
GACTTCCGCGACATCGCCGAGGAGATGGGCCTGGACCTACGCATCAACGCCATGGGCTCCACGGTGGGCGACTGGAACCAGGACGGGCTGCTGGACTACTACGTCACCAACATCAAGTTCAATCACTTCCTGGTCGCCCAGGGGCCCGGCAAACCCTTCGTGAACCGCGCCAAGGAGCTGGGCATGAACTACATCTCCATCAGCTGGGGGGCCAACTTCGCCGATTTCGACCACGACGGTGACCTGGACCTCTTCGTCTCAAACGGGGACCTGAACCCGAACTGCGTGCCGATGGCCAACTTCTACTTTGAGAACCTCGGCGACCGCTTCCAGGAAAGTGGCCGGGCGGCCGGGGTAGCGGATTACGGCATCGGGCGGGGCTCGGTAACCTTCGACCTGGAAAACGACGGCGACCTGGACATCTTCGCCGTCTGCCAGGGTCCCATCCTGGACGGCTACCCGGTACCTTCCGTGACCCGGCTGTTCCGCAACGACGGAGCCCGGGGCAACTGGCTGAAGATCGACCTGGTGGGTACTTCCGGAGACCTGCGGGGACTTGGCGCCCGCGCCACCGTCTACGCCGGCGGTCGCCAACTGCTGCGGGAAGTGGACGGTGGCGGCTCCAGCCACATCAGCCAGAACAGCCGCACCCTGCATTACGGCCTCGGAGACAGCGAACGGGTGGATTCCGTCGTCGTCCACTGGAACGGAGGTGCCCGCCAGGTCCTCTACGACCAGGACGTGAACCGGACCCTGACCATCACCCAGGAACCCGCTGCCGAGCAAACCAAGCTCTGGTGGAGCCTGGTGGTGGGCGTCCTGCTCCTCGCCCTCTCCGTGGGGGCCATCATCTGGAAGCGTCGCCGGGCTGGCAGGGGCGGGCGACGCTAATCACCTACCTTTGCGGCCGCATGACGGCCACCGATACTTACCTGCACCCCCTCCCGCCGGAAGCCCGGGCACTTACTCCCCCGCCCCGCTTCACATTTCCCTTTTACTACCGCCCCCACCCCCTGGCCGTGGCGGCCGCCCGTGACCTGCAGCGAGAACTGCAGGAGCCTCGCTCCTGGAGCTATGGGTTCGGCCTGGATGAAGGATCCACCGGTGAAAAGGGCAAGATGTTTGGCGTCCTGGTGGTCCGCACCGGGGATGGCGAACTGGGCTACCTGGCCGCCTATTCCGGAAAACTGGCCGACAGCAACCACTTGCCTGGCTTCGTACCCCCGGTATACGACCTCCTGGACGAATCCGGCTTCTACCGCCGGGGCGAGCAGGAAGTCGACGCCGTAACCCAGCAGATCGAGGCCCTGGAAACCGCCGACGACTACCGAACCGCCCGTGAGGATCTCGAGCGCACGATCCGGGAAACGGACGAAGCACTGCGGACCGAGCGCGCCGCGGTCAAACAGGCCAAGGCGGACCGCAAGCGGAAACGGGAGGAAGCGGCCAAAACTCTCGACGCCCAGCAGTTCGCCCAACTCGACACGGAGCTTTCCGCCGAAAGCATCCGCCGCAGCTACGGACTCAAGGACCTCACCCGCGCGCTGCGCCACCGGGTGACCCTGGCGGAGGAGCGGCTGCGGACCTTCACCGACCGCATCGAGCAACTGCGTGAGCTCCGCAGGAATATGTCCAACGACCTCCAGCAACGCATCTTTCGGGAGTACACCTTCCTGAATGCGGAGGGCGGCGAACGGGGCCTGGGAAGCATCTTTTCCGACACCGTAATGGGGGTTCCCCCGGCCGGGGCCGGTGAGTGCGCCGCTCCTAAGCTACTGCAGTTCGCCTACGCCAACGGGCTCCACCCTGTGGCGCTGGCCGAATTCTGGTGGGGGCAGGCGCCCGCATCGGAGATTCGCCAGCACGGACACTACTACCCGGCGTGCCGCGGGAAGTGCGAACCCATCCTCGGCCACATGCTTGAGGGTCTGGCTGTCGACCCCAACCCCTTGCTAGTCAACCCCGCCCGGGGCAAGCGGCTGGACATCGTCTACGAAGACCACGATCTGCTGGTGGTGGACAAGCCCCACGAATTTCTTTCCGTGCCCGGCAAGCACATCGAGGACTCCGTCTGGCTGCGCATCCGCCAGCGCTACCCGGAGGCTTCCGGCCCGTTGATCGTCCACCGGCTGGATATGTCCACCAGTGGCTTGCTGCTCGTGGCCAAGCGACAGGAAATCCACAAGAAGTTGCAGCGGCAGTTCTTCCGCCGCACCGTCGAGAAGCGATACGTAGCCCTGGTGGATGGCGTAATTGACACGGAGCGGGGAACCATTGACCTGCCGCTGCGGGGCGACCTCGTAGACCGGCCGCGGCAGATCGTCTGCCCGGACCACGGGAAAGTCGCCCGTACCCACTGGGCCGTGCGGCGGCGCAACGGGACTACCACGGTGGTTGATCTCTGGCCGCTGACCGGGCGCACCCACCAGCTGCGGGTGCACTGTGCCCACCCGGCGGGACTGGGGGCTTCCATCGTGGGCGATGACCTATACGGCCGCCCGGGCGACCGGCTTTACCTGCAAGCCGACTGGATAGCGTTCGTCCACCCCACCACGAAGGAACGGATGGAATTCAACTCCGCCCTACCCTTCCTCACTGAGGTAAGCGGCGCGGACTAGGCCCTGGGTCAGGTGCCCAGTCCGGGGAGTCCGTTGGGGATGAGCACGCCGCGGTCGAGGTGGAAAAGGTGGCTGAAGGGGTCGACCTTGAAATCCAGGTGGCCGTCCAGGTCGGCGTAGGCAATATTGGGTCGGCTGAGGGCGAAGTGGAGACCCGCTCCGATGCCGAGTCCGCATTCGTCCAGGCAGCCCACCATCACGTCGTTCGCGGCCGATTTGGCCACGCTGTTGATGTGGAGGGCCGGCCAGATGCCGCCCACCTTCTGCAGCTTGATGTTGATCATGTCGGTCAGCTCGTGCTGGGTCAGCCGGAAGGCATCGGCCAGCGTTTTGAGGCTCTCGTCGGCCATCACCGCGATGGGGGAATCCCGCGTAAGGGTACCCATCACAGCTTCCTCGTTGATGCTGGTGGGCTGCTCCAGGATGTCAACGCCAAGCAACTGGGCCGCGCCGATGAAGTGTAGTGCCTGCTCCAACGTATACCCCTGGTTGCCGTCGAACCGCAGGCGAATGTCCGGAAATTCCTTGCGGACCATGCGGACGCGGGAAATGTCTTCCTCGACGTCCAACCCGCCCTTGATCTTGATGATGCCAAATCCCTGGGAGACGAATTCCCGCGCCTTGACCATGGTTTCCTTTAAGGGGAGAATGCCGATGGTGATGCTGGTGGCGATCCGGTTGCGGTAGCCACCGAGGAATTGGTACAACGGCACCCCCGCGGCCTTGGCCACCAGGTCGTAGAGCGCGTTGTCGACCATGGCCAACGCCGAGCTGCGGACCTGCGGCCGCAGTTCCTCTACCAACCGCGCGTAGTGGAAGGGCTTGGCGTTGGTAAGGGCGGGTACGATGCTTTCACTAATGGCCCGTTCCACGTCCTCGGGCCGCTCGTTGGTGACGGCCACGTCCGGCGCCGCGCATCCGTATCCTACGATGCCGGTATCCGTCACCAGCCGCAGGGCGAAATTCGTGGCCTTGCCGATCGTCTCGTAGGCGATGGTGTAGGGCTCGATCAACTCAAGATCGTAGCGCTCGTATTCAATGTGGGTTATCCGCATGGGAGCGAAGGTAGCGCGAAATCAGCTGCACCAATTCTCCGCTGCCGTGGGCGAGGACATCGAAACAGGGCAACCCCGTTTCCTCGGTCACCTGCTGGCAGGCGGCCGCGATTTCGTCCGCCTTGAGTCCTTCGTGGTTCAGGGTTACGGCCAAGACTTCCCGCCCGGAAACCACCTTGATGGCGTTAATCTGCTCCTGCAGGGGATGCAGGGGGTAGCCCGGAAAACCGTCATATTCCTTGCGGGTGGGCGCGTGCTGCAGGATGACGTAGTCGGGGCGTCCGGCGGCCAGGATCTCGAAGCCCCCCGGGTAGGCGGGGTTCATCAGCGAGCCTTGTCCCTCGATCACGATGGCGTCGGGCTTTTCGTTGCGGTAGGCACTCACCACGGCGTGCTCGATCTCTCCGGAAACGAAATCGTTGATGCAGCTGTCCATGATCATGGAATACTTCGCGCCCTGCATCCAGCCGGTTTGCCCGGTACCGATCATCTCGGCGCGGTAGCCCGCCTCCTGCAGCCCGTGGACGATCAGCCAGGCAGTGGTGCGCTTGCCGATGGCGGAGTCGGTGCCGAGGACGGCCAGCTTGAGGCAGTCTACGGATTCGATGTCGCCGGTAAAGAAGTGCAGCTGGTCGCGGTCCGGTGTTTTGCGCACGTCGCGCACCTGCACCCCGTGATCGCGGGCCGCTTCCATCAGGGAGGGGTCGTTGGAGATGAAGTCGTGGAGGCCGCTGTCGACGTTGAGTCCCGCGGCGATGGCTTCCCGGACGGCCTCCCGCCCCGCCTGCGAAAGGCGGCCACCATCCGGGGCCAGTCCGATGACGAAGTAGCGCGGCGGGGCCGTGCTTTTCGCCAGGGCATCCTGCAGGTTGGCATACACGGGGATGCCGTTGGGCTTGCCGTCGAGTACCGTACCGCTGTCCTGCCCGGCGTACCGCTGGTCGATGATGCCCAGTACCCGGTAGCGCTTCGTGAAGCGGGCCAGGCCGTGGGCGGTTTTGCCGTTCGGCGTATTGAAGGCGCCGTCGGCGTAGACGATGGCGTTTCCGTCAAGGGGTTCCTGTTGCATAAAACTGGACTATCGTTTGGCGGTCAGTACCGCCACGCTTAAAGATTGTTCATCATCCGGCCGCTCGGTAAGGGCGATCAGTCCCGCGGTAGAGGCCGGTAATACCTGCAAGGCTTCTTTCTGGCTCAGGTAGGTAGACATCCGCTTCATCTTGTAGTCCGAGATGTGGAAGGCGGCACCCCGGCTGGCGTACAGGGCGTCGAGTGCCTCCTGCCCGTCGAAGCTGTGCCAGTTGATGAGGGGTTCGTTGATCTTCGTTTCCCGGATTTCGGCGGGCCGCAAATCTACGCAGCGCCGGTTGCCCGCAAGAAAAGAAGTGATGATGGGGTTCTTGTCGGTGGAGGAGGCGGCGACCATCCGCGGCAGACCGGTGGTGTGTCCCTGATCTCGCAGTCGCTCAAACCCCTGGTAGATGCCCGCCAGCAGGGTACCATTGGAGACGGGCACGGCCACCTCGTCGGGCAGGCGCCCCAGGGTAGACAGGATTTCGTCTGCGATGCCGGAATAGGCCCGCAGCTGCAGGTCGGTATTGCCGTTTCCGGGGTTGGCATTGTACCACCCCCGCACCCGGGCCTGCTCGTTGCTGTAGGCCACTATGTCTTCGTAGGTCCCCGGGGGGCGGTGGATCCTCGCTCCCAGGGTTTCCATTTCAGCCAGCCGCTGGGTGTGGTAGCCAGCCGGAATGTAGATCTCGCAGTCCAGTCCCGCCAGTTTGGCTGCCAGGGCAACGGCCACCCCGTAGTTGCCACAGGTAGCCAGGGCTATCGTCCCCTGCCCCTCGATCAGGGCATCCTCTACGTGGGCAAAGGCGATGCGGTCTTTCTGGGTTCCCGTGGGATTGTCGCCCTCAAATTTCAGGTAGAGGTGAGCGCGGTTGAAGTCCCGCTCCAGTCCACGCGACCGCCGCAGCCAGGTGTCGCCAATCTCGTTGGCGATGAGTTCGGAGAAGGCGGCGATGCGTTCCAGTTGGGGGGCACCGCGGTTACTGCTCACCGCGGCCAGGTCCATGGCGCGGCGGGATACGGTGTTACTGGCCGTACGCACGGCGTCTCTTAAGGTCATATTCACAAGGGGTCTGCCCCTTCAACCCCCATCGCGGCACAAGGTTTGGGCGGCGGCGTCCCTTGCGGGGCGCGGGTGCCATAAAAAGAGGCGGTGCCGGGCGGGTTTGATTCCCGGGAGCCAGCGGCACGTCATGGTCTGTAATAGCCTCGTTCACGGATAGCCGTTTTGGTAGGCACAACCACCAATATCCGGCCCGGTTCTGGGTGCAAATTGTTATTTGCGGGCCTCCCGGGCCGTCGGGCCTGTGGGCTGGCGCTTACAGCTTTCCAAACGCCGGGCCATAGGCCCGACAACCCGGTGATGCATCCGGCACGGAATGGCATGATCAAGAAGAACTGCAGGCTCGGGTATGGGCCTTCGGGCCTGTGGCACGGCGTATACAGGATACCCAACGTCGGGCCACAGGCCCGACTACCCGGTGTTGCGTCGGGTGCGTACTGTCATGCCAGATTGGACTGCAGGCTCGGGTACGGGCCGTCGGGCCTGTGGGCTGGCGTATACAGCTTTCCAAACGTCGGGCCACAGGCCCGACAACCCGGTGATGCGTCCAGCGCGTAATGGCATGCTCAGGATTAACTGCAGGATTGGGCACGGGCCGTCGGGCATGTGGCCCGGCGTATACAGTTCTTCCAACGTCGGGCCACAGGCCCGACAACCCGGTCATCAGCCCGGCAAATACTGTCATGCTCAGGATTAACTGCAGGATCGGGTGTGGGCCGTAGGGCCTGCGGCCCGGCGTATACAGCTTTCCCAACGTCGGGCCACAGGCCCGACTACCCGCTGATCAGCCCGGCGAATACTGTCATGCCAAGTTGGACTACAGGCTCGGGTATGGGCCGTCGGGCCTGCGGCCCGGCGGATACTTCTCTTCCAACGTCGGGCCACAGGCCCGACAACCCGGTGCCAGGTCACAATGAGGACACAAATGCCCCGCCTCCGTACCTTACTAAAAAACTGACCGCCATGGCAAAATTCAGGAAAGAAGATCTGGATCCGGAAGTATTCCGCTTGTTCGACCGCTACGTACATAGCCAGCTCGAACGGCGCGACTTCATCGAGCGCCTCGGGGCCTTCGCCGTAGGTGGGCTTACCGTGAAGGGCATCCTGGATTACCTCCAGCCCAAATACCATACGGCGGTACAGGTGCCGGCTGGTGATCCGCGGTTACAGGAGGAATACATCACCTACCCCTCCCCCCGCGGCGGGGGCGAAGTCCAGGCCCTGAAGGTGAAGCCGGCGAATCCGCTAAAACCGGGACCGGCAGGCTGCGTCCTGGTAGTACACGAGAACCGCGGACTGAACCCCCACATCGAGGACGTGGCCCGGCGGGCTGCCCTGGCCGGATTCCTGGTGCTGGCCCCGGATGCCCTGAGTCCGTTGGGCGGTTATCCCGGCAACGACGACGACGGGCGCGAACTGCAGCGACAGCGCGACCGCGACGAAATGCTGGAAGACTTCATCGCCGGCTACGATTACCTCCGCAACCAGGCGGACGGCAACGGGAAGGTAGGCGTAGTCGGTTTCTGCTTCGGCGGTGCCATCGCCAACCTCATGGCCGTGCGTCTGCCGGAACTGGCCGCGGCGGTTCCCTTCTACGGAGGACAGCCCACGTTGGAGGAGGTGCCGAAAATTTCCGCCCCCCTGATGCTGCAGTACGCCGCCCTCGACGAGCGGGTCAACGCCGGATGGCCGGCATACGCCGCGGCGCTATTGGAGCACGGCAAACAGCACTCCGCCCACGTGTACGCGGAGGTGCAGCACGGCTTCCACAACGATACCACGCCCCGCTACGATGAGATGGCCGCGAAACTGGCGTGGAACCGCACCGTTGATTTCTTCAATTATTACCTGAGCTGATCCGGCGTGGTGGGCTGTTCACCACCGCTTTGGCACCCGCGGCCGCGCCGCTTAGGAATTCAGAATCTGCTTGTCGAAGGGATTCAGGCCTACGCCCTGTACCTGGGCCTCGGCCTCTACCCGGTATTCGCTGTTCACGTTCCTCAGCTTCTTGGCGGCCCAGGCCAGTCCGCCGAAGAGGGGATTGCGGCGGCCGAACTCGTCCACCGGGGAAGCCACGGGCTCGAAAAAGAGCCGGAAATTAATCTCTACGGGAATGCCATCCGCCGGCACTTCGATCAAATCGGTGATGATCTGGCGGCCCAGCTCGTATTCGTCGACCAGCTGCCCTTCGTCCCGGCCCCGACTGTACTTTTCGACCATGACGATCTTGATGGCCGAAACCGTCTGGGCGTGCTTGCTCGTCAGGCGGATGCGGCCCGAGAGGCTGCCCATTGCGGGATCGAAGTCCGGTGAGAGCACCAATTCCAGTTTGACGCCTTCAATCCCCAACCATTGTTTTACTTTACCTAGCATACCCCGAAGTTAGTACGATAAGCGATTCGCTTCCGTTGTATTCGACAAACGCCCCGGGCGTTTATAAGTTAGACTATGCAGCTCATTACCAACGAACAGGTCCGTGACCTCGGCAACCTCGAACTTCTGGCCCGCCAGGTGGTCGAGGGCTTCATCATCGGCCTGCACAAGAGCCCCTTCCACGGCTTCAGCGTGGAATTCGCCGAACACCGCATCTACAACCAGGGGGAACCCACCCGGAACATCGACTGGAAGGTGTTCGCCCGCACCGACAAGATGTACACCAAGCGGTACGAGGAGGAAACCAACCTGCGGTGCCAGATCGTGGTAGACAGCAGCTCCAGCATGTACTTTCCGGAGGTCAGCAGCCGCAGTGAGGACCACGTCAATAAGATCCGGTTCTCGGCCCTGGCCGCGGCCAGCCTGATGAACCTGCTGCTCAAGCAGCGAGACGCCTTCGGGCTCACCTTCTTCAACGAGGGCGTCGACCTCCACTCCCGGCCCAAATCGAGCACCACCCACTACCGGCTGATGCTCACCTACCTCCAGCAACTGATCGACCGGCCCACCCACGACGTGAAGACGACCACGGCGGCGGCCCTCCACCAGATTGCCGACAGCATCCACCGGCGGTCACTGGTGGTGCTCTTCAGCGACATGTTCGACGAGGCGGAGCAGGAAGAAGAGCTCTTCGCCGCCCTCCAGCACCTCAAGCACGCTAAGCACGAGGTAATCCTCTTCCATACGGTGGATACCAGCAAGGAAATCGACTTTGAGTTCGAGAACCGGCCCTATGAGTTCATCGACATGGAGAGCGGGGAGCGCGTGAAGCTGCAACCCCAGCAGGTGAGGGAGCACTACGTGGCCCAGGTGGCCGCCTACCAGCAGCGGCTGCGGCTGAAGTGCCTCCAGTACAAGATCGACTACGTGGAGGCCGACATCCAGGCGGGCTTCCGGCCCATCCTTCAGCAGTACCTCGTAAAGCGGGCGCGGATGCGCTAGTTCTGGTTGCCGAAGGCCGCCTGCACCCGCCGCAGGAAGGTCTGGGCCGTGCCGGGGGTTACCTCCAGGAGTTCGTAGGTCTGTCCGTCCGGCATCTCCAGCACCAGGTCCTTAGGTTTGGTATCGCGGAGCTCGTTCATGAAGGCGTTGTTGTTGCTCACCACGTTCAGGATGCCATCCTTGAATCCGAAGAAGTAGTAGGTTTCGCTCGGTGACTTGAGAAACAGGTAGAGGCGGTCATCCCCGCCGGTGGTCATCTTAACTTCCAGGTAGGATTCGAAGCGGCGGCTGACGGGACGGCCGGCCACCGAGGCCAGTCCGTTCATGGGCTGGGTACTGACGAACGACTGGTAATCGGTGTTCCAGCGCATCTTCATGTCGCTGAACAGGAAGGTGTGGCGGTTGATGGCCGGGGGCAGGTCCATGGCGTCGGCGGTCAGTCCGGCGATGGCCCGTTCCCGGTCCGGGCCGGCGGGAAAGAGGGTCGTGATGCCCGCCGTGGCGAAGGGCACCTTCTGGTTGATGGCCAGCTGGGGAGCACTGTAGGCCCCCGAGACAATGTCATTTGCCATGATCGACAGCAGCGGCCCGGGCAGGATAAGGTCGATCGCCGCCATCATCTCCACGTTGGTTTCCGGGTACTGCTCCTCGGCGGGAGCGGCCACGGTAAGGCTCAACTCGGTAACGTCGGTCGCCGGGGCATCCTCCGCTTCCTCCTCCAGCAGGAACATGTTGTCGGTCAACGTCTCCGGCTCGTCCTCCGCGTCGGTGGTATCGGCGGTGTTCGACTCCTCTTCGGACAGGGCAAACTCGTCTTCCGGCTCTGGGGCGTACTGGGTGGGCAGTTCCATGGAGATGGTGCCGTAACTCTTCATGGAGATGTACTTCAGGCGTCCGCCGATGCCGAGGGCGCCGTCGCCGCTGACGATGCCGCTCTCCTGGTCAAAGATCATCAGGTTGCCGTCGTGGGAGGACGGATCGTTGATGCGGGTGGAGTCGCCGAACAGGAAGGCGTCGCGGTCTTCGTCGTAGGTGAAAACTCCGGCGGCGTCCAGGATGGGGTGGTCCACCCGGCGGTCGGGCGTCTGGATGAGGGCCGGGTACACGTGGCGGTCCGGCTTGCTCAGGTAGAAGCCGGTGTAGAGTGGCTTGGCGCTGGGGTCGAGTACGCCTTCGGTCTGGAGGACAAGGTTGTTCTTGTCCCCCTCGCTCTGGACGACGAACCACTCGGCGGCCGGCAGTTTTTCGGATTCAATGCGGGCGTATCCGTCGAAGGCCAGCTCCTTGCTGCCGGCATCGAGTTCGATGGTGCCGTAAAAGCGGGTCTTGTCGTCAATGTAAAACGCGGTCTCCTCATCGATTTCCCCCTGGGCGCGGGTGGCCGTTGCCTTTTCGGACATCAGTCCCTTACCTACGCGGGTGCCCACGATATTTTGAAGCTCGAATTCCTGCTGGTGGTCCCCGACGTTGTACTGGTAAAAGCCCGAGGCGGTGTACTCCTTGCGCCCGGCGATGTCGACCGTGGCCCGCTCGATGACGTGGTACTGGTTCAGGGTATCGGCGATAATGCGGGCGTTGGTGAGCTGGGCCACCTTGCCGCCGGAACCAACCACTACCGCGCTGTCGCCTGGGATGATGCGGGCATCGGCGCTGACGATGTAGGGCACCCCGCCGACTTCCAGCTGACCGGCCAGGTTATCGTAGACGGCCGAGTTACCGGTAAAGGTGAGGGTATCCTGGTCGGGGTTGATGCTGGTGAAGCGGTCCTTCCCTTCCTCGGTGTTGAAGGTGATATCGCCCGCGGCCATATCCCAAGAGAAGCGGTCGCTGCTGGTCTTGAACTGGATGAAGGGCAGTTCCGTAACCTGGGCGGTACCGTTGTTGCGGAACTCCGCAGATCCGGTAGCAAAGTCAAACTGCGCATTGACGTCCGAAGTGGTCAGCGCGATACTGCCGTCGTCGGCCAGGCTTTTGATGTTTACGAGGGCAGTATCGACGCCCACGGATTGGGCCCCGAAGCGGAAATCCGCACTGGTGACGGACGCCTGCGACCAGTCCAGGGTTCCCCCGCCACGGAGGGCCTTGGGCTGTAATACCAGCGGTCCGTCGAAGGTGTGGTCGCCGGTGCCAAAAATGGCAAAGGTCCCCCCCTCGCGGGGCGTCACGACCAGGGAATCGCCGTAGGGGCGAAAGGTCACGTCCACTTCCTGCCCTTCCACCTGGGGTACGGGCCGGGCGGGGTCGTCGCTCTGCTGCAGCACGAAAGACTGGGCGGTGGTGGTGGCGCTGTCGACGCCAAAGCGGATCTCCGGGCTGGTGATTTCGGCCTCCAGGTAGGAGAAGGTACCGTTGCCTACCAGGCCACCGTTATTGAGGGTCACCTGCCCCCGGTAATTGCCCCGGTCGCCGTAGGCCATTTGCCCTAGGGAGTCGGTGGTAGTAACGAAGCCCAGACTTCCATCCTCCTGAATACTCAGGGTGCGTTCCATGCGAGGAAAGATGCCGCCGCTGACCAGCTCGCCCTTCAGCCCCAGACCGGTTTCGGTCAGGCTGTCCAGGTTGTTCAGGCTGAAGGGGGCCAACTCGAAGTAGAAGCTGTCGCGGGAATACAGGGAGGCCGTGTCTGCTTTGTCGTAGTAGATGTAGGAAGGCCCTCTCGTCTGGATGGAAGGAAAATAGCCGATATCTTCTGATCCGCTCTTGTTCTTCGGGGCGTCGAGAAGGACGTATCCACTGACGTTCTCGATCCGGCTGGCCGTGGACAACCGGCGTACGCCGTCCTTGATCTCTCCGCCCTCGGGCAGGAAGAGGTCGATGTACTTCACCGAGTCGAACTGGATGTAGTAGGGCTCGTAGCGAAAGTGAAAGTCGCTGCCGCTGAGGATGGCCCCGCCCGCATAGACCTGGCCGCCGAAGTCGAGGTTGCGGTCGCCCACGATAGCCACCTGCTCGGCGAAGGGCCGGATGGCCACCTGCTTTTTGGCGTTGAGCTGAATGGGTTGTACGCCCTCGACCAGGATGGTGCCGGCCTTCAGATCGAGGTAGGCGTTCAGCTCTTCGGTGCGGCTGACGATCTTCAGCTTGTCGTAGTCCTTGGCCTCCTTTTCCGATTCGACGTAGTGGGCGAGCTTGGGCTGGAGGATCACGCGATCCTTCTCCCGGTCATAACTCAGGAAGCCCCTTTCCTGAAGATCGAACAGGGCGGATTCAATGCTTTTTGCCGTGAGTCCTTCCTGGAAGTAATTGGCCAGGGCGTTGGCCGAGAGGGTGTCCGAGCCGAAAGCCATCTGGTACCGGTAGCGGTAGATCAGTTCCAGGGGATGAAAGCCGGCCAGGGCCTTGATCCTGAGGTAGTCGCGGTGGTCGAAATAATTCTCGCTGGTGAAGGCTACGTCGCCCTTTTCCTGGAAGCTGACGGTCTTGCGGCCCACCACGGCGCTGTCGCCCCGGAGGTAGACGTTGATGTTGTCGGCGTCGATGTCGAAACGGTTCTTGCTGTGGTAGAAGGGGGCCGCGTCGGAACTGCTGGTGGTGCGCTTGAGCTTGACGAGCGACTCGGGGATGTCCACGTCAATGCTGGCGCTGGGGTGCACCAGGCTGTCCTGTCCGAAGTAAAGGGCTACCTGTACCTTCTGCCCGGTGAGTCGTTCCCCGGGGATAACAACGAACTGGGTGGCCTGGGCCCGCATCCTGTGATTCCCGTCTTCACCGGTAACCTCAAAAAAGACCCGGCTTTCGCCTTCGGCCTCGGTGGTGGCGTAGGCCCGGGCGCCGTGTAGTTCGAAGCGGCCGCGCATCCGCATGCCCTCCCCGATGTTGTCGGCCGTCAGCATGGGGTTGTCGCTCACGAACTCCGGCACGTCGCCGGCGGCGCGGGGGCCACCCGATTGCAGCCGGTCCTCAAAGGTGCCGTAGATGATCCGGTCGCCGAAGTAGGTGGGATACTGGAGGTGGGCCGAATCCGAGGTCAGGTGGTTGCGCTGCGGATCGATCCGGTAGTCGACCAGCCGCACGAAAACGTCGCCGGGCAGTCCCACCCGTTGCCAGTCGGTACGCCCACCCTTGCCCACGTAGGTGGAATTGGCCAGGTCGACGATGATTCTGGTTTCCTGGATATTGATGCTGTCGGTAGCAATGCTGCCTTGCAGCTGGGTTACCTCATCGACGATGAGGCGGGGACCGCCGTCGTAAACGAAGGAGGGCTTCCCCCCGGCAACTTTCCAGCCGTAAGCGTCCGCGCGGGCGTCCAGCCGGCCACGGCTCAGGTAGTTGAAGCTGTTGTTCAGCAGGCTGGTCAGCGAAGCCGGCGTGAAGGCCGGATCGGCCAGGCTGGTGGTCAACACCTCGTGGAAGCCGGCGAAAAGCTCCTGCTTTTCCTTTTCTTTGCCCGCCAGGAAACCCAGAATGTCGAGGTAGTCGGCCATTCCGGACTCCGCCCGGGCATTGGCGCGGGCCAGGGCCACCGCGGTTTTCTGCACGGTCCGTTGCTGTTCGGGAGTAAGTCCGCCGCCGTACAGGGTGCCGGTGAAGTTGGCGTAGGAATCGCGGGACCGGTCGTTGCGGGTGGAGGTCATATACGTTTCCAGCTGCTCCTCGAAAGCCGTCACGTCGGCATCCTCCGCGAGTTCAGACAACTGGGCCGAAAGCGGAAAGGAGAGCAGGGTAACCCCTAGCAGCAGCAGGAAAATCCGGATGGTGTCGTTGTTCATTAGCGCTTGAATTCAAAGGCCCGCCAGCCTTCCCGGGCTTCCCGCCGGCGCAGCTCGAAGCCCAGGTCCGTGAAGTGTTGACGGATCAGGTCTTCGTCCTGTTCGAGAATGCCGCTCAGAAAGGCCGTCCCGCCACTCCGCAGGCGCATTTTCAACGCCGCCCCCGTTTCCAATAGTACGTTCCGGTTGATGTTTGCCAGCACGAGGTCGTAGGGCTGTCTTTCCGGCACGTCGTCCAGGGTTCCTTCGACGATTTCGGCCAGTTCCACCCCGTTCGTTTTCGCGTTCTCGATGGTATTCTCTACCGCCGGGGCCTCGATGTCGACCGCGTCGACGACGCGGGCGCCCAGCCGCTTGGCCAGGATGGCCAGCACCCCGGTGCCGCATCCGTAGTCGAGCACGCTCTCCCCCGCCCCGCCCGCGGCGTAATGGTCCATGAGCAGCTCGCACATCATGTAGGTGGTGGCGTGGTGGCCCGTTCCGAAAGCCATGCGGGGGTCGATGACCAGTTCGTGGCGCACCTCCGGATCGTGGGGGTGAAAACTGGCCCGGATCAGCAGGCGATCCCCCACCCGGATAGGAGAAAAGCCACTCTCCCAGACTTCATTCCAGTTCTTCTCCTCGAGCACTTCGCAGCTGTAATCGAAGGTGTAAGCTTCCCGCAGTTCATCCAGAACCCGGATCCACTCCGGGTGGCGGTCGGAGGTTCCGTAGGCCAGCAGCCCGTCCTCCTCTTCCAGGAAGCTGTCGAAACCGGCGTCGGCGAGCCGGGCAATCAGGATGTCGGTGAGGTCGGCGGAACAGCCGATTTGGTAGACGGTGTACATAACTTACGGATTGAGGTTGCAAGTTAGGTAGCAAGGCCCGACCACGCTCACTGGCGACCATTAGCTGCCCTACGAGCTGAGAAGTTACTGGATGGTTTTCCCTGTTTTTCTGGCTGGAGACGGCCCCTACGCTACCTGTTACCTCATGGGTCGGGCCACTGCCTAGGCAGCGGGCAAAAATGGGCCTTGACCGAATATGACCTTTGTCCTTTTTGCTTTGTGCTTCGTACTCCATCCTTCCTCTCGGGCAAAAAAGGAAAACCCCTACAAGCGCTTAACTTGCGGCCACGAAACGAATACGCGGTGAAGGTTCAGGTTTACTATACGGGAAAAACGTCGGAGCAGTATCTCCGTACCGGCGAAGAGATTTACGCCCGCCGACTGGGCCACTATCTGCCCATCACCTTCACCGTATTGCCGGACATCAAGCAGGCCGGCAAACTCAGTCCGGAGCAGCTCATCGACCGCGAAGGACAGGCGCTGCTCGCCAAGATCAACCCGGATGACCGCCTGGTGCTCCTCGACGAGGGCGGCAGCAGCTTCGGCAGCGTTGCTTTCGCAGAGTGGCTGGAGCGCGAGTTGCACCGCCCCGCCCGCCGCCTCGTCTTCGTCGTCGGCGGCGCCTTCGGCTTTTCCCGCGACGTCTATAACCGGGCCGACCAGCTCATCAGCCTTAGTCCCATGACCTTCAGCCACCAGATGGTGCGGCTGTTCTTCACCGAACAGCTCTACCGGGCCATGACGATCATCCGCAACGAGAAGTACCACAACGAATGAGCGCCGCGGATGTGCCGTCGCGCTTCCGTGCATTCGTCCGCCGGGAAGGGCTGTTCTCCCCTTCCGACCGTCTGCTGCTGGCCGCCAGTGGCGGACTCGACAGCACTACCCTCGCCCACCTGCTGAAGCAGGAAGGCTACACCTTCGCGCTGGCCCACTGCAACTACCATCTCCGCGGCGCGGAATCGGAAGCGGATGCGGCCTTTGTCCGCCAACTGGCGGAGGATCTGCAGGTGCCGCTGCACACCACCTCCATCCAGCTGACCACCGCAGACCGCCAAGGCTCGATTCAGGAGGAAGCAAGGGACAAACGGTATGATTATTTCGGGGAAATTCTGGATGAGTACAAATATGACCTCCTCTGCACCGCCCACCATCTGGATGATTCATTGGAAACCATGCTCGTCAACCTGATCCGGGGAACGGGCATTGCCGGAATCCGGGGGATCGCCCCGCGCACCGGTTTTCCGGTCGCCCGCCCACTGCTGGAGGTATCACGGCAGGAACTGCTGGACTACGCCCGGGAAAACGGACTGAGCTGGCGGGAAGACAGCAGCAACGCCGAGGATAAATACCGCCGCAACGCGCTCCGCCACCGGGTGGTTCCCGTACTCCGTGACTTGGGACTGCAGGACGACCGCCTCCGCGACACCCTCGCCCACCTGCGCAGTGCGGAACGCTTCGTGCACCGGGGCATTCGCAACGTTCCGGGAGTAACCATATCGGAGGAAGAAACAATGGTGGACCTGCATCGGGCCAACCTGCGCCGGAAGGACATCCTCACTCTGCTCCACCACCTGACGGAGGAAATGGGCTTCACGGGCGAACAGCTCCGGCAGTTGGTGGATGCCCGCTCCCGCATAGTGGTGACCACGACTACCCACCGGGCCGACGCCATCAACCAATCGCTGCGATTTGCGCCCCATCCGCCCCGGTGGGCAGAGACAGTGATCCATCACCTGCCCTTTGTCCTTGCCCACCCCCTGGGCGCGCTTTCGTTGGACGTGGTCGACTACCCCCGGGAGTTGGAGGTAACTGATACCCTGTATTGCCGGCTGGCAGAGGGTCCCTTGCACCTACGTGCGCGCCGCCCCGGTGACCGCTTTCGGCCCTTCGGAATGGGTGGTCGCTCCAAGAAAATTAAGGACCTGCTGACCGATGACGGGGTGGCTCCCTGGGAGAAGGACCTTATCCCACTGCTGTGCGACGGTAGCGGCACCATCATCGCAGTCGTGGGCTACCGCATCGCTGATTCCCACGCCCTGACGGGAAAGGAAAAGCAAGTGCTCAGGATTCGCCTGAAACGCGAACGCCCCGATCCGTCGTAACGGACCAGGGCGCTGGCGCGGGAAGGCGTGTCGGAGCAATTACTTTCCTCCCTCCGCGGTTACATCAGGAACCTTGCTCGGGTCGAGCAAGTCATAGAACTGGTTCAGCTTGGGCAGCAGGATGATGCGCGTACGGCGGTTGATCGAGCGGTTCTCCGCGGTGGAGTTGTCGACCAGTTGGTTGTACTCACCGCGTCCGGCGGCGACCAGGCGGTTGGGATCGATGTTGTACTTGTTCTGCAGGGCCTTGACCACGGCGGTGGCGCGCAGGACGGAGAGGTCCCAGTTGTCCTTCACACAGGCGGAGTTGATGGGCACATTGTCGGTGTAGCCCTCGACCATGATTTCCAGGTTGGGCCGGTCCTTGGCGATGCTGGCGATCTTGGCCAGTACCTCGCTGGCGCGGTCGGTGATCTGGTAGCTGCCACTCTTGTAGAGCATCTTGTCGGACAGGTTGATGTACACCACGGTCTTGTCGACCTGGATGTTGACGTCCTCGTCTTCGATACCGTCCTTCAGGGCGCTCTTCAGGTTGACGGCCAGGGCCAGGTTGATGGAGTCGGCCTTAGATTTGGCGGCCTGCAGGAGGCGGATGTAGCGGTCCTTGCCTTCAAGTTGCTTGAGGGTGTTGCCTATGTTCTGGTTGGCACCCTGGCTGAGTACGGTGAGGTCACCGACCTGCTCCAGCTGGGCGTCACGCTGCTTGCGGAGGTCAGCGATCTGCTCTTCCCGGATGGTGGCCTGGGCCTGGGCGGTCTCCAGACGGCTCTGGACCTGC
Organism: Neolewinella marina; assembly: GCF_002631205.1. Classification (GTDB taxonomy): domain Bacteria; phylum Bacteroidota; class Bacteroidia; order Chitinophagales; family Saprospiraceae; genus Neolewinella; species Neolewinella marina. Next base: position 36,639 of record NZ_PDLO01000001.1, read on the forward strand.
ATTTCGCGGCGCTCACACTCGGCCAGCTGCTGGGCGTAGCGGTTGATTTCCTGGTTGCGCTGGGCCAGCAGTTCGTCGCGGGAAGCGAGGTCAGTCTGGAGCGACTCGTACTTTTTCTTGCTTACGCAGGAGGTAAGCCCCACCAGCATGACGAGGAGTAAAATGGGTAATTTGTGCATAACGTAAGGTTGTGTAATGACTGAGGTTAATGTCCGTCAAATGAGACGTAAACCTGCGTCAAAAGTCGGGTTCCTGAATGAATGATGAAGGTTAAAGATTCGCAAAATTTTGCAAACGGCCACGGCGAATCTCCCACGGGTCAGAACACCACTCCGGGAAAGACGGCCCGATGCTCACCATCGCTCACCTCCAGGAGGTAGTATCCGCCGGGCAGACTGCCCAGGTCGATAGTGAGCCGCACCGGGGCAACGGCCAGGATTTCGGGCTGGAGGGTGGTAACCCGGCGCCCCGTGGCGTCATAAACCGACACGCTTACTGCATTAGAAACAGCGGGCAGGGTGGTCACGAGGGTCAGGCGACCGGCCGTAGGATTAGGAAAGGCGGAAGTGATGGTAAAACTGTCGGAAGTGGTGGAACATTCCTCCACCAGGACCAGCTGGGCCGCTGCCACGTCGAGTACCCCACCGGTGGCGGTCCGGGCGATCAGCGCTTCCCGTTTCCTTACGCTCGTCAGGACGGCCTTGCGCATCAGGCGGGCGGTGGCCGCGGGTGCCGTGCGCGCCCGAAGGGCCAGGGCCGGACAGACCGGGGTAGCGTAAAGCAAGGCAATGGCTCCGGTCACGTAGGGGGCGGCCGCACTGGTGCTGCCAAAAGTGCCATATGCGTTTCCGGGCCGGGTGGTATAACTTCCTTCCCCCGGGGCGGCCAGGTCGACGGCCACCCGCCCGTAACCGGCGGAGGGGAACAGCCGGTCGTCCGCGTCCAGGTTGGTTACCCCGATGAGGTATTCGCTGGGGCAATCGGTCGGCATGTCCCCGGCGGCGTCCACGTCTTCCGCCACGTTGGCCACGCTGGCGGCGGTGAGCACGCCTACCTCCCCGAGTCGGTCATACTGCCGGCCCCAGCCGGGAAAATCGTTGCAGGTGGCCCCCTCGATACCGAAACTGGCGTTGGTGGCCACCACAAAGGCGCCCGAGCGACCGTCCGAGGCGTTGAAGGCCCGCCGCTGATCGATGACGTATTCGTAGGCGGCGATGATGTCGGCCACGGTGGCGATCTGCAGCAGCATGAGGTGGCTGTCCCAGTTCGTTCCGGCTACTCCGCGGCCGTTGTTGCCCGCGGCCCCGAGAAGGCCGGCGACGGCCGTACCGTGGGTATCGGGGTCGTAGACCGGTTCGGCGGCGGTGAAATTCCAGCCGTGGACGTCGTCCACTAAGCCGTTGCCGTCGTTGTCCACGTCGTCACCGGCTACTTCCCCGGGGTTTGACCAGAGGTTGGGCAACAGGTCCGGGTGATCGGCGTCGAAGCCCGCGTCGAGTACCGCCACCACGATGGGGTGGCCTTCGGGGGTAAAGCCGCCCGTGGTCAGGTTCCAGGCCGCTTCGAAGCCCGCCCGCCGCATATTTTCCTGGCGCGGGTAGAGTGGATCGTCGGGGGTATTCCGGGGGGTGACGCGGTAGTTGTAATGCAGGTGCAGCACCTCAGGGCGGCGGCGCAGGGCCGCGAGGGCTTTCGCGGCCGCCAGCGCGTCCGGGAAACGCAACAATTCGGTGTCCCGACCCAGGAATTGCCGGTGGACGGCTCCTGCTGCCTTCTCCGGCACCCGCGCGCCGTTCCGCCAGCTGCAGATCAGTTCGGTAGGAATTTGCTGGCCGTCCGCGGTCCGGACAACCCCCAACAGCAGGAGGAGGAAGAGCCAGCGCATGGGATTAGGCCTGCCGCATTTCGTCGCGCCGCAGCAGCCGTTCCCCGGCCAGGCGGGTGCGGTAGGCCACGCCGGCCATCCAGCCGCCGAAGAGGGTCCAGCCGATAATGGTGGGGTAAAAGATCATCCGCATGGTGTTGTCCAGGTCCTCGCCGCCCATGGCCGGGTTGCCCTCGGCACCGGGGTGGAGGCTGGTGGCCGACAAGCGCGGGAGGATGTAGATCAGGGGGATCAGGCAGGCGAAGGCGAAGATGTTGTACACGGCCCCGAGGCGGGCACGGCGTTCGGGGTCGGGGAAGGCGGCCCGCAGCACGAAGTAGCCGGCGTAAATCAGCAGGGCGATGAGGGTGGTAAACTGCTTGATGTCCCAGTTCCAGAAGCTGCCCCAGGTGTACTTGGCCCAGACGGCCCCGGTGAGCAGCCCGAGAATCCCGAAGAGCATGCCCACGCCGGTGAAGGCTACCGACCAGTGATCGGCCCGCTCCAGGGCGCTCACGTCGTGGAGTGCGGTGAGTTCGGGCAGCCCCCCCCGCTCGAGGCGGGCCTTGCGGCGCAGGTACTTGATGGCGTAGACCACGGCGGCGATGAAGAGGAACATCATGGCAAACCAGAGGCTGACGTGGAAGTAGGTGTTGCGGATGGTTTCCGCCAGCAGGCTCCGGTAGGGGAAGGTCATACCCGGGTGGGCGGTCAAGTCACCCGCTTGCATGGCGCCGGCTTCCCAGGCGGCACGGACGGCGGGCAGGTCGGCGGGGGCGGATTCCTGCCGCAGAATAACGACGTCGGGGGAAACGAAGGCTCCATCGGTCCTTCCGCTTACGATGAGGGAAAGCCGCTTGTTTTCGGGGCGGTCGGTGGGCAGGCCAGCGGGAAAGTCAAAGGTGGCCGTGGCCCGGCGGTCGTCGAGGACTTCCACGGCGGTAGCCTTCAGCGCGTATCCGTCGCCGTAGTTGAGCCAGGCCCCAAGGTTGTCCGCGTCGCGGGTGAAGTGGGTGTTGTAGCCGAGCAGCTCAAAGGACTGCCGCTCACCGAGCACGGCCGCGTTGGGGCTAACCTCCAGGAGGTTGGGTTTCAGGGGTACGAGCAGGCCCGCGATCAAGGCGTACAAGAGAATCAGTACCGACAAGGCTTTCCACCAGTGCTGACGCATTAGTTTTTCCATGCCGCAAAGGTAAGTAAGGCCACCGGCCCCGCAGGCAGCGCAAGCGACCCCGCTGCGTTAAGGCTGTAAAACGGTAAGGTTTGGGTAACAAACCAAGCCCCCCGCCCCACCGTTTCCTTGATAACCTAAGCTGCTAGTTATGTCCCAGAAAATCAAGAACGGAATGATTCTGCTCGCCGAGCCCTTCATGCTCGACCAGAACTTCAAGCGCGCCACCGTGCTGGTGGTGGAGCACAACGAGGAGGGCAGCCTGGGCTTCATCATCAACCGCCGCATCAACAAGCAGCGGCGTACCCTGCTGCGGGTGGACGAGCTGGTGAAGGACTTCCCCGAGTTCGACGCTCCGGTCTACTTCGGCGGGCCAGTAGGGACGGACACCGTCCACTACCTCCACCGCAAGGGCGACCTGCTGGAAGGCAGCGACGAAGTGGTCAAGGGCATCTACTGGGGCGGCAACTACGAGCAACTCAAGGTGCTGATCGACCAGGGCGTCATCACCCCCCGCGATATCCGCTTTTTCGTGGGCTACAGTGGTTGGTCGGAGCAGCAGTTGCAGGAAGAACTCGACGGCGGCAGCTGGGTAACCGCCCGGATGTACCCCAACTACCTGTTCAAGAGCGACCCGGATTCCCTGTGGTCACAGGTGATGGAAAACAAGGGCAGCACCTTCAGCGTCATCGCCCGCATGGGCGATGAGGTGAATTACAACTAGGCGCGGCGCGTCCGTCTCCCGGCTAGCGCGGTAGGACCGGGCGTGCTTACCTTTACCCTATGCACGCCCCCGTTACCACCGCCCTACGGTCGATCCTGATGGAGGAAGGCCGCGTTTGCCTCCCCGGCATCGGCACCCTGCTCGTCGTTCAGCAACCCGCTCTCGTAAGCCTCATTGAAGGTCGGGCCTCGGCCCCGGCCGCCCGGGTGAGTTTCAACGCCAACCTGGTCGTGGACGACGGCCGGCTGGCCCGGCAGGTGAGCAACCCCGACGAGGTGGAACAGTTCCTGCGGCAGACCCGGCAGAGTCTGGACGCCGGTCGCACCGTGCTGCTGGAAGGGGTGGGCAAGTTGTTCCGCCACCCCGACGGGGAGATCCGCTTCACCCCCGGGGGAGACAACTTCAGCAAGGAGAGTTTCGGCCTGCCTACCCTGGAAGTCCGCCCCATCGTCCGCAAGGAAAAAACCCCGGAGGAACCCCCGCGGCGGCGGCCCAAGCCCGTCCGCCAACTGCAGGGCAGCGAGTTCGGCCGACGGTACGGCAGCGCGGCCTGGTACGCGGCCGTGTTGGTGGGCATCCTTACCGTGATTTTCCTGCTATTCCGCCTCGCCGGCACAATCAGTGAAGAATTCGGCAAGCAAGACCCCGCCAGCGTTCCGCGGGAGCGGCTCAACGTAGCCCCCCCGACGCCCCGCCCCGCGGCCCCTACTATTGACGCCAACGAGGTACAACCCGCTCCCCCACCCCGCATCAACGAATCGCCGGGCACCGACCCGGAAATGGACGAGGTCACCGCCCCGGCGCCGCCCGCCGCGGCGGCGCCGACCCAAAACGTGGCCATCATTGCGATTGGCCTTTTTGGTCGCCAGCGCAACGTAGACAAGCAGACCCGCCGCTTGTCGGAGGCGGGCTACACCCCGTATACCGACCAGGAAGGCCGCAACACCCGGGTGGGCGTCCGCGTGACCTACGACGAAGTGGAAGAGCTGAACCGTGTACTGCGGGAGATCCGCGCGCGGTATACCGAGGACGCCTTCGTAATGCGGGTGAACGGCGAGGATCGGCGGCCCCGTTAGCGAGCAATTGCCACCAACAAAAAAGCCCCGATCCGGTGAAGGATCGGGGCCAAACAGAACTTAGGAAGCTCTGGTGCCGGAGGGGGGAGTCGAACCCCCACGCTCGTAAAAGCACACGCCTCTGAAACGTGCGTGTCTACCAGTTTCACCACTCCGGCGATTAACGGGCCGCAAAGATAAACGTCCCATTTTTATTTGCAACTATTCGAGCAAACTTTTTTGCTCGCCTCGGGAAAGTACCGCCAGTGGGAATCGAACCCACACTCCCGAAGGAACTGGATTTTGAATCCAGCGCGTCTACCAATTCCGCCATAGCGGCATGGTACGACCCGTAGCGGTGGCAAAAGTAATCTAAGGTTTTCTACTCCACAACCCGTTCGGCAATTAAATCATATTCGGTGGCCGAAATTACCCGGGTGGTGACCATATCACCCGTGCGCAGGTAGGCTTCGTCGGCCGGCAGGTGCACCTCGTTGTCCACGTCGGGGCTGTCGTACTGGCTGCGGCCCACGTAGTGGTCCCCGTCCTTGCGGTCGATGAGTACTTGCATGACCTCGCCGATCCGCTGCTGGTTCAGCTCGTAGCTGATCTCGCGCTGGATGTCCATGAGGCGTTCGGCGCGCTCGGCCTTCACCTCTGCCGGGATGTCGTCCTCGACGTCGTAGGCCCGGGTATCCTCCTCGTGGGAATACTGGAAGACGCCCAGCCGCTCGAAGCGCATCTCGCGCACGAAGTCGCAGAGCTCCTCGAACTCCTCCTCGGTTTCCCCGGGGTAACCGACCAGGAAGGTGGTGCGGATGGCGATGCCGGGTACCACCTCCCGGGCGTAGCGGATCAGGTCGGTGGTGTCCTGGCGGGTGACTTGTCGGCGCATCCGCTGCAGTACGGCGTCCGAACCGTGCTGGAGGGGGATGTCCAGGTAGTTGCACACCTTGGGCTGGGCAGCCATCACCTCGAATACCTCCCGCGGAAATTTCGAGGGGTAGGCGTAGTGCAGGCGGATCCACTCAATGCCCTCTACGGCCGCCAGGGCCTCGAGGAGTTCGGGCAGCATCCGCTTCTTGTACAGGTCCAGGCCGTAGTAGGTCAGTTCCTGGGCGATCAGCATCAGTTCCTTCACGCCGGTGCGGGCGAAGTGCTCGGCCTGGCGAACCAGTTCCTCCAGGGGACGGCTGACGTGCTCGCCGCGCATCAGGGGAATGGCGCAGAAGGAACAGGTACGGTTGCAGCCTTCACTGATCTTCAGGTAGGCGTAGTGTTCCGGGGTGGTGATGAAGCGCTCGCCGATCAGGTCATGGCGGTAATCGGCCTCGAGTCGCGCCAGCAGTCCGGGTAGCTCCATGGTGCCGAAGAAGTCGTCCACCTCAGGAATCTCCTCCTCCAGGTTGTCCTTATAGCGTTGGCTGAGACAGCCCGTCACGTAAAGTCGGTCGATCTCGCCCCGGCTCTTCCGGTCGGCGTAGTCCAGGATGGTGTTGACGCTCTCCTCCTTGGCCAGGTCGATGAACCCGCAGGTATTCACGATGACGATGTTGGCCGGATCATTGCTGTCGTGGCCCACCTCGTAATCGTTGGCCTGCAGCTGGGTGATCAGGTTTTCGGAGTCCACGAGGTTCTTCGAGCACCCGAGGGTAATGACGTTGACCTTATCCGGCCGTAGCGTTCTGGTTTTCATGCGCTTGCGCTTAGGGGGCGCAAAGGTAGGCATTTCTGTTTCGGCGGTCACCAAACTTTGACTGCCCATCGTAGATGGTGCCGAATGGCAGAGGGGTTTCGGGCGCATGCGCGGGTAAGAGGAATTGGTGCAGCCTAAAGTCAGGTAATACTGATAATCAACAAAATAATTCCTGTTGCTAATTTTCGCATTTTAAAATCATATGCCACATACATTAAAGGCATTTTGACACAATCCACATATCGCTTGACGACCCACAATATTTATACCATATAATTTCAATAATGCCAACAAAGAACCTGTCATTAATTTCGATTAATTTGAACATACGCCCCTAAGAACCAATGACATACCTTGGTCGGGGATATCCGCTGAAAGGTTCTCGTATCGGCTATCAGGTTACAATTGCCGCAAAATTTGCCTATTTTCGGCCGTTTACCTTGAAACTTTTTCAACTAAACCTAAACATAGCATGAGACGACTGTTATTAGTCTTCGGGCTAACGCTATTTGCCATTGGTATTACCATGGCGCAAAATACCGTTAGCGGAACAGTAACCGACGAGGAGGGCGAGGGCCTGATCGGGGTTAGCATCCTCGCCGCAGGAACCAGCACGGGTACCGTCACGGACCTGGACGGCAACTACAACCTGACCGTCCCTGAAGGTGGCGACGCGTTAATCTTCAGCTACACCGGTTTCACTACCCAGCGGGTAGAAATCAACAACCGGTCTACCATCGACGTCACCCTGGAGCCGGCCTCCGAAATTCTGGAGGAGGTGATCGTCACGGCCTACGGTATAACCAAAAAGGAAGCTTTCTCCGGTTCAGCCGACGTAGTCGGTTCCGAGGAACTCGAAACCAGAAACGTGACTTCCCCAATCGCCGCCATTGAGGGCAACGCGACGGGCGTTCAGTTTACTTCCGCCTCCGGCCAACCGGGTTCTTCGCCTGGCATTGTGATCCGTGGTGTAGGTACCCTGAATGGCGACACCGACCCGCTGTTCATCGTAGACGGGATACAGTTCGAAGGCGACCTGACGAGCATCAACCAGGAAGACATTGAGTCTATCACAGTACTCAAGGATGCTTCCTCAACCTCCCTTTATGGCTCCCGCGCTGCCAATGGCGTGGTGCTGATTACGACCAAACGGGGCAACGAAGGGGGAACTCAGGTATCGGCTTCCGTACAGCACGGATTTGTTTCCCGGGCCATTCCCCTGTACGATGAAGTTACTCCGGGACAGTATTACGAGGCAATGTGGGAAGCCCTGAAAAACTCGGGTGCCGCGAACGGGGACCCCGCCTTTGCTTCCGCGAACATCTTCAATAGCCTGGGCTACAACCCCTTTGACGTCGCGAATGACGAAATCGTCGGCACGGACGGTAAACTCAATCCGAACGCCAACACCATCTACCAGAGTCTCGACTGGTACGACGTCATGGAACAGAGCAGTACCCGGACCAACTACAACGTAAACCTGGCAACCGGCGGCGACGACCACCGGGTGTACTTCTCGTCTTCCTATCTGGAAGAAGGTGGTTACGTAGTGACCACGGAGTACGACCGGCTCACCAGCCGGCTGAACGCCGACTTTGATGCGACGAACTGGCTTACCATGGGCGGTAGCGCCAACGTCACCGTTTCCAATTCCAGGGGCCCCTCCTCGGCCGGTTCGGGCAGTATCGTGAACCCTTTTGGCTTCGCCAAGGGAATCGGTTCGATTTACCCCGTCTACGTGAATGACCGGAATGGCAACCTCGTCCTAGACGAAGCCGGCAACCCCATCTTCGACTCTGGGGAAGGATATTCCGAGTACGGTATCGGCTCCCGCCCCATCAACCAGGGACGGCATGCCCTGCAGGAACTCCTGCTGAACGACGAACGGACCCGAAACAACCTGTACGGCTTCCGGTTTTTCGCCGACTTTGAAGTGGTAGAAGGTCTCAACTTCCGACTGAATTACGGCCGGGATATCCAGGAAGGGATTTCGAAAGAGTACGAGAACAACATCATCGGGGATGCCCAGCCTACCGGTCGCTACGGTGAGGTACGGTACAGAAGGCAGGTTGAAAACTTCAACCAGTTGCTGACCTACAATAAGAGTTTCAACGACATACACAACCTGGACCTGACCCTGGGTCACGAAAGCTTTGACCGCAACTACAGCCAAAACAGCGCCTCAGCCATCGACCAGACCGCGGAAGGAATCTTTGAATTTGCCAATTTCGCCACTCCGGTTAGCCTCGGCGGCTACACTTCGGTAAAGCGGATCGAGGGATACTTCGCCAGAGCGAACTACAACTTTGATACCAAGTACTACCTGAGCCTCTCCGCCCGCCGCGACGGATCCTCGGTATTCGCTGACGCCTCTCGTTGGGGTACCTTCTACTCCGCTGGGGTTTCCTGGCGCCTTGACCAGGAGCCGTTCATCCAGAATATTTCCTTTATCGACCGCCTGAAACTGCGGGCGTCCTACGGGGAAGTCGGCAATGACGACCTGCAGGATTTCTTCCTGTCGCAGCCCCGGTACAGCCTGACCTCCAACGCCGGTAACCCGGCCATCTGGTGGTCGGACATCGGCAACAACAACCTGCAGTGGGAAACCATCGAGAGTTTCGACGTCGCCCTGGAGTTCACCCTCTTCAACAACTTCCTCGACGGATCCCTGGAGTACTACAAGCGGAACTCCTCGGACCTCCTCTACGATTTACCAATCGCACTCAGCAACGGTCATAATTCCTTCCCCTCCAACGTTGGCGACATGTTCAACGAAGGCGTGGAGCTCGGCCTGACGGGTAACCTGATCAGCAAGCGGGATTTGCGTTGGAGCGTGCGGGCAACCGCTTCTACCTTCAACAATGAGATCACCAGCCTGCCGGACCCCTTCATCAACGGATCCAAGCGCTGGGACGTCGGTCGGTCGCGGTTCGACTTCTATCTGCTGCACACGGCCAACGTGGACCCCGCTACGGGAGATCAGCTGTTCTACATGTACGAGTTTGACGAGGATGGCAACAGCGTCCCCGTCATTGAGAACGGAGTACACCAGACCACCAACGACTGGCAGGAGACCGAGAGGGCTTATACCGGCGCCAGCTCCATCCCCGATTTCCTCGGATCGGTTTCCAATAACCTCTTTTACAAGGGCTTCTCCTTGAATATCCTGGTTACCTATGGCATCGGAGGACAGATCCTGGACAACGGTTACTCGGCCATGATGCACAGCGGTTCTTACGGACGTTCCCTCCACCCTGATATCCTGAACGCTTGGCGTCAACCCGGAGACATTACCGACGTGCCCCGGCTGGAGAACGGCAACATCGACCTGGTACGGACGCAATCCACCCGCTTCCTCACCGACGCTTCCTTCCTTTCGCTCAGGAACGTGAACCTGTCGTATGTCTTCAACAGCAGCTTCGTGAAGAGCATCGGCATGAACAACCTCAAGCTCTCCCTGACCGGAGAGAACCTGTACTTGATGACCGAAAGGGACGGACTTGATCCCCAGTACAACCTGGCGGGAACTTCACCCGGCAACGACTTCAACCCCGCGCGGCTGATCACCTTCGGCCTCAACACCAACTTCTAAATGAACCTATCCATGCTACAAAACATGAAATATGTCCTCATCGTGGCAACCGCCCTGCTTGCGGTAGGCTGTGAGGAAGACTTTCTAGACACCAAGCCAACGGACGCGATTTCCGCGTCTGACGCCCTGGCCACCGAGGCCAATATGGAACTCATTATCGCCGGAATGCACCGGGCGATGTATTCCCAGTCCCAAACTATCATGCCCGGTGGTTCTGCGATTGCGAGCACCCAAAGAGCTAATGAGCATTACTGGGTACCCATGGGCGACAACCTGGCCGGCGGGCTGATCCACAGCGCTAATGCCAATAACCTGGGCTGGCGGAGCGAGGCACAGTGGAACTCCCACACCCAGGAAACCTCCCTGACGGTGAGCGTGCTCTGGTACCACCGCTACAACATCATCGCTAATGCCAACTCCATCATCAACCGGGTGGAAGCAGGTGACCTGGCAGATACCCCCATCTTGCGGAACATTCTCGGACAGGCCTATGCCTACCGGGCCTATGCGTATATGTCCCTGGTACAGCATTACGCCAAAGGCTACCTCATCGGCAACCCCTCCTCTGATCCGGGGGTCCCGCTGCTGTACGCCACCGAGGCCCCCTTCACCAGTGCGGCCCGCTCGACCGTACAGGAGGTTTACGACCAGATTGCATCGGACCTTGAGGCCGCCATTGACAACTTCAAGGAAGGAGCGCCCCGGCCCACGGGTAGTGCCTACGACAAAGCCAACCTGAATATAGACGTAGCCTACGGCCTACGGGCCCGAATGGCACTGGCTACGGGCAACTGGCAACTCGCCGCGGAATCCGCTGCCCTTGCGCGTGAGGGTTATGATATCATGGACGAATCGGCCTGGAAGGCAGGATTTAATTCTACCCTGCTTCCCGGTGTGATCTGGGGAAGCAACGTAATCACCACGGAAACCACTTATTTCCGTTCCTATTTCTACCTGGCCTCCAACACCTTCAACGGCAGCCAGGTCCGGAATAACCCCAAGATTGCCGACAGAAGATTGGTCGATGCCATTCCGGATACCGATTTCCGCAAGGACATGTTCCTGATCGACGCGCCCAATTCCAACCTGTCCGCCGCCAACGGACAAGGTGGCTGGGAGAACAATACCAACCCGCTGTACGAGACCGAAGAGGAATTTGAAGCGGAGATCGACCGGCTGGCCAGCAAATGGGGTTGGACCTCGCGGCATAATACCCACCCCTACATGCACGTGAAGCTGCGGCAAGCAGTACCCGGTGGTATCGAGCCCGACGACATCATCTACATGCGCGCCGAGGAAATGCTGCTCATCGAGGCCGAAGCCCTCACCATGATGGGAGACATTGACGGCGCCCAGGCCGTACTCCAGGAACTCGGTCAGAGCCGCGATAGCGCATACGACAGCTCCGTATTCGACACCCAGGAAAGCCTGATGGAGCACATCAAGTTCCAGCGTGGCGTCGAGTTGTGGGGAGAAGGCTTCCTGTTCCAGGACAAGATCCGCTGGAACGAAGGCATCGACCATTCAGCCGATGGCGGTTCTGGCGCTTCCCAGGTACTCTACCAGGATGCTTACATCGTCGAAAAGCCTTCCGTCAATCCCGACTGGGTGTTCAAGATCCCCCAGGCGGAGATTGATGCCAACCCCAACCTCAGCCCCGCCGACCAGAATCCCTAATTTACACCTACACATTCTGGCCACGGCCCCCGGGCCGGGATTGGAATAGACCAGCAGCCCGAATTTCGACTCAGTCGAAGTTCGGGCTGTTTTTTTGCCAGGCGCACATGACGCCAGGAAGCGCGTGACTCCCCGTTCACTGATTGGCTGTATGAGCAAGTACGCTTAGGTAAGGACCCTGCAGTGGAACGTGTTTACACGAAGCATGGGGTTGGGAACCCAAGTAACCGGCGGGAGGACTTAACCGGGTGGTCAGTATACCCTACCCATCATCTCGTGCTCCACGATGGCCCGCTTCAACTCGAGGAAGTCCACCTCAGCCTGGTGGGCGTAGACGACCTTGCCACCCGGCTCCACCAGCAGGGTATACGGCAGGGCGCCGTTCCAGTTGGGGTCCAGGGCCTCCACCAGTTCGTAGATGTTGTCGCCTACGAAGTGGTAGTTGTCTACGGCGGAGTGCACCTGCTCCAGGAACTTCAGGGCGCGGTCACCTTTATCGGGCTTGTCGGCCGAGATGGATACGAACTCGAAGTCCCGTGCACCGTACATCCGCTGGAGCACCAGGAATTGGGGGTATTCCATCACGCAGGGCCCGCACCAGGTGGCCCAGACGTTGATGAGACGTAGCTTGTCGCTGCCCTCATTGGCGACCAGTTCCTTCACCTTGGCCACGTCGGCTTCCTCCAGCTTTACCGGGCGGGCCTTCCAGGTGGCCTCAGATTTTTCGTTGTATTCGGTCTTCCAGGCCCACTTGGTCGAGCAGCCGAAAGTTGGGGTAGTGGGAGTCGGTACTTCCTCGCCGGCCAGCAGGGCGTCGGTGGCCGCGCGCAGGTCCTCGGCGTTGGCCGTACCGGGGCGTTCGCTCTCGTCGAGGCGACCGGTGTACCGCAGCACGCGGTCGCGGTCCAGGATAAACATATGCGGCGTGGCTACCGGACCGTACTGCAGGGACACCCGGTGGTCGTCGCCGTCGTAGAGGTAGGGGAAGTTGAAATTGGCGTAATCCGACCGCACGGCGAGCTGGTCATAGTCATCGTTCAGGTCGGTGTAGCCAAGCTCCTCGTAGAGCAGTCCGAGCGGACTGTTGGGACTGATGGCAATCACCTGCACGCCGCGGTCGGCGTAGTCGCGCTGGAAATCGATGAGGCGCTGCTCGTAGGCCTGGGCGGTCGGACAGTGGTTGGCGGTGAAGGCTAGCACGAGGACCTCGGCATCAGCATAATCCTCCATGCTGTGCATTTCTCCGTCCGCGCCGGGTAGATTGAAATCCGGCGCCGGGCTACCCACGGCCAGGGTAGCCACCTCCCGGGCTTCCACGGGCTGGGGATCGGCCTGAAAGGAGGGTGCGGCGGTGGTCTCCTGGCTGACGGACGTTTCCGCATCGGGTGCTTCGCTGGCACAGCCGATCAGCAGAAAGGAAAAAAGGGCGACAATGGGGCATCGTAGGTTCATGGAGGACAATTAGCGGCAACCAAAATAGTCATTCCCCCCGTATGCCGAAAGCGTATGGCCAGCCCCCTAGGAGAGCAGGTCCGCAGAGGGAATTACCCGGGCGCCGGCGGTCCGCATTGCCGCGATGGCCCCCGCCCCGTCGCCATCCTGCAGTTCTACGGGCCGGGTACCGTCCTCGATCAGGGTTACGCGGAAGCCCTCCCCCAGCCCATCCAGCACGGTGAACTTCACGCAGTAGTCCAGGGCCAGTCCCATGACGTGGAGGTCGGTGACGCCCCTTTCCTGCAGCCACGCGGCCAGTCCGGTCGATTTGCGGTGGCCGTTGTCGTAGAAACCGGAATAGCTGTCAATCTCCGGATCGGTGCCCTTGCGGAACACCATGTCGATACCGTCCGTATCCAGCTCCGCCGCAAATTCCGCGCCCCAGGTTTCCTGGACGCAGTGGATGGGCCACAGCACCTGGGAGAGTCCGTGTAGGTCGATGACCTGCCCGGGCTTGCGCCAGGGGTGGTTGGCCGCGAAGGAGCCGTGGTTGGCGGGGTGCCAGTCCTGGGTAGCTACCACCGTATGGTAGTGTGGCATGAGGCGATTGGCCAGCGGAATAACCCGGTCGCCCTGGGGGACGGGCAGCATACCGATGGGAAGGAAATCGACCTGGAGGTCGACGAGCAGCAAGGCGGTGGTTTGGGGAGCCATAGGAAGGGAAAAGGTGTAAAGATACGGGCCGGGCGTACGCGGCGGTTAACCAACGGCCGGGGCGCCGCGTTAGTTGCACGGCACCGGCGCGCCGCCGCCCCAATATCTTGCGTATGAAATTTACCGACTACCCCCTTTCCCCCGAACTCAAACGCAGCATCGGCAAGCAGGGCTGGAAGCGACCCACCGACATCCAGTACCGGGCCATCCGCCCCATCCTGGAGGGGGAAGACGTGCTGGCCATCGCCCAGACGGGCACGGGAAAGACGGCGGCCTTTGCCATCCCTATCCTTCAGAAACTGCACGAACGCAAGCAGACCCAGTGGCGGGAAACCGGCATCAGCTGCCTGGTGATGGTGCCGACGCGGGAACTCGCCCTGCAACTCACCGAGGTGTTTACCGCCCTGGCGAAGGGCACGGGCGTGAAGGTCCTGGGCCTCACCGGCGGGGTGGAAATCGAGCCCCAGATTGCCGGCCTCACGAAGGAGCTGGACCTGCTCATTACTACTCCGGGACGTATGTACGACCTGCTGGGCCGCAAGATCCTGCGTCTCGATCGGGTGGATATTCTCGTGCTCGACGAGGCCGACCTCATGCTGGACCTCGGCTTCATCGATGACATCCGCGGCGTCATCGGCCACCTGCAGCGCAAGCACCAGACCCTGTTCTTCTCGGCTACGATCAATGAGCGGATCAAGAAGTTGGCCTACTCCCTGGTCCGCAACCCCATCCGCATCCGCATCTCCCCCAAGGATCCCGTCAGCAAGAACGTCGACCACGCGGTGGTCTTCATCGACATGGACGACAAGCGGTTTTTTCTGGAACGCTTCGTGAAGGAAAATCCGGAAGCCAAGCTGCTCGTCTTTGCGCGTACGCGGGTGCGGTGTGAACGGATTGCCAAGGCGATGGCCCGGGTGGACATTCCGACCATTACCCTCCACGGCGACCTTGAGCAGGCCGAGCGCGAAAGCGCCCTGGAAGCCTTCCGCGCCGGGGAGCAACGGGTGATGATCGCCACCGACGTGAGTGCCCGGGGCATCGACATCCCCGACGTCACCCACGTCATCAACTACGACCTGCCGGAGCAGGCCGACAATTACGTACACCGGGTGGGCCGCACGGGCCGCGGCCGAAACCGCGGGGTGGCGTATTCCTTCTGCGCCCCCGAGGAGCACGAGCTGCTCCGGGCGATTGAATCCTACACCGGACACGACATCAAGGTCGTGGAACTGGACCGCAGTGCCTACCGGGAAACGCTTACCCTGAGCAAACAGGACCGTATGGGCATCGCGGAACTCATGGAGGAGGCCGAGCGGATCACGAAAAAGAAGAAAAAGAAGTAGCCTGCCTACAGGGTAAGCGCCTTGCGGAACCGCCGGGCCGAGGTGAGGTACCATTCGGACAGCAGTAGGCTGGCAACCAAACCCGTGCCCGCGGCAATAGCGCATTCATAGGCGCAGCCCCCACTCCACTCCGTCATGGACCGGTATACGTCGGCCCATTCACGGCCCGCGGACAGCCGCTGTACGATGGCGCAGCCCGCTGCCGTGATGAGCGCCCACAACAGGCTGAGAGACAACAACGTCAGCTTCGTCCTTGGCCCGGCCAGGCCATTGAATTGCCGATAGCCATAGTAGCAAAGAAAGGCGATGCCAAGTCCGACCACCCCGGGGACGGGGTCCATCAGAGAGGCCGCCGCAATCGTGGGCACCACCCCTACCAGGGCGTAGAGCGACCCTCCCACCAGCCCGTAAACGTAGGGACGGGCGAAAGCCACGCGGCGGCCGCGCAGGCTGTAGTAATGGTTCTCGAATTCGAATACGTCCGTCTCACCCAGCAGGGTGTCGGCCTCGCCGGTGTAGAAGCAGCGCCGCAGGGCCTCCGGGCTAGAGGCCACCGTCCGGGTGGGCTGCAGGCCGAAGGTGTCGGCTACGGCGATGACGGCCTCAACCGCCGTCAGGGTGAGGGGGGTACGCCGCCAGCTGTAGAGCGGGCGGTAACGCAGGTGAAGGGCACTGCTGGTCACTCGGGTCCGGACAAAGGCCCCGGGCAGATCAAGGCTCTCCAGGGCCAGTTGCAGGGCTTGCCGCCGGGCCCCGGAAATGGGATCGGTCTTGATGCGAATCGTTTCCAGTCTGGGCTGCCCCAGCAGCAACCGCTGGCGAATCATCACCGGATAACCTCGGTGCAAGCCAAAAACGGCATCCTCGTTCAGATGCCAGCCCATGCGGCGACCCAGAATCGCCAAAGTATTACCAATCATATACTATCAACCTAGTGAGCGACGCGGGAGAGAGAACCGGTGCCGTACAATGCATAATCGAAAAGGGGCGCAAAAGTAACCCTGAATTAATCAGAAACTCGTAACGATGAAACGGGATAGCAAAGACGTAAGTATCCTGTTAAACTCGAAACATTATTAGGCCGCAGCCGAAATCTCCTCCATCAGGCAGAATTATGTTTCGCCATCTATTGTCCAACAACGGGGAAAGCCGGACCTTTGCGGCCGATTTTGAATCACCCCCGGAATACCGCGTTTATGAAGTCTCTCCAAGCCCCAAAGCCCACCGGCAGCACCCTGGTGAACCGCCGCCTTTACCGCGCCGTACGCGCCGCCCAGTTGGGCAGTTCCGACGGACTGCGGCTGGCCGGTCGCCGGTCCGCCCTGCCGCCCGCTCGCCGTACGGAACTGGCCATGGCCATCACCGGCAGCCTGCTGATTTTCTTCCTGCTGTTGCTGGTCGTCATTGGGTGACCCTGCCGCGGTGACTACCAGCGTTGGTGCACCGTGGGTTTGATGTTCTCCTCGTAGATGGCGTTCATCCGCTGCAGCTGATCGGCGGTCAATGGTGACCGGTTTTCTACCGAAAGGTTGGAGTGGAGGTGTTCCAGGCGGGAGGCTCCCGGAATGATGCAGCTCACCTCCGGGTGGGCCAGGATCCACTGCAGGGCCACGGGTGCCAGGTTTTCTTCGTTCGGGAACAACTCCTTGAGCTGGTCTACCGCCGCGAGCCCCCGCTCGTAGTCCACCCCGCTGAACGTTTCCCCCTGGTCGAAGGCCTCCCCGTTGCGGTTAAAGTTGCGGTGGTCTTCGGCCCCGAAGGTGGTGGAACGGCTGAACTTGCCCGTCAGCAATCCACTGGCCAGCGGTACCCGGGCGATCACGCCGACGTTCTTCTCCCGCACCAGATCGAAGAAGAGCTCCGCCGGCCGCTGGCGGAATACATTGAAGATAATCTGTACCGTGGCCACGTCGGGGTACTCCATCGCCTTGATGGCCTCCTCTACCTTTTCCACGCTCACGCCCAGCTGGCGGATCTTGCCCTCCTCCTTCAGCCGGGCAAAGAGCTCAAAGATCTCCGGACGGTAGTACACGTCGGTGGGCGGACAGTGCAGCTGGATCAGGTCGATGCGCTCCAGTTTCAGCCGTTTCAGGCTGTCCTCCACGTAGCCGCGCAGGGCTTCTACGGTATAATTCTCATTGGTGTGAGGGTTGATCTGCCGACCACACTTCGTGGCCACATAGATCTCTTCCGACCGCTGCCCCACTACCCTGCCCACGGCCTGCTCGCTGCGGCCGTCGCTGTACACGTCGGCAGTATCGATGAAGTTGACGCCCTGATCGATGGCTTCGTTCAGGATCCGGTCGGCGGTGGCGTCGTCGAAGGGTTCCCCCCACTTCCCGCCCACCTGCCAGGTGCCGAGACTGATCTCGCTTACGTCAAAGTTCGTTTTTCCTAATTTCCGGTATTGCATGCTGTTCGACTTTGGCCACGGCCACGGGGCGGCGGCGCGCAGGTGCAAAGAAGCGCAAAAATGTCCATACGGGAAGGTGGTTAGACATCACCCGTAATCATCCCTTTACTTCAATGACATAAGGCGTTGTCATACAGCCACTAACCTCAATCAGGCATAATCCAACTCCAGCCGTCCTTCATCCCGGCTTTCCAGTACCGATTCGCCGCCGCGCAGGAAGGCGTCGACGGAACGGGCACACTCCCGCCCTTCCGCAATGGCCCATACGACGAGGCTTTGCCCACGGCGCATGTCACCGGCCGCAAAGACCTTGGGTACCGAAGTCTGGTAGTTGTGCTCGGGGCTGGCGGCCACGTTCTTGCGGGCATCGAGCCCTACGCCGAGGGTGTTGAGCAACCCCTCATGCTGAGGATGGAGGAAGCCAGCCGCGATCAGCAGGAGCTGACAGGGCAGCTCGCGTTCCGTACCGGGGATTTTCACGAAGGTGTTGCGGCCGGTCTGGTCCCGGCCCCAGCGGATGTTAACGGTGCGGACGGCCCTGAGTTTTCCCTCTTCGTCCTTCAGGAATTCTTCGGTGAGGACGGCCCATTCGCGCTCGCAGCCCTCCTCGTGACTGGTGGAGGTGCGCAGGATCATCGGCCAGTTGGGCCAGGAGTCCGGGTCCCGGTCCGCAGGCGGCATCGGCATGATCTCGATCTGGGTCACGGAGCGGGCGCCGTGGCGGTTGCTGGTACCGACGCAATCCGCGCCGGTATCCCCGCCGCCGATCACGAGCACGTCCTTGTCGCGGGCGTGGATCTCGAAGGTATCGCTCAGGTCGTCGCCGGCCACCCGCTTGTTGTTCTGCTCGAGGAATTCCATGGCGAAGTGGATGCCCTGGGCTTCCCGGCCCTGGCTGGGGATGTCGCGGGGGATGGTCGATCCACCGGCCAGCACCACGGCGTGATTTTCCCGGACCAGCTGCTTGGCGTCGACGTTACCGCCCACGTTGGCGTTGGTGCGGAATTTGACCCCTTCGGCCTCCATCAGTTCGATGCGCCGGTCGATGACCCACTTTTCGAGTTTAAAGTCGGGAATGCCGTAGCGAAGGAGCCCTCCTATGCGGGAATTTCTCTCGTAGACCGTCACCGTATGCCCCGCCTTGTTCAGCTGGGCGGCGGCGGCCAGGCCGGCGGGCCCCGACCCGATCACAGCCACCGACTTGCCGGTCCGGCTGGCGGGGGGATTCGGGCGGGCGTAGCCCCGCTGAAAGGCCTCTTCGGCGATCGACTTTTCGATGAATTCAATCGCTACCGGTGGCTGGTTAATGCCCAGCACGCAGGCTGATTCACAGGGTGCCGGACAGATCCGGCCGGTGAACTCGGGGAAGTTGTTCGTCGAGCTGAGGATCTCAAAGGCTTCGCGCCAGTCCTGCTCGTACACCGCGTCGTTGAACTCGGGAATGATGTTGCCGAGGGGGCAGCCGCTGTGACAGAAGGGTACGCCACAGTCCATGCAGCGGCTGGCCTGGGTGATGGTCTTCTCTTCCGGCATGGGCTCGTAGAGCTCCTGCCAGTCGGTTTTGCGTATCTCCACCGGCCGCTTGGCGGGTAACTCACGCGTATGTTTCAGGAATCCGTTGGGATCTGCCATGGTATTCTTTTTTCTTGAGTGATTAAACCAGTTCGGCCACCTTGACATGGACGTCGGGCTGCTGGTCCTTCTGGGCCAATACCGCCTTGTAGTCGCGGGGCATCACCTTTACGAAGTGACCCTCCTCACGCTCCCAGGCGTTGAGCATATCCAGCGCCCGCTTCGAGCTGGTGTAGGCGAAGTGGTTGCGCACCATTTGCTTGAGCAGGGTCCGGTCGAAGTCGTTCAGCGGCTCCAGGTCGACCATCTCGGTATTCAGTTGTTTTTTGAAGGTGCGCTCCGGGTCGTAGATGTAGGCCATACCGCCCGACATACCGGCGCCGAAGTTCTTGCCGGTTTCGCCCAGCACCACTACTACCCCACCGGTCATGTATTCGCAGCCGTGGTCGCCCAGGCCCTCCACTACGGCCTTGACGCCGGAGTTGCGGACCGCGAAGCGTTCGCCGGCCATGCCCTTCAGGTAGGCCTCACCGGAGGTGGCTCCGTAGAAGGCCACGTTACCGATGATGATGTTCTCGTGGGGATCGAAAGTGGATAGTCGGTCGGGTACCACGATCAGGCGGGCGCCGGAAAGGCCCTTGCCGAAGTAATCGTTGGCCTCCCCTTCCAGCAGGAATTCAATGCCCTTGGCGGAAAAGGCCCCGAAACTCTGTCCGGCCGAACCCCGGAAGCGGAACTTGATGGTGCCGTCGGGCAGCCCCTCGCCGTGAAAGCGGCGGCTGATCTCGTTGGACAGCATGGCGCCCACGCTACGGTCGGTGTTCTTGATGTCGAAGGAGCCCGTGACCGATTCCACTTCCTCCAAGGCCAGTTTCGCCGCGGTGATCAGGCGGCGGTCCAGCACGTCGGCGATGCCGTGGTCCTGTTCCACCCGCTTGTACAGCCCGACGGATTCGTCGGCCACCTCCTTGTAGAGGATGGGGCTCAGGTCCAGGCTGCGGTACTTCCAGTGTTCCACCTCGCTGTTCATCTTCAGGTGCTCCACGCGGCCCACCATTTCATTGACGGTGCGGAAGCCGAGTTCGGCCATGATCGACCGCATGTCCTCGGCCAGGAAGCGGAAGAAGTTGATGACGTGTTCGGGATCACCGGTGAAGCGCTTGCGCAGTTCCGGGTTCTGGGTGGCGATGCCTACCGGACAGGTATTGACGTGGCACTTGCGCATCATGATACAACCTTCCACGATCAGGGCGGCGGTGGCCACGCCGTACTCTTCGGCCCCCAGCAGGGTGGCGATGACCAGGTCGCGGCCGGTGCGGAGCTGTCCGTCGGTCTGCAGGGTCACCCGGTCGCGGAGGCGGTTGCGCACCAGGGTCTGGTGGCTTTCCGCCAGTCCCAGCTCCCAGGGGAGGCCGGCGTGGCGGATGGAACTCAGGGGGCTGGCGCCGGTGCCGCCGTCGTGGCCGCTGATCAGGATGGCGTCGGCGTGGGCCTTCGCTACGCCGGAGGCGATGATGCCTACGCCGGCCTTGGAGACAAGCTTTACGTTGATGCGGGCGCGGCGGTTGGCGTTCTTCAGGTCGAAGATCAGCTGGGCCAGGTCCTCGATGCTGTAGATATCGTGGTGGGGCGGCGGGGAGATCAGTCCGACACCGGGAGTGGACTTCCGTACGCGGCCGATCCAGTCGTCGACCTTGTGGCCGGGCAGCTGTCCGCCCTCTCCGGGCTTGGCGCCCTGGGCCATCTTGATCTGGATCTCGTCGGCGTTGGTGAGGTAGTGGCTCGTGACCCCGAAGCGGCCGGAGGCGACCTGCTTGATGGCGGAGCGCATGTTGCGGCCCTGCTCATCCAGCTCGTAGCGGATTTCGTCCTCCCCACCCTCTCCGGAGTTGGAGCGGGCCCCGATCTTGTTCATCGCAATGGCCAGGGTGGTGTGGGCCTCCCAGCTGATGGAGCCGAAGGACATGGCCCCGGTCGCGAAGCGTTTCATGATGGCCTCGGCGGGTTCCACCTCCTCGATCGGGATGGGGTCGCCCTTGCGGAAGGTGAGCAGCCCGCGCAGGGTAAGGGCCTTTTCCGTCTGTTCGTTGATGACGTCGCGGTACTTGGCGTAAGCCTCCGAGTCGTTCTTGCGGGCAGCCACCTGCAGGTAGTGGATGCTCTTGGGGTTAAAGGTATGGGCCTCACCCCGCCGCTTCCACTGGTAGACGCCACCGACTTCCAGCTTGGGATTGGGGACGTATTCCTTGGGGTAGGCCAGGCGGTGGCGCACCAGCACTTCGCTGGCGAGACCGTCGTAGCCAATACCCTCGATGCGGCTGATGGAACCCCGGAAGCACTCCTCCACCACTTTGCGGTTAAGTCCCAGGATCTCAAAGATCTGGGCCCCCTGGTACGACTGGAGGGTGGAGATGCCGATCTTGGACATGATCTTCAGCAGTCCTTTTCCGATGGCCTTCCGGTAGATCTTGATCACGTCCTTCAACTCGTAACCTTCCTCCTCGAAGACGTTACGGGCGTGGAGGTCGGCCAGCGCCGCGTAGGCCATATAGGGGTTCACCGCGCTGGCACCGTAACCGATCAGGGTGGCTACGTGGTGGGTTTCGCGGATGTCGCCGCTCTCGACGACCAGACTGGTCTTGGCGCGCAGTCCCAGCTCCACCAGGTGGTGGTGTACGGCCCCGAGGGCGAGCAGGCTCGGCACCGGCGCGCTGTGGCTGTCGGCCTCGCGGTCACTCAGCACCAGGATGTTGTAGCCGCTGCGGACCAGGGACTGGGCCTGGGCACGGATGTGCTCCACGGCGGCCTGCAGCCGACCCTCCTGCCCGTCGGCGGGGAAGACGGTGCTGATTACGCCCGCCCGGAAATCGCGGTGGTGGAGTTCCCGCAGTTTGGCTACCTCGTCGTTCGTCAGGATGGGGGTGTCCAGGTGGATGTAGGTAGCGTTGGCCGCAGTGGGCTGGATGACGTTGCCCGAACTGCCCAGCATGGCGTAGAGCGACATGACGCTCCGCTCGCGGATGGGGTCAATGGGCGGGTTCGTCACCTGGGCGAACAGTTGCTTGAAGTAGTTGGCGATGTGCTGGCTGTGTAGGCTCAGTACCGCCAGGGGGGTGTCGCTGCCCATGGAGCCAATGGGGTCCTTGCCCTCCTTGATCATCGGCTCGAGCAGTACGCTCAGGTCCTCTTTGGTGTACCCGAAAAGCTGTAGCCGCCGGAAGAGCGTCTGCTGATCCATGGTGACCTCCGCCTTGCGGGAAAGCGGCAGGTTCTTGATGTCCTGCCTGTATTCATCCAGCCATTCGCGGTAGGGCAGCCGCTTGCAGATGATCTCCTTCAATTCCTCGTCGCCAATGACGCGGTGCTCCTGGAGGTCGGCCACCAGGATACGGCCGGGCTGCAGTCGCCCCTTCTTCACCACCTTGCGCTGGTCCACCTTGAGGGCCCCGGCCTCCGAGGCCACGATCAGGGTGTTGTCGTTGAGCAGGCAGTAACGGCTCGGGCGCAGGCCGTTCCGGTCGAGGGTTGCCCCCACCAGGATACCGTCGGTGAAGCAGATGGAAGCGGGGCCGTCCCAGGGCTCCATCAGGGCCTTGCTGTATTCGTAGAACGCCTTTTTGAAGTCGGGCATGGCCTCGTCGTGCTGCCAGGCTTCCGGAATCATCATCATGAGGGCGTGGGGGATGCTGATGCCGTTCATGGTCAGGAACTCCAGCAGGTTGTCGAAGTTGGCGGAGTCCGACAGGCTGGTGCCACACACCGGGAAGATCATATTGAGCTCCTCCTCCGTGAAGTTGGACGTTTCCCGGATCAGGCTCTCCTTCGACCGCCACCAGTTCACGTTGCCCTGCACGGTATTGATCTCCCCGTTGTGGGCGATCATGCGGAAGGGCTGGGCCAGCTTCCACTTGGGCACGGTATTGGTGGAGAAGCGGCTGTGGACCAGGGCGATGGCTGACTTGTAGCTCAGGTCCTGGAGGTCGTTGTAGAAGCCGGGCAGCTGCCAGGTGGTCAGCTGTCCTTTATAGACGATGGTCTTATAGCTGAAGGAGCAGAGGTAAAACTGGTCGCGGGTCTCCGGGTAGGTGATGTGGATGCGGTGGGTGGCGAACTTGCGCAAGACGTACAGCTTCCGCTCCAGGTCGGCCAGCGCCATCTCCTCGCGGGGCTTCACGAAAATCTGCTCCATCCGGGGCTGGGCACCCTGGCTGGTGGGCCCTACCTCATCGGCGTCGTGGGGATTCTTGCGGTAGGCGATCACGTCGAATCCCAGTTCGTCGCAGTAGTCCTCGAACAGGAAGCGGCAGCGGCGGGCTAGTTCCTTTTCGGCCGGCAGGAAAAGCTGCCCCACGCCGTACTTGCCGAATTCAGGGAGTACCTTGCCCAGGGCGGCCAGCTGCCGCCGGAAGAACTCGTCGGGCACCTGGGTCAGGATACCGGCTCCGTCGCCGGAATTGGGCTCACAGCCACAGGCTCCCCGGTGCTCCATATTGGCCAGCATCTTCAGGGCGTCCCGCACGATGCTGTGCTTGGCTTCCCCGCTCAGGTTGGCAATGAATCCGGTACCGCAGGCATCCGATTCCAGGTGGGGAGTGTAGAGACCTGCTTCGTTGGGGGTAGTAGATTGGTACTGCATATTCGGATGGGGTAGCTGGAGAAAGGGACGCAGGGGCCAAAGCCACGACGTCAAATTGGATTCACAAGATAACCGGCTGCAAAGGTGCTCACAATGTTCCACGGCATTAATCAAAAGGGATTTACACCTGCAAAGGATACTTCGAAAGAATCGTTGCGTGCACAAACATCTTATCCGGTTTTGCAAATCCCGTTACCACCGAATTATATTCCTTATTTTTACCCTGTTGAGGTATATTATACTTGATCGCTCCGAACCATCCTGGAGAACCCGTAGATTTCTAGTTCTCCGATATACGGGACTATGCAGCCCCTTGAAGGCAAATGGGGAATGTTCCACGGACTTCACGCCCCCGGATCTACTGCTTTCTTCCGACCTCCTGTTGCTATATTTGCCTCAATCCAAACAAGCTGTATGAAAAGCCCAGACGCCCTGGAAGCCGTAGCCGAATTCCACCGCACATTTCACCTGCCGGTTTGCCCGGCACCCGCGATCCCGCCCCCGGAACGGTCGCGCCTGCGGGTAAACCTGCTGCGGGAGGAGCTGAAGGAGCTGGAAGCCGCCATTGCCGACAACGACATTGTCGAAGTAGCGGATGCGCTGGCCGACCTGCAGTACGTCCTCAGCGGGGCCGTCCTTGAATTTGGACTGGGCGACAAGTTCAAGGCCCTCTTCGACGAAGTCCACCGCTCCAACATGAGCAAGACCTGCAGCAGCGCCGAAGAAGCCGAAGCCACCGTGGAACATTACCGCAACCTCCAGCAGGAGGGACGGGTGGAACGCAGCGGCGATCACTACCTGGTGTACCGCACCGCCGATAATAAGGTGCTGAAGAACGTTAATTACTCACCGGCCGACCTCGCCGGACAACTGAAGTAAAATGGAAGATGGTTTTCGTCATCGCGGGCAACGCAAACGGTTGATCGACAAGCTCCGCAAGCGGGGTGAGTTCGACGACCGGGTGCTGGACGTCATGGCCAATATTCCCCGGCATTCCTTCCTGGAAAGCAGCTTCAGCGACTGGGCCTACCGCGACGAGCCCTTCCCCATTGATTGCGAACAGACCATCTCCCAACCCTCCACCGTAGCCTGGCAGACCACGGCCCTCCAACTACTGCCCCGGCAGCGGGTGCTGGAGATCGGCACGGGCTCCGGCTACCAGGCCGCCGTACTGTCCCTCCTCGGCGGTCGGGTCTTCACCGTGGAACGTCATAAACCACTGTACAAGAAGGCAAAACTTACCCTGAAGAAACTCCGGCTTGACCGGGGCATCCGCTTCTTTCTGCGCGATGGGAACCGGGGATTGCCGGAAATGGCCCCCTACGCCCGCATTCTGGTCACGGCCGGAGCCACTTCCGTTCCCCAGGCCCTCCTGGAGCAGCTGTCCATCGGGGGCATCCTGGTGATCCCCGTGGGACCGGAAAACGAGATCCAGCAGTTGCTCCGCATTACCCGGCGGTCGGAAACGGAGTACGAAGAGGAGAAACTCGGACTGTGCCGCTTCGTTCCCTTCCGCAGCGGCATTGCCTGAACAAAACCCAAAACTCAGGCCGCGGGCCGGGTGTCAGTGGCATACAGGGCGCGGTAGACGTCACGGTGTAACCGGGTCCGCACGCCGCTCTCCATGAACTTTTTATTGTCGGGATCCGGGTAGGTCCGGTTGGTAAGCAAGACAAACACCAGGTCGGTGTCCGGGTCCGCCCATACGCTGGTGCCGGTGAAGCCGGTATGTCCGAAGGTACGTTCGGAGGCGCCCGCCTCGATTACGCTGCCGTAGCCCCGCTCCAGGCGGTCAAAGGCCAGGGCCCGGTGGTTGTATGGCCCCTGGGCAGTAAACAGTTCCACGGTTTTCTCCGAGATCAGCTGCTGGCCGCCGGACGCTCCACCATCTACGAGCAGCTGGAAGAGCCGCGCCAGATCGGTGGCGTTACCGAACAGTCCCGCATGCCCGGCCACCCCGCCCATGAGAGCAGCCCCTTCGTCGTGCACGAAGCCCCGTAGCTCACCGCGGTTCACCCACCGGTCGACGATGGTCGGCACCAGTTGCCGGGGCGCGAACCGCTCGAGGGGACGGTAAGCCAGGTGACGAAGTCCGAGAGGGACAAAGAATTCCTGGTTAACGTATTCATCCAACCCAACGCCGGTAATGCCTTCCACGACAAACTGTAACAGCACGTAGTTAATGTCACTGTACCGATAGATGGGATGGCGGGTATACCCTACGCTGGCGATGTCCTTTCTCAACTGAGTAGCCACGCCCTCGTCCGCCCAGCGGGTACCGCTGAGCGCGTTGCGGTGGTGGTCATCGGGTACGTCGCTGACGTAGGGTTCCCGGATATACGGGTAAAGGGGCAGGCTGGGCTCCAGCCCCGTATGGTGGGTAAGCAGTTGGTCGATGCGGAAGTTGCCCGGCACCTGTCCCTCGTATTCGGGGAGATAATCTTTGACGCGGGCGGCCAGGTCGATCCGCCCCTCATCGTACAGCTTCATCACGGCCAGCGAGGTCGCGGCGGCCTTCGTCACCGAGGCCAGGTCGTACAGGTCGCTGACGCGGACGGCTTCTCCTCCCCGGTAGCGGTGGTTGCCATAGGCCCGCTCGTACACCACTTCACCGTCCTTGAGCACGGTCAGCTGGGCCCCGGGGGTGGCGCCGTAACGGATGGCACGGTACAGGGTTTCGTCGGCGCGCTCCAGGGCCGCCCGGTCGAAGCCCAGCACCTCGGGTTCCCGGAAACCGGGCCGGAGTTGAGGCAGGTCCAGGCCCCGGCCAGAAGGTAGTCTTCCCAACAAGGCCTGGGCACCGAACAGCGCCTGGGCTACAAAGGCTTCGCTTTCCTTGCTGCGTAGTGGCGACTGGATCAGTCCCCAGTGGGCGGGGACACTGTCAAGGTGGCTGTCGTCCCCAAAGTGGATGAGCGTATAGCTGCCGAGGGTGTAGAGGGATTCGTACCAGTGATTTTCACCCAATCCGCCGGCGGGGTCACTGGCTACGACCACCGTTGGGACAGGGGGGGCGGCGGCGAGCGCGGGTGCCAGGCGGTCGGTGAAGGCAACGTCCTGCACGTCCGTGAACCGCCGCGCCATCTGGATGAACCGCTCCGGCCGCTGTCCGTCCGGGTAGATCACCCGTACCCGCCGGCCGGGCGACAGCGGCAACTGTCGGTTGGGATTGTGCAACAGTACCGTCGCGTCAAGAAGACGTTGGCGGCGGTCCAGGTCGGCGGCCACGTCCAGGCTAAGGTACGGCCAGCCCTCGGTGAGGGTCAGGGTATCCGATGCCGGAAAGTGGTTCAGGAGATCAAGCAATGCCGGATCTGCCGGCCGGGCCTTGGGCTCCGTTGCCACTTCCTCCCCGGAGACAAACCAGCTCGAGACCCACTCCACCACCCACTGCCCCCAGCCGGCAGAGCTTCCGGCGGAGGAGGCGACGGAAAGCAGGGAGAAACAGGCGATTGCGGAAAGGAAGTAGGATTTCATTGCGGTTAGGAACGTTCGTTAAATCGAGTGTATTGCAGCCGGGAACCGGGTGAGTTGGTACCTTGCCCCCATGGAAGCAACCTCCGCCCTACCCTTATTCTTCGCCGCGGCCCTCGGTATGGTAATGGGAGCGGCCCTGGCCTGGTTTTACGCCCGCATGAGCATCAGCCGGACCCACTTGGCCCTGGAGGAAGTCAAACGCGATTTTGTCGGCCGGGAGCTGTACGAGCAGCTGCGCAGCGACGCCGACCTAAGCTACGAGAACCTCCAGGAAAGGATACAATCCGAGTCCGAACTAAAGTCTCAGCTGGCCACGCTGTCTGCCCACCACCAAAACCTGCAGGAACGGCTGGAACAGCAGCAGGCCGAAATGGAAAGGCTGCAGGAAGCCTCCGTGGCCCACTTCGAGCGCACCGCGGACCGGCTGCTGGAAGAGAAATCGGCCCGCTTCACCCAGCAGAACGTCCAGCAGCTCAACGGCATCCTGGCTCCCCTGAAGGAACGCATCCAGGGCTTCGAGGCCCAGGTGGAAAAGCGCTTTCTCGAAGAGACGAAAGACCGGGTAAGCCTGCGCACCGAGATCCAGCACCTCCACCGCCTCAACCAGCAGATCAGTGCCGAAGCCAACAACCTCGCGGGCGCCCTGCGCGGCAATACCAAGACCCAGGGCGACTGGGGAGAATGGCAGTTACTGACCCTGCTCGAAGCCAGCGGACTGCAGTCGGGCGTCCACTTCCACGCACAGGCCAGCTACCAGGATGAGAACGGGCGACAAAAGCGGCCCGACTTCATCATCAACCTTCCGGAGAACAAGCACTTGGTCATCGACAGCAAGGTATCCCTGACGGCCTACGAGCGCTACTGCAGCTGCCCCCCGGAGGAGGAAGCCCGCCGGCGCACGGAGGCGGCCGCCCACCTGCGCAGCCTGCGGCAACACGTGGTGGACCTTGCGTCGAAGGATTACACCCGCCTCTATCAGATCAATTCCCCGGACTACCTCCTGCTGTTCGTACCCATCGAGCCGGCGCTGGGACTGGCCCTGACCACCGACCAGAACCTCTTCCTGGAGGCTTTGAACCGGAACATCGTGCTGGTCACCCCCTCTACCCTGTTGGCCACCCTGCGTACCGTGAGCTACATCTGGAAGCAGGAAAACCAGAAGAAGAATGTGCTGGAAATCGCCCGCCAGAGCGGCATGCTGTACGACAGCTTCGTGGCCTTCACCGACGACCTGCGCAAGGTGGGTCACCGGCTGGACCAGGCCCAGGCCTCCTACCAGGCGGCCTTCAACAAGCTCAGCACCGGCGGCAAATACGGGGCCACCCTCATCGGCCGGGCGGAAAAACTGCGCCGCCTGGGCGCCAAGACCAAAAAGCGGCTCGACAGTCAGCTGCTCGAGGAGGAATGATGATATTGTGGCCGGGTTAACCTGACGGATCGTCCCGTAAACCTTATACTTAGGGCAAAGCCCTGCCCACCTTAACCAAAACCGATTGATCATGCAAAAACGCGTATCCGACGCACGCGCCGCCATCGCGGGAATCACCGATGGCATGACCCTCATGCTGGGGGGCTTCGGCCTGTGCGGCATCCCCGAAAAGTGTATCGCCGCCCTGGCCGAATCCGGCATTAAGGACCTGACCTGTATCTCCAACAACGCCGGAGTGGACGACTTCGGACTGGGCCTTCTGCTCCAGAGCCGGCAGATCCGCAAGATGATCGCCAGCTACGTGGGCGAAAACGCCGAGTTCGAGCGGCAGATGTTGAGCGGCGATCTGGAGGTGGACCTTATCCCCCAGGGGAGCCTGGCCGAGCGCTGCCGCGCCGGCGGTGCTGGTATCCCCGCCTTCTTCACCCCCGCCGGCTATGGCACCGAAGTCGGGGAAGGAAAGGAAGTCCGTGAATTCAACGGCAAGCCCCACATCCTGGAAATGGCCCTGACGGCCGACTTCGCCATCGTGAAGGCCTGGAAAGGCGACACCGATGGCAACCTGATCTACAAGGGCACGGCCCGCAACTTCAATCCCGTCATGGCCATGGCCGGCCGCATCACCATCGCCGAAGTCGAGGAGCTGGTGGAACCCGGCGAGCTCGACCCCAACCACATCCACACCCCCGGTGTCTTCGTCCAGCGCATCTTCCAGGGACAGGACTACGAAAAACGCATCGAAAAACGCACAACCCGCTAAGCCATGCTAGATAAAACCGGAATCGCCAAAAGAATTTCCCGTGAGCTCCAGGATGGCTGGTACGTCAACCTGGGCATCGGCATCCCCACCCTGGTCGCCAACTTCGTGCCCGAGAGCATTGACGTCACTTTCCAGTCCGAAAACGGCATCCTCGGCATGGGCCCCTTCCCCACCGAAGAGGAGGTCGACGCCGACCTAATCAACGCTGGAAAGCAAACCATCACCGCCCTGCCCGGCGCGGCCATCTTCGACAGCGCCACCAGCTTCGCCATGATCCGCGGGCAGCACATCCAGCTCACGGTCCTCGGAGCCATGGAGGTATCGGACACCGGCGACATCGCCAACTGGAAGATCCCCGGCAAGCTCGTCAAGGGCATGGGGGGCGCCATGGACCTAGTAGCTTCCGCCGAGAACATCATCGTAGCCATGATGCACACCAACCGCGCCGGGGAATCCAAGCTGCTCTCCGAGTGCTCCCTCCCCCTCACCGGCGTCAAATGCGTCAAGAAAATTGTCACCAACCTGGCGGTACTCGAGGTGACCCCCGACCGCGGTTTCCGCCTGCTGGAACGCGCCCCCGGGGTGACCGTGCAGCAAATTAAGGACGCTACCGCCGGTCGACTCGTCATCGAGGGCGATGTGCCGGAAATGCAACTGGACTAATTATGGTCCTAGCCGTTATTCCCGCCCGGTACGCCAGCAGCCGGCTGCCCGGCAAGCCCCTCGTCGACGTGGGCGGTGAAACGCTGGTGCAGCGCGTTTACGGTGCGGTGCGCCGGGCGGGCGTGGCGGACGAGGTGGTGGTCGCCACCGACGACCAGCGCATCTTCGACCACGTAACGGGTTTCGGGGGGCAGGTCGTAATGACCTCCCCCGACCACCCTTCCGGGACCGACCGGGTAGCCGAAGCCGCCAGGCAGTTTCCCGACGCCAGCATCGTCATCAACGTACAGGGCGACGAACCCTTCGTAAGTGCTGAGCAGTTGTCGGCCGTTACCGACCCTTTTGCCCAAGACCAGGTATCGGTGGCCACCCTGGCCACCCGCATTCGCGACGAACACGCCCTACTATCTCCGAACGTGGTCAAGGTGGTCCGCGGCGACGCCGGCCAGGCCCTGTACTTCAGCCGCCACGCCATCCCCTACCTGCGCGACGTGCCCATCGGGCGGTGGATCGACGCGGGCAAGCATCTGCAGCACATCGGACTTTACGCCTTCCGTGCGGCGGTACTGGAGGAACTGACGGCCCTGCCCCCGGCCCGCCTGGAAGGAGAAGAATCGCTGGAACAACTGCGGTGGTTGGCGGCGGGATACCGCATCCACGTCGCCCTGACCGACAGTCCCAGCTTGGGAGTGGATACTCCTGCTGACCTGGAGGAGGCTATTCGCCGACTGCGGGGGTAGGTGGCAGACATCGGATGTTGTGCTCCTGACGGAATGTCAGACATCGGATGTCTGACATAATGTCACCCTTTATTTTCCTACGTTTCCTCAGTACAGTTGTACCAATAATCACCTAGATGGTGATATATCGCCTGTCAGACATCCGATGTCTGACAACTTGACACCCCGACAACATCCGATGTCTGCCACCCCCGCCTACCTCAGCCCCTCCCCCACATCCGGGTAGCTGCTGCGGTGAAGGCGGTGGTCATTCGTCCGCCGGTTGCGGAAGTAGGCACGCAGGGTGAACAGAGAGGAAGTGAAGGCAATCTCCTCCCAGGGGATCTGGGCTTCCGTAAACAGCCGGGTTTCCAGACTTTCCGGACCTACCCCGTACGACCCATCGATGAGCTCCCCGACGAACTGCAGGTAGACCTGGTTGATCCGCTCGATGTTGTAGAGGCTGATGAGGTAGCTCACCTTCACCTCCGCCGCAGCCTCTTCACGCACTTCCCGCAAGGCGCCGTCCACGACCGTCTCACCGTTCTCCAGGTAGCCGCTCGGGATGTTCCAGCGGCCATAGGCGGGTTCGATGGCGCGGCGGCAAAGGAGTACCCGGTCTTCCCAGACGGGGAGGCAGCCGGTGACCACCTTCGGGTTTTCGTAGTGAATGGTACCACAGCCCCCGCAAACGTAGCGTGGGTAGGTATCGCCCGGGGGGACCTCGTGCCGCAGGTCGGCGGAACCACAGTGGGAACAGAAATTCATGGTCAGTGAAGGTAAGTCACTAATAAAAAACGCCCCGCTTCCGGTCGGAAGCGGGGCGTCGTCGGTTGCCGTCGGGGTATACCCGACGGTGGACTGATTAGTAACCGGGGTTCTGTTGGAGGTTCCGGTTGGCGTTCAGCTGGGGAGACGGAATGGGGAAGATCTCGTACTGGTCGGTGCTACGGGCAGGTTTAAAGTCCCAGGCATCGTTCCAGGCATCGAAGCGGATCAGGTCCTGGCGGCGGGTACCTTCGTAGAAGAACTCGCGACCACGCTCAGCCAGCATTTCCTCCATGCTCATGCTGTCGTCGATGTCATCCAGTCCGGCGCGGTTGCGGATCATGTTCACGTACATGGAAAAACCGCCCTTGTTCTGCCGCATCATGGCTTCGGCCTTGTTCATCAGGACCTCGGCGTAGCGGATGATGGGAAAGTCGTTCTTCATGCTGTTGGGCGAGCCGATCTCGAAGCCGTACTTCCAGATGCGGGCACCGGCCTGGCGGTAGGCATTTGGCTCCAGGGCATTAAGTTCGGGGGTATAGACCAGTTCGAGTCCACCGGGATCGTCGGCCGTACCGTCGATGAGGGGGGTCTCTCCGTCCGGCTTGTACTGGGGACCGGCCAGGAAGTTACCACGCACTTCCTGGTTGCCATACTCGCCTTTCCGGAGATCGTCATCGTCGTAGCTGTCGTAGAATTCCTGCAGGGTACAGTAACCGTTCCAGGGCTGATCCTGGAGGGAGAAGGTTTCCTGGCTGGCGTAGTGGAGCGTCATCTGCACGAGGTTGAAGCCACCGAAGACGGCGGGGGCGTCGTAGGGGATGACCCACATATTCTCCACGCCACCAGTGAGGCCGGCGTCGTTGTTGGGGTCAAAGTTGGCGAAGTAGTTGTCGCTCAGCATGTACGCTCCTCCGTTGATGACCTCATCAGCGGCAGCTTCAGCCTCGGCCCAGCGGGCGGTGCCGGTGATCACTTCGCTGTTCAGCAGAATGCGGCTCAGCAGGGCGCGGTTGGCCCAGAAGTTGATCTTGGCGTAGGTTTCCGATCCGGTCTCCCGGCTCAGGTCAGGGGCGGCGGCGTTCAGTTCGCTGACCACGAAGTTATAGACTTCCGCACGGGGGGTGGCTACGGGTTCGAGATCGGTGGGGTCACTGTCCTCGGTGATCAGGGGAACATCGCCGAAGGCATCCAGCAACAGCCAGTAGTAGTAGGCCCGCAGGGAACGGAGTTCCGCAAGGAAGCCAGCCTTCGTGGCGTCGGAAACCGCATCGGTGTTCTCGATCACGCTGATGACCGAATTGGCCTGGAGGGCACCGCGGTAGAGGTTGATCCAGGCGTTGTTGTACGGCTGATCGGTGGGGAGGAATTCGTGGCGGTGGTTGCGCAGCCAGTTGCCGCCATCGAACCAGTCGGAGCCCCGGTGGGGGATCGCCGCTTCGTCAGATGCCACCTCATTGATGCTGAGGTAGGTGTTGTGGCTGCCCATGAAGTTGAGCGTGGTGTAGACCGACAGGTAGCTGGAGATGATATCCGATTCGCTTGTCGGGAAGTTGGCCGGCGTCAGGTCGGAAAATACCTCCGGCTCCAGATCGGTGCACGAGTAGAA
This sequence comes from Neolewinella marina, assembly GCF_002631205.1. Lineage (GTDB taxonomy): Bacteria > Bacteroidota > Bacteroidia > Chitinophagales > Saprospiraceae > Neolewinella > Neolewinella marina. The sequence continues at coordinate 69,955 of NZ_PDLO01000001.1, forward strand.
AGGAACGGCCAGCAAGCCCGCGAGGACGCCGCTGAACAGCCTTAGTTTGGTTGTCGTAAACATATAGAAGATATGATTTGGCTAACCCGGAAGGCGGAGGGGAAAGATACACTGGCAGCTTTTCCGCCCCCGTCTTCCGGGTTGCAATTGGTAATGGTTGTGGTTAGAAGCCTACGTTCACGCCGAAGGTGAAGCTGCGGGTCCGGAAGAAGGTCGACCGGCGGTCGATACCGGGGGTCAGCGCGTTTTCGCCTCCGTCGATGATTCCGTTGGAGTTCTGGTCGTCGAAGAAACGTACGTTGGGGTCCACGCCACTGTAGTCGGTGATGTAGAAAAGGTTCTGGCCGGCCACGTATACCCGGAGGTCGTTGAAGCCGGTGCCGGGACCAAGGTCAAAGGTGTACCCCAGCTGGGCATTGTCCAGCGCCAGGAAGCTGGCATCTTCCACGAAGTAGTCGGATACCTTCGGAGCGCTGGTCACCCCGCGCAGGAAGAGGTCGTTTACGATCACGTTCTCGATGGCACGGGTGGCCAGGTTGCCCTGCTGACCGTAGAAGTTACGGGGCATGTTAACCAGGTCGTGGCCGAAGTCGCCGCGCAGGAAGATGTTCAGGTCCAGGGGGCCGTAGCGGAAGGTGTTCGACAGGCTGGCGCTGAAGTCGGGCAGACCGTTACCCACCAAAACCTTGTCGGCTTCACCATCACCGAGGAACACATACTGGCCAGAGGCGAGGGTGGCATCGACGTCGAGGCGGCGGGTATAGATTCCGCCGAAGTCCTCACCGATGATGACGCGGCTCACGGGGTCCAGGTTCTGACCGGGAGATCCGGGAGAAGAGCTTTCAAACTCCTGCACCCCACCGGCTCCGAAGTTAAAGTCGGGGTTCTCGCCGTTGTCCTCCAGGGTGGTGGAGAAGGTCGAGAAGGTCAGGCGGGGCTCGTAGCTGAAGCCGTCGCCACCGAGATCGCCGAAGCTGTAGCCCAGGGCGAGTTCCAGTCCGGTATTGATCAGGTCAACGTTGTTCAGGTTGGCCTCAACCGAGGAGAAGAGGAAGGGGGGCGAGGGCACGATCACCGAGGTGATCAGGTCGCCGGTATTGCGGACGTAGAAGTCCAGCGAACCCGTCAGGCGGTAATCGTCAAAGGCGAAGTCAAGGCCAGCGTTGAATTCCTGCTTTTTCTCAAAGCGGAGGTTCGGGTTGGCGTTGCTGGAGGGGCTGATCGTCGGAATGTAGCCGCCGTTCTGGGGGAACTGGGGGCCGGTACCGAAGGTCTGCAAGTAAGCGTAGTTGCCATTGGGCAGCGATCCGGTGATGCCGTATCCTACGCGGAACTTCAGCTGATCGGGACCTTCGAGGCTCAGGGCGTCGACCAGGTCGGCGCTGGCGGAAACGGCGGGGAAGAAGTCCCACTTGTTCTCGGGACCGTTGCGGCTGGTACCGTCACGGCGCACCGAAGCGGTGATGTTGTAGGCAGAACCGAGGCTAAGGCGGGCGCGGCCGAAGAAGCCAATAACCCGGTAGCTGGCCTGGTAGCTGCCCACGGCGATCTGTCCGGCGGCAATGTCGTTCAGCACGTTGAGGTTGTTGAAGCCGAAGGCGTCCGAGGGAAGACCGGCACCGCCGGCGTTGAAGCCCTGGAACTGGTACTCCTGCCAGCTGTAGCCGGCCAGCAGTTCCAGTCCGTTGTTACCCAGGTCGGTGTTGTAGGTGGCCGTCACCTCGAAGAGGTCGTTGCGGTTGTCATTAACCGACCGGGAGGCGAAACCACGACGGGCGGGGGAACCCGCGGCACCGCCACCAAAGCGGCTGAAGCGGCTGCCGAAGGAGCCATTGATGCCGTCCTCGCGGTTGCGGGAATAGCTGGCCGAGAGGGATACATCCTCGAGGATGTCGTAGGAGGCACGCAGGTTGTACAGGATGTTGGTCTGCTGCCGCTCGCTGGCCGTGGTCTGGGCAATGGCGACGGGGTTGAAGTAATCGAAGTTGTCGATCTCGAAGTAACCTCCGTAGGTGTCCAGGCTGTTGGCCGCAACGGCGTCCGGTACCGTGTAACCAGCCTCATCCACCCGGGCCGGAGCCGTGGGATTGTAAGTGATGGCGTACTTGAAGACGTTGTTATTGAAGATATCGGCGTCACGGTCGGTAGCGGTCACGTCAACGCTCAGGTTGAGTTTGTCGTTGAAGGCCGACTGGTTGATGTTCAGTCGTCCGTTGATCTGCCGGAATCCGTCGTTGTCCACACCGATGCCCTGAATGTCGCGGTAGTTTACCGATGCCCGGTAGGTCATACCTCCGGCGCCGCCGGAGTAGCTCAGGTTGTGGACGTGGCTGATGCCGGTGCGGGTTACCCGGTCAATCCAGTCGGTGTTGCCACCGTAATCGACGTTGTTGCGGAAAGCGATGGGGTCATCGGCACCGATCAGGCGGCCGGTTTCTTCCACCAGCTCGAGGTAGAGGTTCCGGTCGGCCACTTCGGGGCGCTTGGCGATCTCCTCGGCCGTCACGTAGCCGCGGTAGCTGAACTGAGCATCGCCGGCGGCACCGCGCTTGGTGGTGATAAGGATTACCCCGGCGGAGGCCTGGATGCCATAGATAGCCGCGGCGGAACCGTCCTTCAGTACGTTGATCGACTCGATGTCGGCCGGATCAACCGTGTTGAGGTTGGCACCCACTACGCCATCGATGATGATGAGGGGGCTCTGATTACCACCGAAGGAAGACAGACCACGCAGACGAATGACTGAGCCACCGTTGGCGTTGCCGCCCACTTTGGAGATGGTCAGACCCGCCACCTTGCCCTGGATGAGCTGGGTGGGGTCGTTGATGTTACCGGCGTTGAAGTCTTCGGAATCGATGGAGGTTACCGCGCTGGTCACCTGTTTCTGGGTGACGGTACCGTAGCCTACTACGACGACCTCATCGAGCAATTCTCCGGAGGTCATGGTGATGTCCAGCTCAGTTTGCCCGGTGAGGGGAATGGTCTGGGTAGCGTAACCGGTGTAGGAAACGGTAAGTGATTCCGCGCCCGCGGGAACGTTCAGGGTAAAGTTTCCGTCGAAGTCGGTCACCGTACCCGTGGAGGTGCCGGTGACCAGAATACTGGCACCGATCAGGGGATCGCCGTTCTCCGCATCCGTGATCGTGCCGGTTACCGTCGTCTGGGCCAGGGCCGCCGACGAAGCAAACAGTACGAACAACAGAAATAGAAAACCACGATGGACATGGTTAATGTTGAGCTTCATACTATAGATTGAAATTGTTAAGGAATGTGTGCGCACGACAAACACAAGCGCCCAAGCCACGCCGGGGGGCGCGTTCGGGCAACGTTATTGGGTTGTCTTGGTGTCGGTTATCGACCGGATAGGGATGGACCGGCAATGGGGAGTCAGGATTTACATGATCGATTCAAAGCGTCGGGACCATTGGACCAGGAACTGAGACTAAAGCATTTCCTGCTGGAGGGTGTAAGGGCTTGATTTTTCGGGAAAATCCAGGTTTTACACCCATATTGTCCAATGTACCGACACGCTAATAACGGTCACAAACTCCGATCGCTGCCTAATGTTTAAGAGATAGTTTTCCACGCATAAATTGTCATTTCAACCTTTGTACCTAATCCGATTTTCCGGCACCCGCGTCAGCGCCCTGGTTATTCTGGGATTGCTGCTTTCGTGGGTGACGAAGGCGCAAAGGCTGGACATGAAGGTGTTGGGGAACCGTACCCTGATCGAGATTCCCTTCGACCTGGAGAATGACTTTATCGTCATTCCGGTGCTGCTGAACAACGCCGTCCCCCTGCGCTTCATCATCGACACCGGAGCGGAGAACACGGTGATCCTCGACAAGACCGTCACCGACCTCCTGAACGTGAGCTACCGCCGTACTTTCCAGGTGAGGGGGGCGGACCTGGAATCGGAGCTCACCGCCTACCTGGCCACGGGAGTAAGCCTGCGGCTTGCCGATCGCCTGCTGGCCCGCAACCGCACGGTGCTGGTGCTGGAGGAGAACTACTTCAACTTCGAGCGGGTAACGGGCACCAACGTCCACGGTATCCTGGGGGCCGATTTCCTGATGCGCTTCGTGGTGGAATTCGACTTCCGCAAGCAGGTGATGACGCTCCACGACCCCGCGAAGTACCGCCACCGCCGCAGCTTCGTGGAGATTGATGCCGACTTCGTCCGCCACCGGCCCTACCTCAACCTGGAGGTAGGCATCATCCGCGACCAACCCACCACCCGCCGCCTGCTGCTGGACACCGGCGCGGGACTCAGCCTGCTGATCCACACCTACCCCGGCCCAACCGACGACGTTGACCTGCCCGAACAGACCATTCCGGCCTACATCGCCAATGGCCTGGGCGGCACCCTGAGCGGCAGCGTGGGCCGGAGCCGGGTGGTCCACCTCGCCGACCGCAAGCTCACGAACGTGATCACCTACTTCCAGGAAGTCGATACGGTGGGCGCGACCTTTATGAACGACCGGGAAGGCATCGTCGGCAACCGGATCTTAAAGCGCTTCCGGGCCGTGATTCACTACCCCCGGGAAAAGGTGTACCTCCGGCCGGAAGGAAAGCGGTGGAAGCAAAAGTTCCGTTACGACCGTTCCGGCCTCGGACTCCTGGCCGGCGGCGACAACCTGCGCAAATACAGCGTCAGCTACGTGGTGCCCGGCAGTCCCGCCGACCGGGCCGGCATCCAGGTGAGGGACCGCATCCGGGCGGTAAACGGGGTGCCGGCCAGCCTGCTGAGCCTGGAATCCATCATCCGCAAATTCCAGGGGCGGGTGGGTAAAAAAATCAAATTGAGAATCTACCGCAGCGGCCGCCTGCAGGACGTTACTTTCGTGCTCGAAGACCTGATATAAACAACTGCCCCCCGCCGTGCCTTACTCCACCACTATGCAAAAACTGACCTTCATCCTGCTGCTGTTGTGGACGGCCGGACTGTCCGCTCAGTTAGTGGGCGACAAGCAAAGCGGCCTGGCCAGCTACTACTCCACCGAATACCACGGAGCCGAAACCGCCTACGGAGCCATCTATAATAAGGATGAGCTCGTAGCCGCCCACAAGGCCTATCCCTTCAACAGCACCGTAAGGGTGACCAACGAGGAGAACGGCAAGTCGGTGGTCGTCCGCATCATCGACAAGGGCCCCTTCATCCGCGGCCGCATTATCGAAATCAGCGAAAGAGCCGCCGCGGAATTGGGGATGCTGGGTCAGCGGACGGTACCCGTAGAGTTGACGTTACTGTCGACCCCCGACCAGCGCCCCGTGCGCCAGGCCGATCCGGAACCGGCGACCCCGGCCCCTACCCCACCGGCAACGCCACCCGCCGCTGCCCGCCCCACCCCGCCCGCGCCGGCGACGACCCGCTCGGCCGAGCCCAGTCCGCCACCGCCGGCGGCTCCCCGCACCCCGGCAGCGCCACCCGCCCGCAAGGCCGCCAAGGCCAAGACCTTCGCCCAGGGCCTTTACCGGGTGGGCCTGGAGCAGGTGACTACGGGATCCTACGGCGTACAGGTGGGAAACTATCGCTCACTGGAAAGCGCCCTCGATAAAGTAGCTGAACTTCAGGGGCGTTATTTCGACGACATCCTCCTCCACAAAACTGCCCTGTCCGACAAGACCTTCACTTACAAGGTTATACTGGGCCCCTTCGCCGACCAGGCCAGCGCTCAGAATTATGCATCGGACCTCCGCAGCCGCTACCAGATCGAGGGGTTTACCATTGCATTAGAACACCGTTAGCGAAAACCGCAAGCCATGAAATTCATTCCTTCCCTCCTCCTGTTTTTCCTGGCCTTCACCGCCTGCGTACCCAAGTCGCAGTTCGATGCCCTGGTAGTCGAGCGTAACTTCTACCACAACCAGGCCATGGAGGCCGACAGCCTAGCCAACGCCCGCCGCCGGGCGGAAACCGACAGCCTGAACCAGCTCACCTTCGCCCGCCAGCAACAACTGCGGGAGATCGAGAACCTGAAAGCCACCAACCGCTCCCTGGCTGAACAAGTAACCGATCTGCGGGGCCGCTACGAAGCCCTCGTCGCCCAGAATCGCGAACAAGTGGCCACCGGGGGAAGCCAGGCCATGCTGCTGCAGCAGCAACTCACCGAACGGCAGGCGGAACTGAACCGGCGGGAAAGCGCCCTGCGGCAGGCCGAGCTGAACCTCCAGGCGCGCGAGCAACGAATGTCCAGCATCGACGAGATGCGCAGCACCCAACCGGGACCGGCTACCTACGGCAGTGGCACCAACCCCCAGGGGACCACCCCCACCGACGCCGCGGCACCGTCCACGGTAACTGCCGGTATCCTTTACGACGAACTCAAGCAATTGCTGCTGGCCATTACCGACAGTGGATACACCATTGAGCGGCCGGCCCCGAACCGCCTGCACCTCGTAATGGGTGGCGACCTGTTGTTCTCGGACAGCACCACCGTCAGCCTGCCCGGCCAGCGGCTGTTGCGCCGCCTGGGGGGCACCCTGCGCAATTACCCCCAGGCACGATATACCATTGTGGGCCACGCGGGAGAAGGCGGTGACGCCACCCCCCTGGCCGCCTACGACGGCAGCGCCCGCCGCGCCGCCCGGGTAGCTGTCCAGCTGGCCCAATTCGGAGTGGACCCCGGTCGGGTGGTTGCCGGTGGCAAGGGTTTCTACGGTTCCGAAGGGGGTGCAGCCTTCTCCGGCGAGGGCGGAAAGCGGCGGGTGGAAATCGAGATTACATTTCCGGATTAAACGACCGTCGATAACCCTCCACCAGTTGCACCACGCGGCCGTAATTGAGTAGCCCGTCGTGAATGCCCTGGGCCTTCAGGTAGGCCGTATAGGTGGCGTCGCGCAGCGCCGGGGCAATGTCGCGGTACAGCTCCCCATTGTCGTAGATGGCCTGCAAGTCGTTGCGGATCCCGGGATCCAGGCGCTCCGTCCGCCACCGCAGGTATTCCTCCGGGTCGGCGTATCGCAGCAGTCCGGCCAGGTGCCGCCAGTAGGCCAGCTCCAGGGTATAAGTCAGCAGTGGATCAGTTGATTCCCGCGCGGCCAAATAGGCCCAGAAAGAGCAGGTGCCCTCGTCTCCGAACCCGTAGGCGTGCGCCAGTTCATGCGCCATCACGGCGGGCTTCTGCAGGGGGTGGAGGCCGGCGTCGATATTTCCCTGGGCGGCCCAGGGCCAGTACACACCGGCGGTACTCAGCCGCAGGAGCACCCCTCTGGGCAGCAGCTCCCAGCCGCGGGGCCGGCCGGGGGCGGGATAGTCGTGGCGCAGCAAGGCATCTACCACCAGGGGGCGTACGGCAGCCTCCATATCCGCCGGAAAATGTTCCGCCTGCAGTGCATCGGTATCCCGGGTGATGCGGGCCCGCAACCGGGACAGTTCCTCCGCCGTACCGTAAACCCGTTGGCGCAGTTCGTCCACCTCCGGTTCGTAGGTGGCAAAGCTCATGTGGTCCTCCACCGCTACCCGCCCATAATTGAAGCCCCACAGCCAGAGAAAGGCCAGTATCAACGAGGCTGCGGCGGTCAGCAACCGGTATGCCAGTCCGGAAAGCAGGTACCGCTTGCCAAGGGTTCGACGTTCGCGACGTTGGCGGCGTAGCCGGAAGATTTCGCTCACCAACAGGTACCCAACGCCCGCCCAGAAAAGGTAGAACAGGGGAAAGGGAAGGCGGGAAAGGGTAGCATCCCAGCCCGCGCGTACCGCCAGGAAGACCCCCCGGCTGTAGACGCTTTCCAGTACTTTCAAAGGCAGCAGCAGCCGTAGCAGGACGCTAGCTGCCACCAGGGCCAGCAGGGTGTAGAGGGCGGCGGGGCGCGGGTGCCAGGCCTTGGAAGCGGGTGCCGGAGACCCGGACCGCCCCGCGGGGGACTCAACTATGGGTGATTTCCTGCGTTTGATTGACGTGTGATTTGCACAGTAAACGTAAACTAAAGCAATATGGCTTTTGAATTAACCGACAGCAACTTCAAACAGGAAGTGCTGGAAAAGAAAGGAATTGCCCTGGTAGATTTTTGGGCGGAATGGTGTGGCCCCTGTAAAATGATCGGCCCCGTAGTAGAGGAGCTGGCGAAAGAATACGACGGCAAGGCGCTCATCGCCAAAGTCGACGTGGACGAGAACGCCGAACTGACGCAGCGGTACGGCGTGCGGAACATCCCCACCATTCTGATCCTCAAGGACGGAGAAGTGGTCGACAAGCACGTTGGGTTCGCCACCAAGGAAGCCCTGGCCCAGAAGATCGAGGCCCAACTGGAAACTGCCTAGAAACAGTTCCGCCCTTACCAAGTGAATCAGCCCCTATCGCCCCCGGCGGTAGGGGCTTTCTTTTTCCGCTGCCACTCCAGTTCAGCAGTCCCCAGAGTGGGACTTCGGATTTACGATCCCTGTTCGGGGAAAGCCGACGAAAAACTCGCTTATTGTATAGAATAAATCTAAACAGACGCCAGACTCCCCTACTCCCCCCAACTAAAGTAGGCCATCTTTCATTTCCTGTTAACTTTGGCGCCCAAGGCTAAAATCTGGCATTTTCCTATGGCTACAAGCACCGCGAATCGTACCACCTCCAGCGTCGGCTGGTTCGGCAAGTTTCTTTCTTCCAGTATCGGGCAGAAGGTGATCATGTCGTTGACCGGCCTCTTCCTTATTGTCTTTCTGGTGGTTCACCTTATCGGCAATTTACAGTTGATCCTGGCAAACGATGAAGGCTACAGCTTCAACAGCTACGCCTATTTCATGACCACCAACCCGGTGATCAAGACGACCTCCTTCCTCCTTTACGCCTTCATCATCCTGCACGCCATCCAGGGCATCTACCTCTGGAACCTGAACCGGAAGGCCCGGGGCAACGTACGCTACGCCGTGAAGGTGGACCGTACCGCGGGCGGCAGCAAGTCGTCCATCTATATGGGCTCCCTCGGCATGGTCATCCTTGCCTTTATCATCGTACATATGGTACAGTTCTGGGGGCAGATGCACTTCACCGACAACGTAGGCCCCTTCACCGCCGAAGGCTACGAAGGTGCCAAGGACCTGTACGCCCTGGTCAGCCAGACCTACGAGAACATCGGCATGGTCATCTTCTACGTAGTGGCTATGGTATTCATCGCCTTCCACCTGTGGCACGGCTTCCAGTCGGCCTTCCAGACGCTGGGCCTCAACCACAAGAAATACACCCCGCTGATCAAGAGTGTGGGCTACGCCTACAGCGTCCTGGTGCCGCTGGGCTTTGCCGCTATTCCCGTGATCATGTACCTGCGTTCCCGCGGCATCCTTTAACCTTACCTGAAGCTAGCAGTTATGCCCTTCCAACCCAACGTTCCCCCCGGTGAGCTGTCCCAGAAGTGGAAGCAGTACCGGTCCTCCATGCCCCTGGTCGCCCCCAACAACAAGCGGCGGCTGGAAGTAATCATCGTGGGTACCGGCCTGGCGGGAGGTGCCGCCGCCGCCACCTTCGGTGAGCTCGGTTACAAGGTGAAGGTGTTCACCTTCCACGACAGCCCACGGCGCGCCCACTCCATCGCCGCCCAGGGCGGCATCAACGCCGCCAAGAATTACCAGAACGACGGCGACAGTGTCTACCGCCTGTTCTACGATACCATCAAGGGAGGCGACTACCGCAGCCGCGAAGCCAACGTACACCGGCTGGCCGAGGTGAGCGTCAACATCATCGATCAGGCCGTAGCCCAGGGGGTTCCCTTCGCCCGGGAGTACGGCGGACTCCTCTCCAACCGCTCCTTCGGTGGCGTGCAGGTATCGCGGACCTTCTACGCCCGCGGACAGACCGGCCAGCAGCTGCTGCTCGGTGCCTACCAGTCGCTCAGCCGGCAGATCAGCCTCGGTAACGTGGAGCTGTTCAACCGCCACGAGATGATCGACCTCGTCATGGAGAACGGGAAGGCGCGCGGGATTATCGCACGGAACCTGCTCACCGGAGAAACCGAACGCCACGCTGCCCACGCCGTCGTACTCGGCACCGGTGGTTACGGCAACGTTTTCTACCTGTCGACCAACGCCATGAACTCCAACGGCTCCGCCGCCTGGCGCGCCGTCAAGCAGGGCGCCTACATGGCCAACCCCTGCTTTACCCAAATCCACCCCACCTGTATTCCCGTATCCGGTGAATACCAGTCGAAGCTCACCCTCATGTCCGAGTCGCTCCGCAACGACGGCCGGGTATGGGTACCCAAGAAGCTGGAGGACGCCGCCGCGATCCGGGAGGGCCGCAAGACGGGCCTCGACATTCCGGAGGCCGACCGCGACTACTACCTGGAGCGCCGCTACCCCGCCTTCGGCAACCTGGTGCCCCGCGACGTGGCCAGCCGCGCCGCCAAGACGGCCTGTGACGAAGGACTGGGCGTGAGCCCCACCGGCCTTGCCGTTTACCTTGACTTCGACGCGGCCATCAACCGCTACGGCAAGTCCAAGGCCCACAGCCAGAACGAACACAACGCCAGCCCCGCCCGCATCCGCGAACTCGGCGTCGGCGTCATCGAGGAGAAGTACGGCAACCTCTTTGAGATGTATGAGAAGATCACCGGCGAAGACCCCTACGTCATGCCGATGAAGATCTACCCCGCCGTCCACTACACCATGGGCGGACTCTGGGTGGACTACAACCTGCAAACCAACATCCCCGGCCTGTTCGCCATCGGTGAAGCCAACTTCAGCGACCACGGCGCCAACCGCCTCGGTGCTTCGGCCCTGATGCAGGGACTGGCCGACGGTTACTTCGTGCTCCCCTACACCATCGGCACCTACCTCTCCGAGGAAATCCGTAGCCCCATGGTCGACCCCGAAGGCCCCGCCTTCCAGGAGGCCGAGAAAAAGGCCCAGGCCCGCATCGATCGACTCATGGCCATCAAGGGTAGCAAGTCGCCCGAAACCTTCCACCGCGAACTCGGCAAGATCATGTGGGAATACTGCGGTATGGCGCGCAACGCCGAAGGCCTGAAGAAGGGTCGCCGCATGATCCGCGAACTGCGGGAGGAATTCTGGCGCGACGTCTACGTCCCCGGCCGCATCAAGGAGTACAACCCTGAGCTGGAGAAAGCCCTGCGCGTGGCCGACTTCCTGGAGCTCGGCGAACTGATGATGATGGACGCCCTGGACCGCAACGAAAGCTGCGGCGGTCACTTCCGCGAGGAATACCAGACTGAAGACGGAGAGGCCCTGCGCCGCGATGATGAGTATGCCTACGTCAGCGCCTGGGAATGGGACGACGTGGAACCCATCCTGCACAAGGAAGAACTAATTTTCGAGAACGTGGAACTGAAAACCAGATCCTACAAATAACTGGCCTTGGAAAATATGAAACTCAAGCTCAAGATCTGGCGCGAGGGGGGAAAGTACCCCAAAGGCCAGTTCGTCAGCTACGATATCGCCGGCGTCAATGACCACATGTCCTTCCTGGAGATGCTCGACGTCCTGAATGAACGACTGATCAGCGAGAAGGAAGACCCCATCGCCTTCGAGCACGACTGCCGCGAAGGGATCTGCGGAACCTGCTCCCTGGTCATTAACGGTTACCCCCACGGGCCGATGCAGCAGACTACGGCCTGTCAGCTCCACATGCGGAACTTCCGCGACGGGGAGACCATCACCATCGAGCCCTGGCGTTCGCGGTCCTTCCCGATCGTCAAGGACCTCGTGGTCAACCGTGACGCCTTTGACCGCATCATCCAGGCCGGTGGGTACATCAGCGTGGATACCGGTCAGGCCCAGGACGGCAACGCCATTCCCATCGAAAAGGACCAGGCCAGCCACGCCTTCGACGCCGCTACCTGTATCGGCTGCGGTGCCTGCGTGGCCGCCTGCCCCAATGCCTCAGCCATGCTGTTCGTCGGTGCCAAGGTGAGCCACCTGGCCCAGATGCCCCAGGGCAAGGTTGAAGCCGCCACCCGCGCCCAGCGCATGGTAGCCCAGCACGACGCCGAAGGGTTCGGCCGCTGCTCCAACATCACGGCCTGCGAGGCGGAATGCCCCAAAGGCATCAGCGTAGAGCATATCGCCCGCCTCAACCGGGAGTACATCGCTTCTACCCTCGGCAGCGAAAAGATCGCCAACTAATTACCGGCCCCGGAAGGTGTAGGTGATGGTGTAGGAGAAAGACGGCAGGATCAGGTTGTTTTCTACCCGCCGCGACTGCCGCACCACCAGCCGTTCGTCGTCAAGTTCTACTACCTCGTACTCCGAGGATTCCGACCGGGCGTCATCCGTCAGCGTAAGACGGGTAACCGAGAAATCGGTCGAATAACGCTTCAGGTCAAAACCTGCCAGTACATGGGGCGGGCTGTTCTCCGGACAGTCCGCCCCGTTTTTTATGAGGACCACCCATCCGGCGTCGAAGAACAGCACGTCGTCGCGCTCGCAGTCTTCCACCCCGGTGACGGCGGCAATGCGGACATCATAATTGCCGCGGATTTCCTCCCGCGTGAGTCCGGACTTCTCCACCGTAGAGTCCGGGAGGGCCGTTACCGCTGCGGTCACCCTTTCGGCAAAATCACTTTCAACGGAAACCAGCTGCCACCCATCGAAGCGGCTGAGCTGGTTGACGGGTGCCACCGGGGCATCATCGTCCTGACAAGCCGTGGTAAGCAGCAGAATAAAGAGGAGGAAAAACAGCGACAGGTTACTTTTCATTTTGGCGGGGATTAATGGGAAACGAAGGTACGTCAGCGTACCCTGAAGCCATAGACCCGACGTACCCGGGCGGCCCGCTTACAGCCGGGACATGAGTCGTACCATTTCAATAGCCGGTGGGGTAACAGATGCCTGGTCCGAGAACATCGGGCTATAGGTCATCCCGGCTATGTCCCTGTCGATAAATAATATTCAGGGTCGAGTACTATCCCCCGTATCTTATATCACTTTCTCAAACTTGATGCTCTCCCATGGACCTCCAATACTTAGAAGAGAACCTGTCGGGGAGAATGGTGTGCCCCGGATCCCCTCAATATCAGGAAAGCTGTCGGTTGTTTAATGACTTGTATCCTACCTACCCCAAGGTGGTGGTGTACGCCGCCCATGAACCGGATATCTGGCACTGCCTGCACTTTGCGCGATCGCACGACCTGACTACCGTGGTCCGGGCAGGTGGACACAGCATGGCTGGGTATTCGGTATGCGAAGGATTGGTGATCGACGTGAGCGGGCTAAACCGTGTTACGGTGGACACCGAAAGCAGCACCGCCGTAGTGCAGGCGGGAACCAAGATATATGAATTGGAGGCTGCGCTGGAAGCCGAAGGTTTCCACGTACCCGGGGGCGGCTGCCCTACCGTCGCCGTGGCCGGATACATGATGGGCGGGGGCTACGGTTTCACCTCCCGGTACTTCGGGCTCAATTGCGACAACGTATTGTCGGCCAGGGTCATGCTGGCCGACGGCACCATCGTCAGAGCAAGCGCGGAAGAAAACGGAGATCTGTTCTGGGCCCTCCGCGGCGGAGGTGGTGGCAACTTCGGGGTACTCCTCGATATTACTTACCGGGTGCACGGGCTGGGGAAACTGCACGGGCTGCGGCTGGAATGGTCCCTCCAACGCACGATGCAGCGCCGGGAAGCGGCCGCCGCCCTTTTCCTGATTCAGGAGCGGTTCCTCCCGTCCCACGCCTACCCCCAGTTGGGCATGCAATTGCTGATTCAAACGGACCCCGACGGCGGGGGAAAGAAGTTGATTGCCTGCCTTACCTGGGTGGGCCAGCGGAGCGGACTGGACGAGGCGGTTGCCCCCCTGTTGGCACTGCCGGGCACCAATGTCACCCTGTCTCTCCACGCGGGGTACTCGGAAGTGAATGCCCGACTACTGTCCAAAATGGAGGCTATCCCCCCGGGCATCCGGGCTTATTGCTGCAGTCACTACGTAGATCAGGCCCTCGATCTGCCGCAAATGGAGGCCTTGCTGGACTTCTACGTCGCTTCCGTGCCGAATGCCTTCGCGATCGTCGCCATGGAATGCTACGGGGGTAAGATCAACACCGTACCCTCCGACGCCACCGCCTTCTACCACCGCGAGGCGCTGTTTGACATCTTCGCCTTCGGCTTTTTTACTGATGAACCCGAAGAACAGCAGTCCCTGGCCCACAACTGGATAGCCCAACTCAATGACTTTCTGCAGCCGATCGGCAACGGTCACGCGTATCAGAATTACCCCAGCCGGGAACTGCCCAACCATGCGTGGGCCTACTGGGGGCCAAATTACCCACAGCTTCAGCGGATCAAGCGCAAATACGATCCGGACCAATTCTTTCGCTACGGACAGGCCATTGACGGCCGCGGTGCCACTGAGCGCACGACCTCTCCCCTCTACACCGGTCCCTAACCCTTCCAGCCATGCGGCGCCAAGCCCTCCTCCTGCTGTTTTCCCTCGCGTGGCTCGCCGTGGCGGGCGGCCAACCCATTGTGGTGTCGAATGATGGACACCGGCAGCAGCTGGAAGACGGGGTGCAGTACTTCATCGATACTTCAACCAACCTTACCTCCGCCGGGGCGGTGAACCAATCCTTCCGTTCACCCCTCTCCTACCCGCTGAATTTCAGCATGATCAATTACCCGGTCTGGATTCGGTTTAGCCTGATTTCACCATCCGCGCGAACAGTCATTCTGGAGCTGACTGACCCCTCCCTGGAATTGATTGAAGTGTATGAGGGTACCGACGCCCAAAATTTGCAGCGGATGTTCAAGGGGGGATTTGAGGAACCCTTTCACGAAAAGTTGATTCCTACCAACCGCTGGCTGTTCCCCCTGGAATTGAAGGCCGGGGAGGAAAAGACCTACCTCATCCGAGTGCACACCAGTTTCCCCCTGAAGGTACCTCTGAGCATTAGTGGGGAGCAGCAGTACATCCCCGAGGTGGCCAGGTTCAACCTGTTGTGGGGACTATACCTGGGCATTCTGGTGTTTGCCCTTCTGTATAACCTCTTCCTGCTGTTCAGCATCCGTGAAAGGATTTACCTGTATTACTGCTGCTACGTCTTCTTTGGCTCGGTTTTTTACGCCGGATTACAGGGGTACACCTTCCAGTACATATGGCCCGATTTACCGCAATTGAACCGCTACCTGCCAATCCTGATTTGCCTCACCCACCTGTCGGTATTCCTGTTCTCGATCACCTTTCTGCAGATCACCCGCCGCAACCGGTTTGCCTTTTACGGCGGGTGGTCGCTGATGGGATTGTTCGTGGTGGCGATCGTCATTAACCTCACGGGCCGCTACGGAGTCACCGTGATCATGGCCCAGTCGCTCAGCCTGGTAACTTCCCTGTACTACCTGTACCTGGCCACTTTCGCGCTACTGCGGCGGGTGCCCAATGCCCGCTTCTTTGCGCTGGGGTGGGTACAGTTTCTGGTCATGGTCGTAGTGTACATCCTGGCCGACAACGGCCTCATTGCCAGTACTCCCTTTACCACCCATTCCCTGTTTGTCGGGAATGCACTTGAGGTACTGCTGTTTTCCTACGCCCTGGCCGCCCGCGTGAACTACCTCAAAGCGAGCAACGACGAAAAGCAGGAGGAGATCATCCGGCAACTCGAAGCCAATCACCGCCTGCAGCAGGTGGCCAACGACAAGCTGGAACGGCTGGTCACGGAACGCACCATCGAAGTCATCGAGCAGCGCAACGAAGCGGTCAAGCAACGCAACCTGAGCGACGCGCTGCTGCTCAACATCCTTCCGGAAGAAACGGCCCGGGAACTGAAGGCCACCGGCACCGCCCATGCCCAGTACTTCGAGAGCGTTTCCGTCCTTTTCACCGACGTGGTAGACTTCACGGTGTACACGGCCCGGATGTCCCCGAAGAAGTTGGTCGCCGAGATCAATACCCTGTTCACCGCCTTTGACCACATCGCCTGCAAGCACGGCATCGAAAAGATCAAGACCATCGGCGATTGCTACATGGCCGCGGCCGGCCTGCCTACCCCCTGTCCCGACCATGCCCTGAGAATAACCCGGGCGGCCCTCGACATGCAGGCCTACACGGCCCGGCAGGCGCGGCGGCGGCTGAGGGAAGGCAAGGAGCCCCTGCTGATCCGGATCGGCATTGCCAGTGGCCCCGTGGTCGCCGGCGTGGTAGGTCACCTCAAGTTCGCCTACGACATCTGGGGGTCCACCGTCAACCTCGCCAGCCGCATGGAAGCCCACGGCGTCATCGGACAGATCAACATCAGTCAGTCTACCCGCGACCTGATCGCTACTCACTTCCACTGCAGCAGTCGGGGCAGGGTGGCCGCAAAGGGCCTCGGCGAGCTGGATATGTACCTCGTGGGCAGCCCCTTCAGCGCCAACGGCAGCCGCCACGCCGCCCGGTCTGATGCCGACGACGACAATCCGAACCTGATACCCATCACCACCTGAGCCACTACCCCTTGGTCACCCACTAATTGCACCCATTCATGGCACTTTTCGATTTACCCCGCCTCCATTTCCGCGGTACGGCGGAGATCAATCCGTCTACCCTGAACAATTCCGCCACCTGGCCCCTGGTACTGTATGACACCATTCGTTCCGAGCCATTCCTTCCCCCCCGATTATACTTCCACAGTCGGGAAACCATTCTGAACGTCCGGGCGGACATCAGCCCTACCCCTCATGAAGATCCCACCAATGGATTCTTCTATATCGAGATTGAGGTTCTTAAAGACGTCGCAGAGGTGCACAAGTGGTGCAAAAAGCGCCTGTGCCACAACCAATCGGCCGTCGATTGGCAATACCGACCCTATTACGATGCAGTCGTTCTGCTCTACCAAAATCAATCGTGTCACGAATTTCCGCCGCTCAAAGTCCCTCTCTTGGATCAGCCCCCCGCCTACTGGAATATGTTCGGGGATATGAGCGTGACCCTGTCCACCGTGGATGCCGTGGGTGTGCAGCGGCTGGAAGACTCGAAGGGTGGTTCGCGGGTGGTAGAATACGAAAAGGATGATCCGGAGGCTCCGGCGGTTGTCCAGCAACTGATGAATCTCCGGTTGGATTTTCATTCTCCCGCTGCCAGAACCAAGAAGGCGGTGATCTGCGACACCATCGGTAATCAGGCCATTCACACCTACATTTTCTGTTCCGGTCTCCAACTCACCAATCGGAGGACTGGCGCCGATATCCTGCGGGGTACGCCCTTCCGGTTCGCTCCCCTCTCTTTCGGAGCCTGGAAGGTACTGGCTGGCCTGAAGCCGCCGATGGCCTCAGCCGCCCGTTTCTGTTCCGCCATCCCCCTGGAGGAAATGGAGGTTTTTTCCGAGGAGTTGAAATCGTTTCTGGAAGGTTCCGACGAGCGTGAGCTTCGGGGAGTGTTCGTATCACTTACGCTGGAGCAGACCCTACAAAACCGGGACCCGGAATACTACGAAACGCACGGAGACCGGGCGAAACCGGCGAAGTCCACCGTAGTCGCCACCCTGGCCCCCTGGTACGCGGGCGACCTGCGGTCCAACGTACTGGGTCGCCAGCTGGCCACCTTCAACGCCGCGCCGCCATCACACAAGACGGAATCTCTCCCCCTGGGCACCATGATGTCCGGTATCAGGGAGTTTGCGGACGGGTCGGGGCTCTTTTCCGTCGACCTGGCGGCTACCTGGCCGGAACGGATGGAGCAATCCGCCAGCGGGGTGCGGCAGTTTTCTACCTACGGACTCGGGGAGATGAGCTTCCGGTATGGCGATGATCTGCGGGACGAGTTCTTTAACATCACGGTCAACGAAGCAGTCGCTCCACTGGATTCAGTATTCGCCCGGGGTAGCCTGTTCGACTGCTTCCTCAGCAAAGGGCAGGTAGCAAAACTCAAGGACGAAGCGATCAGGGTGTACCTGGGTGAAGACCTGCTGTTTCGGGAGACCGACTACTACATCACCTCCGACACCAAAGGACTGTTCGGGGAGGCGGGGGAAGCACCACAGGCCGGGTACCGGGTGTACGACGCACAGCGAGAACCCTGTATCCTCCGCATTCTCCAACGTGGACAGCCGGTAATCCGGCCGATCGATGTTCATATGGGCGTGTACCGCGCGCCGGGCACGGGCAATAACCCCCTGGGCCCGGTCGACCGCCAGGAGGTGCTCACGCTTAAGGATGGCGACGCCGTTCCCCTGGTCAACAATGCCCTGCGGCCGGAAGATACCGGCATCTACTACTTCGCCTACGACGGTCAGTACGCCGACAACCGGATTCCCCCGTTCGCTATCGCCAGGAAAGGTTACACCATCCAGGATACCAGTGCTTTTGTCACCCTGAACGTGGTAAACAACAAGGACTACTCCCGCTACCTCTCATCCGCAAACTGGAACCGTTCGCCCCCCACCTGGGAAGTGGTGTACCAGGAGGTCTTCAAGCTGTACCATATCCTGTTCCCCGCGATGGGCAAAGTGATTCCCTTCGAGCAGGGCGTATACGAAGACCCGTACGTGAGGGAGCAGGTGGTGGCTCTGACGGACCCCGCCTTGTGGAATCGCGTCACTTACATGCCGCCCAACCGGATCCTGAGCAAGAGCCAGCGGGAACTTATCCTGGCGTGGTCGGCCTACGTGCAGCAGAGGGACAATCCTAATTCGGACTATCCCACCTGAAGGCCGGCTACTGCACCTTGAAGTTGTAGCTGATCCGGCCACACTGTTCGGCCGGGGCCATGGGGTTGGCGGCGAAGCGCCAGCGGCGGGCGTTCTTGGTGGCCGCGGCTACCAGGGTGGGATCGGCCGTGCTGCTGCCGTTCTGGGTGTAGTTGGCTTTGGTAATTTCACCGTCGGGATTCACGCAGACTTCTACGACTACCGTGCCGGACACCTGGCTGTTTTCCTGTACCGGCGGGCTGGCCAGTACCCCGCGGCCACCCAGGCCACCACTTACCCGGCCACTGCCGGTGGAGATGCCGCTCAGGCGGTCGGCGTTGGGGTCGCCGTCGTCGACGCCCTGGTTACCGGGCCGGCCGGTATTTCCGTTGCCACTGCCCTGTCCGAAGGCTCCCCCGAGTTGTCCCTTGAGGGCATCGGCTTCGGCCTGCCGGCGGCGTTCGGCTTCTTCGGCGGCGCGCTTGGCGGCGGCAGCGGCTTCCTGCTGACGGCGGCGCTCGGCGGCTTCTTCCTGCTGGCGACGGCGTTCGGCGGCCTCCTCCTGCTGCCGGCGGCGTTGCTCGGCATCGGCTTCCTGGCGCTGGCGGCGCTGCTCAGCCTGGCGGGCGGCTTCTTCGCGGGCCTTCTGCTTGCGCAGGGCTACCTCGGCCGGATCTTCGGTCACTACTACGTCGCGCTGCTGGGGAGCGGGGGTAGGATCCGCGGCGGGCGGCGGGGGGGGCGGCGGGTCCGCGGGTGCCGGGGGCGTAGGCGTGACCTCCTTCACCTCGGGTTGTACGGGGGCGGCGGCGTTCTCCTCCCCCTGCCCCATATCCACGAAGCCCAGGTTCACCAGGATACCGGGCTGTCCCGGGGGTGGGTTCTGGAAGAAGAAAATGGGCCAGATCAGCAGTACCAGGATCAGCACCGTTCCGATGCCGGCCGTGATCTTTCCGGTGCGGTCGCCGCGGATTTCGCTTTCAGTGAGGGTCCTGTTCATGTCCTTTGTTTCTAAGATGCAAAACTGCGATCGGCGGTATAATAGTGTGACAAATTTGACTTTTCGCGCGACCGGCCCCTGGTACTGGCGTAATTATGCGGCACCCGCGCGCGCCGCCCAAAACTACGCGCGGCGGGCCTCCCAATATAGCCAACCGATGAGGACGAACTGCAGCAACAGCCGACCAGCGGCCACCGCCTTGGACCCGATGACGGGCCGGGGGCGCTGCAGGTCCACGACGTGGATGGGCAAAAAGAGGATCATCAATGCGGCCGCGGCGTACAGTCCGTACACCCGGGTGGCGGGCCAGAGCATGGCGAGCCCGATTACGATCTCCGCCAGTCCCCCCGCCGCGTTGGCCGCCGCCTTCGGCATCCAGTGTGGTATGATGGAATAGTAGAAGCGGGGGTTCACAAAGTGGTAAATACCAGCGGCTACCAGTACAACGGCAAAAGCATAGGCGATAAGGGTCATGGGCAATCAGTCTGCAACGTTAAACCGGTGGCCGATGGTAAGTTCGATCCGGGTTTCATCCACCCGGGTATCCAGGTTTTCGGTATTGTCGATGCTGGGCAGGTAGGCCACGGTCAAGGCCGTGTAGTTGCGCCGGCCATTGTAGCCAAGGGCCAGCCGGCCCCGCACCCGCACGCTGACCATGTTCTTTTCAATCTGCCGGCTGGCCCCCCGCGGGTCATAGGTAATGAACCGCATCTCCGGCCCGGCCACCGCCAGCGGCGTTAGGAAGAAATCACGGGCAATCACAAAAGTGTGGGCGTACCCCAGGCCGGCTGTAATCTTGGACTGGGCATAACGCTCGATGACCACCTCCCCCTGGCGGTTGAAGGGCAACCGCAGGCTGTCGGCCAGCAGCACCTGGCGGTTGATGGCCCCGCCAACCAGCAGCGACCCGGAGCTCTTGAGCTGGCGGCCGTGCTGTTTGAAGGATGATCCCAGGCTGAAGTGTCTGGAGTTCAGTACCCGGAAGCCGAAGACGAGCACGTTGAAGAAGCGGATGTCGTCGCGGAAAGAGACTTCCTCGTCAATCCGCCTTTGCTCGAAACCGATGGTGCGCCGGCCATTGGCGTTGAGGTAGAATTTGTCGCGGTAAAACTGGAGGTTGAGCCCCAGGGAGCGGGCGTTGCCGACCTCGCTGTCGGTACCCAAGTCGCTTACCGGGATGCTGAAGGTGTACCCCAGCCACTTGTACCGGCCGCCGAGCCGGAGGGCCAGGCCGCGGTTGGACAGTTTCAGGGTCTCCTCCTCCCCCACCAGGAAGGAAGCGGAGTTGTCGCGGTAGCGCAGCCCCCCGTTCACGCGGGTGCGGCTGCTAAAGGTCTCCACGAAAGTAGAATCAAACTGCGCAGGCAGGCAGCCGCCCCCTAGCAGAAGGTAGAACAGGCAAGCGCTTTGGATCCACCGACGGGTCCTACTTTCCATTTTCCCCGCGCAGGTAATCCAGGGCCAGGTTGGTGTACAGCTGGACGCCGTGGATCAGCCCCCGCTCGTCGATCACGAAATCGGGGGTATGGTGGCCGGGCGCTTCGCTGCGGTCCATTTCGGGGGCCATGCCGCCGAGGAAAAGGAAGACGGAGGGCACCTCCCGGGCAAAGAAGGAAAAGTCTTCCGCTCCGGTGACGGCGTTCACCAGGTGGACGTTCTCCTCGCCTACCGTAGCCTTGACGGTGGGCAGCATCCGCTCCGTCATCTCGGGGTCGTTGTAGGTTACGGGGTAGCCCTTGTCGATGGTCACCACGGCTTCGGCGCCGGAGCTGGCGGCGATGTTGGTGGCGGTGCGGCGGATCTTGTCGAAAATGTCGGCCTTCATGTCCTCATCCAGGGTGCGGATGGTGCCGATGAGGGTCACCTCCTCGGGGATGATGTTGCTGCGCACGCCGCCCTGGATCTTGCCGATGCTGATCACGGCGGCTTCCTTGGTGAGTTCCGTCTGCCGGGCTACGATGAGCTGGAGGCCGGTGACGATCTGGGCGGCGGCGGTAATCGGGTCGACTCCCGACCAGGGGGCCGAGCCGTGGGCCTGCTTGCCCTTCACAACGATGGAGAAGCTGTTGCTGGCGGCCATGGCCCCACCGGGTTTGTAGTTGACGTGGCCCACCGGCGTCTGGCTGTTGATGTGGATACCAAAGGCGGCCTCCACGCCGTAGTCGGACAGCACCCCTTCCTTGACCATCAGTTCGGCGCCCCCTTCCTCTCCTTCCGGGGCACCTTCCTCGGCGGGCTGGAAGAGGAAGACTACCGTGCCCGGGATATTTTCCCGCTGTTTCGTCAGGATCTCGGCGGCTCCCATCAGCATGGCCACGTGGGTATCGTGTCCGCAGGCGTGCATCACGCCCACCTGCTCTCCCCGGTATTCCCCGACGGCCTTGCTGGCGAAGGGCAGGTCGGCCCGCTCGGTGACCGGCAGGGCGTCGATGTCGGCGCGGAGGGCTACTACCCCACCGGGCTTGCCGCCCTTCAGGATGCCCACCACTCCGGTGTGGGCCACGTTGGTGCGGACTTCCATCCCCAGTTTGCGCAGGTGCTCGGCGATGTACTTCCCAGTTTCTACCTCACGGTTACTCAGTTCCGGGTACTGGTGGACGTGGCGGCGCCACTCGATGACCTTCTCTTCAAGGTCCTGGGCCGCAGCCGCCGTGCGGGCGTAAGGGGCTTGGGCGGTGAGGGCGGCGCAGGTGGCCACGAGCAGGGCGGTAAACAGCTTTCGCATCAGGGTTACATTTGCCGCGGAAGATACGTAATTCCCGAAGTGCCCCTAGCAGACCTTGTCGGCGCAGGCCGAGGACGCAAAGGCGTCCGGCTTGGCCTTGAACACGAAGCCCATGCCCAGGATATAGCCCATGGCTTCCTTCAGGGCTACGTTGCTCTGGAAGTGAGGATCGGTGTTGATGTCGGCGTGGACCTCCAGTTCGACCTTGTATTTGTCGAGGATACCGCAAAGGGCGTAGGCGATTTCCACCGAGCGGCCGACTTCAAGGATCATCCGTTCCCGTAGCCCGATTTCCATCTTGCTCTTGTAGTTGGCAATGAACATAAAGCCGCCCCGCTTCTCGCGCAGGAACACGATCACGGTGGCAAATTCCACGGTAGCTCCCCTTACCTGACTGTCGGTACCGATGCACACCTTCAGCCGGTGGCCTTCCCCGATCTCCCGCGCCACGGTTTCCTCCACGGCCTTGGTGATGGGCGCCTCGATGCGGCGTCCATCGTAGCGTCGCCACTGCATATCGGTTAATGCCTTAGTATACATGGGGTTGCGTTTTTGAGGGTCTCCGTGAAGATACACTAATCAACCGACCCGCGGGCCGCTGATCGCGACCGGCGAGCGACATATTTCAACCGATGCAAGGTGGCAGGTATGAGATTTAACACTTACTTTACCCGTATGCGCGAAAGCAAGGAAAAGGAGGCCGTCATTCCCAGCTTTAAGTTCAAGGAGCTTAAGGTCTATAATTCAACCGAATACCTCTGGGACAACGTAAAGAAGTACCGGCAGGTCTTCGATCGCTTCGAGACGGCTTACGTGTACACCGAGCTGTCGCTCTTCAACAAGCGCTTTGACGTGGAGGACTGGACCCTCCACGTTACCCTCAAATGCTTCAATACCGATGACAGCGGCCGTACGGAAATGTGCTGCCTGAACATCGAAAAGGAGGTAAGCCGTTTCGACCACCTGGTGCTGATCCGGGAGGGCTGGGGCAACCAGAAAAAGGGCAGTATCTGGAAATCGGGGACCTACTGCTGGGAAGCCTACGTAGACGGACACCGCATCGGCTCCAAATATTTCTACGTGATCGAACCCGAGCGAAACCTGTCGGAAGAGGGGGACCCCGAACCGGACGAGAGAGGGAACATTGCCGACAAATACCTGAAGCTCAACTCCGTGCGGCTCTACGAAGGACCGTACGATGACCTGCCCGCCGAGGACCGGGTGTACCTGAAGGCATTCTCCAGTCAGGAAACCCGCTACGTCTACCTCGAGGTGGAATTTCAGAACCTGCAGCCGGAGCGCGACTGGTACCTCGAGCTTTTCACCAAGTTCCACAACCAGGCCCGCGACCTCAAGGGGCAGGTCAGCCGGCTCACCCACGTCCGGAAAGGGGAAGAAACCGTACGCCTCGCCGCCGGCTGGGGTTCCGCCGCCCCGAACCTCTGGCAACCGGACCAGTACGTGGCGGACCTGGTCTTCCTCGACAGCCTGCTCGCCTCCGTTCCATTCGTGGTGGGCGACGAGGCCCAGGAGGGCACCCCCCAGGTATATCTCCCGGATTCCCCGCGGCCAGTTCAGTTGGGACCCGCCGAAGATGGCAACGAAACCTTCGAGCACATCATGAGCGGGCTGGACGACCTCATCGGCCTCCAGGAAGTCAAACAACAGGTCAGGGACCACGCCATCTACATCCAGTTCCTCCAGCTGCGGCAGAAGCGTGGCTTTGAGATGGATACGGGCATCGATGTCCACG
This sequence comes from Neolewinella marina, assembly GCF_002631205.1. GTDB lineage: Bacteria > Bacteroidota > Bacteroidia > Chitinophagales > Saprospiraceae > Neolewinella > Neolewinella marina. The sequence goes on from NZ_PDLO01000001.1 coordinate 93,959, forward strand.
CCGTCTTCAGTGGCAACCCGGGTACGGGCAAGACCACGGTGGCCCGCATGATGGGCAAGCTGTACAAGAAGATGGGGCTGCTGACCAGCGGCCACACCGTAATCGCCGACCGGGTCGACCTCGTCGGAGAATACATCGGTCAGACCGCCCCCAAAACCCGGGAGGTGATTGAGAGCGCCCGCGGCGGCGTGCTCTTTATCGACGAAGCCTACTCCCTGGCCCGCAGCAACGACGACGGCAAGGACTTTGGCCGCGAGGTGATCGAAATTCTGGTAAAAGAGATGTCGAATGGCCCCGGTGATATGGCCGTAATCGTGGCCGGCTACACCGAGGAGATGAACCGCTTCCTGGACAGCAACACGGGGTTGAAGTCGCGCTTCAAGCACTACTACGAGTTCCGCAATTTCCTGCCACAGGAGCTGAGCCTCATTGCCGACTACGCCGCCAGGCGGCTCGGCGTCAAGTTCACCCTGGAAGCCAAGGCCCTGGTGGACGAAACCATCACCCAGGCCTTCCGCAGCCGCGACCGCACCTTCGGCAACGCCCGCTACGTCCACGACCTGGTAGAAAAGGCCAAGGTGCAGATGGCGCTGCGCATCATGCGGAAGGACGATACCGGGGAAAGCCTCTCCGATGAATACCTGAGCACCATCGAGGTGGGGGACGTGATGGGCATCCACCCCCTCGTCGAACGGGCCCGCCCCCTCATTCCGGTCAACGAAGCCCTGCTAGCCGCTACCCTGGAGGAGCTCGACGCCCTGGTGGGTATGGAAAACGTAAAGGCCCAGCTGCACGAACTGGTGAGCCTGGTACGCTACTACCGGCAGACCGGGCAGGACGTACTCAATGCCTTTCACCTGCACACCGTGCTGGTCGGCAACCCCGGTACCGGCAAGACCACCATCGCCCGCATCCTGGCTACCCTCTACAACGCCCTCGGGGTGCTGGAGCGGGGCCACATCGTGGAAACGGACCGGCAGGGGCTGGTGGCTGGATACGTAGGACAAACCGCCGAGAAAACCGCCAAAGTGATCGAGAACGCCCTGGGCGGGGTGCTCTTCATCGACGAGGCTTACGCCCTGACGCAGAACAGCACCGGGCAGCGGGGCGACTTCGGCGACGAAGCCATTCAAACCCTCCTGAAACGAATGGAAGACCAGCGCGGACAGTTCTTCGTGTGCGTAGCTGGCTACCCGGACAATATGGAAAGCTTTCTCAAGGCCAACCCCGGACTCAGCAGCCGCTTCGACAAAATCCTGCGGTTTGAGGATTACTCCCCCGAGCAGCTCATCGAGATCTCGGAGCGCATGTTCCGCCAGCGCAAGGCCCAGGTATCACCGCCCGCCCGCCAGCACCTGCGCGACTACCTCACGTTCCTGCACAAGTACCGCGACGCCTACTTCGGTAACGCCCGCACGGTGCGGCAGCTGGTCGACGACGTCATCCGCCGGCACGACCTGCGGCAAGCCGCCGAAACGGGCCGCCCAAAAAGGTCGGCCAAGCCGCGCATCGCGAAGGCCGACGTGGAGCACCTGCTGCTGGATACCCGCGCCCTGTCCATCCAGCGCAAGAGCATCGGCTTCTAGAATTCCGTAAATACGGTTTCGGGGAGGGTGTCGGTCACCACGATATTGCTGAGCTGGAAGCGGCCGCCCCGGTCGCCCGAGAGCAGTAAGCCCTCGTAGTCCCGGTAGCCGTTGAAGGGAGTTTCCAGGGCCGCCGTGGTATCGGCCGCGTTGCGGTAGAACTGCCAGGTGTTGATGCGGTAATTCTCCTGATCTACGAACAGGCGGTAACGGTTGCCCGGGGTATCGCCGACATCGGTGAAGGTGAGGTCGATGACTTCCGAAGGCCGGCTCTGCCGCGGGTCGGTTTCCTGGCCTACGTACTTCAGGGTTACCCCGCTGTCCTTCAGCTTGAAGGGCTGCAGCAACCAGTAACTGTCGTTGATGAACATAGAGTTGGCCGACTGGAGATAAATCTTCAGGCTGTCCGGATCGGTCATTTCCGCTCCGTTCTTTTGTACGGCTCCGGTCAGCCGGTCCGGGTCGCTATAGTCCAGCAGGTACACCATGCTGTCCTGGGGTACTTCGATCCGCACCCGGTCGTCCCGCTTGTCCCAGGTGAGCTGGCGGGCGCCGAAGAAGTCCCACTTGAAATAGCGGGCCGCGTCGTAAGCCTGCCGTCCGCCGTGGCGTACCATGACGCTGTCGGCAATGGCGATGGCCTCCGGGTCGGAGCCGGCCTCGTCGAAGCCCTCGGCCGCCGGGTTCGGATCGGTGACCTCGACGGTTTCCGTCGTAGGCTCGATGTCCGGCGATCCGCAGGCGGCCAGGAAGAGAAAAGTGAGCAGGGATAAGGGAGTGCTGAATTTCATACGGGCCATAACAGTAAACTAGCGCAGCAGTTCGGCGGCGAGGTAGACGGGTTGGTGGTCGCTGAAGCGAAAGTCCTGGTTGATGGTTTTCACCTGTCGCAACCGAACGTTGGGGCTGGTCAGGAAATAGTCGATCACGCTGCGTTCCGAGCGGTGGGCGTCGTAGGCTTCGTCGGACTTGCGGACGGTAGCCACGGTGGGCGCATACGCCCAGGCCCAGCCGTCGGGCAGAAAGTCGAAGTCAACGGCCGGGGGCAGCACCGTTTCCTCCACGGTTGGGTTCAGGCTGAACCAGTTGAAGCCCGGGGGCACCTGGTTCCAGTCCCCCCCTACGATTACGTAATTGCCGGCAGCGTAATCCGCCAGCACCAGCTCGCGCAGGTAGTTCATCTGCTCCCGCCGCAGGCTGCCATCGCTGTCGTAGGCCGACAGGTGGATGTTGTACACCACCAGCGGGGTGCCCCAGGCGGTGGGGAATTCCTGCCGCAGGGCGCAGCGGTCGAGCTGGAACAGTCGGGTGGGCCAGGGAAATTCCCCCGGCAGCTGGATGCGCTGGGCGGCAGCGGGGGCGTAGCGGCTCAGGGTGACCAGCCCGCTCTGCACCTGCCCGTAGTGGTCCCAGGGCTGGAACAGGGGGATGGGCACCAGGTTACTCTGGAAATTGGGCGCGTAGGTAACTGAATATCCCGGTAGGGCCCGCCGGGCGGTATCGAGCTGGTTGGTGAAGTAGCTGCGGCGGCTGGCGGTGTCCACCTCCTGCAGCAGGAAGAAGTCGCTGAGGGTGCTCGTCAGGGTGAGCCGCTGTCCGTCCACGTAGCGGTCCACGTTTTCGCGGGAAGTGCGCGCGCGGCCCAGTTCGGTCCACAGCACGTCGCCCCGGTTGTAGAAGAAGTAGTCCTCGGAGCCCAGGCCGCCGTAACCGACGTTCCAGGTCACGAACGTAAGCACCGAGTCTTCGATGACGGTTGGGGCGGCGGGGGACGCGGGTTCCGGGGTCAGGTCTGCCGTGCCCCGGGGCTGCCAGTCGGTGAGGGTGCCGTAGAGCAGAATGGCGGCCACGTATACCGCCGCGAAATAAATTGGGTACCGCAGCACCCGCCAGATCTTGCGCATGCCCAAAGGTAGTGGTAGCGCGGCGGCCGGCCATAGCAAACCTTTACGGGCAAAAGTTGTACCCTAAGCCATGAAAGTAGACCGCCTGCCCTTTTCCGAGGTTCCCCAGTTTTCCAAGCGCGATGTTGCCTACGCTACCGGCAGCGAGGATTTGCTCCCCTTCCAGAAGTATCCCGTTTCCCTGGAGGCCTTTGCCCAGGTGATGGAAGACAAGGACCGCGACGCGACGGACCGGGAGCTCCTGGTCGATGAGTTGACGAAGCAGTTCGCCGACCTTCCGCCACACCCGGCGGTTACGGAGGCCCTCGGGCACCTGCGTTCCCGGCAAACCTATACGGTGATCACCGCCCACCAGCCTTCCCTCTTCTTTGGCCCCCTCTACTTCGTGCTGAAAATTTGCTCGACCATCAACCTGGCCCGGCAGCTGAACGCCCGTTACCCGGAGCGAAAGGTCGTTCCCGTATTCATCAGTGGTGGCGAGGACCACGACTTCCCGGAAGTGAACCACACCCACGTCTACGGCAACCGGATCAGCTGGGACAACGAGATCGGCGGGCCGGTGGCCGACTACCCAACGGACAGCCTGGCCCCCGTGCTGGAACAACTCCGGGAGGTGCTCGGCGACCGGGACACGGCCCGGGAGATCTACCAGAAGATTGAGCAGGCCTACACCACCCACGGCCGCTACGGCACCGCGACCCTGGCCCTGGTCCACGAGCTGTTCGGGCGCTACGGACTCGTCGTGGCCGACATGAGCCGCACCGCCTTCAAGCGTGCCTTCCAGCCCTATATGGAGCGGGAACTGTTCGAATCCGTCAGCCAGCCCCTGATCGAGGCCGCCCAGCAGAAGCTGGAAAAGCTGGGCTACAGCGGACAGGCCCACGCCCGGGAGATAAACCTCTTCTACCTGACGCCCCACCGCCGCGACCGCATCGTGCGTGAAGGCGATACTTTCCGGGTGCTGGATACTGATCTGCAGTTCACCGCCGACGCGCTGCGCCAGGAGCTGAAGGAACACCCCGAGCGCTTCAGTCCCAATGTCGTCATGCGCCCCCTCTTCGAGGAACTTATCTTCCCGAACCTGGCCTACATCGGCGGCGGCGGCGAGTTGGCCTACTGGCTGGAACGCAAGGAGCAGTTTGCTGCTTTCGGCATCAACTTCCCGATGCTCATCCGCCGCAATTCCGTTCTCTGGATCGACAAGGGCAACCAAAAGAAGCTGGACAAGCTGGAACTGGACTACCGCGAGCTGTTCCGGGAAGCCGACCTCATCATCCGCGATTACGTGGCCCGGCAGTCCGAAAACGAACTGAGCCTGGCGGAAGAGCTGCAGGAGCTGGAGCAACTCTTCAACCGCATCGCCGAAAAGGCGGCGGGCATCGATCCCACCCTGGCCAAGGCCGTGATGGGGGAACACGCCCGCCAGGCCAAGGCCGTGGAGAACCTCGAAGGACGGCTGCGGCGCACCGAAAAGCAACGCTTCGAAACCGCCATGAACCAGATCCGGGGACTGCGCGACAAGCTCTTCCCCCGGAACGGCATGCAGGAGCGCTACGACAGCTTCCTGAACTTCTACCTCCAGGAAGGGGACGCCTTTTTCGAGGTGCTGATCGAAGAGCTGAACCCGCTCGAGGAAGGGCTGGTCGTCATTCAGCCCTAGCGCCGCAGGCGACTGTCCGCCTGGATGAGCTCAATAGCCTTATCCAGCTGGGGATCACGGCGGTGCAGCCGGTCGAGCATGGTATTATTCACTTGGATGTCCGGTTCCACGCCCGTCTTTTCCAGGTTTTCGCCCTCCAGGGTATAACACCCCCAGCTGGGCAGCCGGTAGGATGATCCGTCGACCAGTCCCTGCCCGCTGGTGAAGATGATCCAGCGGTAGGTGGGCATGCCTACCACGGTACCCAGTTCGAGCTGCTTGAACCCCTCGGCCGTCATTTCGGCGTCGCTCAGGCTCTGTTCGTTGATGAGCAGGACGATGGGTTTGGCGGCGGGGGTGAAGTTCGGCTGCAGGGTCGTCTCCCCCTCCCGGTAGCCCCACCGCAGGTAGGGCCGCTGGCTCAGGAACTGGAGTACGGCGTCGTGAACGTTGCCGCCGGTATTGTACCGCAGGTCGAGGATGAGCCCATTGCGCTGGTGCCCCTCGCTGATCATCTCGTTGAGGAAGTTGTCGAGTTCCCCGCCGCCCATATTCTTCATGTGCACGTAGGCCACCGACCGATCCGTCAGGGTATCCACCCGCCGCTGGTTTTCCTTTACCCAGGCGTCGTAGCGCAGGTTCCGGGCCCGGGCGAAGGGCCAGGGGTGCACCCTTACCGCCTGCTCACGACCGTCGCGCGACAGGGTGATCACCACCTCCTCCGCCACGCTGGGTCGGGCCAGGTAGGCTTCGCGGTTGCGGTCGGCGTCGGTCCGCTCGCCATCGATGGCTACCAGTCGATCTCCCGGGCGGATGTCCACGCCGTAGTAGTCCGCCGGTCCGTCGGTCAGTACGCCGGTCACCCGGTAGGGGTCATCGTCGGCAAATGCGAGCCCGAGGTCCATGGACTTCGTGCCGAAGGTGGTCTCTTCTTCCTCCCCGGTAGAGTAAAAGCCGAAGTGGGAGGTATTCAACTCCCCGAGCATATCATTGATGAGGCGGCGCAGGTCGTGGCGGCTGGTGACGTGGGGCAGGAAGGTGGCGTAGTGTTCGCGCACCTCCCGCCAGTTGACGCCGTGGAACTCCTTGTCGTAGAAGTTTTCCTCCAGGTTGGCCCAGGTTTCGTAGTACATCTGCTCGAACTCCGGGCGGAGGCTGCGGCGGAAGGAGAAGTCCAGTTCAATTTCTTCCGTCTCGTTCTTTTCCAGGTTCAGCCGGACCACCTTGCCGTCGCCGAGGAGGTAGTGCTTGCCGTCTACGGAAACCAGGTCCGCGGCCCCACCCAGCCCCTTGCCTGCGATGGACTCCGTCTTGGGCTCCTCAAAAGGTTCGAGCAACGTTTTGAAAAGCCTGGTTTTTCCGCCCTCCTGATCGCCCCCGTAGAGTATGATCTGGGTCTCCCCGTCCTGGATAACCGCTACGCTGCCCTGGTCACCGAAGGCGGTGCCGATTTGCTCCATGCGCTCCATGATGTTCTCGGGCTCAATGACGGTAACCGAATCCGGTTTCACCTCTTCGTCCCGGAACAACTGTGCCAGCCGGTCTCCCCGGAAGGGCTCCTGGATGCGCCGCAGCGGCAGGCGGTACACGTTGGCGTCACCCCCACCCCGCGGGTAGCCGGGTTGGTGGCGGGCGGAATGGAAATAGAGGTAGCGGCCGTCGGGCGACCAGTACGGGGCCCATTCGGAAACGCCGGTGCGCGTGAGGTTATAGTGTTCCCCGCTGGCTACCGCATAGACCATCACGTCCATCTCAAAATTGCGGCGGACGTTAAAGGCCAGGTAAGCGTCGTCGGGCGACCACCGCGGCAGGGTATTCTGGATGGCCCAGAATTCGTCGGTTACCAGCAGCCGGTCACTGAAATCTTCGAGGTCCAACAACCGCAATTCGTCCCGCCCGCTGAGGTATACGGCGCGGGTGGAGTCGTGGCTGATGACCAGGTTACGGTTGTTGCGCCCCACGTCCGTCCGCTGCACCATCGACCCGCTGCCGTCGGCGCTCATGGTAAACCAGTTGAGGTAACCGTCGACGGTCTGGTTAAAGAGCAACGTACGGTGGTCTTTCAGCCAGTGGACTTCCCGCACCCGTCCAGGGCCGGTCGACAGTTGGCGGATGAACTTGCCCTTGAGATCGGATACGAAGAGTTCTCCCCGCGAGACGAAGGCCAGCTTCCGCCCGTCGCCGGCTACGTCGAATGCGGTCACTTTTCCCTTAGTGTTGAAGTCCTGGTCCTTGCTCAGTCCTTCGTGATCGATGATGGTCACGGGCACCTTGCGCTCTTCCCCGCCAGCGGGGTCGAGGGTGTAGAGTTGGTAGCCCTTTACGTAGGCCAGCCGGCTGCCGTCGGCGCTGACGGTGGGTGCATAGGCGGACTCGGCACTGCTCATCAGGCGGGTAGCCGTGCCGTCGGCGGTCAGCCGGTACAGGTTGTATTGATCGTTGTCGCGATCGGAGAGAAAATAAACCGTTCCCTGCCGGTCGATGACGGGCATCATGTCCTTGCCGTCCCACCCGGTCAGCGATTGGTAGCTGTCAGAGACGGGGTCGTAGCGTTTGATGTCGGGGTTGAACGGGCCGCGGTACCGCTTCCGGTGGGCGAACAGGCTGCTTTCCCAGCTTTCGTTGAAGTAGATGCTGCCGTCGGGGTGCTCCGCCGCATTGTGGATGTTGTTGAAGTAGTGGTCGCCGAACAGCCGCCGGGGCGTCCCTCCAGTGACCTCCACCGCGTAGGTGGACATCCGGTTGTGGCGGTCGGAGGTCAAGTAAACCCGCTGTCCGTCCCAGGACCAGCCCTCGACCTTGTCGTCGGCTTCGTGAAAGGTGAGTTGGGTGATCTGTCCGCCGGCCAGGGGCATTACCATTACGTCCTGGTTGCCGTAGCGGCTGGACGTGAAAGCCAGAAAGCGTCCGTCGGGGCTTACGGCGGGATTCGATTCCCGTCCTTCGAGGGCCGTAAGCCGTACGGCGGTGCCACCCGCGGCCGGCACCCGCCACAGGTCTTCGTGGTAGCTGAAGATGATGGCGCCTCCGTCGGGGGTAAGCGCAGGTGCATCTACAAAATAGGGGCTCTCCTGGGCGCACAGTCCAAGAGAGAGAAAGAGGAGAAAGAAGGTCAGTTTCATGTTGCCCGGGTTAGGCCACCAATGTACGGAGGCCCGGGCGGGAGGAACTACTGCCCCAGATGGGTATCCACTGGCAGCTCCGTTCCCCTCAGGAACTCTTCCGTATGCATGCGGCGGCGGCCCGCCAGTTGCAGTTCCTCTACGACGAGGAAGCCTCCGGGGGCGGCGACCCGCAGGTAGGATTTATCGTCGGTACGGATGGTCCCGGGAGCCAGGTCGTGATCTCCTTTCTCCACGCGGGTCCGGATCAACTTCAGTTGTTTGTCTTCCAGGGTGGTCCAGGCCGCCGGCCAGGGGCTCAGGCCGCGGATGAAGTTGTGCACCTCACCTACTGGCTGATCAAAGTCAATGCGGGCCATCTCCCGGTTCAGCTTCGGCGCGGAAGTGGCCAGGGCATCGTCCTGTTGCCGGAGTTTGTAATCGCCCCCCTCGATCAATTGAACCGTTTGCAGGACCAGATCCGCTCCTTCAACCATCATGCGATCGTGGACGTCGCCGGCGGTGTCGTTTTCCCCGATGGGGATGCGGCACTGCAGCAGTACGTCACCCGTATCGATCTCGTGGCGGATGAAGAAGGTGGTGGCGCCCGTTTCCTCCTCGCCGCGAATTACCGCCCAGTTGATCGGGGCCGCCCCCCGGTATTTGGGCAGGAGGGAACCGTGAAGGTTGAAAGTGCCGAGCGGGGGCATATTCCACACGGCTTCTGGCAGCATTCGGAAAGCGACCACGATCTGCAGATCGGCACTGAGGGCACGCAGTTCACCCTGGAACTCGGGGGACTTGAGGTTCCGGGGCTGAAGGACGGGGATGCCGAGGCGAATGGCGGCCTGCTTCACCGGGGATTCCAACAACTGCTTGCCGCCCCGGCCGCCCAGCTTGTCCGTCGCGGTGATCACCCCCACCACCGGGTAGCCGGCGTCCACTAGTCGCTCCAGGCTGGGAACGGCAAATTCGGGGGTACCCATGAAAACGATGCGCGGATGGTCTTTCATGCTAGCAAAGGTAGGACATGGATACAGTCCGGGCCAGCGAGACGCCGCGCCGCCGCGCTGGAATAATCCGTCCAGCACTTACCTTATCGCCATGGAAGAATTCAGCTGGAAGAACGAGCAAGGTTTGCAGATCTACGCCGTGGACTGGAAGACCGCCAACCCCCGGGCGGTGGTGGGCATCATCCACGGCCTGGGCGAACACTGCCGTCGCTACGACGGGCTGGCGGCGTTCCTGAACGCCCGGGGCATCGCCGTGATCGGCTACGACCGCCAGGGATTCGGCCGCAGCGAGGGGCGGCGGGGGTACACCCCCGACTACCGGAATTACCTGGACGGCGTGGCCCAGCTGAGGGTGCAGTGCGAGAAACGCTACCCCCGGGCACCCGTATTCCTGTACGGCCAGAGCATGGGCGGTCAACTGCTGCTCCATTACCTGATCCACCGCAAGCCCGCCATTCGGGGTGCCATCGTCGCTTCCCCCCACATCGCGGAGGCGTTCCGGCCCAATCCCCTGGTGGTCGCTATTGGCAAGCTGATGCGCCGCCTCTCCCCCACCTTCAGCCTGCACAACCAGCTGGACCCTCAGGACCTCAGCCGGGATCCGGCGGTGGTGGAAGACTTCCGAAACGATCCGCACAATCACGACCGGCTGAGCAGCCAGACCGGTATCGACATGCTGGAGCGCGCCGCTTTCCTGCAACAATATGCGGGAGGGCTGCCAGTCCCGACCCTGCTGCTGCACGGCACCGGGGACCGCGTTACTTCCCATGCGGCCACCGCGGACTTCGCTCGCCGCAACCCGGAACACGTCACCTTTCACAGCTTCCCCGGCGCCTACCACGAACTGCACCACGAACCCGACCGGGAGAAGTTCCACTTCCTGGTACTTGGGTGGTTAAACCGGCACATAAAGGGGACTAAATGACCGTCAAGGGATTTCGCAGATGTGAGAAATAATTCAGTTTTAACCTTTGCGAACCTTTTCCCCATACAGTAGGAAGTAGCGGCGATGCCGTGCTCATCCCGGACATCCGCTTTCCCATCCCCCGCCCAACTGATGGCGCAACCGTAAACACGGCTGACAGGGTGGTTAAACAGCGATAATTGGGTGGTCAAACGCCAATACATGTCCGATAAATTCATTTGTAACTTGGTATCGCCCATCATTCACTACCCGGGGAATGCGCACCGTATTCCCGCCGGTTTTCTCCTATTCTTCGTGGCCGGGGCCGGACCAGGCTAGGTTGTCCCCCCGGCGTGTTGCTGGTATATGAAACAACTTTCCGAGCTCATTGGGCTGCTGGACAAGGATGTATCCCCGTGTTTGGACACCCACCGGGATGCCGCGGCGCTGCGCCGCCTCTACGATTACGTAAAACGAACCGAACACCCGACCGCCGAGGCGGCGGCCGGGGAACTGGGGATGGTGGCCGGAAGCGCCAGCTTCCGGAAACTGAAGCACCACCTCAAGCTGGAGGTACTCAACGCCGCCACCGCCCTGGGTCCGCTGGCCAAGTCGAAGGACCGCGACAAGCGGATCTACGCCTACGTATGGAAGCTGATCGCAGTCGGCAAGCAACTGCGCACCTCAACTAATTCTACGGCTCTGCTGGGGTATCTGGAAGAGGCGTTCCGCCTGGCGGACCGCTACGAAATGCTGGATGCGGCCTATCAGGCCGCCGCGATGTTGCGGCGGCAGTACGTGAACCGCCGGTTCGACCGGGCGAAGTATCAGTTTTACGCGGAGCGGGCGCGGTGGTACGGGCGGCGGCTGCGCCGCTACGAAGATGCGGTAGCGGCCTTCAACGAGGTCATCTTTCTGCGCAATACCCACCAACCCGCGGAGGTGGTGCAGGCTGCGGCCATCAGGGGTCACGCCCGTCACGCCAGTCTGGTGGAACGTTACGACCTGCCGATCATCAGCTACATCGTTTTCCTGCTGGAGCTCAATATTTACCTGGCCGTCAGTGATTACGAGGGTGTGATCCGGGTGGCGGAGGAAGCCCTGGCGTACCTCGAATCGCGCCCCACCGCCCGGCCGACCATGTTCCAGGTCTTCGAGGCCAACCTGTCCCTGGCCTACACCCAGCTGAACGATTACGACCGGGGCACGGCCTTCGCCCGCCGCCTGCTGGCCAAAACCAGCCCTAAGGATTACAATTACATCAAGGTATACGAGCTGATGCTGATGTTATCCCTGCGGGCGGGCAAGTTTCAGGAGGCCTACGAAAGCTTTCTGACGATCCGCCCCGAGATGCTTTCCCGGAACCTGCGCAGCTACTTCCGGGAAACCTTCCACATCATTGAGGCCTACCTCTATATACTGATTCAGCTCGGGCAGGTTGAGCCCCGGCCTGACGACCAGACCTTCGAAGGGTTTCGGGTGAGTCGCTTCATCAATTCCTTTGAGCACGTTCCCGGCGAAAAGAGTCACCGCAACGTTCACCTCCTCATCGTAGAGATCGTGGAGGGCATCGTGAACCGGAAACACCGCAAGGCATCCTACAGCATTGAGGCCATCGGGAAATACGCCAGCCGCCACCTACGGGGGCGGGACTACCGTCGGGTGAGGTACTTCCTCAAGGCGCTGGCCCAACTGTCGGTGCAGCAGTACCATCGCGCGGCCGTGGAGCGGCATACCCGGCGGTACATCACCCTCATGAACCAGCACCCCCTGAATGAGTCCCGGCTGGATTACTATATGGAGCTGGTGCCCTACGACGTACTCTGGGACCTCATTCTGCAGCAACTCGGCTACAAACGCGTCCGAAACGGGCCGAAGGATAAGCCCTGAGTACAAATGAAAACACCCCGTACGGAGCCGGCGTGGCCGGGCGTACGGGGTGTTAGCGTGTAGTGGCGGAGGAAGAGGGATTCGAACCCCCGGTACCTTGCGGTACGTCGGTTTTCAAGACCGGTGCATTCAACCACTCTGCCATTCCTCCGGAAGGGTGATCGCTTCGGGCGGCAAAGGTAGCACGGGGCCGGGGAAGTTGCAAGCCACCGGCCTGGACCAATTGCGTTCGGGGCCCGCCCCCTTTTTTCCGGGCTTTTCCGGTTTCAAACCGGTTGCGGGCGGGCGGAAGCGGAAACATTGCACCCGCGCTCCGTCGCCCCGATTGCGGCGCGGTAGCTTATCTTTGCCCGAATTTTGACCTACCCACTCCCCCATGCCAAAGGATACTAGCATTACCTCCGTACTGATCATCGGCTCCGGACCCATCATCATAGGCCAGGCCTGTGAATTCGATTACTCCGGAACCCAGGCCAGCCGCAGCCTGCGGGAGGAAGGCATTGAGGTGACCATCCTCAATCCCAACCCGGCCACGATCATGACCGACCCGATGACGGCCGACTACGTCTACCTGTTGCCGCTGACGATCGAAAGCGTCGAACAGATCCTGAAGGAAAGGAAAATCGACGCCGTGCTCCCCACCATGGGCGGGCAGTCGGCCCTGAACCTCGCCATCGAGTGCGGAGAGGTTGGGCTCTGGGACAAGTACAAGACCCGGCTGATCGGGGTCGACCTGGAGGCCATCGAGCTGGCCGAGAACCGCGAACTGTTCCGCAAGCATATGGAGTCCATCGGGCTGAAGTGCGCCCCGGCCATGATCGCCAACTCCTTCCTGGAAGGTATGGAGGCGGCCCAGGAAATTGGCTTCCCACTGGTGATCCGCCCCTCCTACACCCTGGGGGGCTACGGCGGCGGATTCTGCTTCAATGAGGACGAATACCCGGAAATGCTGCGGCGGGGGCTCGACGCCAGCCCCACCCACGAGGTACTAATCGACAAGGCCGTACTCGGGTGGAAGGAATTCGAGCTCGAGCTGCTGCGCGACTCGGCCGATAACGTGGTGATCATTTGTACGGTAGAGAACTTCGACCCGATGGGCATCCACACGGGCGACTCCATCACGGTGGCTCCGGCCATGACACTGTCCGACACCGCCTACCAGGATATGCGCGACCAGGCCATCCTGGCCATGCGCTCGATGGGCAACTTCGCCGGGGGCTGTAACATCCAGTTCAGCCAGAATCCGGAGACCGAGGAGCTGATCGTCATCGAGATCAACCCCCGGGTAAGCCGTTCGTCGGCCCTGGCTTCCAAGGCAACCGGCTACCCCATCGCCAAGATTGCCGCCAAACTGGCGCTCGGCTACCGCCTTGACGAACTTAAAAACCAGATCACCAAAACCACTTCGGCTTTCTTCGAGCCCACCCTGGACTACGTAATCGTAAAGATCCCGCGCTGGAACTTCAACAAGTTCCCCGGCGCCGATCACCGCCTGGGACTGCAGATGAAGTCGGTAGGTGAGGTCATGGGCATCGGCCGCAACTTCCTCGAAGCCCTGCAGAAAGCCTGTCAGTCGCTGGAAAACGGCCGCGCCGGACTCGGCTCCGACATGAAGGAGTGGATCAAGACCGACGACATCCTCGACCGGCTGGAGAACGTGAGTGAAGACCGCATCTTCCGCCTGAAGGATGCCCTGCGGTTGGGTGTGCCCCGCAAGACCATCCACAAACTGACCAAGATTGATCCCTGGTTCATCAACCAGATCAAACGACTGGTCGACTACGACGCCGAGGTACTGAAGTACAACGTGCCGGAGGACCTGCCGGAGGAACTGTTCCGGGAACTCAAAGAAGTGGGGTACTCCGACATCCAGATCGCCTACCTGCTGCGGGTCGAGGAGGAGGCCGTCACCAAACAACGCTACAAACTGGGCATTCGCCGGACCTACAAGATGGTGGACACCTGCGCCGCGGAATTCGAATCCAACACCCCCTATTTCTACTCCACCTTCGACGGGGAGAACGAGAGCGTGGTTTCCGACAGGAAGAAAATCATCGTCCTGGGATCTGGTCCCAACCGGATCGGCCAAGGCATTGAGTTTGACTACTGTTGCGTTCACGGACTGAAAGCAGTGCAGGAAGCCGGCTACGAGGCCATCATGGTCAACTGCAACCCGGAGACGGTGTCGACCGACTTCGATACGGCCGACAAGCTTTACTTCGAGCCGGTGTTCTGGGAGCACCTGTGGGAGATCATTGAATTGGAGAAACCCGACGGAGTGATCGTCCAGCTCGGCGGACAAACCGCCCTTAAGCTGGCCGAGGAACTGACCCGCCGCGGCGTACGCCTCGTGGGATCCAGCTACGACGCCCTGGACCTGGCCGAGGACCGCGGCCGCTTCTCCGAACTGCTCAAGGAACTCGAAATCCCCTACCCCGACTTCGGCACCGCCAAGGACGCCGACCAGGCGCTGGAGGTAGCCAATCGGGTGAAGTACCCCGTACTGGTCCGCCCCAGCTACGTACTCGGCGGTCAGGACATGCGCATTGTCATCAACGACGCCGAGCTCGAGCGCCACGTGCTCTCGATCTTCAAGAAGGCCCCCGACGACAAGGTCCTGGTGGACCACTTCCTCGACCGCGCCAAGGAGGCCGAGATCGACGCCATCTGCGACGGAGACGAGGTACACATCATGGGCATCATGGAGCACATCGAACCCGCGGGCATTCACTCCGGTGATTCCTCGGCGGTGTTGCCCACCTATTCCCTGAGCGTCTCGGCCGTCAACAAGATGCGGGAGTACGCGGAGAAACTCGCCTACGCCCTCAAGATCCAGGGCCTGCTGAACGTGCAGTTCGCCATCAAGACCGACAAGGAGACCGGGGAAGAGCGGGTATACGTGATCGAAGCCAACCCGCGGGCATCCCGTACCACGCCCTTCATTGCCAAGGCCTACAAGGTGCCTTACCTCAACATCGCCACCAAGGTGATGCTGGGCTCCCACAAGCTGAAGGATTTCGAGATCAACCCCCAGCCCAGCGGCTACGCCATCAAGGTGCCGGTGTTCAGCTTCAACAAGTTCCCGAACGTCGACAAGCAGCTGGGGCCGGAAATGAAGTCCACCGGTGAGGCCATCCGCTTCGTGAAGGACATGACCGATCCTTTCTTCCGCGAACTCGACCGCAACCGCAGCCAGTACCTGACCCGCTAGGGCTAGTAGCCCGCCGCCTGTCCATCCTTTCGGCTTTCCGAAGCGCCGTGGTATACCCCGTTTGCGGGGTCACGCAGGATGGCCTGGTATCCGCCGTAGCTGCCGCGGGTAAACCCAACCGAGTGCCCGCGGTCCATGAGGCCGCGAATGGTTTCGTAGGGAATGCCCGACTCGACCCGGACCTGTCCCTCCTCCGGCCCCGCGCCGGTGGGTGAGGAACCTCCGGTGTGGTCCCAGCGCGGCGCGTCGCCGGCCTCCTGGAGGTTCATGCCGAAATCGATGAGGTTCATCACGATCTGGGCGTGTCCCTGGGGCTGGAAATCACCGCCCATGACGCCAAAGCTGACCCACGGCTTGCCGTCCTGGCTGATGAAGGCCGGAATGATGGTGTGGAAGGGCCGCTTCCCGGGGGCGTAGGTATTGGCCTGCCCGGGGGTGAGGCTGAATAGTTCGCCGCGGTCCTGCAGCATGAACCCCAGTCCCGGGGGCACCATGCCGGACCCCATGCCGCGGTAATTACTTTGTATCAGGGAGACCATGTTGCCGGCGCTGTCGGCCGTGGTCAGGTAGATGGTTTCACCGGCGCTGATCTGACCTGCCGTATACACGGAGGCCCGGTCGCTCAGCTGTTCCCGCCGCTGGCCGGCGTACTCCTCGCTGATGAGCCAGTCGACGGGCACATCCGCGAAGTCCATATCCGCGTAGTACCGGGCACGGTCCTCAAAGGCCAACTTCTTGGCTTCGGTGAAGAGGTGCAGGTGCTCGGCGCTGCCAAAATCGATGCCGCTGAAGTCGAAACCCTCGAGGATGGCCAGCATCTGGAGGGCCGCGATTCCCTGTCCGTTCGGGGGCAGCTCCCAGACGTCGTAGCCGCGGTAATTAACGGAGACGGGCTCCACCCACTCGGATTGATGGGCGGCCAGGTCTTCTTCCGACAGGTAACCACCCTGCTGCTGGATGAAGCCGGCGATGGTAGCGGCGATCTCCCCTTTATAGAAGGCATCCCGCCCGCCCTGGGCGATCCGGCGGTAGGTATTGGCCAGGTAGGGGTTGCGATAGATATCCCCTTCTCCGGGAAGCGTCCCGCCATTCTGGGCGATGTAGGTCTCCCTGATGTTGGGGAAGCCCTCATCCATGTAGCGGGTGATTGACTGCTGCATATACCAGGCGATCAGTTCGGTCAGGGGGAAGCCGTCCTCGGCGTAGCGGATGGCCGGTGCCAGAAGTTCAGGCATCGGCCGCGAGCCGAAGCGCTCGTGCAGGCTGTACCAGCCGTCCACCGCGCCCGGCACGCTCACCGGCAGTGGCCCAAGGGCCGGTATCTTGTTCAACCCCTTGGCTTGCAGATCGGCCAGGGTCATGCCAAGGGGAGAGCGACCGCTGGCGTTCAGTCCGTACACCCGTTGGGTTTCCGCATCCCAGACGATGGCGAAGAGGTCGCCTCCGATGCCGCAGCCCGTGGGCTCCATCAACCCGAGCGCGGCGTTGGCGGCGATGGCCGCGTCGATGGCGTTGCCGCCGTCCTTCAGGATCTGTAATCCGATCTGGGTAGCCAGGGGATGACTGGTAGCCACCATTCCGTTGGCGGCGAGGACCTCCGAACGGGTAGCGTGGAGTGCTCCGGTGACCCGGTCCTGCCCGGTCAGGGGAGATTGCAGTACGAAAAGGAGGGTGGAGAGGAGTAAGGGGTAGCGCATGGTTGAGGGTTGGCTGCCTAAGGTAGTGATCGCCAGTGAGATGCTCTACAGCGTTTAATTCCGGAGGGGCCTCACCCTGACATACCCTATCTTGGGCTGCAGTCAAACCGTCGATATGCGTACCCCCCTCAACCTTATCCTTTTGCTACTAATCCTGGGCCTTGGCACCCGCGTCCGCGCCCAGGAAATCAACTTCGGCTTCCCCGTACAGACGGAGGTAGCCAACGGCGTGCTTGAAGGACACTACAGCACCCGGACCGGCGTCCAGCGCTACCTGGGCATTCCCTTTGCCGCCCCGCCGGTAGGTGACCTGCGGTGGCGTCCGCCCCAGCCCGCAGCCGACTGGGAAGGAGTACGCCCGGCCAAGGAATTTGGTCCCCGCCCCGTGCAACGCTACATCTACGACGACATGCGCTTCCGTTCCCCGGAGGTGAGTGAAGACTGCCTGTACCTGAACGTCTGGACCCCCGCAAAAAAAGGCGAGTCTGGACTGCCGGTGCTGGTGTACTTCTACGGAGGCGGCTTCAGTGCCGGCTCCGGCGACGAGGGCCGCTACGACGGTGAGCGGCTGGCGCAGGAGGGCGTAGTGGTGGTTACCCCGAACTACCGCCTGAACGTATTCGGGTTCCTGGCCCACCCGGAACTGACCGCGGAATCGGCTCGAGGCAGTTCGGGCAATTACGGATTACTGGACCAGGCGGCCGCCCTGCAGTGGGTCCGGGACAACATTGCCGCTTTCGGCGGCGACCCGCAGCGGATCACCATCGCGGGGGAAAGCGCCGGTTCGATGTCGGTGAGCCTGCAGATGGTATCCCCCCTGTCGCGCGACCTGCTGGCCGGGGCCGTCGGCCAAAGCGGAGCCGCGGTGAACCCCCAGCGGCCCGTCCCTCCCCTGGCCGAGGGCGAGGAATGGGGCAAGAAATTCCTGGAAGCCACCGGCTACTCCGCGATCGCCGAACTCCGCAAAGCTCCCACCCGCGACATCTACGAAGCCTACGTATACGGGAACCTGGGTGGTCCACCGGTGGTAGTAGATGGCCATTTCATTACGGAGGAACCTACCGTCACCTTCCGTAACCGCAAGCAGGCCCAGATCCCGCTGATGGCCGGATGGACGAGCACCGAGCGCCCCTGGGGACAATTCCCCACTACCCCGGAGGCCTACCGCAAGATGGTGGCCGAGCAATACCCCGGCAACGCCGATGAACTGGTCAAGTACTACCCCGCCGACCGCCCCTCCCTTTCGGCCATCGAGCTGGTCTCCGACATGTGGATCGTGCTGGGCACCTGGAACTGGGCGGACCTCCAACGCCGCTACAGCGACCAGCCCGTCTACCGCTACCGCTTCGACCAGATCCGCCCGCCGCTGAAGGGAGAGACCCGCCAGCAGGAACCCCCCGGGGCGGCCCACGCCACCGACATCGAGTACTTCCTGGACAACCTTGAGCTGTCCGACCAGTACAGCTGGGAAGAAGACGATCACGCCGCCGCCGCAACCATGCTGACCTACTTGGCCAACTTCGTAAAAAGTGGGAACCCCAACGGGGAGAATTTGCCGGAGTGGCCGGCGCTGGAAGAGGGGGAAACGCCCCGGGTGATGATCCTGGACGCCGACAGCCGCGCCGAGCCCTTCGCCGCCGAGCCCCGCTACCGCTACCTGAGGAAAATGGCGGAAGGCGCGCGCCGCTAGTCTACCATGGCGTAGACAAGCTTGCGGATGCAAACGTCCTGGTAATTGATCTTGCGGCCGGTAGCGGCCGTGGCGCCCCAGTACACCTTGCTGTTGCCGCCGAAGATCTCGGCCACGATGTCGCCGGTATAGCTCGCCCGGAGCTGTCCGTCGAGGCGCACCTCCAGCGTATGCTTGCCCGGGTGCCAGCTGATCGTCAGGGGCCGTTTCGCGCCGTTCTCGAGGTTGGGCACCTCCACCGGCCCCACCATGCTGCGGGCGTGGTGGGCCTGCCCGTGGGGCATGATGGCCACGTGATCCCCTGAGGGGTCGCCAAGGTGGAAGTTCTGGTAGGTATCAAATTCAATGCCCAGGGAGGGATACAGTCCCGCAAAGCCCATGCCCTCGCCGCGGTAGCCGGTTTGCATATTGGGGTGGAAGACGAAAACGATGCCGTCCGCCCCCAATTCATCGTTCTCGCCGAGCACCAGGTCCACCGTAAGTTCGAAAGGGTATTCCAGGTCCATCGGGTTCTGGAACCAGGCCGAGCCGGAGACGTAGGGCGTGGCCGGCGTCAGCCGGATGCATTCATCGTTTAGCACGGCGGCACTTCCTCCCAGCCGGAATTCACTCACGCTGCTCTGGGCGGCGAGCGCGGGTGCCAGGAAAAACAGCGACAGCGCCAGGAGAGCAGGCAGGGAGCGAAAGTGCATAGGTCCTTAGTTTACAACGGCTTGCAGTAAAATACGGAAAGTCGCAGAATGTTGCGGGCTAATTCTCGAGGCCGGACTGCCGCCCCGCCAGCCTTTGGGGAGCACGGCGAAACAAGCGACGAATCCTGCCATTTTACCCTGTCCTGACCCAGCGCGACAACGCTCCGGTTACCTTAGCGTTTGCTCCGTGTATACCCTTGTCAAATCAGTCGTTCCAAGAATGAAAAAGTCCTATCTGCTGGCCGTGCTTCTCGTAGTGATCGCCGTCGTCCTTCTGCTGCAAACCGGCAATGCGACCTCCGAATACGCCAACTTCACCAAAGCGGCGGAGAGTGGGGACAAGGTGCAGTTGGTGGGCACCTACGTGAAGGACAAGCCGACCATCTACGACCCCCTGACCGACCCGAACTACTTCAGCTTTTTTCTCGAGGACCTTACCGGCACCGAGCGGGAGGTGATCCTGCTGAAGGGCAAGCCCCAGGATTTTGAGATGAGCGAGAGCATCGTGCTCACGGGCCGGATGCAGGATGACCGCTTCATCGCGAGCGACATCCAGATGAAGTGCCCGAGCAAATACAAGGATGAGGAGGAAATGATCAAGAACCTCACCGAGAGCTAACCCCTGCATGGAAGAAATACAGTATTTAAACGAGCACCTCGGCCCCCGCTACATCGGCCACTTTGCCATTCTGCTCTCCTTCTTCGCCGCTATTCTGAGCATGGTGAGCTACTTCCTCGCCACCCAGTACCGGGGGGAGGTCCTGCGCAGCCGCAGCTGGCAGCGCCTGGGTCAGCTCAGCTTCCTGGCGCACGGTGCGGCCGTGTTCACCGTGATCGGCTGCATCTTCTACGCGATGCTCAACCAGTACTACGAGTACCAGTACGTGACGGCCCACGTCGACGGACAGCTGCAGCAACGCTACATTTTCTCCGCCTTCTGGGAAGGACAAGAAGGCAGTTTCCTGCTCTGGAGTTTCTGGCACGTCATCCTGGGCTACGTGCTCATGGTTACGGCCCGCAGCTGGGAGAAGCCCGTCATGGCGGTGGTCTGTTCCGTACAGGTCATCATTGTTTCCATGCTACTGGGGGTCCACTTCGGTTTCGGTGACCTGCTCGTGAAGCTGGGCTCCAATCCGCTGCTGCTGCTCCGGGAAACGGTCAATGCCCCCATCTTCCAGCAGGCGGACTACGTGGAACTGCTGCGCGGCAACGGGCTCAACCCCAGCCTGCAGAACTACTGGATGACCATCCACCCGCCCACCCTTTTCCTCGGATTTGCCAGCACCGTCGTGCCCTTCGCCTACGCCGTCGCCGGCCTGTGGACGGGCCGCCACAAGGAGTGGCTCAACCCCGGACTGAAGTGGAGCCTGTTCAGTGCCGGAATCCTCGGCATTGGCATCCTGATGGGCGCCGCCTGGGCGTACGAAGCCCTGAACTTCGGGGGCTATTGGGCTTGGGACCCCGTCGAGAACACCAGCCTCGTACCCTGGCTGATGCTGGTGGCCGGCATCCACACAAACCTTATCAGCCGGGCCACCGGACAGGGCATCCGCGCCACCTACCTTTTCTATTTGTTCACCTTCGTGCTGATCGTGTACAGCACCTTCCTCACCCGCTCCGGCGTGCTGGGCGACACCAGCGTCCACGCCTTCACGGAGATGGGACTGGAGGCCCAGCTGTTGTTCTTCCTCGGATTCTATTTCGTACTGAGCCTGGGCCTGGTCATCTGGCGGTGGCGCCACATTCCGGTACCGGAAAAGGAGGAATCCACCAGCAGCCGTGAATTCTGGATGTTCATCGGCAGCCTGACGCTGTTCATGTCGGCGGTGCTCATCACCGGATCGACAAGCCTGCCGGTGTACAATGAGATCCGCCAGGCCTTCGACCCCGTTTTCGACGGGCTTACCCTCACCGATCCGGAAGCCCACCACAACCGCTTCCAGATCTGGATCGGCATCTTCGTCGGCCTCCTGAGCGGGGCGGCCCAGTACCTGCGCTGGCGGGAAAGGAAATTCAGCAACCACTTCCGGTGGTTTGCCCGCCACACCGGACTGGCCCTGGTCGGCGCCGGACTGCTCACTTACCTCACCTTGCTGTGGATCGAGGCCCCCACCCTGCCCTACAAGGCGATGTTGTTCGCCGGCTGGTTCGCCGTCTGGGCAAACATCGACTACCTCTTCTTCTTCGTTCGCAAGGACCCGAAGATTGCCGGCAGCGTCGTCAGCCACCTGGGTTTCGGCATCATGCTGATCGGCATCATGGCCAGCTCCGGCAACAAGCGCATCATCAGCCAGAACCAGTTTCTGATGGAAGGACTGACGGAGGACGAACAGCTCGCCCGCAGTACGGTCCGCCTCTACGAAGGGATTCCCCTGGGGATGGAGGACTACATCGTTACATTCACCGGAGATACGATCGAGGGAATGAATCGCCGCTACTTCATGGACTACCAGCGCATGAACGAGGCCGGCGAGGTGGTGGAAGAATTCCAACTGGAGCCCAACGTGCTCTACGACAAGGGATTCGAAAAGATCGCGATCACCAATCCCAGCACCAAGCACTACTGGAACCGGGACGTCTTCACCGTCATCATGGGACTGCCCCCAGAAGAGCAGAGCGTCACCGTGCGCCAGCAGACTGAGGACAGCCTCCAGTACCGCGTTTTGCCCCTGGTACGGGGACAACAATCCCAGTTCCAGGACACCGTCGACATTCCCCAGCGCGACCGTTCCATCATCTATACCTACACCATCGGGCTGGAGGACTTCAGCCGCCACCCCTCCCATCCGGAGTATACCCCCGAACCCGGTGACATCGGCATGGGAGCCAAGGTGCGGGCCGTACGGACCGGCGGAATTGCCAACCACGATACCATTGCGGACGTAGCCATTGTCCTGCGCGAAGGCCTGCTGTACCACTACCCCGCCCAGCTCAACGATATGTCCCTGCGGGTCAAGATCGACGAAAGCATCTTCGATCAGTTGCTGGTCAAGGACGCTGACCTGGAGTACCGGGAATTCGTCGTCGAGCCCGGCTCACGGTTCCGCGTAGGCGACCGGGAAGTGACCTTCCAACGCTTCATTTCCCAGCCTGAGGTGAATCATTTCCAGCCCCAGGACGGCGATATTTACGTCAGTGCCCTGCTGGAGTCCGCCGGGCTCACCATGCAGCCGGTCTTTCTGATCCGGGGCAACCAGCCCAGCGGCGTCCGGGATGAGATCACCGAACTGGGGCTGTACGCCCACCTCGTCAGCCTCAATCCGGAAACCAATGAAGCCACGCTGCGGGTAGCGAACGCCCAACCGAAATCCGCTCCGACCATTCCCGTGGCGGTGGCACCCCGCAGCTACCGCACCGACTACATCACCCTCCAGGCGATCGAGTTCCCCGGAATTTCCCTGTTCTGGTTCGGCACTACGTCCATGATGATCGGCCTGCTCATCAGCATGGTTACCCGCCTCCGCTCGCGGCGGTTGGCCGCCCGCGACTGATTGAGTGCCTCACGGCAACGTCGAGAAAGCTGTAGCCCCGTACCAGGATGTAGGGTCGGCTGACGGTGCGCTCTCCGATTCGGTGGGGCCTGTAAAGCAGTTCTCCCCGGATCAGCAAGTGGTTGCCGGCGTCGAGGTGTTCGTGGAGGGCCAGGGCCGCCGGACCGTAAGCCAGACAGTGGTGGCAGTGGGCTTGTCCACGCCTATCGCGGGTCAGCAGCTGGATCCGGGTAAGGTCCATGCCCCTTTCGGTGCAGTGGTAGACCGGATCGGTGGGCACCCGGCCTACCAGGGTTACGGTATTCATCTCAGCCGGTTATCAGGTCAGAAAAAGGTAGCTCCCGCCCTTCGTTGTGTGGTCCCCGGTTGGCCAGTACCGAGAAGTAGCTGACGTGGATTTCGGTTCGGGACACCGTCTGCCCCAGCTGTTCCCAGCTACGGTTGACCAACTTGCCCTGGACAAGCAGTCGGTCACCCCGGCCAATTTGTCGGTGCATGGCGCGGGCTACCCCCTTCCAGGCCTTGAGGCGAAAGGAGTTTGGCGGGTAGCCCTCGTTGCGGGAATCCTGGTAAAGGCGTAACTGAAGGAGGTGGGTACCGTCGGTGAGAACCTTAAGTTCGGGCTCGTGGCCGCAGCGGCCGACGAGTTGTACGTGGTTGTGAAAAGCGTGCATGGGTCTGTTTTTGTTGACCCTGCCAAGTTGCGCGCCTCCGAATCGTTTACTCGTCAATTATCCGTATATAATCGATTATATACGGTTACAGACGCTTGTTGATCCCCGTCGCCCTGCTGCGTCGCTATACCATCCGGCTGTGCCAGCTGTCTTCCAGGGGCCGCTCGAAGATCTGCCGCAGTTCCCCGAGTTCCTTGACCAGCGGGTCAAACACAATGGTATCGTTGGACAACTGACCCTGGGAGTAAAGCAGCTTGAATTCCTCCCGCCCTACGGTATGGATCTTGCCGGCTTCGTCGCGGTAGCTAAAGCGCATGCGGTTAAAGAAATCGACGCCAATTTCCGCGCCGAGCTCCTTGACGAAGTGCACGCTGCCGTCGATGCTGCAACCACTGGCTTCGGCCTGGGACTCGTCGACGGCCAATACCAGGAAGCGGTTGTGGAGGACATCGGCGGCGGCGGCAAGGGAGCGGTTGTGGCTTACCCACTGGGCGACAAATTCCTGGGCGCGGGTCCTTACGCGGTCGGTTTCGGCTTTGGTAAGGGCACGTTCGGCACCGTATATCCAGATGCGGCTTTCTGGCGCGAGGGAATCGAGGTGGGAAGACATACGGGTACTGGTTTTACGGCCGCAAAGATAGCGCCCGGCGAACACTGCGCTACCTATTCGGGAGGTATTCACGACAGAGAGTAATTTCGCGGCTATGCCGGACTCTATTTCACTCAACAAGTACGTAGCCGAAACGGGAATCTGCTCGCGCCGGGAAGCCGATCGCTGGATTGAAGCGGGCCGGCTGGCCATCAACGGCACCATCGCCGTGAAGGGCAACCGGGTGGAGGAAGGTGACCGGGTAACGCTGGACGGCCAACCCATTGGTCGGCGCCCGCCCCCGGTGTACCTGGCTTTTCACAAGCCCGCCGGCGTGACGAGCACCACTGATCCGAAGGATCCGGATAACCTCATCGACTTCATCAATTACCCGGAGCGCATCTTCCCGGTCGGCCGGCTCGACAAGGCCTCTACCGGCCTGCTGCTGCTGACCAATGACGGGGACATCGTCAATGAGGTACTGAGGGTGGAGAACAACCACGAGAAGGAGTACATTGTCACGGTCGACCAGCCAGTGACGGACCGCTTCGTCCGCAAGATGGCCGGCGGGCTGCCCATCCTCGGCACGCGGACCAACCCCTGTGAGGTGGAACGCATCGGGCCGCGCGCCTTTCGCATCGTGCTCACCCAGGGCCTGAACCGGCAAATTCGCCGGATGTGTGAGTTGCTGGGGTACCGGGTCCTTACCCTGAAGCGCATACGGATCATGCACATCGAGCTCGGCGACCTGCCCGTGGGCCAGTATCGCGAAATGGGATCTTTCCTGGACCCCGCCTAGCCCGGTCGGCCATGTTCCAGGAAGAAAGGCATGCAACCTCGGCGGGATACGGGTGTTAGCTTAATCCTTTACTTTTGCCCCCCAAAAAACCGTTACATAATGGGAACTGAACCCCTGAAGACCGTCATCATTGGCTCCGGACCGGCCGGCTATACCGCGGCTATTTACGCCGCACGGGCCAACCTCAGCCCCGTATTGTACACGGGCAAGGAACCCGGTGGTCAGCTTATGATCACTACGGATGTCGAGAACTTTCCCGGCTACCCCGACGGCATCATGGGCCCCCAGATGATGGAAGACCTGAAGAAACAGGCCGAGCGGTTTGGAACCACCATCAAGTATGAGCTCATCCAACGGGTTGACCTGCTCGGCGACGTCAAAAAGATCTATACCGAAAGCGGCGAAGAGATTGCCGCCCACTCCGTCATCATTTCCACCGGGGCCAGTGCCCGCTGGCTCGGCCTGGAAAGCGAGCAGCGCCTGGCCAACAAAGGCGTGAGCGCCTGTGCGGTATGTGACGGATTCTTCTACCGCGGTAAGGAAGTAGCCATCGTGGGGGCCGGCGACTCGGCCTGCGAAGAGGCGCTCTACCTCAGCAACCTCTGCCCTACCGTCCACATGCTCGTGCGCCGCGATGAAATGCGTGCCTCCAAGATCATGCAGGACCGGGTGATGAAGCAAAAGAACATCAAGGTCTACTGGAACACTGAAACGGAAGAAATCCTGGGTACCGATGAAGTGACCGGCGTGCGGGTTCGTAACAACGTCACCGGAGAGATCTCGGAAATTCCCATCGCGGGATTTTTCGTCGCCATCGGCCACATCCCCAACACCCAGCTCTTCAAGGGCGTACTGGACATGGACGATACCGGCTACCTGCGGCACCGCCCGGATTCTACCCACACCAACGTGGAAGGGGTATTCGTCAGCGGTGACGCCGCCGACCACGTGTACCGCCAGGCCATCACGGCGGCCGGGACCGGCTGTATGGCCGCCCTCGACGCCGAACGCTACCTGGGCGAGAAAGGCATTATTTAACCTTACTCGCCTTCAGGGTATTCATCATCAGACTGACGATCGTCATGGGGCCTACCCCACCGGGTACGGGGGTAATCGCGCTTACCTTCCCCTTGACGTCGTCGTAGTTGACGTCGCCCGCCAGGCGGTAGCCGCGCTTGCGGCTGGCGTCTTCCACCCGGTTGATTCCGACGTCCACGATTACCGCTCCTTCCTTGACCATATCGGCGGTGACCATTTCCGGAATACCGATGGCCGCTACCAGTATATCCGCCCGCCGGCAATGCTCAGCGAGGTCTTTCGTACGGCTGTGGCAGAGGGTGACCGTGGCATTGCCAGGATTGCTTTTCCGGCTCAGCAGGATCGTCATCGGGGTGCCAACGATGTTGGAGCGCCCCAGCACGACGACCTCCTTGCCACTGGTTTCAATCCCGTAGCGCTCCAGCAATACCATGATGCCATTCGGAGTAGCCGGCAGGTAGGCTTCCAATCCGAGGGTCATCCGACCCACGTTCACGGGGGTGAACCCGTCCACGTCCTTGCGGGGGTGAATGGCCAGATTGATGGCCTCCTCATCCAGGTGGCCCGGCAGGGGCAGCTGGACGATAAACCCGTCCACGTCGGGGTCCGCATTCAACTCCTCCACTACGGATAATAATTCCTCCTGCGTAATGGTGGCGGGGCGGCGGATCAGGGTGCTGCGGAAGCCAACTTCTTCGCAGCTGCGCACCTTGTTGCGGACGTACACCTGGCTGGCCGGATCGTCGCCCACCAGCACCGCCGCGAGATGCGGGATCTTTCCACCGGCCTGGCGGATGGCATCTACCTCTGCTTTAAGTTCTTCCTTGATCGTCTGGGCCAGTGCCTTGCCGTCTAATACTTGCATTCAGATTTTATTTTGGCCTAAAGATAGAAGACCCGCGCCGCATGCCCGCTGGAACGAACGGGTCATGCGCCCGCCCTATTTCCAGGTCGGCCGCTACTACTACCCGGGGTCCCGAACTACTTGATTTTACTGTTGTCCCGCGGTTTTATTCCAACCTAGCCAGGTTGTATTGAGAAGCGTATTCCCGCATCTGTTAAATTCCTACGGACATCCGTTAAGGATATATGTCGAAACATTATATTATGCGTAATTATACTCTTTTTCGATATTTTATTTTGTTTTTTGTATCTTCTGAGCGAACGCGCCTTCCAAGTCTTGTGTTATACTTTCACGCCTAACTTTCAGATCATGCAACAACACACATTCGGGAACACCAGCGAGATGGTGTCCCACGCAGGATACGACCGGGATAAACACGTACTTTACCTGACCTACCACAGTGGCCCAACCACCATTGCCTACCGCAACGTGACGCCTTCCCTCTGGGAGGAATTGCTCAAATCGGCCTATCCGGATGTCTGCATCCGGTTCAAGATCCAGGCCCACCATCCGTTTCGCAGGGTGGAACCTGCCTTCCGACCGCTCCACTATTCGTTCGTCAAGTAGATTACTTAGCTTCGTGGCCCGATAAACCACGAAAATGACAAGACAGCAGCTGGTCCACCACATACGGGAAAAAGAGAGTTTTCTGTGCGTCGGCCTCGACCCCGACCCCGCCCGCATCCCGGCCAGTTACGGCGGAGACCTTCTCCGCTTCAATCAGGACATCATCGATGCTACCCGGGACAGCTGCGTGGCCTACAAGCCCAATACGGCCTTTTACGAAGCGCTGGGCCTGGAGGGGATCAACCTCCTCCGCGACACCATTGCCTACATCGGGGATCAACACCTGGTCATCGCCGACGCCAAGCGCGGCGACATCGGCAACACCAGCCGCTACTACGCCCGTTTTGCCTTTGAAACCCTCGGTGCCGACGCCATCACGGTGGCCCCGTACATGGGCGCCGATTCTGTTCAACCCTTCCTGGAATATACCGGCAAGTGGACCATTCTGCTGGCCCTGACCAGCAATCCGGGCAGCCATGACTTTCAGCACACCCCCCAGGAAGACGGCCCCCCCCTCTTCGCCAAGGTGATGCGCCGCGCAGCCGAATGGGGCACCCCCGATCAGCTCATGTTCGTCTGTGGCGCCACCCAGGCCGAACGGTTTACGGAACTCCGGCGCCACGCCCCCCAGCATTTCTTCCTGGTTCCCGGCATCGGTGCCCAGGGAGGCGACCTGGAAGGTGTTTGCCGCCATGGTATGACCGATGAGGCAGGACTGCTGGTCAACAGCAGCCGCGGCATCATCTACGCCGACGACCCGGGAAGCGCCGCCCGGGAACTGCAGGAAGAAATGGGTCGGCTGCTGAATAAATATGCCCCGGGACTTTTCCAATAAATTTGCACGCTTTACCTTTGCGTCGCTTTGATAAAAAGCCGTCCCACCTGGTGGTTGTAGCTCAGTTGGTTAGAGCGCTGGATTGTGATTCCAGAGGTCGCCGGTTCGAACCCGGTCTTCCACCCATACAAAAGCCGCCCTTCGATCTTCCGGATTGAAGGGCGGCTTTTTTTATCATTGCGGCCACTAAAGTGCGCTCTGACTTTTCCTAGTTGTTGGTCACGGAGGGCGTTTGATCCGCGGTCACCAGTTCACGCAATTTGGCCTCGATGTTAAGGGGTTGGCCGAGCAGGTCGGTGAACCGCCGCTCGGCAAAATTGGGCTCGAACTTGTACTTACCCCATACGGCGGCACAGCGGATCGGGGGGTTGATCACCTCCTGGAGGTAGATGCCCCATTTGCCGTTCTCGTTCTTGAAGGTCTTACGGACGGTGTAGAGTTTGCCCTCCGCCGGGTGGTTGGGGATTTCCGGGCTGATGTTACTTGCGTCGATGCAGATTACTTCCTTGCCTATCATACTTTCAATTTTCACCCTGAGTAACACCTGCCACCCCCTCTCGGATTAAACAGTACTACCCTCATTCATCTTCCCTACTGCACTAAGCGCGGTTTAATGCCGAGGCGCAGGCTCACGATGTGGCTGTAGGTAGAGCGCCCGGAATTGTCTCCCAAGTCGGTGTAGGCGTAATCGACGAAGAGCTGTCCGACTTTCAGGCCGAGGCCCAGGGCCGGCCGGGAATTGATGGCTTCAGAATCGCCAAAGTCCCGGATACGCTGCAACTGACTCACCCCCGCCCGCAGGAATACGAAGTCTCCGTAGTCGGCTTCCAGGCCGAAGGCGGGATCCAGGCTGACGGGGTCGGCGCTCACCAGGGTATTGCGTTTACCGTCGGTGGTGGCGATCAGGTCGAACTCCGCGGTCAGTCCGATCTGTGGCGTAAGCTGCAGGGCCCGGGCCACGCCCAGTACGACGGTGGGATTCGTGGTCTCCACGCTGTTGATGGGCACCAGGTTATCGGTAAGTTCCAGTTGTTCGCGTTCGGCCTCGGTGAAGGAGAACGACCAGGCGTTAAAGGTGGTGGTTACGTCGCGGGCCAGGAGGGCGAAGGTCCAATCGTTGCGCATCAGTTGAGCGCCCAGGTCGAGCCCGAATCCCCAGCTGCTGGCGAAGGAGCCAATATTGCGGTGGATGACCTTCACGTTGCCGCCCACCCGCAGTACGCCGTTGCTCCGGATATAGGCGCGGGCGTAGGAGCCGAGGAAGGCGTAGTCGGCCGCGGAGAATTCCGTGACGTTGTCGAAGTTGATGGTACCGTCGGCTTCGTAGAGCGACAGGGTATTGGGGATCTGGTCGATGCCGAAGCGGATGAGGCTCAGGCCCAGCCGCTGGTTCTTGCTCGACAGCGGCAGGGTGACGCCCAGGTAGTCGTAGTTGCCCACGCCACCGAACCACTCGGCGTGCATGGCCCCAACCTCCAGGCCCGCTTCCGGTGCCAGTCCGGCGAGTCCGGCGGGGTTCCAGGCGGCGGCGTAAACGTCCTGCTGACTGGCCACCACGGCCGTGCCCATGCCGTGGGCCCGGGCGCTGACCCCGATGGTCAGGAACTCATTGCTGTACTTCTGGGCTCCGAGTGCCATACTAGTCGTTAGAAAAAGCAATAGGGCTGCGCAGCGGAGTAGACAGTGGGACATAGGCGAGGGAAGCTAAACAGGGAAGTAACGAAAAAACCCGTGGCTCCGTCTTTCTCTGGGCTAATTTCATGGCAATGATAGGTAATCTATACGCCAAGGGTCGCCGACCGAACACTACAGCCGCGAACAGGTACTATGGCTGGGAGCAGGGCAGTGTAGTTTCTTCTCCTTGGCACGTAATTTCAGCGAATGGAAAGGGACCGTAGTATAATCAGCCAGGTTAACAGCAACCTGTTCTTTATTGTCGTTGCACTGACCACGCTTGCGTTCTTCAAACTCATTGCGCCATTCTTATTGACCTGCTTTTGGGCAGCGGTATTGGCGATCATTTTTTTCAACGTCTATCGCCGGTACCGCATCCAATTGCGGGGAAACGACTCATTGGCTGCGGCAATTACAACGCTAATTGTCGTGCTATTTGTAATCGTACCGATCGGTCTACTCGGGATTGCTCTGGTTAACCAGATCATTACTTTTTACGGTAGCATCGAAGCAGGAACCATAAGTCCCAACATGATTTTCGATTACATCGACAGCAATCATCCAAGGCTGGTTGTTTGGCTGAGCGATGTCGGTATTAGTTTGACAGAGCTCCGGGAAAGCCTGAACACAGCCGTCACCGAAGCGGGGCAGTATGCCGCCAACTGGGCCATCGGCTTCGGGGGGAGCTTATTGAACACCTTTATCCAATTTACCCTGGTCATTTACCTGCTCTACTTCTTCCTGGTCGACGGCTGGAAGATCGAACGCGCCCTGGTCAATACCATCCCGATGGGCGACATCCGGGAGCGAGTGCTCTTCCGCCGCTTTGCCCAGGTGGCCCGGGCCACCCTGAAGGGCACTTTGATCGTTGCTTTCGTCCAGGGTGCTATTGGTGGAGTGCTGTTCGCGGTGCTCGGCATTCCGGCTGCCCTGCTCTGGGCCGTAGCTATGATGCTCCTGGCCCTGCTGCCCGTGGGGGGCAGCGCCATCGTCTGGGTTCCGGCGGCCATCATCATGTTCATCCAGGGCCACGTAGCCAGCGGCATCATCATAGTCGTGGTCGGCACCCTCATCATCGGACTGGTCGACAACCTGCTGCGGCCCCTGCTTGTGGGGCGGGACACCCAGATGCCTGACTATGTCGTACTGATCTCCACCCTCGGTGGCATCGCCATGTTCGGGCTCAGCGGCTTCGTCATCGGGCCTACCGTGGCGGCCCTCTTCATCACCGTCTGGGAAATGATGGGCCGCGACTACGGTGGCCGTGTCCGCTAACTGACTCGTTGCTAAAGTCCGCGGCGCTGCACCTCCTCGTCCAGCATCCGCAGTTCCCGGCCGGCCTCGCCGGTCACGGAGGTATTCTCCTGGGCGCGGCGCACCAGGTAGGGCAACACCTCCTTCACCGGACCGTACACCATATACTTGCTCACGTTGTACCCCCCTTCGGCCAGGTTGAAGGTGAGGTTGTCGCTCATGCCCAGTAGCTGGGAAAAGCGAATATTGGGGTGGTTGCGGGGTACGCCCAGCCGCTTCATTTCGGTAATGTGGCGCACCGTGCTCGCTTCGTTGTGGCTGGCAATGCAGTGGGCGATCTCGTCGCGGTGCTCGAGACAGTACGCCGCACCGGCGTTGAAGTCGCGGTGGGTAGCTTCAATATCGGGCTGGATGGGCGAGGGTTTGCCGGTCTTTTCCGCCCGCTTGCGCTCCTTGACCATGTAGGCGCCGCGGACCAGTTTCAGGGCCAGCTTGAACCCCTTCTGGCGGGCACGCTGGTGCAGGGCTTTCATGTAAGCCAGGCGGTCGTGACGGTAAAACTGACAGGTGGTGAAGATGATGGCGTTCTCGCGGTTGTAACGGTCCATCATCTCCTCAGCCAGTTGGTCGATGGCCGACTGGATCCAGCTTTCCTCGGCATCCAGGTAGATCTCGCACCCGCGTTCCCGCCCCAGACGGCAGATGCGGTCCAGCCGGTCTACCCCCCGCTTGAAGGCACCCTCCGGCAGGTTGTTGAAGTCAATTTTTCGGTCGTTGTACTCCTCCAGCAGGGCGAAGGGGAACAGACTCGTCAGCTTTACCACCGAACCGATGACGGCTTCGGTGTTGCTGGCGAAGGCCGTACCCCGCATGGCCTCCGCCAGGGATTCGTCCATTCCTTCTTCGGTGGCTTTACCCTCCGCGCCAAAGTCGAGGATGCTGTACACCCCCCGCTCTGCGAGCTGGGCAATGGTATTGTAGGCGTCCTCCAGGTGGGTACCGCCGACGAATTGCTTGTACACGGTATTGCGTACCATCCATTCCGCGCCGGGCAGGGACCAGCCGACGGCTTTCACGCCCAGTGAGCCCATCAGCCGGGTCAGGTAGCGGTTGCCCATCAGGCGGAACAGGCGGCGGGTGCCCAGCAGGCGCTGGTCGGAGAGGTGACTGAACGTCAGGGCCGTATTGGAAAAGTCAGGCAGTGGTGATGCCGTGAGCTCATTGAAGTCCTGCAGCGCTTTTTCCGCAACGGGGAACTCCTTAACCGGACCTCCGGTATTCTTCATTTTGGTTAGGTTTTACTGCAGGGCTGCAGGGGTATACATCAAACGGTTGGTTAGCCGTCCGGGTTTTGCGCCTTCCGGGTGGGCCCGGGGCGTGTAAGCCAAGCCAAAGAAAGGACTTACGCCCAGATATTGGTGTACACCAGCCGCTATTGTTGCCTGGATTTCTTCGGACAGCCCCCACCCTACCCCGAAGCTCAGCTCCGGAAGACCGGTGATCACCCCCAGGTACAGGGTCAGGGGACGGACCGGCTGATAGGTCACCCCCAGCCGCGTCAGGTAACCCTCACCGGCAGCATGACTACCCTCGGCGGAGAAGGTCACGCCTTCATTCAGTTGGTAGCTAAGCCCCAATTGCAAGCGGTCCAGCCGCGGCGGCCCAGTGGAGATCGCCAGCGCGGAGAGCCCGACCGTAAGGTGGGTGGACAGATCGTACTGCAGCCCGAGCCCAGTAGCCATATCCAGTTGGCTACCGTAGCCCCGGGTGGTCCGCTGGAGAAACCCAAACCGTCCGCCCAATCGTAGCCGTGTGGACAAATCCCGTCTGTAGGATAGCGCTACGAGCGTCTCGGCGTAACCGTCTACGTTCAGGCTGGCCAGGAGCAGTGCCCCGCCACGGTAAGCCACTGCCGCGGAGGCAATGCCCATTTCCCCGAGCCCATACCGACGCTCGTATCCGGCCGCCGCCTCCAGCCCATATCCTGCGCCGGCCGGGTTAACGCCCACCGCCGCCACGCCGCGATTGGCAACTCCAGTCCCGGCCGCGGCCTGACTGCGGGCGTCCCGGGGGGCAAGGAGGATCGATTGGGCGGTGAGCAGGGCCGGAAGCAATAGCAACGGCAGCAAAATCAGGCGCAAAAGCGTAAGTTTTTCCTAATATACAGCAATCTCGGCAAAAGTCTTCCCCCTCACCACCGGACGCCCGGGGCCATAAAGTACCTTTGCGGCATGACGCCCCAACTTTCCGCCTTTCAACGTTTGCTGACCATAATGGACGAGCTGCGCGAGCGTTGCCCCTGGGACCGCAAGCAGACTTTCCTGAGCCTGCGCAAACTCACCATCGAGGAAACCTACGAGCTGGCCGACGAGCTGCTGTCCGAGAACCTTGACGGCATCAAGGAAGAGGTAGGCGATCTGCTGCTGCACATGGTCTTCTACGCCCGTATCGCTTCGGAGCAGGGGGCCTGGGACATTGCCGACGCCCTCAATTCGGTCTGCGACAAGCTGATCGAGCGCCACCCCCACATCTATGGTGACGTGGTGGCGGAGGACGAGGAAGCCGTGAAGCGCAACTGGGAGCAGATCAAACTGGCCCGCGGCGGCGGCAAAAAGACCGTCTTGTCCGGAGTACCCACCGCCCTGCCCGCCATGGTGAAGGCGATGCGCATGCAGGAAAAGACCGCCCAGTTCGGTTTCGACTGGGACAACGTGGACCAGGTCTGGGACAAGGTGCGGGAGGAGATGGAGGAATTCCGCGAAGCCGACAACCCCGCCGACGCCGAGGCGGAGTTCGGGGACCTGCTGTTCAGTCTCATCAACTACGCCCGCTGGCGGGGCATCGACCCGGAGACGGCCCTGGAACGGACGAACAAGAAATTCCGCCGCCGCTTCGAGCACGTGGAAGCCAGCGCCGGAGAGAGTGGGCTCGCCGGTATGCCGCTGGCGGAGATGGAACAGCGGTGGCAGGAGGCCAAATCCCTGCCCGGCGAGGATGGCCACTGAGCCGTCCGGGTGGTTTGATTATCTTCGCCCCCCCTTAGACGGGACGCCCGGACATAAACCTTGGCGGGCCCTCATTCGTTAGGAATTATTTGAAGGATTTACCGTAGTCAGAATGGATAAGATCGAGCTAAGAGTCATGGCCATCAGCCGCAGCGTCACCCAGTCGCTCAACTACGCCGTTGTGCTCGGGGAGCTGAACGGCCCCCGCCGGCTGCCCGTCATCATCGGCAGTACCGAGGCCCAGGCCATTGCCATCGCCATTGAGGGCATGAGTGGTCCCCGCCCCATGACCCACGACCTGTTCAAGAATACGCTGGAAACCCTGCGGACCGACCTGCGGGAAGTGATCATCAGCGACATCAAGGAAGGCATCTTCTTTGCCCGCCTGGTGCTGGACCGCGACGGTGAGATCATCGAGGTGGACAGCCGCACCAGCGACGCCCTGGCCCTGGCCACCCGCTTCGACTGCCCCATTTACACCTACGAGCTCATTCTCCAGAACGCAGGTATCGTGCTGGAAGGGGAAGGAGAGGAAGAAGACCTGCAGATGCAGGACATCTCAGAAGGTCCCGGCGGCAGTCGCGGCGACAACCTTTCGAGCTACACCGTGGGTGAGCTCAACACCATGCTGGAAGACGTCCTCAGCGAGGAGAACTACGAGCGTGCCGCCCAGATCCGCGACGAAATAAAGCAGCGCAAGGCCAGCTAGCCCAGCTGGTCCACCTGCAGGCTGCGGTCCACCTTCTTGATGAGGCCGGCCAATACCTTGCCCTTACCCCCTACTTCGACAAACTGCTGAATGCCGGCGGCCTGCATGGCCTGGATGGTCTGCGTCCACCGGACGGGAGCGGTGAGCTGATCGATCAGCTTGCGCTTGATCTCTTCGGGAGCCAAGCTGGGGCGGCCGTCGACGTTCTGGTACACCTCGCAACCGGGAGGGCGGATGTGGGTCTGTTCGATGGCTTCGCGCAGGGCTTCGCGCGCGGGTTCCATGAGGGGGCTATGGAAGGCCCCGCCGACCACCAGGGGGACTACCCGCCGGGCACCTAGGTCAGTGAGGATCTTTGAAGCCTTGGCTACTCCTTCCTCGGTACCGGAAATGACCAATTGTCCGGGACTGTTGTAGTTGGCGGGCACGACTACCTCCTTCAACTCAGCGCATACATCCTCGATAACGTCGTCGGACAAACCGAGGACGGCGGCCATCGTTCCGGCCTGTCCGTCGGCGGCCTCCTGCATGGCCTCGGCTCGTTTGCTGACCAGCCGCAGGGCGTCGGGGAAGGCCATGGCACCGGCGGCCACGAGGGCGGAAAATTCCCCCAGGCTGTGCCCTGCCACGGCGTCCGGCTGGGGCTCCTCCTCGGCGGTAAGGTAGGCGATGGTGGAGTGGACGAAAATGGCCGGCTGGGTGATCTTGGTCTGCCGCAGTTCTTCCTCGCTTCCCTCGAACATGACGCGGGAGAGGGAGTATCCCAGCACGTCATCGGCTTGCTTGTAGAGGGATTTGGCCAGCTCACTCAGGTCGAAGGAATCCTTGCCCATACCGGTGAACTGGGCTCCTTGTCCGGGAAAAACGTAGGCGGTCATGTGGTGGTGATTTTCGGGTTTTGTCAGTCGAGGCGCCAATCTACTGCACAAACTGCCATAATCCGGTCAGAAAGGCCAAAATGTAGGCGCCCACCTCACCGGGGGCGATAGCTTTGCCGCATGAATCAGACACAGTTGATCCGGCTTACGGCCCTGCTCGGGGCCTCGGCCGTGGTACTGGGGGCCTTCGGCGCCCACGGCCTGCGGCAGCTCGTGGGTCCCGACCAGTTGGCGGTCTACGAAACCGGCGTCCGCTACCAGTTTTACCACTCCTTCGCCATTGGCCTGGCGGCCCTGCTGAGGGGCAAGGCCGGCGTACGTCCCGGCCGGATAACCCTCGCCGTATTGCTCTGGGCGGTCGGGCTGTTGCTGTTCTCGGGATCGCTCTACGCCCTCAGTCTGCGGGAAGTCCACGGCTGGCCGGTGGCGTTCCTGGGGCCGATTACGCCCCTGGGTGGCCTGCTCCTGATCGGAGGATGGATAGCCTTATTATTGTCTCCCCAAAAATCCTGATCCGTGATTGGTCGAACCCTCTCCGCCCTGTTGCTCGCCGGTGCCCTGACCCTGGTGGGCTGCGGTCGCCCGCTCGTAGACCCGCTGGCCCAGCCGCAGGTCTACGAGATCACCCCGTTTACCCCCGTTGACAGCAGCCGGACCATCCGGGAAATGGCGGCCACCATCGCACCCTACTCTGCCCAACTGGAACAGGTGATGAACCGGGTGCTGGCCGAAGTCGCCGAGCCCCTCACCAAGCAGCAGCCGGAAAGCAGCCTGGGCAACTGGACCGCGGACCTGATGCTGGAGGCCGCCGAAGACCTCTTTCCCGATTACGACATTGCCTTCGCCGTGCAGAACTACGGTGGTTTGCGGGTCTCCGAAATCGGTACCGGCCCCCTGCTGGTTTCCGAACTTTACGAACTCATGCCCTTCGACAACGAACTGGTGCTGGTCGAGGTGACCGGCGCGGAACTGGAGGAGTTCGTCGCCCATACCCTCGCCGACGGCGGGTGGCCGGTTTCCCGGGGACTTTCGGCCGTACGGCAGAATGGCACGGTGACTGTCCGGATCAAGGGCAGCCCCCTGGACCCCGCCGGACGGTACTACATCGCCGCCCCCGATTACGTAGCCAACGGCGGCAGCGACTCGGCCATGCTCGTGGGCAAACGGCAGTACCCTAGTGGGCGGCTGGTCCGGGACCTGCTCATTGATTACGCCGGAAAGGACCAATTGCCCATCCACGTGGTGCCCGACGGCAGCCGCATCCAAATTAACGACCGATGAATCGCAGGTTCTTCATCCGCCAGGCCGCCCTCGGAGGGGGGCTGATGCTTCTGCCCACCTGGGCCACGGCTGCCGCTACCGCCCGACCGGGCCGCCGGCTGACCATATTGCACACCAACGACTGGCACAGCCAGATCGACCCTTTCCCGGACAACGGGGGCCGCAACGCCAACCAGGGCGGGGTGCTGCGCCGGGCCACGCTGATCGAACGGATCCGCCGGGCGGAACCCAACGTGCTGCTGCTGGACAGCGGGGATATTTTCCAGGGCACCCCCTACTTCAACTTCTTCCTCGGGGAACCGGAGATGAAGCTTATGTCGCAAATGGGCTACGACGCGGCCACCATCGGCAACCACGATTTCGACGGGGGCATTGAGAACCTGGCTACCCAGCTCAGCCACGCCAGCTTCCCGATGCTGAGCGCGAACTACGACGTCACCGGCACCCCGCTGGCGGAACTCGTGGCGCCCTACCGGGTCTTCGAGAAGGGAGGCATCCGGGTGGGCGTCTTCGGACTGGGCATCGAGCTGGACGGGCTGGTGCCGCCGGACCTGTACGGGAAGACGACCTACCAGGATCCCGTGGAGCGGGGCAACGAGACGGCCCGGCACCTGCGCTCCCGCCTGAAGTGCGACCTGGTGGTCTGCCTCAGTCACCTCGGCTACCGCTACCGCGACGCGAAGGTGGACGACGTGAAGCTCGCGGCCGCTTCCCGCGACATCGACCTGATCCTGGGCGGCCACACCCACACCTTCCTGGACCAACCAACGGAAGTGGCCAATGTGGACGGCGACCCCGTCATCATCAACCAGGCTGGTTTCGCAGGACTGCGCCTCGGGCGGCTCGACATCCAGTTCGGGGCCAAAGGCGGACGGGGATGCGTCTCTTGTAGCAATTTGCGGGTATAAACGGCGGGGTACACGCAGGCTGCTTATGACAAAATTGCCGGTCGCGGAGATAATCCACGCCAAAGAAGATTTTGC
The DNA here is from genome assembly GCF_002631205.1 of Neolewinella marina. Classification (GTDB taxonomy): domain Bacteria; phylum Bacteroidota; class Bacteroidia; order Chitinophagales; family Saprospiraceae; genus Neolewinella; species Neolewinella marina. Next base: position 131,967 of record NZ_PDLO01000001.1, read on the forward strand.
GAGAAAAGTCTCCCAATCTTTTGTCCAACTGCCCGTCCGTACCTCATCTTTGCCTTCCGCCCGGATGGTCCCGGGCAACTCGCTACCGCCTGAAAATGGCCCTTTCCGGGCCGCCCAGAACGAGCAGGACACTCCGTGGCCTAGTCATCGTAGCACCCGTTTTACCATAGCTTACTGATATTCAACACGCTTACCTAACCAACCCGCGGCGCACATACCCACCGCCGGGCAGAACGTATACTGTGCAACTGGCAACACAAATGGATCACACCGTCGTCTGGGATAACTGTCTGCAAACCATCCGCCACAGCGTTGACCCGCAGAGTTATCAGACCTGGTTTGTGCCCATTCGCCCGGTGGCGCTCAACAGCAACGAGCTGACCATCCAGGTACCCCACCGGCTGTTCTACGAGTTCCTCGAGGAGCACTACATCGACGTGCTGAAGCTGAGCCTGAACCAGGCCCTCGGCACCGCCGGCCGGTTGCAGTACCGCATCAAGCCCTCGCGGCAGCCGGAACCCGCCGGCTTCCCCCACGCACCGAAGGCCACCGCGGGCAAGCCCGCCCCCACCCCATCCAACCCCTTCGTGATCCCCGGCATGACGCGCCCGCGGATCGAGAGCAACCTGAACGGCAAGTATACCTTCGACAACTTCATCGAGGGCGACTGCAACAGCCTGGCCCGCAACGCCGCCAAGGCCGTAGCCGACAATCCGGCCAATACCGCCTTCAACCCCCTGGTCATCCACGGCCCCGTGGGCCTGGGCAAGACCCACCTGCTGAAGGCCGTGGGCAACCGCATCGCCGAAAAATTTCCGAACAAGTCGGTACTCTACGTCACCACCGACACCTTCACCAACCAGCTGGTCTCCAGCATCGGCAACAACACGACCAACGACCTGGTCAACTGGTACCAAAATGTGGACGTACTGCTGGTCGACGACATCCAGCAGCTCATCAACCGCAAGAAGACCCAGGACGTCTTCTTCAACCTCTTCAACGTCCTGCGGCAGAACAACAAGGCCATCGTCATGACCTGTGACCGGCCGATCATCGAACTAGACATCGAGGAGCGGCTCCGCAGCCGCTTCCAGTGGGGACTTACCGCCGACCTGAGCGCCCCCGCCCTGGAAACCCGCATGGCGATCCTGGCGGCCAAGGCGAGCGCCAACGAGGTGAGCATTCCGCCCCAGGTGATGGAGTTCATCTGCTACCACATCCAGAACAACATCCGCCAGCTGGAGGGCGTACTGAACAACCTCGTACTCCACCGCGGCGTCAACCAGGGGCGGGAGATCGACCTGGAACTGGCCCGGCAGGTACTGAAGAACTTCGTTACCGAGATCAACCGCGAGGTGACGCCCGAGGTGATCCAGCGTACGGTTGCCGAATACTACAACCTCGACGTGGAGAAACTGGCCAGCGCCACCCGCCGCCGCCACGTGGTACTGGCGCGGCAGATCAGCATGTTCCTGGTCAAGCAGTTCACCGACCAGAGCCTGAAGGCCATCGGCCGCATGTTCGGGGGGCGGGACCACGCCACAGTGATCTACTCCATCCGCACGGTCCGCGACCTGATGGAAACCAACGACGACATCAAGAAGGCCCTGGAGGAACTCGAGCGTAAAATCCGGGCCGGCCAGGGAAACGCCACCTCAACCAAGTGGTAAGGCCGCCGTTTGCTAGGCAAACCTGATCGAATGCTCCGGCCCCTGCTTGCCCTACTGTTTCTATCCTCCACCTTGCTGCTGCTGGTCACGGCCTGCGGGCAAACCGAACACCTGCAAGGCCGCAACCTCTACCTGGAGCACTGCAGCAATTGCCACCTGGACGAAGGACAGGGCCTGCGGCAGCTCATCCCCCCCTTGGCCGGTGCGGACTACCTCCGCGATGATCCGGCGGGCGTGGTCCGTGGGATCCGCTATGGCATGGAAGGCCCCATGGAAGTAAACGGCGAGGTGTACAACCATCCGATGCCGGGGAACATCGATCTGACGGAATTCCAGATCGTCAACATCGTCAACTACGTCAACCAGGCCTGGGGCAACGACTATGGCACCATCACGGTGAACGAGGCGCGGGAGTGGCTGGCCCGGGAATAGCGGGTAACGGACGAAGGCCACGGCGGTGACATTGGCAAAATTTGTACTTTGCCACCCCCTTCCATCACCTGCCGCCGCGCTATGATTCCACGTTTACTGATTACCCTGCTGGCTTTGTTCCTGGCGGTGGCCTCCGCCCACGCCCAGACCAACCCCTGCGGTACGATCACCATCTCCAACCCGGATTCCATCAGCGTCTGCCTCGGCGACCAGATCGAGCTCCGGCAAACCAACACCCTGACGGGCGCCATCTTCCGCTGGTCGCCGGTCGGAGGCCTGCTCGACCCCATCACCGACCCCACGCCCCGCATCCGCCCCCAGGTCAGCGGCTACGTCCGCGTGACGGCTACCGACGCAAGAGGTTGTACCGTCAGCGACAGCATCTACATTGACGTGGACGTGCTGGTGGTTCCCGACATCATCCGCGACACTACGGTGTGCCAGGGGTCGGAACTATCCCTGATCCAGCAGCCGGTCGACGATACTGGCAATACCACCTACGTCGTCCTGGCCGGCAACGCCACGGTGGAAACCGCGACCCCCGGCAATGATTTCACCGTGAAGGTAGAGGCGGAAACCACCTTCACCCTCGTCTCCCGCTCGGAGAACGGAGCCTGTGAGGAACGGCAGCGCGTACGCGTAAGGGTCATCGATGGCTACCTCGACATTCCCCAGGATACGGTCTTCGCCTGCCTGGGCGTCCTCGACTCCATTGTCCTGACCGTAGTTGACACCCCCTTCGCGGCCAATCGGGAAATCGTGTGGTCCCCGGCCCGCTTCAACCTGAGCCCGCCCCGCGGCAGGACCTATACCGTCCGGCCGGTAGCCGACATTACCTACTACGCCGAAGCGACCATCAACGGTTGCTACTATATCGACTCGGTGGCCGTGCGCCTGGACAGCCTCCCCGATGACCTGAGCCTGAGCCTGGAACCGGAAAAGGATCCTTATTGCCAGGGCGACACCTTCTACGTCCGCTCGCCAGTGTACGACGCCGGCGACTTCCCCCTCATTGAACACGACTGGATAGCCGCTCCCGGACTCCAGAGTCCTCGAGACCTCTACAACGCTGTATTCGTAGGGCAAGACACCGCCGTGCTCCAGCGCATTACCCGCAACGGTGGCTGCGCTGATACGAGCAGCATCGAGGTGAACGTGGTAGAGCCCCCCATCGTCACCTTCGACCCGCCGAACCCGATCGTCTGCCCGGATGAACCCCTGCAAATCAACGCGACCTTCCAGACCGGTGCCGGCACCCTGAAGTGGATCGACCCGACCGGCACCCTGAGTTGTACGGACTGCCTGGACCCGGTGGCCACCGTTGGGTCAACCACGGAGTACACCGTGGAACTGGTGACGGAAGGTGACGAGTGTACCACCGACCTTACCTACACCATCCAGGTCATACCCAATGTGGAACCCTCGTTGACCACCGCTACCCTGCTTTGCCCCGGCGATACCCGCCAGCTGATCGTAGGCAACCTAGTACCTGGCTATTCCTACCGCATCACCGGGGGCGGGGTCAATTCGACCAACCCCAACGTACAGGTGTCGCCCACGGAAACCACCACCTATACTATAGAAACCACGGGCGACTGCGGCACCACCACCCAGACCATCACCCTGGTGGTGGCGGACGGCTACACCGTGGAAGCCAGCGGACCCTCGACCGCCTGCGCCGGCGAACCGCTCCAGCTCAGCGCCGCGAGCTCCCCCCCCCTCCCCGGCATCTACACCTGGCGGCTGCCGAATGGCACCACCCGTACCGGTCAGGACATCTCCATCACCGACCCCGTCAGCGGCACCTACACCGTCACTTTCCGGGATGAGGCCGGCTGTAGCACCGCTACGGACGACATCACCGTGGAAATCCTTGGCGAAGACATCAACCCCATCATCATCGCTACCCTGCCCGACGGGACCACCCTGGGCAGCGGCGACGTCTTCTTCGCCGGCAATGAGCTCCAGCTGAGCGCTACTAATCTGCCCGGCGGCCAGAGCTTCACCTACTCCTGGGTGGGCAGCTACAGCGCCGGTACCGAAACCGGGCAGACGATCTCGGTCACCGTGCCCCGCACTCCGAACGGCAACCCCCAGCCGCTGGTCTACACGGTTACCGTAACCAGCCAGGACGCACAGTGTACGTTTGACGCTACCATCTTCCTCGAAGTGCAGCAGTCGCGGGTGGAGATTCCCGACTTTTTCAGCCCCAACGCCGACGGCCGCAACGACCGCTTCCGCCTCTTCTTTAACGGCACCATCACCGACTACACCATGCTGGTGTACGACCGCTGGGGGCAGAAGGTCTTTTCCAGCGATGACCCCCTGGAGGGCTGGGACGGCACCAAAAACGGCACCCCCCAACCCGCCGATGTTTACCTCTACCTCGCGAAGTTCCGCCAGGACGGCGTGGAACTGCAGGAGGAAGGACAGGTGAGCCTTGTACGGTAAGGGATGGAGCAGCCGGGAATAGCGACGACAACCAAGGAAAAGCCGAAGTGGCTCCGTAAACTGGAGCGGGAAAGCTGGCAGCCGGAACTGATCATTTCCGGGGCCGCCATCTTCGGCAGCCTGCAGCTGCCGGACCTCATCACCCAGATGGAGCACTACTTCCTGCTCCATTACGACCGCGACACCCTCTTCATCTGCTACATCGCCAGCATCTACTGGCGTATCCTGGCCAACGGCCTCATCCTCACTTTTATCTTCCACTTCATCGTGCGGGCGCTCTGGATCGGACTGGCGGGGCTCAACTCGGTATATCCCGGCGGCTTCCGGGTAAACCAACGGTTCAGCGCTCACTACCAGGACAAATTGCGGGAGGAATACGGCAACGTGGATGGACTCATCGCCCGCCTCGACCGCCTGGGCAGCGGCATCTTCGGCGTAGCGTTCGCCGTATCGGGAGTATTTCTCAATTTTGGCCTCATCGGGCTGGTGTTCATCGTGCTTCACTCCTGGCTGATGGGCCAGGGCTTACCCGCCGACCGGGTGCTGCTGATCATCGGAGTCTGCCTGGCCCCGCTGCTGCTGCTTTCCCTGCTTTCGATGCTCAGCCACGTGGAACGTTGGCGCGACACGGACATCGTACGGCGCTTCCAGTGGCCGATTACCAAAATTATTTCCCGGGCCACCTATCCCCTGGGCCGCCGCTTCATCGTCACCGCTACCAACCTGGTCACCTCCTACTACGCGGATCGCAAATCATTTATCTGGTACTACCTGGTAGGTATGGTGGGCCTCACGGTTATGGCACTCAGCAGTGTCTTATTCAACGATAATACGCGGCTGTTTGTGGACCGGGTGTACCACCGCATTGCCGCCGACTCCCTGATGTTGGCAACGGATTACGCCGCCGAAGCCTCATTTGAAGGCATCTACTACCGCCCGGTTCTCGACCGGGAGCAGGGGCTGTCTACGGAGGGTATGATGGTCTGGATTCCGCTGCCCGAGCGGGAAATGGCTTACCTCCTGGGCGACTGCTCCCTTCCGGAAGTGGAGGAAAGCCTGCCCAGAGAAGAACGCCGCCACCTGACGCGTCAGCGGACGGTGAACTGTGGACGGCAGTACATGAGCATCGAACTGAACGGCCAGCCCCAACTGAATTTCAGCCTGGAGCGTCAGTACCGCAGCAATGCGGCGGGGGACCAATACGGAATGCGTGCCTTCCTGCCCGACCCGCCCCTGGAGGCGGGGAAGAACCTGCTGCGGGTAACGACGGGCTATCCCCACGAAGAAACGGGTGAACCCCGGGTGGCCTCCCTTCCGTTCTACTATTTTTAGCGGGACAAACGTTTTGTTTTATCCACACCATCGCCGTACCTTTGCGCCCACTTTGAAACGTCCCTAGGGTGCCAATGGGTACCGTTCCGGTTCAAATCTCTGCCTTATGTCTACTCCATCTGCTTTTATCTTACCCCTTAAGGGGCTCGGAAAGGGGTTTTACGAGTACGACCTTGAGGTGGACGATGCTTTTTTCGCTGCCTTTCCCGAATCGCCGATCCGGCGCGCCTCCGTTGGTCTGCACCTGATCGTCGACAAGCAGAGCCGCGAGATGGTGGTTGATTTCGACTTTGGCGGAACGATCGCCACGGCTTGCGATCGTTGTCTGGCCGACATCGACCTGCCCATCCAGGATCGCCGGCAGCTGATCGTCAAGTTCTCCGTGGAGGCCGACGCCCAGCAAGACGAAGGCGACATCGTGTATTTGCACCCGGACACCAACGACTTCAACCTGGCCCCCTTCGTCTATGAGATGGTGGTGCTTTCCGTACCGATGATCCGTACCTACGATTGTCAGACCGGCGAGCCGCCCTACCCCTGCGACGAAGACATGCTTGAGCGGATCGATGCTTCCTACGACAGTCCGTCGGAGGCACCTACCCCCCAGGCGGGCGACGGAAACAAGTCGAGTCCCTGGGACGTACTTAAAGACCTGAATAAAAATTAGCTTAAAATAGTTTTACGCCATGGCACATCCCAAGTCCCGGATTTCGAAGCAGCGCAAGCGCAAGCGTCGGACCCACTATAAGGCAACAGCTCCTACCCTCACGACCTGCCAGACCACCGGCGAGCTGCACCAGCCGCACCGTGCCTACAAGGACAGTGAAGGCAACCTCTTCTACAACGGCAACCTGATCGTGAAGGCGCCGGAGGTAATCGTAGCCGACACCACCGAAGATACCGAGGAGGACAACTAGGCGGCCCCGCCCCCTGGTTTATCCACCTTTACTAGCCCGCCGGCCCCGCCGGCGGGCTATTCGTGTTTTATAAATGCGGCTATCTTGCGGGCAAAACCCGAGTATATGCCCAAGCAGATTGTCTCTACCGACCAGGCCCCCGCCCCCGTCGGCGCCTACAACCAGGCCACCCTCGCCAACGGGGTGCTTTACGTCAGCGGACAAATCGCCCTCCACCCCGAAAGCGGCGATCTGATCACCACCGACATTGAAGCGGAAACCGAACAGGTGATGGAGAACCTGAAGGCCATCGTGGAAGCCGCCGGCAGCAGCATGGAGCAGATCCTGAAGTGCGAGGTTTTCGTCAGCGACATGGAGAATTTCGGCCGCATCAATACCGTCTACGCCCGCTACTTCAACGAGGACACCGCCCCGGCCCGCGCCCTGGTACAGGTAGCCAACCTGCCCAAGTACGTCAACGTAGAGATCAGCTGTATCGCGGTGGTCGAGTAATCCCCCCGCCATGCTCACCCTTCTCCGCTTCGCCCGCGCCCACACCATCGTCGGGACCACCGCCTCCCTGCTGGCCCTCTACCTGATGGCCAGCCGCCACCTGCACACCTCCGACTGGGGGATGTTCGCCGTCAGCCTGCTGAGCTGCCTGGCGGCCAATGTCTACATCACGGGACTCAACCAGCTGACCGACGTGGAGATCGACCGCATCAATAAGCCCTACCTCCCCCTGGCCAGCGGGGCGTATTCCCTCACCACGGGCTACCTCATCGTGGGACTGTCCGGCCTGCTGGCCCTGATCACCTGCTTCGTTTATCCCCCCTTTCTGCCGGCCACCGTGATCGCCAGCATGCTCCTCGGAACTGCCTACAGCGTGCCGCCCGTACGGCTGAAGCGGTTTCACTTCTGGGCCGCCATCTGTATCATCGTGGTCCGGGGGCTCATCGTCAACCTGCTGCTCTACCTCCACTTCCGCTGGTGGCTGGGCGAGAATCCGGTCATCCCCGACACGGTGTGGCTGCTCACGGCGGCCGTCTTCACCTTCGGCATCGTCATCGCCTGGTTCAAGGACCTGCCGGATACCGAAGGCGACGCGGCCCACGGCATCCGCACCCTCTCGCTGGTGAAGAACCGCGACTGGGTCTTCCGCGTCGGGGCCTGGGTTTTCCGGCTCACCCTGCTGGGCGTGGCGGCGGTTGCCTACCGCATCGGTTACCCCGGACTGGTCGTCGGTCAGCTCCTGCTCCTGGCGGGCTTCGAGTGGCTCAGCCGGCGGCTCGACCTCAGGGAACAGGCCTCCATCGCCCGCTTCTACCAGGGGGTCTGGCTGCTGTTTTTCCTGGAGTACGGCATCTTCGCGGTATTCGGCTGACGTTCATCAGGGCGCGGCCGCGGGTGCCGTATCCGGCTGAACCGCCCACCAACGGAACACCACCCCCTCGGGCACTCGCCCTGCGCTGAACCATTCCACTTTGCGGTCCTTCCCTATTACCTTGCACCCGCGCTCCGCCGCCGCAACCTTCCGATTTAAATAAGCCCTATGCTCCCCCCGAAGCCCAAGAAAGTACCCCACGAACTCACCCTCCACGGCGATACCCGCCGCGACGACTACTACTGGATGAACCAGCGGGAAGACCCCGAAGTGATCGCCCACCTGGAAGCCGAAAACGCCTACTTCGAGGCCAGGACCGCTCACCAGCAGGAGGCGCGGGAAGCCCTCTTCCAGGAAATCAAAAGCCGGATCAAGGAGGACGACAGCAGCGTGCCCTACGCCCTGAGGGGATACGTGTACCAGACCCGCTACGAAACCGGCGACCAGTACCCCCGCTACTTCCGGCGCCCCCTGCACGAGCAGGCCGACGAGACGCTGATGTTTGACGTTAATGAGATGGCCAAACCCTTCGACTACTACCACGTCGGAGGGATGGCGGTGAGCGACGACAACCGCTACGTGAGCTACGGAGAGGATACCATCAGCCGGCGCATCTACACCATCCACATCAAGGACCTGCTCACGGGACAGCACCTGCCGGACCAGATCCCGAACACCACCGGCGGCAGCGTCTGGAGCGCCGATGGTAAATACCTGTTCTACTCCGTCAAGGACGAGGCCCTGCGGCCCTACAAGATCATGCGCCACGAACTGGGCACCGCCCCCCAGGACGACGTCGTGGTTTTTGAAGAGAAGGACGAAACCTTCCGCGCCTACGTCTTCCGCAGCAAGTCGCGGAAATACATCGTCATCGGCTCCGCCCAGACCGTCAGTACGGAATACCGCCTGCTGCCGGCCGATGATCCCACGGGTATGCCCCGGCTGTTTCAGGCCCGGGAACGGAACCTGGAGTACGCCATCGAGCACATTGACGACCGTTTCTACGTGCTGACCAACTACCAGGCGCGGAACTTCCAGCTGATGGTGACCCCCGAGGAGAAGACGGAGAAGGAGCACTGGAGTACGGTTATCCCCCACCGTGACGACGTGCTGCTGGAGGGACTCGATATCTTCCGCAACTTCCTGGTATTGAGCGAGCGACAGAACGGACTGACCAAGCTGCGGGTACGCCCCTTTGACGGGGAGGAGCACTACATCGAGTTCCAGGACGCGGCCTATATGGCCTACACCACGGCCAACCCGGAAATCGAGACCGACGTGCTACGCTACGGCTACCAGAGCATGACCACGCCCCCCAGCACCTACGACTACGACATGCGTACCCGCGAACAGGTGTTGCTGAAGCAGCAGCCCGTCCTGGGCGACTTCTCTCCGGACGATTACGAAAGCGAGCGGGTATTTTCCGAATCCCGCGACGGTACCCGCGTGCCCCTGAGCATCGTCTACCGGAAGGGCACCAAAAAAGACGGGAAAGCCCCCCTGCTGCTCTACGCCTACGGCAGCTACGGCCACAGCCTCGACCCCAGCTTCAGCATCACCCGTCTCAGCCTGCTGAACCGGGGCATGATCTTCGTCATCGCCCACATCCGCGGTGGCGAAGAGATGGGCCGTCACTGGTACGAGGACGGGAAGTTGCTGAAGAAGAAGAACACCTTCTACGACTTTATTGACGCCGCGGAGTGGCTGGTGAAGCAGCAATACACCAGTCCCGACCGCCTCTACGCCATGGGCGGCAGCGCGGGCGGCCTGCTGATGGGCGCGGTGGCCAACCTGCGGCCCGACCTGTTCGCCGGTATGGTCTCCCAGGTCCCCTTCGTGGACGTGGTCACGACCATGCTCGACGATTCCATCCCGCTCACCACCGGGGAGTACGACGAGTGGGGCAACCCCAACGACCCGGAGTACTACCACTACATCAAGAGCTACAGCCCCCTGGACCAGGTGAAGGCCCAGGATTATCCGCCGATGCTGGTCACCACCGGCCTCCACGACAGCCAGGTGCAGTACTGGGAGCCCGCCAAGTGGGTGGCCAGGCTGCGGGAGCTCAAGACCGACGACAACGAAATCCTCTTCCACGTGAACATGGAAGCCGGCCACGGTGGGGCCTCCGGTCGCTTCGAACAGATCCGGGAGGTGGCGCGGGACTACGCCTGGATCCTCGACCGGCCCGGACTGCTTTAGGCAAAAGATGGCCCCGCCGCCGGTACTGTTTACCGGGGCGGGGCCCACACATACGGGAAACGACAAAAAGGTTTTTTGGGATTATATCAGCCGGTTACTCTCCACGAGCCGGTGCTGTAATTGGGGTTTCAGGACGGCCACCGCATCCAGGATGAGGTCGGCGTCGGAGGGGAAGCGCCGGGGCTGGTTGCCGATGCGGCGGCGGGATTCGGGGCTGAGGGCCCGGGGGTCGCCGCGGTAGGTGCTGGCGTAATTTTCGAAGTGGGCCTCGGCGGTCAGGTCCTCGGCATCGATCAGCCGTCCGTCGCGGAGGTCGTAAAGTTCAACGCTGCCCGTCACCAGGGCGGTCTTTTGCTGCAGAACCTCCAGCACCTCGGCCTGCACGATGATTTCCCGGGGGCGGGTCAGGTCATTGCCCAGGGAATCCTTGGCCACGTTGCCGTTGCCGTCGAGGACGTATTCTTCCCCGTCGACGACCTTGCGTTCGTCCAGGTAACTGCGCTCACTGATGCGCTCCGGGCTGACCTGGAGGTCGCGGATCGCGATGCGCGCCCGGTAGTCGTAGCTCACGTTCCGGCGGGGGGTGCCGAGGTCGTAGCTGCGCCAGCGGTCGTCCATCTCCGCGGTACGCAGTCGCAGCAGTTCCTCCTCGAAGCCGGCCGGGAGGAAGGCGCGGCTTTCGTTGGCTACCTCCACGGTAATGTAGACCCGTCCGAGGGTTTCCGCTTCGCTCACCAGCCGCCGCGTGTCGCGGTAGTTGGGTGCGTAGCGGTCGATTCGTTCCAGGGTATGGTAGGCGTCGCGGGCGGCGGACTTGTCGCCCCGGCGCCCGGCGGCGAGTTCGGCCAGGGCCTGATCGTACAACTGAGCGGCGGCCCGCTCCTGGCTTTCCACCACGAGGTCCTCGACGTGGACGAAGCGGAAGGTAGCCTTACGGCCGTCCTTGTCGTAAAGGGGAAGCAGCGGGCGGAGGGCATCCTGCCGCCGCTTCAGGTTATCGTAGATGGCGTGGATGCGTACCCAGTCGGGCTGGCTGGCCTGCCGCAGAAAGGCCGCCCGGTTGACGTCTTCCTCGTTGGCGCGGTTGACGGCCGTTTCCAGAGCCGCCACCAGGCGGGGGTTCTTCTTTTGCTTGCCCGTCAGCCGGCGCTGGGCCAGTTCGATGGTGGCCTCGTAGTCGCCCGCCTCGACGAGCGACTGCACCGAGGTACAGGCGGGGGCTGCCAGGACCAGCGCGCCCAGCAGCAGCCAGAGGTAGGGAAGCGGGGCTTTCATGTCGTTTCGTTTACGACAAAGCTATTCCCCCTACCCCACCGGAATCTCTACGGATTGGTTAATCCGCCTTAAGGTTTGTTAAGGAAAATCTCGGCCAGCATACAGCGGGCACTACCGCCTCCGTACTGCTCGATGGTTTCCAGGTCGGCGTGGAGGATGCGCATTCCCTCCGGCTCCAACAGGGCGTCGCGCTGTTCCTCGGACAGGGAATGGAAGGCGGCGGACGACATGATCCATACCGGCCCGTCGGGGGTAACGGCTTCGAGGGCGTTGCCGGCGAACTGGTCGATCTGCTCCAGCGACAGTCCGATGATGCGCTTGCCGGACAGGGCGATGCTTTCCGTCAGCTTTGATTTTTCGGCTGGATCCCGTACCGCATCCAGACACACCAGCACGTCGCGGGTTCCGATGGCCATCATCACGTTGGTGTGGTAGATCACCTCGCCACGGGCGTCGTAGCCGTGAAAGGTGATCGGCTGGTAGCCCATCAGTTCACACCATTCGTGCACGGCCGCCAGGCTGCAGCGCTGGGAGAGGCAGGCGTAGGCAATGCGGGCCTTGCGGTCGAGCAGCAGGCAGCCCGTGCTTTCCAGATACCACTCGCGGTCTTCCCAGGGGGACAGGTCCAGGTGCTGCTGTACCGCAAATTGCTCGCTGATGTAATCGATGATGTCGGCCCGCCGCTCCTGCCGCCGCTGCGGCCAGAAGGTGGGATAGGTCACCAGGGTGCCCCCCTCGTGGGTGGAAAACCAGTTGTTGGGGAACACGGCATCGGGCTTGACCGGAGCGGGGGTGTCTTCGATCACGTGGACGGTGACTCCGGCGCGGCGGAGCAAGTCGGCGAAGTTGTCGAACTCCTCCACGGCCCGGGCCGCCACGGCGGAGTAGGTTTCGTCGGATACGGCTTCCTGGAAGGAATTGTCGGCGACCGTCTCGCTGGCGCGGGCGAAGTTGGCCGGCCGAACGAGCAACAGGTGGTTGGTGGTTTGCATGAAGGACTTGGTTAGGCCCTGTGAAGGTGCGACGAATTCCGTCAATCCGGAAATGGGGTGGGCCGGCATTATGTACATTGTGGGAAAACCCCCTGCATGAAGTACCTGCCCTTCCTTCTGTTACTTGTTCTGGGCTGCCGGGAAACGCCCCGGGTAGATTATCAGGCTGAAAAAGCGGCCACTTATACCACCGCCGCCATTGCCGGGCCTCACCCCCTGGCCACCCAGGCGGGGCTGGAAATCCTGCGGCGCGGCGGCAACGCCATTGATGCGGCGGTGACCATGCAACTGGCCATGGCCGTGGTCTATCCCCGGGCCGGCAACATCGGCGGGGGCGGCTTCCTGGTCTACCGGGCGGCCGACGGGGAGGCCATCACTTTGGATTACCGCGAGGTGGCGCCGGCCGCCGCTCACCGCGACATGTACCTGGACGGGAATGGGGAAGTAACGGACGGCCTCAGCACCCGCGGCCATCTGGCCGTAGGCGTACCGGGAACGGTAGCGGGCATTGCGGCCATGCACGAGCGGTTCGGCAGCCTGCCCTGGGCGGAACTGGTGCAGCCGGCCATTGACCTGGCGGCGGACGGCTACCGGCTCAGCGAAGCGGAGATCGGGCGGTTGAAGCGCTACCACGACGACTTCGCCGAATTCAACGACGCCACCCCCTTTAGCGACAGTTCGCTGGTGGCGGGGACGCGGGTGCAGCAGCCGGACCTGGCCGCCACCCTGACCCGGATCCAGGCGGAGGGACGCGACGGCTTCTACCGCGGCGAGACGGCCGACCTCATCGTAGCCGAGATGGAGAGCGGTGGCGGGCTGATCACCAACCAGGACCTGAGCGACTACCAGCCCAAGTGGAAGGCCCCGATCACCCAGGAATACCAGGGTTACCGCCTCATCTCCATGCCCCCCAGCAGCAGCGGCGGCATCGCCCTGGGGCAGATGGCGAAAATGGTGGAGCCTTACCCCCTGGCAGAATACGGCTTCCAGAGTGTATCATCGGTCCAGGTCATCGCCGAGGCCATGCGGCGGGCCTACGCCGACCGGGCCGAATACCTCGGGGATGCCGATTTTTATCCCGTACCGGTGGATTCCCTGCTGAATGACGGCTACCTGCGGGAGCGGATGGCTGATTTTACCTTCGATACCGCGGGCACCAGCACCGCCATCCTGGCGGGCGACCTGCCGATGAAGGAAACCTTCGAGACCACCCACATCAGCATCGTCGACAGCCTGGGCAATGCCGTTTCCATCACTACTACCCTGAACGGCAACTTCGGCAGCAAGGTGATGGTCGACGGCGGAGGTTTCTTCCTCAACAACGAAATGGACGACTTCAGCGCCAAGCCCGGGGTGCCCAATATGTTCGGGCTGGTCGGCAAGGAGGCCAACGCCATTCAGCCCGGCAAGCGGATGCTCTCCAGCATGACCCCCACCATCGTGGAAAAGGACGGCCAGCTGTTTATGGTCCTCGGTGCGCCCGGCGGATCGACCATCATTACGGCCGTCCTACAGACTTTCCTCAACGTGGTGGCGTACGGCATGGACCTCCCGGAGGCCGTGGCGGCCCCCCGCTTCCACCACCAGTGGCTCCCGGACGAAATCCTGTACGAGTCCGAGGCCCTGTCTGGCGGGGTAAAGGACAGCCTCGAGGCACTGGGCTACCGCTTCCGGGAAGTCAACAGCATGGCGGTCATCAAGGCGATACAGTCCCTACCCGACGGTCGCCTGCAGGCGGCCGCCGACCCCCGGAATCCGGACGATGATGTAGCGGGTTACTAGTTCAGTTCCTTCAGGGCCGCGGCGATGCGGTCCACGGCCTGGCGGAGCTGCTCCTCGCTGGCGGCGTAGCTGATGCGGAGGCAGTCGGGGGCACCGAAGGCTCCTCCGGTTACGGTAGCCACGTGGGCCTTCACCAGCAGATAGGCGGCCAGGTCATCGGCGTCGTTGATGGTGGTTTCCCCGTCGCTCATGCCGAAGAAGGCGCTTACGTCGGGAAAAATGTAGAACGCACCCTGGGGGCGGTTCACCTTCATGCCGTCGATCTTTTCCAGTCCGTCGATGATGAGTTCGCGGCGGCGGGCGAAGGCCTCCTTCATGGCAATGGTGGGCCCCAGGTCGCTGTTCAGGGCGTGGGCGCCGGCGTGCTGGGCGATGCTGTTGGCCCCGCTGGTGTTCTGTCCCTGCAGCTTGTTGCAGGCGTCGGCGATGACCTGGGGGGCACCGAGGTAGCCCAGGCGCCAGCCGGTCATGGCAAACCCCTTGCTGAATCCGTTGACCGTAATGGTCCGGTCTTTCACTTCGGGAAAGGTGCCGATGCTGGCGTGCTCCCCGGTAAAGTTGATGTGCTCGTAGATTTCGTCGGAGACCACGTAGACGTTCGGGTAGTCCGCCAGCATCTTGCTGATGGCGGCCAGCTCGTCGGCGGTGTACACCGAGCCGGTGGGGTTACACGGGGAGGAGAACAGGATGAACTTCGTGCGATCGGTGATGGCCTCGGCGATGGCTTCGGGGGTCACCTTGTAGTCCTCCTCAATGCCGGCACCTACGATCACCGCCTTGCCGCCCGCCACTTCGACCATGGCCGAGTAGCTTACCCAGAAGGGGGCCAGAATGACCACCTCGTCGCCCTCGTTCAACATGGCGAAGCAGACGTTGGCAATGCTCTGCTTGGCACCGGTGCTCACCACGATCTGGGAGGGAGCGTAGTCCAGGTTGTTTTCCCGCTTGAACTTGTCCGAAATGGCCTTGCGCAGCTCGGCGGTGCCGGGTACGGGGGTGTACTTCGTATGTCCGGCGTCGAGGGCGCGCTTGGCGGCCTCCTTGATGTGGTCCGGGGTGTCGAAATCCGGTTCACCGAGGCTCAGGCTGATGACGTCGTGTCCCTGGGCCATAACCTCGCGGCCGAGCTGGGCCATACGCAGGGTGGCGGATTCTTCCATCGTCAGCACGCGGTCGGAAAGCGGAGAAGTAGCAGTAGTTGAAGCCATGGTCGGAAACTGTTTTTTGGGAACGCGAAGATAAGGGCCGGCGACGGGGGTGGCGGCAGAATATCCGGGGACGCGGCTACCAAATTTACCGCATAGTGGAATACCCAACCCTATCTTCGGGCCTTGCCCGGCCTGGGCGACCTACTTTTTTCAGCCCTCCGCATTTACCCCTTCGATCATGTCAACCATCTCCATCGGTTCCTTCAAGCCCCGATTAAGTTTCTGGGAAATCTGGAACATGAGTTTCGGCTTCCTCGGGATCCAGTTCGGCTTCGCCCTGCAGAACGCCAACGTCAGCCGCATCTTCGAAACCCTGGGGGCCTCCCCCGACGAGCTGCCGATCCTGTGGCTGGCCGCCCCGGTGACCGGACTACTGGTCCAACCCATCGTCGGCTACTACAGCGACCGCACCTGGAGTGAGCGCTGGGGCCGTCGCCGCCCCTTCTTTGCCGTAGGGGCCATCCTGGCTACCGTAGCCCTGTTCCTGATGCCCAACTCCACCGCCCTGTGGATGGCCGTCCTGATGCTGTGGGTGCTCGACGCCTCCATCAACATCAGCATGGAGCCCTTCCGAGCCTTCGTGGGCGATATGCTCCCTAACGAGCAGCGCACCCGGGGTTTCGCCATGCAAAGCTTCTTCATTGGCACCGGCGCGGTCATCGCCTCCGCCCTGCCCTACATCTTCACGAACTGGTTCGGACTGACCAATACGGCCCCCGAAGGGGCCATTCCGGATTCCGTGCGCTGGTCTTTCTACCTGGGCGGAATCGCCTATTTCACGGCCGTAATGTGGACGGTCTTCAAGAGCAGGGAGTACCCGCCCGACGACCTGGAGGAGCTGCGGCGGGAGAACGCCGCGAAAGGGATATACGACGGCATCAAGGAATCTTTCCTGGGCATCTTCCGTATGCCGAAAACCATGGTGCAGCTCTCGGCCGTCCAGTTTTTTTCCTGGTTCGCCCTGTTTGCCATGTGGATTTATATGACCTCGGCCGTCACCAGTCACATTTACGGCACCACGGACACCAATTCGGAGGCCTACAACGCCGGTGCCGACTGGGTGGGCATCTGTTTTGCCGTATACAACGGCGTCGCAGCCCTGGCGGCCTTTCTCCTTCCCGTGATCGCCCGGCTGCTCAACCGGCGGCTCACCCACCTGCTGGCGCTTTTCTGCGGGGCGCTCGGCCTGGCCAGCGTCTACTTTATGGAGGATCCGAATATGCTGCTGCTTTCCATGGTGGGGGTCGGTATTGCCTGGGCCAGTATCCTGAGCATGCCCTACGCCATCATCAGCAGCATCCTGCCCGCCGACAAGATGGGCTACTACATGGGGGTCTTCAACTTCTTCATCGTGATTCCCCAGATCGTGGCGGCCGGCCTGCTGGGCTTCATTCTGAGCACCTTCTTCGGCAACGTGGCCATCTACGCCCTGCTCATCGGAGCCGTGTCCTTTGCCCTTTCCGGAATGCTGTGCCTCATCGTGGACGACAACGAGGTAGACGTGGACTTCGCCCTGCCCAAGAACCCCATCGAGCCCATCACCTGATCGGCTACCGTACCCCCAGCCACTCCGGGAAAAAGACTACTACCGCCAGCAGAATAATCTGAATGATTAGAAAGGGCACAATGCCCCGGTACAGGTGGCCGGTGGTCACCTCCGGGGGCGCTACCCCCTTCAGGTAAAACAGGGCAAAGCCGAAAGGCGGCGACAGGAAGCTCGTCTGCAGGTTGATGCCCAGGAGGATACCCAGCCAGATGAGGTCTGTGCCGTAGGCCACGAATACCGGAGTGACCACGGGTACGATGATGAAGACGATCTCAATGAAATCGATGAAGAAACCCGCCACGAAAACCACCACCATGACCAGGGCCAGGAACTGATACTCCGGCAGGTCGCTGCGTTCGATCAGGCTGACCAGGAAACGGTCGCCCCCCAATTCTCGGAACACCAGCGAAAAGGTGGTCGCCCCCAACAGGATCATGAACACCATGCTGGTCAGGTGGGAAGTATCGCGGCACACGGCGCGGGTAACGGGCCAGTCCAGCCGACCCTGGCTCCACGTCAGCAGTACGGCACCCGCGGCCCCGACCCCCGCCGCTTCGGTCGGACTGGCCAGCCCCACCAAAATGCTCCCCAGCACGGCCACGATGAGCAGCAGGGGCAGGAACAGGCTCTGCAGCACCTTGATGACCAGCGCGCGGTCCCAGGCGGGGCCGGATTCGGTGCGCGGGAAAGAGCGGGGACGCAACACGCCCAGGCCAAGCAAATACACGATGTAGGCCGCCACCAGCAGCAGACTGGGATAGAGGGCGGCGCGGAAAAGCCCCCCGACGCTCACCTGGAGGACGCTGCCCAGCAATACCAGCACCACCGAGGGAGGAATGATCTGTCCGAGGGTCCCCGAGGCCGCGATGACCCCGGTAGCCACCGTGGGTGGATAGCCCTTCCGGAGCATTGGCGGCAGGCTGATGAGCCCCATGGTGATGACGGTGGCCCCGACGATCCCCGTTGAGGCCGCAAGCAGCGCGCCTACGATGACCACGGAAACGGCCATGCCGCCCCTGACCCGTCCGAACAGGCTGGCCATGCTGTTGAGCATCCGCTCCGCCAGTCCGCTCTTTTCCAGCATGATGCCCATGAAGACGAAGAGGGGCACCGCCAGCAGGACGGAGTTATCCATCACCCCCATGATCCGGTTCGGCAGCAGGCTCAGCACGTTAAAGTCGAGGAAACAGAGGGCATAGAGCAGGCTCAGTCCCCCGAGGGTAAAGGCCACCGGGTAACCGTAGAGCACCAGCAGGAAAATGCTGACGAAGAGGATGAGTGCCAGTACCGCCAGGCTCACGATTCCTCGGGTTGGGGGGTGGTGTCCGTGGCCGCCCGGTAGCATTCGGCCAGTCCCTGCAGAATAAGCAGGGCCGCGGAAAAGGGAACCACCGCCTTGATGGGAAAGTAGCGGGGAATGCCGTTGGGGTTGGGGCTGCCCTCGGCCGACAGCCAGGATTCGTAGGCGTACTGTGTACTGAAATACAGCAGAACCACGGCCCACGGCAGGAGAAAGATCAGTCCGCCCACCAGGTTGACCAGCCGCTTGTCGGCGGGACTGAACTTCTCGTAGAAGAGGTCCACCCGCACGTGGCGATCCTGCTGCAGGGCATAGGGTATGCCGAGCAGGAAAATGAGGGAGAAGAGGTGCCACTCCAGTTCGATTACCCAGGCGGCGGTGAGGGAAAAGAACCACCGCAGGAGGACGTCCACCACCACCAGAATGATGAGCAGGATGTTCAGCAGGGAGGCCGCCCGCCCGATGCCGGCCACCAGGGCGTCGATGCCGCGGACGAGCTGCTTCATGCGAGGTTGAGGATTTGGCGGGCCGTCACTGCGGGATCGGGATCCTGGAGGGTGAGGCGGGTTACTTCCCCGGCGCCCTTGCGGGCGGCGTAGTGGGCGTAGGTCTTGTCGTAGTACACCAGGGCGATGCGGGCGGCGGTAGGAAAGTCCTGTTGCTCCAGGGCCTTCAGGGCGGCTTGCAGGTGTTGGCCACCCAATCTTTTGCGCAGCCGGGTGAAGGCGGCGGCCAGGTCCTCGGGTTGGTAGCCCGCGTAGTCGCGGACCAGGTTGGCTACCCGCCATTCCTCGGGTTGTTCCAATTCAATGACCGGCGCGGCCACCAGCCGGTCGTAGAAGGCGTCGGGCTGGCAAACGATACCGATCATCCGACTCTCATCCTCCACCCACACGGTGCGCCCCGGGGGGATGCGCCGCAGGGCCGCGAAGAGGAGATTTTCGAAGGATTCAGTAGTTGGTTGGGGAGCTTCTCCGAGCGCCCCGAAGGAAGACCCCTTGTGATTGGCCAGCCCTTCCAGGTCGATGATGGATTCGCCAGCCGCCGCCAGGGCGTGGAGGACCCGTGTCTTGCCCGACCCGGTGGGTCCGCTGATTACCCGGAGGGGGTGGCGTTCGGTGGCGAGCCACGAGCGGACAAAGGCGCGGTAGGCCTTGTACCCGCCGGCCAGTTGGCGTACGTCCATGCCGGCCTTTTCGAGCAGCCAGGCTACGCTGCCGCTCCGCTGTCCGCCGCGCCAGCACTGCACCACCACCCGCCCCTGGGGAGCTGCGGCGCGGGCCGATTCTACCAGTTGCCGCATCTTCCCACCGGCGATCTCCAGGCCGCGCAGCAGGGCCGCATCGGGGCTTTCCTGCTTGTACAGGGTGCCCACCTCGGCCCGCTCCGCGTCGGAGAACAGGGGAAGGTTGACGGCCCCCGGGGCGTGCCCCCTGGCGTATTCGCCGGGACTGCGGACATCGAGCAGAACGCGGTCGGCTTCACCGGCAAAGAAAGTTTCCGCGGTCAGGGTCTGCATCAAGGGTTGATTGGTCATGCTATTCGGCCTTCCTGCGCCCCCGGGCACCCGCGCCCGACGCCCCGAGGTTGCGGAAGCGGCGGGGAGAAATTACCTGAAAGGTCATGTGAGGGAGAAAGGTCGGATAGACCGAAAGATAGAAAAAAAGGGAACTTAGCGCTGATTAGCACTTACCCGTGTGACCCGCAATTGGCGCTGTTTTCCAGTGCTTCGTTCCCTAAAACGGCTTGGGCTTTATTGCAGGGTAACGATCTGCCTTGAGCGCCTGGCCCGGGCACACCCTGGCTCATTATTGGATAGAAAAGCAAAGCCCAAACAACCGATTACCTTTGCCGCATGCGGATGACGGTATTCTCTCGCGGCCCCGGCCTGTACAGCACCCGACGACTGATGGAGGCCGGCGAGGGCCTCGGTCACGATATGGAGGTAGTGGATCACGCCCTCTGCAGCCCCATCCTGGCGGGCAAGAAAACCAGCATCCTGCACAATGGCAGCCCGCTCCGGCTGCCGGAAGTGGCCATTCCCCGCATTGGGGCCAACATCACTTCCCGGGGGGTATCCCTGATCCGCCAACTGGACGCCCTCGGCGTTCCCCACATCCTTTCGGCGGACGGCCTCCTGCTCGCCCGCGACAAGATGAGCTGCCTGCAGCGGCTGGCCGGGGCGGGTATCGACGTGCCCCGCACGGTGCTGTGTTTCTCCACCTGGGAAGCCCGGCGGATTGCTCCTAAAATGGGGCCCTTCCCCATTGTCGTCAAGCTGCTCGAGAGTACCCACGGCGTAGGCGTGGCCCTGGCCCACAACCTCCACCAACTCGACCGGCTGGTGGAGGGCTTCCTGCAACTGCAGGACCGTGTCGTGCTGCAGGAGTACATCCGCGAAAGCAAGGGGGCCGACCAGCGGGCCTTCGTGGTGGGCGATACCATCGTGGCGGCCATGGAGCGGCGGGCGGCACCGGGGGAGTTCCGGGCCAATATTCACCGGGGCGCCTCCGCGGAGCGGATTGACCTCAGCGAGTCCGAAAGGGAGCTTGTGCTACTTACTGCCCGTACCATCGGCGTGGAAGTAGCCGGGGTGGACCTCATCCGCAGTCACCGGGGCCCCCTGGTCATGGAGGTTAACGCCAGCCCCGGTCTGGAAGGCATCGAGGGGGCCACCAAGGTGGATATTGCCGCGGCCATCATCCGGTATGCAGAACAAAAAGTATGAGTACGATCTCTCCCCTCTCGCTGGCCAACGGCGAATTCTATCCCGGTCAATCGGGCACCGTTGAACTGGTAGCGGGCCAGTTGCCCAGCGGTAACCCCGTCTCCATCAGGGCCCACGTATTCCGGAGCTTCCGGCCCGGCCCCACCATCCTCTTTCTGGCGGGGGTCCACGGCGACGAGATCAACGGGGTGGAGATCCTGCGCCGCGGCCTCCGCGTCAAGCTGTTTGAACACCTGATCGCGGGCACGGTGGTGGTGGTCCCCCTGCTGAACGTCTACGGCTTCAACAACTTCAGCCGCGACGTCCCCGACGGAAAGGACGTCAACCGGAGTTTCCCGGGCAGTAACACCGGATCACTGGCCAGCCGCATCGCCGCCGGATTGAGCAAGAACCTGCTGGCCCACTGCGACCTGGCGGTGGACTTCCACACCGGGGGGCGGGGCCTCTTCAACTACCCCCAGATTCGCTACTCCCCCGACGATCCCACCGCGGAGGCCGCCGCCCGCCAGTTCAACCCACCGGTGATCCTGTCGGCCAAGGCCCCCTCGAAATCACTGCGGAGATCCGCCTTCAAAACCCTGGGGCTGAGCGTACTGACCTACGAAGGCGGAGAAAACCTGCGCTACGACGGCCCCAGCATCCAGGAGGGCTTGGCCGGAATCAAGCGGTTGCTGTACGCCCGCGATATGCTGAAGCGGCCGGTGAACAGCCTCACCGACCGGGAGCCCATCGGGCTGTCCGCCAGCAGCTGGGTCCGCGCTGGCCGCGCCGGGCTTTTCCAGTGGAGCAAGCGCAGCGGCTACCCCGTGCGCAAGGGAGAGCCCATCGGCGTCATCCACGACCCCCACGGCGTGCGCCCCAACAAGCGGATCCTTTCCCCCCGCACCGGGTTCATCATCGGCCATACCAACTCCGCGGTGGTGAGCCAGGGCGACGCCCTGTTTCACATCGGATACTGAGCGACAGCCCGGGCGTGCCGACCAACTTTCGTTATTTTGCCCCGCTTCGCTACCTCCGACGGACGTTAAGCGCTCCCCAATTCAAATCTTCCTACCCATGTCCATAACCGTTTCCAACCTGACCAAGCTATACGGTGAACAGCGGGCGGTAGACGACCTCAGCTTCACGGCCCGGCCCGGGGAGGTGTTGGGCTTCCTGGGCCCCAACGGCGCGGGCAAGACCACGACGATGAAGATCCTGACCTGCTACCTGAGTCAGTCGAGCGGCACGGCGGAAGTCTGCGGGTACAACGTCGAGACCGACAGCCTGGAGGTACGCAAGCGGGTGGGTTACCTGCCGGAACACAATCCCCTCTACCCGGACATGTACGTCAGGGAATACCTCGCCTTCGCGGCGGCCACCCACCGGATTTCCCGACCCCGGGAACGCATTGCGGAGCTCATCGAGCTTACCGGTCTGGGGCGGGAAGCCAACAAGCAGATTAGCGCCCTCTCCAAGGGCTACCGCCAGCGGGTAGGCCTGGCCCAGGCCCTGCTCCACGACCCCCAGGTGCTGATCCTCGACGAGCCCACCAGCGGACTGGACCCCAACCAGCTCGCCGAGATCCGGCGGCTGATCCAGGAACTGGGCAAGGAAAAGACCGTGGTCTTCAGCACCCACATCATGCAGGAGGTCCAGGCCATCTGCGACCGGGTAATCATTATCGATCGGGGCAAGGTGGTGGCCGACGACCCCATCGACCGGCTCCAGCGCCGATTGAGCGGCAGCCGGTCGCTGCTGGTTCAGTTCGACCGTCAGGTGGAAGCCGACAAGCTGCTGCGCATCAAGGGAGTGGACCAGGTAGTTCCCACCAAGGAACTCCACAGCTACCGCCTGCTGCTGAGCGCCGGCAGCGATCCCCGCCCGGAGGTATTCCACTTTGCGGTGGACAATAACCTCGTGCTGCTGGGGCTCAACGTGGAGGCGCTGAGTGTGGAGGAAGTGTTCCGCGCCCTGACCGCCGCGGGATAATCTTACCTTTGCCCCATGAGGTGGATACTGCTGCTGCTCCCCTGTTTCCTGGCCGGTCAGTCTGAAAGACCGCTCGACGCCGCCTTCCGGTTTGCGGATGGCGTCTACCTGTCGCACGCCACCCTGCTGGCCAACGCACCGGAAATCGGCTGGGCCGACGTCGGGGGTGAAATGGTACAGCTCCCCGAGGACCACCGGCTGCAGATCGACGGCTTCCACCTGCGCTCAGCCGGCGCCGATAAACCATCCGAAACTCCCTACGCCGTAGCCCTTGAAGGGGAAGCCTACCTCTTCGTGGAGCACGATGCCCGCCGGGGGTTTCACGAATTTGCCGGCCTGCAGGTCGTGGGCCGCTTCAGTACCGTTACCTACGACACCACCGTCCACCTGCGCCGCTTGATGAAAGCCTACAACCCGGCCACGGGGACACCCTTCCGCGAAGGCTGGGTGGAGCGCGACCAGCGGCGGACCGTCCACCGGGTGGTCGACATGACCACCGGCGAACGGCTTCCCCTGGACCGGGCTACCGTGCAGCGACTGGTGACCGGGGAATCCGACCTGGAAAGTGCCCTGGAACAACTGGCCGACGACTCGGACGCCAAACTGCGGCGGGCCCTGGAAATTTATAACAAGCGACATCCGTTATTGCTCCCCCCACCCCAAGCCAACCGCTAGCATGACCGCCATTTTCCGCAAGGAGATCAACGCCTTTTTTTCCAGCCTGATCGGCTACGTCGTCATTGCGGTCTTCCTGGTCGTCACCGGGCTGTTTCTGTTCGTTTTCCCGGACACGAGCCTGCTCAACTACGGCTACGCCACTCTGGGTCCCTTCTTCACCCTGGCCCCCAACATCCTCCTCTTCCTCATTCCGGCCATTTGTATGCGCGCCTTCGCCGAGGAGCGGCAGACCGGGGCCATCGAGTTGCTGGTCACCCGCCCCCTGCGCGACGTCGAGATCGTCATGGGCAAGTTCCTGGCCTGCCTCACCCTGGTGGTTATCGCCCTGTTGCCCACCGCGCTGTACTACTATACCATCTACCAACTCGGCGCACCGGCGGGAAACATCGACGCCGGGGGCACCATCGGCAGCTACCTGGGACTGCTGTTCCTCAGCATGGCTTTCGTGGCGATCGGGCTCCTGGCCAGTTCGCTCACCCGCAACCAGATCGTGGGATTTCTACTGGCGCTGGCCCTGACCTTCTGGTTCTACTTCGGGTTTGACTATCTGGCTTCCCTCCCGGTTTTTTACGGCAACGGTGACGTCTTCATCGCCAGCCTCGGTATGCAGGAGCACTTCCGCAGCCTGGGCCGTGGGCTCATCGACAGCCGCGACGTCATCTATTTTCTCAGCCTTACCGCCTTCTTCATCCTGCTGACCGTCATCAGTCTGGAGCGCCGCAAATGGTAGGTCCGGCGGCGGAGCGCGGGTGCCGGATCAGCCGCCAGTTCCGGGTAATACGTAGGTAGCTACTGCGCCGGCCGGCAACCGGGTGGCCAGCTGCCGGTCGCCGAGATCCAGGGTGAATTCCTCCTCCCCTTCCCCGTTGTTCAGGACGATCACCACCACCTCCCCCGACGGGGTACGGTAGGCTACGTTGGGCAGGATTTCCGGTTCCGAGGAGGCGATCCGTACCGATGCCGGCGGCACGAAGCGGCTGGCGTGGGCAATGACGTAGTAGGCCGTATTCCGGTGGACGCGCTGCCCGTCGATGGTCAGGGCACCCAGGCAGCGGGTGCAGCCGCCCTCGGTGTGGGGATCCTGGTTGGCGTCGGCGGCGAGGTTCCATTCCAGTACCGTTTCGCACCAGTTGCGGGGGGCACCGATGAGGAGTTCTCGTACGTGCCATTTCAGGTCGCCCGCGAAGTCGCCGGGGGCACCGATCCACTGCTCGGTAAAGTACAGGTGTTTGTCGGGATAGGCCTCGTGCACCTGGGTCAGGTTCCCGATCTCCCCGCCTTAGAGGTGGAAGGCGGATCCGTCCACGTAGGGGCGGGCCCGATCGTCGGCCAGCACCGTCAGGGGATAATCCGGCCGGTCGGCGTTGTGGTCGTAGATCACGATACGGGTGTCGAGACCGGCGGCGGCGAAGGCGGGTCCCAGGTGTTCCCCGACGAAGGTCGCCTGGGCTTCGGCCTCCATCAGCAGGCTTGGGTTGTTGCCGGGATGAAGGGGTTCATTCTGCACGGTGACGGCGTCGATGGTTATTCCCTCCGCCGCCATCTCCCGAACGTAGCGCACGAAGTAGCGGGCGTAAGCCGGATAATGCCGGGGCAACAAGCTCCCGCCCTTCGAGCTGCCGTTATCCTTCATCCACACCGGCGGCGACCAGGGTGAGGCCATCAACCGGATAGCTGGATTGACCTCCAGAATCTCTTTAAGTACAGGAATGAGGTGGCGGCGATCGGGGTCCAGCGAAAAATGTACCATCTCCGGATCCGTCTGTCCGGCGGGAAGGTCATTGTAAGAGAAAACCTCCGCGTCCAGGTCGGAAGCGCCCAGGCTGAGGCGGAGGTAGCTGATGCCGATGGCCGCTCCGGTACGGCCGAACAATTCCTGCAGCAACTCCCGGCGTTGGTCGGTGGGTAGGGCGTGGATGAGTTCGGCGCTGCCCCCGGTAAGGGTAAAGCCGAAGCCCTGCATCGCCTGGAAGCTGCGGTCGGGCTCCAGGACGATCCGGTGCCCTTCGTCACTTCCCGACTCGGTCGATGACAGTGGCTCGAAGGACAGCAGCCGCGCGCTGTCGGCGGTCGTTACGTAACCATGGGCCTGGGGGACCGACGACTCAGAGGGCACGGGGCCACAACCGAAGAGGCAGGAGGCCAGGGCCAGGAGGGGGAGCAGAATTTTCATGGACACAAGGTAGCGGAAGGCCGCCGGCCCTGCCGCCCCGCGGTTTCCTATTTTTACCACCACAGTCCCCGCTTCCGGCGGAGGAACACCCGCCATGCCCACGCCCACCGACATTCTGCAACAATACTGGGGCTACCCCGCCTTCCGCCCCCTGCAGGCGGACATCATCGACAGTGTGCTCCAGGGGCAGGACACCCTGGCGCTCCTGCCCACCGGCGGGGGGAAAAGCATCTGTTTCCAGGTGCCGGGATTGATGCTGGAAGGAGTTACCCTGGTCGTTTCTCCCCTCATTGCCCTGATGAAGGACCAGGTGCGGCAGTTGCGGAAGCGGGGCATTGTGGCGGACGCCGTCTACAGCGGCATGCGCAACGCCGACATCGATCGCGTCCTCGACAATGCGGTGTACGGCAACACGAAGTTCCTGTACCTTAGCCCCGAGCGGTTGCTCACCGACCTGGCCCGCGAACGGATCCGGCGGATGCCGCTGGCCCTGGTAGCCGTGGATGAGGCGCACTGCATCAGCCAGTGGGGCTACGACTTCCGCCCCCCCTACCTGCGCATCGCCGAGCTGAGGGAACTCCACCCCACCGTCCCCTTCATTGCCGTCACGGCTACGGCCACCCCCACCGTGGTGGAGGACATCCAGGAAAAGCTCGAGTTCCGGGCCCGACGCGACCTGTTCCAGCAGAGCTTTTCCCGGGAGAACCTCGCCTACGTGGTCCGCCGGCCCGCCAGCAAGGAGCAGCAACTCCTGGAGGTGCTGAACGGTGTAAAGGGGACGGCCATCGTCTACGTACGCAGTCGTGGCCTCACCAAGGAAATCGCCCACAAGCTCACCCGCCGGGGCATTCCGGCGGCGGCCTACCACGCGGGCCTTGAAGGAGAGGAGAAGGACAAGCGACAGGAGGCCTGGCTAGAGGGGCGGCTGAGGGTCATGGTGGCCACCAACGCCTTCGGGATGGGGATCGACAAGCCCGACGTCCGGACGGTCATCCACTACGGCCCGCCGGACAGTCCGGAAGCCTACTTCCAGGAGGCCGGCCGCGGCGGCCGCGATGGTAAGCCAGCCTACGGCGTCATGCTCTACCACTCCTCCGACGGGGAGCGGCTGATCCAGCACTGGGAGGCGAGCTACCCACCTATTCCTGAGATCAAACGCCTGTACCGGGCCCTGGGCAGTTACCTCCAGCTGGCCGTTGGCGGTGGCAAGGGAGAGGTGTACGATTTCGATCTCGGCAGCTTCGGCAAGCGCTTCGGCTTCGACGTCCGCCAGGCCTACAGCGGACTGAAGGCCCTGGAACAGGCGGGCTACGTAATGCTCACCGACGATATTGAGCAGCCGGCGCAGTTGCAGTTCCTCATCGGCAAGGAAAGACTCTACGACTACCAGATCAAGCACCCCCAGACCAACAAACTGGTCAAGTCCATCCTGCGGACCACCCAGGGCGCCTTTCTAAATCCCGTCCAGCTGCGGGAGGGCGCCCTGGCGAACTTCCTTAAAATAAGCCTGGAGGAACTGCGGCGTACCTTCCTGAAGATGAAGGGGGAAGGCATCATTGACTACACCCCCGAGCGCTCCGGGCCCCAGCTCGTATTCGTCGAGGAGCGCATCGACCCCGACAACCTCCGCATCGACGAGCGGCAGTACCGCTTTCTGAGGGACCGCGCCCGCCACCGCATCGACACCATGATCGGCTACTGCGAAAGGGACGACCAGTGTCGGTCGCAGCGGCTGCTGCACTACTTCGGGGAATCCGAAGCCCCCGAATGCGGACTGTGCGACGTGTGCCGCCGCCGCAAAATTCCGCCGCCGGACTGCCGGCAGGTCCTCTCCAGGGTCACCGAACTGCTGACCGCCCGGGGCAACTTGTCCGTTCCCGAACTGCTGAAGGCCTTCCCCACCCTGGCCCAGCCGGAAATCTCCGGCATCCTGCAGGATCTCATCAATGAAGGACTGCTCGTCAAGCAGGCCGATAGCCTACGCCTGCCTTGAGGATCATCTGCACCGTCACCAACGACCTCTCCCACGACCAGCGGATGCACCGCATCTGCGGCAGTCTGCAGGCCGCCGGGCATACCGTTACCCTGGTCGGACGGGTACTGCCCAACAGCCCCCCCCTCACCCCCCGTCCCTACCAACAGCACCGGATCAGTTGTCGCACCCTGCGCGGCAAACGATTCTATGTCGAATACAACCTCCGCCTGTGGGGGCAGCTGCGCCGGTGGGACTTCGACGTCATCTGCGCAGCGGACCTGGACACCCTCCCGGCCGGCGTAATCCTGGCGGGCATCAGCCGCAAGCTGGTCTATGATGCCCACGAGTGGTTCAGCGAGACCCCGGAAGTATACCACCGCCCCCTGGTACGCGGATTCTGGCGCGGTCTGGGGCGGGCCCTGGTCCCATTCACCGACGCCCGCTACACCGTCGGGCCCAAACTGGCGGAAGCCCTGGAAAAAGACTACGGGCGGCCCTTCGAGGTGATCCGGAACCTGCCACAAAAGCAAGCGGATTCGTTTTCGGAAAATACTGGAGGAGTAATCCTTTACCAAGGCATGCTGAATCCCGGACGGGGACTGGAACAGGCCATCGGTGCCCTTCCCCTGCTGCCCGACTGCCGGTTGTGGATCGTGGGTTCGGGGCCCGAGCGGGGGCGGCTGGAAGCCCTCGCTGAGCGCGAGGGCGTGGCCGATCGAGTCTGGTTTGCAGGTTTCCGCCCCCCGGAGGAGTTGCCCGAATTGACAAAGCAGTCCTGGCTGGGCCTCAACCTGTTGGAGGGCAGCAGTCCCAGTTATTATTACAGTCTGGCGAACAAGAGCCTGGATTACCTACAGGCTGGTTTGCCAAGTGTGCAAATGGACTACCCGGAATACCGGGCGCTGCACGAACGGTACCACTGCTTTGTGCTGCTGGAGGAACTCACGGCACCCGCGCTCGCCGCCCGAATACGCCAACTATGGGATGCTCCTGCAGCCTATGACCAACTGCGGGAGAACTGCCGTGCGGCCGCCCGGGAACTGTGCTGGGAACGGGAAGAAGCCCGTCTCCTGGCGATTTACGCGGCCCTGGAGGAGCGCGGCTAGTGCGTCAGGCTGATCTTGCCGCCCTCGATCCGGAGCTGTAGGTTATCGAAGTTCTTGAGCCAGTCGACGAAGTCTTCACCCAGCAATTCCCGCCGCCAGCCGGAACCGAGGATGGACTTGCGGACGGATTCGTCCTGCTTCATCCGTCGGATGGCGTTGCGGGGCATCACCAGGGCATGGCTGATGTCAGCCTCGTTGGCGCGATACTTCATCAGCAGGTAGAGCAGTTCGACGATCATGTCGTCCTCCTCGTCGTCCTGGGTACTGCGCTGGATGCCCTTCACGATTTTGAGCTCCTCGGGGGTGGCGGGCTTTTCGTACATCTCCACGAAGAGGTCGCCGTAGCGGCTCACCGTCTTGCCGGGCAGGCGGCGATTCTCCTGCATGCTCTGCTTGCCGCCCTTGACGCCGCGGACGAGCTGTCCGATGATCTTGCTGGAGAGGATCATCTCCTTGCTGTAATTCTTCTTTTCGGCCTGGGCGCGCCGCCACTCAAATAACCGGAGCAGGAATACCCGTTCCTGGGTACGGCTGGAGCGGGCGATGTTGCTGTTGAGCAGCTCGTGGTTCGGGTCGCGGTAGTAGTAGTCTTCTTCGGTCATGAGGGCGCATTCCTCCAGGGCCCAGTCCAGGCGTCCGTTGGCCTTCAATTTGCCGGTGATGGTATCGTAGAGTTCCCGCAGGTAAAGGACGTCGGTCAGGGCGTACTTGATCTGCTTTTCGCTCATCGGCCGCTTGGCCCAGTCGGTGACGGCGTAGCCCTTGCCCACCTTCTCCCCTACTTCGGCCTCCACCAGCTTGGCGAAGCTCGTTGGGTACCGGTGGCCACAGAAGGCGGCCGCGACCTGGGTATCGAAGACATTGGCCGGAATCGTGCCGTAGGCCCGGTACAGCAGCCGGTAGTCGTTGTCGCCCGCGTGGGTGATCTTGACGATGTCGGGGTTCTCGAGCAGTCGCAGGAAGGGCGTCAGGTCGGTGACCTTGATCGGATCCAGGAGGAAGTATCCGTCGCGGGTACTGATCTGGATCAGGCACAGCAGGGTCTGGTAGCGCTTTTCGCCGATGAATTCGGTGTCGAAGCCCATCCACTGGATGCCTGCGCACTGTTCGAAGAAAGAATCCAGGCCATCCTGGGAATCAATGAGGGTGTAGTCGATACCGGCAACGGTCATGGGCGTGATCTGGTGTTTTCTGAACAAAAATGGTGGCGTAAGGTAAGGCATTACCACAACAGCGGGCCAACCGGCCCGGTCCTGAAGCGTTTTCGTTTAAACCCAGCATTATGACCCTCGCCAAGCGTATCCTCATCGGCCTAGCCATCTTTCTCGTAGTTGTGATAGGCGTGCTCTTCCTGGCTCCCGTCATTTTTAAAGATGAAATCGTGGCCAACGTGAAGTCGGCCCTGAACGAGTCCCTCGAGGCGGAAGTAGATTTCGCGGACGCGAACGTGAGTTTCTTGCGCAGCTTCCCCGATATCGCCCTGACCGTCGACCAGTACCACATTGTGGGCATCGACACCTTTGCGGGCCTCCCCCTCGTCAGCGGTGAGCAGGCGCGGATCGATCTGGGTTTCTGGTCGGTCATCGCCGGCGACGGCAACTACAACATCGACGCCGTTCAGCTTGACCGCCCCGACGTCAACCTGCTGGTGCTTACGCCCGAGCTGGCCAATTACCTTATCGTTCCGGAGGCGGAAACCGCGGGTGCCGAAACCGGGGAGGAAAGCCAGGCGCTGATTACCCTGGATTACTTCGAGATAAACGACGGTAGGCTGGTCTACGACGATCGTACCACGGAAACTTACGTAAAGCTAACCGGCCTCAACGCCACCGGAGAGGGGGACTTTACCGCCTCCGTGTTTGACGTGATCACCCAGGCCCGGGCCGATGCCTTTACCCTGCAGCAGGGGGGCATGACTTACCTGGATGAAGTCAAAATGACCGCCGGCGGTACGGTCAACGTTGACGCCGATAATTTCCGCTACACCTTCACCGACGCCAACGTTACCCTGAACGAACTGGCGCTGGTCATGGAGGGCAGCATCGACCTGGAGGATAACGATGACATACTCTTCGACCTCGCCTACCGCGCCCCGGCCAACGACTTCCGCCAACTGTGGAGCCTCATCCCCAGCGCCTACACTGAGGGCTACGAACGCGTCCAAACTTCCGGAACCTTTACCCTTCAGGGCACGGTGAATGGTGCCTACAACGGCGAAACGGAAACCTACCCCGCCTTCACCGTCAACAGCGAAGTATCCAACGGCAGCGTCCAGTACCCGGGTCGCCCCGTGGGCATCACCGGCATCGACGCCGCCCTGGAGGTAAACAGTCCCGCCGCCGACCTCGACCGGCTGGTGGTGGCCCTGCCGCGGTTCAACTTCACCCTGGGCGGCGACCCCTTCCGCGGCAGCTTCCGCCTGGCTACTCCCCTCTCCGACCCCAACGTGGATGCCCGGCTGCAGGGCACCCTGGACCTGGACAAGTGGGCGTCGGCCATCCCCCTGGAAGGCGTGAGCGAACTCGCCGGGCGCATCGTAGCCGACATTACCGCCGACGGCGTGCGGCAGAGCGCCCTGGACGCCGGACGCTACGCGGAGGTAAAACTGGCCGGCAACCTCCTCATCAGCAACCTGGTTTACGACGCCGAAGATTCGCCGCCCGTGCGGATTGCCCAGGCGCGGGCGGAATTCAGTCCCCAATTCGTAGACCTCCAGCAGTTTACCGCCACTTTTGGTCGCAGCGACTTTTCGGCTTCCGGGCGGATCGACAATATCCTGGCCTATTTCAGCCCGGAGCAAACCATGCGTGGCACGCTCACGGTCCGCTCCAACTACTTTGACGCCGAAGAATGGACCCCGGCCACCGCTGAAACCACGGCCACCAGTCCCGCGGAGCTACACGCTGGCCAGGACACCACCCGGCAGGCCGAGGTCTTCGATCGCTTTGACTTCGACATCGATGCCGAGATCGCAGCCCTCGACTACGGCACCTACCGCCCTACCGACCTGCGCGTCGTGGGCAACGTAAAACCCAACCGCCTCGACATTCGTACCGCGGCCGCCACCCTGGACGAGAGTTCCTTCACCGCCTCGGGTACGATCAACAACCTCTTCGACTACACCTTTGGGGAGGGCGTCCTGACCGGCAACCTCGACCTGCGGTCCGGCTTCTTCAACGTAAACGACTTCATGAGCGAGGATGCATCCACGGCAACCGCCCAGGCCAGCTCCGAAGCTTCCGCGGCGATCCCCGTCCCCCGCAACATCAACCTGGCGGTGAACGTCGCCGCCGACCGGGTGCAGTACACCGACCTGACCATGAACGACGTGGCCGGCAAACTGGTCGTCCGCGACGGGGCCATCGTGTTCCAGGACGGCCGCGCCAACCTCCTGGGCGGCGCCATGGGCTTCAATGGCGCCTACGATACCGCGGAGGGGGATCAACCCATTTTCCGCTTCGCCTACGACCTGAAGAACCTTGACTTCAGCCAGGCCTTCAGCGCCCTGAACACCTTTTCGATCCTGGCTCCGGTGGGCAAATTCATTTCGGGCAACTTCAGCTCAGAGCTGGTCATGGAAGGGCGACTGGGGGATGACCTCCTGCCACAGCTATCCACCATCGACGCCAAGGGATTGCTGCGCACCGCCCAGGCCCGCATTGCGTCCTTCAAGCCCCTGCAGGTTATCGGCACCGCCCTGAACGTAAATGAACTGAAGAACAACGCCACCCTGAAGGACATCATCGCCGCCTTCTCCGTCAATGACGGCAAAGTGACGGTAGATCCGTTCTCCTTCCAGTTGGCGGGCATCAATATGACCCTGGGTGGAACCCACGGGCTGGACTCTGACATGGATTACCGGCTGCGGGCGGCCGTCCCCCGCGCCCTGATCGCAGGCAACCTGGTGGCGGGCACCGCTCTGGGCGCCCTGGACAAACTGGCCGGGCAGGCGAGCAAATTGGGCCTTAACCTGTCGCCCTCCGACACCCTGAACCTGAACATCGCCCTGACCGGCACCATGTCCAATCCCCGCGCCGGCATCGACCTGCTCGGCACAGCGGGGGGATCTGGACAGCCCACCCTTGGCGAAACCGCGGTGAACGCCGTCCGCGACCGCCTCAACGAGGAACTTAGCTCCCGGACCGATTCCCTGCGGGGCATGGCCGAGACCCGCGCCCAGACCTTCCGCGACAGCCTGGCGGCCCAGGCCAATACCCAGGCCCGGCAACTGGAGGCCCAGGCCGCCGAACGACTCAAAGGCGCACTGGGCATCAAACGGGATTCCACGGCGACGGCCGCCGACAGCCTCAAGCTGCCAAACGTGGGCAAGGATGCCGTGGACGAAGTGAAAAAGGAGCTGGAGAAGTTCAATCCCTTCAAGCGCAAGAAATCTGGGGGCGGGGGCCAATAACCCGCGGATGATCGGTGGCTCCCCTACTGCGAGGAGGGCAGCGGCTGCGTGGGCGGTTGGGACCGCCCACGCAGCCGTCCCGGCGGCAGTGACCACTGGGTTTGGGGCATAAAAAAAGCCGTCACGAACCGGGGTTCGTAACGGCTTTCACCTTGTAGCGGGGGCAAGACTCGAACTTGCGACCTTCGGGTTATGAGCCCGACGAGCTACCAACTGCTCCACCCCGCGATGTTAATTTTTACCACGTTACCATCGTAACGGGCTGCAAATATACAAGCACTTTTGAAAACACAAAAGTTCGCTGAAAGTTTTTCAAATTATTCTTCCGCTTCGGGGGCCAGCTGGATGCGCAGGCCGTCGATTTCCTCGGTGATGCGCAGCTGACATCCCAGTCGGGAGTTGTCTTCCACGAAGAAGGCCTGGTCGAGCATATCCTCTTCGTCGTCCTTCATTTCCGGGAGCTCCGTATCCGAAAGGATGTAACAGTGGCAGGTGCTGCACAGGGCCATGCCGCCGCAGGTGCCTTTGACCGGCAGTTCGTAGGCTTTGCAGACTTCCATCACGTTCATGTTCATATCCGTCGGAGCCTCCAGTTCGTGGGCTTCGCCGTGGCGGTCGATGACGGTGATGATGATGTTTCCGTTGTCGGGCATGGGGTACGCTTTTGCGGCGCGAAGATAAGAACGCCCGGGGGGGACGGTCCGAAAAAGCAACAGCCGTAGCGAAACCGGCCCTCCGGCAGCGATTTTCCGTTATCTTTGCGGCTTCTTAGCCGGGGGGCTGTCGATCAAACATGAAAATTCCACTACCTCATGA
This sequence comes from Neolewinella marina, assembly GCF_002631205.1. Classification (GTDB taxonomy): domain Bacteria; phylum Bacteroidota; class Bacteroidia; order Chitinophagales; family Saprospiraceae; genus Neolewinella; species Neolewinella marina. The sequence continues at coordinate 166,295 of NZ_PDLO01000001.1, forward strand.
CCGCGGGTCGTGGGACAAGCCACCATTCTCCTCATGGAAAAGATCATCAACCTCTTTGACTTCAACCAGAAGGTAAACTACCGGATCGAGATCCTGTCGGGCCTTACGGTTGCCCTGGCACTCGTGCCGGAAGCCGTAGCCTTCGCTTTCCTTGCGGGGCTGCCTCCGCTGACCGGCCTCTACGCCGCCTTCGTGATGGGCATTGTGACGGCCATCCTCGGTGGCCGCCCGGGAATGATCAGTGGCGCGACGGGTGCCGTGGCGGTGGTGATCGTGTCCCTGGCCCAGAGCCACGGCATCGAGTACATTTTTGCCACGGTGATCCTGGCGGGACTGATTCAGGTAGCCGCCGGCGTATTGCGGTTGGGCAAGCTCATGCGGCTGGTTCCCCACCCCGCCATTTTCGGCTTCGTAAACGGCCTGGCGATCATCATCTTCATGTCGCAACTCGACCAGTTCCGCAACGGAGAAACCGGCGCCTGGCTTTCCGGTACCCCGCTTTACCTCTTCGGCGGTTTAGTATTGCTTACGATGCTCATCATTTGGGGCCTGCCCAAACTCACCAAGGCCGTTCCGGCTTCTCTGGTGGCTATCCTGACCGTCTTCGGTATCGTGGCCGCCTTCGGCATTGACACCAAGACGGTGGGCGACCTGGCCAGCATCTCGGGTGGGTTCCCGCCCTTCCACATCCCCCAGATCCCGGTTTCCTTCGAGACCCTCCAGATCATCTTCCCCTACGCCCTCATCGTAGCCGGCGTGGGACTGATCGAGAGCCTGCTTACCCTGAACATCATCGACGAGATCACAGAAACCCGCGGGCGCGGCAACAAGGAAGCCGTAGCTCAGGGTACGGCCAACATCCTCTCGGGCTTTTTCTCCGGGATGGGCGGCTGCGCCATGCTGGGCCAGAGCCTGATCAACATCAGCGCCGGTGCCCGCGCGCGGTTGTCGGGCATCGTTGCGGCGGTGATGCTGCTGGTCTTCATCATGTTTGGCAGCAGCCTCATCGAGCTCGTCCCGATGGCCGCCCTAACGGGACTGATGATCATGGTGGCGGTAGGCACTTTTGAGTGGGCCAGCCTGCGCACTTTCGGCAAGATGCCCAAGTCGGACCTGCTGGTCATGGTTCTCGTGACCCTGGTTACCATCTTCCTGCACAACCTGGCCCTGGCCGTCATCGTCGGCGTGATCATCGCCGCCCTGCGTTTTGCCTGGGAGAGTGCCAAGCGGATCCGGGCCCGCAAGCACATCGATGAGCACGGCGTGAAGCACTACGAGATCTACGGCCCGCTGTTCTTTGGTTCGGTGGCCGTATTCAACGAGAAATTTGATGTCCTTGGAGACCCTCAGGAGATCGTGATTGATTTCGCGGAGAGCCGGGTGGTGGATATGTCCGCCATCGAGGCCCTGAACAAGCTCACGGAACGCTACAACAAGGTCGGTAAAACCGTACACCTCAAGCACCTGAGCCCCGACTGCCGCCGGCTGCTGAACAAGGCCGGGGCCATCATTGAGGTGAACGTGGTGGATGACCCTACCTACAAGGTGGCCGTCGACCAGTCGGCCTGAGCAACCGTACCTTGCCGCAAACCAGCATATCATGGCCAAGCGGATCGGCATAACGGGCAACATCGGAGCGGGCAAGACCACGGTTTGCGGTGAATTCGAGCGGCTGGGCGTGCCGGTGTACTACGCCGACGAGCGCGCCAAGCAACTCATGGTCACCGACCAAGAACTCCGGGGGGCCATCCTAGAGCGCTTTGGCGCAGAAAGTTACCGGGTCGACGGTACGGTCAATCGCCCCTACCTCGCCCAGCGGGTCTTCGGAGACCCCGCGGCCCTGGCGGAGCTGAATGCCCTGGTGCACCCGGCCGTAGCCCGGGACGCTACCCGGTGGCACGCCGAGCAGAGGGGGCCCTACACCCTCCACGAGGCCGCCATTCTGCTCGAGATCGGGGCGCAGCAGAAGTATGAGGCCATGGTTGTCGTCGATTGCCCCTACCCCGTCCGGTTGGCGCGCGTGGTGGCCCGCGACGGTATTTCACCGGAAGCCTTTGCCGCCCGTGCCGCTCAGCAGTGGTCCGACGACCGGAAAAGGGCCGCCGCTGACCACGTGATTATCAACGACGGGCGTCACCTCATCCTGCCCCAGGTATTGGGTCTGGACCGAATCTTCCGTAGCGGTGCCGCACCAAAATTGACTGCCCGGCGTTAAGACGGAACCCAAGTTCCTCCTATGCGCCTCCTTATTGCCTTGCTTTCCGGATTGTTGGTGGTCGACTGTGCCGCCGATATGCCCGTCGAAGACACCCTGGTAGATTCGACCTACACCCGTCCGGCCACCCAGGAGACCCGACCCGATACCCACCCCCCGGCAACCGGCCCGGAATCGGCCCCCACTCCGTACGGTATGGTCATTGAACCTACCGGGGGCAGCGGCGCCAAGGGTGTGGCCGATCCGTCGAATTCTACTGTACCCGCGCTCGCCGCCCAGCGCCTCCTCACCGGCCGTTGGACCAACCTGGCCGACGAACAGGAGACCGTGCAGTTCACGCCGACCCACTACAAGACCTATTACCAGAACGAGCTTCTGGTGGAGGAGGACATGACCTTTCACGGCAAGTGCCCGGCCGCCTGCAGCGGCGGGACGCCTACGGGTAAACCCTGCTTTACCATCAGCGGGCCGGCGCAGACCGATTGTTACGGCATCGTCCGCCTCACCGAAGACCTGCTGGAACTCCAGTTGCTTGGCATCAGTACCGAAACCGTCGTGTATCGGCGGGCGGAGTAAGCCAGCGCACCAATATCTCAACTGCCGCGGTATTCCGTGGACAGCCATTTACTCATGAAGCAAGCCTTACTCTTTTTCCTTTTATTCCTCTGCCTGGGCCGCCTGCCCGCACAATTGAATGCCACCCTACGCTCAAACGTCGACTTTGGAGTGGCCGTTAACGACATCTGGGGGTACGCCGCCCCCGACGGTACGGAATACGCCCTGATGGGGTTGGATACCGGCATCGCCGTCATCTCCCTGGCCGACCCCGACGCCGCCACCGTCGTCGACGTGACCAGCCAACCCACCAGCATCTGGCGGGACGTGAAAAGCTACCGTGAATTCGCCTACGCCACCGCCGACCAGGGCTCCTACGGCCTCACGGTGATCGACCTGCGGGAACTGCCCGAACGGATATCCTACCAGCCCTTTACCTACGAGGTGCCCGGTTACACCGGCACCTTCGCCCGCGCCCACAACCTCTACATCGATACCCTTCAGGGGCTACTCTTCACCGCCGGAGGTGACCGCAGCATTAACGACGGCGGCGTCCTCATCTTTGATCTGAAGGAGGACCCCGGCGTTCCCCGCCTCATCGCCCAGGGCCCTGCCGTTTACGCCCACGACGTCTACGTGCAGGACAACCTCATGTACACCTCCGAAATCTACAAGGGGGAAATGGCGGTCTACGACATCAGCGATCTGGGCAACATCCGTAAGTTGGGAGCTACCCAGACGCCCTACCGGTTTGCCCACAACGCCTGGAGCAACCAGGACGGCACCGTGGTGTACACCACTGATGAGGTGGCCAACGCCAGCGTAGCCGCCTTCGACCTGTCCGACTACAATGACATCAAGCTGCTGGATGAGTACCGCCCCCTTACCAGCCTGAATACCCGGACCATCCCCCACAACGTCCACTTCATCGACGACTACCTATCGATCAGCTACTACAGCGACGGGCTGCGGGTGGTGGACGCCAGCGAGCCGACCAACCTGGTGGAGGTGGCCAATTACGACACCTACGACGGGCCCGATGGCGGGTTCAACGGTGCCTGGGGGGCCTACCCCTACCTGCCGAGCGGTCTCACCCTTGTCTCCGACCGCCAGAGTGGACTTTTCGTGGTAGAAGTTGACTATCAGCGGGCCGCCCGCCTGCGCGGAACGGTCACCAACGGCAATACCGGCGGTGCCCTGAACGGGGCCCGGGTGGAAATCCTGGCCGAGCAGGCCAACCTGACCACGGCCGACGCCACCGGGAACTATGCCACGGGTATTGCTACCGCCGGAACTTATCGGGTGGTGGCCTCCGCCGAAGGTTTTTACCCCGACACCGTGACCCTCACCCTGGTGAACGGCGAGGAAGTAAGCCAGGACTTTACCCTCTCCAGCCGGCAAACGGCTTCCCTGAACCTTATTGTAGCCGACCGGCAGACCGGACAGGCGGTTCCCGGGGCCATAGTGGACCTACTCCACCCGGACGCAAACTACAGCGGGTTGTCTGACAGCGCCGGTCTGGTCGCTTACGACGAGGTCTACGACTACCGCTACACCCTGGTGGCGACAGCCTGGGGGTATCAGCTGACCATCCTCGAAGACGTTCACCCAATTGAAGCCGCCAACGACACGATCTTTCTGGATCGGGGCTACGAGGACACCTTTGTCAGCGACCTTGGCTGGACGGTCAGCGGCAATGCTACCCGCGGCGTATGGGAACGCGGCGTTCCCGAGGCCACCTATAATATTGAAGGACCGGGGCAGCCCGGGGAAGATTCCCCCTGGGACTTCGGAAACCAGGGATACTTCACTGATCCCGTAGGTGGCAATTCCAACTCCCGGGACGTTGACCAGGGTGAAACGCAATTGCGGTCGCCCCTTTTTGACCTGACGGATTATGGCAGCGGCGTGCTGCTGACCTACGACTACTGGTTCAGTAACCTTTCCGGCAATGCTCCACCAAACGACAGCCTCACGGTAGCCTTGTCCAACGGCGACACCACCCATACGCTGGCCGTTTACCGTGGCGCGGTCACCGAATGGCAGCGGGATACGGTAGTCCTGGACGGGTTGCTGCCTTTCACCGCCACCATGCAGCTGATCGTGACTACGAGTGACGAAAGGGGCAGCGACAACCTGGTGGAAGCCGCCTTTGACAACTTCCGGGTCCTGGACTCCCTTATGCTCTCCCCCACCCGTCCGGTGGCTGCCCAAAGGAACGTGGCCCAACTGTTTCCTAACCCCACCGCTGGCGCATTCCAGTTAGCCTACAACCTGCAGGGCTACGGCGGGGGTCAGGTGGATGTATTCTCGACCACCGGACAACTGGTACACCGGCAGCGGCTGAATCACCAACAGGGAAGCCTGCAGTTTGGGCAGGGATGGGCGCCGGGGCTTTACGTTGTCCGCATCACTTCATCGGGGGGACAATTACTGCAGTCCGTCAAGGCCATCAAGCGGTAACCACTACTTCACGGCTTCTACGACCACGCGCAGGCCGAGGTGCTCGGTCTCGGCGGGGGCTTCCGTAGTAGCCGGATCCACGAAATCGTAGGCGCTGTAACCGTAGTGTCCCTGTTCTGCGTACTCGGCCAGGTTACCGCCCAGGTCGTAGATCATGCGGCCGTTAACCTTAACCGGGGCAAAGCTGCCCACGGGCTTGACAAGCGTGGTCGTCAACTCATCCACCTTTTTGCGCAGGTCCGCCACTTCATCGCGGGTGATGGCGTAGCCCGCCCAGTAATTCAGGGTATTCTCCTTGGCGCCACTGTCGTGCGCCTTCTTTTGCAGGGCGTCGGCTTCCTTCGTGCTGGGGAAGCGGGCCGGCCGCGAGAGCCGATCGGTGAGCCAGTCCAGGTAGGTACGGGCCTCCTCCCGGCTGAGGTCTACCGGATCGTTTTCTGATCCTTCCGGTACGGAGTGATTCGGTTTGTACGCGGCGTATTGGGCGTTCGTCAATTCAAAGCGAGCAATGGAGATGGTATCCTTTCCGAGGCTCACCATCTCGGGCAGCAGCACCCCGTCGGTCATTACGCCAAACAGGGAGCCATGACGGGCCACCGTATCCTTGGTGAGTAGTTGGGCCAGCGGACTATCCTCCTTGAAGGCGGGGTTGTCCTTGCGTTCTTTCCCAAAAAGGTAGGTGTCGATCCAGGCCAGTTCCTCTTCCATCTTCCGCTTCTGGTGGGTGATCTTCTGGAGGCCGTGGGGCTGGCCCGGAAACCACAGGAAGCGTACCGGGGCCTGGGCAATCTGCTGCAGCGCGCGGTAGTATTCCCAACCCTGATCGCGGGGCACGGCCCGGTCCTCGCTGCCGTGGAAGATGATGGTCGGGGTCCGGACCTTTTCCAGGTCGAAGAGGGGGGACTTGACGAGGTAGGCCTCGTTGTAGTTCTTACCGTTGGTGTCGTCCCAGGGTGCACCGCCGAAGTAGCTTTGGTCGAAGCTGACGCCGAAGCTGCAGGTGCCGAAATCGCTCGTCCAGTTCACGTCGCCGGCTCCCGGACAGGCCACTTTAAAGCGTTCGGGGTAGCGGACGGTCAGCATGGTCGTCAGAATGGCACCATTGCTCCAGCCCATACTGCCGATGCTGTCGGGGTGCACCTTGCCCTCAGCGATCAGCCGGTCGATGCCCGCCGTTATGTCTTCCATTTCCGGCTCGTAGTAGTTGCGCTTGATGCTTTCCACGTAAGCGAGCCCGTGGTTGGCCGACCCGTGGTAGTTCGGTTTCAGCACGAAGGCACCCCGCTGGCTCAGGATCTGGGGATAGGTACTCCAGCGTTCGCTCCACTGGTCGAGGTCCATACTCGATGGTCCCCCGTGGATGCTCAGCATCAGTGGGTAGCGGCGCCCGGGGGTGTAGTCGGCCGGGTAGTACAGAATTCCCGATACCATTTCTCCCTGGTAGCCTTTCCACTCGATCACCTCGCTGCGCGCGATGTCCTTTTTACGAAGTTTTTCATTGAGGGTGACGATTTCCCGCAGGTTGGTCACCGCCGTCCCCGAGAAGTCGGCCAGGTAGTAGCGGGGCAGTTTACTGGCGGTAGAGTACCGCAGCACGGTTTGCTTGCCATCTTCGGAAAAAGCAAGGAAGCTGACGTGGTCCTTCAGGCTGTCGAGGGCGATCTCCTTTCCGCGTCCACCCCGCGGGTAGAAGGCTTCCCGCATGGTGGCGCGGTTGGCCAGGTCGGCCACCACGTCGTTGCCCACCACGGTGATGCCACCGACCCCGTTCTCCCAGTTCAGTTCGACCTTGCGCGGCTCCCCATCCACCGGGAGGTAGTACAACTGTCCGATCCCCGCTCCGTCCCATTCCGGATCACTGCTCAGCTGGGCGGTGAAGTACATTCCCTTGCCGTCCTGGGTAAAGGCCAGTTCGCGGGGCGTCTGCAGTCCCTGGAGGATTTGCTTAACCGATCCAGTTTCCAGGTTTTTCAGGTAGTACTTGCTCTTGGGTTGGGCGTCGGAGGGCTGGTGGGGACTTCCGGCTTCCACGTAGGCCAGGTATTTCCCGTCGCGGCTCACGGCGTAGCCCTGGACGGGTTTTTCGTTGTCGGTGAGTCGGCGTATGTGCTTCTCCTTTACGTTGAAGGCGTAGAGGCGGTCGGCCTTCCAGCTGCTGGTATCCTCTACAACCACTACGTCGTCCTTCTTCTCTTCCAGCTCCTGCTCCTGCAGGGTCTTGCCTTCATTGCTTACGTACACCAGGGTGGAATCATTCAGCCACTCCAGGTTACTGATGCCGTTCTTGAATTCGTGCACCTCCTGGGGTTCCCCCCCGAACACGCTCATCTTCCACAGTTTCTTGCCCCCGTCTCGGCCGCTGAGGAAGTAAATGTCTTCACTATCGCGGGAGAACAGGGCGGTATGGTCACTGTCGTCACCGGTGGTCAGGCGCACCGTACGGAAACCGTCCTTGGTGCGGTCCCGCAGCCGAGTGAGGTATAGGTCGCGTACAAATTTGTCCTTCTTTTTGTCCTCCGCGGCTCGACTCTTGCTCCACAGCACCATAGTGCCATCGGGAGAAAACTCAACGTTGGACATGTATTCAGTATGGATGACGTCGTCAACCGTCCATTTTCCTTTTTCACCCTGACCGAGGAGGGGGCTCCCCCAGCAGGTGCCAAGGAAAAGAAAGACAAGTGCCATGAATCGCTGGAGCATACCTTATAGTTTGGGGTAAATGTACCCATCGCCCGGAAATGAAGTGGAAATCAAGGCCAAACAAAAAGGATTAACTTTTTTGTTTTTAAGTTCGCTAAACAACAAACAGTTTGTATATTTACGGTACAAACCATCCATTATGCAGCGCACGACACCCAGTTTCACGACGGCTCACATGTTACAGCGCCTGTCCGGCAACAGCTCTACCCACAGCCTGATCCGCTTCGCCTCTGACCGGCAGGCGAGCCTGGACAAGTTATCCGGCGGCGGTATGGCTGCCAAGCCCTGATTGCTCCTTTACTTCCCCGCTTGCCGGGGTACCAGGTACAGCTCTTCCTGCCGACCGTTGAGGTAGCGGAACGACTCTCCGTCCCAGTAGCCGTCTTCCTCCAGCATGATTCTTACGTCCTTGTTCCATTCCGGCAGGAACACCTTGTTGTTCAGTTCAATACTGTAGGCCGTATGGGGAAAGACTGGGTAATCCCCCCGGATCGGAACGCCCTCCTGCTGATCCCACAGACCAATCGTGGGTCCCGCGCCGTGGCCGTGGTACCCAATCGGGTGGCTGTAGATGCTGGGGCGCAGTCCTTCCGCCTCCGCCGTGCGGATGGTATTTAACAACAATTCGTTGCCCGTTTTGCCCGTGGCGTATTCGCCCGTCAGGATATCCATCAGGCGCAGTCCCCGCCGGTGGGCGGCCACGAGATAGGCAGGGGCTTCGGTCTCCCCGGGTTTCAGGACGTAGGCGTTTTCCTGGGTGTCGGTATTTAGTCCGCAGTAAGTGATGCCGAAATCGCAGTGCAGCAGGTCACCCGGCTGGATGACGTCTGCACCCGGCCGGCCGCTGAAGCCGTACAGCTCCTGGTTATCAGCCCGCTGCACGTCGACCGTCGGATGGAACCAGCTGTCGAGCCCCAGTTCCCGGACGCGCTCCCGCAGGTACCATACCACCTCCTCGGTGGTGGTCACCCCGGGTTGGATGACCTGCTCACTGAAGGCTTCGCGAATAATCTGGTGAGCCACTTGCATGATCTGGCGGTACACCACCATTTCCGAAGGCGTACGGGTTTCCAGCCAGCGAATCGCCAGCCGCTCACCGCTGACTACCCGGCTGGTCAGGTTCGCGGGCAACACTTCCAACAGGCGGTCGTAGTGGTAGCTGCTGATGCCATCGGCCAGACCGAATTCCTCACTGCGGTTCACGGCAATCTTGCGGGGCGATCGCTCCCGAATGATTTCCGCCAGCCGCTGCCACTGGTCCGGCTGCTGTTCGGGGTCCCAGGCTTTCTTGAATACCTCACCTACGTCGTAGCGGGCACAGGCCAGCGTTTCAAGGGGTTTGCCCGCTCCTGGATCGTATACTACCAGCATGGTCGTGCGGCGGGCACCCATCCAGGTACTGGGCAGCATGGTCTTCACCACGGCATCCTCGTTGTACTCCCGGGTGATCATGACCCACATGTCGATCCCCTCCTCCCGCATGATCTGGGGGACTACGGTTTCGAAGCGCTCCTTCAGCCAGCGGTCCTGTAATTCCCCCTGTTGCTTGAGGGTAAGGATCACCGGCATGGCCGACTGGGCCACGGCGGTGAAGGAAAGGATCAACAACAGAAACAGGAGGGGTGAGCGCATGCGTTGGGCGTTTGGTTACGGGTGGGCTAAAGTAATACGCCGGCCGCTTGCTTACCTTCGTTACCGTGAAGCTATCCGCGCCGGTTGCCCTGTTCGTTTGCTACCTTGTTCTAGTAGCCACCCATCTGTACTACCCCAAGTGGCAGCAGCCGGGTTCCGAAGCCACGCTCAGCTACGACGTATCCGGCTACTATCTCTACTTGCCCGCCGTCTTTATATACAACGACCTGCGGGAGGTGGCCTTTCTGCCGGAAATCATCGAGGAGTACCGCCCCACGGATACGCCTTACCAGGCCTACCCTCACTCCAGCGGAAATTTCGTTTTGAAGTACAGCCTGGGCCTGGCCCTGCTGTATTCTCCGGCCTTTGCCGTGGCGCATGCGTACGCCCTGGCCAGCGACGCCTTTCCCGCCGATGGCTTCTCCTTCCCGTATCAGTTAGCCATTTCCCTCTGGAGCTTGCTGGTGGCTTTTCTCGGTCTCTTCGTACTGATGCAGGTCCTGCGCGCCTATTTCTCCGAAGGGGTCACCGCCGCTACCCTGCTCCTCATCGTTGCCGCCACGAACTACCTGAACTACGCGGCCATCGACGGAGCCCTGACCCACAATTACGAGTTCACCCTCTACGCCCTGCTCCTGCACATCACCGATCGGCTGTACCGGCGACCCGGCGGCCCCACTACCCTGCAATGTCTCGGTATCGGGGGAATCATCGGTCTGATGGCCCTGACCCGCCCCACCGAAATCATCGCGGTATTGATCCCACTGCTGTGGGACATGCCCCTGACCCGGGCGGGGTGGCGCGACCGCCTGGCTTTTATTCGCCGTCATGCCCGGCCCATCGCCGCCGCTGCCGCAGTGTGCCTGTCCGTAGGAAGTTTGCAGCTCATCTACTGGAAGTACGTTACTGGCCAATGGATTGAGTATAGTTACCAGGACCAGGGCTTCGACTGGTTTGAGCCGCATCTGGTCAATGGATTGTTCAGCTACAAGGCTGGTTGGCTGACCTACACGCCGGCTATGTGGATTGCCATTCTGGGCTTCGTGGCCCTTTTCCGCTACCACCGCCATCTGCTGGCGGCTACCCTCAGCCACTTCATCATCTTCGTTTACGTAGCCTTCTCCTGGAGCGTCTGGTGGTACGGGGGCAGCCTTGGACAGCGGACCATGGTGCAGGCCTACGCGGTGCTGGCCTTTCCCCTGGCGGCAGCCCTAACCTTCATCTCGCGACGCCCACAAGGAATCCGCTGGGCCTTCGCAGGGCTTTGCCTGCTCCTCACCGCACACAACCTCTGGTTCACCCACCAGGCCCACCGGGGCGGGCTGCTGGTGTCGGAATGGATGAATCGCTCCTACTACTGGCGAACCCTGTTCACCTTCGAGGTCAACGAAGACGATAAACTGTTGCTGGACAATCCTGAGTTCCTAAGGCACCCGCCCCGGGGGACAGATACCCTCTATACCAATGATTTTGAGGACCAGCCTAATGACGCCTGCGGAATGCCCCCCATCGACGGGCAGGGATCCTACTGTCTCGCAGGGGAAAAGCAGAATACCGAGGAGTACTGGCTACACGGCCCCTTCTCCGCCGGCCAGTGGCTGCGGGCTACGGCGGATTTCCGTATCCCCCAACTACGAACCGGAAGCGTGCACACCTACGCTCAGCTGGTGCTGCGCTTTTACCGCAACGGCGAACGCGTGAAGGAACGGGTGATCAGGTTGCACCGGGTACTCAACTATAATTTCGACCGCAGCGTGTACATCGAAGCGCGGGCTCCGGAAGGTGGCGCCGAGGCCGCATCCGTGCTGTTGTGGAACGGTGGTCCGGATCAGCCGCCCATTCTTATGGACAACCTCGTGGTTACAACGATGGAGTAACGGAGGCTGCCCGGGGAGCAGGGGCGTACAGGCGCGTGAGGACCTCCCCCGCCGGTTTGCCGCCGGGGACGAATCCCGTATTCCGGTCGTCCCGGCCTTCCCGGTGCCCCAGATAGGAGGGCCACTTCCAGATAAACATCCCTTCCAGACGGCTAGAACTGCGAACCGCTTCAGCCAGGGCGGCGTAGCAGCGTTCCTGGGCTTCCAGGCTGACCGGCCGGTCTCCCGCCTCAGCGTGGGGGTTCTGCCAGGCTGAAGCTACTGAGCGGTAACCCACTTCCGTCAGCCACAGGGGGCGGTCGTAGGCTACGCTGATGCTGTCCGCCAGCCGCATCCACCGCAGGGCACCCGCCCGCAGCTGGGCGTCGGTGGGCTGCTCCTCCATAGACAGGGGGTAATAACTGTTCAGGCCTATGGCGTCGAGATCCGACCAGAAGGTGATGTTCTCGAACTCCTCCCCCCAGTTCGCGGCGTAGGTCAACTTGCCAGGGTAAACTTCCCGGAGGGAGGCGATCAGGCTCCGCCACTGCTCGGGATACCCCAGGGTAGCCTGCACCATTTCCGTACCGATGCACAGCGCCTCAACCCCTTCGGCCGCAGCCATTTTGCCGTAGTGCAGCATCCAGTTCCGGTAAGCGGCAAAGAATCGGTTCCACCCCTCCTCATCCTCGAATCTGATTTCTCCCGGCCACGACCCCCTCACCCAGATCTGGGGTTTCAGCATGACCGTGAAGCCCTGCTCCCGCGCCTGCCGGATACAGTGGATCACGGCTTCGTCCGTCTCCGAGCCCACGCGGTCCGGAATGGGCAGTGAATCCAGCGGCCGCATCTCCCGCATGAAAGTATAGGGCACAATGGCTACGGCATTGACGTTCAACCCCTTTAAGCTGTCCAGGGAAGGCCCCGTAGTGGCTCCCCCGTAGCCATTGTTTCCCCGGTACCCTTCGTGAGCGAAAGTCATGCCCCGCAGGAATTCCGGGTCCAGATGGCGGGGCAGCGGCTGGGCGGACGCGCCGGAACTGTGGGTACAGCCGGCGAGCACCAGGGCTCCCATAACGGGCAGGAAAAGCAGCAGCCAGGTTCTCATGGTTGTTGGACTTCGGCAATGCGATTGGGATAATCCGTGATGATGCCGTCCACGCCCAGTCCGATGAGTTCGCGCATCCGGATTACCTCGTTTACGGTCCAGGGGATTACCCTCAGGCCAAGATCATGGGCCTCCGCAATGATTTCCGCCGTCAGCTTGCGCTCCCACGGACTGTAGATTTCCGGTTTGAAACCCAGGGCGGCCACCTTTTCCGCTACCTGTCCCGGCGATTCATCCAGGTAGGCCAGGGAGATGCGTGGATTCTGGCGGTGGATCTCGCTCAGGGTGGGTGGGTCAAAGCACTGCAGGTTGACCAGCTCCGGGTGGCCCCAGGCGGCAATGTCTTCCAGTACCAACCGGACGAAGGTGGCGCGGGCCGGCACCAGTTCCGGCTCCCATTCCGGCTGATACTTCAGTTCGATGTTGTAGCGGGGCAAGGGCCGTTCCTGCTGCACGCAGTAGCGGTCGACCGCGGCGAATACCGCCGCCAGAGTCGGTTTATGCACCGGGCGCTGGGCCTGTTCCGGGAAGCGGGGGTGTGGCAGCTGCCCACAATCGTAGGCGTCGATCTCCCGGGCGGTCAGTTTCCGCAGGCTGATTGTGTCGGTAATCGCGCCGCCACCCGGCAACTGACAGATTTCGGGCTCCATGAAGGGGTCGTGGCTGACAATTACCCGGTCGTCCGCGGAAATCACCACGTCCAGTTCAAGGGTGGTCACTTCCGGATAGCTGAGGGCCCGCAGGAAAGCGGGGATTGAGTTTTCGGGCAGCAACCCCCGGGCGCCCCGGTGGCCCTGCCAGTCGAAGGCGGGTGAATCGTTTTGCGTCATGCGTGAAGTACCACAGGCCGCCAGCAGCGGCAGGAAAAGGATGATAAAATAGGCGCGTTTGGGCACGGGGAGGGCTTATGGGTTACTACGGTCCGCGGCGATGTCGGTTCACCCGGAGAAGGAAAGATAGCACCCCGTGGCCGGCCAGGGCGCTCACCTGCCTTCACGCACGAGAACTTTCGGGTTGAACAAGGTAGGCATCCCAGCATTCTGTTCTCGACCCTAACTTGCTACCCATGCTCACCCACTGGCTTTTCTGGATCGGGGCCCTGTTCGTGATCATCTTTTTGCGCTACCTGGCCTTCAGCGGATTGTACCACTACCTGCTGCGGTTGCGGCTGCGCGATCGGCTGCGCCACCGCATCTTTCATTACGAGATCGGGGCGGGGGCGCAGGTGCCGAGAGAAATCCGCCGGTCTGCCGTCGTGTCCCTGATCTTCGCCGCCTTCGGAATACTGGTCCTCTACCTGTGGCAAAATGATTCCACCCGCCTCTACACCTCCCTGTCCGCGCCGGCCGACAGGTTCTGGTTGCTGGTCGGGCCAGTGGTATTTCTGCTGGCCCAGGAAACCTACTACTACTGGATTCACCGGTGGATGCACCGGCCCGGCATCTACGAGCGGGTACACCGCTGGCACCACGAAAGCATAGAAACCACCGCCTGGACAGCCTTCAGCTTCCACCCTCTGGAGGCCATCCTGCAGGCGGCCTTCCTTCCCCTGAGCGTATTATTGATTCCGATGCACGTGCTGGCCTTCCTGACGTTGCTGGCCCTGATGACCCTGTCGGCCACCATCAACCACGCGGGCATCGAGGTTTTCCCGGCGCGCTGGGGCCGGCTGCCGTTGCTGCGGGGGCTGATCGGCGCTACCCACCACGACGTCCACCACAAGCAGGCCCGCTACAATTTCGGACTTTACTTCACCTTTTGGGATAAATGGATGGGAACAGAGAGTCCCCGCTTCGGAGAGCGGTTCCGCCGCTATACCTCGAATCATTCGGCGGAATCCAGCTCACAGACCCAGGCCCGGTAGTCGAAGATTGCCGTTCTCCGCAGCCGCTCCTCCCGCACGATTTGCCAGCCGCGCTGCCGCAGGGCCGCCCGGTACTCCGCTGCCCCGTGCTGCTGGGGGTGGAGGGCATCCCCGGGCAGTGCCCGGAAGACGGGCAGCAACCAGTCGTGGCGGTGGACGTCGCTGCTCAGGATCATCCGGGTGCCCGGGCGGGCCATGGCCGTGAGTTGATCGAGGCTTCGCGACCAGTCGCTGACGTGGTTGATGGCGTTGAAGCAGTAGATGCAATCGAAGGGCTCCAGGGGGGTAAGCTCTTCCAGGGGCTGGGGAATGAAGCGGACCCAGGGGTAATGGGCGCGGGAGAAGACCGGCAGGGATTCGTAGCGGCGCAGCAGGGGGTCGACGGCCGTGATACGCTGTCGGTCGTAGAGTAGCGTGAAGATGCCCGCCGGTCCGCAGCCGGCGTCCAGCGCCCGCGCGTCGGCGTCAACCGTCCACTCCAGGCGGTTGAGGACCCGTTGCCAGTAAGCCCGCTTGGCGGCCAGGTATTCCTGGGGGGATTGTTGACGGAGATAGCGCCGCCACCAACGCAGTTCGAGAAACTGGGCCACCCGCCACCGAAGGGAATTCACGCCTGCCATGGCCGAAAGGTAGGCAGTGGCGGGCCAATTCCACCAACGGGTACAACTTCGCGGGCTGGCAATCCTTTCTATCAGCAACCCAAATTTATAGTTATGACCTTCAAAATCGGCGACCGCGTCACCATGCTCCGCACCGGCAAGACCGGGACCATCTCCGCCCTCCTCAAGGGCGATATGTACCAGGTTAGACTGGATGGCGGACTGGGCCACCTGCCCGCGCCCAGCCACGCCATTGCCCCCGCCGGAGCCGCGGGATCGGCCGCCCAGCCCGCGCCCGACCCACCGAGCGACCGCCGCCCAGAACCCAGCCAGAAAGACCAGCACGATACGGGCATTCAGCTCGCATTCGACCCGCTGTACGGCGGGGAGGGTGAACCGGAAAGTTATCAGCTCTACCTCATCAATGGGACCGGTAGCCAGATCCTCTACGAAATCAAGGTCAAAACCGGAGATCACCAACGCAGCTCCAAGTTTGGCCCCCTGGAAGCCTACGGCAAGAAGCGCCTCGACGTGATCCCCTATGGCTGGCTGAACGAGCGCCTCGGCGTCGACCTCGACGTGCGCGCCAAGGTGGAGGGCGGTACGGGCCCGCGGCACTACCACCAACTGCGTATCCGGCCCAAGCAATTCTTCGGCAGCTTCCGGGAAGTACCCGAACTCAGCCGGGGCGCCCACCTCTTCACGGTGTTCCCGCGCCTCGCCGCCACCTCGGTAGCCGAGAAAAGCAGTTCCGGCCCCACCCTGCGGGAACTCACCCGCGCCCAGCTGAAAAAGCAACCCGAAAAGAAAGCCCCCGCCCGCCCGCCGGCCAGCCCGCTACAGGCGCGCAGCGATTTCAACCCCGTCCTGGACCTCCACCTCGAAGCCTTGGTGGAAGACCCGGCCGCCGTGCCAAAAGACAAGGTGTTGTCTACCCAGATGGAGCACTTCGACCACTTCATCGACCAGGCCCTGCGGCTGGACATCGAGCGGGTATACATCGTGCACGGCCTCGGCAACGGAATCCTCAAAACTGAGATCCACACCAAGCTGCAGCATGTGCCCTTCGTGCAAAAGTTTTCCAACGACTACCACCCGAAATACGGCTACGGGGCCACGGAAGTAGTCTTCGAGGCCGGATGATCACGGATACGCTACGGCAAATACTCCCGTTATTGCAACTCCAAAACGTATACCAAATGAAATACCTGACTTCAGCCCTCCTGCTCGTCCTGCTGCTGGGCTGCAACAAGTCCAAGATTACCGAACTGGAAACCAAGCTCTCCAGCGTCCAGAGTGAAAATGCCCTCCTGAAGGGGCAGCTGGAAACCGTGCAACGCACCAACGGCGACCTGCTCAACCGCATGGAAGACCTCTCGGTCATCAGCAAGGAAGGGGCTACCAGTATCCGGGAAAGCCTGCAGTCGATCAGCGGACAAACCTCGCGCATCAATGAGCTGAACCGCAGCATCCAGCGCAAGGACAGCCTGAACCTGGCCCTGGTCATGAACCTGAAGCGCAGCCTGGACAACATCAACGACGATGACGTGAAGGTGGAAGTAAGGGGCGGCAAGGTACACGTGAGCATCAGCGACAACCTGCTCTTCGCCAGTGGTTCCTCGCGCCTGAACCCGGCCTCCGAGCGGGTGCTCGACAAGGTGAGTCAGGTGCTGAACGACCACAACGACCTGAACATCATCGTGGAGGGCCACACCGACAACGTGCCCATCCGCAGCAGTACCATCAAGGACAACTGGGAACTGAGCACCATGCGGGCCGCCGCCGTGGTGCGGAAGCTGGTTCAGGATTTCGGCGTAGACCCCTTCCGCCTGACCGCGGCCGGACGGGCCGACAATGATCCGCGGGGCGACAACGCCACTCCCAGCGGCCGGGCGCGCAACCGTCGTACGGAAATCGTGATCACCCCCAACCTCGACGAATTCTTTAACCTTGCCCGGGATCCGGGAACGGCGGGCTAACGGGCTCCGGCGGTGGCGCGGGTGACAGTATCCGCGGCACCGCCAGCCGTGCCGATAGGGGGCGGCGACAGGCGCTGTATCCATCCTTCACCGGCAGGTTGATCTCGGCCCTCACCGGGAAGGTGCGCATCGTGCGGTCGTCGATGAGGTTCAGTGGCCAGCTGCGCTCGCTTTCCAACACCACGTTGACCGCCGCGCGGCGGGCGTTGTAGTTCGCTTCCACGACCCGTACACTCAGCGTATCCGCGGCGGGATCATCAGTCGCAAGCTTTTTTACCAGGAATCGCCCTCCGGCATCCAGGGGGTTTTCCCCGTCCTCGACGTTCAGGGTAAGGTGCCACTGAAAGGCGTATTCTCCGTTATTGCGGCGGCGCAATTCAAAGCGGGTACCGGCCAGGTCCAGGATCGGGTGGGCCGAGGTGCGCAGCCCCTGGTGGACGGGAATGCGCAAGGCAGGAACCCCGTTACGTCCCGGCAGGACGAGGGCGTACTGTGGATCGCCACCCCCTCCCGGGGTTGGGGTTGAAACAGACCGGGGGCGGCCTGCCCCGTCAGACTGAAGGACAGTCCGGAATCGGTGGGGGCGACGGCCAGCCCCGGCATGCCGTTGTAGATGCCTTCCGCGAGATAGTGAATCTCCCAGGGCGCGCCGGCCAGGCTGGCGGGCAAACCGGGAACGGCTACCGTATGCCGGTGGGCGGCACCTTCGCGCAGGGGGGACGCGCTTCCAGCTACCGTTCCTAGGGTGGCGAAGTAATCCGCGATCTCCTCGGGGTCGGGCAGCCGGTGGTACATGCTCTCGCGGGTATATGGACCGTCGAAGTCCGTGTAGACGATGGTTTCCCAGTCGCTGCCGCTGAAGGTGTTCTCGTTTTCGCGGCGGTGGGACAACTCGCTGTTCAGCTTGGCGGAAAAGGGAAGGGCTACGTTCAGCCCCACCGACTGCTCGGCCGCGGTGACCTCCTTGCTGTCGGTCAGGTGCTTGATGACGATGCCGTCAAACTGCCGCAGGTAATAGGCCTCTCCCCGGTACTCGGGATGAAATTGATAGAACTGCCAGAGGTAGGCCATCAGCTCGGTAGTCCGTTCGTCGTTGGCGCCGAGGACTTCGGAGAGCGGGCTCTCGAAGCTGCCCGCCATGGCCAGTACGCTGCTGCTGCGCCGGGCGTCGGTGTCCAGGGCGGCGGCAAAGGCGGCGTAAGGCGGTTTCCAGCCGGCGTCGAGGGCGGCCTTCAGGTAGCCACCGCAGTTTTTGGTCAGCACGAAGGAATCGAATCCGTCCCGGGGCTGGGGTAGCAGGTTGACCCCCTCCGCCTGGGTAAACAGCAGCCGGTCCGGACTGTAGCGGATGTCGTCCAGTCCGGCAGATATTTCGGCACCGGAAAACACGTAACTCAGCAAATTACCCCCGTTGATGTCGGCCTTTTCCACCCTGGTCCGGAGGGTACGCTTGCCCAGGAAGCGTTCCAGGGTCGGGGGTGTGTAATCGCGCCGCCCTTCCGCCCGGGCAAATCCGCAGAAATCATAGTGCCGCTCGAAGACCTGTTGCAGGGCGCCGCCGAGGAACAGGCGGCTGTAGGCCCGTTGCGGCGGCCAGGATTCGGTTTCCGTTTTGCTACGGCGCTGGGCTTCGGAGGATACGGGAAGCAATGTCAGGGAGGCCAGCAGTGCCAGCCCAAGGCGGGAAATCAGCATACGGTTCCGGAATAATTTCGGCTGGTATAAGAATGCGAAACCCGTCCGCTTATTGTACCCGCGCTACCACAGCGTCAACTGCGGCGGCCGGCGGCGCAGTTCGAAGGGTGCAAAATTGTAGGCGGGTACCGGTGGGGCGTCGCTGAAGTACTTTCTGCGCGCCAGGCGGTACTGCTGTTCCACCAGATCGGCCAGGGGGCCGGCGCCCCGGTGGCGGATGCCGAAGCGCTTTTCTCCCAGGGCGCCGTCCCGGGTATCCCGGATGCGGTTCAGCACCCGCTCGGCGCGGTCAGGGAACGTCTTGGTCACCCAGTCGGTAAAGATGTCCGCTACCTGATCGTTCAGTCGTACGAGGCTGTACCCGATGCGGCGGGCGCCGGCCTCGGCCGACCGTCGGGCAATGGCCAGTATTTCGTGATCGGTGAGCCCCGGGATCACGGGGGCGATGTTGACCATGGTGGGAATTCCAGCCTCACTCAGGGTAGCCAGGGCCCGGAAGCGCTGGGCAATGGTGGCGGTCCGGGGCTCGAGTACCCGCCGGACGTCCTCATCCAGGGTGGTGATGCTGAAGCAGACGTGCACCAGGTCGTCGGCGGCCAGTTCCCGCAGCATGTCCAGGTCGCGTTCAATCAGGCTGTTCTTGGTGATGAGGCCCACCGGATGGCGCAGGTCGTTCAGGACTTCCAGGCACTGGCGGGTCAGCCGGAACCTGCGCTCCGCCGGCTGGTAACTATCGGTATTGCCCGACATCATGATGGGCATCGGGACGTAGGAGGGCTTCAGCAGGGCGCGGCGGAGGAGGGCCGGCGCCTCGGCCTTATAGAGCACCTTCGTCTCGAAATCCAGGCCGGCGCTGTACCCCCAGTAGGTGTGGGTGGTGCGGGCGAAGCAGTATACGCATCCGTGCTCGCAGCCCTGGTAGGCATTCAGTCCGTAACCTTCCCCGAGGTCGGGACTGGTGATCTTGTTGAGGATAGTCTTCGGGTGGGTGGGGATGAACTCGGTGGCGAGGGCGTCCTCCGGGTCGGGCAGTTCGTCGTAGCTCAACCGGTGGTAGGGGTTGTCCGGATTGATCTGGGCCCCGCGTCCGGCCCGGGGGGTGGGGTCTCTCTCCTCTCCCACCCTAGCGGCGTTTGAGGCGGATGGCGTTGCCGATGACCACCACGTCGGAGAAGGCCATGAACAGGGCCGCCCACATGGGATTCAGGTACCCCAGGGCTGCCATTGGTATGGCCACGATGTTGTAGCTGAAGGCCCAGAAGAGACTCTCCCGGATGGTTTTTACCGTCAGGTCCGCGATCCGTTTACCTTCCACGAGAATGGAAAGGTCGTCGCGCATCAGTACCACCTGGGCCGCGTCTAGGGCAACGGCGCTGGCTCCACCCAGGCTGACGCCCAGGTCGGCCCGGCTGAGGGCGGCCGCGTCGTTGATGCCATCGCCTACCATGGCGGTGGGCAGGCCGTCGCTGAGCCGGCTGATCATTTCCAGTTTTTGGGCCGGCAGCTGTCCGGCGTGTACTTCGTCGATACCGACCTGGGCGGCTACCTGTCGTGCCTTGGCCTCCCGGTCGCCCGTGAGCAATACGGTCCTTACCCCCCGGTCGTGCAACCGCTGGACCATTTCGGCAGCCCCGGGGCGAACGGAATCTACCAGGGTAAGGGTGGCCACTACCGCTCCGTCGCGGCGCAGGACCACGTCGGCATCCACCGTCTCATCCTTGGCGGCTCCCAGGTAAAATGGTCCCGCGGTAAGGCCGAGGCCAGGGGTCTCCTCAACGTCGAATGATCCGGCCCAGGCGGTGTACGCCGGGTCGTCGACCTCCGCCATCGGCTGGCGGCTGAGGTGATCCCTCACGGCCTGGGCGATCGGGTGGCTGCTGTAGCCCTCCAGCTCATAGACGAGGCGGTGGACAAAGGCCGGGTCGTGACCGGGAAGGATGTTGAATTCACCCACTTCCAGGTCGCCGGTGGTGAGGGTACCGGTCTTGTCGAAAACCATCTGCTTGATGCCCGCGAAGGACTCAACGGTGCTGCCGCCGCGGATGAGTAGGCCGGTCCGTGCCAGCCGCCCTACCCCGACCATGACGGCCGTCGGCGTGGCCAATCCCATGGCGCAGGGGCAGGAGATCAGCAGAACGGCCACCGCGTTCATGAAGGCCTGGGTGGAGGTAGCATAACCAGTTCCCCAGCCGATCAGGAAGGTGAGCAAGCTGATCACGATCACCACCGGCACGAAGATGGCGCTGATGCGGTCGGCGAGGCGCTGGAGCCGGGGCTTGTCGCTCTGGGCCGTCTTTACCAGCTCAATGATCCGGGCCAGGGTGCCATCCTGGTAGGCCTCGGTGACTTCTACGGTCGTTTGGCCAGAGACGACGATACTGCCCCCCAGCACCCGGTCGCCTTCCCCCTTGTTCACCGGCAGGCTCTCGCCCGTCAGCATGGCTTCGTTGACCGTCAAGTCTCCCTGGCGGACGATACCGTCCAGAGGTACCTTGTCGCCGGTGTTCACCCGCACCAGGCTGCCGGGCGATACCTCCTCTACCGGCAAGCTGACCAGGGTACCACTGGGCATGACTACCCGGGCACGCTCTTCCTTAAGGGCGGTCAGGGCGCCGATGGCGGTGGTGGTCCGCTCTACGGCGCGGGCTTCGAGCCAGTTGCCCACCAGCACCAGGGTGATGATGGTGGCAGCGGTTTCAAAGAAATAGTAGTGGGGATCCTGCCAGTACAGGCCGATGAGGCTGTACACGAAGGCTGCGGTAGCGCCCAGGAAGATCAGCACGTCCATATTGAGCATCCGGGCGCGCAAACCGGACAGGGCGGAGCGTCCGAAGTGGAGGCCGCCGATCCAGTAGACCGGCCCGGCGAGTGCCAGCTGTACCCAGCCGTTGTCCAGGGGGGTATGTACCCCGGCCATCATGAGGAAGTGGTTCAGCAGGAGCGGAAGGGTGAGTGCGGCACAGATGAGCAGTCGCTGCTGCGGGGTAAATCCCCGGGCGGCATCAGCCCTGGTTTCGGCGGTATCGTCGACTACTGTATAGCCCAGCTTTTCGATTCCAGCCTTCACGGCACCCGCGTCCAGCGCCGCATCGTCACGACGGTAGCGCACCTCCCGGGTCTGGAAATTGACCATTACGTCCTCCAGTCCCTTGCGCTCGAGAAATCGCTGTATGGACATGGCGCAATTGTTGCAGTCCATACCTTCCACCCGCAATTCGATAATGTCTGATCGTTTCGTCACGAACTAAATGTTGATAATAAACTTCTTAGGATAACGCCCAAGCGGGCGAAACTGTTAACCAAACCACAGCTTATGAAACGCTTAAACACCATTCTGCTACTCAGCCTGCTCTTCACCTTCGCCTGCGGCGGAGACACCCAGGAAAATAATATGGACCAGGGGGGAGTGACCGAAGAGGGCACCGATATGATCGGTGACGGCAACCCCGGCAATGAAAACATCGAACTGACGGACATGCCACCCACCGAGGGCTTTCCGGACGCCAGCATCGACGACTGGAAGTACGAGAACGGCACCTTTAACTACACGGTCAGCGGCTACACCTTCGGCAAGATCACCGAGGACGCCGACCAGCTGATGTGTGCCAACTCCGCCGAAGGGCAGCACGCCCACCTCATCATTGACAATGAGCCCTACATCGCCAAGTACGAGCCTACCTTCGACCACCCCATCGCCGACGGTGAGCACTATATTCTGACCTTCCTCAGCCGCAGCTACCATGAGTCCATCAAGACCCCCGCAGCCCACCGCGCGGTGAAGGCCAACGTGGCGAACGGTGGATTCACCAGCTCCGAGGAAATCACCGAGCCCATGCTGTTCTACAGCCGCCCCAAGGGCACCTACGTGGGCCGTGAGCAAACCGAGAACGTGATGCTCGACTTCTACCCCGTCAACGTTACTTTGGGTTCGGAGTACACCGTACTGGCCAACGTGAACGGCAAGGAATTCACCATCGACGAGTGGAAGCCCTACTACCTGAAGAACCTGCCCATGGGTGAAAACACCGTCACCCTGACCCTGATGCGCAACGGCGAGACCGTGGATACCCCGCTGAATCCCGTGCGCCGCACCTTCACCCTGGAGGCCGACCCGATGGAGGAAGCCAACCGGTAACCCGCAGCACTTCCACCAATGAAGAAGCCCCGGCCGCGCGTGAGCGACCGGGGCTTCTTTCGTTTTAGAAGATGCAACCGGGGATCCTAGTCGTAGCGGGTGATCTCTCCGCTGGCTACCCGGGCGCGGTAGCTGCGCAGGGCACGACGTACGTTGGGCATCAGGATGTAGAGGCCCATGACGTTCGGGAAGGCCATGGCGAAGATCATCGCGTCGCCGAAGTCGAATACCGCGGAGGCCGAGATGGCCGAACCGATAACGACGAAGATGCAGAAGATGATCTTGTAGATCGCTTCGTTGGTCTTGGATTCCCCGAACAGGTAGGTCCAGCACTTCAGTCCGTAGTACGACCAGCTGATCATGGTGGACAGGGCAAAGAGGATTACGGCGATGCTGAGCACTACCGGGAACCAGCTGATGACGGTCTCGAAGGCGGCGGAGGTCAGGGTGATGTCGCCTACCGTACCCGCTACCTTATTGTTGAAGGCGGCTTCGGCGCCGTAACCGCCGTAGTTGGTAATAATTATTACCAGGGCGGTCATGGTACAGATGACCACGGTATCGATGAAGGGTTCCAGCAGGGCCA
The DNA here is from genome assembly GCF_002631205.1 of Neolewinella marina. Classification (GTDB taxonomy): domain Bacteria; phylum Bacteroidota; class Bacteroidia; order Chitinophagales; family Saprospiraceae; genus Neolewinella; species Neolewinella marina. The sequence continues at coordinate 189,682 of NZ_PDLO01000001.1, forward strand.
CTACGCCCTCACTGACGGGCTCGTCGGTCTTGGCCGCGGAGTGTGCGATGGAGGCCGAGCCTACGCCGGCCTCGTTGCTGAAGGCCGCGCGGCGGAAACCCTGGATAAGTACCCCGACGATGCCGCCGTAGAGGGCATCCGCGTTGAACGCACCATTAAAGATGGTGGCAAACGCCGCGGGAATATCCGTGATGTGGTAGCCGAGGACGATGAGGGCGCCCAGTACGTATACCCCTACCATGAATGGAACGACCTTGTCGGTCACCTTGGCGATACTCTTGATGCCGCCGATGATGATCAGGCCCACCGTGATGGCCATGGCCACGCCGAAGATCCAGCCGCGGCCGTAGAAGAAGCTGTCTACCCCGCCAGTCACCTCGGTGAGCTGCTGGGTAGCCTGATTGATCTGAACCATGTTTCCACCACCAAAGCTGCCGCCAATGCAGGCGATAGAGAACATGACGGCGAGCACCTTGCCGAGCACCGCCCAGCCCGGCCCCTTTTCTTTCAGTCCCTTGTCCAGGTAATACATCGGACCACCCGAAACGGAGCCGTCGGCGTGTACGTCGCGGTACATCAGACCCAGGGTACATTCGACAAACTTGGAGGTCATGCCCAGCAAGCCGGCGATGATCATCCAGAAGGTTGCGCCGGGGCCACCCAGGGCTACGGCGAAGGCGACGCCGGCGATGTTGCCCACGCCAACCGTACCGGAAAGGGCGGCCGTCAGCGCCTGGAAGTGGGAAACCTCACCTTCATCGTCCGGATCGTCAAACTTGCCGCGGACCACGTCCAGGGCATGCTTGAAGGCCGTAATGTTGATGAACCCCATATACACCGTGAAGATGGCGGCACCCACGATGAGCCAGGGAGGTTCTGACCTATTCCCCCGGCCTGGAACACACCATGCCCGGCTACTACCGCACCCTGGATTTTACGCCCGTTGAGGGGCAGCAGTATACCATCCACGTTTCCGTCCCCGGTTTTGATCCGGTGACCGCCATTTCCTCCATCCCGGAACCGGTAGCCATCAATTCCCTCGCGGTCACCAACCTCACCCGGATGGTGGAAGGCGATCAGGTGGTATATGATTATTTCCTCCAGATCGATTACGCCGATCCCACGTCCGAAACCAACTACTACGACCTGCGGATCAGCCAGCTGGTCATCCCCTTCAAGGTCACCGCCGCTGGAGATACCCTGCGTATGGATCCGGTGCCCAAAGCGGTAACTACCCCCCGCCGGTTAGCCGCGGACGGTGAATCGGTAAGCATCCTCCTCCAGGACAAAGCGGAAGATTCAGTGCTGGAGGTGCACCTTCAGAGTATGATCCACCCCCGGACTGAGCTCTTCGACCGCATAGTCGCCGAACTGCGGACGGTAAGTCCCGAGTACTATTTCTACCAGCGCAGCCTGGTGCAGCCCGGCGAACTGTCCGGCACCGGACTCGAGGAACCGGTGATCTACTACAACAATGTGAACAGTGGACTGGGGGTGTTCGCGGGTTACAACTCCGTGCAGCAGGACTTCTCCCCCGTTCAGGACTGAGCCCTACTCTTCCTTGGGAGGTACCGCCACGATGACGAAAGTCTGGGCCCACCGATCGTGGAGGGCGCGATTCCAGGGGTCCATGAACATCCACACGGCGGAGAAGGTCGGCAGGTTGTTACCGAGGCTCACCAGGAAATTCTCCGTGAGGGGGAAGTCGTTGAGAAAGTCACTGTACTGCCACACGTCCTCCACGTCGGAGAACCCCGGCGACTGAAACACGCGGATGTAAACGAAGAGGGTGACAAATCCCGACACGGCCCAGGGCAAATAGCGCATCAGGCTCTGGTTCAGCGAGATGTTCCGGTTCGTCCCCTGGTTGACTACGCGCAGCCGCAGCAGCGCCTTGCCTACGGTACAGCCAAAGTAGGCTTCCGTCAGGGGTTTGTAGATGAACTGCAGGGCCCACAGTCCGACCATGCCCAGCAGCAGGGGGCGCTCCACCATGAAGTAGTAGATGCCGTAGAGCAGGGGCGAGAGCACGAAAAAGTCGACGATGGCCGCCGCCAGCCGGGGCAGAAAGCCGGCGGTGGGAACCGTTGTCGGGTCGGGAAGGTCCTGGATTGCTTGTGAAGTCACACGGATGCGGGTTAGGGTTTACCGGCTCAAAACTACGGTACCCAATTCCTTTGCCAGCGCAAGACGCATCTCATCCAGCTTCATCTGCACTTTCAGGTGGGTTCGCAGCTTGTCATAATTGCCCTCCCGCTCGTACTGAGCCACGAGACGTGAGTTTTCCCGGCCCTTTCGCTCAATCTTTTCCATGCGGAAAATGCGCAGAAAAATCTCCGCGGTCAGGCGGTGATTCTCCTCCGGCATCTTTTGGCTGAGGCGCAGACCGTATTTGTCCTTCCAGTTCGGGCTGTAGGTATAGGGTGAGTTCAGGGCCTCCACGGCCAGCTTCCGCACCCCTTCCTCGGTGTGGCGGGAATACCAGTCGACCGGAGGCGGGGCACCGTTGCTTTGTAGGTAGTGCATGACGAGCTCTACGATCTTGCGGTAGCGCTCCACGTCAAAGTCGCCCAGCACGTCGGCGACGTTGGCGGTCAGGAATTGGGCAACGCTGGTGTTGGAGGCTTCATCGTACGGCTTGTGTCCGTCCCGGATCAGCAGTTGCACGAAGTATTTCTCCTGAAAACCGTGTCCGATCTCCAGGGGGACTTCCGCCGGGGTGGTAGGTGCCGCGGGGGCGGTGGGCATTCCTACGGGTCCCTCCGGCGGCAAATCCTCGTCCTCGGCTCCGGCCAGCCAGGCGGGCTCATCCATGCCTCCCCACTCGTCGGGGTCGTCCGTGGGCGGAGCAGTAGGCGTGGCCCGGTCCGGGGAACGTCGTTCCCGTTGTCGCCGCCGCTCTTCCCGTTCCTGGGTCTTGCGCGACTCCGTCCGCCGGTCGGCGATGGCCTTGTTGACCAGCTGCACGAGAAGGGATTCGTCCAGCCCCAGCTTGCCGCTGAATTGCTGAAGATAGCCGGCCCGCTTCAGGGGGTCGGTCACCAGCGCCAGGGTGGCGCCGATGTCGCGGATGGCGGTGGTGCGGGCGGCAACGTCGGAGCCTGCTTCTTCCAGGAGGATATCGGCCTTGAAGAAAAGGAAGTCCTTGCGGGTCTCCTCCAGGTATTTTTCGAAGGCGGTGGCGCCCACTTTCTGCATGTAGCCGTCAGGATCCTCTCCGTCGGGCAGCACCACCACCTTCACGTTCAGGTCGGCCATCAGCAGCACGTCCACTCCCCTGAGGGCCGCCTTCACGCCGGCCTTGTCGCCATCGTACAGCAGCGTCACGTTTTCGGTAAACCGCTTCACCAGGTTCGCCTGGCCGGTAGTCAGGCTGGTCCCGGAGGTAGCCGCGACGTTGCGGATGCCGTTCTGGTGGAGGCTGATGACGTCGGTGTACCCCTCCACGAGGTAGATGTTGTCCAGCTTGCGGATCGCCTGCCGTGCCTGGTACATCCCGTAGAGGACGTCCGACTTGTGGTAGATTTCCGTCTCCGGACTGTTGATGTACTTGGGCGCCCTGGCGTCCTTGCGCAGGATGCGGCCCGCGAAGGCGATGGGCTTCCCCCCCAGGTTGTGGATGGTAAACATCACCCGGTCGCGGAAAAAATCCCGCCCGTTCCTGACGAGCCCCAGCTTTTCGAGTTGCTCCTCCTTGTAGCCCGCGGCCCTGGCCGCCTGCAGCAGCCCGTCGGAAGCGGCCGGAGCGTAGCCGAGGCCGAAGGTCTGCAGGGTTTCCTTGCGGAAGCCCCGGCTGCGGAAGTAGCTCAGTCCAACACTCTTGCCTTCGTCGGTCTGGTGGAGCTGGTCTTCGTAGTACTGCCGGGCGAAGTCGTTGGTGATGATGAGGCTGTCCTTCTCCTGCAATTCGGCACGAACTTCCTCACTGACTTCGGTTTCCTCCAGCTTAATGTTGTACTTTTGCGCAATCCAGCGGATGGCATCCGGAAAGGAAAGTTGTTCCAGTTCCATCAGGAACTTTACCGGGTCGCCCCCTACCCCACACCCGAAACACTTGTAGATGTTGCGGGCGGGATTGACGTTGAACGACGGCGTTTTCTCATTGTGGAAGGGGCAAAGACCGGTGAAATTGTTGCCGCGACGGCGCAGGTTGACGAAGTCTCCGACCACGTCTTCCACCCGCGCGGTGTCGATAACTTCCCGTACGCTCTCCTCCGTAATCATGCCGTAAAGGTACAATTTTAATTCGTCGGCCATTTGTCAGTAAATGGCATTACGACCAGCCTAATACCCTGGTTTACAACACGTTTAAGAACATTTTAACCGAATCCGACCTTAGTAGATGCATACTTTTTCGGTTTTTGGTTGTCTTATATACAGAACCACCGCGGAGCGGCCCGCTCAAAGCCGCAAGAATTAATGGGTGTTCTCATAGTGTGTGGACTGTCCCGGTAGCCTTTCGGTTATTCGGGGCAGTTTTTTTTATGAGCCCACCTCTCCGATCACTTGTAGTTGGGTAAGGTCGGGTGAGGGCTTCCCTCCCTCGTCTTCCAGGGTGATGGCAAATGCCGCCGCATCGGGGATGAAGGGAACCGAAAGCAGTTCATCGCTACCAAGGTCGCGATCCAGTACTCCCAGGTCCCGGGGTCCGCCGGCGTCAATGGCCCAGAGCTGGTACTGCTTGCCGGCCGGGGGGGCGGGCAGGTTGGCGGCGGTGAAGAGGACGGCCGCCTCGGTGGGATTATAAAAGACCAGGGCGCGACTCTCGGGGGCGTTCTCCGAGCCGGTCAGCACAATGCCGCGGGTGTCCACGTCGGTCAGCAACGCCAGTTGCTCGCGGTCGGCCGAGTAATCGCTGGCGATTTGGGCACAATCCGCCTGTAAGGTCGAAAGCTCGGATTGGGTGGCAAGCAAATCCTCCCGGCGCTGCTGAGAATCCAGGTAGAAATAGGAAAGCCCCGCAACCGCGACGGCCAGTAAGGCCACCAGTAGCCAGGTAGCCCAGTTGCCCGCGGTGGCAGGGGGCACGGGGGTAGCCCCCGTACTCCCGGCGGAATTTCCGGCGCGGATGCGGTCCATCACCGAGGTGAGCACCTCCGGCGACGGCGGGGTGGCCTGCCCGTGCAGGAGGGCGTACTGCTCCAGGTCCAGTTCAATCTGCTCGATCTCCCGCCGCACCTCGGGGAACTGTTCGGCATACGCCTCCACCCGCCGACGTTCGTCGGGGGAAAGACGGTCGAGAACGTAGAGTTCCAGAACGCCGGAGTTTATGTATGCTGTAAGGTCCACAGTTCGGTAAGGCGATATTTAGCGTAAAAAATTAAAGAGACAGATTAACAGGGTGATCAATTCGCTTTTCAGGATCTCCCGCAGTTTCTGCAGGGCACGCCGTGAGCGGGTCTTCACCGTGCCCAGGGGCAGGTCAAGGGCCTCCGCGGCTTCGGCCTGGGTGTAATCCTTGAAGTAAAGCAGGTCGATGATGGACCGGTAGTTCTCGTCCAGTTTGGTGATCAGCTTGCTCAGGCCGATGTGCTCCACGGACATCGTCTCGCTGTTGCTACGATTAATTACGACAACATCGAGCTCATCGGTTTTCCCCGACTTGCGATAGGCCTTGGACCTGACCCGGTCGATAGCCGCGTTGCGGGCGATGCGGGCCATCCAGGTGAACAGCCGGCTTTTCCCCTCCTCGTACTGGTGGATGTTGCCCCAGATGCGCATCAGTACGTCCTGAAGCACTTCCTCCGCCACCTGCCTTTCGGGGATGATCTGCCCGATTATGTTGTTGAGCGCCCCGCCGTAGTGGTCAAACAGATAGCGCATGCCGGCCTCGTCGCGCTTGCGCAAGAGCTCCAGCAGAACGTCCTGTCTGTCGTTTCCAGCCGTGGCGGACATTAAGGCATAGTAATTTGGGCGGCCAAGCGCAGGTGCCGTGCGGATGAAAAAACATCCGGCCCCCGTGGCAATTAATCTTGTTGGGTAACCAGTTAGGTAGGGCAGCCGACACGTTAATACCTTTGGGCATCGGACGTGGCGGTCCTTAACGCCCACAAAGTAATCAAAATATGAAAGCGTTATTCAGCGGAATCGGAGTGGGAATAGTTTTCCTCGTAGGCTGGTTGATCCTGCTCAGTACGGACGGCTCCGGGAGCCGGCTGGTTGCCCCCCGCAGCGTCGACAGCCTGACGGCCGGTGGGTTGCCGCAACAGGTGCATCCTATGGACCTTACGGGCCCCTTTTCCTTTGCCGGGGAAGAACTGCCGCTGGACAACTTCGACGTGCGCGAGCGCCTTGATCTGGAGCTGATGCGCAACGCCTACTTCCACCGCAACACCCTACTGCTGCTCAAGCGGCAGGGGCGCTACTTCCCCACCCTGGAGCGTATCCTGCGGGAAGAAGGGGTGCCGGAGGATCTAAAGTACCTGGCCGCGGCCGAGAGTACCCTCGACGAAGTGGTCAGTCCGGCCGGCGCCCGGGGCGTCTGGCAGATGATGGCACCCACCGCCCGCGCCTACGGACTGGAGGTGAACGATGAGGTCGACGAGCGCTACCACCTGGACAAGGCCACCCGCGCGGCGGCGGCCTACCTGAAGGACTACCACCAGCAGTTTGGCCGCTGGAGCAAAGTAGCCGCGGCCTACAACATGGGGGGCCCCAACCTGAAGAAGTGGCTGGAACGGCAGCGGGCCGAGGAGATCTTCGACCTCGACATCAACAACGAGACCATGCAGTACGTCTTCCGCATCGTGGCGCTGAAGTACATCATGCAGGAACCCGAAAAATTCGGCTACCACGTTCCGGCGACTGACCACTACCCCGCCCTGGACAACTACCGCACCGTTACCGTGAATACTACCCAAAGCAACCTGGGTGATTTCGCCCGGGAACAGGGCACTACCTACCGGATGCTGAAGCTGTACAATCCGTGGCTCATTTCCGGAAGCCTGACGGTAAAACCCGGCCAGTCCTACACCCTGCGCATCCCCAACAGCTAAAGCCCCAACCCAGCCGCCATGAAATCCGTCCTGCTCCGCCCCTACGCCACCATCGTCCGCCGCCGCCTGCGCCACCGCGCAGCCCTGGCCATCGAGTTCCAGGAGGAAATCCGCCAGGACCTGGTGCGTACCGCCCGCGACACCCGCTTCGGGCAGGACCACGATTTCGGGGCCATCCGTTCCCACCAGGATTTCGCCGAGCGGATCCCCATCGGGGACTACGAGGCCTTCCGGCCCTACGCCGACCGCATCAAGGCCGGCGATGCCGACGTGAGCTGGCCCGGACGGCCCCGCTACCTGGCCAAAACCAGCGGCACCACCAGTGGGGTGAAGTACATACCCCTGACCCGGGAGAGCCTGCCCAACCACTTCGGTTCGGCCCGCAATGCCCTGTTTAACTACGTAGCCGAAACGGGGCACGCCCGCTGGCTCAACGGCAAGATGATCTTCCTGAGCGGCAGCCCCGAAATGGATAACACGAACGGTATCCCGACCGGGCGGCTCTCCGGCATCGTAAACCACGAGGTTCCGGCCTGGCTGAGGACCAACCAGCTGCCGAGTTATGCGACCAACTGCATCGAGGACTGGGAAACCAAACTAGAGGCCATCGTCGATGAAACCCTCCATGCGGACATGCGACTCATCAGCGGGATACCGCCCTGGGTGCAGATGTACTACGAACGGCTACTGGCCCGCAGCGGCAAGTCCACCATCAAGGAGTTGTTCCCTAACCTGGAGATGTTCGTCTACGGCGGGGTCAACTTCGAGCCCTACCGCGAAAGCCTCGAAAGGCTGGTCGGGGCACGCATTCCCAGCGTGGAAACCTATCCGGCCAGCGAAGGCTTCATTGCCTTCCAGGACAGCCAGACCGAACCCGGCCTGTTGCTGAATACGGCCAGCGGCATCTTCTTTGAGTTCGTTCCCACGGAGGACATGGGGAGCGACCGCCCCCGCCGCCTAACGCTGGGGGAAGTGGAAACTGGCGTGAACTACGCCCTCATTCTGTCGTCGACGGCGGGGCTATGGGCTTACGATATTGGCGACACCGTCGAGTTCGTCAGCCTGTCTCCCTACCGCATCCGGGTCACCGGGCGCACCAAACACTTCATATCCGCCTTCGGAGAGCATGTCATCGGTAAGGAGGTGGAAGCCGCCCTGCGGGCCGTGGCCGACCGCCACCGGGTGGAAGTGACTGAGTTTACCGTTGCCCCCCAGGTGGCGCCCCCCACCGGGCTGCCCTACCACGAATGGCTGGTGGAATTCGGCCGCCCACCGGAGGACGCCGAGCGCTTCGCCGCGGACCTGGACCGCGCCATGGTGGAGCAGAACCTCTACTACCGCGACCTGATCGAGGGCAAGATCCTGCGCCCGCTGGTGCTAACGTCCCTCCCCGCCGGGGCCTTCCGTCGGTGTATGAAAGAGAGCGGCAAGCTGGGGGGGCAGAACAAGGTCCCCCGGCTATCGAACGACCGCAAGATCGCGGATCGACTGGGCACGTAGCCCGGGGCATTACGGGTGATTGTTTAGCTTAGCGGCGAACCATCCGCCTCCTATGCGCACCCAGTTGACCCTGCTTCTTGCCCTGATCCTTTGCACCTGCGTCCGCGCCCAGCCCGACTTTTCCTTCCTCACCGACGAAGAAAACGCCTTCGTGCGGTCGGAACTTCAGCGGCTCACGCTGCGGCAGAAGGCCGGGCAGATGACCCAAGTGGCCGTGGACCTGGTGTTTGAGGGACCAACCTACGTGCTGACCGTACCACCGGTGTTCAGTGAAGAGCGGCTGAACCGGATCGTGGGGGAACTCGAAATCGGCTCGCTGCTCAACGTACCCAGCCGGTCCATCCCTACCCCGGAGGAATACCACGATTACATCGGCCGCCTGCAAGCCAAGGCGATGGAAACCACCGGCATCCCCATCCTTTACGGTCAGGACGCCGTCCACGGGGCCAACTACGTACGGGGCTCCACCCTCTTCGCCCAACCCCTCGGCGTGGCGGCTTCCTTCAATACGGAACTGGCCCGCGAGCTGGCCCGCATCACCGCCTACGAACTGAAGGCCGCCAGCATCCCCTGGAACTTCAGTCCGGCCATGGACGTGGGGCGCCACCCCGCCTGGCCCCGCACCTGGGAGAGCTTCGGCGAAGACCCCTACCTGAACCAGCAATTCGGCCTGGCGATGCTGCAGGGCTACCAGCAGAACGACGTCGCCGACCGCCACAGCGTGGTGGCCTGCCTGAAACACTTCACGGGGTACGGCGCCCCCCGATCGGGTCACGACCGTACCCCCGCCTACCTGCCCGAACGTCAGTTGCGGGAGTACTACCTCCCGCAATTTCGCACCGCGATCGATTCCGGCGCCCTGACCGTCATGGTCAATTCCGGAGAGATCAACGGAGTACCGGTGCACACCAGCAAGGAGCTGCTCACGGACATCCTCCGCGGCGAGCTCGGTTTCGAGGGACTGCTCGTTTCCGACTGGCAGGACGTGCGCTATCTCTACGAGCGCCACAAGGTGGCAACCAACCTGAAGGAGGCCGTGAAGATGGCCATCGACGCCGGACTCGACATGAGTATGACCGCCGTAACGACCGATTTTCCGGAGATGGTGGTGGAACTGGTGCAGGAAGGCGATCTCAGTGAGAGCCGCATCGACACCTCCGTAGCCCGCATCCTGGCGGTAAAGGTGGCGCTGGGACTTTACGAAAAGCACCTCTGGGACCCCGCGGAGTTTCCGGATTTCGGCAGCGAGAAGTTTGGCCGCAAGGCCCTGCAGTCGGCCGAGGAAGCCATCGTATTGCTGAAGAATGACGGCCTGCCCCTGCCGATTTCCCCCGAAAAGCGCATCCTCGTAGTTGGCCCCACGGCCGACAACATGCGGAGCCTCAATGGCGGTTGGACCTACAGCTGGCAAGGTGAGAAAGCGGACGATTACCTGGCGGACTACCACACCATCCGGGAAGCCCTCGAAATTGAATTTCCGGACCGGGTCACCTACCTGGAAGGGGCCAGCTTTGATACCCTGAAGAACGTGGACGCCGCCGTGACCGCGGCCGAGGAGGTGGACATCCTGGTCGTCTGCCTCGGAGAGCTGTCCTACACCGAAGACCCCGGCAACCTCAACAGCCTGATCCTGCCGGAAGCCCAGCGCAACCTCTTCCAACAGCTGCACGCCACTGGCAAGCCCATCGTGCTGGTCATGGCCGCGGGCCGTCCCCGCCTGATGAGCGGAATGGCCAACCGGTCGCGGGCCGTCCTTTTTGCCCCCTACCCCGGCCCCCGCGGGGGCGACGCCATTGCCGGCATCCTCTCCGGGCGGGTCAACCCCAGTGGCCGCCTGCCCCTCACCTACCCCCGCCACCCCAACGCCCTGCTGAGCTACGACCACAAGGCCACCGAGGCCCGCAACGGGGGCTTCAATCCCCTCTTTGAATTCGGCGCCGGCCTGAGCTATACCGACTTCCGCTACAGCGAACTCGAACTGAGCAGCCGGGTGATGAACCCCGACGACAGCCTGGAGGTGAGCCTGCGGGTCACCAACGAAGGCGACCGGGCGGGGAAACACGCCGTACTGCTGTTCACCTCCGACCTCGTGGCCAGCGTGACGCCCAGCGTAAACCGACTGCGCAAGTTCACAAAGCTCCACCTGGAGCCCGGCGAATACCGCGACATCACTTTTACCCTCACCCCCGAAGACCTCTCCTTTATCGGCCGCGACAACCGCCCCGTTACCGAGCCCGGCACCTTCCGCATCACGGTAGGCGAGCTGAGCGAAGAGTTTGACTACGAAGACTAAATCCTGACCATGCGCTTTCTTTCGCCCCTGCTTCTGCTGGGACTGACCGCCTGTTTCTCTCCCCGGGCAACCGCACCCTCTGCTTCGGAAACCACCCAGGCTCCGGCCCCGGAAGCAACCATGCCTACCCCTCCGAAGAAAAAGGCCAAATTCAAACCCTACGCCGAGGTTATCACCCCGGAAGCGGTAAGCGACGAAGGGCTCTTCACGGTGCACCGGGTCGAGGAGGATTACTTTTTCGAAATCCCCTTCGCGCTGTTCAATCGCGACCTGCTGCTCGTGACCCGCATCGCCAAGATTCCGGCCGAGCTCGGGGGCGGCTACCTGAACGCCGGTTCCAAGACCAACGAACAGCTCGTCCGCTGGAACCGCGTCGGCGACGACGTCCACCTCACCTCCGTTTCCTACAGCAGCGTAGCCGACACTTCCCTGCCCATCAGCCTGTCGGTGCAGAACAACAACTACGCGCCGGTGGTGATGTCGTTCGACATTTCCACCTTCAATGCGGACTCCACCGCGGCCGTCGTCAAGGTGAACGACCTCTTCGTCAGTGACGTACAGGCCATTTCCGGCCTCAGCAAGCGGTTGCGCAAGGAATACGAGGTGCGGAGCCTGGACAAGGACCGCAGTTTTATCAGCCGCATGGCCAGCTACCCGGAGAATGTGGAGGTGCGCCACGACATGACCTACGTAGCCAACGACCCGCCCTCGAACGCCCGTACCGGCACCATCAGCATGCAGCTCAGCCAGTCGATGTACCTCCTCCCCGAGCAGCCCATGCAGCCCCGCTTGTACGACGAGCGGGTGGGCTGGTTCACCGTGGCACAGGTAGACTACGGGTCCGAAGCCCTAAAGGCAGACGAAAAGCGGTACATCAAGCGCTGGAAGCTGGTTCCAAAGGATCTGGAAGCCTACGCCCGGGGAGAGCTGGTCGAACCCCGGGAACCCATCGTTTACTATTTGGACCCCGCTACTCCGGAAAAATTCCGTCCCTACTTCCGCCAGGGCATCGAAGACTGGCAGCAGGCCTTCGAAACCGCGGGCTTCAAGAACGCCATCGTAGCCCGCGACGCGCCTACCCCGGCCGAGGATCCGGACTGGAGTCCCGAGGACGCCCGCTATTCGGTGGTCCGCTACGTGGCCTCCACTACCCGCAACGCCACCGGACCCAGCGTGGTCGACCCCCGGTCGGGACAGATCATCGAGAGTGACATCATCTGGTACCACAACCACCTGCGCAGCTACCGCAACCGCTACCTGCTGGAAACCGGGGCGGCCAACCCCTCGGCCCGTACCCTCGATACTCCGGATGAGGAAATCGGCGAAATGATGCGGCGGGTGATCAGCCACGAGGTCGGGCACGCCCTCGGTCTGCCCCACAACATGAAGGCCAGCTACGCCTACCCCACCGACAGCCTGCGGTCTGCCAACTTCACCCAGACCTGGGGCCTGGCCTCCACCATCATGGACTACACCCGCTACAACTACGTGGCCCAGCCGGGCGACGAAGGCGTCCGTTGGGTACGAATGCTGGGTCCCTACGACGAATACGCCATCAACTGGGGGTATCGCTACCTGGCGGACGCGGATTCGCCCACCGCGGAGAAGGACAGCCTGAACGCCTGGATCGCGGCCAAGCAGGACGATCCCGTCTACCTCTTCGGGGGCTACAGCTCCTCCGACCCCAGCGCCCAGACCGAGGCCGTGGGCGATGACCCCGTGAAGGCCAGCAGCTACGGCATGGACAACCTCAACATCGTGGCCGAAAACCTCGCCGACTGGACAACGCGCTCCGGGGAGGACTACACCGACCTCGAGGAACTCTACGGAGAATTGCTGGGCGTGTGGTCGCGCTACGCCGCCCACGTCACCGCCCTCGTGGGTGGGATCTACGAGCAACCGCGCACCGCCGGTGAAAACGGCGTAGTGTACACCCACCTGCCCACGGACCAACAGCGGGAGGCGGTAGCCTTCCTCAACGAACGGGTATTCACTACCCTGGACTGGCTGATGCCGCGCCGCATCATCGCCAACATCGGCTCCGGGACCATCGTCGAACGTATGCGCCGGCTGCAGTCCCGTCAGCTCGATATTCTGCTGGACGAGGGACGGCTGCTGCGCATGATCGAGAACGAAGCCCTGAACGGCAAGGAGGCCTACACCGCCCCGGAGATGCTGGCCCAGCTGCGCCGCGGACTGTGGTCCGAGGCCGCCGCCGGTCGCCCGATCGACGTCTTCCGCCGCAATCTGCAACGCGCCCACGTGGCCCGGCTGATGGAATTGCTGAGTGAGGACAGCGGCCGCTCCACCGACGTAGCCGCCCTGGCGCGTGCTGAACTCAATGCCATCGCCCGCCTCGCGCGGACCGCCGCCCCCCGCTACCGCGACGGCATCGTGAAGTACCACCTGCAGGAAACCGTCGCCGGGATCGAAGCGACCCTGACCGCCAAGTAGGGGGATTGCCTACTCGGCTTTGGCTTCCCTTACCATGGCCTTAACCGCTTCCCGCAGTTTGATCGCGTCGTAGACGATGCCGTCCTTGACGGTGTAACGGATGCCTTCGGTGGTGGTCACCTCGTTGTCGTCCGTCAGCCGGGTCGCCCCCGTTCCGTAGAGCACCTTCAGGTCCGCCAGCGGGTTGTCGGCGACCAGCACGATATCGGCCAGTTTGCCGGCTTCGATCGTACCGATCTGGTCTTCCATACCAAGCCCCTCGGCCCCGTTGAGGGTAGCCGCCTGGATGACTTCCAGGGGGTGGAAGCCGGCTTCCCGCAGCAGCTCCAGTTCGCGGATGTAGCCGAAGCCGTACAGTTGGTAGATGTAGCCGGAGTCCGAGCCCGCGGTGACGCGCCCGCCCCGGTTTTTGTATTCGTTGACGAAGGTCATCCAGAGGCGGTAGTTCTCCTTCCAGTTCACCTCCTGCTCGGTGCCCCAGTGGTGCCAATAACTGCCGTGGCTTACCCGGCTGGGAGCGTAGAAGCGCATCAGGCTGGGCAGGGTATACTCGGCGTGCCAGTCGGCGTTCCGGGCCCGCATCACGTCGCGGTTGGCATCGTAGATGTTGAAGGTGGGGTTCAGGGTGAAGTCAAGCTCGAGCAGTTCGTCCATCACCGCATTCCAGTGGTCGCTGTAGGGTGCGGCGGCCTGCTGCCAGAGGTTGCCGGCCTCGCCGAAACGGTGGGCTTCGTTCTGGTAGTTGTAGTCGACGGGGTAGTCCTGTACCCGCCGGTCCTCGAACAGGGCCTCGGGCAGTCCGTACCAGTGTTCCATGGTCGTCAGTCCGGCCCGGGCGGAATGCAGGACGTTCCAGCGGCCCACGTCCATCTGGGCGTGGTGCATGGCGCTGCGCAGCCCCAGCTTGCGGTTTTCGTCCAGGGCGGCCTCCATCAGGTCGGGGCGGGCCCCGAAGAACTTGATGCCGTCGCTGCCTTTCTCCTTGTTCATCCTCACCCAGGTGCGGACTTCCTCGGTGGTGGTGAAGGGTTCCCTGCGCCCCATGCCGAAGCCGGTGTAGGCCCGGATCCGGGGGGCGGCAATTTCGTTGGCCGCGGAGCGGCGGCGGTGGTCAAGCGTCCATTCCAGTCCGTTGAAGCTGCCCGGCTCCCGCACGGTGGTGATGCCGTGACCGAGCCACAGCTTGTAGACGTAATCCGGCGTCGTACCCTGGGCGCGCCCTCCGGTGTGGCCGTGCATATCCACGAAACCGGGCAGGGCGTACATCCCCGCCGCGTCGATCTCCCGCCCACCCGGTTTCAGGGTCGGACGACCGGCTGAATCAATGGGTACTCCGGGAAACCCCACGGTCTGGACGGAAGTGATCCGGTTGCCTTCGATGACGATGTCTACCGGCCCGGCGGGGGGAGCCAGGTTGCCGTTGATCAGGGTGACGCCCCGGATGATGAGTTGCTCGTACGGTCCGGTCCCGAAGCGGTCTCCCCGGTCTTCGGCGTCCGACATCTGGGCGCGGCCGCGGGTGCAGAGGAATACCAGAAAGAGCAGGGTCAGGAGGCGCGTCATAGGGGGAGTTGTCGGAGTTGCGAGGGGGTTAAACCGGGCCGCTTCCGCCACCCGTTGGCTGCTAATGTACTATTGATGGCCGGTACGCGACCAAGGAGCCCCCGAATTCTATTACCTTCGCGGGGCCTAATGAATGAGCGAACCATGAGTAAACGGAAGAAGCAAAAAAGCCGCTCCGACAGCGCCCCCGCGCCGGCGGCCGAATCCGTTCGGGTAGTGGCCAAGCCCAAGACCAACGCGGTACCCCGCAGTGCGGCCCGCCCTGACAACGCCCTCGTCTTCGGACGCGATACCTACCTGTGGCTCGGAGGGGGCTTCCTCCTGATTGTCATCGGCTTTCTGCTCATGACCGGCGGCCGGGGCGACGACCCCACCGTCTTCGACGAAAGCGTCATCTACAGCTGGCGCAAAATCACCCTTGCCCCGATCATCATCCTTTCCGGTCTCGGCGTGGTGACCTACGCGATCTTTAAAAAGTAGCCAGTGCTAGAACTGTTTCGCGCCATCGTCCTGGGCATCGTCCAGGGGCTCACCGAATTTTTGCCCGTCAGCAGCAGCGGACACCTCGAACTGACCAAGTGGATCTTCGGCGACGAAAGCCTCGCCGGCGAGAGCATGCTGATGACCGTCACCCTGCACGCGGCCACCGCCCTGGCCACCCTTGTGGTCTTCCGCAAGGACGTGGCGGAGATCCTCCGCGACCTGTTCCGTTTCGAGTGGAACGGGGGCACCAGGTTCTCCGCCCTCATCGTGGTCAGTATGGTCCCCGCCGCCATCGTGGGCGTGCTCTATGACGATTTGCTCACCACCCTGTTCGACCGGCAGATCGTGCTGGTTGCTCTGATGCTGGTGGTGACCGGACTGTTGCTTTTCCTGGCCGACCGCGCCCGCCGCACCGATAAGGCCGTCGGCTGGTCGGATGCCATCCTGATCGGACTTTCCCAGGCCGTGGCCATCCTGCCCGGCATCAGCCGCTCGGGGGCTACCATTTCCACCAGTGTCCTGCTGGGGATCGACCGCGAAAAATCGGCCCGCTTCTCCTTCCTGATGGTGGTACCCCTCATCCTGGGCAAAATGGCTAAGGACCTTTTGGACGGGGAATTCACCGCCACCTCCTCCGCCCCGGAACTGATCGCGGGCTTCCTGGCGGCCTTCTTTACGGGCATTCTGGCTTGTGTGTGGATGATCAAACTCGTCAAGCGCGCCAAGCTGAAGTACTTCGCCTATTACTGTTTCACCGTTGCCCTGGTCGTGTTGCTGATCAGGTTCTTCGCCTAATCACCCCCTATGCTACCCGCCGCCACCACCCCACCCTTTCCTTTCGTGGAGGGCGCCCTGTTCCTGATCGACAAGCCCCAGGGCTGGACCAGCTTCGACGTGGTCAATAAACTGCGCTGGAAAATTCGCAAGCATCTGGGGATCAAGAAATACAAGGTCGGCCACGCCGGCACCCTCGACCCCATGGCTACGGGACTGCTCAGCCTCTGCGTGGGCAAGTGGACCAAACGGCTACAGGAACTTGAGGGGCTCGACAAGGAGTACACCGGCACCATCCGGCTGGGAGCCACCACCCCCTCCTACGACGCCGAAACGGAAATCGACGAGACCTATCCCACGGATCACCTTGACCTTGCCCTGCTCCAGCGCGCCGCCGCCGGCTTCCTGGGGGAAATCGAGCAGCTTCCCCCGGTGTACTCGGCCATCAAGGTGGACGGCCAGCCCCTCTACAAGCGGGCCCGCCGCGGTGAAAAGATCGCCGTGAAGCCCCGCAGCGTGCGGGTGGATCGCTTCGAGCTCTCCAATTTCACCGGAGAGACCGTCGACTTTACCGTTTCCTGCGGCAAGGGAACCTACATCCGCTCGCTCGCCTTCGACCTCGGAGAAGCCGTGGGTAGTGGGGGGCACCTCATCGCCCTGCGGCGTACGGCCGTTGGACCGTACCGCGTCGAGGATGCCTGGCAGCTGGAAGAGCTGCTCGAGGCCATCGGAGATCCTGCTTCCTGAGACCTAGCGGTCTTCCCAGGCCATGGTCCGCTGGATGGCTTTCTGCCAGCCCGCATACCGCTGATTGCGGTCTTCATCGCTCATGCCCGGCTTGAAGGCTTCGTCGAGTTGCCAGGTGGCCGCCAGGTCCTCCCGCTTCCAGAAACCCACCGCCAGGCCGGCCAGCATGGCCGCGCCCAGGGCCGTGGTTTCCACGATCCTGGGTCGCTCCACCGAGGCTCCCAGAATGTCCGCCTGGAACTGCATCAGGAAGTTGTTCGCGCTGGCGCCTCCATCGACGCGCAGCGTAGACAGCGGCATGCGGGCATCCTTCTGCATGGCCTCCAGCACGTCCTTGACCTGGTAGGCCAGGCTCTGCAGCGTAGCCCGTACGATGTGGGCCTTTGAGGTGCCGCGGGTCAGTCCGAAGATGGCGCCGCGGGCGTACATGTCCCAGTAGGGAGCGCCAAGGCCGGCGAAGGCGGGCACCACGTACACGCCATCGGTATCCTTGACCTTGGTAGCGTAGTATTCACTGTCCGGGGCCTCGTCGATGAGCTTGAGCCCGTCGCGAAGCCACTGAATGGCGGCCCCGGCGATGAAGACACTGCCTTCCAGGGCGTACTCCGTCTTGCCGTCGATTTCCCAGGCGATGGTGGTCAATAATCCGTGCTTGCTGGGTACGGCCTCTTCGCCGGTGTTGAGCAGCATGAAGCATCCGGTGCCGTAGGTATTCTTGGCCTGGCCGGGCTCGAAGCAGGCCTGGCCGAAGAGGGCGGCGTGCTGGTCGCCGGCCATACCCGCGATGGGCACTGCCGCGCCGAACAGTTCGGTGTGACCGTAGACCTCACTGCTCGATTTTACCTCAGGCAGCAGGGAGCGGGGCACGTCGAGCGTCTGCAACAGCTTTTCGTCCCAGTCGCGCTTGCGAATGTCGAACAGCATGGTCCTGCCGGCGTTTGTCACGTCAGTCACGTGGACTTTCCCGCCGGTGAGCTGGTATACCAGCCAGCTGTCCATGGTGCCAAAGCACAGTTGGCCCGCCTCGGCCTTCTGTCGCGCGCCGGGCACGTTGTCCAACAGCCATTTGATTTTGGTACCACTGAAGTAGGCGTCGATGACGAGACCCGTGGTCGAGCGGACGTGGTCTTCCAGCCCCTGGTCTTTCAGGGCGTCACAGAGGCCGGCCGTGCGGCGGTCCTGCCAGACGATGGCATTGTGGATGGGGCGACCGGTGGTACGGTCCCAGATCAGGGTGGTTTCCCGCTGGTTAGTGATGCCGATGGCCGCCAGGTCGCTGGCGGGCACCTTCGTGCGGTCGAGCAGTTCCCTCACTACCGTAACCTGGGCCGTCCAGATCTCGTCGGCGTCGTGTTCCACCCAGGCGGGCTGGGGGTAGTACTGGGTAAATTCCTTCTGGGCGGTGGCTACGATGGTACCCTCACGGGAAAAGAGGATGGCCCGGGAGGAGGTGGTGCCCTGGTCGAGGGCGAGGATATACTTCGGCATGATCACTTGGTGTGTGCCGCAATATATCAATTTAGCCCCGGGTCAGGGGCGATGGCTTTCAGGGGGTCGCCGCTACGGAATCCAGGATCTCGTGGTAGGTTTCCATCAGCTCCCGGGCAAGGACGCGGCGGTCGTAGTGCCGGCTGAAGGAAGCGTAGGCATTACGGCCAATCCCTTCCAGTTTGCGGCCCATACGGCAGCACTCCTCGATCACCTGGGCGAACTGCTCCGGCGTATCCGCAATGAACAGGTCGCGGCGGTTACGGGCCGTGATGCCTTCCAGCCCAACGGTGGTGGTCACGACCACGCGGCCGAGCGACATGGCCTCCAGGATCTTGGCCCGCATGCCCCCGCCGCTCAGCAGGGGTACGATGCTGATGCTGTGTGCCGCCACGAACTCGCAGCTGCTTTCCACCTCGCCGTGGACGATCACGTTGGCCATTTCCAGCTGCCGGATGCTGTGCGGCATGTTCCGGCCGGCAATGTGGAACTCCACCTCCGGGCAGCGGCGGTGGATCAGGGGCCAGACGTGGTGGAGGAACCACTGGAGGCCTTCCAGATTGGGAAGCCAATCCAGGGAACCAATAAAGTGGAGGTTGGGTGGCGCGGCAAAGCTGTCGTAGCGCGGCGGCCCACACTGGGTCTCCAGTCCGATGGGCAGCACGTAGGTCCGGCCCCGGCTTCCGAGTCGTTCGAAGTTGCGCTGGTCCCGCTGGGTGATGGGCAGCAGCAGGTCGTACTGGTTCAGCTGACTGCGTTCGTAGTCGCGCAACTGGCGGGTGATGTGGCGCAAATACCACCGCTTCGGGGCGAAGGAGATGTTGCGGCAGCACCGCTCCCAGATTTCGTGCTCCACGTTGTGGGACCGCATCACCACCTGGGCCTCGGAATGGAGGCGGATGGTGCGGATGTAGGGCGCCAGGTAAAGGGTTTCGAGCTGGACGATGTCGAAGTGCTCCTCGGTGAGCCAGGCTTCGAGCGCCTGGTGGTAGCTCGCCTGGTGGAAACGGCTGATGTGGTAGGAGGTGCCCCGTACCAGATTGGTAACGGCATCCAGGGGGCTGATCTGATTGTCCACGGCCACGGTACGCACCTCGCGGTAGTGCCCCATTTCCGCCGGCAGGTCAGTCCCGGCGAAAAAGTGCTTGGTGGTATTCATGGCCAGCAGGCTTACCTCGCACCCCAGTTCGCTCAGGCTCTTGGTCAGGCCGTGAATGGCCAAACTTTCGCCATCCTTGAGCGGGAAGGGAAATTTCTTGGTTAAGACAAGTAGTTTCATACCGAATAGGGCTGAGGTGTGGGTATTCTCTGCTGAGAGGATACCCACACCCCGGTGTTTCGTGGCCTCGCCGGAAAAATAAACCGTCCGGGGTCCGGTCTATTCCCAGGCGTTGTTGGCCGTATCGTCCTCAAACATGCGGCCCCGGGCGTTGAGTTCCACTTTCTGGATCAATTGCTTGTCATAATCCAACTCGAAGGTGTAGACCGGGTTGGTCCAGCCCCAGTCGGCCAGCACCGTCCAGTCGGCGGCGTAGTCCGGTTGCGGCTTCTCGCCGCGCAGAATCTCGGGGGCGATGTAGTAATACTTTTCCGTTCCGTCCTGCAGGGTGACGGTCACTTCCTGGGGCATCGGCATGCGACCCACGCGGCGCAAGGTCACCCGGGTAGTACCCGTGGCATCCAGGTCCTCCACGTCGGTCACAGCGTAGTCGGCGTAGTCGGTTCCGTTTACCCAGTATTCCCGGTACCAGTCGAGTTCCAAGCCCGAGCACTTTTCGGCTACCCGTACGAAGTCATTCGGGTTGGGGTGCTTGAACCGCCAGTCGTGGTAGTAGCGCTTGAGGGTACAGTTGAAGGCTTCTTCGCCGATGATGTAGCGGAGCTGCTCCAGGAACACCGCTCCGTTGACGTAGCTGGCTACGCTGTAGGCGGAGTTGGTGGCGAAGTGGTCGGCGTGCACCGTGAGGGGTTCCTGCAGTCCCGACTGCCGGAATCCGCGCAGGCTGGCGTAGGTACGGGCGTGGGGGTTATCGGCCACTTCTCCGCTGATGAGGCCCTTGGCGCGCAGGTGATTCATCACTTCGTTGGAAGCCCAGCTGGTGAAGCCCTCGTCCATCCAAGCGTAGAGCGCCTCGTTGGTTCCCATGAGCATCTGGTACCAGGTGTGCATGAGTTCGTGGACGCTCACGCCCACCAGGCTGCTCATCGAGCGTTCTCCGGTGATGAGGGTAGCCATGGGGTATTCCATGCCGCCGTCGCCGCCCTGGATGAAGCTGTACTGCTCATAGGGGTAAGGGCCATAGTGCGCGTTGATGAAGGCGAAGGCCTCGTCCATGATGGCGGGCAGGGCTTCCCAGTTTTCGGTGGTGGCCTCCCCGGGCTGGTAGTAGAAGTTCAGGTCGGTGCCATCATTCCGGGTCAGCTGGGTGTGGGTGTAGTCGGGGTCCGCCGCCCAGACGAAGTCATGGACGTTGGGTGCGATGAAGTGGTAGCTCACCTTGCCGTTGCCGGCGGCGGCGGGCTTTCCCTGCAGGTAACCGGTGCCGGCGACGATATACTCCTTGTCGATGTTGATGGTGACGTCAAAGTCGCCCCAGACGCCGTAGAATTCCCGTCCGATGTAGGGGTTGGCGTGCCAGCCCTGGTAGTCGTATTCCGCGAGTTTGGGGTACCACTGGGCCATGCTCAGGCGGATGCCTTCGGCGTTGTCGCGGCCGCTGCGGCGAATCTGCAAGGGCACCTGGGCGTCCCACTCCATGGTGAAGGTGGTGCTGTCGCCTGGCAGGATGGGCTCCGCCAGGGTCACTTCCAGGATGGTCCCCACGGTTTCGTGGGTCAGGGCAGCGCCGTCCTGCTGCAGGCTGTTCACCTTGATGTAGCCTATCTCGTCGGGCTGGAGGTTGCTGATGCGGTCGGCTACCCGCTCGTCGGCGTCGGGCAGGTTGAGGTTGCGCAGGTCCATCTGGCTGCCCGGCTGGAAGGCGTTGAAGTAGAGGTGGTAGAACACCCGGTCCAGGGTATCCGGCGAGTTGTTGAAGTATTTCAGCACCTGGGTACCGGTATACTGGTTCGCAACGGCGTCCACCTCGATGTCCATATCGTAGGCCGCCCGTTGTTGCCAGCGGTCGGGCTGGGCCGCAAGGAAGGCGGGAACGCAGGTGCAGAGGAACAGTAGGACGCGGAAGGATCGGGTAATCATTTGGTTAATTTGGGTTCTCGCGGGAAGTAAGACGTTTAGCCAACGTTCGCGGGCCGGAAAGTGCTGACCGTAACGGCCAATTTCACGCAATGGTAACAGAATTGGAGTAAATAGCCCGTTCAGGGAACCGGTTTTTCCCCTCCAAACGATTCCTGGCGGGGGTGGGCTTTCCAGATTTCCCGGCACCCGCGGCCGCGCCCCCCAGTTGGCCATCAGCCGGAGAGACCCTTCCCGTGACAAAGCTCACTTGGCAAGTTGGAGGCCAGGGGATTCCCCCTCCGCAGCACCATTGATAAAGCCCTCCCCCAAACAATTCCCGCCCCCAGCCCTTTATCCTCCACGCAAGCCAACCGCACCGCAATTCTATGGCCGACCCGCACGCCGCTCACCTTCCCCACGGGGCCGAAGCCCTGCTCGTGGCCCTGGCCACCCCCAGCCCCCAGGGCGAGACCGGGATACCCGTGTTGCTGTGGGGCCGCCCCGGAGTGGGTAAATCCAGTTTCATCGAGGGACTGGCCACTTCGGACCTGCGCGTGACTACCCTGATTGCTTCCATCCACGACCCCACCGACTTCAGCGGACTGCCCTTTCTGGAAAATGGCCGGGTACGGTACGCCACTCCGGAATGGGTGGAGGATTTCCGGGACACCACCGACGGCATCCTGTTCCTTGACGAACTCAGTACGGCCCCGCCCTCGGTGCAGGCGGCCCTGCTGCGGGTAGTCTTCGAGCGCAAGGTGGGCTTCACGGCCCTGCCGGCGGGCGTACGGATCGTGGCAGCGGCCAATCCTCCCGACCTGATGGTGGGCGGCTGGGAATTGTCTCCGCCCCTGCGCAACCGCTTCGTTCACCTCCAGTGGGACATCCCCGAGAGCCTTTACATCCGGTCCCTCACCGCGGGCTGGGATACCGCCCGGCTGCCCCGCATCGATCCCGAACAACACCGCGAACGGCTCTCCGACTGGAACATCCGCATCGGAGGCTTTCTCCGCTTACGGCCGGACGCCCTCCACGGCAACCCCGAGGAGGACGCCTTTGGCTTCGCCACGCCCCGCAGCTGGGACTTCACCGCGGCCCTGCTCGCCTCCTGCGACCTGCTGGGCTACCGCATCGACGACCGGGAAGGCCGGGGGCATACGGTGGTCCTGAACCTCGTCACCGGATGCCTCGGCGAGGCTACCGCCATCCAGTTGGTGGAACACCTGCGTAACCTTCGGCTGCCCGACCCCCTGGCCGCTCTACGAGGTGAAGCCGATGTCCAGGTAGGTGAACTCGACGACGCGGAGCTGTACGTCCTGTTCTACGGGCTGAACGCACGACTGCTGCCCCACCTTGGGGACGAACAGCTGCTACCCTATTCCCGGCGGTACCTGGAGCTGGCCGCGGCCGTTTTCCGGGATGGGCGCCGCGACGTCATATTCGTCCACCTCAAGGAACTCGCCCGGGCCGGCTGGCTGCCCCACCTGAGTTCCGGCAGCGCCTCGTCCCAGCCCGAATGGCAGGAGGTAATGGCCCTGGTGGGTACGATCTTCAGCGACGATGCCTTCAACGAATTCGTCGATGTCCTCGGCTGAGCGCAGCAGAACGGTGGAGCGGATCCGGTTTGCGCGCGCTTACGCCGCCGAACACCTGCCTTGGTTCGCTCCCGCCCTCTTCCGCTGCCGCATCATCCTGTCCACTGAGGTGGGCATTGCCGCCGTGGACCGCCACTACAATGTGTACTGGAACCCGGCGATCGTCGACGCGATCTACGGCCAAACAGACCGGGAACGGGCCCTCGGCGAACTCGCCTTTCTGTGGGTTCACGAGATCAGTCACCGGCTCCGGCAGCACGGCGAAAGGGCCACCGCGGCCGGGGTACACAGCGAAGCTTCCACCCGCCGCTGGAACGTGGCATGCGACCTGGAGATCAACGACGCCCGCTGGCGGGGCCTGCATATGCCCGCGGCCTACCCCGGACAACGGGCGGCAGCGTACGGCTGGGCCGACGGAGAACTGGCGGAAACCTACCATCAGCGACTCACGACGGACGCACCGACCACCTTCCCCCCGGATGAAGGAAGTGGCGTCCACGGTCAGCCGCGGCCATGGGAAACCGGTGAGGGGCAGGAGCTGACGGAGCTTGACGAGGCCATCCTGTGGCGGGAAGTGGCCCGCCTCACCCGGGAAGCGGCCGACCGCGACATTCCGGGTAGCTGGCGGGAATGGGCCGCTGAGGTACTCGGCAGCCGGATAAACTGGCGGCAGCGCCTGGGCCACCGCCTCAGCATCGCCCTGCAGCGCGGCCGGGGCATGCGTACGGATTACCAGTTCGGCCGCCCCAGCCGCCGGCAATCCGTATTCCACCCCCTCCTCCCCCCTACCCTGACCGGTGCCCGCACCGCCAACGTGGCCATCGTCGTGGATACCTCCGCCTCCATGCAACCCGTGGACCTCCAACACGCCCTGGCGGAAGTTGCCGCCGTCGTCCGCCAACTGGATGCACCGGTGACCCTCATCCCCTGTGACATGCAGGCCTACGAGCCGGTACGGATCATTTCCGAGCAAGAGGCCTTCCGCCTGTCCCACCTGCCCGGTGGAAGCGGTACCGATATGCGCGCGGGCTTGCGCGCCGCCCTGGAGCTGCAGCCCCGCCCCGACACCGTGCTGGTCGTGACCGACGGCATGACCGCCTATCCAGATCAGCCCTACCCCTTGCCGCTCCTCTTCGCCATCGTGGGGCGATCGGAGGATACCCAACGGCCACCGCAGCCTCCTTTCCGACCGGATCAGGTCGTGGACATCCGCTGAGTCCCTGACGCGTTATCCTCCTATGCCAATCCTTGAATACCGATGGACCGTTCCGACCCGTTACGGTCCGGCCACCTACACGATAGAACTTTCCGACACCCGTCCCGCCCGGATTACGGCTTTGCCCCTGGCCGGCATGCCCGAAAGCGTGCTCAAGCTCACCTACGGTGCCAACTGGGAAGGGGTCCGCGCCTACCTGCAGGACCTTGCCGCCACCCTGCCCTACCGCCTCACCGCAGCCCTGGCTACGGCTTCTCCCCCGCCCCCCTTCCAGGGATTGGTGGAAGCATTCCGCGACAACTTCCCCGACGCAGCCCAACTGTCCACTCCGGCCGCCACGGGTTCCCTGGCCCTCTACGCTTTCGACGAAGCGGAAGTGAACGCTGCGCTGGAGAGGATCACCCTTTCTGTACCGGAAGTCGACTGCCCGACGGATACCGAAGCGTTGATCGACTACCTGCAGGCCCTGCTGGCAACGGCCACGGACTCCACCACCCGTTTATTATTCAAGGTGCTGGGCGCGCTGGGGCACGGCCGGGCCCGGGACGTCCTGCTGGGACTACTCGAGTCGGAAGGGCGGCATCCGTATACCGCGGAGATCCTGCAGGCGCTGAGTAACTATGCGGAAGCGGCTACGCTGGTGCGGTTGGTGGAAGTGTACCGGACGGGAAAAATCGGTGAGGAGAATCTTCCCCCATACCTCGGGCTACTGAAGGCATTCTCCGGCCCCTTTGCGCAGGAGCACCTGGTAGAACTGTTGGACGACCATCCCCGGCAGGTTGAGCCCATCACTGAGGTGTTGCGGTCCAATCACCTGTCGGTAAGCTCAGTATCCCGCATTATCCATACCAGATTCGATAGGGAGCAGGACTACCCCGTACTCGATGGGCTGTTGCGGGAGCTGCTGCGGCTGGAAGGGTCCGAGGCGCCGGTCAGCCTGGCTGACATGAACCAAAAGGTGGATGCCCCCGCCTTTACCGACGTCCCCCCGGTGAACTGGCCCCAGCAATTGGAACCGGGGTGGGCGGAGCTGGTGCGGCTCACGCCCCGTAAGGAGGCGCTGGACATCATCAGCGAATATCTGAACCGTCCGGAGCCCCGGTTGCAGCGCAACGCCCTCCTGCAACTCAAGGTGCTGCTGTCCGGGGAGGTACCGGCGGACCCACTGCCCGAACGCATTGAATCCCGCCTGCGCACCCTGGTGGCCTCCCGCTACGACAAAGTGTACGTGGAGGCACTCAATGTACTCGGCCGCCGTGCCCTGCCGCTGGCCGACCGGACGGCCATGCTGGATGCCGTGCTGGGCATCAGCATTGGATCACGCTACCGCTTCGTGGTGTTGACCGCCCTGCGGCGCATTGGCCACTCCGCTACCTACCGCGACCGGGCCCGTGACTACCTCCTGAAGCAGATCCGGGAGACTACTGATCCAGAACGCCTTGAACAGATTGCCGCCCTGTTGCCTTTTGTGGAAAAATACCTCGGGGACATCGACGACCTGCGGCAGGCACTGCGGGAGCGGGTCCCCACCGGCGGGCAAACGCCGGGGTAGATCCGTTCATCCAGCAAAACCATTCGGCTTGGCAGAAGCGCAACTGAAACGCAACCTAGGACTTCTTGACATACTAATGTTTGGCATCGGCGGCATCGTCGGGGCCGGTATCTACGCCATCGTCGGCGAAGCGGCCGGCATCAGCGGCAACCTGCTGTGGGCCAGCTTTCTGGTGGCGGCCACCGTAGCGCTGCTGACCGCCACCACCTACGCCGAATTCGTGAGCCGATTCCCCGACGCGGGTGGCAGCTTCGAATACGTCAAGCAGGGGTTCGGGCAGACCACGGCCCTGTGGTTCAGCATCATGATGCTGTTCACCGGGGTGGTAGCAGCGGGGGCCATTGCCATCAGTTTCAGTGAGTACCTCGGGCGGCTCTGGGAGGTTCCCCGGTGGATTATTACCCTCGGGGTTATCGTGGTCATGGGGCTGATCAACGCCGTCGGCGTACAGCAGGCCAGCTGGTTCAATACACTGGCCACGGTGGTCACCCTGGCCGGCCTGGCTGCCATCGTTTACTTCGCCATACCGGAGTGGGGCTCGGTTCCCCTGCTGGAATCCGAGGGCGTCGGCTGGACCGCCATAGCCTCCGGCGGGGCGCTTATCTTCTTCAGCTTCATCGGCTACGAGGACCTGGTAAAGATGGCCGAAGAAACCCGGGAGCCCAGGAAGACCATGCCGCGCGGCATCCTGATTTCGGGGGTAGTCGTGCTGCTGGTGTACCTGCTCGTGGCGGTGAGCGCGGTGTCCGTTCTTCCACCGGAGGAACTGGCGCAGGAATCCGGTCCACTGGCGGCGGTGTTGCGGCGGAGCGCGGGTGCCGGCTGGGCCACGGCCATTGTCGTGGTAGCCCTGTTTGCGACCAGCAAGACGATCCTGTCCAACATCCTGGGCACCAGCCGCCTGCTTTACGACGTGGCCCGCGATGGTGGTATGTCCTGGTTGCAGCGGCTGACCCGCGTTAACCGGAAAACCGGCACCCCCTTGCCGGCCATTCTCCTGATCACCCTGCTCGCGCTGGCCTTTGGCCTCATCGGAAACCTGAAGGTGGTGGCCAGCATCAGCAATATATTTATTATGCTGGTCTTCCTGGCCGTCAACGCTGCCCTGCTCAATTTTCGCCGGCAGCACCCCGATGCACCCACCCCGCGGTTCCGGGTGCCCCTCCAGGTCGGGGGCTACCCCCTGCCGACCATGCTCGCCCTGGTGGGCGTGCTGATCCTGCTGGGCTTTAACGTCGCCAATATTCTGGGTTAAGTCCGGGCTAGCGGGCGGAAAAGGTCGTACTTCCTTCCAGCTCGGTGAACTGCACGGGAACCACGCCGGAGCCCCCCTGCTCGGTGGTGTACACTCCGTAGATGGAATCCACGGCCTCCATGGTCAACTTGTTGTGGGTGACGATGATGAACTGGCTGTCGCGGCTGAACTTCTTGACGATGCGGTTGAACTTCGCAATGTTGGCATCGTCGAGGGGGGCGTCCACCTCATCGAAAATACAGAAGGGGGCCGGCTTCAGCAGGTAGAGGGCGAACAGCAGGGCCGTAGCCGTGAGGGTCTTTTCACCCCCCGAAAGCTGGCTGATGGTCTGGGGTCGCTTGCCCTTGGGTTTGGCCACGATCTCAATGCCGGATTCCAGGGGATTCTCCGGATCCAGCAGGATGAGGTCGCAATTGTCGTCTTCGGTGAACAGGCTGCGGAACACGTCGATGAAGAATACCCTGACCCGCTCGAAGGCGTCCAGGAACTGTACCGTAGCCGTGTCCTCGATTTCCTTGATGGTCTTGAGCAGCGTCCCCTTGGCCGCGATGATGTCGTCGCGCTGCTGGGTGATGGTTTCGTGCCGCTCCTTCATCTCGTCGTAGGCTTCCACGGCCATGGGATTGATCTCCCCGTAATTTCCGATGCGGCTGCGGAGGCGGTCCACCTTGATTTCCAGGTCGGTAACCGTACCGGTCCATTCTTCCACTTCCACCGCTGCGAGTTGCTCCAGGTCGAGGTTGAACTCGATCTTGAGGCGTTCCTCCACGCCGTTGAGCTTGAAGCGTACGTCCGTGAATTTCTCCCGCAGCTGGTTCACCTTCACCTGGGCATCCTGCCGCAAGCGGTTTTCCCGGCGAAGTTCGTCCTCGCGGGCGTTGATCAGGGAGCGGGCGTCGTAGTAGGCCTTTTCCGCCGAGCTCAGGGTGGCCTGGTATTCCTCCTTTTCCTGCCGCATCTGACCGATGTTGCGCTCCAGGGTGCCTTCCTGCTGGCTGATCTGCCCGGCCTCGCGCTCCAGCGACTTCAGCTGTTCCCGGTTGGTCACCTCCTGCCGCTGCAGTTCTTCCCGGCGTTTGCCCCGGAAGGCCAGTTCCCGTTCCAGGGTTTCCACCCGGTTTTGCTGCTGGATGAAGAGGATGTTCTCTTGGTTGTAGGCCGCACTGGCCGAGGAGAGCTCCTCGCTCAGCCGGCGGTAGTCCTCGTCGGTACCGGCTACGTTGTGGCGCAGGTGATTGATTCGGTCCCTCAGGCCAATGAGTTCGGCGTCCATCTCGCGGTTCAGCTGCACCAGCTTGTCGGCCTCCTCCTGCAACTGGGCGTTCTTCGCCTGGGTGTCGGTGAAGTAGGACTGAAAGCCCTCGGCCCGGGCCTGTAGTCCGGCGGCCCGCTGCTGCAGTTTGTTCAGCTCACGCTGCTTCTCCGGAATCTGGCGATCGAGTCGCTGTCCCCGCAATTCGGCCAGGGTGGAGCGCTGCTGCTCCAGTTCACGGCTCAGGGCGGCGGAGCGTTCCTCGGCCTCGCGGATTTCGCGGTGGAGGAGTTCGAGGTTTTTCTTGCGGCCGATCTTCTTGCCCTCGAACAGTCCGACGGAACCACCGGATACCGAGTAGGCACGGCGGATGTACTGCCCGCCGCTCGACAGGATGGTCACCCCATCCGCGGGCTGGGGCGGCAGTTGTTCCTCCGGGGTCACGTAAACGCCATGCAGTAGACGGTCGGTGAGCTTGCGGAAGGGTGCGTCCACGGTTACCACCTCCGCGGCGGGGCGGGTTCCGGCGGGGGAAGCGGTTGGGGCGGTAGCTTCGTCGGGGATGGCCTCCAGGATAAAAAAGTGTGCCTTGCCCTTCTGCTTGTCGGCCAGCAACTGGATGGCGGCCTGGGCCTCCTGGGGGGAGGAAACGACGTAGTGGTTCAGGTAGGGCTCGAGGAAGTTCTCGATGGCCGCCCGGTAATCGGGCTCTACCAGCAGCAGGTCGGAAAGCAGCTGGGGGTCCGGGGTCCAGCTGCGGTTCTTGCTCAGGTAGCGGATCGACTCGGGAAACCCTTCCAGGCTGTCGATCATGCTCTTGGTCAGCTTGTATTCGTTGCGGCGGGCGTCTAGTCCCCGGTTGATGCGCCCGAGTTCGGACTGCAGCCGCTCGGACTCTCCTACCGCCGTTTCGATGGCCTGCTGGCGTTGGGCTTCCCGGGTTTCGAGATCCGCCAGGGCGGCGGCGGCGGCCGATTCATCCGCGTTCAGCTGCTGGATTTCCGACTCGAGGGTGGCCCGCTCCTTGGTGCGGTTCTCCATTTCCTCGAGGTTGCGATCCACCTGGTAGCGGTAGTTGTCGACCTGGTTGGAATTGATCGCCCGGCGTTTCTCCAGTTCAAACACCTTGCGTTCCTCCTGCTGCTGTTCGCGTAGTCCACTATCGAGTTGCGACTTCAGGCCGGCGTGGCCCTCTTTTACCCGTTGCAGGGCCTGCTCGGCTTCCTGTCGGGCCGCCTCCCGCTGGGTAAGCTTTTCGCGCTCGGCACCCAGCTGTTCGGTCATTTGACCGATCTCGGTGGCGTAGGTTTCCAGTTGTCCGCTGGCGGCGCGGATCTCTTCGGCCAGCTTGCGGGTCTGCTGGTCGATGAAGGTCTTGCGCTGCTGCAGCAAGCGCTGGTCGTTCTCAAGGCCGCGGAGTTCCCCGACCAGGGCGTTCAGTTTGCGTTGCCGCTCTCCGACCAGCCGCTCTTTGTCGACGTGGCGCTGCCGTTCCTGATCGAGCTGGGTTTCCAGCTCGGTGATGCGGGATTCGGTATGCTTGTAGCTTTCTTCCGCCTGGGCGGTCTCCTCTTTGAGCCGGGCGTGATCGAGCCGCAGTTTCTCTACCCGAATGCCGGTCAGCAGCAGACTGAAATCACGGTACTGTTGCTTCAGGTCGCGGTACTTGCGTGCGCGCTTGGCCTGCTTTTCGAGGCTGCTGAGGTTATTGGTGATCTCGTGGAGGACGTCCTCAATACGGTCGAGGTCATCCTCGGTGTTCTTGAGTTTGCGCAGCGACTCCTTCTTCCGGTCCTTGTACTTGCTGATGCCGGCCGCCTGCTCGAACATCCGCCGCCGGCTGTTGTCCTTGTCGGCCAGGATGTCGTCCACCATGCCCAGGGCGATGATGGCGTAGGAGTTGGAACCGATACCGGTGTCGAGGAAGAGGTTGCGGATGTCCTTGAGTCGGCACTGCACCCCGTTCAGGCGATACTCGGAATCGCCGCTGCGGTAGAGCATCCGGGTGACGGTCACCGTGGTGTAGTCGGTGGCCAGCAGGGACTTGTCGTTCTCGAAGGTGAGGCTGACGGAGGCCAGGTTGCCGGGCTTCTTCTTGCGGGTTCCGTTGAAGATCACGGAGGCCATCTTGTCGAGGCGCAGTTCGGAGCCTTTCTGTTCGCCGAGTACCCAGCGGATGGCGTCCACGATGTTGCTCTTGCCCGAACCATTGGGGCCTACGATGCCGATTACGTCGGCGTCGAAGTTCACCACCGTCTGGCTGGCGAAACTCTTGAATCCCTTTATCTCCAGTTGCTTCAGTCGCATTCGGCCCGCAAAGGTACTACGCAGCCCTGGCTTTCCCTTAGTGGATAAGCAAAACTAAAAGTGGCGCGTCCTTACGTAAAACTCCTTGTCGCGCACGCCGAAGGCCTGTACCAGTAGCGGGCTCACCACGAGGATGACGCGGCTGTCGTAGACCTGTTCGGGGATGCGCCCCACGACCTGGGCGTAAATGGTCTTGCGGCTGCGGGGCTCCTCGATCTCCACCAGGCTGCCCAGGGGGGCGGTGCGGTGCAGTACCATCCATTTCGAGCGGTCGCCCCGGGTGGTCCAGGCGGCCTTCCCGTTGGTGAACAGCGGGGTCTTTTTGGCCGTCAGCGAATCCCAACGGGCGTGCAGGGGGCGGTTGCGCAGTACGTAGGGATCTTCTACCCTGACCTGGGCGTCGGGGTTGATGCCGTCGATGCGCAAGTAGCCGATCTTGACTACCTGACCGGGTTTAAGGTTCTCAGCCGTTAGTCCGGGGTTGAGGGCCTTGATTCGGCTGTCGTCGGGATGACCCAGCGTACGCCGGGTAAGCCCAAAAAGGGTTTCCCCGGGGGAGAGGCGGTAGCGCACGGGCACGAACCAGGCCACGCTGTCGCGGGAGAAACTTGGCCGGATGACGGTGCGGGGAATGGCTACGGTGACCTTAGTGCCGGGGGTATAACCTTTTCTTAACGCGGGGTTCAGGCGGTAGAGGTCGTCGAGGCTGAAACCGTAGAAACGGGCCGCGCCGTAGAGGGTCTGCTTCGGGGCCAGGTAGTGGTCAAAGAGGAGGTGGCCGGAGGCCGGATCGGAGCGCAGCACTACGGTATCCGTGGGCAACAGGAAGTAAAGGCTATCGCCGGTAGCGCCCAGGTTCTGCAGGAGAAAACCGGCACAAAAGATCAGACTCAGCAGGAACTTCGGTGGGAAAAACTTCATGGTAGCAGTAATGCACAGGATCCGGTTGTGGGCCACCGGCGGGGCGTGGGTAAAGGTAAGCAGAAGAGAGTGGACGCCGGACCCACCGGCCTATTCCTTAGGCTTTTCTTAAGTCGGCTGCCTCCCAAAACCGCCGTCCCCCTGCCTGCGGCGGGGCCGATAACCAACTATTGGCAAATAGCTTTGTTTCGATACTGTAACGCAAGGGGGCCGCCGAATTATGTTGGCAAGCCCGGGCGAATTGTCAGGATTTTTTGTCAGTACCCGAGTGATGGCACAGTTCTTTCAGTTAGCCCTTACCTTTAAGGCAGGGCCCTTACGCTTTACGTTATTTTATGGCACCGGCGCCCCGCCGCCTAATTTATTGATTACCCCTCCAAAGTTTATTGAATGAATCCTCCACAGCGGGAATTTAACCCCGAAATAAAGCAGGCCATGGCCCGCGGCAAGCAGGAGGCCGAGAAGATGGGCCACACCTACGTGGGCCCCGAACACCTGCTCCTGGGTGTCCTGAGCATGGGCAACACCCTGGCCACCCGCGTGCTGCGCAACCTGGCCGTAGACATTGAAGCCCTCACCGACACCCTGCGCGAGAACATCCAGCGCAACGGTGGGCAGGCCAGCAGCCACTCGCTGTCGAAACTGCCACTGAACGACAAGGCCGACCGCGTCCTGAAGGTTACCTTCCTGGAAGCTAAGGCCCTGAAAACCACCCAGGTGAGCCCCGAGCACCTCATCCTGTCTATTCTGCGCAACAAGGAATTGCCCGCGACCAAGATTCTGCGGCAGTTCGAGGTGGAATACGAAATTTACAAAGCTGAACTCGACTACGTGAAAGACGAAAAGGACTTTACCGAAGACCTCTCCCTGCCGCTGAGCCAGGCGCCCGGCAGCGGCGACGAAAGTTTCGAAGACGACGACGCCGGACGCGGTGGTCAGGGCCGCGGCGGACGCGGTCAGGGTAACTCCAAGTCCCGCACCCCCGTGCTCGACAACTTCGGCCGCGACATCACCGCCCTGGCGGAAGAAGATCGCCTGGACCCCATCATCGGCCGGGAAACCGAGATCGAGCGGGTGTCCCAGATCCTGAGCCGCCGCAAGAAGAACAACCCCATCCTGATCGGCGAACCCGGCGTGGGCAAGACCGCCATCGTGGAAGGTCTGGCCCTGCGCATCCGCGACCGCAAGGTGAGCCGTACCCTCTTCGACAAGCGCATCGTGATGCTGGACCTGGCCGCCCTGGTGGCCGGTACCAAGTACCGCGGTCAGTTCGAGGAACGGATGAAGGCCATCATGACGGAGCTGGAGAAGAGCCGCGACGTGATTCTCTTCATCGACGAGATTCACACCATCGTCGGTGCCGGTGGAGCCACCGGCTCGCTGGACGCCAGCAACATCTTCAAGCCCGCCCTGGCCCGCGGTGAACTGCAGTGCATTGGTGCCTCCACCCTGGACGAGTACCGGCAGCACATCGAAAAGGACGGTGCCCTGGACCGCCGCTTCCAGAAAGTACTGGTCAATCCTCCCAGCGCCGAAGAGGCCGTGCACATCCTCAACAACATCAAGCCGAAGTACGAGGAGTTCCACAACGTCAACTACTCCGACGATGCCATCGAGGCCTGTGTCAAGCTGAGCGACCGCTACATCACCGACCGCTTCCTGCCGGACAAGGCCATTGACGTACTCGACGAAGTAGGCGCCCGCACCCACCTCAAGAACATCACCGTGCCCAAGCACATCGAGGAGGTGGAGAAGAAGATCGAGGAGGTAAAGGAGCAGAAAAATTCCGCGGTCAAGAACCAGCAGTACGAGCGTGCCGCCGACCTGCGCGACCAGGAAAGCAAGCTGCAGCGCAACCTCGAAGACGCCAAGAAGCAGTGGGAGGAGGAATCCAAGACCAAGCGCTACCCCGTCAACGAGGAAGACATCGCCGAAGTGGTCAGCATGATGACCGGCATCCCCGTGCGCCGCGTTGCCCAGAACGAAAGCAAGAAGCTGGTGGGCATGGAGGGTGACCTCCAGTCCGTCATCATCGGGCAGGATGACGCCATCACCAAGGTAACCAAGGCCATCCAGCGCAACCGCGTGGGCCTGAAGGACCCCAGCAAGCCCATCGGTACCTTCATCTTCCTCGGCCCCACCGG
This sequence comes from Neolewinella marina, assembly GCF_002631205.1. Lineage (GTDB taxonomy): Bacteria > Bacteroidota > Bacteroidia > Chitinophagales > Saprospiraceae > Neolewinella > Neolewinella marina. The sequence continues at coordinate 223,399 of NZ_PDLO01000001.1, forward strand.
CGTCGGCAAGACCGAGCTGGCCAAGGCCCTGGCGAAGTACATCTTCGACAGCGAGGAAAGCCTGATCCGCATCGACATGTCGGAGTACATGGAGAAGTTCAGCGTCAGCCGTCTCATCGGTGCGCCTCCCGGCTACGTCGGTTACGAAGAGGGCGGTCAGCTGACCGAGAAGGTCCGCCGCAAGCCGTACAGCGTGATTCTGCTCGACGAGATCGAGAAGGCCCACCCCGACGTCTACAACATCCTGCTGCAGGTGCTCGATGACGGACAGCTCACCGACGGTATGGGACGCAAGGTGGACTTCAAGAACACCATGATCATCATGACCTCCAACATCGGGGTACGGCAGTTGAAGGACTTCGGCCAGGGCGTAGGTTTCGCTACCAAGGCCCGGACGGAGAACGCCGAGTCGAACAGCAAGGCGGTAATCAACAACGCCCTGAAGCGCACCTTCTCGCCGGAGTTCCTGAACCGGATCGACGACGTGGTGATCTTCAACAGCCTCGGCCAGGACGAGATCTTCCGCATCATCGACATTGCCCTGTCGGACCTCTACAAGCGACTGAGCGGTATGGAGTTCAAGCTGGAACTTGCCGAGGACGCCAAGAAGTTCGTCGCCGAGAAAGGCTTCGATCCCCAGTTCGGGGCCCGTCCGCTGCACCGCGCGATCCAGAAGTACATCGAGGATCCGCTGGCGGAGTATATTCTGAACAACAACCCGGAAGGGGGCACTGCCCTGGTGGCCAAGCTGAACGAAAGCGGTGATGGCCTGACCATCGCCCAACAGGAAGTAGTCACCTCCGAGGAGCAATAGCTTACGACCGGCCGGCGCGGCTCCCACAGGCGCGTCGGCCGGTTTTATTTTCCTCCGGTACCAAATAATTTAATGTTCTGGAGGGACAGTAGGGATTAGGATGAACTTTAGCATCCTCCGTACTTTTACATTTTATAACATAACCCAACATCTATTGGCTAAGAGAAGAGGCGGCGGCCGCAACCGTTATACGCGTAGAGAAGAAACTACCCCCCAATTCCGGATCAACGACATGATCCGGGTACCCGAGGTACGCCTGGTTGGCGACAACCTCGAGGAGATTTCCGGTGAAATCGGAACCAAGCTGGAAAGCGGCACCGTTTTCGACACCCGACAGGTAAAAGGCTGGGGACGTGACCTGGGCCTCGACCTGGTGGAAATCAGCCCCAATGCTTCCCCTCCCGTAGTCCGTCTGACCGACTACAAGAAGTTCCTCTACGAGAAGAAGCGCAAAGAAAAAGAAATCCGCAACAAGGCCGTGAAGACGGTCATTAAGGAAGTCCGCTTCGGCCCGAATACGGACGACCACGACTTTGAATTCAAGGTCCGCCACGCACGGGGCTTCCTGGAGGACGGCGCCAAGGTAAAGGCCTACGTACACTTCCGCGGCCGCTCCATCGTCTTCAAGGATCGCGGCGAGCTTCTCCTGCTCCGCTTCATGAAGGAACTCGAGGACCTGGGTGCCGCCGAGGCCATGCCGAAAATGGAAGGCCGCCGGATGAACGTCATCATCAGCCCGAAAAAGGTTGCCAAGAAATCCAAATCCAAGTCCGATTCCGACAGCGATTCCAACGACTGATCGTGATCGACGATGCATAGGGGCGTCCGCTTACTTCGGTGAGCGGACGCCCTTTATTTTATGACTCCGCAAACCCCTTGCCGCAGTGGCCCAGATCAAGACCTCAAGTTTCCATTCTTCCCACGCCCGCGTGGATCAGGCCCCCAAGGACGGTCGCCCGGAATTCGCCTTCATAGGGCGCAGTAACGTCGGCAAGAGCAGCCTGATCAACATGTTGGCCCAGCGCAAGGAACTGGCCCACACCAGTGGCAAGCCCGGCAAGACGCAGCTGCTGAACTACTACCTGATCAACGACAGCTGGTTCCTGACGGACCTCCCGGGCTACGGCTACGCCAAGCAGAGCAAGAAGACCCGTTCCAAGTGGGAAAAGCGGATGGAGAACTACTTCCTCAAGCGGCAGACCCTGGTGAGTGCCTTCGTGCTCATCGACAGCAATGTTCCGCCCCAGGAGATTGACCTGGAGTTCGTCAACTGGCTGGGGGAACACGGTATCCCCTTCGTGCTCGCCTTCACCAAAACCGACCGCCGCAAGGCCAAGGACGGAGCACACGTTGCGGCCTTCCAGGAACGACTCAAGGAATACTGGGAGGAACTGCCACCGGCTTTCCTCACCAGCGCCGTAAAGGAAATCGGCCGCGATGAGGTGCTGACGTACGTCGAAAGCGCCTTAAATACGGTAAATTGGCCGTTCTACGCTGATACCGCCACCCGCTAGACGGACTGGCCAACACAGGAAACCATGAGTGCGACACCGGAAACCCCCCGCCCGATACCCGCCCACTTCGAGTGGGAAGGACAGCGGTACACCCATACGGTTCCCTCGGTTGAGGACTGGGAGATCTACAAGCTGAGTGAGGACCGGGAAGCCTTCATTAAGCTACTGGAGGCGGCCAGCGAGGAACGCATCATCCAGGAACACGGCGACAACCTGGCCGACCTGCTGAGCAAGACCATTTTCAGCGAGCAGGAAAGGACCAAAACCGAACCCTGGAAGGTGGATCCGCCCCAGGAACGCGGCTACTGGAAGCGGCTGGCAAAATTGCTGGCCACCCACTCCCTGGACGAGGACGAGCCCGCCACCGCTGAGGAAGCCGCCCAGTCGATCCTCCGCCGCATCGTCCACCGCTACTCCGAAGAGATCGTCGGCACCTTCAAGATCCCCACGTTCCGCTTCGCCCGGCGGTTCCTCACCTTCTTTTTCGGCCGCCTGCTCAACGCCGCCAGCGGTCGCACCTTCACCAGCCTCTTTTCCAAGAAAATCCTGCTGGAAGAGAAGCTCCTGGTACGGGGATACGTCAACCAGGTACGGGAACTGAGCCAGAAGGGCACCGTGGTGCTGGTGCCCACCCACTTTAGCAACCTCGACAGCATCCTGATCGGCTACGCCCTCGACCAGGTAGCCGGGCTGGAAGCCATGTCCTTCGGGGCGGGGCTCAACCTCTACAACACCGGCTACACGGCCTACTTCATGAACCGCCTGGGCGCCTACCGCGTCGACCGCCGCAAGCGGAACCAGGTGTACATGACCACCCTGAAGATGATGAGCAAGCTGCTCATCCAGCGGGGGGTGCCCTCCCTGTTCTTCCCCGGTGGCACCCGCTCCCGCTCCGGAGCGCTGGAAACCAAGCTGAAACTCGGTTTGCTCGGGACCGCCGTGGAGGCCCAGCGCGCCCGTTACCAGGCGGGAAGGGACGACAAGGTATTTATCGTGCCGGTCATCCTCAGCTACCCATTTGTGCTGGAAGCCCAGTTCCTGATCGAACAGCACCTGCGGCGGGAGGGGCAGGACCGCTACATCAAGGCCAAGGACAGCTTCCACTCCCTGCGCAGTATCCTGAAGTTCGTCTGGGGCGTTTTCAGCAAGGGGAACGAAATCACCATCAGTCTGGGCCAGCCCCTCGACGTACTGGGCAACCGGGTGGAAGCAACCGGAAAAAGCTACGCCCTCAGCGGCCGTCACGTCTCCACCCGGGAGTACTTCCGCGACCAGCACGGCCGCATCAACGAAGATCTACAGCGGGAAAGTGAATACACCCGGCTACTGGCTAACCGCATCGTTGAGCGCTACCACGCCGACGGCATCGTTCTGGCCAGCCACCTCGTCAGCTATGCCGCCTTTGCGATGCTGGAGCGCAGCTTCCCCAAGGACGACCTTTACGCCCTGCTGCGGCTTCCGGCGGAAGACTTCTACTTCAACGAGGCGGCATTGATTCAGGTGGTTGAGCAACTGCGCGACCAGCTGCTGGTCATGGAACGGGAGGACCGGGCCAAGCTAAGCCAGGAACTGCGGGAGCCGGGCCGCAACATCATCCGCCACGGCATTGAAAGCATCGGCAATTACCACATCGACAAGCCCCTGCACTACGACCGGGTAGGTCGCATCGTGAGCGACAACTTCTCGCTGTTGCATTATTACCACAACCGGCTGTCCACCTACCGCCTCAAGAGCAAGATCCGCCGTTGGCCTCAGGAAATGATCGGCGACGAGCGCAAGGAATGAAGGTCGATCCGGTGAATGCCGGGGGGATACTTTTCTACGATGGCAGCCACCATCCGCTGGTAGAGCTCTTCATCCTGGGTGAAATCCTGGTCGTCCAGGTCCAGGATTAGCACCGGCGTATCCTGGAGGGTACGGAAGTAGTTCAGGTAGGTCGACTGTACCGATAAGAGGTAGTCGTCGTGGATCTCCGTTTCAAAATCACGGCCCCGCTTCCGGATATTGGCCTGCAGGGCCGCTACGGGCCGGTGGAGGTAGACGATCAGGTCCGGAGAAGGAAAGCCGGAATCCATCACGCGGTAAATCCGGTTGAAGAGCCGGAACTCCTGCTCGCTGAGGCTGTTGCGGGCGAAGAGCAGGGTCTTGATAAAGAGGTAATCGGCTACGGTACCCTCGGTGAAGAGCTCGCTGCTCGACAGCTCCCCGTGCAATTGCTTGTGGCGCTCGGCCATGAAAAAGAGTTCCACCGGAAAGGCATAGCGGTCGGGTTCCCGGTAAAACAGCGGCAGAAAGGGGTTGTCGCTGAACTCTTCCAGGATCAGCCGGTGGTTGAACTGCTCCGCCAGGCGGCGCGACAGCGTGGTCTTCCCGGCACCGATATTACCCTCAACGACAACGAACGGATGTAAAGACATAACTACATTTAGGGGTGGCAAAACTAACCCTATCCATCGGATCCAACCTCGGCAACCGCGACGAACACCTCAAAAATGCCCGGGAAGCCCTGTCCCGGCGCCTGGGACTAATACACTACGCAAGCCCCGTGGTGGAAACCGCTCCCTGGGGGATGACCGACCAGCCCGCCTTTCTGAACCAGCTCCTGGTGGTGGAGACCAACGCCCGCCTACGGGGGACCTCCATCCGGCCGGAACTCCACCGGCTGCTGAAAGAAACCCAACAGATTGAGGAGGAGCTGGGCCGGGAGCGCGACCTGCACTGGGGGCCGCGCACCGTGGATATCGACCTCATCTTTGCCGACGACGTGATCTACGAAGACGAGCGCATCAGCCTCCCCCACCCCTGGTGGCGGCAGCGCGCCTTCGTTACTGATCTCCTGCCAACCGATCTGCGAACTGCACCGCGGTATTTTCGATGACCGACAATTTCGGCAACTCACCGGCCGCAAAGCGCCGGGCGATGTCGTCGATGTTCCGGTCATCGCCGTTGATGCCGTAGTTCACGTAGTCCTGGACGAGCACCCCGTCGATCCGCCGCTTGTTGATGGCCTCGCGGAAACGGATGCCCCCCTTGTCTGCTTCAAAGGTATACGCGAGGTAGTCCAGTTCGCCGGTCTCCCGGTTGAAGAAGTAATGGTAGACATCGTCGTGGTCGGTCCCCCCGCCTTCTGCGGCAAAGGTTACGCGTACGCGGTCGTATACCTTGCCCTCCAGGCTGACCGTATCGAGCAATTCGGCCTGCACCGCGGGATCCGAAAGGCCGTAGGGCAGCATGAAAAAGTAGCGCACGGAATTTACGGAAGCCGCGTAGGCCGCACTGTCCTTGGCGGTCAGCTGTAGCAGGCTGTCGTTGCGAAACCGCTGCAGCCCTTCATTCGTCAGCACATCACGTACGGGCCGTCCGAGGCTGTCGGTGAAACTGCGGGAATAGGTGTACCGCCCATGGTCGGTGACAATGCCATACTGCCGATCGCGGAAAGCAAAGTTTACCTCGACCGAGTCGAAATGAGCCACCCCGTGGGCGTCTACGGCGCGTTGGATCACCGCTTCGGCCGTATCCGGCGTGGCCGCGGAGTCTGCATTGGGGTTGGCGGGTCCGCAGGTGCCCAGGAAAAGCAGGAGGAACAGCCCGAGCAGGGCGGTCGTGAAAATCCGGGGGTTTCCGCTGTTACTTTTGGTTGGTGATGGCGTTAGGGTAGTCATGAAGTTGCTTTGCGTGTTAATGCTGGGGATGGTGTTCCTCGGCACCTGCGGTACCGGCGAAGATACAGACCCCCGACAGGATGGGGCAGGCCGGGTGGCGCAGCGGGAGGCCGTCTTCAACGGCGCCTACGAAAACCTGGACGCGGCGGTGATCGACCGCTTGCTGTCGGACGACTTTGCGATGGTGTACGCCGGACAGGCCGCGCCGAAGGACCGCCAAAGGTTCATCGACGACCTGGGGCAATTGCGGCTGGTGTTCCCCCAACTGCAGATTTCCATCGACAGCAGCCGGGTAGTGGCCTACCAGGATCAATTCATCGTCCAGGGCATCCGCACCTTCCGCTGGCGGGCCAACGGGGAGCCAGGGACCTACCGGGAACGCTTCACCAACCGTTGGCGCCGCAGCGGAGGTGAGTGGGTAATGACCAAGGCAAAAATCGACCCCATCCGCTGATCCATGATTCGACTACTGCAACCACCGGCCCCCGAATTCCGCCAACTGGTGAAGGCCCGGCGGTACGGCAATTTCAAGGTTGCCGTGGATGCTTTGCCCGACTGGCTTATCCTGGACCAGGGGTTACGGGGTCTCATCAATGATCACCCCCTCGCCTACCGCTACGGCGTCCCCTTCCTCATTGTGTACGAAGCCGAGAACGCCATCGTCGGCAACATTGGCGGTAAGGGGTGGCTGCCCGAGGAACAGGAGGTGGAGTTGGGGTACCACACTGCGCGGGCGTACCGCGGACGGGGCATCATGACGGCCGCCATTGCCGCGGTCCAGGAGCTTGCCCGCGAGGACGGCCTGGGATTGCTGGCGCACGTGGAAATGGAGAATGCCGGCAGCCGGCGCGTACTGATCCGCAATGGGTTCACGCGGGAAGCGATCGTGGAACTGCCCGACAGCCTGCAGTTGGAGCGGTGGGGGTGGTCACCGGATTAGCACTACCCCACCCTTGAACGCTTCAGGATCCCCTTCGGCGTTGGTGAAGGTGACGTCCCAGAGGTATCCCCCGGCGGGACTGTTGCTCCCCTGGTAGGTACCGTCCCAACCGGCCTCGAAGTTGTCCGTTTCGAAGATCTTTTCCCCCCAGCGGTTCCAGATGCGGAGGCGGTAATCGGTGGCCCCCTCCCAGATGCCTTTGGGCCGCCAGTCGTCGTTCAGGCCGTCGCCGTTGGGGGTAAAGGCGTTCGGGGCATTGAAGGTATTCTTCAGGTAGAGCCGGATGTCCTTGGTGATCGTATCCAGGCAGCCGCTGGGGTGGCTCACGTACTGGGTGACGAATAAGGTGGTGGTATCGCGGAGGCGGTAGGTGAAGTCCGGCCCGGGAACACTGAAAATGGCTTCCCCGGACTGGTCAGAAACGACGTACCGCTGGCTGTTGGAACCGATGCTGCGGTCGAGCACGTCGACATCCGGAAAGATGTTATTCGGCTGTTCCGGAGAGAAGGCGAAGTCGGCGATCGGTGCCTCCCGCACGTCCACCAGTTGGCGGAAGGTGGTGTCGACGAAGCAACCCAGGGGGGAAGTAATGCTCAGGTAGACGTCGAAAATGCCGGTCCGCTCATACGTATGTGTCGGATCGCGATCACTGGAAGCACCCCCATCGCCGAACCGCCACTCGAACAGGTAATTGTCGTCAATGGGATGAGATCGGTTGAGGAATCCATTGGTGAAGGGGGCACAGCCGAAGGCATCCTGGGGCTCCAGGATGATGGTGCGGGGAGCGGGAAAATACTCGACGTTCCTTACCGCTACATCCGTACAGCCGTTCTCGTCGGTGATCGTCAACTCGGCCGGGAAGTCGCCCGGTACCATGTACTGGTGGATGGGGCTTTTTTGCGGACTGCGGGACGTGCGGTCCCCGAAGTTCCAGGAGTAGCCAGTAATCGCCTGCCCGCCCTCCGTGGTGGAGCGGTTGGTGAATACGATGGGCTCCGGTTCGCAGATTACCTCTGTTGTGGTGAAATCAGCCGTCAGGTCGGGGAATACCCCCAGCAGGAATTCCGCCGTGTCCTTGCAGTTGTCGGCGAAGGACTCCCGGTTCAGCATCATCACACCTTCGTACACCCCGATTTCCCGGATGTCGGTGAAAAAGTCGCGGTCGGAACTCGTCAACAGCTCTCCGCCGGGACCGATCAACTCCCAGTCGTAGCTGGTAATGGAGGTGATTCGGGTACTCTCATTGAGGATCACGTTGGGGCCGGGGCCGCACTGCCGGATAAAGAACCGCCCCTGCTCGTCGATCTCGGTTTCCACCAGGTCGGCATTGACGGTATTGCCGCAACGACTGACGCTGAGCTGAAATTCCCGCTTGGTTTCGCTGAGGAGGACGGGATTGGGGCCCCGTGACCACTCCTCCACACAAATGCCCAGGACGTGGGTGCCGGGGTAGATGGGGACGCCGGATAATTCGCCGGTCACGGGGTCGATGTTCAGGGTGCTGCCCACCCCCAGCTGATGGTCCATGGAATAGGTGGGCAACACCCAGGGGACCGAGGTATAGGGATAGGGGCTTTCCTCCTTGGGAACGATGTCGTCGAAGTAGGTCGCGGTCTGCTGCCGGTCACCCTCCCCGGGGTCGGTGCCTCCCCCGAGCTTGGGGTCACAGAAGACGTAGGCCAGGCTGTCGCCGTCGACGTCCGTAGCTCCCAGGTCGATCTTGAAGACCTCATTGATGCAGATGGCAATCGGGGGATCGATATTGAAATCAGGACTGCTGTTGCACCGCTGTTGGGCCTCGGGGGTAAGCTGGATGAAGTAGGTCGCACCGATCTGCCGGGGGTTGATCAGGTTGCGGATGGATTCATTGCGGCAGCAGCGCTGGTAAACGAAGGTGTAGGTTTCGTCCGAGACGGGCAGTTCCTCGATGAAGGTATAAATGCCGATCTCCTGACAGATCGGCTCGTTGATGACCAGGCAAGGGTTGCCCAGGTTGATGGGTACCGGATCGAAGCGCGAAAGGGTAATGACCCGCGTGGGATTGTAGTAGCGGTCGCCAAGGTAGATGCTGATGTTGGCTTCCGCGCTCGGCTCCGTGGGGCTTTGCCGCGGGTCGTTGCCGTCAAACAGGGCTCCCTCTCCGATGCAGTCGCGGTACATATTGATGGTGATGCGATACCGCATGATCCCGGTGGAGGGATCGTCGTTGACAAAGCCGAGGCATTCGTACTGAAATTCGCCGCCCACGATGTGGTCCGCTCGCAGGCGGGAGGGCAGTGCCATCACCAGCAGCGCGATCAGACAAATCAAGTACGGCTTGTGGTTCAATTGCTGGAGGTTTAAATGGACTTGTACACAATCTTAGGGACAAAATACAGTTTCCTTAGCGGAACGATTCTCCGGCGCTGCTATGGCAAATGTCGGTCAAGCGTCTCCACCTTTAATATACGCTCTACCCTATTGCATTCGGCCAAATCGGCCCTGTCGGTCTGTTTTTCCGAATACCTAATTCACGCCTTTTTCTTCTATTGAAGTGAAGGTTTCACTGCTAATTAATGAATTTACGGACTAACTATACCCCATCCATTCAACACCAGCTGCCCGTCCGTGGCACCGAAGCCATTTCTACCCTCACTTCCGGCGGCTTGGTGTTGCTTCCTACCGCGAACCTCTGGCAAGTAGTCGTGGATGCCACTCGCCGCTCGGCCGTGACGGCCCTGCTGGACACCTGCCCCATCTCCAAGCGCAATCGCCCGGAGTTGATCTTTGCCGACCGGGAGGCCCTACTGTCCTGGTTTCCCAACCTTCACCCCAAGATCGACACCCTGCTGCTGTACCACGGCCGTGCCCTGACGGTAAGTCTGCCGGCCAGCAAGCAGGTTCCGATGGGACTGGTGGATTACCGCGATGAGGTCAACATTCGCCTGGCCATGGACAGCTTTTGCTACCGGCTGTGCGAGGACCTGGAAGGCCCCCTGGCCGCCTGTTTCGCCATGGGTCACGGGCAAACCCTGCTGCCCACCCGCTTCGGTCAGATCAATTCCGATGTCCTCTACCGGGCGGACTACACCGTTACCCGCCGGCAGAAGGAAACCCTGGGCAGCCGCCCGGCGGTGCACGTCCGAATGGACGGGGAGGAATTACAGTTTCTCTAGCCCGCTGCCGTATCTTGGCCGCCCCAGTTAACGGCGCGTGCTATGATCGACCAGCTTGAAGCAATTTACCACCGGTTCAAGGACCTTGAAGTACAACTTTCCGACCCGGAAGTTATCATGGACCAGGACCGCTTCACCAAGGTGAACAAGGAGTACGGCAAGCTGAAACCCGTAGCCGATACCTACCTGATCTACAAGGACCTGACGGAAAACCTGCAGAGTGCCGAAGCCATGCGGCGCGATCCCGACCCCGAAATGCGGGAAATGGCGCAGCTGGAGTACGAAGACCTGCGGGAACAAAAGGAGGCCCTCGACGAGAAGGTCAAGGTGATGCTCATCCCGAAGGATCCCGAAGACGAGCGCGACATTATCATGGAGATCCGCAGCGGTACGGGTGGCGACGAGGCGGCCCTCTTTGCGGGCGATCTCTTTGACATGTACAAGCGCTACGTGGAATCCATGGGCTGGAAGATCGAGGTGATCGACGAGAACGAAGGAACCGCCGGCGGATACTCCAAGGTGGTATTCGAAGTCCACGGCGACGATGTGTACAGCAGCCTGAAATTCGAGTCCGGCGTCCACCGCGTCCAGCGGGTACCCAAGACCGAAAGCCAGGGGCGCGTCCACACTTCCGCGGCCACCGTGGCGGTGCTGGCCAAGGTGGAGGAAGCCGACATCAACATCAACAAGGCCGACCTGAAGATCGATACCTTCCGGGCATCCGGAGCGGGCGGGCAGCACGTCAACAAGACGGAGTCCGCCATCCGCATCACCCACCTGCCCACGGGCATCGTGAGTGAAAGCCAGGACGGGCGCAGCCAGCACAAGAACAAGGAGATCGCCATGGCGCAGCTGTACCGCCGGATCAAGGACGCCCAGGATACGGCCGCGGCCAACGAACTGGCCAGCGCCCGCAAATCGCTGGTCGGCAGCGGCGACCGCAGCGAGAAGATTCGTACCTATAACTACCCTCAGAACCGGGTGACCGACCACCGCATCAACCTTACCCTGCACAGCCTCGACAAGGTGATGGGGGGCAACCTGGAACCGGTGATCGAGGGACTGCAGATGGCGGAGAATGCTTCCAAGATGAAAGAGGGGATCGGATGATGCTACCACGAATTTCAATCCTTGCCTTTCTCGTGCTGCTCCTGCTCACGGGCTGCGATCCCGCCCGGCGGGAAGCCAAGGCCAATTTCGGTGAACAGGGGGTGACCACCTTTATTCTGGTCCGCCACGCGGAAAAGGACTACGGCACTGATCCGTTGCTCACCCCAACGGGGGATAGCCGCGCCGCCCGGTTGGCAGAAATGCTCTCGCAGACGGAGCTGGCCGCGGTCTACAGCACCGATACCCACCGTACCCGCCTCACCGCGGCTCCCGCAGCCGAGCAGGCGGGCCTCGATACCCAGATATACGATGGGCAGGCACTGACCTACTTTGCCCATCAGCTGCGTCGGCGCCACGCGGGGGAAACGGTACTGGTGGTCGGTCACAGTGATACCACCCCCGAACTTGCCAACCTGCTGGCCAAGACGGAAACCATGGCCCGCTTCAGTGAACTGGACTACGGCAACCTCCTCGTCGTGTCCATCCCCCCCGTCGGCAAGGCCGGCGTGCTGAACCTGCGCTATTAGCCTTGGCGGTTCCCGAATTACTGAGCCTCTTGCTGGCGGTGGGCTTCCCCCTGCTGGCCATGCTGGCCGCCCGGCGACAATGGTTACCGGCCTGGAGCAGCAGCATCATCCTGTGCTACGGCATCGGGATACTGGTGAGCAACCTCCGCCTCTGGCCGCAGAATCCGGAGTTACTCGAAAGCATTGCCGGGGGTAGCATGCTCGTAGGGCTCCCCCTGCTGCTTTTCGCGGTGCGCATTCGCGAGGGGTTCTCCTCGGCCGGCAACATGTTGCTGTCCTTTGGGCTTTGCTGCCTCGCGGGTATCGTTTGCACCTGCGGAACCGCCATTTACCTCCACGATGAGGTGGCCGACAGCTGGCAGGTTGCGGCCATGCTGACCGGCCTCTACACCGGCGGAACCCCCAACGTACAGGCCATCGGGGTTGCCCTGGCCGCACCGGCCGAATACCTCGTGCTCATCCAGGCGGCCGACGTTCTGCTGGGTGGTGCTTACTTGCTGGGGCTGGTTACCTTCCTTCCGGCGCTTTACGCCCGCTTTTACCCCCCTACCCCCTCAAACGGTTCAGGCGCGGACGCAGGTGCCATGGAAGCGGGTTCGGTCGGCGGATTCCGTACCGGCAGCCGGCAGTTTGCCGCTACCCTCGGGGTACTCGCGATCAGCAGCCTGCTGTGCCGGGCCCTCACGGGCAACTGGGTGGATCCCACCGTACTCATTCTGCTGCTAACGACTTTCAGTCTGGGAGTTACCCTCACGCCATTACCATCCCGCCTGGGCAACACCTACCCCCTGGGGGAATACTTCATCCTGATCTTCTGCGTGGCCCTTGGATTGCTGGCCGACTTCCGCAAGCTGGCCGAACAGGGCATGGAGTTGTTGTACTTCTCGGCCATTGCCCTCGCGGCGACTACCCTCCTCCACCTGCTGCTGGCGCGGTTGTTCCGCCTGGACCGCGACACGGTGATCCTCAGTTCCGTAGCGGCCTTTTACGGTCCGGTATTCGTGGTACAGGTAGCGGCCGCCATCCGCAGCCGTCACTTGCTGGCGGCGGGTATTGCCGTAAGCCTACTCGGGTTCGGGATCGGCAACTACCTGGGCATCGGAGTGGCTTACGCGCTTCGGTGGTTTACTGGTTGACCGCCGCCGCGGCAATAGGCTCAGGCTGGCTTTGCCGGAAAAGATATTGGACAGGCGGAAGCGGGATTCATTGTAGTCGCTGAGGAACTTGTCGGACTCCTTGTACAGGTCGTCGCTCAGCAGCAGGGCGACCGGTTGAAGGGGCTCAATGTGGGTAAAGATGATGCGCACCATGGCCAATAACGGAATGGCCAGGATGACGCCGGCGATCCCCCAGAAGATGCTGCCGATCAGTACGGAAAGGATGGCGGCCAGGGCATTGATCTTGACGCTGTTGCCGAGCACCTTGGGCGTAATAAAATTGCCTTCGATGAACTGCACGGTTACGTACAGCAGTACCACCGCCAGGGGCTGCCACAGGGTTTCGGTGGTAGCGATGGCGAAAATGAAGGGCAGCAATCCCCCGATCACGGTGCCGATGTAGGGAATCACCGCAAGGATTGCAGCCAAAAATCCCCAAACCAGGTAATAGTCGATACCAATAGCGAAAAGTCCGAGGCTGTTCAGGATACCCAGGATGAGCATTACCAGCCCCATACCCCCGAGGTAATTCTTGGCCACCTGCTGTACCTCGGTGAGGGTTTGCAATCCTTCGACCTGATCCTCCCGCTGCAATTGTCCAAGAAGAAAATTCTTGATGGGTGTCCGGTACAGCAAAAAGAAGAAAGTGTAGATCATCACCAGCGAGAAGTTGGCCAGCAGTACGCCACTGGTCGAAAGCCCGGTGGATAGGATCCCGAAGGGTTGATCACTCACGCTGGTGAGGGCCTGATCGATGTATTGCTCTACTTCGCGCCCGGAGAGGCCGAAGCGCCCGCCACCGTATTCCGCCCACTCGTAGAAGGTTTCCTGGAGACCGGAAAAGATGTCGTCGGCCTCGGTCAGGATTTCCCGGATCTGATTGATGAAGAATACCAATACCCCTAAGACCATCATGCCCGCGGTGAGCAGGGTGAGCACCACCGACAGGATGCGGTTGGGCAGGTTGCATTCAAACCGATGGCAGATCGGCTTCAGCATCAGGGAGAAAAACAAGCCGAACGCAATAGGGATAAAAAAAGAACTGCCTGCGTATAGCGCATAGAGCACTATAGACAGACAGATCATAAAATGAGCCAGCCGCTCGAAGCTTACCGAGCCGGAAGACGGCGGGCGGATCTTTTTGGTGGTATGCGGCATTAATCCTCGGGTGAACCACCCCGTTTGTAGTACTGCATGAAGACGAAACCGATAATCACTACAAACACCAGGGTTTCCATTGCCACGAAGAAGCTGTTCATCATGGCATCACCGAAGGTGTTGTTGTCGTTCAGGAACTGCTCGAAACCCAGGGCGGGATTGATCGCGGAAAGCATAATATTCAGCACTGCGATGAGGCCCGTAGCCCACATACCAATGCGGAACATCAAGCCGATTTCGGCCTTGAAGACCTGGTTGCCACTGTAAATGGCCTCGGCGTACTGCTTCGTGGCGTACCAAACTATGGGGATAATCAACAGGTGCTTCGCGAACCGCACGCTCATCGGCAATTCAACAAAGATCTGGTTTACGATCAGCAGGTATACACTGACCACAGCGCCCAGGATCAGGCCATACTTTCTTCCCTCCTTGTCAACATTGAAATTGAAAGTCGGGGTAGCCAGATGGGGCGGATTTTCGTGGGATGCGGGGCTGGATTGAGCCATTGAGACGGATAGATTTGTGAGGCGCTAAGGTATGAAACTGCTACCGTTGTGGAGACGGTGGCCGACAACGGAACAGCGGGACTTAATCGTGTTTTGGCTGGTAGTGCTCATTAAAGTCCTGAGGCACCGTCTTGTAGCGGTCGGCGCGGTTTACCCAGATCAGGACCTTCTCGTGTTGCTTTTGCAGCAGGTCGCGAGCGAAATCGATCAGGTTCGGGTTGGCCAGGGCGTGCTGGTAGGCGTCGCTCACCCCCTTTTCATTAGCGTGGGCAAGCTCGCTCAGTTCGACCGTATTCTTGGCCTGGAGGGCGCGGTTGACGGCCTGCTCCTGCTTTTTAAGTTCGGTTTCCCCGGTACGGGAGGGGGTATGCACGCCGCCGGCCATATCAGACAGGATGCGATTCACCTCGATCACCATCTCCTCGTGGTAGTCGGCAAGGGCGCGGAAATACCCTCCCGCTGTGTCATCGTCCTTGTGGATGCCTTTGGCGATGTCCCGGTAGAAGCCGGCGGATTGCCGGTGGAGCATGGCGATTTCGTTGAGGATGGCATCGGTTCCTTCCGGCCGTACCTCGTAAGGTGTTTTCATATCAGATTCGTTGTCCATTGCGGTTAGGCTTTTTCGACTTCAGACTCAAGTTTTAGTACCTGATTTCCGTCGTCCTGTTTGATGAGGAGGGCTTTATTTCCGGATTCTCCCTTGCGGGTAATCTCGGACCCCTTGATGGTGCGGGTCACTTCGTGGGTAAAGGTCTCCTCCACGGTCCCCGTGGCGGTGCCGTTGCCCCATTTCCATTTGACGGTACTTCCTTCCCTGATCATGCAGTTTGTAGCGGTTTGGGTTAATAAAAAAGCCCGATGGAGTGGGTTGTTACCTTACTCCACCGGGCTTTAAGTTGTCGGTTATGGTCTAGCGGACTTATTCCAGGTCACCCTCGGGATCAAAGAAACGCTCAACGTTGGTCAGCAACTCATCAGACTCACGGCGGAAATCTTTCCAGCCCTGGTTGATGTCGCCTTCGAAGTCGTTCCAGCCGGCTTCCCAGTTGGCACCCACGCGCTCCATACGCATGTCGATGTCGTTGCGGTAGGCTTCGAGTTCGTTGTACTCTTCCTCCATTTCCATACGGGCCTCTTCGGTGGCACCTTCCATATCACGTTCGAGCTCGGACATGCGGGCGTCGATGTTCGTGCGGGCATCGCGGAACTCACGCTCCAGCTCATCACTTTCGGCGCGAACTTCGGCACCTACGTTCGAGAGGGCGTTTTCGGTCTCGTACTCAATTTCGTCCCCGGCGTTGTCTACGGCGGTGTTTTCACCGCAGCTGTAGAAAAAGCCACTGAGCGAAAGCAAGAGGGCGAGGGTTAAAATGCGAATGTTCATAGTAGTAGATATTTGGTTTAGAATGCCGGGAGTGCACCGGGTATACATAGTGGGTTTGTTGGGTTGGTTTGCACTCTTCTGTACATAAAACAGGGATTCAGGCCCCATGTTCGTTCAGCGGTTGTTGCGCGCCCCCACTCTTTTTCGCGGGGCTATCGATCATTTCCGAAAGCTTCTCCCCTCCCTTGATGCCGAAATCCAGGGTGCGGATCGGGAACGGAATCATGATGTCGTTGTCGTCGTATACCCGCTTGATGGCCATGATGGCCTCGCTCTGGGCGTGGAGGTAGTCGGCCTGCCCGCTCTTGGAGTTGTCCAGCCAGAAGCGGAGGGTATAATTGATGGAACTGTCACCGAACTCGTTAAAGAACAGTTGTACGTCCTTGCTCCGGTCGTGGGGCACCTTGTCCTTGATGGCCTGAATGGTAAGCTCCCTCACCTTTTCCAGGTCATCGCCGTAACTCACGCCGCAGGACAGGTCGACCCGCCGCATCTTCAGCTTGGAGTAGTTCTTGATGGGTTCCTGGACCACGGTCTTGTTCGGAATCATGACGTCCTGCCCCTGGAGGGTGATCAGGGTGGTATGCCGCAGCGTAACCTCTTTGACTTTGCCGAAATAGCCCGCTACCTCGATCAGGTCACCTTCGCGGAAGATGTTCCGCACCGAAAGCATAATGCCACTGAACAGGTTCAGGATAGGATCCTGGAAGGCCAGGCCGACGGCTAGGCCAATAACTCCGGCACCGGCCAGGACACTGGTAACTACCCCCGTAAGGTCCAGTACGGACAGGGTGAGAAAAAGGAAGGCCAGCACCACCAGGACGGTGAAAAAAGAACTGATCAGACTGGCCACCGTGGAATCGGAGACCATCCGGTAACTGAGCCGGTTGAAGTACTTCTTGGCGAAGCGGGTGATGATGGCGCCAACAACGATGACGATAATCGCCAGAAGGATATTGGGCAAATGCCGCAGAAAGCCGGCCCACCAGCGCTGGAGTTCATCAAAAAGGGGCTGGAAGTCGAGTTCCAGGCCAAAAAGTTCAAATAGGAGCATGAAGTTCGGAGGTATACATTGGGTAAGTCCCGGTATAACTCTACACAACAGATCGTGTTCAGCTCCGCGCCTGCCAAGTGGCTTGCAGGGCCGTTAAATCAACGGATACCACCCCCGGCAGGGCGATGACCTGGGCGCCGGCCAGGTTGGCCAGGCGGGCCGCGTCGGCCAGGGGCATGCCGGCGGCCACGGCGCAGGCAGCTACGCTGATTACGGTATCGCCCGCTCCACTTACGTCAGCGATCCGGCGGGCATCGGTGGGATGGATGACGGAGGCCTGGCCGTCGTGGGTGTAAATGCCGTGCTCCGAAAGGGTTACCATAACGGAGCTGCATCCCAGCCGGTCGAAAAGCCGTTCGGCCGCGCGGTCGAGTTCCGCAAGCCGGGGGTGCACGGCAAAGTCACACTGCTGCTGGATTTCCCGGAGGTTGGGCTTGAACAGATCGACGCCGCGGTAGGCCCAGAAGTTCTTGTCTTTCGGGTCGACGGCCGTACGGATGCCGCGGCGCCGGGCCATGGCCAGGACGCCCTCAATAACGGGCGCCGAGAGTACCCCCTTGTTGTAGTCTTGCAAGAGGATCAGGTCGCAGGGGTTGGCGCCCAGATAGCTGTCGATGCGCGACAGAAATCGTTCGGCGGTGGTTGCCGCCAGGTCATCGGTAGTTTCCCGGTCCACCCGCAACAGCTGCTGGCTGTGGGAGATCACGCGGGTCTTCAGGGTGGTCAGGCGGGCGGAGTCTTCCTCCAGCAGCCGGGTATCGACGCCCTGATCACGCAGCAATCCCCTGAGCACTCCGGCGGCTTCATCGGCGCCTACGGCACCCGCGACCGCCGCCTCGACCCCCAAGGCCGAGAGGTTCAGAGCCACGTTGGCCGCGCCACCGGGCCGGTCTTCCTGCCGCTGGTGGCGCACCACGGGTACGGGCGCCTCGGGACTGATGCGGTCGACCGAGCCGTACAGGTAGCGGTCGACCATCAGGTCGCCCACTACCAGTACGCGCAGTCGTGAAAAATCGGGAAACATTTCCGGGCCCCGGATCAGGCGAAGATGTCGGTGCCGGCGAAGTGGAAGCTGCCCTCAATGGCGGCGTTCTCGTCGCTGTCGCTGCCGTGTACGGCATTCTCGCCGATGCTGGTGGCGTACTTGGACCGGATGGTACCTTCGGCGGCCTCGGCGGGGTTGGTAGCGCCGATGAGGGTGCGAAAGTCGCTAACGGCGTTCTCCTTCTCCAGGATGGCGGCAACGATGGGGCCGCTGCTCATGAAGGTTACCAGCTCATCGTAGAAGGGGCGTCCTTTGTGAACGGCGTAGAATTCCCCGGCCTTTTCCGCGCTCAGTTGGGTATACTTCATGGCGACGATCCGGAAGCCGGCGCCGTTGATTTGCTCGAGAATGGCGCCGATGTGGCCGTTTTTGACGGCGTCGGGCTTGATCATGGTGAAAGTGCGGTTGGTAGCCATGGGCGGGTAGAATTGTTTATGGCCGGCAAAAGTAGGAAGTTTTGGCCAGCCCATCATTTTTTCGGAACTTTGCGCGTCCTTTTTGCACCTTATGGACGATCGAATAGAAAAAGCCAGACGGCTGCTGGCGGAGCGCCAGGAGGTCGTCATCTTCAGCCACCGCAACCCCGACGGTGACGCCGTCGGCTCCAGCCTGGGACTACAGCACTACCTCGTAGACCGGGGGCACTCCTGTACCATTGTACTGCCCTCGGATTATCCGGAGTTCCTCACCTTCCTGCCCGGCATCCAGTCGATCGTCATCTACGACAACGAGCCCGAGCGGGCCCAGGAGATCATCGACCGGGCCACCCTCTTCTTCATCCTGGACTTCAACGCCTTTGACCGGATCGACCGCCTGGCGGACGGGCTGGCGGATGATGAGCGCCCACGCATCATGATCGACCACCACCTCTACCCCGAGGAGATTGCCGATCCCATCTTCAGCGACCCCTCGGCCAGCTCCACCTGCGAAATGGTCTACCGCTTCATCGACGACCTGGGCGACCGCTGCCGGGTGAGCAAAACGGTATCCGACAGCCTGTACACCGGCATCCTTACCGATACGGGCGGCTTCAAGTACAGCACCTCCCCTGCCCTGCTGCGCACGGCGGCTAACCTGCTGGAGGCCGGAACGGACGCCTACAAGATCGCCGACCACGTCTGGAACAACCAGTCGGAAAAGCAACTCCGCCTCCTGGGCCACTGCCTGGCCAACCGCATGGAGCTGATTCCCGAGTACCGCACGGGCCTGATCTACCTGAATAAGAAAGACTACGAGGATTTCGACATCCAGCGGGGCGACACCGAGGGCATCGTCAACTACGTGCTCCGCATGCCCCAGCTGATGATCGCCGCCTTCATCCATGAGCAGCCGACCATCGTCAAGTTGAGCCTGCGGTCGAAGGGCACAATGGATGTCCAACAAATTGCCAAAGCCCATTTCCGGGGCGGAGGCCACCGGAATGCCGCCGGAGGTGCTAGCTTTGCTCCCCTTGGCGCCACCATCAACCGCTTCAAACGCCAACTGCCCAAATACGCGGCGGAAATTGAGGCCGCTTATTTGGAATTCAACAATCAGTAATTTTTATGCAAATCAGAATTTTCCTCCTCTTCGCGGGATTATCGCTTTTCGCTGCCTCCTGTGGAGACTCGGGCAAAGACGGCATGATCACCACCGACCTGGGCAACCGCTACACCTACGTCACCTCTAACGACGACGGACAGCTGGCCAACCCCGGCGACTACATCTACTTCCACGCCCAGCTGAAAACCGAAGGCGACAGCGTAGTGATCGACACCCGCGAGGGTGGCGGCGACCAGCCCGTGATCCAGGCCCTCTCGGACAGCATCGTCAACGAGAACACCGGCCCGGTGGAAGACATCGTGCGCAAGCTGCGCGTCGGTGAGCGGGTAATCATCCGTACCAACATCGGCGAGTACCCCCCCCAGGCCAAGCCCCAGGGCATGGAGAACGACAGCATCCTGCTTTACGACATCGAGGTAACCGAGGTAGTGAACCAGGAAGAATTCAACGCCCGCCAGGAAGCCCTGCGCGCCGAGGCCATGGCCAAGGCTGAGGAAGTCCGCGCCCGCGAACCCGAAGTGATGGAATTCACCGACCAGGTGTACCAGGACTACAAGGCCGGCAAACTGGACGACCAGCTGCAGACCACGGAAAATGGCCTGAAGTACATCATCCACGAGGAAGGTGACGGCGCCGAAGCCGAAGCCGGCCGCGGCGTGGTGGTCCAGTACATCGGACGGCTGACCTCCAACGGTGAAGTATTCGACCAGAGCTTCGAGCGCGGCCAGGGTATTCCCTTCCCCCTCGGAACCGCCCGGGTCATTCCGGGATGGGACGAAGGCATTGACCTGCTGCAGGAAGGCGACCGCGCTACCCTGATCATC
Organism: Neolewinella marina; assembly: GCF_002631205.1. GTDB lineage: Bacteria > Bacteroidota > Bacteroidia > Chitinophagales > Saprospiraceae > Neolewinella > Neolewinella marina. The sequence goes on from NZ_PDLO01000001.1 coordinate 243,791, forward strand.
CCCGCCGAGATGGGATACGGCGCTCAGGGCACCCCCGACGGCAGCATCCCGCCCAACAGCGAACTGATGTTCTACGTCGAACTGGAGCAGGTACAGTAGGTCACCTCCCCCACCCGATCTAACGTAAAGCGGCCGCCTCCCCTCGGGGAAGCGGCCGCTCTTGTTTTGGCTACTTGCCGCGGAAGTTGGCGATCCGCTTTTCGATGAAGGCGGACGCCCCTTCGCGGAAGTCCTCCGTTTTGGCCGTTTCCCCGAAGGCCGCCGATTCGGCGTGGAACCCCTCGTCTCCCCCGTAATAGGCGTTCACCAGGCGGATGCTCTGGGCGACCGCTACGGGCCCCTTGCTGCCAATCACCCGCAACAGTTCCAGGGCTTTTTCCCGGGCTTCATCCCGGGGCAGGGTGTAATTCACCAATCCGAGGCGGTGGGCTTCTTCGGCCCCGATGCGGTCGCCGGTGAGGATCAGTTCCATGGTTTTCCCCTTGCCGATGTACTGGTTGAGCCGCTGGGTACCCCCGTATCCGGGGATGATACCCAGGTTGACTTCCGGCTGGCCAAAGCTGGCGTTTTCGGTCGCCACGCGCAGGTGGCAGGCCATGGCCAGTTCGCAGCCACCGCCGAGGGCAAACCCGTTGACCAGCGCGATGACCGGCCGGTGGAAGCGCTCGATGAGGAAGAAGACCTCCTGCCCCCTTCGTGACAACTGCTCTCCGTTGCCCTGTTCCGCCACGTCTAGAAACTCCTTGATGTCGGCCCCCGCCACGAAGGCCCGGTCGCCGGCGCCGGTAAGGAGGACGCCGTGAAAATCTCCGCACTCCCGGTAGCCGGTGGAGAAGAAGTGGCGTAATTCCTCGAAAGTCTGGTCGTTCAGGGCATTAAGGGCCCGGGGGCGGTTGATGGTCAGGAAGACCACGCGGTCCTCCACCTCCACCAGTAGATTATTGTAGCTCATGGGGTCAAGATAAATCCCTTTCAGCTTTCCACTCCGGCCTCGATTTCCTGGAGGTAGCTGTTGAGTCGCTCCATCGGCTTGACGATTGCTACACGGCCGGAGCGAACGAATTCATACAGCCCCACCTGCCGGAGTTCCGTCAGCAGGGCTTCGGTTTCGTACTCGTGGCCCGTCTTTTCAATGACCACGAACTCCGGTTCGATCAGCAGCACCCGCGCGTTGTGGCGGCGGATCATCATCTCGACCTGGTTGCCGTTGCTGAAGACCTCGATGGGCACCTTGTACAGGGCAATTTCCTGGTAAACGATATCCTTGTCCTCGTAGTAGAAGGCTTTCAGCACGTCGACCTGCTTGTCCAGCTGGGCCACCAGCTTGATGACCATTTCCTCGGTAACCTCTACGACGATGGTAAAGCGGTGGATGGACTCATCGCTGCTGGCGCTGGTGGTCAGGCTGCTGATGTTCAGGTTGCGGCGGTTGAATATGCCCACCACCCGCGAAAGGAGGCCGGTCTGGTCTTCGGTAAACACCGTAATGGTGAAGGAGCGCTTCATGGAAAACGATTTGGGGGGAACTGACATGGGCGGTGCGACTAGCGGAGATCCTCGGGACCGAGGATGACCTCACTGATGGATTTGCCGCTGGGGACCATGGGGAAGACGTTGTCCTCCTTCACGGTATGGAAGTGCAGCAGGTAAGGGCCCTCATGGGCCAGCATTTCGGCAATGGCTCCGGGAACCTCGGCGGGATCGCTCACCGACCGTCCCGCAACCCCAAAGCCCCGGGCGATGGTGACGAAATCGGGGTTCTGCAGTTCCACTGAGCTGTACCGCCGCTTGTGGAACAGCTCCTGCCACTGCCTTACCATGCCCAGGTAGTTGTTGTCCAGCAACACGATCTTCACCCCTACGTTCCACTGGGCGCAGAGGCCAAGCTCCTGGAGGGTCATTTGGAAGCCACCGTCGCCAATGAAGGCCACGACCTGGCGGGAGGGGTCGGCGTATTTGGCCCCGAAGGCCGCCGGGAGGCCGTAGCCCATGGTGCCCGCCCCGCCCGAGCTCACCCACTGGTCGTGCCCCTTGTATTCGTAGTAGCGGGCGGCCATCATCTGGTGCTGGCCTACGTCGGTGGCTACGATGGCGCGGCCGTCGGTTTGCCGGCTGACCTCCCGGATGACCTGTCCCATACGGATCTGTCCGTCGGCGGTTGGGGCGATAGCCTCGACGATTACGCGCTGGCTTTCGATCTCGGCGCAGTTGCGGAAGCGGGCCACCCATTCGGGATAGGTCTTGTGGTCCAGCATCGGGAGCAGCTTTTCCAGCACCTCGCGGGCATCACCGAGGACGGGAGCGACAGCTTTGACGTTCTTGTTCAGCTCGGCGGGATCCACCTCGATGTGGACCACCTGGGCGTTGGGCAGGTACTGGTCGAGCCGCCCCGTCACCCGGTCATCGAAGCGCATGCCAATGGCGATGACGACGTCGGCTTCATTCTGCAGCAGGTTCGGCCCGTAGTTGCCGTGCATGCCCAGCATCCCCGTGAACAAGGGGTGATCGTTGGGAATGGTGGACAGTCCGTGGCAGGTGACCCCTACCGGAATGCCGGTGTGGTCGACAAAGCGACGGAAAATCTCCTGAGCGTGGGCGATGTGAATGCCATGGCCCGCCAGGATCATCGGCTGTTTGGCACCGTTGATGAGGTCGGCCGCCGCGCGGAGCTCCCGCGCCTTGGGTTTGTTGTAGGGGACGTAGCTACGGATGGGCAACTCCTCCGGGTAGAAGAAGTCGACCATTGCCAACTGGGCATCCTTGGTGATATCGACCACCACGGGGCCGGGGCGCCCGCTGTTGGCGATGAAGAAGGCTTTCTTCAGTACCCAGCCGATCTCTTCCGGCCGCGTGATCTGGTAGTTCCACTTCGTGACTGGAATGGTGCTGTTGACCACGTCCACCTCCTGGAATGCATCGCTGCCGAGCAGGAAGCTCGGTACTTGACCCGTAATGGCCACGATGGGCAGACTGTCCAGCTGGGCGTCGCACAGGCCGGTGATCAGGTTGGTAGCGCCGGGCCCGGAAGTGGCCATGCACACCCCGGTACTCCGCTTGATGCGGGCGTAGCCCTCGGCGGCGTGGATGGCCCCCTGCTCGTGGCGCGGCAGGATGTGGGTGATCTGGTCCTCGAAGTCGATCAGGGCGTCATACACGGGCATGATGGCCCCGCCGGGGTAGCCGAAGATCGTATCCACCCCCTCATTGACCAAACACTGCAGCAGGGCGTGGGCGCCGCTGAGGCGCTGGGTAGCGGGTGCGGTGGCGGCGGGCCGTTTGGAAGACAGGGTTTTGGTCAATTGAGACATAGGATGATAATTTAGGTGGGACTAGCGATCAGTTACGCAGCCCTCTGATGCACTACTTACTAAGCGGGCGTACTTTTTCAGCACGCCGAAGGTGGCCTTCTCGGCCGGGGCTTTCCAGGCCGCGCGGCGGGCCTGGATGATTTCCTCGTCGACTTCCAGGTTCAGGACGTTGTTGTCGGCGTCGATGTTGATGATGTCGCCGTCTTCCACCAGCGACAGCGGACCTCCCACCTGGGCTTCGGGGCTGATGTGACCGACCACGAATCCGTGGGTGCCTCCGCTGAAGCGGCCGTCGGTGATCAGGGCGACCTTTTTACCAAGGCCCTGCCCCATGATCTCACTCGTGGGCTTGAGCATTTCCGGCATGCCCGGTCCGCCCTTCGGACCGCAGTAGCGTATTACTACAACGTCTCCCGGCTGTATTTCGCGGCGCCCGATGGCGGCGTTGGCCTCGGCCTCGGAATCGAACACCCGGGCGGGCCCCATGAAGTGGGTTCCTTCCTTGCCGGTAATCTTGGCAACGCTTCCCTCGGGGGCCAGGTTGCCGTAGAGGATCTGCAGGTGGCCACTGGACTTCACCGGCTGGTCAAAGGGATGGATGATCTGCTGCCCCTCGCGGAGGCTCTCGGCTTCGATGAGGTTCTCGGCCAGGGTCTTTCCGGTCACCGTAAGGCAATCGCCGTGCAGCATGCCACGCACCAGCAGCTCCTTCATTACGGCGGGTACGCCACCGACATAGTATAGATCTTCCATGACGTACTTGCCACTCGGTTTGAGGTCTGCCAAGAAGGGGGTGCGGTCGCTGATGCGCTGGAAGTCGTCGATGGTGATGTCCACGCCGGCGCTGCGGGCGATGGCCAGGAGGTGGAGAACAGCATTGGTACTGCCGCCCAGGACAGTGAGGGTTACGATGGCGTTCTCGAAGGCCTCGCGGGTGAGGATATCCAGGGGCTTGATGTCGTGCTTCAGCAGATTGAGCATGAAGTTGCCCACCCGTGCAGTGTCGGCGCGCTTGTCGGGGTGGTTGGCCGGGATGCTGCTGTTGTACGGCAGGGCAAGTCCCATGGCCTCAATGGCGGTGGCCATGGTATTGGCGGTGTACATACCCCCACAGGCTCCGGAGCCGGGACAGGCGTGGCGGATAACTCCCGCGTATTGCTCCTGGTCAACCTGGCCGGTGCGGTACTTGCCCAGCACCTCGAAGGCGGACACGACGTCCAGCTTCTCCTCCTTGTAGCAACCGGGGCTGATGGTACCCCCGTACACCAGGATGGCGGGGCGGTTGAGGCGGCACAGGGCGATCATGGCGCCGGGCATGTTCTTGTCGCAGCCTACCACCGTCACCAGCCCATCGTACCACTGGGCGCCGGCTACCGTCTCGATGCTGTCCGCGATCACGTCGCGGCTGGGCAGGCTGTACCGCATGCCGTCGGTCCCCATACTCATCCCGTCGCTCACGCCGATCGTGTGGTAGATCAGGCCCAGCAGCTCGCTTTCCTCATTGACCCCGGCCTTGACTTCCGCGGCCAGGTCGTTGAGGTGCATATTGCAGGGATTGCCTTCCCAGCCGGTGCTCACGATTCCTACCTGGGCCTTGTCCATATCGGCGTCGGTCAGGCCGATGCCGTACAGCATGGCCCGGGCGGCGGGTTGCTCGGGGTTATTGGTGAGGTTTCGGCTGTATTGGTTAAGTGGTCGGATCATAGATGGCGAATAGATAAAAAGCCGCACCCCGGCACGGGAAGCGGCTTATCGCACTAAGATAACCGGGGGGAATACGCGCACTGAAATCGCGATTTCCCAGAATTACGATGTCCGGCAGGGGCTAGTATCGCCGCTTGTCGAGCCGGAAGGTGGCCTGTACCCCGAGTTGGTAGGTAAGAAGGCGGCCTTCGGAGGGTGACACACCCCCCTCTGCGTTCGGGAAATCCACGCCATCAAAGTCGCCCAGGTGGTAGCGCAGGGAGGCCAGTGGCGTCAGGGTAAGCAGGTTGCTGAGGCCGATATCCAGCCCCAGACCACCGCCGAGGGTTGCGGTAGTTGCCGCTCCCCGGAAAAGTCCATCCGCGGTTTCCACTTCGTGACGGGCCACGCCGGGGGCCAACTGCAAGAAGAACCCCTTTTGCAGCTGCGGTCCCTGTTTGCCGAAGGTGGGGCAGTCGCAGTCCGTACTCAGGTCAAAAACGTAAATATTGGTCTTGAACTGGAACCCATAGGTGCGCCAGTCGACTTCACTTTCATTCAGGCCGTAGTACACGGTTGGCTGAAATTCAATACGTTGCTTCGGCAACCGGAACCAGTAGTTCAAGGCTACCTCCGTGCCGTCCTCATACCCCAGCGGGTGTACTTCCGCGGGGCCATTTTCCCGGGACAGGGTGGCGTCATTGAAGTTCCGGAAGACGCTCACCCCCACCTGAGCGGTAAGCGCGGAGGCGAAGAGCATGGACGTGACAAGGAGGAGAATGTATCGGGGGGCGGGGGTAGTCATTTTCAGGGAACGAGTAGTTGATGGGGTAAATTGTACGGCTGTTCGGGGGGCGTGCGGCACCCGCGTCCGCGCCGGCTTAGGATGGCCTTAACGACAGAAAGACAACCTACTGTCCCCGGGGGGGGTTAACTTTGAAGCAACTCAATCGAAATTTTTGTTCGCCCTCCTACTTTCAACCCTCCTGTCTTTTTCGGTAGATTCCCTTCCGCCGGACGGACCTTACCTCTTCTACGAGAGCGATTCTCTCGTGGCGCGGTGGGCGAATACCGAGGAGCGGACAACGGGCACCGTGGTTTTCCGACCCGACAATTTCTCGGAGCTGCCCCAGTTCGCATCCTTTGAGCCGGAATTTGTCGACCCCAACCGGAGCTTCATTCCCGCTACTACGGCCCACTACACCGGCGTCAGCAAGATCGCCGCGATCAGCGACATCCACGGGCAGTTCGAGACCGGCCGCAAGTTGCTGATGGCCAACGGCATCATCGACAAGTCCTCCAACTGGTCGTTCGGCGACGGCCACCTCGTCATCGTAGGCGACATTTTCGACCGCGGCGACCAGGTCACCGAGTTGCTGTGGTTGATCTACAAGCTCGAAAAACAGGCCGAACGGGCCGGGGGACGGGTGCACTTCCTGCTTGGCAACCACGAAACTATGATCCTGGAGGGGGACGAGCGCTACCTCAACGCCCGCTACCGGACTACCAGCGGACTCATCGGAGAATTCTACAAGGACCTCTATGGCCCCGACACCTACCTCGGCCGCTGGCTCCGCAGCCTGCCCCTGGTCGTAAATATTAACGGTACGGTGTTCATACACGGCGGCCTGAGCCGCAGTGTCGTCCGGGAAGTCCGCAGCATCGACCAGATCAACGAGTTGTACCGGGAGTACCTGATCGATGCCCAGGACCTTTCGACCATCACCGATCAGAATGCACGCCTGGAAATGCTCTACGGCAGGGGCGGTCCCTTGTGGTACCGCGGCTACTTCAGCCGGGGAGAGTTTTCCGAGCAGGACCTGAATTTTGTCCTCCGCAAGATCAACGCCAAGGGCATTGTGGTAGGCCACACCAGCTTTACGGCGGTGAGCAGCTACTACGACAACCGGCTGATTGCCGTGGATTCCAGCATCAAATTCGGCAGCGTCGGGGAGGTTTTAATTATCGAAAATGGGGCGTATTTTAGGGGAACCATCAGCGGAGAACGAATTCCGCTGAAGGCTTCGACTAAATAAGATGTTACTCACCACCCTGTTGTTGTTGCTGGGGGCGGCCCTAGCCGCTCAGCCGTCCCTGTTTGACGCCCTGCACGCCAATCAGGACACCGCCGTGTTCACCCTTACCACGGAATGGAAACCCTTGATGCGCCGCAAGAAGGACAAGGTCTACCAGCCGGTCGCCCTTTCCATCAATGGCAACACCCTGCCGGGCAAGATCCGCACCCGGGGCCACATGCGGCTGGAGGTATGCTACTACCCTTCTCTGAAAGTAAAGCTCGACGAAAACATCTTAACCGACCTGGGCTACAGCCCGTTGAACGAACTGAAGATCGTCATCCAGTGCAACAGCAAGTCACTGGGCGAGTCCTACCTCCGCCGGGAAAAGCTGATGTACGACTTGCACGCCATCGTGAGCGATTTTTATCACCGAACGGTCCCGATCAGCCTGGTTACGCCGGAAAGCGACACCATCCAGGGCTTCCTGGTCGAGAGCGAGCAGCAGCTCGAAGCCCGCTACGGCGCCAGAATCGTGGACCACGACAACGTCAGCACCCGCTCCCTCGACCGGGAAGCCTATTTAAACATGTGCCTGTTTAACTACTTCATTCTGAACACCGACTGGAGCGTATACAACCGGCACAATGTAGAATGCATACTGCCCTCGGGCGCTACCTCCTACGTTCCCATTCCCTACGATTTCGATTACAGCGGGCTGGTGGGTACCCACTACGCCGTACCCCACGAATCGATGGATCTCCTTTCCGTACACCACCCGAAGTTCCTGGGCCGGGGGATCACCCTTGAAGAGATCAGCACCGTCGCGGACAACTTTCTGGCCCACGGGCCGGAGTTGCGGGCGGCGGTGGAAGCCTACCCGGAGCTGGACCGTCGGCGGCGGAAGTACATTCTCGACCGACTCGATGATTTTCTGGAGGAACTGGCGGATGAAAAAGCCCTGGCGGATTTGGCCGGGTCGCGATAATCGCCTACTGTTTAAAGGCGAATTCGATCACGTTGGCCCCCATCTGCAGGGCGGCGGCCCGGATCTCGGGAGGATCGTTGTGGACGGATTCATCCTCCCAACCGTCGCCCAGGTCGCTGCTGTAGGAGTAGAAGCATACCAGCCGGTCTTCCCAGAAAAGCCCGTAACCCCGGGCCGGCTCGCCGTCGTGCTCGTGGATCTTGGGCACCCCTCCGCTGAAGGAGTAGGTCTGGTGGTAGATCGGGTGGTCAAAGGGCAGTTCCACGAAGGAGACCTCGGGAAAAACCTGCTGCATCGCTACGCGGACATAGGGGTCCATGCCGTAGTTGTCGTCGATATGTAGGAATCCACCTCCAATGAGGTAGTTGCGCAGGTTTTCTGCTTCAGCGGAAGAAAAGACCACGTTGCCGTGGCCGGTCATGTGCACCCAGGGGTAGTTGAAGAGCTCGGCGCTGCCCACGTCAACGGTTCCGTAGTCCAGGGCGAAGTCGGTCCCCAGGGCCCGGTTGCAGAAGGCGGCCAGGTTGGGCAGGGCGGTAGGGTTCGCGTACCAGTCGCCGCCCCCGTTGTACTTCAGCAGGCCGAGTTGGAGTCGGGCGGCGGAATTCGCGGGTGCCGGGGCGGTGGCTGAGGCCAGCAAAGCCAGGCCGAGAAGCAGGAGGAGGGTACGCATGCCAGGGTAACGCATCAGGAGGGGGGCTGGATTATGCCCCAGTTGGCGGATTCCACCGTATGCACGGCGGCCAGGGCGGCCGTTTCGGTGCGCAGGCGGTGGGGACCCAGGCTGACGTAACGGAAATCCCGGTCGCGGGCCGCCGCCGCTTCCTCCGCGCTGAACCCGCCCTCGGGGCCGATGGCGACTACGCAGTCGTGGCCGGGCCGGACGGCAGCCGAAAGCAGGGGCGCTTCCTCATCGCCCAGGTAAGCCAGGTAGCGGTCGCCACTTACTGCTTCCCCCAGGGCTTCCTCCCAGTCGATCAGTTCCCCCAGGGTGGGCAACCAGGCCCGCAAGCTCTGCTTCATGGCCGACTGCAACACCCGCTCCAGGCGGTCGGCCCGCAGCCGCTGCCGCTCGGAATGCTCGGTAATCATGGGTTGGATATGGTCCACTCCGATTTCGGTGGCCTTCTCGAGTATCCACTCGAAGCGGTCGATACTCTTCGTCGGGGCCACCATCAAGGTTAGGGCGTGGCCGGCCCGGCGGTCTTCCCTGCGCAGCAGTTTGACGTCGAGCACGCACTCCCGCTTGTTGATGTTGACGACCCGGCCGCGGAACCAGCCGCCCCGTCCGTCGACCAGGTCGAGCTCATCCCCTACCCGCTTGCGCAGAACGCGAATGGCGTGGCGGGCCTCCTCCTCGGCGAGGTGGTGGACGCCCTCCTGGAGATCGGGGTCGTAAAAAAGCTGCAAGGGATACTTTAATTGATGGCCACTACCCCGTTGATCTGGGGGAGTTTACTCTTGATGGCCTGTTCGACGCCGGCCTTCATCGTCATGGCGGTCATGGAGCAGCCGTGGCAGGCCCCTAGCCATTTGATCTCGACGATGCGGTTGTCGCTCACGTTCACGACCTCGATGTTCCCCCCGTCGATGGCCAGGTGGGGCCGTACCTCATTGAGGGCCGCGTCTACGCGGGTGATCAGGCTACTTCTTTCCTCGGGCGTCATACGTTGGGGTTTGGCACGCTAAGTAAACAACGCAAAGCTAGGTTTTAGTTGTCATTGCACCGTCCGCAAGCCGTAGAGCCACCCAACCGAGTGATCGGCTCCAGCGGCCGGATGGTAGATTTGACCGCGGCCGGGCCGCCCCGGACCGGCTTTTCCCTTTACTTTATGAATCATCATAACCTGCCCGATGCTCCGTTTATTTCTGCTTAGCCTGGCCTTTTACCTCGTTTGCGGCACCTGCGCCCGCGCCCAAATCACCCACGGGACGATCGACTACCTCGAACACCGGGAGTTCCCCCTGTGGGACGGCATGTCGCTCGAACAGAAAAAGCGGATGGAGGAAATGAAGGCCCAGGGGGCCTTTGACCGGAAGGGACGCCTCACCTTTAACCAGGACGCCTTCAGCTACCAGCAACTGGAACAGGAAAACCCACCCGAAGGCCGCCGCCGCTGGTGGGGAGACCAGACCGAAAACCCCGACGTCTACTACACCAATATGGCGGACAGCACCGTAGCCGACCAGCGGCGGATCATGGACCGCACCTTCCTGATGCAGGACCGCTGGGTGGTGCCCGAGTGGGAAATACCGGCCAATCAGCGCGCCAACATGGCCTATACCCTGCCCAGCAAACTGGCCTTCGCCGTGTCCGCCGAAGGAGATACCCTGACGGCCTATTTCACCGAATCCATTCCGTTGGGAATTGGCCCCCACGGCTACGGCGGCTTGCCCGGGGCCATCGTCTACCTGAAAGTCGAGAACGAAGGGATGTATACAGAGTACACCCTGCAAACCATGCAACCCAATCCCGCGGACCTCCAGCTTGCAAGACCCACCGAGGGCGATGCGATCAGCCGCGAGAAATTCTTTGAGGTAGCCGAAAAACGCCGCGAGGTGATGGAACGCCGTCGCCGGGGCTGGGAACGCCGCAACTGACCCATCACCCCCCAGAACACCCAGTAATGAAACGTATCTATTTCCTCCTTCTCCCTTTCCTGCTGCTGTCCGCCGGCCTGGTCGCCCAGTCGGAAATCAGCGCTACGGTAGTCGACACCACCGGCACCACCTTGCCGGGGGCCAATGCCATCCTGCTGCGGGCGTCCGACTCCCTGCTCACCTCGTTTGGCACCACGGACGACAAGGGCGTGTTCCTGATGCAGAAGGTCCCGGCCGGGGACTACATCCTGCGGGTGAGTTTTCTCGGATTTGAGCGTCCCGACCAGCCGCTTACTGTGGATGCATCGGACCAGTACCTCGGACTGGGTGATCTACGGATGTACCCGGCTGGTTTCCAGCTCAGCGGGGTGGAGGTGACGGCCGACCGCATCCCCATTCGCATGAAGGGCGATACCATGCTCTACGACGCCGCGGCCTTTGCCGTCGGGGAAAACGCCAAGGTGGAGGACCTGCTGCGGCGGTTGCCGGGGATGAGCATCGACGCCAGCGGCCAGCTGACCTGGCGGGGCAAACCGGTGCAGGAGGTGATGATCAATGGCAAACCCTTCTTCGCCGGCAACGCTACCCTGGTCACCCAGAACCTGGACGCAAAGGCCCTGAAGAACGTCGAAGTCTTCGACCAGAAATCAGACGATGAGGAAATTACCGGGGTGGACGATGGGGAAGAGAATACGACCGTCAACCTGGAAATGAAGGAAGAATTCAAGGCCAAGATCTTCGGAGAAGTCTACGCCGGCGGCGGACAGGCGGCCGGCGACGATGACCCCCGCTACGACGCCGGCGGCAAGGTTTTCCGCATCAGCGACGCCACCCAGATCGGAGTGTTGGGTACGATCAACAACGTTAACCGCGTCGGTTTCAGCGGTGATGAGATCATGAACTTCAACCGCAGTTCCGGCCGCGGGCGGGGAATGAACTCCGGTAATACCGGCCTGCCCTACTACGACGGAGGACAGGCACCCGGGCAGAACCGCAGTATCGCTACCGGGGTGAACTTTGGAAAAACGGTTGGCAAGCACGGTCAGCTGACCATGGATTACACCCTCTTCGAACGACAGCAGACCCAGCTGGTAACCGAACGCCAGGCCTTTACCCGTACGGACAACGAACGGATCATCCGCTCCGACCAAACCGATGCCACCACCAACTACAGCCACGGCGTCAACGTGGAATACGAGCAGGAGATCGATACCATCTCCCGCCTGCGGTTCAACGGCAGTGGCTACCTGAGCGGCAACGACAGCCGCGCCCTGGCCTCCACCACCGTTACCAGCGACGGCACTACCGCCAGCCCCTACACCGTGGAGGAATGGACCGATGGGTACAACCCGGGGGGCAGCGCCTCCCTGCGGTACAACCGGCGGCTGGGCAACAAGCGGGGGAGAACGTTCGGCGCCTCCACTTCCGTCGACTACCAGACCGATCAGACCGACCTGGAAGTCCTCGTAGCCGGACTCGACGAGGAGGGCGGTAGTGGCCTTCCCCTGGCCGGCAGCCTGCAGAACGGATTCCAGGTACAGGACCGGCGCACCAACTCCCTCAGTTACGACGGTGAGCTGCGCTACGACGAACCGCTATCGGACAAGCTGGTCCTGGAAACCGAAGTCGGCTATAGCTTCGACGAGGACGAAGGTGATTACCGCTTTCGCCTGGACGAGGCGGTTACCACCAACCTCCTCACCCGCGGATGGACGAGCTACCGCGGCGGTACCGACCTCTCGTACCGCTTCGGCCAGGGCAACAACCTGCAGGTGGGAGCCGAGGTGCAACGCAACGAACTGCAGATCAGCGGCGACACCGCCCGACTGTCGGCCTTCACCTACCTGCTGCCTAACGTTAACTTCCGGATGCGCAAGGGCAAGACCTTTATGCGGCTGAATTACCGGGCCGATGTGCAGTCGCCCAGCGTCAGCCAGTTGCAGACCATCGCCCGCCCTTCGGTTACCGGACGGGTGTCGGTGGGCAACCCCGACCTGGACCCCGCCACCCAACACCGGCTCAGCGGCAACCTATGGTTCAACGACCAGTTCCGCGCCATCAGCCTCAACGGTTACGCCAGTCTGAACTACACCGACAACGCCTTCGGCAACAGCCTCACCTTCACCCCCAGCCAGCAGATCTACCAGACGATCAACGTGAGCCACGCCTGGGGCTCCACCGTCTACGCCGGGTCTACCATCGGCATGGCTTTCATGAACGGCGAACTGCGGACCAACCTGAGCAGCAACCGCAGTATCGGACAGGGATTCGTCGACGGGGTAGCCCGCACCAACACCTCGGCCAACAACAGCGGCACGGTGGACCTGACCACCGAGTTCAACGAACAGTCCTTCCTGCGCGCCGGCTACACCTACGCCCGCAGCGTAAACAGCTTCGACGACGGGGAAACGGCCGACATCGTGACCATCACCCACGACATCGTGACCCAGTTTGAGTTGGAAGTGAGTGAAAAATGGCGGTTCGAGAGCCGCTTCCTCTACCGCATCTTCGAGGCGGCCTCCTTCGCCGACGCGGCCAACATCCCCGACCTCCAGGCGAGCATCGAGATCCGACCGTTCAAGAAGGCACGCCACTACTTCGTACTGCGGGGGCGGGACCTGCTGAACCAGAACACCATCATCAACCGCCAGGCCCAGGCCTTCGTCACCTCGGAAACCATCAGTAATGGCCTGGGGCGCTACTTCCTGGCCACCTTCCACTACCAGCTGTAAAGAAGAATTTCAAAGTTTTTTCCTGTAGGCTTGCACAGATGAAAATGGTGGCCCTATATTTGCAGCGCTTTAGAAATAAAGCATGGCTGAGCAGCCAGCAGACGCGGATGTAGCTCAGTTGGTAGAGCGCAACCTTGCCAAGGTTGAGGTCGCCGGTTCGAACCTGGTCATCCGCTCGAACGTGACGAAGCCGCTTCTCTCCGGAGAAGCGGCTTTTGTCGTTTATACCCGTTACGAAGTGGTTTAGGCGTTCATCTCTAGTTCTCTCCGCCCAGCTCTTCGTTAGGAAGCCTCGCCGACACTCAGGTGTCGCCTACGTTTCCCGCCTTGATCTGAACGGAGATAACTGCGACCTGAATCTTCAACTCAGAGCCGAGGGCGATCAGCGAAGCTAAACCGTTCGTGCCGGGTATATTGCGTCTTCATCCAACTTCGGACCCATCCCCACTCCCGGCCGCCGCACCGTTGTCTTCCTCGTCCTCGCCGCCGGCGGGCTGCTGTGGACCATGAACCTGCTGTACAACCGGCCGCTGTTCATCGACGAAGCCAACGTAGCCCGCAACCTTTTTGACCGCGGCTATGGAGATCTGTTCCGGCCGCTCGACCACGCCCAGTACGCTCCCCCACTCTATCTGGTGTTGGCCAAATTGCTGGGTGAGCTCTTCGGCTACACAGAACTGCCGCTGCGGTTGCCGGCCTTCCTGGGCGGGCTGCTTGCGGCGGGTGGACTCTACCTGGCGGGCCGCCGCCTCCACCTCGGCTACTTCACCGCCCTGCCCCTGCTCCTCCTGTTCGTCAACCCCACGGTACTGCGGTACGTCACGGAGCTGAAACCCTACGGTCTCGACCTGGGTATTGCCACTCTGCTGTTGGCCGGTGCCCTGCATACGCCTCCCCGCCTCCATGGCAGACTATTGTGGTATTGGATTCTTGCGGGCAGCCTCGCACCCTGGATTTCCCTGCCGGCCGTGTTCATCCTGGCCGCGGTAGGCCTGCGGGGGCTGTACCATGACCGGCGGTGGGCTTTCCCCATCGTTGGTTGGTTACTCTCCTTTGGCATACTGTACGTATTGGTCCTGGCCCCTTCGGTCGGCAGTGGCTACCTGAATTCCTTCCACCAGGATTACTTCCTGCCCTGGCCGGACAGCCTGGAGGACCTGCGGCGGTGGGGCGGCATCGGCTTTATTTTGCTGCGACTGGGATTCGGGCTTACGGCGGTGGCTCTGGCCTGGGGTCTATTGCTTTTGGTGGCCGCCTGGATCCCGCGCCCGCGCCATGCCTGGCTGTTGCTGCCGCTGCTGATCGTGCTGGGGGTATCCTCCTTCGGCTATTACAGCCTTATCGAGCGGCTTATGTTATTCGTCCTGCCCGGGATCTGGCTGTTCGTGGCCGTGGGGGCGCGGCGGTTGTGGCGGAGCAGCCCCAAGCTGGGGCGGGTGTTCCTCCTGCTCGCGACGGTGGTGGCCCTGGATGGCAGCCACAGTCTCCGGCATTTTTATTCGCCCGTGAGGTTCAGCGACGGGCGGCGCTTGGCGGATGTTGCCCGGGGCACGACCTACCGGGTGCACCCCCTGGCCGCGCCGGTAGTCGATTATTACCTGAGGATTCACCCCGGAGGTGGTACGGGCGGCACGGAAAAACCCTACGGAGGACTGGCAGCGGGGGAAGAAAATTGGCTGTATGACGTACTGACGGCCCCGCGACCGAATTACGATCTCAAACAGGACAGCGCCCGGGCGGCGGAGCGCGGATGCCAGGTCAATGCGGAGGCCCTTTACCGGGCGAAAGTGCTGCGGATTAAATGTCCCTGACGGAATTCCGGTCGGTGACCACTTCCACCAGTTCGCGCAGGAACTGGACCTGACCCGGCGTAAGGTGGCTCTTCAGGGCCTCCTTGACGGTCAGGAAGGTACCGGACTCGATTTCCTTGAGCCGTTCTTTCAGCTCACCGGCATCTTCGTAGAGCATCTGTTTCAGGCTCGGGATCTCGTGCCAGTCGCCTTCTACCGCTACGGCTTCCTCGCGGTCGTCGGCCGGTTCCAGCTCAATGAGGTCGGGGCTGTCCATGTTCAGGTCACCACCCGGGAGACCCCACTGCTCGGACTGCTGCGTTAGGAAGACTTCAAGGCCCCGCTCCCGAAAACGATAGATGATGAGGCGGGCTTTTTTGCGTAGTCCCATAAGATTGGTGATAATAGATAGCCGGATGTAGCTTTGGTGCGCGACCGGTACACCTTAAATAACGGTAGCACCATTATTGTTTGGCCGTAAAGATACAACGAAGCCCGTCCGGACGCCGTTTTGAGTCTACAAACTACCACTATGAAGTATTTCCTGTTTCTACTACTGCTAAGCGTCTGCCCACTGTTCGCCCAGACCAGCAACGCCACCCTGGAAGGGGCCTGGCAATCCGGCTTCCCGGGCGAGGACGGCGCCACCAACCAGTTGTCCATGATCATCCAGGACGGCTACTTCGTCATGACGGCCTACAATCAGGAAAATAACTCCTTCATCGCCACCCTGGGCGGTCACTACGAAATCGCCGGCGATACCTTCCGCGTCACTTACGAATGGGACTCTTCCTCCCCAGCCAACGTCGGCACTACCCGCAGTATGCCCTATCTGCTTAACGGCAGCCTGCTGGTGTTTAACAACGACAAGGTTTGGCAGCGGGTCGACGACGGTTCTGGCCCCCTGGCCGGAGCCTGGCAGATCACCGGACGCAAGCGCGATGGAGAGATGACCCGCCGGGAGCCCACCGGTCCGCGCCGTACCATGAAAATCCTGTCCGGCAGCCGCTTCCAGTGGATCGCCTACAACACCGATACCGCTGAAATGCTGGGCACCGGCGGGGGCAGCTACACCGCCGAGGAGCCGAAGTACATTGAAAAGATCGAGTTTTTCAGCCGCGACCCGAGCCGCGTGGGTGCCCAACTCAGTTTCGACTTCAAGATCCGGAATAACGAGTGGCACCATATGGGCCTGAGCAGCAAGGGCGACCCCATTTACGAAACCTGGGGACACCGGCCGCAGCAGTAGCCGGAGACGGAGGCTGCTAGTCCTGCACCAGTAATCGCTGGGTATTTCCATCCGAATTCACTCCGAGGGCGCGCACCAGGTACATGCCCCGGGGCAGGGCCTGGAGGTCAATACCCTGGCGGGCCTGTTCGGGAGTGTAGGTTCCTATCCGCTGCCCGCTGACCTGGTAAAGTTCTACGGAGGTCGCCACTGCAGGAACGGCCAGGCGTACCTGGTGGGTAGCCGGGTTGGGATATACGTGGAGCTGCTGGGCGGATTCGGCTGCAGGGACAAAAATCATATTACTGTAGCTGAAGGCCCCGGAGTAGTCGTCCTGCCGGATCCGGTAATATGCCCCAGTGAGTGGCCAGTCATGAACCACCGAATAGTGCACCTCAGCAGAGGAACCATCGCCCTGTACCGCCACCTCGGTTACGGCTTCAAAACCATTACCGGAATCGGCCTCTACCGTGTAGCCACTCACGTCGACCTGGTCGGCTACCGACCAATCCAATCCCAGTCGGTCACCCGATTGGCGGTAGGTGAGTTCCCGCGTCCAGGTTACGGGGAAGGCGGCATCGGCAATAATATTGATGGTAATGATGTCGGTCTGAAATTTGCCACTGGCGCCCACCGGCCGGGTGTACACCAGTTCTATGTTGCCTACGGCCAGCAAGTCTACCTCGATGCCAAAGTCTCCCGGGGGCAGGGGAGTCGGTGGAATAACCAGACCCGCTTGTATAGGAACGACTGTGGGTGGGCCCTCCAGCGTGGGATAAATGGCCAGTTCGGCAAGGGTGCCCTCCCCGGTGGCGCTTTGCACCCCGAGGGTAGCTATATTCGGGCTGGGGATCTTAACGCATCCGGAGTAGATTTCGCCGACTTCAACCGTAGTATTGAAGTTGCTGAAAAAACTCTGGATGGCCTTCCCGTTTTCGGTAAGACAGGGATTTTGTGCTGTACCGATAAGCGGAAGCAGCATCAGCACGAGGCTGAAACAGGTAAAGGTGCGTTTCATGATCAGGTAGTTAGACGAATGGAGACAAAAACAACGGCGGCATACCGCAGAAAAAACTGTTAATTTCTCCTGCCGGCATACTATGCCTTGTAAATGCAGAAACTACCCGAATGTTCGGCCATTACTACCTGAACAATAGTAGCCCCAGCAAGACTCGAACTTGCATTTTCGGTTTAGGAAACCAACGTTCTATCCCTTGAACTATGGGGCTGATTCCCGACGGAGGTAGTCGGGCCGGCAAATATACGTTTACAGATCGGCTTCCGGTACAAAATTGAGCGCCGCGCCATTGATGCAATACCGCAGCCCCGTGGGGTCCGGGCCATCAGGAAACACGTGCCCCTGGTGGCCGCCGCAGCGGGCGCAGCTGACTTCAACGCGCTCCATGCCGTAGCGCCGGTCCACGTCCTGCTGGACGTATGCTGAATTGATCGGTTCGTAAAAGCTTGGCCACCCCGTTCCGGATTCGAACTTGGTGCTGCTGCTGAAGAGGGGCAGGCCACAGGCCCGGCAGGCGAATACCCCGGCTGCCTTTACGTCGTTCAGGGGACTGCTGAAGCTCGGCTCGGTACCGTCTTCCCACAGAATATGATATTCCTGGTCGGTCAGAATATTCTTCCAGTATTCCGTGGTGGTATCCATCCGCTCCACCTCCCCTTCCCGGGCGGGCGGATCGTAGCGGTATTCCGGCAGGTTTGGGGTTACCCCGGCGGCTTCATCTCCATTGGTGACGGGCGTTTGGGAAGTGGAATTACAGGCCAGGACAAAGAGCAGGGCCAGGGAAAACAGAATGCGCATCGGTGCAGATTTACCCTTACAACGTCCGCGCCGGGGCGGGGGGTTCAACTGGACAGGCAGTCTAACCGACGGGCAGGTCGTTGCGGGAACGGAGGTAGCGCCCCACCATCTCCTCGAGCAGCTCGGCGGCGCGTTCCATACATTCTGAAGGTGGCGCACCGCTGTCCTGGTCCAGGGCGAGCAGGGCTTCGGCTCCCAGCGCTTCGGCCGTCAGTTCCGAGGTCCCGCAAACGGCCACGGTAGGTCGGCCCTGCCGCAGTACACCGGCCACCACTTTGCCGTGCAGGGTCTGGGCGTCCACCTTTCCTTCGCCGGTAATGACCAGGTCGGCCTCCCGGGCCATCCGGTCGAAATCAACCGCCCGGAATAATCCTTCGACGCCGCTGCCCAGAATGGCCCCGAGAAAGGCCACGGCACCCGCCCCCAGGCCACCGGCGGCTCCGGCCCCGGGAAGGTGGCGGACGTCGGTACCCAATTGCTGCTGGATACAGTCGGCAAAGTGGGCCAGGTTGCTTTCCAGCAGGGGGAGTTCGGCCGCCTGGGCACCCTTCTGGGGGGCGTAGGTGTAGGTTGCCCCCTGGGGCCCGAGCAGGGGATTGTCTACGTCGCACAGGGCGGTGATGCGCGCCTGGGCCAGGCCCGGATGCTTCCCCGTTGCATCGATGGTGGCTACGTAACGAAGGCTATCGGCCATGGGCACGAAATCGTAGCCCTCCTTGCTGATGAAGCGGTAACCCAGGGCCGCGGCCATGCCGGCGCCGCAATCGCTGGTGGAGCTGCCCCCGAGCAACAGGGTGACGTCGGTGGCTCCCCGGGCCAGGGCATCGTCGATCAGGGTGCCCACCCCTACCGTAGTGGTGTGCTTCGGGTGGCGGCGGGGTGCGGGCACCAGGTGCAGGCCACAAGCCTTGGCCGACTCGATCACCGCCCGGCCACCGCCGAGCAGGTATTCCACCTCAATCGGCCGGCGCAGCGGTCCGGACACCGTTAGCCTGCGACGCTTCAGTCCCGGTTGCCGGGCCAGCAGGGCCAGACTCCCCTCTCCCCCGTCGGCCAGGGGCTGCACCATGATCCGGGCAGCGGGCCAGGCCGCCCGCACGCCCCGGGCGATGGCGCGTGCGGCGGCTTCGGCCGTCAGGCTTCCTTTGAACTTATCGGGGCAGACGAGGACATTCACGGGTAAGGAGGATTAAAGCTCCCGCACCCAGATGTTGCGGTAGGCTACTTTGTTGCTGTGGTCCTGCAGCTTGATCACGTCGTCGCCGTGGGCAACGTAGTGGGGCAGGCCGATGTATTCGGTGGGGCCCTTGATCTCGAAGTGGTTCTGGACAACTACTCCATTCATGAGAACGGTAACGTAGGCCGGGCGAGTCAGCATACCGTCCTTGTTGAAGTGGGGGGCGTTGTAGATGATGTCGTAGCTCTGCCACTCACCCTGCGGCTTGAGGGCGTTGACCAGGGGCGGGGTTTGCTTGTAGATCGAGCCGGCCTGACCGTTGGTGTAGGTGTCGCTCCCCTCACTCTCCAGTACCTGCACTTCGTAGCGGTTCTGGAGGAAGATGCCGCTGTTGCCGCGCTGCTGCCCCTGCTTGTCGGGCTCGGCGGGCGATTTCCACTCTACGTGGAGCTGCATGTCACCGAATTTGCGCCGCGTGGCAATGTCTCCGGTGCCGGGGTTGACGACCAGCGCGTTGCCCTCGCTGGTCCACTTGGCCGGGCCTCCGTCCTTGACACTCACCCACTCACTTGCGTCGGCACCTTCACCCAGCAGGATGATGGCGTCGGCGGGTGCCTCGCCCAACTGGCTGCCGGGCTTCACTTTTGGCGGAACGGGCTCGTAGAATTCCGTCGCCTTGGGGTCGGTGATTTGTCCCTGACAGGCCAGGGTAAAACAGCTGAAAAGGAGTAAAAAGGTATGGCGCATAATTGACGTTGTTGAGCTGCCCAAGGTAGCATTTACCCGCCAAATCCCGCCCTAATTGCCCCGACGTCCGCTGTAAGGAATTACGAAACGATAGAGGTCTCGCGCCGCGGTGGTTCGGGCAAAGACCTCCCGGGCCTCCCGCTCGTGCTGCTCCACGTCGCGGTAGCGGGCGCTGAAGTGACCGAGAATCAGGTGCCCCGCCGAGGCATCACGGGCCACCAATGCGGCCTGATGGGCGGTGGAATGCCCTTTCTCGGCAGCCTCCGCGGCCAGGTCATGGAGAAAGGTAGCCTCGTGGTATAGCAGGTCCACCCCCCGTACGTAAGCGCTGAGTTCGGGAAAATAGGCCGTATCCGAGCAGTAGGCGTAGGAACGGGGCGCGGGCGCGGGTGCCGTGAGCTCAGCGTGGGGAATCCGCTGGCCCTCCGCACTGATAAAGTCACCCCCGGCCTTGATGTCGGGAATGGCCTCGACGGGAATAGCGAACCGCTCCAGTTGATCCTTCAGGATGGTGTCCGGGCGCGATTTCTCCCGGATGAGGTAGCCGTTGGTCGGAATGCGGTGCCGCAGGGGAAAGGCCAGCACCTCCAGATCGGCCATTTCGGCCACTACCGAACGGGCCGAGGCGGCGTGTTCGACAAACTCCAGCCCGAAGGGCAGGGCGTACCGATCGAGGTCCAGCAGGTGGGTTAGCTTGGCCCGCAGTCCCGGCGGACTGATGATGCGCAGGGGGGCGGTCCGCCCCGTCAGGGCCAAGGTGGTCAGCAAGCCCGGCAAACCGAAGTAGTGATCGCCGTGCAGGTGGGTGATGAGGATAAGGCCGATCCGCCCCACTCCGGCACCCGCAGATTGCAGTTGCAGCTGGGTACCTTCCCCGCAATCGATAAGGATGTCCGCCGCCTCACTCTCCAGCAGATGAGCGGAAGCGTGGCGGTCCGCAGTCGGGACCGCCCCGTTTGATCCGAGAATGGTGACGGCGAAGCGCAACCGGCTTACTCGTCGCCGGGCTCCGCCTGCAGGTCGCGCTGGAGCTCCTCCATGAAGATGAAATCCACGGCCTCACTCCTGGTGGGCAGAATGGTCAGCACACTGTCCACCTTGCTTATTTCGACCAGTCGCTTTACCGCGGCGTGCTCCACGCCGGTCACCACGAAGGTGCCCAGATTGCTCCACAGGCGGCGGGCGGTCAGGATGGCGCTCAGGCCGGAGGAGTCCACATACTTAACCAGGCTCAGGTCCAGGATCAGGTTGGTGATCCCTTCGTTGGCCAGAATGACGAACTCGGATTTGAGCTGAGGCGCCACGGCGGAATTGAGATTCTCGTCCTCGGGCTTGATCACACTGTAGCGTTCCTGCTTGTCAATACTGAATTTCATCGGTTAGATTTTTTGTTGGTTCTCCGCCGCAAATGTAGCCAAAAGGTAAGGAATGTGGTCGACCCCGCTAATCATCGACCCGTAAAAAGGCAACGGTGAGCACCACCAGCACCAACATCAGCAGGGCCACCAGTCCCAACCCTACCCTCAGCCCCTCCACCCCCGGAAAGAGCGCCATTCCGGCGGGCAGGCGGGCGTTCTGGTAGTCCGATACGAAGCCGATGACGGGAGGACCAAACAGAAAGGCGGCATAACCAATAGTACTCACCGAACTGATGCCCACCCCCGGGCGCAGGCCAGGCACCTTGCTCGCCTGACTGAATACAACGGGTACGAGATTCGACAGCCCCAATCCCACCATCCCGAATCCCGCGATGGCCACCTCCGGCTCCGGCATCAGGATGGCCAGGCTGACCCCCACCAGCGCCAGCACGGATCCGCCAACTACAATCGCCCGGGAACCCAGCCGGCTCCTCCCGAAATCGCCAAAGGCGCGCCCCAGGAACATGGCCCCACTGAACGAAGCCTGGGCCAGCGGCGCGAGCGCTTCCGGACTGCCCGCCACCCGGGTCATGTACAGCGGCGTCCAGTCGGCCATGGCCCCCTCCCCCACCATGGTACACAGGGAAGCCAGGCCCAACAGGATGATGGCCAAACTGAACTTGCTGCCGCCCCCCTCACCGGTCTCGACCTCTCCGGGACGGTCGTACAGAAAGTGGCGCAGGGAATAAACGGCCAGCAGCGTACTGATCGCGGAGATGGTGATCAGGTGAGGCCCCAGGTCGAAGCCCAGGGAAATGAAGCCGGCCGCGGCCCCCGCCCCTACGAACATCCCGCCGGAAAAACAGGCGTGAAAGGAGGAGGTGATGGGTTTGCCCCAGAGCTTCTCCACCTCAACGGACTGGGCGTTCACGGCCACGTCCATCACCCCGGTGGAAACCCCGATCAGGGGCATCACCACCAGCAGAGCAAGGTAGTTGGGCATATAGGCCATCAGGGGGGCCGACAGAATAAATACGAGGGTAGAGATCAGGGCCAGCTGACGACTGCCACTGCGCACGATCAGGAAGCCCGCGAGCGGCATCGCTACCAGGGCACCGAGGGCCAGGGCCATCAGCACGAATCCGGTTTCCCCATTGTCGATGTCGTACAATTGCTGCAACCTAGGCAGGCGACTGGTCCAGTTGGCGTAGACCAGGCCGTTAATGGCGAAAGCCAGGGAAACCCCAATGCGGGTACGGAGAAGGGAAGCCGGCGGTTGGATAGCTGAAAATTGAGTCGGCGAAGCTACGGCAGTTGCAATAAAAGCCAGCCCCCGTCCCGGAATTCCACCCGGTACCGATCAGGTCCCGCACCCTGGATACCGACCACCTCGCGGTGGTTCCACCTGGCGCCGAGGTTGACAAACTGTATCCGGCCGTCGGGCAACAGCAATTGCAGGGCCGCAGCGTCCTGACGCCCCACCCGGGGCAATACGTCCAGGCGGTTACCGCCCAGCAGCCACCCGTTGCCGGCAGGTGCAATGGCGTTTACCGGAGTGATTTGCGCCGGCATACGCAAGGGTGATATTTCCCATCCACGCCCACGGCGCCGGGAAATGCGCAGGTGAGCCAGGGTTTCGGCGACCAACGGTTCGACATTCACCTTCGGAAAGTTTTCAGCGAACCCGCGGCGGCTGAAGTCCGCGTAGCTCAGGTTATTGCGGCGCCACGACGGAAACTGGCCCGCCAGCTCGTCCTTGTCGGCCAGGCTGTACTCCCGGCCCGCGCGCATATAGGTCACCAACGGATCCCGCCGCCCGTTGCCGTCCAGGTCCTGGAGGTACATCCGCAGTGGTGCCTCTGGTGAAGGTTGGCCCAGGGCACTGTTTAGCCCCCAGTTGCCCACCAGGATTTCCTCCTCTCCATCCGGGCCCGATAAATGAACCGACTGCCACCACCCCCGGGTGCCCTCCAGTACCTCATATTCCCAGCCGCCGCCAACCCGCCGGCCAATCCGGATGGGCATCCACATTCCGGCTTCCACCCTTACTGTGGGCGACTCGGCCACCAAGGTATAGGTAGCCTCCCCCTCAGGAACCGCGCCGGGAAAAGGCTGCAGGGGCTCGCGATCGAAGGATCGGCCTGCATCAGCTTGGAGGGTGCCCCCCTGCTCACCCCGCTCCACTACAGTATAGGTGACTGTATCGCCCCGGAAGGGAGGGGAACCCTCTTGTACTACCACCAGGGGCGGGGGGGCTGACTGGGAAAGGAACCCGCGCTGCGGCGCCACCATAAACGGAAGTGCCCCCTCCCCCGGTCGCTGCAACTGCGCCCGACTTCCGTCCGGCCAGGTATGGGTGTGGCGGGAGGAATCGGAGGTTCTTTCAAATACTTCGGCTCCGGTGAGCACACGGTTTTCGTACACCGTCGCCGGGGCGTTCACGTTGTTCAGGACGAGGTCCAGGTCTCCATCCCCGTCCAGGTCGGCGGCCGCGGCCCCCGTGGAGCTGCCCACCATTTCCAGCCCCGACGCCACCCGCCGGTAGGTGAGGCTGGAATCGCGGTCGTAGTATGCATTGGCCACGTAGCCGGAGGGCATTTCCGCCGCGACGGCCAGGTTCCCGCTCTGTCGCGCCACGGCGCTGCTGATGAATTTGAGGTAATCCAGGTCATTGGGCCGCCGCTCGATTCCGTTGGCTACGAACACCTCATCGGCGCCGTCGAGGTCGAAATCCGCGATGAGTACCGACCAGCTCCAGTCGGTGGCGGCCAGGCCGGCCAGTTCGGCGATTTCGGAGAAGGTGCCCCCGCCCCGGTTCCACTGCACGTTGTTGCGGGGCAGCTGGTCGTGGTAGCCTGCCCGCCGTTTGATCCGGTAGAGGTTGTAGGGTTCGGCACTGACGGTAGATTTCAGCACCTGCTCATCACCGGGGCGCATATCCAGGGTCAGCAGGTCGGGCCGCCCGTCGCCGTCCAGGTCCCCGACGTCGCTGCCCATGCTGAAGTTGGAAGTATGCCCCATCCGCTGCCGAACCACTTCCCGGAACCCCCGCCCTGCCTCGTTCAGGTAGAGGTAGTCGTTCTCGGAAAAGTCGTTGCACACGTACACGTCCGGGAAGCCGTTGCCGTCAAAATCGGCGATGGCGGCACTGAGTCCGTAACCGATTTTGGAGGAGTACAACCCCATTTCCCGGGTCACGTCCCGGAAGGTCCCCCCCTCATTGCGCAGCAACAAGTCACCCGCCAGGGTATCCGGCGAGTTGCGTTCCGTGGCATCCCGGTAGGTGGCATCGTTGTGGACGGAATGCCGCAGGAGGTACACGTCCTCGTCGCCGTCCAGGTCGTAGTCGAACCAGTAGGCCTGGGTGTTGAATCCCCCCAGATCCAGCCCGTAGGCCGCGGCACTTTCCGTGAAACTGCCATCGGCTTGCTGCAGGAACAATTCGTTTTTCCCGCTCAGGCCCTTATAACCCTCCACGTTGCAGACGTAGATATCCGGTAGCCCGTCGGCATTGACGTCCGTTACACTCACTCCGGTGGACCATTCCCCGGCACCCGCGACCCCCGCCTCGGCGGTAGCCTCCCGGAAGCGCCAGTTCCCCTCGTTGATGTAGTAGCTGTTGGGGCCCTGGTTGTTGGTGAAGTACAGGTCCGGCAGCCCGTCGCCGCTGATGTCCGTGGCCGCCACTCCCCCGCCGTTGTAGTAGTAGAGGTACTCCACGATGTTCAGGGATTCGGTGGGGGCCAGGCGGTTGATGTTACTCACGCCCGTTCCGGTGCGTTCCTGGAAGAGCGCAGGTAATGGCGGCTCTCCGGCGCGGTCGCAGGTGCCAAGGGCCACCACCAGGAGCCAGGCGAATATGGGGTATCCCCCCCTGATCATCGCTCCAGGATGACGGGTGGTGCGTTGTTGCGGGCCAGTACGTAGCGCCCATTGCCCAGCCACTCAATGCCCCGGATTTCGCCGGCGACCCTGAGGCCGCTTTCGACGGCATCCACCGCCGTGAATCCGCCCTTCCCGTCGTTGCGCAGCAGCAGGCCGCGACCGGCGTCGTAGCGCCCCATTTCCGGCTTCACGTAGTAGAAATTCCCGCCGAGGATCAGGTCCGGGTCCCCGTCCTGGTCCACGTCGTCCACCGCGATGGCGTGGACGGGCGTTTCCTGGGCGGCGGCGGGCAGGTAGCTCACCTGTAACCCTCCGTCCTTGGGGTTCAAGAGTACAAGTGAACGCAACTCCTTAGCGGCATAATACAATCCCTGGTCGAGGGCTTCCCGGCCGAATACGTCTTCCATGTTTTCATCGCCGAAGTCGGCGTAGCGCAGGTAGCGCTTGCGCAGTCCGGGCATCTGCTTCACCAGGTCGTGCAGGAGCGGCAGCGGATAGATCTGATCCCCCTCGTACATGGAGACAATCTGCTCCGCGGTGCCGTTGCCATCGAAGTCGTTGACGTGCATCATCACCGGCCGTTCGGGGCTGGCGCGGAAACGGCTGTTCTGTCCGTGATTGCCGAGTACGATGTCTTCCCGCCCATCACCGTCCAGGTCGGCCAGGGCCAGGGCGGTATACCAGCCGGTCAGCTCGCGGATGTGGGCCGGCAACTCCCGTTCCACCAGCTTCCCGTCGGTGTAGGAAAAGGCGCGGGGGGCCATGTATTCACCCACCACCAGCAGTTCCTTCCGCGCGTCGCCTGATATATCTACCCAGGCGGCGGCGGTTACCATCCCCAGTTCCTCGAGCGTTTGGGTCGTGAAGTTCCCCCGCCCGTCATTCAGGAGGAGATAGCTGTCGGCGGGTACGCCGTACATGCCCGAGCGCAGACGTGCGCCTACGAAGAGGTCGGTATCCCCGTCGCCGTCCGCGTCGTGGGGAGCCACCGTCGCTCCCGCCACCGTGCGCCGGGGGGAAGGCAGCAGCTGGGTGCTTTTGGTCCAGCCACCGGCGCCGCCGTTCAGGTACAGGCGGTCAAAAAGGGCCGCCGAGGCCTCCCCGAATTCGCTGCTGCCGCTGACGACGTACAGGTCATCGTCGCCGTCGCCGTCCGCATCAAAGCAGGCGCAGTCTACGTCCTCGCTCACCTTGTCGGCCTCCAGTAGCGCCTCCGCGGCCCGGCGGTACTGCCCGCTTCCCCGGGAGAGGTACAGGCCGCCGGCCTGATCGCGGGCTCCACCCAGGTAAAAATCGGGCCGGCCATCGCCGTTGAAATCGCCGCGGCAAAGCGCGGGTCCGTC
Organism: Neolewinella marina; assembly: GCF_002631205.1. Taxonomy (GTDB): domain Bacteria; phylum Bacteroidota; class Bacteroidia; order Chitinophagales; family Saprospiraceae; genus Neolewinella; species Neolewinella marina. Next base: position 270,462 of record NZ_PDLO01000001.1, read on the forward strand.
AGCGCTCAGCATGTGATAGATGAGGGGGTCGCGATCAAAATCGCTGTAGCGGTTCTCGCGGTGTACGAAGTCGATGCCCAGGGTGGCAGGCTCGATCGGTCGCAGCAGTGAGGCCGGTGGCTCGGGAGCGGCGGGGGCGGGCCGGGTAGCCGATTGGTCCTGGGCGACCACCAGTAGCTGGTCGACCGTTGGATTGGGGATCGATGACAGCGTACCATCCGGCCACACGATGTCGACCCGGTCGATGTAGTCAATATCCCCCAGCCCAAAATGGAGGCGGTACTGCATGCTCGACTCAAAGCCGCGCATCGGCATGTGCTCCAGATAGAAGGTGTGGTCGCCGGCAACCACCGTTGCCTTGGCCCCGACGGCGAAGGGGTTCTTTCCCCGTCCCCGTAGATCGAGTTGCAGCCAGTGGTGGCCGCTGCTGTGGTTGCGGTAGACGAGGGCCGCGGCGTTGGTATTGTTGACCACCAGGTCCAGGTCGCCGTCATTGTCCAGGTCGCCGTAGGCAGCCCCGTTGGTGAAGCCCTCCAGGTCAAGCCCCCAGTCCGCGGCTACGTTGCGGAAGCGAAAATCCCCGGCCGGCCCCAGGTTCTGGAAGGCGAAGTTGCGCACCGGGTTGGAGGGGATGGCGTCGACAAGTACGGCGAAGTCAACGCTCCCGGTGGCCGTCACCTTCTGCTTGAACTCGTCGGCGGCAATGTAGTCCAGGAAATCACGGTTGGTGAGGTCCTGGTAGATGCCGTTGGCTACGTAGAGGTCCTTGTAGCCGTCGTTGTCCATGTCGAAGATCAGCGCTCCCCAGCTCCAGTCGGTGGCCTCTACCCCGCTGAACCGGCCGATTTCGGTGAAGGTGCCGTCGCGATTGTTGCGCTGCAGCACGTTGCGGGTGAACTGGTGGTAGTAGTCGTTCTTCAGGTTGTACTGGTAGCGGTTCCAGTTCTCGAAGGTGGTAGCTTCCTTCATTCGCTGATTCGACGCCGGCAGCATTTCGGTGACGAAGAGCTCGCTGTACCCATCGTTGTCGATGTCGGCCAGGTCGGCGCCCATACTGGCCGCGCTGATCGACTGCATGGCCGAGGTGAGGGTTTCGCGAAAGGTGCCGTCGCGGTTGTTCAGGTAGAGATAGTCGCGCTCGAAAAAGTCGTTACTCACGAAGATGTCGGGCCAGCCGTCCTTGTCGACGTCGCCCACCGTGACGCCCAGACCGAAGCCGATGATCGATCCGTAGATTCCGGCGGCTTCGCTGACGTCGTGAAAGAAGCCGTCGCGGTTTTCGTACAGCCGGTCACCGCCCACGGAATCACGCTTGGGGCGTTCGTTGCGCTCCAGGTTAAAGGACCCGATGGCCTGGTAGCTGTTGTTCAGCAGGTAAAAGTCCAGGTCGCCGTCGCGGTCGTAATCAAAGAACACGCCGTGGGTGCTCAACCCTTCGTTGGCCAGGCCGTACTCGGCGGCGGCTTCGCTGAAAGTGCCATCCTGCTGGTTGATGAACAGTTCATTGCGGCGGTTGTCGCCCGCGATGTCTCCGGAGTTGCAGACGTAGATGTCCAGCCAGCCGTCGGCATTGACGTCGGCCATGGTGACGCCCGTGCTCCAGGCCGCCTCCCCGCCCACCCCGGCGGATTCCGTGACGTCCTCAAAGGCCAGGTCCCCCCGGTTGAGGAACAGCCGGTTGGCTACCCGATTACCGCTCAGGTAGATGTCGGTCAACCCGTCGTTGTTGACGTCGCCCAGGGCCACCCCGCCGCCGTTGTAGAAGTTGCGGTAGGTATAAATGTTGAAGTCCTCGTCGAAGTCCAGGGTATTGGCAAATCGGACGCCGGAGACGTCGGGGGGCAGGGCCTCAAACCGCCGCTGCCCGTCCCAGGGGGGAGCGTTGTTTTCCACCACCGGATCCGTCTGGCAGCCGGCCAACAGGCCCAGCACTAGCGGTCCCGCCAAACGTATTACCCAGGTGAGGTTCATGCTTATTGTACTAGTCCGAGCGGGTCGCCCTTCAGGGATGAAAGATCGGCAATCATGGCCCTGACGCTGGTGTGGTCCACCTTCCAGAGGGCCACCAGCCGGCTCCCGTCCACGGCGGCGTAGGTGCGGCCGTGCTGGGGGTGATCCAGCTCGATGAATTCCGTAGCCAGGGTCCGGCTGAGGTAGTCGGCCACATCAGGCAGCAGCTTATCGGCGTAGGCGGCTTTGTTCCACGGCGACCAGTCCTGGTACATGAACTCCGTTTGCAAGGCCTGGACGATGCGGGGATTCTGTTGGGTGAAGATGGGATGGAACGACAACTTGGCCGGCCGGTCAAGGTCCGTTTCCATCAGGTGATCGGCCTCCGTGCCCCCGCGGCCCATGGTGATGAGCTGCTGGCGGTTCAACTGGGTGCACCAGTCGAAGTAGGCCGTATCGGTGATGCCCAGGTTGATCCCGAGTACCGTTTCCTTTTCACTCAATTCGGCGTTCAGCCCGTCGGTGACCGCGGAGCGGTAGCGCCCCAGCGGACTGTCGTCCGTTGGCTGGCAAGCGGTGGCCAGGCTGATCACCAGCACCCACAGAAGGGTAAGGGATTGGTTCATTTGGTTTGAGTTTGCAATTTCAGCAGCGGCCCATTGGAACGCGCTACGAGGAAATCCGGCACCCCTCCCCCCCGCGGCGGAAGCGGCAGGATGGCCCGGATATCGCCCGCAAGGTACACGCCCGACTGCCGGGGTTCCAAGCTGGTAAACGTCCCGTCGCCCCTCCCCAGCAAAATGGCGCCGAAGCTGGCGGCATAAATTCCCATTTCGGGTCGGCCGACCGACTGATTGCCCGCCACCACCAGGTCGGTATGCCCGTCGCCGTTCAGGTCCGCGGCCGCCAGGGCATATACCGGAGCCAGTTGCGCTTCCACGGGCAGGGGTTTGCGAATGGGGCCGTCCTCCGTATTGAGGATGACCAGGGATCGCAGCTCCTCGGTATGGTGCACTACCGAGCGGCTAATTATAGTCGGTTCAAACAGCCCATCCATGCTTTTCCCGGCGTAGTCCGCGTAGCGTTGCAGTTGCTTGCGCAGGCCGGGAAGCTGTTTTACCAGATCGTCGCGGAGCAACCACGGGTAGGCCGCCCCGTCTTCTCCCGTCCGGGTGAGTATTTGTTCCGCTTTCCCGTTGCCGTCAAAATCGTTGACGTAGAGCCGCAGGGCGCTTCCTTCAGTAGACCGCAGCCGGGAGTTTAGGCCGTGGTTGCCGACGGCGATGTCGGTACGCCCGTCGCCGTCGAAATCCTCCGCCACGACGGAGTGCCATAGCCCCGCCGTACCTGCCAGATCCTCCACACTTTCCACTGCGCCGCCCGCGGTGAAATGCAGGTAGCGGATCGGACTCCACTCCCCTGCCACCACCAGTTCCAGTTGGGTGTCGTCGTCGACGTTGGCCCAGGTCGCGTCGGTTACCATGCCCAGCTCCGTGAGCTCGGGCAAGTCGGCGGAAGTGAAATTGCCCTTTCCGTCGTTGAGCAGCAGGTAGCTGGTGGCTCCCACCCCGTAGGTCCCCGGCAGCAGGCGTCCCCCCACGAATAGATCCACGTCGCCGTCGCTGTCCAAATCGTGGGGTACCACGCATCCACTGGCCACCGGCTGCCGGCTGGAGGGCAGCAACTGATTACTCCGCTCCCAGCGACCGTTCCCCAGGTTCAGGTAAAGGTCGTCGAGCAGGTTGGCCGAGGCGCGACCGAACTGGTTGCTGCCGTTGGCGACGTAGAGGTCAGCATCCCCGTCGCCGTCGGCATCGAAAAATACTGCAGCTACGTTTTCTGCCACCGACCTCGTCAGAAAGGCCGGTGGGGTAATGTCCCGGTACCCTCCGGAAGCCTGGCCCGCCAGCAACCGTCCGGCGGTTCCGGCCGAGCCGCCGAGGTAGATATCCAAGTAGCCGTCACCAGTAACATCCGCCACCGCCAGGGCCGGCCCTTCATTGTTGACGCCCAGGAACAGCAAGGGATCGCGGTCGAAGTCCACGGCAGCGTCTTCGACGTGTGCTACTACCCCCCCATCGGCCCGCAGGGGAAGGAGCACAAAACCGGGGTGGTCGGAAGCAGGGGCAGCGGCGGCGGGCGCGGGTGGCAGGTCTCTGTCAATCGCCTGTCCAGTTCCCTGTTGCACTACCACAACGGTGTTGTCGGAGGGGATGGCGAATCGTTCTTCCCCACCCCCGGGCCAGTAAACCGAAATTCCTTTCGCCCCCCCGGGCAAATGGATGCGTTTGTCGACGGTACTCTGGAAACCGCGCATCGGATGCAGTTCGCTGGAAAGGGATACGCTGTCGGAATAATGTACCGTCACCCGCGCGCCAATGCCATCCGGATTGCCGGCAATGGTGGACCGCAGCAGCAGCTGCTGGCTCGGCCGCTCGCTGTTGTTGCGGTAAAGCCCGGCGACACCATTAACGTTGTTGACCACCAGGTCCAGGTCACCGTCATTGTCCAGGTCGGCGTAGGCGGACCCGTTGCTGAAGCCCGGCTGACCCAGTCCCCAGTCCTCGGCCACGGCTTCGAAGGTCAGGTCGCCGCGGTTGCGGAAGGTGGCGTTGGAGAGCGGTTCAGACGGGATCAGGTCGATAAGGTCGGTAATCCCCTTGCCCTCCTGCTGGATCATGCGACGGACGGCGTCCGGATTGCCATTGTAGTTGATGTAATCCTGATCGAGCAGGTCCTTTCCGGTACCGTTAGCGACGAATACATCCCGCAGTCGGTCGTTGTCAAAGTCGGCCAGAAGAGCACCCCAGCTCCAGTCGGTGGCCTCCACCCCGGCCAGGCGACCGACCTCCGAAAAATAGCCGTTGCCCCGATTCAATTGCAGGACGTTGCGGCTGAACTGCTGGTGGTAGCCCTTGTCGCGGTACAACTGGTAGCGGTTCCAGCCGTCGAAGGCGGCCTTGGTTTTGTAGCGCCGGTCGTCGGCGGGCAGCATTTCCGTGACGAAGAGATCGGGCAGGCCATCGTTGTTGATGTCCGCCAGATCAGCTCCCATGCTGCCCTTGCTGATTTCCGGCAGGTGGTCCGTGAGGGTCTCTTGGAAAGTGCCGTCGCCCTGATTGAGGTAGAGGTAATCGCGTTCGAAGTAATCGTTGCTGATGAAGAGGTCCGGCCAGCCGTCCAGGTTCACGTCGCCCACCGTCACCCCCAGGCCAAAGCCTATGTTGGAGGAATAGATTCCCGCGGCGGCCGTGACATCCTCGAAGGCGGTGGTTCCCGTTTCCGTCAGCATATTCCGGAACAGGCGGTTCCCCCCCTCGGGGTCCGGGATCTGCCGGAGGTCTTCCCTAAGGTCAAAACCCGTTGTGGCGCGGGTTGAGTTGTTGAGCAGGTAGCAGTCCAGGTCACCGTCCAGGTCGTAGTCGAAAAAGGCGGCGTGGACGGAGAGGCCCACCACCGCCAGGCCGTAGGCCTCCGCCGATTCGGTGAAGGTGCCATCGCCCTGGTTGATGAAGAGCTCGTTGTGGCGCACGCCGGTCATCCCCGGAATTTTTTCTCCCGGCGGCGGACCGGCCTTGCAAACGTAGAGGTCCGGCAACCCGTCGGCGTTTACGTCGGCCACGGCCACGCCGGTGCTCCAGCTGTCCGGGACGGCCACCCCGGCCCGTTCGGTCACGTCCTCGAATTGCCAGTTCCCACGGTTCAGGTAAAGGCGGTTGGGTACGAGGTTGCCGGTGAAGTAGAGGTCGGCCCGCCCGTCGTTGTCAAAGTCGCCAATACCCACGCCCCCTCCGTTGTAGAAGTTGCGGTAGGTATAGGGGTTGAGCAGATCGGTATAGGTCAGGTCGTTGCGGAAGCTCACGCCCGTTGCCTCCACCCCGGGGGCGGTCATCCAGGAGAACTGCCGGTCGGCGGCCACCGCTGTGGGGGCTGGCGCCGCTTCCCGGTCACAGGAAATCAGCAGGCCGATCAGGCCGCAAAGCAGGGTCAGGGTACGCACGGAAAGCGAAGATAACACGCTGTTCGCGCCCTCTGGGGGCGGCCCCGGGCATTGCTGTCCATTTGTCTCAGTACCGCCACATATCCAGCAATTTGCAGAATATCTTGACGGTGTTCTCCGCGTCGTCCAGGGCCCGGTGCTGCTCCCCCGACCATTCAAATCCCTCATGGCGGATCGCGGAAGCCAATCCCCGTTTTTTGGGCAGGCCGCGAATGTCACGGTACTGCGCCTTCAGGTTGATGTGGGGGTCCAGCCAGTAATCGTCCAGGCGGTGCAGGGCACAGTCCTGCCGCAACTGCCGCTCGTCAAAGTTGCCCCAGGCAGCCAGGGCATAGGGCTCGCCGTCCACGTCGATCCAGTCCTGGAATGCCTGAATGACCCGCGTGAAGTCGCGCGACCGGTTAATGTCCGCTTGGTCGATGTCGGTCAGGCGACGGCAAAAATGGCTCAACTGGGGGTGCAACACCGGCTTGATGAGCCGGCTGAAGGCGCCGCCGACTTCGCCGAAGGCATTCACCTCAAAGGCGCCGATTTCAATGGTTTCCTGGACCATACCAGGGGGGCGGCCTTCCCAACAGGTGGCCTCGATGTCGTACACGATGAATCTCACGGACAGAGAACCCTTGGCCCGCGACTACGTTCATTGACCGTCCGAGCGGCCACAGGCGGCGACCTAGAGTCGTGGCATGCGCGCCTTGATGTCGGCGTGGTAGGCCTTGCCGAGTTTGAGTTCCTGGTCATTGAGTTCCAGGATACCCTCTGCGAAGCTGACGCGGCTCACTTGGGTGAAGTTGACCAACAGGCCACGGCTCACCCGTACGAAATCCCCACTTTCGAGCTCCTCGGCGATATTCGCCAGGCTCCGCTTGATGGCAAACCGCTTCTCCTTCGTCTGGATGTAGGCGTAGTTTCCATCGGCCTCGATGTACTGAATCTCAGAGAGTGAAATTTTCAGGTAATTGGTGCCGTCCCGAAGAAACAGATGATCTTTTGAAGGCTGGTTGTAAGAATTCATGCTTTTTGAGTTGTGGTAGCGTATTGGTAAGGGATCAGCCTGGGCCAATGAATGGCGACAGGGCACGGTGGGCAAAGATGCACAAGCCACGCCATACTTTACGACGCCGACCGCACCCCCGGTTTTATACCTTGCCGTTCTTATTCATCACAATAAACGTTAATACATGCATAATCTCCCACTTTACCAGGTAGATGCGTTCACCAACCGCCTCTTTGGCGGCAACCCGGCTGCCGTGGTTCCGGTGCCGGAATTTCCCTCCAAAAAGCTCATGCAGCAGATCGCAACCGAAAACAACCTTTCGGAAACAGCCTTCGTCGTGATCCGCGGAAAGGGCAAGTTCGACATCCGCTGGTTCACCCCCACCACCGAGGTTCGCCTCTGTGGCCACGCCACCCTGGCCGCCGCTCACGTCCTCTACCGATCGGGCGGCAATGACCTGGACAAGCTGCGCTTCAAGACCCGGGAGGCCGGCACCATTGTCGTGGCCCCGGCCGAAGGTGAGGGCAATTACCGCCTTGATTTTACGGTCGACAAGCCAAAAAAGACCCGCTCCTCCAAGAAGCTCCGCGGAGCCCTTGCCGGACTAAAACCGGTGGAAGTCTACGAGGGAAAAGACGACCTGGTGGCCGTGCTGAAGAACCAGGAGCAGGTCGAGAGCCTGGTGCCCAACTTCCACGTCATCGCGCGCCTGAAACGCCGTGGACTGATCGTGACCGCCCCCGGCAAGGAGGTGGACTTCGTCAGCCGCTGTTTTTTTCCCGCCTACGGCATTGATGAGGACCCGGTTACCGGATCGGCTCACACCCTGCTGACCCCCCTCTGGGCCAAACGACTGGGGAAAAAGGAACTTACCGCCAGACAACTCTCCCGCCGCGGCGGAGAACTGCGCTGCGAGCTGCGCGGCAAAAAGGTCCGCCTCACCGGACAGGCGATCACTTTCCTGGCCGGGCAGATTTTGCTGGACCGTCTGTAGCACGGAGCTCCGCCAGCTCCTCCTGACTGACTACCTGTACCGGGCGGTCGATGGTCTCTTCCAGGGAGATGAATGTTTCGGTGCGCTGGATGCCGTCAAATGCCTGTATCCGCTGCAGCACGTCGCGCAGGTGGTCGGTGTCCCGGCACACCACCCGGGCGAAGATGCTGTACACCCCCGTGGTGTAGTGCGCCGAAACAATCTCCTGGATGCCCTTCAGGTACTCCGCCGCTTGGTTGTACAATCCGCTGCCCTTCAGGTAAATGCCCAGAAACGCCGAGACGTCGTAGCCAATCTTGGTATGGTCCACCACCAGGGTCTGACCCCGTACTACCCCGGCGGCAATGAGTTTATTCATGCGTACGTGGATGGTGCCCCCGGAGACGAATAGCTTGGCCCCCAGTTCGGTGTAGGGCCGTTTGGCATTCTCCATCAGCAGGGCGAGGATCTTGCGATCCAGGTCGTCCAATTCGTATTCAGCAGCCATAGTTCAGGTTTGCTTGCGGGTTACCGTGACCGGAACACCAGCCGTGCGCTGGGTTTCGGCAAGTTTCAGTTCATTACCCGGCTCCAGCCACTCCTCCAGGGCCTCGGCCGTGGCCTCCTCGTAGTCGGGGTTGCGTTCCGGGGTTTCCAGCCAGAGCAGGCACACCAGCTTGCGGGGGTTCGACATGCGGCGCTCCGCTTCGGCCCAGAACCAATAGTGGGACTGGGGTTGGTTCACTTTGCGCAGATCGTACCAGAAAAGCTGTAGGGCGATCCACCAATTGCGGCGCATGGCGCGATTCACGATGCGGATGAGGCGCTTGGTGTCGACGAACTTGCGGCCGACGTGCTCCCCCAGGGCCTCCGGACTGCGCCGCCGCGTGCGGTGTCGCTCCTCCCGCCGGCGGTAGTTCTTCACCTCGATCAGCCACAGCCGGCCCTCGGGGGTAAGACAGATAAAGTCCACCCCCTTCAGGCCGTGGCCGCTTACGCTGTGGTAAGCCGCCGTTTCGTCAAACTTGCGCACCACCCAGGATTCCGGGAAGGTGAGTTGTAAATCGCTTTCTTCGAAGGTGTTCACGCCGACAAAATAGCACATCGGCGGATATGCCTAGCCTACCACAAAATTTACCATGCGCTTGGGCACCACGATCACCTTTCGTACGGCTTTTCCGGTCAGGTGGCCCTGCACCTGCGCATCGGCGCGAACGGCTGCCTCAATTTCCTCACGGCTGGCTTCCGCGGGCAGGTCCAGCGTAAGCCGGGTCTTCCCGTTGAAGGCGATGGGATAGGTGATGCTGTCCTCTACCAGGTATTCCTCCCGCCATTCGGGCCAGGTAGCGTGGTGGACGCTGTCCATATTCCCCAGGGCGGCAAAGAGCTCCTCGGCCAGGTGGGGAGCAAAGGGCGCGATAAGGCGGACGGTTGGCTCCAGGATGCCCCGCTTGCGGCAGTTCATTTTGGTCAGTTCGTTCGTGGCGACCATGAAGGCACTGACGCAGGTGTTGAAGCTCAGTTTGTCAATGTCTTCCGTCACTTTCCGAATCAATGTATGAAGTACTTTCATCTCGGCCCTGGTCGGAGCTTCCTCCGTTACGCTGAGCCGGTCTCCTTCCCCCACGAACAGGTTCCAGTAGCGGCGCAGGAAACGGTATACGCCGTCGATGCCCGACACGCTCCACGGTTTGGCCTGGTCGATGGGGCCCAGAAACATTTCGTACATCCGGAAACAGTCGGCACCGTAGCGGTTGCAGATGTCGTCCGGGTTGACGGCATTGTACTTCCGTTTCGACATCTTTCCCTGCTCGACGCTCAACTCCAGGTACTGGCGGCCCTCCCGGTCGGTTTGCCAGGCGAAGGCACTTGCCTGCTGAAGGATGGTCCGGAAGTAGGCGGCGTCCTGATGGTCGAGCCGCTGGGCCTCTTCCACCGCGGTCAGGTAGAGTCGGAAACTGCTTTCGTTGTTTACCGAGGTTTCGGTGACAAACCGCAGGGGCGTCAGCCGCGTGCCGGTACTTTCGTCGACCACCAGGTAACCGCTGCCGATGCCTTCCACGGTCAGGGGGGTGCCCTCGGCCACGTCGCTGCTCACCCATACCGGATGCCTCTGTCCGTCGTCGGTCAGCAGTATGCCCAGGTGGATGTAGCTGATGGGGCCACCAATCATGCCCTGGTTGAGCAGTTTCTTGTAGGGCTCCCGGGTCGGCACCTTGCCGATGTCGAAGAGGAACTTGTGGATGAGGCGGCTGTACAGGATGTGGCTCACTGCGTGTTCCGCGCCCCCGACGTAGAGGTCGACGTCACGCCAGTAGTTGACGGCCTCTTCGCCCACGAAGGCATCCCCGTTGTGGGGGTCCATGTACCGCAGGTAATACCAGTTGGAACCGGCGGTAGCGGGCATCGTATCCGTTTCCCGGCGGCCTCGCGGCGTCGCCACCCAATCCTTGGCACGCTCCAGCGGCGAAGCCCCGCTGACGGCCCGGAAATCCTCCATTTCGGGCAGGGTCACGGGCAGTTCGTCCAGCGGCACCAGGTGGGGCACGTCGTTTTCGTCGTAAATGATCGGCCAGGGCTCTCCCCAGTACCGTTGGCGGCTGAAGACGAGGTCGCGGATGCGGTAGTTGACCTGCCGCTTGCCCCGTCCCATGGCTTCGATGCGCTCGGTGGCGGCCTCGATGGCCTCCGGGACCTCCATCCCGTTCATGAAGTCGGAATTGATGATCCGTCCCACCTTGTCCTTGAGGGTAGCCCCGGGGTAATCCGTTTTGTCGACCACGTCGATGATCTCGATGCCGAATTTCTCGGCAAACCGCTTGTCGCGGTCGTCGTCGCTGGGCACGGCCATGATGGCCCCCGTACCGTAGTCCTTGAGTACGTATTCGGCGATGTAGATCGGCACCCGGTTCCCGGTCAGGGGGTGAGTAGCGTACGCACCGGTGAAGGCCCCCGTAACTCGGTTCTCGCTCACGCGGTCCAGCTCGCTGCGGCGGCCGACGTAAGTCAGGTATTCGTCAATCTCACTTCGCTGGGCGGGGGTCGTCAGCTTGTCTACCAGCTCGTGTTCCGGGGCGATGACCATAAAGGTCGCACCGTAGATCGTGTCCGGACGGGTGGTGAAGATGTCCAGCTGCTCGTCGTGACCTTCGATGTCGAAGTGGACCAGGGCACCGATGGATTTGCCGATCCAGTTCACCTGCTGGGCCTTCAGCCCCTCGCTGTAGTCGACTTCCGCCAGCCCGGCCAGCAGCCGCTCGGCGTAGGCAGTGATGCGCAGGCTCCACTGTAGCATGGGCCTTTGTTCCACGGGGTGGTTGCCCCGCTCGCTGCGCCCGTCCTTCACCTCATCGTTCGCCAACACGGTGCCCAGTGCCTCGCACCAGTTCACGTAGCTGACGCTGCGGAAGGCCAGCCGGTAATTCATCAGCAGGTCGCTGCGCCCCTTGGCGTCGAGGGCGTTGAATGCCTCCGCGCTTAACTCCAGGGCTTCGCTTTCGGCGGCCTCCAGTCCCGCGGTGCCGTGAGCACTCAGGTGGTCGATCAATTCCTGGATGGGGCGCGCCCGGTCCTCCCGGCAGTCGTACCAGTGGTCGTACACCCGCCCGATGATCCACTGCGTCCACTTGAAGTAGTCGGGATCGGAGGTATTTACGCTGCGGTCCCAGTCAAAGCTTAGTCCCAGCCGCTCCATTTGCTCGCGGTAGCGGGCGGTGTTGCGGGCCGTCGACTCCGAAGGGTGAACCCCCGTGTCGATGGCGTACTGCTCCGCCGGCAGTCCAAAGGCGTCAAAACCCATCGGGTGAAGCACGTTATAGCCGGCCTGCCGCTTGTGGCGCGCCACGATGTCCGAACCGATGTACCCCAGCGGGTGCCCCACGTGCAGGCCGGAGCCGGAAGGATAGGGAAACATATCCAGCACGTAGTACTTCGGGCGGGCGGTATCGTTGGTGGTCCGGTAAGTCTTATGCTCCTGCCAGTAGTCCTGCCATTTCTTGTCAATGGCCTGCACGTCAAATTTCATCGGGGCTATTCCTTAGTGAGGCCGCAAAGGTAGTGCACAGGGCGGGGGCGCGGGTGCCATGAAGATCAGGAAATGCCGGACGAATCTCCGGGCCGCAACCGGGCCGCCGGTCCCGGTTTACCAGAGGTGCATCTTCTGCCGCCGGTAGTCGATTCCCACCGTATACTGGCTGAGGAAGGAGGATCCGAGGATGCCCGCCAGGGGCAGGTCTCCGGCCTCCTGGAGGTGGGAAAGGTCGGTGGTGACGAACTGCAGGGCTTCGTCGCCAGGGAAATGCTCCGACATTGAGAGTTGCACGGAAGGGCAATCCACCGCGCGGCCATCCAGTCCCTGGACGTTCACGGAGGCTCCCACCACTTCGGCAGCCAGCTTTTCGGCCGCCCAGTCGGCCAGCAGGTTAAGGCCGGCGCCGGTATCGATGGCAAACCGGTAGCGCTTGCCATCGATCTTCAACTCGATGACCGGCAGGTGGTCCGCAAGGGCGAAGCGCAGACTTGCCCGGGGCAGCTGACCGTCGTGTCGGGGCCGTCGCTGCGAGGCCAGCAGCTGAAACGTCTGTTTGTGGTAGTCGATGCGCAGTTCGCCCTCGTTCAGCAGGTCATAGCCCACGAAGCCGTCGATCCGCTTGCCGGTCCGGATTTCCATGTCGCGCAGGTCGACCCCGATCGCCCAGTAGTTGTCTACCGAGCGGTCCAGCATCTCGAAGTGATCCACCCGGTGGTCGGTGAGGGAAACCTGCCCCCCGGCCCCCAGGCCCGTGAAGCGACTGTCATTGTCCCCCCCGCCCCGGTTGTTGACCACCAGAGTTGGCGCACCGGTGTCCAGGATGAAACTGCCGGGGGCGCCATTAACGGAAGCCTCGAAGAAAATCAGGTTTCGGTCCAGCACGAAGGCTTCGCTCGCCGCCGAGGCCCGGGGGTTCACCAGGGTGGGCGCCGCCCGCTCCCCTACCCCCCCGAGGAGGTTGACGCTGCGCTGACCACTCAGCAGGCCAGCCCACAGCACGGCCACGACCGCCAGGAGGCAGTGGAAGCGGGCGCGGTAGGAAAGGGCTGAAGTCACGGAAGGTCAGGTAGATTGGCCAGATAAAGTTAACCATTTATTTACACACAGTTAACATTGATTGTTGGCCGTGCCCCCGACTATTTTAGAATTCGTTTCCGCCCCATTCCGGTTGCCCGCCTTTGTGTACCTTTGTGTCCCGTAATCGCAGAATATGACCAAGTATATTTTTGTTACGGGCGGGGTGACGTCGTCCCTCGGAAAAGGCATCATTGCCGCCTCTCTAGCCAAGTTGTTGCAGGCCAGGGGGCTCTCGGTAACCATCCAGAAGTTTGACCCCTACCTCAACGTCGACCCCGGCACGCTGAACCCCTACGAGCATGGGGAGTGCTTCGTGACCGACGACGGGGCGGAAACGGACCTCGACCTGGGTCATTACGAGCGGTTCCTGAACATCTCCACCAGCCAGGCGAACAACGTGACCACCGGCCGGATCTACCAGACCGTCATCGAGAAGGAGCGCCGCGGTGACTACCTGGGCAAGACCGTCCAGGTAATTCCCCACGTCACCGACGAGATCAAACGGCGCATCCAGTTGCTGGGCACCACCGGAGAATACGACATCGTAATCACCGAACTCGGTGGGACGGTCGGCGACATCGAAAGCCTGCCCTACCTGGAAAGCCTGCGGCAACTGCGGTGGGAACTTGGGGTCGACAACTGCATTACGGTTCACCTCACGCTCATTCCCTACCTGGCCGCCGCCAAGGAACTCAAGACCAAGCCCACCCAGCACAGCGTCAAGGAACTGCTGCAGACGGGCATCCAACCGGACATCCTGGTGGTACGGACGGAGCACGAGATCGACGACTCCATCCGCCGCAAGCTGGCCCTGTTCTGCAACGTGGAAAAGAGCTGCATCGTGGAAGCCCTGGATGCCTCGACGATCTACGACGTCCCCCTGCACATGCTGAAGGAAGGACTGGACGCTACGGTAGTCAGCAAACTCCGGCTACCCGATCGCAAGGCGCCGGACCTGAGCCGTTGGAAAGACTTCCTCGGCAAGCTCAAGAACAGCACCCACGAAGTGACCATCGGCCTGGTGGGCAAGTACAACGAACTGCAGGATGCCTACAAATCCATCTATGAGGCATTCATCCACGCCGGGGCCATGAACGAATGCAAGGTCAAGGTCGTCCCCATTCACTCCGAGCAGCTGGAGGGGGAAGCCCGCGACGTGGGCAGCTTTCTGGACCGCTTCGACGGCATCCTGGTAGCCCCGGGCTTCGGCGAGCGGGGTATCGAGGGCAAGATCGAGGCCGTCCGCTACGTGCGGGAAAACGGCATCCCCTTCTTCGGGATCTGCCTGGGCATGCAGTGCGCGGTCGTCGAATTCAGCCGCAACGTGGCCGGGATCGCCGGTGCCGGCAGCTCGGAGGTGGATCCCCTGACCGAATCGCCGGTCATCGACATCATGGAGGACCAGAAGGACATCTCAACCAAGGGGGGCACCATGCGCCTAGGCGCCTATGAATGCCGCCTGGATCCGGCCTCAAAGACCGCCAAGGCCTATGGCACCACCGAAATCAGTGAGCGTCACCGCCACCGCTACGAATTCAACAACCGCTACCTGGAGGAGCTGACCAAGGCCGGACTCACCATTGCCGGTGTCAATCCCAAGACCAACCTGGTGGAGGTGATCGAAATCGGCGACCACCCCTACTTCGTCGGAGTGCAGTACCATCCGGAGTTGAAGAGTACGGTGGAGAACCCCCACCCCCTCTTCGTCTCCTTCGTGGCCGCCGCCCTGAAAAAGCGGCTCAAGCAATAGTGGTAATCCCGGTTTACAGACCGAAGGCGGCCTTCACCTGCTCGACGTAGTCCAGTTTCTCCCAGGTGAAGGTCTCCACGGTCAGGGTCTTGGTTTCCCCCGATCCGTTGCGGAAGGTGATTTCCTTCGTTTCGCTCTGGCGGCCCATGTGACCGTAGGCGGCCGTGTCGAGGTAGATGGGGTTGCGCAACTTCAGCCGCTGTTCGATGGCGTAGGGGCGCATATCGAAGAGTTCGCTTACCCGCTGGGCGATCTGGGCGTCCGTGAGGTCCACCTTGGAGCTGCCGTTGGTATTTACGTAGATATTGGTGGGCTTGGCTACCCCGATGGCGTAGCTCACCTGCACGAGGATTTCGTCGGCCACCCCGGCGGCGACCAGGTTTTTGGCGATGTGGCGGGTGGCGTAGGCCGCGGAACGGTCCACCTTGCTGGGGTCCTTACCGCTGAAGGCTCCGCCCCCGTGGGCACCCTTGCCGCCGTAGGTATCGACAATGATCTTGCGGCCCGTCAGTCCGGTATCCCCATGGGGCCCGCCAATGACGAACTTGCCCGTCGGATTAACGTGGTAGGTGATGGTATCGGTGAACAGCCCCTGCAGTTCCGGCTTGACCTGGTCGCGCACGGCGGGAATGATGTAGTCGATCACGTCCTGGCGGATCGTGGCGAGCATCATATCGTCCGCGCCGAATTCGTCGTGCTGGGTCGAGACGACGATGGAGTCGATCCGCACCGGACGGTGGTTGTCGTCGTATTCAATGGTGACCTGCGACTTGGCGTCGGGGCGCAGGTAGGTCATCTTCTCCCCGGCCCGCCGCACGGCGGCCAGTTCCTTCAGGATGCGGTGGCTCAGGTCAAGGGCCAGGGGCATGAAGTTCTCGGTCTCGTTGGTGGCATAGCCGAACATCATACCCTGGTCGCCGGCACCCTGCTCTTCGGCCGATTGCCGCTCTACGCCCTGGTTGATGTCGGGCGACTGTTCGTGGATGGCACTGAGGACCCCACAGCTATGGGCCTCAAACATGTACTCGGATTTCGTGTAACCGATCTTGCGGATCACGTCGCGAGCCAGCGTCTGTACGTCCAGGTAGGTCTCCGACTTCACCTCGCCGGCCAGTACGACCTGACCGGTGGTCACCAGGGTTTCACAGGCTACTTTCGAATCCGGATCGAAGGCAAGGAAATGGTCAACGAGGTTGTCACTGATCTGGTCGGCGACTTTGTCGGGATGACCTTCGGAAACCGACTCAGAAGTAAATAAATATGGCATGCTAGGCTGTTTTACGGAAAGTGGCGCAAGGTAGGTATTTTGACCTAATGCAAGCCCGGCCGTGCGCGGCTCCAGGTGAATTCCGGAGCCGATCCCCGCACTCCTGAGAAAAATTTACCGGGTCACCGGCTGGTCCGCCATAAAGTCACAACTTTGCGGGGCCGGCCAAGGGCCGGAGCACCACTTTCAACACCCTCAAAAATCTGCAACCGTGCCCAATCTCTACCCCTTCGACGGAGTCATCCAGCATTACGCTTGGGGAGGCTATGAGTACCTACCCTCCCTGCTGCACGCAGACAATCCGGACCATCAGCCCTGGGCCGAATTGTGGATGGGTGCCCACGAAAAAGGGCCGGGCCGGCTGCGGGACGCCGCGGCCACCCTGGCGGAGGTGATCCAGAAGGACCCCACCGGAGTCCTGGGTGAAGCGGTGGCCCAACGGTTCGACCAACGGCTACCCTTCCTGTTCAAGATCCTTGATGTGCGGGAGATGCTCTCCATCCAGGTCCACCCCACCAAGCAGGCCGCGGAAGAAGGCTTCGCCGAGGAGGAACGCAACGGACCCGCACGGGATGCCCCGGACCGCAACTACCGCGACGATAACCACAAGCCCGAACTGGGCGTGGCGCTGACCGACTTCTACCTTCTCCACGGATTCCGGTCCCCGGAAGCCATCCGCGCTACCCTGGCGGACGTGCCAGGGTGGGATGGCTTGATCCCCACCCTGGACGAAGGGGGCACCGAAGCCCTCTACGCCCACGTGATGGGTGCCGAACAGGCGGAGATTGATCAATTGCTGACCCCATTGGCGGAGGAGGTACGCAAGGGCAACTACCACCGGGACCAGCCCCGCTTCTGGGCCCAGCGTGCCGTTGAACAATATACCGACGATGGCCACCACGACCGGGGCATGTTCTCCATCTTCTGGTTCAACCTGGTGAAACTTACCCCGGGACAGGGCATCTTTCAGGACGCCGGTATTCCCCACGCCTACCTGGAGGGCTGCTGCATCGAACTGATGGCTAACAGCGACAATGTGCTCCGTGGAGGACTGACGCCAAAACACATCGACGTCGAAGAGTTGCTGAAGCATACCGACTTTCAAGCCGTCGAGCCCAATCCGCTTGCGCCCCAGGCCGCCCGGGGACCATGGAAGATATACCCCACCCCGGCACCCGACTTCAGCCTCTCCACGGCGCGGGTCAAGGCCGGATACTCCCTGCCCGTTGAGGCCTCCGATGCACCCGGCATCCTGTTACTAATGTCCGGAGCCCTGGAGGCCAACGGGACCCGCCTGACGGAGGAGCAGCGGACCGTATTCGTGCCGGCGGGTAGTTCCGTCGACTGGTCGTGTACCTCCGATGCCGTAGTATACTGGGCTACGGTAGGCACCATAAAATAAAGGCTCGCCGGAAATTGCCGACGAGCCTTTCAACAGGGAATAGACCTACTCTGTGGCCCTGGATCTAGCGCAATAGCGCTATATCGCCAGTCATAAGCTGGCTGCTGCCGTCGACAAACTCGACTTCGGCGGCCCAGAGGTAGACACTGCTCTGCAAGGGCTTTCCGCCCAGTGTTCCGTCCCATCCGTTACCTACGGTTCCGGTGGGGCAATCGGTGCATTCGTAGACCACCGCGCCGTAGCGGGATATAACCCGCAGGTAGCGGATGGCGCGTACGGTGTGGCTTTTCACCTCCAGTCCGAAGGTTTCGTTGTAGCCGTCGCCGTTGGGGCTGAAGGCATTCGGAGCGTAAATGCGGTCTTCGTAATTCTTCCGCACGCTTACCCGCATCGAGTCACTGGCCACGCAACCGTGCTCGTCCGTCAGGTTGATGGAGTAGAATCCGTCGTTCAGCGGCCGGGCCGTGGTGTAGGGCGAGGTGGGGTTGAGGATGCTGTCGCCGGTCCACAGTACTTCGGTGATGTTCCGGGGCGGGTATACCTGGACGCGCAGGTCGAGCGCATCGCCCAGTTCAACCAGCGTATCGCGGTTGGCGGTGCGGATGGTGGCGTCAAAGGAGGGGAACACCTTCACCACCGTGCTGCTGTCGGTGTGGCAACCATTGGCCGAGGTTGCGGTCAACTTCATCACGTAGGTTCCCTCGTCGAAGTAGGGACGTTCGATGGGCTCGTCCGAGATAAGTCCGTTGCCGTAGTCGATGGTCCAGCCGGTAAGCGGGGCATTGAGCTCCAGGTCGAAGGGCGAGTCCATACAGACGGAAGGCGGCATGGTGTAAGAGATCGGAGCGCCGTTGTAGGTGCCAATGGAAAGTTTCATGCTGTCGACGGAAGTACATCCGTTTTCACTTACCGCCTCGGCGTAGACCATGTAGTTTCCGGGCTTATCGTAGGCGTAGACCGGATTCCTCTCCTGGGAATTCTGGCCGTCACCGAAGTCCCAGTTGAGACCAAAGGGTGCCGTGGCCGCGGTGGAAGTGAAGACCATGTCTTCTCCTTCGCAGTTGGCGTCGACCGCCGTGATCTCGAAAGAGGCATCCGGGGAAGGCCGTACGGTGATCTCATTGCGGAAGGTGTCGATGCCGCACAGCTGGGCCGAGAGGCTGATCTGGAACTCCGTATCGGTATCCACCCGGTAGGTGTGGGTGATGGGCTCCAGTTCATCGATCAGCTGGGGCGAGGAGTTGTCTCCCCAGTGCACGAAGGTGAGGGCCCCGGGAGTGGAAGCATTGGTGAGCGTCACTTCGGTGGAGGAGCAGACATTGTCGTAGTCCAGGCTAAAGGCTGCCTCGGTGGTAATGGGCAGTACGTAGATGGTATCGGTCACCCGTTCGTCGGGGCAGCTGACGTTCGAGCCCTGGAGGGTGATGGGGTACTTCAGTACTTTCTGCTCTTCGTTGCGGAGTACCAGAGAAGTGGGCAGCTGGGTGCCCATGCGGC
Organism: Neolewinella marina; assembly: GCF_002631205.1. Lineage (GTDB taxonomy): Bacteria > Bacteroidota > Bacteroidia > Chitinophagales > Saprospiraceae > Neolewinella > Neolewinella marina. The sequence goes on from NZ_PDLO01000001.1 coordinate 289,405, forward strand.
CATCGGGGTAGGATACGCGGAAGTTATCCGCATTGACCGAGGTGTTGGCCAGGAAGATGGTATCGTCGGAACAGACCGTGTTGTTGTCGTTCAGCACGTCGAAGGAGACGCGGAACCGCAGGGGCAGGACCACGCCGAAGGTATCGGCGGTGGTGTAGCAGCTGTTCATCACGCTGACGTCTACGCCGAGCACCTCGGGCGCCAGGGGGCGCAGGAGATCGATCTGAGGGGCAGCCGATTCACTGCGGTCCGTGCTGCTGAAGGCCCAGCGGTAGGAAACGTCCGCGGGCTGCAGACCGGCCGAGAAATCCAGGGTAATGGAGTCACAAACGGTACTGTCCATGACGTAGGAGAAATCGATGCGGGGGGGGAAGAGCACCTCGATCGTCTTCCGAATGGTGTCGGAGCAAACGCCTCCGGGGAAGGTAACTACCTGCTCGATGGTGTACACCCCGGGCTCGAGGAAGGTGAACTTGGCCTTCTCACGGTTTTTGGCCGTTTGCCCGGTTTCTACTACGGTGAAGCTCTTGGTCTGGGCGGAGGAGCGGTTCTCCAGGAGGATGGATTCCAGTCCGGCGTACACGGCACCCGCGTCCCCGGCACCGCAACTGTCGGTTACGATTTCAAAGGCAGCAACGGGGTACTCCTGTACCTTGATGTAGAGGGTGTCCTCTCCACCGCAGTAGCTCTGGCTGGAGAAAGCGATTTCGTAGGTACCGGGGGTGAGGCCGGCCGATTCAAACACGTTATTCGTCACGCCGGTACCGGTGTAGTTGCCGGCCTGGATGGCTGCCAGATCCACCGTTCCGCCAACGCAGACTTCGGGTTGAATGCCGGTGTACTTTTCCTGGGGAATGACCAGGAATTCGAGCGGGTAGATCGCTCCACAGCTGTCGATCACCGTAATCTCCGTCTTACCTTCCACTACGGAGGGGTCGAAGATGTTGTCCACTACTCCGGCACCGGTAATGCGGCTGACCTTGAAGGCCGGCTCGATGAAATCCAGCAGGGCGATGGGGGCCTCAGTGGTACACAGGGTGTCGATGCTCGAAATATCGATCTGCAGGCGTGCACCGTCGCGGACCCGCACGTCGACGGGAATGGCGAATGCCTCACCACAAGCATCCGTGCCCGAGGCGGTCAACACTACCTCACCTACGTCGCCGAAGGTAACCAGGGGGCAGAGGGCGGTTGAGTCGCTGAAACTGACGTTGGGCACGTTGGCCGACCAGCGGATGTTGTCCGGCGTGGGCGTATACTCCAGGTACTCGCAAAGGTCAAGGACGTAGCCGGTACAGGTCACAATGTCTTCAAGGACGGCGATGCCCTGTCCGCGCTGGGTGGTAATGTCGAAGGACTGCGGCTTGGCCGAACAGTTCTGGTTGGAGGCCAGCACGGTGATGGTCTTGGTGCCCGCCTGGTTGTTCTGGATGGTGATGACCGGATTGGGGGAGCTGGAGTCCGAGAAAGAGACGTCGTCGGAATTGGACGACCACTTGAAGGAAGTGGCGAACTTGTAGGTGGCGTTGGGGAACACCTGGATGGTCTCGTCACACAGCTGGGTGGTGTCCACGTAGTAGGACAGCTCCACTTTAGGCAGCGGCTGGATGACGATGGTCTTCTCGTAGTAGTACTTGTCGCAGCCCTTGTAGGGGGTTACTTCCAGCTTGACGACGTAGGTCCCGGGCTCACCGAATTCGTAGCCGCTGAATTTCTTGGAAGTGGCTCCTTCGATGCGCTCACCGTCGATGTACCACTGGTAGGATTCCACGAGCTTGTCGCTGCACATCTTGCCTTCGAAGTTCACCTTGAAGGGCTCCTCGATACACTTCAGGTTGCTGTGTTTGATGTTGACGATGGGGTTGGGAACCACCCGGAAGTCGTAGGTACCCTTCTGGTTGTCGCCACGCTCGTCGACGCAGTCTTCCCGTACTACGGTCAGGGCGCCGGCGTATTCGAAGTACAGCGCACCGTCGCTCGGGGGGGTGGGCTTGCCGGGAGGGGCCCCACAGTCGAAGAGGAAGCGCTTCTTAACGTCCACAGTATTGACGACACCAGTATACAGGGTATCGCTGCCATCGGGGAATTTTACCCGGTAGGTGCCCGGGTCACCATTGTTGTAAATCTTGAAGTTCACCGTGACCATCCCCACGCTGTCGGCGCAGAAGGTGCTGGTGGGCGGGAGCAGGAAGGGCTCTTCCTGACCACAGCTCGTCTGGGCCACAAGGCCCAGCGAAAGAAGATTTAGGGTAATTAGGAGAAGACACTTTGTAAAGTTGGACATGCAAGACTAGGGTTGTAGTCAATGCTACCAAGTCACTACTAAAAGCATACGACATAGGGGCCGTCCACCGACAACGGCGAAGGGGGGAAGTCCGGAAAAACTGAGTTTCCGGCTATGTAATTTTCTTTTGAGAGAGACGCTGGCGAGAAATTGACCAGGAAGTAAAAAAATCCAATCAAACCCCGAAGGGGAAAAGAACAACACGACAGCCAATACCGACTGCCTTACAGACATATCGGTATCCGAGCGCGATATATTGTTAATGTCCGGGAAACTTTTCCCCGGGCAGGAAAAATTAACGTTGGTCGCCCGGGCCGGCGGAACTACCGCAACAGAATGACGTCGCCGGTGAAGGTCTGCCGGGCACCGTCGACGAATTCCACCGTGGCGTTCCAGAGGTATACTCCGGTTTTGGCCGGACCGCCGTTGAAGGAACCGTCCCACCCAACGGCACCATTTCCGGGTCCGCATTCCCGGCATTCGTAGACCACGGCGCCCCAACGGGACCGGATGCGCATCGACGTGATCGAGCGCACCGTGTTGGGCTTCACCTGCAAGGCGAAGGTCTCGTTTACCCCGTCCCCGTTCGGGGAGAATACGTTCGGACTGTAGACGCGCTCGCGGTAATCCGTCTGTACGCGCACCATTATGGAGTCAAAGGCCCGGCAGCCAAATTGGTCGGTAACCGACAGGCGGTACAGCTCGTCGGCTATTGGGGTGACCAGCGTGCGGGTTGCCGTCGGGTCCCCTACTCCATTCCCCGACCAAAGCACGCTGTCCAGCGCACGCTGAGGAGTTGCGGCAAAGGTGAGGTTCAGGGAATTGCCCAGTTCTACGGTAGTATCCCTGCGGTCGGGTGCAATGTTGACGGCAAGGGAGGGGTGAACGGTCACCATCACGGTGGTGTCGGTACGGCACCCGGCCGCGTCAACCGCCACAAGGGTAAAGGGGAAGGTACCGACCTGTGAAAAGGGACGTTCAAGCGCCCCGATGGAACGCCGGTTGGAGCCATACAGGAAACGCAAGGCAGGAGCCGCCGGTGAATGCACCTGCACGGGGAAGGGACCATCCACGCAGGCCGCTTCCGGGATGCTCGCATCGATAGTGGGACCATTGTATTTACCGACGGTGACCCAGGCAGTATCCGCGGCGGAACAACCCGAAGCGCTGGTAACTTCCAGAATAACCGGGTAAGTGCCCGGTTTCTCGTAGACGTGGCCCGGCCGCTGGTGCTGGCTGAAGTATCCATCTCCGAAATCCCAGTCGTAACTGTACCCGGAGGTCGCTGCCTCGGGAAGGAAACGTAGGCTATCCCCCACGCACTTGGCCGGAGAGTCAACGAGGGAGAAGGTTGGATTGGGAGTTGCCAGGACGGTAAACTCTTTGCGGTAGACGTCCGTGCCGCAGAGGGCGGCCTCCAGGCTAATGGTCACCGTGGTATCCCGGCCCATCTCGTACCGGTGGTGGATGGTATCTCCCACGGCTACCCACTGCGGAGAGGAGCCGTCGCCCCAGAAGACCCGGCCGTTGCTGCCGGAGGTAGACAGATTGACGAGGGCGACCTCCCCCTGGGCGCAGTTGTCGGTATAAGTCAGGTTGAACCCGGCACGGGTTTCCACCGGCAGGATGAAGATGGTATCCGAGACCGTTTTTGTGTTACATCCCGTACTGCTCCCACTCAGAACGATAGGATACGCCAAGACGGACTTGGTAGGATTATTAACGACTAGAAATTCGGGCAGTTCCGTCTCAGTGCTCCCATCCGGGTAGGTAACCCTGATTTGACTGGCGTTAACGGAATTATCCTGTAGGTAAACCGTATCCCCGGAGCACACCGTGCGGTTATCGTTCATGATACCGAAGGATACCTGAAACCGGCGGGGCAATTCCAGTGAAAAGGTATCCTGAAATTGAAAGCAGCCATTCGTGGCGCGGACGGCCACCGACATCCATTTCTCTTCGTACGGCCGCGCCATTTTGATGGTGGCCTGTTTAGCCTGCAGCACCTTGCCGTTCGACAAACTCCACCCGGGGACCACCCCGGCGGGCAGGCCCTTGGAGTGGAAGGTGATGGCCAGGGAATCACAGCCTACCTCTTCCAGGTCATAGGTGAAGTCGGGAGAAAAGGAGTTGCGCACCTCAATCGTACGGCTCAGGGTATCGGTGCAGTCCGTTCCTCGGGAGCCAACTACCTGCTGCAGGGTGTAGGTACCCGCGGAGGGGAAGGTGAAACTGGCGTTGGCGCTGCCGCACTGCCGGTCACCGGTTTCGAGAACGGAGTAACAGATCACTTCGGAACCCGACAGGTTGACGAGCTTCACCGGTTGTCCCGCGGGAAAGACGGTACCCGGATCGCCACCGGGGCAACTGGGCGACGCAATCGAGAAGTCGGCCACCGGGGGGGCGTGCAGCGTAAGGGTTATCGTGCCGGCTCCTCCACAGTACGCATCACTGATGTATTCTATCTGGTAGAGCCCCGGTTCCATCCCCGCTGAATGGAACACATTATCTGTTATGCCTGGACCGGTATACCGCCCGGGTTGCAGGCTGGTGAGGTCCAGATCCTCCCCCTGGCAGATGACGGGTTCGCGCCCGGAAAATCCCCCGGTGGTCAACACGTGAATCGAAAGGTTGCTTATGGCGCCGCAGCTGTCGGTCACGGTCAACCGGACATCACCGCGGAGGCCGGCGGGATTGAACCACCGTCCGTCAACCCCATCCCCCTTTACGGATGCAACATTGGACCAGGGTTTGATGTGGTTTGCGAGGTCCACGGGCGGCTCCTCTTCACAGAGGGTATCGATGGCGCTCCACTCAAAACTCAGGGGCTCATTATCGCGCACCCATACGGTTACCGGCAGGGAGAAGGGGCGGCCGCATACGTCAATGCCCACCGCGGTGAGGATATGCTCACCCGGAGTGGTAAAGGTGATTTCCGGACAAACCGTGGTATTGTTGGTGATCCGGGTAGTTACGTCAGCATCCTCCCAACGGATGCTTTCGACGACCAAGGTATTCAGCAGGTCCTCGCAGATCCGGTAGGATTCATTGGCACAGGTTTCGAGCTGCCCCCGGAGCCGCATCTTCTGATCGTTGTAGGTGGTGAGGGTGAACGATTTGGTGACCTCGCCGCAGGTCTCACTCCCCGCGGTCAGGGTGATCGTGCGTTGATCGCCGAACTGATTATCGATAAAAATGACCGGGGCGGCCTCCGTAGGGTCGGAAAAGGTCACGTCGGGAGAATCGGAACTCCAGCTAAAACGAGTTACGTTAGCGGCCGAGGTGACCGTTGCAATGGTGACTTCGGGCAGGCAAAGGGTGGCGGAATCCACCAGAAAATCAACCTCCAGATCGGGTGCCTCGGTGATGAAGATCTCCTTTTCGAGGAAGAAGGGACCACACCCCTCCTTGTTGGTCGTGGCCTCCACCCGGACGATATGCAGCCCCGGTTCAAGGATTACCAGGTTGGAGATTTGGGCATTGTCGGAATTACCAATCGGTTGCCCATCCAGAAACCACTGGAAACGCTCGACCAGATCCTCCTGACAAAGGACGGCCTCCAGGTCAACCATAAAGGGTGCCTCCAAACAGGTCAGTCGGCTCGAAGTGATCTCTTCCAGCGGATTGGGAATCACGTTAAAATCGTAGCTGCCCCGGGGAGAGTCTCCCTGGCTGTTCACGCAGTCGGAGCGTACGATGGACAGCTCCCCCATGTAGGCGTAGAAGGGCGACTCCATGGTGGGCAGGGAGGGGGATCCGGGTGGGTCGCTGCAAAAGAATTCCAATTTGTGACGTACGGTCACGGTATCCTCAATCCCAGAATACTTGGCCGTAGCACCATCGGGAAAATACACGGTATAGTTGCCCGGCGCTCCCAGGTTGAGCAGTTTGAAGGATATCGTGGCTATTCCATTGGAGTCCACGCAAAAGGTGCGGGAAGGGGGAAGCCAGAAGGGATCCTGCTCCCCGCAGGTGGACTGACCGCTGAGGGTAGTAACGCCCATACAGACGAACCACAGGGTCATGAATATTTGTGTTGTGTGCCTCATTAGTGTGTTCGTGGGTATACGAAAGCTAACGGGTCGCGGAAAGACATCAGGATAATGCATACGATTCCTACCCCGTGCAATGGACAGTTACGCATGCGAGAATTCCGGACTGGCCCCGTACTAACGGAGTGCCAAAACCCGGCCGTCTAGTTTTCATTATCCAGGCCCAATCGGGGCCGACCTGTGTCAATCCTTAACCTTGAATCCTTACGAAGATAAGTAAATATCTATATATCAATCTACTCGGTTAATTTATCAGTACCGGGAAAAAGCGAGTTGCAGCCGGCTGGGCAGGTCACCGGATTGACTGATCTGCAAATAGTCCTTGTAGCTGCAAGCCACCAGGCGATTGCGCTCTTCACCGTCGGGGACGCTGACGGGTACCTGCACCCACCATCGGTTGCTGCGCTCCGAGCGCCAGAACGTCAGGCGGTCGGCCACTTTGCTGTCTACCACGTATTCGTGCAGGCCCGAGGTGGAAACGGGAAAGTCACCCTTGCGGCGGCTCACGCCGTGCATGAAGTACCAGATCAATTGCGCCTGGGCCGCCAGGCTCGTTTCACGTTCCCGGTCGCTTGCGTCACCGCCCCGGTAGCCGAAAAGTCCGAAAGAGGACAAGCGATCGCTGCTCCCCGCGTAGAACGCCAGTTGACAGGCTTCCTGCACGGAAAATCCCGAAGGGCCAAACCCTTCCTGGGCCGGGACCTCCGCCGCGGCCAGACCCGCCAGGTCGATGGCCAGGACGTCGGCGTCCCGGACGGTGGGTTCCAGTTCACCCAGGTCCGCACGGCTTTGTCCAAGGGTGTACCGTTCAAAGTGGCGCCTCATGAACAATGCATCCAGGGCAGGGTCCACGAGCTGCCGCTGGGATCCCAGGTGGGCCAGATGATACATGGGAGGTCGCTGGCGGTAAACGGCAGCATCCAGGTTGTTCTCCGCGTCGGCTGTCCCTGTAGACTCAGTCCTTAGCCGGATACGGCTGTCCAGGATACATACCCCTACCTGTCGGTTCAGCTCCCCGAAGGCCAGGTACTGGGCCGGTAGAAAGGAAGAAGGTGCGCCCAGGGTAACCGGCAGGATGTTCGCCGAATGCAATTCCTTCAGCAGGGGGATGGCGAAGTCGACCGTGCGCTTCCGCAGGTTCCCGAGGTCCACCACTGCAAGATCCTCAAAGTCCCAGAACAGCCGGTACAGGTGTTCCCTCACCCCGTCGGCGGTTTGGGCATCCAGGCCCAGCAGGGCAATTCGCGGGGCGGAAGGAGGATCCGCCGCCAGCCGGCTGCCTATTGTATTGGCTACGGGAGGGTTAGGGGGAAGTGCGGGGGGTAATAACCAGGGGGTGTACATCATTGCAAAGGGGCGAAGGTAAAGAAAGGCCCAGTTTTTCTAAACAACTGCTACCTTTGACCGATATACACAGGATTGTGAAAGAAACCCCTATTCACCAAACCTTGCTAGATCCACCTCTATGAAAATATTCAAATCTTCCCTGACCGGCCTGCTCTTCTGCCTTTGCGGAGCACTGTCTGCTCAGGGTACTCCCCTTCCCCCTACCTCCGCCAGTCAGGATTCGGCCCGTACCGTCGGACTTGCCCAGGAGGGTACGATGAGCAAACGGGATCAGCCCACTATGCTGGAAGTGGGAATCTCCCCCTACTACTCCTGGTTGTCCAGCGACGTTACTTCCAAAGCAGGCTATGGCGGGGGTATTCACCTGCGGAAATCCCTGGACCACCTGTTCTCCATCCGTCTGGACGGCGTTTACGCCTTCAGCCAGGGTGACAACGAAACCGGTGACAACTCCAACAACCGCCGCTTCGAAACCAACTGGCTCAGCGGTACCGCCTACGGTGTAGTAACCCTCAATAACTTCACCTTCAAGGGCGACATCCGCAACATCAACCTGTTCATGATGGCCGGTGCCGGTGGAAACTTCTACGCCACCGAGTTCCAGTGCAACGGCAACGTGCGCGGCCGTGGTTGCGCCAGCAATCCCAATGGTTCCCCCTTCGAGGAAGGCCGCAATGGTGAGATCGACCAGTCGTTCCGCACCCACGCCGCCTTCGGTACGGGCATCAACTTCCGCATCAATGAGCGCTTCAACATCGGTGCCGAATACCAGGTATTCGTGCCCATGGGCAACCGCGCTGACCTGGTCGATGGCTATGATGACGGCGACTTCCGCGACGTGCAAAACGTAGCCGGTATCTCGCTCAACTTCAACCTGGGCAATACCAAAACCCACGCCGAGCCCCGCTACTGGACGAACGCCTTCACCCCCGTCAAGGAGGACCTCGCTACCCTGAACCGCCGGGTGGATGAAGCCACCACGGATACGGACAACGACGGCATCGCCGACGCCGTAGACCAGGAGCCCAACACCCCCGCCGGCGCCACGGTCGACAGCCGCGGCCGCACGCTCGACAGCGATTCCGACGGAGTGCCCGACTACCGCGACAAGGAGCCCTTCTTCCCCCCCCGGGAAGGTGAAGTGGTTGACGCCGACGGTGTAGTCACTGAGCGCATCGACGCCCCCCTGAGCGAGGAGGAAGTGCAGACGATGATCGACAACTCGGTCAACAACGCCATGACCCAGATCGACCGCAACAACTCCACCCGGATCAATACCCCCGGTGGTGCCATCTACCTTCCCATGCTGTACTTCCCCCTGAACGGTTCGAAGATCCAGTACGAAGACTACGGCACCCTGGCCAGCATCGCCCGCCTGATGGACGCCAACCCCGAAATGCGCCTCATCGTGCGGGGTTACACCGACCGTACGGGTGATATGGAATACAACCAGAAGCTGTCCTACCGCCGCGCCCTGAACGTAATCAACCACCTGGTTGACAACTTCAGCATCGCCCGCGAGCGACTGGTACTGCAGTACCGGGGTGAAGACGAAGCCATCGTTCCCCTGGACCGCAGCCGCGTCAACCGCCGCGTGGAATTCCTGACCGGCGTTGCCGATGCCCAGGAAGATCCCGCCCCTGAAGGAATGGAGGGCAACTAATCCCCTCCGAACAATCCTGATGATTGCCACAAAAAGAGCCAGCCGGAAGATTTCCGGCTGGCTCTTTGGCTTTAAAAAAGGGTACGCCCACAGTCGCGATGGTTCTGCGGGCGTCCTCCAATTTCGCGCTTAATCAACTAGGTATTCCCCAGGGAGATACCCTACCGGCCATATCCGTGGCCCGCAGCCCCTATCTTTTGCCCCGGAACGCTAAGTACAGCCCCATGAAACGACTCCTCTTCCCGGCTTTTCTGCTCCTTCCCCTCCTTGTCGTAGCCCAGTGGAGACCCGATATCTCCGGCAGCTGGAGCGGACTGCTGCTACAGAATGAAGGAGGGTTTTCCGACCGCTTTGAGCTCTACATGAACCTCGAACAAATTGGACTGAGCGTCAGGGGCACGGCCTACGTCCGCCTGGGCGAATTGCATGCAGAGATGAAGGTGAGTGGCTTTCAGACCCTGGACGGGAGCTGGCGCATCTCCGAGCTGGAGATCCTGAGGAACAACAAGGCCGGCCTTACCGTGGCCTGGTGCATGAAGGAATACGATCTGCGGGCCGATTACCGGCAGGGTGAACTGGTGCTCACCGGCCCCTGGTGGGGAAACAGTTCCTATGGCCCCTGCGTCCCCGGCTCCATCACCCTGAGGAAACGCATCAAGGTTGCCTCACTCCTCGGCGGCGAGTACCCCGTTGATGTCCAGCCGCATGGCTAGGTCCATCACGGTTACCACGCCCTCCACCGGCGCGTCCCGGTCGGGGGCAATAAGCATGCTGTACCCCCGCCCTCCACGCGGCTGCAGTTGAGCTTCCAGTTCCTCAGAAGTGATCCGACGGTCATTGAAGAAGAATGACCCTTCCGCGTCGATCCGCACTTCATCCAGGCGTTCGGTAGAGGGGCTGGCCGGGGTATCGGCGCGCCCCGGAAGTTTCAGGTTAAGGGCGTTGGGGGCTACCACCGTAGAGGTGAGCATGAAGAAGATGAGCAGCAGGAAGATGATGTCCGTAAGGGAGGACATATTGAATTCCGCGCTGACTTTTGATCGCTTTTTCAGGGCCATGGGAGGGAGGATTATCCGCGTCGCGGCTGGGTGGCAATGATGGCGCGGGCCCGGTGCTGGGCCGCCAGGTTCATCAGCGGGGTGATGCGGTTGAAGGGTACGCCGGTTTCGGCAACGATGGTCACCGTGGCATCATCCTGGTTATCCGCCTGATCCAGGGCGTCGCTGAGGGCCTGGGCCACGGCCGCACCGCGGACTTCCACATTGTTAACGCGCACTACCCCGCCCTTCTCCAGCTCCACGACGATATTCGTGGGCGCCACGGTCTGGCTGTCGGACTCCGGCAGGTCGAAGGGCCGGATCTGCACGAAGTTGGAGGTCAGCATGAAGAAAATGAGCAACAGGAAGATGATGTCCGTCAGGGAGGACATATTGAATTGGGCGTTGGCCCGGTTGGATCGTTTGAGTCCCATGTTGCTTGCGGATGTTGCGGAGGAGAGGTGGGGTAAGCCGAAGCGCCTATCCCGGTTCCTGCAGCAGGTCCATAAATTCGGTGGTGGAGCGCTCCATCTTGTACACTACCCGTTCCACCTGGGCCACCAGCAGGTTGTAGCCGACGAAGGCCAGAATGCCGATGAAGAGGCCGGCGGCGGTCGTCAGCAGCGCCGAGTAGATGCCTCCCGCCAGTACGTCGGGCGTGATGTTCTGGGCGTTCGACATCTCGTAGAAGGCATTGATCATCCCCGTTACCGTACCGAAGAACCCGATCATGGGTGCAGCGCCGGCAATGCTGGCCAGGGTGCTGAGCCCCTTCTCCAGACGGAAAACCTCCAGGTTGCCTACGTTCTCTACCGCGGCATCGATGTCGCGCAGGGGGCGGCCGATGCGCTGCAGTCCCTTGTCGACCATCCGGGCCACCGGACTGTCGGTGGTCGTGCAGAGGGCACGGGCGTTGGCCATGTTTCCGGTGGAAATTTCCCGACGGATCCTTTCCATGAACCCTTCATCGTCGGCACCCGCCGCCTTGATGGTGATGTAGCGCTCGGAGAAGATGTAGAGGCCGATGATGAAGAGCAGGATCAGGATACCGACGATGATCATGGTCAGCATTCCCGACTGCAGCAGCACGTCAAGCAAGCTCTCGCTTTCCACGACGGGTTCCAGGGGGTCAAGGTTAAGATCGCCCTGCGCTTGCAGGAGAAGGACAAAGTGGTTCAGAAACATTCGGGTTGCTTTAGCGCTTGCTTAACGACGCCCACCGTCGGGATATGTTAGGCAGCTGCCCACAAAAGTAAAAAAATTGACCGGCCACGCTCCCTTCCCGCAATCCGCCCCCGCCATGTGGAGCCCTTGGGTATCTTTGCGGCCTAAATTATTACCATGCGTTTGATTTATTCAGGACTTTGCTTATTTCTAACCCTGATGGCCTGCGGTTCCGATGGACGGGACGGGTTCAAGTCGCTGGATCTTACCCAGTACAACGTTCCGGTGACCATCCAGGCCCCCGACAGCGCCAAGGTGACCGCCTCCAACCTTTCCGGAGTAATCGACGACATCACCATTAAGAGCCCGGCCGACCGCTTCGCTATCCAGGTACTCGCCAGCAACGCCAGCACCAATGATATGGCCCGCCTGAAGGCCGAAGAACTGGAGTACGTCCGCGACAACCGCTACTTCGAGCGAATCGTCCGCGAAGAACCCCAGGGGTTCATCTTCGAAAACCGAATCGATACCACCAGTGCCTACGGCTTCCGCTACATCGTTTACCGCGGTGACCGGGAGTTCGTCTTTCAGAACTCCTTCGACGGGGTGTTCACCCTGCCCGAAGTTGAAACCATGTACGAGAGCGTCAAACCCGCCAAATAGATGAACCTTTCCCTGATCTTAAAAGGTATGGCCATGGGCATCGCCGAAGCCATTCCCGGCGTCAGCGGCGGTACCATAGCTTTCATCACGGGCATCTACGAGCGATTGCTGGAGGCCATCGGCTCCATCCTCGGCACCCGCGTGGCCGGCACCTTCCGCCGCGAGGGATTTCGCCCGGCCTGGCACGCCGCCGACGGGGCGTTTCTGCTGCAGCTGGGCCTGGGCATGGTCATCGGACTCGGCATTGCCGTGGTGGCCATCACCTCCCTGCTCGAGAATTACCCCCCGGTGGTCTGGGCCTTCTTTTTCGGCCTCATCGTGAGTTCCGCCATCTACGTAGCCCGGCAGATCCGGCGTTGGGGCAAGTCGGCCGTCACCCTGCTGATCGTCGGTGCCGTTTTCGCCTACTTTCTCACAACCATCAATCCCCTCGCGGGCAGCACCTCCCCCTTGTTGGTTTTCTTCTCGGGGGTAGTCGCCATCTCCGCCCTCATTCTACCCGGCGTATCGGGCAGTTTCATCCTCGTACTCCTGGGCATGTACACCGTGGTTTTCGGGGCCGTGCGCGGGGTGGCCAGTGGTGAGGAAGGGGCACTTACGATCGTAGCATTCTTCGCCATCGGTTGTATCGTGGGCCTGGCGGCCTTCTCCCGCCTGCTCACCTGGACCTTCAAGACCTACCCCGACCGGACCTTCGCCCTCCTCACCGGTTTCATGCTGGGCTCCCTGAACCAGCTCTGGCCCTGGCGAAATGCCATCACCACCCGCATCGACAGCAGCGGGGAAGAGGTTGCGGTGCTGGAAGCACGGGTACTACCGGCCCAGTACCTCGGCGGAGAACCTTACGTACTGGCCGTAGTCCTGGCCATGTCCGCCGGTCTCGCCCTGGTCTTCCTCCTGGAAGCCTTCGCTACCCAGAAGCAAACCGAGGAAAGTGAGAACCTCACCTCAGGCACTTCCCATAACGACTGACCAATGCCCACCTTCGGCCTCCTGGGTTACCCCCTTTCCCATTCCTTCAGCCGCGGTTACTTCACGGCGAAGTTTGCCGACCTGGGCCTTTCGGACACCCACCGCTACCTGAACTTCGAGATCCCGACGCTCGAAGACTTTCAGAAAATTCTGGATGAGTACCCAGACCTGCGGGGGTTGAACGTGACCATTCCTCACAAGCAGGGAGTGGTGGCGCTACTCGATGCCATTGATCCGGCGGCCGAACGGATCGGGGCAGTCAACACCATCCTCATCGAGGACGGGAAAACCCGGGGTTTCAACACCGACTACCTGGGCTTCCGCGATGACCTCCTCGCCCAGCTCCGTTCCCAGCAGCGGTTTACCAACCTGCGGGGGCAGTCCGCACTGATTCTCGGCAGCGGAGGCGCCGCCCTGGCGGTCCGGGAGGCCCTCCTCGACCTGTCGGTCAAGCCGGTCACGGTCAGCCGCTCCGCCCGGGCCGGACAACTTTCCTACGCGGACCTCGACCGGGATACGCTGACGACCCACCGGCTGATCGTCAACACCACCCCCCTGGGCATGTACCCCCAGGTGGAAACCGCCCCCGAAATCCCCTACGAACTCCTCACTCCCGCCCATTTCTGCTACGACCTGATCTACAATCCGGCCGAGACACGTTTCATGCGACTCGCCCGGGGCGCGGGCGCGGGTGCCGCCAACGGCATGGGTATGCTGCACTCCCAAGCCGAAGCTGCCTGGAACATCTGGACCGCCGAATAATTGCGATATTCCACGATCAACAACCCCCTGATCGTGCGCCCACTCCTCTTTTTCCTTGGCCTGATGCTCACCGGAGCCCTCACGGCCCAGGAGCTCTCCCTTTTCGAAGTGTTCACCGATGGAGCCGTGCTGCAGCGCGACGTGAACCACCCCGTCTGGGGTTGGGGTAAGCCGAACCGCAAGGTCACCGTTACCCTTGATGGAGTTCCCCTGACGACCCGCGCCGACCGGCAGGGGCAGTGGCGAATCTCACTACCATCTATGGAAGCCGGGGGTCCCCACTCCCTCACTGTTACCGACGGCCGCAGTTCCCACAGGCTGGAAGACATTTACTTTGGCGACGTATACCTGCTCTCCGGCCAATCCAACATGGAATGGCGGTTGGCCCAATCCGACTTGGATGGCACCCGCGCCCGCGCCATTGCCGACCCGCTGATTCGCCAGGTGCTGGTTTCCAAGACCTCCCGCCCCGTCCCCGGGAACCACCTAAAACTGGACGCCCCCTGGAAGCCGGGGACGGCGGAGGAAATGGCCGGATTCAGCGGGGTCGGCGCCTACTTTGCCCATTACCTGCGGCAGGCAGGGGTGGAAGTTCCCATCGGCCTGCTCCACTCTAGTTGGGGGGGCAGCCGGATAGAAGCCTGGTTACCCGCTACCGCCCTCGACCCCACCGACCTGGCCTCCACCACTAAGCGGGAAGCCGAGCGCATGGCCGCTGCCCAGACTGTGGACCGATTCTTCCAGGAGTCCTTCCCCGGAGAAAACCCGCCCACCGATGACATGGGCAAGGAACTGGGCTACCTGGCGGCGGAGACGGATCTCGGTACCTGGGCTACCATGGAAGTCCCGGGGCTATGGGAGGGCAATGGTTACCCCGATGTGGATGGCGTTTTTTACTTCCGCCGCAACTTTAGCCTTACGGAGGAGCAGGCATCCGGCCCGGCGACCCTGCACCTGGGCCCCATCGATGATGGTGACGAAACGTACGTAAATGGACAGGCCGTAGGCAGCACTCCTAACGCCTACGCCGAGGACAGGAAATATTCGATCGCCGCCCATCAATTGCGGCCGGGCGATAACGTCCTGGCCGTGCGCGTGACCGACACCGGTGGTGGCGGAGGATTCCACGGAGCTCCCGATTCGCTCTACCTGCAAGCAGCGAATGGCGACCGCGTTCCCCTGGCCGGTAACTACCACTACCGCATCGGTGCCTTCCGCCGGGCGGACGGTCGGGCGAACCACACCCCTACCCTCTTATACAATGCCATGATCGCGCCGCTGCAGGATTGGCCCCTTACCGGGGTACTGTGGTACCAGGGTGAGTCGAACGCCGGACCGGAAGATGCCCCCCGCTACGGCGCCCAGATGCGGTCGCTCGTCCATTCCTGGCGCGATCAGCTCGGCGGGAGGAGGGATAGCCTGCCCTTCTATTGGGTGCAACTGGCCAACTACCAGCCGGCTCCCCAGTCGCCTGACGAGCCCGGCTGGGCGATCATCCGGGCGCAGCAGACCTCGGCCCTGGACGTGCCCCGTACCGGCCAGGCCATCATCACCGACATCGGGGAAGCGGACGACATCCACCCGGAAAACAAGTGGGAAGTCGGACGCCGGCTGTCGCTCCATGCCCTACGGGATATCTACGGCCAGGAGGTGCAAGCCGCCAGCCCCCGGGCGACCGCCCTGGAAGTATCGGATCACCACGCCATTGTGCGGTTCACCGATGTGGGGTCGGGCCTTGCCCTGCGTCATCGGTTCGCGGATCGCTATCCGCTGGTAGGTTCCCTCACCGTCCAGGACACGTCCGGGAAGTGGCACTGGGCGGTAGGTACGCTGGCACCGGACGAAAACGCGGTGATCGTCCTCCACCCACCCGGCAGCCGCATCCGGAAGGTCCGCTACGCCTGGTTCAACAATCCCGACGACGCCAACCTTTTTTCGCGGGACGGACTGCCGGTAACCCCCTTTGAAATTGAGGAGGGCAAGGAATAGAACCCGGGGAACGTCGTAGATTGGCGCCCTTGAAACTTAGTACCTCATACCGTAGCATTTGGAACATCAGCCTTCCGATCATCATCGGAAGTGCCGCCCAGAATGTGGTGGCCATGACGGACTCGATCTTTCTGTACTACCGCAGTGAGGAGGACTTTGCCGCCATCGGCTTCGTTGCCGCTTTCTACATCATTGTAGCCGCCATCGGTTTTGGCTTCAGTCGCGGCGGGCAGATCCTCATCGCCCACTACACCGGCAAGGACAAGCCCAACGCGGTGGGGCGCGCCTTTTACAGTACGGTGTACTTCGAACTGGTGCTGGCCCTGGCCTTGTTTCTCTTCATGACCTACGGAGCGTACTGGCTGTTTGCCATGCTGGTGGATTCGGACGTCATTTTCTACAAGTCCCTGGAATACCTGGACACCCGCAAATGGGGGGTATTTGCCAGCTACCTCGGCGTGGCGTGTATGGCCCTGTACACCGGAATTGCCCGACCGGTCTTTATCATCGTGGACACGTTTATCCTGGCCGCGACAAACATCTTTCTCGACCGTGCCCTGATCTTCGGGATGTATGGCTTCCCGGAGATGGGGATCGCCGGGGCGGGGCTGGCCAGCACGATTGCCGAGTACGTGGCCCTGGTAGTCTTCCTGGTCTATATGGTTTTCGACCGGCAGAACCGCCAATACCTGCGCGGGAAACTGCCGCGGTGGGACAAGAAGATGATCCGCGAGATCGTCGGTCTTTCGGTGCCTATCGTGGCCATGTCCATCGTCGGACTGGGCAGTGCCTTTTTCTTCTTCGGGCTGGTGGAAAACTTCGGGGAGCGGGACCTGGCGGTGACCAATATCGTGCGCATTGCCTACCTCATCCTTAGCATTCCGGCCTGGGGCTTTTGTACCGGCATCAATACCCTGGTGAGCTACTTCGTCGGCCGTGGCGAGCGCTACAATGTCAAGATTGTCCTCTGGAAAACCGCCTACCTCTGTCTCGGGGTTTCCCTGGCGATGGGGCTGCCCATCATCCTTTTCCCCCGGGAGGTGCTGTACCCGCTGCTGGGCGATGAACGGGCCTACCTGATCGAAGCGGCCTACCCTGTCTTTTGGGTACTGCTGGGCATCCTCTTCACCTTCAGCTTCGGCAGCATCTTCTTCAACGGCTTGATCGGCGCGGGGCAAACCAAGAAGGCCCTGCTCTACCAGACCTTCTGCGCGCTGGTGTATATGGTTCTCGTCTTCCTGGTCGTACGCAGTGGCTGGGGCAACCTGACGATGGCCTGGAGCACGGAGATTGTCTACTGGGTGCTGATGTTCGGCTTGAGCTGGCGCTATTTCCGCAAACCCCGGTGGCGCAATACTTCCGCCCCCCGCCCTCTGGCATCTAGGACGGCGCCCACCGCCGAGGACCAGGAAAAAAGGCCCGTCCCCTAACAAAAACTGTCGCTGCACCTCGGGGGCGCAGCGACAGTTCCGATAGTCGTAAAAGTAAGGTCGCTTAGCTGGCTTCGAGGGCGGCGGCACCACCAACGATCTCGAGGATCTCGTTGGTGATGGCTTCCTGACGGGCCTTGTTGTAGCTGATCTTCAGTTCGCGCAGCAGTTCCTGGGCGTTCTCGGTAGCCTTGTCCATGGCCGTCATCCGGGCACCGTGCTCGGAAGCGTGGGTATCCAGCAGAGCGGCCTGGAACTTGGTTTCCAGGATGCTGGGAACCAGGTAATCGAGCAGTTCTTCCTTACCGGGTTCAAAGATGTAGTCCGCCTTGTACTTGGTACCGGTGGCGGCCTCCGCGGAGGGGTCCGGGGTGGCATCCTCAACGGGCAGGAACTGCTCGCTGGTAGCAAACTGAACGGCGGCGTTCTTGAAGCGGGCGTAGGCGATGAATACCTTGTCGTAGCGGCCCGAACGGAAACGGTTCATGAGCAGCTCCGGCACCTCGCGGGTGTTGTCGAAGCTCAGGTCGTCGAAGAGGGTCTGGAAATCGGTTACCACCTTGACGTTCTCCCGCTTGCCGTAGTGCTTGCGGAAGTACTCTGCGCCCTTGCGGCCGATGCAGATGATGTCGAGGGGTCCGCTCAGGGGGCCCATTTCCCGGATGCTGGCTTCGGCGGCCTTGATCACGTTGGTGTTGAAGGCACCGGCCAGGCCCCGGTTGGAAGTGACCACCACCACGGCGGCACCCTCTACGGGGCGAACCTTGTTGAAGGTGGTATTCGCGTCGCCTTCCAGGTTGGTGAGGATGTTGCGCAGCATCTCGTCGAGCTTGTCGGCGTAGGGCCGCAACTCCGTGATGGCCTGCTGTGCCCGCCGCAATTTTGCCGCGGATACCATCTTCATGGCACTGGTGATCTGCTGGGTATTCTTTACCGAGCGGATCCTTTCGCGTACTTCCTTAAGGTTTGCCATTGTAGGGGGGTGATTGCGTCATTTTCCCGCCGGGCCCGCGGACAGGCCCGGCGGGGGAATTGATCTACTTCTTAAACTGGGGAGTAAGTTCCTTGGCCAGCGACTCGAGCTTCTGGAGGTCTTCATCCTGGTACTTCCGGTCGCGGAAGTTCTGCAGCACCTCAGGGTACTTGCGGCCGAGCTCTCCGAGGAAGAGCTTCTCGAACTCCTTGACCCGGTTGACGGGAACTTCCCGCATGAGGTTCTTGGTACCGAGGTAGATGATGGCTACCTGCTGCTCAACCGGTACGGGGCTGTACTGGGGCTGCTTCAGGATCTCCACGTTGCGCTGTCCCTTGTCCAGGATGCTCATGGTGGAGGCGTCCAGGTCGGAACCGAACTTGGCGAAGGCCTCGAGTTCCCGGTAGGAAGCCTGGTCGAGCTTCAGGGTACCGGATACCTTTTTCATGGGCTTGATCTGGGCCGATCCACCTACGCGGGATACCGATACACCGACGTTGATGGCCGGGCGGATGCCGTTGTTGAAGAGGCTCGACTCGAGGAAGATCTGTCCGTCGGTGATCGAGATAACGTTGGTGGGGATGTAGGCGGATACGTCACCGGCCTGGGTTTCGATGATCGGCAGGGCCGTCAGCGAACCACCACCCTTTACGATCCCGGCCTCGCTGAGGCTGGTCGGCAGGTCGTTCATGCTCTTGGCGATCTCGTCGTCGTTGATGATCTTGGCGGCGCGCTCCAGCAGACGGCTGTGGAGGTAGAATACGTCACCGGGGTAGGCCTCACGTCCGGGAGGACGACGCAGCAGCAGGGATACTTCCCGGTAGGCTACGGCCTGCTTCGAGAGGTCATCGTAGATGATGAGGGCGGGGCGGCCCGTATCGCGGAAGTACTCGCCAATGGCGGCACCGGCGAAGGGCGCGTAGAACTGGAGGGGAGCAGGCTCGGAAGCCGAGGCGGCTACGATGATGGAGTAGTCCATGGCACCGTTCTCTTCCAGGGTCTTGGCGACCTGGGCTACCGTCGAGGCCTTCTGGCCACAGGCCACGTAGATGCAGTAAACGGGCTCACCACGGTCGTAGAATTCCCGCTGGTTGAGGATAGTATCGATGGCGATGGCCGACTTGCCGGTCTGGCGGTCACCGATGATGAGCTCCCGCTGGCCACGGCCGATCGGAATCATGGCGTCGATGGCCTTTACCCCGGTCTGCAGGGGCTCGTTTACCGGCTGGCGGTAGATTACACCGGGGGCCTTGCGCTCCAGCGGCATATTGTAGGTGGTGCCGGTGATGTCGCCCTTGCCGTCGATGGGCTGGCCGAGGGGGTTGACCACGCGGCCGACCATGCCTTCACCTACGTTGATGGAGGCGATACGTCCGGTGCGGGAAACGCGGCTTCCTTCGTGGATGCCGGCGGCGCTGCCCATCAGTACTACCCCGACGTTGTCTTCTTCCAGGTTCAGTACGATTGCCTCGGTACCCGTTTCAAAGGTTACGAGTTCACCGGCCTGTGCGTTGTTGAGTCCGTACACGCGGGCGATACCGTCACCGACCTGCAGTACGGTACCGTACTCCTCCAGCTCGGTAGCCGTATCGAATCCGGAAAGCTGCTGCTTGAGGATTGCGGAGATTTCGTCAGGTTTTACGTCAGCCATGGTTGTTTATTCTTGATAATTGGATAAGGCCCTGCTATGCGGGCCGACTATAGAGGGTGCTGGCGGCGGAGGGCCGCTAGCTGGCCAGTTGATTTTGGTACAGGTTGGGTTTGCGGAGCTCGTCCTGCATGTTCTTGAGCTTGTGGGCGACGCTGGCGTCGTACACCTTGCCGTCAAACTCGAGGATGAAGCCGCCGATGAGAGAGGTATCGATCTGGGTATGCAGCTCGATGCTGTCCTCGGTCATGCCGGCGGACACCAACTGTTGCTTGATAATTTCCAGGGTGGCGGCCGACAGGGGCGCGGCACTGGTGAGGGTCACCGTGGAGATGTGCTTCAGGCGCTTGTACTGCTCGTGGAATTCCCGCAGGATACCCAGCATATCGGTTTCGCGGCCCTTGTCGATGAGCAGCTTTACGTAGAGGCGGGTGAGCTTGTCGGCCTTGGCCTTCTCCAGCAGCTGGGTCAGGATGGCCTGCTTCTTGCTGGGGGGCACGACCGGGCTTCTCAGCAGCAGGGCGAACTCGCGGTTCTTGCCCATGGCGAGGAGGGTGTCTACGTCGGCCTTGATCTCTTCCAGCTGGTTGCGTTCCTGGGCGAGCTCGATGAGGGACTGGGCGTAGCGGGAGGCTACTCTCGAATTGGTCATGCGGTGCTTAGTTTAGGTCGCGTACGAGCTCCCGAACGAAAGCCTCCTGGTTGGCGTCGCTTTTGAGGTCCTTCTGGAGGATCTTTTCGGCGATTTCGATGGCCATGGATCCCACTTCCTTCTTGAGGTCGACCATGGCGGCTTTGCGCATATTTTCGATGTCGCGGCGGGCGTCGCTGGCCACCTTCTGAGCGGCTTCGCGGGCTTCGTTCTTGGCCGCGGCGATCATTTCCTTGCTCTGCTTCTCGGCTTCGGTAATGATGCGGGTGCGCTCCTCGCGCGCCTCGATGATCAGCCGCTGGTTCTCGTCGGCCTGGGCCTGCATCTCGGCGCGGGCGCGCTTGGCTTCGTCGATGCTGGTTTGAATTTCCTCATCCCGGCGGCGCAGGGCCTTCTGGATGGGTTTCCAGGCCAGCTTGCCCAGGATGGCGTAAAGCACGAGGAAGATTACAACGGTCCAGAAGATCAGACCGAAGTCGGGCTTAATGACACTGAAATCAGCAAGGAAAAGCGTAGTCATTATATATTAGGTTGTGTTACAACTCGACAGGCGAAGATAAAGTAAGCCGGTAGCGCTGCCAAGCGCAGTTCGCTACCGGCTTTTTGGTGTGGCCCGGACGCCGCTGCTGCTAGAGCAGCTTGTCCAGAAGACCTACAATGATCGCGAACAGCGCGGCACCTTCAACGAAGGCGGCGGTAAGGATCATGGCACTACGGATATCCGCGGCGGCTTCGGGCTGGCGGGCAATGCTTTCGGTCGACTTGCTGCCGATGAGTCCGATTCCGAGTCCAGCGCCGAGGGCGGCGATACCTGCTCCAAGAGCTCCCATGTTGAATGATTTAAATGGGTAAAAAAAATTCTTGATTATCGTTAGTTGGCCGGGGTGTGCATGCCGGTGACCGCACCGCCCATGGCACCGCCTTCGGCGATTTTCTTCTCTCCGTGGTGTCCGGCCTCGTCGTGGTGGTGGGCATCCTCTACCGCCGCGCCGATATAGCTGGCCGAAAGGATGGCAAAGATGAAGGCCTGCACGAAGGCTACCAGCAGCTCGATCATGTTCATGAACAAGGTGAAGGCTACTCCGACCACGGCACCCGCGCCCGCGCCTACTACACTTTCGCCGTTGTTGCCAAAGATGAAGATCAGGCTGATGAGGCTGAGGATGATGATGTGCCCGGCCGTGATGTTGGCGAACAAACGCACCATCAGCGAGAAGGGCTTGATGACCAGCCCGAGGATTTCCACGGGGGTCAGAATGAACAGCTTGATGGCCGCTGGTACGCCGGGCATCCACAGGGTGTGCTCCCAGAAGTGGCGGTTGCCGTGTACGTAAGCTACGATAGCCGAGATAACGGCCAGGGCCATGGTGACGGCCAGGTTGCCCGTTACGTTGGCGCTGCCGGGGAAGATGGGAATCAGGCCCAGCAGGTTACAGAACAGAACGAAAAAGAAGATCGTGAAAATGAAGGGCTGGAAACGCTCGTAGTGCTTCTCGCCGATCATGGGGATGGTGATCTCGTCGCGCAGGAAGACGAAGAAGGGCTCCATCAGGCTCTGAATGCCACTGGGGGCCTTGCCTTCGTTCTTCTTGTACCCGCGGGCCACGGCGCTCCAGAGGAAGATCAGCAGCAGGGAAGCCAGCAACATGGTGAAGACGTTCTTCGTGATGCTGAAGTCGTAGAAGCTGGTGATGCCACCGCCGAGCAGTCCGCCCTCACCTACCGAGGGGGCGTCCAGGAGGTAAGGCGTCCCGCCTACCAGGGCGTAGTAGACATCCTGGGTTTTGTCTCCCACGGTGGTGGTGCCGTGGGCAATGCATTCCACCTCATGGTGGCCCTCCAGCAGTTCTGCGGGGGCGTCGGCCAGACGATTGATGCGGCCGTGGTTCATCACGTATCCGTCGACCAGGGTTTCCCCGTGGTGGAACATGCTGCTCAGGCCGACGGTCCAACCGTGTTCAGGGGCGTAGAGAAATACGGGAAGGGGGATGCTGACGTCGCCGATGAGGTGAAACTCATTCGCGTCGGCGATGTGATGAAGGATGACCCCGGCCGGGTCGTAATCGCCGTGGCCGCCACATTCAATCTCCGGATTGTGGTGATCGGCGGCCGTGCCGTGGTCATTGATCTCCTGAGCCGAAACGAAGGTGAATACAAGGCTGAAAAGGCAGAAAAATAACAGGCGTGCGCTGGACGTCATACGTTGGGGGGTTTAACTATCCCTCAAATGAGCCGCAAAGGTAACACAACGGCCGGTATTATACTAGGTGGGGGTTCCCTTTTTTGGAAGTTAGGGCCGGGGGGCGGTGAGGGTAGCCGATATCCGTTCCCACTACCGCCCCCCGCAACCGCTAAAGTTCCAGCTCAGCGCCGATTTCCTCGTGCCACTCCAGGCCGTGTTTGCCCAGCACGTCGAGGAAGGGATCCGGGTTGAACTGCTCGACGTTGTACACGCCGGCGCCTTCCCACTTGCCCTGGATCAGCATCATGGCGCCCGTCATGGCCGGCACGCCGGTGGTGTAGCTCACGCCCTGGGCGCGGGTCTCGCGGTAGGCCCGCTCGTGGCTGCAGTTGTTCCAGATGTAGTAGGTCTCCTCGTTGCCGTCCTTCAGGCCACGGATGCGGCAACCGATGCTCGTCTGACCGCTGTAGCCCTCGCCCAGTCCACCGGGATCGGGGAGGACGGTTTTCAGGAATTCGAGGGGGATGATTTCCACGCCTTTGTGCATCACGGGCTCGATCCCGGCCATGCCGATATTCTGGATCACGCGCAGGTGGGTCAGGTATTCATCGCCGAAGGTCATCCAGAAGCGGGCGCGCTTCAGGGTCGGGAAGTGCTTAACGAGGCTTTCGAGTTCCTCGTGGTAGAGTACGTAGCTCGGCTTGGGCCCGATGTCCGGGTAGTTCAGGTCCTTCCGAATGCTGAAGGGGGGAATTTCTACCCACTTGCCGTCCTCGTAGTACTTGCCCGGCTGGGTGATTTCCCGGATGTTGATCTCCGGGTTGAAGTTGGTGGCGAAGGCCTTGCCGTGGTCGCCGGCGTTGGCGTCGACGATGTCGAGGTAGTGGATCTCGTCGAAGATATGGCTGGCCGCCCGGGCGGTAAAGATGCTGGTGACGCCGGGGTCGAATCCGCAGCCGAGGATAGCAGTCAGACCGGCGGCTTTGAACTTGTCGTGGTAGGCCCACTGGTGGCTGTACTCGAACTTGGCCTCCTCCTTGGGTTCGTAGTTGGCGGTGTCGAGGTAGTGCACCTCGGCTTCCAGACAGGCATCCATGATGGTGAGGTCCTGGTACGGCAGGGCCACGTGGATTACCATGAAGGGGTCGTACTCCTTGATGAGCTTGGTCAGGGCCGGTACGTCCTCCGCGTCGATGGCGGCGGTGGTGATTTTGTCGTAGCCAAGGTCGGCCTTGATGTCGGCGGCAATCTCGTCGCACTTCTGTTTCGTGCGACTGGCGATCATGAATTCGGTGAAGACCTCGGGGTATTCGGCACATTTATAGGCCACGACGCGGCCTACCCCGCCGGCGCCGATGATGAGTACTTTAGACATGTATTGTTTTTTTTACGCTAACGGCAGGCGCGGCCGCAGGTGCAATGGAATCCGGATTAATTGCCCGACAGCCGCTCCGGCCACCGCAATTCCGGATACCGATCGCCGGACACCCCTACCGGCGGCAAAGTAAAAGGAATTCCTTCGGTCAGGGAACCTTCTCCAGCTATGTGCAGTACCCCGGTACCGTCACCGCCCTTCCCCGCCCCGCACCGGGTATATCGAACATCGCCCCGCCTACACTTTGTTATAAAATTGAATGCGTTGCTAATCACGCTGTTACATTGACTATAATTACCTATCATGACCATCCGATTTTTACCATTCCTTTTATTTTTTGCCGTAGGATTTACCAGTTGCGACGTCGACCAGACCCAGGAGGGCGAGCTGCCCGAAGTAGACGTTGACATCGATACCGAGCCCGGCCAGGCCCCCGAATACGACGTCGACTGGGTCGACGTGGACGTGAACACCACCACCCGCATGGTCGAAGTACCCAACGTCACCGTGGAGATGGTCGAGGAACCCGTAGAGGTACCCGTCCTGGACGTGGACTGGCCCGATGAATATGGCGACTCCGAAGAGACCACCTTTATGGTCGAAGCTGACGTGGACCAGGAAGCGGAGCTTGAAATCGAAGAAATCTACACCACCGGCCAGCGGATGATCGTGCTGGCCAGCCTGGAAAAGGAAGGAGAGCGACTTTCCAACGGACAACTGATGCGGGTCAGCGACCAGGTCGTGGTTAATGCCCCCGACATGGACGTACGCTACTACATCATCGGTGACCGTCCCGACGGAATGACCAATACCCGCTATCGGTACATTTCCGACCGCAGTGAGATCGCTGACATGATGAAGAATGGTCAGTCCATCTATAGCCGCGACTAACCCGCCCTATCACATCACATAAGACAGAACGTCGCCTTCGGAGCTTCCGGGGGCGGCGTTTTTTTTGGTTGTCAGACATCGGATGTTGTGCGCCGGCCAGCTTGTCAGACATCCGATGTCTGACAAATTGACATAGCCTGGTTTTACTCGGATATTGATCGGTTTTCAATTTGTTTACTCAGAACAGGGTAAAAGAAGGAGTCTTAAGTGCTGTCAGACATCCGACGTCTGACAGAATGACATGCGGACAACATCCGATGTCTCTTCACGCCCCCTCCACCCGCCGGATAGCCGCCGCAGCATCCATCACGGGAGTATAATCCCGGAACCAGGTGATCTGCCGCTTCGCATAGCGCCGGCTGTTCCTTTTGATCAGTTCGATGGCGCGCTCCCGGTCGTACTCCCCGTCGAGCAAAGGCCACCACTCCTGGTACCCTACCGTCTGGAGGACGGGCAGGTGGCGATACTCCTGCAGCTTGCGGACTTCGCCCTCTAGTCCGTCGGCGACCATCTGATCCACCCGGCGGTTGATCCGGTCGTAGAGATACGCCCGGTCTATCGCCGGTTGGAGGTAGACGCAATCGAAAGGGCGCGGCGGGGCCTTCCCCAGAAAACTGCTGTAGGGTTGTCCGCTGGTGTAGCAAACACGCAATGCCCGCTCCAGCCGCCGGCCGTTCTGCTGGTCAACCGACTGGAAATAATCGGGATCCAGGCGCTGGAGCTCGGCCTGCAGTCCGGACAGTCCCCGGGATTCCGACAACTGCTGCACCCGCGCCGCGGCGCCCGGGGTGACCGCCGGAAATTCATCCAGCCCCTCACAGAGCGAGCGTTGGTAAAGTCCGCTTCCCCCGACGGCGATCGCTACCGGCGAATCCCGAAACAGCCGGTCCAGGATGGGCAGGGCCTCCTCCGCGAAGGTGCCGGCGGTAAGGGGTTGCAGCAGCGAGCGATCGGCGATGAAGTGATGGGGGGCAGCGGCGAGTTCCTCCGGGCTCGGCCGGGCGTTGCCGATGCGCATTTCCCGGTAGAACTGCCGACTGTCAGCACTCACGATCTCCGTGCGGAAATGACGGGCCAGGGCAATGGCCAGGGCGGTCTTCCCCGATGCGGTAGGGCCGCCGACTACGACCAGGAGCGGCTTGCGCTTCATAACAGCGGGTTTGGGCCGACTAGGAGTAGCTGGGTTCCAGAATGCGCTTCACGAACGCTTGGGTAGCTTCCCCTACCCTGTCCTCTTGCCCCCCCAGGGCGCGGATGAACGCACTGCCGATGATGGCCCCATTGAAGTATTCGCAGGCGGTGCGGAAAGTGGCCGCGTCGCTGATCCCGAATCCGATCAGTTTCGGATTGGGCAGGTCGAGGGCCGCAATGCGATCGAAATAGGCGCGCTGCCGGTCAGAAATCTCGGAGCTGCCTCCGGTGATGCTGCTGCTGCTCACTACGTACAGGAATCCCGTGCTGCTCTCCGCAATCTGACGGATCCTTTCGTCCGGGGTCTGGGGGGTGATCAGGAAACTGACTTGCAAGTCGGCGGCCTCGGCGATCTCGCGGAAGTCGCGTTCGTACTCGTAGGCCGGCAGGTCGGGCAGAATAAGTCCATCTACGCCGGCGGCCGCGGCGGCCGCAACGAAGCGCTCGGGTCCGTACTGCATCACCTGATTGTAGTACCCCATGAGCACCAGGGGCACCTGGGTGTGGCGGCGGGCCTCGGTGAGTTGTTCAAAAAGCAGCTTCAGGTTCATCCCGTTCTGGAGGGCCTTCATACTGCTCTGCTGGATGGTTTCTCCGTCGGCCATGGGATCGGAGTACGGCATGCCCACCTCTATGAGGTCGGCCCCGGCCTCGGCCAGGTTGCGGATGACCGCCACGGTACTGTCCAGGGTGGGGAAACCCGCCGTAAAGTAAACGTTCAGGATGTCCCGCGGCTTGGCGGCGAAGAGCTTGGTCAGTCGGTTCATGGGAGGGGCTGGGATTCAAGGTAGGCGGAGAAAGCGGCGAGGTCTTTATCACCACGGCCACTGAGGCAGACTACGATCACGTCTTCCGGACCGTAGCTCATGTGATCGAGGGCCGCGAAGGCGTGGGCGGTTTCCAGGGCGGGGATGATCCCCTCTTGGCGGGCCACGAAAAGGGAGGCGGCCAGCGCTTCGTCGTCCGTAACGCTGACGGCTTCGGCGCGCTTGGCATCGATCAGGAAAGCGTGGAGGGGGCCGATGCCCGGGTAGTCCAGTCCGGCCGAGATGCTGTAGGGCTCCACGATCTGTCCGTCTTCGGTCTGCATGAGCAGCGTACGGCTGCCGTGGATGATCCCCTCGGTGCCCAGCTGGCTGGTGGCGGCCGATTCTCCGCTGTCTACCCCCAGGCCGGCGGCTTCCACGGCGATCAGCCTCACCCGTTCGTCGTTCAGGTAGTGGTAGTAGGCTCCGGCGGCATTGCTGCCCCCGCCGACGCAGGCCACGATGGCGTCCGGGTAGTCGCGACCCGTCTTTTCCGCTAACTGCCACTTCATTTCCTCCGAAATGACCGACTGGAAGCGGGCCACCATATCGGGGTACGGGTGGGGGCCCACCACGGAACCAATGATGTAGTGGGTGTCCTCGGGATTGTTGATCCAGTCGCGGATGGCCTCATTGGTGGCGTCCTTCAGGGTGCGGGATCCGCTGCGGGCGGGGCGCACCTCGGCCCCCAGCATCCGCATTCGCGCCACGTTGGGTGCCTGCCGTTCGATGTCTACTTCACCCATGTACACGATGCACTGCAGTCCCTTGAGGGCACACACCGTGGCCGTGGCTACTCCGTGCTGACCGGCGCCGGTTTCGGCGATGATCCGCTTCTTGCCCAGGCGTTCGGCGAGCAGGATCTGCCCGATGGTGTTGTTGATCTTGTGGGCGCCGGTGTGGTTCAGGTCTTCCCGTTTCAGGTAGACTTTGGCCCCGTAGTGCTGGCTCAGGCGGTCGGCGTAGTAGAGGGGGCTGGGCCGGCCCACGTAATCCTTCAACAGCAGGTCGAACTCCCGCCGGAATTCCGGATCCTCGAGCATGCGGAGGTAGTTCACCCGCAGCTCCTCTACGTTGGCCTGCAGCATCTCGGGGATGTAGGCCCCGCCAAAGCGACCGTAGTAGCCGCGCTCGTCTATTTGGGTATGGATCATTGTTCAGGGGGTTAAGGGGTCAGTGGGTCAAGGGGGGCAGGCAATTATCCCTCGCTTCGCTCGGGTGGGGTCAGGGGTGTGATATTTTTCCCTCGCTACGCTCGGGTTGGGGGCTTTTCCGTCTGTCTTGCACGAAGTTCAGCAAATTCTTGATCATGAGTCTTCCGTGCTCGGTCATGATGCTTTCGGGGTGGAACTGTACGCCGAAGATGGGCAGTTCCCGGTGGCGCAGGGCCATGATGCCGCCGGCGTCGTCGGTGGCGGTCACTTCCAGCTCGGCGGGCAGGGTATCGGGGTCGATTACCCAGCTGTGGTAGCGGCCGGCGCGAAAGCGGTCCGGCACGTCCTGGAACAACACATCGTCGTCGGTCGGGCGGCGCAGCATATCCGTTTCCACCCCGTGGTGGACTTCCGCCAGGTTGTGGAGGGAGGCTCCGAAGGCTTCCCCGATGGCCTGGTGGCCAAGGCAGACGCCAAAGATGACCTTTTCGCCGGCGTAGCGGCGGATCAGCTCGGGCATGATGCCGGCATCGGCGGGTACGCCCGGTCCGGGGCTGAGCACCACCAGGTCGTATTCGGCCACGGCCTCCAGGTTGATCTGGTCGTTGCGGTACACATCAATGGAGGTTCCGAGCTCCTCCTCGATGTAGTGGACCAGGTTATAGGTGAAGGAATCGTAGTTGTCGAGAATGAGAACTTTCATGGTCGTTGGTTTGCGCCCCGTGGCTAGAAGCTGGCCGGTAGGGATTCCGCTTTGGTAAGGGCCTTGGTCAGGGCGCCGAGTTTGTTGTACACCTCCTGGGTTTCGCTCTCTTCGTCGCTGGCGGCTACCACCCCGGCGCCGGCCTGGTAGTACAGCACGTTGTCCTGGCTGAAAAAGGAGCGGATGAGGATGGCCTGGTTCATTCCCCCGTCAAAGTCGATAAAGCCCAGCGCGCCGCCGTAGAAGCCCCGCTGCCGGTTCTCGTAGCGGTTGATCAACTCGATGGCGCGGTACTTTGGGGCTCCGCTCAGGGTGCCGGCCGGGAAGGTGTCGCCGAAGACGCGTACGGCCACGTCTTCCCGCTCCAGCTTGCCGTCCACGGTGCTCACCAGGTGAATGACGTGGCTGTAGTAATGCACCTGCCGCAGGCTGCGCACGGTCACGTCGCGGGTGTGGCGGCTCAGGTCGTTGCGGGCCAGGTCCACCAGCATCACATGCTCGGCGTTTTCCTTGGGGTCGGCCAGCAGCCGTTCGGTGGCTTCCCGGTCCCGCTCCGCATCTCCGCTGCGCTTGTAGGTGCCGGCGATGGGGTTCAGGCGGGCCACCCCGTCGCGGATTACCATCTGGCTCTCCGGGCTGGAGCCCATGATGCGGTAGTCGCCGTAGTCGAAGTAGAACAGATAGGGGGAAGGGTTGATGCTGCGCAGGGCGCGGTACACCTGGAATTCATCCCCTTGGAAACCCTGCTGGAACTGCCGGCTCAGCACGATCTGGAACACGTCTCCGATGCGACAGTGGTGCTTGCCTTTAGCTACCAGGTTACGGAACTCGTCATCGGTCAGGTTGCTGCTTTCGTCTCCCACCGTCTGGAAGGGGTGCACCGTCCCCCCGCTGCGGATGGCCTTTTCTACCTCATCCAGGCGGCTTTCCTCCCCTTCGGGCAGGTTTTCCAGCAGGAGAAGCTCGTCGCGGTAGTGGTGGAAGACCAGCAGGAAGCGGTACAGGTGGTAGCGCAGGGCGGGCGCGCGCAGGTGCCGGGGATTGTCGAAGGAAAGCGTATCGAAGTAAGCTACCCCTTCAAAGTTGGTGTGCCCGATCAGGCCGTTGAACTGCCGTACCAGGGGGGTGGTGTCCCCGTAATCCAGTGAGAAGGAGCCCAAAAAAGCGTGGAGGTCATCGCTCACGGTTTGGGTGTCGGTACACGGCACCTGCGTCTGCGCCTCCCCCACCCGGCCGCGCCGGATCACGCCCTCGTCCACCTGGTAGGAAGCCAGGGTTTCCAGGCCCAGGATGCTGAAGTAGTGCTCGTTGTTCCGCGTTTCGTTGGATTCGAGCAGCACCGGGTCGGTAAAGCGGTCGCGCACCGCCAGATAGACGGAAACCGGCGTGAGCTGGTCGGCGGTAAGGCGGCGGGTAACCACCTTGATGTTCGTCGTCTGCTGGGTCGGAATGGTTGTTGTCAAAGCGGGATAAGATTGGGACGGAACGCCGGAGAACCAACAAGAAAGGCCCGCCGGAGCATCCGACGGGCCTTTAGATTTTTGTGCAAAAGGGCTACCGCGTGCTCAGTGTCGAGTACGTGAAAGCCACCACCAGTTGTTGGTATTGTTCTGCATGACGCTAAGGTAAAAAAGATTTTGGTTTCCGGCCGCAGCTTCCGTTCGACTTGGCCGACTATTTACGAAGCCCAACCCCTGGCTGATGCGCCCCACCCTGCCCGTGGGACCGTAGTAAAACCATTACCTTGGAAGGAGCGGCGACCGGCAAACCCGGCATTTCCCCGCCCGCTCAGATTTCGAAAGCACAATTTCATGACGGACTTCATACTCTACGGCGCCTACGGATATACCGGTCGGCTCATAACCCGCACCGCCGCGGAATACGGCCTGCGCCCCCTGCTCAGTGGCCGGAACCCGGAGAAGCTCCAGGCCATGTCGGCGGAGTTTGGCTACCCCTACCGGGCCGTAGACCTGGAAGACCGCGAGGGGCTGCACGACCTGCTGTCGGCCAACGCCGTGGTGCTCCACGCCGCCGGTCCCTTCGCCGAAACCGGCCGCCCCATGATGGACGCCTGTATCGCTACCGGTACCCACTACCTCGACATCACCGGAGAAATCCCCGTTTTCTCCCTCGCCGCCCGCCTGGGCCCAGCGGCGGAACGGGCGGGGGTGATGCTCATGCCCGGTACCGGCTTTGACGTGGTGCCCACCGACTGTATGGCTGCTTTCCTGAAGGACCAACTGCCGGAAGCCACCGAACTCGTGCTGGCCTTCGCCTGGAAGGGGGGAATGGTGAGCCAGGGAACCGCCAGAACCATGCTGGCCGGACTCGGGAGCGGGGGGGCCATCCGCGAGCACGGGGCCATCAAGCCCGTGAAGGCCGCCCACGAAGTACGCACCTTCCCCTTCACGGCCGAAGTTCCCCTGCGGGCCGTCACCATCCCCTGGGGAGACGTATTTACCGCCTACTTCACCACCGGCATCCCGAACATCAAGACCTTCTTCGCCGCCCCACCCGCCCAGATCAGGATGATGGAACGCAGCAACTGGCTGGGCCCCGCACTCCGGCTCGGCATCGTAAAGAAGCTCCTGGCCAAAAAGATCGACGCCCAGCCCGCCGGGCCCGATGACCGCCAGCGGGCCGCAGCCGAGTCCTATATATACGGTGAAGTGAAGGACGTAAGCGGCAAGGTGGTCGCCGCCCGTATGCGCACCCCCGAAGGGTATACCCTTACGGCCCACAGCAGCCTGCGGATCGTAGCGCGGGTACTGGACGGTGAAGTAGAGCCGGGCTACCGCACGCCCGCTGGACTTTACGGGGCCGACCTCGTGCTGGAACTCGATGGAGTGGAACGCAGCCTCGTCGACCGTAAGACTACCTTAACGTAGTATCCTGCATCTACTGGGCTCCACCAGGCGTTCTAGCCTAAAGCCCACTCCTATGACCCGCCTCCTGCTTTGTTTTGTTGCCCTATGCTTCCTCACCGCCCCCGCCGCCGCCCAGATTGGTAACCTGGGTAAACTGGCCGACAAGGCCCAGGGCGTGCTCAGCGGGAACACCCCCCTGAGCCAGGAAGAAGTGGGCACCGCCCTGAAGCAGGCGCTGGACCAGGGGGTTGGACAGGCCGTGACCAAACTTTCGGCCGAAGACGGATACCTGCAAAGCCCCTACAAGATCCTACTGCCGCCGGAAGCCCAGTCCATCATCAGCCGGGTGAGCGCCCTGCCCGGTTTCGGCAATGTGGAACAGGACCTCACCACCCGCATTAACCGGGCCGCTGAACTGGCCGCCCGGGAAGCCGGCCCTATTTTTGTCGACGCCATCAAGGGGCTCACCTTCCAGGACGCCCTGAACCTGCTGATGGGAGAAAACGACGCCGCCACCCGCTACCTGGAGTCCAATACTTCGCTGGCCCTAACCGGCAAATTCCAGCCCGTCATCCGCACGGCGCTGGACGAAGTGAACGCCACCGAAATCTGGCGCAACGTGGTCACGGCCTACAACAAAATTCCCCTGGTGAAAAAAACCGAACCCGAACTGGACGTTTACGTTACCGACCGGGCACTGGCCGGAATGTTCGGTTTGATCGAGGTTAAGGAAACAGAATTGCGTCAAAACCCCGCCCTGCGTAATACGGAACTGCTGCGCAAGGTTTTTGCCCGCCAGGATAAATAGCGGCCCGCCCCTCAACATGGGGCAAACTGGAAAGGTTAACATTAGGTTAACGTGAACGTCGGAAAAGGTATAGACCTTTGCGGCAAATTACGCCGGTGCAGGCCGGAACCTAATCAACCAAATCTTTCTTAGTATGAGGTTTTTTACCGCATCTCTCACCGTCCTACTGGTGACGCTGCTATCTTTTAGCGCGGCCGCCCAGGGGGTGACCACATCTTCCATTTTCGGACAGCTGACGGACGCCAGCACCGGTGACCCCCTGATCGGGGCTACCGTTCAGGCCACCCACACTCCCTCGGGTACTACCTACGGCAACGTCACGGACGAAAAAGGATTCTTTCGTCTGCCCGGCCTGCGTGTAGGCGGCCCCTACACCATCTCGGCCACCTACATCGGCTACGACCCCGTCATCCAGGACGAGGTATTCCTCCAGCTGGGCCAGTCCTTCAACTTCAGCCGCGCGCTGGGTGAAGGTGGCGTCAACCTCGGGGAAGTTACCGTTACCGCCATCCGCTCCGACGTATTCGACGGCAAGCGTACCGGCCAGGAAACCACGATCAGCGAGGAGCAGATCGACGCCCTGCCTACCGTTAACCGGAACATTGCCGACTACGCCCGCCTCAACCCGCTGGCCAAGATCGAGGAAGGCGACGGCTTCGCCATCCAGATCGCCGGTCAGAACAACCGCTTCAACAGCATCTACATCGACGGTGCCGTGAACAACGACGCCTTCGGTCTTTCCGGTTCGGGCACCAACGGCGGCCAGACGGGTGTATCGCCCATCTCCATCGACGCCGTTGAGCAGTTCACCGTTGCCGTGGCTCCCTTCGACGTACGCCAGAGCGGCTTCGCCGGCGGTTCCATCAGCGCCGTAACCCGCTCGGGAACCAACAACCTGGAAGGCTCGGCCTATTACTTCTTCCGCAACGAGAACCTGACCCGTGAGGGCGGATTCACCAACGAGGAAGGATTTGAATTTGACCCCATTGCCGAGTTTTCGGCCAAGACCTACGGTGCCCGCCTCGGTGGCCCCATCGTCAAGGACAAGGTGTTCTTCTTCGTCAACGCTGAACTCCAGCGCGACGAGACCCCCCAACCCTTCTCCATTGCCAACTACCAGGGTGCCAGCAGCGCCAGCGAGCTGGAAGGCCTGAGCAACTTCGTTCAGAACACCTACGGATACAACCCCGGCAGCTACGACAACAACACCGCCTTCCTGAACAGCGACAAGCTGCTCGGCAAGCTCGACTTCAACCTGAGCAACGTTCACAAGCTCTCCGTACGTCACTCCTACGTCCACGCAGAGAACCTGGAAGCCCGTGGCTCCGGCAGCCGCAGCATCAACTTCCTGAACGGCTCGGAGTACTTCATCTCCAAGACCAACAGCTCGGCCGTAGAACTGAACAGCCTGTTCAACAACTCGGCCAACAACATCACCATCGGCTTCACCACCGTCCGCGACGACCGCGACCCCTTCGGTCCCGACTTCCCCACCGTGCGGCTGCAGGACGGCGACAACGGCCGGATCGAACTCGGTGCCGACCGCTTCTCTACCGCCAACCTGCTGGACCAGGACATCCTGACCATCAAGAACGACTACAGCATCTACGCCGGACGCCACAACATCCTGATCGGTGCCAACTTCGAATTCTTCAAGGCGGGCAACCTCTTCGTCCGCGAGAACTTCGGTTCCTACCAGTACTTCGACAACGACAGCCTGACCGGCGTCCAGCAGTTCATGATGGGCATGCCCTCCAGCCAGTTCGACCGCAGCTACAGCCAGGTGGATAACGTGACCGGCGACGAAAGCGCCGCCATCTCCACCATCAAGCAGTCGCTGATCGGCTTCTACGTTCAGGACGAATTCCAGGTCAACGACCAGCTCCGCCTCACCGGTGGCCTGCGCATCGACGTTCCCCTGTGGCCCAACGACGTTCCCGAAAACCAGCAGTTCAACGAGGAGACCATCCCCCTGCTGGAAGGTGCCGGATATGACCTCCAGGGTGCCCGCACCGGACAGTTCATCAAGTCCAGCATCCTCTTCAGCCCCCGCCTGGGCTTCAACTACGACGTACTGGGCAACCAGACCCTGCAGCTCCGCGGTGGTATCGGCATCTTCACCAGCCGCATCCCGCTGGTATGGCCCGGTGGCGCCTACAACAACTACGGCTTCAACATCGGCGGTGTGCGCCTGCGCAACGAGGTGGTATTCAACCCCGACGTCAACAGCCAGCCTCCCGGTGACATCGACTTGTCCAACCCCGCCCCCTCGGGTCAGATCGACCTCTTCGCCGAGAACTTCAAGCTGCCCCAGACCACCAAGGTCAACCTGGCAGTCGACTACCAGCTCCCCCACAACTTCATCCTGACCCTGGAAGGTCTGTACACCAAGTTCAACAACTACGTTCGCTACCAGAGCCTGAACCTGGACCCCTCCAACATCGCCCGGATGACCGGTTCGCCCGACAACCGCGTGTACTACACCAGCTCCAGCGCCCTGGACCGCACCTACACCGGTATCTACCTCGGCACCAACACCGACAAGGGATACAGCTGGAACTTCAGCGCCGTGCTGCAGAAGCCCTTCACCAACGGATTCGTTGGTACCCTGGGCTACTCCTACGGCGACAGCTACAGTCTCTTCGACGGCACCTCGAGCCAGAACTCCTCGCAGTGGCGTGGATACTACAACCCCGAGGGTCGTAACAACGAAGGCCCCGTTCAGCGTTCCGCCTTCGCCGCCGGTCACCGTGTCTTCAGCTCGGCTACCTACATCTACGAAGGCATCAAGAACACCAAGCAGACCTTCTCGGTGTTCATGAACGGCGACGTACGCGGTGCTTACACCTACGTAGTCGGCGCTTCCAACCGGAACTTCGTCAACGACTTCGGCTTCGACTTCAACGAAGTAGCCTACATCCCCGCCAGCGCCAGTGAGATCAACCTGGTGGAAGACCGCAACGGCAACTCCCCCTCCGAGCAGTACGCCGCCCTCGATGCCTTCATCGAGTCCGATCCCTATCTGAGCGAGAACCGTGGACAGTACGCCGAGCGGAACAGCAACTGGTCGCCCTTCAAGACGATCTTCGACGCCCGCTTCCTGCAGGACTTCTACATCGAAACCGGCAAGGGCCACCGCAACACCCTGCAGTTCTCCCTGGACGTTTTCAACCTCAACAACCTCCTCAACAAGGAGTGGGGTCAGATCAACAGCCTCGGCTTCGGTACCTACTCACTGGTTAACCTCGAAGACCTTTCCGACGACGGCGTCCCCACCTACACCGTCAACCGCGAGATCCTGGACGGCGCGCAGCCCGATGAGATCTTCAACGACAACCTGGACGACTCCGGCCTCCGCAGCAGCCGCTGGACCATGCAGCTCGGCGTTCGCTACATCTTCAAGTAAACCCGGGCGCTAATCCCGACTGGTTTTCCGGAACCCCCGATCAGCTTGCTGATCGGGGGTTTTTTCGTGCCCGGAAGTAGCTACCCCCGGGGAAAACAGCTCATTTTTCAGAACATATACCCCTTTGGGTAACATATATAAGTGATGACGGACGACGATGAAAGGCACGAAAAAGAGGGGATCAACAAGTATGTAACCCCAGACGAAACCACCGTTCCGGTGGTCGAAGAGCGACTCCGTATTTCCAGCCAGCCGACCGTCACCGGTGAAGTCCGTGTAGAGAAGCGGGTAGCCACCGAAACCGTGGAGGTCCCACTGACCACCATCGAAACCACCTACCGGGAACAGCGCATTCCGGCCAACCGCGTGGTGGACCAAATGCCCCGGGTACGCTTCGAAGGCGAAAACCTCATCATTCCCGTCGTCCGGGAAGAGGAAGTCGTCACGAAACGCTTGGTGCTCGTGGAAGAAATCCACCTTACACCGCACAGGGAGGTCACGGAACGAAAAGAGTCCGTACCCCTGCGCTCGGAAAAAGTAACCATCTCTCGTGAAAAACCGGGGTCCGCACCGGCTTGAGCCGGGACCCTACCCTATTCATTTCCTAACCCAAAATTCATTTGTATGAATCAGCAGAATAATCAGACCGTAATCGGAGTATTTGACACCATGACCCAGGCGCGCAGCGCCAAGAAAGCACTGGCCGAAGCCGGCTTCACCGGCCACGCCGTAGACGTAAGCAAGTACGGAGAGCACGGAACGGTAGGCGAGAATTACCACCGTGACTCCAATAAAGTAAAAGGTTTTTTTGACCGCCTCTTTGACGACCAGGACGACCAGGACAAGAAGTACCGCCGGCGCGACGCCGCCCGCGAAGTAGCCAGCCGGGGAACGGTAGTAACCGTTCATACCGCAAACATGGAAAAGGCCAAACGCGCCGCCGCCATACTGGACAAGTACGGCGCCATCGACCTCGACGACCGTTATGAACAGTACCAAAACAACCGCTTCAATGCGGAGGAGAACCGGAAATCCCTCACCGAACGCTACGGGGATGTTGACGGCGGCGGAACGATCGACGTAGTAAAGGAAGACGTAGCCGTTGGAAAACGCGACGTGAACACCGGCAGCATCTCAGTGCGCAGCCACATTGTCGAACGCCCCGTTGAAGAAACGCTTCGCCTGCGAACCGAGGAGGCCTTCATCGAACGCAACAAGGTCGATCGCCCCGCTTCCGGAGATGCTTTCAAGGACCAGAACATCACCGTCCAGGAAACCTCCGAAGAGGCTGTGGTAGAGAAAAAGGCCCGCGTAGTGGAAGAGATCAAAGTCGGCAAGAACGTCGACACCCGCACCGAAAAGATTCGGGAAACCGCCCGGGAAACCGAGGTCGACATCGTCAAGAACGACGGCAACGGCAAGCGGCAGAAGGAGGGAGCGCGGTAATTCCGCTTTCCCCTAAAATCAGGCTATCAGGTCCCTCCACTGAGGGGGCCTGGGAAGCCATCAATTAACCATTAAATCACATTTATCATGACACAGATTAGAATCGAAGAGAAGAAAAGCGGTGGATCCATTTGGCCCTGGATCATCGGATTGCTCATCCTGGGACTGGCCGTCTGGGGAATCGCCGAAGCCTTTGAGGAGTCCGACGAGACCTATACGGAGGAAGTCCTTGAAGACGACGA
This sequence comes from Neolewinella marina, assembly GCF_002631205.1. Taxonomy (GTDB): domain Bacteria; phylum Bacteroidota; class Bacteroidia; order Chitinophagales; family Saprospiraceae; genus Neolewinella; species Neolewinella marina. Next base: position 327,112 of record NZ_PDLO01000001.1, read on the forward strand.
CAGCGTTGCCGGCGTTGCCACCGGAATCGATGAGAACAACAACTACAAGGAGTACGAGACCGACGACGACTACACCGGAGCCGTAAGTGCGTACCTGGCCACTACCGAGAACATGGAAGGTGAAATGGGCCTCGACCACGAGTTCAGTCACCAGGCCCTGACCGAACTAGCCCGCGCAACCGTAGCACTGGCCGAAAACAAAGGCCTGACCACCGATGCTGCCATGCAGGACAAGGTCAATCAAGTGGAGCAACTTTCCGACGACATCATGAAGGACCCCCTGGCCGGTGACCACGCCGACAAAATCAGAAAAGCGGCCATGATGATCACCGAAATGCTCGAGAACATTGACAATGAAGCCTACAATGGGCAAAGTGCCGAGGACCTGAGCAAACTGCGGCAGGAAGCCCAGGCCATCACCCCGGAAACGCTTACCCTTAACCAGAAAGAGGACGTTCGTAGTTTCTTCCGGCAGGCCCGCATGGTACTGGAGCGGATGAGCTAACCCCTCAGTCCCACCATTTCCTAACTTCAAAACCATCAACCATGAGTACCATAGTCAATGATCCCAATACCCGCGAGAACGGCCACGCCCGTACCAACAACAGCCGGCTGAAGTTTCTCGATGACCTATCCGGTTACAAAGTCCACCACGACGACGTAGATCCCCGGGGCTACACCGTGAAACTTCCCTCCGGAGAATCCATCGGCGAGGTCGAAGGCCTTCTGGCCGATACCCAGGCCAAACTGGTCCGCTACGTCGAAGTCGAGATTGACGACGATATCATCAACCGCCACGAGCGCGGCCTCTACACCGACCAGGATCGCCACGCACTGATCCCCGTTGGACTGATCCACATCGACAAGTCCTCGCGCAGCGTCACGGTTTCCGGAGTGGGTTACGACCACTTCACCGATTACCCCCGTTCACAGCGTGATAAAGGGTATTCCACGGGCTACGAAATCGACACCAATGACTACCTGTCCGGATTCCACGATTACGGCAGCAGCTACAACCGCGATCGCTACTCCTCCGATACCCACCGGAATGCCGATCGCCTGGACGACGACTTCTACACCAGCGACTTCTACGCTACCCGTTCCTCCCGCAATACGATGTAGGAAGCTGGTCGCCGACCAATTATCTACTTACCCGTTCTGCCTCCCGGCAGGACGGGTTTTTTAGTTCCCGAACAATCGCTGACCGTCGTAGCGGTTCTGATTGATGGGGACTTCGAGGAAGTCAAAGGTGCCAGGTTTGACGGCAATACTGAACTGGTAGGTATTCCGCTGCGGCGCCCAGCTGAAACGCATTTCCCAGCAGTGGAGGTCGCGGGCAAAGCTGAGGTAGGGATAGGTGATCCGCTTGCTGGTGAAGTCGTAGCCGATCTGCCCCACGTTCACGCTCCAGTTCTCGGTAAGCTGGAGGGCACCCCGGAGTTCCAGGCTGTTCGCCGTGGTATTGAAACGCAGGGTATCCCGCGCCCCCGCCACGTCCGAAACCTCACGGTCGAGGCTGTAGTTGAGGGTGTGGCGGATGCTGAATTTCTCGAAGAGGCTCAGGATGTCGGTTTCTTCAAACAGGGTGTTTTCTTCTTCCCGCCGCTGCCGTCGCTCCTCGGCAATGTCGGTGACGTACTCTTCCTCCTCCCCCTGGAACAGTTGTCGGATCTTGGCGACTGTAACGTTGGTGGAAATCGTGCCGTTGAACTGGTTCAACTGGAAGGGCACCCCGCGGTCGCTCAGGGTGGTACGGTTGATCCGCTCTACTCTATTCGTCTCCGGGTCAAATACGGTCATGTAGGGATCCAGGGTAGCCCGCAGGTTCACCTGCGACAGTCCCTTGAAGAACCGGGTGCTCCCCCCTACACTGATCGTACTCCACTGCAGGCTGTCCGCGCCCAGGTTGTAGCTGCCGTTCACGCCGATGTTCTGGAACAACTTGACGATGTTGTCGGTACTGTCCTTGCGGCTGTAGACCTTGGCTTCAAAGAGGTTGGAAATGCTGTAGCTCGCCCGGAAGCTGAGGTCGCTCATGCTCGGAGCGGAAAAGATCTGACCGGCGAAGGGGGTGACGAACCGGTTGGGGTTGCCCCGCGCGGGGTCAATCATGTTCTCCTGGATGAAGTATGGAAGGCCGCTGATGTAGTCCCGGGCATTGGAGTAGTCCGGACTATAGGACACGGACACCGAGGGCTTCATCACGTGGCGCAATCCCTTGAGGCCAAACAGCCCCTTGCCCCCCAGCCGCACCGTGCCAAACAGCTGGGTACTCACGCTTACCCCCGCGTTGAAGGTCCGGTAGCTGGCCAGACCGGGGTTGAGCCGGCTCGCGATGGAGGCAAAGGAGGTGGTATCGATGCGGACGTTGCCTTCGTCGTCGATCACCTCCTCGGTTTTGATCGTCGAGGGATCCAGAAAATACTCCAGGGTTTTCCCGTAGTATACCTCGGAGTAGCTCGCATTGGGGCTTACGTTGAAGTACTTCAGCACGTTGAGGCTGAGGGCGGAATTCGCGCTGTGCTGGAACCCATAGCGAGCCTCGTCAAAGGTCTGCTGGGTAAAGAAGGTGGTGTCCGAGCCGCTGAATTCCGTTTTGAGCTGGCTGGTGTAGCGAAAGCTCAGTTTCTTGTACCAGGCGTTCAGGTTGCCCGGCAGGTTCCTCAGGGGGTAGATCGTTTGGGTCTGGAAGCGGGCGTCGGGGAAGCTAACGGAGATCTGTCGCGTCTGGTTGTTCTGGCTGTGGTTGAGGCCCGCGGTCAGGGTCGACTTCAGGTTGGGGAAGTTCTTCGTGATGTTCATCGACGAACGGATCACGTTGGTGCTGACCGCTTCGTAGCTGTTAAGGAAGCGCTGGTCGGCCAGGTTGGTCTGGAAATTGATCGATCCCCCGAAGTTGAAGGTGGGATGCGCCCGCTGGTCCTGCCGGTGCCGCCAGCCCAGGCTGATGCCCCGGTCGACGAACTGCTGCAGCTCCCGGTTTTCCTGGCGGAGGTGGCGGTAGCTGAAGTCGAAGTTGCCCGAATACTTGTACCGCCGCCGGTAGCTGGTCGCCGTATTCAGGGTAAAGGTGCCGTTCAGGTAGATGTCGGCGGTGGCCTGCAGATTGACGTGCTCCCCCAGGGGGAAGAACCAGCCAATGCCCTGGAAGCCGAACCCCCACTGCTGGCTGTACTGGTAGTCACTGGGGAAAAGCAGGCCCGTACTCCGCCCACTCTTCAACGGGAAGAAGCCAAAGGGCAGCCAAAAAGGCGTCGGCACCCCCATGATCTCGAGGTTGGATGGCCCGATGATCGCCAACTTGTTCGGCACCACTTTGGCCTTGGAAGTCCGTACGCCAAAGTGGGGGTGGTCGAGGGAGCAACTCGTGAAGATTGCACCTTCGGTATAGATCACGTCGGACCGCGTACTGTCGTTGGTCTGGATGGCCCCGCTGACGAACTTTGATTTGCCACCACGCACGAACACGTCGTCCTGGGTGGTGACGGTTTCGGTCACAATTCCCTTCTGGGTCTTGAAGTTATACTTTATGGTCTTGGCGCTAAACTCCTGTCCCCCATCGCTGAACTGGGGATCACCTCTCGGCGTTCCGGAACTGTCCGGCCAGGCCTCCGCTACCACCAGGTTGGTGCCGTAATCCAGGACGATGTGGTCGGCTTGCAGGTTAATCTGCTGGTACTGTACCCGGGCCTCCCCGTAGAGGTGGATTTGCTGCCGTTCCAGGTCCACCTCCATACTGTCGCGACTGCTGTAGTCCACGGGAGCGTCCAGGCTGTCCTTGCTCATCCGGTACTGGGCCGTGGAGCCGACGAACCCGGGCTGTACGGCGGAACTGTCCACCTGCGCCCCCGCCCAGCTGGAAAGCAGGAGAAGTCCGAAGATCAGGGCGGCGGAGCGCGGGTGCAGGGGAAGGTAGGTCAAGCTGAAAAAATATCTTGCCAGGGCAACGATGCCCGCTTGGGTTCCGCGGTTGGTTGGATAGCGCTTTAACGGTTTCTTACGGTGGGCGGCAAAAGTACGACAGCGACCGTTGTCGCCCTCCGTGGCGAAATGGCTATATTTCCGGGAATCCAATATTTATCAACTACTAGTCAATTATCTATGATATGCCCTCCAACTTCATCTTCGAACTTCTCTGCATCGACCCCGACGACATCAGCGATCAGCGCGGCTTTATTCACGCGATCAGTTACAGCAATGACGTCTGGAACGGCCGTTCGCCCATCATCACGAAGGACAAGAATGGCCACGACTACATCAAGGGCGAAAGTGGCCTGACGGTATCCGTAATCAATGTTGACACCTCCAAAATTCTGACCGACCTCGTGGAAGCGGCCTTCGTGCTGCGGGTAGAAAGCCCAATGTTTGAACCCCTCGAGCCCTTTCGCCAGCGGCTGCTGCGCCACCTCAGTGAAAAACTTCGCTTTGCCCACCTACGCGTCCTGCAGGACGACATCAGCAGCGAGATCGCCAACCAGCTGTACCCCAAGATCAACTCGGTGGAGAACCTGCTGCGCCGCTACCTCATCAAGTTCTTCTTCCAGCGAGTGGGGATGTCGTGGTGGGAAGTGACGGCCACCCCCAAGATGATCGAGAAGGTGAAGGCCCGGCAGCGCAACCGGTCCAACCAGTTCAGCTACTTCATCAACAGCGACATCGAGTTCGCCGACTTCGACGACCTCGGCCTGCTGATCTACAAGCAATCCACCGGTTTCAACGAGCCGGAAAAGGTGCTGGAGAAGCTCACCAGCATCGAGACGCTGGAGGAGCTCCAGGAATTGAAGAGCAACCTCGAAGGCAACTACACCAAGTACTTCAAGACTTTCTTCCGCGACAAGAATTTCGAGCGGCTGTGGAAGGAAATGTCCAAAATCCGGAATAAGGTCGCTCACCAGGCCACCTTCTTTCACAGCGAGTTACGCAAGGGCATCGAACTTTCGGCTGAACTGACCTCCATCATCAAGGAGGCCGAAAGCCACATTGATGAAATCGTGCTCTCCCTGAAGGAAAAGCAGGCGATCCACCAGGCCGCCGCCGAAGTAGTGCGCGAGGAACAGGAAGAAGCCGAGGCCGCCGTGCAACAGGCCCAGGAGATCACCAACCGCACCTCCCACTCCTCCCCCGAAGAGTCCGCCGCCGCCTCCCTGGCCGCCCGCTCGGAACACGGACAGGAACGCGGAGACCACCGCGTAAAACTGACGGGCCCGAAGATCATCGGCAAGATCAAGCTGGAACACAAAACCAATACCTACCGCGATACCGCCCCCCCGGGCTACCGCGTAATCACCGCCGAGGAAATCCTGGAGGAACTGCACGAGGCACTTCACCTCAATTTCACGACCTACGTGGGGCTGAAGTGGTTCGTCACCCAATACCTGGCCAACAAGGGCTACGCCATCGGGACCACCTACTCCCTGGTAAACATCCTCATCGAGCAAACGCAGATCGAACTGTACGACTACGAAAGCTCGGAAGGATACATGATTAAGGCGGTACGGTTGCCTAAGAGTTAAGGAGGGGCAAGGGGTCAAGGAGCTAAGGTGGCAAGGGGTCAATTGCGTGACACTTATCCCTCGCTTTGCTCGGGCCGGGTCACGGGAAAATATCAACGCGATGCGGCTGCCCAGGGGTCAAGGGGTCAAGGGGTCAAGGGGTTAAGGGGTCAATAACGTGACAATTAACCCTCGCTTCGCTTGGGACGGGTCACGGGAAAGAGGGTAGATGGTACTGTACCCACCCGAGCGAAGCGAGGGGTGAATGGAACATCCTTGACCCCTTGACCTATTTACTCCTTGACCCCTTGACCCCTTGACCCCGTAAATCACTCAAGTATCCGAAAAGTAGTCCGCCGGTTCAGCTGGTGCTGGTCTTCGGTGCAGCGTTCGCAGACGCATTCGGCGATGGGCTGGCTTTCTCCGTAACCCCGGGCGGCGAGTCGGTCGGTGCTGATGCCCTTGCTGATGAGGTAATCGACGGCAGCCTGGGCGCGGGCCTGGCTGAGGGTCTGGTTGTAGGCGTCGCGGCCTCGGCAGTCGGTATGGCTGCCCAGCTCGATGCGGATGTCGGGATTGAGGGTCAGCACTTCGGCCAGTTCATTAAGCGTTGGCTGGGCATCCTGGCGGATGGAGCTTTCATCGAAGTCGTAGTAGATATTCTCCAGGACGATCTCCTGGTTGCGGAAGATCTTTTCAATCTCCAGTTCCAGTTCGTAGCGCTGTTCCGGCGCCTCTGGGTCCCGGGGGAGGTTGCGGCTGCTGAATCGCCCTTCGTCCGAAAGGTAATCGGGGCGTTCGGCGCGGAACTGGTACAGCTGGTCGTCGGCCAGGACCAGGCTCAATTGTCCTTCCTCGTTGGTGGAAACCGTACGGCTCTGGTCGCCGATACTGGCGATGACGGTGGCGTTAGGCACCGGGCGCAGGCCGAGCACGCGGCTGCGGGGGTTGCCGGGCTCCTCGTAGATTTTCTCCACGACGGTGACGTCAAGCACGTTGCGATATACCACGGGATCAGGGCTGGGCGGGGGCGGCGGGAGCACCGTTTTGGTGTAGGCGTAGATGTCGTCGCTGCCGGCTCCGCCGGGGCGGGAGCTGCTGAAGTAACCGGTTGTGGTAGAGCCTACGCCGGTTCCGTTGCGCTGCACGATGATATAAGCGAAATCATCCGCTCCGCTGTTGATCGGCATTTTCAGGTTACGGGGGGCGGCGTAGCGCCCGTCTTCCATGGGCCAGGTGCGGAAGATGTCCAGGCCACCTAATCCTTCGAGCCCGTCGCTGGAGAAGTAGAGGGTGTCGCCGTCGAGGGTGGGAAACTGTTCGTTGCCGTCGGTATTGATGGCGCGGTTCATCAGGTCGGGCTGACTCCAATTGCCGTCGGGCAGCCGGTCGACGGTGTACAGGTCGTAGCCCCCCCACCCTTCGTTGAGGTTGGCGGAGAAGATGAGGCGGGTGCCGTCGGCGCTTACCGCGGGGTGCATGAAATTGGCATCCGGGGTCACGAAGGGCAGTTTCTCCGCCGGGGACCAGCCTCCGCCCGTGCGTTCGCTGCGGTAGATGCCGCAGTAGGCGTCGCTGCGCTTGGCGGGTGGGCTGCAACGGGTAAAGTACATGGTGTTGCCGTCCGGACTGAAGGCGGGGGTGCCTTCGTTGTACTCCGTGTTTACGGACGGATTGAAGGGGCTGACGGCTCCGGAGGTCGGGTCATCCGTGGTAAAGATGTCGCTGAAGCTGCGGCCGGTCCACTTGTAGGTTTCCTCCCCGGTGGCCGCGCTGCGGTCGCTGGTGAATACCAGTTGGTCGTTTAGCGCTACGGCGGCGTAGTCGGCGCCCGCACTGTTAAAGGCCACCGGCGTCACTTCGTATTCCGGCACCTTCTGGGCTTCCCGTTCCGCTTTCAGCCGCATGGCCAGTTCGGCGCCGGCGATGTCCTTGCGGAATTCGTAACGGGACCCGATTTCAAATCCCAGGTCGGTGTAGGTCTGAATGGCTTCCTCGTACCGTTCCAGCCGCTTCAGGGCGGCGGCCTTTTCGCGGAGGGCGTCCGGGCCGACCCCGTTGTCGTAGGCGGTCTGGAACCACTCCACGGCGGGTTCGTCCCGGCCGGTTTCCCGGTAGCTGATGGCCAGGTTCATGGCGATGGCACCCTGCTGTCCGCGGGACTTAGCCCGCTTGTATTCCCGCTGGAGCATCGGTACGGCCACGTCGTACTGCTTGCGTTCCACGGCCGTGGCACCGTCGGTGATCTTTGCGGTATAGGTACAGCCGCCGGCAAAAATCAGGACGAAAGCAATCAGCAGAATACGGTACATCGCGGTTGGACTTTGCTCGAAAACGGTTGGGTGGGGCCATTGTTGCCGGCCGGGGGTCAGCGGGGCGGCGTATCATATGACGGACCCACATTAGGGCGGTTACACTGACAATCTGTCAGCTAAAAATACTACCTTTGCGCGCTAAAGCGGCAGCCGATGTACAACGATAATCCGACCATTAAGAATCTCGACCTGGTAAAGGTCGTCGACGAATCTGCCCAGGGGCAGGTGTACGGCGAAGTAGCGCTGGAGACGGCTCCGGACGGCAAGCGGTTTTACATCGAAAGCTACGGCTGCCAGATGAATTTCAGCGATTCCGAGATCGTGGCCAGCATCCTGGGAGAAGCCGGCTACGGCCCTACCCGCAACCTGGAGGTGGCCGACCTCATCCTCATCAACACCTGTTCCATCCGCGAAAAGGCCGAAGACACGGTCCGCAAGCGGTTGCGGGTATTTGACAAGGTGAAGCGGAAGCGCCCCGGCACCATGGTGGGCGTACTGGGCTGCATGGCCGAGCGGCTGAAGGCCAAGTTCCTGGAAGAAGAAAAGCTGGTCGACCTGGTCGTCGGTCCGGACGCTTACCGCGATCTGCCAAACCTGGTGGCCGGTGCCGAAGAAGGGGAAAAGGGCGTGAACGTCTTTCTCAGCCGCGAGGAGACCTACGCCGACATCAATCCCCTGCGGCTGCAGAGCAACGGGGTAACGGCCTTCATTTCCATCATGCGGGGTTGCGACAATATGTGTTCCTTCTGCGTGGTGCCTTACACCCGCGGGCGGGAACGGAGCCGCAATGCGTTCAGCATCGTGGCCGAGGCGACCGACCTCTTCAATCGGGGCTTCCGGGAGGTTACCCTTCTCGGGCAGAACGTCGACAGCTACAAGTGGACGAACCCCGAAACCGGGGAGGTGGTCAATTTTGCCGGGCTCCTGCGCCTTGCCGCCCAGGTTGACCCCGACCTGCGTATCCGCTTCAGTACCAGCCATCCGAAGGACATCACCGACGAAGTCCTTTACACCATGCGCGACCACGACAACATCTGCAAGTACATCCACCTGCCGGTGCAATCGGGCAACAGCCGCATCCTCGACCTGATGAACCGGACCTACGACCGGGAGTGGTACAAGGCAAAGATCGACCGCATCTACGAGATCATGCCTGACTGCGCCATCAGCTCCGACATCATCACCGGCTTCTGTACGGAGACGGAGGAGGAGCACCTCGACACCCTTTCCATGATCGATTACGCCCGCTATAGCATGTCCTACATGTTCTACTACTCCGAGCGCCCCGGAACCCCCGCCGCCCGGAAGCTGACGGACGACGTGCCCCTGGAGGTGAAAAAGCGCCGGCTGCAGGAGATCATCAACCGGCAGACCGCCCTGAGCGACGAGCTGAACCGCCAGGACATCGGCAAGACCTTCCGCGTCCTCATCGAAGGGGAAAGCAAGCGGTCGGACGCCGACTGGAAGGGCCGCAACACCCAGAACAAGATGGTCATCTTCCCGAAAGTAGCGGGGACCGCGGCGGGCGATTATGTTTACGTTACCGTGGAAGACGCCACGAGCGCTACCCTGCTCGGACGGCAGACCACCCCCTCCAACTAAGCACCCGCCCCACCCGACCACCATACCCAGAGAGAATACACCATGTCGAATTACACCAGCATCAAACGCCGCTACGGCATCGTGGGACGGTCCCCCGCCCTGGAAAATGCCCTGCATACCGCCGTACGCGTGGCCCCTACCGAACTGTCCATCCTCATCACCGGGGAATCGGGGGTCGGCAAGGAGGTTTTCAGCCGCATCATCCACGACAACAGCCCCCGCAAACACGAGAAGTTCATCGCGATCAACTGCGGGGCCATCCCCGAGGGCACCATCAACAGTGAGCTGTTCGGCCACGTCAAGGGGGCCTTCACCAACGCCACCGGCGACCGCAAGGGTTACTTCGAGAGCTACGACGGAGGTACCATCTTCCTGGACGAGATCGGAGAGATGCCGCTGGATACCCAGACTTACCTCCTGCGGGTACTCGAGAGCGGGGAATTCATCCGGGTGGGATCCAGCACGGTGCAGCGGACCGACGTGCGCATTGTAGCCGCCACGAACCGCAAGCTGACCGAGCGCATCAAGAGCGGCAAGTTCCGTGAGGACCTCTACTACCGCCTGGCGACCGTGAATATTGAACTACCGAGTCTGAGGGAGCGGGCGGAGGACATATATCTGCTGTTCCGCTACTTCGCCAACGACTTCGCCGAAAAGCAGGGCTTCGACCCTATTCAGATTGACGACGAGGCCCGGTGGCTGCTGGAGAACTACCGCTGGCCGGGCAACATCCGCGAACTCAAGAACGTCGCCGAGCAACTGAGCATCCTGGCCGAAAAGCGCGAACTGGCCGCCGTGGACCTGCTGTCCATGATGCCCAAACTCCGCGAAAGGAACCTGCCCGCCGTGACCGGTACCGCCGCCACGGAGGGAATGCAGGAGCGCGAGATCCTCTACAAGGTCCTCTTCGACATGAAGGCCGACCTGAACGACCTCAAGGGGCTCATCTTTGAGCTCATCCGCAACAACGACCTGCGGGTGCCCGACATGGGCAAGATCCGGTCGCTGCAGCTGCCGGGCGCCTACCCCGACGCGGCCGAGGAAATCGACCGCCGGGCCGGCGTGGAGATGGATGAATTCCGGGGGGCCAACGAGGATCCCATCATTGTGGACACCGGTCTGCAGCGGCAGTACGACCGCAGCGAAATCGTAGAGGAGGACCTGAGCCTGGCCAACGCGGAAAAAGACCTCATCGCCAAGGCCCTCAAGAAGCACAACGGGCGCCGTAAGGAGGCATCCAACGAGCTTGGCATCAGCGAACGGACCCTCTACCGCAAGATCAAGGAATACGAGATCGAGGAATAAGCCGCCGGCAAACCTAACTTGCGGCCGTTGCGTTACAGTCGCGTGTTTCATCCAGGGCGCATCATGCGCCCCTCATTATGACCCCTCCTTATGCGTTACGAAGTAAAGATTGGAATCCTGGCCGTAGTGGCTATTCTACTGGCCTTCTGGGGTTTCAAGTTTATCCAGGGGAGCAATCTCTTCACTTCGTCCCAGACCTATTTCGTTGAATACAAGGACGTAGCCGGCCTCACCGTCGGCACGCCGGTGCAGATCAGCGGCGTATCCGTGGGATCCGTCAAAGCCATCCAGCTCGACCAGCAAAAGAAGCAGGTCGTCGTGACCCTGGAGGTGCGCAAAAACGTCAACATCCCGGAAGGCACGCGGGCCTACATCACCACCGTCAGCCTGCTGGGCGAAAAGGCCGTGGAACTGCAGTACGACCGCCCCTGCTTCGGCGATGGAGACTGCGCAGAGAGTGGCACTTTCCTTACCGGGGCTTCCAAGGGTATCCTGGCCAGCTTCCTCGGCACCGACCCGGACGCCGACCCCACCTCCGGCATCAAGGAGCAGGTCGGTGAGGCCGTCGACAGCCTGAAGTGGACCCTGTTCAGCGAAGACAGCGATAACCCCATCGCCCGCGCCTCCCGCGACCTGGCCGTCACCATGGAGAACCTGAGGGCCACCACCCTGGCCCTGCAGCGCATCATGGACGCCAACTCCCGCCAGATCAACTCCACCTTCCGGAACCTGGAAAACGTCACCGGCACCCTCGCCGACCGGGAGGAAAGCATCAACAGCATCATCAGCAACGCCGACACCCTGACGAGCAACCTCAGCAATCTCCAATTGCAGCAGACGGTGGAGGAAGTCAATACCAGCATCGTGCGGCTGCGGGGCACCCTCGACGAGGCCGACCGGGCCCTGGGCGGAGTCACCGCCGTCATGGAGGACGTGCAGAACGGGGAGGGCACCCTGGGCAAGTTGCTGACCGACGACGAGATCTACCAGCGGCTCAACCGCGCCAGCCTGGCCGCGGACACCCTGCTAACCGACTTCCAGGAGCGACCCTACCGTTACGTTCCGTTCAAGAGCCGCAAACGCGTGCTGAAGTTCGACCGCAAAGACGACGAGCTGGAAACCGAACAGTAAACCGCCATGCGCATCCTCACGGCCCAGCAGCATCAGGAGCTCGACCAGGCAACCCTGGAACAGGACGGCATCAGCAGCCTGGAACTCATGGAACGTGCCGCCACCGCCTGGGCCAAGCGGTTCACTGAATTGTTTGCAGATAAATCCCGGGAAGTCGTCGTGGTCTGCGGCCCCGGAAACAACGGCGGGGACGGGCTGGCCATCGCCCGCCTGCTGCGCTTCGAAGCCTACACCATCAGCGTTGTTGCGGCCGACATTGCACCCGCGTCGCCCGACCACCAGGATAACCGTCGCCGGGCCAAGGACGTAGGAGTACACATCCGCACCCTCCGGGAAGGCGACGCCCTGCCCTCCTTTCGCAAGCGCAGCATTGTGATCGACGCCCTGTTCGGTACCGGCCTGAGCCGGTCGATCGAGGGCTACTGGGCCTGGCTGGTCGAACACCTGAACGAACAACCCGTGACCCGCGTAGCGGTAGACCTGCCGAGCGGCCTGCGGACCGACGAGCCCTCCACGGGAGCCATTGTCCGCGCCGACCGCACCCTCAGCCTCGGCTATCCCAAACTGGCGCTCTTCGCACCGGCAAACACGGAATACCTCGGTCACTGGGAGCTGGTGCCCTTCCGCCTGGCCGACCCTCCGGCCCCGGCCGACGGTGCCAGCCCCCCACCCCGGATGCTTACCCCCCGGCCGGTGGCGGCCCTGCTGAAGGCACGGCGGGCGAATGACCACAAGGGCACCTTCGGCCACGCCCTCTTGGTCGCCGGTGGTTTCGGCAAAATGGGGGCGGCCGTCCTCAGCGCCCGTTCGGTACTGCGGGCGGGGGCTGGGCTACTTACCGTCCACATTCCGCGGGTGGGTTACGAAATCCTGCAAATGAGCATTCCGGAAGCCATGTGCAGCATCGACCAGCACCGGTATATGGTCTCCGCCCTGCAGGAGGACGTGACGCAGTACGACACGGTCGGGGTGGGTCCCGGTCTGGGCACCAAACCGGCTACCCAACAGGCGGTCTTCCAGCTACTGGAACAGTTCCCTCGCCCCCTGGTTATCGACGCCGACGCCCTCAACATCCTGGCCGGCACACCGGAAAAACTAGCCACCTTGCCGGCGGGCAGCCTGCTTACCCCCCACCCCAAGGAATTTGAGCGGCTGTTCGGGGCTACCGATGACGACTTTCAGCGCTGGCAACTCCAGCTCGCCAAGGCCCGGGAGCTGAACGCCGTGATCGTCCTGAAAACCGGGTACACCGCCGTGGCCACCCCGGACGGTGAGCTGTTCTTCAATACCACCGGCAACCCCGGTATGGGTACCGGAGGCACGGGAGATGCCCTAACCGGCATCCTCACCGGGCTGTTGGCCCAGGGCTACCCCCCGGCCGATGCGGCCCGCCTCGGTGTTTACCTCCACGGCCTGGCGGGGGATCTGGCTGCCCGGGATGTGGGGCAGGAAAGCTTGCTGGCCGAGGACCTCATCCACCATCTGGGACCGGCCTTCAAAAAGCTCCACCGCCTGGCGGAACGGCATCAGTAGCCGATTACCTTCTTCATCAGAAAGCGCCGTAGGCGGAACGGCAACAGTCCCCCGGCCAGGGAAAAGAAACGGGTATCGGTGCCCACGTAGTGGTGCACCCGCCGACTGTTCAGGCACTTCTCCATCGCGTCGGCCACGTCCTCGGCGGTGAGGCGGATCTTCCGTTCGGGCAGGTTGCGCAGCAGGTGACGGTTGGCGGTGATGAGGTTCGTCCGGGCGTACATCGGGTTGACGTCGCACACCCGGATGTCGTCCGCTGCCCAGGCGATATCGAGGCTTTCCGTGAAGCTGTTCACCGCCCGCTTGCTGAGGCTGTAGGCCACCATCTCGGGATTGCCGTGGAGGGCCGCGGCGCTGCCCAGGTTGATGAGCCGGGCACCGGGGGTACGCTTCAGCAGCGGGTGGGCGTGGTACGCCATATTCATGACGCCCATGACGTTGACGTCCACGACCCGTTGTTCTGTTGCTAATGGCAGGCGCTCAAAATCGCCCACGTTGATGATGCCGGCGTTGTTCAGGAGTACATCCAGCCGCCCGTCGCTGCGCGCTCCGAACTCCGTCAGGGCCCGACGGCAATCCTCGGCGTCGGTAACGTCGACCCGCCGGACAAAGCACCGCTCCGGACCGTAGGAGTCTTCCATTTCCTTCAGCCCCGCTTCATCCAGGTCGAAGAGCCCCAGGAAGTAACCGGCATGGGCAAACCGGGCGGCGCAGGCCCGCCCGAAGCCACCCGTGGCTCCCGTTATCACAATTGATTTCTGCATCCCTGCAAGGTAATTCCCGGGCTGAACAAATGGCAACGGACCTCAGTATTGTACCGAAAGCCAAAGTCCACGCCCTTGCAAGACGAGACCCAACAAAACGACATTAACGGAATGATGCATGACGTTGCCATGCAACTCATCGACCCTTCCCTGCCCCAGCTGCTCACCATCCTGCCCCTTTCCCAGCGCCCCATCTTTCCCGGTACCGCCCTGCCCATGACCTTCAGCGGCCAGGATAAACTCACCGCCCTGAAAATTGCCGTTGAGCAACACGACGGCTACATCGGCGCCGTTCTGGAAAAGGAAACCAACGAAGACGATTACCGGGAGTCTGAATACTATGACGTTGGTACGGTTTACCAAATAATCAAGGCAATGCCGATGGGCCCCAACGGAATCCAGGTCCTGGGCCGCACCATCAAGCGCTTCCGCCGCCAGCGGGTAGTGCAGACCGAACCGAGCCTGCGGTGGCGGGTGGAATACGACAACCAACCCTCCATCAAGCCCGATCCGGAGCTTAAAGCCTACATGCTGGCCATCAGCTCCGACATCAAGAGTCTCCTCGCCCTGAATCCCCTCTTCCAGGAACAGGTGAATATGGTGGTCACCCAGCTGAACTACGACAAGCCTGGCCAGACCATCGACGTGATCTCCAACCTGGTGAGCTCCGAAAAGGAAAAGCTCCAGGAGCTGCTCGAGTGCTGGAACATTACCGAACGCGCCAAATTGCTGCTGAACATCATCAAGGATGAGCTACAGGTTGCCAAGATCCAGTCGCGCATCAACCAGCAGATCGAGGAAGGCGTAAACGCCAAGCAAAAGGAATACTTCCTGCGGGAACAGCTCTCGGCCATCCGCCGGGAACTGGGGGAAGAGCAGGACGAGGGAGAGTCCATCTCCGAACGCATCCTCGGCATGCTGGAAGGCAAGGAAATGCCGGAGCCGGTGCGGGAAGTGTTCGACCGGGAAATGAGCAAGCTCCGGTCCCTCAATACCCAGAGCCCGGAGTTCAACGTCACCCGCACCTACCTGGAAACCCTGGCCGGCCTGCCCTGGGGGGTGTTCAGCCCGGACACCAACGACATCGCTGAGGCCCGGCGCATCCTCGATGCCGACCACTACGGGCTGGACGATGTGAAAGACAACATCCTGGAGTTCCTTGCCACCATCATCAAGCGCAGCTCCGTGGCCGGCAGCATCATCTGCCTGGTGGGCCCGCCCGGCGTGGGCAAGACCAGCATCGGGCAGAGCATCGCGCGGGCGCTGGGACGGGAATTCTACCGCTTCAGCGTTGGGGGGATGCGCGACGAGGCCGAGATCAAGGGCCACCGCCGCACCTACATCGGCGCCATGCCCGGCAAGCTGATCCAGGCCATCGACCGGGCCAAAAGCAGCAACCCGGTCATCCTCATCGACGAAATCGACAAGCTGGGCAGCGGCCACGGCGACCCCGCCTCGGCCCTCCTCGAGGTGCTGGACCCCGAGCAGAACGACGCTTTCGTGGACCACTACCTCGACGTGCCCTACGACCTCTCCAACGTACTCTTCCTCACGACCGCGAACCAACTGGATACCATTCCCGGCCCCCTGATGGACCGCATGGAAGTCATCCGCCTCAGCGGCTACATCAAGGAAGAAAAGATCAACATCGCCCGGGAGTACCTCATCCCCCGCCAGCTGAAGGAGCACGGTTTCGCTACCGACGAAGTCACTTTCACGGAGGAGGCCCTGGATTTCCTCGTCGACCGCTACGCCCGGGAGGCGGGAGTCAGAAACCTGGAAAAACAGATCCGCAAGATCATCCGCAAGCTGGTCCTGAAACAGGCCGAGACCGACCAGCACACCTTTGAGGTTACCGTGGATACCATCCAGGATATGCTCGGCCGCCCCCGCTTCAATACCGAGAAACTGTACGGTGAGCCCATTCCCGGGGTGGTGCTGGGACTGGCCTATACCGCCCTGGGCGGTGCTACCCTCTACATCGAGGCCCAGGGTATACCGGCGGAGTCCGGCGGTTTCCGCCTAACGGGCCAACTGGGGGACGTGATGAAGGAAAGTGCCCAGATCGCGCTCAGCTACGTAAAGTCGCTGCTCAGCCGGCAGGAGAATCATTACTACGACAAACACCAGGTGCACCTCCACGTCCCGGCGGGCGCCACGCCCAAGGACGGTCCCAGCGCGGGCATCACCATGGCCCTGGCCCTGTATACCCTGGCTACCGGTCAGCCCCCGCGGGACGGACTGGCCATGACGGGCGAGCTGACGCTGACCGGCCGGGTGCTACCCATTGGCGGGGTGAAGGAAAAGACCATCGGCGCCCGCCGGGTAGGCATCGATACCCTCATCTTCCCGGAGGAGAACCGCCAGGACTACGAAGAGCTCGATGACTACCTCAAGGAGGGGCTTACGGCACACTTCGCCAATCGCTTCGACGACGTGTTGTCGATCGCGCTGACTAAGACTCCGTCTTCTTCCGCTTCCGTGGCGTCTTGAAGAATTCCTTCAGCTGCTTCTCGTTCATGAAGTTGTAGTCCGTCCAGGTAGAGACGGTGGTCTTCTTGATGTCGCGGTAGTCCTTGCCCCGCTTGTTGGTGTGCACCTTGATGAGCCGTTTGGTGTAGCGGATGGCCAGGCGGCGCAGTTCCTGGTTGAACTGCTCGTTGGCGAAGATCTTCATGTACACCGGGAAGTGCTTGCCGGTCACGCTGTACCACTCGTTGTAGTCATCGGTACCCAGGCTGGTCGCCAGGCGGTCGAAGTACACCAGGATGCTCTGGCGGATGTTCTCGTTGAAGTCGCTCAGACCGTCGTGCTTCAGCACTTCCTCCTGGATGGCCTCCTGTACCTCGGGTTCGGTGTAGCCTTCCCCGTGGATGCGGTCGGTAAGGTTGAAGTAGGCCGTCAGCTCATCGTCGATGCTGCGGTCAATGATGGTGCCCAGGGCAAGCTCCTGCTCAGGACCGAAGGTTACCGTCGGGTCGTTCTTCAGGCGGAGGATGAAGTTCATGACCTGGCTGGTTACGCGGTCGCCGTTGTCCTTCCGTTCCCGGTTCATCACCTCTACGATGGCATCCTTGGTCTCCTCTTCGGGGGTCAGGTAGGCGCCATAGATCAGCACCGGCTCGATCAGTTCACGCCGACCGGCGAAGTCGGGGTTGGTAGCGAATTCAAAGAGGGGCGCGGGCAGGGCGTCGTTGTTCAGTTCCGCGTTCGATACCCGGTACAGCAGGAAGTTGACCATGTGGTCGGTGTGGGAGATCAGTTCCACGGGCTCCACGGGGAAGGGAGCGTACTGGTAATTGCGGCTCTTGAACTGCCGCTTGTAGCGGTCGTAGATCTGCTTGCGGCCGGCGGCGGTGCGGGCGTCGTCGGACTTCTGCTGCAGGAGGAATTGCCGCACCCGCTTGGTGGGGATGGCGTCCACCAGTCCGGTGACGTAGATGTCGCTGCTCAGCGCAAAGCCCACCTGCACCGCCTGCCCGATGCGGCTGCGGAGCTGGTCGAAGTTCATGTTTCCGGCGATGTAGTTCAGCACCTGTCCGAAGTGGTCGTTCTGGCGGGTGTAGTAGTAGTGCTCGTTGATCTGGGGCCGCAGCACGCTGTAGCCCAGCACGCGGGGCAGGAACAATCCCTCGAAGCGGTCGTCCAGCAGGTAGCGCTCAAAGCTCTCGATCTCGAAGGGGGAATAGTGGTTGATCTGCTCATGGGCGGCCTCGATCTGGGGTTCGAATTCCGCCTTGAGGGCCTCGTAGTATTCATCCTCTTCCTCCTCCAGGTACTGGGCCAGGATGGGGCTGGCCTGGATCGCGTCGGCGATGGCGTCTAGGTGGGCTTTGTAGGTATCGTTCAGTTCGTACATATCGTGCGGAAACTTTGGCTTAGTAAAAGAAAACCCGGTAGTGCCATTTAAGGCATTACCAGGGTCTGGCGGCTCCCGTGAGCGCGCTTGTGGTGCGAAGATACGGAAAATCCCGCGGTAGTCCACCCCTTTCGCGATCGGGCGGCGGTGCGCGGGTTCCCGTATTCTCGACCAACGCCCCTCCCCCGCCGCTCAACGGTATCGCTGGGGCGCAACTGCATTCCCCGGGGAATGTTATCTTACCATAAATCTCCGATCATGTCCATCGCACTCATCGTTATCCTGGTCTTCGCCCTGTTGGTGATTACCGGAAGCTTCTTTACCGTCCGCCAGCAGAGCGCCGCCATTCTGGAACGGCTCGGCCGCTTCCATTCCATCCGCGGGCCGGGCTTTCACTTCAAGGCCCCCTTCATCGACCGCGTCGCGGGCAAGGTGAGCCTGAAGGTGCAGCAGCTCGACGTCAACGTGGAAACCAAGACCAAGGACAACGTATTCGTCAAACTTAAGGTGGGCGTCCAGTTCGCCGTCGGCCCGGAGAGCGTCTACGATGCCTTCTACAAGCTCGACAACCCCTACGAGCAGATCAACAGCTACATCTTCGACGTGGTCCGCGCCGAGGTGCCGAAAATGAAACTCGACGACGTCTTCGAGCGCAAGGACGACATCGCCAACGCCATCAAGACCGAACTGCAGGAGGCGATGACCAGCTACGGCTACAACATCGTCAAGGCCCTGGTGACCGACATTGACCCCGACGCCACGGTAAAGGTGGCCATGAACCGCATCAACGCCGCCGAGCGCGAGAAGCTGGCCGCGGAATACGAAGGCGAAGCCGACCGCATCCGCATCGTGGCCAAGGCCCGCGCCGAAGCCGAATCCAAGCGACTGCAGGGCCAGGGTATCGCCGACCAGCGCCGCGAGATCGCCAAAGGTTTGGAAGAGTCGGTCGACATCCTCAACAGTGTCGGCATCAACAGCCAGGAAGCCTCCGCCCTGATCGTGGTTACCCAGCACTACGACACCCTGCAGAGCATGGGCGAGAACGTGAACTCCAACCTCATCATGCTGCCCAACGCCCCCACCGCCGGCTCCGATATGCTGGCCAACATGACCGCCAGTTTCGTGGCCAGCCAGCAGATGGGTGAGGAAATGCGCGAGCAGAGCGAGAAACTGAAAGCCGAGAAGAAACGGCAGAAAATCAAGCTCGAGCGATAGTTGAGGATTCTCGTTACCGGACCCGAATCTTCGGGCAAATCAACCCTGTCCCGCCAACTCGCCTGGGCCCTCGACGGCATCTTCGTCGCCGAACAGGCCCGCCACTACCTGCAGGAACTGCCACGGCCCTATACCGCCGAAGACCTGCCCCGAATCTGGCGCCGCCAACGGCGGGCCGAGGAGGAAGCCCTTGCTACAGGGGCTTCCTTTTTGGTTTGTGACACGGGGCCGGAAGTGATCCGCGTCTGGTCCGAAGTGAAGTATGGCTACTGCGACCCGGTGGTCCTGAGTGCCGCCCGTCAACGTACTTACGACCTTACCTTGCTCTGCCGCCCCGATTTACCCTGGAGCTATGACCCGCTGCGCGAGCACCCCGATGCCCGGGATCGAATGAAGATCCACCAGCGGTACCGGCAGTACCTGCCCGGTGCCGTAGAGATCCGGGGCGACAACCGGCTGACCCAGGCGCTGCACGCGGTGTTTTTCAGCCTGGGCCACCCTCCCCTCAATCGGAAGTGGACGCCAGACGCTGCAGCAGCTCGTCCACTACCCCGCGGTGGTTGACCAGGCGGGGCACCTTGTGCTGCCCTCCGAGCTTGCCGCGGTCGGCCAGCCACTGGCGGAAAAACCCGCTCGGTAACACGGTGAGGGTATGCCGCTCGATGGCGAAATCATTGGTCCGTTTGGTGCGGTAGTTCGCATTCTTCTCCTGCAACGCCTCGTCCAGCGTCCGATTGAACCGCTCAAGGTCCGCCGGGGCCTGATCAAACTCGATCATCCATTGGTGGCTGCCCTTGCGGTCCACTTCGATGTAGCGGGGGGCCACGGTAAATTCCCGGACCACCGCCCCCGAAGCATCACACGCCTCAATCAGTGCCCCTTCGGCTTCCGAACGCAGCAGGTCTTCCCCAAAGGCATTGATGAATTCCTGGGTACGGCCGACGATGGTGATGCGGTAGGGATCGGTTTCCGCGAACCGGATGAGGTCGCCCATCGGGTAACGGTACAGGCCGGCCGCAGTGGTAATGAGCATGACGTAGATCTCATCCCTCCGCACCCCTTCCAGGGGGACGGCCTCCATGCTACCCTGTTGGTAGTCGTTCCAGGGAATGAATTCGTAGTAAATCCCCGTGGAAAGCAGCAACAGCATGGTCCGCAGGTCGTCGCGGTCCTGCACCGCGAAGAAGCCTTCGGTGGCGTTGTAGATTTCCTGGAAGATGAAGCCCGGTTTGGGGAACAGCCGCTCAAACTGGGCGCGGTAGGGCTCGAAATTTACCCCACCGTGCTTGAACACCGAGGCATCGGGCCACACGTCCAGCATCGTATCTCCACCGTGGATTTCCAGGATGCGGCGGTAGAGCGGCAGGTTCCAGGTAGGGACACCGCCCAGGATGGTAATGCCGGGCTCGAAGGCCACCTGCTGGGCGATCTTCTCGATCTTTTCCTCGTAATTGGCCGCCGTGGCCAGCTGCACGTCGGGAATATAGAGCGGCCGCATGATGCGTGGAATGCTGAGGATGATGGCCGCGCTGATGTCCGCTTTCGGGAGCCCCGAAGGCTCGTGAATGCCCTGGTAGGCCCCGCCGATGAGGAGGTTCTTGTGGCTGAAGACTTCCAGCGCCTCGTTCTTTTCGTAGAGGGCGGCCAGGCTGAGCCAGCTGCCCTTGAGGTGGATGGACCCGATGGCCGACTGGGGTATGGGCAAGTACTTCACCGCCCCCGTCGTGCCGCTGGTGGTGGCGATCCACGCCGGGGGATCCTGGGTCAGGACGCGCTCCTCACCAGCCAGGATACGGTCGATGTAGGGCCGGTGGGCCTCGTAGTTGCGCACGGGAACAGAAGAGGCGAACTGCCGGGGGTCGGCCAGCAGGCGGTCAAACTGGTGCTCGCGTCCGAAGGCCGTCTGCCGGTTGGTGCGCAGTAAATGGAGGAGGACTTCCCGCTGCAATTCATGCGGGCGGTCGTAATGGGCCTGCAGCTCGCGGCGGTAGCGACTCAGGTAGGTCTTGAACAGCGTATTGACGATGCTCAGCATGGCGACGGAATTGGGCCGCGAAAGTAATTGACTTGGCGGAGGCGTAGCGTCATAGTATCTCGAGCAACTCGCGCTTGCTTTCCAGCAAACGCATAATGTAGGGCAAGCGCTTCCGGGTATGCTCGTACCCCAGATCGTGCAGGTCCGTCAGGCGGTTCAGGTTAAAGATGTGGTAGTCGTTCAGGTTGCTGGGCTCGAGCACCACGTCGCAAAGTTCGGCCGAAGGCAGGGTATTTGCCATGATGGAAAGGTCAAAACAACGCCAGACGATGCCGATCACGGTCTTTACGTCGGCGGGCTTGAGGCTCTCGTAGGGCATGAGGTTGCTGCCGATGATGAAGTCGGCCTGGTTCAGCAACGGCTTGACCGGCATGTTCTCGATCACGCCGCCGTCCACGTACTGGGCGCCGTTGATCACCACCGGCCGGAACAGAAAGGGGATGCCGCAGCTGGCGGCCACGAGTTCGTGCAGGGGACCACTGTCGTGGCATTCCAGCTGCCCGGTATTCAGGTTGGTTACTCCTACGTAGAAGTGCTTTTTGAGCCCCTCGAAGCTGTTCTGAGGGATGACCGTAGCCAACCGTTCCTGGAGGTAATCGCTGCTCGTAAGACCGGTCAGGGGCATGCCCAGTTTGTAGAAGCGGAAGATGGACGACTGCAACGCGAAAGCCATCATGTCGTCGGCGCTTACGCCGGCGGCGTACATGGCCCCCACCAGCGCACCGGCACTGACGCCTACGACCTTTTGGGGCTCGATGCCCGCCTCCGTCAGCGCGCGCAGTGCCCCGATGTGCGCGGCACCCCGCGCGCCGCCGCCCGAAAGCGTTATCCCAATGGTAAGTTTGTCCATCTAGACTATCAGACAAGCGGCAGTGGGCCCGGGTTCAGCGCCCAACCTTTAAAGGCAGTTTGCGTTGCAAGGGGCATGAACGATCTGAAGAACAAGACCGCTTACGTAACCGGCGGCAGTAAGGGAATTGGTTACGGAATCGCCGAAAAACTCATGGAAAATGGCGTCAACGTGGTCATCACCAGCCGCAGCCAATCCTCGGCGACCGAAGCGGCCGACCGGCTGAATGACCTGGGCCACCCCGGGAAGTGCACCGGTACCGAAGCCGACGTCCGCGACCTCGAAAGCCAGCAGCGGGCAGTGCAACTCGGCATTGACACCTACGGCGGACTTGATATCGTCGTGGCCAACGCCGGGGTGGGCCACTTTGGTCCGGTGCACGAACTCACCCCCGAGCAGTGGAATGAAACCATCGACATCAACCTCACCGGCACCTTCAATACGGTGAAGGCCAGCATGGACGCCCTGATGAAGAGCCAGGGCTACCTGTTCACCATTGCCAGCCTGGCGGGTACCAACTTCTTCGCGGGCGGAGCCGCCTACAACGCCAGCAAATTCGGCGTCGTCGGCTTTACCCAAGCCGTAATGCTCGACGTACGCAATCACGGCGTCAAGGTCTCAACCATCATGCCCGGCTCCGTGGCCACCCACTTCAACGGCAACGAACCGGACGAAAGCGACGCCTGGAAGATCCAGATCGAAGACCTCGGCCAGATGGTGATTGACCTTCTCCGGATGCCCGCCCGTACCCTGCCGAGCAAGGTTGAGGTGCGGCCCTCCTTCCCGAAATCGAAGTAAGCCAGGTTTTACAACCACGAAAAAGGCCTCCCGTCCATGCTGGATGGGAGGCCTTTTTCGTGATGGGTCGGCTCAGCTAGTTCCCGCTCTCTCGCGGGTCTTCTCCCGTACCAATGTTCTCGCTGGGGTCGGCCGCCTGGGTGCGGCGAATCACTTTGTCGATCCGGGTGGCCAATACCTGGTGGTCGTAGGCGGAGTTGCGGCTCAGGACGTTCGACATGAGGGCGACGAGGTAGCGGGTGCCGTCGGGCTGCTCGACGATGGCCACCGAGTTCATGTAGTTCATGCGGTTGCCCTTGTACTTGGCGCAGCTTGTGCCGGCCAGGCAGCCGTAGAGGGAGCCGGACTTGAAGTAGACGGCGGCGGAGTCCAGGGCGGGCGCGTGGGCGTAGCGGATCCGGCGGTCGGTCATGTACATCAGCCGTTTGATCTCCAGGCTCGAGGGAGCGTCGACTACCCTGCCCGACTCAAGGGCGGTGAGCCACTGCATCAGTCCGCGCACCGTACCGATGCTTCCTCCCTTGGGGGGCACGATACCGCTGGCGCCCCGGGTGAACATGGTGCCCAGGCGCCAGGCATCACCGTCGATACCCATATCGCGCAGGGGACCGTTGACGATGTCTTCGCCGAGGTCGCGGAGTTCGGACCGGGGGGTGGTCTTGAAGTAGTCCATCATCTCCTCGTAGGTGAGGTCGGGGTAGCGATCGCCGAACACCCGCATCAGCAGGGCTTCCCGCCACACGATGCTGGCGGCTCCGTTGTTGCTGACCGAGAGCATATGGTCGAGCCACTGGTAGAGGTTGAACTCGTCGGAGGGGTCTACCCGCTTGCGGGAGTAGCGCTCGGTTTCCGGGTCGTAGATGGGGATGGTATGGTGGTCATAGACGCCGAAGGGGCCGGCCTTGACGACTTTCTTGCGCATCAGGTCCCAACGCTGCTGGATGCTGTCGGGGTAGAGATTCTGCAATTCACAGAAAAAGGCAGTAGCGACGGCCAGCTTGCCCACGCTGCCGGGCTGGTAGCCGGAGTTGGGGTTGCGCTCGGCGTAGCGGTGGGGGCGGCCCGGTGTCATGTCGAAGACGGCCACGGAATACGATGGATGCATGTTGGGGAAGATGCTACTGATCTCCTTCTGCAGTTCCGGGCTGACCGCGGGCAGGCTGTCCAGTGGATTGGCCATCAGGTTCAGTCGGACGTATTCCAGGCTGTGGCGTGCACCGTATGGCAGGGCACGCACCAGGGCCGCGCTGTCCATGCGGGCCAGGCGCACCAGTCGCTCGATGCCCGTCTTTTCATAGCCGTCGATGGGATAGCTTCCGGCGGGGTTGGCGGGAAAGAGCACCGCCAGCAGGACGGCGCAGCAGAGGGTAATACGCAGTATTCTTATAGTCATCGCGGGGGTTAAGGTAGCAATGCTTTACCGGGGGCGGGGGGGCAATGTTCATTGGGCGGCAGACATCGGATGTTGTCCGCCTGACAGCTTGTCAGACATCGGATGTCTGACAGGTTGTCAGCACTAGGATTTGTTATACGTTCATACGACATAGCAATCATTCGCCTGAAAAACTGACCGATATTGACCAATCGACATCCGATGTATGACAAATTGACACCCTACCAACATCCGATGTCTGACCAGGCCCACCCGCGAAAAAAACCCTACCTTTGCGCGCTAAAATCGATAACTATGCCTACTACGGACACCCGCCCGAACTACAAGGTTAAAGACATCAACCTCGCCGACTGGGGTCGCAAGGAGATCCGCCTCGCCGAGGCCGAAATGCCCGGCCTCATCGCCCTGCGCGAGCAGTACGGCGAGAGCAAGCCCCTTAAAGGAGCCCGCATTGCCGGCTGCCTCCACATGACCATCCAGACTGCCGTACTCATTGAGACGCTGGTCGAGCTCGGCGCCCAGGTGACCTGGTCGAGCTGCAACATCTTCTCCACCCAGGACCACGCCGCCGCCGCCATTGCCGCCGCCGGTGTTCCCGTTTACGCCTGGAAGGGCATGACGGAGGAGGAATTCAATTGGGCCATCGAGCAGACGCTCTACGCCTTCCCCGACGGTCAGCCCCTGAACATGATCCTCGACGACGGTGGTGACCTGACCAACATGGTCTTCGACGAGCACCCCGAGCTGGTAGACGGTATCCGCGGCCTTTCGGAGGAAACCACCACTGGTGTCCACCGCCTCTACGAGCGCATGAAGAACGGCACCCTGGTGATGCCCGCCATCAACGTGAACGACTCGGTAACGAAGTCGAAGTTCGACAACAAGTACGGCTGTAAGGAATCGGCCGTCGACGCCATCCGCCGGGCCACCGACGTGATGATGGCCGGCAAAGTAGCCGTCGTAGCCGGCTACGGCGACGTTGGCAAGGGTACCGCCGCCAGCCTGCGCGGTGCCGGCTGCCGCGTGATCGTCACCGAGATCGATCCCATCTGCGCCCTCCAGGCCGCGATGGACGGATTCGAAGTGAAGCGCATGGACAACGCCGTGCCCCGGGCCGACATCATTGTCACCGCTACCGGAAACTTCAACATCCTCACCGAGCGCCACTTCCGCGCCATGAAGGACAAGACCATCGTCTGCAACATCGGCCACTTCGACAACGAGATCGACATGGCGTGGCTCAACAAGAACTACGGCCACACCAAGGACAACATCAAGGCCCAGGTCGACCTCTACAACATCGAAGGCAACGACGTCATCATCCTGGCCGAAGGCCGCCTGGTGAACCTCGGCTGCGGAACGGGTCACCCCAGCTTCGTAATGTCCAACAGCTTCACCAACCAGGTGCTGGCCCAGATCGAACTCTGGAACCATCGCGACCAGTACGAGAACAAGGTGTACATGCTGCCCAAGCACCTCGACGAGCAGGTAGCCCGCCTCCACCTCGAGAAGATCGGCGTGGAACTGGAAGACCTCAGCGAGGCCCAGGCCAAGTACATCGGCGTAGAGCAAGATGGTCCCTTTAAGCCGGAGCACTACCGCTACTAGGACCTCACCCGCCTACTACACACAACAGGGGTGCCGGCGATTGCCGGCACCCCTGTTTTATTTATCCGTTTCCGGTCAGATGGACCGGGTGAAGGCTGGGTGCTCTTCCAACAGGGCCGACAGGTCCGCAAACATATTCCGCACGGCCGGGAAATCCGACTGCCCCTCGGGAGTAGCTGGGGCCACAGTGGTGGCTACGGGCAGCACAATTGGGTCCGGGAGTCGATCGACCGGAGCAACGACGGGAACGGGCTCGACCGGTGAAGGGCCATGTCCCGGAGTAGTGCTGTTCTGGGCGGACAGCGTAGCGGCAAACAGGAAGACCAATACAATTGCAGGTAGTCGTTGAATCATATGCGGGTGGAAGGTGGGGAATAAACCATAGGAAATGATTCATTCCGGAGGGGGCATTATTGCCGCCGTTTAAACCTCTAATCCACCGCTAATATTGCGTGACATATTAGCATTAAATATTATGCTCCCCCACCCTCCCCATAAGCTATTTCGTTCGGCGTTCACGCAGAACCAACTGCAATGATTCTGCCTTGGCTACATCTACGAAAAACTGTCGAAAGCTTCCATAGTCTTCCGCCGGCAGGCGAACCGGCCGGAGCAAGAGCGTGCGAATCCACAGTAGCCCCTCCTCGGTCCGCCGCATCTCAGCCCGGTATTTTCCCACTTGGTGTTCAAAAACGAGAGGTTCCCGAATGAGTCCGGATTCAATCTCCAGGTTCTCTTCGTAATTCACCCGAACGGTATCCACCAGGAAGCGTGTGGTGCGAAAGTCCACCGGCAAGGACCGCTCTTCCTGGACTTCGGGGATCCAGTTATAGGGCTGGGGATTCAGCATAAGGAAGCGGCGGCTGCCCATTTTCCGGAGTCGGTTGTTCAGCCGGGTAGTGTAGGACATCGATACTTCGGGGGCCTCCCCCGCTACGGTATACTGAAAGTCGCTGCCGGAAACATCGGGCAGGAAGCTGTTCTTATGCAGCCAATCCAACCGGTCCTGCGGGCTGCCAAAGTAGGCGGCCAGCCCCCGGAAGAGCTCCTGCTCCGCCCCGAAGTAGGTAGCGTTGAGGACGAAATCGACATTGTTATCCTCCTTCAACACCTGGGTAACGGAGCGCAGGTGACCGTGCTCCGCCGGAACTAGCGCGGGGGTGCGGGCCATTACCCCACCCTCGGGGGTGATCCACAGCACCCCCCGGTCGAGGGTAGACTCGCTGAGATAACCCGTGGGTGCGTGCTTACTGGTGCATTCCAGATACATGTCTTCCGAAGGCACGTAAAGCACCATATGGTTAAAGGCCGAAGTGGCAAAATCCTCCCGGATGGCGTAGTAAGGAACTTCGGAACTGTGAATGAGCACCGGATAGGAGGCGATTCCAACCTCCTTGAGCATCGCGCCCATATAGTTGCTCAATGCCTTGCAGTCGCCGTAGCGGTTCTCCTCTACGTAGGCCGCACTGAAAGGCTGCCACCCCCCGATGCCCAGTTGTACACTTACGTAGCGGCAGCGGTCCTGCATAAAGCGGTAGAGGCGGTCGATCTTTTCCCGGTCGGAGGTCGCTCCTTCCACTTCAGCGTGTACCTCGGCGGAGAGCCGAGCGGGCAATTCATCCCGTCCGGCCATGATGGTACCAATGAAGGAGCCGAAGCGCTCCCAGTCGCCGAAACTGCCCCGATAGCCGTCGATCTCAAAGTCGCCAAGTGACACCCGTACGAAGGGCAGCGTCTCGGTGGGCTGAGGAGACAAGGCTTCGCTGGGTTGGGCGGGTATGTTCTGAAGTTTCCAGCGGTAAACCCGGTCCTGCCCTTCACCGGTGGTTTGGGGCTCGGGTACCAGATAACCGGTGTACAGCAGTGGAATCTCCGCCGGCACCCGGGCGGTGAAGGTGGCGGTCACCAGCGACTGATCCCGGTGTACGGGGTTCCAATGGGGGAAGGCCATAGCCGCAAAGTCGGTGACCTTCCGCTCTACCTCGGTGGTGATGGTACAGGGGTACTTTGTACAGGGCACCTTGGTATAGCGCACCCAGCGGTCGTCCACGAACGACCCCTCGGCCGTGATGCGCTCATCGGTGATGTCGCTCTTGCGGGCACGGAATATCTCCCCGCCAAAAAGATCGGTGGCCAATACGTCGAAGGTGGTGATTTTCGACTCCCCGTCGTAGTAGGCCGCAACCACATTCTCACGGTCGTGCTTTCCGTTCAGGAGGGTGATGGTCCTGCGTTCCCGGATGGTCGCTGTACGGAGGGAGGTGACGTGGTAGTCGAGGTCATAGGAAAGTACTACGGAGTTGGCGTTCTCTCGCAGGCTATCGGGCAGTGCGAGTGCGGCCGGCATTTCGGCCTGACCCCGCACCTGCGTACCCGCCCAGACAATCAGTAAGACCATTAAGGGAAGACATATCATGGTACCTTTTTAAAGACCAGGGGGGAAGTTTGCAGTTCAGTGATGCGGCGGAACATTTCGCGGAGGGCCGGATACTCACTCGATGCGTAGAGGGTGCGGTCGAGGATGACGGAATACACCACCGACACGTGGCCGGGTGCCACCTCTTCGACGCGGTAGGTGGCCGTCATACTGCCGTCGGCGGCGCGCAGGCGCAAGGCGTCCGGAGCCTCCTCGAGGGCGTAACCGGCCGGCAGTCGCAGATTGGCAATGTAGCGCTGCTGCCAGGGGTAAGGAAAATCGATGGGAAAATTCCGGGCTTCGACATCCGCCAACTCCCCGTCTACCAAAGGCAGCAGGATCGGCTGGAGGTACAGGAGCTGGTCGACCGGCTGCCCCACGGGGGCCGTAGCCTGTAGGGTATAGGTGAACTGGTTGAGGGGCGCGTCGTCCACCACTTCTTCCGCAAAGGATGTCACCCGTGCTTCCGGCATTACCTTCAGCAGGTCGGGGACGAGCGGAGCTTCGGCGTCGCTTTCGCGTTGCTTCAGGGCACTGCGGCCGTTGAAGGCGAAATAGTCCTGCATCCGCGACTTGATGACGACCTCTGCCAGCCCGGACTCCGCCACGTTCACGTCAAGCATCGTAATCTGCCGGGAAGGGGGTACCTCCAGGGAGATCCACCGTGGGTTGCCCTTCTCGGCCACCCACCCCCGGTGGTTGAGGGCCCGCTCGCGGGGCAATCCCGCCGGGCGGTCGGCCGAGCCCGCATCCAGGAGCAGCGATTGTCCGTCCACCTCGGTGTAGACTATCAGGTGGTTGAACTGATGCAGCAGGGGGTACTGCTCGATGGGCGCGCCGGTATTCCGCAGGGAAACCAGTAGGGGGTGGGCCTCCACCCCGGCCTCGTTCAGCAGACTGAGCAGGGCGATGTTCAGGTCGGCGGAGGTGCCGGTTCGGGACTGGTACACCTGGTCGGGCGTGCGGGAGGCCAGCATACCATAGTCGCCATTCCAGCTGATGTGCTGGTTAATAAAGGCATAAGCGGCTTCGATTATTTCCCGCTCCGAACCCTGGCCGGTAATCGACGGAGCCGCATCCTTCCACAGGGTGCTGTAGTTAACCTTGTTGCGGTAGTAGCGGCCAAAATCCAGGCGGTCCTGCAGCTCCTTCACGGTCTCCTTCCAGTCGCCGAAGATAGATTGCTCGGGGCGCCCTGGGTACTGCACAGCCTGTAACTGCAGGCGGACGCTGGGCAGGTAGTCGCTCACGTTGTTGCTGTACGGTTGATCGCGAAAAGACGGCAGGTCGCGCATGGCCCACAAGATGTCCCAATGATCGATCTTTTGCTCACCGCCGTTGTAGGGGCTTACGTTGAAACGGGGCCCCCAGGCCCGGGCCGTAAGCTTGGTCTCGTTGACGTCGAGCCGTGGTGCGGAAAGTGAAACGTAGCGGTAATACGGCGGAATCATGGCGTCGTACTGGGCCCAACGCACCGGAATATCTTCCTGGAAGTAGTAGGGAGACGGGATAAGGATGTTCTTCCTGCGTTCCAGGTAGCGGTACTCCAGGATGGCTCCCTCGCTTACCTGGGGAAAGGTGAATTTGAAGGCCTCGCGGGTACCGTTTAGTTTCTCGAGGCGGATCTGGTCGGACGGCACCGGCAGCGTACCGCCAGTGGGGAGGTGAATAAAAGCTTCCACTTCGCTGATCTCGGCGTATTCCCGGTTGTATTCCAGGGTGATGTTTGCCCGGTCGAAGGAGGACGGCTTGAGCAGTTTTACCCGCCGGTGGTGGCGCTCGGTGAGCGAGGGCCCGTCCGTATCGTTGAATTCGAAATCAAGGCTGAGTCGATCAAACAGCACGTAGGCTTCGGCCGTGGGGTCGCCGGGGGCTTCCCGGAGAGCACGGTCTTCGTCGCTAACCGGCCCGAAAGTGACGTCGGGTCCAGTCTGGGCAATAAGCTGGATACCCGATAACAGGAATACCAGCAGACAAGGGAATCGCAACATAGTGTGTAAGGGGGGGGTGCCGGAACGCTCCGGGTCAATCAAGGTACTACTGGGTCAAATAATACTATCGCAGATTATTTGGCGCGGCGACAGACAATGGTAGTTTCCTGCAGCTCAATAATCCGGCGGTACATATCCCGTAGTACAGGATACGCCGTGGCCGGGTAGACCGTCTGGTCCAGGTGAACCCGAAACACGATCGAGATCTCCCCGCCGAGGCCTTCCGAAGCCGAAAAGGTAGCCTGCATGCCTCCGTCCTGACTGACCAGGCGGATGGAGGGCGGCAGTTCTTCGACGACGTATCCTTCTGGCACCTTTACGTTGGCGATGTACTGGAGCTGCCAGGGGTAGGGAAAATCAATGGGATAGAGGCGTTGCTCTACGTCGTCGAGTTCGTCGTTCAGTACCGGAATGATCACCGGCTGCAGGTAGAGAAAATCGTCTGAAAGCAATCCGGCGGGAACGTCGAGCTCCACGGTGATGCCCAGGGGGCCGGCGGGGTCATCGGCACCGAGGGTCACCTTCTGGGAACGCACCAGCGCCTCCGGAAATTTCTCAATAATCTGTCGCGCGATCGGTCCCTCGGCGGGCGTCTCCATGCGCGAGAGTACCTGCCGACCATCCAGGGCGTAATAGCTGTCTGATTTAGTCTGAATCGCAACCCGGGAAGCGCCTGTTTCGTCGACATTGATCGTTGCCAGGAATACCTGTTTGGCTTGCGGTACTTCTACGTCAACCCACCGGGGTTGCTGCGGATCGGCTACCCAGCCACGGTGATTCAGGGCCTTTTCCCGGGGCAGCCCCGGGGGGCGTCCCGGGCCGTTGGCGTCGAGGAGGTAGGGTTTCCCGTCTACCTCGGTGTACACCAGGAGGTGGTCGAACTGGGTCAGGATGGGATAGATTTCCATGGGACTCCCCTGGTCCCGCAGGGAAACCAGAAGGGGGTAAGCCGGAATACCAGCTTCGTGCAGGAGGGCAAGAAGTGCCAGGTTCAGGTCCGCGCTGTTGCCCTCTCCATTTTCCAGGATGTTGTTGGGGCTGTCGGTTCCGAAGATGCTGGTGGATCCGTTCCAGCGCAGGTTCCGGCAAACGTAGTGGTAGGCCGCGTCAATTCGGGCCCTGGTATCTTTTGCCTGGTTGATTTCCGCCTCAGCCGCATTCCAGAGGTGCTTGTAGTTCGTCCGGTTCAGGTAGGCAAGGCCGAAATCCCGCCGCTCGGTGAGATTATTTACCGTTTCATTCCAGTCGCTGAAGACCGGCTGGATCAGTTCACCAGGATAGTTAACCGACTGCAGTTGCAACCTCACGCGGGGCAGATAGTCGGTTGCGTTATTGGTGTAGGGCTGGTGCTCGAAGGCCGGCACGTCCTGCATGGCCCAACGAATGTTCTTGTGGGGCACGTGTTCGTGGGCGGTGGGTGCCTTACGGAATACCGGTCCCCAGGGATGACGGGTGGTTTCGACTTCGTTCACGACGTAATTGCCGGCAATGCCCAGACTGACATAGCGGTAATAGTCGGGAATCAGGGCGGTGTATTCCGCCCAGCGTACCGGTACGTCGCGCTGAAAGGCAAAGCGGGTGGGTATAACGATATGCTCGGAACGGTGGGAAAAGGTGTATTCGATGACGGCCCCGGGCGTCACCTGAGGAAAAGTAAATTTCACGGTGTTGTAATCTCCGTCGCGTTCGCGGACGAAATCCTTGCCGGACAGCTTTATCTTTTCCCCGTCGGGCAGGTAGATCATGGCCTTTAACCCGGAAATGTCCTCAAATTCCCGATTGTACCGCAGGGATACGTTCGCGCGGTCGAAGGAAGCCGGCGTAATCAGTTTCATCCGAGTATGGAACTCCTCAACCGTACTGGGTCCCTTATCGCGCAGGTATACGAACTTTAGGTCCAGCCGGTCGTACAGGATATAGGCCGCGGCGGCGGAATCTGCTCCCCCGGGCGTAGCGGCAAGGTCTTCCGCACTGAGTTTACCAAATTTGACGTCTCCGTAATCCTGGGCAAAGATCAGGGTAGAAAAAAGGAGCGCTGGAAGAAATCTCAGCAAGCGGAATAGCATGGTACAGGATATGCGGATGAATTACCACAAGGCATCATCCAGGGGAAAATGCAAAAGCACATATACTCTAAACTATTATCTAATATGATTATTGGGTGATAGTCCATTCCTTAATGCTCGGCAACGTCGATAATGAAATTTGGTAAAGTTCCCGACCCCACCGCCCTTGAATACCACCTCCCCGTGGAGCCTCTGGCGAACCGCGCGCGGCTGGACCGCTATGAGCTGGGCGCCGGAGAAGGGCGGCCGCGCATCTACATCGGCGCTACCGGCTGGAGCATGAAAGAATGGGTAGGCAAGTGGTACCCCGAGGGCACGCGCCCCGCCGACTACCTGCAGCGCTACGGCGAGCAGTTCAACACCATCGAGATGAACACCACCCACTACCGCATCCCCACGGCGGAAATGGTGAAGAAATGGTACGACAGCGTCCCGGAAGATTTCCGTTTTTGCCCCAAGGTGCCGCAGTTCATCAGCCACTCCGGACAGCTCGGGGCGGGCGACGGGGGCCTGCAGAAGTTCGTCGGTGCCCTGGACGGGCTGCGGGAAAAGCTGGGCTGCGCCTTCATCCAATTGCCCCCCTACTTCGGGGTTGACCGACTTCCCATCCTGGATGCCTTTCTGGGGCGGTGGCCGCGGGTGCTGCCGCTGGCGGTGGAGGTGCGCCACGAAAGCTGGTTCAGCGACCCCTTCGCCACCGAAGCCCTGATGGACACCCTGGCCCGCCACGCCGCCGCGGCCGTGATTACCGACGTGGCCGGCCGACGGGACGTACTCCATGGCTACGTGACCGCCCCCCGTACCATGATCCGTTTCGTGGGCAACGGGCTGATCGAAAGCGACTTCACCCGCCTGGCGGACTGGGCCCGGAAGCTGCGGGAGTGGAATCTACCGGAAACGTTTATCTTTCCCCACGAACCGGACAACGTGCTGGCGCCCGATGCGGCCGCCTGGTTGGCCGGTCACCTTGCTGCCCAGGACTTCGCCGAAACCCGGGGCCCCGCTTCCGTGCAGGGCCCGGAGCAGATGAGCCTCTTTTAGCCTTACTTGACCTACCGATGAAAAAAGAATACCCGGCCATACCCCGAGACATCAGTTGGCTTTCCTTCAACCACCGGGTGTTGCAGGAAGCCAAGGACGAGAGCCTGCCCCTCTTCGAGCGGCTCAAGTTCCTGGCCATCTACAGCTCCAACCTCGACGAGTTCTTCCGCGTCCGCATGGCCAACCACCGCAACCTGCTGCGCGTCAACAAAAAGACGAAACGCGAGCTCGACATCAGCCCGAAGCAGACGGTACGCACCATCCAACGCATCGTCAACCGCCAGCAGGAGGAGTTCAGCCGCATTTTCGAGAAGAAGATCATCCCCCAACTGGCCAAGCACGGCATCCACCTAAAGCGGCGCCTCGACATGTCGGAGGAAGACCAGGAGTTCGTACAGAACTACTTCAAGGAGTACATGCTGCCCTACGTACAGCCCGTACTCCTGATCAAGGACATGGTGCGCCCCTTCCTGAACAACGCCCAGCTGTACCTCTCCATCCTGATGAAGGACAAGGCGAAGGGTAAAACGGCCTACGCCATCGTCAAGATCCCTAGCGATCACCTGCCGCGCTTCATCGAGCTGCCCAGCACCGATGGCGAGCACAACATCATCATGCTCGACGACATCGTGCGCCACTCCGTTTCCTGGATGTTCCCGGGTTACGAAATCGAGGACACCTTCAGCATCAAGCTGACCCGAGATGCCGAGCTGTACATCGACGATGAATTCACCGGCGACCTGCTGGCCAAGATCAAGACCAGCCTGAACCGCCGCCACGTGGGCCCCGCCAGCCGCTTCGTCTACGACCGCACCATGCCCACCCAGCTGCGGGAGTACCTGGAGGACACCTTCGAGCTGGACCGCTACGACATCCTCGCCGAGGGGCGCTATCACAACAACTTCGACTTCTTCAGCTTCCCCAATTTCGGGATGACCAAGCTGCTCTACCCGCCCC
This sequence comes from Neolewinella marina, assembly GCF_002631205.1. Taxonomy (GTDB): domain Bacteria; phylum Bacteroidota; class Bacteroidia; order Chitinophagales; family Saprospiraceae; genus Neolewinella; species Neolewinella marina. The sequence goes on from NZ_PDLO01000001.1 coordinate 361,483, forward strand.
AACCGCCCCTGGCCTACCCCGCCCTGGAGGAATCCGAGGACTTCTGGGCTTCGGTACGGGAGTCTGATCACCTGCTCCACTACCCTTACCACAGCTACGAGTCGGTGGTGCGCTTCTTCGAGCGGGCGGCCGAGGATCCGGCGGTAAGCCACATCAAGATCGTCCAGTACCGGGTGGCCCGCAAGTCGCGGATCATGCAGGCGCTGATGCGGGCGGTGACCCTGGGCAAGCAGGTCAGCGTATTCATCGAGGTGAAGGCCCGCTTCGACGAGGAGGCCAACCTCCGCTGGGGGGAAAAACTCGAGCAGGCCGGCGTTCACGTCCACTACAGTTTCCCCGGGGTGAAGGTGCATTCCAAGCTTGCACTGGTGCGTCGGGTAGAGAACGGCAAGGAACAGATTTACAACTACTTGTCTACCGGTAACTTCCACGAAGATACCGCCAAGGTGTACAGCGATTTCGGCCTCTTCACCGCCGACGAACGGATCACGAGCGAGGTATCGCGCATCTTCAGCTTTTTAGAGAACGTGATGATTCCCGACCAGCCCTTCCAGCACCTGCTGGTCGGACAGTTCAACCTGCGCAGTGGCCTGGAGAAACTGATCGAATTCGAGATCAAGGAGGCCAAGGCCGGCCGCTCCGCCGCCATGACGCTGAAGATGAACAGCCTGCAAGACAAGGCCATGATCGAGCTCCTCTACCGGGCCAGCCAGGCCGGAGTGATGATCAACCTGATCGTCCGCGGCATCTGCTGCCTGGTGCCCGGCCGCAAAGGGTACAGCGACAACATCCACGGCATCAGCATCGTGGACCGCTACCTGGAGCACGCCCGCATCTTTCACTTCCACCACGCCGGGGAGGAACTGGTTTACATGTCCTCGGCGGACTTCATGACGCGGAACCTGAGTCACCGCGTCGAGACTACCTTTCCCATCTACGATGAGGAACTGAAGGACAAGATTCTGGAGATCCTAGACATCCAGCTCGCCGACAACGTGAAGGCCCGCCTGCTGAGCGACCAGCAGGGCAATACCTACTACCGGGGGGGCAGCGACCTGTCCATCCGCAGCCAGGAAGAAACCTACCACATGATCAAACGGACGCTGGTGGCCGAGCAAATGGAGCTCGACGATCAGTAGCGGGCGTGAATGGCCCCTGGCTTCTCCCGCAAGGAGGTGCCCGGCCGCTCCCGGAACACCCGGATGATCTCGGCTACGACTGATACGGAAATCTCCTCCGGCGTTTCTGCACCGATGTCGAGCCCGATGGGCGAGTACAGGTGATCGTACCCCAGTAAGTCCAATCCGGATTCGCTTCTGAGTTCCGCATCCATCTTGAGCGTCCGCTTTCGGGGGCCGAGGAGACCCAGATAGGGAGGAGCCTTGGGTAGAAATACCTCAACCATCTCCTTGTCGCGATTGAAATCGTGCGACATACAGGCTACCGCCGTATAGTCGTCCACGGCCAACGCTCCCGCCTGCCCGTAGTCATACAGGCCGTCGGCCGCGGCGGAGAGGGCCGTATTGAATTTGCGTCGCGTCCCCACCACGCTGCACCGCCAACCCAGGTGGCGGACGGTGGTTACCAGGGGTAAAATGTCGTAATTATCGCCGATCACGATGAGGTGGAGTTCGGGGCGCAGGCGTTCGTAGAGCCGCTTTCCCGGCCGGCCGGCTGCGTCGGTGTAATCGATCACCCGCGACCGGCTATCCGGCAGGTCCACCGCGCCCGGGGGGACTTCACTCAGCACTCCATCCAGCGGTTCTCCCGGAGGCGCTTCCACCGTCTGTACCAGGATCCGTGGCTCGCGGATATCAACCCGGGCGCGCAGCACTTCTACCTGATTGTGGGTGTCGGCAAAATCGAGGGGAACGAAGAGCACCTCGATGCGGCCGTTGCAGCCCAGCCCGATACCGATCTCGCGGTCCTCCCCTTCCAGGGTATCGTACACCCGTTTGGAGGGGCGCGCCTCGTGGATGGCCCGTTGCGCCCGCCGCAGGGCATCCCCTTCCAGGCACCCCCCGCTGATTCCCCCGGTATAGCGCCCGTCGGCCCCCACGAGCAGGCGGGCACCGATGCGGCGGTAGGAGGATCCCTCCACGCTGACCACCGTAGCCAGGGCACAGGCCGTCCCCGAGCTCCGGAACTCATCGTAGAGGCTGATGATGTTACGAATTTCCTTCATGGCGGCGGTAGTCTTCCGGAGTGTCGATATCAAACATGGCAAAGGGAGGGGTCAGGCGCAGGGTACCCGTCTCGGCGGCATTCAGCAACCGCCCGGCACCCGCGTCCCCGCCCAATTGTTCTAGTGCAGCAAAGGAGGCGGCGGGAAAGATGGCGGGCACCCCGGCGTGGTCCCCGTAGTCGGTCGCAACCGCCCCGGGATGGTCCTTGGCCGTCAACAACAGCAAAGATAAAAAGGAGGTGTTGACCGCCGGCTGGTCGGCCAGCATGACGAGCAGGTGGGTGAAGGGTATGGTTTCCTCGGTCAATATGTGACGCGCCGCCGCCCGGATGCTGGACCCTAATCCTTCAGGATAATCCGCATTGTATATAAGGTTAACGTTCAACCCTTCCAACTCCTTTTCCAGCAGCTCTTTGTTGGCCCCCAGTACCACGTAGGTGTACGATTCGGGGCAGGCCACCGCTTGCCGGACCGTGTGCGCCAGCAGGGTGGTCTGCCCCCAGGGCAGCAGTTGCTTGATGCTACCCATACGACGGCCCTCACCGGCCGCAAGAATGACGATGGCGGTCAGCATATCAGCGGTGACGGAGGATGATCTCCGAGACGGTGGACTCAGAGGGAATTGTATCGGCTTCGTTGCCCGTGGAGTAGGTCAGCCGGTAATGAATCCAGCCGTCCCCGCGCAGCAGGGGCTGCCCCTCCGGGTCTTTGACCACTTTCGTGGCCCCGGTGCGTTGGCGGATTTCGTCGAAGCTGTTGCTCACCCTCAGTCCGGCTCGGGTGGCTACATCGGGGGAAACGACGTGAATGGAAGAAATCGTCCGGTTAGGTCGGTCGACCAACACGTAAGCCAGGGTATCCTCGCGTTCTCCCATCAGCCAGTACCGGTCGAAGGTGGTTTCCTGAACGGACACTTCGCCCGCCGGTGCCAGGGCATCGGTGGCGGGCAAGGGCATACCCGGATAGAGGTCCAGGAAACTGCTGTCGCCCATCTCGTAGGGGTCGTCGGCGTCGACGTCATAGATGGCGGTATTGCCGGCGTTGGGGTGTTCTACGGGGCGGGTTTCCGGAGTGTGGGGCGGCCCGTCGGAACAGGAAGCCAACATTAAGCCGGCGAGGGTGTATTTCAGCATATTGTATCCTTGAAGTTACCACAACTACCGGTCATACTGCCTTATAGTGCCGGATGTTTACCCCAATTAGCCCGCCTATGGCCCGTTTGAAGCGCGTACCCTACGTCGACATAGCCCTCATTGTCCTGGGGGTATTCCTGGCCGCCTTTGGCCTGGAAGGATTTTTGCTGCCCAATGAATTCATCGACGGTGGGGTGACGGGCATCTGTCTGCTGGTATCCCAGACGACCGGCATACCGCTGGCCTTCCTGCTTGTCCTGATCAACCTGCCCTTCCTCTATCTGGCCCGGCAGGTGATCGGCCGCAAGTTCGCCATCAAGACGGCCCTGGCTATTCTCTTGCTGGCCCTGGTGGTCTACTTCGTCCACTTCCCGGAACTGACGCACGACACCTTGCTGGTTTCGGTCTTCGGCGGTTTCTTTCTCGGCACGGGCATCGGCCTTTCGATGCGGGGGGGCAGCGTGCTGGACGGCACGGAAGTACTGGCCATTTACCTGAGCCGCCGCATTGGCGCCAAGGTGAGCGACTGGGTAATCCTGATCAACGTCCTCATCTTCCTCACCGCCGCGGCCCTGCTGTCGGTTGAGCAGGCCCTGTACAGTGTGCTGACCTACTTCGTGGCCTCCAAGGCGCTGGACTTCATCATCGACGGGGTGGAAGAGTATACGGGCATCTTCATCATCAGTCCGGAGAACGACGCGATCCGTCACGCCCTCCTTGAGAAAATCGGCTGCGGGGTGACCCAGCTGCGCGGCCAGGGCGGCTACGGATTGCCGGAGGGCGCCCCGGACCGACAGATTCTCTACGTGGTGGTCACCCGTCTGGAGATCTACCGCTTGCTGAAGGTGGTGCGCAACATCGACGACCAGGCCTTCATCACCATGAACAGCATCAACGACGTACACGGCGGCATGGTCAAGCGGCGCAAGATCTGATCACTACCGCGGCCGGATGCCCGGGGCGTAGGGGTAGTCCAGCGACTGGTAATGCTCCACGTCGTGGGGCGGGGCTTCTACCCCCTCAGGGAAGGGCCGCCGCGAATGGGTCTGGAAATACGCCAGGCAGGCATTTTTCCACCACTCGGCTTCCCGTTGCTGGATGGTGAGGTACTGGCTCACCTCCCGGTGACGTTCGGCGTCGACCTGTCCCTCCAGGGAGGCCCATTCAGCGGCCAGCCACTCCGTACCCTCCACGCCGGCCTGGTAACGTAGGCAGAGTTCTTCCCAGAGGGTCTTGCCGTTGTCCATCCGCCAGTCCCACGGCAGGTGGTGGAACCAGAGCAGGTATTCCGGGGGACAGGTGCGGGGGTCGGCGAACTTTTCCCTTACTGCGGGAGCGTACTGGGCCACGGCATTGCTGCCCGTAAGGGTGCGGTCGAAGCCGATGCCGGCGCTGTCGGCCCGGTGGTAGTAGGCGGGGTTCCATTCCGGCCGCGACAGCTCGTCGACCCAGGGGCCCGGTCCGTAGTGGTGGCCGGTGGCCATCAGGTGGTGGAGGCCCAGCGGGGTCATGTAGTTGACGCAGATTTCCCAGGAGTCCACCAGCATCCGGGAGATGGTCTTCCTTACCGCTTCGTCGGCGCCGTAGGTCAGGGCCGCCCACTCGTCATAGATGGCAGTGGGATCCAGGGCGGGCTCCCAGGCCAGCCGTCCGAAGGCGTACCAGTCGGCCTGTCCGAAGGGGTGGCCAGTCCAGTTGCGGGCCGTTCCCACATTGCTCACGCCAGCCAGTCCGGTTACGGTCGAGGCCACGGTGGTACCCGCCCCGCCCTGGTGGGTATCGGCCTGCAGCACCTCCGCAAAGAGGGGGGCCAGCCCCACCAGGTGGGTGCCCTGTCCGAGGTATTCCTTGGTAATCTGCAGTTCCAGCAGCAGGGGCGTCTCCGGAGTGGCACCGAAGAGGGGACTGAAGGGTTCGCGGGGTTGAAAGTCGATGGGGCCATTCTTCACCTGGACAACCACGTTGTCGCGGAACTGCCCGTCCAGGGGGACGAACTCTTCGTAGGCCTGGGCGGCCCGGTCCGCTTCCGGATCACTGTTGTAGACGAAAGCCCGCCACATCACGATGCCCCCGTAGGGAGCCAGGGCATCGGCCAGCAGGTTAGCCCCCTGGGCGTGACTGCGGCCGTATTCCCGTGGACCGGGTTGCCCTTCGCTATTGGCCTTGACGACGAAGCCGCCGAAGTCCGGGATACGTGAGTAGATCGCTTTGGCCTTGGCGGCCCACCACTCCTTCACCTCCGGATCCAGGGGGTCGGCGGTGGACAATCCTCCGAGTTCCATGGGGGCGCTGAAGCGGGCGGTCAGGTAGATTTTAACACCGTAGGGTCGGAAAACGTCCGCCAGGGCGGCCGCCTTCTCCAGGTAATCGTCGCGGAAGATGAGGGCGTTGGCGTTGACGTTGGTTACCACGCTGCCGTTGATGCCCACGGAGGCGCAGGCCCGGGCGTAGTCCGTGTACCGGGGGTCCAGTACGTCAGGCAGCGTATGCCAGTTGAAGATGGAGAAGCCGGCGTACCCCCGCTCCACGGTGCCGTCGAGATTGTCCCAATGGTTCAGGATACGGATGTCCTTGGCGGGCACCTCCTCCACGTCCAATCCCCGCAGTGACTCCCCCATCTGCAGCATCCGCAGCAGGTGGAAGGTACCGTAGAGAAATCCCCGGTCGTCGCTCGCGGCCAGTTCCAGCCGGTTCCCCTGCTGCCGCAGGCGGTACCCTTCCGGACCGATTTCGCCGGCGGCAAGACGTCGCAGGGCCAGGCCACTACCCTTTCCGGGGGCTCCAGCAGCGGGTGCCAGGTGAATCCCCAAAAGCCCGCGCAATCCATTGCGTAACTCCCGCAAAGAAACGGCCATCATTTCGCGGGTGGTATCCACGTTGGTGCCGACGTGAAGTTGGCCGAGTTGTTGTTGGTAGGCGGTCCGCAGGTCAGCGTCCTGGATAAGGTCGTAGCGGAGCCAGAGGCGGTAGCCGTCCTCGGCGCGCAGGGCGGCGGTGGACAGTCCGAGGCAACATAAAAGGGCAAGGAGGCGCGTCATCATTCGTTCGGTTGGAGTTGCCTAAGGTACCCCAACCGAACGAATTGGCGTGCTAGTAGCAGTCCAGGTCCTTCCGCGACCGGTCGTCGTTGTTGGGGAAGCACTGCCCGGAGGGCAGGCTCAGCGGGGCGTAGCGCTCGAGGTTGGGATCGTACAATCCATCGCGTACGAAGGCCGCCAGCTGGTCAATTTCTTCCTCCGTCAGGCCAAGGGGCTGAAATTCATCGGAGAGACTGCCGGCGGGTACCCGGGCATTCTGTGGTTCTGCCCGGTTTTTGTAGGCGATTACGTCACGGACGGTCCGGAAGCTGGAACCGTGTCCGTAAAAGGGAGAAGATTTCAGGTTATAGAGCTGTGGGACCTTGAAGCGGTAATTGTCGTCCGCCTTTCCGGTAAAGCCGCCGCGGCCCAGGTTCTCCGCGTTGTCCACCCTGGTTCCAATGGTCGGTTCCTCGCAGTCCACCAGATCGTCCATTCCCAGTGCGTGGAAGGTATTGCTGCTCAGGGCGGGTCCCGTATGGCAGGATACACAACCGGCTTTGCCGAGGAACAGGATGGCTCCCTGCAGCGCATCCGGATTGAGGGCTTCCTCCTCACCCCTCAGGTAGCGTTGCCAGGGGGCCTGATCGGCCACGAGGGTTCGCTCGTACGCGGCGATGGCCAGACCGGCATATTCCGGAGTGAACAGTTTTGTGTCCTCAATGCCCGGGAAGGCCGCCTGGAACAGGTCACGGTACCCCAATTCCTCGGCGTGGCGCGCGTCCAGGGCCATCCGGTGGACGGTCAGTCCGGCGATGGCCTGGGTTTCGAGTCCTTCATATCCCAGGGTGTTTGTTTCCTTGGGAGTGCCGGGCGTCCAGCGGTCTTCCGTACCGGCGTTCACTCCGGTGGCTCCGAACTGTCCATTCCAGAGCATCACCTCTTGGTAGGCGGTGTTGAGGGCCGAAGGAGAACGGATGGGTTGCACGTCAAAGTCGGCGAAGGGAACCGCTTCGTGGGGGCGCCGCCCCTCTCCGTTGACCCCGAAGCCGAGGCCTCCGTCGCCAATGCCCTGGAAGCGGCCGGCCTGAAAGCCCGCCCCCGCAAAGTGACAGGAGGCACAGCTGAAGGTGCCGATACCCTCTTCCGTCTTGCCGTTGGTGGCGATGGCCGTTTCGTGGAAGAGCAGTTGTCCCAGCGCGACCTTGGCGGGCGAAAGGGGGTTGCGCGGATCCTGCGGCAGCGCCTCCAGGTCGTCGGCGGCGGGCAACCGGAAAGCGTCGGGTCCGCCGTGCTCATTCAGCAACACATCCAGCGCTGCTGCCGGGGCTACTATCGGGTCGGAATCGGCTTGACAAGAGAAAAAAAGCAGGTGCAAGGAAACGCCAAGGGCGAGGGAACGTAAGGTCATCACAAAGGTTTACTGAAGGGTCAATATTAACAACCCCGGAACCATTGACGAAATTCCTATATGTAACCTCCTTAACAGTCTATTTCGGCTTGTGGGAGCTCACGTAGCTGAAAACCTGGCGCACCACCCTACGTTTGATCTCCCGTTGCCGGCTGCGGTCCAGGCTCTTGAGGCGGAACTGGAACTTGAGTTCCATATAGTCTTTCTTGACCTCGACGATTTTAAGCAGGTAGGATTCCTCCTCGATCACTTCGGCGTACTCGGCGATACTTTCAGTGAGCTCTTTTTCCAGCACGTCAACGTTCTGGATGGCCCGGATGTCCATTTCGAAGTCGATGCTCAGCAGCCGTACGTCGCGGCGCGTATAGTTGATAATCTCATTGGAGTAGACCTTGCCGTTGGGCAGGATAACCACGTCGTCGTTGTCGTTCATCAGTTTGACCTTCAGCAAGCCGATATCCGCCACCCGCCCCCGGTAGGTATAGAACCTGACGTAGTCGCCGACTTCGAAGACGTCGGTAAAACTATAGTAGATGCCCACGATGAGGTCGTTGACGAAGTCCTTGCTGACGATGGCGATGGCCGCCGCCACGATACTCAGGGAGGTGAACAGGGTGCGGAAGTCGATCCCGATCAAACTGAATATCGTGAAGATGACCACTCCGCCGATGAGCAGCTTGCGGATGTTCTCCACCCCGTAAATGAAGTTCTTGGCGCCGCGCCGTTTGGCGTAGTTCTGTTGCTGGTACAGCCACTTGATGAAGCGGGTCACCACGTTCAGCACCGCGATGGTCATCACGAAGTACAGCAGCACCCGCCAGAACTCGGGGCGCCCCTCCAGCCAGCGCAGGTCCTCATCGAACTGGATGAGGTAAATCCCGCCGATCAGAATGCTGAGTTCGAAAAACAGAAACAGGAGGGTGCCGGCCAGACTGCGATCCTTCATGCGGAAGAGGGTTGGTGGTTCCGGGGGGATGGCTTGTGCCCTCCCCCCGGTCCATGAGGTCGCAAAAGTAGTCGCCCTACAGGGATATCCTACCCTGCGGCCCGAAACAAAAACGCTGGTTTACCGCCATTCCTTGTAGGCGTTGATGAGCCCGTTGGTGGAGCTGTCGTGGCTATTTACCGGGCCGTCTTCCTTCAGTTCGGGAAGGATGGCCTTGGCCAGTTGCTTGCCCAGCTCCACCCCCCACTGGTCGAAGCTGTAGATGTTCCAGATCACGCCCTGGACGAAGATCTTGTGCTCGTAGAGGGCGATCAATTGTCCGAGGGTGTAGGGGTTGATCTCCTTAACCAGGATGCTGTTCGTGGGCTGGTTGCCATCGAAGACCTTGAAGGGCACGAGGCGGGCGATCTCTTCGTCCGACTTTCCGTCGGCCCGCAGCTCCGCTTCCACTTCCGCGGCGCTCTTGCCGTTCATCAGGGCTTCGGTCTGGGCGAAGAAGTTGCTCAGCAGAATGGCGTGGTGGTCGCCCAGGGGATTGTGGGATACCGCGGGGGCAATGAAGTCGCAGGGAATGAGCCGCGTGCCCTGGTGGATGAGCTGGTAGAAGGCGTGCTGTCCGTTGGTGCCGGGCTCACCCCAGATGATGGGCCCGGTGTTGTAGTCCTCGATGGGGTTGCCGTCGCGGTCGACACTCTTACCGTTGCTCTCCATATTACCCTGCTGGAAGTAGGCCGGAAAGCGGTGGAGGTACTGATCGTAGGGCAGGATGGCCTCGGTTTCCGCATCCCAGAAGTTGGTGTACCAAATCCCAATTAGGGCCAACTTGGCCGGGAGGTTTTCCTCCAGGGGGGCGTGACGGAAGTGCTCGTCCATCGCGTGGAGGCCGTCCAGCAGCCGCTCGAAGTTGTCGAAGCCCACGGTGAGGGCGATGCTCATGCCGATGCTGCTCGAGAGGCTGTACCTCCCCCCTACCCAGTCCCAGAAGCCGAACATATTGGCTTCGTCGATGCCGAACTCCCGCACCCCCTCCGCATTGGTGCTCAGGGCCACGAAATGCTTGGCTACGTCCTCCTGCTTGCCGCCATTGTCGAGGAACCACTGCCGCGCGCTGCGGGCGTTGGTCATGGTTTCCTGGGTAGTAAAGGTTTTGGAGGCCACCAGGAAGAGGGTGGTTTCCGGGTCCACCTGCTTGAGGACCTCGGAGAGGTGGGTGCCGTCGATATTAGAGACGAAGTAGACTTCCCGCCCCTCGATCCAGTAGGGTTTGAGGGCTTCGGTGACCATCACCGGCCCCAGGTCCGACCCTCCGATACCGATGTTGACCACGGTGGTCAGGGGATTGCCGGAGTAGCCGAGGTGCTCGCCACGGTGGATGCGGCCGGCGAAGGCCTTCATGCGCTGCAGTACCTCGTTCACCTGGGGCATGACGTCCTCCCCATCGACCAGGATGGCCCGCTGATCGCGGTTGCGCAGGGCTACGTGCAGCACGGCCCGCTCCTCCGTCCCGTTGATGACCTCCCCGGTAAACATCTTTTCGGTGGCTTCCTTCACCCCGCATTCTTCGGCCAGCCGCAGCAGCAGGTCCAGGGTTTCCCGGGTGATGATGTTCTTGGAGTAGTCCACCAGAATATCCTCCACCCGCTGGCTGAATTGCTGGAAACGGTCCGGATCCTGGGCGAAGAGGTCCTTCATGTGCCGCTGCTGCATTTCGTGGGCGTGCATCTCGAGTTCTTTCCAACTGAGGGTTGCGGTGGGGTTGAGGGTACTGAGCATGGCGAAGCTTGATTTTTGGTCCAGGCATAGATACGGCTTGCCCCCCGAATTGTGCGCCTGGAAACGAAAGAACCGGGCTGGGCCCCCAAACCGATCCCGAACATCGCACTTCGGACCCTGTTCTATGCATACCAACACAGTGCATTACCCCAAGCACGCTTTTTATTTTTTGACAAAAAACCTTCAAGATGAAATCACTAATTTCCAGCGTACTGGCGCTGCTTATGGTGCTGGCCTTCACGCCCGCCAACCTGAGCGCCCAGACGACTCCCGAACAAACGGATATGGGTGAATCGGCCGAGATGACCGAGAACACCGTAGCCGCCCTCGTTACCGAAAACCAGGACCTCAGCACCCTGCTGGCCGCCATTGAGGCCGCCGAACTGACCTCCGCCCTGAGTGGTGAAGGAACCTTGACCGTTTTCGCCCCCACTAACGCCGCTTTTGAGCAACTGCCCGCCGGTGTACTCGAAGCCCTGCTTCGCCCTGAAAACAAGGACGCACTGGTCAACATCCTGAAATTCCACGTCGCCAGCAACCAGATGGCCTCCACCGACATCATGGACGGTATTGAAGGTTCCGCTGACGCGAGCCTCTCCGCCACCACCATGAACGGTGACCTTACCGTTACCTCCGAAGGAGGATCTGTCGTCATCAAGGACGCTACCGGCAACACCGCCACCGTACAGCAAGCTGACATCATGGCCAGCAACGGCGTCGTTCACATTATCGACCACGTACTGGTACCCGCCAACGTAGACGTGATGGCCCTGGCCGGTAACAGTGCCATGGGAATGGTGCAGGACCAGCAGGACGCCATGCGTTCCGACATGGGCGAAATGAAGGAGGACATGCAGGCCAAGAAGGACGCCATGGCTTCTGACATGAACAACATGAAAGAGGAAATGAAAGCTCACAAGGACGAAATGGCCGCCGACATGAAAGAAATGAAGGAGGACATGAAAGCCAACAATGACGAAATGGCCGCCGATATGCGGGACCGCAAGCCCGACTACAACAGCGGCGTTACCACCTCCGCCAACACCCGCGTTACCGCCAATACCGGTAGCATGGCCGACGGTACGATCGTCGACGTAGCTAAAGGCAACAACAATTTCAGCAGCCTCGTAAGCGCCCTGAAATCCGCCGAACTGGTGGACATCCTCAGCAGCAACGGTGAGTTCACCGTGTTTGCCCCCACCAACGATGCCTTTTCCGCCCTGCCCGACAGCGTTTCCTCTTCGTTGATGCAGGAGAGCAACAAGCAGCATCTGCAGCAGGTACTGACCTACCACGTTGTGGCTTCCAAGCTGACCGCCGCCGACCTGAAGAAGGCCATCGAGAAGAAGAAAGGGTTCTTCCGTATCCAGACCATGGGCGGAGGTAGCCTGATCGCTTCGGTCAACGCCGAAGGCAACGTGATTCTGACCGACGGCAACGGCGAGTTCGCCACCATTACCGATACCGATATTGAAGCCAGCAACGGCCTCATTCACGTAATCGACGGAGTACTGACCCCCCGTCAGTAACCCCTCCGACTACTTTGAGAAGTGGCGGTCATCCCCGGATGGCCGCCACTTTTTCATTTTTATCAGTCCCGGGACCAAACAATTGCACGGTCAAACACCATTATAGTAAAGTACTGGTCTATAACAAGATACACGCGACCCGCCCCGGCGGCGGGACGATCTAAGGAACGGGCCTTTGCGCTTATTTTCGAGGGACTGCCTGCTTTGACTTTTTAGGCATGAGAGAGACGCCGTGAACATTTTCCGTCGCGCAGGAAGTTTTATCCCCGGAAAAATTGGGTGCGGGGGTTCCGTTCCGCTTTTTTGACCATTGCCCGCACTGCGCTTACCTTGGGGGATTCACAAAATCCGCCCAATGCGCCCACGCCCACCACTATTACTCTGCCTTTTTTTACTGTTCCTTGGCACCTGCGTACGCGCCCAGACCCCTACCCCGGCCGCGGAACGACAGGAAGGCTACGAGCAGCGCCTTACCCTGCAGGAAGGATCGCCCCTCGGCGGCCTGCCCTTCACCAACATCGGCCCCTCGATCATGAGCGGGCGGGTGACTGACCTGGCGGTGGATCCCCAGGACCCCACCCACTTCTACGTAGCCTACGCCAGCGGCGGCCTCTGGGAGACCCACGACAACGGCAGCACCTTTGAGCCCCTCTTCCAGCAGGAGGCCGTGATGACCATCGGCGACATCGACGTTCACTGGCCCTCCGGAACCCTCTACGTGGGCACGGGGGAAGTCAACAGCAGCCGCAGTTCCTACGCCGGCAATGGCGTCTACCGCTCGCGCGACGGGGGAAAGACCTGGACCCACCTGGGACTGGACGAGAGCCACCACATCGGTCGCGTGATCGTAGACCAGCAAAACCCCGATCGCCTGTGGGTAGCCGCCCTCGGTCACCTGTACGGCCCGAACCCCGAGCGGGGCGTCTATCTGACCCAAAACGGCGGACGCAGTTGGGAACACACCCTTTTCGTGAACGACAGCACCGGCGTGGTCGACCTGGTACGTGATCCGCGGAAACCGAATCACCTCTTCGCCGCATCCTGGCAACGGGACCGCAAGGCCTGGGACTTCGTGGAAAGCGGTCCGGGCTCCGGCATCCACTTCAGCAAGGATGGGGGCAAGACCTGGTCGTCCATCACTCCGGACGGTGCCGGCTTCCCCACCGGTCAGGGGGTAGGCCGCATCGGGCTGGCCGTGAGCTACGACCGCAACGGCCGCCGCCACATCTACGCCAGCCTCGACAACTACTTCCTCCGCGAAGCGGAAGCCCCGGATTCTACCACTCTGACCAAGAACCAACTGCGCAACATGCCGAAGGAGGATCTCCTGCGGCTGGAAACCTACCTGCTGGAGGATTTCCTGCGCAGCAATGGCTTCCCGCGGGAGCTGGACGCCAAAGCCGTGCGGGAAAAGGTTGAAAAGGGGGACCTGTCTCCCCTCCAGCTCGTGCAGTACCTGGAAGACGCCAACAGTACCCTTTTCGACACGCCGGTGAAGGGATTCGAGCTCTACCGAACCACCACGGACGGCAAACGCTGGGAACGGACCCACGAAGACTACCTCGACGACGTTTACTATAGTTACGGTTACTACTTCGGCGCCCTGGCCGTGCACCCCGAAGATCCCCAAACCGTCTACGCCATGGGCGTACCAATCATCAAATCCACCGACGGGGGTAAAACCTGGGCCGGAGCCAACGGCGACAACGTCCACGCCGACCACCACGTGCTCTGGATCAACCCGAGCCAGCCCGACCACCTCATCAACGGCAACGACGGCGGCGTCAACATCAGCTACAACGGCGGTAAAACCTGGCTGAAGGCCAACGTACCGCCCGTGGGGCAGTACTACGCCGTGGCCGTCGACAACCACCCCGACGGCTACCGCGTCTACGGTGGCCTTCAGGACAACGGCACCTGGCGCGGACCTCACGACTACGAGGCGAGCACCGACTGGCACCAGGACGGCAAGTACCCCTACGAAGCCCTCTTCGGCGGCGATGGCATGCAGGTTGAGGTAGACCCCCGCGACAACGAGACGGCCTACGTTGGCTTCCAGTTCGGCAACTACTACCGCATCAACCCCAAGGCTGGTACCCGCACCTACATCACCCCCAAGCATGAGCTGGGGCAGCGCCCCTACCGCTGGAACTGGCAAACGCCCATTCTGATCAGCCCCCACCAGCCCGATATCTTCTACATGGGCTCCAACCACTTCCACCGCAGTTTTGACCGGGGGGACAACTTCACCACCCTGGGTCCCGACCTCACCCGCGGCGGGCGGGCCGGTGACGTGGTCTACGGAACGCTGACCACCATTGATGAGTCGCCCTTACGCTTCGGCCTTCTCTACGTGGGCAGCGACGACGGGCTGGTGCACCGCAGCATGGACGGCGGCCAGAACTGGGAACGGCTGAATGGATTCGCCGACAGCCTCTGGGTCGCCAGGGTGGATGCTTCCCACGCCGACGAAGCCGTGGTCTACCTGGGCCTCAATGGCTACCGTGACGACAACTTCAACAGCTACGTGTACCGCAGCACGGACTACGGCAACAACTGGACCCGCATCGGCACCGACCTGCCCGCGGAACCCGTTAACGTCATCAAGGAAGACCCCCTGAATCCCGCCCTGCTGTACGTCGGCACCGACCACGGCCTTTACGTCAGTATGGACACCGGACAGACCTTCACCGCCGCTCCCCACCTCCCGGCGGTTGCCGTCCACGACGTCGTCGTACAAACCCAGGCCAAGGACCTCATCGTCGGCACCCACGGTCGCAGCCTCTACCGCGGCAGCGTGGCCCTGCTGCAGCAGATCGCCGGTCAGGCCTCCCCCACCCTCACCCTGGCGGCGGTGGAAGACCAGCGCTACTCTCCCCGCTACGGCTCCGCCAGCTGGTTCACCGACGACACCACGCCAGAAGTAAACCTGCAGGTGTACAGTCCGGGCGCGGACGCGGGTGCCACGATCACCATTAAAGCCAAGGATGGCCTGGTGTTAACCCGCAAGTCCGTTACCCTGGATCGGGGCTTCAACAGACTGACTTACGACCTCAGCTTTGACGCTGACCGCGCCTCCGACCTGGAGGACATGCTAAATGCCGACCGCAAGGAAGAGCAGAAGCCCGCCCAGGTAAAAGCCGCGGACAACGGCGTGTACTACCTCCGACCGGGCAGCTACACCCTCGTCGTGGAAGCCAACGGGGAAACGGCGGAGACGCCCCTCACCGTGAAGTAACCACGCCATGGCCACCAAAGAAAACAGCCCCCACGGAGTCCGTGGGGGCTGTTTCACTTTCCGGAAACTAGGTCAGGGTTTCAGGATGACCTTTATGCAGCCGTCCTCCTTGTCCCGGAATTTCTTGTACATCTCCGGCGCGTTTTCCAGGGGCTCGGTGTGGGTGATCAGGAAACTCGGGTCGATTTCTCCGCGCTGAATTTTGTTGAGCAGGGGTTGCATATAGCGCTGTACGTGGGTTTGCCCCATCTTGAACGTCAGTCCCTTGTTCATGGCCGGCCCCATAGGGATGGTGGCCATTGATCCGTAGACGCCCGGGATGGACAGGGTACCGCCCTTGCGACAGGCCATGATGGCCTGCTGCAGGACGTAGGGGCGGTCGGATTGCAGGTGGGCCGTCTGCTTGAGGCTGTCGGCCGCCGCGGTGACCATGTTGCTGGCGTGGGACTCCGCGCCTACGGCATCGATGCAGCGGTCGGGGCCCCGTCCGCCCGTCATTTCATTGAGGAGTTCCACCACGTCGTCCACTTCCGAAAAGTCGATGGTCTCCACCTTGCAGTGATCGCGGGCCATCTGCAGCCGCTCGGGCACCTGGTCGATGGCGATCACGCGGCCGGCCCCCATCATCCACGCGCTCTTCATAGTGAACAGCCCCACGGGCCCACAGCCCCAGATGGCTACCGTATCCCCCTTTTCGATCTGGGCGTGCTCGGCGGCCATGTAGCCGGTGGGGAAAATGTCGGAGAGGAACAGCACCTTTTCGTCCGGCAGGTCACTTTCAATCTTGATGGTGCCCAAATCGGCGTAGGGTACCCTCAGGTATTCGGCCTGACCGCCGGGGATGCCCCCCAGCAGGTGGGAATAGCCATACACCCCGGCCGGGGAATGGCCCATGGCCTTGATGGCGTTCTCCGGCTTGGGATTCGAGTTGTCGCACATCGAATACAGTTCCTGTTCGCAGAACCAGCAGTGGCCACAGGAGATGGTAAAGGACACCACCACGCGGTCTCCCTTCTTGATGTTCTTGACGGCCGACCCGACTTCCTCCACGATCCCCATCGGTTCGTGGCCGATGATGTCACCGGCCTTCATCATGGCAATGAAGCCGTCAAAGAGGTGGAGGTCCGAGCCGCAGATGGCGGTAGAGGTGACGCGGATGATGGCGTCGGTGGGCTGCTCGATACGGGGGTCCGGGTGGGTGTCAACGCGCACGTCACCCTGCCCGTGATAGGTCAATGCTCTCATTGGGTAAGTTTCCTACTAAAGCACCGCGATCCCTCCACTGGTTCGGCTGCAAGCCTTGTTAGCAAAACTATACTTGGCTACAACCCCACACCCCAAAACTACTGCTGCCTAGAAAGGATAGCCGAAGGCCACTACCAGCCGCAGACTGCGGTCGACGGGATCGCCCACGAACTCCTGGGGGATTTGGAATTCCGCCACCGTATCCTCGTAAGGAACCTGGAAGGGCTTGGCCAGGTCAAGCCGGAAGATGAGGAAGGTCAGGTCGAAACGGAACCCGATGCCGTAGTTCATGGCCAGCTCCTTCAGGAAAGCTTCCTGACGGAAATCGGTGTCCAGGGGTTCAGCCTCCGTTTTGTAAGTCCAAATGTTTCCCGCATCCACGAAGGCGGCCAATTCGATCAGTGGAGTGACGCGGTGGCGGTACTCCAGGCTGGTTTCCAGGAGCAGGTTGCCGTAGCCCCCCAGGGTCAGCAGGTTGTTGTTCTTCGGGGCGGTGCGGCCCGGCCCCAGCTGGCGGGGCGCGAAACCCCTCAGGCTGTTCGGCCCGCCGATGGTGTAGAGGTCGAAGTAGGGTACGATGGCCCGGTCGGAGATCGGGTACGCCACGCCCCCGTGCAACCGCATGGCCAGTTGTGAATTCGGCGTGAGGTAGTGATAGTAGCGCAGGTCCGACTCCACCTGAGGATAGAGGCTCTGGATGGGGTCTCCCCGCAGCAGGTCTTCGCCCAGGGGGAAGATGTTGTTCAGGTTCATGGACAGGTACTGCCGCCAGAAGAAGTTGTGGCGGTCCTCGCCGTCAAGGCGGGTATCGTAGGTGAAGGTGTAGTTCGGTGAGAACACGATCATCCGGTCAAAGCGGCTGGCCGAGGTAGCCCCGCTGTTGTCGGTGCTGTTGAGGCCCAGGTTGTTGGCCAGGCGAAGCACTCCCTCATTGCTCACCACGGGGTCCTGGAGACGGACCGACAGGGGGTATAGCACATGGGTCTTCTTGATGCGGCGCTGCCAGGTATAGCCGTACTGGGCGCGAATCTGCAGGAGGCTAACGCTCTCCGAGGCTTCGGGGTCGGCCTCCACCAGTTGCTGGAGGTCAAAAAGGTTGAAATCCGCGATCTCCTGGGAGAATCTACCGAGCATCAGCTGGAGTCGTTCCATCTTGGCGCCGAGGGAGATGATGGTGCCGCTGGTCATAACGCGGGGCAGCAGTTTGCGGCGTTTGGGCAGCCACAGCCGGGGCACGTTCAGCGTGGCCGACAGTCCGTAAATCCCGGAGCGGGGAACGCGGATGTCCTCGGTATTGCCGAGGAAGACGACGTAGCTGAAGTCGCCCTCGATCTTGAGCAACTCGGCGCCCCGGAGCAGGTTGCGGTTGGTATAGGCCAGGCGCACGTTTGGTCCGATGTAGCGGGCACTGTTGTAGGTGAGTCCGAATTCCCCCTCGATCCGCCGCCGGGGCAGGGGTTCCATGTAGGCGTTCAGGATCAGGGTAGAATCCGAGCCGGGCACCTCCTCGTAATCGAGGCTGATGTAGCGGAAGGTATTGTAACTGGCCAGGCGGCGCAGCGTCTTGCGGTGGCGCTCGGGGTCGTACAGCAATCCTTCTTCCACCGCAAAGCCCTCATCCAGGATTTTCGGCCGCAGCGGACAGTCGGCACAGCGGATCGTGAGGCCACCTTCCTGGTACACCGGCAGCCGGTCGCGCCGGGTGGAATCGGATAAGCCGATGTTCGGGTAAACATTGACGTCGACGATCCGCTGCGGCTTCAGGTGTTCCGCCGGCACGTCGCTTTTGAGCTTGGCCAGCATCTTCACCTGGCGGTCGCCCTGTACGGTATCCGCCAGGAAAAGGAAGTCATTGGCATTGGCGTAGAAGTAGCCCTCTTTCTTCAGCGCTTCCTGCCACCGCTGCCTTTCCGCCTTGATCACATCCAGGTCGTAGCGGTCGCCTGGCGTCAACAGGCTACCCTCCTCCATCCCGTCGAGCACCCGGGCTACGCTGGTATCGCTCCAATAACGCTGTACCGTATCCAGGGTATAGGGGGCTCCCACGGTTACGCGATAGTCAACCACGACCTCCCGCTTGTCGGCAATCGTATCGACGGTGAAACTGGCGTCGTGCTCAAAGTAGCCGTTATTGGCCGCGCGGTTCTGCAGCAGGTTGGTGAGTTCTTCCGCGACATTTTCGTCGTAGAAAATGGGTTCTTCCCCCTTGATCTCATCGGGATCATCGGCGTACTTCTCAGGCTTTTTCCGCTTCTTCTCCTCGAATTTGTAGTACCGCCAGATGTTACGATAACCGATCAGGGGAATTTTCTGGTTCGTGTTCTGGTTCAGGGTGGCGACCAGTTCGGTTTCCAGTTGGGTCACGTCGACGGTGTCGGGGGCCACCACTTCCACGGAAGCGCCGCGGTAGAGATATTCTCCGGGGGGCAGGAAGCGGGTCACGTTGCAACCCGTTGCCGTAATGACGATCAGTAGGAGGACAAGTCGGCCCATCTTATTGGTTGTTTTTTTCCGGTTTCCAGAACCAGCGGTCGAACTCCTTGCTGAAGGTGAGCCGGCCACCGTAGCGCAGTACGTTGCCGCCGATGAGTACGTCACGGTCGCGATCGTTGAAGAACTTCAGCCGGAAGGTGCCGTCGGCGTCGATCAGGTATTCCGCGGTGATGTTGTCGAGATAGGTCTGGGAGGTGCCGGCCAGTTCGTCGGCGTCATTGCCCGCCACACCGTCCACGCTGATCACCACCCGGTCGTCGAAGAGGGTTTTGCGCAGGCTCACCCGCAGGTTGGTGTTGGTGGTGCCATCGGTATCCTGGTAGCTGTCGAGCCCGAAATCGAGGTCGACGAAGCCTACATACTGATCCGCCAGGTTATTCAGGTAGCCCCCCAGGGCGCTGTTCAGGGTAGTATTGGCCAGGCTGGTGCCGTCTCCCCCACCCTGGTCGATCAGGGGGATGTTGAAGCCGCCGAAGGCGAGCAGCTGGAAGGCAGTAGTGGTGAGCCGGCTGTCGTCCTGCCGCAGGGTCGACAGAGCATCTTCCACCGAGCTCAGCCCCAGGTTGCCGTAGGCATCTTCGGGGTAGACCACGTCGGTGGTCAGGTTGCTGGACTGCATATCCCCCGTCAGCCCGATGACCACGTAGAAGGTCTGCTTGCGCCGCAAGGAGGCCACGTCCGAAGTCGTACCGCTCATCGCTTCCACCAGGGGCTGGGGGGTGGTCTGTACCTCATGGCGGATGGTCAGGTCGAGAATGGGGTTCTCGATTGGCCCGTTGAATACGACGTTGCTTCCCGGTACGATGGTGAACTTCTTGTTGATGACCTGGTAGACGAAGTCGTAGGTTCCCTGCACGAGTTCTACCCGCCCGGTGGCCTCCTGGCTGCCGTCGGGGAAGATCTTCAGCGTCAGGTTACCGTCTGCCCGCCCGGTAAAGGTCTGTCCGGTGACGGGGTCGACCACCACCGTCACGCGGAGGTTGGGCTGGACGTCCAGGTTGAGGGTCATATCCAGGCCGGTGCGGGCTACCGCGATGCTGTCGTTCAGCACGAGGGTATCGCGGCGCAGGATGTCCGACCACTGGTATTCCTCCTCGAATTCTACGATCCCTTCCACGTCGACCAGTCCCTGGCTGGCCACGGTGTAGACGTAGGTGATGTCCGAACCTTCATTGGTAGTGGCGTCGACTTCAATGACGGGCAGGGTGGCCGTTCCCCCGATCTTTACCCGGGCGTCCACCGACATGAAGCCGTAGTAGTCCGGATTATCATCCTTGGTGGAATTGATGGCCGTAAAGTCCTCTGCGGTGACCAGCATATTCAGGCGGATGTCGTCGAAGCCATTGACGGTAATGTTACCGTTGAGCTCCGCATCGTTCCCGTTGCTGTCGTAGATGTTCAGCCCGTTGGAGAAGGTGATGCGCTGGTCTTCAAAGATGATGGGGTTATCCCCGAGGCGGAAGCGCTCCCCGAGGAGGCTGATGATCAAACTCGCCTCCTCAAAGGAGAAGCGGCCGTCCATGACGGGGTTCTCCAGGGTGCCGGTGAGCGCCAACTGTCCTTCCAGGTAGCCTTCCGTATCCTGGAGATAGCCCAGGCTGAAGGGCTCGGCGCTCTTCAGTTGCAGGGCATTCACGTCCATCAGGAGGTTCATCGGCCCGTTCAGTTCGTAGGTACCCGTTACTTCGAGGTCGTTGCCTGCATCGGTCAGGCCAATGTCCAGGTTATAGACCTGTTCGTTCGTGGAAGTCACTTCGGCGGTCACGTCGCCCAGCAACGTGCCGGTCCAGGCCAGGCTGTCGATGGTCAGGTCGGTACGTATACCCAGATTCGTCAGGGCGTTGTCCAGGCCCACGGTACCGTTCAGGGTTCCGGCGGCGGTCTCCTCTTCGGAGAAGATCAGCCGGCTCGGCGTACGCAGGTTAAAGTCGTTGAAGGTAATTACGACGTCATTTGGCTCCTGCGTTTGCGCCCTCAGGGACTGCCTCCCGTGGCGCAGGGCCAGGTTGTTGACCAGCAGCACCGTATCGTAGAGTACGATCTCGTTATCAGACGGTACCGTCCACGTCTCGAAGTTGAGGATCTGTTCCTCCTCCAGGCTTACCATGAGGGTATCGCCGGACTGATCGATATAGGTGCCCAGGTAGTGCCGCAGGCTGTCTTCCGCCGTATAGAGTTTCAGCTCGACGAGCAGGCGGTTGTCGACGGTTTCCCCGCTGATTACGGTGCGGCCCAGTTCCAGGTTGCCGTTCACGTTGATGTCGGCCCAGTCGGCGTTGAAGTTCATGGAAGCGGTATCGCCGATGGCCTTCATGTGGAGGCTGCGGGCCTCCAGACCGGCGTACTCGATTTCCGCCACGTCGAGGTTAAACAGGAGTTCGGGAGATGCGTCCCGGTACAACAGAGAAAGCTTGACGGGAGAAAGCTGGGTAAGCCCCGGCACCAGTCCGCTAGTAAGTACCTGCGGACGCTTCAGTTGGAAGGCTACGTCCACCCGGTTGCCATCCTCCACCGGATCGGGTTGCCGCAGGCTTTCGTCCCAGTAAGCGAGGATAAACTGCACCATCTTCTCAGGGGTCTTCAGCGGATCGAAGTAGCCGAGCACCTCCGCATCCATTACGTCGGAACGGACGTAAATCTGGTTGTCCCAGTCGTGCATGGCCGCGGTCAGCAGGAAGCTGTCTACGAAGCTGCTGCCGTCTTCTCCCCGCAGGACAAAGTCATCCAGCCGGACAAAGGCGTCCAGGTCATAGGGATCAATGCCTTCCGTACGGGCCACCAGTTGGCCGGACACTTCCAGGGGGACCTCGGTCAGGTCCCACTTCTGCAATTCAATCCTTTCCACGTCCACGATGGCCTCCGCGAACACGGTGCTGTCGGCATTGATGATGTAACGCGCACTGCCGCCCGCCATAAAGTCGGGGTGAAGGAGGTCAAACTCTGCCGAGTAGCGGCTGTCGGTCACCAGGGCGGTCAGGTCCAGCAAGGAGTCTCCACCGTTCTGGGCTACATAGGCGTCGATGGCCAGGTTCATGGAGGGCTCCAGTTGTCCGACTACTTCGGCCTGCACGTCCAGAGGCCCCAGCCCAAGCGTAAGCAGGGTATCCCTCAGCGGGCCGGTGAAGAGGTCCGGAATGTTGACGTTGGTCAGATTGGCCTGGACGTTCAGGTTTTCGGGGTTGTAGCGTCCCCGCAGGTTCCAGTCGCCGTTCGAGGTTTCCAGTGGCACGTCGAAGGTCAGGTCCGTGAGCGAACCGGAGATGCTGGCGTTGCGGACACGCAGGCTAGGCAGGTTGAGGTTGGCCGGCAGGAGGCTGTCCGGAAGTATGGTCCGAACGTCTGCGATATTGATGCCGAGGTCGCTTACTTCCAGGTTAAGGGCCAGGTTGTCAGGGTCGGTGGCGTTGCGGATGTTGCCGTTGATGCGGGCATAGGTGCTGTCGCCGGGCAGGTTCAGGCGCAGGTTGACGTCAAGGTTTTCCAGGGGGCCGGACACTGACCCGCTGCCCCGTACGTAGTTGGGCAAGGTGTAGTCCGCCGGTATCGTGCCCGGGGGTACGTAGGCCAGGATGGTGGCCCGGGTAGCCAGCAGGGTGTCGAGGCGCACGTTGAGCCGGGTACGCGGGTAGGTGGTTACCCCGTTGATCACGCCACTGGTACGTACGCGGCTGTTCAGCCCGCTGCCGAATACGCGGTTTTCCAAGGCATAGAGGTCCAGTTCCAATCGCTCATTTGCGTAGCTGGCCCGGCCTTCAGCCACGATGCGCTGGGGCCAGTCGATGCCCGGGGGCAAAGTTCCCTGAGGCAACAGCGGCAGCAGTGGACCCGGCACCAGGCTGAATTCCCGCAGCAGCAGTTCTCCGCCGGCACGTTGGGGGTCCAGGATGTTCGTAGCCCGCCCGCTGGCGCGCACCCTGATGCCGGGACCATCCAACTGGATCTGGCCAATGTTCATACTGGCTACGGTACCAGTGGCTTGCAGGCTGAAGGTCAAGTCTTGCCCAAGGTTTCCTCGAATCACCGATTCACTCGCCAATTCCGGGGCCAGCAGGGCGATATCGCGCAGCCCCAGGTGTCCTTCGACCCGGGAGCGGGCGACCAGTTCTTCGAGGTCAGCAGCGGCAAAATCGTAATCGATGGCGGTGTCCTCGCTGCGCAGCTCACTGTGTGCCGTGCGCAACAGGAAGTCGGTCAGCCCCAGGAAGGTCGGAGAATACACGATCGTCCCTTCGGTACGCTGCAGTTCCAGACCGCTCTTTTCCCTGCCCTGCAGTTGGCGCAAGCGCAGGTGCAATGAATCCACGATATAGCTGATGTCGGTGGCCTCCGCTTCCACCTCGGTCAGGGCCAGGTGATTGTAGTCGATCCCCGGCCCCTCCAATTCCGGTAACGGTGTATCCATAGTGAGGGAGAAATCGCGGATTTGGAATAACTCCCCGCGGAATGCGATGGAGTCCCCGACCATCAGGTCCGCACCCTCCAGGTTAACGTAGGGTAAATCCGTGGCCAGGTCCAGACTATCCATCCCGAACCGGAAGGCACTTTCCGAAACCGTAATTCTACCGGCCTGCAGGGCCATGGGTGCCGTTTCGGTAGCGGTGGTATCTACGGGGGTGGTGCTCTCCCCCATGGTAATGGCGGCGTCGGCTCCTTCCAGTTCCAGGTAATCCAGGGCGAACTCCATGGTATTAAGGTCCGCTTCGGCGATCTCCCCTTCCAGCCTCCGGGCGGTCACGTCCGCCAGGATACCCATGGGGTCGTCCTGGTAATAGATGTCGGCGTTGGTCAGGCTGAGGTCGGCACCGTTCAGGTCGATCAGCCAGCCGCCGGAGGTAGCGGCGACGGAGTCGGCCTGCGGACTGTTCTCCAGGGCCAGGGTATCCACCTGGGGCAGGAAAGCATCGAGCAGGAACTGAATGTTAGAGGTGGAATCGGTCGTAACGATGTTGGCGTAGACGTCGTCGATCCGGATTTCATTGATGTCGACGGTGGAGCGGATCAGGGCCCACATGTCCAGCCCGACACCCAGGTAGCCCAGCCGGGCGATAGTATCCCCTTCGGGGTTGTTGACGTAGACCCGTTCGACTTCCAGTCGGTTGGGAAATTCCAGCGAGAGGTCGCCGATACCCACATCCGAGCCCAGGGTCGACCGGGCGATTTTTTCCACCTCCTGCGTAATGCGGCTTTGCACAAACGGCAGCTGAATAAGGAGAAAAACCAGCACCAGCAGTCCGAGCACCGATGCTACCAGCCAGAATATGAAACGTCCTATTTTTTTACCGATGCTTGCAGCCAATTGGGGTATACTTGATCCAGTCGTATTGATAGCTTAACGGCTGGTCAAAATGGGTGTTCGTTCCAATTGAAAATGCTGTTTTTCCGGCATTTTACCTCCAAAAGCCCACCATAATTATCCTATGGTCAGCGGACTAGTCGACCTGCACCACCAGCCCTTTCAGGTAGTCCCCTTCGGGGTGAAAGAGGCTGACGGGATGGTCGGCCCCTTGGGCGAGCCGGTGGAGAACCCTTGCGGTACGACCGGATTCCAGTCCGGCGGCCACGATGGTATCCTGGAACAGCTGGCGGTCCACCACCCGGCTGCAGCTAAAGGTGAACAGCAGGCCTCCGGGGCGCAGGGCGGCCATGGCCCGGGCATTGAGGCGCTTGTAGGCCTGCACGGCCTTGTGGCGCCGGTGTTTGTTCTTGGCGTAGGCGGGCGGATCGACGACCACGATATCGTAGGATCCGGCCGGAACCGTTTTCAGGTACTCCAGCACGTCGGCCGTATGTACGGCGTGGCGATCACTGAACTCGCCGTTGTGGGCCACGTTGGCCGTGGTCAGCTCATTGGCGCGGGCACTCAGGTCCACACTGTCCACCCGCGCCGCGCCGCCCAGCAGGGCGTAAACGGAAAACCCGCCGGTGTAGGCGAAGGTGTTCAGTACCCGTTGGTCGCGGGCGTAGCTGCCCAACAACCACCGGTTATCGCGCTGGTCCAGGAAGAACCCTGTCTTTTGTCCTTCGGCGATGTCCACCTCAAAGCGGCGCCCGTTCTCCAGCGCGATCAGGCGGTCGATGGATGCACCGGCGAGGGTTCCGTCCTTTGTTTCACGTCCGTAGCGTTCGGGCAGGACGGCGGAACTTTTATCGTAGACCGAATCGATGCCCTCCACGGTCAGCAGCGCCTCGGCGATCCGGTCGCGCTGCCGGTGCATGCCGATGCTGTGGCACTGTACCACGGCCACCGACCCGTAGCGGTCCACGATCAGGCCCGGCAGTCCGTCGCCGGCGGCGTGGATCAGGCGGTAGGCGTTGGTTAGGCTATCGCCCGCCAAACCAAGTTGGGTCCTCAGGGCCAGAGCTGCGGCCAGCTTGCGGTCGATTAGGTCCTCGGCGTAATCCTCCGCCCCGAACTGCAGCATGCGGACGCGAATGCTACCGGCTTGGTAGTGACCATATCCCAGTACGGCCCCACCGTGGTCGGCCACCCGAACGAGATCGCCTTCCTCCAATCCTTCATCCTGGCGGGCGATGGCACCGGAGAACACCCAGGGGCTATAACGTTGGAGGGCGCCTTCGCGCCCTTTGTGAAGGGTAATGGTATGCATGGCAGGGGGAGATTGTGGCCGGCGAAGGTAGGGTAAAGCGACCTTCCCGGTTGCCGTCATAAATTTCAGCTTCACATACTACCGGCCCGGGCGGCCCGTTAGTAGGGAAACAAACCAACCCGTTTCGGCCGGCCCGTTGCACCCGTCGCCCCTCCGAAACCCAGTCAAAGCCTTCCGTTTGGCGAAGCTTTGCCCCCCTCAACACGCAATTACTGTTCCTATATAGCAGATCGACCTAACCCATTACCCCGTTTCATTTCGGCGTTCCTCACCCTTGCGTGGGAGCGTTCGACTAAAACATTACCTTATGAAATTCTCTCTTGTTTCCACCCGCTTGCTGGTGGCTTTAACCCTCATGTTCTTTGCTTTCAGCTGCTCCGAAGACGACCCCGCTACCCCCGCCGGCGAAGGCAACGGTGACTTCTCCGTAGAGATGACCGATGCCCCCATCGATGACGCCCAGGTGAAAGCGGTCTTCGTAACCGTTTCCGACATTCGCGTCGACGGACAATCCGTGGAGGGCTTCAACAGCACCACCGTGGAAATCTCTGCCCTGACCAACGGCAATACCGAGACCCTTTACGACGGACAACTCGCCGCTGACTCCTACTCCAAACTGGAAATCGTACTGGAAGACGGCGCCAACGCCGTGAACGGTGGCCCCGGCTGCTACGTCCTCAACCAGGACAACGAGAAGATTGCCCTGGAAGTAGCCAACGATGGCGTACTTACCGTACAGAACTCCGACTTCACCCTGAGTGAGAGCGGTTCGGTCGCCGCCGTGGTCGACTTCGACCTGCGCAAGGCCCTGGTCCGTACCGACAACGAGGCCAAGCCCTACCGCTTCGCCGCCGAAAGCCGCCTGGAAAACTCCCTGCGCTTCGTGACCAAGGACCGCAGCGGTACCATCACCGGTACCATCAACGACGAGAGCAACCAGAACGGTGAGATCGTCGTCTACGCTTACGCCAAAGGCACCTACTCCGACAGCGAGGCCCAGGGCAGCAGCGACGATGAGCTCTTCCTCAACGCCGTAAGCAGCACCACCGTCAACGGCAACATGGAGTACACCCTGGCCTTCCTCGAAGAAGGACAGTACGAGCTGGTAGCCGCTTCCTACAAGGACACCGACAACGACGGCGAGGTAGAAATGCGGGGCACCTTCGAGCTCTCCACCCTGACCAACCTCGACCTCGCGGGCATTGCCGTAACCGGAAACAGCACCACCACGGCCGACTTTACGATCAAGCTGATCTTCTAGTCCACCCGTTGGAATACCTTTACGCAGCCCCCGCCGGTTCTTCCGGCGGGGGCTGCTTCGTTTATACAATCACATCGCCATCGACTACCTCATCGTCGGTCAGGGACTGGCCGGCACCCTCATCGGTTACCGCCTCGAGCAATCCGGCCACCGGGTCACCTACGTCGACGCCCCGGAGCAAACGGCCGCCAGCAGCGTGGCCGCCGGCATCGTCAATCCGATCACCGGCCGCCGCTTCGTGAAAAGCTGGCGCATCGATGAGTTGCTGCCCGCCGCCCGCCAACTGTATCGCGATCTCGAACGGCAACTGGATACACCGATCTGGCAGGAGATTCCCCTGGTCCGTACCCTCTTCAACCGTGGCGACGAGAACGACTGGCTCGCCCGCGGGGGGGATCCGGCGTACGCCGATTACCTGATCGATCAGCCCGACCTTGGTAGTATCCCCCAAATTACCCGACCGGCCTACGCCTACGCCGGGGTCGGACACAGCGCGAGGGTCAACCTGGCTGGAATGGTAGGTGCCTTCCGCCGCCAACGACTGGCGACCAGACAACTGATCGCCGCCCCCCTGGACTATTCCGCCATTAGCCCGGAACCGGATACCCCCCCGCGGGTAACCCTGCCCGGAGGATCCGTAGCCCGTAGTTTCGACCGGGTCATTTTTTGCGAGGGCTGGCGCGCCCGGTTCAACCCATGGTTCGGCCAACTGCCCCACGGCGGCACGAAGGGTGAGGTACTCATCGTAAGACTGGACTCCCCTCCCCTGGACCGACTGTTCAAGCACCGGGTGTTCCTGGTACCCCTCGGCGACGGCACTTACTGGGTAGGCGCTACCAGCAGCAACTCCTTTCCCGATGACCGGCCGACCCCCGCGAACCGGACCTACCTCGAGGACCGGCTGCGGGAAGTAATGACCGTTCCCTTCGAGGTCGTAGATCACCGCGCGGCGGTGCGCCCCACGGTTCGCGACCGGCGGCCCATGATCGGGGCTCACCCTGCCATTCCTTCCTTCTACCTCTTCAACGGACTGGGCACCAAGGGTGCCTCCCTTGCTCCCCTGGTCAGCGCCTGGCTCGCCGATCACCTTGACCACGGTGCCCCCCTGCCCGCTGAGGTGGACGTTCGACGGTTCTTTTAATCAGCTGTGTGCGGGTTCCCGCTCCCCACCCGTTCGGCCCAGCAGCACGATGATGATTGCGGCAATTCCGAGGGAAAGGAGCAACAGGAGGTCCAGCCGCAATGGGCCAACGGTTTCCGGCACCCACCCCAGCAAGGAAGCGATGAACAGCAGGATACCCGCCAGGGTGATCAGGGGCAGGGCGCGGCCGCCGGTTCCCGGTGACGCGAAAATGGCCGTGAAGATGAGGGGCGCCAGCAAGGAAGTTCCGGCGAAGCTGGTGCGGGCCAGCAACGCCAGCTGGTCGCTGCTCACGATGCTGAAACCCAGGGCCAACAGGGCGAAGGCGCCGATGCCGATCTTGGTGATCCGCAGCAATCGCTCGTCGTCCTCAATCGTCAGGATGGACCGCAATTCGGTGCCCAGGGCAAATATCTGGGAGTCGGCCGTGGAAATCGCCGCCGCCAGCAAGCCGATAATCACGAAGGCGGCCAGCGTAGCCGGCTGGTCGCGGATCAGGGCCTGCCCGAGAAATTCAAAGGCACTCAGTTCGGGGTAGCGCAACGACCCGTACAGGCCGATGAAGGCCGTAGGCAAGATTACCAGTATGGCAAAGGTGCCTACCCCAACCGCCATGCGGTACATCGACCGGTCGTCCTTCATGATGGCCAGGCGAATGCTCACCTGCGGCTGGGTGAACGGAATCATCAGGATGGCCACCGCCGACCCGATCAGGAACTGGGGGGTGAACAGCCCCCGGGGCCCCGGCACCGTCAGCAGGGCCGAATCCTGTTCTTGCAGCTGGGCGTAACCGGCCTCCAGCCCGCCTACCTCACTCAGGCAGCTCAGTCCCACAATCCAGATGACGACGAGGAGGACCAAACCCTGCATGGCGTCATTGTACACGATCGCCTTAAGTCCGCCCAACTCACTGTACAGCAGCATGATGGCCACCAGCATCACCGACCACCCCCAGATCGGCATGAGGTCGGGAAACGCCTGGGCAACAAAGTCCGATACACCTTTAATCTGTATCGCCACGTAGGGGATCAGAAAAACGAAGACACCGAAAAAGGCCACGCCCCCCGCCAGACGGTTCCCGTAGCGGCGGTTCAGGAACCCGGCCATGCCCCAGTATCCCTCCCGCAGGGCTACCCTGCGGAAGTGGTAACCGATCCAGATCACCCCGAAAATGAGGGCCATGTCACTGACGGCCAGAAAGGTCCACGCCCCTACCCCGTGCACCCGGAAGAAGTCCGGCATACCCAGCAGGGTGAAGGTGCTGAAGAGGGTGGCGGCGAAGGTGAACAATCCCAGGATACTCCCGAGACTTCCGCCCGCCAGCAGGTAGGATTTGCTGTCCGTCGGCCCGCGGCGCTGCCACAATGACACGCCTACCAGAAGGATGACGTATATGGTTCCTACAATGATCAGGGCCTGCAGCATGGGTTAATCGACTTGGGGGTGATTGTCCTTCCATTCTCCTTCCCGTCCGGGGTGGACCAGGGTGGCCAGGTAGGTCAGGATGACCATCACCAGGCAGAGCAGAATGCCCGCCCAAAGGGTGTAGGGAAGACCGAAAAGCGACGGACCGAGGGTGGCGGTCGGCAAGAAGACCGGTGTGAAGGCCAGAATCATCAGGATGGTGGCCAGGCTACAGCACAGGCGCCAGTACAGTCTGCGTTTTCGGGAATGCATGAGATGAAATTTTTGTGAGGGTTAAAGTCTGGGGACGGTGAGCCCCCCGTCGATCATGATCACCTGTCCCGGGGAATAGGGAAAGTCGCCCCGCACCAGCGCCGCGACGGCCCGGCCCACATCCTCGGCGGTTCCCCACCGGGGCTGTAGGGTGAGCCCGCCGGCAATCAGGCGGTCATACTTTTCGCTTACGGCACTCGTCATATCGGTCTGGATTATGCCCGGGCGTAGCTCGTAGACCACGATGCCCTCCCGCGCCAGGCGGGTGGCAAACAACTGGGTCATCATTCCCATGCCGGACTTTGAGATGCAGTATTCGCCGCGCTGTTCACTGACCAGGGTAGCCGATACCGAGCCAACGTTGATGATGCAGGCCGCATAATCCGGGTCATCCTGCCGCCGGTCCACCATGCGGGCCGCAATGGCCTGGCTGAGAAAGAACGGCCCTTTCAGGTTGATGTCCATCACCCGGTCGTAGCTCTCCTCCGTCATCTCCAGCAGGTCGCTGCGCTGGCGTGGGGCCACGCCGGCGTTGTTGACGAGGACGTTGAGGTGGCCAAACCTGCGGTAAAGTTCGTCCACGATGCGCTGCCGGTGGCCGGCGTCACCGATGTTGCCCGGCAGGTAGCAAACTTCCTGCGGCGTCAGGGCGCGGAGTTCGGCGAGCACCTCCCCCACTTCCGACTCAGGCCGTACCCCGTTGATGGCGACGGCGTAGCCCTCGGTGGCGAGTTGGCGGGCGATGCCAAGGCCAATGCCCCGGCTGCCACCGGTGACGAAGGCGGTTTTTACCGTTGTCTCAACGCTCATACCGACAGCTTTTCCACCTTGAGCATGCACCGCTCTTCCCAGCTTTTCAGTCCCAGTTCGGCCAGCTGCACCCCCTTGGCCCCCTCCAGCAGGTCATTGGGGAAGGGCAGGTCTTCCACCACGTGGCGCAGGAACAGTTCCCACTGCACCTTGAAGGCGTTCTGGTACTCTTCCTGGGCCGGCACCTGGGACCAGTCGTCGTAGAAGTCGATGGGTTGGGGCACGTCGGGGTTCCAGACCGGCTTGGGGGTATTGCCGTAATGCTGGATGTGGCATTCGCGCAGTCCGGCCACCGCGGAGCCCCGGGAACCATCAACCTGGATGGTCAGCAGGTCGTCGCGGCGCACGCGGGTGACCCAGCTGGAGTTGAACTGGGCCACCACCCCACCCTCGAGTTCGAAGATGGCGTAGGCGGCATCGTCGGCGGTCGCCGCGTAGGGTTTCCCCATTTCGTCGATGCGCTCGGGGATGTGGGTCGCGCCCAGGCAGAAGACGCTTTCTACCTTGCCGAAGAGGTTATCCAGCACGTAACGCCAGTGGCAGAGCATATCTACCATGATGCCGCCGTCGTCCTCCTTGCGGTAATTCCAGCTCGGGCGCTGGGCGGGGATGGAGGTTCCTTCGAATACCCAGTAACCGAAGTCTCCCCGGACGCTCAGGATCTCCCCGAAAAAGCCGGATTCCATGAGCCGCTTCAGCTTGCGCATGCCGGGCAGCCACAGTTTGTCCTGCACTACTCCGTGCTTCACGCCCGCCTCCCGGGCCAGACGGTATAGCTCGAGGGCTTCCTCGGTGGTCGTGCCCGTGGGCTTCTCGCAGTAGACGTGCTTCCCGGCGGCAATGGCCCGCTTCACGGCGGCGTAGCGGCGCCCGGTAATCTGGGCGTCGAAGTAAATTTCGTAGAAGTCATCCTGCAGCACCTCATCCAGGGAGGTGGTCATCCGCTCGATGCCCGTGCGCTCGCACAGGGCGCGCAGCTTCTCGGGGTTGCGTCCTACCAGGATGGGTTCCGGATAGATGTAGCCGCCGTCGGCCAGGGGGACGCCCCCCTGCTCCCGGATGGCGACGATGGAGCGGAGCAGGTGCTGGTTGGTGCCCATGCGGCCGGTGACGCCGTTCATGATGATGCCGACGGTGCGGCGGTTGTCCGGTTGCGCCGGGGCGGAGATTACGGGTGAAGATTGGTTCACAAGGGTAGATTTTGGGTAATGTGTCGATTAACTGTGCTGGCGATAGGCCGCCAGAATGCGTTGGAGGAATTCATCCTGGTCCGAAGCCCAGTACGCGTTGGAGAATATTTCCACTTCGTGGAGGCCGGTGAAGCCGGTGTCCTCCACCCAGCCGCGAATCCGGGGCACGTCAATGCACCCCTCGCCCATCAGCCCGCGATCGAGGAGCATGTCCGAGGTAGGCACTTTCCAGTCGCAGATGTGGAAGGCATACAGGTTGTCGTTCGCGCCGCAGCGGCGGATTTCCTCCTCCAGCTGGTCGTCCCACCAGAGGTGGTAGACGTCCACGGCGATGCCGACCTGTTCGTGACCGATGGCTTCGGCCACGCGGTTGGCCTGCCCCAGGGTATTGATGGCCGAGCGGGTATCGGCGTACATCGGGTGTAAGGGCTCAATGGCCATCTTCACCCCGCAACCGGCGGCGTGGTCGATGAGTGATTCAATGCCGGCCTGGATCTGGTGGCGGCTTTCGGTCAGGGACTGCCGGGGCTCGGCGCCACAGACCAGTACGAGGAGGGGTGCGCCCAGGGAAGCGGCCTCGTCCAGCAACCGGCGGTTGTCGTCCAGGGCCCGCTGCCGGGCTTCGCGGCTGTGGTGGGGAAAGAATCCCCCCCGGACGTAGCTGACCACTTCCAGGGGGGAAGCCTCAAGCAGTTGTCGGGCGCGCTGGAAGCCAATAGCCTCGGCGGCGTCCTGCCAGACGCTGATGCCACCGATTCCCGCGGCGGAGAATTTGTCGATGGCCACGTCCAGGGGCCAGGGTTTGGTCGTGATGCTGTGGATGCACAGCCGGGAAAGATCCGTAGGCATATCGGAAGCGGCTTAGCGAACGCAGTCGTAAAAGTGATAGTCGTTGCCGGCCAGCAGCTTGCCGGCGTAGAGTACCGCCTCGCGGATGTGGTAATCCCCCCACATGCTCGATTCCCCGTAAGGGATCTTGCTCCCTTCCGGGACGTAATCCCAACCGTTCGGACGGTGATAAATGGAGTGAAGCAGCAGGCCCTGGTGGCCGTCGTCGGTGCTCAGGTAGGGCTCGCCGAGCAAGGTGGAAAGCACGGTCAACCCTCCCTGGAAGTAGCGGCGGGAGGAGTCGGGGTCGCGGGATTCCAGGTAACGGCCCAGGCGCATCAACCCCTGGCAGCCGATGGCCGCGGCAGAACTGTCGACGGGTTCGAAATCGTTGTAGGGGTCCGCCGGTCGGGTGGTGTAGTCGCCCAGACGGTGCAATTGGGGAGCTCCGGTGTCCCAGTAAGGGATGCCGTCGCTGGCGGTATGCTCCAGATAGAAATCGCAGGTGGCGCGGGCGGCCTGGAGGAAGATGGCTTCAACTTCCGCAAAGCCACCGTGGGCTTCCAGTTGCTGGGCATCCACCTGCGCCAGGTATTCCAGTTGTTCGGCGAACCCGAGCATGGCCCAGGCCAGCCCGCGCGTCCAGGTGGTGAAGCCCGAGAAACCTTGCTGGGCGTTTGGACAGCGGTAGCGTCCGTCGTTGGTATTGAAGACGCTTTCGTGGGCGGTGCGGCCCCAGGTATCGTAGCTGTCGCGCCCCTCCCCGTAGTAGATGGCGTAGCGGGCCGTAGCCATACCGTGTTGAATGGCGCGGTCGAGCAGGCTTACGCTCACGTCGTTGTCCCCCAGCAGGGAATGTCCAAGTTCGTGGCTGACCACCAGGGCCCGCACAGTGCGGATGGTATCCACGAAGAGGGAATGGGGCCCGTTAAAGGAGTACAAATAGCCGCCCCCGTCGTGGATTGGCGTCCACCGGCGGGCCTGAACCGCCCCGCTGAGTTTAAGGGCGATCTCGTAAAAATCCCGTTCCCACTGGTTCTGGGGCAACCGCCCGTCCTTCAGCAACCGCAGCAGGTTACCATAGGTACTCACGTTGTTGAAGCCGTGGTCATGTACACCGAAGTGGCCCACGTGGCTCGCCATCCGGTCCACGGTGCCCCGCCGCCCGTATTCCAGGAAGTGTTCGTCGTTGGTGGCCTCGTACTGCAGGATGGCGGAACCGTATTGGAACCCCTGGGTCCACTCGGTCCAGCCCCGGGTCGTATACTTTCCGGCGGCGGTGAATACCGGGGTGCCCTGTGATTCGTCGTAGTGGTCCTGGATGGAGCGGATCTTGCGTCCGGAGTACTTCCAAAAGGTGTCCATCTGCTCCCGGAGGTCCGCGAGGCTCAGGTCTTGGTCAATGTGCATGCAATCGATTGGGTTATTGGGCTAAAATAGCAGCCACAATTCAAACCATTGGCCAGACACAGCAATAACCTGCAATAAATTTGGCGAATCGGGGAAGTAGCCCCACGGAAAACTGCGGCGTGGAGGCATTGACCACAAAAAGAAAAGCCCGCCGGTCAAATGACCGGCGGGCTTGGTATTCAAGCGAGGGGGAAGGGTTTACTTGCCCTCCACTTCTTCGAATTCTACGTCCTGTACGTCGTCGGCACCTCCGGTACCCGCGCTGCCGGCGCCTTCGGCGGAACCGTTGCCGGTGTCGGCGGTGGCTCCAGCCTCCTGCTGGGCCTGGTACATGTCCTGGCTGGCGGCGTTCCAGGCGGCCGTCAGGGCTTCGGTGGCGGCGTCGATCTTGGCGATATCCTCGGCCTTGTGGGCTTCCCGCAGGTCATTGAGGCTGCTTTCGATGGCCGTCTTCTTTTCGGCGGGAATCTTCTCACCGAATTCCTTCAGCTGCTTCTCGGTCTGGAAGACCAGCTGGTCGGCTCCGTTGAGTTTTTCTACCCGCTCGCGGGCGGCCTTGTCAGCCTCCTCGTTGGCGGCGGCTTCGGCCTTCATACGCTCGATGTCCTCCTTGTTCAGTCCGGTACCGGCTTCGATCTTGATCGACTGCTCCTTACCGGTGCCCTTGTCCTTGGCCGTTACGCTCAGGATACCGTTGGCGTCCATGTCGAAGGTCACTTCGATCTGGGGTACGCCGCGGGGGGCGGGGGGGATGTCACCGAGGACGAAGCGACCGATGGGACGGTTGTCCTTCGCCATCTGGCGGGCACCCTGGAGGACGTGGATCTCTACCGAGGGCTGGTTGTCGCTGGCGGTGGAGTATACCTTCGACTTCTTGACGGGGATCGTGCTGTTCGACTCGATCACGGTGTCAAATACGCCGCCCATGGTCTCGATACCGAGGCTGAGGGGGGTTACGTCGAGGAGGAGTACATCCTGCACGTCGCCGCTGAGTACGCCACCCTGGATGGCGGCACCTACGGCCACTACTTCGTCGGGGTTCACACTCTTGTTGGCCTTCTTGCCGAAGAACTTCTCGACGGCTTCCTGGATGGCGGGGATCCGGGTGGAACCACCGACCAGGATGACCTCGTCGATCTCACTTTTGCTGATGCCGGCGTCCTTCATGGCCTGCTCACAGGGCTTCAGGGTACGCTGAACCAACTCGTCGGCGAGTTGCTCGAACTTGGCGCGGCTGATCTTGACCACCAGGTGCTTGGGCACGCCGTCTACGGCGGTGATGTAGGGCAGGTTGACCTCCGTCTCCATGGAGCTGGAAAGCTCGATCTTTGCTTTCTCGGCGGCTTCCTTCAGGCGCTGCAGGGCCATGGGGTCCTTCTTCAGGTCGATGTTTTCCTGCTTCTTGAACTCGTCGGCGAGGAAGTCGATCAGTACGCGGTCGAAGTCGTCACCACCCAGGTGGGTGTCACCGTTGGTGGACTTCACTTCGAAGACGCCTTCACCCAGGTCGAGGATGGAGATATCGAAGGTACCGCCACCGAGGTCGTATACGGCGATGGTCATGTCCTTGCTCCGCTTGTCCAGGCCGTAGGCCAGGGCGGCGGCGGTGGGCTCGTTGATGATCCGGCGCACGGTCAGACCGGCGACTTCACCGGCCTCCTTGGTGGCCTGCCGCTGGGAGTCGTTGAAGTAGGCCGGTACCGTTACTACGGCTTCGGTCACTTCCTGTCCGAGGAAGTCTTCAGCGATCTTCTTCATTTTCTGGAGTACCATGGCGCTGATCTCCTGGGGCGTGTACTTACGTCCGTCGATCTCCACCTGGGCCAGGCCGTTGTCTCCCTTCACCACCTTGTAGGCGCTGCGGTCTACTTCATTCTTCACCTCGTCGAAGCGCTGACCCATGTAGCGCTTGATGGATGCGACCGTCCGCGTGGGGTTGGTAATGGCCTGACGCTTGGCGGGCTCACCGATCTTACGCTCACCGGCGTCCAGGAACGCCACGATGGAGGGGGTGGTGTTGCGCCCCTCATCGTTGTAGATCACGGTGGGCTCGTTGCCCTCCATTACTGCCACGCATGAGTTGGTCGTACCTAAGTCAATTCCAATAATCTTGCTCATACGATTGCTTTTGTAAATTTTCCGTCGACAAAACTGTCGCCCCTTACCATGCAACCACCGTGCCAGCCGTGCCGGAGGTTGTCATCTGCCTTTATTTCGGCCGCAATTGGAGCGCTGACCGCCGGTGCCGGGTACTTTGGCAGATGCCACCGGCGGCGAGTTGCCATTTTGTCAGCTTTCCGGCCAAACCCTGCCGCCGCCGGTCTACCCAAATGAAAAATGGCCCGGGAGATTCCCGGGCCACTCGTTTACTCCTGGGGGGCCAGGGCGAAGATGTGGGCGCCGTAGGGCCCGGTATTCACCAGCACCCGGTGGGGACGGCCGTCCTGTTCCACGGCTTCGGTTTCCACCAGCGGGTAGGTGGGTACGTCTACATTGTGCTCGCTGTAGCCTTTCCAGTCGCTGTTGAAGACCAGCTGCCACCGGGCCGAGAAGTCGAGCCCCAGGGCGTAGCCGTCAAAGCTGTCGTTGCTGAAGTTCAGGACCACGAGCACGCCGTCGCTGGCTGGATCGTCGTACCACCGCAGGTAGGCCAGGATCTTGTCGTTGTCGTTGGCGGCGATCACCTGGGTGTGCTGCCCCTGCAGGCCCCGGGTATTGCCCTCCAGGTTACGGCGCTTGCGGACCAGGTCCCGGAAGAGGTTTCTCACTCCGCTGAACCGCTCGAGGCGGGTCCAGTCCAGGGGGTCCTGGTCGCTGAACCATTTGTCCTCCAGCAGGGCCTGTCCCTGAAAGAGCATCGGAATGCCGGGCGACGTCATCGTCATGGCCGCGCCCAGGGCCGCACGCTTGAAGGAGTAGTAGTTGTCCACCGCGCCGGTTTCGGCGGCGATCTCCTCCACCACCCGGGCGCTGCCGTTGGCTACCTCATCGTGGCTTTCGGTATATACCGTGCGGTTGAAGGCGTCCAGGGAGTAGCGGCGCAGCAGGGCGTTCACCAGGGAGGGGATGCTGCGGTGGGAATCCTCCGGGGTAATGATGGCCTCGCGGACGGGATGGACAAAGTCTCCGTCCCACTGGGTGCCGAAGCCGCAGCCCCCCATTTCCGGGGGATCTGTAACGAAGGCGTTGCCGTGGAGGTCTTCGGCGACGGTAATCTTGTGGGGGTACTTTTCGGCGATGGAAGAGTTGATCCACCGCAGCAGGCTGTAGCCTTCCTCCAGTCGGTCGTCGTCGCTCTCCCCCCCGCTCACGTGGCGCATGTAGGGGATCATGTCCATCCGCAATCCGTCGCAGCGGAATTCTTCCAACCACATCATGGCGTTGTCGTGGATGTACTGCCGCACTTCCTCGCGGCCGTAGTCGGGGCGGGTGTCTCCCCAGGGGGTGCTGCTGCGCCAGTCGTTGTAGAAGTAAATTCCGCCCTTGTCGTTTTCGTACCAACCGTCGAATTGCCAGAGCGACAGGTCGCTCGGTCCGAAGTGGTTGTAGACTACGTCGAGCACCACGGCAATGCCTTCCCGGTGGGCGGCGCGCACCAGTCGCTTCAGACCATCCGGACCGCCGTAGGCTTCCTCCACCGCAAAGGGGTGGGCCGGGTTGTACCCCCAGCTGAAGTCACCCGCGAATTCGCAGACCGGCATCACGTGGATGCAATTCACGCCCAGGTCCACCAGGTAATCGAGTCGCTCGATGACCGAGTCGAAGGTGCCGGGTTCCCCCTTTTTCTTGACGTTGAAGGTACCTACGTGGAGTTCGTAGATCACCAGTTCGTTCCAGGCGGGCATCGTAAAATCATCGTCCTCCCAGTCGAAGTCGTCGGCGTACACGATGGCGTTACCGACCGAATTGGTCACCCGCCGCGCCCGGGGGTCGATCCGCTGCCGGCGCTCGCCGTCGGCCCCCACGATCACGAACTGGTATTCCGATCCGGCACCGGCCTTGGGCACGGTGGCGGACCAGTTCCCGGATCCGTCCTCGGCGGGGAAAAGGGGAAATCCTTCCTCATCCCATTTATTGAAATCACCGGTCACCGCGACCGATTTGGCGTTAGGGGCCCACACACTGAAGTGCACGGCCTGGTCGGTTAGGGTGGCGCCCAGGGGCGCCTGCATGGTAGTAATCATGCGTAGCATAACCCTCCCCGAAAACACGGTGTTCCGAAACGGGAAACAATATCTTCGGGGAGGTTACCTGGCGACCGAACGGACCTTTATGGGCGGACACGGCACCCCGCGGCCCCGCCCGCATTTCCTAGTGTACCAGCAGCCGTTCAACGAAGATCAGTGCACCGCTCCCGTGCCGTAACGTAAGGAAGTAGGTGCCCGCGGGAAGCGCTTCCGTGGGCAGCGACAGGCGCTGACTGCCCGCCGCCATTTCCAGCTTCCGTCGGCCGCTGACGTGTCCAAGGGTATTGTGAATGGTCAGTTCCGCCGCGAAGGCTTCCCGGGTAACCAACTCTACCGTGAGGGCCTGACCTGCGGTTACCGGATTGGGGAAGGTACGGGCGGCAAATCCGGCCGGCAGGTACTCCCTAATCCCCACCAGGTCTCCCCGGGTCAGGGTAACGGAAGCCCCCGGCCCCGCGCGGTGGTTGCTGCCGTCGCTGGCCAGCACCCGGTGATAGATGGTGACGGAATTGCCCACCGCTACTCCATTGGCGGCCAACAGGGTATCCACGGTGGCGAAATCGGTGGTGAAAAAAGTGTCGCGCCCGGTATTCTCCGCGAAAATGATGTTGTCAAAAGCCGGGTTGGTAGATACCTGCCAGATATACACTACGGTATCCCTGTCGGGATCGGTGGTGGTGGCGTAGGTAACGCGAAACTCCTGGTTGGCGGCACCGGAGAGCTCAACGTCGGCCCCGTCAGCGGGTTCCATGATGTTGGAAGCCGCAGGGGGACGGTTGAGTTCCGCCAGGATTTGGCCCCGGGCCTCTCCACTCGGCACCTCGGTGGTGTGGATGTTGGCGTACCACCGGCCGTGCCGCAGTTGTTCCACCTGCCCCTCCGTCAGCTGGAAGGTATTGTCGGCTACGGTGAAGGTTGCTCCCTTCAGGTCATCGGCCGCCGTAGCGTTGATGGGGATGACCACTCCCCCGTTCTGGCCGGCGCCCCCCAGGTGGAGGTGGGCCCCGCCCCCGATGGAGGCGTCGAAATCGCCGTCGAGGTTCGTTACGCTGCCGGAGAGCCGCAGGGTGCTGTCTACCAGTTCCAGCTTAAGCCCGCCCTGGGCCGTGGAGGCAACGTAGACCGCTTCATTGAGGCCTGAGAAAGTAGTGTGGAAGTAATTCTGGGCCAGGGGCAGAAGTTGCCCGCGGATGGCCCCGCCGGGGTGGTCCGCGGTATGCACGTTGGCGTACACCCGGCGGTCGCGGAGGGCCGCGTACTGAGCCGCCGTCAGCTGAATGCGGTTGCTGTCGGCCTCTATGGTACCCGCGCGGTCACCGTCGGCAATCTCCGTGTTGAGCCCGGAGACGATGCCACCGTTGCTGCCGGCCAGGGCCTGGTGGAGGTGCATGCCACCGCCGATGTTGGCGGCGTAATCGCTATCCAGATTCTGAAAGGAGCCCACGGCTACCACCGAGCTGTCCCTCACCTCCAGGGCCACCATGCCCGTTGCGGAAGTAGGCACGCCCTGGGGTTCACTGGCGCCGGAGAGCGGGGCGAGAAAGTAGGATTCCGCTTCGGCCAGCACACTGCCCCGGATTTCGCCGCCGGGGTAGTCCAGGGAATGGACATTGACGTAGAAGAAGCGATCGGTCAGGGAATCGGTCCGCCCGCCGGTCAGGGCAAAATGATTATCGCCCGGCAGGTAACGCCCACGGGTCATACCGTCGTCCTGGGTCGCGGTGAGGGGGTAAACGACTGGTCCGCTCTGTCCGGGGTAACCGGCGTGGAGGTGGGAACCGCCCGCGATGGCCGTGTTCAGGTCACTTCCCAGCCCCTGGAAACTGCCGGTGGCGATCATCCGGTGGCCCGACCACTCCACCTTTACCATGCCCCGACCGCTGGTAGTCACGGCGGGAATCTCCTGGTTGCCATTGAGAAAGGCGGTGAATACGGCCTGGCTTTCGGGCAGCAGCTGTCCACGGATCTCACCGGAAGGATTCAGTGTAGCATGGATGTTCACGTACATGCCGCGGTCGATCAACCGCTGACGCTCATCGTCGGTGAGGGTGAAGGCATTGACACCGGGGGCGAAGCTGCCCCCGCGGAGATCAGTAGTGGGCAATGGATCCAGGGGGAACAGCACCGCGCCATTCTCCCCCGCCCAGCCGGCGTGCACGTGGGCCCCGCCCGCGATGGCTACCGCCAGCGGGGATTCCAGGCCCGCGAAGGACCCGATCATCCGCAGGGTGTTTCCCGCCAGGTGGCCGAGCACCTGTCCGGAAGCATCGGTGGTAACCGGAGGCCATTCGTTCGCCCCCGCCAGGTGGGCCCTGAACAGGACGTCGGCCCGGGGGAGTACCTGTCCGCGGATTTCTCCTGAGCGGTAGGCCCCACTGTGGACGTTGGCGTAGAGGTCGCCCTCCCGCAGGGCGAACAGGTCATCAAGGGTGGGGCTGAACGTATTGTGGGCGCCGTGGAAGATGCCCCCGCGGCGGTCTGCATCCAGGGTAGCGGTCAGGGGGAAACTCACCGGCCCGTTGCGACCCGGCTTTCCGATGTGGAGGTGGGCTCCGCCCGCCAGGTCGGTGGCCAGGGTGTCGGTCAGGTTGTCGAAGGAGCCCGTCACGGTGAGGGTATTGTCACCTGCGTCATAGACCAGCAGCACCGCCCCCTGGGCGGCGGTGGTGACGGCGGGCACCTCGTTGCTGCCCAGCAGGTTGGCGTAGTACACATCGCTGCCGGCGGGTGCCACGATGCCCCGCAGTTCTCCCGAGGGGTAGTTGCGCGAGTGGATGTTGACGTACGCCCCGCCCAAGTCAACGCCGGCGAAGCGCTCGGCGGGCAGCACGATAGTGTTCTCGTCTTCACGGATCGCGCCGGAGAGAGAATCCGCTTCCAGGTCAACCACCAGGGGCAGCACTACCCCGCCGTTGCGTCCCGGATAGGCCAGGTGGAGGTGGGCACCTCCACCGATCTCGGTGGCCATGGGTGAGCTGAGGTTTTCGAAGGAGCCGCTGACGGTGATCCTTACCTCATCGCCTTCCAGTTCTTCAAAGGTGACGTCCACCGTACCGGTAGCGGCGGTTGCCACGGGTAGCACCTCCTGCTGTCCACTCAACCGTGCCGTGCCGGAAGGTGGGAGCTGGGCGAAGGCCGTGGCCGAAAAAAGGAAGAGAAGCCCCAGGAGGAGCGGGTATTGGGTAGGCGTGCGCATAGTGTGGAGGTTTGATGTACTCCAACTAAAGTTACGCCCTGGCAATCAGACTTTTCGGCCCTGATGTATGCGTCGATATTTTCGCCTCACCGAAAGTTCAGGGCACGGGTGTGCCGCCCCTCCCGCAGGCTGTCCAGGCTGGCGGCATCCAGCTGTATCCCGGGCCGTCGGTCGGTGGTCCGACTGCTCACCACTCCTTCTCCTTTGACGACGTTGGAGTAGCGCGGACGGGCCTGGGCGCCGGTCAGGCCGGCGTTGGCGTCGGAAAGGGTCAGCAAGGTCCCCAGTTCGGGGCCCACCGCCGTTACCCTCAGGTCAAATGCCGTGAGCTGCCGGCTGACTCCGGTGGTAGGCTCGAAGGAGGCCCCCAGGAAACGGTAGACCGCCTCGTTGTCCAGCTCCAGGCTGACCAGTTCGCCCGACCGGCCGGCACCGCCGGGGCGGTAGTCCGTGGTTGCGTCGTAAACTAGCTCAACGGTACGGTCGCGGGAGGGGTCGCCGACATAGTG
The DNA here is from genome assembly GCF_002631205.1 of Neolewinella marina. Lineage (GTDB taxonomy): Bacteria > Bacteroidota > Bacteroidia > Chitinophagales > Saprospiraceae > Neolewinella > Neolewinella marina. The sequence continues at coordinate 403,270 of NZ_PDLO01000001.1, forward strand.
CTCATCTACCGAAAACAGCAACTGAACGGCAAACACCGTCGCCTCCGGCGGGGCGTTCCAGGAAACGATGACCGGACGACGGTAGTCGTCGAGGCGGGCCGTAGTGCTCGGGCGGAGGATACGGAGCGGCTCCAGCAGCCGGGTGGTCGCCAGGGCATCGTCCGCATCAGGGCGGGCTACGCGGACCTCGACGGACTGGCCGGCCTGCAGGCGCAGTTCTTCGTCCGATACCCGGTACAGAATATTCGGAGTGGTGGCGAACGGCCCCGTGGCGCGGGGCAGGTCGAGTGCATTGCCGTTTACCCTGTCCATTTCCACCGTTACTCCGGTACCCAGGTTGGTCAGCGATACCGTGGCAGCGTCGGGGCCGTAGTAGAGTTGTCCGGGGTCGGCGGCCGCGACATCCGCGTCGGGTACCGCCCGCTCCACCCGCACGAAATGGACCTCCCCGGCGGCGTCCAGGAAGCCGTACACGACGGGCACGTCCGCCAGATCGGCCTGGAGGCTGAAATCGTTGCGGCAGGAGACCAACAACAAGGGAAGGAAGAGCAGTAGCAAGCGCATGCCTAAAGGTAGCCGTTAGCCGCGATCGCGGGGCACCTCTCCGCCGGCCACCTCCTGGCGGCGGAAATACTCCAACACCTTTTTGGCCGTACTCAGGTTGGTCACCTCGGCGATCTCACTGGCCAGGGCGTTCTTCACCTTCTTGGTGCTGCCGAAGTGGGCGATGAGCTTCTGAACGGTCTTCTCCCCCACCCCGGGAATGTTCAGCAGCTCGGTTTGTATCATCCCCTTGCTGCGCTTGTTGCGGTGGTGGCGCAGTGAGAAGCGGTGGGCCTCGTCACGCGCCTGCTGGATCAGCCGGAGGCTTTCGGATTTTTTATTGATGTGCAGGGGAACGGGGTCGTCCGGAAAGTAGATCTCCTCCAGCCGTTTGGCGATGCCCACCACGGTCATCTTGCCGCGCAGACCGAGCAGGTCGATGCTCTCCATGGCGTGGCTGAGCTGCCCCTTGCCCCCGTCGATGATGACCAGCTGGGGCAGGGGTTCCCCCTCATCCATCAGGCGGCGGTAGCGCCGGTGGACGACCTCCTTCATACTGGCGAAGTCGTCCGGGCCCACCACCGTCTTGATGTTGTAGTGGCGGTAGTCCTTCTTGCTGGGCTTGGCGTTTTTGAAGACCACGCAGGCGCTGGCCGGGTTGCTGCCCTGGATGTTGGAGTTGTCGAAGCATTCCAGGTGCATGGGCAGCTCGTCCATCTGGAGGTCGGACTGCAGCTGGCGCAGGATCCGTTCGGCGGGCGTCTGCCGGTTGGCGTGGCTGATGCGCTGCTTCTTGCGCTGCAGCAGCATGTACTTGGCGTTTTTCTCGCTCAGCTCCAGCAGCTTTTTCTTGTCGCCGATCTTCGGCACGGTCACCGAGGCGTCCACCCCCGCCAGTTCCATTTCCTCGGCCAGGATGATTTCCGGCGCGACGCTGTTGAAGCGGTCCCTCAGTTCCGGAATCGCGTAGCTGAGCAGGCTTTCCCGGTCGTCGTCCAGATTCATCTCGATCTCCTGGGTGTGGGTATGGATGACGGCCCCGTTGACGATCTTGATGTAGTTCAGGTAAGCCTCCTTCTCGTCGGTGGCCAGGCCGAAGACGTCGATGTCGCGCAGGCTTGTGCTTACGATGGTCGACTTGCTCTGGTACTTCTCGAAGGCCTTCAGCTTGTCGGCAATCTGCTGGGCGCGTTCGAACTCCAGGTTCTCGGCCAGTTCCTCCATTTCGGCCTGGAAGTGGCGCTTCACCTCGACGAAATTGCCCTTGAGGATATTCTTGACCTGTTCGATCTTTTCATTGTAGGACTCCTCCGATTCCTCGCCCACGCAGGGCCCTTCGCAGTTCTTGATGTGGTACTCTAGGCAGACCTTGAACTTGCCGGCGGCAATATTCTCGGGGCTCAGGTTCAGGTTGCAGGTCCGCAGGGGGAAGAGCGTCTTGACCAGATCGAGGATGATCTTCAGCCGCCCCTTGCTGGTGTAGGGCCCGAAGTAGTAGCTGCCGTCGCGCCATACCTGGCGGGTGATGAATACCCGCGGGAAGCGCTCGTTCTTGATGCAGATGTAGCTGTAGCTCTTGTCGTCCTTCAGGTTGACGTTGTAGCGCGGCTGGTGGGTCTTGATCAGGGCATTCTCGAGCAGCAGGGCGTCGGCCTCCGATTCCACGATGGTGAACTCCAGGCGGGCAGCGTTCTTCACCATTACCCGGGTGCGGTTGGGGCGGTCCTTGCGGTCGCCGAAGTAGCTGGCCACCCGGTTGCGCAGCACCTTCGCCTTGCCCACGTAGAGGATGGTATCGTCGGGACCGATGAAGCGGTATACCCCAGGTTGGCGGGGTACGGTATCGGAGATGCGTTTAAAATCTTCCGTCGTCATGGCTTGAATAACGGCGGGAGCCCGGATTCGTTGGATCGGCCAAACGATAATTTGGGCGGCGGCGCGCGGGTGCCTATTCCTCCCGCAAGAGCGTGTAGAAGTAGCGGATGATCAGCAGGACCACCACCACGATGGCCGCGAACACGGCCCAGGCCACGGGGGTGTAGCCGCCGAGAATCTGGGGAATGGCAAGAAAGGGCATGGAGGCGTACTTTGGAGGACTAACAACCCACCCCGGCGGAAAGGTTGCGGGCCGGGGCCAAGCCCCGATGACTTATCTTGTACAGGGCATCCCGTCCCGCCAAATCCAACTTACCATGGTATTCGAACACCTGGCCCTGAACGTTCCCGACCCCGTAGCCGTAGCCCGCTGGTACGTGTCCCACCTCGATGCCCGTGTGCTTTCGCAGGGCGATGGGCCGGTGCACACCACTTTTTTGGCGGACAGTACCGGGCGGGTATTCCTGGAGGTCTACTACAATCCCCTCGGCGAGATCGATGATTTCGCCGAGCGCCACCCCCTCACCTTCCACTTTGCCCTGCAGACTTCCGACGCGGCGGGGTTACGGGACAGCCTTACGCTGGCCGGTGCCGAGGTGGTGGAGGAGATCTGTCCGGAACCCGGCACCCACCTGGTGATGCTGCGCGATCCCTTCGGCATCCCCCTTCAGTTGTGCCAGCGCCGGCGGCCCTACCCTACCGGGGTTGCCGCAGCAGTGCCGCCAGTTCGGTAAGCCCCTGATTTTCGGCGTGGTCGGCAGCCGTTAATCCCCGGCCATCGCGAATGCCGGGATCGGCCCCGGCCTCGAGCAGCAGACGGGCCATGGCGGGCCGGTTGAAAGTGGCGGCGAAGATCAGCGCGGTAGCTCCACTGGGGTTGGTGGCCGAGGGGTTGGCCCCCTGTTCAATCAGGTAGCGGGCGATATCCTCGTTTCCTTTGAAACATACCCCCATCAGGGGCGTATTGCCGGCCCCGTCGCGTCCGTTAGGGTCGGCCCCCTCCTCGATCAGTGCCCGCGTCACCTCCATTTGCTGGAGGTAAGTGGCCAGTACCACCGGAGTGGAGCCGCGGGGGTCGCGTGCCTGTAGCAGCGAGGGGTCACGTTGAACCATTTGGCGAACCCGGTCGGCCTCCCCGGCCCGGATGTGATTGAAAAGTGTTTCTGAGGGAGTCATTAGTCAGGAGAACTGTGCAGTGGAGAAGACGGGCCCCTCCGGTATTTTGATGATACAGGGTGGAACGTATTTCCACCTTCCCGGTTGCCACCGCCCGGCATTTTGCTGCCATACGGCCTTCTCGATCAACTCAACAAGCTGGAATTCAGCCAACTACGCACTGCCCTGCCAGACCCACTCTGAATGACGGGAGCAGGCATTCCGGTCCCCCAAAATTTTTTCCACGCATTAGGAAAGTTCTTCTATCTTTAAGGCGCATTTGGTTTTTAGCGTTTCTCTCATGAATACACCTACAATTGTGGCAACCACGTTGCCACCCGTTCCCGTTACCGGGAACCGCTTCGTTTATTACGGAGTCTCTCTTCTCAAGGCCTACGGAAACAGCGAGCGGCACATCGTGCGCCGCCTGGCGGAGGATTACCTCCGGGTTGCCGAGCGCCACGCCGACAGCCGCCACTACGGCAACGCCATCCACCAGGCGAATACCGTCCTGGGGCTGCTGGAGCTGGAGCGCGGCCGGATCAACAAGGCCGAGGAATACCTGGTCCGGGCCGCCGACACGCCGGGGTCGCCACAGTTGTCGGGCTTCGGCCCCAATATGCTGCTGGCATCCAAACTGCTGGAAGCCGGCCGCTCACGAACCGTTCTCGAATACCTGAACCGCTGCGGCAAGCTCTGGAAGCTGAGCTTCGGCAAGCTTTGGCAGTGGAAAATGGCCATCCGTCTCGGGCGCCGGCCGGATTTCGGGGCCAATCTTACCCACCTGCTGGACTACAAGTCCTTCGGCTGACCGCCACCCGCTAAAGGGCAGGCCCAAACTATTGTATGGGCAGCCACTAACCGACCAGGGTAATCTACTGTTATTCAGACAGATTAGTCACCTAAACACCCCCCCATGGAAACCGACTTCGTCCAGCTAGGACGGGGGCTGCTCGTCGCATATGCCCGTCACGATTACCCCGCGGTGGGTGGCCTCGCCCGCCAGTACCTTTCCGCCGCGGAACACCACCGCCACAGCGCCTACTACGGCACCGCGGTGCACCAGGCCAATACCTTGCTCGGCCTGATGGAACTTCGGGAAGGGCGGCCTGACCGCGCCGCCGATTACCTGCTCGCTTCGGCCCGTACACCGGGTTCTCCCCAGCTGACCTTCCTGGGGCCAAGCATGCTGCTGGCCGAAAGCCTGTTGGCCGCCGGGCAATCCTCGGCGGTGATCCACTACCTGCAGGAATGCCGTAAGCTCTGGAAGCTCAGCTTCGGCACCCTCGGCAAATGGCGGCGGCAGATCGCCCGCGGCCGCGTACCCGATTTCGGGGCCAACCTCTCCTACCTCATCGACTACAAGACCTTTGGCTAGACGAGACAGCGGTAGATGACGAACTTGTCGTTCACCGCGAGTTCCCGCACCTCCCGGTAAATCCCGCCCAGGTGGACCGCGTAGTTCAGGTGGCGATTGGCCACCACGACCAGGTGCCCCCCCGGCCGCAGCACCCTATGGGCCTGACGAAACAGTCCGAGGCTCACCTCGATGTTGTTTTCGTGGCCGAAATGGAACGGCGGGTTGGTCACCACCTGATCCTGAGAGTCATCCCCCAGCGCATCCAGCGTATGATTGTAGCGGACCGTGGACCGCTCGGCGGGCAGGTTCAGCCGGGCACTTTCCACGGCAAGCAGGGAGTCGTCGGTGGCGGTCAGGACGGCCTGGGGGTAGCGCCGCAACAATTCTCCGCCAATGATGCCGTTGCCGCAGGCGAGATCGAGGATCGTGGCGGGATTGAGCTCCCGCAGTTCCGGGTGAACGGCCCACTGCTCCAGTAACCACTGGGTGGCGTAGTCGATGTGGTCGGCGGAGAACACCCCGTAGTACTGTTGGTACTCCCGGCCGGCGTAGCCGATAAACTTACGCAGCGCCCGCGCGCCGCCGCCCTCAGGAGGATGGAAGTCGGAGAGCAGCAGGAGCCTGGCCTTCTTGCGGGCGGTGGACTGCTTTACCTGCCCGGCGTACCGCCCCGCGATATCGAGCATGCGGGGCGTAAAATGGCGCGTCATAAACCCGGCCGCGGCCTCCGTTTCCGGCGTAGCGGCAGCGGCCAGGGCGGCGAGGTAGATTTCCCAGAGTTCCAGGGACTTCGGCACCCTCAGCACGGCCCGGCGGACCGGGTCCAACGCATCAAATACCGTGTAGATCGGCGGCGACGGCCGGGTACCGCTGTTGCGACGGAGGGCTTCCTCCTGACTGTGGAAGGTGGCCAGGAAACGCACCGGTTGGGGTAAACTCAGCGCCACCGCGCCAAAACGGTCGTGAACCACCAGTGGATTGTCATTAGGGCCTATCCGCTCGGCGGCCCAGGCCAGCAGCCATTCATCGGCTGCACTCATGACCTGCAGCGACCGGTTGGTGGTGGGTGGGTAGCGGCGGAATTTACTGGCGCCGGCTGTCGTGGGGGTTGTTTCTCGTGGCATCGTAGGTATTCTTGATCTCGCGCCACATCCGGGTAAGCGTGATGCGAATCACGGCCTGCTCCAGTGGCTCCCGCAGTTGACTTCCTTCCCGCACGGCGAAGGCATAGGCTTCGGGTTCGGAGTCCGTGGCCTCGACGTTTGCCGAAAGGCCCCGGCTTTCATCCACGAGGTAACGCAGGGTAGTCAGGTCAGCCACGAAAGCATCTAACTCCTTGTGCTGCAGGGCCTGCAGGCCCTTGCGGGGCGTGTCAAACGTCCGTGGGGATTGCCCGGCCGCCCGAAGGTAGTGGTCGGCGGGTGATTCCGCTACGACTCCGGTTTGCTTTGCCTCCAGGGCCTCCGGAAATTGCCCGAAGCGGGGCGACTGGGCCGCGGTGATGACGGCAGCCGTCAGGCTGGAAGTAACGGCCAGGGCTACCAGCATCCACAGCATGGCCACCGCCCGCCCCGGCAAACTGCGCGGCGCCTTGTCGCCGTACCCAATGGTGGTCATGGTCACCCCCGCCCACCAGAATCCTGACCCGATGCCCTGCCAGGTGCTTCTTTCGCCGCCAAACTGATCGTCGTTGCTGTTCCGCTCGAGGAAGTACACGATCACCCCCACGATGAACAACAAGGCACTAAGTCCCAGGACGATGTACAGGAACTGAAGGGTAAAGAGCCCCCGGATTGTCTCCCACAGGCTGTTGGTCTTTGGCAAGGCCACGCCCAGCGAGGTGTGGTGAAAGGCCTGTAGAAAATCGACCCGGGCTTCCTTGTCGGGACTCATGGAGGCCAGCAGGACCACGTCCAGCTCCCCGCGTTCCAGGCGGTCCAGCAGGCTGTCCTGGTGGGCAACGGGGACGAGTTCGTAGGGCGTCGTGGTTTCCTCGGCTACCTGCCGCCAGAGCCTGAGCGCCATCCCGGACCACTGCTGCCCGTCGTCCGACATGCAGTACGGGGGGGCATGGCTCACCCCCACCCGCAGGGTTTCCTGGGCGGGTAGGTTCAGGGAAAACGAAAAATACAGCAGCAGAACAAGGAGTACACGGGGGAAAGCCATATTCTAGCTTACGCTTCCCGGGGGGCCGATGTTTACCCGCCTCAGAGACGCGACAGCACCTTACTGCGACGGGTACGGCTTACTGGAATAGCCTTGTTGTTGACGTAGATGGATTCCTTGTCGTAGCGGGTCACGTGGGCCAAATTGACAACGTAGCTGCGGTGGGTCTGCAGAAACTGCTCCTCCCCCAGCTCCTCGATCAGGTCGCTCAGGGTGCTCCGGAGCATGATCACCGGCTGGTCTACCAGGTTGACGCGGACGTACACGTGGCTGGCCTGGAGGTAGGTGATGGATTCGACGGGGAGGCGGTAGGTGTGGCGGCCGTCACGGAGCACCACGGTATCCGGCTTGTCGGCATCCGCCCGGTGATTGTGCATGGCTACTTCAACGGTAGCCAGCAAACTGCCGACCTGGATCGGCTTGCTGAGGTACCCCTTGGGGAAGGTTTCCCGTACCTGGGCGATGTGGTGGGCGTCGGTTTGGGAAGTGAGAAAGATGAAGGGGATGGGCCGGGGCTGACCGCGCAGGAAATGAGCGAAATCCACGCCGGACTTTGGCCCGTCGATGCGGATGTCCAGCAGGGCCAGATCCGGATGGGTTTCTTCGTAGAGCCTTACGGCGTCTTCGTAGGAGATGGCCGTACCGACCACGTGGTGGCCATTGCGCGTCAGGTGGCGGGCCAGGGTATCGGCGATGATGACTTCATCCTCTAAAATGAGGATGTTGTAGCCGGATTGGGGGGGAGTAGTCATGGGGGTTCAAATCAGCGCCAGACCGTAATAGCGGCCGGCGAAAGCCAAAGGATTACGTGGAAACGGGTTCGCGGGCCAGGGTGGTCGCCGTGGCAACTGCCTCATCCACTGTCCCACTGTCGTGGCCCGGGCTGTTCTTACCGTTGAAATATACCAGGGTGCAGGCCCCGTCGCGGTTGTAGGTTTCGACCCGTCCGCGCAGCTGCCGCGCCATGCCGTTGACCAGGTAGCTGCCCAGGCCGCCTTCCCGTTCCATCAGTTGGCCGGCGGGGAAGCCGGGGCCGTTGTCGCAGTAGGTCAGGAGATAGTGGTCGCCTTCGCGGCCGAGGTGGATATTGATGTGCAGTGCTTCGTGCTGGTCTGCCCCGTATTTAAAACTGTTGGTGAGCAGTTCGTTGAGAATGGTACCCAGGGGGATGGCCGTATCAAGGTTGAATTCCCAATCGGGAATCTGCAGGGTAAACCGGAAAGCCGATTCAATGCGGGCAATGGTGCTAAAATGGTCGGTAATCTTTTCGACGTATCGATGGAAATTGATGGTTTCCAGCTTGCCTTCACGGTAAAGGATCTCGTGAATGGCGGCCATGCTGTACACCCGCCCCTCCATGGATTGCAGGCTGCTGCGGACGGCCGGATCGGCAATATCCTCGATCTGCAGCTCCAGCAGGCTGATGATGAGTTGGAGGTTGTTCTTGACCCGGTGGTGAATTTCCCCCCTCAACAATTGCTGCTCGCGCAGGGCCCCGGCCAATTCATCGTTCTGGCTGTGGATGACCCTGCTTTGGCGGGCCAGGGCGGCGTTGGCGCGGCGCAGGCGAACGTAGTTGATGGCCACTACCCCCAGGCTCACTACCGTTAGCAGCATCAGCCACATCAGCCACTGCTCCCGTTTTTTCTTGAATTCCAGCAATTGGGCCTGCTGCTGCAGCTGTTGCTCCCTCTTGGCATTGCTGAAGCGAGCTTCCACTTCCGCCACCCGTTCGGCGCTCAGCCGTTCGATAAGTCCAACCTCGGCAATGCGGCTCTGGTCCAGGTAATGCAAGGCCGAATCGAGGGCGCCGGAAGCCTTGAGGATGCCACTGCGTTGCCGCAGGAGGGAGGCATGGTAATCTTCCGCTTTACTGCCCCGCTGCTGCGCCAGTACGCTGTAGTAGAAGGCGGAATCGTTGCTCATCAGCGCAGAGGCGAAGTCGCCCCGCTCCAGGTGGAGGTTGCTCAGGTTGAGCATCACGATCATGTGGTTGATGTCGCTGTCGAGCTGTCGGTAAATGCGCGAACTGTGGCGCAGGTGGTATTCGCTGGCGGAGGGATTGGTGTCCCGGTAAATCAGGCTCAGCAACAGGTGGGCCGTAGCCATGTGCAAGGGCTGATCCTGGTCCAGGGCGTGGTTCAGCGCCAGGCGGCTGTACCGCTCGGCCGATTGCCGGCTCCCAAACAAGCGGTGGTAGGAGGAGAGCCGGATGAAGAGGTAGGCCATCACCGGCCGCAGCTGGTTGTCCCGCACGAGCCGTTCGGCCCGCAGCAGGTAATTACGGCATTTGACCGGGTGGGACTGCTGTTCGTGAATGAGGGCCATCTCGAGGTAGGCCTGGGCTTCCACTTCCGGGAGGCCGGCGTTCCGGCTGTCGTCGGCCAGGGCGAGGAGTTCGGCGGCGGCTTCGGTGTAGTAACGGTCACGCTCCAGCGACCGAGCCAGTTGCAGCCGGACGTGTAGGGCAAAGGGAGAATGTGCATCACTGCGTTCCTCCAGGCAATTCTTCAAGTTGGTGAGGATAACCGCGGCGCTGTCGGTCAAAGAGGCCTCAATCAGAGACATGGCCCGGTCGTACTGCTCGTACATCCGGGGCGTCCCCCCTGGTAGCGGCACAGGAGGGGCATTTTTGCTCATCAACGGCAGGGTCAACAAGCAGCAAAAGAGCATCAAGGTCTTACCGTAGGGCACAACAAGCATTAACAATTGAAGAGCATCCCCACCCAAATAGGCGGCAACCACCAGCTAAAAGTAGCGAAAATCGAGGTCTTTCGGACAAATTTTCTGCCACCCGGGTAAACATTACATAATCTATAACGATCAAATTTCTCCGGTGGTGTAAAAAAGAGTCACCCGATTCCGGGGGATGGAATCGGGTGACGAACTCATTCAGCCGGCTTAACGGCCTTCTGAGTCAATGAATTGATGTACAAAGTGTCTCCAAGTAGCTATATGCTAGAATTCGCCTAATTAGAAGGATGTTGTCATAGTGTCTCTCTGTGTAATACTGGAATCTTTAATTCTCTAGCTCTATACCAAAAGTAAGTGCTCTACCCCGCTGTTTCCCAACATCCAACGGGCTATGTGCTGAACGGTTAAGGCTATGTTACGAATGGTATCCTTATCAGGCAATAAGTCGGAATTAAGGTCCATTTTTCGGGCTTAATCCCCCTTACAGGTTCCCGGCGCACCCCGTAGATTCGCCGGCATGATGGACCCTGACTACCTCCACCCCTGGCTAGAGGCCCTGGAAATACCACCCCCCAGCGGGCCGGAAAGTGCCGACTCCGGCACCGAGGTTCTCCCCCTGCCCGGCGAGGTGGACCAAAATTTTCGGCTGCGGCTTCCCGACGGCACCGCCTATCTGCTGAAAATCAGTACCAGCGATAGTTTCGACCAGTCACCTATCCTGGATCACCTGGCGGGAAAGGAGCTGCCCTTCGCTACGCCGCGGATCGTTCGCACCGCAAAATCATCGGACGGAACAACCCGCGTTCGCCTCCACAGCTGGGTCGCCGGGCGCCCCGTAGCTACCGTGGTTCCCCGCACCCGGGAATTGCGCAGGTCCTGGGGGGAGGTTTGCGGCCACCTGTCGCACGCCCTGCAGGATCTGGACTATCCGGCGGCAGAACGGCACTACAAGTGGGATCCGGCCCGCGCCCTCGAAACCCGCCGCTTGCTCCCCCTGCTGAAGGCGGAAGAGCAGGCCCTGGCGGAACACTTCTACGCCTTGCTGGAAGACCTGCCACTCTCCGGACTGCGGCGCAGCGTCTGCTATAATGACGCCCACGAACACAACCTGATTACCGATGCCGGCGGTCGTCACGTCTGTGGGGTGATCGACTTCGGGGACACCGTGCACACCGTCACCATCAGTGAATTAGCCGTGGCCTGCGCCTACGCCGGCATGGACGCTCCCGACCCCCTGGGGGCCATGCGGGAGGTCGTGGAGGGCTACCATGCGATATTCCCCGTAGAAGAAAATGAACTGGAGGTACTCTTCCCGCTGATCTGTGCCCGCCTGTTGCTCACGGTTACGGCCGCCGCTGAAAACCGGAAGCTGAATCCCGACAACCCCTACCTCTCTATTTCCGAGACCGCGGCCTGGACCCTTCTGCGGCAGCTCCGGGAAGTGCACCCCCGGCTGGCCCGGGCCACCTTCCGCGTGGCGTGCGGTCGGTCCGCCCACCCTACCTTGGCGGCCTATCACCGGTGGGCGGCCACCGCCCCATCCCACCCGGTAATTGACCTTGGCGGCCGCCGGCTGACGGCCGTAGACCTCGGGGTGGGCAGTACCCTGCTGGGGCTGAACCGTAACTTCGAACACCTGCCCCGCTTCGTAACCCATATGCGGCGACTGCTGGAAGACCAGGAGGCAGAGGTGGGGATCGGTGGCTACGGAGAAGCCCGCCCGGTCTACACCACGGATGCCTTCCAGGGCGAGGGCAACAGTGGCCCCCGCTGGAGGACCGTCCACCTGGGCCTGGATTGCTGGACCAGCACTCCGGGCACCACCGTGTACGCTCCTCTGATAGGAACGGTACGTCACTGCGGCAACGACCCTACTCCAGGTGGCTACGGGGGTACCTTGATCCTGGTCCACGAACCCGCTCCCGGCCTCCGGTTTTACACCCTTTTCGGTCACCTTTCCCCGGCCTCTCTGGCGGATTTTCCGGCGGGGACGCGGGTGCAGGGCGGACAACCGATCGCCCGGCTGGGCGGCCCGGAGGAAAACGGTGGCTGGCCGCCCCACCTGCACTTCCAGGTAATGCTGGATTTGCTGGACCGCAGCGCCGAATTTCCGGGCGTAGCTTATCCCGACACCGCTGACGTTTGGTTGGGGCTCTGCCCGGACCCCCGAACCCTGATTCCCCTTTCCGTTCCCGAGGAAGGCCAGAAGCTTCCTGCGGAGGAATCCCTTTTGTCCCACCGCAAGCAGCGGCTGGGCTACACCCTGAGCGTGTCCTACCACCGCCCCCTAACCATTTTGCGGGGGTCGGGCAGCTACCTGTACGACGCGTCGGGGCGCCGGTTCCTGGACACGGTCAACAACGTGGCCCACGTTGGTCATGAGCACCCGCGGGTGGTGGAGGCCATCCAGCGGCAGGCCGCGGTGCTCAACACCAACAGCCGCTACCTCCACCCCGCCGTCCTGCAACTGGCGGACGAACTTACCGCCCTGCTTCCGGATCCCCTTTCCGTAGTCCACTTCGTGAACTCCGGCAGTGAGGCCAACGAACTGGCCCTGCGCATGGCCGAATCCGTAACGGGCAACCGGCGGGTGCTGGCCATGGAGATGGGCTACCACGGCAATACGACACGGACCATCGACGTGAGCAGCTACAAGTTTGCCCGCCGTGGCGGTAGCGGACAGCCGCCCGAGACCCAGCTGCTGCCCATGCCCGACCTGCTGCGCGGCAAACACCTGACGCCACGTTGGGACGCTACCGGAGGGCCCCTCACTTTTCTGGCGGAGTCCATCCTCAGCTGCGGCGGTCAACTGATGCTTCCCCCCGTGTACCTCCGACAGGTCTACGACGGCGTGAGGGCCGGTGGCGGGGTAACCATTGCCGATGAAGTACAAACCGGACTGGGCCGCGTAGGCAGCCACTGGTGGGCCTTCGAGCTGCAGGGGGTAATCCCGGACATCGTGACCATTGGCAAACCCTTCGGCAACGGCCACCCCCTGGCCGCCGTGGTGTGTACCCCCCGCGTGGCCGCGGCCTTCGCCAATGGAATGGAGTACTTCAACACCTTCGGAGGCAATCCGGTAAGCTGCGCCGTGGGGCTCGCCGTGCTCGCTACCCTGCGGGAAGAGGGCCTGAAAGAGCAGGCTCAGGATGTGGGGCAATACCTGGTCTCCCTGCTCGAACAATTGCGGACGGATCATCCGCTGATCGCGGAAGTAAGGGGCAGTGGGCTGTTCCTGGGCTTTGAACTGGCGTCCGCCGACCTCGCACCGGCACCCGCGCCCGCCGCCTACCTGAAAAACCGGATGCGGGAACTGGGCTTCCTGATGAGCACCGACGGCCCCCACGAAAATGTGCTGAAAATCAAGCCCCCTCTTTCCTTCACCCGCGGCCAGGCCGATAGCTTGTTGAAGTACATCCGACAGGTATTTCAGGAAGACGGCATGCGTAATGAATAAGGCAAACTGTTCATACCTCTAGAAAAGGTGTAATTTCGACGGCTTCGGTAGTAACATCTGGCCCAATCCGTAATTAATACTCACGTCTGCCGAGTGACGACAAAGCTGTTTCATCGTCACAGCACCAACTTTTATTGACCAATCGGCCGGATTTTTGTGTTTCAACCAATGATTTTAATTCGATTTGCGTTTTATGTGGTCTGATGGGACTATCTTTTGATAGGCCGGTAGATCACCCAACCCATTAACACTCACCGCACTATGGGACCTTTTCGCCCAGTCGTTATTGTACTGGTCTGCGTTCTTATGCTATTGGGATGTACCAATGGCAGCCAGACGCCCGTGGGTGGGACTGGCCGGGTGCACCTGTCGTACGCCGACAGCACCGGCTACCGCCTGGTTCGTGACGGGCAACCGTTCTACGTGCAGGGAGCCGCGGGTACGGCAAGGATGGACGTGCTGGCCGCTTACGGTGGCAATACAGTAAGGGTATACGATCCGGACAGCCTGGAAGTGGTGCTGGATCGGGCAGAAAGTCTCGGCCTTGCCGTGATCGCGGATATTCCAATTCCCGCCTATTACAAGAATTTCTGGTCCGAAGGCCATGATTTGCTTGCCGAAAGAGATTCCGTGATTGCCCTGGTCGATCGCTTTCGTGGCCACCCCGCCCTGCTGTTCTGGATGCTGGGGAACGAGGTGTTCATGCAGGGCTACGACCGGGCCTACCTCTCGCAATACAACGACCTGGCGGAACTGGTGCGCGCCCGGGACCCTGACCATCCCATCAGTACCGCCGTGATACCCCACCAGTTGCTGAAATTACAACTGGCCTGGACCCGGCCGGCCGTGGACTTCCTGTCGCTGAATACCTTTGGCAACCTGGGCACGCTTGACCGGCTGACCAGCTACCTTTCCCTTATCTGGCGAGGCCCCTATCTGATTTCCGAGTGGGGATTCAATGGCCCCTGGGAGTCGGAGAACACCCTGTGGGGAGCCCCGATTGAATCACCAAGCCCTACCAAATCCCGTCACCTGGCGGACCGGTACTACCAAGGGATTTCTGGATCGGGAAATAAACGGCTGTTGGGCAGTGTGGCCTTTTTCTGGGGGCAGAAATACGAACGCACGCCTACCTGGTTCAGCATGTTTACGCGGTCGGGGGAAGTGAGTGAAATGGCCCACACCCTGGGAAACCTGTGGCGCGGCGACACCTGTCCGTTTACCGGACCCCGGGTGGAATATCTGCTACTCGGAGGGCGTGGGGCAAGAGACTCCATCATGCTGACCGCCGGACTTGATGTGTTTGCCGCTGCCCAATTGTCGGATTCTCTCCCGGCGGGACTCCAGGCTCGTTGGGAGATCCGTTCAGAAGACTGGTGGGGGCAGGGAGAAGTAGGGGTTGGCCCGGAACCCCTTCCGGGACTGATCCAATCGGCTGACCTTACCACCGCGAGCTTCGTTACCCCCCGTCACCCCGGCCCCTACCGACTCTATTACCACGTTTCCGACACCGCCGGGTACTACTCCGCGGCGAACCTTCCTTTCTACGTACTCGCTTCCGATGACCGTTAATGACCCCGTAGTCCGCAACCCTACCCCCCGGGAGCTCATCATCATTCGTTTGCTGGTGGTTACCGGTGTGCTCTGTATTCTCAACTTCTGCTACTTCTTCTTCCAGCCCCAGTACTACGGACATCCCCTGCTGTTTGGCCTGCTGTGCATCATCCTGGTGTACGGCCTGGTCCGCGACCTGACCCTCTGGTATTACTATTCGGCCATCACCGTACCGGAGACGCCACCCCTGGAGCGGGAGTTCACGGTGGACATCCTGACTACCTACTTTCCCGGGGAACCCTACGAAATGATCGTGACCACCCTGAAGGCCATCCAGGCGATCCATTACCCCCATACCACTTACTTGTGCGATGAGGCCAACGATCCCTACCTCAGGGGCTTGTGCGAGGAGATGGGCATCGTCCACGTCACCCGCACGGTACGGGTGGACGCCAAGGCCGGCAACATCAACAACGCCCTGCGGCAGGCCACCGGGGAGATCTGCCTGATTCTCGACCCCGATCACATCCCCGAACCCGATTTTCTGGACCATATCGTGCCCCACTTCCAGGATGAGTCAATCGGATTCGTCCAGACGGTACAGGCCTACTACAACAAGTTCGACACCCTGGTCGCCAAGGGTTCCGCCCAGCAGACGTTCCACTTCTACGGGCCGATGATGATGACCATGAACGCCTACGGAACGGTCAACGCCATCGGAGCCAACTGCACCTTCCGGCGGAAGGCCCTGGACAGCATCGGGGGGCACGCTCCGGGACTGGCCGAGGATATGCACACCGCCATGCTGCTGTACCGGGAGGGGTGGAAGTCGATATACGTACCCCGCATTCTCGCCCGGGGGCTTGTCCCGGCGACCATCACGGCTTACTTCAAGCAGCAACTGAAATGGTCGCGGGGCACCTTCGACCTGCTGGTCAAGGTATACCCGCGCATCTTTTCCCGGCTGACGTGGCGGCAGCGGCTGCATTACGTCCTGCTCCCGCTGCATTACCTGGCCGGGGTGATCTACCTCCTGGGGTTCATGATACCGATTTTGTCGCTGGTCCTTTCCGAGGTGCCCTGGACGGGCAATTTTGGCTACTTCCTGATCCTCATCGGGCCCATCCTCTTCACCTCCTTCGTGCTGAGGTTCTATATTCAGAAATGGCTCATTTCGGACGACGAGCGGGGGTTTCACATTGTGGGCGGGGTACTGGAAATCCTTACCTGGTGGGTGTTCACCCTGGGCTTCGTGTACACCCTCTTCAACAAGAAGGTGCCCTACCTGCCCACGCCAAAGGAGGGGGAAGACGTGACCCACTATTCCCTGTTACTTCCCAACCTGGCGATCGGCGTGCTCTCCCTGGCCGCGGTGGCGTATGGGCTGTGGCGGGACTTCACCCCCTTTTCGATCATCATGTCCGGCTTTGCCTTGCTGAATGCGGCCTTCATGTTCTTCAGCATTTACCTGGCCTTTGCGGCCACCAACGAGACCGGCAAGCTGAGGAGCAAACTGCCCTATCCGGTGCGTTTTTTGGGCCGCCACGCCAAGCGACAACTGCTTTGGTCTCTGGATGCGATGACCCTCACCGTGCGCAAGCTGGCCCCCGTGCTGCTCGTAGGCGTACTCTTTGCCGCCCTCACCCTCATGTCGATCTACGACCGGGAAGGGTTCGCCACCATTGAAGCCATTCCTGCCGACACCACCATGACCACCACCCCCCAATTGGGCATTTTCTATCCCGCCGCCCCGACCGGGCTGTCGAGCCTGGACCAGATCGATCAGCTAGAAGTAAAGCTGCACACCCACGCGGACATCATTTCCAGCTACATTCCCTGGAGCGGGTCGGCCGATCCAGCGGGTGAGCTGGCGCAGCTGCGGGCCATCGCCGGCCGGGGGTCCGTCCCGATGATCACCTGGGAACCCTGGGTAAGCCATTTTCCTGACCTCGCGTCCATGCCGGGGGCCGAAGCGGAAAAGCGGGCCCTGCACTATATTTCCGAAGGTCACTTCGACGATTACGTCACGGAGTTCGCCACCCTGCTCAGAAGCCTGGACAAACCCGTCTACCTGCGTTTCGCCCACGAGTTTGACAATCCCGATTACCCCTGGTCTGCTGCGGGCGGCAACACCCCCAAAGACTTCATCGCCGCCTGGCGCCACGTGTATTCCCTCTTCCAGCAGGCGGGAGCCACCAACGTACGCTGGGTCTGGAACCCCTGGAAGGCCGAAGCGATCCCCGCCTATTATCCGGGCGACGGATACGTCGATTTCGTCGGCCTGACCTGCCTTAACTACGGCCCCCTGTTCGGGGAGGGAGCTTCCGTTTCCTTTGCGGACCTTTACGCGCCCTTCTACCAGGCCATGAAAAAGATTCCGACCGAGGCGGTGATCATCGCGGAATTCGGCAGCCTCGGCAGCCCGGCCGAAAAGGAGGAATGGACGGTCGCCGCACGGAACACCATCCTCGACCGCCACCCGGAAATTTCCGCCATCGTGGCCTTCCAAAGTGCATTTGACTACAATGTTCCCCCGGACGGTGGCGAGGCGGTGCTGGACTGGACCATTGACCCCAAGCTGCTCTTCAATCCGGGCACGGACGCGGCCCCCGGCCATATTTCCGCCCCCGTTCACTGGTCATCATCGACGTCCATCTCCCGGGTGCCCCTCCCTCAGCGCCCGATCCGTGCCGTGGGGTACAAGAAGGGAGAAGGATGGAGTACCCACCAGTATATTCCTTCCCGCAGCAACCTGGAGCATGACTTCGGCCTGATGCAGCGGGCGGGCATCAATACCGTACGCATCACCAACCCGGGGATCTACGCCCGCAACCTGTTCAATATCGCCGGGGAATACGGATTGGAGGTCATCATGAATTTCTGGATTCCGGAGACGATTGACTTCCTGACGGACGCCGATGCGCTGGCGGAACTGCGCGAACAGATCCTGGAGAAAGTACGGGAGAATTCAGACCGCCCATCGCTGCTCCACTGGAATTTCGGCAACGACATCCTTTCCCGGCTGGCCGACCATCACCTGCAACCCACCCTCCACGCCCAGCGGGTAGCCTATCTGAACTGGTTGGGGCAACTGATCCGGGATATGAAGGCTATCGACGGCCACCGGCCGGTGGTGGTGATGCTGCGTACGGCCCCGGGGCTGGAGCAGCTCGTGGATGAATTCAAGCTGCTAGAGGGACCGGCCGATGCGATGGGGCTGATCGTTCCCGACGGGGTTTCGGCCAGCCGGCTGGCCCGGTTACAGGAACGCTTTGGTGAGCGGGTGGTGATTGGTGAAGTGGGCGTCAGCGAGCTTTCCTCCCTCCCGGCCGCTGTCGTGGGCAACTACGCGGTCGTCACCAACTGGCAGAACGAATGGCGGAAGACCAAGCTTTCGTTCAACGGACTGCTGGATTTCCGCGGGCGGCCTACCCCGAACTACGCATCCCTGGCCGCTTGCTGGACCAAAGAAGCCCCGGAACCGGCCGCGCTGCCGGACATCGCAATCCTTCCCCCGGCCCTGCAGCCGTACGAAGGCGGCGAATACACCTACCAGGCCCTGGTGACCGACGGATCCGGCGGTTGGCGGCCGGTACGGGAAGAAGAACTGGGTACACTAAGCCTGGAATGGGCCCTGGTCAAGCTGGACCCTTACGGGAACCCCATTGCCCTGAAAATGCTGGATGAAGGAAGTAAGCTGAAGCTCCACATGCCCGCGTACCACCTGCGGTATGAGGTGATGCTGACCGTAACCGACGGCGGCTACTCCCGGTCGGTGCGTTCCCCGCTGCTGCCCCGCTAACGCAAAGAGGGCCCACCGCCGTTTGGCGGTGGGCCCTCGTGGTATCCCAGTCGGGGCACCAGGATTCGAACCTGGGGCCTCCTGCTCCCAAAGCAGGCACGCTAACCGGACTGCGCTATGCCCCGTGGCGGAGACGGCGGGATTCGAACCCGCGGTACCCTGTTAGGGTACGTCGATTTAGCAAACCGGTGGTTTCAGCCACTCACCCACGTCTCCAAGTATTGTGCTAACGGCTGCGATCCCCTGAGGTTTCACGTGCCGCCATTGCTAAAGCGACGCAAATGTAAGGTGCCCGTACCGCTTTGAAAAGCAACCGGGAAAAAAATTGTGCGATTGTATGGATGAGCCCGTTTCGCCGCCCCGGAATCCCGCAGTATTCCCCGGCACCGGCGTCCGCGCCTAGATAGCCGCACTCCGCTTCCGCCTTCCTACCTTTGCCCACCCTAACCTTACCTATCGATCATGAATAAAGACTTTATCCAGGAACTTGGCCTCAGCGCGGACAACGACGGCAGCAGCACCGGACAGCAGGGAATGCACAACCCCGCAGCCCACATCAGCAGTGCCTCCCCCGTCGACGGGGCCGAGATCGGCCGCGTCAGCGTGACCACCCCCGAACAGTACGAAGCGATAATCGAGCGGGCTACCGAAGCCTTCAAGCACTGGCGGACCGTACCCGCGCCCCGCCGGGGAGAGATCGTGCGGCAGTACGGCGAGGCCCTGCGCGAGCACAAGGACGCCCTGGGCCGGCTGGTGAGCTACGAGATGGGCAAAAGCCTGCAGGAGGGCTGGGGAGAAGTGCAGGAGATGATCGACATCTGCGACTTCGCCGTGGGCCTGAGCCGGCAACTCCACGGCTTCACCATGCATTCCGAGCGCCCCCTGCACCGGATGTACGAGCAGTACCACCCCCTGGGCATCGTCGGGGTGATCTCGGCCTTTAACTTTCCGGTGGCCGTCTGGAGCTGGAACGCCATGATCGCCCTCGTCTGCGGCGACGTAGTGGTGTGGAAACCCAGCGAAAAAGCTCCACTCTGCGGCGTGGCCTGCCAGAACATCTGGGCCAAGGTGGCCGCCGCCAACGACCTGCCGGAAGGCATCTCCAACCTGATCAACGGCGACTACACCGTAGGGGAATGGATGACCAAGGACACCCGCGTCCCCCTGATCTCCGCCACCGGCTCCACCCGCATGGGCAAGGCCGTAGCCCAGACCGTAGCCGCCCGCCTGGGCAAATCGCTGCTCGAACTGGGCGGCAACAACGCCATCATCATCACCCCCTCCGCGGACATGGACCTCGTGCTCACCGGCGCGCTGTTCGGCGCCGTGGGTACCTGTGGCCAGCGGTGCACCAGTACCCGCCGCCTCATCATCCACGAAAGCCGCTACGAAGAGGTGCGCGACAAACTGGCCAAGGCCTACGGGCAGCTGAAGATCGGTGACCCCCTGGACGAGAAGAACCACGTAGGCCCCCTGATCGACGCCCAGTCGGTGGAAACCTACCTGAAGGCCATCGAAGGCATCAAGGCCGAAGGCGGCAAGATGGTGGTCGACGGTGGCCGCATCGACGGGCTGGGGTCGGACTGCTACGTGCAGCCCTGTATCGCGGAGGTGGAAGCCGACAGCAAGATGGCGCAGCAGGAAACCTTCGCGCCCATCCTTTACCTGATGAAGTACCGCGACCTGGACGAGGCCATCGCCATTCAGAACAGCGTGCCCCAGGGGCTATCCTCGGCCATCATGACCACCAACATGCGCGAGAGCGAGCGCTTCCTCAGCGCTACCGGCAGCGATTGCGGCATTGCCAACGTGAACATCGGCACCAGTGGCGCCGAGATCGGCGGTGCCTTTGGCGGAGAAAAGGAAACCGGCGGCGGTCGCGAATCCGGCTCCGACGCCTGGAAGGTGTACATGCGCCGGCAAACCAATACCATCAACTACTCGACCGAACTGCCACTGGCCCAGGGCATTTCGTTCAACCTCTAGGATTCCGCTACCGGGTGGCGGGGGGCTTGCCTCCGCCGTCACCCGGTTATTCACTCACCTCTAAGACTTCCCCCCTTGAACTTTCACCTCGTTTCCGGCGGCTGCGGCTTCGTGGGCCGCAACATGGTCAAGCGGCTGTACCGCACCACCCAGGACAAGATCATCTTCGTGGACAACCTCAGCGTGGGCACCCACCCCTCCACCTGGCTGGACGCGGAGCGGGTACGGCAGGAAGGGGACCTGGAAGTTTACGGCACCGACGAGCGGCTGCTGTTCCTCCACCAGGACTTCCGGCAGTTCCTGCGCGACATCATCGACGACGAGGACTTTATCCGCAACCACTACGCTCCGGACTTCGAGCGCTTCAGCGACGTGTTTCACTTCGCGGCCATCGTCGGCGGGCGGTCCACCATCGAAGGCGACCCCATGAAGGTGGCCCTGGACCTGAGCATCGACGCGGAATTCTTCTACTGGGTAACCCGCCACCGGCCGGACCGCACCCTCTACCCCTCCAGTTCGGCGGCCTACCCCATCGACCTGCAGACGGAAGGAGACGCCATCGCCCTGGCCGAATCCGACATCAACTTCAAGAAGATGGGGGAGCCGGACATGACCTACGGCTGGTCGAAACTCACCGGGGAATTCCTGGCCCGCACCGCCGCGGAACACTACAACCTGAGCGTAACCTGCATCCGGCCCTTCTCGGGCTACGGGGAAGACCAGGACCTCTCCTACCCCATCCCCGCCATCGCCGCCCGCATTGCCCGCCGGGAGGACCCGGTGGAAGTTTGGGGAACCGGCCGCCAGGGCCGGGACTTCGTCCACATCGACGACGTACTCGACTGCATCTTCTTCGCCATGGAAAGGGTAACCGACGGCTCGGCCATCAACATCGGCCGCGGTGAATTGCTGTCCTTCATCGACATCATCCACACCATGTGTGGCATCGAGGGCTACCAACCCGAAATCAAGCAACTCCTCGATAAGCCCGTCGGCGTCTTCAGCCGCTACTCCAATATGGACCACGTACACGCCATGGGCTGGAAGGCCAGGATCTCGGTGCGGGAAGGGATGCGGCGGGTTTTGGAGGCGCAGAAGGGGGTGTAGTCGAGGGGTCAAGGGGATAGGGGATCAATAGTGGCCAGTTACCCATCGCTTCGCTCGGGCAGGTTAAGGGGTCAAGGGGTTAAGGGGTCAATAGTGGCCATTTACCCCTCGCTTCACTCGGGTAGGGCGGCAAGATCTCCTCTTCGGTTCAACTTTTGCTCGGGTAGCGGCGGTGGCTGTAAGGGAAGCCTTTATATCATGCGGGCCGCTTACCTTTGGTGACTGCTTTGAATACTAGTCACATGGACCTGGGTGAAGATGATCTGCCGGAACCGGAGGAATCCTTTGTCTTTCGGGAACCAGAAAGTACGTACGGCAGTAATTCCAGCGAACGGATCCGGTTCGTAAATGCCCTTAGGACACGTACCAAGGTTGCGGCGGTTGCTGTAATTGACTTTCTCGAAATGGACCGGCCATCGCTCGCCATGCGGGAAGTGAGCCGACAACTTATTCGCTCAGCAACCTCGACTGCGGCAAACTACCGGGCGGCCTGCTTGGCCAGATCTGGCCGGGAATTCTACGCGAAGATGAGCATCGTGGTCGAAGAAGCTGATGAAACCGTGTTCTGGTTAGAAATCCTTTACGAATCCAGACTGAAGGTGGACAAAGAATCGCTCATCCCGCTCGGCCGAGAATGGCGGGAAATCAGTAAAATCATGAGCAAGGCCAGAAGCTCCTATCGCAATAAGAAAGCCTGAACTCCCCCGGCCCAGACCTGCCCGAGCGAAGCGAGGAATAAATGAGCGCCCTTGACCCCTTGACCCCCTTGACCCCTTGACCCCTTGACCCCTTGACAAATTAACTCCTTCACCCCTTTACCCCCTTACTCCTTGAAAATAGTCTGCTTCGGTCCCGGCCCAAAATTCAAAGGCGGCATCTCGAATTACAACACCTCCCTGGCCAAGGCTCTCGACCGCCGGGGCGACTGCGACGTGCACATCGTGAGCTGGACGCAGCAGTATCCGGCCATCATTCCGCGGGAGTTCGTGGACAAGACCAGCAAGGTGGACCTGCTCGATGGTACCGACATCAAGGTCCATTACCTGACCAACTACAACAACCCCCTGAGCTGGGAGGAGACCTACCGCAAAATCCGCGACCTCCAGCCCGACAAGGTGATCTTCCAGTGGGCCATCGCCATCCAGGGTTTGCCGATGGGCTATATCGCGCGCAGGCTGCGGCAGCACCGGGAAATCGAGGTGATCTTCGACCTTCACTTCGTCATCCAGAAGGAGAGCAGCTCCCTGGACCGCCGCTTCACCCGCTACGGGATTGCTCCGGCCAACACCTTCATCGCCCACGCCTACAAGACGGTGGACGAACTGCGGGAACTTTTCCCGGACCGCAAGCTGTCGGTGACCGAGGACGGGGCGCGGACGCAGGTGCAAAAGACTACCCCGGTCATCAAGCTGTACCACCCCATTTATGAGCTTTTCCAACCGCGTGCGGATTTCGACGTGGCCGCCTTTCGGAGGGACCACGGGTTACGGGAGCACGTCTTCCTCTTCTTCGGCTTCATCCGCAAATACAAGGGGCTGCACAACGTCATCCGGGCCTTCGCCGAGCTGGCCGGCCGACGCGACGACGTCAGTCTGATCGTCTGTGGAGAATCCTTCTGGGATACCCTCAAAACCGACAAGCTCAGCACCAAACTGAAGAACGCCACCTTTGGGCTGGCGAAGAAACTGTTCCTCAAGAAGGCGGACGACGAGCGCGATTACCGCCCGCTCGACCTGATTGACGACCTGCAGCTCCGCGACCGAGTCCTGGTCAAAAATGAGTTCGTCGCCAACGAGGAAGTCCATAAATACTTCCAGGCCAGCGACGCCGTGGTGCTCTTCTACAGCTACGCCACCCCCTCCGGCGTGGAAAGCATCAGCTACAACTTCCAGCTGCCCGCCGTGGCTACCCGGGTGGGTCACTTCCCCGAGACGATCGAGGACGGCTACAACGGCTACCTGGCGGAGCCGGACGACATCGAGGATATGGCCCGCCAGCTCGAAAGGATGATTGAAAGCCCCATTCCCCGGGCCAACGTCAAGGAGACGACCCGGGAGATGAGCTGGAACAATTACGCTACCGCCATAGTAGAAGGCGGTCTCTGACCGCGCCAGCAAAATGCGGCCTCAGGCCGCGACAGTAAAATGCGGTCTCAGACCGCGACAGTAAGAGGCGGCCTCAGGCCGCGAACCCTACCGCCGGTAAGCCTCCTTACCACCCACGTAGGTAGCCACCACTTCGGTATTCAGGATCTGGTCTTCCGCGCACTCCTTCAGGTTGTTGGTCAGCAGTACGAAATCCGCTTGCAGGCCCGGCCGCAAGCTCCCCCTTACGTCTTCCTGGAAGGCGGCGTAGGCCGGGGCCGCCGTGTAGCTGTGCAGGGCTTCCTCCCGGGTCATTGACTGTTCGGGGAAGAAGGTGGCCTTGCCGTCGGCCCGTTTGCGGGTAACGGTGGCGTAGTAGGATTCGATGGGGTTGACGTCCTCCACCGGGGCGTCGGTGCCGTTGGTGACCACCGCGCGGGCATCCAGCAGGCTACGCCAGGGGTAGGCGCCGCTGCGGGCGCGTTCGGTGCCCAGGCGGGTTTCGGCGAAGAGGGCGTCGGAGGTACAGTGGATGCCCTGCATCGAGGCAATTACCCCGAGCTCAGCGAAGCGGGGAATGTCGTCCGGGTGAATGTGCTGGGCGTGTTCGATGCGCCAGCGCTTGTCGTCGGTGGGCGCGACGTAGCGGGCCATCACGTCCAGGGTTTCCCGGTTGGCGCGGTCGCCGATGGCGTGGACGCAGAGTTGCATGCCGTGGGCATCAGCCAGTTGGGCGATGCTGTCGACGGTCGCCACCAGGGTGGTATTCTGCCCGGTGAAGCCGGGGTTGTCGAAGTAGGGTTCCAGCAGCCAGGCACCGTAGCTGCCCAGGGCACCGTCGAGTTCGCTCTTGATGGCCGAGCATTCGAAGCGGTTGCCGTAGTGCGGCAGACCGGCCATATTCCCGGCCATCTCATCGTAGCCGTGGCGCAGCATCACCCAGAGGTTGAGCCGCAGGCTGTCGGCCGCG
The DNA here is from genome assembly GCF_002631205.1 of Neolewinella marina. Lineage (GTDB taxonomy): Bacteria > Bacteroidota > Bacteroidia > Chitinophagales > Saprospiraceae > Neolewinella > Neolewinella marina. The sequence continues at coordinate 428,023 of NZ_PDLO01000001.1, forward strand.
TCGAGTTCCTTGTACCACTCCACCTCGCGGAAGGTGCTGCCGGCGTCCTGGAAGGAGGTGATGCCGTTGCTGAGGACCTCGTCCTGGGCGGCGCGGATACCGGCCAGCCACTCGTCCTTGCGCTCGGTGGGCGTCATGGTCTGCACGAAATTCTGGTAGGCGTCGGCGATGAGGTCCATGGCCCGCTCCTCGAATACCCCGATGGGGTCGCCGAGCTCGTCGCGCAGGATGCGGCCGCCCCGGGGGTCGGGGGTTTCCCGGGTCACGCCAGCCAGTTCCATGGCCTTGCCGTTGGCGTAAAGGGCGTGGCCGCTGGCGTGGCGGAGCACCACGGGGTGGTCGGGCGTTAGCTGGCTCAGTTCGTCGTGAATGGGATACCCCCCGATGCTGTGGTCGTGGGGCTGGTCCCACTTTTCCTGGTGCCACCCCCGGCCGGTGATCCAGACCCCTTCGGGGGTTTCCCGGGCGCGCTCCTCTACCATGGCGAGGATTTCGTCCCAGCTGCGCGAGCGCAGGAAATTCAGGTTGCGGAGGCTGCTGCCCAGTCCGCTGAAGTGGGCGTGCCCCTCGATGAAGCCCGGCATGAGAAATTGCCCTTCCGCGTCAAGGCGGCGGGTCGCGGGTTCCAGTTGACCGGTCCAGGCCGCCGTGTCCGACCCGATGTCCAGGATGGTCCCGTCAGCCCCCACTAGCAGGGCGGTGGCGGGAGCCAGTCCTTCGCCGGCCCAGATGTCGGCGTTATAGACCAGCAGGGCGGCCGCCGAATCGTCCTTCCCTTCCGCCGGGCCGCCACAGCCGAAGGACAAGAGTAGAAGCAGGAACAGGAAAGTAGCGCAGGTATATCGGCAAGGGAGCATGGGCGAAAGAATTATCAGAAGAAAAGTGAGGCGGCCAAAGGTAATTCACCCCGGCCCCTCGGCTCCCGGGATTTGCACGGAACCCGCGCGCCGCCGCCCCGATAATGCCCCCGCAACCTCCTTCCGGGGCCATTCGGACCGTGCAACAACGCAACAACTATTGCAACTCTCCTTACCTTGCCGCCAATGAATACGAACGGAACCTTTATCGTTGAGGGAGGCCACCAGCTTTCCGGTGAAATCGTCCCCCAGGGCGCCAAAAATGAAGCCCTGCAAATCCTGAGCGCCACCCTGCTCACGGCCGAACCCGTGCGGGTAGAGAACCTGCCGGACATCGAGGACGTCAACAAATTGCTCTCCCTGATCGCCGGCCTCGGCGCGGAGGTGGATCGCCACGACCGGCAAACGGTCACGATCACCGCCCGCAACATCAACCTGGATTACGTACTCAGCGCGGACTACGTGCGGGACGCCCAGCGGATCCGGGGCTCGGTAATGCTGATCGCCCCCCTGCTGAACCGCTACGGACAAGCCAGCCTGCCGAAGCCCGGCGGCGACAAGATCGGACGCCGCCGTCTGGACGCCCACCTGCTCGGACTGCAGGCCCTGGGCGCTGACTTCGAGTACGACGACACCAAAAACATCTACGCCTTCCGTACCGACGGACTGAAGGGCACCTTCATCCACATGGACGAGATCAGCGTCACCGGTACGGCCAACGTACTGATGGCCGCCGTGCTGGCCAAGGGAGAAACCACCATCTACAACGCCGCCTGCGAGCCCTACCTCCAGCAGCTGTCGCAGATGCTCAACAGCATGGGCGCCCGTATCGAGGGCATCGGCTCCAATTTGCTCAAGGTGGAGGGGGTCGACCGCCTCGGCGGCTGTACCCACCGGATGCTGCCCGACATGATCGAGATCGGCAGCTTCATCGGGCTGGCGGCCATCACCCAGAGCGACATCACCATCAAGGACGTGCGGCTCGACATGCTCGGCATCATTCCGCGCACCTTCGAGCGGCTCGGCATCCAGATGGAATACCTCGGTGACGACATCCGCATCCCCCCCCAGGAGCACTACGAGGTCCAGAACTTCCTCGACGGCGGCATCCTGACCATCTACGATGCCCCCTGGCCGGGATTCACCCCCGACCTGATGAGTATCGCCCTGGTCACCGCCATCCAGGCACGGGGCGCGGTACTCTTTCACCAGAAGATGTTCGAGAGCCGGCTCTTCTTCGTGGACAAACTGATCGACATGGGAGCACAGATCATCCTCTGTGACCCCCACCGGGCTACCGTCATCGGGATGGACCGCCGCAACCCGCTGCGCGGGATCCGCATGACCAGCCCCGACATCCGCGCCGGCGTCAGCCTTTTGATCGCCGCCCTGTCGGCCGAGGGCACCAGCCGGATCGACAACATCTACCAGATCGACCGCGGTTACCAGAACATCGACACGCGACTGCGCGCCCTCGGGGCCCGCATCACGCGGGAAGACTAACGCTACCCCACCGCCATGCTACTCTACAACATCACCAACAAGATCGAACACGGCATCCACGAAGACTGGGTGAGCTGGATGCAGCAGTCCTACATCCCCCACGTGATGGAGAGCGGCGTCTTCGAGGACTACAAGTTCAGCCGGCTGCTGGGCGTGGACGAGACCGACGGGGTGACCTACGCCCTGCAGTTTACCGTGAGTTCCCGGCCGGCCTTCGACATCTACCAGGAGAAGTTCGCCTTTGACCACCAGCAGATGCACGACCGCCGGTTCAAGGGCAACTTCGTTTCCTTCCGTTCGGTGCTGGACGTGGTGGATCACGGGCAGTAGTCCGCCCTCCCCCACCGGAGCAAGCTAGTCGTACAAGCCCATCAGCAGCCAATCGGCCAGCAACTGACGGTTGCGGGGGTTGATGATGCGTTGCTGGTCGCTGCTGTTGGCGATGTTGGCCAGCTCAATGTACACTCCACTGGGCTTGGTTTCCCGCAGCATGTGCAGGTCGCGCTCACTGACCGACCCCTCGTAGCCCCGCCCGGGACGGTACTGGTCGTACTTCGCGCTGAAGGTGCGCTGGATCTGCTCGGCGCGGTGGGCGCCCCGCAGGTCACCTTCCGGGTAGTAGAGGAATACATCAATGCGCTGCCCCCGGTGGCGGCTGTCGATGTGGATGGCAATCATGGTCTGGTCCACGATACCCTTGGCGAGGTTTTCGTCGTAGAGGGCGTTGATGATGTCCGACCGCTGGAACAGCCGCGCCTTCTGGCTGCGGGGCAGGGAAGCTCCCCCCCACACTGTTTCGTCGCTGTCGGGGGTCAGGTATTCGTCGTCGCGGATGCCGTCGTTCTCATCCCGGATGATCATGTACGGGGTGCCACCGTGCTGGAGGATATTGCGGCAGAGGCGCAGGGCTACGTCGTAGGCGTATTCGTCTTCCGCGAGCAGGTGGTCGCCCCGCCGCCCCACCGCGCCGGGGTCGGGCCCGCCGTGGCCGGCTACGATGTAGAAGATGCGTCCGGCCAGGCTGCGGTCGATCAGCGGTACCTCGGCGTAAGTGTCGCCAAAGATCTTGAAGGTGCGGGGGCCGGAGCGGGTCACCTGCTCCGGCACCGCGATGGGGTCGCGGTCGGCGGCCCGGTCCTTCAGCCGCTCCAGTTCCTCCTCGCTGCCGGCGTTCTCTCCCAGGTTTACGATGTCCGGTTCCGTTTTGGTGAAGCCGAGGTTGCCCGAGCAGTGGTCGATGTGGTAGGGCACCCAGAGTACCCGGTCGTCGCGGTAATCGCTTTCGCGCAGCCCCGCGGCCAACAGGTCCTCGTTGTACTCCTTGATCGCTACGGCGCGGTCCCAGTTATCGTTCCCCGTGGTGCTGCGGATACTTTTCCCGTCGTACTGGAACACCTCAATGGGCAATTCGTAGCGGTAGCCCACCATCAGCTTGCTGTTGCTGTTCAGCCGGTTAAGCCGCTTGAATTCATCGATATTGCAGCCATAGGCCACGAGGTTGTAGCGCCGCAGGAGGGAGTAGATCCCGTCCCCCCGGCGGGCTTCCACGGCCAGCTGCTCGGCCTGCAGGACGCCACCGCCCAGGAGGCAGGTCAGCAACAAGATTCGGGAGAGCAGGGTCATTCGGTTCGGTTTCAGTAAGGGAAGTATAAACGCAGCGGGGGCAGCTTAGCGTGGATGCGGACGTATCTTTGCCCGTCCTATGTCCACGGTACGGCAAATTTATAAACTCCTGCATTGGGAACTGCGCCTTGAGTGGCGAGACAAGTACGCCCTGGGTAGTATTTTCCTTTACGTCATCACTACGGTGGTCATCGTCTACCTGTCGGTGGGCAATGCGCTGGAGGGTCCGGTATTCAACGCCCTGTACTGGATCATTCTTTTCTTCGGGGCTACCGTGGCGGCGGGGCGGAGCTTCCTGCGGGAGGGCGGCCGGCGCCACTACTACTACTATACCGTGGCCGGCCCATTGGCCCTGCTGTTCAGCAAGTTGATCTTCAACGCCATTGTGATCTGGCTGATCGGGGGGCTCACCTTTGCCCTGCTTTCCCTGTTCGCTCCGCTGGCGGTAGTGGTGTATCCCCTGCCCCTTCTCCTCGCCGTCTTCTTCGGCGGCATCGGACTATCGGCCATCCTCACCTTCGTGTCGGCCATCACCGCCCGGGCCGGGGGAAGTGGCACCCTGATGGCCATTCTCTCATTTCCGCTGGTGATCCCCCTGCTGAAGCTTTTGCTCGATGCGGGACTGTACGCCATCGACGCGGGCAGCAACGACGTCTGGCAGCCGATCTACCTCACCGTGGCCGTCGACCTCATCGCCCTGGCCGTGGGCATCGTGCTTTTTCCCTTCGTCTGGCGCGACTAAAGCCGTTTATGCCGGCCCGGGCTTGCTCCGCCGACCGTATCTTTGTATCCGTTGTCATGGCAACGGTTTGCCTTCCCTAACCCTATCCTATGTCCCGTCTTAGCGTTTTCGACATCTACAAAATTGGCGTCGGCCCTTCCTCCTCCCACACCCTGGGACCGTGGCGGGCGGGTCAGGATTTTGCCCGCGAACTGGCGGGGGCGCAGGTGCAAAGCCTGGGGGTACAGCTCTTTGGCTCCCTGGCAAAAACCGGGGTCGGCCACGGCACCGACATCGCCGTTGTCCTCGGTCTCCAGGGCTTCGATCCGGTTACCATTCCCACCCGCGACATCCCCGAGTTGATCGAGAAGGTCAAAACCTCCGGCACCCTGATGGTCAATGGAACGGCCGTTCCCTTTTCTTTCCGCGACGACATCGTCTTTCAACCCACCACTCATCCCGGCCACCCCAACACCCTGATTTTCACCGCCCTGACCGATGCGGGCGAACTGCGGCGGGAAACGTATTTCTCCCTCGGGGGCGGGTTCATCGAGCGGGAAGGGCATACCGCGGCGGTGGAGCAGGATTACAATTTTGTCCACGACGTGTCCTCCGGCGAGAAGATGATCGCCCTGTCGGCCCGCTCCGGCAAGACCATCACCAGGCTGCTGTACGAAAACGAGCGGTGCATCTATTCCAGCGAGGAGATCCACCGGCGGGTGGAGAACCTCTTCCAGGTGATGCTGAACTGCGTCTACCGGGGCTGCCACACCGAGGGCGTGCTGCCCGGCGGACTGAACGTGAAGCGGCGCGCCGCCGCCCTGAACCGCAAATTGCTGGCCGGCAAGGTATACCCCGACCGCAAGCAGTGGCTCGACGCCATCCGCCGCACTACCCGCGACTTCTCCACGGTGAACCAGTGGATCAGCTGTTTCGCCCTGGCCGTCAACGAGGAGAACGCCGCCCTCGGCCGCGTGGTTACCTCCCCCACCAACGGGGCCGCCGGGGTCATTCCGGCCGTGCTACTTTATCACTACCTCTTCGGCAATTTCGGGGAGGATGACCTGATGCGCTTCTTCCTGAGCAGCGGACAAATCGGTGCCCTCTTCAAGCAAGGGGCTACCATCAGCGCCGCCGTGGGTGGCTGTCAGGCTGAGGTAGGAGTCAGTTCAGCCATGGCCGCCGCCGGACTGACCGAAGTACTCGGGGGCAGTACGAAGCAGGTACTGCAGGCCGCCGAGATCGCTATGGAACACCACCTGGGGCTCACCTGCGACCCGATCGGCGGACTGGTACAGGTGCCCTGCATCGAGCGCAACGCCATGGGCGCCATGAAGGCCATCACGGCCTCCAACCTGGCCCTGGCCGGCAACGCCAGCAACGCGGTGGTCCACTTCGACGCCGTGGTGGCTACGATGTGGGAAACCGCCCAGCACATGCACAGCAAGTACAAGGAAACCGCGGAAGGCGGGCTGGCCGTCCACGTTTCCGTGGCGCGCCCGGAATGCTAGCCTGCCCTACCAGTCGTCGGCGAAGGCCCGGTTAAAGATTTTCTCGTTCAGGTTTTCCAGGATCTCGGCGATTGCCTCGTCCTGTACGCTGGCCAGGGTCTGCTCGCCGGGGAAGGGGAAGTACTCCGTAAAGTTGCTCTTCCAGTTTTCCGCGCTGGGGTCCAGCAGGTTGGTGTACTCGATGGCCACCACGATGGTCAGGCGGTTGAGTTTGGAGAAGGCCGCCGTCTCATTGCCGGCACTGGCGCCTTCGGCGGTCACCCGGAAATCCACCAGGGTGCCGCGAATCTCGATGTCCGGATTGTCCTCGGTGACGATCAGGCGGGCCTCGTCGCGGACCTTGTCGCGCAGCGATTCCGTCAGGTCCATGGCCAGCGTCGGCGGGGCCCCGAGGGAGTTGTCCAGGAATACCGGTACGTAGGCCCGCTCCACCCCTTCGGGGATGGTAATACCCCGGAAGGAGTAGCAACCGGTGAAGAGCAGGGTAAGACAAAGCAGAATCGGCAGGCGCATAGGCAACGAACGAGAAACTCCCGCCCGGCGTTGCCGCCGGCCGGGAGTCCATTTATTTGTGGAACCGCAAAGTTAGTCAGCCAACCGGGATGCCTCAGGCGGCACTGGCCAGCAGTTCGTCCATGTCGCGGACCAGGATGCGGCCGCGGTTGAAGTAGATGAGGTTTTCCTTGCGGAGCTCGTTGAGGACCAGGGTGACCGTCTGCCGGCTGGTGCAGGTGATGTTGGCGATGTCCTGGTGGGTGAGGCTGTGCTTCAGCAGCATCTCGTAGCCCACGCGGCGGCCGCGCTCGCTGACCACCTGGTGCAGGAAACCGACGATGCGGCTGCGGGCATCCTTGAAGATGAGGTCTTCGAGTTTGTGCTCGGCGGCCATCATGCGCTTGCCGAAGAGGTTGAGGATACGGCGGCTCAGGGTGGGGTTACCGAAGACGATGCGCTGGAAATCGGCCACGCGGATGGTGTAGTAATGTACCTCCTCCTTCAGCGAGTGGGCGGTTTCCGAGCGGGTGGTCTCCCCCACCAGGGCCAGCTCACCAAAGACGGCCTCGGGGTGGATGAGTTGCTTGATCACCTCCTTGCCCTCGTTGCTGTGGGTGCTGATCTTGATGGGCCCCTTGGCCAGCAGGAAGATGTGCTCGCTGGGTTCTCCGGGCTGGTAGATTACGGAGTAGCGGGGTTTCTTCTTGAACTCCATGGTTTCGCTGAGGCGCTTCTTTTCATCGGCGCTCAGTCCGTCAAAGAGGTCGAACTGTTCGAGTAAGGCAATTTTATTGACAGAATCCATGATTTTACTTTGAGGTTAGGACGAAGACCATTCGGTCGATCGCGACGCCCGCCGACAATCGCCTTCGTCCGTCTGCTTCCAGGACACCAATTCGGGTACCTACCCCCTAAGCAAAACGCATTTTGTTTCGAAATTTTCTTTCGTCGCCCGAGTTGCCTAACTAATGCCCATTAGTGCAACGCGCTGGAGGGCCAGGATGCTCAGTGCATCCTTGATTCTTCCGTCGAGCGTCATCTCAATCGCCTCCCGCAGGGGCACCCGACGCAGGCGCAGGTCCTCCGTATCCTCCGGCTCGGCCGCTTCCTGTCGCAGCTGGCGGGCCACGTAAGCTACCCCCCATTCGTCACTAACGGAGTTGCTGAGGTGGAACTCCATGATGTGCTCCCATTCGGCGGCGACCAGTCCCGTTTCCTCCCGCAGTTCGCGCTTCGCGGTCTCCAGTGTACTTGTCCCTACCGGGCAGCCACCCTCCGGGATCTCCCAGCTGTATTCGTCGAGGGCGTAGCGGTACTGCCCTACCAGGTAGGTATAGCCTTCCTCATCGATGGGGACAATGCCGATGGCGTGGTTCTTGTAGCGGACGAGCCCGTAAATGCCATCCTTCCCCGCCGGATTGACGACCTCGTGGTGCTCCACCCGGATCCAGGGGTTCTCGTAGCGGATGTCGGTGGACTTGCGGGTCCAGGGGTTGCGTTCGGTAGACATAGGGGCAAAAGTACTACGGAGCGCACATTGGGCCTAAAGCCGGTCGTAGGTCCTGACCGTACGGGCGTCTTCTACCTCCCCGGTGTGTTTCGTGGAGATGGGCTCCAGGAGCATCAGCCACACTTCCTCCTCCCCTTCCGTGCGGGGGCAATGGCGTACCCCGCGGGGCACCACGTAGAGCTCCCCGGGCTCGAGGCGAACCGTCTCCCGGTCCTCGAAGTCGATCAGCAGGGTGCCGCGCACCACGAAGAACAGCTCGTCCTCCTCGGCGTGGTCGTGCCAGACGAAGGTGCCCTGCACCTTCGCCAGTTTGACGGCCTGTCCGTTCAGCTCGGCGATGACTTTCGGTGACCATTGGTCGGAGAAACGGGAGAACTTGTCCAGCAGGTTGATGGCGGGCATACGTGTCAGATTATCGCCCCAAGGTAAGTCTCCCTACGGCAGACTATAACGGAAGCCCAGGAAAAGACGGATGCCCTGGTTCGGCGCGAAAACGTAAGAGGGGTCGAAGGTCAGGGCGTGTGGGTTGTTCGGAGTAGCCAGCACCTGTCCGTCCGCCCCGAACGCCACTTCCCGGTCGAAGGGATCAAACGGCCGGGCGATGCTGTTGGCCGGCGGGGTGTAGTTCAGCAGGTTCTTGACGCCGCCGTATACCTCCACCGATTCGCCCCACGCCTTGGTCACCTGGATATTCTGCAGGCTGAACCAGGGCGACATGGCGGGTCGGTTGTCCAGTTCCCCCAGCAGCGGCAGTCGCATGGGGCCGTACAGGTTGCCGGTATAGTCCACCGACCAGCCGCGGGGAAAGGGCTGGGTGATTTTCCAGACGGCCGACGCGCCCTCGGTGAGGAGTTGCCGCTGCCGGGTGCCGTCTTCATTCACGAAGACATCCTGCAGGGTAATGCCCAGGTTCGCCAGGGTACCACTGGTAAGGTTCAGGTCGACGTTGAGGCTACCACCGCGGGAAACCGCGTAGCCATCGAGGTTGTCGTAGATGATCTGGTTGGGGTTGGATTCGTAGTCGGGCAGGATGCGGTTACCGAAGCGGGTATACCACAGGCTGGCGTCCAGTCCCACGATGCCCCAGTCCCAGTCGTAGATGCGGCGCACGTAGTTCACGTTGGCGTTCCACGAAGTTTCCGGCTGGAGTTCCGCGGCGAAGACTACCTGGCGGGCACCCGTCAGGGCGGCGTGGTCTTCGGTGAATACATTCGCTACCCGGTAGCCATTGCCGATGCTGAGGCGGAAGACGTTGGACTGGTCGCGGTCGTTCCACTTGTAGTTCAGGCGGGGGGTCAGGATGGCCCCGTGGCGGTTGTTGTGGTCGAAGCGGAGGCCCAGCAACAAGGTATTGTGGCGGTTAATGCGGAATTCGTCCTGCACGAAGGCACCGGGCAGAGAGGTAACCGAGGGCGCGTTGCCGGTTTCACCGCCGGTGGCCGTGGTATTGTCGTCGTACCAGGTATAGCGGTAGGCGGTACCGAAGAGCAGGTCGTGGCGACCGGTGAGTTCCGGACGGTAGGTAAGCTGACCGAAGCCGATGTACTGCTTGCCCAGGTAGATGGTGTTGCCGTAGGCGGAATCGTGGTAATGCCCATTCAGGCTGAAGCGGAAAAAGGCCTCCCCGGGTACCGCCAGTTGATAGCTGCCGATGGATTCCCAGCGGTTGGTGTAGATGCTTTCGCCGTACACCTCGTCACCGCCGCGGAAGGCCGGGCCGAAGTTCAGCTCCCCGCCCCAGCGGTCCTCGTAGAGGTAGCGGGCGGCCAGGGTGAAGTCGCGACCGTCCGCCCGGTCAAAGGTCCACTTGTTGAATACCGAGATGCGGTCCTGCAGGGTGACATCCGTGAAGTTGTCGCCGTTATTATCGATGGGATTGGCGTAGCGGAAGTAATTGACCCCGAGCAGGGTGCTGCTCCCCTCACCTATGCGTTGATTGAGGCCCAGGTCGATATTCGTCTCCCCCCAGCTGGTGACCATGGCGTCGGCGACCAGCTTTGGTCCGCTTCCGGGGCGCTGGGTAATGATATTGATCAATCCACCCACCGCTTCCGAGCCGTAAAGGGTGGAGGCGGGTCCCTTAACCACTTCCATCCTTTCCACCAGCCGCTGGGGGATGCCGGTCAGTCCGTAAACCGTAGAAAGTCCGCTCACGATCGGCATACCGTCGAGCAGCACCATCGTATAGGGGCCCTCCAGGCCGTTGATGTGGATGTCACCCGTGTTACACACATTGCAGTTGAGCTGGGGGCGCACCCCGTTGACCTGTTGCAGGGATTCAAAGAAGTTGGGTGCGGGGTTGGCCGCGAAGTACTGAGCGGTATACACTTCGATAGGTACCGGACTGCTGCTGCGGCTGACCTCCTTGAGGTTACCGCTCACCACCACTTGCTCCAGGACGGCACCGCGCTCCTCCAGAACAATGGTCAATGCGGGTGCCTCGTCCCCCGGTCCCAGGTGTACCTCCTCCCGCCACGGCTGGAAGCCAAGACTGGAAAACCGCAGGGTTACCGTTCCTTCCGGGAGCCCCTTGAGCGTAAACGTACCGTCTGCCTCCGTAAAGGTGCCCCGGCCCTCCCCTTCCGCCTGCACCGATACCAGTTCGAGGGGTAGCCCGTCCGTACCTACCACCACTCCGGAGGCCGTATAGCCCTGTCCGGACAAAAAATTAGCCAGCAACATCGCCAGTAAAACCAGGCCGTTTTTGAGAACTACGGAACCTGCGCACCGCCGCAAGGAAGAAGAGTAAAACATGTTACTTAGCTTTATTGAACTACAAAGTTAGCATAGGCTAACATTGTTTGCCAATCTTTCTTCTTTATTTTGCGGCATGGCAAGCCCGACCGTTGAAAATTACCTGAAAGCCCTGCTTGCCCTGAGTCGGCAGCGCGATACCGTCTCCATCAGCGACCTGAGTGCGGAGTTGGGGGTGAGCAAGCCGTCAGCGAACAGCATGATCAAGCGGCTGGCCGAACAGGGGTTGCTGGAGTACGAGCGCTACCGCCCCCTGCGACTGACGGAGGAGGGCCGGAAACAGGCCGCCCTGGTGGTGCGCAAGCATCGCTTGACCGAGATGTACCTGGTGGAGAAAATGGGTTTTGGCTGGGAGGAGGTTCACCCCATCGCCGAACAGATCGAGCACATTGACAGCCCGGCCCTCTTCGAGCGGATGGACCAACTGTTGGGTTCCCCGGATTTTGATCCCCACGGCTCCCCGATCCCGGACCGGCAGGGCAATATCTCCGCACGGATCGGACAGCGCCTCAGCGGCTGCGAACCGGGTGACGTGGTGATCCTGACTGGTCTGGAAAATTCTTCTCCCGACTTCTTGCGGTACCTGAACGAGAAAGGGCTGCGGCTCGATGCCGTCATCAAGGTGGCGGCGCGGGAGTCCTACGATGGCAGTATGCGCATTATATATGGGGGGCGGGAAGAAACCCTACCCAAGGGTACGGCCGACCAATTGCTGGTGGCTACGCAACTTCGTGCTCCCGCTTCCGGTACTTCCACCAGATAAAGGCGATGGCTCCGACGAGCACGTAAGGCATGCCCAGCAGGTACAGGATTCCCTGGTTGAGGCCCTGCCCTTCGGTTCCCCCGTTGGCCAGGTTGCTCTCGGCCGTGGCCCGGCACATGGGGCACTGGGCCAGCAGGTCACCACCGATCAACAGCAGGACAAAGACGAGGCAGAGGGGCAGCAGCTTTTTCATGGCAGGAGGTTAGGGGTAGTAGGAACGGAGCATCAGGTAGACAACCGGCCCGGTGATGGCTACGTAGAACCACAGGGGCCACACATAGCGGGCCATTTTAGCGTGGAGGGACCACTGACCGGTAATCGCCCGTACCGTGGTTAACAAAATAAAGGGCAAAAGGATGCCGGCCAGGGTGATGTGACTGATGAGGATAACCAGGTACCAGGGCCGGGTACCACTCACGGCCAGGCGCTCGGCTTCGGACAGCACGCCGTTGCCGTCGGCGTCTCCGAAAATTACTTCCGGAGTGGTGAAGTGGTAGGCCACGTAACACAGCAGGAACAACACAGACAGGCCGAGGGCCACGGCGTTGGCGTTGCGGTGGTGGACGAACTGTCCCCGCTTCACGTAGTACAGGGAAAAGACCAGGGCCAGGGCGGTAAGTCCATTCAGGGAAGCGTTTACCGCGGGCAGGAAGCTCACGTCCCAGTCGATGGACAAGGTGACTTCCCGCATTACGAATACCAGGGCCAGGACGACCGCCGAGAACACGTAGGTAGCGATCTTCAGGGGGCCGGCCAGTGAGGGGTAGGTCTTCAGCTCCGGGTGGCGGGGGGTGGGCATGCTATAGTTCTTTTCCACGGTCGAGGATGATCTCTTTTTTCTCCGGCAGGGGAATGATGAGGGAGACGAGCTGTACCAGCCCGATGGCTTCGTCGCGGCGGGCGAGGTCGTAGTGCTTTACGATGGTCTGTGAGCTGTCTACCAGGGCCACCACGGGCTGGATGCCTGGGGAGTCGTACTCGCCAAGTGGCAACTGGAAAGCCTCCGCGGTGGCGGCGAAACTGCGTTCGTCGGCGCGAAGGAAGCTGAGCATGGGGTCGTCCGGCAGGTTAAATTGCTCGGCGAAGGCATCGGCGCTTTCCTTAGGCTTCTCGGCCAACAGGATGGTAGTGAAGTACAGGTTGGGGCTGTCCTGAAACTGCTGGTAGAGGCTGTCCAGCATCTGGCCGTACACGCGGGTGCCGGGTTCCTTCGAAGGATCCAGCCACCCCACTACCGTCATGGCCCCGCGCAGGTCGGGTGGCAGCGATCCACGGACGGCCTCCAGGTCATAGAGGTTGGGCATCTTCCCGAAGTCTTCCTGGGTAGCGATGGCTTCCTTACGGTATTTGGTACCGCCGCGCAGATACAGGAACGACACGAGGGGAAAGCCCACCAGCAACAGCAGCAGTACGCCGGTATTCAGGATCTTCTTGGTATCGGCCATTGGTTCGGGGGATTTACTCTAATAACGGGGTGGCCACGGGAGGGATGTACTTCCCGCTCATTTTGACGAAACTGTGAGCGGGCAGCCTCAAAAACAGAGAAGGTCTGGGGCCGGGGCCACAGACCTTCTCATTCCCGTAGACCAGGCGGGGTGGTCTAGGATTCCTGCGACAGGTACAGCAGGTTGTTGTCGTCCGACATACCGACCTCGTCTCCGGCGGGGAGTTCGAGCTGGTCCTTGTACAGCACCTTTTCGCGGCTCTTCCGCCAGGCGTCTCCTTCGTTGAAGAAGGCAATGAGGGCCCAGAGGAGCAGGAGCGTCGGCAGCAGTACGGTCATGGCCAAACCCTTGACCTCGTAGCCCATGTGCATGAATTCGTAAACGATGAAGTACGCCTTGTAGATCGACAGGGCGATGATCAGCAGGGAGGCGACGTAGATCAGGGGGCGGATGGACTCGGCGAATTCCGCTGCCTTGAGCAGGGAGAGGAGTACTTCCACGACGGTGACGGCGGCCAGGAGGCCCAGGCCTTTCCATACGCCCCGTACCGATTCTTCGTAGCTGAGATGTTGTGCCATAATAAAGTGGGTATCGTTAGATGCTCCGGCGGCGTACCACCGGAGGATATGGTTCTTTGAAGTGGTGGATTAGAGGAGGTAAAAGACCAGGAATACGAAGACCCAGACAAGGTCTACGAAGTGCCAGTACAGTCCGATCTTCTCTACCATTTCGTAGCCGTTCATCCGGGCTACGTATACTCCACTGCCGGCGTTGATCAGGATGATCAGCAGAAAGATGACTCCGGTAGCCACGTGGAAACCGTGGAAGCCGGTGATGCCGAAGAAGAGGGCACCGAAGGCCGGGGGGCCAAACTCCTGCACCTTCAGCAGCTGCTCGTTGGTTTCCTCGTCGACCACCACGTACTTGCGGTGGATGAAGGGCTTGGCGGTGGGGTCTCCCGTTCCGTCGGGGCGCAGGCCGTCGACTACGTAACCGGGGTAATCACCGGGGACGGTGGAGTAGGCAAAGTGGGCCTCACCGTGGTCGTCGCCGTGATCATCGGCTGCTTCCTCGCCGTGGGACTGCCCGGCCACGTGCAGCAGGTAGGTTTCTCCTTCCACCACTTCCTCGTCGGTGATCTCACCGGTTTCGGGATCGAGGTAGTAACCGTTCTCCACGTAGGTGCCGAAGGGGTTGGTGGACACCGTCATGTTTTCCTTTACGATCAGGTTGGTCCATTCCCAGGCCTGACAGCCAAGGAAGCCGGCGCCGCCCAGTACGGTGAGCAGCATCCAGAACACCACGCCACGCTTGTTCTCGCGGGCGCCTTCCTGTACGGCCCGGACCATGGTGCCCGAGCTGATGATCAGCAGGAACGACATGAAGGTGACGAAGATCAGGGGAGCTTCACCGTTGGGGAAATATTCGTTGATGCCAAAGGGGGCGGTGGCAAATACCTTATCCGGCACGGGCCAGCTGGGACTGCTGAAGCGCAGGGCGCCGTAGGAAATCAGGAAGCCCGCGAAAGTGAAGGCGTCGGACAGCAGGAAGTACCACATCATCAGCTTACCGTACGAAGTACGGAAGGGCTTGCGATCACCACCTGACCAATCGTTGTTCAGCTCCGGTTTGTGGTCTTCCGCGATGATGATATCCGTATCTCTTTCTTCGGTCATATCGGTTACGTTGATAAGATATTATAGTGAGACTAGCGTTGCAGGCTCAGGAAAAGGATGAGGTAGATCCAGAGCGCATCGACAAAATGCCAGTAGATCAGGGTCAATTCTAGACGCAACTGGCGAGCCGGTGTGCGCCGCAGCTTGATGCCGTAGGCAAAGGCTACCGAAACCAGCAGGGCCGCCACCCCCCCCACGACGTGCAGGGCGTGCAGCCAGCTGATGGCGTAGACGAAGTCACCGGCCGGATTGATCTTCAGCGGAATGCCCTGCGCGGCCAGTTCCTGCCACCCCATATACTGGAGGATAAGGAAGGCCAGTCCGAGCAGGAAGGTCACCGACAACAAGGCCCGGTACGCACGTTCCGCCTCCCGTTTGAAGGCTCCGTACGCGGCGTGCAAAGTTAGGCTACTGACCACGATGACCAAAGTGTTGACGTAGAAAATGGTTGGGATCGAAAATTCCAGCCAGTTGCCCGAGGCGCGGCGCACGATGTAGGCGCTGGTCAGGGCGATGAACATCATTACCAGGCTACCCAGGCCTACGTACATGGCGAACTTCAGGGGATGAAGCTTGCTGCGCCGGGAAGGGGTATCGATGCGGTGATTCAAGGTTGTTTCAATTGCACTCATGATAAAAATAGTTTACCGGCCCAGTACGCCGTAAACACCAGCGGCAGGTAGGCAAAGGAGAAGAACATCATCCGGAGTGCCGTCGACCGCTCCGGACGACGATAGAACATCAGGGCGTAGTAGAAAAAGGCCAGCCCGAGACCCACGACCACCACGGCGGTCCAGCCGCCGGTGATGCCCAGGGCGTAGGGCAATAGGCTCAGGGGAATCAGTACGGCCGTGGCCAGGATGGAATCCCGCCCCAGGGTCCGTACGTCCACCTCCCCATTTACTTCGGGAACCAGGCGGAAACCGGCCTTGCGGTAATCGGCGCTGCCCAGGTAGCCAATGGCGTAAAAGTGGGGCAGCTGCCAGAAGAACTGAATGGTGAACAGGGTAACGCCCAGTCCGGTGATGGCGCCCTCGGCCGCGGCGCAGCCGATGAGGGCCGGCAGTGCTCCGGGTACGGCACCTACGACCACGGCCACGGGGCCCACCCGCTTGAGGGGGGTATAGACGAAGGCGTAACTTACCAGGGAGAGCATGCCGAGAATGGCGGTCCAGGGGTTGAACAGCGCCAGCAGGGAGATGCCGCCCAGGCTGGCGAAGCCCGCCAGGAGGAGGGCTTCACTGCTGCCCATTCGGCCTTCGGCCAGGGGGCGGCGGCGGGTGCGCTCCATCTGCCGGTCATAATCCTTCTCGAGTACCTCGTTCAGGATGTTGGCGGCGGCGGTGGTGAGAAAACCGCCCGCGGTCAGCACGGAAACGGCCCACCAGCTCACTCCCCCGCTTTCCAGCGCTACGAGGTAGGCCAGTACGGAGGAAAGGACAACGGTGGCCGACAGCCGGAACTTGACCAGGGCAGCCAGGTCACTGACCCGGCGGGCAAATTCCGAAGCGTGCGTCCGACTTGTGGTTGATGCTTTCATGCGATTAAAAAACGACCCGTAGCCGCGGCGGCTGGCCTACGAACTACGGGTCGCCAGAACACCCCCGGGGGGGCGTCGGGTAGGTGATTAGTGGTCGACGGATTCGCCCTCCATGATGGGTTGCACCTGGGAGATGTGGTCGATGCCGTCTTTGCTGTAGTCGTAGGCCCAACGCTGAACGGTGGGCAGTTTGCCCGGCCAGTTGCCGTGACCCACCTCGATGGGCGTGGTCCACTCCAGGGTGTTGGCGTTGTACGGGTTCTTGGTGGTCATCTTACGGCCGCGCCAGATGCTCCAGAAGTAGTTGATCACGAAGAGCAGCTGGAAACCGAAGGTGATGATGGCGGCGATGGTGATGAACTTGTTCATCCCGTCGAAGTGGCCAAAGGTCTGGAAGCTGTCGAAGCTGTAGTAGCGACGGGGAACGCCGGCCATACCCAGGTAGTGCATGGGCCAGAATACACAGTAGGCTCCGATCATGGTACCCCAGAAGTGGACCTTGCCGAGGGTATCGTTCATGAAGCGACCGTACATCTTGGGGAACCAGTGGTAGATGCCAGAGTACATGCCGAAGAAAGCGGCCACACCCATTACGATGTGAAAGTGGGCTACTACGAAGTAGGTGTCGTGCAGCTGGATGTCAAGGGCCGAGTTACCGAGCCAGATACCGGTCAGACCACCCGAGATGAACATCGACACGAAGCCGATGGCAAACAGGCTGGCGGGGTTAAAGCGGATGTTACCACCGTAAAGGGTCGCGATCCAGTTGAACACCTTTACGGCCGAGGGAACGGCGATGATCAGCGTGAAGATCACGAAGAAGTTGGCAATGAAGGGGTTGATGCCCGACATGAACATGTGGTGGGCCCACACGATGAAGGCCAGGAAGGCGATCGCGAGGATGGAGAACACCATGGCCTGGTAACCGAAGATGGGTTTGCGGCTGTTGACCGAAAGTACCTCGGATACGATACCGAAGGCCGGCAGGATGATGATGTACACCTCGGGGTGGCCCAGGAACCAGAAAAGGTGCTGGTACAGGATGGGGCTACCACCAACGTGGTCAAGGGCGGCACCGCCGATGTAGATGTCGCTGAGGTAGAAGCTCGTGCCAATACCGCGGTCCAGCATCAGCAGGAAGAAGGCCGAGGTAAGTACGGGGAAGGACAGCAGACCCAGGATGGCGGTGACGAAGAAGGCCCAGATGGGCAGCGGCAGGCGCCACATGCTCATGCCCTTGGTCCGCAGGTTCAGGACGGTGGTGATGTAGTTGATGCCCCCCAGCAGCAGGGAGACGACCAGCAGCACCAGGGAGATCGTCCACAGCGTCATACCCGCACCGGATCCGTCCATGGCCTGTGGCAGGGCCGACAGTGGCGGGTAGGCCACCCAGCCGCCGGCGAAGGGACCGGTGGAGAGGAAGAGGGAGGCGAACATGATCGTACCGGATACGAAGAAGAACCAGTAGCTGAGCATGTTGAGCAGCGGCGAGGCCATGTCGCGGGCACCGATCATCAAGGGGATCAGCAGGTTGCTGAAGGTACCCGACAGACCGGCGGTCAGTACGAAGAACACCAGGATGGTACCGTGCATGGTAACCAGGGCGTAGTAGAAGTCTTGCTGCAGGGTACCGATACCCTCGCTGTTGACGGTAATCCACTTACCCAGCAACGGCTTGAGCCAGGCCAGGCTTTCCTCGGGGAAGCCCAGCTGCATACGGAAGATCAGCGACATGACGGCACCGATGATGGCCCAGAACATTCCCGTGATCAGGAACTGCTTGGCGATCATCTTGTGATCCATGCTGAAAATATAGTGGGAGACGAAGTTCGACTGGTACTTATCACCGTGGTGGTGATCGTGGAAGTGATCATCGTACCCAAATTCCTCGATCAGCGCTTCTTCGCGCTTCAGCGGGGCCATCGTTGGTGCTGCTGCTGTAGCCATGGAATTCAGATTATTAGGTATTTCTTAAAGATAAATTACTTGGAGGAGAGGTCGGCCGCGCTGGGCTCCGATACGCCTCCCTCAGTAATGTACATTTCAATGTGAGCGTTGGCTGCGTCAGTGTCGCCGCCGGAGGTCGTCATCAGCTGGCTGCTGCCGTAGCCGCGCGACTGGATACGGCTGCCGTCGATACCGGCCTCGATGAGGTAGCTGCGGATGGCTTCGGCCCGCTGGCTGCTCAGCTCCTGATCAGCCGCCTGGTCGCCGGAGCCGGCGGTGTGGCCCATCAGGAACACCCCTACCCCGTCGTTCTCCTCCAGGAGAGCGACTACGTCGTCGAGTTGGTACTGGCTGCCGTTGGTGAAGTCGGCGGTGCCGTCCTCAAAGGATACGTGATCCAGGCTGATGTAGTTGTCGTCGTTGCCGGGCGTTTCCATCGCCTGGCTGACAGCCTGCTTCAGGCCGTTGCGGCGCTCCTCAACATTGGCCATGAACAGGGGGTCGTACTCGGTACCCTTGATGTTGGCTTCGTAGTAGGAGGTCTGACCGGCGTACCAGGTGTCAAACTCGTCCTGTTCCATGATGGTGACCGTCCGGGCCATCGACCAGTGGCCGATTCCGCAGAGCTCGGCGCAGGCCAGCTCGAAGTTGCGGGTTTCCCAGAGCTGCTGCCCGCTGTCCGACTCCGGATCCAGTTCCTGGTATTCGGGGTATTCCGACAGTCCCTTGCGCCACTCCTTGGTGGTAAGGCGGGGGGTAAAGACGAAGTAGGTAGGCAGGCCGGGCACGGCGTCCATCTTGACCCGGAACTGGGGCAGGTAGAAGTCGTGCAAAACGTCCTTGGCGATGATGCGTACCCGGACCTTCTGGTCTACGGGCAGGGTCACGTCGTTGACGAGGATGTCGTCGTGGTTCTTGGGGTCCGACCAATCCTGGCCGAGGGGGTTGGCACCGGTGATGAGGCGGAAGTCCCGGCGACCCAGCAGCCCGTCGGGGCCGGGGTAGCGCATCTGCCACGCGAACTGGTAACCGGTGGCTTCGATTTCCATGTAGTTGTCGTCCTCGCCTACGTCGCTCATGATTTCGTTCCAGGCATCCAGACCACCTACGACGAGGAAGGTCATGACGATGGCGGGAATACCCGTCCAGACCAGCTCTACCGTGTTGTTGTGGCTCATGTACTGCGCCTTGCGTCCCTTGCGGCTGCGGTATTTGAAGGCATAGTAGAACAGGGCGATGTGGGTCAGAATGTAGGTGACGTAGGTTACCCCCAGCGTCCACTTCATCATGCTGTCGATCTCCTCACCGTGCACCGAGGCCGATTGATGGGGACCGAACCCGAGGATGTAGTTCTTGTAGTAGATGGCCGACACCGTAGTGATCACGAGCAGGGCAACCATAAAGAACAGCAGTCCCTTCCCGGTAGATTCGGTAGCCTTTGCTTCAATTTCCTCGCTACCGCGCAGTTTCTTGGCCAGGTCACGGACCCGGGCTACCTGCACGATAATGAGCAGTAGCATCGCTATGCAAATAAAGACGATCAACGTAGTCATACCAGTATATTAGCTTCGTTTCGTGCCGTCGGCCCCTATGGGTGGAAACGGCTGTAAAATTAACGAGTGGTGCTTAAGTTGGTTACCACCAAACCCCTTGTTTAGACTTGGTCTAAACAATGAATGCTAGGTGTGGTGGTGAATGCTTTCTTCCAGGTAGGGGTCGTTCTTCGGCTCCAGACGGGCGGTGGACAACTTGCTCATGACGAAGAACAGGAAGCCGCCGAGGAAGCCGAGGAAAGTTCCGATTTCCAGCAGGCCGGGCAGGGTGTAGCCGGACTTGAAGCCGAGGGTGTGGAGGGCTTCGCTGTGACCACCGGCCGCTTCCAGGTGACCGATCATTTCGTTGTCGCCGAAGTGCTCCTCCTGGATGAACTGGTTGGGCTCGAATACGTCGGGATCCGTGCGGTCGGTTGCGGTGGCCAGTTCATTGGGGCCTACACCGCGGGTCTCGGGCGGGCCACCGCGGAATTCGTTCGCGACGGGTACGTTGTCGTCCTGGGCGGAAGCGTCGAAGTGGATGTTGTCGTTGTCCAGGGCATCGTCGTGTCCGGCGGGGTCCTGGAGGTTGTCTCCTTCGCTGACTACCTCACCGGCGGCGAGGGCGGCGGTTTCGTCGCCTTCGTGCTCGTCGGCGTGCTCATCGTGGCCCATGACGGCGGTGTCACCGTGGTCGGCTCCGGCGTGACCTTCCTCGTGGGCGGCCATTTCGATCAGGGTGAGGCGGGCACCGGGCTTGATCATGTTGAAAAAGTCGAGCCAGTGGCCGAAAAAGACAAAGGCCGAAGCGAAGAACAGGGTTCCCATCTTGCGCTTGGTGTCGTTGCGCATCAGGACGAAGAAGGGCAGTACGAAGTTGATGGCCAGGTTGGCCCAGAACAGTACCGGGTAGTTCTGCATCCGCTCGCGGAAGTAGATGGTCTCCTCCCCTACGTTGGCGTACCAGATCAGCATGAACTGGCTGAACCACAGGTAGGTCCAGAAGATGGAGATGGCAAAGAGGTACTTGCCAAGGTCGTGGAAGTGCTCGGCGGTCACCATGGTGAAGTAGCCGCGGCTCTTCAGGTAGATCAGCAGCATGATCGTCAGTGCGGTCATGGCTACAAAGAGGGAGGCCGAAGCGTACCAGGCAAACATCGTCGAGTACCAGTGGCTGTCGATCGACATCACCCACTGCCAGATCATCGCGGCGCTGGTAAAGCCGAAGATGGGCAGGAAGATGGCGGCGTACACCTTGTAGCGGCGGTAGTAGCTGAAGTTGGTGTCGTTGTCGTCGCGGTCCTCGGCCAGGCTGATGTTGCGCATCTTGCCCAGCAGGAAGTACCAGAGTCCGACAAAGGCGATGGTGCCGAAGGTGAACCAGTACTTGTTGAGGAAGGAGGACTTGTGCGAAAGGATGGGATCCTCCAGTACCGCGGCGTCATCGTTCCAGTGGTAGAGGTGGTGACTGTGAAGCCAGAGGCCCACGATGATAACGCCCATCAGGAAGAGTCCCGGCAGCAGGAAGGTGCTGAAGCTTTCCCATACCCGCTTGAACTGCACGAACCACCCGGCGTAGGCCGTGGTGAAGGCGGCCAGGGCGAAACCGGCCAGGGCGGCGATGCCCAGGAAGAAGACGGAGTTGTGGAGGAAGTTGGTCCAGAACCGCATGTGGTGACCTTCCCCACCGTCAACGAAGTAACTGATGATCAGACAGATGAGTCCGACGCCCATCAGGGCTAGGTTCGTTGTCTTGGCGCGGGAAGAGAATACAAAGTTCTCCATGGGGAGTTATTCGATTTGGTGGCGGCGGGCCGCCACTAAAGATGAAGGGTCGTTATTTCTTGCGGAAGGTCGATTGGGCAGGGCCGTTGGTGGCAGCCTCGCTCATCAGCTCCGGATTGTCGGTGGCTTCGTTCGTGAAGGGGGTCGAACGGTGGGCCAGGGGATCGAAGTCCACCAGGGGAGTCGCCACCGAAGGGTTGAAGGTGTTGACCTGCTCGGTGTACTCGGTTTCGGTTTCCTTCGCCTGCAGGCTGCGGATGAAGTGGATCACCTGCCACCGCTCCTCGTAGTTCATCTTGTCGGCATAACCACCCATCACGTTGTATCCGTACATGATGGCGTGGTAGTAACGGCCGTTGGAAGCTTCCAGGAATTCCGGGCGGAGGAAGCTGGCCGGAGCCGCGGGGTACTTCGCCTGGGGGTTCTTGTCGGTATCGTAGATGTAGCCCAGTCCGTCGCCGGCCTCACCGTGGCAGATGCCGCAGTAGATGCTATAGAGGTTGGCGCCGCGCACCAGTCCGGATTCGGTGATGGGGAAAGGGTTGGACATGTTGTCGGCGATGGCCGCCTCGCGCCCTTCGGGGGTATCCTCGTAGTAGTAGGGTACGTGGCCGTTGGTGGGGATGGCCATGGCGTTGGGGCTGTCGCTTTCCATCAGCTTGCCCAGCATGCTTTCCGCGTCGCCGAGGCCACCGGGGGGCTGCATTCCGGGGATGTACTGTCCGGCGTAGCCACGGGGGACGGTACCGTCCACGGTGTACTTCGGGTAGGCCAGCTCACCCAGCTTGATCGTCGAGCGGTCGTCCCAGGTATTGTAGTAGTAGTAGTTATAGGTATTGGCTTCCATGGCGATCGAGTGGGCCATGTCCGGCATATACTCGCTTCCGGGGAAGTCTTCCTCCGCGTCGCTGCAGGCGGTGACGGCCGCTGCAAGGACGAGAATCATGATCAGGTTGTGCAGTTTCATGCGGGAAGGGTTTAGAGAGGAAGCGCCCGTTAGGCCGCCACCATTTTTTGGTGCACGGTTTCTACGCCGGTGCGGTCGAAGTAGTCGCGCAGGCGGTCCACTTCGGCACCGTCCAGGTCGGTCACGTCAAAGGCAATGCAGAACTTGTCGTCGGTGATGCGGTCGTGGAGACGCCGGGGTTCGGCGCCGGGGCCAAGACCGTTGACGATATAGAACACCGTCACCATACCCACGGCCGAGAACAGTACGGTGAGCTCGAAGGTGATGGGGATGAAGGCGGGCACGGACCAGTACGGCTTGCCACCGAAAATGATGGGCCAGTCGCGGGTAAACACCCAGGTCATGAAGCCGAAGCCGAACAGACAGCCGATGGTACCGAAGATGAAGCCGGCCACGTGAAGGCGGCTTTCCTCCAGCCCCAGCAGGGGGTCCAGACCGTGGACGGGGAAGGGAGTGTACACGTCGTCGATGTCGAGGTGGTCGGCGTTGGCGGCCTTTACCGCGTCGAGCAGCTTGACTTCATCGTCGTACAGCCCGAAGAGGATGTTGCGCTGACCGGCAGCTACGGCTTCCTGGCCGGTGGCCACTGCACCCGCGTCCGCGCCGTCTCGTTCTATTCTGATTGTTGCCATGGTATTGGTTCGCGTTAAGCGGCTTAGTCTAGTGGTTTGTCTTTTTCTCCGTCGATGTCGACCGTTCCCCGGGCCGAGATGTCGTTCACCTCCGGCGGTACTACCGTGCCGTGGTGGCCAGCACCGTGGGCGTGGGAGTGCGCCAGGGCGTTGGGGCCGATGTACTGGTCACCGGCGGTCTTCAGGATACTCTTGATTTCGGCGATGGCCACTACGGGAGCAACGCGGGTGAAGATCAGGAAGAGGGTGAAGAAGAGGCCCAGCGTACCGATGAAGATGCAGATCTCTACCCAGGTGGGTACGTAGTAGCTCCAGCTGGAGGGCAGGTAGTCCCGCGCCAGGGTGGTGGCGATGATGACGAAGCGCTCGAACCACATCCCGATGTTGATGAAGATCGACATGAAGAAGGTCCAGAAGAGGCTCGTCCGCAACCGCCGGCTCCAGAAGATCTGGGGGGAGATCACGTTACAGAGCATCATGCCGATGTAGCTCCAGTAGTATGGTCCGAGTACCCGGTTGAGGAAGGCGAACTGCTCGTAGATGTAGCCCGAGTACCAGGCGATAAAGAGCTCGGTGAGGTAGGCTACCCCGACGATGGAGCCGGTCAGCAGGATTACCTTGTTCATCGACTCGATGTGCTCGATGGTGATGTAGTCCTCCAGGTGAAGCACCTTGCGGGCAATGAGCATCAGGGTAAGTACCATGGCGAAGCCCGAGAAGATGGCCCCCGCAACGAAGTAGGGCGGGAAGATCGTGGTGTGCCAGCCGGGGATCACCGAGGTGGCAAAGTCAAAGGATACGATGGTGTGTACCGAAAGTACCAGCGGCGTAGCCAGGCCGGCGAGGATGAGCGAGAGGCTCTCCCACCGCTGCCAGTGCTTGGCCGAACCGTTCCAGCCGAAGCTGAAGATGTTGTAGATCTTCTTGCGGAGTCCTACGGCCCGGTCGCGAACGGTAGCCAGGTCAGGCACCAGGCCGGCGTACCAGAACAGCAGCGATACGGTGAAGTAGGTGGAGATGGCGAATACGTCCCAGAGCAGCGGGCTGTTGAAGTTTACCCACAGCGGTCCCCGGGTATTGGGGTAAGGGAAGATGAAGATGGCCAGCCAGAGGCGCCCCATGTGGATGAGGGGAAACTGTCCGGCACACATTACGGCGAAGATCGTCATGGCCTCCGCGGCGCGGTTTACCCCCGTCCGCCACTTCTGGCGGAACAGCAGGAGGATGGCCGAGATAAGCGTACCGGCGTGACCGATACCCACCCACCAGACGAAGTTGGTGATGTCCCAACCCCAGTTGATGGTGCGGTTCAGGTTCCAGGAACCGATACCGACCCAGACCGTCCAGGCGACGCTGAAGGCGAACAGTCCGAGGCAGATCACCGAGATGATGAAGGTGATGACCCACGAGAGGGAGGGGGCCGTTTCCGTGGGCCGACAGATGTCCTCCGTAATCTGGTGATAGGTCTTATGACCCGTAACCAGCGGCTGACGTACCGGTGCTATATGTCCACTCATAGAGATTTACGATTTACGATTCACATTGTACGGTGGAAGAGCTGGGTACACCCTCCGGTAGTCTAAGGTAAATCGGTTCAGTTGTTGTTGCGGGTTCTTATCGTTAAGGTAATCTGCTGATTGTCCGTAGGTTACTACTGTCCGGCCAACCGCGGTGTTCGATCTGGCTTAGGCTTCCAGGGCGTCGATCGGGTTGTGGACCCGGGCGGCGTAGAAGACGGAAGACTGGGTGTTGACCTCCTCCAGGGCGAGGTAGTTCAGGGGGTTGTCCAGTTTCCGGCGTACGTCGCCCTTGGCGTTGTTGCGGTCGCCGAAGGTGATCGCTCCAGTGGGGCAGGCGGTCTGGCAGGCGGTCCGCACGTCGGAGTCGCGCAGGGCGCGCTTCTCGATCTTGGCGGTCAGCTTGCCCGACTGCAGGCGCTGGGCGCAGAAGCTACACTTTTCGATGACGCCGCGGCTCCGGACGGTAACGTCGGGGTTGAGCACCATCCGCGTCAGGTTGTCCGCACCGAAGGGCAGTTCTTCCTCGGCGATCTCCGGCTCGTTGCTGCTGAAGAGGTCGGCCGTGGTGTAGTCCAGCCAGTTGAAGCGGCGCACCTTGTACGGACAGTTGTTGGCGCAGTAGCGGGTACCGATACAGCGGTTGTAGATCATCTGGTTGGCGCCCTCGTCGCTGTGCTGGGTGGCGTTTACCGGGCAGACGTTCTCGCAGGGTGCGTTGTCGCAGTGCTGGCACATCATGGGCTGGTAAACGGCCCGGGGGTTCTCGACGTCGCCGTAGAAGTAGCGGTCGATCCGCAGCCACTTCATTTCGTGGTGGCGGGAGACCTCGTATTTGCCGACGACGGGCACGTTGTTTTCGGCAACACAGGCCACTTCACAGGCCGCGCAGCCGATACAGGCCGTCAGGTCCACGTGCATGGCCCACCAGTGGCCCTGGCTGTAGATGTCCTTGACGTACTCCTCGTAGGGGTAGAGCGTCTGCTCGTTGAGGTGCTGGGCTTCGGCCCGCCGCTCGGCGATGTGCTCCTTCAGCTGGGGCAGGTTGGCGAAGGTGCCCTCGTAGATGATCGAGCGATCGGTGAGGCCACCCTGCATGCCTTCGCCGATCTCCATTACGGTAGCTTCGTCGACGTGGTAGGGCTCCAGGTGCTCGCGCTGCTCGTCGGTGAGTTCACCGGCGATGACCTGGGTATCCCCGGTGCGCTTGTCGTAGTAGGTGGTGCCTTCCTCGTTGCTGGTGGTCAGGCCCATCGTGTGGTGGTACTGCACGCTGGCGAACTCCTCCTCTACCCCGACGCGGTCGGAGATGGCGGCTTCGGTGGTGTAGTACTGCACGTAGCCGTTCTCGTCGACGCTCAGCCAGGGGTAGACGTTCACGCCTACCGACTGCCCGAGGGCGCGACCGGGAGCGCCGGTGAGGCGGCGGCCGTAGCCGAGGGCCAGACCGAAGGTGCCGGGCATCTGTCCGAACTGGCGCACCACGGTGACGGTGGCGGGTTGGTCATTCACGCTGACCTCTACCAGGTCGGCCTTGCCTTTATACTCTTCACCGTTCAGGTCCTTGTACGCGGTGTAGGAATTGCCGCCGGCCCATGAGACGGGGATGGTCAGGTAGTTGCCCCAGACGGTACGGGTCACGGGGTCGGGGCACTCCTGCAGCCAGGGGTTGGTGGCGTAGACGCCGTTGCCCATGTTGATCGTCTCGTAGAAGGTGATTTCGTTCTCCACTTCTACGGCGGCGGCAATGCGGCGCACGGCTTCCGACTCGTCAAATTCATTGACGTCCAGCACCACGATCGGCAGTACGGCGGTTGCCGCGGTTTCTGCTTCATCTTCCGGCGCGGTCGCGGGTGCCCCAGCACCGTAGCCGAGCCCGTAGTCCTGGATGGTTCCCGTGGCGGGACCGTTGAATACACCGTCGTGGAGGGCGCTGTCCCAGAAAGAACGGAAGGTCGAGAAGGTATTCTGACCGGCGAAGGCCGTTTCCTTCCAGTTGTCCATTACGTACTGCATGTACGGCTGCTCGACGTTGGCGTCGTAGCGCTCCGTTTCGCCGGCCCAGATGAGGAGGCTTTCTCCTTCCTGGCGGGTGCCGTAGCGGTTTACGCTGGCGAAGATGGGCACGATGGCGGGCTGGATGAGGGAGTATACCCCTTGAACGGCTTCGGCGTCGCTCCAGCTCTCCAGGTAGTGGTGGTTGGGCGTGATGTACTCACACAGCTGACTGGTCTCCGTGGGGATACCGCTCATGCTGATGGTGAGGATGCGGCGGAAACCGGCGCGGATGGGATCGTCGATGACGTCGGCGTCCACGCCGGGGTCGTTTTCGGCCCTGGCGTCGGCTTCCTCGCTGCGGTCGTCAATCTCGTCGGCGTTCAGGCGGGTGGGC
Organism: Neolewinella marina; assembly: GCF_002631205.1. Lineage (GTDB taxonomy): Bacteria > Bacteroidota > Bacteroidia > Chitinophagales > Saprospiraceae > Neolewinella > Neolewinella marina. The sequence goes on from NZ_PDLO01000001.1 coordinate 455,193, forward strand.
GTGAAGTCGGGGTCGTTGCGCTCCAGGGCGGCGCTGATGCGGGCGGCCCAGGGGTTATCGTAGGCGGGGTTGGCACCGTCGAGTACGATCAGGGCGTCTACCCCACCCGACTCGAGTTCTTCCACGAAGCGGGCCATGTCCTGGTCGCTGCCCTGCCGCTGGTAGCTCCAGCGGTTGGTTTCGATGGTGGAGCCGTAACTGCCCAGGGCGCGGTTGATGGCCAGGACGAGCTGCTGCTCATAGAGGTTGTTGCTGCCACTGACGACGAGGCCGGCGCCGCGGGCGTTCTTCAGCTCCCGGGCAACGGCTTCGATCTTGGCCGTGGTGGCCGCATCCAGGGTGGCGCGGCTGCCGCCGCCGACTACGGCATTGTAGAGGGCGAGGAGGGCCTGGCCTTGCTGGCTGGGCTTCACCATGATGCGGTTGTCGGCGTTGGATCCGGTGAGGCTCATGTGGCTCTCGACCTGGATGTGGCGCGACATGCGGCCGGAATCGCTGCGGCGGCCGGTGGCGTACTGCCGGGCGTACTCCACGGGGGAGATCCAGGTACCCAGGAAGTCGCAGTTGAAGCCAACGATGACGTTGGCGTTGTCGAAGCGGTAGTGGGGAATGGCGCGGATGCCGAAGGCCGTCTGGTGGGCGTCGAGCAGGGCCGAAGAAGAGACCGGGTCGTACTGCACCAGCACCGTGTTGCCGGGCATGCGATTCTTGAAATCGCGGATGGCCGCCTTGGTGGAGGGGCTCAGCAGGGTGTGGGAAAGGATGCGGATCTGGCGGGCGTCCTTGAGGCGGTCGCTGATCTCACCGTCGAAGATTTCCCAGCTGTCGTTGTCCGCGTAGTTACGGGCCCGCTGTACCTGGCCGTTCTTCACGCGGAAGGGGCCGTCGAAGCGGCTGGTGTCGTAGATGCTCAGCACGCTGGCCTGGGCGCGGGCGCTGGTACCTCCCTCGGTGATGGGGCTCATGGAGTTGCCCTCGATCTTGATGGGGCGTCCCTCACGGGTCTTCACCAGCACGGGGACGTAGTCTCCGCCCTGGACGAAAGTAGAGGCAAAGTAGGTAGCCACGCCGGGCACGATGGTGTCTGGCTTGGATACGTAGGGGATCGCCTTGCGGACGGGGATGTCACAGGAGGCGATGGTGGCGGCCGTCATGCCAAAGCCCAGGTACTTCAGAAAATCACGGCGGGTAGCTTCCAGCCGGGGGTTTTCGAAATCCTGCTGAGCCACTTCACCGTCAGTAGCGGCCCGGAATTCGGGGCTGTTCTCTAACTGGTCGGTTCCGATCCAGACGTTGTTGACTTGCTTCTTCATTCAACTATACTTTGGGTGGGGAGGCAACCCGCACACCGGATATCCGCCGAAGCGGTATTGATAAGATTTTTTAGTAGTGGCAGCGCTGGCAATTCAGTCCGCCGATGTCTTCTACGGTGACACCATCCCGGGTTCCTTCCTTCAGCTCCTCGTGGTAGCGCTGGTAGGAGTTGTAGTAGTCGTTGTCCTCAAACTGCACCTGGGTTTCCCGGTGGCAGTTGATACACCAACCCATGCTGAGGGGGCTGTACTGGTACACGACTTCCATTTCCTCAACCGGCCCGTGGCAGTTCTGGCACTTGAGCTTGCCCACCGTAACGTGCTGGGCGTGGTTGAAGTAGGCGTGGTCGGGCAAGTTGTGGATCCGGGTCCATTCTACCGGTCCGGGTACCCGCTCGTCGCCGGTGTATTCGTTCGTCAGGGCAGCGTAGATGCCTTCCCACTGCTCTTCCACTACGTTTTCCACTTCATCTATGTCGCCGCCCTCGCTGATGTACTTGTCGGCGATCCACTTGCTGTAGATCTTCTGCGCCTGGGCGTTGGTCATCTGGTCGTAGTTCTCGATGTAGGCCCCTTCGGTGGGGTCCCAGCCGATGGCGGCGAAGATCTTGGTGATCTCGGCCGTTCCGTACTGGCTGCCGTAGTTGATGGCGCGGTGGCAGTTCATACAGGTGTTGACGGCGGGAATGACCGAGTGCTTCGAGCGGCGGGCGCCGTCGTGGCAGTACTGGCACTCGATCTTGTGGATGCCGGCGTGGGTCTCGTGGCTGAACTTGATGGGCTGCTCGGGCGCGTAGTCCTGCTGGCGGCCCAGCTCAATGGCGTGGTTTACGGTGGTGTAACCACCCAGCACGACAACTACGAAGATCACGAAGGCGATCATGCCGCGGCTGGTCAGGATCTGCACCAGGGTGCGGCGGGTAGCGGGGGTGTTGCCCTCCGCCGTTTCGACCATGTACTGGAGGTTGCTGGTGACCCGGGCCAGGATCAGCGACAGCAGTACCAGTACGCCACCCAGGATCACGAACAGCCAGGTGTTGTCGGCGCTCTCCTGGTTCTCGATGGCGGCTGGGCCAACGGTGACCCCCTTGGGGCCGTAGGTGCCGGTATATACGGCGTTGATGTAGGCCAGCAGGTGCTCTACATCGTCGTTGCTCAGGTTGGTGTAGCTGGACATGACGGTGGGCTTCCACTCGTTCCAGACGGCCAGGGCCCGGGCGCTTTCGCCGGAGCCGATCAGCTTCTGGGAGTTCTGCACCCAGCGGTACAGGTGGTCGCGGGGCTCGCCGGCCCAGCGCTCCTGGACGCCACCGAGGGCGGGGCCCGTCATGTTGTCCTTCATGTTGGCCGCGTGGCAGGAACCACAGATGTTGGCCTTCCAGATGGCGGCACCGAGGTCGGCATTGCCCTCACCGGGGGAAACGGCGGCGGTTGCAGCGTCGGGAATGGGGGTGGCATCTGCGGCCGCAGTAGCGGCGGGATCACCTTCTACCACGGACTCCGCGGTGAGGTCATCGGCTTGGTCTTGCTGAGCAAAAGCGCTACCTGCCGTCAGAAACAGGCAGAAAATCAGCAGGAGGTACCGGTAGGTTTTGGTAAAATATGTCATTATGAGCTTGACATTTAAGGGATTGCAGGGCAGGGCCACAAAGGCCCTCTCCGCTGGTCGGGCAAAGATACTTTGATGACAATTCTTTAACAAACTTGTAGCAAAAGGGAAGTCTTATTTAGATTGGGTCTAGTTTAATGCCCCTTTTGGCCGGTTTATCTCAGGTTGCCCAAACGCCGGCCTAAAGTACTCATTCGCAACCGACCGGGGCAGAAACAAAACATCCCCGGCCGAAAGGACCGGGGATGCGCAAGATCAGGTGGCAGCGGGCCGGATGGCCCCTACCCTACCTGGCCGAGTTTATAAAGTTGAGCAATGCCCGGTCGGGGTGGTGGCGTACCACGCTCCGGGTATCGAGCATCATCGTGGTTCCGTTTTCTTCCGTGTAGGGCTCCCATTCCGGCAGGCCCTGGGTATTGGGATCACCGGTACGGGCGAAGTTGATCCAGGCCTGGCTGATCTGCGCAGCCAGCGCGTGGGCTTCCGCTCCTCCTCCCGTCATCTGCCGGCTACGGTCGATATTGTCGAAGACGAAGGGGATTTCCATACAGTGAAGCGCCTTGTATTTGCCATCAAGTATGGGAGACTGCCAGGAGAACAGGTACATATATACCGGTGCGCCCCGCGGACGAGCCGACTTCAGATTGGCCTGGTGCACCGCCCCCGGGCGAAACATCATGTCCACGTCGATCAGATCAGTGGGACGGGTATCGTGGGGATAGGCTTCGCGCACAGCCGCGCGGTAGGCTTCCGCCCGGTCCCCGTACTGGGTGGTGAGGTAGGCATCGATCTCTACAGCGCTGGCCCCGGACATCCCCAGGCGAATGGAAGGCATGAATTCATTCTTCGCCGTTCCGATGAGCAGGGGCACGTCGTCTGAAAGGGCCAGGGCTTCCGGGGCGTACATTTGATAGAGAAGCACGTTGCCGTCTACGCTGGGGCCCCAGCTCAGTCCGAAGGCGTGGGTAGGTGCCCCGGCGGCCCACAGTTGTTCCTGCACCCTGGCCAGTGCCCGGCTGCCGGCGGCGGCCAGGGTATCGAAGGGTACGTTCTGGATTTCGTCAATGGTAGCCGGAGTGAGGCCCAGGTCCTCTACCACCGCTGCGGCGATGGCGCGGGTGGTCGACTGCTCCAGAATGCCCGAGCGGAAGGCCCCGCTCTGGTTCACGGCCCGGTGAAACAGGCCCCGGGCAGACGGCATCGCCATCAGCGTATTCACTTTTGCGCCGCCGCCCGACTGTCCGAAGATGGTGACGTTGTCCGGGTCGCCGCCAAAACGCTCGATGTTGTCGCGCACCCACTCCAGGGCCACCCGCATGTCGACAATGCTGTTGTTGGCGGAGGTCTGATATTTCTCTCCGTAGGCGCTCAGGTCCAGGAAACCCAGGATATTCAGACGGTGGTTGATGGAGACGACCACCACGTCGCCCCGGCGGGCCAGGTTTTCCCCGTGGTAGGAAGGCAGCTCCTGGGAGGAACCCGCCGTAAATCCACCGCCGTGGATCCAGAACATGACGGGACGCTTCTTCCCGTCGTTGAGCCCCGGGGTCCATACATTCAGCCGCAGGCAATCCTCATTGGGGTAGCCCCAATCGTGGTCAAAGACGAATTCCAGTTCATCCGCCACACTGGTGGTGGGGGTCAGCAGCGGAGCCACCGGTCCCCACGACAGCGAGCTGCGCACTGTGGTCCAGGGCTCCGGCTTGCGGGGAGCCTCGAAGCGACCGGCCTGGGCGTAGGGAATACCTTTATAGGTATAGATGCCGTCGGAAAGGTAACCCCGTACCGGTCCGGATTCCGTTTGGGCGACGGCGATGTCTTCACCGGTGATCAATTGTGCGAAGCCAAGATTGGAGGAAACCAATAGCAGCAGGAAGAATAAGCGTTGCATGGGGAAGGATCTGGCCCGGTGGGCAGTTAGCGGGGAGTGTAAAAGGCGTCAAGTAATCGGTAGCGGGCGTCGTGGGGCGCCGGGATGGCTTCGGGGTCGGCGTCGATGACCATTACCGGCGGCTGCTCGTCGTCCGCCGGAGCGGAGGGCCAGTTGGGCAATTCTCCGCCATTGGGATCACCGGTCTTGACGAAATTGGCGAAGTACTGCTGCATCTGCCGCGACACATGGTAGTCCTCTTCCGTCCAGGCGTAGTCGTCAACCAGGTGAAGGTTGCCCATGCAGTATTCGATCTCGCTGGCGTGGGGGGCACCGATGGGGCGCGGCGGCGGCGGGGCATCCTCGGTTCGCTCAACCGTGCCACCGGCCAAACCCGCCACCTTGTCCGTGTCGCGCAGTTCCGGACGGATGTGGCTGAACAGGTAGCGGTAGACGGGTTGGGAGCTGTTCTTGCGGTGGAGGTCGAACCACTTCCAGCTGCTGTACACGATGAAGCGGTCAGAGGCCAGGTCGGTGGCGGAGTGCTCGATCTGCTCGGCGTTATTATAAGGATACAGCGCCAGCACCTCCTCGGCCCGGTCGGGGAAGGCTTCCCGAACCTTCTGCTGGTAAGGTTCCGCGGCATAAGGCTGCCCCTGCATCAATGCGCCGCCGGGGATCTCGGCGGAATTCCAGCCCACCAGCAGCGGCACCTGCGCCTGTTCGCCCCGGGAAAACAGCTCCGGCAGGGTGGCGGGCAGGAAGTAGCCGTCGACGACCAGCGGAAAACCGAAGCGGCGGGACTCGACGTAGATCTGGTACAGGTCGCGGGTACTCAGCTTCCGCAACTCGGCCAGGCTGCCGTATCCCGCCTGCTCGGCGAAGGCTTTGCCGGTCGCCTCGGCCTCCGCCAGGGGAACCGGGGGCAAGGTAGGGTGAATGCCCGCCCCACTCTCTCCAATGGCGCCGTGAATCAGGTCACGGGACAGCGGACTGGCCATCTGGGCGCTCACCGAGATAGAGCCCGCGGACTCTCCGGCGATGGTGACCCGACCGGGATCTCCCCCGAAGGCGGCAATGTTGTCGTGTACCCATTGCAGGGCGGCCTGCTGGTCGAGCAAGCCATAATTGCCGGACGCACCGTAGGGGGCCTCGGCACTCAGCTCGGGGTGAGCCAGGAAGCCGAAGATGTTGAGCCGGTAGTTCACGGTGACCACCACCATACGCTGCTTCGCCATGCTGCGCCCATCGTAACGGGGCTCGGAACCGTCGCCGGCCACGAAACCGCCGCCGTAGAAGTACACCAACACGGGCAGCGGTGAGGAATTGCGAGTGGCGGGCGACCAGACGTTGAGGTAGAGGCAGTCCTCACTCATCCCGTCTGACCGGAAATCCATGTCGCCAAAGACCGGCGGCTGCACGGCGCGGGGACCGAACGCCCTGGCTTCCCGCACGCCTTCCCACGGCCGTACCGGCTGGGGCGCCTTCCAGCGGAGTTCCCCCACCGGCGGCTGGGCAAATGGAATACCCAGATAAGACTGGATGCCGTCGTGGACGTTGAAACTGCCCTCCACTATGCCCGACCGGGTAGTGACCCGGTGCGGAAAGGCGTCGTTGTCCTGGGCGAAGGTCGAAGTAAAGGGCATTAGCAGCAGTAATAGTAGCGCGGGAATGAGTGGCATGGCAATGTGTCAGGTGTAATTTGATCCAGGTGCTGGGGGTTTTGTACATCGCTGTAGCAACCAGCCCCGGGGCACGACCGCGAACAAGGTATTCGCTATTGTCGCACTTTGAGACAATAATAAGGAATTCGCCGGACTGCCAAGAAAAACATCCGGCTTTTGATACCTTGACGGCATGCAGGCGCCTCCTCCCGATGACTACCTCCCCCACCTGGCCTACGACTCCGTCGTATTCGGATTCTCCGGGGAGCAGCTGAAGATCCTGATCATGGAGTACCACCAGACCAAGTGGTTCGCCCTGCCGGGGGGCTTCGTGGGCCGCGACGAGAACCTCAATGATGCGGTCCGCCGGGGGCTGAGCGAACGCACGGGGCTCGACGATGTATACCTGGAGCAGTTTTACACTTTTGGGGACGCGGACCGCTTTCGCCCCGCGGTTATGGATGCCATCCTGAAGGCCAACGACCTGGTGGTTCCACCGGACCACTGGCTGCTCGACCGCTTCATTTCGGTGGCCTACTACGCCCTGATCGATTACAACACGGTGGTACCCCGCCCCGACGCCCTGTCGGATTCCATCAACTGGTACGCCCTGGACGAACTCCCTCCCCTGCTGTTCGACCACGAGAAGATCGTCCGCCGGGCCCTGCAAACCCTCCGGGAAAACCTGGGCAAGAAACTGGTGGGCATGAACCTGCTTCCGCCCCTGTTCACCATGAAGGAACTGCAGCGGGTGTACGAGGCCATCCTGGGAGAAAAGCTGAGTCGGAGCAGCTTCCAGCGCAAGATGCTGGCGTCCGGCCTCCTCGAGCGACGGGAAAAACGACTGCTGGGTGGGGCCCATAAGGCACCTTACCAGTACCGTTTCCGCAGGGAAAGCGAGGAAATCGGTTAATCGTAGGCGCAAGCAGAAGGGGTTGCGCTGAAACTTTATCCTTTCGGGGCGTTACAGGGGGCATGGAAATAAAGAATTACAACAGCGGGATGCGGTACGGACCCTTTGGCCCTACCGATTGGCAGGTATCGAAGCTTTGTCTGGGCACGATGACGTTCGGCCAGCAAAACACGGAGGAGGAAGGTCACCGGCAACTGGACTACGCCCTAGAGCGGGGCATCAACCTCATCGACACGGCCGAGATGTACTCCGTACCCCCGCGGCCGGAAACCCAGGGCAGCACCGAGCGGATTATCGGTACCTGGATTCGTGCCCGTAACCAGCGCGACCGCTTTTACCTGGCCACCAAGATTGCGGGTCCCGGCAAAATGGCCGCCCACATCCGCCCGGACCTTGGCTTCGGCCGCGCGCAGTTGCGGGAAGCCATCGGCAAGAGCCTGGACCGGCTGCAGACCGATTACGTAGACCTCTACCAACTTCACTGGCCGGAACGGGAAACCAACTTCTTCGGGCAGCGCGGGCTCCAGGAGCTCGACGGCTGGGAAGACAACTTCCAGGAGATGATGGAAGCCCTGCAGGAACTGCAACGGGAAGGACTGATCCGGGAATGGGGCATGAGCAACGAAACGCCCTGGGGACTGATGCACGCCCTGCACCTGGCCGACAAGCACGGTCTGCCCCGCCCGGTAAGCATTCAGAACCCCTACAGCCTGCTGGCCCGCGGCTTTGAAGTCGGCCTGGCGGAAGTCTGCCTGCGGGAAAAGGTGGCGGGTTTCCCCTACTCCCCCCTGGCCATGGGCAGGCTGACGGGCAAGTACCTGCGGGGGGAGGATACCCCCAACAGCCGTCTGAACCAATTCACCCACTATACCCGCTACAACAGCGACAACTGCCTGGAGGCCACCAGAGCCTACGCCGAAGTGGCCGAAAAGCACGGCCTGAACATGGGACAGATGGCGCTGGCCTTCGTCACCGACCGGCCCTTCAATCAGAGTAACATCATCGGAGCGACCAGTCTGGAGCAACTCAAGGAGAACATCGACAGCATCAACCTGCGGCTGTCCGAAGAGGTGCTGACTGATCTGGAGAAGGTACAGGCGGCATTTCCCAATCCTGCCGTGTAATGGTTCTAACTATTCGATAACCACCAACCGCTCGGTGAGCTGTTCCGCGGGAAGCAGCCCGGGCGGTTACGTGTTAAACCACAGCGCGCAGCAATTCCCGCCAATGGAATAACTTGTTAAAACTTCCGCCGGATCTTCGTTTAAATGTGCTGAACCGCACAATAAACCGGCCCGCACTGCTTTTGCCGCCTCTTTTTCCTGTAATAGCACTAACCAGCTACGGATCGCGTTAGTGCCATAGAGCGGTTGTTGGCCCAGCCATCAGTCGCTACGTTTTGCCAGTCCCAGTACAACCACGGTGTCCTCACTCATTATTCAGCCCGGGCGCGTAACCCTGACGGGAAGTAATCTTCCCGCCGTAGTTTCACGCCCTACCCATCCCCCCAGTATGCAGTTACCCGTAGAGCGCAAGCCCCTGCGCATGTATGGCGATTCCAGCCGCGTGATCGGCCGGTTCTTTTGGGCCGGCAAAAGCCGGGCCTACCAACTCATCGACCGGATCATCGACCTGGACGAACAGGAGACCCACGACAGCCTGATGCGCACCCTGAGGGACTTCGCGCGCCGCCACCGCAATACCATTGGCATCTACCGCCGCCACCTCAATGCCGCCCTTGAACGGGTGCCCGAGCAGCGGGAGAAAGTACTGGCCCTGAGCGAGGAAAAACAGGCCCTGATCGGGGCCTACTTTACCCACGAGTACAGCATCGAATCTGCGGCCTTTTTCAACCCCTCGGTGGTACCCGCCCTCGACCAGACGGGCCTCCAGGAAGGGCAGATGCGCATCGTGATGAGCATGCGGGCCGTAGGTGAAGGGCATACCTCAAGCATCGTCTTCCGCAACATCATTCTAGATGCGGACAACAATCCCCTGGCCGAACCCACCAATCCCTTTGTCGGGTTGGCCGAAAGGATCTACTACTCCAAGTACACCAAGGAGGCGTTCTACGAGCGGTGCCACTCCCGCGAATCCATCAACGAGGAAGTGTACAACCAGCTGGTCGGGGACCTGCCCGACAACTTCAACCACCGGGAGCTTTACGAACGCTACTGGGCCCTCTGGAACGAATACGCCGAGGAAAGTCCGGAACGCGACCAGCTCAACCAGTTGATGACGGTCGCCGACCGCTACTACGAGCTCCACTTCAGCCTGGATACCGACATCAGCGAGCGGGTGCTCTACCCCATGATCGACTTCGAGATGAAAGGGATGGAGGACGCCCGCTTCCTGCAGTTCGTCAACGACGACGGCAGCAAGATCTACTACGGCACCTACACGGCCTACAACGGCAAGCAGATACGGCCGATGATCATCGAAACCGAGGATTTCTACAGCTTCGTCATCCGGCCCGTCTACGGCGACGCCGCGGTAAACAAGAACCACGCCATCTTCCCCCGCAAGATCAACGGTAAGTACTATGTGCTATGTCGGGTAGACGGCATCAACAACTACATCATCAGCAGCGACCGGCTGCAGGTGTGGGACGATGCGGTGAAGCTCACCGAGCCCAAATTCCCCTGGCAACTCTACCAGGTGGGCAACTGCGGCGCCCCGATAGAAACCGACAAGGGCTGGCTGGTGATCACCCACGGCGTAGGCCCCATGCGGCGCTATAGCCTGGGGGCCATGCTGCTGGACCTGGACGACCCCACCCAGGTGATCGGTCAGCTCCAGGAGCCTCTAATCAGTCCGCTCGACGACGAGCGGGAAGGCTACGTACCCAACGTGGTCTACAGCTGCGGCAGCATCATCCACAACGGAGAACTGTTCATCCCCTACGGCATCAGCGACGAGGCCGCCCGCTTCGCTACGGTAAACCTGGAAACCCTGCTGAACACCCTGCTCAAGCAGGGCTAGGCCCGGGCCAAAATGGTCTGGTACACGTCGATGTAGTTGTCCACCATCACCTCCACGCTGAAGCGGTCGCGGGCCACCTCGGCCACGAAGAAGCGGTCGAGATCGGTGATGCAGCCCACCAGGTCGGCCGCCTCCTCTACGCTATCCGTGAGGTAACCCGTCCGGCCGTGGTCGATCAGCTCGGGCATGGACCCGCGGTCGAAGGCGATGACGGGGGTGCCCGTTACCATGCTTTCCGCCACGCTGAGTCCGAAGGGCTCGTCAAAGGAGATGGGGTGCAAGAGCGCGTGAGCTCCACCCAGGATGCGGTCGCGATCGGCCGGCCCAACATTACCCAGGTAGCGCACGGACTCGTCGTCGATGTGGGGAGCAACCCGCTCGTCGAAGTAGCGGTGATCCTGGATCAGGCCCGCGATCCATAGCGGCATCCTGGCGCGGCGGGCGATGGCAATGGCTTCGGCCGTACCCTTTTCGGGGTGGATCCGCCCGAAGTAAAGCAGGTAGTGCCCCGGTCGGTCGCGGAAGGTGAACTGCCGGGTATCGACCCCATTGTAAACAGTGGCGATATAGTCCAGGCGCTCGTCGCGGTTGGCGTTGCTGATGGATACGTAGTCGGTGGTGTCGTTGTACTTCTGGTACACTGGCACGATATGCTCACTGCTGAAGCCGTGGACCGTCGTCACCATGGGAGGAGAGATCAGGGGGCTGTATCCGAGGGGCATAAAATCGAACTGATTGTGTACAATATCAAAGTCGGCGGCGGCCTGCATGACTTGGCCGATGTGCAGGTACTCCAGCACCTTGGGATCCTGCCCCTCCCGCTCGGCGTAGCCGGCCGGAACCGTGGCGACCAGCTTTCCCGCCGTACGGCTGCTGCCGGTAGCGAAAAGGGTGACGTCGATGCCCCTTTGCACCAGTCCTTCGGTGAGGTGACTGGTCACCTGCTCCCAGGGGCCGTAGGCGGCAGGTGGTGTTGACCAGGCGATGGGCGCCAGCATGGCTACCCTCATGAGCCCGTCAGTTTGTCCAGCCGGCTGCCGCCGCGGACGGCCAACTCCGGTATGGCAAAGCCGTTGAGCAGTTGCTTGAGGGCCCGGTCCGGGTCCTCTCCATCCCCCTCGCCTACGAGGTGGTTGGCGTAGAAGTTTTCCATCTCTACCCGGCTGATCAGGTAGGCCAGCAGGCTTTCCGCTCCCTGGTTGTGATTGATGCCACTGCTCATCAGTCCGTCGTAGCAGCCGCCGGTTTCCGGATTGTACAGGGTGGCCTTCATCTCGTTCTGGCCGGTAAACCAGTCAAAGGCCAGCTGGAGGTGAGCGCCATAGGGTTGCAGGCCTTGGTAGCGGCAAGCCTCGCTGAACAAGAGCACCATACCCATGACATCAACGGGCTGCTGGTCGAACCGGGGACGCTCCCCGTCGCAGACGTAAGGAGCGGCACAACCTACGGGACTGATGATGCCGTCGCGCAGGGTCTGGTTCACCAGGAATTCGGTGGTTTGGCCGGCCACCGTCAGCAGTTCCTCCTTGCTCAGGTGGCGCAAAGCGCAGTACAGGGAAAGGGGCAGGATAGCGTTACTATAGGTCAGGTAATTTTCGAACCATTCCCAGCCCTCCCGACGGCTGTCGCGGTAGTGGTCCAACAGGCGGTTGCAGCTGCGGTCCAGCAGGTTGAGCATGGCCTCGTCGGTGGGCTTGTAGTCCAGGAAGTAGCTCAGGGCCATCACGCCATAGGCTACGGTCCGGGGGCTCCGCATGTCGTCGAGGTGGCCGATGGCACGGTGAAAGATCTCTTCCATCAGCATCCGCTGCTCGGCCCGGGGGGGATGGGCCAGACAGTACCCGATGGCCCAGAGGGCGCGGCCGTAGCTGTCTTCGGAGCCCTGCTCCTCCAGCCACCGCCGGTCATATCCCATGAAGTTGCGGAAGGTGCCGTCGGGGTTCTGGGCGTGGTAGATATAGGCCAGGTAGGTGTCGGCCAGCCGCAGCAGCCGCTGGCGGTTGCCCAGGCCTCGCTTGAGCAGCATGCCCACGAGAAACAAGGCGCGGCCGTTATCGTCCAGGCAATACCCTTCCGTCCGGTTGGGAATCGCATACTTGGCGTGCTGCAGCAGTCCGCAGTCGTCGGTGAGGCGGAAGAGGTGGTCCAGGTTCAGCTCCGGCAACTCCACCCGGGCGGCCGCCGGTTTGCGGAAGGCCTTAAAGGCTACCCGGGCCTTGCCAAAAACCCGGAGGTATTGACGGCCGATACGGGGCCAGAGCAGAGTAGCTCCGTAGGCCGCCGCCCTGTTTCTCATCTCCTCGAGTTCGGTGGGATGGTGGAACAGTTCCGTCACGATCCGAGCCAGGGCCTGGTGGTCGTGGAAGGGGAACAGCCGCCCCCGTCCCTCTTGCAGGAGCTCCTGGGCGTGCCAGAAGGGGGTACTCACAATGGCCGCCCCGGCGCCTACGGCGTAAGCCAGGGTACCGCTGGTGATCTGGGCCTCGTTGGGATAGGGTACCACGTAAACGTCGGCGGCCCGCAGGCAGTCGAACAATTCCTGTTCGGAAGCAAATTTGCTGACCATCCGCAAGTTGGGGCCTACGCCCAGTTCCTCGGCTAGCCCCTCCAGGTATTCGCGGTATTCTTCTCCGTTATCGCGCACCACGTGGGGATGAGTCTTGCCCAGCACCACGTAGAGGGTATCGGGAAATTCCTGCACAATGGCGGGCAGGGCCCGGATGGAGGTCTCAATGCCCTTCCCCCGCCCCAGCAATCCGAAGGTGAAGAGTACCCGCCGGTCACCCCACCCGAGCTGCCGCCGCAGCGTAGCGCGGTCGGGCGACTGAATCACGGGCACCCCGTGTTCAATTACGTTGATCTTCTGGGGCTCGACGGCGAAGACTTCTTCCAGCAATTTTCGCGCCAGTTCGGTCATCACCACCACCGCCTGGGCGCGGTCGGCAATGCGCCTCAGCACGTTGCGCTGTCCGAGGCTGGGGTTGCGCAGTATGGTATGGAAGGTGACAATGAGGGGGATGCGCAGTCCGTCGAGGAGGTGGAGCAGGTAGGCCCCGTCATCTCCTCCGAAGATGCCGTATTCGTGCTGGAGCACCAGCAGGTCAAAGCCCCCCTCGTTCAGGTATTCGGCCGTATCGCGGTAGTCCTGGATCACCCGCGGCCGGATGCGGCGGGTCACTTCCACCGGGTAGGCGTGGGCATCCGCCGGGTCTTCCATGGCGATGATTTCGGCATAGTCCCGTATCTCAGTCGCCCGCAGGTTGCTCAGTACCGCACGGGCCAGACTGTTCGTGAAGGTGCCAATGCCACAGGCTTTGGGCGGATAATTCCCCAGGAATGCAATCTTCATTAGTGGTTCAAAGTGTTTGGTCAGGACGCAACGCCCCGTTTGAATTTAACTATAATTTTATCGGGGAGGTTCGGGAATTCAGCATCAGGGATGCCGGCTTTCATGCGATCTCCCTTACATCCTCTTGTTTTGCTCATTCTCAAGTGGTAATTTTTTTCTCAGACAAAGAATGCAACTGACCATTCCTGCGTGGGCCGGGGTGGCGGCGGCGCGCGGGTGCCGTGGCAAGCGCGACGGGATGTCGGGCGGCTGTTTTTGCTATCTTTGCGGGCCAAACCTTCTCCCTACCCTATGGCCAAGAAATTAAAGCGAGGCAAACCCAGCAGCAGCGACCTGAAGAACGGCCTGAGCGCCTTGTTTCCCGGCCAGCGGCTCGACAAGGCCAGCGAAGAGGAAACGATCAAGACCCTGAGCCGCAACTTCGCGATGCTCCCCATCGACAAGATTTCCGCCAACCCCGACCAGCCCCGGCAGGAGTTCGAAAAGGAAGCCTTGAAGGAACTGGCCGACAGCATCCGCGTCCACGGCATCATCCAGCCCATGACCGTCCGCCACATGGGCGACGGCACCTACCAGATCATCAGCGGCGAGCGCCGCTACCGCGCCAGCCAGCTGGCCGGACTGCGGGAGGTACCCGCCTTTATCCGTACGGCCAACGACCAGACCCTGCTGGAGATGGCCCTCATCGAGAACATCCAGCGGGAGGACCTCAATCCCATGGAAGTAGCCTACTCCTACCTGCGGCTGCAGGAGGAGTTCGACCTCACCCAGGAGCAACTCGCCAAGCGGGTGGGCAAGAAGCGGTCTACCATCACCAACTACCTCACTATCCTGAGCACCTCAAACCGGGTGCGGCAGGCCATCAAGGACCGCAAGATCAGCATCGGGGCCGCCAAGACCTTCTCAGGTATCAAGGACATTGGCCAGCAGGAAACCTTCCTCGACGACATCCTGTCCCACCCCAACTGGTCGGTACGCGACATCGAGCGCGAAAGCCGGGTGTACAAGAACAAGAACAAGGTGACCAAGGGTGCCCCACCCTCCGACGACGACGCCCGCCGCGTGGAGCAGGCCTTCGCCGAATTCTTCGGCACCAAGAAGGTGAAGGTGAAGGTGGACAACCGTGAAGGGCGCTCGGGCAGCATCACCCTGCGCTTCGAGAGCAAGGAACAGCTCGACCAGTTCTACAAAGCCGTCGAGTAGTAACCCGCCCCCGGCAACCATTCCCCGCCCGCCGGCCTCCTTACCGCATATGTCGCTTTCCCCGCACCGCCGAGCCTGCCTGATTGCCCTGCTTTTGCTACTGGCCATGGCACCCGCGTCCGCGCAGTATGACCTCATCCGCGATACGGTGCCGGAAGGGGAATCAGCCACCCTACTCACCCTAAAGCAACTCAACCGCGAACCCAAGCAGGCCCTGCTCTGGGCCCTGATCCCGGGGGGCGGACAGGTATTCAACAAGGCCTGGTGGAAGGTGCCGCTGGTGTACGGGGGGCTGCTCGGTATCGTGGCCGTGGCCGACTATAACCAGACGCTCTATTCCCGCTACGTGACGGCCCTGGAACAGCGCTGCCTCGGCGACGGCAAGGTGATCGTGATCCCCAATGCGGAATGCATCCCCACCGAAAACGAGCCCACCCTCGCCGGGGTCAGCACCGCCGCCCTGGTACAGGCCCGCGACGGCGTGAACCGAAACCGGCAGACGGCCTATATTTTCGTCATTGCCGGCTACGTCCTGCAGGCGGTGGAAGCGTTCACCGACGCCCACTTGCAGGATTTTGACATCAGCGACGACCTCAGTTTGCAGATCGGGCCGGTGGTATCGCCGCAGACAGGTGCGGGCGCGGGCATAACCGTCCCCCTGGGGAGCGGGCGCCAGCGGCGGCTGGAGGAAGCTGCCGCGAAATCACTTTCTACGCGTTGAGCAACTGCTCGACCACCGCTTCGGGCAGCCCGGCGCGGGTCGACTGGCTCAGCTGTACCCGCCGCAGCGGTGCCGTAGCATCCGGTGCGTACGCCGCCCAGACGTGGAAGTTCCCCAATTGGTCTTTCTCGCAGTAGACGCCCAGCGGCATGGAGCACCCCCCTTCCATCAGGTTCAGCACCTTGCGCTCCACGTTGGTACACTCGCCCACCACGGGGTGGTGCAGCAGCGAAAGTTTCTTGCGCATCTCGATGTCCTCCTCTCGGGTCTGCACGGCCATCACCCCCTGTCCGGGAGCGGGTACGAACTCACGGGGGGAAGGTCGTATCACCTCCAGTTCGCTCAGGTCCAGCTCCAGCCGTTCGAGGCCGGCGGCGGCCAGTACTACGGCGTCGAGTTCGCCGCTCAGGGCTTTCTTCATCCGGGTGGGCACGTTGCCGCGGATGTCGACGGTTTCCAGGCCGGGGTGAAGGTCCTTCAGGATCGCCTTGCGGCGGTTGCTGCTGGTGCCGATGGTGGCTCCGTCACCCAGCCAGAGGGGTTGTCCCTTCACCACCCGGTCGCGGTGGATCAGTACCACGTCCTCCACCGAGGCCCGGTAGCTCAGGGCCGCCAGCACCAGTCCGTCGGGCGCATTGGTGGGCAGGTCCTTGAGGCTGTGGACGGCGCAGTCGATCCGCCCTTCCAGCAGGGCGTCTTCAATCTCCTTGGTGAAGAAGCCCTTGCCCTCCAGTTTGTCGAAACCGAGGTGCTGGATCCGGTCGCCCTGGGTCTTGATGACCTCCAGTTCGCTTTCCAGTCCGTGCTTGCGCAGTTCTGCTTGGACGAAGTGGGCCTGCCAGAGGGCCAGGCGGGAGCCGCGGGTGCCGATGCGTATCATAAGGGGTCAATTGGTGAATGGGTAAATGCCTGAATTAGTGAATGCCTGAATTAGTGAATAGGTGAATTTGCTCCCAGGACTAGCTCCCGGCACGTATTCAATAATTCAACAATTCAATAATTCAATAATTTAAAACTGTGCAAGGCGTGGCGCCCGTGGGAAAGGAATCACGTCACGGATATTGCCCATACCGGTGATGAACTGGACGATGCGCTCGAAGCCCAGCCCGAAGCCGGCGTGGGGGCAACCGCCGAAGGTGCGCAGCTGGAGGTACCAGTCGAGTTCCTCGGCGTGAATGTTCATTTCATGCATGCGCTGGCGGAGCTTGTCTTCCCGCTCCTCCCGCTGGCTGCCACCGATGACTTCGCCGATGTAGGGGAAGAGGACGTCCATGGCGGCCACGGTTTTGCCGTCGTCGTTCTGCCGCATGTAGAAGGCCTTGATGTCCTTGGGGTAGTCGCGCACGATGACGGGGCGCTGGAAGTGCTTTTCCACCAGGTAGCGTTCGTGCTCGGCCTGGAGGTCGGTGCCCCATTCCAGGGGGAACTCAAACTTGCCCTTCTTGTAGGCCTTGGAGCGCATCAGGATGTCCAGGGCTTCGGTGTAGGTGACGCGGGCGAAATCGTTGCCTACTACGAACTTCAGCGTATCGATCAGGCCCATAGGGCGGCGGTCGGTGGCCTTCATGTTCTTTTCCGCCTCCTGGATGCGGGCGTCGAGATATTCCAGGTCGCCGGCGTAGTGCTCCAGGCAGTAGTTGATGAGGTACTTGACGAAGTCCTCCGCCAGTTCCATGTCGTTCTCGAGGTCGGCAAAGGCGATCTCGGGCTCGATCATCCAGAATTCGGCCAGGTGGCGGCTGGTGTTGCTGTTCTCGGCGCGGAAGGTGGGGCCAAAGGTGTACACCTTGCCCAGGGCCAGGGCGCCGATCTCGGCCTGTAGCTGTCCGCTGACGGTCAGGTTGGTGGCCTTGCCGAAGAAATCCTGGCGGTAGTCGATCTGCCCGTCCTCGGTTTTGGGTGGGTTCAGGGGATCGAGGGTAGAAACGCGGAACATCTCCCCGGCCCCCTCGGCGTCGTTGCCGGTGATGATGGGCGTATGGAGGTTGTAATAGCCCCTGTCGTGGAAGTACTTGTTCACCGCGTAGGCCAGTCCGTGGCGCACCCGGAACACCGAGCTGAAGGTGTTCGTCCGCATCCTGAATTGTGCGTTGTCGCGGAGGAACTCCATCGACTGCTTCTTGGGCTGCAGCGGGTAACGGCTCAATTCGTTTTCACCAAAGATGGTTACGCTGTCCGCGATCACTTCCACCGATTGGCCGCTGCCCTGGCTCTCCGTCAGGACGCCCGTAGCACTCACGCAGGCGTGAAATCCGATGCCGCGCAGGGTAGCCTCGTCGATGCGGTTACCGTCCACCACCACCTGCAGGGTTTCGGGGCCGCTGCCGTCGTTAAGGACCATAAAGCGGTTGCCGCGCCAGGCGCGTACCCATCCCATGACGGTTACTTGGCTGCCGATGGGCGGGTCCTGCAGCAGGGTCTTGATTTCTTGGCGTTCGATCATGCGGTGCTGAATTTAGCGCGCAAAGGTACTACATCTGACTGGCTAGCCCTTCCGCCCAAAGTCACAAAGCTGGCGCACCACGCAGCGTTCGCAGTCGGGCTCGCGCCAGTGGCACACCCGTTGCCCGTGCCGCATGAAACCCTGGTGACTGTCGTACACCCGCTGCCCATCCCACTCCGCCGGCAGGTACTCCTGCAAGATCTTCGAAGCCTTGTCGATGCTCGCGCGTGCCGGCACGATACCCAGCCGCTGGGCCACCCGCTGGTGGTGGGTATCGACCACGAGGGCGGGGCGGCGCAAGCCACTGAAGTTCAGCACGGCGGCGCTGGTCTTTGCGCCCACGCCGGGTATGGCCTCCAGCCAGTCGCGGGCCTCCCGCACGGGCCACTCCGCCAGAAAGTCGAGGTTCAGCGCTCCGCCGTTGCCTTCCTTCACCCGCCGCAGGGCCTCCTGTATGCGGGGGCCCTTTACCTCCGGGTAGGTTACGGCGGCGATGGCCGCTTCCACGGCCTCGGTCGGGGCGGCCACCACCTCCTCCCAGGTGGGGAAGGTTTCCGTTAACCGCAGGAAAGCCGCGCGGGTCACGGCGTTTTTCGTGCGGTGCGACAGCAGGGCGCTCACCAGTTCGCTGAGTGGATCCCGGAAGCTGAAGGGCACGAAGGGGGCTCCGTATTCGGCGCAGAGGAGTTCGTCGATCCGCAGGGCGCGTTCTTGGGTGGTCATGCTTGAAGAAGGTGGCTCAAGCGGGGGAAAGTTTGCTGGGCCCGGTGGGTTAATTTTGCTGGCGTGGAGTACCTCTGGCTTTTCCTTTCCTTTTTTCTCGTGGCGGCGCTTTACGCTTCGGCCGGCTTCGGAGGTGGCAGCAGCTATCTGGCCCTGCTGGCACTATCCGGTTTACCCACTGGTGCGATCCGGCCCATCGCCCTGGTGTGCAACCTCGTGGTCACGGGGGGCAGCTCGCTGACTTACGCCCGGGCGGGGGTGACGCCCTGGCGGCGGGCGCTTCCCCTGGTGGTGGCCAGTATGCCGGCGGCCTTTTTGGGCGGACGGGTGCAGTTGCCGCGGCAGCAGTACTTGCTGATGCTGGGCGGACTCCTGCTGCTGGCGGCGGTGCTCATGCTGTGGCAGCGTACGGGAGTAAAAGAAGTAGAAGCCCTCGGCCGGCGGCGGGGCGCGGGTGCCGTGGCCGTGGGCATCGGTACCATCGTTGGTTTCCTCTCTGGCGTAGCGGGCATTGGCGGGGGCATCTTCCTCTCCCCCATCCTCTTTTTGAGCCGCTGGGACGGGGCGCGGGCCATCGCGGCCACCACCAGTCTGTTCATCGTGCTGAATTCCGTGGCGGGGCTGGCCGGACAATTCAGCGTCGGCGTAGACCTGGACATATCCCTCACCCTGCTGCTGACCGTAGCCGTGGCCGGCGGCGGTTACCTGGGCACCCACCTGACCCTCCACCGTTTCCCGCCCGCCGTGATCCGGAAAGTGGCTGCCCTGCTCATCCTTTTGGTCGGCCTGCGGTTAGTTTGGTCTAACTGGGTATTTTAGCATGATGAAGATCCAATGTTTCGGGGTGGCCCGCGACATCGCCGGTGGCCCCTACCTCTCCCTCGACCAACTGGAAGGGCGCAGCGTAGCCGAACTGCGGCAAGCCCTGCTGCAAGCCTACCCCGCCTTCGGAGAACTGGTCAGTTTCGCCATCGCCCGCAACGAAGAGTACGCCAGCGACGAGGAGCGCATCGAAGCCGGCGACCAGCTCGTCATCATCCCCCCCGTGGCCGGTGGCTGATTCCAATTCCCATATCGACGTGCAACTGAGCGCCACGGCCCTCAGCCTGCAGGCGTGCCGCGACTTCGTCGTTCACCCCTCCTGCGGCGGACTCTGCTTCTTTGAGGGCACCATCCGCGACCTGAACCTGGGCGCCACCGTCACCCACCTGGAATTCGAAGCCTACGCCCCCATGGCCGTCAAGGAAATGACCAAGATCGCCGTCGCCGCCCGCGATCGCTTTGGCCTCCACGCCGTAGCCCTCCACCACCGCACCGGCGACCTCGCCATCGGAGATACGGCCGTCATCATCGCCGTGAGCAGCGTCCACCGCAAACCCGCCTTCGCTGGCTGCGAATTCATCATCGACGAGCTGAAGAAGACCGTCCCCATCTGGAAGCGGGAATTCCGGGCGGATGGGAGCCATTGGCTGAATGCTCATCCTTAGGGGATATACGAGGTGCCTGATGACCGCGAGGCCCATTCCTCGGTCCCCTCGGAATTGACCCCGCTAGTTCGACGCCGTCCCTTCCAGGGCCGGAAAAGATTTACGATTTGTGATTTATGAGGTACGACGTGGATTTGACGTCTTGGCTCGTTGGCGGTTATGGTACCGGGGTGGAGGGCCTCCCGGCCCGATTCATTTTCACCACTGAGACACAGAGGTGCACAAAGAGCTATGGGGTATATCGTAAACCTCACAACCCCTTAATGCCACCCCGCAAACTCACCACCTCCACCCCCGGCCGTTCTTTTTTGATCTGGGCGGCAAGGACCAGGCTCAGTTTTCCGGAATTACAGTAAAGAAGGTATTTGCCTCCTTCTTCCATAACTTCCAGGCATTGGCCGAGCGGATTGCGCTGGTCCAACCGCTGTACGCCCGCGGGAAGCTCCGGTTCCCGGGTTTCGGAGAGCATGCTGAAGATGCCGTCATAACCCGGAGGGGTCAGGGTATCGCTCGCTACCTCCAGGGCAGCGCGGTCGGTTTCTCCGTTGTTGGTAGCCCAGGGAGCGGGAATCTCTTCTTGGTAAGTCTTCTGCAGTTTGATGCGGTGCTGGGTATTGTCCAGGGCGTGGTAGGTCAGCAGCCGGTCTATGGGCGGGTCGCCGATTTCCAGCAGGTAGCAAAGGGCGGCATTGGCCTGAAGCAGGGCGATGACCCCCACCGCGGTGGGCAGTACGCCGGCGGTAGCACAGTCGGGCAGACTGGGGTCGGGCGACGGGTAGAGATCCCGCAGATTGATGCCTCCCGGTTTGTTTTCAAAGAGGGCCAGGTAGCCGCTGTAACCCTGGGCGGCAGCGTAGAGCAGGGGAACGCCCAGGTGAACACAGGCGTCGTTCAGCAGGTGCTTGGTGCGGGCGTCGTCGGTGCAGTCGAGCACCAGGTGGGCTCCCGTCAGGAGCGCGCGGGCGTTGGCAGCGGTGAGATGTTTGGCTACGGCGGAGATTTTCACCGAAGGGTTCAATCGCTGAAGGTGGGCTTGGAGTTGGGTAACCTTGTCGCCCTCCGCCCCGTCGGCGTAGAATACCTGTCGGTGGAGGTTGGTGGATTCCGGGCGGTCGCCGTCTACCAGTCGCAGGGCCCCTACCCCGCTGCCGGCCAGGTAGGCCGCGGCTGGACTGCCCAGTCCGCCACAGCCCACGATCACCACCCGGGCGGCGGCCAGGCGGGCCTGCCCCTCCTTCCCGATTTCGGGCAATACGGTCTGCCGGGCGTAACGGTCCTCACCCACGGTCGTAATCGCTTTTGCCACCCCGCTTGCTTTCGAGGCGCAGGTCCTGGATTTCGATGTCGTGCGACATCGCCTTGCACATATCGTAGATGGTCAGGGCTGCCACGCTGGCGCCGTGCAGGGCCTCCATCTCCACCCCGGTCTTGCCCTCCGTCTTCACGGTGCAGCTCACCTCGAGGGTGTCTTCACCAGCTTCCTCGATGGCTACTTTACAACCGTTGATCGGGAGGGGATGACACAGGGGGATGACCGCCGAGGTCTGTTTCACGGCCATCGTTGCGGCAATCACCGCGGTCTGGATCACCGACCCTTTTTTGGTGTTGAAGTCCCCGCGGCGCAGTTCATCCAGGATCTCCTTGCCGAGCACTACGCGGCAACCCGCCGTAGCGGTACGCTGGGTGATGGCCTTGTCGCCGACGTCGACCATGGCGGGCCGTCCGGCATCGTCCAGATGGGAAAGAGGCATACGTTCTATTTTGATTAGCCGCCAATACTGGTCATACTGGCGAACACATTTCCTTGCTGCTCCCGCCGTTCGGTTTCCTGCCCGGTAGCGTACTTACCGTGGACGTACAGCCGGATCAACTCCTCCAGTTCGTCGCGTGGGATACCCGCCCGCAGTAGGGGCAGCAACTCCAGTCCCTGGGTTGAATACAGGCAATTCAGCATCGTACCCCGGGGCGTCAGCCGCAGGCGGTCGCAGCTACCACAAAGGCTCCGGCTGTAAGCTGGAATAATCGCCACCTTGCCCCGGTAGCCGGGCACGGTAAATGTTACGGCACTCCCCCCCTGGGCAGTCGTTTGTTCCAGGGTAGAATAGGTTTCCAGGAGCTGCCGGAGCATGGCGTCGTAGGACAGGAACACGTCGTGGTTACCGTCGTCGTCGTTAAAGGGCATAGCCTCGATGAAGCGCACGTCCAGAGGGCGGTCGCGCGTCAGTTCCACGAAGTCCAGCAGTTCATCATCGTTCACGCCGCGCATCACCACCACATTCACCTTGGCGCGGTATCCGCGGTCCAATACCAGGTCGAGGGCGGCCAGGGTCTCGGTGAAATTGTCGCGGCGGGTGATCCGGAAAAAGCGCTCCGGGCGCAGGGTATCCAGACTGATGTTGTAGGTCGTCAGGCCGGCTGCGGCCAGCTCGTCGAGGTAGCGTGGCAGCAGGATGCCGTTGGTGGTCATGGCCAGTCGGGGGAAGAGCTCCCCCAATCCCCGCACCAGCACGGGAAGGTCGCGCCGCACCAGCGGTTCCCCGCCCGTCAAACGTACCTTGGTGATGCCCATGTCGGCCAGCACCCCACAGAGGGTCAGGATCTCGTCGTAGTTCAACAAGGCCTCCCGCGGGGCGAAGGCGATGCCCTCCTCCGGCATGCAGTAGCGACAGCGCAGGTTACAGCGGTCGGTTACCGCCAGCCGCAGGTAGGTAAGTTGCCGGCCGTGTTGGTCGATGAGCATACGCTAAAGGTACAACTGAAACGACTCGGGGTTGCATGGTGACCAGTCATCCAGTTATCGGACAAGCGTTGCTGCGATATTCCACTTTCTTCTACCGATCAGGGAAGACATGGGCGCGTGCGCGGGTGCCGGGGCCACCGGGAATGCGGATCTTCACCGCCCACTACCGGCCAGGGTGCTTCCTCAGCCTGAGTAAACGCTACTTCTCCTGGGAAACAACCCAGCAGTACGACAAATGTCCGTATCTTAAGGTCAAATGTCCACCATGGAATCACTGCTGCAAGACATCTTTCCCGGTCAGCCGCTTGACTCCCGCGCCGACCTGATCGCACTGAGCCGGGGCGGCATCAGCATGAAGGAGGTACACCGGCTGCTGGCCGCCTTGTCGCTGACCCTGCGGGAAATCTCGCGCATTCTGCCCGTATCTGAGCGACAACTCAACCGTTACCGCGACGACGATACCCTGCGCAAGGATTTGTCCAGCCACCTGATCCAGCTCGTGGAACTGTTCGAGCAGGGTTACGCAGTTTTCGGCAAGGAGAAGTTCGACCGGTGGGTACGTACGGAGAACCGGGCCATTGATAACAACCGGCCGATAGACCTTATGGACACCCCCATCGGCATCGACTTGATTAATGACATCGTCGGACGGGTAGCCCACGGCGTATACAGTTAACGGGATGCTCGTTTACCGCATCGCCAAGAAGCAATACATCCGTGACCTCAGCGGCACCGGAGCCAAGCTCTACGGCGGCCGGTGGAACCCCAAGGGGTACGCCATGCTGTACACCTCTGAGAACAAGTCGCTGGCCGCGCTCGAAGTACTGGTCCACCTGAGCCCCGGCACCGTTCCGGATGACCTCATAATCGCCACCCTGCGACTGCCCGACGGTGAGGTGAGTGACTATGAGGGGGAAGCCCTCTCTACTGCAAACCCGGACCCGCCAACCCACCGCTTTTTTGCCGAAGCGGGCAAAGCCTGGCTGGATTCCCGAGCCTGTCTGGCCTGGAAGGTTCCTTCCGTCCTTATCCCCGGTGAGCACAACATCCTCATCAATCCTTCACACCATACCGCTGACCAAATTCAGCTCGAGGCACTGGAGCCCTTCACTTTTGACGAGCGGTTTTTCATTTGGTAGTATGATGACTCGGCCTGCTAGGCGTCTACCTTACAGCATCTTCTCGAGACTGGCGATCTTGGCGCGGGCGTCGGCCTGCTTTTTACGTTCCAGTTCCACGACCTCGGCGGGGGCGTTGGCCACGAAGCGTTCGTTCCCCAGTTTCTTTTCCACCCCCTTGAGGAAGCCGCGCAGACGGTTCAGTTCCTCCTCGGTCTTGGCGCGTTCGGCGGCCAGGTCCACCTCCTCGTTCAGGATGAGGTAGGCCGTATCGTTGCCCAGCAAGAAAGGCAGGCCATTGTCGGAGGCGGTGTCCACCAGGTCCACGGAGCCCAACACCCCGGCTTTTTTGAGAAAGGCTACGGCACCCGCGTCCGCGCCCAGCAACTGCTCGCTTTCCGGACTGCGCTTGACGGCCAGGGAAAGAGCCTCCCCGTGGGAAATCCCCCGCTGGTTGCGGACGTCGCGGATATGGCTGACGGCGTCCTGCAGGCGGCCGAAGTCGCGCAGCAGTCCGGCGTCGAACGACCCGGCTTCCGGCCAGCGGCTGACGATGCAGTCCTCCCCCTCGTTGCGGTCCCGCAGCTGGTGCCAGACCTCCTCGGTGACGAAGGGCATGAAGGGATGCAACAGGGTCATCATCCGCTCGAACACCCCGATTGCCGCGTCGTAGGTGGTACGGCTGAGGGTGCCGTCGGAGGGCTTGATGGCCTCCAGATACCAGCTGCAGAAATCGCTCCAGATCAGGCGGTAGAGGGTGACCATGGCCTCGCTGAGGCGGTACTCGGCCATGAGGCGATCTACCTCGGTGATGGTGGCGTTGAGCCGTGCCTCGATCCAGCGGGTAGCGAGCTCCGCGGCCGGATCCGGGGTCCGGTCGGCGACCGCAAAGTTCTGGATGAGGCGGTTGGCGTTGAAGATCTTGTTGCAGAACTTGCGGCCCTGCTCGCAGAGCTGGCTCTGGTTCAGCACCTCACCGTCGGAGATGGGTGCATCAAAGATGATGTCGTTGCCGGCCGCGGCGCTGGACAGCATGCCGTAGCGGACGCCGTCGGCCCCGTAGGTATCCAGCAGTTCCAGGGCATCGGGACTGTTGCCGAGCGACTTCGACATCTTGCGGCGCTTTTCATCGCGGACCATGCCGGTGAAGTATACGTCGCGGAAGGGCTGGCGACCATGCTTTTCCACGAACTCCTTGCCGAGGAGGTCCTCGCTGAATTCGTAGCCGGCCATGATCATGCGGGCCACCCAGAAGAACATGATGTCCCAGCCGGTCACCAGGTCATTGGTCGGGTAGTAGTACTTCAGCTCGGTCTTGTCCTCCCCGAAGCCATCGAAGACGGACATGGGCCAGAGCCAGCTAGAGAACCAGGTATCGAGCACGTCCTCGTCCTGCTGCAGGTCGTCGATCGTCAGGCCCGGGTGGTGGTGGCGGGCTTCCTCGAGGGCTTCCTCGACGGTTTCGGCCACGTAGACCTCATCGCCGTGGTACCAGGCCGGAATGCGCTGTCCCCACCAGAGCTGGCGGCTGATGCACCAATCGCGGACGTTGTCCTCCTGCAGCCAGGAGCGGTACATATTGACCATGCTGTCGGGGTGGAACTTCACCTCTCCGGACTCCACGGCCTCCAGGGCGGTGGCGGCCGTCTCATCCATTTTCATGAACCACTGCAGGGTGAGGCGGGGCTCCACCACGGCGTTGGTGCGCTCGCTGCGGCCGATCTTGGTGCGGTACTGCTCGATCTTGATGAGGTCGCCGCTTTCCTTGAGCAGCTTGATGATCTCCACGCGGGCGTCTTCCCGGCTCAGGCCCACGGCAAACTGGGCCAGCTCGTTCATCTTGCCGTCGGCGTTGATGGTGTCGATCACCTCCAGGCCATACTTCTCTCCCAGGGCGTAGTCGTTGGGGTCGTGGGCGGGGGTGATCTTGAGGGCTCCGGTGCCGAACTCGGGGTCGACGTAGTCGTCGGGGATGACGGGGACCACCCGGTTCACCAGGGGCACGACCACCTTGCGGCCGTGGAATTTCTTGTAGCGCTCGTCGTCGGGGTGGACCGCCACGGCCGTATCGGCCATGATGGTTTCCGGGCGGCTGGTGGCGATGGTCAGGTAGGTATCGTCGGTGCCCTCCATGCGGTAGCGCACGTGGTAGAGGTTTGCGTTCTCTTCGGTGTGGATGACCTCCTCGTTGCTGAGCACGGTCTGGGCCTCGGGGTCCCAGTTCGTCATCCGCTGGGCGCGGTAGAGCTTGCCCCGCTTATAGAGCATCACGAAGACCTTGATGACGGCGGCGTACAGCTTCGGCTCCATGGTGAAGCGGGTGCGCGACCAGTCGCAGCTGGCACCGAGCAGCTGCAACTGCTGAAGGATGATGCCGCCGTACTCCTCCTTCCAGGCGAAGGCGTGCTTGAGGAACTCTTCCCGGCCGATGTCCGACTTCTTGATTCCCTGTTCCCGCAGTTTCCGGACCACCTTGGCTTCGGTGGCGATGCTGGCGTGGTCCGTGCCGGGCACCCAACAGGCGTTCTTTCCGTCCAGGCGGGCCTTGCGGATGAGAATATCCTGAATGGTGTTGTTCAGCATATGCCCCATGTGCAGCACTCCGGTCACGTTCGGTGGCGGGATCACGATGGTGTAGGGTTCCCGCTCATCGGGCACGCTGCGGAAGTAGTCGTGCTCCATCCAGTGGGCGTACCATTTCTTTTCTACCTGGCGGCTGTCGTATGTGGCTTTGGCGGACATAAGGGGTATTTGGACCGGCAAAGATAGTCAGTACCGCTGCGGTAGCGAAGCGCCAGCAGAGCGGGTCAGTCCAGCGCCTGTTCCAGGTCGACCAGGATGTCCTCCACCGCTTCGATGCCGATGCTGAGCCGCACCAGTCCGTCGGTGATGCCGTGGGCCAGCCGCGTCTCGCGGTCGATGCTTCGGTGGCTCATGGTGGCCGGGTGGAGCACCAGGGTATCCACGTCGCCGAGGGTCGGCGTCAGGGTGCAGAACTTCAGCCGGTTCATGAACCGCTTGGCATCCTCCAGCCCGCCGTCGAGTTCAAAGCTGAGCATGCCTCCATTGAGGGTCATCTGTTTACCAACCGTGGAGCAGTCGGGGTGGTCGGGCAGTCCCGGATAGTTCACCTCCCGCACCCGAGGGTGGCGGTACAGGTACTCCGCCACCCGCTGGGCGTTCTCCGAATGGCGCTCCATGCGCAGGCTCAGGGTCTTTAGGCCGTTGAGCACCAGCCAGGCGTCCCAGGGATTGCCGGTACCCCCGTAAAGGCGATGGATGGGCACGAAGGTATTTTCCAGCAGCTCACGGTCGCGGCACACGATGGCGCCCGCTACGCCGGTGCCGTGGCCGTTCAGGTATTTGGTGGTACTGTGCAGCACCACGTCGGCCCCGTGGCGCAGCGGCTGCTGGGCGATCGGGGTGGCGAAGGTGTTGTCCACCACCAACCGGGCTTCGTAATGGTGGGCCAGATTGGCCAGCACCATCAGGTCGATGCACCGCAGGGTGGGGTTGCTCGGCGTTTCCACGTAGATGACGCTCACCTCCGGCTGGTCGGCGAGAATGTCTTCCACGCCTTCGATATCGCGCAGGTCGGCCGTGATGCGGCGGATGCCCCGGGTAGCCATATTGTCAATGAGGGCGCTGCTGCCGCCGTAGAGATCAGCCTGGGTGAGGATAACCTGCCCCGGCTGGCAGAGTCCCGTCAGCACGGTAGCGATGGCCGCCATTCCGCTGGAGCAGAACAGCCCGTAGGCCTCCCCCTTCAGCCCATGGTTTTCCAGGGCAGCGATCTTGTCGGCTGCGGCGTCCACCGTGGGGTTGCCGAAGCGGCCATAGATGTGCCCCTTCTCTACCCCGTCGAAAATGTCGATGCCCTGTTCCAGGGTGTCAAAAACGAAGCTCGAAGCGGCTACCAGGGGTACCTGGTGGGCGGGGTTGAAGGTAGGCACGCGGGGGTCCTTGACGGCAATGCTGGCTTGTTTCATGGGGTGTTCTCTTGCAGGCGGCCACCGTGGCCGGGCGGCGCTGAGGATTGGATTGGGAATCGAGCGCACTAATATACGGTTCCCCCATGGAGGGTTATCCTGCTGCCATTGGAATGGCCACCAACCGGGGTTAAGCGCCGCGAACTACCTTTGCCGTATGGAAGAAGAAGCAGACAACGAGGAGCTGTTCGAGGTACAGGAAATCCTGGTTGACCCGAAGCAGTCGCCGGTGCGGATCGACAAGTTCGTCACCGACAAGCTCCCGCGCGTCAGTCGCAACCGGGTACAGAACGGCATCCGCTCCGGCAGCATCCTGGTCGACGGACAGCAGGTGAAGCCCAACCACAAGTTGTCGCCCGGGGAACGCATCACCGTGATCATCCCCCGCCACGCCGACCGCCCCGAAGGACTGATCCCGGAGGCCATTCCCCTGGACATCCGCTACGAGGACGACGCCCTGATGATCGTCCACAAACCACCCGGCATGGTGGTCCACCCCGGGGTAGGCAACCCCTCCGGCACCCTGGTAAACGCCCTGGCCCACTACCTGCGCCACGAGGACGACATCCCCGTCCTGCCCGGCAACGACGACGACCGCGTGGGGCTCGTACACCGCATCGATAAGGACACCTCCGGGCTCCTGGTAATTGCCAAGACGGACGAGGCCATGAGCCACCTCGCGCGGCAGTTCTTCGATCACAGCATCGACCGCACCTACCAGGCCATCGTCTGGGGTAGCCCCGACCCTGCCGACGGAACCATCGACCGGAACATCGGCCGCCACCCCCGCGTGCGGCAGAACTACACGGTCTTCGATGAGGAAGAAGAAGGCAAGAAGGCAATTACCCACTACCGCACCCTCGAAGACCTCTACTACGTCAGCCTCTGTGAGCTCAAGCTGGAAACGGGGCGCACCCACCAGATCCGCGTCCACATGAAGAGTATTGGCAACCCCGTCTTCATGGACGAGAAGTACGGCGGCGACCGCATCATTAAGGGCACGGTCTACAGCAAGTACAAAAGCTTCGTGGAGCGCTGCATGGAGATGTGCCCCCGGCAGGCGCTGCACGCCAAGAGCATCGGTTTCATCCACCCCACTACCCGGGAGTACGTCCACTTCGACAGCGAGCTGCCGCAGGATATGCACGACTGCCTGGAACGCTGGCGCACCTACGTAGGGCACCGCCGCCACAATAACCTGCTGGAGTCGTGAGCCCGGTCGAGGATACCCGCCGCTGGGTGGAGGACTTCGTGGTGGGCCTGGGGCTTTGTCCCTTTGCGGCTCCCGTGCTGTCCGCCGGCCAGGTAGTCTACCAGCTTTGCCCCGAAGTAGAAGCCGAGGCCGCTTTCTACTGGGCGGGGGCGCAGGTGCAATGGCTGCTGGACCAGAGCCCGGCGGTGGTGGACACCAGTCTGCTGATCTTTCCCGACGGGCTGGACGATTTTGAGGATTTCCTGGACTTTGAGGAGGAGCTCGAACAGCTGCTCGACCAATCCGGGGCCGCGGAACTGATCCAGTTGGCCCACTTCCATCCCCGTTATCGCTTTGCCGACGTCCCGGCCGACGACCCGGCCAACGCCACCAACCGGGCGCCCTACCCCACCGTGCAGTTGCTGCGGGTGGACAGTGTGGCAAAAGCACTGGCGCGCTACCCGGGAGCGGCCAGTATTCCGGATCGGAATATGGCCTTGCTCAGGCAGCGCGCCAGCGAGGGGAAAGACTGAGTCTTCCCGGAGTATAGAACCGTAGTTACCGTTTCACGAAAGTCTGGCTGACCAGACCGGCGTCCGTAGTGACCACCAGGCGGTACACGCCGGCGGGCA
The DNA here is from genome assembly GCF_002631205.1 of Neolewinella marina. Classification (GTDB taxonomy): domain Bacteria; phylum Bacteroidota; class Bacteroidia; order Chitinophagales; family Saprospiraceae; genus Neolewinella; species Neolewinella marina. The sequence continues at coordinate 485,141 of NZ_PDLO01000001.1, forward strand.
GGGTAGCCACGTCCAATTCACCCTGAAAGCGGGCGGCGGTGGATCCGTAGCTGCGCTCCAGCAACCGGCGTCCGCCGAAGTCATAAACGGCGGCGGAAAGTGGTCCGGCGGTCCGGTTGTCCAGCGAGAAGGTCACGCGGTCGGTCACCGGGTTGGGATACAGGGAGACGGCATTCGCAACATCCAGGGGCGGACGGGTTGGCGTCAGGGCGTTGCCGACGCAGTTCAGGCTGAATTTGCCGAAACCGGTGGGCTTGGTCGATTCCCGACCCAGGTAGATCTTGTCGAGCTGGGTATCGGCCTCCCGCTTGGCCACGGTGAGGGTATGCATACCCGGGGAAAGGTCAAACTTGGTGGAATCACCCAGAACGTTCACCATTCGCCATTCAAAACCCTTGGTTTTCAGGTCGGCACCGCCAATCTCGTAGGAAAAGTCGATCCAGTCGTAACCGTCCAGTTTTACCCAGAAGGAGTTCGAGCCTACGTCCTGGGCGTTGATGAGGAAGTAGAGGTAGTAGGTACCGGCTTCCTCCAGTTCCAGATCAAAAGTGATCTGGTCGCTCAGTCCGGTGGAGGTAGGCACCTTCAGGTTGCTGGGTTGCAGGGCCTTCAGGTAACCACCATTGGAAGCGTTGGGGCTGACGGTGTACTTGACCGCGCTTTCGAGGAAGCCGCATTCCGCTTCGATCCAGGCGGCGCTTTTACAGGCTTCGGGGAAGCGGGTACAGTCGGTCTCCGTACCACAGTTGATGGCCGGCCCGCCCAGTCCGGAGGGGGAAGCGCGCATCGAGCTCACGTAGATCTTGTCCAGGCGGGTATTCGGCTCCCGGAAGGCAAAATCGATGATCATTTCACCGGCCGGAGCAGCAAAGGGGCTACCGGCGACTTCCCGCCAGTTCCAGGTGTCCTTATCCCGAAGGCGGTTGGACCATTGTACCCAGTTGCCGCCGTTGATGCGTACCCAAAAGGAGTCCTCGTCGGGGCCGGCGGAGCGGACGCGACCCCAAATGTGGTAGTCATCGCTTTCCAGCACGTTCAGCCGGAACCGCACCCGGTTGGCAGGAATGTCCTGGGGGGCGGCCGTCATGGATATGAATCCGGGCTTGATCACGACAAAAGAATCCTGGGCAGCCAGGGTATCTTTTTTGGAGATCCAATTGTCGCCAACTTCAGCGCACTCCGCCTCCAGGTAGGCGGCGAAGGGTGCCTTGTAGGCGTTCTGGGCAAATGCCGACTGAGTAAAAGCTATTCCAAGAAGCAGGAGCAGCGTGAGGGTGGCAACACCGCCGCAGCGGTTGCCAAACAAGGAAGTAGAGTTGTTCATCAATATGCTTTATTTGGGGGTCAGAAACACTTGTACTGGGAGTAGAGAAGGAGCTGCCTTCCATATAAAGGGAAGCAGGATCGTGGTCAAATCATCCGTAGCCAAGGTAAAGTTTTAACTGATGCTGGAGCCGTCGGTGTTCCCTTGTTGGTCATTACCTCCAGGAAATACGGATGCTTGGGTCAGGGAACAGGTCAAATTTCAGCTCGGTGTACTACTTATTTCCAACGGGACGGATTCGTTGATGTTCGTGGTACCATATCCTAAGGTGTCGTTAAACTCCTCGTTGCTCACCCCTTTCCCTTTGAGACGCAGAAGGTCACCATCGGTCAACCATGGCAAAATAAATTTGTACCCTAGTGAACCGGTCGGTCCGGCCGGTCAACCCCATTGCTATGACGCTCGATGCACGTATTGACCTGTTGGCCCGCCTGGGCGACCACCTCCGCGATGGCGAGGATGAGTTTCTTACCGCCCTGATGAAGCGGACGGAATTCAACAATGGCTGGTTTACCCTGGCCCAGCAGCAGCGGGCGCTGCAGGCCGTGGCGGATTATCTGCTTGACGGCAAAAAACTGCGGGCCTGGGCGCAGGATTACCCCATCACGGCACCCGCGTCCGCGCCCGATCGGACGGTTGGCCTGGTACTGGCGGGCAATATTCCCCTGGTCGGCATCCACGACGTCGTCAGCGTGTTCGTGGCCGGCCACCGTTCGCAGATCAAGCTCAGCAGCAAGGACCCTTACGTACTGCCGTACCTGCTCAAACTGCTGACGCGCTTCGATGCCGCGGCTGAATCCTACTTCGGAGTCGTGGAAAACCTGTCTGGCTTCGACGCCATCATCGCTACGGGAAGCAACAACAGCAGCCGCTATTTCGAATCCTACTTCGGCAACTACCCCCACATTATCCGCCGCAACCGCAATGCCGTGGCGATACTGACGGGACAGGAGACGGAGGATCAGCTGCGGGCACTTGGCGACGACATCTTCGCCTACTTCGGTCTGGGCTGCCGTAATGTTTCCAAGTTGTACGTTCCCGAGGGCTACGACTTCACCCCCCTGCTGGAAGTCCTGCACGAGTGGAAACACTACCAGAACCACACGAAGTGGAAGAACAATTTTGACTACAACTTCGCCCTGCTCACCCTGAACAAGGAAGCTTTCCTGCACAATGGCAGCATCATCCTGCGGGAGGACGGGGACATGGCCAGCCACATTGCCGGACTCTACTATGCGTATTACCGCGATTCCGCCGACGTGGAACGCGAGCTGCGGGAACGGGCCGAAGAAATCCAGCTCGTCGTTGCGGAACCCGGTGTTCTCGAGGTACCCACCCACGCCTTCGGTACGGCCCAGCGACCGGAGCTGACCGACTACGCTGACGGGGTGGATACCCTCCGTTTCCTCACTACCGGCCTTTCACAAACGGCCGGATAAGCCGCTCCCGCCCGTTGATCAGGTAAAGCTGGTAGACGCCTGCGGGCAACCGACTGACGTCGATCGCGTCCGCCAGCACTTCACCGTCTTTTTCGTAGCTCCGTCGCTCCACTACCCGGCCGTTGAGGTCGGTCAGCAGCAGTTCGGTGCGCCCGGTGACCGCCCCTTCCAGGTGGAAGCGCAGTTCGTGGCTGGCGGGGTTGGGGAAAACCTCCAGTGAATTGGCGGCCCGGACCGGGCTTGCCACGGCACTGGGGTAAGCGGCGATGGCCTGGGGTTGACTGCAGTTCGGGTCGGTGCCTCCGGTACCGCTGGGCAGGGTGGCCGAAGTTGATAGCAGGAGCTTGTCCAGCTGGGTGCCCGCTTCCCGGTTCGCAACCGTAATGGTGTGGTTGCCTGCGGCCAGTGAAAGGGCTACCGGACGGGTATCGTCGTTGACCTTCCGCCATTCGAAGCCCTGGGTAAGCATGTTGCTACCGTCCTCATCCTTCCACATCTTGAGCCAGTTGCCCTGGTCCACCCTGATCCACAGGGAATTGCGGCTGTTGTCGATGGCGTTCAGGCGGGCGAAGAGGTGGTAGGTTCCTGCCTCCGCCAAGGACACGGTAAAGTTCAGGTGGTCGGGGGAAGTTGTTGCTGCGGGCATGGCGTAGTGGTGGTCGCCCTGCCAGTAGACGTATTTCCCGTTGGCAGCCCCGGCGGCGGAGGCCGTGGTCCAGCGGCCGGCGTTCTGACCGCACTCGGCCTCCCACCATTTGGTGAATTCGGTCGGGGTGGGCTCGGGTTCCGGTTCGGGCTCAGGTTCCGGCGCGGGGTTGTTGCCACAGCTACCGTCGGCATCGCCCATTCCGGTGGGGGCTTCCGTGCGGGTGGTCAGCAGGATCTTATCTAGCCTGAGTCCATCCTCCCGGTAAGCAATGTCCAGGGTAGCGGTACCCGCCGGCAGCGCGAAGCCAGAAGTGGGAGCCTTACGCCAGTCGTAGGTGCCATTGCCGGTCACCAGGCCGGAATACCAGCGTACCCAGTTGCCTCCGTTGAAGCGGTAGTAGAAGGAGTCATCGGAGGTATTGTCCGCCGAAACCCGGGCGAAGAAGTTGAACTGACCGCTTTGGGGCACCTCAAACTGGAAGCGGACCTGGTTGGCGGCGTTGTCCGTCGGAGGGCCTCCCGTACTGTTCAGCCCCGGCTTGATGGTGACGTAGGAACCATTGGAGGCAGCAGTGGAGGATTGTACCAGCCAGTTACTGCCCACCGTGGCGCACTCCATTTCCCGGTAGGCGGCAAATTCGGAAGGCGGCGGGGGGGGCGGCGGCGTACCGGGATCCGGAGTAGCGCCACAAGTGGCGTCGGAGCCGCCCATGCCCGTAGGCATCTTGCTGAGGGAGGTCAGCAGGATCTTGTCGAACTTCAGTCCGTCCTCCCGGTAGACGAAGTCGATCGTGGCAGTGCCTGCCGGCAGGGTGAATCCCGTCACGGGGGCCTGTCGCCAGCCGTAGGTCCCGTTGCCGGTTACCAGTCCGGATCCCCACTGGACCCAGCTCCCGCCGTTCACGCGGTAGTAGAAGGAGTCGTCGGAGGTATTGTCGGCCGAAACGCGGGCGAAGAACTGGTACTGGTCGCTGCGCGGCAGGTTAAAGGTGAAACTGATGCGGTTGGCGGCCACGTCGGCCGGTGGACCGCTGGTGCTGTTCAGGCCGGGCTTGATGGTTACGTAGTTGCCATTGGAGGCTCCGCTGGCCTGTCCCACCACCCAATTGCTGCCGACGGTTGCGCACTCCACTTCCCGGTAGGCGATGTAGCGTTCGGCCGAAGAGGCGGGCTGGCCGACCGTGAAGCTGATGGGCAGGGTGGCCGCCTCGTAACCGGGCGCCGTGGCGCGCAGGTTGTACTGGTAGCTGCCCAAAGGCAGGTTCCGCGGATCCACGGTGATTTCCACCTCACCCATCGACTCCCGGGCTTTACCGCTGCTGCGGTCGATGCTCAGCCAGGCGGGCAGATTAGTGGTCTCGATCTGGTAGGCTATCTCATCCTCGGCGCTGAAGTTGGCCACAATCACCTCCGTGGTAGTCCGCTCCGTACCGCTTACGGGCAGGGTGGCGGGGTGAAAGCCCAGGCGTACCGTTTGATTGGGGGCGAAGGTCTTCACGCGGGTATGCGAACGGGCCTGGTTCACGGCCACTTCACCGCCGGTCATCACGAAGAGGTTGCCGTCGTGGACGCGGGCGCCCGGGGCGATCAGCCGCAGGGGCAGCTCCATATCGGTCAGGATCTTCCAGGTATTCGTCTCAGGATCGTACTCGCATACCTTGCGACTCTCCTGCCCCTGTCCGCCCAGTACGTAGATCTTGCCGTTGTACGCGAAGGTACTGGGCTCGGTGTGGGAGTTGACGAAGGGTAGATCCGCGAGCCGTTCCCAACTGTCGGTGTAGGGGTCATAGCGGTGCACGTAGGTCAGGTTCTTGCCCCTCAGACAGGCTTCGTGGTCGTGCTGGCCGGCCACGGCATACAGCTTGCCGCCGAGGGTGGCCGTCCCGAAGTGGTTGCGGGCCAGGGGCATGGGGGAAGTCTTGCTGAAATCCTGCCACCCGGCGGCGGGATTGTCCAGGTCGTACACCCAGTGGTCGTCCACGTCGCAGGCCGAACGGTAGTCGAACCCGCCTACGTAGTGGAGGGTGCGCCCCAGGCGGGCCAGCCCGCCGCCGCCGCGCTTAACGGGCAGCTCCGGGCCGAGGCGCCAGTCGTTGCGGGTGACGTTGTAAATCCAGATTTTTTCCGACACCTCGTATCCGTAGTTGCCCGAGCGTCCTCCGAGCAACCAGATGTCGTCGTCCACCACGGCGATGCCTACGTGGGTGGTGCCCTGGTAGGACCCGTCCGGGTTCAGGGGGATGCTGGCCAACTTGGTCCAGGTATTGGTGACGGGGTCATACCGCTCGTTCTCGTTCAAGTAGGCTACGTCGGTAGTGAAGCCATTGAAGAGGTAGAACTTGCCCTGGTGGGATACCATTTGCCCTTCCGCCCGGGGATAGTTCGCGTGTCCGATGGTGGTCCAGGAAGGATAGGTCGTTTGCCCCATTAGCCCAGCCCCGGTAAGGCACAGCAAGAGGGTAAAGATGTTCAAGTGTGTAGTGTGTGGCCCCATGTGTGTTGTTGTGCTGATCTGCTTACGGTAGACAATTGAAAATAGTCCCTGCGGTTTGTACGATTCCGGAATTTGAGAAAAATAATTCTCCGTGGGTATGATTTCCCCGGCATTGTACCGGCGGGCCCATCGGTCGGCATTCTATATCTTGGCTGCCGAACCTCGAAGATCATGCCCAACACACTACCCCACCAGATTACCAGTTTTGACGAGTACCGCGAAGTCTACCAGCGCAGCGTCGACGACCCCGAAGCCTTCTGGGCCGCGGAGGCCGCCACCTTCACCTGGCAGAAGCCCTGGGACGAGGTGCTGTCCTGGAACTTTACCGACCCCGAGGTCCGGTGGTTCAGCGGAGGAAAGCTGAACATCACGGAAAACTGTCTGGACCGCCACCTTGTGGATCGCGGTGACCAGGTGGCCATCCTCTTCGAACCTAATGAGCCCGGCGACGAGGTCGTCCGCCTCACCTACCGGCAGTTGCACGCCCGGGTATGCCAGGTGAGCAATGCCCTGCGTGAGCTCGGCGTGGCGAAGGGCGACCGCGTGTGCTTTTATATGCCCATGGTTCCGGAACTGGCCGTTTCGGTGCTGGCCTGCGCCCGCATCGGGGCCGTCCACTCGGTAGTCTTTGCCGGCTTCAGTGCCCAGGCCCTGGCCGACCGCGTAAACGATGCGGACTGCAAGGTGATCATCTGCTCGGATTACAACCGCCGCGGCCGCAAGAACATCCCCGTCAAGGAGGTGGTCGACGAAGCCCTCGCCATTGGCTGCCCCAGCGTCGAGACGGTGCTCGTACACCGCAATACCGGCGAAGACGTTGCCTGGGACCCCAGCTACGACTGCTGGTTCCACGAGGCGGTGGATCAGCAGCCAACGGACTGCCCGCCGCAGCCTATGGATGCCGAAGACGTCCTGTTCATTCTCTACACCTCAGGCAGCACCGGCAAGCCGAAGGGCGTGGTGCATACCTGCGGCGGATATATGGTGTACACCGCCTATACCTTCCGCAACGTCTTTCAGTACAGCGACGGCGACGTCTACTGGTGTACCGCCGACATTGGCTGGATCACCGGCCACAGCTACATCCTCTACGGCCCCCTGCTGTGCGGTGCCACCACCATGATGTTCGAGGGAGTCCCCACCTACCCTGACGCGGGCCGTTTCTGGAAGGTGTGCGAAAAGCACGGCGTGAACCAGTTCTACACCGCCCCCACTGCCCTGCGGGCCCTGATGGCCCAGGGCGACGACTTCGTTGAAGGGCACGACCTGTCCGCCCTCAAGGTGATCGGCTCCGTAGGTGAGCCCATCAACGAGGAGGCCTGGGAGTGGTACCACGAAAAGGTGGGCAAGGGGCAGGTCCCCATTGTGGATACCTGGTGGCAAACCGAAACCGGAGGTATTATGATCTCGGGGCTGGGCGGACTGAGCCCCCAGAAGGCCACCTTCGCCGGCTACCCCCTGCCGGGCATCCAGATGGCCCTGGTCGACAAGAATACCGGAGAAGAACTCACCGCCAATCCGGAAAGCGGATTGCTCTGCGTGAAGTTCCCCTGGCCGGGAATACTGCGCACCACCTGGGGGGACCACGAGCGGTGCCGGAACACCTACTTCAGTACCGTACCGGGAATGTACTTCACCGGCGACGGGGCCCGGCGCGACAAGAACGGCATGTACCGCATCGTTGGCCGCGTGGACGACGTCATCAACGTCAGCGGCCACCGGATGGGCACCGCGGAGGTAGAAAATGCCATTGACGAGCACCCCCTGGTAGTGGAGACGGCCGTGGTGGGTTACCCCCACGAGATCAAGGGACAGGGCATCTATGCCTACGTTATCCTGTCACCCGGCCAACACGATGCCGACCGCCTGCGGGAGGAAATCATCGAAACCGTGCGTCACGAAATCGGACCCATCGCCAAGCCCGACAAGATCCAGTTCGTAGAGGAGCTGCCCAAGACCCGTTCCGGGAAAATCATGCGGCGCATCCTGCGAAAAGTAGCCAGCGGGGAAACCGACGGACTGGGCGATACCTCTACCCTGCTCAACCCCGAGGCGGTGGAATCCATTACCCGCGGCCGGATTTAACCGGGTCGGCCCCTTTCGTGGGTGCCCGCCGTCGACCTAACCGCGGAAGATCTCCGCAAAGCGGTCTTCCAGCCGCTGCGCCAGGTAGCGGGCCCCCGAACGGGTCAGGTGGACGGTGTCCTGGCTGATGAACTTTCCATCGGGGGTAAAGACCAGTATCCGCCCCTCGTCGTTGGCCAACAGGGCAATCAGGTCGATGTAGCGGTCGCCCCACTCCTCGCGCAGTTGCTCGTTGATGCTCAGCACGTCGCCCTTCATGGCGGTGCGGTAGTTCTGGAAATCGGTCCCGCCGTCCGTACGGTTGTAGTGGATGCCGTTGCTGTATCCGAAGTCCTTGGTGCCCAACATCCATACCTTGTCGCGGTCGATCGTAATGTCGTGGGCTTCCTCAAGGGAGGTCAGGTAGTCGCGATCGATGTAGGTCTGGGCCGCCAGAATGATCCGGTCGGCCGCCAGCAGGCGGGCCTTCATCTCCGGCCGTTCGCGGAGTTCCTTCCATTCTGCGTACCTCACCTCGAGGGAATCGCTCATCGAAGATTCCAGCATCAGGTTCGTGGCGTCTCTTCCGAAACTATTGCCTACCACCAGGGTCTTGATCCGGTCGGTACCAGCCGTGAAATCGCGGTCCAGGTCCCATACATTCTCGTTGTAGCTGATGTGGATGTTGTCCGAGCCACTGAGGAAGTTACGCTGGTCGGGCAGCTGGTCGCGGTACAGGGCCAGTTGGGGATAATCCTTGACGATACCGCCGATGGTATAGACGTAGAAAGCGGAACCCGTACTCAGCAGGAACAGCCCCCCGGTGAACAGCAGCACGGTCCGCGTCGACATGACCTTGCGGTCGCGGAAGGGGTTCTCGATGCCGTAGTAGGTGATGACCGACATCACCAAGGTCAGGCCGGTTAGCGCCACCGCCCATCCGGGGGTGATTTCTTCCAGGAAGGCGTAGCGGGCAAAGGCAAAGATCAGCTGGTGCCACATATACAGGCTGAAGCTGATGCTACCGATGAAGGCCGCCACGGGGTTGGCCATCAGGGCGGCGTAGAGGCGGTCGCCCTCGAAGTACTGCTTGCCGACGATGAGGATCCCGACGGTAATCATGGTGGTCAACAGCACCCGCAATTCGTTGGTCGGCACGATGGGCAGGAAGAGAATGAGCGCCAAGGCGGCCAGCAGCCCGTACAGCAGCATACGCCCCTGCTGGTACCGCTCGATCACTACCTTGCTGAACAGAATGGCTCCCAGTCCGCCAATGGCCAGCTCAAAGAAGCGGTATTGAATGAAGTAGAAGGTAGCCGCCACGCTGTCCTGCAGCAGGAAAGCGATCAGGGAAACCGCCGTGAGCGCAATCAGCACGTGCTTGATGTACTTGAGGCGCGGACCACTCAGGACGTAGAACAGGAAGGGATATACGAGATAGAACTGCTCTTCAATGCCCAGGCTCCAGGTATGCATCAGGGGCTTGTAGTCGTTCTTCACGGCCCAGTAATCCGCTGACGTCAGATACATGAGGATGTTGTTCGCCGAGACGTTGGAGGCCACGACACTCTGGCAGAGGTTCTCCAGGTCGTCGGGCAGCATGTACACCAGCCCGAGCAGAAAAGCGATGGTAGATACCACCAACAAGAGGGGGATGATGCGGCGGATGCGGCGCTCGTAGAAGTCGATGATGGAGAACTTCCCTTTCTCGGAGCGCCCGTAGACGATGCTCGTGATCAGGTAGCCGCTGATGACGAAAAAGACGTCCACCCCGAGGTAGCCGTTGGGCAGAAAGCCGAGGTGGAACAAAATCACCGCCACCACGGCCAGCGCCCGCAAACCGTCAATATCAGTTCTATACTTCACAACATGCTCATTTCACGGAGTTAGGAGCTAACCGACAAATTGTAGGAGTTAGCGCCGAAAGGGAGGGGGCCGGCATCCCGCCTGGGGCCCCGGGGTGAGGGGGCATCCCGGTTGGGCTGGTGTGGCGATCGAAGACGTTCCCTTCGTCAGGTAGCTGAACGCTGGAGGGGGGCCGCTTATTTGGCTCCAACCAGCCCGCCGCCACGATTTACGGCACGACTGCCGTACAACAAAGCTACACCGTCCGGCCTATCTGTACAAACACGCCCCCCCGGCCACTTGGCCGGGGGGGCGCGAAGGCATAAAGAAGGCAGCGGCATGACAGGTTTGCACCCGTCAGGAAGGCCCTCCGCTTATCCCAGGAAGGGGTAGCGGTAATCGACCGGTGGCACGAAATTCTCCTTGATCAACCGGGGGCTGATCCAGCGGTGAAGGTTCAGGGCACTGCCGGCCTTGTCGTTGGTGCCGGAGGCCCGGGCCCCGCCGAAGGGTTGCTGTCCGACGACGGCACCGGTGGGCTTGTCGTTGACGTAGAAGTTGCCGGCGGCGTTGCGGAGGGCCTTGGAGGCTGATTCAATGACGTCGCGGCCGGTGGCGAAGATTGCGCCGGTGAGGGCGTAGGGAGAGGTCGTATCTACCAGTTTGAGGGTTTCCTCCCACTGATCGTCCTCGTAAACGTAGATGGTAAGTACCGGGCCAAAAATCTCCTCTACCATGGTCGTGGACCGCGGGTTGGTGGTCAGCAGCACGGTGGGGGGGATGAAGTAGCCCTCGGACTTGTCGTAGTCGCCCCCGGCAATGATTTCCACGGCATCGTTGTCGCGGGCCCCGTCGATGTACCCGGCGATGCGGTCGAAGGCCCGCTCGTCGATGACGGCGTTGACGAAGTTGCCGAAATCCTCCACGGTGCCCATCTTCACCGTTTCCAGGTCCTGCAGCAGTCGCTCTTTGATGGCGGGCCACAGGGAGGCGGGTAGATAGGCTCGGGAGGCCGCGGAACACTTTTGTCCCTGGAATTCGAACGCTCCCCGCAGCAGCGCCACGGCAACCTCTTCGGCCCGGGCTGAGGGGTGAGCCACCACGAAGTCCTTGCCGCCGGTTTCCCCTACGATGCGGGGGTAGCTGCGGTAGTTGGCGATGTTGTTGCCGATCTCTTTCCAGAGCTGCTGGAAGACGCCGGTGGAGCCGGTGAAGTGGAGTCCGGCAAAGTCCGGGTGCTTGAAGACGATGTCACCCACCTGCGGCCCGTCGGTGTAGATCAGGTTGATGACCCCCTTGGGCAGTCCGGCCGCCTCGAAGAGCTCCATGATGACGACGGCGGAGTAAATCTGGGTTTCGGCCGGCTTCCAGACGACGGTGTTGCCGCAGAGCGCGGGTGCCGCGGGCAGGTTGGCCGCAATGCTGGTGAAATTGAACGGGGTGATCGCCAGTACGAATCCTTCCAGCGCCCGGTACTCGAGGCGGTTCCAGGTCCCGGCGGGTGAGTGCAGCGGCTGCTCACGGTAGATCTCCTGCAGGAAGTAGGCGTTGAAGCGGAAGAAATCGCACAGCTCGGCTACGGCGTCGATCTCCGACTGGTAGGCATTCTTGCTCTGCCCCAGCATAGTGGCGGCGTTCATCCGGGCGCGGAAGGGGCCGGCCAGCAGGTCGGCGGCCCGCAGGAAAACGGCGGCCCGCTGCTGCCAGGGCAGGGATTCCCAGCCGGATTTGGCGGACAGGGCGGCCTCGATGGCGCGGTGTACGTGCTCATCCGTACCCCGGTAGAAGTGGCCCAGGGTGTGCTTGCGCTCGTGGGGAGGATGGACGCTTACCTTTTCCCCTTCCAGTACCCGTTCGCCGTTGATGAAGGCGGGCAGCTCCCGGACCTCGGATTTGGCGGCCTCCAGGGCGCGCTGCAGTTCCTCGCGCTCGGGACTGCCGGGGGCGTAGGCCAGCACCGGCTCGTTCTGGGGAATGGCAATATTGAAAATGGCGTCAGACATGTGGTGGTGAATCTGGTGTAGGGAAGAAAAATTGATCCGGGCAGCGGCCGGTGGCCACTACCCTATTTTTTGCGGGCGGGATCGGCATCCGGCAGGCGCTCCAAAGCTACCTGCAGGAACCGCCGCTGGTTGTCGCGTAAACTTACAATAAGGCTGCGGGACTGATACCCCGGGGCGGCAATGACCAGCCGGTAGGTACCCGCCGAAAGGTAGCGGTAGAAATCGCCGCTGCCGTAATCCGTATAAACGGAGGAGTTCATTTCGTCGTGACCGGGAATGGTGACGTGGGCCCGCAGGGGGCGCCCCGTAATGCGGTCGGTCACCACGCCGTGAATACCGTAGCGTGCCTCGTTCAGGTAGTTGAGCAGGGCTCCCCGGATCGACAGCCACAGGTTCGGCAGGCTGGCCGAGGGGAAGCGCTTGGTATTGGTGATTTCAACCGTCGCCTCCCGGGTCCGGTGAAAGTAGTTCATGTAGTCCTGGCGGGAGCCGGCGATGGGGTACCAGTCGTGGCCGTTGGTGGTGCCGTTGGCCCGGTCCTTGAAGTATTCCCCGAGGTGGCTGTCCTGCTGGGCCTGCTGGGCAAATTCCCGGCTCACCTCCCGCCACCAGTCGGTATCGGGGTGGCGGTTGCGGAAGGTATCCCAGGGATAGTTGAAGAGTTCCGCGCCCCCGTGGAAATTGATGGCCAGGTCAAACCCGTGGGTATCGGCCGCCCGCATGAAGATGCGGGTTTCGGGTTGGTGGTCGTTGCCGTCGGGATAGCGACCGTCGTCCGGATCAGGATAGTTCCGGTTGAGGTCCACCCCGTTGGCGTTGCCGCGGTGGGCGGCGGCCAGGCTATGATTGCCGGCGCGGAAGGCACCGTCGGGGTTGGCCAGGGGATTGATGTAGAGGGCCACGTCGTCGAGCAGGCCGGTGGGATCCTTTTCCAGAAGGGATTCGGCCAATCGCAGCAGTACCCAGTAGCCCGCCAGCTCATCCCCGTGCATCGTCGCCGTGCACAGCACCCTTGGGCGGGCGGGCCGCTCGCGCAGGCCGCGGGCCAGTTGCAGTACCAGGATCCGGCGCCCCGAAGGGAGGGTACCCCAGACCTCCAGGCGGCAGCGGTCGGGGTAGCGCCGCGACAAGTCGTACATAATACGCTCGTAGAAATCGTAACTCGGGTAGGCCGCCGCGGGCACCAGGTGGGTGCTGCCGGGATCCGGGGCCGTGGCGACGCGCAACTCGTCCTGGGCGGCGAGATTCGTCGAGCCCAACAACCAACAGATCAGTACCGGAACGATCCACTTCACAAGGTAAAGGTACCCCAAAAGCGACCAAATTGTTTTCAGCCGGAAATGCGGGATGTCAAGACCGCCCCCCTTCACCGTCGTAAAATGCCCGCCGGGCTCCCGCGCATTAGTTAGCCGGAATCCGGCCGTTTTATCTACCTTGAACCCGCACTTTTACACCACCTATGCAGCTTACCTCTCTCGACTGGATCATCGTATTCCTCTTTTTCGCCGTCACCCTCGCCATCGGCATGTGGGCCAGTCGCGGCTCCGGCAAGTCTACCCAGGACTTCTTCCTTTCGGGACGCAACATGCCCTGGTGGTTGCTCGGCGTATCGATGGTGGCCACCACCTTCTCGGCCGACACCCCAAACCTGGTGACCGACATCGTCCGCAAACAGGGGGTCGCCGGCAACTGGGCCTGGTGGGCCTTCCTGCTGACGGGTATGCTGACGGTCTTCGTCTACGCCCGGCTGTGGCGGCGCTCCGGGGTGATGACCGACCTGGAATTCTACGAGTTGAGGTACGCCGGCGGACCGGCCCGCTTCCTGCGGCAGTTCCGGGCCATCTATTTAGGGGTGTTCTTCAACGTCATGATCATGGCCACCGTCTGTCTGGCGGGCATCAAGATTGCGGGCGTGCTGCTCGACATCGACCCCATCACCACCGTTATGCTGGTTTCCGTCGTGACGGTCATTTATTCGGCTTCCGGTGGACTTAAGGGGGTCATCCTTACCGACTTCGTCCAGTTCACCTTCGCCATGGTGGGGGCCATTTGGGCGGCCTACGTGGTCATCAACCTGCCGGCCATTGGTGGTCTGGACGGGCTGTTCTCTCACCCCGAGGTGACGGAAAAACTCGACCTGATTCCGGATTTCGACAATCCGGAGGTGTACGTCCCCCTCTTCGTGGTACCCATTGCGGTGCAGTGGTGGAGCGTGTGGTACCCCGGCGCCGAACCCGGCGGCGGCGGCTACGTGGCCCAGCGGATGCTGGCCGCCAAAAACGAAAACCACGCCGTGGGCGCTACCCTGCTGTTCAATGCCTTCCACTACGCCCTGCGCCCGTGGCCGTGGATCCTCATTGCCCTGGCGTCCATCGTGGTCTTCCCCGACCTGGACAGCATCGCCGAGGCGTTCCCGAACGTAGCCCCCAGCGTGATCAACGACGACCTGGCCTACCCCGCCATGCTCAGTTTTCTGCCTACCGGACTTTTGGGGCTGGTCATCGCCTCCCTCATCGCGGCGGTGATGTCGACCCTCTCCACCCACCTGAACTGGGGCTCTAGCTACGTGGTCCACGACTGGTACCACCGCTTCGTAAATCCCGAGGCCAGCGAAGACCGTTTGGTTCTCATCGGCCGCATCAGCACCGTCCTGCTCATGGTTATGGCCGCTTTCCTGGCACTGGCCCTCTCCAACGCCCTGCAGGCCTTCGCCATCCTGCTGCAGATCGGGGCGGGCACCGGACTGATCTTCATCCTGCGGTGGTTCTGGTGGCGCATCAACGCCTACACCGAGATCGCGGGCATGTTCATTTCCTTCGCCGTGGCCCTCTTTCTGGAGTTCGCCTGGGTGCCCCTGGGCCTGCCCGAGCTGGCCGGATACACCAAACTGTTGCTGGGCATCGCCATCACCACCGTGGGCTGGCTCACGGTGACCTTCGCCACCCGTCCCACCGACCTGGCCACCCTGCAGCACTTTTATACCACTACCCGTCCTGGAGGACCCGGTTGGAACCCGGTCGTGAAGAGCCTGCCCGCCCAGCTGGATGCCGGCGCCGACGGACAGCTCCCATTACGGCTCCTGGCGATGCTGGTGGGGGCCATCACCATCTACTCCATACTGTTCGCTTCCGGATTCTACCTCTATGGAAACCTGAGTGCAACGCTGATCGCCGGAGTAGTGGCCGCCGTGGGCATCGTGGCCCTGCTGGCCATCTGGCGGCGGCTGAATCAACCCCAATCACGTATCGTTTAGGTCGGCCACTGGCGCAACCGATCGGGCCCGGTGCCGTTTCCTGACTTCCAAAACCACTGGCATGTCAGATATATCTACCATTGAACGGGCCCTGGCCCCCCTGCGCGAACAACTGACCACCCACCGCATCTACCGGATGCTGCGCGATACCGACGACATTCGCGGCTTCATGGAGCAGCACGTCTTTGCGGTGTGGGACTTCATGTCGCTGCTCAAGGCCCTGCAGAACGAGCTCACCTGCACCACCCTGCCCTGGAAGCCCCGCCCCAACGCACGCACCGCCCGCTTCATCAACGAGATTGTCCTCGGCGAGGAAACCGACGTAGACCTGCACGGGGTACCGGCAAGCCACTACGAACTCTACCTGGATGCCATGGAAGAGATCGGGGCGGATACGGCCTCCGTCCGCCGGCTCGTGGCGTCGATCAACGGACTGGATGACGCCCGCGACCAACTGCGGCGAGCGGAGTTGTTACCCGGTGTTGCCCGCTTCGTGGACTACACCTTTGAACTGATCACCACGGGGAAGGTCCACCAGATCGCCGCGGCCTTCACCTTTGGTCGCGAAAGCATCATTCCGGAACTCTTCATCGAGATCCTGAATGAATCACCCGAAGACAAAAGCCGCTTTCCCCGGCTGGTGTACTACCTCGAGCGCCACATCGAACTGGACGGCGACGACCACGGACCCCTCTCGGAGGCCATGGTGGCCGAGCTCTGCGGACAGGACGCCCAGAAGTGGGCCGAGGCCGAAGCCGTAGCCCGCGAAGCCCTGCGCCGCCGCATCGGCCTGTGGGACGAGATCGCGCTCAGCCTGGAATCCACTACCGCCGCGTCGTAGATGCGTCGGCCGGCGGCATCGACATCCGCAGGTACACGCCGTTGCTCCAGCCGAAACCATCCTGGACGGGGTACTCTCCCCCACCCGCCTCGAGGGTGATGTCCTCCACGTTGTACTTCTCGACCATCTTGTCGACGTTTTCGTACACCCGCTCGTTGTTGTCCATCCACCGCTGGCGGATCGTCTCCGCCAGGGCGTCGTAACCGTAGTTGCGCAGACCGGCGTAGGCCATCCACTGCAGGGGCGGCCAGCCGTTGGGCGCGTCCCACTGCTGACCGGTTTCCCGCAGGCTCGTGCGCAATCCTCCGGGGGCCAGGAAGTCGCTTTCCAGCTTCCGGGCCACTAGCCGGGCCTGATCGGGACTGGCCGCTTCCACGAAGAGGGGATACACCCCGGCCAGGGTATGGTAGCCCGTGAATGCTCCGGTGGTCCAGTTGAGGTCCTCGTACCAGTTGCTGGCGGGGTTGAAGAGGTAGGTGTCCAGGGCCGCTTTCCGGCGTTCGGCGCGGCGTTGCCAGGCTTCCTTCTCCGGGATCAGTTCGGTGTGCTCGGCAATGGTGACTTCCAGGTGGTACAGCAGGGCGTTCAGATCGGGGGGCACGATGTCGGTGGTGATGATGGTGGACAGGTTCTGTCCATCGGCAAACCAGCGGGCGCTGAAGTCCCAGCCGGATTCGGCGGCGGAGCGCAGGTGCCGGGCCACCAACTGGCTGTCGCGCCCGCTCTCCCGGATGGTCATCACGTCCTCACGGTAGCTCTCGGCCCGCGGCCGGTCGCCCGCATCGTAGTAGCGGTTCAGGTAGGTGCTGTCGGCCATCCATACCACGTGATTGACGGCGCGGTTGTCCGGGCCCGTTCGTTCCTGCCCGTCCATCCAGAAGGCGTGCTCGGTTTGCATCTCCTCCAGAAACTCGGCGTAGACCTCTTCCCCTTCAATGCCGGCCAGCACGTCGACCATCAACGAAAAGAAAGGGGGCTGTGACCGGGTCAGGTAGTAGGTCCGGTTGCCGTTGGGGATGAAGCCGATCTCCCGGATCAGGTAGGCGAAGTTCTCTACCATATCCCGTACCAGGGTGTCCCGCCCCGCCGTGGCCAGTCCCAGCATGGTAAAGTAGCTGTCCCAGTAGTACACCTCCCGGAAGCGCCCCCCGGGGACGATGTAGTCCTCCGGCAACACGATGAGGCTGCCGGCGCTGCCCTCGTCGCTGCCGGCCTCGCGGGTGAGGACGGGCCAGAGGGCGTTGATGTGTTCGGAGATGGACCGGTTTCCGTCGCTCACGAAGCCGCTCTCCGGGGTCATCGGTGGATCGAAGTGTCCGCTGACGAAGGCCCGCAGGTTGAAGTCTCCCGTTCCCTTCCGGTTTTCGTAGTCGCGCATGATCTCCGCGGCGCTGCTGCGCGGCACCATATCCACGAAGGTCTTGCCGTCGTCGAAGAGCTGCTGCATCTGCACCTCCCGGAAGAGTTCCCCGAAGAGCTCGTCGGGGGCCCGCAGCCGCTCGTCGCTCAGGGTGTCGGGCGTAACGTTTACGGTTTGGGTGCCGGTGGTGTCGGGTTCGACGTTGCAGGATAGGAGGGGCAGCAGCAACAGCAGCAGATAGAGGTAACGCATGGGCGGGGGGTTGGTGATTGGTTGTCGCGGACGGGGGCCGGGACGTGAAAAGTAAGCGTGGTCTCCGGGCAGATGTTCGGGGGGTGGCTACCTTCGCGGCATGCCCAGCTATACCGCCGACTACCTCTACCCCATTGCCTCAGAACCCATCAAGGACGGGATCGTAGTCCTGGACGACACCGGAAGGATTACCGACGTCCTGGACCCCGGCGCTCCCGGGTTCACGGCACCCGCGGCCGCGCCCACCCGCGTAGATGGCCTCCTGATCCCCGGCTTCGTAAATGCCCACTGCCACCTGGAACTCAGCCACCTGAGTGGAAAAAGCCAGACGGGCAAAACCCTGCTGCCTTTCCTGGTTGACGTGGTCACCCTCCGCGAAGTCCCCCAGGAGGAAATCGACGCGGCGATCCGCGAACAGGACCGGCTGATGTGGCAAAATGGCATCCAGGCCGTCGGCGACATCTGCAACAAGGCGGATACGGCGGAGGTGAAACGGGAAAGCCCGATCCACTACTACAGTTTCGTGGAGATGTTTGACTTCCTCCAGCCCGACCGGGCGCGGGCCAGCTACGACCTCTACCAGCCCGCCTACGCGGCCCAACCGGAGCCGAAGAGCGCCGTGCCCCACGCCCCCTACACCGTAAGTGATGCCCTCTACCCCCTGATCAACGCCCTGAATGAGGGGAATGAATCGGTGAGCATCCACAACCAGGAGACGGAGGCTGAAGACGAACTCTTCCTCACGGGAAATGGGGAGTTCCCCGACTTTTTCGCCGGGTTCGGTGCCAACCTCAACGGATTTGAGGCGCCGGGTACCCCTTCCATCTACCATGCCCTGCAGCGGATGGATCCCCGCAAGCGAACCCTGTTCGTGCACAACACCCTGACCCGTCCGGAGGCCATCCTGGCCGCCGAAACCTGGGGCGAGAACGGGGTGTACTGGGTGACCTGCCCCAACGCCAACCTCTACATCGAGAACCGCCTGCCCCGCTACGACCGCTTCCTGGATGCCGGTGCGCGGGTGTGCATTGGCACGGACAGCCTGACCTCCAACTGGCAACTGAGCGTGCTGGAGGAAATGCGGACCATCAGCCGGTTCCAGAGCTACGTCCCCTTCCCCGCCCTGCTGCGGTGGGCCACCCTCAACGGGGCCGAGGCCCTGCAGTTCGATGGTGAACTGGGCAGCCTGGAAGTGGGCAAGCGCCCTGGCCTGTTGCAACTCGAAGGGTTGGAAGGGACGGACCCGGAAACTTTCCGCATCGGCGCGGACGCCCAGGTAAGCCGGTTGGTCTAACGCCTAGCCCGCCGTAAGCAGCGGTACGTAGGTAGCCGGCAGCCCCTCCCCGAGGGTGCGGCTGAGGTGGAAGGCCTGGCCAACCTCCCGGATGGTATCGGCGATGGGAATGTATTCGTTACCCGTTGCTTCCACGTAGGGTCGCCCGTCGTAGCGGTAGGAAGCCTGGGCATTCCGGTGGCTGTCGTGGGTGATCAGCGGAGGCCGGCCGGTGGCCAACGACCGGAGTCCCTCCAGGGGCCACAGTAAAGAAGACTGCCAGCGCGACACCGGGATGGCCGGTGCCGGCGCGGAAACGCTCTCGGCAATGGCCGTGAGGGCTTCACGCCAGCTCAAATTCGCTGCGTTCAGCAGGAAGCGGTCGCGGTCGATGCGCCGGTCGATCACCGTGAGTACGGCCCGGGCCACGTCGCGCACGTCCACGAATCCCGTTGCGCCCCGGGGGTAAGCCCGCGCCCCGTCCGCCGCCCGCCGCCAGAGGCCCGGAGTGTTCTGTCCGTTCCAGTCGCCGGCGCCAAGCACGATAGAGGGATAGAGGGCCGCCACGGAAAGGCCCTCGGCCTGTCCGCGCCAGACTTCCCGTTCGGCGGCGAATTTTGACCGCCCGTAGGCGGTGGGGATTTCTTCCAGCGGCCAGCGGTCGTCGATGCCCGTGGGCGGACCGCCGTCCACCCGGTTCAGGGCGGCTACGGAACTGAGGTAGACCAGCCGGGGCGTACCGCATTCGAGCATCATATTGACCAGATTGGCGGTGCCGCCGGCGTTCACCTTCAGCATTTCGTCCTCGTCACCCGCCTGGAAGGATACCCGCGCGGCCGCGTGCACCACGGTGTCGACACCCTCCAGGGCGTCGGCCAGGCTTTCGGGGTCGGTGACGTCGCCTTCCCGCAGGGTACACCATTCTCCGAGTTCGGCCAGTTTGTCAGTATCCGAATCCGGGCGCACCAGGGCGATGAAGGGACGGCCCGCCGCAGCCAGGGTGCGCGACAGGTAGTAA
This sequence comes from Neolewinella marina, assembly GCF_002631205.1. GTDB lineage: Bacteria > Bacteroidota > Bacteroidia > Chitinophagales > Saprospiraceae > Neolewinella > Neolewinella marina. Next base: position 504,955 of record NZ_PDLO01000001.1, read on the forward strand.
CCGATGAATCCGGTAGCGCCGGTAAGGAGGAGATCAGGCGGCATAGAGGGCGCCATTGATCGTATCGCGGTCGGCCCCCGTGGCCGAGGCCAGGCTGTTGGGCAACCCTTCCTGTCGCAGCAGGGCGCAGAGGGCCACCAGGGCGGCTTCCTTGAAGTCGGTGGTAGGCCCCGGCTCCGCGGTAAAGTGCAGGTTTTCCGCCTGCGTATTCAGTTGGTCCATCAGGAACCCGTTGTGGGCCCCACCCCCGCTTACGAGGACGGACAATGGCTCGGCACCGGGCGCTTGCTGCAGGCTGATCTCGCGGCGGATCGCCCCGGCCAGCCAGACCGAGAAGGTGTGGAGGCGGTCGCCGGCGGAGGCGGGATAATCCCGGATCACGGGCCAGAGCTCCTCCACCACCCACTGGTTGCTGAGGGATTTCGGGGAGGGCCGCCGGTGGAAGGGCAGCTCATCGAGGGCAGCGGTGAGTTCGGGTAGCGGATGGCCGGAACGGGCCAGCTTACCGTCGTCGTCGTACTCCGCCCCGGTTTCCCGGGCCAGGCGGTCCATGATCTGACAGCAGCCGCTCACGTCGCCGGCCGCGTAATCGCCGGAGGGGAGGCGGAGGCTGAAATTGGCGATGCCACCGAGGTTCAGGAAGGCAGCGTACTGAGGGAAGAGGTGGCGGTCGGCCACCGGGGCCAGGGGTGCGCCCTGCCCACCGGCCGCAATATCGGCCGACCGCAGGTCGGTTACCACGGGCACGCCGAGGTGGCCAGCGATGCGGGCACCGTGACCGATCTGCAGGGTGTACCCCAGCTCAGGCTCGTGGTACACCGTATGCCCGTGGCAACCGACGATTCCCGGGCGCGGCTTTTCGTCGAGAAAGGCGGCGGCCTGCTGCCCGATCCAGTCTCCCAGCTCGGCATCCAGCCGCAGCAGTTCGGCAGTAGTGCACTCCGTGGCCCGCTGCAGCCGATCCTTCCACTCCGCCGGGTAGGCTACGGTATCGGCGGCCACGACGGACCACTCCTCCACCGGGTCGGTGGCGGCGGGGTTCAGCTGGAAAGTGCATACGGCCAGGTCGATCCCGTCCAGGGAACTACCCGACATGATGCCCAGAACGGTATGCCGGGCGCCGATCACGCGGACTAGAGGTTTTCGTTGAAGGTCATGGTGTACTTCGCCATGGCCTCGATCTCTTCGGGAGAAAGGATATCTTTAAAGGGCGTCATGATGCCGTTCTCGCTGCCGTTGGTGATGATGTTCACGCGGTAGGCGAGGTCGCGGGTAGATTCCTGGAGGTTGGCCGCGCCATTGGTGCCCATATCTCCGTAGAGGCCGTGGCAGGCGATACAGCGGATCTTCCAGATCTTCTTCACGTCAATATCCTGGGCCGCGGCAACGGCCGGGGTCTCCGCCGCGGGGGCTTCCGAGGTCGTCTCTTCACCGCCTCCACAGGCCAGCATAATCAGGGTAAGCAGAAAGAGGGGAAGGAGCCTTTTCATAATTGTTTGCATCTTTAAGTTTCTTGCGGGCAAGGTAAGTCAACCCGCGTTAACTATAAACCGGGCGCTGCCACATTGTTGGGCCGGAAAACCGACCGCTAAAGTTTTTACCCGATATAGTACCTCAGCCGGGATAATCTCCCTATCTTTGCGGGCCGATAGCGAAACAGCGCGAAAGTATTACCGAATGGAAGTTGTAAAAGTAAGCGGAGAAGTCCGCGAAAACCTGGGAAAGAAAGCATCAAAGGAGGCCCGCCGCAATGGACGGGTTCCCGCCGTCGTCTACGGCTCCGGCGATCCCGTACACTTCAGCATTGACCCGCTGGACGTTCGGGACCTGGTCTACACCCCTGAATTCAGGATCGCGGAGCTCAGCGTAGCCGGTGCTACCCACCGCGCCATCATCAAGGACTACCAGTTCCACCCCGTCACCGATGAGCTGCGCCACATCGACTTCCTCGCCCTGGAAGACGGCCGCAGCATCAAGGTAGAGGTACCCGTTACCTTCTCCGGCACCAGCCCCGGTGTCCGCGGCGGTGGTAAACTGCTGGTGAACGTTCGTCGGATCAAGATCAAGACCACTCCCGAGAACCTGGTCGACCACCTGACCCTGGACATCAGCAAGCTCGAGCTCGGACAGAGCATCCGGGTACGCGACATCCAGCCCGCCGAAGGCGTTGAGATCCTCAACCCCGGTGGCCAGCCCGTGGCTACGGTAGAAGTTCCCCGTGCCCTGCGCTCGGCCGCAACCGCCGAGAAGAAGGCCGCCGAGAAGGACGCCAAGAAAGCCAAGGCTGCCGGGTAATCCCCCGCTCGCCTCACGGCTCAACGATTTTGCAAGGGTAAGCTACCAGCCGGTAGCTTACCCTTTCTTCATTTGGGGCGCTGCCGTCGGAAACACATTTTGTTGCGGGCTTACATTTTCCCTATTTTTGTTGGAGATTTATCCTTACTGCTACCGCCCGGCCCATGAAAAAACAGAAAGTAAACCGCAAGTACAATTTCCCCGACGCCGATCTCTACCAGATGGCCATGGACAGCATCCGGCTCGCCAAGCGCGACCTGGAGCACTTCAAGCGGGGCTACCAATACGACGGCCATCGCCTCAAGGGCTACTACGACCGCTGCCAGCGCTTCGTGGAGATGCCCGACGACGACGAGCTGCTGGGCGACCAGATGGTGGTCACCGACAAGAAATACGAAGCCGCCGAGCAGCTCCGCCACGCCATCCGCTCGGTGATGACCAGGGTGCGCCTGGCCTTCAGCAACCGCACCGGCCGCTACCGCAAGTTCGGCACCGCCAAGATGGGCGACATGACCGATGCCCAGCTCCTGTTCTGCGGCCGGCGGGTCATCCGCGTGGCGCGGGCCCAGTGGGACTTCCTGGCCGATACCGGCCTGAACGAAAGCCACCTCGAACGGCTGGCCAAGGCCTGCCAGGCCTTCGAACTGGCCATGAACATCCAGCAGGACAAGGTAGCCGACCGCGACATCCACGTGGAGTCGCGCATCGACCTCGGTAACCTCATCTATGAAGAGCTCATCACCGTCTGCGACATCGGCAAGGACATCTGGGCGGAAACGGACCGGGCCAAGTACGATGCCTACTGCATCTACGACAGCAATATGGAGCAGAAGCGCATCGCCAAGCAGGCTCCCTGACGGTGGCCGCTGCCCCTACCCTGCTCTGGTGGCTGCTCGCGGCCGTCGGCTTCGGCGTATATGCGGTACGCAGGCGGAGTCTCTCCCCGGGGGGCGCCCTGGCTGCCGGGGCGTTGGGTATCGCGGTGATCGCCACGGCCGGCTGGCCCTGGCTCCTGCCCTTGCTCGCCTTTTTCATCAGCAGTACCGTCCTCGGCCGCCTGCTGCCGGCTGCGGTGACGACCACCGACGCCAAGGACCACCAGCCCCGCGACGCCGTCCAGGTGATCTGCAACGGAGGCGTTTACGGACTGGTGGCCGCCGCCGGGCTGGATCCGGTACTCCTACTCGTCCCCATGGCCGTGGCCACGGCCGATACCTGGGCCAGTGAAATCGGCAAGTATTACCGCCAGCCTACTTATGACATCCTGCTGTTCCAGGCCGTTCCACCGGGCCTGAGCGGAGGGGTAAGTGTAGCAGGAACTGTGGGCGGGGCCGCGGGTGCCGGGCTGGTCGGAATGCTGGGCTGGGTGCTGCTGCCGGACTACACCACCGCACTATTCCTCAGCATCACCGCCCTGGGCTTCGGCGGCATGCTGGTGGATTCGGTATTGGGTGCCGGACTTCAGGCGCGGTACCGCACCGCCTCGGGGCGGCTGAGTGATGAGGCCCTCCCCGACACCCAGCTCATCAGCGGCCGCCGGTGGATGACGAACGACCTGGTCAACCTGATCGCTATCGCGGCCACCACCGCCGTGGCCCTCGGGCTGGAGTTTCTGGGCTGAGGCACCGGAAACCCCGGCGAAAACCCTTCCGCCCGGGCACCCGCGTCCCCGCCAAAGGTGGTTACCTTCGCGGCAAATATCTGCACGACATGAAAGCCGCCAAAACACTGCTGGTCATTCTCGATGGTTGGGGACTCGGACAGCGCCCCGAAGCCGACGCCCTGGCACAGGCCGAAACGCCGCACTTCGACCGCATCTATCAGTCCAACCCCCACGCCACCCTGGTCACCTACGGTGAAGAAGTAGGCCTGCCCGAAGGACAGATGGGCAACTCCGAAGTGGGCCACCTCAACATCGGCGCCGGACGGGTGGTCTACCAGAGTTTTGCCCGCATCAACAAGGCCATCCGCGAAGGGGAACTCGAACAGCTGGCGGCCCTGCAGAACGCCCTGGTCTACGCCCGCGAGAACGACAAGGCCGTACACCTGATGGGACTGCTGAGCGACGGCGGCGTGCACAGCCACATCAAGCACCTGCTGCGCCTCTGCGACATCGCCCACGAGGCGGGCAATGAGAAGGTGTTTATCCACGCCTTCACCGACGGACGCGACGTGGCCCCCACCTCCGGACTGGGTTACCTGCGGACCCTCCTGGACCACATCAAGTTCCAGCCCACCCGGCTTGCAACCGTGACCGGCCGCTTCTACGCCATGGACCGGGATACGCGCTGGGAACGCATCGCGGAGGCCTACCACGCCATGGTGAACGGGAAGGGAGAGCGGACCCGCGACGTCCTGGAAACGGTACAGCAACACTACGACGCCGGCACCACCGACGAATTCCTCAAGCCCATCGTGCTCACCGACGCCGACGGCCAGCCCGTGGCCAACATCGAGGAGGGAGACGTAGTGATCTGCTTCAACTTCCGTACCGACCGGCCCCGGCAGATCACCCGGGCCCTGACGCAGGAAGACTTCCCCGAGCAGAAGATGTACCGCCTGCGCAACCTGCGCTACATCTGCATGACGCAGTACGACGACAAGTTCCAGGACGTGGAGGTGCTCTTCACCCCCGACGACCTGACGAAGACGATGGGACAGGTGGTCAGCGAGGCCGGAAAAACCCAGGTGCGCATCGCCGAAACGGAGAAGTACGCCCACGTCACCTTCTTCTTCAGTGGCGGGCAGGAGGATCCCTTCCCCGGCGAGCGCCGCATCCTCATCGACAGCCCGCGGGACGTGGAGACCTACGACGAGAAGCCGGAGATGAGCGTCTACGGCGTCACGGACGCCATCGTGCGCGACATTGAGGAGAACGCCCCCGACTTCATCTGTCTCAACTACGCCAATACGGATATGGTGGGCCACACCGGGGTATGGGAGGCTGCCATACGGGCCGCCGAGGCGGTCGACGAGTGCCTGGGCCGCCTGTTGGCGGTGGCTACCGTCCACGGCTACCATACGCTGGTGATCGCCGACCACGGCAACTCCGACGTGATGATCAACGAAGACGGCAGCGTGAATACCGCCCACACCACCAACCCGGTGCCCGTCGTGTACGTAGGCCCCGCGGCCGACGAGGTGAAGTTCCGCGGCAACGGAAAGCTGGGCGACGTGGCCCCTACCCTGCTGCAGTTCCTCGGCGTGCCCCAGCCCAGGGAGATGACCGGTCAGAGTTTATTGGTCTGACCGCCGGTGGCCGACAGAAACGGGAGGGGCCATAACCTATCCCGGATCTGCTTGTTTGATGGGGGTAACTATTGAAGAGAACCGATGAACTACCTCCTTTTGCCCTTCCTGCTGCTGTTTCTGAGCCTGACCGCCTGCGACAGCCAGCGCAACAGCGCCGGAACGGCCACCTCCGAAACCACCCCGGCGGCCGAAACCCCCAGTGCCGTAGAGGACATCACCATCGAGGAGCTTGACGCCCGCTACCCCGAGGCCGCAAAGGCCTACTTTGCCGGGGGCTGCTTCTGGTGCACGGAGGCTTCCTTCACCCGCATCCAGGGAGTAGTCGACGTGTACAGCGGCTACGCCGGTGGTACGGCCGAAAATCCGAACTACAAGCAGGTGAGCAGCGGGCAGACGGACTACGCCGAGGCCATCGTGGTCTACTACAATCCCGACGAGATCACCTACGATAAGCTACTCGACATCTTCTTCGTGGCCCACGATCCCACCCAGGTGAACCGCCAGGGCCCGGATATCGGCCCCCAGTATCGCTCGGCCATCTTCCCCCTGAACGAACAGCAGCGGCAGGAGGCCGAGGCGAAGATCGCCAAGCTCAACGCCAGCGGGAAGTTCGACGAAGAGATCGCGACCACCATCGAATCTTCTGAAAACTTCTACGTAGCCGAGGCCTACCACCAGAACTACTACGAAGACCCCACCAACCCCAACCAGGGCTACGTGCAGAACGTGAGCCGGCCCAAGGTGGAGAAGGTGATGAAGGAGTTTAGCGACATCTTGAAGCCGGAGTACCGGTAGGTAGTCCACCCCACCTGCGTGGGCGCCCCTCCCCTAAATATTCGCCGCAATGCACGACATCGAGCCCCACTTCCAATGGCGCGACAACTACCGCGCAGAAGACGACGCCGCCTCCCCCTTCTACGGGCGGCGCTACAGTGAGTTCAGCTACAGCAACCGGGTCTACAACTACCTGCTGCACCCGCAGTGGGACGAATTCGGCTCTGAAACCCTGTACCTGAAGATCCTGTTCGTCGATTACGACGAGCGCTACGCCATCCTTGAACTCATCGGGGAGTGGAACGACGCCTTGCACAACGACATCATGTTCCTGAAGCGGGAGGTCATCGACTATCTGATGGCCGAAGGGATCAACCAGTACATCCTGATCATGGAAGGGGTGCTGAATTTCCACTCGGATACCGACGACTACTACGAGGAGTGGTACCAGGAAGTGGTGGACGGCGGCGGCTGGATCGCCATGCTCAACGTCCACGACCACGTGGCCGACGAGATGAACGGTTCGGGGCTGGATCGCTTCCTGCGCTACGGCGAATACCTGAACCACCTCACCTGGCGGCCCCAGAAACCCCGGCGGGTACACGAAGCGATCGAGGGGCTGCTGCAGACTGAAGTGCGGCGGGTGTTTTAGCCGGTTTTCAGGCCCGCTCCTGTTTCTGCTTGCGGAGGACGATCCGGCCGAGGCGCCGGTCCTTTCCCAGATGTTCCGTCGACATCTCCTGCCAAAACCCCTTCAGGGTACTGTCCCAGAGGTCCGGCTTGTAGACGATCTGGTACTGCCGGCTGAACTCCGGAATGACGTCATTGTCGGAATCGCCAACGAAATTGATCTCGGCAAGTGCCAGCGACCGGTCGTGGTAGAGGTACCCCTGCAGGTCCATCCGCAGGATGTTGCCGTTGGGCAGCGTCACGTAGCTGCGGCCGGTGACTTGTTGTCCGCGGATGGTGAGGTACAGCTGCATCGGCAGCGCCTGGTCCGAATAGAGCCCCCCCACCGTCATGGTACCTTCCCAGAGGCCGTCGAGGGCGGGCTGGGCTTTCAGGCAGACCGGCAGGAGTAGGAAGGACAGCAGGAGTGTTTTCATCTTCGGACTTGGGGTGCAACGGGAATGTAAAGCAAATTTTCCGGTGTCCGGTTCAGTCCGGCTTACCTTGCGCCGATGGCCACCGCCCCTTCCTACTCCGACCTGCTCCACGCCCTGACGCTTGGCACGGCGCGCCGCCCGGTGGACCCCGCCTGGATGGAATGGCTGGATGAGCGCGGGGCCATCGACCCCGTCGCCGACGCTCCCGAGCAATTGCTGGCCAGTTGGGCCCTGATCGAACGGCTGCACCGGTTGCGCGAACGCCCCGTCAGCCCCGCTGCTCCCGACGCCGTTGATCGGGCACCCGCCGAAACCCTTTCGCCACCATCACCCCGCCTGGCCCGCGGGCTGCAACTCATGCTGGAAGGCCCCTATACTTCCCTTCTTGAGGAGGGCATGGAATTGCTGTTGTCGAGCGGCAGTTACCTCCCCCACAGTCTCCTGCCGGCCCTGCTCCCGCGCGCCGCCGCCTTGCTGGACGAGGATCCCGCCCGGGCCTCCCGCTGGATGCGGGCTACCGGCCACCGGGGGCCCTGGCTGGCGCGGCAGCATCCGGACTGGGCACCGCTGGGCCCGGACTACGATTACGCCGCGGCCTGGCGCCGGGAGGAACAGCCGGGCAAGCGGGCTACCCTGCTGGCCCGCTGGCGGTACGCCGAACCCGCCGCGGCCCGGGCCGCCCTGGCCAGGCAGTGGGACGCGCTGAGCCCCCGCAACCAGGAGGTATTGCTGGAGGGGCTAGTCGTGGGCCTATCCCCGGACGATCACGCCTGGCTGCGGGAAGCCCTCGCTCCCAAGCGCAAAGGCGTAAGGCGAAGCCTGTCCCGCCTGCTGCTCCTCGCCGGGGAACCCACAGCTATCGAGGACTTCCGCCAAATCGCCCGCCATACGTGGCAGACGGGTGCTTTGGACCACGACCTCCAAGAGACCCTGAAAGCGCACGGCGGGGTAAAAGCCCCCCAGACCCTGCGGCAGCGCCTGCTGGAGATCCTGCCCCTTGGTGAATGGGCCACGGTGTCCGGACAGCCATTACCGGACTTCTGGCGAGGATTGACTACCCTGGAGCTGCGGGATGCCGGGCGGGCGGTCCGCGACTTTGATGATTCGGATACCCGCTTGACCTTCCTCCGCTACCTGTTGCTGGAGGAGCCCGGCCAGTTCCCCCGCGACCTGGCCACGGACTTGATCCGGCGGATTTCCCGCGATGAATTCGATGCCCTCTACGACACCGTGCTTACCCAGCGGAGTGATGCCCTGCGGTTGCGGGGGCTGCCGAGGTTCCTGGCGCTGCAGCGGCGGACCAGCTGGAATGAACGGCTCAGTAAGGCCATGATTCGTAAGCTGGTCGACGACCTCCACAGCCGCCAGCTGGACTACGCCACCCAACGCGACCTGGGACTGCACTGGCAGTCGGCCATCCCCCTGCTCGACCCCCAGCTCTTCCCCTGGCTGCGGCAGCAGCTCCACACCACGGCGGAACGCCCGGACGCCTTCGGCAAGCTGGCTGCCGAACTCCTGCAAACCACCTCCCTGCGGCGGCAGCTGCGCCAGCCCTGAGCCGTATATTTGCGGCCGCTTATGGACCGTAAACCACACGAACTCCGCAATTTGCTGCCCCGGGAGGTACTGCAGGCCCGCCTCGACGCTGAAACGGCGCCCCGCACCACCCTGTCGTTCTACCGCTACGCCCACATCGAAGACCCCCAGGCCTTCCGCGACGAATGCTACGCCCGCTGGGAGCCTCTGGGCGTACTGGGACGCATCTACGTAGCCACCGAAGGCATCAACGGCCAACTCTCCGTCCCCACCCCCAACCTCAAGGCCTTCCGCGAGGCCCTCTACAGCGTGCCCTTTCTGGAAGGTACCCGCCTCAACATCGCCATCGAGGCCGAGGCGCGGTCCTTCCTCAAGCTCATCATCAAAGTGCGGCCGAAGATCGTCGCCGACGGCCTGAACGACGCAACCTTCGACGTCACCAAGCGGGGTCGCCACCTGAACGCCCGGGAGGTGAACGAACTGCTGGCGAAGGAAGATACCATCGTCGTCGACATGCGGAATCACTACGAAAGCGAGGTCGGTTACTTTGAGGGCGCCATCCGCCCGGCGGTCACCAATTTCCGCGACATCCTCCCTGTGGTAGAGGAGATGCTGGAAGACCAGAAGGACAAGGAGATCGTGATGTACTGTACCGGCGGCATCCGCTGCGAAAAGGCCAGCGCCTACTACCTCCACCGGGGCTTCGAGCGGGTGAGCATGGTGGACGGCGGCATCATCGAATACGCCCGGCAGTGCGAGGCCCAGGGATTGGAAAAGAAGTACCTCGGCAAGAACTTCGTCTTCGACGAGCGGCTGGGCGAGCGGATCACCGAGGATGTTGTCAGCCGCTGCCACCAGTGCGGTAGGCCCAGCGACCGCCAACTCGACTGCGCCAATACCTCCTGCCACATCCTCTTCATCCAGTGCGAGGATTGCGCGGACGCCCACGAGGATTGCTGCTCGGAGGAATGCCGGGATTTCAATCGACTGCCGGAAGACGAGCGGGCCCGACTGGCCCCGGGACGGACCTTCAACGGACAGCGTTTTGGCAAGGCAATGCCGCCCCGCAGCGAACCAGAAAGCGGAGCGGGCATTCAGTAGTCATGACACTCAAGATTTCCCTGCGGTCGCTGACCGTGACTACCCTTCTGCTCTTTCTTTTTTCCTCCTGTGTACCCTTTCGGGACGGCGGCTCTGCCGACGCCCCCCTGACGGTGATGTCGTACAACGTACGCTACGACTCCCCCGACGACGGCCGCAACCGCTGGGAGAACCGCCGCGATATGCTCGTGAACCAGGTGCTCTTCCACCACCCCCATGTCATGGGTACCCAGGAAGTGTTGCCCAACCAGTTGCGTTACCTGCGCCGGCAACTCGACGACTACGAGTACGTTGGTGAGGGCCGCGATGGGGGCAACGAGGGAGAACACTCCGCCCTGTTCTACGACAAACGCAAATTGCGGGTGGAGGACAGCGGCACCTTCTGGCTTTCGCCTACCTCGGGCCGGGTTTCCACCGGCTGGGATGCCGCCCTGCCGCGCATCGTCACCTGGGCGCGGTTCCGGCGGCTCGATACGCGGGAGTCGTTCATGGCCTTCAATACCCACTTCGACCACGTGGGTGAAACGGCGCGGATCGAGAGCGCCCGCTTACTGGTGAACATGATCAGTCAGCTGAACCGCGACCGCCTACCCGTGGTGGTGACCGGCGACCTTAACCTCACCCCCGATACGGAGGCCATCGCCGTACTGACCGACTACCTGGAGGATGCCTACGCCGAAGCCCCAGTACGCCTGGGACCCGAGGGGACCTTTACCGGATTCGATTACGATGCTCCGGCCAACCGGCGGATCGATTACATCATGGTTTCCTCCGGTGTGGAGGTGCTGCGCTTTGCCACCCTGACCGATGCGGTGGACCGTCGCTTCCCCTCCGATCACTTTCCGGTGGTGGCCGACTTGGTACTTCCCTAGTCGAACGTCTGCTTCAGCAACCAGTCAAACACCTCCGGGGCATTCAGTTTGTCCGGCGTAGGCTGCCGGCTGATGAAGACGGGCAGTTCACCATCCGCGGCACCCAGTCGGCCGTGGGAGCCCTTGACCATTTCCGGTCGCAGGGGCACCACGTCCATCAGGGTACGGAAGCCTAGTTTCTTGCCGATCACCTTCAGGCCGATCCGCGGGATCATCAGCTTCTTGTCCGGATCCAGGAACATCTCCACGGGGTCGTAGCCCGGCTTCTTGTGAATGTCCACCGTACGGGCGTAGTCCGGCGCGCGATCGTCGTCCAGCCAGTAGTAGTAGGTAAACCAGCTGCGCTCATCGGCCACGGCCACCAGTTCACCGGCCCGGGGGTGGTTGATCCGGTACTCCCGCTTGCCGGCTTCGTCCAGCAACAGTTCGATGCCGGGTTCGTCCTTGAGCAGGTCGCGGACGAGGGGGATGTCGGCCGAGTCCTGGATGTAAATGTGGGCGATCTGGTGGTCGCAGAGGGCCACGGCGCGGCAGGTGCCCACATCGAGCAGTTCGGTACCGCGTTCCTCGCGGACGCTGATGAGGCCCGCCTTGCGCAGGATCCGGTTGATGGCTACGGAGCGGTCGACGTTGGTGATGCCGTACTCCGAAAGCACGCATACCTCTACGCCATTGGCTTCGTAGTAGTTGATCAGTTTTTCCACCACGCCGTCGATTTCCCGCAGGTCCTGCCGCACCGAGGGGTGGTCGGTGCCGTGCCGCTGGAGGTTGTAGTCGAGGTGGGGCAGGTAGACCAGGTTCATCGTGGGCCGGTGCCACTCGTGCACCAGGCGGGCCGCGTCGGCGATCCACTGGCTGCTGACGATGTTGGTTCGGGGGCCCCAGAACGAGAACAGCGGGAAGGTTCCCAGCTCCTGCGTCAGCCGGTGGCGCAGTTCCATAGGATAGCTGTAGCAGTCGGGGAACTTGCGGCCGTCGGCCAGGTACTGGGGCCGCGGGGTGACGGTGTAGTCCACCGAGCTGTACATCGCGTACCACCAGCAGATGTTGGCAATGGTGAAATTTGGGTCGCGCTCCCGGGCTACCTCCCAGATCTTCGGGGATTCCACCAGGTGATTGGACTGCCGCCAGAGTTTCAGCTCCATCTCGTCGCGGAATAGCCAGCCGTTGGCCACGATGCCATGGTCCTGGGGGTATTTGCCGGTCAGGTAGCTGGTCTGGGCCGTGGTGGTGACGGCCGGCAGGGCCGGTTCCACGGCGGCGACCCGGCGGTTGGCGGACCAGCGCGACAGGAAGGGCGTATCGGGGCCGATGAGGTCGGCGGTGAGGCCTACGATATTGAGGATGGCGGTGGGGCGCATGGGAGCTTATTCTTGAAGTTGGCGGCGAACCCAGTCGAGTTCCCGGTGGATGGAGTCGGTCAGGCTCAGCCTTTGGTGATCGGGCAGTACGTCCCAGGTATAGGTTTCCACCTCGAGGTGGCGGGTATAGGGGGCGGCCTTCCACAACCGCAACGTTTCGCGGATGGCGTCGTTCGTCGACTGCAGTACGCCGTAGCTGTCGGCGTAGATCGGCACGTGGAAGTGGGTACGCAGTTCCCGGTAGTCGGGGTCGTGGAGGGCCGCGAGGGCCGGCGCCAGGTCGGGGAAGCGGTCAATACTCCTGTCTTTCCGCCGCAGCGCCACCTGGTGGAGGTAGACCGGCTCGTCGTAGGGCTGCAGGCTGTCGTGCACCCGCTGGCGGTCGGTGGTCAGGTCGGCCTTGAGGGCGGCGCTGATCTGCAGCCTTCCGATCCGGATACCTTCTTCTGCAAGGGCCTTGAGGGCGCTAGCCTGGTCCTCGTAGGCCACCGCGAAGTGGCAAACGTCGTAGCAGATGGCCAGGTGTTCCCGTACCGCGGCTTCCCGTTCCCCGCGGGCCAGACGGCGGTAGAACTGGATGAATTCGGTACTGTTTTCCAGAAGGCCGTCGGGTTCGGGCTCCACGTCCAGGTGGAGGACCTTCCCCGTGCGCCGGCGAATTCCGTCGAGGTGGTCGATTACTTCCAGGATGTGGGCCTCCATTTGGGCGTACCCCGGCACCTGCGCGCCGCCGCCCCCGGCTTCCGGATGCCAGGGCTTGTAGGAAAGGGGGGAGGTCGAAACGCCGCCGTCCATGCCCTCGGGCAGCAGCTCGGCCAGGATGTCGAAGAGCAGCTTGGTGTACACCACTCTTTCACGGGTGCTCCAATCGGGAGCGTGCACCTGGTCCTTCACCACCTCAGCGTGGAAGCCTCCGTAGGGAAATCCGTTCATCGTGAAGACGTAGCAGTCGTGCTCCCGCAGCCATTCCTTGAAGGCCATCAGTCGGGGGGCCTCCGCCAGTTCGCTGGCCGCCCGACCGGAGAGCCGCAGTCCGATGCCGAAGGGACGGTCGGGGCTCGAAAGTTGCTTTACCGCCAGCACGTGGCGCAGGCTTTCACGGACTTCGGCCCAGCTTTCGCCGGGGTGGATGTTGGTGCAGTAAGTGAGGTGTTGGTGGGGAAAGATTTCCATAGGGGCGCGGACGCGGGTGCAGGGTTTGTTGGAAGGCCGGTAGCGGCGATCAGGTCACCGCGAAGTAGCGGGCCAAACCGAAAGACACCGGCAGCAGGGCCAGCACGGCCAGGCCGGCGGGCCAGCCCATGAAACCGGCGGCCAGACAGGCATTGAGCGGAATCAGGGAAATGACGCCGGTTTTGACGGCTTTCTTGATCAGCGGGGGCTGGTTGTCACGGATTGCGGCCACCTTGGCCCTCAGGTTCATGCCGAACCACAGCAGGAAAAAGGGGAGCGCCGGCCAGAGCTCGGAGACCGTCCACCGCGGCAACAGCAGCAGGGCCAGGGCCACGGTAGCGTCCAATCCGAGGGCCAGCTGAATGGAGGCCCGGTTCCGTCCGCCAACCTCCCCCCGGCTGGTGAGGGTGATGGCCGCGATGAAGACCACGGGAAGCAGGCCGATCCACCAGTAGGACATCAGCGCCATGCTGCTCAGGCTGACGCCTAGCAACAGGTTGCCGCCCCGGCACAGCCCCATCACGACGGGGCCGAACAGGGAGTGGTGCTTGGCCCAGCCGTTGTAGAGCAGGGTGAGCAGGGCCACGGCCAGGGCGATGCTGCCGCTGTCGCTGCTCACGAGGGCCGCCGCGGCTACGCCCCCCAGCAGGAGGAGTCCGCCCATCAGGATGGCGGAACCCAGGGAAACCTGCCCACTCGGCAGGGCGCGTTCGGGCCGCTCTACACGGTCGAGGTCCAGGTCAAAGACGTCATTAAATACTACCCCACCCCCGTACAGGCCCAGGGTAGCCAGGCAGAGCCAGGGCAGGTCGTCGCTCCAGCCCCCGGTGACCGCGGCGGCGAGGCTGGCTCCGGCGAGGATGTCGGCCACGGCGGTGACCAGGTTGGCGGGCCGCAGCAGGGTGAGATAGGGGCGCAGGGGCACGGGAGCGGTTGGTTTAGTTTTCGATGATGTTGTCGCTGGAGGAGGTCGTCCGGCGGCCGTTGCGCAGTACGCTGTTGCCGCTGAACAGCTGGCTGCGGTCGATCTCGGGGGCGTCCAGCCAGTCGCTTTCCTTCATCTGTCCGCTCTGGGAGTAGGCCGTCAGGGCGTTCTGGTAGGTGACCTTGCGGACATCCTCCTCGGAGATACCGCGCTCGAGCATAAGGGCGGCGGTCTTGGGCACCGAAAGGGGATCGGAGATGCCCCAGTCGGCCGAGCTGTCGACGATGATGCGCTCCGGGCCGTAGTGTTTCATGAGGTCGACCATCCTCTCGTTGCCCATCTTGGTGCCGGGATAGATGGTGAAGGCGGTCCAATAGCCGCGGTCGAGTACCTCCTGGGCAGTTTCCTCGTTGCAGTGGTCGATGATCACCTTGGTGGGGTCGCAGCCGTGCTCTTCCAGCACGTCCATGCTGCGGTAGGTGCCGTTCTTCTTGTCGCGGTGGGGGGTGTGGATCAGAATGGGCAGGTCGAGTTCCAGGGCCAGTTCAATTTGCTGGCGGAAGTACTTGTCCTCGGCGGCCGTCTGGTCGTCGTAGCCGATCTCCCCGATGGCGACCACTCCCTCCTTGGTGGCGTAGAGGGGCAGCAGGTCCATCACCTCCTCGGCGAGGGCTTCGTTGTTGGCCTCCTTGGAGTTGAGCCCGATCGTGCAGTAGTGGCGGATACCGAACTGGGAAGAGCGGAACCGCTCCCACCCCACCAGCGTGCTGAAGTAATCGCGGAAGGAGCCGGCGGCGGTGCGGGGCTGCCCGAGCCAGAAGGCGGGTTCGATCAGCGCCACGATGCCAGCGGCGCGCATGGCTTCGTAGTCGTCCGTCGTGCGGGAAACCATGTGTACGTGGGGGTCGATAAACTGCATAACTGCTGGGGATTTACTGGTTGGAGGACCGGATACTGAAAACTGCTCGTCCCGGAAAGCGACGGCAAAATAGGGAATGCCTTATACCCCGGCCCGCTCGTGCCGCCGGCCGATCTCGTTCCAGGGGGGGAGGTTGTCGGTGGAGACGCCCTGTTCGGCCAGCCATTCCCGGGCCGGGGCGTGGTTGCTGTCGTGGAGGGCCTTGGTGGCTGCGACCCGTTCCAGCTCGTCGCCTTCCCGGAAGGTCTTCTGCAAGCCGGGCAGCGAACGCTCGCTGACGAAGCCGGCCACGAAGCGCCACAGCTCCGGGCTGACGGGGCGGTGGGCCGACCACCGTTCCTCGGCGTAGTCCAGGAAGATATCGGCCAGTTTCTGGTTCTTGCGCTCCTCGATGCGGTAGATGCGGTACATGGGACGCTGCATGAACTTGGCCTTGAGCACCATCTGGTTCCAGGCGTCCTCGGAGAGGTAGCGGGCCGGATAGGGATTGTCGAGGGCCAGGGCATCGAATACGCCCACCATGTTGGTGCGCAGTCCCTCGCGGGCGCGGTCGGTGAAGTCGCCGGCGTTACTCAGGAAATAGAGCCCCCGGTAGAGGGCCATCAGTTCCCGGTAGTCGGCGGTATTGAAGAGTTCCTCCAGCACGGCGTGGTTGTCGGACGGCGGCAGGGCACACATCAGCAGGATGCGCCCCAGCTCATCGTTCGTCCAGGAGGTGGCGCCGAAGTTGGGGTAGATGGCGTTGAAGGAGCTGTACTCCGCCTCCGTGAACTGCAGCTCGTCCTTGCCCAGAAACCTGGGACAGGCACCGAAGGCGAGGTAAAAGCTGCGTGGCTTGAAGTCCGTCTCCAGGGCGGCGAGTTTCCCCTCCAGCCAACGCCTCCCTTCGGGCGACAGGTGGCGAAGCAGGATGTGGTGGATGGTCCCGTTCATGTCGAAAGCTAGCTATTTTTCCTGGGGAAGGAACTAATGCGGCGGCGGAAGGTTGGCCCATCGACCAGGCATTCACCGGGTGATCGGGCACCCGCGTGCGCGCCACTGCGGATAACTAGTTCTCCTTGAGGGCCATGGTGCCCATTTTGAGCTTCGCCTTCAGGGCGAATACCTCGTCGCGGTACTGGGCGGCACTCATGAAGTCCAGCTCCTTGGCCGCTTTCTTCATTTTCCGCTCGGCTTCCTGGATGGCCAGCTCGACCTGCTCCCTGGTCATGGCCTGTAGGACGGGGTCGGCCGCCAGACTGGGCTGGGTGGATTCCACGTAGGCCTGCCGGTTCTTGCGGCCACGGATGTCGAGGATGGTACTGCGGTTGATGATTTCTTCCCGCGACTTGGCCAGGGTTACGGGGGTGATGCCGTTCTCCTCGTTGTAGGCCATCTGGATGGCGCGGCGGCGGTTGGTCTCGTCGATGGTGCGCCGCATAGAGTCCGTCATCGTATCGGCGTAGAAGATCACCAGGCCATTGCTGTTCCGGGCGGCGCGGCCGGCCGTCTGCGTCAAGCTCCGTTCGTTGCGCAGGAAGCCTTCCTTGTCCGCGTCCAGGATGGCGACCAGGGAAACTTCCGGCAGGTCGAGTCCCTCCCGCAGCAAGTTCACGCCCACCAGCACGTCGAACTCGCCGAGGCGCAGGTCGCGCAGGATCTCCACCCGCTCCATGGTGTCGACTTCGGAGTGGATGTAGCGCACCTTTATGCTCATGTTGGCGAAGTAGGTCGTCAGCTCCTCGCTCATGCGCTTGGTCAGGGTGGTCACCAGCACCCGCTCATTCACCTTGCGGCGCTCGTCGATCTCCTCGATGAGGTCGTCGATCTGGTTGAGGCTCGGCCGAATCTCGATGGGCGGATCGAGCAGTCCCGTAGGCCGGATAAGCTGTTCGACGATCTCACCGCCGGTCTGCTCCAGTTCGTAGTCGCCAGGGGTGGCGGATACGTAGACCACCTGGTTGATCAGGCTTTCGAATTCGGTAAAGTTGAGCGGACGGTTGTCCATGGCCGAGGGCAGGCGGAAGCCGAAGTTGACCAGGGAAAGCTTGCGGGCGCGGTCACCGCCGAACATGCCGCGCACCTGGGGTACGGTGACGTGGCTCTCGTCGATGATCATCAGGTAGTCGTCCGGGAAGTAGTCGAGCAGGCAAAAGGGCCGCGTACCCGGGCGGCGACCGTCGAAGAAGCGGCTGTAGTTCTCTACCCCGTTGCAGTAGCCGAGCTCGCGCATCATCTCCAGGTCGAAGCTGGTGCGCTCGTGGATGCGCTTGGCTTCCAGCAGGCGGCCTTCCTTTTCGAAGTAGCGCTCCTGTTCGTAGAGCTCATCCTCGATGTTGCGGATGATGCCGTTCAGCCGCTCCTTCGGGGCCACGTAGAGGTTGGCCGGGAAGATGGCCGCGTTGCGCATGGTTTCGATCCGCTTACCGGATTCAATCTCGATGCGCTCGATGCTTTCGATCTCGTCGCCGAAGAACACCACCCGGTAGCCGAAGTCCACGTAGGGCAGGTTGATGTCGACCGTATCCCCCCGCACGCGGAAGGTGGCCCGGCGGAAGTCCGTCTCCGTGCGACTGTAGAGACTGTCGACCAGGTCGTAGAGGAAGCCGTTCCGGCTTTTGGTCTGCCCCACTTCCAGGCGGATGATGCCCGACTTGTAATCCTCGGGGTTGCCCATGCCGTAGATCACCGATACCGAGGCCACGATGATGATGTCGCGGCGACCGCTCAGCAGGTTGGAGGTGGCCCGCAGCCGCAGTTTGTCGACCTCCTCGTTGATGGCCAGGTCCTTCTCGATGTAAGTATCGGAAGTAGAGATGTAGGCTTCCGGCTGGTAGTAGTCGTAGTAGCTGACGAAGTACTCCACGGCGTTGTCCGGGAAAAACTCCTTGAACTCCCCGTAGAGCTGGGCGGTCAGCGTCTTGTTGTGGGTCAGGACCAGGGTGGGCCGGTTCAACTGGGCGATGGCGTTGGCCATCGTGAAGGTCTTACCCGAGCCGGTCACCCCGAGGAGGACCTGGGCGCGTTCCCCTTCGCGGACGCCGTGGACCAGTTTTTCGATGGCCTGGGGCTGGTCGCCGGTGGGGGAAAATTTCGAGGTCAGGTTGAAGGCCATGGGAGGTAGGGGTTGCGGGTCCTTTGGGAACCGCTGTCGCGGGTAATTGTTGGTTACCGTCAGTCGTCGGCCAGCTCATCCCCCAGCAGGTCGGGCCGCCGCTGGCGGGTCCGTTCCAGCGCCTGTTCCTCCCGCCACGCCTCGATGGCCCCGGTGTCGCCGCTGCGCAGGATGGCCGGCACCTCGCGCCCCCGCCACTCGGCCGGACGGGTATACACCGGCGGGGCAAGGAGATCGTCCTGGAAGGTATCGGTCAGGGCGCTGGTTTCATCGCCGATCACCCCCGGCAACAACCGGCCGATGCTGTCGACCACCACGGCGGCGGCCAGCTCTCCTCCGGAGAGGACGTAGTCGCCGATACTGATCTCCAGGGTCACGTAGGTTTCGCGGATGCGCTCGTCGATGCCTTTGTAATGGCCGCAGATCAGCAGCAGGTTCTGGCAGAGGCTCAGGCGGTTGGCGCGACGCTGGGCGTAGCGCTCCCCGTCGGGGGTCAGGTAGATCACCTCATCGTAGTCGCGCTCGGCGCGCAGCTCATCGATCAGGGCGGCGAGGGGTTCGCAGCGCATGACCATGCCGGCTCCGCCGCCAAACTGATAATCGTCCACGCTGTTGTGCTTGCCCAGGCCGTAGGGCCGCAGGTCGTGGACGCGCACCGTGAGCAGGTTCTTGTCCTGGGCCCGCTGCATGATGGAGTGGGAAAGCGGGCTGTCGAGCAGTTCGGGAACGGTGGAGATGATGTCGATGTGCAAGGTTGGGGGCTTTGGGGGGGCAAAGGTAAGGGTTGGTCCAACGCTGTATCATTGGACCACTAAGTCGTCCAACGCTGAATCGTTGGACGACTTAGTGGTCCAATGGAAAGTGGTCGGACCATTAAGTGGTCCGACGACTAACCGGTCGGACCACTTAATGGTCCGACCAGCTACCCCGCCCCCCACCACCAGGGCTCGTTCACCGCCGGCTGCAGCAGGCGGTCTGCCAGTCCGTGTTCGTTCATCAGCTGGGCGGACCAGAGGATGGGCTCCGAAGGGGGTTCGTAGCTGAGGTCGTAGGTGCCGTGGTGCATCGGCCACCAGTAGGTAGCTCCGAGGTCGCGGTAACCCTGGAAGGCTTCCGCCGGGTTGGCGTGGTTGCTCTGCATCATGAAGTCGGGCTTATACGCACCGATGCCCATCAAGGCCACGTCGATGCCCGGAAACATGGTCCCGATCTCCTTCCAGTATGGCGTGGCGGCGCTGTCGCCCCCGAAGTAAATGCGGCGTGCGGCCCCACCCTCCCCCACCGTGACCATGAAACTGCCCCACAATCGCCGGTTAAAGTCGGTGAGCCGCCGCCGGCACCAGTGACGGGTAGGCAGGAAATAGACCTCCACGCCGGTACCCGAAAGATCATAGCGCTGGAACCAGGCGGCCTCCTCTATTGGCACCTCCCCTACCCAATCGCCGATCACGTCAGTCATCCGCAGAGGCGCCAGCACCTTGCGTATGGCGTTGTTGGCGCACAGGGCGCGAATGCTCTTTTCGTCCACGTGGTCGCGGTGGTCGTGGCTCAGCAACAGGTAGTCGATGCCCTCCAGCTGACGGTAGTCGAAGGGCGGGCGTACCCGACGGGGTACGAGGGGCATATCTTCCAGCTGGGGGTCGGTCAGGAACCGCAGTCCATTGAGTTGCATCAGAAAGAAGGCGTGCCCCAGCCACACGATGTAGTTGCGGGACCGGTCCGCCAGGTAACCCACGTCGGGGTGCACCGGCGGCCGCCAGGAATCGGCCTTCTTCTGGGCCCGCTGGGGGTTGCGGGTCAGCATCATCTTGAGTACCGGGGGCCAGCTGGCGCGGAAGGGATGGCGGAGGTACTGGAACTGTCCGTCGATGACCGGATTCCCCCGCCAGCGGCCGGCCTGGGCGGGGTGAACGGGGAGGTCGGGATTGAGGAGGTATTCCATGGCTTCAAGTGGCGGGGGCGCGGGTTCCGCGTCCGGCCCTGATGCAACGTCAATTGGCGGTACGGATGTTGACGCCGACCGCTGCCAACGCCCGGGATCCGGCGAAAGTGAAAAACGGAGCGGAGGTTGTGAATTCCTGCTAGCGGGGTGGCCGGAGACCGCAGATACATTTACGACACCGGCGTTTTCGGGCCTTTTCCCCGTTCCGCCGGCCGTCGATTATACCGCCCCCCGGGCGGCCAACTACCTGCCGTGAAGCTCATCTGCTACCTATTCATCCTGCTAGTTATTCCCATGGTGGCGCTGTCCGCCCAGGAGCAGCAGCCGGACCTGCCGGCCGGCACCTACCGCAACCCCATTATCCACGCCGACTACTCCGACCCCGACGTGGTCCGGGTAGGCGATGACTTCTACCTCACGGCCTCGAGCTTCAACGCCGCCCCCGGTCTGCCGATTCTGCATTCCCGCGATCTGGTCAACTGGCGACTCATCAACCATGCCCTGCCGCGGCAGGTTCCCCTCGACACCTTTGCCCGCCCCCAGCACGGCAACGGGGTATGGGCGCCGGCGATCCGCTATCACGACGGCTACTTCTACATCTACTGGGGCGACCCCGACTTCGGCATCTATATGGTCCGCACCCAGGACCCGGCCGGACGCTGGGAAGACCCGGTGCTGGTACAGGCCGCCCGGGGGTGGATCGACCCCTGCCCCCTCTGGGATGAGGACGGCAAGGCCTACCTGGTGCACGCCTTCGCCGGCAGCCGCGCCGGCCTCAAGAGTGTGATAGTCGTGCACGAAATGTCGCCCGACGGTACCCATTTGCTCGACGACGGGGTGCTGGTCTTCGACGGTCACGCCCACCACGGCACCATCGAAGGGACCAAGTTCCACAAGAGCAACGGCTACTACTACATTCTGGCCCCCGCCGGAGGAGTAGCCACCGGCTGGCAGACCGTCCTCCGCTCCCGCTCGGTCTTCGGCCCCTACGAGGAGCAGGTGGTCCTTCATCAGGGGGATACAGACGTGAACGGTCCCCACCAGGGAGCCTGGGTGGAATTAGCCAACGGCGACGACTGGTTCATTCACTTTCAGGAGAAGCAACCCTACGGCCGCATCGTCCACCTGCAGCCCGCCCGGTGGGAGGCCGACTGGCTCCGCATCGGTGTGGACCGCAACCGCGATGGCATCGGGGAGCCGGTAGCAGAGTACACGGTTCCGGCTACGGCCCATCCTGCCCGGAGCGTCACCCCCCTGGCTACCGACGACGAGTTCAACCAGCCCCGCCTGGCCCTGCAGTGGCAGTGGCACGCCAACCCAAAAGCGGAATGGGCCTTCCCGACAGCTATGGGCTTCCTGCGCCTGAACCCGGTCATCAACGGCGACTGGCGCAATCTCTGGGAAGCCCCTAACCTGCTGCTGACCAAGCTGCCGTCAGAGTCTTTCACCGCCACCACCAAACTCGCCTTCTCTCCCCACCACGACGGGGAGCAGAGCGGGCTGATTGTGATGGGACGCGACTATGCTTACCTCACCGTCGAGCAGCACAAAGGGGAGCCGCGCCTCAAATTCGTTCACTGCCCCGGCGCCGAGAACGGGGCCGCCGAGCGCATCATGGCTACCGCCGCGCTGGAGGGCCAAGAGGTCTTTCTGCGGTTGAGCATGGCCCCCGGCGGCTTGACCCAGTTCGCCTACAGCTCCGACGGCCAATCCTTCCGCACCCTCGGCCCGCCCTTCCAGGCCCGGGAGGGCAAATGGATCGGCGCCAAGATGGGGCTGTTCGCCAACCGGCCCCGCCACGAGAACGACGGGGGCTACTTCGATTACGATTGGTTCCGCGTTACACCATGAAGCATCTCCTCCCCATTCTCCTGCTGATGATCACTGCGGCTGCCCTGCCGGCCCAGTACGCCGTCGACCTCTACGTGGCCGCGGACGGTTCCGCGGAATTCACCCGCATCCAGGACGCCATTGACGCCACCAAAGCCTTTCCGGACGAGCGCATCACCATTCACATCAAGGCCGGCGTCTACGAGGAGCAGGTAGAGGTCCACGCCTGGAATAACCGCCTCACGCTCGCGGGCGCCCACGCCGACTCGACCATCATCCGGTTCGGGGCCTACTTCGACAGCATCGGGCGGGGCCGCAACAGCACCTTCCACACCCCTACCCTGCGCGTGCGGGGCGACGACTTCCGCGCAACCGGCCTCACCGTGGCCAATACCGCCGGGCCGGTAGGCCAGGCCATAGCGGTGGCCGTCGAGGCGGACCGGGCGGAGTTCCACCGTTGCCGTTTCCTCGGCCACCAGGATACCCTCTACGCCGACGAGGCCAACACCCGGCAGTACTATCGGGAATGCTACATCGAAGGCACCACTGACTTCATCTTCGGGGCCGCCACCGCCCTGTTCGAGAACTGCACCCTCCACAGCAAGGCGGACTCCTACATCACCGCGGCCAGCACCCCGCCCGGGCGCGACTACGGCTTCGTCTTCCTCAATTGTCGACTCACCGCCGACCCCGCGGTCACGGCCGTCTACCTCGGGCGCCCCTGGCGCAGCAACGCCAGGACGGTCTTCCTCCACAGCGAATTGGGCGCCCACATCCTGCCGGCAGGCTGGGACAATTGGAACGACCCCGCCCGCGAAGCCACGGTATTCTACGCCGAATACGGCAATACGGGGCCGGGAGCCGCCGCCGGCGCACGGGTGCCGTGGAGCCGGCAACTGAGCCCGCGAGAAGCCCGACGCTACCGCAAATCCGAGATCCTCAAACCCTTTGCCCTGCCTCCGATGGCAGACTGACCTATGCTACGTCCGATATCATTCACCTTGCTGTTCCTTGGAACGACCCTCGGCCTCACGGCCCAGGCCCCGGCCACCTTCTCGGTGGCCAACCCCCTTCCGGTACCCCGCCCCGACGCCACCCTTGTGCTTACCGCCACCGATGTTCGCGGCCACCTTGGCCTGGACCCCACCCGGGGCCTGCGGTTCACCCACGATGGCCGCGACGTCCCCTTCCAGCCGGTGGACCGCGATCGCGATGGCGTCCCCGAAGCCTTTACCCTTTTGCTGGACCTGAAGGCGGGGGAAAAACAGACCATTGCGGTGCGTCATCTCGCCGTGGGCGAAGCCGCCCCCACCTTCCCCCGGCGGACGCAGGCGGAAGTCTCCCACAAGGTGGACGGACGCTGGCAGGACCGGGAGTACCAGGGCGGTTCCTTCGTGAACGTCGATTCGTTGGCGGTACCCCCGGAGCATACCGACCATTCCTGGTTCATCCGCTACGAAGGGCCGGGCTGGGAGTCCGACCTGGTCGGATACCGCTTCTACCTTGACTGGCGCAACGCCACCGATGTATTCGGCAAGAAGACGACGGATCTCACACTCCAGGATGTCGGGCAGGATGGATTCGACTCCTACCACGAGGCTTCCGACTGGGGGATGGACGTACTCAAGGTCGGCAAGGCCCTGGGCGTGGGCTCCCTGGCCACCTGGCATGACGGCCGGGCCCTGCGGGTGGAGGAAACGGACTCCGTGTCGGCTACCATCGTGGCTAGTGGACCGGTGGAAAGCATGGTCCGCACCCGCTACCACGGCTGGCGGGTGGGGCCCCGGGTGAGCGACGTCACCTCCGAACTCTCCATCGCCGCCGGCAGTCGGCTGACACGCCACGACGTAAGCCTGAGCGCACCCCTGCCCAACCTAGCCACCGGCATCGTGAAGCTGGAGCAGGGGGAAGTCCTGCAGGGAGAAGCCGGCCAGTGGGCCTACCTGGCCACCTGGGGGCCCCAAAGCCTGGCCGGTGACCTGCTGGGGCTGGCCGTGGTCTACCGCACCGCCGACCGCCAGTTGGTGACCGAAGACAACCACAGCCACGTGGTCGTCCTCACGCCCCATGACCAACAACTCACCTACTACTTCCTGGCCACCTGGGAGCAGGACACCCGTCCCATCCGGACGCGGGAAGCCTTCGTGGCCTATCTGAACGACCAACTGCAACGACTCAATTCCCCCCTCGCCCCCTCTTTCTCCCGGCGGTAATCCACCCCACTCGCAAAACGATTAACGATATGTATCCCAGATCACTTACCACCTTTTTTGGCGGCTTGGCCACGGCTACCCTGCTGCTTACCCTGGCACCCGCGTGCACCGCCCCCGAAACGGATGCCACCCCCTCCGCTTCCGAAGCTATGACGGTAACCATAACGGAGGACCGTCCCTGGTCGGAACGCATGGCGCTGAGCATCATGCAGCGCGCGCCCGTTGCCTGGCAGAACGACTTCCAGGAGCGCCCCCGGTGGAACTACACCCTTGGCCTGGTCCTGCAATCGGTGGCAGAAGTGGGCGATTACTACCAGGACCCGGCCCTGCTGGCCTACGCCCGCGACTACGGGGACACCATGATCTACCCTACCGGAGAGATCCGCGACTATGAGCTGACCAAGTTCAACATTGACCACATTGCTCCCGGGCCCCTACTGATGGACCTCTACGCAGCCACCGGGGAAGAAAAGTACCTGACGGCCATGAACACCCTGATGCGGCAGCTGGAGTGGCAGCCCCGGACCACGGAGGGAGGGTACTGGCACAAACTCCGCTACCCCTGGCAGATGTGGCTGGACGGACTGTTCATGGGTGAGCCGTTCCAGGCAGAATTCGCCAGCAAATTTGACCACCCCGAAGCCTTCGACCACATCGCCGAGCAGTTCGTCCTGGCGGAGGAGAAAATGCGCGACCCGGCCACCGGACTGCTGTACCACGGCTGGGACGAAAGCCGGACACAGCGGTGGGCGGACCCCGAGACGGGCTGCTCCGAGCACTTCTGGGCGCGCGCCATCGGCTGGTACGCCATGGGGCTGGTGGACGTGCTGGACTTCTTCCCCGAGGATCACCCCCGACGGGACGAACTGCTGGCCATCCTGAACCGGACCCTGGAGGCCGTGGTGACGGTCCGCGACCCTGAGACCAAGACCTGGTGGCAGGTCATCAACCTGCCGGAACGGGAGGGCAACTACCTCGAGTCGACCGCCTCCACCATGTTCGCCTACGCCATGATCAAGGGGGTAAACGAAGGTTACCTGGACGAGCGCTACCGACAGCTGGCCCAGGAGAGCTACGACGGCATCCTGGAAACCTTCATCCGCGTGGACGCCGACGGCTCCGTAAACCTGACCGACGGTTGCTCGGTCGCCGGACTGGGGGGCGACCCCTACCGCGATGGCACCTTCGAGTACTACATCAGCGAACCGGTGCGCGACAACGACCCCAAGGGGATCGGGCCCTTCATGCGGGCCAGCCTGGAGTTCGAAAAGGCCGCCACGACCGCGAAACTGTAGTGTGCCGGGCCACGACACCCCCTCGGTGAAATACTGCGCTGCCTTTGTGAAAACGTGCATAGGCCGATCTGCCCCCCCGCGCTGCCTCATGCTATTCCTTTGCCATACAAGCTTTTAGGCTCACCCGATTTTCAAAACTTAACATCATGCAAAACAAGAAGTACAGAATTCTATTTGCCGCACTACTGGGCGTGTTGGGATTCCTCCCAGAGGATCTCGCCGCCCAGGAGGGTACCATAACGGGTACCGTCACCGATCTGGAAGGCGAGCCCCTGATCGGCGTCACCATCATGGTCAAGCATACCGGTACCGGGTCGGTCACCGATTTTGACGGCCGTTACGACGTCAGCGCCTCCCCCGCCGATACCCTGGTATTTTCCTACACCGGCTACGGCTCCCGGGAAGTGGTGGTAGGCAACCGCCAGGTCATCGACCTGGAGCTGTCCGCCGAGGCCTCCCTCCTCGATGAGGTAGTGGTGGTGGGATACGGTACCGTCCGCAGGTCGGACCTGACCGGCTCGGTGGCCTCCGTATCGGGCGAAAAACTGGCCGCCACGCCTTACGCCAGCGCCGCCCAGGCCATCACCGGCCGGCTGCCCGGCGTCAACGTGTTGACCACGGATGGCTCGCCGGATGCCGAAGTGGTCATCCGGGTGCGGGGCGGTGGATCCATCACCCAGGACAACTCCCCCCTCTACGTGGTCGACGGCTTCATCGTGGGCAGCATCCGGGACATCCCGCCCACCGACATTGCCAGCATCAGCGTACTGAAGGACGCGGCCGCCACGGCCATCTACGGTGCCCAGGCGTCGAACGGCGTCATCGTCATCACCACCAAGCGGCCGGTAGCGGGCAAGATCAACATCAACTACAACGGCTACGTACAGGCGAAGCAGTTGCCCACTAACCGCTCCTACGATGTGCTGTCGCCCTACGAATTTGCCCTGGCCAACTACGAGTACGCCGCCGTGAGATCCGAGGCCGACGTGCGCAACTTCGAGCGCTTCTTCGGCAAGTACGACGACCTGGAACTGTACCAGCAGAAACCCGGCACCAACTGGCAGGACGAACTCTTCGGTGATCCCCGCCTGTCGCAGTACCACAACCTGAGCCTGAGCGGCGGCAGCCAGACCACCAAGCTGAGTCTGAGCCTCACCAACAACACCGACGAGGGACTGCTGATCGGCTCCGGATTCCGCCGCAACGCCCTCAACTTCAAGTTGGAGCAGGACCTCTCCGACCGCCTCATCCTCGAGGCCGGCGCCCGGATCACCAACACGGTGGTCGACGGGGCAGGCACCTCCGGATCGGCCCAAATCCGCATTCAGGATGCCGTGCAGACCCGCCCGGTCAACGGCGTGGCCGACGAGCTGGAAATCGACCTGAACACCGTGAATGAATCCGACGACTTCCAGAGCTTCCTGCGCAGCCTCGTCAACCCCACCGAACTAGCCAAGCAGGACTGGCGGCGGAAAACCGATAACGACTACATCTTCAACGCCGCCCTGGGGTGGAACATCACCGACAACCTGATCGCGAAGTCCACCTTCACCGGCTCCCGCAGCTTCGACAAGCGGCTGCGCTACTTCGGCCCCTTAACCAGCGAGTCGTTCAACAACGGCGGCAACCTGCCACTCGGGGAGAAGACCAGCATCGAACGCACCTCCTACCGCTGGCTGAATACGGTCTCCTACCGCCTGGTATCTCTGAAGAACCAGAACCTGGACTTTCTGGCGGGCCACGAAATTTACTCCAACGGCGGGGAAGCCGACTTCCTGCGCGCCGAGGATTTCCGCCGGTCCATCACCCCGGAGGAACTATTCGCCAACATGACCTTCGGGCGCACCGACCGCCACGAGACCCAGGTGTACACCAACGCCAACCGGCTCTCGTTTTTCGGACGCGTTAATTACTCCCTCAATGACCGCTACCTCATCACCGGTACCCTGCGCTCCGACGCCTCCAGCAAATTCGCCGAGGGCAACCGCGTGGGTTACTTCCCCGCCGTGGCCCTGGGCTGGAAGCTGACCGAAGAGGCCTTCCTGGCAAACGCCGACTGGCTGCAGGAACTCAAACTGCGCGTCAGCTACGGAGAAACCGGAAATGACCGCGTGGACGCCACCGCCACCCAGTTCCTCTTCGTGGGTACCTCCAACCGCGGACCGGGCTTCAACAACGTGGACAATGTGTACTACACCCCTTCGGGCAGTACGCTGTACAACCCCTTCATCAAGTGGGAAACGACCATCAACCGCAACCTTGGCCTGGACTTTTCCCTCTTCGACGGGATGCTCTACGGCGCCCTGGACCTGTACAAGAACACGACCGAGGACCTGCTGCTGCGGTCGTCCATTCCCTCCAACACCGGATTCACCACCCAGTGGGACAACATCGGGTCCACCTCCAACCGCGGGGTGGAACTGGGCCTGACGGGGTACTTCGTGAGCCGCCCCGAGTTCACCCTCTCCGCCACCTTCAATATCGGCGTCAACCGGGCGCGGGTGGAAGACCTCGGCGGCACCGAAAGCCGCTTCTTCCAGTCAAACTGGGCCAGTACCGACCTGAAAGACCAGAACGACTACCTGCTGACGGTAGGTGGCACCCTGGGCGACATCTACGGCTACGTAGCCGACGGTTACTACAGCACCGACGACTTCAGCGGCTACGACCCCGCCTCCGGCTCCTACACCCTGAAGGACGGGGTGCCCAACTCGGGAGCCACCGTCGGCAACCCAGACGTACGCCCCGGCTTCATGAAACTGAAGGACATCAACGGCGACGGGCTGATCACCAGCGACGACCGCCGGGTGATCGGCAATGCCCTGCCCAAGCACCAGGGTGGATTCGGATTCGACGCCCGTTACAAGGGCTTTGACGCCTCCGTTTTCTTCAACTGGTCCTACGGCAACGACGTCTACAACACCGGCAAGATCCAGTACAACCAGTTCCGCCGCGTCACCTACGGCAACCTGCTGGAAACGATGAGCCTGGACAACCGCTTCACTTACCTGGACGTCGACGGGTCCTACACCGGCACGCCGGGGGGCATCGTGACCGATCTCGACCAGCTCGCCGCCCTGAACCAGGGCAAGCACATCTGGTCCCACAACAGCTTCGGGGTGGCCCAGGCCGTCATCTCCGACTGGGCCGTGGAGGACGGCTCTTTCCTGCGCCTCAACAACCTCAACGTCGGCTACACCCTGCCCACCGACCTGACGTCGCGGATCGGCATCTCCAGCCTGCGCTTCTACCTGACCGGCAATAACCTCTGGCTGCTGACCAACTACTCGGGCTACGACCCCGAGGTAAGCACTTCCCGCAGCTCCTCCTACGCCGCCCTGACCCCCGGGGTGGACTTCTCCTCCTTCCCGCGGAGCCGTTCCTACACCTTCGGGGTCAACCTCAATTTCTAATTCGCCTACAGCAATCGATCCATCATGCCTTATAAAGCTATACTGGCGGTACTCGCGGTAACCTGCCTCACCGCCTGTCAGGACTTCCTCGAACCGGAATCCATCTCCACCTTCGACACCAACTACGTCTTCTCCAACGTGGACGACGCCCGCAAGGGGGTCAACGCCATCTACGCCCCCTTCGGTGAGGACGCCTTCCGCTCCCGCCTGTCGAACAACATGACGGGGAACACCGACATCGAGCACCAGAGCGGCTGGACAAGCTCTTCCGACCGCTACCAGATCTGGGACCTCCAGGCCCTGTCGAGCAACAACGACCTGCGCCGCGTATGGAACGCCGCATACCAGGCCATCCGCGATGCCAACATTGCCATCGACGGTATCGAGAACAGCCCCGCCCTGGCCGGGGAGGACGCCCTCACCACCCGCACCATGAACCACCTGCTGGGGGAAGCCTACACCCTGAGGGCCTACTGGTACAGCATCCTGGCCTACTACTGGGGCGACGTGCCCTACGTCCGTGAAGCCCCCAAGGCGGGCAACGACTTCTTTCTCGAAAAGACCGACCGCAACTTCATCCTCAGCGAGGTCATCCAGGACATGATCGACATCGAAGGGAAGATGCTGTGGGCCGAGGAACTGCCCTACGGCATCGAGCAGGTGAACCGGGAATACACCCTCGGCATGATCGCCCGCCTGTCGCTGCAGCGTGGCGGTTACTACCTCAAACCCGACCTCACCCAGGCCCGGGAAGCCGACTACCTCGACTATTACCAGATCGCGAAGAAGTACACGGAGAAGCTGATGGCCCTGAAGGATCGCCCGCTGCCGGAGGATTTCCGCCAGGTGTTCCTGAACAACGCCAAGTTCATCTCGCCGGTCAATAGCGATATCCTTTTCGAAGTGCCCTTCGCCATCGGCAACGGCGACGTGGGCTGGAACATCGGGGTCACCGTCCAGGGCGGGGCCACGGCCTCCCACGACTACGGCTCCGGCAACAACTACATGGCCATGCCGGTGTCCTACTTCTACTCCTTTGATCCGGACGATATCCGGCGCGACGTCACCTGTGCCTTCTACATGATCAACACCGACGGCGAGGTGGAATTCGCCCGCGGTGGCGTAGGCAACATCGCCCAGGGCAAATGGAGTCGCTGGGACCTCGATTCGCCCCCCGGCGCCTCCTCGGCCAAGGGAACGGGCATCAACTGGCCCATGCTGCGCTACTCGGACGTCATACTGATGCACGCCGAAGCCGAGAACGAGCTGAACGGCCCCACCGCCCTGGCCCAGGAAAGCCTGAAGCGGGTCCGCCGCCGCGCCTTCGACGAGGCCGACTGGGGAGAAAAGGTGGACGCCTACGTAGCCGGCGTGTCCGCCGGCAAGGAAACCTTCTTCGAGGCCATCGTCAACGAACGGGCCTGGGAATTCGGCGGTGAGATGATCCGCAAGTACGAACTCATCCGCTGGGGCAACTACTCCGAAAAGGTAGCCGAAACCGTCACCACCCTTAAGAAAATGGCCGATTCGGCCATGGAAGGCTCCGGACAATACGCCGAGCTGCCCGACTACCTCTACTGGAAGGTGGACGAGAGCGGCAACTTCGTCGTCCTCAATCCCGACACCGACGTGGCCGTGCCACCGGACGACAGCTGGAACCGCGAACCGTGGCTGCTCGCCCTCAACGATGAGGTAACCGTCTACGACGAGTGGATCCTGAAGGACTGGAGGAACTACATCGACGAAGGGCCGAAACCGGGTACGGTACGCTACATCTTCCCCATCCCGGAAGAGGCCATCACCAACAGCCAGGGCACACTCTCAAACGACGGCTATGCATTCTGATACCCCGGTCCACTCACTTATTCAAGCTATACCAATGAAACAGTCCATGACAATCCTGCCCAAACTGTGCCTTATGCTGCTGGGGGGCGCACTGCTGCTCCTCTCAGGCTGTGAGAAGGAGGAACTCTACGAGGAAACCCGCCTGTTCCGGCCGGTCCTGAACGAACCCCTGGAGGCCGAACTCAATACCATCATCGTCAACATGGGCAACATCAAGGAGGCCACGTCCTACACCATTGAGGTGAGCCGCGACTCCTTTGCTTCGGTCCTGTACACGATAGAGGCCGACACCCATTACGTGGTCATCAACGAGGAAACCCTCAACGGGGAATCCCTGCTCTACGCCACCCTCTACCAGGTGAGGGCCACCGCCCACGCCGCGGAGGAGGCCTTTGACAGCCGCCCCTCCGACCTCGGCGACGTGCGCACCGAGCGCTTCCCTTCCGTGCTGATCAGCCCGACCGAAGGGGACCTGCTCGATGCCCTGGCACGGGTACGCTGGCAGGTGGCCGGGGCGCCCATCACCCACATCCGGGTGTTCAGAGGCAGCGACGAGCGAC
Organism: Neolewinella marina; assembly: GCF_002631205.1. Lineage (GTDB taxonomy): Bacteria > Bacteroidota > Bacteroidia > Chitinophagales > Saprospiraceae > Neolewinella > Neolewinella marina. The sequence goes on from NZ_PDLO01000001.1 coordinate 536,461, forward strand.
TGACGGATCCCCTGCAAACCTATGAAGTGGATGCCGTGGCCCAGGACACCGGTGCCTTCATCGTAAGTGGCCTCAAAGCGGAGACGGAATACCAGATCGCGATCTACAGCGGCGGTGAGGGGGAGACCCTGCGCGGCTGGGATCTCTTCACCACCATCGCCAGCGCCATCGACCTGGACGATCCCAACGTCATCAACCTGAGCAACTCGAGCGACCCGGATACCCTGGAAGCGGCCATCGCCCTGGCGCAGGACGGACAGGTCATCGTCCTGCAGAAAGGATTCCAGTACAACCTGCCGCGGGAGCCGCTCGACAAGTCCATCACCATCACCTCGGCCTACGGCTTCGGCAGCCAGAAGACGGTGCTGTACACTACCGGCAACTGGAATTTCGCCGAAGGGGCTACCATCGACCACGTCCGCTTCATTGACGTGGAACTGCGGGGTGAAGACATCGGTGGCGACTACGTGTTCAACCCCAAGCGCGACGCCCGCACCGTCGTCAACGAACTGACCTTCGAGAACTGCATCATCAGCCATTTCCGCGGGATCATCCGCATCCGCAACCAGGTGTTCGTGCACAATTACACGATCAACAACTCCCTTGTCCACCACATCGGCGGCTACGGCATCCTCACCGCGGATACCGACGGCGTAGGCAACGCGGCCTTCGACAACATCACGCTGACCAACAGCACCTTTTCCAAGGTCCACGTTTTCATGCAGTCGCGGCAGAACGCCCAACGCATCACCATCGACAACTGTACCCTCTCCGAAGTGGGGGACCCGGACGGCATCATCTTCCGCTGGCGGGGTGAAGATGGCCTGCTGAGCAACGTACTCGAAGGCATCACCATCACCAACACCATCTGGGGCCCGGCGTGGGACGAAGGAGAAACGGGCAATACCGCCGTGCGCGGCATCTACGACGGACTGGAGAACACCAACTTCAACATCGTCAATACCTACGCCACCGCCGACTTCGCCTTCACCCCCGGATCGGAGATCCCGGGCTTCCCTGCCCTGCAGTACAACGGCACGGCCGACGACCTGTGGGTAGCCCCCGATGCGCTCAACTTTAACTTCCAGGACAACGGCTTTGCCGGTGTCCGCGACGCGGGTGACCCCCGCTGGCGACCGTTCTAAGATTGTGCTTTTGATTTTCGTGATCGCATTTATTCCCAAAGAAGCGCCCGGTTTATCCGGGCGCTTCGTATTTGTGGAAGGGCGGCCATCAGGTAACTCATACCCCTGTAAGCAGTCCGCAACTCAGGGAAAGACCCGCCGGAGGAAGTACACCGTAAGCTCCAGCGTTGGCGCGAACCAGGGGTCCAGCAGCCAGAAGGCGTGGGGCGTATCGGCAAACGTGTGCTCTTCGTGGTAGATGCCGTGGCGGTCCAGCACCGCGAACAGGTCATCCCGCCCGGCGTGAAAGCGGGGGTAGGAGCTGTTGATGAAGAGGAAAGGCGGCGTATGCTCATCGGCGTACTCCAGGGGGGAAGCCTCCCGCCACCTTTCGTAATTTTTGGTGTAGTCGCCCAGCCAGGCCGTGGCTGAGCGGCCCGTCCATTCCGGTTCCGCCGCGGGGTGAACGAAGGAAACGATGCCGTCAACGTTCACGACGGCCTGAACCGCGGCGGAGGGGGCGGCAGGAGGTTGGGCACCGTCGTAAAGGTCCAGGTTATACGTGGTGCCCAGAAGGGAGGCCAGGTGGGCGCCCGCGGAGCAACCATAGGCGGCAATCCGGCTCGTATCGATGCCGTACTCAGTGGCGTGGGCCCGCATCCAGCGTACGGCCCGCTTCAGGTCCTCCACCCCCGCCGGATAGGGAGCCTCGGCGCTCAGGCGGTATTCTGGCACCACGGTGACGTAACCCCGTTCCGCCAGATGCTGGGCCATGGCCGTGAGGTTCTCCTTGGACCCGGTGGTCCAGCCCCCGCCGTGGATCATCAGCACGCCCGGTCGGGGACCGATGGCGGTCTTGCGGAACACATCAAGGTGCAGGGGCCGGTCCTCCCCCACCCGGGCGTAAACCACATTGGTATCCGCCCCTACGCCCACCGGCAACCGGGGGTAAACGGGCTTCACCTCCGGATGGCTGCGGCGGATCTTCTCGTAGGAAGAATGGATGGAGTAGCTGGTATCCCGGGGCTGGTAACCGGATTGGGCGTAAAGCCCACCGGCCAGCAGCAAGGGAAGGAACAGGGAAATTTTCATGGGCGACGTAGCATGGCGGTTAGAAGTTAACGCGGCACCCGCGTCCCCGCCCGGGAAACTTCCATGATGCGCGAACGCAGGTGCCGGGCGATTACAGCGTGCGCAGCCAGTTGGTAAAGCGCTCCAGCCACCGGTCGGGGGTCGTGGGGTTGCGGAGGCCGAAACCGTGGCCACCGGCGGCGTAGAGGTGCATTTCGGCGGCTACCCCGTGGCGGAGGCAGCTTTCGTAGAACCGCAAGCTGTTTTGCACCGGCACCGCCCGGTCGTCGGCGGCGTGGACGAGGAAAGCGGGGGGTGTGAGCGGAGTCACCTGCTCCTCGGCGCTGAAACGGGTCACCCGGGATGCAGGAGGTGCATCCCCGATGAGGTTGCGGCGGGAACCGGCGTGGGTGATGGTCGAATCAAAGGAAATGACCGGGTAGATGAGCGCGACGAAGTCGGGCCGCACCGAAGTGGTATCCGTTTCATTCGGATCCGCCGGGCGGGCAAATTGGGTAGCGGCGGTAGCGGCCAGGTGGCCACCCGCCGAGAAGCCCATGATGCCGATCCGGTTGGGGTCGACCCCGTGGTCGGTGGCCTGCTTCCGTACCGTGCGGATGGCCTGCTGGGCGTCCATCAGCGGTGCGAGGGATTTGTTTACGTTGGTCGCATCCTGGGGGATACGGTACTTCAGCACAAAGGCGGTGATACTGTCCTTCACCAGCTGCTTGGCAATCCACACGCCCTCCTTGTCGTAGGCCAGGCGGGCGTATCCACCCCCGGGGCAAATGATCACCGCTTGCCCATTGGGGTGCTCCGGCCGGTAGGCGGTCAGCTCCGGTATGGCCACGTTGCTGATGGCCCGCCCGCCGGATGCGCGGTGCTCTACGGATTCCGGATTGGGTACCGCCCGTGAGTTCGGCACCTTTCCCGGGTAGAGGGGATGGGATTGCTGGGCTTGCATCATGGCCGTGTAAAGGAAACAGAGGACGAGTAGAGCGCGCAGCATCACTAGCGGGTTTGGGAGGTCAGGGTGAGCTCCACGGCCTCGGCCATCCCCTCCCGTTCTATGCGATCGAGGGCCAGCGACAATTCTTCCGCGAGGCCGGGGAGGTCCGACAGGTCGCGGCCCCAAGCCCGTTTCCAGCCCAGGACGCGGCCAGTCAGTTCATCCAGGGAATTGCATTCCGCCCACGCCCGTTGGAGGAAGTCGATGGCCCAGTCGTCGTCCTTCAGCGGAATGGGCTGTCCGGCCCGCTTGCCCCGGTAAAAGCGGATCAGGGCCGCAAAGGCCAGCGTCATCCGCGGCGGTGGCGTACCCCGTTGCTCGAGGTAGGCCAGCAGGGACGTCAGGACGCGCTCCCGGAATTTGGAGACCGAGTTCAGCGAGATGCTCAGCAGCCGGTGGTGAATGAAGGGGTTGCGGAAGCGATCGAGCACGTCATCGGCGAACCGCTCCAGGTCCACCTCGGGCAGGCGGAGAATAGGTATCACCTCCTCGAAGAGGAGCTCCCGAACGAAGGCGCCGGTGGTTTCGTCCTCAAGGGTTTCCCGCACCGTCTCCTTGCCGCTGAGGTAGCCTACGGGTACCATGGAGGTGTGGGCCCCGTTCAGGATGGCCACCTTGCTGCGCCGGTAGGGCGTCAGGTTGTCGGTGTAAATGATGTTCAGTCCGATCTGGTCCAGGGGCAGTTCTTGGCGCACAGCCGCGGGTGCCTCGATCGCCAGCAGGTGATAGGGTTCCCCCTGGGTTACGGCTACGTCGCGGAAACCGAGCCGCTCCCAGGTTGTAGCCTGCTCGGCCTCCCCTACCCCGGGCACGATGCGGTCGACCAGGGTATTGCAGAAGGTACAATGCTGCTGCACCCAGGCGACGAATGCCTCCGGCAGCGACCAGTGACGGGCGTACTTGACCACCAGGTCCCGCAGTACGCTGCCATTGTCGACGATGAGCTCGAGGGGGAAGACGATGCAGCCCCGGGATTCGACGCCGGCGAAGTGGGTGAAGCGGCGGTACAACCAGGCCGTCAGTTTGGCGGGGAACTCGTCGGGCACGCCGGAGTCGAGTCGGTCGTTTTCGGAAAAGCGGATCCCGGCTTCCGTAGTGTTGGAAATGATGTACCGGAAGTCGGGTTGCTCGGCCGATGCCAGGAATCCGGACCAGTCCGCATCCATACTGATGACGCGGCTTACGTTCGTGATCAGGTCCACCTCGTCTACGGTCTTTCCCTGGCGGATACCGCGGGTCAGGACGTGAAAGAGCCCGTCCTGCTGTTGCCATTCGGAATAAATGCGGCGGTCGGAATTGTTGGCGACGAGGACGCCGAGGTCTGCGTCACGCGTGTCGTTGTACACCTGGATGATCCAGTCGGCAAAGCCCCGAAGGAAGTTGCCCCCGCCAAACTGCAGTACCCTCTCGGGGGGCGGCGGGGCTACGCTGGCAGTGGTTCGGTTGAGTGAGTGCATAATCGTTGTGGGTGTTTCTTTGGGGCGGGTCCGCGGGTTCAAAGGGATACCCCGCGTTTCCAGGGGATAAAGTCGTCCTGCCCGAGCTGTTCGGCGCGGGTGAGCTGTTCGCCGCTGGCAACGCGCAGCAGCAATTCCAGCAGCTCCTCGCCCTTGGACTGAATGGTGTCCTCGCCGGAAATGACGGTACCGGCGTTGATGTCGATGATGTCGGCCATGCGCTGCGCCAGGGCGGTGTTGCTGGCCATCTTTACCGTGGGGGTGATGGGGTTTCCGGTGGGGGTACCCAACCCGGTGGTGAAAACGATCAGGTTGGCCCCGGAACCGGCCAGGCCAGTGGTGCTTTCCACGTCGTTGCCCGGGGTGCAGAGCAGGTTCAGGCCGGGCCGGGTGGCCTGCTCAGTGTAATCCAGTACATCTACCACCGGGGAGGTGCCCCCCTTCTTGGCGGCTCCGGCCGATTTCATGGCGTCGGTGATCAGTCCGTCGCGGATGTTGCCCGGGGAGGGGTTCATGGAGAAGGCCGACCCCACCGCTTCCGCCCGCTGGCTGTAGCTGCGCATGAGGTGGGCGAATTTCAGGGCCCCTTCCTCGGTGACGCAGCGGTTCACCAGCTCCTGCTCTACTCCGTTCAGTTCCGGGAACTCGGAGAGAATGGCCTTCCCGCCGAGGGAGACGAGCAGGTCGGAGGCGTACCCCAGGGCCGGATTCGCGGAGATGCCCGAGAAGCCGTCCGAGCCGCCGCATTCCAGGCCGAGGGTCAAATGCTCCAACCCCGCCGGGCGGCGTTCGATCTGGTTGGCCTGCATCAGTCCGGTGAAGGTCACCTTCACGGCCTCGGCGATGAATTCCCTTTCGGACTTGCTGCGCTGCTGCTCCAGGATATAGAGGGGCTTGCTGAAGTCCGGGGCGATGCGGTCCAGGGCTTCCTGCAGGAAGCCGGCCTGGGCGTTCTGACACCCCAGGCTGAGCACCGTTCCACCAGCAACGTTCGGGTTGTTGAGGTAGCCCGCCAGCAACCGGCACAGCGCCTCGGAATCCTGGCGAATCCCGCCGCAGCCGCCCTGGTGGGTGAGGAACTTGATGCCGTCGACGTTGGGGAAGACCCGCTTGCCATGTAGTTCCGTTCCGGAGCGAAGAATTTCGGTGGACAGAATGTCTTCCTCCGCTGCTCCCGCCCGGTACTTGGCAATGAGGGCATCCACGTCGACGCTGAAGGCGCGATCGGTGACGTAACCCAGTTTCTCGAGCATGGCCGACTGGATCACCTCCACGTTGCGGTTCTCGCAGAACACCAGCGGGATCACGAGCCAGTAATTGCGGGTGCCCACCTGCCCGTCACCGCGGTGGTAGCCGGAGAACGTCCGTCCGCGGAAGGCGGAAACGTCGGGGGCGTCCCATTCCGTACTGCGCTGCCCGACGGAGTAATCGCTGCTGGCGTGCACCACGTTTTCGGTACTGATGCGGGTGCCCCGGGGCACGGGCCGTAGGGTTTTCCCGACGGTGACGCCGTACATGGTGATGGTATCGCCTTCGGCGAAGTCGCGCTCGGCAAATTTGTGTTTGGTGGGCACATCCTCGCGGAACGGCAGGGTGCCACCCTCCGGCAGTTCGACCTCCTCGCCGGCGCGGAAGTCGCGCAGGGCAACGATGACGTTGTCGGCGGGGTGGATTTTCAGGAGTTCAGTCATTACTTCAGGCTTTGATCGTGGCGAACGGCGGTTCAGGGGTGCGGTACGCGGAGTGGAAGGTACGCGCTTGGCCAAAAAGTCTTTCCTATAAAGGTCTATATTACACTTATTGTCTGGATTCGCTGCCTCCTGAGTCGGTGGACCTTCGCTTCTCCCTATTTATTTGCCTACGAGTTGTCGCCTCAGCGGCAACCGGGCTTCCCGAATACCCCGGGCAACTAACCCTGCGATGGCCCGGGCACCCGCGGGTGATAAATGAGTGTTGTCTTCCACGCCCTCTGGATAGTTCGGGTGTTCTCCCGCTTCGAGCCAGAGGAACAGTGCTTGGGAAGGCGCATCGCCGTAACCGGATATCAGGTCGCGGCTAAGGGTGGTCATGTCGATGAAGGGCACTTTCATCTCCCGGGCCACACGTCTGGCGGTAGCGGGGTACGCCTCGTGGGTGGGTTGCAGCACGCCCGCTGCATCGAATTTGCGCCGCACGATGGGGCTGAGGATCACGGCCCGACCGCCCCGCTCCCGCGTTTCCTCCACGTAGCGCTTGAGGTTGTCTCCGTAGTCTTCGGGAGAGGAAAAACGGGAAGTATCCGGCTTAGGGTCGTTGTGACCAAACTGGATGAATACATAATCTCCGGGCCGGATCGCCTCGTAGACGATCCGCCACAGCCCCTCCTGACGGAAGGACCGGGAGCTGCGCCCGTTGCGGGCGTGATTTTCCACGACTACCCCGGCGGTGAGGTAATCCGATAGGGCCTCTCCCCAGCCGGTTTCCGGTCGGCGGTCCTCCCGTTTATCGGCCGCCGTAGAATCTCCAATCAGGTATACGGTCGGGGGCGTGGCGGGCAGGGACCGACAGCCCACCACCACGGCAGCTACCAGAATAAATCCAGTCAGGCGGATCAGGAAAGATGAGAAATGCATGTGGGTGAATTGACTGTAGTGAAACCGAACGGCGTTACCGGCCAATCAGCAAGCGCTCGGTGTGGTTGCCCTGGCTTGTGGCCACCACGATGTGGTAGATGCCCCGGGGCAGGACGGAGGCATTCAATACGTAGTCCCCTCCACAAGCAGCAGGGTATTCAGCACGGTTCACGAGACGCCCCATGCCGTCGTAGACACTCACCCACGCATTCGATTGAATTTCCTTCGCCAGGGAAACGGTGGCCGTGGAAGTAGCGGGATTGGGGTAAATGGCAACCTGGCCCAGGGGAAGGATATCCCGGGTGGAGGTAGTAAAGCCTTCGTAGGCAACCAGTACGCGCCCGGTGGTGATGCCGCCCTGGGTGTCCACCAGTTCGTACACGATGGTATCAGTGCCCGATCCGGCGGCGGGGGGGATAAAGGTGATGCGGTTGTCGCGTACGATGGCCAGGCCCGGCGGGTTATTGAGGATTCGGCTGATGCGCAGTTCACCGCCATCCGGGTCGTAATCGTTGGCCGTAACGTCCACCACGGTTGGTGCGGCGTAGTCGCTGAAATCAATGCTGTCGGTCACCGCTACGGGAGGTTGATTGGTATCCGGATTGAAGGGTCCGGCGGAGTTCATTACGTGGGCCGGCACCGCCTCCGCAGGGAGGGCAGTGTAAGGGTAGAGGCTGGCGGGCTCAAATGCATTGCCGTTGGTTTCCCGCTTGCCGATGGATCCGTCGTATATGTTGCCGATGCTCACGAGCTCCGGCTCCCGGATGCCTTTCCCCTGGTCGCCGACCGAATGCGGGTCATTGGAATTGCGGAAGTAATTGTTCTCTACCACCAGGTGGGATTCAAAATTGGCGGCAATGCAGTAGGAGCTGATGTCCTCGAAGTAGGTATTAAGGACGTGCACGTCACCGAAACGCGTGCGGGGCATTCGCTGCGACAACCCTTTGCCAATGCTGCCGTCGAACCAGCAGTTGTAGTAGGTAGTGCGCAGGTGGCCCCGGCTTTCCACCTGGTCGTCGCTGGACCCGATCAGGCTCACCTTGTTGTGATCGCTGAAGCGGCAGTTGGAGATGGTGATGTAGTCGGCATCCATACCATTGCCACTGCGGATGTCCAACAGGCCGTCTGCGGCGGCGTACAACCAGCAGTGGTCGATCCAGACGTTCTGCCCGTACACCGTGATGCCGTCGGTGCTGTGCGTTTTGCCCGACCAGTCGCCATCGTATGAATCGCCGATGGACAGGTTCTGGATGATCACGTTGTTGCCAACCACCTCCAGTCCGCCGAACCGGATCATGGCTTCCGGCGTAGCCCCGCGCAGGGTTTTGTTCCCGTACACCTTCACCCGTTCGTACAGGTTGAGCTCGATGGTATCCTGCACCAGGATTACCCGGGGGGTGTTGCTCCGCAGTTGGGCCACCAGCTCGGATCGTGAGCTCACGGTAACAGTTTCTCCCCCCTCACCGCCGGTGGTCCCCCCGTTCAGTGAAGCCCAGCCGACTGGACCTTGTTGTCCCTGGACAGCCAAGGATAACAGGAAGGCAAGAATTAATAAGGGTAAATAGCTATGCATGATCATTGCGCCTCTACCAGTTCCCCGTTGAGATAGTAATCCTGGTAGTCCAGGTCCTCCACGAACTCGATCTTGTTTCCCTCGGCCACGCCATCGAAGCGGCAATCGATAAGCTCCACCCCGGTGATGGGGTGGTCGGGGCTGTAGCCCTCCAGCAGGAGGCCGTAGCGGCTCTTCTTCGAAGTGACGTTCTCGACGACGATGTTGCGGACGGTCGGGATGTACCCCCGGGTGGTGTCGGAGAAGATGTCGTAGCGCATGTTGATGCGGACCACGGCTTCCCGTACCTCACCGACCGTGATGTTGCGGAAGTAGAGATTTTCGATGGTACCGCCCCTCACCTTATTGGTCTTGACCCGGATGGCACGGTCAAGATTCGGACTGTCCATCACGCAGTTCTCCGCGTAAATGTTCCGGGCGCCCCCGCTCACTTCGCTGCCGATCACCACCCCGCCGTGGCCGTCCTTCATCTCGCAATCCTGGATGACGACGTTCTCGATGGGCCGGCCGCTGTTGCGTCCGTCCTGGTTGCGGCCCGATTTCAGGGCGATGCAATCGTCGCCGGTATCGAAGTAGCAGTTCTTGATCAGCACGTTGTTACAGCTTTCCGGGTCGCAGCCGTCGCTGTTCGGTCCGTGGCTGATCACGCGTACGTTCTGAATCGTCACGTTATCGCTCAGGGTAGGATGCAAGACCCACATTGGGGAATTGCGGATGGTTACTCCATCAATCAAAATATTCTTGCACCGGTAAGTATGCACGAAGTTGGGCCGCAGGTAGCTCACGCCCTCAAACCGCCGCTCTTCCAGGGGCACTTCGTTCGTGTTCCAGGCGTAGAGTCGGGGACGACTGTTGGCGTCGGCCTGGCTGGGCATTCCTTCCCGCCATCCGTAGCGGTCGGAGCCCGACCACGGCCACCAGTTCTCGTTGCTGGCCTGCCCGTCGAGGGTACCACTGCCGGTGATGGCAATGTTCTCCTGCTCGTAAGCGTAGATGAGCGGACTGTAGTTATAGGTTTCCACGCCTTCCCACCGCGTGTGCACCGCAGGCAGGTAATCCTCCGGAGTGGTGCTGAATTTCAGGGTGGCCCCTTCCGACAGGTGTAGGTTGACGTTACTTTTCAGGTGGATGGGACCTTTTACGTAAAAGTCTCCCGACGGTACCACCACCCGACCGCCCCCGGCGGAGGTGCATTTCTCGATGGCCTGGCGGAGGGCCGGCAATGCGTCGGTGCGGCCATCGGCCACGGCGCCCTCGGCCGTGATGTCAAAGTCGCGGTCGGGAAACTCAGGGGGCTGGATGTTCGCCAGGATTTCCTCCACCCCGTTCCAAGGGTCATCGGCGACGGTGGTTACCGCATCCTCCGCTTCCGGAGCGGGTTGGCAATGCAGGAGAAACAGGAAAGCGAAAAATCCGGGTAGGTATCTGATCATGGTGCACAATCGTATAAAGGGAATCACAAGGTTTTCTGGAAGCCGGACCGGCCGGTGCTTCCGGGATTCCCAAATGTAGGCTGGGCCCCGCCAGCCGGATCACGCAGAAATCATCATCGACCTAGCCGCTTTTCACATCCCCTACCCCCTGGTTGGCCAGGGGAACCCGGCCTTTTTACATTAGGTGGCATCAAGATTTTGCCCCGTGAAACACCTCCTTCTTCCCCTCTGCTGCCTTCTCTTTTTCTCCTGCCGCGCGCATCCGTCGTTTCCCCAGTCGGGGGACCCCGTGGCCGATCGCATGCTGCTGTATCAGCGGGACAACGGCGGCTGGCCGCAGGATCACGGCGACGCCATCGACTACTCGGCGGAACTGTCGGAGGAGGAACGGGCAGCCATCGCCCAGGATAAATCCCGCGAGGATGCCACCCTGGACGACCACAGTACCACGCGGGAAATTGACTATCTGCTGGAGGCCTTCGCTGAAACCGGCAAATCGGCCTACCGGAAGGCGGCTATCCGCGGACTTGAATTCCTGCTGACCGCCCAGAATGCCGCCGGGGGCTGGCCCCAGAAATACCCGGACACCTCCGGCTACCACGGCCACATCACCTACAACGATAACGCCATGATCGACGTGATGAACCTCCTCTTCCAGGTCGCCGGGGGCGAGGGGAAGTACGGCAGCGTGGACCAGGATTTGCGCGCGCGGGCCGCGGGTGCCGTGCAACGGGGAATAGCCTGCATCCTGAATACCCAAGTGGTGGCCCGGAATGGTCAGCTGACCGTCTGGGGAGCCCAGCACGACCGCCACACCCTGGCACCGGCGGCGGCCCGGAAGTTTGAGCCGGCCACCCTGAGTGGATCGGAGAGCGTGGGCATCGTCCGTTTCCTGATGCGGCTGGAAAACCCCGACGAAAGTATCAAGCGGAGTATTCGCGCGGCGGTACATTTCCTGGATTCGGTCCGGATCGACGGGTACCGCATGGACAGGATCGACGACCCCAGCCAGCCCACCGGCCGCGACCGCATCATCGTGCCGGACAGCAGCAAAACCCTCTGGGCCCGCTTCTATGAACTCGATACCTTCCGGCCCGTCTTCACCGGTCGGGATGCCGTGGTGCACTACCGGCTGGAAGACATCGAGAACGAGCGGCGCATGGGCTATGGCTTCTACGGCTCCTGGCCCCGCGACCTCATTCGGAAGGATTACCCGGCCTGGGAAGCCCTGATAAAAGATTAGCTACTCCTATTCATTTCCCTGCAGGCTCTGGACGTACTGCGTCGGGGTCATATCAAACTCCTTCTTGAAGGTACGGCTGAACGAGTTCGGCAAATCGAAGCCCACCCGGTAGGCTACTTCGGCCACGGTCAGGCTCTCCTGGGCCAGCAATTCCTTGGCCTTTTTCATGCGGAAGGACTTCAGCAGGTCGATGGGCTTCTTGCCGGTCAGCTGCTTCACCTTGCGGATGAAGTGCATATGGCTCAGGTGCATCGCCTCACACATGGCCCGCACGTTGAAGTCGGAATCGGCCACGTGCTCGTGCAGCAGTCCGGTGAGCCGCTGAAGGAATTCCTCGTCGGGTGAGGCCACCACCTCCGTTTCCGGGGTGAGGCGGAAGTCGAGGTTGAACTTCTCCCGCAACCGCCGCCGCTGATCGAGGAGGTTTTCTATCCTGAGCAGCAGCAGCTCCGGGTTGAAGGGTTTGGTGATGTAGTCGTCCGCCCCCTTCGCGTAGCCGGACGCCTTGTTCTCATCCAGCACCTTGGCCGTGAGCAGGATGACCGGCAGGTGGCTGGTAGCCAGGTTCTCCTTCAGCCGGTGGCAAAGGGTGATGCCGTCCATCTCGCCCATCATCACGTCGCTCAGGACCAGGTCGAAGGATAGCTCCTGCGCGAGCCGCAAGCCCTCCCGGCCGCTCGTGGCCGTCACTACCATGTATTTGCTCCCCAGCAGCTGGGCCAGGAACTGGAGCATGTCCGGGTTGTCCTCCACCACCAACACCCGCTCGGCTTCACCGGCTGGAGCAAACTCTTTCTCCACCGTGTCCTGGTAGCCATTCAGCAGCAGGGTGGCTTCCTGCCGGGTGGTACGGAAGGCCTCCTGCTGGTGATCTGACGGATTAATCTCCGATTCCCGCCCAACCACGAAGGGCAGGTAGACCGTGAAGGTGGCCCCGCTCCCCGGCGTGCTCTCCACCCGAATGTCCCCCTGCATCAGGTAGATCAGGTCCTTGATGTAGCTGAGCCCGATGCCCGTCCCCCCTTCCGTGGAGGTTTCGCTGGGCGAGGTGTAGTACTTGTCGAAGATGAGGGCAATCTTCTCCGGACTGATGCCGCTGCCGGTGTCCTTGACTTCCAGGCGGATATACTCCGGGTAGAATCCGTTGAGGCCCGCCGCTTCGGCGGAGACGGTGGACAGGTCAACGGTAATACTGCCTCCGCGGGGGGTGTGCCGGAAAGCGTTCGACAACAGGTTGGCCAGTACCTTTTCCACCTTGTCGAGGTCCAGCGCCACCACCGCCTCCTCTTCCGGTCCGGTAAAGGCCAGGTAGATCTCCCGCTCAAGGGCAAGATCCTCAAAAAGGGAGGTGATACCTGTCAGGTACTCCCGCAGCCGAACGTCGCTGAGCTTGATCTCCAGGGCACTCTGCTCGATGCGGCGGATCTCGAGGAGCTGATCGATGAGTTTGAGCAGCCGCCGGGCGTTGCGCTGCACTATGCCCTGCAATTGCTGCCGTCGCGACGGCGGGAGCTTCTCCCGTTCCTCGACCAGCTGATCGATGGGACCAAGGATCAGGGTGAGGGGGGTGCGCAGTTCGTGGGAGATGTTGGTGAAGAAGCCCAGCTTGGCCCGAGAGAGGTTTTCCAGCTGCACCAGCATGCCCTCCAGTTTGTCGCGCTGCTGCCTGATCTCCTTGTGGCGGTCCTGCAGGGTTGCGTTGACGATTTCCAGCTTCGCATTCTTGGCGTGGACCCGGTATTCGTAGAATCCGAAAATGGAGAGAAAGAGGAGAATGAGGCCGATGAACCACCCCTGCTTCCAGATGGGAGGCAGCACCTCGAAGGTGACCACCGCGGGGGTGGGATCGACGTTGAAATCGAGGTCACGGGCCCTGACTTCCAGCCGGTGGGGGCCGTCGCCCAGGTGGGTGAAGGAGTATTCCTCCGCCGGAGAGTAAGGCTGCCACGGCCCGTCGTCCACCCGGTAGGAGTACACCAGGTGCTCGGTCCGGGTCTTGCCGAAGTAGTCCTTGCCCGTCCAGGAGATGATGCCGTTGCCATCGGCCGGCACCCGTTCGGTAAAGAAGGAGATGGTGGTTTCCGGCGGAGTCCGGGAAGGTCCGTAGCGGGTAGAGAAGAACTCGTACTGGTCGCGTTCCGGCGGGGCGCCAGCCAGGGCCTGCCGCTTCCAGCTGCGGGAGACGTGGTCTATCCAGAGAAATTCCGGGGTATGGTGGAGGGTTCCCCCTTCAAAATCCAGGTTCAGCTGCTCGGGAAAGATGTTCTGCGTCCAGGAGGTGCCGTCGAAGGCGCAGGTGCCGTTTTCCGTCGCCACGATAAGTACGGAATCCGACAGGGCATCAATACTGAGGATGGTGTTACCCATCAGCCCATCGGCGGTGGTGTAGTTGGTCCAGGCGCCATCCTGGTAGATGAACAGCCCGTAGTACCGCGACCCCACCAACAGCCGGCCGGGGGCGGTGTGCAGGCAGTTGACGTACTCCTGTAGTCTTTCGTCTTCGGCGGTTTGCCACCGGGTACCATCGTAGAAGAGCAACCGACTGCCCCCGATCCAGATGCGCCCGTCGGGCGACTCGCCGATGCCGTAGGCGTTGGCCTGCTGTAGTCCGTTCTCGCCGTACACGTGGCGCACCCATTCCAGGTCTTCGCCGGTTGGATCGGGCAGTTCCAGCAAGCCGCTCGTAAATCCGTCCTCCGCCCGGGCGTCCACGCTGCCGCCGAACCACAGGGTGCCGTCGCTGGCCTCAAATACGGCCCGGTAGTCGATGCCCCACGACAGCGTAGGGTGCAGGTGGCGTTCCCACTTTCCACCCCGCCAGACCGCGGTAGCCGCCCGCCCCCGATGAGAACCCGCTGCCCAGATCTGGCCGCGGGAAGTACGCAGCAGGCGAACGGGCGCGTCCATGAGTCCGTCCGCGGTACTGTGGGCCGTCCAGTTGGTGCCCGATCGCTGTACCACGCGGTTATCGTAGGAAATGAACCATTCCTCTTCGTCCCCGTCGGCGAATTGAAAGCTGAGTCCGTCGTACGTGAGCCAGCGGTCGAAGGATAAGTCGAGTAGCAGCAACTTAGACTTGTAACCAGCCAGCCAGAGCTGGTCGCTGCCGCTCTGCTGCAGGATCACCCGGTTGGCGGGGATGGGGTATTGTGGCGATTTGTACATCGCCCACTGCCCGTCCGGGAAGTAGGCCATCAGCTTGGCGATGGTGCTGATCCAGATGATCCCGTTTTCCGATTGCACGATGTCGGTCATGTACTCATCTCCACCGAACCGGCGGTTCAGGTAAATGGTCTCCCACTCCTGGCCGTCGTAGACCAGGATACCGCGGTCCGAACTGGAATTGATGACCCAGATGCGGCCGTCCGCAGCCTCCAGCAGCCGCTGGTCCTCACCGAGGTGGAGGTCATCGCCACTGGTGATGACGGCGTACTTCCGGAAGCCGCTCCGCGTCACATCCGACCAGCGAAAGCGCAGCAGGGTGCCGTTTTCCATATCGGTGGACAGGGCAAACCACACGTCACCGTTGCGGTCCTCCAGCACGTCGGAAGCTTCCCGGAAGTTCTGCTCGGCGTTCAGGGCTTCCACCGGCAAGGGTACCGTTTGCGCAAAGGGGAAGGCGGTGCGCAGGGCCCGCATCTTCTCAGTGGCGGTATAGAAAACGAGGGTGCCATCGGTACGCAGGTGGACGAATCCCCGGTTGGAACCGGCCATGACGCTACCGTCCCGAAGTTGCTGAAGGGAAGTAAAGGTGAAGGGCAGGTTCTTAGGCGCCGTCAACGGCCGGGTCCACTCCCCCTCCGCGTAGCGGTAAATACCCCACTGGGAGGTGGCGAAAATCACCCCGTCGCGGGTGGCCATGATCTGCTCCACGGCCTCCCCCTGCGGACTGCCGGTCCCCTGGTGGGGCAACCACGAATACCCGTCGTATTCGAGTACGCCGTCGCTGACCCCGACGAAGACCCGGCGGTCGGGAGTTTCCACCAGACAGCGGATGCCCGTACCGTCGACTTCGGGGAATTGCCGCCAGCGCCAGGGCTCGGACAGGGGGTTGACCACCTCCGGGGTATAGGGCTCCGTGGCGGTCAGGGCCGGTGCCCCCCCGACGATGAGTACGATCGCCAGCAACCACCCCAGTCTGTATTCCCCCGCTCCCCGCCACCGGGAAGCAGACAGGTCCGACGGTACCAGATGAAAAAGCGGGGGTGTGAGCATGATCGATCGAAACGGAAGGAAAATCAGCGCCGCCTGGGCGACCAGGCTACAGGTCGGTGCGCAGCACGCCGTAGAGGCTCTCCACCCCGCGGAAGTAGTTGCTCAACCGGATGTTTTCGTTGGGGCTGTGCTGGTTGTTGTCGGGGTTGACGAGGGGCAACACCACGGCCGGCACGTCCAGGGTATTCACGAAAGGGGCAATGGGTACCGATCCGCCCATGGTACGGATGAGCACGGGGGGCGTACCGAAGGTATCCTCCAGGGCGCGGCGTAGCCACCGGCCGGTGGGGCCGTCCAGGTCGGTGCGGAAAGCGCCGTAGCTGGTTTGGCCCTGCATACGGGCGAGGCGGGGGTAGGCCAGCCGCTCTTCGTCGGTGGGCTCCCGGTCGGCGGGAATCAGGTGGAAGCCCTGGTTCTCCAGGTGAACGCGCACCAGCTCCAGCAGCCGGTCGCCGTCGCTTTCCTTCACCAGCCGCAAGTCCAGCTCGGCTATGGCGGATGCGGGGATGATGGTGCGGGCCTTGTCGCCTACCCAACCGCTGGCCATGCCGCGGATGTTGAGGCTGGGGTACTGCAGGGCTTCCTGCAGGTTCTTCCCTACCCCATCGGGTTCACTGAAGCCGATCTTCTCGCGGATCTCGGCGGGATCATCGGGTACGGTGGCCATCATTTCGCGGGTAGCCGCATCCAGCTCGATCCCGTCGTAGAATCCGGGGATGGTCACCCGGCCCCGCTGGTCCTTCATCGTTGCCAGCAGCTGGGCCAGCCGCAGGGCGGGGTTCGGGGCGTAGTTGCCGTAGTGACCGCTGTGCTGCGGGAGTTTGGGACCGTAGACGGTAATCTCGGCCGTAGCAATACCGCGGGCTCCCCCCACCAGGGTGGGTTGGTTGACCAGGTGCACCGGCCCGTCCAGGATCACGAGGTGATCGGCGGCCAGGGCCTGCCGGTGGGTTTCCACGGCACCGGGCAGGTCGGGGCTGCTCGTTTCCTCCATGGGGTCGATGACGAATTTGACGGTGTAGCCCGGCCGTTCGCCGCGGGCCATCAGCTCGTCCCAGGCCACCAGAAACATCATGATGGGCGCCTTGGCGTCGCTGCTGGAGCGGGCAAACAGCCGCACGTCGCTGGTATCCGGGCGGGCGGGAAGCGCGGCCTTTTCGTACCTCACGCTACCGTCGGCGTCGAAACGCGTACGGCCGTAGGTGGGCGTGTAGGGCGGGGCCAGCACCCAGCGGGAGGAGTCCACCGATTGCCCGTCCACGTGGCCGTAGAAGAGTACTGTTTCCGCCGCCGCGGATTCCGCCGGGAAGGTGGCCAGGAAGAGGTCGATACCGGCATTGGGCAGGCGTTGGGTGGCAAAACCACGACGGCTGAATTCCCGTTCCAGCCACTGCAGGTTACCTTCCAGCTGCCCCTCGATGCGGGCATCGTTGGGGATGGCCAAAAATGCCTCGTAGTCCGGCAAACTGGCCAGCGTACGTTCGTACAGTCCGTCCTGGGCGGGGACGCGGGTGCAGAGCCAGCATAAAAGCAGCAAGGTCAGGGGGTAGCGCATAGATCGGATTTGGAAGGGGTAGAACTTGGAGTCCGTAAGATAGACAAGACTACCGTTCCCCGATCAGTGCGTCATCCGGTAGGCCTGGGTGGTCACGAAATATTTCGTGAGCATGTTCTTACGCTCCCATTCCGGAATTTCTCCGGCGGCGAGATATTTCAGGAACTGCTCAGTTACCTGCCCGAAGTGGTCCTCATGACTGGTGCGCAGGGCATCCGGCACGGTGATCTCGTACCCCTCCTCCACGGCGCGGAAGCCCACGCCGGGGAACTGTTCCTGCAGGGAAGCGCTCGCCGCCTCCAGGGTTTCGGCCGGGAGGTCAGCCTTGGGCTCCAGGTACAGGGTGGGCCGGTAATTCTGGGGCGCGTCCTGGCGAATGACCAGGTCGGCCTTGCTGCCCCGCATCACCGAGTAGTGGGTATCGGCCGCCCCGGGGGGTGCCTCGTAGTTCCAGATGACGGACGCCCGGCCGTGTACGCCGCGCACCGTGAAGTCAATCGCTCCGTTGGCGTAGACCTCCAGTTTGCCCCCGCTGACGGCGGGCTGCAGGTAATCCGGGAACGACTCCTGCCCCGTGACGTGGGCAAACTCCTCCGGGGTAAGCGTGGTAGCCCAGCGGCGGGCGTCCACGACTTTCACTTCGGTGGTATCAATGGGCTGATCGGGGAAGGTCTCCCAGAGGATAAGGTCGACCAGGTGGGTGGCCACGTCAACCATCCCCTCTCCCTGCTGCCGCACGTCAAAGAACCACGCCGGCCGGATGAGGGGCTGACCGGAAACCAGCTTGCTGAAGTGGTGTACGCTTTCCTTCGAAATGGCCGGCTCCTCCACGCTGCCCTTTAGCAGCTCGCCGAACACCTCCTCCCGTCGGGAAAGGGCGCGCTGGAGCATGGTGGTGATCTCGAACCGCTCCGTCATGATGTCGTAGAGGAGCAGTCCCTTATCATCCGCTTCCATCAGGGCGGATTCCAGCGTTTCGTATTCCGCGGGGTCGATCACCATGGGCTTGTCGGCCAGTACATTCAGGCCGGCGTCGATGGCCGCCTGGATGTATTCCGTTTTTCGGGCGTTGTTGCCCGACAGCACCACGACGTTACCCGCTCGATCGGCAATCATCCGCTCGAAGAAGTCGGAACCGGTGTACACCTCCTGCTGCCAGGCCGTGGGAGGGTCGCCCGCATTGTAGCGTTCGATCCGTGCCAGGTGCTGTTGCAGGTCGTCGCCTGCCGGGGCGTATACGTGCACGGTGGAGTCGACCTGGGGGTACATCTTCTTCTGCACCAGGGCGGCGTGGAAATGACCGGGATCGAGGGTGATCAGTCGGACCTTAGCGGGATCGGTATCGGGCATCGGATCGGAGGAAGTGGATACACAGCCCGCCAACAGCAGGAATGCCAGGCCGGCAACACAGGATTTCAACACGGTGGATCGGGGGTTTGGGCTTCGACTAGCGGGCAAGGGCGGGGATGTTTTCGTAACCGTAGGGCCACCGTTGGGAGCGGCTCAGCATACGGTTGGCCTCGTCGTTGTTCTTAAAGCGTTCCTGGACGGGGTCCCAGTGCAGTTTGCCGGGCACCTTCATGGCAATGTGGGAGATGAGGCAGGCCGAGCAGGACCGGTGGGCTACCTCGGCCGGGGAGACGGTCAGGGCCCGCGACTTCATGCAGTCCAGCCAGTTGCCGTGTTGCTCGTGGCTGTCATAGAGGCGGAGGTCGTCCGGCCCGATCGTCAGCTGCGCCTTGTCGGTGAGGGTGGTCTTGAAGGCCTCGCTGTTGCCGAAGGTGGGGTCGCTGGCCGTCACCCCGACGCTGCCGCGGGAAACGAAGATCGACCCGTCGGTACCGTGGAAGTGAACGCCGTTGGGGAGTTCACCGTCGATGACCATGGTGACACCGTTGGCGTATTTGGCCTCCACGTGGTAGGGGCCGTGGACGTTCCAGAGGCCTTTCTCCGGGAACTGGGCGGTAGCCTCCACCTCGATTGGTCCGGTGAACTCGGTCCCCATGCCCCAATGGGCGATGTCCACGTGGTGGACGCCCCAGCCGGTGATCATCCCGGCGCCGAATTGCTCGCAGCGCAGCCAGCCGGGACGGGAGAAATCATTCTGGGGGTGCACCCGGTCTACGGTGTACGGGACGTAGGGAGTGGAGCCCAGCCACATCTCGTAATTGAGGTTGGCGGGGATGGGCATTTCCACCATCTCGCCGCCGGAAGGGTCGCTGGGCAGGCCGATATCCACGCGGGTGAGTTTGCCGATCCGGCCATTGCGGACCAGTTCGCAGGCGCGGCGGAACTGGGGCCAGGGGTCGTTCGACCGCTGCTGGCTTCCCAACTGAAAGACCACGCCGGTGCGGTGCACGATGTCGCTCATCATGCGCCCTTCCTCCACGGTCAGCGAAGTGGGTTTCTGCAGGTAAATATCCTTCCCGGCCAGGGCGGCCTCGATGGCGGGTTGGGCGTGCCAGTGGTCGGGGGTGCTGATGAGCACGCCGTCAATTTCCGGGTTGGCCAGCAGCTCCCGGTAGTCGTCGTACATCTTCACGTCCACGTAATTGTCGCTGCCGCGCTCCTTGCGGTACCAGTCCTCTACGAACTGCTTGCCCTGTTCCTTGCGCTTGCTGTCGACGTCACAGACGGCAATCACCCGCGCGCTGTCGTGTCGCATGGTTTCCGGCAGGTCGTGGCCCCGGGCGATGCGGCCGCAGCCGATCTGGGCAATCTGCAGTTTGTTGCTCGGGGCATTCTTGCCCAGCACCGAGGCCGGCACGATGGTGGGAACGCAAAGGGTAGCGGCCACGGTGGCCATTGATTTCTTGAGGTAAGACCTGCGGTTCATGATTGACTAGCTTAGGAAGTAAAGGGAAAGTTAGCGGGCGGCCCACTCGATGCCGCCGAGGATGTGGCGGATGAAGAGGGGGTCGGAGTAATGCTCGGAACGGTGTCCGAGGGCGGTATACCACTGCCGTCCGCCGTGGTTGGTGAGGTACCAGGAGGCCGGGAAGCTGTTACCGAAAGTTTCGCCGGGGTAACCGGCCTTGCCTTCCGGATCGTCGACGGTGCTCAGGTCGGCGGCCAGCAGTACGTGCATTGCCGGGTTGAGTTTCTTGATGTAGTAGCACTCCTCGTCGCGAATGTGCCAGGTGGGAGGCAGGAAATCGGTAGAGGGGTGGTCAGGGTCGATCACGGCGACATCGAAGTCCTGCCGCTTAGGGTGACGGTGGAAGGTTCCGCCGATGACCCGCCAGAAGTAGGGCCAGTCGCGTTCCGAGCCGATGGCCGAATGGATGCCCACGTATCCGCCGCCGCCCTCCAGGTAGCCGCGGAAGGCCTCGTGCTGGGCCGGGGTTTCGAAGATGTCGTTGTTGGTGTTCGAGAAGACCAGCACGTCAAAATCGGCCAGCCGTTCGGGGGTGAAGTAGGCCGGGTCATCCGAGCTCACTACGCTGAAGCCATTCTCCTCCCCCAGCCGCTCGATGGCCGCCACGCTGGCGGGGATGTTCTCGTGGACGTAGCCCTTGCCGTTGCGGGTGTACACCAGTACCCGCTTGCCCTGCAGCTTACCGGCGCCGTCCACCACCACCCGCGGTGGGTGGGCGAAGTCCTGCCAGTAGCGCTCGGCGGCCGCCGAATCCAGGGTGCCGTTGTAGACCACCATGCGGTACTTCAA
Organism: Neolewinella marina; assembly: GCF_002631205.1. Lineage (GTDB taxonomy): Bacteria > Bacteroidota > Bacteroidia > Chitinophagales > Saprospiraceae > Neolewinella > Neolewinella marina. The sequence continues at coordinate 557,420 of NZ_PDLO01000001.1, forward strand.
CCGATACTGGCCATCGGGCCGCAGCCGGAAGTCCACCTCTTGGGCGGGATTGAAGTTGAGGAATACGTTTTCCTTACCCCCGTTGGCCCCCTCGGGCCAGATGCGGATGGTCTGGGGAGCGTCGTAGTTGTCGGGGTGCGACAGGAAGAGGATGCCCGACCGGCCGCTGTTCGTGGGTCCGTCGACCATCATCCAGCGGGCGCGGGTGGCATTGCCGTCCGCCTTGTTCTTGCCGCCGGAAGTGAGCAGGCGGGCCGTGGCGTCGTCCCAGTCGGGCCGCGCCCGGAATCCAATGCCCTGGTAGCGGTACGCCTTGACCACGAAGGGCTCGTCGGTGATGTTTCGTTGGGTGGTGGTATAATCTACCTGGTAGGCGTTCCGGTCCAGGGAATGCACTCCCAGGTCGAGCTGCTCCTCCAGCAGCGGCTTGGCGCCCTCACGGACGGCGCTGTCGGGGAACATCAGGTAGGTGTGCCGGGCGGTAAGTCCGGCGGTGAGCGGGCCACCGGCGAGGTTATCTACCCCATCGGCCGTCACCGTTCCGTGGCCGCGGACGAGATTCCAGAAGTCCAGTTCCCGCCCCTGGTACTCAGTGTGCGTCCAGGGGTTCCAAACGCCGTAATGGTGGTAGTGGTCCGACGGCTGAATACGCGTAAGCGTATCCCCGGCCGGGGAAAGGATGGGGTGCAGGAAGCCACCGCGGGAGAAGATCGGATCAACCCCGGCGGGTACGGGCGCGGGGTCGCGCTGATAGGTCAGCAAGGTGCGGTCGTCACCGGCCACGAAGCGAACCCGCCCGTCGGCCAGGGTGGCCTGAATCCCACCCGCGGGCGTCGAACCCCCGCCACTTGCTGCAAGAGCCAGGGCGTAACGCCGCTGGGTGCCGGCGGGCGTCTCGCCTTCGAGCACCCAACAGAGGCGGTTGCCCTCCCACTGAACCGTCACCGGCCGGCGATTGCTCCCACCGGTTACCTCATACAGGGCCAACGCGTCGTGGCGGGCGCCGACGGCTTCGTCCACCTCGGCACACACCAGCGTCTGCTGCCGTGCGTAAGGGCCCGAATGAACGGTGAAAGAAGGCCAATCGCCAGCCTGAGCCGCAGCCCAGGCCAGGGGAAAAAACAGGATACTCAAGACCAGGAAGGAACGGGATAATAGCTGCAAGGGGATCGACTTTGATGGGGAAGATAGCCCGAAACACCGAATTAGTGAATCGATTGCGTAACTCATTTTTGACCTACCGCGAAGAAGTTATCGGCAGGGAGAAGCGGTAGGTTCCGGAGCCGAGTTCCACCATGACGTGGTCCGCCGACTGTCGGTGACTGCGCACCCCGTTGCCCTGGACCAGGGGCTGTCCGTCCAGTTGCACGCTTTCCTGGCGGGCGTTGGGGAGGTGGAGCTCGGCGGTGGTGTTCGGGGGGACGGTAACGGTGAACTCCAGGCCTTCGGCCGTAGTCGTCCATCCACTGGCCGCCGTTCCGTAGGGGGTTTCCAGGGTAGCGTGGGCCTGGGTAAGTTCGCCGCCCGGGTGGGGCTGGAGGACGAGGTGTTTGTAGCCCGGGGCGGCCGGATCGGTGTCCAGTCCCGCGGACCGCCGGTAGAGCCAGTCGCCCACCGCGCCGTAGGCGTAGTGGTTGAAGGAATTCATGCCCTCGCTCTGGAAGGTGGAATCGGGTTTGATGCCGTCCCACCGCTCCCAGATGGTGGTGGCACCCCGGGTGACGGGGTACAGCCAGGAGGGGTATTCCTTGCGGTGGAGCAGGGTATAGGCGGTATCGGTGTAGCCAAAGCGCGTCAGCACGTGCAGCAGATACGGGGTACCGAGGAATCCGGTGGTGAGGTGACCATAGCGTTCAATGTTGTCCACCAGCCGCCGGGCGGCCGCCTCCCGTACTTCTTCGGGCAGCAGGTCGAACTCCAGGGCCAGGATGTAGGCCGTCTGGGTGCTGCTGACCAGCCGGCCGGAAGGGGTGACGTATTCATCACGGAAGGCCTGCCGCAGCCGCCGGGCAAGCTCCCGGTATTCCGCCGCCTCCTCCGTCTTGCCGAGAACTTCCGCCGCCCGCGCGACCAGGTCGGTGGAGTGGACGAAAAAGGCCTGGGCAATGAGGTATTTGTCTGTGATGGCCGAAATTCCCGAGGGGTCGTTGCCCACGCTGTAGAAGAGCCAGTCGCCGAAGTGAGACCCGGTATTCCAGAGGAGGTCGTCGCCGGCCGTATCCTTCATGTAGCCCACCCAGGCCTTCATGGTCGGGTACTGCTCTTCCAGCAGGCGCTGATCACCGTAGGCGAGGTACATCGTCCAGGGCCCGATGGTAGCCACGTCCGCCCAACCGGCCGAAGCGGCGGCATTCTCTCCCAGGACGTTAGGCACCACGTGGGGTACCGCCCCGGAGGGCAGTTGGTCGGCGGAGACGTCGCTGAGCCACTTCTGGAAGAACCCACTCACGTCGTAATTGAAGGCTGCCGTGCGGGCAAAGGCCTGGGCGTCGCCCGTCCATCCGAGGCGCTCGTCGCGCTGCGGACAGTCGGTCGGCACGTCGACAAAGTTGCCGCGCTGCCCCCACTTGATGTTCCGCTGCAGCTGGTTGATCAGGGAATCCGAACTGGTAAACCTTCCCGTTTCCTCCATCGCCGAATGGATCACCTCGGCGCGGAAGTCCTCCGCCCGTGGCATCTCCGGCCAGTTCTTCAGGCGAACGTAGCGGAATCCCATGAAGGTGAAGGCCGGGGCGAAGGTGGACGCACCGTCGCCGGCCAGGGTGTAGCTTGTTTCCTGCTTCGCCGTCCGCAGGTTGGCGGTGTAGAAGTTGCCGTCCTTGTCCAGCACTTCGGCGTGGTGGATTACCACGGTCTGCCCCGCCGGGCCCTCCACCGTGAACCTTACCCTGCCCACGAGATTCTGGCCAAAGTCAATGACGGTGTCCCCTGCGGGAGTGATGAAGATTTCCCGGGGCGCAAGCACCTCCGTAACCGTCACGGGTGGGCCCACGGGGGCTACCAGTACCTCCTTGTCGTGGTTGGCCACGGAAACGCCCTGCCAGCCGGCGGCGTCAAACCCGCGGCTAGACCAACCGGCTTGCTCACGGGTGGCGTCGTAGGCTACCCCATTATAAATGTCCGCGGAACGGTAGGGGGTGTCGGTGCTGCTGCGCCAGTCGCCGTCGCTTACGATGCGCTCTTGCCGCCCGTTGCGGTAGGTCACTTCCAGTTGCAACAGCAGGGCCAGTTCATCGCCGTAGACGGCGCGTTGTCCGCCCCAGCCAAGGTTGCCGCGGTACCAGCCGTCGGCCAGGGTGACGCCAATGGCGTTCTGCCCCGCTTGCAGCTGATCGGTGACGTCGTAGGTCTGGTACTGCAGCCGGTCCTGGTAGGCCGTCCAGCCGGGGGTCAGTAGCTGGTCGCCCACCCGCTCTCCGTTGATTTCCGCTGCGTACAGTCCGTGACTGGTCACGTAGAGGCGGGCGGAAGCGATCTGGCGGTCGAGGGAAAACTCCCGCCGCAGCCGGGGCGTCGGCAGCGACTGGCTTTGGTCACCCGCCTCCATGGGTTTTATCCATTCGGCAACCCAGTCGGCGGGATTGAGCAAGCCCATTTCCCAATTGGCCGCCGCGCTCCACTCCGAGGGCTTCCCCTGCTTGTCCCAGACGCGTACCTGCCAGAAGTACCGCTTGCGGGATTCCAGGTCGGGACCGGCATAGGGTACCAGTACCGACTGGTCCCCGTCTACACGGCCGCTGTCCCAGACCAGTTTGCGCCCCCGGGCGAGGTCGCGCGCATCGGTGGCTACCCGGATCTGGTAGGCGGACTGCATCACGTCGCGGGCGTCGCTCCGGAGTTTCCAGCTGAACCGGGGGTGGGTCTCCCCTACCCCGAGGGTATTGTCCTGCTGCTCGAAGCGCAGGTCCGTAACGGTAACCCCCTGGGCGCAGAGCGTACCGAGGGAAAAAAGAAACAACAGCAGTAAGTATGGCATGTGAGTTCAGGTTGCAGTGATCGACCCCCTAATATATTCGATCAAACCGCAATGGACTGTCCTGCTCTGTCCCGCTTATCCTGGCTGGCGTCGGCGCGCGGGCGCCAGGGGGAAGTTAGCCAGCAGCCAGGATGGCTTAGGCCGCCACCCCCTGCAATACACCGGCCAGCAATTCGTAGGACTTCAACCGGGCCCGGTGGTCGTAGATGTGGGAGACGGCCATGAGCTCATTGACGCCGGTCTGCCGCAGGAAATGCCGCAGGTCCTTGGCCAGCTGCTCCGGGCCGCTGATGAAGGAAACCGACAGCATCTGCTCGACGTATTGCCGCTCGGCCGGCGACCAGAGGTGGTCCATGGAATCGACGGGGGGCTGCATCAGCTGCCGCTTGCCGGTTACCACGCCGAGCATCAGTTGCTGGAGGGTGGTGCCGAGGCGGGTGGCTTCGGCGTCGGTGTCCGCCGCGACCACGTTGACGCAGGCAATAGCGTAGGGCTCCTGCAAGACCGCCGAGGGGCGGAAGTTGTCGCGGTACCGCTTCAGGGCGGCGAACAGCTGGGTGGGCGCAAAATGGCTGGCGAAGGCGTAGGGCAAGCCCAGCAAACCGGCGAGGTAGGCGCTTTCGGTGCTCGAACCCAGGATATAGATCGGAATGTCGAGCCCCTCACCGGGAATGGCGCGCACCGGCGCGTTGCGGTTGTCCGCCGACAGGTAGGCCTGCAACTGCTGGATGTCGCGGGGAAAGTCCTGGCCGGCGTCGAAGCGGACGCCCCGGATGGCGCGGGAGGCCACGGGGTCGGTACCGGGTGCGCGGCCCAGCCCGATATCGATGCGCCCGGGGTAAAGGGTAGCCAGGGTACCCATCTGCTCGGCGACCACCAGCGGCGAATGGTTGGGCAACATGATGCCGCCCGACCCCACGCGGAGGGTGGTGGTGCCGCCGGCCAGGTAGCCGATCAGCACGGGGGGCGCCGAACTCGCTACCCCGGCCATGTTGTGGTGCTCGGATACCCAGAAGCGGGTGTAACCCAGGCGCTCCACGTGCCGCGCCAAATCGAGGCTGTTGCGGAAGGTATCGGCCGGGGTGGTGCCCTCGCCTACGGTAGCCAGATCGAGGACGGAGAAGGGAAGGCGGTTGAGGGGATTTTCAGACATCATGCACTCGGTAAAGGGGGGACACATTCACTTGGGGAAAGGAAGACACTTGCCCCTCGCTTTGGTTGTCTGCTCTCCGTCACGAGCTGCGGCGCCCCCCTACCGCAGGGCCTCCATACTGTCCTGCCGCACCTGGATCACCCCCCGCCGCGGCCGGTCTAGGTCGATGATGATGAAGACCAGCAGACAGATCAACAGGTTCAGGATCAGGGCGGGCACACGGGAGCGGCGCTGCCCCAGTCCGCTGGAGTAGCCAATGAGCCCCCCCGAGGCGATGAAGAAAGTAAACAGCAAGTAGAAGATGGCCGGGGGTACGTGGCGCTGAAGGGCGTCAATGCGGCTGCCGTAGGCGTCAATCATCTCGTTGACGGCGGTGAGGAAGTAGCCCGTCTTCACGGGGTTGGGATTGGCCTCGGCGGCCGCTACCCCGATGTCCCAAATACGCTGCTGCAGGGCAGTAGTCTCCACGTTCAGTGACTTGCGCTCCTCCTTGTGGGTCAGGTCAACGCCCGCGCTGCGGAGGCGCAGTGCGATGTATTCGTCGATGGCACCCTGGGCCTCCTGGTCGTAAGGGGCCGGCAGCAGGGCCGTGCGCAGCTCGGCGGTGCCGATGGCGTTGGCTTCCGCCACCTCGGCACCGGAGCGGACGTCGTAGCGCTGGATCGACATGCTGAAGGTGAAGCCCAGGATCAGGGCGAGCAGACCGAGCACCCCGCCCTGGATGGCCGAGGTCTGCGACTTGACGTCGCTGTCGGAGCGGTCGAGGTAGTGGCCACCGATGCGGAGCCCGATTTCATTGGCGGCAACGATGAGGAGAAAGAGGACGACGGCAATAAGGATGCTGTTCAGGCTGTACATGGCAATGGGTGAGTGAAGGATTTAGCGCAGGGCTTCCATGCTGTCCTGCTTCACCTCGATGATGCCCCGCCGCGGCCGGTCCAGGTCGATGATGATGAAGACCAGCAGACAGATCAGCAGGTTGAGCACCAGAGCGGGCACCCGGGAGCGGCGCTGCCCCAATCCCGTGGAATACCCGATGAGTCCCCCCGTAGCGATGAAGAAAACGAAGAGCAGGTAAAAGATCGCCGGGGGCACGTGGCGGTTGAGCACGTCAAGACGGCGGCCCTGGGCGTCGATCATATCATTGACGGAGGTCAGGAAGTAGCCGCTGCGTACCGGACTGGGGGAAGCATCGGCGGCCGCCACCCCGATGTCCCAGATGCGCTGCTGCAGCTGGCTCGTACGGTCGTTCAGAGCCTTGCGCTCCTCCACCCGGGTGAGGTCCATATGGCTGCTCTCCAGCCGCAGTTCGATGTACTCGTCGATGGCCGCCGCCGCCTGCCCGTGGTAGGGCTCGGGCAACAGGGCGGCCCGCAGTTCGGCGGTACCGATGGCGTTGGCTTCCTCCACCTCGGCGCCGGCCCGGGTATCGTACCGCTGGATCGACATATTGAAGGTGAAGCCCAGGATCAGGGCCAGCATGCCGATGATGCCACCCTGGATGGCCGAGGTCTGCGACTTGACGTCGTTGTCGGATTTATCCCGCGCCCGCTGCCCCAGATACAGGCCCACTACGTCCGCCGCGACAATCAGGACAAAAAGGATCGCGACGATAATCAAACTATTCAGGTGGTACATGCAGCGGTTTTACGGCCACGAATATAGGTTTCCGGTCGACCTGGACAACCATTCATTTTCGGAGACCTCCCCGGGTGGCCCACCGATCAACCAGACCGGTTTCGGGGTTAACCAGGGGAGCCGGCAGCATCGGCTCACTTCATTCCCCACCGTATGCTCGTACGCCCCCACCCCGAGGGATGGCGCATTACCCTCCACCCCGCCCACGGCCTGCTTGCCGCCGACATCTACTCCCACCTGCCGTCCGTCGCGCCCCCCGGGCTGTCCCTCCCTACCCTGCTGGCCGTAGCCCAGCACGACGATCACCAGGTCGATTTTTCGAGTGGTGATTACCTGACCGACCGCGGCGCCCCCAAGGACTTCACCCTGCTGCGCATGGATGAGGCCCAGCGCAGTGAACAGGCCGAAGCGTTACTGGAAGACGCCTACCGCAAACACCTGTGGACCGGACTGCTTATCGGCCGCCACTATGAGCATCTCTACAAGGGTGAATCCGTGGACGCCCGGCTTAAAAAACTGCTTAAGGGCATTGTCGTTAAACGCAAGCAGGTCCTCCAACAACGGGGTTGGCCGGCGGAGCTGCTGGAGACGGTCTACGGCCGGATGAGGTTTTGCGACCGGCTGTCACTCATCCTCTGCGGCGAGGAACTGCCCGCCCAGGGCCGGCGGCTGGAGGTGAACGACGGACTGGGCGAGCCCACCTTCGTCTGCCAGGATCCGGAAACGGAGGAACTGAAGCTCGCCCCCTGGTGCCTGGCCGAAGCGGAAGCCACGGTGTCCGTGGAGTCCTACGTCCTCGACCAACTCACCTACACCAGTGGCTCGGCCCTCGGCGCGGCCCTGGCGAAGGGCCTGCCCGAAGTGCGGGAATGGAAATTCAAAAAGTAACGGGGCCCGGGGGCTGCTACCCGCGGATCAGCGCGTCCAGTAGTCCACCACGAAGACGTCCTTCAGGTGGGGACCCAGGATTTCCCCGAACCGCTGGTGGGCCGGATGGGGCAGGTACACGTCGCGGTCGGCTTCACTGTGGAAGGTGAGGAAGAAGGCGTGGGTGAACCCCTTGTTCAGGCCTTCGGGGCTGTTGTTGATGCCCCATTCGTAGTCGCGGATCTCGGGGATCTGTCCGGGCAGGGCGCTGAAAGCTTGCAGGACGCTGTCGATCTGCTCCGGGGTGGACTCCTCCTTGAAGGAGAAGAAAACGGCGTGGCGCAGCAGGCTGTCGGGTTCAGCCTCGGCGGATGATTCCATACTCGGGGGAGTTTCTACGGCGGGCGGGGGCAGTTCTTCCTGGCAGGCGAAAAAGGTCATCAGCAGGAGGAAGGGGAAAAGCAGAAGGGTACGCATGGCCCGAAAGGTAGGGAATCGGTCCTCAATCTTCCGCCACGGAAGGCCGCTTTCAGGAGAAATATCCGGGGCAAGCCGGGCTTCTCCCCTTTCCCGGCACCTGCGTCCGCGCCCTCTTGTCCGGGGGAACTATATTGCCCCCATGACCGCCGATCTGCCCGTTTCCTTTGCCGCTACCGCCGAGCGCGCCCTGCATGACCTGGACCCCAGCGGTCCCGTAGAGGAGCTGGCCCACCACGCCCGCGAGATGTCCGAAGCCATGGTCGCCCGGGGGGAGGCCTGCCCCGTGGGCGAAGGAGAAGACTATACCGACCTGGAGTGCCGGCTGACCCACTTCGTCTGGGCCGAACGCGCCAAACACTTCCTGCTGCTGTACCGCGACGTGCAGCTCCAGCTCCAGATGGCCGAACTGCGGCGGCAGGAAGGGAAGGCGAGCCAGGCGTCCGTGGAGGACCTGTACCGCCGTTCCCGGGAAACCCTGGCCGAGGCCCTCCGCGACTGGGAGGCCGACCACGAGGCCCGGCGGCAGGCGCTGGAGCGGAACGATAAACAGCGGCGGCGCCAGCTCAACGCCTGGAAGCTGCAGCACAACCCCTGGCCCCTGTACCGCTACCAGCTGCGGGAAATTGCCGGCCAATCCACCTCCCTGGCCGCCGAGTACACGGAGCTGACGAAGCTGGCCGAACGCTTCACCGACCTGCGCAAGCTGCTGCAGCAGATCCTCACCGTGAGCAATGAGCTGACCCAGCGGGCCCAGCAGCGGGCCGAGGAAATCATCGCCTTCATCCGGGAGGGAGATACGGAAGCCGACCGCCCCGGAGTGGTGGCCGCCCGCCTGGAAGACCACGTCAACGAGGAAGCCACCCCCGCCCGCCTGGACCACTACACCAACCGCGTGAACGCCCTGATCGCGGGCTTCGTGGAAAAGCAGCGCGTCACGGTGGGCAGCGAGGGGGGACTGCTGCAGTACAAGGAGGTCAACTTCCGCCGCGCCACCGACCAGTGGGTGAGCGCCGAAGTGATGCCCCTTATCTACGAGCTTTGGGAACTGAGCGAACAGATCAACAACGGCCTCCGGGTGGCGGTGGCCAACGTACGCAACCGCGCCCTGCTGTTGGCCACCGAGATCAAGGCCGGCCAGGAAGTTTCCATCGACAACAACCAGCTGGCCCAGCCGCTGGCCGCCTACCTCACCAAGACCGAGGAGCGCAGCACCCAGTTCGGCGAGTTGCGGCAGCGGCTGCAGAGCCTCATCGAGCGTGACCTGCGACTGACGAGCGTCTACCGCCCCGAGGAGGACTTCCTGCCCTTGCCCCTGCAATCCGGAATCGGGGTATTCACCCGCCGGCAGGGCCGGCTGGTGACCAGCGCCCAGGAATGGCTGCAGCGCCACGCCGCCGGCGTGAGCCGCCTGCTCGGGGCCGCGGCCCGGGAGGAAAAGCTCAGCGTGAGCGAGAAGACGGTCCGCGTGATCCGCCAGCGCAGCCTGCCCCCCGACAACGCCGCCTACACCAACATCCTGATGACGCGGGGCTACATCGGGGAATCCTTCCTCGTGGGCCGGGAAGCCGAAACCGCCCACCTGCGGGAACTGATCCAGAACTGGAAACTCGGTTTTCGCGGAGCCGTGCTGCTGACCGGCAACCGACTGGCGGGTAAAACCCTTTTTGGCGAACTCATCACGAACCGCTTCTTCGCCGGCAAGACCATCCGCCTGCGGCCCCACGCCCCGCTGACGGTGCAGGGGCGGCGTACCCAGACCACGGCCAACCTGCGGGAGGCACTCAACTTCGTGGAGAAATACACCGTCCAGCAGCGCCCCCTGCTGTGGATCGACGACCTGGAAAAATGGGCCGACGGCGACCACACCCTGGCCGCGAACGTGCGGGCGCTCGGGGAGCACATCGACGACTACTCCGGGCGGATCTTCTACCTGGTGTCCACCAGCAACGCCGTCTACCACCACCTGAACCGCTTTCAGGAGCTGGGCCGGGTATTCCAGGCGCGGATCAGCCTCGACAAGTTCTCCCAGGAGGACATGATCCGCGCGGTAAGCATCCGCCACGGGGCCACCCACAAGCTGCTGGTCGACGCCGACGGCGAGCCCGTGAGCGAGGCGGCCTTCGCCAAAATGGTTAAACGCATCTACCGGGCTACCGACGGCAACGTGGGGGAAACCATCAATCGCTGGGCCTACTACACCCGCCGTTACGACGAGGAGCGGGTCACCCAGGCCCGGGGGCGCCGCTACAACCTTCCGGCCTTCCTGTCGCCGGATACCGCTACCCTGCTCACCACCATCCTGCTGGAAAAACAGGTGCGGGACTACCGGCTGCGCAAGCTATTTGGCCCGGCCTACCAGGAGCGTTACGCCAGTATCCTGCAGCGCCTCGTCCGCATCGGCCTGGTGACCCGCCAACCCGACGGCCAGCTGGAAATTACCGAAAGCGTGGTCAACGACATCGGCCGCATGCTCGACGCCGAATCCTACCTCAACCAGTCAAGCTAACCCCATGGACGAATACCTGAACGCCTATTTCAGCTGGGCGGACCTGATCCTGGCCGCGGCAATCCTTTACGGCGTCTACGCCCTGCTGTCGCTGCTGCGCGACCGCCTGGAGCGGGTGCGGCGCACCCAGGGCGTGCGTGCCCGGGCGCACCGCGTCATTGCCACCTTCCTGCTCTACTACGAGCCCATCACGGTACTGCTGCTGGCTACCATCTTCGTGTTCATCAACCCGGTGCTCCACGGCGTTATCCTGATCCTGCTGGTGGCCGCCGGTTTCGGACGGTTGCGCGACTACCTCAGTGGGCGCATCATTCTCGGCACTCCCCTTATCGCCGTGGGCAAGCGGATGCAGGCCGATCAGTCCACCGGCGTGATCAGCCGCATCAACCGCATCGGCCTTTACCTCCAGACGGGGGAAGGCCTCCACTTCGTCAACTACTCCACCCTCCTGACGAACGGCTACAGCCTCATCACCGGCAAGGACATTGGCGGTTACTACCAGCTCCACCTCTCGCCGACCGAAAAAAGGGAACGCCCCCTCACCGAACTTATGGACCGCCTCACCTCCACGCCCTACCTCGACCGCGGTTTCCGCCCCGAGGTATCCCACCCGGAACCGGGCTCGCCCGACATCCAGGTCCGCCTGTCCGTCCGGGAGGAAAAGCACCTCTCCGAACTCCTTGCCCTCCTCCAGGAATGGGGTTACCCCGCCACCATCGCCCAGCGTTAAGCCCCCCCCCCACCATGCAATCCGTAGATCCCTACCTGCTCATCATTGAAGCCTCGGTCATCATCATCCTGTCGTTTTTCTTCGGGGAGGTGTCCAAGCGTACGAATATTCCTTCCGTGCTGATGCTCATCGTCCTGGGCATCCTGATCAAGCTCGGCCTCGACGCCTTCGGCTTCGGCAACCTCAATTTCTTTCCCATCCTGGAGATCCTGGGCATCATCGGCCTGATCATGATCGTACTGGAGGCCGCCCTGGAACTGAAACTCGAGCGCGACAAATACCTGGCCATCGGCAAGGCCCTGGTGGTAGCGCTCATCGGACTGATGGCGTCCACCTGGGTGGCGGCCATCATCCTGGAGCGCTTCATCGACGGCATGTCCACCCAGAGCGCCTGGCTGTACGCTACCCCCCTGTCGATCCTCTCGAGTGCCATCATCATCCCCAGCGTCACCGGGCTGAAGGGCAGCAAGCGGGAGTTCCACATTTACGAAAGCACCTTCTCCGACATCCTCGGCATCATGCTCTTCTACTTCCTCACCAGCCAGCTGCCGATCTCCGAGGCCGCGGGCGAAACCCTGGACGTGGTGGAGCATACGGGGGGCGGACTGGCCTTCGCCGGCAACGTGGTACTCACCATCGTGCTGTCGCTCGTGGCCAGCTACGCCATCGTGCTCATCTTCCAGAACATCAAGAGCCACGTCAAGCTCTTCCTGCTGATCGCCGTACTGCTGCTGCTGTATGCAGTGGGCAAGCGGCTTCACCTGTCGTCCCTGATCATCATCCTGATCTTCGGACTGCTCATCGCCAACATGCGCCTGTTCTTCCGCGGGCCACTCAAGAAGATGCTCAACTACAAGAAGGCCCTGCACATCTACGAGGGCCTGCACGTGGTCACGGTGGAGACGGCCTTCGTGGTGCGCACCTTCTTCTTCGTCATTTTCGGGGTGACCATTACGCTTTCCTCCCTGCTGAGCGTCGACGTGGCCATCGTCAGCCTGCTGATCATCCTCAGCATCTACCTCATCCGCTTCGTCATCCTGCGCATCTTCATCGGTTCGGACATCCTGCCGCAGCTCTTCGTGGCGCCCCGGGGCCTCATCACCGTGCTGCTCTTCTACGCCATCCCGACCGAGGCCGCCATCGAGAATTTCGAACCGGGCGTGCTGCTCTTCATCATCATCGGTACCAGCCTAATCATGACCCTGGCCATGGTGGTCGACAAGAAGCGCACCACCTCCGCCATCCGCAAGGTTGCGGACGCCCCCGTGGGCTACGAGCGCTGGAAGGCCCCTACCCTGGCCGAAGGCGCGGATGTGGAATCGCCGTCGGGCCACTAGGCGCGGACGCGGGTGCCGGGCAGCCGTTGAAAAGCCGGGCACCCGCCCCTAACATCCGGCCGGATTGGCTGTTCGGACACCGTGACGATCTCCTCCAAAGTTCTCTACGGCGTCGGCACCTTCCTGGTGGTGGCTACCCTGGCCTATTTTCTCGGCCCGACCATAGATCCGCCCACCTATCCGGACAAGCTGCCGGACGTACCTGACGACCTGCGCGCGCTGGAACGACAGGTGAACGCCCGGGAAGCTAAGGCGCCCACCCGCCCCAACAACCAGGCCCGCATCGTCTGGCACGATTCCGTGCCCCGGGTTACGGAGTACGCCTTCGTCTACCTCCACGGCTTTGCTGGGAGCTACCGCGACGGCTACCCCGTGAACGTGAACGTACCTCTGATCTTCGGCGCCAATATCTATTTGTCGCGCTGGTCGGGACACGGGCTGCAAGCCGGAGCTGCGCTGCAAGAATTCACCCCCGAAGACGCCTGGGCGGATGCCCGGGAAGCCCTGGCCATCGGGCGGCGGATCGGCCGCAAGGTCATCCTGATGTCGACTTCAACGGGCGGCACCCTGGCGCTGAAGCTGGCGGCCACCTTCCCGGAAGCAGTACACGCCCTCATCAACATCGGGCCCAACGTGGAGGACGACCAGCCGGGGGCTTCCCTGCTGATGAGCCCCTGGGGGCACGAGCTCGCCCGCCTGGTTTCCCTAGGCAGCAACAAGAAGATCGACCATTCCGAGCCCCGCGCCGCCCAGTACTTCGATACCATCTACCCCTCCGAGGCGCTGGTCAACCTGGAGGTGCTGGTGCAGACGACCATGACGGACGCCACCTTCACCGCGGTGCAGTGCCCGGTGCTGACCGTCTACTACAAGGAGAACTTTCTTCAAAAGGACAACCACGTGGAGGTGAGCCGTTTCCCGGAAGTCCACGACGCCTTCGCCACTCCGGAGGCGGAAAAACTGCTGGTGGCCCTGCCCACCCCGAAGAGCCACTTCGCCGCCAGCGACATCAAGTCAAAGGACTGGATGGCCCCCCAGCGGGTCATCGTGGAATTCTGTACTGATATTCTGGATATGGAGCCCCTACGACCGGTCGAGTACGTCTCTGACGCTGCCCGCCTCCAGTAGCCGCTGCCGGGCTTCCTCGTAGGGCATGCCGGTGGACTCCACAATCATCTTCGTGCCACGGTCGATAAGCTTGGCGTTGCTGAGTTTCATGTCCACCATCCGGTTGTCCTTTACCCGGCCCAGGCGGATCATCACGGTGGTGGTGATCATATTCAGGATCAGCTTCTGGGCGGTACCGGACTTCATGCGGGTGCTGCCCGTCACCACTTCCGGGCCCACCACCGCCACGATGGGGTGGTCGCAGACCTCGGTGACCGGCGCGCCGGGATTGCAGGTTACGCAGCCCGTCAGCAGTCCGGCTTCCCGCGCGCGCCGCAGTCCGCCGATCACGTAGGGGGTAGTACCCGAGGCGGCAATACCCACCAGGGTATCGTCGGCGTTGGGGGCGTAGGCGGCCAGGTCGGCCCAGGCCTGGTTATCGCTGTCCTCGGCCGATTCGACCGAGTCGCGCAGGGCCCGATCACCACCGGCGATCACCCCGATCACCATACCCGGGGGTACCCCGTAGGTCGGAGGGCATTCGCTGGCGTCGAGCACTCCCAGACGACCGCTGGTACCCGCTCCAATGTAGAACAGCCGGCCACCCCGCTCCATGCGCGCCACGATGCCCTCTACCAGCTCGGTCAGGGCGGGGATGCACTCGCCCACCGCGGGGGCCACCTTGCGGTCCTGCTCGTTGATGAAGGTGAGCAACTCCTGGGCGGAGCGGTTTTCCAGGTGGCGGTAGGGTCCGGGCTGTTCGGTGATCTTCACGGCGTAGGCAATTGAGTAAGGTGAATCAGGAAGGACGCAAGGTAAGGTTCCCGCTTTTTCCCGCACGGCACCCGCGCCCCGCGGCGGCAAGAAAAGTTGCAGACGGACGGCATTCCGGAAAAGATGTCCGGAGGAGTCTGGACGGGGCGGCGACTTGGGGTATATTTGCGGAAATATTAAGTGTGTGCAGCCTAAGTCCCATCTAGACAACTATTTCAAGTCCGCTTTTACCGTCGATAACGTCATTTTTGGCTTCGACGAAGGGGAGCTCAAGGTGCTGCTCATTCGCCGTAGTGAAGAGCCCTACGACAACTACTGGGCCCTGCCGGGTTACTTCGTGCGGCAGAACGAGGACCTGGATGAGGCCGCCCAGCGGGTGCTGTGGGAAACCACCGGCCTGCAGAATGTCTACCTGGAGCAACTGCGCACCTTCGGCGCTCCGGCCCGCCACGCCTTTGGCCGCGTCATCACGGTGGCCTACTACAGCCTGGTGAAAATTGCCGACTTTACCCCCCGGGCCGACGGCCTGTCGCGGGAAGTGGCCTGGCACAACCTCCAGGAGGTAGGGGAACTGGCCTTCGATCACGCCCGGATCCTGGAGACGGCCATCGCCCACCTGCAGCAGAGCATCCGCAACCGCCCCGTGGGCTTCGAGCTCCTCCCCCCCGAATTCACCCTGACGGAACTGCAGCACCTCTACGAGGCCATCTGGGGTACCGAGCTGGAGAAGCGGAACTTCCGCAAGAAGATACTCTCGATGCAACTCATCATCCCCCTGGACCGGATGCAGCAGGGCGTCTCCCACCGGCCGGCCCGCCTCTACCGCTTCGATGAGGCCCGCTACCGGGCCCTCACCCAGCAGGGCTTCAACTTTGAAGTACGGGGGTAGGCGCTTGCTTGCGCTTCACTGTCCTGACCAAATTAGAAGTACGAAGCGGGAAGGACAAAGTAGGAAGTACAAAGGTCATGAATAGCTTAGCCCCTCATTTGTCAGCTGCTCTGCCCCGCACTTCGCTCAGCCACGAAGGACAGACGAAAAGTAGCCGTTAGCAACCTACATGGTAAAAATTAACTAGGCGATACGTGACGGGCTGTCGGGAATTGTCGTTATGGCCTGACATAATTACCGCTTGTCCTTGTGGCCCCCTTTTTGCGGCATACCCTAGTGCTAAAATTTTTCAGAAAGATGAGTAAGAACAACGAAGATCAGCCGATCGTGGACGACGAAATGCTGAACCAGAGTGACGCCGCCCCCGAAGAGCAGGTGGTGGACCAGGACCTCAAATCCGATGGCGACCTCCAGGAGGAGCTGCCCGAGCAGGTCGACATCAAGGAGCTGCAGGAGCGGCTGCAGGAAAAAGAAGACCGTTACCTGCGGCTTTACGCCGAATTCGACAACTACAAGCGGCGTACCCAGCGCGAGCGGCTGGAAATGATGGACACCGCCGGCAGCAAGACCATGAAGGCGCTGCTGCCCGTCCTCGACGACTTCGACCGCGCCGCCCAGCTGGCTGAAAAGGACGAGGCCACGGCCGAAATCTGGAACAACGGCATCGGGTTGGTCCGCAAGAAACTCCTCTCCGCCCTGGCGTCCCAGGGACTGAAGCCCATGGAAAGTACGGGCGAGGAGTACAATCCCGACCTCTTCGAGGCCGTTACCGAGGTTCCCCACCCGGAATTGAAAGGAAAGGTGGTCGACACCATCGAACGCGGTTACACCCTCAACGGCCGCATCATTCGCCACGCTAAAGTGGTGGTGGGTAAGTAGCACCACTCCGTGCCACTTTCTCCAACCAATACAAGACAAGCCATATGGCAAGAGATTATTACGAGGTACTCGGTGTAAGCAAGAACGCCGATTCCGATACACTGCGCAAGGCCTACCGCAAGCTGGCCATGAAATACCACCCCGACCGCAACCCCGGTGACGCGGCGGCGGAGGAGAAATTCAAGGAAGCCGCCGAGGCCTACGATGTCCTGAACGACAGCGACAAACGGGCCCGCTATGACCGCTTCGGCCACGCCGGCGTGAACGGACAGGGCGGCTTCGGCGGCGGCCCCGGTGGCATGACCATGGAGGACATCATGGCGCAGTTCGGCGACATGTTCGGCGACGGCGGCGGGGCCTTCGGGTCCTTCTTCGGCGGCGCGGCCGGCGGCGGCGCCCGGCGGCAACCCCGCGGGGAACGCGGCTCCAACCTGCGCATCAAGGTACCCCTGACCCTGGAAGAGATCGCCGAGGGTGTCACCAAGCGCATCAAGGTGAAGCGGCAAAAGGCCTGCGACGTCTGCGACGGCAGCGGAGCCAAGGACGCCGAAAGCGTAGAAACCTGCCGCACCTGTGGCGGCGCCGGGGTCGTACGCCAGGTACGCTCCACCTTCATCGGCCAGATGGCTACCACCACCA
Source organism: Neolewinella marina (assembly GCF_002631205.1). Classification (GTDB taxonomy): domain Bacteria; phylum Bacteroidota; class Bacteroidia; order Chitinophagales; family Saprospiraceae; genus Neolewinella; species Neolewinella marina. The sequence goes on from NZ_PDLO01000001.1 coordinate 574,395, forward strand.
CCTGCCCCACCTGCTCCGGTACGGGCACCCAGATCAAGGCTACCTGTAACAGCTGTAAGGGCGACGGCCGCGTCTACGGAGAGGACACCATCGAGGTGAACATCCCCGCCGGCGTGGAGGAAGGCATGCAGCTCAGCATGCGCGGCAAAGGCAACGCCGGCCGCCGCGGAGGCCCTCCCGGTGACCTGCTGATCAATGTACAGGAAAAGCCCCACGACGAGCTGCAGCGCGACGGCCAGAAACTGATCTACGACCTCTACCTGAACTTCGCCGACGCGGCCCTGGGCACTTCCGTGGAAGTACCCACCATCGCCGGCCGCGTGAAGATCAAGGTCCCGGCGGGTACCCAATCCGGCAAGATCTTCCGCCTGCGCGGCAAGGGACTGCCCGCCCTGCAGAGCCACAGCCGGGGCGACCAGCTGATCCACGTCAACATCTGGACCCCCAAAAAGCTCACCCGCGAGGAAACCGAGCTGCTGGAACAGATGCGCGGCATGGAGAACTTCGACCCCAAGCTCGAAAAGGGCGACAAGGGCTTTTTCGAGCGCATGAAGGAGTACTTCTCGTGAGCCTGCGGCTGACGACGGGACTCCCCCTTTTGCTCGCGCTGTTGTCCGCTTGCGGGCCCGAGATCACCTTCCAGGAGGAAAGCGATCTCGGCCCCGCGGGCTGGGCCTACGCCGACAGCGTCGCCTTCACTTTCCCGGTAACGGATACTTCCGCCCGCTACGACCTGGTCCTCTCGGTTACCCATACCCAGGACTTCCCCTTTCAGAATTTCTATACCCGGCTCGCTACCCACCTGCCCGACGGCACCGTGCTGACCCAGCCGCTGTCGCTGCAACTGGCCGATACCTTCGGCGACTGGTACGGCGAATGCAGTGGCACGGAATGTACCGCCGACATCTCCCTGCAGACGGGCACCCGTTTTACCCAGCTTGGGGAGCACCGACTCGTGGTGGCCCAGTTCTCCCGCCAGGACCCCCTGGAGGAAGTGACCGGCATCGGCTTCCGCATCGTGAAGCGGGAGGAGTAAGGTGACGGACATTCTGGTCCACCGCCACCAACCCCCGACCCCACCCCGGTGTCTGTACTCCATGCGCATCTACCGCCTTACCCTTTTCCTTTTCTTTCTGGCGTCGGTTTCGGCCTACGCCCAGACCCCCATGGCCGCTCCCGACAAGGAGCCGGTAAAGAGCTACGAAGACGCTAGCCGCTGGACCGAGGTCGACGACCTGGACGGCCGCTTCCGCATTCACACTCCCGGCCCGCTGTCCCATAAGGCGGATACCCTGACCACCGCCGTGGGCGATCAGGTATTCCATACCTACTTCTTCAAGGTGCCCGACCTGCAACGGGCCGAAAACCTGATCTACGTGCTGAGTTACGTGGACTATCCGCCCGGTGCACTCCACCAGGACAGCACGGAACTGGTGGAAGAACTACTGTTGTCCACCCAGGAATCCGCCGCGGAAGCCCTGAGGGGGGAAGTGATCTACGCCACGGAACGGGCGGTGGAGGGCTTCCCCGGCCGCCTGTGGCGGATCGACTACAAAGACGGAGAGGCCAGCGCCCGCACCCTGGCTTTCGTGGCCGGAGGGCGCTACTTCGAACTGAAGACCTTTGCCCTCACCGGCCGGGGTTTGGGGGATGCCTCGGACAAATTCTTCCGCAGCTTCCGGTATCTCGGCTCCGGCAACGAAACCCCGCAGAAACATTAAGCTGCCGGGCGGGGGCGACCGAACCCCGGCCTGTGGAGGACGTTCATCCGCGAAAAGGCAGCTATGACGATCGACCTCAAGGGACAAACCGCCATCATCACCGGCTCGAGTACCGGACTGGGCCGTGCCTGCGCCATCGGCCTGGCGCGGGAAGGCATGAACGTGGTCATCAACTACCACAGCAGCGACAAGGAGGCCAAGGAAGTCCGCCGCGAAATCGAAGCCGCAGGGGGCCGGGCGATCGCGGTACAGGCGGACGTGAGCAAGGAGGAGGAAGTCATCAAACTCTTCGAGGCCTGCCACGAGGAATATGGTCACCTCGACCTACTCGTAGCCAACGCCGGCCTGCAGGCCGACGCCGCCTTCACGGAGATGACGCTGGAGCAGTGGAACCGGGTGATCAGCGTTGACCTTACCGGGCAGTTCCTCTGCTGTCGGGAAGCGGCCCGCATTTTCCGCCGGCAGGGGGTTCATGAGCACTCCTCCGCGGCCGGCAAGATCATCTGCATGAGCAGCGTACACGACGAGATCGCCTGGGCGGGCCACGTGAACTACGCCGCCGCCAAGGGGGGCGTCAAGATGATGATGGAGAGCATGGCCCAGGAACTGGCCGGCGACAAGATCCGAATCAACAGCATCTCCCCCGGCGCCATCCGCACCGAAATCAACCGCGCCGCCTGGGAAGGGGAAGACGCCATGAACGAACTGCTGAAGCTCATCCCCTACGGCCGCATTGGCGAGGCCGAGGACGTGGCTAACCTCTGTACCTTCCTGGCCAGCGACGCCAGCGACTACATCACCGGGGCTACCATCTACATCGACGGGGGCATGATGCTTTATCCCGGATTCCGCTTCGGGGGATAGGCGAACGCCAGCAGAAAAGCGGTAAAGAGGGATACCCCCACGGAGGTTTCCAGGGTGTTCTCCACCAGGCAGCTCAGGGTCAGCACCACCCAGATGGCCGCAAAGCGGGGGTCGCGCCAACGCCCTGACCCGAAACCGATCAGCAGGAAGCTGGCTACGGTAACTGCGAAACCCACTACCCCACTCGCCGCCAGGGCGGTGACAAACTGGTTGTGGGGCCGCTTGGCCTCCACCCCCGGATAGGCTACCGCGTACCTTTCCCGCATTTCCCGCTCGAGGTTGCCGGGGCCAACGCCCCAGACGGGGTAATCGCGCCATACGTCGAGGCCGAGGCGGATGCTGGCGAGCCTGCCCTGGTCGGAATACTCGGCGGTATCCTGGCGGGCGTCCCGGTGGAAGAGCTCGTACCGCATGTAATCCGCCTTGGTGCGGAAGGAGGGTACCACCAGATAGGCCACCAACGGCAGAGCCACCAGCCCCGCCAGCATACCCCAGAGATAGCGGTGCCGCCCCAACCGGAGGGCCCACCCGCCCACCACTACCGCCCAGCCCGCGTAGGCGGTGACCAGTCCCGAACGCACGGCCAGCAGGTGTAAGCCCAGCAGACAAAAGGTCCCCAGCAAAGGCAACCAGCGGCTACGGTACCGGAACCAGCCGTCAATGCCCACCACCGATGCCAGGGCAACCAGCAAGCTGAAGCGGATGTGGTTGCCCCGGGGTACCGGGAGGGCCTGCCCCCTCCGGATGAGGTCGTTGAATTCAGCGAAGTGCAGGCCGTAGTTGATGAGTACGCCCGCCAGGACGACGGCTACGAAAGCGACCAGGCCCAGGCACGCCCGGCTGGCCCGCGGATCCGGGGCACCCGCGCTCCGCCGCAAAAAGGGTCGGGCGGCCCAGGCGAGGGGCAGCACCAGCAGCGGCAACTTGATACGTAATCGCTCCAGGTAATAGCCCCAGTCGGTGGTCTGGGGAGCCCCCAGCAGCAGAATAAGGTAAAGGCCCACCAGCCCCCAGAACAGGGAATTGGACAGCGCGTCCGGTAGCCGCTCCCGCCAGTAGGTTGGCGGCCCACCCGGAGTACCCAGGACAGCCACCGCTACGGTAAAAATGAGGGAGATGGAGAGCAGGGCGGGAGAAAAAACCAATCCGATCATCAGGCCGGACAGCCCGATTGCCACCAACCATTCGCTCCGGGTCATCCGATCAGTCCACGCCATCGGCCGTAAGATAGTCCGGGTAGCTCCTTCATGCCTATCTTCGCCCGCCAAACCGCCGCAGCACCATGGACGTATTCGAACGCGTAGCGCAACTGATCGCCGAAATCGAGGCCGCCGAAGCCCCGACCCCCGAAGCCGTAGAAGCCTTCCGCATCCGCTTCCTGGGCAGCAAGAACGTACTCAAGCCCCTGATGGGTGAGATGCGCAACCTGCCCAACGAACGCAAGCGCGACTTCGGCCAGCTGGTCAACCGCGCCAAAACCGTGGCCCAGGAGCGCTACGATGCACTGAAGTCCGCCGCCAGCCACGCTGAGGAGCAGTCCGCCGCGGCCGACCTCGACCTGACGGCCCCCGCCGAACCCCGCCCCCTGGGCAGCCGCCACCCCATCGCCCTGACCATGCGGCGCATCGTATCCATCTTCGAACGCATCGGATTCGCCGTGGCCGAGGGCCCGGAGGTGGAGGACGACTGGCACAACTTCTCGGCCATGAACACCCCGGAGGACCACCCCGCCCGCGACATGCAGGATACCTTCTACGTTTCCGAGGGAATGCCGGCCGGCCCCAACAATTCGGCCATGCTGCTGCGCACCCACACCAGTTCGGTACAGGCGCGGACCATGGAACAGCAGCAGCCCCCCATCCGCATCATCGCCCCCGGGCGGGTATACCGCAACGAGACGATCAGCGCTCGCAGCCACGCCCAGTTCCACCAGGTGGAGGGGCTCTACATCGCAGAGCGGGTGAGCTTCGCCGACATGAAGGCTACCCTGCTCCATTTTGCCCGCGAGATGTACGGGGAAGGCACCAAGATCCGCCTGCGCCCCAGCTACTTCCCCTTCACGGAACCGAGCGCCGAAATGGACATCTGGTGGGGACTGGAAACCGAACACGATCACCGCATCACCAAGGGAACCGGCTGGCTGGAAATCCTGGGCTGCGGCATGGTAGACCCGGCCGTCCTGGAAAACTGTGGCATTGACCCCGAGAAGTACACCGGCTACGCCTTCGGCATGGGCATCGAGCGGCAGGCGATGCTGCTCTACAACATTACCGACATCCGGCTGATGTTCGAGAACGACGCCCGCTTCCTGCGGCAGTTTGCCAGCGTGATCTAGGGACTGACCGCCGGATTTATACGTACATATCCAGCACGGACAGCCCGCCGAAAATCAGGCTGGCTATCCCGTTGGTGGTGAAGAACGCCAAGTTGATGCGCGAGAGATCGTCGGCGCGGACCACCGTGTGCTGGTAGGCCAGCAGCGACAGGAAGATGCCGCCGGCCACCCAGGTCAGTCCCCCAACTTCGGGGTATACGGTTTGCTGCCGGAGCACGGCGAGTACGACGATGACGGCGCACAGCAGGTGCAGCATCCGGCCGAGCCGCAAGGCCCCCCGGGTGCCGAGGCGAACGGGAATGGAGTACAGTTGCTCCTCCCGGTCGAACTCCTCATCCTGCAGCGCATACACGATGTCAAATCCACTCACCCACAGCAGCACGATGGCCCCGTAGAGGACCGGCAGCACCGCCCACTCGGCCGTGACGGCCAGGTAGGCGCCAATGGGGGCCAGGGCCAGGCCGAGCCCGAGGACAAAATGGCAGAGGTAGGTAAACCGCTTCGTGTAGCTGTAGCCCAGGATGACCAGCAGCGCCACCGGGGAAAGCGCCAGGCAGAGGGGGTTGAGCAGTCCTGCCGCTCCGATGAAGAGCAGGCAATTCACCGCCACGAAGACCAGGGCCGAGCGGGCCGAGATGGTACCCGCCGGAATTTCCCGCACGGCCGTCCGCGCGTTGCGGCTGTCGATGTCGCGGTCCAGGTAGCGGTTGAACCCCATGGCCGCCGAGCGGGCGAAAACCATGCAGAGCACCACCAGCAACAGGGTAAGCGGCCGCAGCTCTCCCGCATCCAGGGTAGCCAGGAAGAAGCCCAGCAGCGCAAACGGAAGGGCAAAAATGGTGTGGGAGAACTTGACGAGGGAGAGATAATCGTTTACCCGGCGCAGGGGGGTCATATCGGGGGGTTGTACTTCGCAAGTAAAAGCGGAGAAAGCAGAAAGGTTGATTCCGAGGCCCGGGGCGGGATATTCCCTCCACTTCCGGTAATTTTATCCTTTCCCCGCCAACGCCGGGCCGGCTCACCCGCGTCCTACCAGCCAATCAACCCACCGTTATGAAACATTTACTCACCCTTCTGTGCTGCACGCTGCTCCTAACGGGCTGCCTGGAGGAGGAATGTACCGACGTGGTCACCTATACGGCCTACCACCCGGTGGTGCTGACGGCCGCCGAGTGGCGCAGTGACGACTTCAGCACGACCGTCCCCCAACAGGTCTGTGACCCCTCCGCCTTCTACGTTTACGGCGACATCCTCTTCGTCCTGGACCGCAATGCCGGCCTCCACCTCATCGACAACAGCGACAACGCCGCCCCCCGCCCGCTGAAGTTCATGAACATCCCCGGCGGGGTCGGGCTGGCCGTGCGCAACAACATACTGTACGTAAACCAGTACATCGACCTGCTGGCCTTCGACCTCTCCGACCCCGCCAACCCGGAATTCCTGAGCCGGACGAAGGACGTCTTCGACCCGTATACCGACTTCGCGGCCAACCTCCATGGTACGGGAGACGTCACTGTTGCCTATACCGAAGGAACGGAGACTATGCAGGTCGACTGCAACTCCCCTTTCTACGGCCGCGGCTGGATGATGGAGGACGGTATCTTCTTCACCGCGGACCGCCAGAACCTCGACTTCGCGATGGCCGCCGCCGGAGCCGCCGGCGGGAGCAGCGAGCAGGTGGGCACCGGCGGCAGCCTGGCCCGCTTCACCATCAACCGGGGCACCCTGTACGCCGTCGACGAGAGTTCGCTGCGGACCTTCTCCCTGGCCAACCCCACCGAACCGGAGTTCATGGGCATCACCCGGATGCCCTGGGGGATTGAGACGATCTTCCCCTATAAGAACATGCTGTTCATGGGGGCCAACAACGGCATGCACATCTACGGCATCGACAATCCCCTGCAACCCGAGTACCTGTCCACCTTCGCCCACGTGCTGAGCTGCGACCCCGTGGTGGTACAGAACGACATCGCCTACGTCACCATGTGGGGCGGGGCCGACTGCGGCAACCGCGGCGACCAGCTATCGGTGATCGACGTAAGCGATCCCCGCGACCCGCGCGCCCTCCAGGAAATTCCCATGAGCAACAGTCACGGACTCGGTGTGGACGGCGACCACCTCTTCCTCTGCTCCGGTCCGGAGGGCCTGAAGGTGTATGACCTCACCGATGATGGCCGATTGGGGGCCGAAGTGCACCAGGCCACGGACTTTCCCGCCAAGGACGTGATCGTGCTGCCCGCCCGCCGCGAACTCATCGTCCTGGGCTGGGAGCAGGCCGGCATCCGCCAGTACGACTACGACGATACGGGCCGCCCGGCCTACGCCGCCGACATCTCCATCTGCAACTGACCCTTCATGCCCCTGCTGCTGCTCGTTTGCTTCACCCTCCTGCTGCCGCCGTCCCTGACGGCACAGCAGCGGCCTACTACGGACGGTCCTTCGGACCCGCCAGCGCGCAACTGGTACCACCAGCTCGGCGGCTCCGTGGGATGGGCCCGCAACGGGAACAACGACTTCGGGCCGGCGGTCGCCCTGGGCATCGGGGCCTATTATCACCACCTGCGGCAATTCGGCGGCCTTGTCGCCGGGGCGGGCATGGGTTTTGAGCTGATGAACGCCGACCGGGAGGAGCGGCTGGCTTCCCTGACGGCCCTGGCCGAGTACCAGCTGGGAAAGCGGGCCCTGCGGCCCCTCCTGCGGCTGAGTGGAGGCGTGGCCCTGCCGGTGGGCAGTCCCGGACAATCGCTGGATTCCCGGCGGGCCGGGGCCCTCCTTCACCCCTCAGTCGGGCTCCTGCTCCTTCCCCCATCCGGGCAGTGGGGGGCCATGGTGCTCGACCTCGGATACCGCTTTACCCGGGTGGACTTCGCCGCAGCGGACAACCGCGGGGGAAGTTTCGAGCGGGAGGTAAGCTACCGCCGTTTGACCCTGGGCATTGCTACCAGATTCTGATTCGCCCATGCAAGAAAACCAGGAAAGGGAATTGGTTAAGGCTTGTCTGGGGGGCGATCGTCGCGCCCAGGAAACCTTTTATCGCACCTACGGGCCCGCCGCCCTCCAGGTCTGCCGCCGCTATACGAATAGCCGGGAGGAAGCCATGGCCCTGCTCAACGGGGGCATGATGAAAGTCTTCGAAAAGCTGGGGCAGTTCCGCTGGGAAGGCAGCCTCGAAGGCTGGATCAAGCGGGTGGTCTTCCACAGCAGCATCGACCAGTTCCGCAAACAACGCAAGCGTCCCACCCTGGAAATCGCCGGCTGGGACCAGCCCACCCCGGATACGGCCACCCACGAGCTTTACGCTGAAGACCTCTGCCGCATGATCGATATGCTGCCCGAGACCAGCAAGGAGGTTTTCTGGCTCTTTGCGGTGGAAGGCTACAGCCACGCCGAAATCGCCGCCAAGTTGCACTTCAGCGAAGGCAACAGCCGCTGGCACCTCAACAAGGCCCGCCAGTTGCTGCGCGAACGCCTCAATCAGGAAACCCACAAATTCAACCGTTATGCCGGATAGCAATACGCCCTGGACCCCGGACGACGCCTTCTGGGATGAAGCGTGGGCCGATATGGAGACCCGCCTGGACCGCAAGCGCCGCTGGCGGATGCTGCTGCCCTTGCTGCTGCTCGTCGCCGTTATCGGGGCGGGGACGCTGGTGCTGTGGCCGGAGGTAGTGCCTGGTCCTCCGCCTCCCCCAAGCCCGATGGCATCGGTTCTTCAACCGGCCCCGGAGATGCCGAAGGCGACTACCCTACCTGCCCCGTCAATTGAGGATGCTGAGCTTGAGCAGGCCATTCAACCCTCCCCCCCGGCCGATCAAACCGGCACGGCCACCTCGAACGCCCGCCGTCAACCCACCTCTCCCCCTTCCCGGGCCGCTTCGCCGGGTACCCCGGCACCCGCTCCGACAGCCAATGAAGTGCCTAATCCGGTGGAGTCCACTGCCCCGACACCGTCACCTCGAGAAGTTGCCGCCAGGGTTTCTGCCCTTCCCACCCTGTCTTTTACCCTGATCGAACCGGCGTTCAACTTCGACCCGCCGGTGGTTCGTGCTCGTACGGAGGAGATTATTCCGGTTCAACCGTTTCAGACCCTCACCCTGGAGGCTGGGGCAACGACCTACCCAAACAGCTACTACCCCGGAGGGTACGTGGAATTGACGCGCCGCTTCCCTACCGGCCGGTGGTTCGTGCCCGTAGGGCTCCGTTACGACTACGGCCGCCGGGAAGTGACCACCTCCGGAATGGACGACCCCCAGGAACTGTTTGGGCCGAGTTACCCGGTACCCACCGCCGGCCTGAGCACCGCCCAGGCGCGGGAAGAGTTCCGCCAACCCCGTGAGCTGCAAACCCATACCCTGGCCGTCCGGACCGGCCTCGGTCGCCGTTTATCCGGTCGGCTCACCCTCGAAGGGGGACTGCAGGGTGGTTACCTTATGGGGGGCTCCGGCCCTACCTACGCGGTACTGGATTCCGCGGGGGTAGTGTCAGTAACCGTGGCCGAGGAGCGGTTTAGCCGCTCGAATTATGGTGGTGGCGGGACCCAGTTCGATATGTCCGCCGGAGGCGGCGGCAACCGCTCGGTACTGAATCCCGTGCTGAACCGCCTGTCGCTTTCTACCTGGCTGCGGGCAGATTACCGGCTGTCGGGGAACCTCCACCTCACCCTGGGCACCACCCGCCACCTCACCCCGGTGTACCGGGAAGGCAGTCCCGCCATGGAACGGCAGCGGCTGGAACTGGGCCTGCGCTGGGGGCGCTAGGCCGGCGAAGGGAAGGTCCTTGTTCTCACATGCTTATAGGGAGGCCAACGACTGCCTCCTTCCCGCCAGCCTTCGTACCTTTGCGGCCCAATTGCAGACCGCTCTATGAAAGAAGACATAGCAACACCCGAAGTAACCGACGTAGCCGTGGCCGCGGTACCTCGCCAGGAGGCCGGGGAGGAGCTGTGGGATATCTACCTGATCAACCTGCGGCAGGAACCGATGGAGAACATCCTGGTCACCAGTCAGGGCTACGGCAGCATCGACGGCGTGGACAAGACGACAACCGTACTGCGCCACTTCCACCAGAAGCTGGAGGCCCAGGATTCCCTGAAGCTTGAACCCATCCAGCCCTCGCTCTTCGCGATCACGAACGAGTACTGGGTCAGTTTCAACAACGGGAAGCACATGCTGGACAAGCGGTACACCTTCCCGGCGGGCACCATTAGCCAGGAGTCGCTCACCGAGTTGCCCGTACTGGGCCGCCCCGGAGTGATGATGCAATGAGCCGGCCGCTGCCCAAGCGCGTGGCGGAGAGTTTTACGACGATGTCGGAACTCGTCATGCCCAACGATACCAACCCCCAGGACAACCTCATGGGCGGTAACATGCTGCGGTGGATGGACATCTGCTGTGCCATCTGCGCCGGCAAGCACTGCGCCCGCCCCGTGGTGACGGCCAGCGTCGACAACGTGGCCTTCAAGAGCGCGATCAAGAACGGTGAGGTAATCACCCTGGAAGCCAGCGTTACCCGCGCCTTCAACACCAGTATTGAGGTCTACGTCGAGGTCTTCGCCGCCACCATGCAGGGTACCCACCCCCGGCGGACCCACCATGCCTACTTCACCTTCGTTGCCCTGGACAAGGACCATGGGTCGCCCGTACAGGTGCCCGAACTGATCCCCCTCACCGAAATGGAACAGCAGCGCTACACCGATGCCCTGCGGCGCCGGGAGCTCCGGCTGGTACTGGCCGGCCGGCTGAAGCCGGAGCAAGCCCCCCACCTCCAGGAGCTGTTCCGCCCCCAATAAACCTCCCCCGATCATGACCATCGCGACCTACAACGTCAACGGAATCCGCGCGGCCCTCCGCAAGGGACTCGCCGAATGGGCCGCCACCGTAGACGTGGACATCCTCTGCCTCCAGGAAACCAAGGCCGCCCCCGAGCAGGTCGAACTGGACGCACTGGCCGCCGTAGGCTACACCCACGCCGCCTGGCACAGTGCCACCAGCAAGAAGGGCTACTCCGGCGTCCTGACGCTGAGCAAGCAGGCCCCCGACCGGGTGGTAGAAGGCTGTCAGCTCGAGGTATACGACTGCGAGGGACGCGTAATCCGCACCGATCACGGCGACCTGACCATCCTCAACTGTTACTTCCCCAACGGGGGTCAAGGCGATCACCGTCAGGAGTATAAGTACCGCTTCCTCGATGATTTCCTCGAGTTTGTGCTGGAGCTGCAGCAGACCCGCCCCAACCTGCTGGTCGTAGGCGATTACAACATCGCCCACCACGAGATTGACCTCCACGCCCCGAAACGCAACGAGAACACCACCGGCTTCCTGCCGGAGGAGCGGGCCTGGATGACGAAGTGGTTTGAAAAGACGGGCTTTGTTGACGCCTTCCGCTACCTTCATCCCGAGGAGGTCACCTACAGCTGGTGGAGCTACCGCGCCAACGCCCGCAACAACAACAAGGGCTGGCGCATCGATTACCACAGCTACCCCGCTGCCCTGGCCGACCGCATCGTCCGCGTGGAACACCTCAAGGACGCCCTGCACTCCGATCATTGCCCTATCCTTATCGAATTAACCGACTGAGCCCTTGAACCGCATTTTCCTCGACAACGCCGCCACCACCCCCATTGACCCCGAAGTCCTCACGGCCATGGTGGAGGTCATGCAATCCACCTTCGGCAACCCCTCCAGCATCCACGCCGAGGGGCGCAAGGCCCGCAGCCTGATCGAGGCGGCCCGCAAAACGGTGGCCAACGCCCTGAACTGCAGCATCGGAGAAATTTTCTTCACCTCCGGCGGTACCGAGGCCAACAACATGGCCCTGAAGAACGCCGTGCGCGACCTTGGCGTGAAGCGCATCATCTCTTCTCCCCTGGAGCACCACTGCGTGCTTCACAGCCTGGAGGCCATCGCCGCCACCGGGGCCGCGGAAGTAGAAATGGTGAATATCGACGAGCGGGGGCACGTTGACCTGGCCGACCTGCGCCGCCGGCTGGAGGAGCAGTCTGCGGATACCCTCGTCAGCCTGATGCACTCCAACAACGAAATCGGCAACCTGCTGCCGCTGCAGGAGGTCGCCGACCTCTGCGGCGAATTCGGGGTGTACTTCCACTGCGATACGGTGCAGACGATGGGCTACTTCCCCATCGACCTGGAGAAGACCCGGGTGTCCTTCCTTTCCGGCTCGGCCCACAAGTTCTACGGGCCCAAGGGCGTGGGCTTTGTGTACATCAACAACGACAACCACATCAAGCCCTACCTCGACGGCGGCGCCCAGGAACGCAACATGCGCGGCGGTACGGAGAACGTCTATGGCATCGTTGGCCTGGCCAAGGCCCTTGAGCGGGCGGTGGAAGAACGCGAGGAGCGCCGCAACCAAATGGAGTCCGTCAAGCAGTACATGATGGAGCGACTGCGGGAAGTCTATCCGGAGGTACGCTTCAACGGCGACCCCTGCCGCAGCCACTACAAGGTGCTGTCGGTGAGCTTCCCGGAATCTCCCAAAGGGGACCTCTTACTCATGAACCTGGACCTGGCGGGCATCTCCGCCAGCGGGGGCTCGGCCTGCTCCAGCGGCATCGACGTGGGCAGCCACGTGGTGGGCCACCTCCACCCGGACTCCAAGCGGCACACCATCCGCTTCAGCTTCAGCCACCACAACACCCGCGAGCAGGTGGACTACGTAGTGGAGAAGCTGGCGGCGATGCTGTAGGGGGGTGGTCCATGGTGAAGTGGTCGGACGATTAAGTCGTCCGACGAAAATTCATTGGACGACTTAGTGGTCTATGTGAAATTCGTCGGACGACTAACCCGTCCGACCACTTACTTATCTTCGCCAGCCTATGACCACCTACGAAACCGTCATCGGCCTCGAGACCCACGTCCAGCTGGCTACCGAATCGAAGGCCTTCTGCGACGACCGCAACGCCTTTGGAGCAGAACCCAACGCCCACATCAGCCCGGTCAGCCTGGGATACCCCGGCACCCTGCCCTTCCTGAACGAGCGGCAGGTAGCCTTCGCCGTCAAGCTGGGACTTGCCCTGGGCTGCCAGATCAATCGCCGCAGCACCTTCGACCGGAAGAACTACTTCTACGCCGACCTGCCCAAGGGCTACCAGATTACCCAGGACGAAAGCCCCATTTGCGTTGGCGGCCAGCTGCCGATCCGGATCGCCGGAAGCGAACCACGCAGCATTCAGCTTCACCACATCCACATGGAGGAGGACGCCGGGAAGTCGATCCACGCCGAGGGCCAGGACTTCAGTCAGGTCGACCTTAACCGCGCCGGCACCCCCCTGCTGGAGATCGTTACCGAACCCGACCTGCGTTCCGCCGAGGAGGTGGACGCCTTCATGAGCGGCATGCGCCAACTCGTGCGCTGGCTCGACATCAGCGACGGCAACATGGAAGAAGGCAGCCTGCGCTGTGACGTCAACATCAGCGTCCGCCCGGAAGGGCAATCCGCCTACGGCACCCGCTGCGAGATCAAGAACATGAACTCGATGCGCTTCGCCCGCCGGGCCATTGCCTTCGAGGTAGACCGGCAGATTGCCCTGCTGGAATCCGGCGGCACCGTAGCCCAGCAAACCCGGCAATTCGATCCGGAAAGTGGTACCACCTCCGCACTGCGGACCAAGGAAAATGCCCACGATTACCGCTACTTTCCCGATCCCGACCTGCCGCCGGTAGTGGTGAGCGAGGAAGACATCGCCCGGCTGCGCGCCGAAATCGGCACCCTGCCCTGGGAAGCTTACGACGAACTCATCGCCCTGGGGCTCGACGCCGACGATGCCGCCCTCATCAGCGAGGACCGGCAGCGTTACGCAACCTTCCGCCGGTACGCCGCCGCTTCCCCGGCCGTTCCCGAACTGGCCAAGCTGTGGGTAAACCGCGTACTGCCGCATACCCAGGATGCTGAGCCCGCCCTCACCCCCGCCCGCTTCGCCGCCCTCCAGCAGCTCATCGCCGAGGGTAAGGTAAGCGCCGCCAACGCCGCCTCCCGCCTGTTGCCCGACTTGCTCGACACCCCCGGCGATCCTGGAGAACGCGCTACTGCACTCGGCCTCATCCAGAACACCGACATCAATTTCCTGAGCGACATCGCCCGGGAGGTGGTCCAGGCCAATCCCCAAAAAGCTGCCGCCTACCGCAAGGGCAAGAAGGGGCTCATCGGCTTCTTCATGGGCGAGGTGATGAAAAAAAGCGGAGGCGCTGCCGAGCCCCGGGAAACCCAGGCCCTGCTGCGGAATATCCTGGAGTCGCAAGCCTGACCACGGACGCGGGTGCCGCCCCAACCGCAACCGCGCTGAACCATGGTCCGCCGCGCTCGGTTAGGCCAGAAAATTCCCCTTGCCCTACGCCCGCCTGCGCCTCATCCTCGGCGACCAACTCAACGAAAACCACTCCTGGTTCCGGGAGGTGGACAACGCCACGGTGTATTGTCTCTTCGAGACCCACTCGGAAGCCACCTATACCCGCCACCACGTCCAAAAAATCACCGGTTTCTTCCTGGCGATGCGCGCCTTCGCCAACCGGCTCCGTGAGTTGGGCCACCACGTCGTGTACCGATCGCTGGACGAAACACTGGCCGCCGGTCACCACTCAATTACCGATTGCGTAAGCCACCTGCGACGCGAACAGGAAAATCCCGCATTTGAATACCAGCTACCCGATGAATGGCGGTTGGACCAGGAGCTAAAACTATATTCGGAAAAGGCTGGAGGAGTAGCCTGCGACAGCGAGCATTTCCTTTCCGTCCGGGAGGACGTAGGGCGGTTGTTCGCAGACAAGCAGCGCTACCTGATGGAAACCTTCTACCGCGAAATGCGCCGCCGCCACGACATCCTCATGGACGCCAACGGGGAGCCCGCCACGGGGCAGTGGAATTACGACCAGGACAACCGGGGGCGCATCTCCGCGGAGGTGAGCATCCCGGAATCCCCCCGTTTCGAAAGAGATGGAGGGGAGATCGTCACCCTGCTGGAGCGGCACGGCATCGCTACCATGGGTCGCATGCCCGGCAACCGCTTCACTTATCCGGTCACCCGCCGGGAGTGCCTAGAAGCCCTCTCGGACTTCTGCCGTCACAGACTGGTCCACTTCGGAACCTACCAGGACGCCATGACGACCCGTCATCCCCTGCTCTTCCACGCCAACCTGAGCTTCGCGATGAACACCAAGCTGCTTGGCCCCCGGGAGGTGATCGACGCCGCGATCAACGCCTGGCGGGAACGACCGGAAGAAATCACCATCAACCAGGTCGAGGGTTTCGTGCGGCAGATCCTGGGTTGGCGGGAATACATGCGTGGGGTGTACTGGGCGCAGATGCCGGAATTCGCCGAAGTCAACGCCCTGGACCACCGGGCTGACCTGCCGGAGTGGTATTGGACGGGGGACACGAAGATGAACTGCCTCAGTCACGCCATCAATCAGAGCCTGGACCTGGCTTACGCCCACCACATCCAGCGGCTGATGATCACCGGGAATTTCGCCCTCATCCTAGGGGCCCACCCGGACGCCGTGGACGCCTGGTACCTGGGCGTGTACATCGACGCCATTGAGTGGGTGGAGATCACCAACACCCGGGGCATGAGCCAGCGGGCCGACGG
Organism: Neolewinella marina; assembly: GCF_002631205.1. GTDB lineage: Bacteria > Bacteroidota > Bacteroidia > Chitinophagales > Saprospiraceae > Neolewinella > Neolewinella marina. Next base: position 589,915 of record NZ_PDLO01000001.1, read on the forward strand.
GGGTCTCATCGCTACCAAGCCCTACTGCAGTTCCGCCAACTACATCAACAAGATGAGCGACTACTGCCGGGGTTGCCACTACGACCCCAAGCAACACACCGGGCCCCGGGCCTGCCCCTTCAACAGCCTGTACTGGGATTTCCTGGACCGCCACCGCGAGCGCTTGGGGAGTAATTACCGCATGGCCTTCATGTACAAGGGGTGGGAGCGCAAGGGCGGCGAACAGCAGGCGGCCATCCTGGAACGGGCGGCCTGGGTGAAGGCGCACGTGAATGAGCTGTAATCCCGCCTGACTACGCGCCGAAGAAACGTGAACTGACAATCCGGGGGAAGTAAGCGCGTTTCCAGGGGTACACACCCCGCCAATGTCTTTTAACTCCCTGGAGTTTGCGCTATTCCTCCCCCTGGTATTCCTACTGTACTGGTCGGTGGCGGGTGATGGCCACCGCCGGCAAAACCTGGTCCTCCTCGGAGCCAGCTGTATTTTCTACGGATGGTGGGATTGGCGCTTTCTGGGCCTGATGGCCGGCAGCGTCCTGGTGGACTTCCTTACGGGACTGTTGATTTACCGACAGCCGCATCCGGGGAAACGCAAGGCGCTGCTGCTGGTCAGCCTGGCGTTCAACCTGGGCATACTCCTGTTTTTCAAGTATTTCAATTTCTTCGTGGAAAGCTTTGCCGACGCATTCACCCTGTTCGGCACCTCGGTTGATTCCTGGACGCTGCGGATCATTTTGCCCATTGGCATCAGCTTCTATACTTTCCAGACCCTCAGTTACAGCATCGACGTATACCGCAACCGGGTGATCCCGACCACCGACCTGCTGGCCTTTGCTTCCTTCGTTTCATTTTTCCCCCAATTGGTAGCCGGCCCCGTTGAACGGGCGACCGACCTCCTGCCGCAGATGCTCAGGAGGCGGACCTTCAACTATGCACTGGCCGTTCGTGGCCTCCGTCAGATCCTGTGGGGGCTCTTCAAAAAGGTGGCCGTCGCCGACAGCTGCGCGATTATCGTCAATGACATTTTTGGCCATTACGAGTATTATTCGGGGAGTACCCTGCTGCTGGGGGCAATCCTGTTCGCGGGGCAGATCTACTGCGATTTTTCGGGGTATTCGGATATGGCCATTGGACTGGCCCGGCTGTTCGGCATCAAACTGAGCCGCAACTTTGCCTTTCCCATCTTTGCCCGCAACATCCGGGAATTCTGGCAACGGTGGCACATCACGCTGACCCAGTGGTTCCGCGACTACCTGTTCAACGTTCTCCCGGGATCCCGGCGCAGCCGGTCTTCCCTCGGGCTGCGCATTCTGGTCGTCTTCCTCGTTACCGGATTGTGGCACGGGGCGAACTGGACCTTCGTCGTGTGGGGCGGGTTAAACGGAGTATGGCTTGCCGCCTCGCTTTATTTCCGCAACCGGACCCGCGGCGGTCTCTTTGGTCTGGTGAAGCCCGGGAGGCTGGGATCCAGGGAGGTGGTGCAAATCATTACTACCCAAATGACCTGTGCCCTGCTGCTCGTGTTCTTCCGTTCCCCCTCGATCGGCGACGCGATGCAATACCTGTCGGGCATCTTTTCGCCAAGCCTGTTCGACCCGATCACCTTTGCCAGCCTGTCGTGGCGTAACCTGATGGCCATCCCCCTGCTCACCTTCATGGTGGTCGTGGAATGGAGAGGCCGTCACGACGATTTCGCGTTGGAAAAGATGGGGCTTGACTGGCCACTGCCCCATCGGTGGATGGCCTATGCCGCCCTGCTCATCCTCAGCGGCGCGGTAGCCCGGGAGTCCATCCCGTTCATCTACTTTCATTTTTGATCGCCGGTAATTCACCCAGTCGGGTCACAACGTCGGAGGAAAAGCGAGCCGCTCCGGCCTGGTTCAGGTGATCGGCGTCCTGAAACATCGCAGGCGGATAGGCCCTGTTCAACCCATCAATCGTCGTAATTCCCCTTTCACGGAATTCTTCCAGTTTCCCTTGGTAGGCCGTCATTATTTCCGGGGGTACCGCCTCCACGTAGGATGGTTGGTGGGAGGAAACGACTACAATGGGGGTAATCCGTCTCAACTGACAGAGATTGATGATCGAATCCAGGTAGGTGATCATGGCGGTGCTGGTCCTGGCGGGCGGAAGGCCAGGTTGCCGGAAGTGGCGCTGGATCCGTTGACTTGCCGTATTCGCCTGGCTGTAGGCGACCGGCTGAAATTCCCCGATGAACGCCCCTTGATGCAGGTTGGGGTACAGCGTATGCTTTTTGATGAGGATAGCGAACAGCTTCTTCTTGTTAACCGGAAAGTCCTGAAACAACGACTTCAGGTCTAGCACCCGGAAAGCTTTGTTGAACTGATTGGCCGCGGAGGCTGCGTCGTAGAACATGAGATCCGTATAACCCGAAACATTGCCTGGAGCAAAGCTGAGCAGAACGGTATCCGGCCGAACCTCATCCAGAATGGCCCGCAGTTTCCAGTAGGTGATGGCGTAGGGCTCCGAGGTGACGGAAATATTCCGGGCATCCTCAAAGGCAGCCGGATTCAGGGATTGCCGCAGGTGGGAATCCCCCGCGATCAGGACGCGCGACGGCTCCAGCGGTAATGGCCGAAGTCGGTAGAGGGCCTCATTGATCCCGAACATCAGTATCCCATACGCCAGCAGCAGGCCGGCAAAGAGCAGAAACCTGCCGAGAAACTGTTGCAATTCGGTCTGGTGCATGAACAAGCCAAAGGTACACCGCCCCGGCCGCTCCCCGCGGGTGGTGCAACATTCCGCCGGGATTGCCCCTGGGTGAAGCCACCATACGGGGGCAACTTCGGGAGGCGGAAATCACTGACGGCGGGCAATTGGTGGAAAACCCGGCACCTGCCCTCCGTGGCCCAACTTTTTCCTACCTTCACGACCCACAAAATTTAAGCCAATGAACCTCCACGAATACCAGGGTAAATCCATCTTGACCAAGTTCGGTGTACCGATCCAGAACGGCTACGCGGCCGATACGGTCGACGAGGCCCTGGAGAAATACGACCAGCTCGCTAAGGAAACCGGCAGCCCCTTTGCCGTAGTAAAGGCCCAGATCCACGCGGGCGGCCGCGGCAAGGGAGGTGGCGTGAAACTGGCCAAGAACCGCGAGGAAGCCAAGCAGCACATCTCCAACATCCTGGGCATGCAGCTCAAGACGCCCCAAACGCCCGGCGGCATGGAGGGCCCTGGCAAGCAGGTCAACAAGATCCTCGTCGCCGAAGACGCCTACGCCCCGGACTTCGACGCCAACAAGGAGTACTACGTCTCCATCCTGATGGACCGCGAGCGTAAGCAGAACGTGATCATCCACTCTACCCAGGGCGGCATGGACATCGAGGCCGTAGCCGAGGAAACGCCCCACCTGGTGCACAAGACCTACATCGATCCCGAGCTGGGCATGCAGGGCTTCAACGCGCGGGAAGTGGCCTTCAACCTGGGACTGGAAGGCACCGCCTTCAAGAACATGACCAAGTTCATAAGCAAGCTCTACCAGGCCTACCTGGGCGCCGATGCTACCCTGATCGAGATCAACCCCTGCCTCCACACCGGCGACGACCGCATCGTGGCCGTCGACTGCAAGTTCAGCCTCGACGACAACGCCCTCTACCGCCACAAGGACCTGGCCGAGATGCGCGACACCACCGAGGAGGACCCCACCGAAGTGGAAGCCCAGAGCCACGGCCTGAACTTCGTCAACCTCGACGGCAACGTCGGCTGTATGGTGAACGGCGCCGGACTGGCCATGGCGACCATGGACATCATCAAGCTCTCCGGAGGTGAGCCGGCTAACTTCCTCGACGTCGGGGGCACGGCCGACGCCGCCCGCGTAGAGCAAGCTTTCCGCATCATCCTGCGCGACGACCGGGTCGAGGCCATCCTCATCAACATCTTCGGCGGCATCGTCCGCTGCGACCGCGTCGCCCAGGGGGTAGTCGACGCCTACAAGAACATCGGTGACATCAAGGTGCCCATCATCGTGCGCCTCCAGGGCACCAATGCCGACATCGCCAAGGAGCTCATCGACAACTCCGGACTGAACGTACGCTCGGCCATCTCCCTCCAGGATGCGGCCGAGGAAGTTAAAGCGGTGCTGGCTTAGTAAGCCGCGCGGCAAACGCCAACCATTTCCCAGCAAAGAGGGCCGCCGGATCACCGGCGGCCCTCTTTCACTTTACTTCGTCGGCTTCCTGGCGGATGGGAACTACGATCTCCCTCACCTCCAGCCCCAGTTCCCGCAGGTCGGGGAGGTCGCTGTTGAGGGGAATATCCCCAATCAGGCTGTCGGGCAGCCCCCCGGCCCCCACCCGCTCGGGAGCGTAGGTCAGCCGGACCAGCAAGTGCTGCAGTTTTCCGCCCCGCCAGTCGGTGACGGTGCCGCCGTAGTCCCACCCGAACCCCCGAAACTCGAAGGGGCGGCCATTCATCTCGTTGAGCTCCCGCAGGGTGGTGCCAATGGTCAGACCAGTGGCTGCGTGGGTCCAGTTGGACCGTGGGTGAAAGAAGCGGGCGCGGGAGGGCTGTTTGTCCTTTCCGAGTTCGATGTACAGTTCGTCGTGCTGGCCGGGAAAGAGGACATAACCGGGCACGGTAATGCCTTCGCCGGCTGGCAGGTCCCGGCTTTCCAGGTTGTCGGAACCATAGAGGTTTTCTACCAGTGACATGGGCATGCCCGGCTTGATGCCCCCGATGCGTTCGCCGGGAACGAAACTGCGGTCACTCTCCGCGGGCACGTCTCTCCCCCCGAAAATGGCGGGAGCAAAGGGTGGATCCGAATCGGGGGCGTCCCCGCTTTCCATGCACCCCGCCAACAGCAGGATCAACAACAGGTAACCGAAGCCTCTTTGCATACGACAGGGTTGAACTTTCCGAGTAAGACCGCGGGAGCCTCCGAAAGGTTGTGCCCCCGCCGGCCCTACCCCAGTTTTACGATCAAGTCATTGGCTTCCACCAGGGTTTTCTCCTTCAGGGGGATGAGGGTAACCTCTCCGTCCACCGGACTGGTGATGGTAGACTCCATCTTCATGGCCTCAATTACGAACAGGGGATCGCCGGCCTGCACCTCGTCGCCGACCTTCACCAGGATCCGGCTCAGGTTACCCTGGAGGGGGGAGCCTACTTCCCGTTCACCACTGGCTTTCTGGTGGACGGCGACCTTGCTCTCCAGTGAACGGTCGCGGACGGTGATGCTGCGCGTCTGTCCGTTCAGGCTGAAGAAGACCAGGCGGTTGCCCAGCTCATCCGCGTTGGTCATGTTCAGGTACTTGATGGCAATGCGCTTGCCGGCGCTAATGCGCACCAGGATCTCCTCATTGGGCTTCAGGCCGTAGAAGAAGGCCGGCGTGGGCAGGTTGGCTACCTCACCGTATTCCTGCTGGAACTCCTTGAACTCGGCGAAGACCTTCGGGTACAGTTGCTGACTCAGCAGGTCCATCATTCGGGGCTCTTCCTCGAACTCCGCACGGTAATCTTTCGCTACCTGGTCGAAGTCGATGGGCTCCAGGTGGGCATTGGGGCGGTCGGTGTAGGGCTCCTCGCCCTTCAACACCATTTGCTGCACCTGCTTGTCGAAGCCTCCCTCGATCTGTCCGAGATCTCCCCGCATCAGGCTCTTTACGCTGTCCGGGAAGTCGAGCTTGTTGCCCCGTTCCCGCACGTCGGCTTCCGTCAGCCCGTTGCTGGTCATGAACATGGCCATATCGCCCACCACCTTGGAGGAGGGGGTCACCTTGACCAGGTCGCCGAAAAGGCGGTTGGCCGCGGCGTAGTTCTCCCGGATGGTCGGGAACTGCTCCTCGAGACCGAGCCCGCGGGCCTGGGGCCGCAGGTTGGAGTACTGTCCGCCGGGAATCTCCGTATCGTAAATGGTGGCCGTACCGGCCCGCAGTTCCGTCTCGAAGGGATAGTAGTAGTTGCGTACCGTTTCGAAGTAGTCCGCGTAACGGTTCAGCAGGGGCAGGTCCACGGGGTTCTCCCGGGGGTGGCCCTGCATCATGGCAACGATGCTGTTGTAGCCGGGCTGGGAAGTGAGACCGGAAAGGCTGTTGATGGCTACGTCCACAATGTCGACGCCGGCGTTGATGGCCTCCAGGTAGGTGGCGCTCTGGATGCCGCTGGTATCGTGGGTGTGGAGGTGGATCGGCAGGGAGACCTCTTCGCGCAGGGCGGTGATCAGTTCCCGGGCGGCCAGGGGTTTCAGCAGACCGGCCATGTCCTTGATCGCCAGCAGGTGGGCACCGGCGCTTTCCAGCCGCTTGGCCAGGTCGATGTAGTACTGGAGGGTGAACTTCGTCTTGCCAGGGTTCGTCAGGTCGCCGGAATAGCAGATGCAGGCCTCGGCGAGGCTGTCGGTGTTCTCCCGCACCGTCTTGATGGACACCTCCATGTTCTTCACCCAGTTCAGGGAGTCGAAGATGCGGAACAGGTCGATGCCCCCGGCGTATCCTTTCTCCCGCCCTTCGTTGTCGTAGAGCATGGAGCCCCGGGCGGCTTCCTCGATGAACTTGATGATGAGGTTGTCGGGGTAGGCCTTGTACCCTACTCCGTTGCTGCCGCGCAGCAGCATCTGGAAGATGGTGTTCGGAATGGCGGTGCGCAGCTTGCGGAGCCGGCGCCACGGGTCCTCCTTGAGGAATCGCAGGGCGACGTCGAAGGTGGCTCCCCCCCATACTTCCATGCTGAACAGGTCGCCCGGCTGGTTGTAGGCGTAGCTGCGGGACACGTTGAGCAGATCGATCATCCGCATCCGGGTAGCCAGCAGGCTCTGGTGGGCGTCGCGGAAGGTAGTATCGGTATACTGGATGCGGTTCTCCGATTTCAGCCAGTCGACGAAGCCGTCGCGGCCCAGTTCCAGCAGCCGGTCGCGGCTCCCCTTCGGTACCTGACCGTAGGGATCGAAGGGGGGAACCACCGGCTTGAGGAAGGTACGGCTGGCGTCCTTATTCTTTACGTCCGGGTTGTCGTTGACGATGACGTCCGCCAGGTACCGCAGCAGCCGGGTGCCCCGGTCGCGGAAGTTGGGTAGGTTCATCAGTTCCGGGTGGTCGGGGATGAAGCGGACGGTGGCCTTGCCTTCCTGGAAATCCTGGTTCTCCAGCAGGTTCAGCAGGAAGCCGATGTTGGTCTTGACCCCCCGGACGCGGAATTCCCGCAGGGCGCGGTGCAGGCGCTCGGCGGCTCCCTTCAGGGTACGGCCCGAGCCGGTGACCTTCACCAGGAGGCTGTCGAAATAGGGCGAAATGATGGCCCCGGGGAAGGCGCTGCCGGCGTCCAGCCGGATGCCCATGCCGCTGGCGGAGCGGTAGGCAATAAGGGTACCGTAGTCGGGTTTGAAGTTGTTGGCCGGATCCTCGGTGGTCACCCGGCACTGGATGGCGTAGCCATTGGCCCGGATCTCTTCCTGGCTGCGGATGAAGATGGTGGGGTGGTCCAGGCGATAGCCCATAGTGACGAGGAACTGGGTGCGCACCAGGTCGATGCCCGTGATTTCCTCGGTGATGGTGTGCTCCACCTGGATGCGGGGGTTCACCTCGATGAAGTAAATGGACTCATCCTGGTCGACAAGGAACTCCACCGTGCCGGCGCAGTAGTAGTCGACGGCCTTCCCCAGCCGCAGGGCGTATTCGTAGAGCTTGTCCTTGGTTTCCTGGGCAAGGTTGGCCGCGGGCGCTACCTCCACTACTTTCTGGAAACGGCGCTGTACGGAGCAGTCGCGCTCGAAGAGGTGGACTAGGTTGCCCTCACGGTCGCCCATCAGCTGCACCTCGATGTGGCGGGGGTTCTCGATGAACTTCTCCAGGAAGATCGTCCCGTTGCCGAAGGCCTTCTCGGCTTCGCTGCTGGCTTCCTGTACCTCGGCCCGCAATTGCTTTTCGTTCCGGACGACCCGCATACCGCGGCCACCGCCGCCGGCCGCCGCCTTGATGATGACGGGATAGCCGATCCGGGCGGCCTCAGCCACGGCAACCGTGGGATCGGAAATATCCTTGTCGCTGTCCTGGATTAAGGGTACGCCCACCCGGCGGGCCAGCTCCTTGGCGGCTACCTTGTCGCCCAGCTGGTCCATGCTGTCCGGCGATGGCCCGACAAATTCGATGCCGGCGGCCAGACAGGCCCGCGCGAAATCTACATTTTCCGACAGGAAGCCGTATCCGGGGTGGATGGCGTCCACTCCTTTCTCCTTCGCCAGCTCTATGATGCCCTTGATGTCGATATAGGGCCGCAGCGGTTCGTCGTCGGGACCGATCTGGTAGCTCTCGTCGGCCTTATAGCGGTGGAGGCTGTACCGGTCCTCATACGTATATATGGCTACGGTCCGCATCTGCAGCTCGCTGGCGGCCCGCAGGATCCGGATCGCGATCTCTCCGCGGTTGGCGACTAATATTTTTTTGAAACGCTTTCTGTCTTGGGTTGCCATGGGTACTCTCTTGGGGTGCGGGAAGATAAGCAGGTAGGCGGTACTCCCCTACCCCGGGGCACACGGAATCCAGAGCGTATTTACAATCTCACGGTTTTATTTAGACAAATTAAAAATAGTGTCCGTTTGGCTTGGTCAAGCCGGGGGGCATGGGCTACTTTTGTGCTTAATAAGACTGAATACAAATAACCCAAGACCATGACCCGTAACGCCTTGTTGTTTTTCTGTCTCGCCGCACTGTTCCTCACCGGCTGCCAGGAAGATGAGAACCCCACCCCTGAACTTGAAGTACCTGAAACCTATTCCTTTACCCGGGATGGTGCATCGACCGTAAGTTTCAGCGGCCAGTCCACCCGGATCGCCATGGCCGAAGAACTCGTTGACGCCTTCCAGGATCCTGCCAATACCACGGCCGAGCTGAACGCTATGTTCCGCAACGAGGGCCCCAACGGCGAGGACGTAGCCCCCTTCGCCTCCGCCGACCTGAACGCCGCCACCAAATCGATCCGCAGCAAGGTGGCCGCCAGCTACGATTACTTCTTCGCCGACGCCACCACCTCGGCGGTCATCCGCGATGAATTCGACGGCTGGATCGAAGCCCAAGTCAATGAAGTATTTCCCCGCTGGAACGAGCTGGCCAGTGCCGGAGTAGCCGGGCAGATCCCCAACGGATCCTCCGCCCGCTACGTCAGCGCCCAGGGACTGGAGTACAACCAGGTCTTCGCCAAGTCGCTCATCGGCGCCCTCATGCTCGACCAGACGGTCAACAACTACCTCAGCCCCCAGGTACTGGATGAGGCCGACAACCGCGCCACCAACGACGCCGGCACCCTGGAGGACGGCAAGACCTACACCACCATGGAGCACAAGTGGGACGAAGCCTACGGCTACGTCTTCGGCGCCGCCGACAACCCCGCCGAGCCCCTGCTGACCCTCGGCGACGACGACAGCTTCCTCAACGAATACCTCGACCGCGTCAACGACGACCCCGACTACGCCGGCATTGCCCAGGACGTATTCGATGCCTTCAAGCGCGGCCGGGCCGCCATCGTGGCCGGCGACTACGCGGAGCGCGACGCCCAGGCGGCCATCATCAAGGAGAAACTCAGCAAGGTACTCGCCGTACGCACCATCTTCTACCTGGTACGGGGCGCGGAATCGCTCGAGGGCGGCAATGCCCCCACCGCGGCCTTCCATGCCCTGAGTGAGGCTTACGGCTTCCTCTACGCCCTGCAGTTTTCCCGCAACCCCGCCACCGGTGCTCCCTATCTGAACCGCGAGGAGGTCCGCGAACTGCAGGAAGACCTGCTGTCCGACGGAGCCAATGGCCTGTGGGACGTTACCCCGGCCACCATCCGTGACCAGGCATCCACCATCGCTACCGCATTTGGCCTTTCCGTTGACCAGGCCGCAGACTAATTTGCCATGATCCGCTTTCTCCTCCTGCTCCTCGTTGCCGTGAGTGCCGCCGGTTGTGAAACCGACCCCGGCACCAGCCTAGCCCCCGCCAGTTTCGACCGGGCGGCCATGCTCGCCCACTGGGCCGACGACGTCATCATCCCGGCCTTCGAAGATTTCACCCGGGACGCGGACGATCTCCAGGCCGCCGCCACCTCCTTCGAAGCCACCCCTACGGCCGAAAGCCTCAGCGAAGTGCGCACGGCCTTCGCCACCGCCTACCTGGGCTGGCAGCGACTGAGCCCCTTCATGACCGGCCCCGGCGAAGACCACCGCCTCCGCGAGCAGCTCAATATCTACCCCACCAATACCGCCCGGTTGAAGGCCGGCAACACCGGTTCCCTGGAGCTTCCCTCGAACACCGACGTGCAGGGCTTCCCCGCCCTGGACTTCCTACTCTACGGCACCGAATCACCGGTGGAACACCGCGGCACGATCGCGGAGCTCAGCCGCCGCATTCACGGCCTGTCTTCCGCGGCGCTGGCTGACTGGACCACCGGCGGGTACCGCGACGCCTACGTGGCGGCCTCGGGCAACAGCGCGACGGCTTCGGTCGACCGCACCGTGAACGACTTCATCTACTGGTACGAGAAGTACCTGCGGGCCGGCAAGGTGGGCATCCCGGCCGGGGTGTTCTCCAACGGCCCGCGGCCGGAACTGGCCGAAGCTCCCTACCACGGTGGCCTGAGCAAGCAGCTGTTCCTGGAAGGCTTGAGTGCCGGGCGTGATTTCTTCAATGGTGAGCCCGGACTGGCCGATTACCTCGACGCCCTCAGCGTGGAGCGGGAAGGACAAGCCCTGAGTGCCCGCATCCAGAGTGGCTTTATCGCCGCTGCGGACCGCGCCTCCGGCCTCGATGCCGACGTGGCCACCCAGGTAACTACCAACAATACCGAACTGCTGCAGCTCTACGATGCCCTCCAGGCCAACGTCATTCTCCTCAAGGTCGATATGCTGCAGGCCCTGGGGATCAACGTAGACTACGTGGATGCGGACGGAGACTAGCGCGGCACCCCTGGTCGTTTTTAGATTCGGCTTTGGCCTGATGATGCTGCTCAGCATTGTGCGCTTCTGGGCGAATGGCTGGATCGAAAAACTGTACCTGGAGCCCGACTTTTTCTTCTCCTATCGCTACTTCGAGTGGGTCAAGCCCCTTGGGTCCTGGACCTACCTGCTCTTTGCCCTCGTGGCCGTCGCGGCGGCCTGCATCATGGTGGGTTACCGCTACCGCCTGGCCATGGCGGTCTTTTTCCTCGGCTTCACCTACATCGAGCTGATGGACAAGACCACCTACCTCAACCACTACTACTTCATCAGCCTGTTGTCCCTGCTGCTGTTCTGGATCCCCATTCCGGCGGGGCTGGCGGCGGCGCGCGGGTGCCGGGTGGACAAGGTATATATCCAGGCGCTCCAGCTTTTCGTAGCCATAGTGTACTTCTACGCCGGCCTGGCCAAACTCAACAGCGACTGGCTGCTGCACGCCCAGCCCCTGGCCATCTGGCTGCCCGCCCGCTACGACCTGCCTCTGCTGGGCGACCTGCTCCAACAGCGCTGGGTACATTTTGCTTTCGCCTGGGGCGGGGCGCTGTACGACCTGGCCATCCCCTTTCTGCTGCTGTGGCGCAGAACCCGGGTAATGGCCTTCGTACTCGTGGTCGTCTTCCACGTGCTTACGCGGGTGCTGTTCCCGATCGGGATGTTCCCCTACATCATGATCGTCAGCGCCCTGATCTTTTTCGGTCCGGAAGTCCACGAGCGCATCCTGGGCTGGCTGGCGCGGGGCCGTTCCCGCATCGCCGTGCGTTTCCCCCTGCCGCGGCCCAGCAGCGACTGGCGGCTCCTGCCCATCGGGGTCCTGCTGCTGTTCCACCTCCTCTTCCCCTTTCGCTATCTCCTGCAACCTGGGGAGCTCTTCTGGACCGAAAGCGGCTACCGCTTCTCCTGGCGGGTGATGCTGATGGAAAAGGCCGGCCTGGCCACCTTCCGCATCGAGGACGCTGACAGCGACCGTCGGGCGGTGGTTGACAACCGGGAGTTTCTTTCCGTCTTCCAGGAGAAACAAATGGCCTCCCAACCCGATTTCCTACTCGAGTTCGGGCATTTCCTGGCGGAAGAATACCGCAACCGCGGTTTCGTCCGGCCGGCGGTATACGTCGACAGCTACGTGGCCCTCAACGGGCGGCTCAGCCAGCGGTACGTGGATCCCCGGGTCGACCTCACCACCGTTTCCCGGGACGCGCCCGTACACCAATGGCTGCTGCCCTTTCAAGATACGATCTATGGATTCTGACCGCCTGCTTTTCCTGGTGTGCCTGTTGCTGGGATGGAGCTGTCTTTTCGGCCAGCGCACCGTTGGGCTGGTAGTAACCGATACTTCCGGGACCGCGATCCCGGACACCGAGATCTTCGTGGCCGAAACCGCACGGCTGTTCACCACCGACGCGGGCGGCCGGGCCGCGGTGGCCCTGCCGGCTACGGGGCCGGCTACCCTGACCGTCTTTGCCATCGGGTTTGCCACTCGCCAGGTTGCGGTGACTGGTGAGGAAGCTTCCCTGCGGCTGGAACTCCAGCCCCTGAGCCTGAACCTGAGCTCGGTAACCATCGTGGCCGAGGCCCGCCGGCGGGAGGCCCTGACCCGGCTGCGGGCGGTGGAGGGTACGGCCATCTACGCCGGCCGCAAAACTGAGGTCGTGAGCCTCGATGCCCTAACCGTGAACCTGGCCACCAACCAGGCCCGGCAGATTTACGGCGAGGTATCCGGCCTTAATATTTACGAAAACGACGACGCGGGGCTGCAACTGAACATCGGCGGCCGCGGCCTCGACCCCAGCCGGTCGGCCAGTTTCAACACCCGACAGAACGGCTACGACATCAGCGCCGACGTGCTGGGGTACCCCGAAAGCTACTACACTCCTCCGGCCGAGGCCCTGGCCCGGATCGAGGTCGTCCGGGGGGCGGCCAGCCTGCAGTACGGCACCCAGTTCGGTGGCCTGGTCAACTTCGTGTTCCGCGAGCCGGAACGCACCCGCCAGTTCGTGGTCAACAGCCGGCAGACGGTGGGCTCCAACGGGCTGTTCACCTCCTTCAACAGCCTGAGCGGGCAGACGGGCCCTGTGGGCTACTACGGCTTCTACAACTATAAGCGGGGCGACGGCTTCCGGCCCAATTCCGGCTTCCAGTCCCACAACGCCTTCCTCCACCTCGACTTTGCCCCCGCCTTCCTGCCCAATACCAGGATCGCGGCCGAATACACCTACCTGGACTACCTCGCCCAGCAGCCCGGAGGCCTGACGGACGCCCAGTTTTACCGTGACCCCTTCAGCAGCAACCGGGAACGCAACTGGTTCGCGGTCGACTGGCAGCTGTACAACCTGAAGGTCGAGCACCGCTTCAGTGTCCGCACCAACTTCAGCCTGAACGTCTTCGGCCTCGACGCCGGCCGGCGGGCGGTGGGCTTCCGGACCAATCGCGTAAGCCAGACCGAAGACCTCACCGCTCCCCGCGACCTACTCATCGGCCGGTTCCGCAACTACGGCGCGGAGGCCCGGATTCTGCACCGCTACCGCATCGGGCAGCAGGAAGCCATCGCCCTGCTGGGTACCAAGGTGTACCGCGCCAACAACGCTGCCATCCAGGGACCAGGCACCGCGGAGGGCGACGCCGATTTCAGCCTCGCTACCGACCGCTTCCCGAGCTACCCCAACCAGTCCGACTTCACCTTCCCGAACCGGAACGTGGCCGTCTTCGGTGAGCACATCTTCTACCTGACCGACCGCTTCAGCGTCACCCCCGGTGCCCGCTTCGAGTACATCCGCACGGAAAGCCGGGGCAGCTACCGCCGGTTCGACTTCGACCTGGCCGGCAACCCCATCCGCGAAGAAACCTTCACCGACGACCGGGTATTCGAACGCAACCTGCTGCTGCTCGGGGTGGGCCTGAGCTACCGTCACAGTGAAGGGCTGGAGGCTTTCGCCAACGTCAGCGAGAACTACCGCTCGGTCACCTTCAACGACATCCGTACGGTGAACCCCAGTTTCCAGATCGACCCCAACATCCGCGACGAGAGCGGCTATACCCTCGACGCCGGACTGAGGGGGCGGAAGGGGCGCTGGTCCTACACGGCCAACACCTTCGCCATACGCTACGGCAACCGCCTTGGGGAAGTGCTGACCCCGGAGGTGAGAACCAACGCCGACGGCCAGGAAGTGGAAACCGGACGTATCGTGCGCCGGCGCGGCAACATCGGTGCGGCCTTCCTGTACGGACTGGAGAGCCTGGTGGAATGGCGGCTCCTGGATCCCGCTACGGCCGCCGACGGATCCCAGCCCTATGCCCTCACCCTGTTCGCCAACACCAGTCTGACGGACTCCCGCTACACCGATTCCGAAATTGCCGGGGTAGCCGGCAATCGGGTGGAGTTTATTCCCCGGCTGAACCTGAAGACCGGCCTCCGCTTCGGCTACGGCAACCTGCTCGGCTCCCTGCAGTACAGCTACCTGTCGCGGCAGTACACCGACGCCAGCAACGCCGAACAGGACCGGGCCGACAACCAGAGCGGTATCGTGGGCAGCATCCCGGCCTACGGGGTGGCGGACCTCAGCCTGAGCTACCGCTGGCGGTTCCTGACCCTGGAATCGGGCATCAACAACCTGATGAACGAAAGCTATTTCACCCGCCGGGCCACCGGCTACCCGGGACCGGGCATCATCCCTAGTGCCCCGCGCACTTTCTACCTGACCCTTGCCCTGCAACTGCCGGGCGGGGCGCGCTAGCGCACGGTAAAGGATGGGCTACTGGAGGACGGCAAGGTCCTCCTCACCGAATTCCACGACAATATTATCTCCGAGGGTGGTGGACAACACCATGCCGCTGTAGGTGACGTAGATGGGCCAGTTCTTGTGCTGGCGGTCCACCAGGACGGCAACCTCAATCTTGCTGGGCAGCACCCGGTGGAGGGCACCGAGGGCGTAGAAGAGCGTGCGCCCGGTATTGGCTACATCGTCGACGACCAGCACGGGCTTGCCGTTCAGCTCCTCCACGTCGTGGTCAAGTTCCGGACCGGCGGCCAGCGGATCGGCCGGATCCATCCGCAAATTCCAGAGGTGGAGGGGTGCCTGGGATATCCTCCTCAGGTCCTGTTCCAGCCGGTGGGCGAGCTCCATGCCCCGGCGGTTGATGCCAAGGATGTAGAGCTCGCTCTCCTCCGTATTTCGTTCAAGGATCTCCATCGCCAGGCGGGTCACCTTGGCGTTGATCTGGGTATGGGTAAGTAACTGCATCGGGCTATTCCTGAATCATCTGCAGCAATTTACGCACCTGCTCCACAATGGACACCTTGCGTTTGCCTTCCTCGGTTTGGTTGGCGGCGCGCAGCTTGAGGCGGAAGAGGTATAAACTGCGGGGGCCCAGCAGGAAAGGCTCATCGGCGAGGTAATCCTTCGGTGGCGGAATTTTACTGGTGTGGGTATCCACCAGCAATTCCCAGCGGGTATACTCCCGTACGCCCGGCAGGTTGAACTCCACCCCTTCCCAGTAGCCGTTGAGGATCATGAGGAAGATATCGTCCTTGATGCGCCGGCCGCGCTCGTCGTATTCGTCCATGCCCTCGCCGTTGAGGATCATGCCGACGCTGCGCTGGTTGCCGTCGGCCCAGTTTTCTTCCGTCATTTCGTGGCCGGCGGGGTTCAGCCACAGAATGTCACTGATGGCCGTATCCTGGATCTTGAGGCCGCTGAAGAAACGACGGCGGTGGAAAACGGGGTTTTCCCGCCGCAGGGTAATCAGGTAGCGGGTGAATTCGTGGAGTTCCTTCTGATCCTTGTCCCAGTTCCAGTCGAACCAGCTGATGGGGTTGTCCTGGCAGTAGGCGTTGTTGTTGCCCATCTGGGTGCGGCCGTATTCGTCGCCCATGCTGATCATTGGTACCCCCTGGCTGAAGAGGAGGGTGGCCAGTTGGTTGCGCTGCATCCGCAGGCGAAGGGCCTGGATCTCCGGGTCGTCGGTTGGCCCTTCCACCCCGCAGTTCCAGCTGTTGTTGTGGGATTCTCCGTCGTTGTTTTCCTCGCCGTTGGCCAGGTTGTGCTTTTCGTTGTAGCTGTAGAGGTCGCGCAGGGTAAAGCCGTCGTGGGCGGTCACGAAATTGATGCTCGCCGCCGGGCGCCGGCCGCTGAGTTCGTAGAGGTCGCTGCTGCCCGTAAGGCGGTATGCCAGGTCGGCTACTCCGGCCGCGTCGCCCTTCCAGAACTCCCGGACGCTGTCGCGGTACTTTCCGTTCCATTCCGACCAGAGCACGGGAAAGGCCCCCACCTGGTAGCCGCCGGGACCGACGTCCCAGGGTTCGGCGATGAGCTTCACCTGGCTGATGATGGGGTCCTGGTGGATGGTGTCGAGGAAGGTACTCAGCTTGCCCACCTCGTAAAGTCCGCGGGCCAGGGCGCTGGCCAGGTCGAAGCGGAACCCGTCGACGTGCATTTCCGTCACCCAGTACCGCAGGCTGTCCATCACGAGCTGGAGGGAGCGGTTGTGGACCATGTTGACCGTATTGCCGGTGCCGGTATAGTCCATGTAGAACTCCTTGCTGTCCTCAACGAGGCGGTAGTAGGCCTGGTTGTCCAGCCCCTTCATGCCCAGCATCGGACCGTAGTGGTTGCCTTCGGCGGTGTGGTTGTAGACGACGTCGAGGATGACCTCCAGTCCGGCCTTGTGCAGGGCCTTGACCATGTCCTTGAACTCCTTGACCTGCTCGCCGGCCCGCCCGGATGAAGCGTAGTCGGCGTGGGGAGCGAAGAAGCACTGGGAATTGTAGCCCCAGTAGTTGCGCAGCCCCTTGTCGATGAGGTGGCTGTCCTGGACGAAGTGGTGTACCGGCATCAGCTCCACGGCGGTGATGCCCAGGTTCTTCAGGTACTCGATGGTCACCGGATGGGCCAGACCGGCGTAGGTGCCGCGTAGTTCTTCGGGGATGGCGGGCAGCTGTTGGGTCAGCCCCTTCACGTGCATCTCGTAGATGACCGTTTCGTGCATCGGGCGCTCCAGCCGTACGTCGCCTTCCCAGTCGTAGCGGGTGTCGATCACCACCCCCTTGGTGATGTAAGGGGCGCTGTCCTGCTCGTCCATTTTCAGGTAGCGCTCCGGGTCTTCGTCGTGGATGGGGTAAGGGAATACGGCGGGGTGCCAGTCGATGGTCCCGTCGATGGCCTTGGTGTAGGGATCGATGAGCAGCTTGTTGGCATTGTAGAGCTTGCCTTCCTTGGGGTTCCAGTCGCCGTGGGCGCGGAATCCGTAGCGCCACCCGGTCTCCAGTTTGGGGATGTAGCAGTGCCAGACCTGGTCGGTCTGTTCCATCATCTGGATGCGATAGGCTTCCTCATTGGGGGAATCCTGCCGGAAAAGGCAGAGGTCCATACGGGTAGCGCCCTCGCTGAAGACGGCGAAATTGGTGCCCTTGGGCGTCCAGGTGGCACCGAGGGGATACGGCCTGCCCGGCCAGATTTCAATATTGTCAAAGGTGCCGTAGGGCTTTTTGCGCTGGAGGTCCGCAATCGTTTTCGCTTTCGTCATAAAAGTGCATTTGCCGGTGGAATCAGCCACCGCCGGCCCCGTAAGGTTGATGGGAAATACTAATGAATGGCTAACTAGGGTAACCCCACTTTTGCCCCCGGCGTTCACCCCGGGCGGGTCGGATACCCATTTCAGTAGCTGTCGCCGGCCAGCATTACCAGGGTACAGCCGTACACTACCTCGATGCCCGCTTCCCGGGCCAGGCGTACCAGTTCGGCGTTTTCCGTACCCGGATTAAAGATGATGCGCCGGGGCGCCACGCGCAGGAGCCAATCGTAGTACTCGGGCTGGTGCTGGGGGCCGATGTAGAGGGTCACGGTGTCGATTTCCGGGACGTCGGGCTTGCCATTCAGGATCTCACGGCCCTTGATGCGACCTTTCTTGATGCCCACCGGGATGATTTCGTGGCCCCGGTTGGCGAGGCGTTCGGCGGCCAGGTAAGCAAAACGGGAGGGGTTGGGCGTGGCTCCCAGGATCAAAGTGGTCTTCACGGTCAGGGTTATATTCAGTACGTATTCCCGTAAGCAACAGCGGAACGCGCCCGCTTGTGCTGGCTTCCCCGGCTTTCCCCGGCACCCGCGCTCCGCCGCCGCTCCTACTTGCGCATCAGCTCCACCTGGGGCCAGATGTCGCCCACCAGGCTGACAACCCCGTAAATGAGCAGCTGGATGCCGATGGCCATCACCAGAAAGCCCATGATGCAGCTAAGGGCGCTCAGACCAGCGCGGCCCAGCAAGCGGAACAACAGGGGGGCATACTGCAGGGTGATGAACACCAGCACGGCCATGACGGCCACGACGCCAACGATGAGGGCGCTCACTTCCCAGCTCGGATCACTGGCCGAAAGACCGATCAGCAGGGAGATGCTGCCGGGACCGGAAAGCATGGGCATGGCCATGGGGGTGAAGCTGATGTCCTCCTTGGCCTGGGCCTCCTCCTCGATCTGGTGACTGATGCGGCGGCGCTCGAACTTGCTGTTCAGCAGGCCGTAACCGCTGTTGATGATGATGAGCCCGCCGGCGATCTGCAGGGCGTTCAGGGAGATGCCGAAAAAGTTCAGGATCACCGACCCGGCAAAGAAGAAGGTCACCAGGATCACCATGAAGTACAGGGCCGTCCGCCGGGCGGTATGCGACCGCTCCACGTTGCTATAATCGTTGGTCAGGGTGAGGTACATAGGTACCGCCCCGAAGGGGTTAACCACCGAAAACAGGGATCCGAGCGTCGCAAAGAAGAAGCTAATCATACGGCCAAGAACGCACTTCCGCCGGGCAAGTTGCCTCCTGGCGGCCAGGCGGCTACTCCGCCCCCGCTACGTATTATTTCGCGGCCCACCCGCCGGGGCGTCTTATGGCGCCCCGGCGGGTATCGTCGGCCTAATTGCGTATGGTGGAAAAGCCGGGAAACGGGCAATTCGCGCATGCGGTTGCCCTCCCTTTTTTCCGGAAATTAACGTTTCCTACAGCCGTTCGTAGATGCCAGCGATGCCCTGTCCGCCGCCGACGCAGGCGGTGACCATGCCGTAGCGGAGGTCGCGGCGCCTCATTTCATTAAGCAGCTGGATCGACAGCTTCGCCCCCGTACAACCCAGGGGGTGGCCCAGGGCGATGGCACCACCGTTGACGTTGACGATCTCCGGGTCTATGCCCATCTCGCGGATGACGGCCAGGGACTGGGTAGCAAAGGCCTCGTTTAGCTCCACGAGCTCCACGTCCTTCAGCTGCAGTCCGGCCTGCCGCAGGGCCTTCGGGATGGCCACACAGGGACCGATGCCCATGTACAGCGGGTCGACGCCTCCAACCGAGCAGCTCACTAGGCGGGCGATGGGCTCGAGGCCCAGTTGCTTCACCATTTCGCCGCTCATCACGATGACGAAGGCTACCCCGTCGCTGGTCTGGCTGCTGTTTCCGGCCGTCACTACCCCACCCTGCTGGAATACGGGGCGGAGCTTGCTCAGGGCCTCCATGCTGGTCGAGCGGCGGACGCCCTCGTCGACGGCCACCGTATGGCTGCTGGTCTGCCGCTTGCCGTCCTTGACGAACACCTCTTCCACCTCAACGGGCAGGATTTCGTCGGCGAACAGCCCCTGGTCGATGGCGGCCGCGGCCCGTTCGTGGCTGCGCACCGCGAAGCGGTCGGCGTCCTCCCGGCTGACGTTGTACTTCCTGGCCACGGCCTCGGCCGTGATGCCCATGCTGACGACGTAGTCCGGCGTGGTGCTGGCCACCTCGTAGCTGGGGGCCAGCTTGTAGCCCGTCATGGGAATGTGGCTCATGCTTTCGGCACCGCCGGCCACGAAACACTCGCCCATCCCGGCCTTGATCTTGGCCACCGCCATGGCGATGGTTTCCAGGCCACTGGCGCAGTAGCGGTTCACGGTGACGCCGGGGACCGACTTGCCGAGGGCGCGCAGGCTGATCTGGCGACCGACCTGCAGCCCCTGCTCCCCTTCCGGGTTGGCGCAGCCCACCAGGACGTCGTCGACGACCTGGGGGTCGATCTTGTCGTTGCGTTCAAACAGGGCCTGGATGACCCGTACGGCCAGGTCATCGGAGCGGAAATTCCGGAATCCACCGCGGCCGGCTTTGCCAACGGCGCTGCGCAGGCCACTTACGATATATGCTTCTTTCATGGTATTTTCTTCTTTGGTTTGGGGTGGCTAGTTCCGCAGGGGCTTGTTGGTTTGCAGCATGTGCTGGATGCGTTCCAGGGTCTTCTGCTCGCCGCACAGGCTCAGGAAGGCCTCCCGCTCGATGTCCAGCAGGTACTGCTCGCTCACCTGCTGGGTGCCGGTGAGGTCGCCGCCGCAGAGCACCCAGGCGATCTTCTTGGCGATCTTGATGTCGTGCTCGCTGGCGTACTGCCCCCGCCGCAGTTCGTTGGCGGCGGCGTAGAGGGCCGCCAGGCCGCCGCGCCCGAGGACGGTGATGTCCTCACGCTGCTGCGGCATGGTGTAGCCGTCGTCGGCAAGGTCCAGCACCATCCGCTTGGCTTCGGTGAGGTTGCGGTCCTTGTTGACGACGACCTTGTCCCGGCCCTTGATGAGGTAGCCGTGGTGGTAGGCCTCGTAGGCGCTGGTCGATACCGAGGCCATGGCGATGGTCTTGAAACGCTCGATGAGGGTGGGGATCATCACGTCGCCCTCGAAGAAGCTGTCGCTCGTCCGCAGGGCAAACTCCTTGGTGCCCGCGCCCGCGGGGATGACACCGATGCCGGCTTCCACCAGTCCGATGTAGCTCTCCGCCGCCACAGCCGCTCCGTCGCAGTGCATAACGCTCTCGCAGCCGCCGCCGAAGACGTAGCCCTGGGTAGCGGCCACTACCGGAATGGCCGAGTAGCGCAGCCGCATCACGCTCTGCTGGAAAAGGTTGACGGCCATATTGAGCTCCTCGAACTCCTGCTGGTAGGCCAGTTGGGCGATCATCATGAGATTGGCGCCCACGCTGAAGTTGTCGGCGTTGTTGCCGAGCACCATGCCCCGCCAGCCTTCTTCCTCGAGCTTGGTGATGGCTTCCTGGTAGCCGCGCAGCACGCCTTCGCCGATGCTGTTGTAGGCACTGGTGAACTCCAGGCAGGCCACCCCGTCGCCGATGTCGTGGAGGGTGACTTCGCTGTTCTGGTAGACCGGCTTCTGGTCCCGGAGGTTGTCCAGGATGATGAAGGCTTCGGTACCGGGCTTGACGCGGTAGGATTTCGACTGGAGGTCATAGTACTTCAGCTGGCCGCCTTCGCGCTTGTAGAAGCTGTCGTGGCCGGCGGCCTGCATTTCCTTCACCCAGGCGGGGATGGTGGCCCCGTCGGCTTCGGCCGCGTCGATGCCGGCCTGCAGCCCTACGGCATCCCAGTACTGGAAGGGGCCCAGCTTCCAGGCGTAACCGGCCCGCATGGCGTCGTCGATGCTGTACAGGTTGTCGCTGATCTCCGGGATGCGGTTGGCCGAATAGGCGAACAGTCCGGCCAGCATGCGGCGCACGAAGGTGCCGCCCTGGTCCTCGGCGCTGAAGAGGGCCTTCACCCGCCGGGGCAGGTCATCGATCTGCTTGGCGGTTTTCAGGCTGGGCAGGTCCTCGCGGGCGGGGGCCTCGTATTCCAGGGTTTTCAGGTTCAGCCCGAGGATCTGGCGGTTGCCCTCCTCGTCGAGCACTTTCTTGTAGAAGCCCTGCCCGGTCTTGTTGCCCAGGAAGTTGTTGTCGATCAGGAACTGGTAGTATTGGGGAATTTCCAGCACGGCCGCCGCCTCGTCGTCGGGGGCGTTCTCGCGGATGCCCGTCATGACGTGGGCCCCCGTGTCGTGGCCCACCAGGTCGCCCAGGCGGAAGGTGCCCGTTTTGGGACGGCCCAGGGCGGGTCCGGTCAGTTTGTCTACCGTTTCAATGCGCAGCCCCAGCTCGTCGGTCAGGGCATAACTCTTCGACAGGCTGTACACCCCGATGCGGTTGCCAATGAAGGCGGGGGTATCCTTGGCCATTACCGTGGTCTTGCCAAGGTAGAGATCGCCGTAGTGCATGAAAAAGTCGAGCACCTCCTGCTTCGTGTCCGGGCCGGGAATGATTTCGAACAGCCGCAGGTAGCGCGCCGGGTTAAAAAAGTGGGTGCCGCAGAAGTGCTGGCGGAAATCTTCGCTCATCCCCTCCTGAATCATCCGGATGGGGATGCCCGAGGTATTGGTGGTTACCAGACTGCCCGGTTTCCTCACCTTGTCTACCTGCCCGAGCACCTTCTGCTTGATGTCCAGCCGCTCGACCACCACCTCGATGATCCAGTCGTAGTCGGCCAGCTTGTCCATATCATCGGTGAAGTTGCCCACCGTGATGCGCTTGGCGAAGTCCTTGTCGTACAAGGGGGCCGGTTTCGACTTGATGGCCGTCTGCAGGGCTTGGGTCGCTACGGAATTGCGGACGGCGGGGTTGGTTTCGGTATCGTCCATGTCGCGGGGCAGGATGTCGAGCATCAGTACCTCGAGGCCAACGTTGGCAAAGTGACAGGCGATCCCGGAGCCCATTACGCCGGAGCCGAGCACGGCGGCGCGGCGGATGTGTCGGGAGGAGTGTTTGGTCATATCATGATCGTTTAGCGAAAATTCGCTGGCTAAGGTAAATAAAAGGCATCGGCGGCCCAAAAGTTACGGGGCGGATAGGATATCGCATTTCGTCACACCGGTGGTTTTACCGGGTCCTCGGGGTTTGGATGAACAGGTGGCTCCCATCTGGCAGGCCCGCACTATGAGGCACCAGCGTGATGACACCGGTTGCCCCGTACTCCAACCTATCGTCAGAACGGGGGCGCGGGTTTACGCTACGGTGCCTTCGGGCGCCAATTCCAGCAATGTAAATGGTAGTTGGGTTGGCCAGGTGGTAGCCCCTACTCCCGGCGCAACAGCAGCTGGTGGATGATGATCCCTTTCTCGGCCTTTTCGTCCCAGGGCAGGTCAATGCACGAGGCGGTGTCCCCGTTGCAGCATTCGCGGCACTGGGTGTGGCGGGCGTCCAGGAAGCGCTCCACCAGTCCGCGACCGGGGGCGTAGCGCTCGTAGGCCGACCGCAGGTCGATCAGGTTGTCGATGGCGGCCTGGTCGACCGTCACCACGCTGTCGAGTTGCAGGCCGGTAGGCAGGGTGAGTTGCTCCCCGGTGTTTGTGTAGCGGTAGGCCCAGCCGTTGTAGACGTCCAGGAATTCCGGCCCCACGGCCACGTCGCGGGAAGCATCGAAGGCCGTATGCCCGTCCCACCGCACGCCATCCCGCAGGGGCAGCACCAGTTTAGTGAAGCTGAGGTTGTCCTCGCTGCGCACCACGGCGGTGGCCGTCCGGGTTACGGTGAAGGTTTGCTTGAAGGTGAAGTTCTGGCTCTCGTCGGCCCGCTCCCACCGTTCCCCGCGGAAGACCAGGGCTCCGTCGGCTCCGACGAAGGTTTCCACCAGGGTTTCCCGGGCTTCTACCCGGGCGGTGTCGTAGCGGATGCCGGAGACCGTGGGGGTCAGCACGATGCTGTCGACGCGGTAGTAGGCCGGCCGGTTCAACTCCAGGGGGTAGTAGGTTTCCAGGGCCGATTCGGTCGCCGGGGTCAGCACTTCTTCCTCGCAGCCGGTCGCGAGCAGGATCAGCAGAGAGGGAAACAGCAGGGAAATGAGCTTACTTTTCATAGAGGTCAGTCTTGTCCTGGAGCGGAGCGGTAGCGGTACCACCCGGCCGCTGCCACGCCCAGCAGGATCAGAACGCTGCAGATCAGCGAGATGGTACGCCCGATGCTGTAACTCCGCGGATCGAAACGCATCGTAATGGTATGCTCGCCGGCCGGTACCCGCAGGGCCCGCAGGGCGTAGTTGGCCCGGATGAGCTCGGCTTCCGTTCCGTCGATAGTGGCCTCCCAGCCGAGGTCCGGACCGTACCAGATCTCCGAGAAGACAACCAGCTGCTCCGAGGGCGAATTGAAACGGTACTGCAGTTCATTGGGCTGATAGCTGGTCAGCTCGATGCTCCCCTGCCCCGTTGGATCGAGGGCGGCGAGCGCGGGTGCAAAGGAATTGTCGACAATAGCCGTGCTCCGCAGGTCCTCCACCTCGCCCAGGGCGGCAAACTCGGCATCGGGGCCCTCGACGAACCGGATGTCGTCCACCAGCCAGGCGTTGCCGAAGGCGTCGGGATTGCGCTGGGCCGAAAGCTCACCATTTTCCCCCGGAACCAGGAAGTACTTGGTGTTCAGCATGTTGATGACGTCCATGTCGCGGGGGGCCAGGTAGCCGTCGATCAGGTCCTGGTAGCGCCGCATTTTTACGGCCGAGTACCCGCCCAGGCTCTTGTGGAAATAGCTGGTGAAGGCATCCTGGTCGAGCGGCCGCGACAGGTTGAGTACCCGGTAGTTAGGGTCGGGGTCCTGGAGGATCTGTTGGTCCGCCGGACTGGGCTGCACGGCGTTCGTGATGGCGCGGGCGGGCTGGAAATCGTCGTGGGTCAGGTAGCGTCCGTTCACGCCGACAAAGTCCACCAGTCCCAGCAGTCCGATGGCCAGGGCCGCCCAGGTGAAGCCCAGGGTTCCTTTCCAGAGCAGGTACAGCAGCCCGAAGGTGAGTCCGACGAAAAGCAGACTGCGCAGGGCATCGGTGTAGTAGACGTCCGCCCGGGTAGCTTCCAGGGCACCGACCAGCTGGTTTACGTCGCCCTGCCCTCCGGTGAAACGCGCGATCTGGGCGGCGTCCTGGGGGGCGCTGAAGTCGAGGGTCATGCCCAGGACGACCACGAGGAGACCCAGCCCAGCAGCGGTAAATCCGGCCCGCTTGAGCTGGATCCCCGCGAAAGTGGATTCCGCTTGCTTCAGTTCCCACCAGCGGTGGAGGCCCAGGACGCCCAGGGCGACCATTAAAAAGGTGGACACACTGAGGGCGGAGTTCGGCGTCCGGAAGTTGTTAAGCAGGGGCAGGTTATCGAACAGGAAGCGGTTGATCCAGCCGCCGTTGCTGCCGAGGCTCAGCAGGAAAATGAAGAGGGTGCCCCCCGTGAGCCAGATCCGCACCGGGGTGGAAGCGGTGAAGAGGCCGAAGATGAAGAGCGCCCACGCCACCGCTCCTAGGTAAATCGGCCCCTCCGTAAACGGCAGGCTGCCATGGTAGAGGGGAGCGGGGAAAGTTTCGGGCACCCGGAAACCCGAGCGGGTCATGGCCTGGCCAAAGTCGGTGTCGCGGTCGATCTCCTGACCACTGCCGCCCCCGGCCGCCAGGGGTGCGTAGGTGGCCAGCATATCCTTGAAGCCGTTGCTCCACTGCATGGCGTAGCCATAATCGAGTCCGCCGTCGGGATCGGCTTTGCCGGTGGCCGGTCCATCGGCTTCGGAGGTGGAAGAAAGCACCGCCCCACCCCGCATCGACTGCGGCAGGTACTCCGCCGTGGTGAGCAGGTTGCTGGCGCCGGCCCCTACGGCCAGCGCCAGTCCCACGAGCAATACGCCCATGGCCCGGGCAAAAACGGCGAGGGTGCCGGCCCGGAAGTGGCGGACCAATTCCGCCACGCCCAGGAAAGGCAGGGTAAGGCCGAAGTAGTACAGCATCTGGGGGTGGTTGGCCAGAATGGCCAGCCCCATCCCCAGGGCAAAGATTGCCCCCCCGATCAGGTAGCGGCGGCGGAAGGCCAGCAGTACCCCGGCGGCCACCAGCGGCAGGTACATGATCACGCCCAGCTTGCTCACGTGGCCAGCGTCGTAAAGCACGATGTTGTTGGTAGCGATGCCGGCCGTCACCGCCCCGGCAATACTGAGCCAGGGGCTGACGCCCAGCAACACCATCATCAGGTAGAAGGTCAGCATTCCGCTGAAGATGTAGCCCGCCGGTCCGCCCAGAAAACCCCGAAACAGGCGGTTGGCGTACTTCAGCTGGTTGCCCTCACTCACCTTGGTGATCTGGTAGGTGGGCATGCCCCCGAACATGGCGTTGGTCCAGTTGGTCCGCTCCCCGGTAGCTTCCTGGAATTCGGTCAGCTCCCGCGAAGCCCCCCGGTACTGGACGATGTCGCCCTGCTGCAGGCCCTCCCCCTGAAACTGGGGCAGGAAGAGCACGATCACGGTGAGGTAGAAGACGACCACGGCAATCAGGTGGGGCAGAAAGGTCTTGGGCTGCATGCAGGAGGCTTAAAGGAAATCGACGTCGACGTCGTAGGGATAGGTAATGAGGTAGTTCATGGCTTCCGCCACCGGGTACTGCTCGAAGACGATCTGGTACAGCATCTCGGTGATCGGCACCCGCAGCCGCAGGCTGCGGGCCAGATGGCGGGTGATCATCAGGGTGCGTACCCCCTCGGCCAGTTCCTGGCTGGTGGCCATCACCTCCTCCAGGCTCTCGCCGGAGCCAATGCGGTAGCCGAACATGTAGTTGCGGCTTTTCTTGGAGGTGGCCGTGGCGATCAGGTCGCCGATGCCGGCGGTGCCAAAGAAGGCGCGCTTGTCGCTGCCCAGCGCCTGGCCGAAGTGGACCATCTCCACCAGTCCGCGGGTGATGAGCATGGCCTGGATGTTTTTGCCCAGCCCCACCCCCTTCAGGATGCCGGACCCCAGGGCAATGACGTTCTTGAGCACCCCGGCCAGTTCGGCTCCCAGCAGGTCGTGGGTACCGAAGACGTGCAACTGCCGGGATTTCAGGACCACCTTGGCCCGGTCGATCACCTCGTCGAACTTGCTGGCGATTACCGAGGCGGAGGGCTGCCCGTCGAGCAACTCCCGCGCCAGGTTGGGCCCGGTGAGGGCGCCGACCCTCACCACCACGCTTTCCTGGCGGATCACGTCCGTCATGGTGTGGACGTTCTTGCGGTCGATGCCGGTGGTGGGTATGTGCCGCTCGTCGAGGCCGGTAACGTCGAGGCCCTTGGTGCCGTGGATCAGCACGTGGCTCGGCCGCAGGTGCTCGGTGATGCTCTGCATCATGTCCCGGAAGTTGTTCGAGGGCACGATGGGTAGGATCAGCTGGCAGCGCTCGGCCACTTCGGCGAAGTCGTTCACCAGGCGGATGCGCGCATTGAGGGGTACCCCGAAGCGGAAACGCTCCCGGTTCAGCCGCTCGGTGAGTTCCGGATTACGGCTATAGACGAGCACGTCCGTGTTGCGGGCCAGCAAATTGGCCATGGCGGTACCGAAGGTACCCGCCCCGATCACGCCTACGGGTTCCGCTTTGGGCATAGTAAGGATTGTGGGTTGCGAAGGTAAGGCGCGGGACCCAGCTGGCCCGGCCGCCCCTGGCGGTTATTCATCACCGTCGTCCCAGAGCTGGTCCTCCTTGAAGGATTCAATCTCCCGCCGCTCCCGCTTGGTGGGCCGGCCCAGTCCCTTCTCGCGGAACTCGCCCTGGGTCTTGCCCACGAACCAGTCCTTGTACTTGTTCATCTCCTCCTCCGTGGTGTGGTTCACGTAGCAGGTCACGGCCAGGGGGGCGCCCACCCGCTTGTTGAGCAGCTTCACCACTTCCAGGTCCAGGTTGAAGCCTTCCTTCTGCACCAGCAGCCGGTCGCCCACCGTAACGTTGGAACTCGGCTTTACGGGCTCCCCGTTCAGGCGCACCTTGCCCTTCTTGATCACGTCGGCGGACAGCGTCCGGCTCTTGAAAATGCGGACGGCCCACAGCCACTTGTCGATTCTTACTTTATCCATAGGCAATGACCCACCCCTCCCGGACGGAAGAGCAGGCAATGGTTTTCCACAAAGGTAGGGGGCAGCCGAAAGTCGGCCCGCCGGCGGGCCTATTCCTCCAGCTCGTACTCGATGTCGAGCTTCCGCAGGGCCCGGAAGGCGCTGCTGGTGTTGAAGCTCACCTCAATCTCCACCGGAGAGCCGGCCAGGAGAATGTCCGTGTATTCGGTAGCCAGGCTACTGTCAAGGTCATCGGCGATGTCCTCGAGGGTACGGGAAATGGCGCGGCGGTCGGGACGCAGGGCGTCGCACTGGATCAGCTTGATGGTCATGACCGCAAGATACGCAAGACGGTAAAATAAACAAAATGTTTCAATTAGTTCCTGTTGCCCTTTCCCATTCCCGGCGCAGCAATCGGTACTGTACCACGTCCCACGCTTGCCCCTCCTTGATGAAGAACTGTTCAAGAAGCGCCTCGCGGACCAGGCCAGATGCCAGCAGTACGCGTCCGGAAGCTTCGTTGTCGGCCCGGTGGTTGGCATGAATTCGCTGTATGGGCAGCTGCTCGAATCCATAATCGATCAGGGCCGCGACCGCTTCCCGGACGTATCCCCTGCCGCGAAAGGGGCGCCCCATCCAGAATCCAAGTTCGGCATGGCCGTAACGGGGATGAAGGTGGAGGCCCGCGGCGCCCATGAATTCCTCCGTAGCCGGGTCCCGAATGGCAAATACCAGGGCGGTGCCGTCATTCCACCCGGTCTCCACGGCCTGCAGCCACCCCACCAGATCGGCTTCGGTATAGGGATAGGGGACCGAGAGGGTAAATTCCGCGATCAGGGGATCGTTGGCCAAATTGATCACGGCGGCGGCATCACCCAGGGCCGGAGGGCTGAGCAGCAGGCGACGGGTAGTGAGTCGTGGTCGTTCCATGGGAAGGTAAGCTAGCAGTCTACAAATTACACCGGATCGGCACGTCACGCGGCACCCGCGCCCCGCCGCCCCGGGTTACCAGTGCCCGGCGTACCTTTTCGGTAAATTGTAATCCTATGCAACGCCGCCGCTTCCTGACCACCGCCGGGGCCCTCGCGCTGACTACCCCTTTTACTCCCCTGCTGGCGCGCACCCGCTGGGCCGCCCCGGAAGTACGGCTGATCCGCAACCAGGTGGGGTACTTCACCGACCGGGGCGGAACCATCGGCTTTTACCGCCCGGAAGGAGGCGTCGGAGGAGTGGTCGTCGATTCCCAGTTTCCGGAACAGGCGTCCACGTTTCTTACGGAAGTATTTGACGCCTACAAGGAGCTCGACCTGCTCATCAACACCCACCACCACGGCGACCACACCGGCGGCAACGGCGTAGTGGCTCCCCTGGCCCGCGCCTACGTGAGCCACGAACGCGCCCGGCAGAACCTGAGCGAAAATGAAGCGAAGCGGACGGAAGGCGAGGCCGTGCCCCTGCCCGACACCACGTTCGCCGATGAGTGGACGATGGCCCTGCCGGGTGGACAGGAAACCGTGACCGCCCGCCACTTCGGCGCGGCCCATACCGGCGGGGACGCGGTGATCCACTTCGAGAACGCCAACGTAGCCCACCTGGGCGACCTGCTGTTCAACCGCCGCTACCCCTACATCGACCCCGCCGCCGGCGGCAACATGACCCACTGGATCACCGTGCTGCGGAAAATCCGCAAGACCTTTGACCGCGACACGGTATTCCTCTTTGGCCACGCCGCCGAGTCCTACCCCGTCACCGGCAGCCTCGCCGACGTAAAATCCTTCGAAAATTACCTCAGGGCACTGCGCTCCTACGTAAAAAAGGAAAAGCGCAGCGGCACCTCCCTGGAAGCCCTGCAGCGGAAAACCACCACCATCCCCCAGGCCCCGGAATGGCGGTTCGGGGAGCGGCTGCGCGACCTGAACCTGGAGGTGATGTATAATGAGGTATAGCCGCCGGAACCCGATATAACATTTGGCCTGCAATTCGTAACACCGAGAAAGTTGTGGCCGGTTACCCGCTCTACTCCCCTAGGTATTCCTATATTGCCCGAGTAAAGTCAACCGATTGCATGCAAAACCCGATTGTCGCGGAAAACTTCCTGTTGGAATCCGACGCCGCCCAGGAACTCTACCACGGTTACGCCGCCGGCGCGCCCATTATCGATTACCACTGCCACCTGCCGCCCGAGCAACTGGCCAGTGACCACCGCTTCGCCAACCTGACCGACATCTGGTTGCGGGGCGACCACTACAAATGGCGGGCGATGCGGGCCAACGGCATCTCCGAAGACGGCATCACCGGCTCGGCCAGCGACCGGGAGAAGCACCGCAACTGGGCCGCTACCCTGCCCTACACCATGCGCAACCCGCTGTACCACTGGTCGCTGATGGAGCTGGACCGGTATTTCGGGGTGGACAGCATCCTGGGCCCCGACAACGCCGACGCCATCTACGACCGCTGCTCCGAAATGCTGCAGGGACCCGACTTCTCGGTACGCTCCCTGGTCGACAAGATGAACGTGAAGGTGATCTGTACTACGGACGACCCCACCGACCGCCTGGAGCACCACCAACGGATCAAGGCCGACCCCTTCAGCTGCCAGGTGCTGCCGGGTTTCCGTCCCGACAAGTCCATCCTCATCGCCGCCGAGGGCTATAATGAATACATGGACCAGCTGGCCCGGGCAGCCGACCGGGAGATCCACAGCTACGATGACCTGCTGGAGGCCCTCCACGACCGCATCGCCTACTTCCACGACCTGGGCTGCCGCATCTCCGACCACGGCCTGAACGAGCTCTACGACGTGAGCTACACCGACGGGGAGATCCGCACCACTTTTGCCAGTCGCCGTTCCGGGGGGGCGGTGAGCGCGGAGGAGGCCCGGAAATTCCAGACGGCCCTCCTCGTTGAACTCTGCCGCGAATACCACCGCCGCGACTGGGCGCAGCAGTTTCACCTCGGTGCCCTGCGCAACAACAACGACCGCATCCTGCGCAACCTCGGCGCCGATGCCGGCGTGGACAGCATCGGCGACTTCTCCCAGGCCCGCGGCCTGGCCCGGCTGCTCAACACCCTGGACAACAGCGACCAGCTGGCCCGGACCATCGTTTACAACCTCAATCCCGCCGACAACGAGGTGATGGCCACTATGGTGGGCAACTTCAATGACGGCAGCGTGGCCGGCAAGATGCAGTTCGGCTCGGCCTGGTGGTTCCTCGACCAGCTCGACGGGATGGAAAAGCAAATGAACGTGCTGTCGAATATGGGACTGCTGAGCCGCTTCGTGGGCATGCTCACCGACAGCCGCTCCTTCCTCTCCTTCCCCCGCCACGAATACTTCCGCCGCCTGCTCTGCAATATGTTCGGCCAGGATATTGAACGGGGACTATTGCCCGACGATCGTAAATTCATCGGCCAGTTGATCGAGAACATCTGCTACCACAACGCCAAAAACTATTTCAATTTCCCTGCATGAAAGTTGTCACCTTCGGAGAAATCATGCTCCGCCTCACCCCTCCCGGCCACCTGCGGTTTTCCCAGGCCGCCAGCTTCGATGTCGTCTACGGCGGCGGTGAAAGTAACGTAGCCGTGGCCCTGGCCAATTTCGGACTGGACGCCCACTTCGTCACCCGGCTGCCCAACAACGACATCGGCGACTGCGCCCTGATGGAACTCCGCAAGCGGGGCGTCCACACCGACCACATCGTCCGCGGCGGAGAACGCCTCGGCATTTACTTCCTGGAAATGGGTGCAGTACAACGCGGCAGCAAGGTGGTCTACGACCGCGCCTACTCCGGCATGGCCACCATCGAGAAGGGAATGGTCGACTGGGATGAGGTGCTCAAGGACGCCGACTGGTTCCACTGGACAGGCATCACCCCGGCCCTTTCGCAGGGTGCCGCCGACGCCTGCCATGAAGCCATCCAGGCGGCCAACCGCCTCGGAGTACCCGTGTCCACCGACCTCAACTACCGCGCCAAGCTCTGGAAGTACGGCAAGGATCCGCGGGAAGTAATGCCCGCCCTGGTAGAGGGCTGCGACGTTATCCTTGGTAACGAGGAGGACGCCGAGAAGCACTTCGGCCTCCACCCCGAAGAGGTGGACGTTACCGCCGGTGGTGAAATGGACGGCAAGGCCTACCTGCCCGTCCTCAAGGAACTTATGAACCGCTTCCCCCGCTGCAAGATGACCATCACAACCCTGCGGGGCTCGATCAGCGCCAGCCACAACAGCTGGTCCGGCGTCCTTTACGACGGTGAGAAGCTCTATGAAACCCAGACCTACCAGATCACCGACATCGTGGACCGCGTCGGGGGCGGCGACAGCTTTATGTCCGCCCTGATCTACGGCCTCCTCACCTACAAGGACGACAAGCAGAAGGCCCTGGATTTTGCCGTAGGCGCTTCCTGCCTGAAGCACACCATCTACGGCGATGCCAACCTGGTCACCGTCGACGAAGTAACCAAACTCATTGAGGGCGACGGCTCCGGCCGCGTAGCCCGTTAATCCTATCTTACTTCCCGGGAGCCGCCCAGGTCGGGTGGCTCCCGTCTTTTGATTACGATAATCCCCTATGGCTACCCACACCCGCCTCCAGACCCTCTCGGTCATCCACGACCAGGGCATCATGCCACTTTTCTACCACCCCGACGCCGCCCTGGGCAAGGAAGTCCTCCGCGCCTGCTACGACGCCGGCGGCCGCCTGCTCGAATTCACCAACCGGGGCGACTTCGCCCACGAGGTGTTTCGGGAGCTCAACGTTTACGCCCGCAAGGAACTGCCCGAAATGGTCATCGGCGTGGGCTCGGTAAACGACGCGGCTACCGCCGCTCTCTTTCTCCAGCTCGGCGCCAGCTTCATCGTTTCAGCTTCCCTTCGGGAGGACATTGCCCTGGTGTGTAACCGCCGCAAGGTGGCCTACCTGCCGGGCTGCGCTACCCTCACCGAGATCGGCCGCGCCGAGGAGTTGGGTTGCGAGATCGTCAAGCTGTTCCCGGGCAGCGTCTACGGCCCGGAATTCATTAAGTCGGTACGCGGTCCCCAGCCCTGGACCAGCATCATGCCCACCGGCGGGGTCACCACCGAGGTGGACAACCTCCGCGGCTGGTACAGCGCCGGAGCCGTCTGCGTAGGCCTTGGCTCCCAGCTCATCGGCAACGAAGTGCTGAAGGAAAGGAAGTTCGACGAACTGACGGCCGCCGTGCGGCAGGCCCTTTCCGACGCAAAAGAACTCAGAAAATGATCACCCCTTTACGTGTTTTACCCGCCCTTCTTCTCCTGTTGCTGACCGGCTGCGGAGAAGAAGGGCAAACCCGGGTGCTGCGGCTCGCGCACGGTCTGGACACCGGCCACCCCGTACACCTGGGCATGGAATTCATGGCCGAGCGGCTGGCGGAGAAATCCAACGGGGAACTCACCATCGCCATCTACCCCAACCAGCAACTCGGCACCGAACGGCAGGCCCTGGAACTGCTGCAGATCGGCAGCCTGGCCATGACCAAGGTATCAGCGGCCGTGCTGGAGAATTTCTCCCCGGAAGCCACCGTCCTTTCCCTCCCCTATCTCTTCCGCGACCGCGAGCACGTCTATCAGTTCCAGGACAGCGAACTGGGCCGCGAGGTGCTCACCACCAGCGAACAGTTCCGCCTGCGGGGCCTGGTCTACTTCGACGCCGGCCAGCGCTCCTTCTACACCAAGGACCGTCCCGTACACACCCCGGATGATCTGAAGGGTACCAAGATCCGCGTCCAGCTCAGCGCTACGGCCATCAACCTGGTCAAGGCACTCGGAGGATCCCCCACCCCGATTTCCTACGGCGAACTCTACACCGCCCTCCAGCAGGGGGTGGTCGACGGAGCGGAAAACAACCCGCCCAGCTTCTACACCAGCCGCCACTACGAGGTATGCAAGTACTATACCCTCGACGAGCACACCGCCACCCCCGACGTGCTGATCATCGGCACCGGAGCCTGGGAACGGCTGACGCCGCAACAACGGGAATGGCTGCAGGAAGCGGCCGACGAGGCCGTAGTCTACCAGCGGGAAGTGTGGCAGGAAGCCGAACTGGAAGCCCTCGAGGCCGTGGAGGCCGCCGGAGTGGAGATCATCCGCCCCGACAAGGGCCCCTTTATCGAGCAGACCGCCCCGATCCTGGAAAGCTACCGGGACCAGCCGGCGATCTACTCCCTTATTGAACGAATCATTGCAATGGCCCCCGAGAATGAAGGATAGTGTAGATAGAATACTTGGCGGATCGCTGGCCCTGATGCTGGCCATCATGACCGTAGACGTGATTTGGGGGGTATTTACCCGCTACGTGATGGGCGACCAGGCCAGCTGGTCCGAAGAATTGGCCCGCTTCCTGTTGATCTGGATCGGCATCCTGGGCGCGGCTTACGCCAGCGGGCAGAACATGCACCTCTCGATCGACCTGCTCAAGAACAAGCCGGTCAAGCTGATCGCGGCCCTCATCATCCTCTTCGCTTTCGGGGTAATGGTGGTGGGGGGTACCCGGCTCGTATTGCTGACGGCCGAACTGGGGCAGACGTCCCCGGCCCTCGGACTGCCCATGTCGCTGATCTACCTGGTGGTCCCCATCAGCGGCCTGCTCATCATTTACTACCGCCTTCACGACTTTAAATCCAACTGATGGAAGTTGCCATCCTCGTCCTCACCTTCGTCGTCCTCATCGGCCTGGGCATGCCCATCGCCTGGTGCATCGGCATCAGCGCCACCGTCACCATGCTGGCCAGCATCCCCACCCTGCCGGCCCTGACCACGGTGGCCCAGCAGACCGCCACGGGGCTCGACAGCTTTGGTCTGCTGGCCATTCCCTTCTTTATTCTCGCCGGACAGATCATGAACCAGGGGGGCATCGCCCGCCGGCTCATCGCCTTCGCCCGCTCCCTGGTGGGCAGCCTGCCCGGCGGACTGGCCCACGTCAACATCATCGCCGCCATGCTCTTCGGGGCCATCGCCGGATCGGCGGCCGCGGCGGCTTCCGCTATCGGGGGCACCGTGGGCAAGGCCATGGAAAAGGAAGGCTACAGCAAGGAATTCGCCGCGGCGGTCAACATCACCTCTTCGACCACGGGGCTGATCATCCCGCCCAGCAACATCCTTATCGTATACAGCCTGGCCAGCGGCGGCGTCAGCATTGCGGCCCTCTTCCTGGCAGGCTACATTCCCGGACTGCTCGTCGGCTTCCTGCTCATGGTCGTGGCGGCCATCATGGCCAAACGCAAGGGCTATACCCTCCGGGGCAGCTTCTCAATCCGGGAGGTGGGGCGCACCTTCATCCGCGCCCTGCCCAGCCTGCTGCTGCTCATCATCGTTATCGGCGGTATCGTCGTAGGGGTATTCACCGCTACGGAAGCCTCGGCCGCGGCCGTGCTCTACTGCCTCGGGCTCTCCTTCGTCTATGGGGAAGTAAGGGTGCGCGAATTGCCGCAGATCTTCCTCAGCGCCATCGGCACCACCTCCATCGTGATGATCCTCATCGCCACCTCGATCTCCATGTCGTGGATCATGGCCTTTGAGAACATCCCCCAGGACATCACCACCTTCCTGCTGGCGACCAGCGATAACCCCTTCGTGATCATGATCATCATCAACCTGATCCTGCTCTTCGTCGGGGTATTCATGGACATGACCCCGGCGGTGCTCATCTTCACGCCCATCTTCCTGCCCGTGGCCGTCCAGATCGGCATCGATCCGGTCCACTTCGGCATCATCATGATCCTCAACCTCTGTATCGGGCTGTGTACTCCCCCGGTCGGTTCGGTGCTGTTCGTCGGAGTGGGCGTGGCCGGCACCACCATCCAGAAAGTGGTCCGCCCCCTCCTCCCCTTCTTCGTGGCCATGCTGGTGGCCCTGCTGATCGTCACCCTCGTACCCGGCCTCAGCACCTGGCTGCCTACCCAACTCGGCTTTTAGGGCCCCGGAGGGCGGGTGCCTGGGAAGGGGTATAAGAGCCTACCAGGAGACCGGCTCCCCATCCTTGAAAAATCCTCCGCTGGGGCCGTCATCCGGCAGAGTGGCCGCCCAGAGGATGCTTTCCGCTCCCTCGCTGACGCTGCGCGTGCCGTCCGGTCCCCCCATGTCGGTACGTACCCAGCCGGGGCAGACCGAATTCACAAGAATCCCGTCTTTCTCCAGGTCCGCCGCCAGTTTCATGGTCAGCATGTTCAGTGCGGCCTTGGTGATGGCGTAGGCCGGGGTGCCGGGCCAGGACTCCACGAAGGAGCCACTGGAGCTGGACACGTTCACGATGCGCCCCCCACCCCCTTTGCGGATCAGCGGATAGAGCGCCTGGCTCACCCGCCAGGGCCCCAGGGTGTTCACCCGCCAGGCCTCCTCGACGATATCGAAGTCGGCGGTCATCGTATTCTGGAAAGTATCGTAGTGAATGCCGGCGTTATTGACTACCACATCTATGGTGCCGTATTGCTTCCGCAGGTATTCGGTCAGGTTAGCAATGCTGTTGGCATCCGCCACGTCCAGAGGGTGAAAATCCACGTCCAGTCCCCCCTGCCGGAAGCTGTCGGCTACGGCCCGTCCGGCGTCCGAACGGCTGGTCAGTACGACGCGGTACCCGCGGCCGGCCAGCTGGCGGGCCACTTCCTTGCCCAGGCCCCGATTGGCCCCGGTTACAATTGCAATCTTCATGGGGGTTAAGGTAAAAACGCACGAACAAATACAACCGGTCCTTCGTAAGGAGGAGTAAATACAACAACGCATGAAACGTACCGCAACCGCCGTGTGGCAGGGCTCCGGAAAGGAGGGCTCGGGCTACTTAAACACCAAAAGTGGCGTCCTGGAGCGCACCAATTATTCCTACAAGAGCCGCTTCGAGGACGGAAAGGGAACCAACCCCGAAGAGTTGATCGCCGCCGCCCACTCCGGCTGCTTCACCATGGCCCTCACCTTCAAACTCGGTGAAGCCGGCTACACCGCCGGGGAACTGCAGACCGAATGCGCCATCGACTTCCAGGACGGAACCATCGTCGAGAGCCACCTGAAGCTGAAAGCCGAAGTGGAAGGCATCGAGGAAGACGAATTTGACAAGATCGTCAACGACGCCAAGGAGAACTGCCCGATCTCGAAAGTGCTGAACACCAAGATCACCCTGGAGTACACCCTGAACTGATCACTGTCCATTCCACGGAAACCGGAAGCCCCCGCCAGCTGCGCTGGCGGGGGCTTCCGCATTTTAGCAAGTATTTCCTTGGCTAGTTCCCGTCGCGCTGGGAGGAGGCCCGGACGCGCAATTCCCCCGGAATGACGACCTCTCCGATGGGCACGGGCTTGTCGCGGCTGTCGATTTGCTTGAAGAGCAGTTCCGCCGCGGCGGCGCCCATCTGCTCGCTGTTCTGTTCCACGCTGCTCAGGGCGGGGGTGATCAGGCTGGTGAAGATCTCGTTGGCGAAACTGACCACGGCCAGCGATTCAGGGATGGATATGCCTTTCTCACGGCAGTAGCGGATGACGCCCAGGGCGGCGTAATCGGAAGCCGAAAAGATCGCATCCGGAGGTTCCGGCAGCGCAAAGAGCCGCTTGGCCGCATCGTAGCCCTGCTCCACCTCCATACAGTCGAGGTCCACGTAGTCTTCCGACACCTCCCGCCCGGCTTCCTCCAGGGCCGCCCGGTAGCCGGCGTAGCGGTTTACGTAGACGTTCAGGCTCTGGGGACCACTCAGGTGGGCGATGCGGCGTGCGCCCCCCTGGATGAGGTGATTCACGGCCTCCTTGGCGGAATCCTTGTCGTTCAATACCACCCGGTGGGCGGGAAAGTCCCCGGCTACCCGGTCAAAGAAGACCAGGGGAAATTGCTGCTTCTGCAGGTTGGCGAAGTGGCGGGCGTCCACCGTCTCCATGGTCACACTGGCAATGATGCCATCCACGCGGGCCGCGGTGAGGGCCGCCACGTTTTCCATTTCGGTGGTGAGCTTTTCGTTGCTCTGGGTGATGATCACCTGAAAACCCCGGGCCCGGGCCACGTCCTCGATTCCGCTGATGGCCTTGGCGAAGAAATTGCGGCCGATGCGGGGCACGATAACGCCGATGGTACGGGTGGATCCGCCCCGCAGTCCCGCCGCCACCCGGTTGGGATGGTAATTCAGCATCTGGGCCGTTTCGGCGATGAGTCTTCGGGTTTCCTTGTTGATCCGCGGATCGTTCCTCAGCCCCCGGGATACGGTGGAGGGGCTCAGTTTTAAACGCTCCGCAATGTCGTAAATCGTTACTGCTTTCTTTCTCATAACCAAGGTGATGTCAACAAGGTAAGTTATACCGTAGTATTTAAGCAATCCTGCCCTTATGTGATCCCCATTCCGGGACCTATTTACTCACCGTATGGCCTTATTGGGACAGGGCTTGTCGGGCCAGCCCCGTCAGCGCATCGAGTATCGGCTGCAGGTCCGCGTTTTCCACTCCGTGCCGCTGTGCAAGGAAAGCCGGATCATTAAAGGCGACTACTACCTCACCGTCGGCCGCCGCGTACACCAGCATCTTCTGGGGTAAGTCGAGGCCGATAGGTTGCTGTTCCTGCAACAGTGGCGTACCCAACGCCGGATTACCGAATACGAGCAAACGGATGGGAGGTAGTTCCATTCCTACCGAAGCTGCATTAGCCTGGTGGTCAATTTCCGCTATTATTTTAAGTTTGGAGTTGCTGGAAACCGCGTTTTTGAGGTTTTGGTAGACGGAGTCTACGGTTCCTGCATTCCTAAAACTAACGATGCCTTCATTCGCCCTCACCTCTTGCGTAGCCGCCGCCTGTAACTCCGCTCCGCCCGCGGATGCAACCAGGCCAGCGAGGGCTTCGCCGATACTTTCCAGGGATTCAGCCTCGCCCACGCTGTGGCGGCTGGCCAGGTAATCAATTGAATTGTATATCGCTGTGGTTGCTCCATTCCCCGCTCGGTACACCAGTATCTTCTGGGGGAGATCCAGCCCCGCTTGGGGGTTAATCTGCATTAAGGGCGTTCCAAGAGATGGATTGCCGAACAGGACCAGGCGGGTAGGCTCCAGGCGCTGCCCCACCGACGCAGCATTTTCGGAATGATCCACTTCGGCCACTACCGAAATGTTGGCATTGCCCCGTAATGCGGAAACGATCCGGCGATATACCGCTTCGGGGTCTTCCTTCCCCATCACGGCGTAGTACACGCCGGTTACCTCATCGGGCAAGTTGGTATTCAGGTCGCTGTTCGCAGATTCGCCCTCGGAACACCCTATCATTAGCAGGGAAAAGAAACAGAGAACTAACAGTTGGGATGTCATAGTCGAGAAGCTTGGTGGCTCCCATTGGATGTCAACCGCGCTGACCTTGTTCGGGCCGCCAGCCTTCCATGGATGCAGCACCTGGTCGCTTCAGAGGTGCCCAAACAAAAAATGCGGGCAGCGAGATTGACCCCTCGCTACCCGCTTCCAAAGCTAAAACGGTGTGAATGTCAAGGCTGCGGCCGTGGGGCGGCAGCATCAACAAGGATATAAAGACAAATAAATCAGTTAGTAATTACCTAGTCGACGTTATCGTGTAAAAATGAATTGTTGCGGCGCAGCGGCATCTCCTCATCGTCGGTGATGCTCCACCGGCTCATTTCCGGCTGGTCGCTGCTCTTGGTCTGGTCGAGCTGAATGTTGCGCCGCAGGTACGCGGGCTGGTTCTCCAGTTCATTGACCACTTTCGGGTTGCTCAGTTTGGGCAATTCGGTCCGCTGACGCAGCGCCTCACGGCGTTCCTGGTCGCGCAGCTCCATTTCGCGGCGCTGGGCTTCCCGGCGGGCGTCCTCTTCCTCCTGCATAAAGCTCTGGGTGAAGCTGCCCCCGTCGCGGCGGCGGGCCCGCAGCCGGGCCTTGGCTTCTTCCATATCCTCGAACTCGAAGGTGTTGGCCTGGTTGGGCTTGCCGTATCCGGCGGGATCCTCCTCACCGGTGATCTCCTCCAGGGAGGTCCGGCGGCCGGTGGGCGCTTTCTTTTCCTCCTCAAGGTGTACTACCTGCCGCTCGGGAGCGACGTTGCGGTTGGCGGCTTTCTTGTCGCCGAATCCGGTAGCGATTACCGTCACGCTGATCTTGTCGCCCAGCGATTCGTCGAAGCAGTTACCCCAGATCAGGTCGGTGCCGTAGCCGGCTTCCTCCTGGACGAATTCAGTGATCTCGAAGATCTCGTCCATGGTCACCTCACGGGTACCGCTGGTAATGTTGAGCAGGATGTGGTTGGCACCCCGGATGTCGTTGTCTTCCAGCAGGGGGCTGTGGAGGGCCTGGTCCACGGCTACGCGGGCGCGGTCGTCGCCGTCGGCGCTGGCGGTGCCCATGATGGCTACCCCGCTGTCGCGCATAACGGTGTTCACGTCCTCGAAGTCAACGTTCACGTAACCGGCCACGGTGATGATCTCGGCGATGCCCTTGGCGGCCGTGGTCAGGATGTTGTCGGCCTTGCTGAAGGCTTCGCTGAGGTTCAGGTTGCCGTGGATCTGCCGCAGCTTGTCGTTGGAGATGACGATGAGGGTATCCACATTGTCCTTCAGTTCCTGCAGTCCGTCCATGCCGTTGTTGGCCCGCCGGCGTCCTTCGAAGGTGAAGGGCAGGGTGACGATGCCTACGGTGAGGATGTTCATCTCCCGGGCGGTCCGGGCGATGATGGGCGCGGCTCCGGTTCCGGTACCACCGCCCATTCCGGCGGTGACGAAGAGCATTCGGCAGTTGTTGTCGAGGTACTTCTTCACCTCCTCGATGCTCTCTTCGCAGGCCAGCTTGCCTACGTTGGGCTTCGAGCCGGCTCCCCGGCCCTCGGTGAGGTTGGGGCCGAGCTGCACCTTGGTGGGCACGTTGCTCAGTTCCATGGCCTGGTGGTCGGTGTTGCAGATGGCGAAGTCTACGCCGACGATGCCCTGGTTGTACATGTGATTGACCGCGTTGCTGCCGCCGCCGCCGACGCCGATCACTTTGATGATGGGAGATTCTCCCTGTGGAAAGTCGATTGTCATGGTGTATATCTTTTACCCGGTAGCTACCGGGGTTGAGTTAGGATTAAGGGGAAACTGAATTTCCGCAGGGTTAAAAATCGCGGTCGGGTTCGGCTTCGAACCACTCCTTGGTACGCTTGAATACGTTGTCGAACCAGCTGGGGTTATTCACCTCCTCCTTGATCTGTTCCTCCAACTCAAGTTCCGTCACCGGCTCTTCCTTCTTGACGGGCGGCGCGGCCACGCGTCCGGCGTCGATGTCGGCGAAGCCCTGCAGCAGCAGGCCTACTCCGGTGGCGTAGATGGGGCTGGTGAGCCGCTCAGTGTAACCGTGGGCCAGGTGCTCCACCGGCGAGCCGATGCGGGCACTCATGCCCGTGTGCAGCTCGGTGAGCTTGTCGAAGTCCCGCAGCAGGGCGCCGCCGCCGGTCAGCACGATGCCGCCGATCAGCTGACTGCCGTCGAAACCCGCCCGGCGGATTTCCCACAGTACGTGGTCCAGAATCTCCTCAGCGCGGGCCTGGATGATGAGGGCCAGGTTCTTCTCACTGATTTCCTTGGGCTCGCGGCCGCGCAGTCCGGGAATGACGATGACGCGGTTCTCGTAGACCTCGCTGGCCAGGGCGCTGCCGTAGTTCACTTTCAGTTTCTCGGCGTGCTGCTCCATTACGGTGCAGCCGGCCTTGATGTCCTTGGTAATGACGTGACCACCGAAGGGAACCACCGCGGTATGGCGGATGATGCCTTCCTGGAAAATGGTGATGTCGGTGGTGCCTCCCCCGATGTCTACCAGGGCCACGCCGGCCTGCTTCTCGTCCTCGTAGAGTACCGATGCGGCGCTGGCGATGGGTTCCAGGGTCACGTTGGCCATGTGGAGGCCCGACCGCTCGACGCAGCGGTTGATGTTGTTGCTGGCGGTAATCTGTCCGGTGATGATGTGGAAGTTGGCCTCGAGCTTGGAGCCCGACATGCCGATGGGGTCCACGATGCCCTGCTCATTGTCCACGGTATACTCCTGGGGGATCACGTGGAGGATCTTGTCGCCGGGGGGCAGCACAAGTTTGTGCATGTCTCCGATCAGGCGGTCGATGTCGCGTTGGCTGATCTCGGAGTGGGAGTTATCCCGCATCAGCATGCCGCGGTGCTGCAACGACTTGATGTGCTGGCCGGCAATTCCGACGTGGACCGTCTGGATGGACTCGCCGCTGGCCTGCTCCGCCAGGCGGCGGGCTTCGGTGATGGCGCGTACCGTCTTTTCAATGTTGGTCACGACGCCGCGCATCACGCCTTCCGAGTCTACCTTTCCGGTGCCCAGAATCTCGACGCGACCGTGCTCGTCGCGCCTGCCCACGAGGGCGCATACCTTGGTGGTGCCAATATCTAGGGCGGCAATGGTTTTCGTTTGAGTGGTATCAGTCATTATATCCGATGATTTAGCTAAAAGTGAAGGAGCGGTTAGGGTCATGGCCACTCCCCTGAAAAGTGATGGTTATGCTTTTTTGGCTACTACCTGGTCGGCGTAGCGCAGGTCGAAGCTCCGGTATTTCCTCCAACCCTCGTAGGGAAGACCTTCGCGGTAAAACGTTTTAAGCCGTTCCAGTCGTTCCGGCGTAATTCTTGGGTCGTAGCGTCCCAGGTAGATGACCTGATCCCCCACCTTGGGGGCCAGGATCAACTCTCCGGTTTCCGTTATGTCTATTTGTTCCACCAGGGCCGCCAGGAAGGGGTCATTCCGCAGGGAATGCCCCAGCTCCATAAGCTGGCTCAGGGGGTGGTCCGCCTGGGTGGCAAAGTCGTCCGACCAAGGTACCACGTGGCCGGTTACCACGGGTACCCGGACGGTGTAGTTTTTGCTCAGCGGCAGGCGTACGCCCTCGAGGTCAAGGTAGTAATTCTGCCCGTTGTCGGCAATGATGCGCAACAGGGGAATCCGCTGGTAGACGGCAATGTTCAGTACCAGGTCGGCGTCGACGTAGGCCTCGGCATCCCCCACGAAAGCCTGCTGCTCGAGCACCTCCTCTACCCGCTCCACGTCGATGTCCGACAACTTGAGCTGGTCCAGGGGTTTGGTGAAGCTGGCGGCCAGCAGTTCGAGCAGTTCGTCGGCCTCCACCAGGTTCGCGTTTTCGGCCAGGGGGTGCACCATCGGGCGGATGGCCTTGATGTGGGTCGCCTCCCGTTCCGAGATGGCCGACACGGCCAGTACGGCGGCCCCCAGGGCCACGAAGATCCATCCGTAGGTCCGGATGCCGATGAATACCCCGGCGAAAAACCGACCGATTTTTCCCGGTACGCGATTAGTAGCCATGACCTTGGGTTTTGCGGTGTTGGGCCACGACCCGGGGCACCAGGGCGTCGATGTCGCCCGCCCCGAGTAACAGCAACACGCCGTCCTTGAGTTCGGCGGTGGCTTCGAGCATCTGGGTGTTGCTCAGCAGCCGCCGCTTTTCATTTTTCATTAATCCGTACACCAGCTGGCTGGTTACCCCCTCGATGGGCTCTTCCCGGGCGGGGTAGATGGGGATGATGATGGCCTCGTCCAGCAGGTCCAGCGCGCGGGCGAAG
The DNA here is from genome assembly GCF_002631205.1 of Neolewinella marina. Classification (GTDB taxonomy): domain Bacteria; phylum Bacteroidota; class Bacteroidia; order Chitinophagales; family Saprospiraceae; genus Neolewinella; species Neolewinella marina. The sequence continues at coordinate 633,000 of NZ_PDLO01000001.1, forward strand.
CCCGCGGCGAAGTCCTGGGTCCGGCTGTAGAGATGGGGCTGGAATACCCCGCGGATCGTCCGGTCAGGGTACAGCTCCCGGGCCGCTGTAATCGCGGCCTGCAATTCCGTCGGGTGGTGGGCGTAGTCGTCGATCACCACCAGGTTACCGTTGCGGAGCACCGTCTCGAAGCGGCGGGCAATGCCCTGGAAGTTGGCCAGCCCCTCCCGCAGGTCATCCTCCGCTCCGCCCGCCAGGCGGGTCACCGCGCAGGCGGCGATGGCGTTCTCTACGTTGTGGCGCCCCGGCAGGGTGGTCCGCAGGTTGGAAATGAGGTGGCCGTCCGGTTCACGCAGGTCGAAGTGGAAGGCCCCGTCGATGACGCGGATGTTCTGGGCGCAGAAGTCGCCGCGGCCAATGCCGAAGGTGGAGACCATTACGTGGTCCAGTCCGCGGAAGTGCTCCTCCACGTCGTAGCGTACGATGAGCTGTCCGCCTTCCTTGATTTTGCGAGCGTAGGCCCGGAAGCCCGTCTCGAGCATCTGCCCGTGGTCACCGTAGATGTCCAGGTGGTCCGGATCGGTGGACAGCACTACCGCGATCTCCGGCGTCAGCCGCAGGAAGCTGCGGTCATACTCGTCGGCTTCCACCACTACCCAGTCGCTGTCGCCGTGGACGTAATTTCCGTCGAAGTCGCGCGCAATGCCCCCCAGAAAAGCCGAAGGGTCCAGTCCCGCCGTCACCATCAGGTAAGTGGTGATGGTCGTCGTCGTGGTCTTCCCGTGGGTACCGGCGATGCCGACGCAGCGCATGTCGCGGCTGATGAGTCCGAGCACCTCCGACCGCTTCATCAGGGTGTAGCCTCCCTCGCGGGCGCGCACCAGTTCGGGGAATTGCTGGGGGATCGCCGGGGTATACACCACCAGCAGGTCGTCGGCGGGTTCCGGCATCGCTTCGGGCCGGGCGGTATAGTGGATGTCCATGCCCGCGGCTTCCAGCTTGCGGGTCAAGTCGGTGGCCGTACGGTCGTAGCCGGAGACCGGTATTTCCCGGTAAAGGAAATAGCGGGCCAGGGCCGACATGCCGATGCCGCCGATGCCAATGAAGTAGACCCGCTTGACGTCAGACAGCCGCATGTACAGAATTCTTGTTGGTGGTGGGAGAAATAAGGTTAAGGGCTTCGGTGGCGATCCGGTGGACGGCCCCCGGCTTGGCCTGGGCGCGGGCGTTCCGCCCGAGGGTTTCCCGCCGTTCCGCATCGTCGACCAGGGCCAGGGCCTCGGGCACCAGCTCCTCCCCTACCCGGTGGTCGGGCACCAGCAGGGCCGCTCCGGATTGGGTAAGGGCTTCCGCGTTCTTGGTCTGGTGGTCTTCGGCCACCCAGGGGGAAGGCACCAGGATGGCGGGCTTGCCCAGGTATTCAATTTCGGCGATGGTGGTGGAACCGGCCCGGCCGATCACCACGGTAGCCCGGGCGTAGGCCTCGTCCATCTTGTCGACAAAGGCGGTAAGGGTAACGTTCGGCAGCTGGGCCGTGGCGCAATCCGCGTAGTCGGCCAGGTAGTGCTTGCCGCATTGCCACAACCATTGCACCTGCGGCCGCGCCCTGATCAGTTCCGTACTGCCGGCCATGGCTTCGTTGAGCGAGCGGGCCCCACCCGAGCCCCCCATGAGGAAGACGGTAGGCGGCCCGTCCACGTTCATCTCCCGGGCGCGGTCGAGGAGCTGCTCCCGCACGGGGTTGCCGGTGATGATGAGCTTGTGGGCGGGGAAGAATTTCGCCATGCCCCCGAAGGCCACGCAGATCTTGTCGACGCGGCGGCCCAGCCACTTGTTGGCCAGTCCCGCGAAGGCGTTCGGCTCCTGGATCAGGGTCGGGATGCCCATGCGGGCCGCGGCGTACAGTATCGGGGCACCGGCATAGCCCCCCGTGCCGATGACCACGTCGGGGCGGAACTCCCGCAGCAGGGTCCGCGAGCGGAAGAGGCTGCTGAGCACCTTCACCGGAAAGCTGAGGTTGTCCAGGGTAAAGCTGCGCTGCAGTCCGCTGATCCACAGTCCTTCGATGCGGTAACCCGCGGCGGGCACCTTCTCCATTTCCATGCGCCCCTTCGCCCCTACGAACAGGAACTCGGCCGTGGGATGCAGTCGGCGCAGCTCGTCGGCAATGGCGATGGCGGGGAAGACGTGGCCACCCGTGCCACCGCCGCTGATCACGAATCGGGGAGGTCGGTTAAGTGGCATCGGCGGTCACGGCTTCTATGTACTTCGATACGGACATCAGGATGCCCAGCGAAATACAGGTAAACAATGTGCTGGTACCCCCCATGCTGATGAGCGGCAGGGTAAGTCCCGTCACCGGCAGCAAGTCCAGGTTGACGGCAATATTCAGGAAGGCCTGCAGCAACAACGACAGGCCAATCCCAAAGGCCACCATGGCCCCGAAGGCCTTGCTGCTGCGGGTCACCAGCCGGATGACGCGGAAAAAGAGCAGCAGGTAGATCCCGATGACGGCGATGCCCCCCACCGCGCCGTACTCCTCGACGATGATGCTGTAGATGAAGTCGCTCTGGGCGCTGTACAGGGTGTGCCTTTGGGTGGAGTTGCCCGGCCCCACGCCCACCACGCCACCGTTGGCGATGGCTACCATGGCGCCGGTGATCTGCCGGCGGTCGTCCACCTTGGCGGCGGCGGGGTTGAAGTAGGTCTCGATCCGCTTTTCCCAGGTAGCCGCCCGGGGTACCAGGTTTGGGTACTTGCTGCCCACCATGACCAGGATGCTGAAGACGCTGATCCCGAGCAGAATGAGCATGAGGATGTACTGCATGGCCACCCGCCCCACGATCATCATCAGGATACAGATGAGGAACAGCATGATGGCCGAGGAAAGGTCACTTAGGGCAATGAGCAGGCAGATCCCCAATACGGGCAGGATGATGGGCACGAAGGCCTCCTTGAAGTCCTTGATCACGTCCTGCTTCGACCCGATGGAGCGGGCCACGAAGATGATCAGCGACAGTTTGGCAAAGTCGGAGCTCTGGAAGGTCAGGTTGATGAAGGGTACGGTGAGCCACCGCCTGGCCCCGTTGATCTCCGTGCCGAAGGCCTGGGTCAGGACCAGCAGCACGATGGACATCACCAGCAGCGTTGGCGCCCAGCGGGAATACTTCGTATAGGCCAGCAGGTGGCCGATGTACACCACCACGAGCCCGAAGCCCAGAATGACAGCGTGCTTGAACAGGTAACCGCTCACCGCGCCGCCGGAGTTGCGGTAGGCCAGGTTGGCTACGGCGCTGTACACCGAGACGATGGAGATGAGCGACAGCAGGAAGATGATCGCCCAGATTACCCGGTCGCCCCGCAATTCGGTGGCTATGCGCGTGGAGAGGTTCATGCCACGATCGTTTTGACGCAGTCGCGGAACTGATCCCCGCGGTCAACGTAATTCTTGAATAGGTCGAAGCTGGCGCAGGCCGGGCTCAACAGGATGCGGTCGCCCGGACGGGCGTATTCGTTGGCCAGCCGGACGGCTTCGGCGGCGCTTCGGCACTCCACTACCCGTTCCAGGTCGGCGAAGGCCGCGCGCAGTTTTTCGTTTTCCAACCCCAGGCAGATCAGGGTGTGCACCTTGCCGTCGGTCACCTCCCGCAGCGGGTCGTAGTCGTTGCCCTTATCGGTACCGCCGGCGATCCAGACGGTGGGACCGTCCATGGCTTCCAGGGCAAAATAGGTGCTGTCCACGTTGGTGGCCTTGCTGTCGTTGATCCAGGTGCGTCCGTCCGAGGTCGGGATGAGCTCCATGCGGTGGGGCGCCGGCTGGAAGTTGTCCAGGGCCAGCTGTATCTCTTCGTCGCTCACGTTGAGCAGCCGCGCGATGTGGACGGCGAACAGGGCATTCATGGCGTTGTGGCGGCCCGTCAGGCGTCCACCGCTCAGGTCAAAGGGCCGGCTGCCCGGGTGGATGGCCCCGCCCCGGATGTCACGGTCGGGGTCTATGGTGGTGATGCGGGCACGGGTGGGGTTGCGGCGGAGCGCGGGTGCCAGGGTCTTCTCGTCCAGCAGGACCAGCAGATGGTCTTCCGCCCGTTGGTTCTTGCCGATGCGCAGCTTGCTGTCCGCGTAGCGGTCCAGTTCGTAGCCGTAGCGGTCCAGGTGGTCGGGCGTGATGTTCAGGATGGCCGCAATGTTGGGCCGGAAATCCACGATGCCGTCGAGCTGGAAACTGCTCAGTTCCAGCACGTAAATGTCCTGGGGTTCGTGGTCGATCAGCAACCGCGCGAAGCTGTCGCCCAGGTTGCCGCCGGCTACGGCCTTCTCGCCCGCCGACTGAAGCAGGTAGTGGGTGAGCAAGGTAGTGGTGGTCTTGCCGTTGCTGCCCGTGATGCCCACGATGGTGGCGCGGGGGTCGACGTAACGGAAAGCGAACTCGATCTCGGAGATGATCGGGATGCCGGCCGCGCGGATCTCCCGAATCACCGGTGCCGTGTCGGGGATGCCCGGGCTCTTGACCACTACTTCCGCCTGCAGCAGCCTCGACAGGGTGTGCCCGCCGGTTTCGTAGGCGATGCCCGCCTGCTGCAGCTCGGCCAGGTAGCGGTCGCTGCCCGGGCCAAAGTCACTCACGAACACGGTGTAGCCCCGCTGCTGCCCGAGGCGGGCGGCGCTGGCTCCGGATTCTCCGGCTCCGAGGACGACAAGGTGTTGGGTGGGCATCGGGACTTAGCGGAATTTAAGGGTGAGGATGGTAGCTACGGCCAGCAGGATACCGATGATCCAGAAGCGAATCACGATCTTGACTTCCGACATACCGCCTTTCTGATAGTGGTGGTGGAGGGGCGACATCTTCAGGATGCGACGGCCTTCCCCGTAGCGCATACGGGTATACTTGAAGTAGCCGACCTGGGCCATTACCGAGACGTTCTCGATCACGAAAATGCCGCAGAGGATGGGGATCAGGAGCTCCTTGCGCAGCAGGATGGCCAGGGCCGCAATGATACCCCCGAGGGCGAGCGATCCGGTGTCGCCCATGAAGACGGCCGCCGGGTAGCTGTTGTGCCACAGAAAGCCCAGGCAGGCCCCCACCAGGCAACCGCTGAAGACGATCAGTTCCTGCGTCCCCGGCAGGTGCAGGATCCCCAGGTAATTGGCGGCGATGGCGTTACTGCCCACGTAGGCGAACACGGCCAGGGTGGCCGCCACGATGGCTGAGGTGCCGGTGGCGAGGCCGTCCAGCCCGTCGGTCAGGTTGGCGGCGTTGGAAACCGCCGTGACGATGAAGACGATCAGGGGTACGAAGATGATCCACACCAGGTTGCGGCCGATGTCGAACACGTCGGCGTAGGTCATCACCCCATTCTTCAGGAAGGGGACGTTGGTCAGGGTAGTCTGGTAATTGGCCCGCTCTTCCACCGCACCGTCCCGCAGGGAGGTGGTCGTGATGGGACTGACGCGCTGGGTATCCTGGATACCGACCGACTCGGCCTCGGCCACCGTCAGACGCACCACCACCTGCTCGTTGAACAGCATGATGAGGGCGATGAGCAGGCCTAGTCCGATCTGCCCGAGAACCTTGAAGCGCCCCGCCAGGCCGTCCTTGTTCTTCCGCTTGATCTTGAGGTAGTCATCCACGAAGCCGATGGCCCCCATCCAGATCGTGGCGACGAGCATCGTCAACAGGTAGACGTTGTCGAGGCGGGCGAACAGCAGGCAGGGCAGCAGGACGGCCAACAGGATGATCAGGCCGCCCATGGTGGGGGTACCCTTCTTTTCCATCTGTCCTTCCAGGCCGAGGTCGCGGACCGTTTCGCCGATCTGCTGCCGGCGCAGGTAGCGGATGATGCGGCCACCCGTAACGATGCTGAGCAGCAGGGAGACGATGATCGCCGACCCCGTGCGCACACTGAGGAAGTCCAGCAGGTTCGCACCCGGGAAATCGCCGAAGGTGGCCTTTAACCACTCGAAGAGTTCAATTAACACGGGTGAATTCCTTTAGGGCGTGAGCTAATTCCAGGCGATCGTCGAAGGAGAAGCGCTCTCCCCGGATTTCCTGGTAGGTTTCGTGTCCTTTGCCGGCCACCAGCAGCACCTCGTGGCCGAGGCGGACGGCGGTGCGGATGGCCTGCCGCCGGTCGGTGATGCGCAGCACCCGGGGCGCCGCGGCGGGCGGTACGCCGGCCTCCATTTCGTCGAGGATGGCTTCCGGCGATTCCGAGCGCGGGTTGTCGGTGGTCAGGATGACCTGGTCGGCCAGTTCGGCGGCGATCCGGGCCATCTCCGGTCGCTTGGACCGGTCGCGGTCGCCCCCGGCCCCCACCACGCAGCTGAGGCGGTGGCCGTCGGGCAGCAGGGCCCGCAGGGTTTCCAGTACGTTGCGCAGGGCGTCGGGAGTATGGGCGTAGTCGACCAGGGCCGTAATGCGCCCCGCCGGGTCGTGGACGTGTTCCAGCCGCCCTTCCGCCCCGGGCAGGGCGCTCAGGGTCACCAGCACTTCCTGGGGGTCGGCACCCAGCAGGACTGCCGTGGCGTAGGCCGCCAGCAGGTTGTAGGCGTTGAACCGCCCCAGCAGCTTGAAGAAAACCTCTGTGCCCCCCAGGTCGAGCTGCAGCCCCTGCGGGGTGTTGGCCAGCAGGCGGGCGTGAAAGTCCACGTTGGAGCGCAGGCTGTAGCGGTGTACGCGGGCGGCCGTATTCTGCACCATGACCCCGCCGCGCCGGTCGTCGGCGTTGACGAGGGCAAAGGCCGTTGCGGGCAGCTGATCGAAGAAGGCTTTCTTGGCGTTGATGTATTCGGCGAAGGTGCCGTGGTAGTCCAGGTGGTCGTGACTCAGGTTGGTGAACACACCACCATTGAAGTCCAGCCCCAGCGTCCTGCGCTGGTGGACGGCGTGGCTGCTCACCTCCATGAATACGTAGTCCACCCCGGCGTCGCGCATTTCGGCCAGGTGGCCGTGGATGGCCAGGGCATCCGGCGTGGTGTGGGTAGCGGGGTGCTTTTCGCGGCCGATCCTCACTTCCACGGTCGAAAGCAGTCCGGCGCGGAAGCCCAGTTCGGTGTACAGCTCGTGCAACAGGGTGGTTACCGTGGTCTTGCCGTTGGTGCCGGTGACGCCCACCAGGGTCATTTCGCGGCTGGGGGAGCCGTACCAGTTGTCGGCCAGTTGGGCGAGGGCTACCGTGGTGTCCGGAACGAATACACCGATTGCGTCCGCGGCGGACAATACTTCTTGCGTCACCCGGCCCGGCTCGGCTACCACGGCCCCGGCACCCGCGTCCAGCGCCTGCTGCACGTAGTCGTGGCCGTCGACCTGGGTACCCCTCACGGCGACGAACAGGAATCCCGCTCGCACCTTCCGGCTGTCGAAGGCCACGCCCGTCACCGTACGGCCGGCCACCTCCCCGCTGAGGGAGTGCACGTCGAGGGGAGCTATGAGGCGTTCGAGCTGCATGGTTACTTCAGGATCAGTTCTACGTCGCGACCGCGGCGGCCATTGCCGTCGCTTTGCCAGCGCATGTTGACCACCCGCCCCACCCCGCGGGGGTGGACGGTGTAGCCGTCGTTTTCGAGGACGTACAGGGCGTCGCGCAGGCGCATGCCCCGGACATTGGGAAATTGTTGGCCGGCGGGGTTGATCGCCGCCAGTTCCACGGCTTCGTCGCTGGCGCTCACCACGGCCAGTTCGGCATCGGGCAGGGTATCCACGGCGACGTTCACGTAGTCCAGCACGGTGAGGAGCTCCGGCAGGTAGCCGGCATCACGGCTTGGCAGCTCGCCGGCGTAAAGGACGGGGCGGGGGCCCCGGTTCAGTGGCTCGTGTACCTCGATCATGCTGTTGTAGATGTTGTCGGCGATCTCCTTGAAGATTGGTCCGGCCACGTCGCCACCGTAGTAGGCGCCATTGGTGGGGTCCTTCACCACGACGATGATGCTGTAGGTCGGGTTCTCCGCCGGGAAATAGCCGGCGAAGCTGGCCTGGTATTCTTTCTTGCGGTTGCGCTGGCCGTAGTTCTGCTGGCTGGTCCCGGTCTTGGCGGCGAAGCGGTACTGGTCCGACTTCAGCCGCTTGGCGGTGCCGCGCTCCACCACCCCTTCCAGCAGGCTTTGCAGTTGTTCGATCGTCTGGGGGCTGGCGATCTGCTTGTCGACCACCGTGGGCTTGTACTCCTCCAGGATGCGGCCGCCCCGTTCTACCTGGGTAACGAGGTAGGGCTTCATCATCCGTCCGCCGTTGGCTACCGCATTATAGAAGGTGAGCATCTGCAGGGGGGTGAGCCGGCTTTCGTAGCCAATGGCCATCCACGCGCGGGAAATGCCCGAGAATTCCGCCCGGCTCGTATCGTTCAGGAAGGGGGCCCGCTCTCCCTCCAGCTCGATTCCACTTTCGCTTTCGAGGTGGAAGTCGCGCAGCCGCTCGGTGAACTCATTGTTCTTGTAGAGGCTGTCCACCAGTTTGGCCATGCCCACGTTGGAGGACTGCTCGAAGGCGTCGCGTACCGAGATTACCCGCCAGCCACGGCTCTGGCTGCTGGCGTCTTCCATGGTGAGGTCGTAGAACTTCTTCACGCCGTTCTCGATATCTACCTCACTGTCCAGGTCCACGTAGCCGTCTTCCAGCAGGGCCATCATGGTGGCCAGCTTGAAGGTGGAGCCCGGCTCGTTGGAGCGGGAGATGGCGTAGTTGTACTGTTCGGCGTAGCGGTTGCGCCTGGCGTTCACGGCGCCGAGGTTGGCCATGGCCCGAATGGCTCCGGTTTTCACGTCCATGACGATGGCCGCTCCCCATTCGGCGCGGTGGCGGAGCAGTCCGTTCTCGAGGGCGTTTTCGGTGATGTCCTGGATGTTGACGTCCAGGGTGGTATATACGTTAGCGCCCGAGGTGGGCTCCACGATGGCCAGGTTATCGGTGGGCAGCCAGATGCCGCCGCCCATGTTGAACATCTCCTGCTTGCCGCTTTCGCCGGCGAGCTGCTCGTCAAAGGCGCCTTCCAGTCCCACCCGGGCTCCGCCCTCGCGGCTGTACCCGATGGTACGGCGGGCCAGCCAGCCGAAGGGGCGCTTGCGGGCGGCACGCTTCTCGACGATGAGGCCACCGCCCATGCGGCCCTGGTTGAAGATGGGGAAGGTGCGGATGCGCGAGAGCTCGCTGTAGCTCACGCTCTCCGCCAGCTTGAAGTAGTGGTTGGCTACCCCGCCGGCGCTGTCGCGCATCATCAGCAGGCTGTCGCGCCAGGCACCGGGGGTGTGGTTGCTGTCGACGTGGCGGGACAGCAGCAGCGCCAGGCTGTCGATGTTGTCGTAGTAGTCGCGGGGGCTGGCCACGTAGGGGTCGAAGTGCAGGCTGAAGTAGGGCACCGAGGTAGCCAGCAGGTTGTTGTTGTGACTGTAGATGTTGCCCCGCTCGGCCTGCACCGTGACGATGCGGAAGCGCTCCTGCCCCATCGCCTGGAATTCGGCCTGCCGCACCACCGCGATGTCCACGGTACGGTACATCAGCAGGGCGGCCACCGGAACGATGATCACCGCCAGGATGGCGAAGATGCGAATGAGAACCTCGTCTTTAAAATTGACGGCCACTGGTAGGGAATGATGAATTGAGACAAAAAGGAGAGAAGAACGGCGGGGCTATTTGGCGCGGGGAGGCGCGTAGATCTTTTTGGGTTTACCCCGGTGGAGGCGGAGGCCGGCGGGGCGCACCTGGTCCACCACTTCGGAGCGCAGGCCGTTGTACATGTTCTCGCTTTCCAGCGACATGTAGAGCCAGCGCCTTTCCTTGATGTCAGATTCGAGTTCCTGGATGCGCCGAACGTTGTATTCAGCGTAGTGGGCGTTGCCGATGTACAGCAGCGCGAGCACTCCTAAAAAGGAGAGGTAGCCGAGGTTATCCAGAATGAGGGCGGGCACGGAGGGTACCGTGGCGCGCTTGCGTTTTGCTGCCATATCACTTCACACCTTTGGTCGGCAGCCGGTGGTATCCAAAACCGTGCGGATCACCCGCTGCCACTTCACTATCTGCCCTTGCCCCCGATGGCCCGTCGCGCTTTCCGAAGAGAATTACACCCTTCGGAAAGCGGGCGGCGCGGCCGGTCGGCGGTCAGAGCCGCTCCCCCGCCCGCAGCTTGGCGCTGCGCGCACGGGAGTTTTGCCGAATTTCTTCGGCGGATGGCAACACGGGTTTCTTCGTGAGAACCTTGTACGGGCGGTCAATTTTCCCGTAAAAGTCCTTGTTCACGATTCCTTCCGCGTTCCCGGTTTTGAGGAAGTTTTTGGTGATGCGATCCTCCAGTGAATGATAGCTGATCACGCTGAGTCGGCCGTGTGTTGGTATCAGTAAGTCGGTGGCTTGTGCCAATAAATCAGAAAGTGCGCCGATCTCGTCGTTGACCTCAATGCGAAGTGCCTGAAAAACCTGCGCCAGATAGCGCGGGCGTTGCCCCCTAACCCAGGGATTCACCACCTGAAGAAAATCCTCGATGGTGACGATGGGTGATTGCTCCCGGGCTTCGGCGATGGCCAAGGCCAGGGAGCGGGCGTTGCGGACTTCACCGTATTCGCCAAAAACTTTCTGCAGGTCCTCCGGACTGTAGTTATTCACTACGTCGGCGGCCGTGCGGTCCGCAATCGTCCCCATGCGCATGTCCAGCGCGGCGTCGAACCGGAAGCTGAACCCGCGCTCGGCCTGGTCGAACTGGTGGCTGGAAACCCCCAGGTCGGCCAGCAGGCCGTCAATCCGGTCGACCCCGTAGAGTCGTAGGAAATTGGTGAGATTGCGAAAGTTGGCGGCTACGAAGGTAAATCTGCTGTCGTCCAGGGCATTGGCCACTGCTTCTTCATCCTGGTCAAAGCCGAACAGGCGAATGTCTTTCGACCCCGCTTGCTCGAGGATGAAGCGGCTGTGGCCACCGCCCCCGAAGGTAGCATCAACGTAAACTCCTCCCGGGCGGAGGTTCAGAAAACCGACGCTTTCGCCGGCCAGTACGGGTACGTGATAGGCCATTACGCCGGATCAGTGGTTCCGTGACTCGAACCGCCGAGTACTTCTTCCGCCAGCGTGGAGTAGTCATCCATCTCCTCACTGAACAGGGCCTCGTATTCGGCTTCCGCCCAAATTTCAATCCGGTCGTTCATGGCATTCAGTACCAGGTTTTTGTCGGTCCGGGCCCAGGCCAGCAACTGCTTCGGAAGCAGCAGCCGGTCGGCTGAGTCGGGGACAAGCTCGGTAGCACCGCGGTAGAAGAGCCGGGTAAACCGGAGGTTCTTCTGGTTGAACTTGTTGAGTGCATCCACCTCGGCCTTGATCTGCTCCCACACCGGCTTGGGGTAGAGGGTGAGACTGTGGTCAAAACCGCGGTTGACGACAAACTTCAAGGTGTCGCGATCACCGAGCTCCTTCAGCAGTCCACTGGGAAGACGAAAACGGCCCTTGGAATCAAGCGCTACGTAATACTCGCCCAGCAAATCATACTGTTGTGCCATAAAACGATCGAGGGCAGGTACGCTTACCTACCGCTCGCGCTAAGGTAACACCTAGTTCCACTTCCTACCACTTTTGCCCACTTTTTTTGGCCCGCGCTTACCACTTTCTCCCCCACCCCTTCCACCGCTCCGGCGCGGTGGAATCATATCAGTGGCAACGCGGCCGAAAATCACCAATCGATGATGACGTGTTGGCGAATTTCGGGTAAAGAACGCAAAATGTTTTGAAAACTACAACGGGAGTACGGGGACTGTCCGGTGGTAAAAAGTGGTAAACCATCCTCCGCCGGCCCTGTTTCTCTCCCGTATGGAAGTCCTGCTGTATATCCTCATCACCCTGGCCACCGTTGCCGGTATGGAATTCGTCGCCTGGGCGGCCCATAAGTACCTCATGCACGGCTGGCTCTGGACCTGGCACGAGGACCACCACCGCCCCCACCACGACAAGGAAGGCTTCTTCGAGAAGAACGACCTCTTCTTCCTGGTCTTCGCCGTGCCGAGCGCGGCATCCTATATAATAGGACTGAACGTGGCAGGCTGGTTCTGGCTCACCTTCGTGGGCATCGGGATCAGCATCTACGGCGCCATTTATTTCCTCATCCACGACGTATACATCCACCGGCGGTTCTCCTGGTTCCGGCAGTTGGACAACAAGTACAGCCGCGCCATCCTGCGCGCCCACGGCCACCACCATTCCATCACCGAAAAGGACGGGGCGGAGAGCTTCGGCCTGCTGGTGGTTGCCCGCAAGTACTTCGGTAAGCGCTCCGATTGGTCCCGACAGGAGACAAAGGCGTAATTTAGCGTCCGTATGGACGATCGCCTGCTCGACAAGATTGCCGAACCCTTTAACCTTCAGCTGCCGGAGTACGCCACCCTCGAGGAAATGATCGAGAGCGTGCTGCCGGCCGTGGCCCAGTTCAGCGAGCCAAATCTGCTGCCGGAAGACAGCCCCCTCTACACCGTCAACTGGGTCCGCATGACCGACCGCCCCGGCGCCACCGAGGTACAGCTTTACACCTTTCAGGATTACATGCGCGGGGAGATCCGGGTGGTCATCGACGGCAAGGTCGACGCCCAGACCTACGAAGTGGAAGAAAGTGGGGAAAGGATCATCATCGGCCAGAGCGTGATGCGCGACAGCTTCCTCTACGAGCTGGCCTTCCTCGATGAGGATTTCCTGCTGCTGCGCCGCCACGGCAATGCCGCCAATATCACCGAGCGCTATCTGTTCTTCTGCCGGGAGGCCATCGGCACCCGCCTCACCTGGAACGAGGCCCTCGAACGGCTGGTCGATAAATACCGCAACAGCCAGTTTCCCCTGCTGGCTATCGGACTGGTGGTGGCGGCCCTCATCGCCCTCATGCTCTACTTCCGCTAGTCGTACAGCCCGGCCGCGACCCGGTAGGTATTGGCGTGGGCCTCGATGATGGTGGCCAACCGGTCGCTGTATCCTCCCCCCATCGCAATTGCTACCGGCAGATTACGGCGGTGACAGCTTTCCAGCACGAAGCGGTCGCGCTCCTTGCAGCCCTGCAGGGTCATCGACAGCCGGCCCAGCTTGTCGGTCGCCAGCACGTCGACCCCGCTGAGGTAGAAGACCAGGTCGGGCTGCACCCCGTCGAGGAGGCCGGGCAGGTGGCGGCGCAGGGTATCGAGGTACACTTCATCGCCCGTCTGGTCCGGCAGTCCGATGTCGAGATCCGACCGCTCCTTGCGGGCGGGATAGTTCCGCGCCCCGTGCATGCTGAAGGTGAATACCCGCGGCTCCTGGGCGAACAGGCTGGCGGTGCCGTTGCCCTGGTGTACGTCGAGATCGACGATGAGGACCCGCTCCACCTCCCCGGTGTGCAGCAGTTCATTGGCCGCAATGGCAATATCATTGAAGACGCAGAAGCCCTCCCCGTGGTCGGCAAAGGCGTGGTGGGTGCCCCCGGCAATGTTCAGGGCCACCCCGTCGCGGAAGGCAAAACGCGCACATTCCAGGGTCCCCTGGGCAATGACGCGGCCCCGGGCCACCAGGTCAGGGCGCATCGGAAAGCCGATGGCGCGGGCCTCCTTCCGTGTCAGGGTATTATCGCGGAGCTTCGTCCAGTACGCCGCGGTGTGGGTCCGCAGAATGGCCTCCTCGGTCAGGGGTTCAGCCGTAAAGAACTGCTGTTCCGTAACCGTCCCCTCGTACAGCAGCTGCTCCGGCAGCAAGGTGTACTTGTCCATCGGAAAACGGTGGCCGGGGGGCAACCGGTAGCGGTATACGGGGCTGAAGGCGACCCGCACGACCTAGAGCTTGTTTGAGTTTTGCTCTTCTGACCGAAAATGAGTCACTTTTCGGGTGACCGAGGCGCTGGAAGTGGATCGTAGCCCAGCTACGAAGCCATTTTCAGCAACGAAGGGCAGGTGAAAAGGGGCCATTTGCAGGTCGAATGGTAAAGCTCAAACAAGCTCTTAATTTACCCGTTTGTAGGTGTAGTCGGTGTACCGCAGGATGTTGACGAAGGTGTTCTCGAAGCGATCGATCACGGCCTCCTCCAGGCTGCCGGCGTCGGCCGGGATGACGGCCACCGGCGCGAACCGGAAGCTGGTGTGCAACAGGGTTTCCGGGTGGTCCTCCAGGACGAACTGGAAACGGGTGCCGTACTGTCCCGCCATCCGCAGGAAGTAGCGGGCCACGTCGTAGCCAATGTAGGCCTCATCCCGCGGGAGGGTCGAAAAGCGGTCGTAGAACTTGCGGCGGAACTCCCGCACCTTGGGATCCAGCGGATCAATAAAGATGCTGCTGCTGATGTGCACGTTCGTTCCCTGCACGAATTCCGGGTTCAGGCGCTCGAAGTCAGCCCACTGGGGCAGTCCGTACACCGCGACGTTGTCGCCGGCTTCCGCTCGCGTGGCCTGGTAGACCTGCCGCAGGAAGTTTGATACGAAGGCTTCGTCCTGGTAAACGGGCACCATGAATACGGTGCGCCGCCCCCGCAGGTAGGGCTTCAGGTCGGGAAAGGTTTCCCCGATGATCACCTCCTCCAGGGGCTCGGCCTGGCGGTCACCCGTCAGCAGTCGGTATTCGTCCTGGAAGTAGGCCAGCCTGCCCCGCTCCCCCTGGGGGGCCACCAGCACGATGCGGTCCGCGCCCTGGCTGCGATAGGCGTGGCCGAGCAGTTGCCGCAGGTGGGTTTCCAGGGTAGGATTGACCTGGATGTAGTTGGTATTTTTTTCGCTAATGCCCGTCGCCGCACTGTAGGGAGAAATGAGCACTTTCTCCTGCCCGCGCACCGCTTCCGCGACCAGGCTTACGTTCTCCTTCAGGTAAGGCCCGATGATGAGCTGGGAGCGCTGGTACTCCGGCGACTCCAGGATCGACTGCACCTTGCGGGGGTTGGCCCGGCTGTCCTGCACCCGCACGTCGAAGAAGGTTTTTCCCTTCCGCAGTTCCTCCAGCGCCAGTTCGGCGCCACTGTAAAAGTGAAGTGCCCAGAGGGAATTCGCGTCGATCTTGTTAGTGCCCTCTCCGTAGCGGTCCGCCAGGAAAGGCAGCACAAAGTCAACGCCGTAACCGGTCAGCAGGCGGGATCCGTTGCGGCCGGTGCCGGTCTGGGTAACCGGGGGCAACCCCGGCGCGGCCGGTGCCGCGGGGGTCGGGGCCACGTAGGGGTGGCTGCCGTCCTCGGCGATGGGGGGCGTGGGCTGGCGATCCGTCCACACGATGGTATCCATGGTCTCCGTCGGGGCGTTCACCTCGATGTAGGTCCCGGTGGCCTCGTCGAAAACGCGGCGGCTCTGCACGGGGTCCAGCACTTCTTCATCCCGGTCCGGGCGGTTGCCCGCCGTGGAGCGGTCGTCGTCTACCGGGCGGAAGAGGGCACAGGAGGAGGTGACCGTCGTCAGCAGCAGCGCCAGTAGGCAGTGATACAGGAGGCTACTCCCACTCGATGGTAGCCGGCGGCTTGGTACTGATGTCATAAACGACGCGGTTGATTCCTTTTACGTTATTGATGATGGAACTGGAGACGGCGGCCAGAAAGTCGTAGGGCAGGTGACTCCATTCGGCGGTCATTCCATCGGTGGACGTTACCGCCCGTAACGCAACCGCCTGCTCGTAAGTGCGCTCGTCGCCCATTACGCCCACGGATTGGACGGGCAGCAGGATGGTCCCCGCCTGCCATACCTGGTCGTAAAGGCCGTACTCCCGCATTTTGTTGATGTAGATGGCGTCGGCCTCCTGTAGCAGGCGGACTTTCTCCGGGGTGATATCGCCCAGGATCCGGATGGCCAGCCCCGGCCCGGGGAAGGGGTGGCGGCCGATCAGGTGGGCCGGCATGCCGAGCTCTCCGCCTACGCGGCGCACCTCGTCCTTGAAGAGGTTGCGCAGAGGCTCCACGATCTTGAGTCCCATTTTTTCGGGCAGCCCGCCTACGTTGTGGTGGCTCTTGATGGTGACTGAGGGGCCGTGTACGCTCACGCTTTCGATCACGTCGGGGTAGATGGTCCCCTGGGCCAAATATTTGATGTTGGTCAGTTTTTTGGCCTCCCGCTCGAATACCTCAATGAAGACCCGGCCGATGGCCTTGCGTTTCTTTTCGGGGTCGGATTCACCGGCCAGGGCGCCGTAGAATTCCTGCTTGGCGTCGATGGCCGTCACGTTCAGGCCCATGCCCTCGTAGCTGCGCTCCACCTCCTCGAACTCCCCCTTGCGGAGCAGTCCATTGTCGATGAAGAAGCAGAACAGCCGGTCGCCGATGGCCCGGTGCAGCAGCATGGCCGCTACGGAGCTGTCCACTCCCCCGCTCAGTCCGAGCAGTACGCGGTCCTCGCCGACCTTCTCCCGCAGCTCTTCGACGGTCTGCTCAATGAAGTGGGCCGGCGTCCAGTCTCCGGTGCATCCGGCGATGTTGATCACGAAGTTTTCCAACAGTTGCTTGCCGTCCAGGCTATGGTACACCTCGGGGTGAAACTGGATGCAGTACACCGGGTGGGCAAAGCGGTCTACGCTGCCGAAGGCCGCCACTTCCACGTCGGCCGTTGAGGCCAGCAGTTCAAAACCCTCGGGAAGGTCCTGGATGGTATCGCCGTGCGACATCCACACCTGGGAGCCGGTTTCGATTCCCGCAAACAGGTCGCTGGACCCTTGCACCCGCCCCAGATTGGCCTTGCCGTATTCCCGCTTGAGGCTGCGGCTCACGGTACCGCCGTAGTGGTTGGCGATGTACTGGGCCCCGTAGCAGATGCCGAGGACCGGCAGTTTGCCCACGACCTTGTCGAGCTCCGGGTGGAGGGCCCGCTCCTCGCGCACGCTGAAGGGGCTACCGCTCAGGATGACCGCGCGGTAGCTGTCGTCCAGCTCCGGGATCTTGTTGTAGGGGACGATTTCACTGTACACGTTGAGCTCCCGAATGCGGCGAGCGATGAGTTGAGTGTACTGACTGCCGAAGTCGAGAATAAGCACCTTTTCCGTCATGCCGCAAATATAGCGCAAAGGGCTTTGGGCGGGGACGCGGGTGCCGGGAACTTTGGAAAGGAGCCGGTATTGCAGCAGCGGCCTACATGTTGCACTGGCAATTCTCCAGGCACTCGATGATGAGGCTGACGTCGCGCTCCTTGAGGGAATACATTACGGAACGTCCGTCGCGCTTGGCGCTGAGGATCCCCTTCAGTTTCATGGTCTGCAGGTGGTGGCTGACCAGCGACTGCTCGGATTCCAGTGCATCGGTGATGCTGGTGACGCTGAGGCGGGGGTGTTGTTCGAGCAAATGCACGATCCCCAGCCGCAGGGGGTGGGCTACCGTTTTCAGAATGAAGGCGATGCGTTCCAGCTTCTCGGCTTCCTGAGGATTTAATACGGTAGGCTTGATCTGTTTCATGCTGGGGCAGGGAATATTGCCCTTAAATACAAGATATGGCCCGATTGGGTTGTATCCCCCCGGGCGAAGGGGTGGATGGTTCGTGCGCAAGCGGACCGCCGGCGCACGAACCCTGACCATCCCGACTAGGAAATGTCCAGTCCTTCGAATACCTCCATCACCTCCCGTACGTGGTCGGCGCTGGTGTTCAGCAGGTCCATTTCCGCTTCGTTGAGCTTCAGTTCGATGATGTCGACGATGCCCTCCTTGCCCAGCTTCACGGGGACGCCAAGGAAGATGTCGTTCATGCCGTACTCGCCGTTCAGTTTGGCGCAGCAGGGGAAGATGCGGTTCTCGTCGCGGATGATGCTGGCCACCATCTGGGCGGCGGCGGCGCCGGGGGCGTACCAGGCCGAGGTGCCCATCAGCTTGACCAGCTCTCCCCCACCCTTCTTGGTGCGGTCGACGATGGCGTCCAGGTCCTCCTCCGAGATCATTTCCGTTACGGGGATACCGCTGACGGTGGTGTAGCGGGGCAGGGGTACCATCGTATCACCGTGGCCGCCGAGCAGCATGGCCTGGATGTCCTTGGGGCTCACGTCCAGCGCCGTAGCCAGGAAGGCACGGTAGCGGGCCGTATCCAGGATACCGGCCATTCCGAAGACGCGGCTGCTGTCCAGTCCGCTGGCCTTGTAGGCCGCGTGGGTCATCACGTCCAGGGGATTGGACACCACGATGATGATGGGGTTCTTGGAGTGCTCCATGATCGACTTGGTTACCATGGTCACGATCTTGGCGTTGGTCGAGATGAGGTCGTCGCGGCTCATACCCGGCTTGCGGGGGATGCCGGCGGTGATGACCACGATGTCGCTGTCGGCCGTGTCCGCGTAGTTCTCGGTGCCGGTCAGCCGGGTGCTGTAGTTGTCGATGCTGGCCTGCTGCCAGGAGTCGAGCGCCTTGCCCCGGGCCATGTCACCCTTGATGTCGAGTACTACTACCTCGCGGACGAGGTCCTGGTGGGCCAGTACGTTGGCTACGGTGGCACCTACGTTTCCGGCGCCGACTACGGTTACTTTGCTCATTACTTGCTTACGGTTTTTGTTACTCCCCGCCCAGCAAATAGGTTGAGCGGCAAGATATTGTTTGAAGGGTTGGGCGAAAGTAGCCAAATTTCGACTTACCACAGCAAATGCCGCCAGTGTGACGCGTGGCCCCGACGGCGCGGGCTACATTTACGGAAAATATCACAACCCTACCCCAGATGCAGCCACGGCTACTCAGTGTTTTATTCCTTCTGTTTACGGCCTTCCTTCCCACCACCACCCAGGGCCAGACGGTCATCCGAGGCTGCGCCACCAACGGCCGCTCGGCCTGGATCGACGCCTACCAGTCCGGCCGCATCAAGCCCGTGCCGAAGTCGGCGGCCGTGAAATACATCCCCGTCCACCTGACCCTGGTCGGCGACGACAACGGCGCCGGCTACGCCGATCCCCTCACCGTACTGCAGAGCTTCGAACTCCTCAATGAGGACTTCGCCAAGATCGACGTCCGCTTCTTCATCGATAACGACATCGACTACCTCAACAGCACCCTTTACTACGACCACGACTTTTCCACCGGCGCCGACCTGATGCGCAATTTCAACCGCCCCAATACCGTCAACAGCTACATCGTGGGCAATCCCGCCGGCGCCTGCGGCTACTACAGCGGCCGCGGCGACGGCATCGCGCTCGGCATCGACTGCATCAGCCCGGGCGAGCGGACCTGGAGCCACGAAGTTGGCCACTTCTTCGGTCTGCCCCACACCTTCTACGGCTGGGAAAGCAAGGACGACATCGCCAACGTCGACGCCTTTGACAAACCCGCCCCCGCTACCCTGACCTACAACGGCCGCACGGTCGAAGTGGAGCGGGTCGACGGCAGCAACTGCGAGGACGCGGCCGACGGCTTTTGCGATACCCCCCCGGATTACCTGCCGGAGCGGTGGCGGTGCAACGCCCAGGGCATCTACCCCGACAGCCTGCTCGACCCCGACTCCACCCGCTTCGCCGTACAGGCCGAAAACATCATGAGCTACGCCTTCGACGGCTGCGTGGAAAGCTTCTCCCCCTCCCAGATCACGGCCATGAACACCAACCTGGGTGGCCGCCTCGGACTGGAGCAGCGCAATACCCCCTCCTTCGCCCCGGCCCGGGCCGCCGACCTCACCCTGCTGAGCCCCGCCAACAACGAGACCGTCCAGTTTTCCGACAGCGTACAGCTGGTCTGGAACAGCGTGCCGAACGCGGACTTCTACCTGGTCCAGCTCCACATCAGCCAGAACTTCAATGGCTCCGTCTACACCTCCTTTTTCACCTCGGATACGGCCACGGTGATCAAGGACATCCTCAACCCCAATACCCGCTACTACTGGCGCGTACGGCCCGTGAACCGCTACGACGTAAGCGGCTCCTTCAGCGGCTACCAGCGTTTCCGCAACGGCATGTACACCACCGCCACCGTGGACGCCAGCCTGGATGCGGGGATCTCCATTGCCCCCAACCCCACGGCCGCCGGTGCCCCGCTGGCGATTAACGGCAAGGACCTGGGCGCCGGCGGTGAGCTCACCGTTCAACTCATCGACCTGGCCGGCCGCGTGCTCGTGGACCAGCCCCGCCGCCGGGTGGGACAGCAGTTCACCACCCAGCTGCCCACCGACGGGCTCGCGCCGGGCACTTACTTCGTCCGCCTGCGGCTCGACGATCGCCTGGTCACCCGCCGGATAGTGGTCACGCCCTAAGGGCTAGCGCCCCACGATGGTCATCTCCTCCACCAGGTGGGGCGCGCCCCCGAACTTGTCGATGAGGAAGAGCACGTAGCGGATATCCACCATGATGTTCCGGCAGATGCTGGGATCGTAGTGAACGTCCGACATCGTGCTCTGCCAGGTACGGTCAAAGTTCAGCCCCACCAGCTGCCCCTTGCCGTTCAGGGCCGGACTGCCGCTGTTGCCCCCGGTGGTGTGGTTGGAGCCGAGGACGCAGACCGGCATCCGGCCATCCTCGGTGGCGTACTGACCGTAATCCTTAGCTTGGTGAAGCTCCCGCAACTTCAGGGGAACGTCGAACTCGTAGTCGCCGGGCTGATACTTCGCGATCACCCCGTCGAGGTAGGTCTGGTAGTCGTATTGGTCACCGTCCAGCCCCGTAAACCCTTCAAACTGCCCGTAGCTGACCCGCAGCGTGCTGTTGGCGTCCGGGTAGAGGTTGCGTTCGGGGAAAAAGCGCAGCAGTCCCTCCATGTACCGCCGCTGCAGCGCATTGATGCGCTCGGCGTAGGCATTGTAGGGGTCGACGATGTGCCGCTCGTTGTAGCCGTTGAGCTGGCGGACGAACTGGTAAGCGCGGTCCCCTTCCACGTTCTCCAGGAAGGCAGCCGGATCGTTGCGCAGCAGTTCCAGGAGGCGGTCGCCCCGCGTCAGGTAACTGTGGTCAAAGAGGTCGTCGATCAGGGCGTCGTAGGATTTGGCGAAGGCCAGCTGGTCCGTGGCAAAGGACGAGCGGTGATCGGCCGGCACTTCATTGTAGTAGGCGCGGAGCAGCGAGCGGGCCACTTCACGGTCCACCGCGGCACTGTACCCCCGGTAGAATCCTTCCAGGTACTCCAGCAACCGGGGTACCCGCTCCCGGAAAGCTTCCATACCGTTGCTTTCGGCCCGGCGGATTTCTCCCGCCAGCTGGTTGGCGATGCGGAAGAGGTCGACGTTGTAGTTGATCTCCCCCACGTAGGCCCGGGTGATTTCCAAAGGTTCCCGCTCCTGGTAGAGGGCGTTCAGTTCCGGCAGCAGGTCACCGTAGGCTTCGCGGGCGGAGGGCTTTCCATCCAGCCGCTGGGTAAACTCCCGCTCGAAGGCCCGCCGCTCGGCTACGGCGTTGACGGCGGCGACGCCCTGGCTTTCCCCCCGCCACTTTTTCCAGGCGTTGGCGATGCGCGCCTGTTTGCTGGCGTAGTCAATCTTGATTTGGGGGTTGGCGCGCATGGCACTGTCGATCACGGCCAGACTGCGGTCGCGCATTCCGATGCGGATGGGATTGATCACCTCGGTGCGCTGCTGCATCGCCGTGGCGGGCAGGTAGCTGTCGGTAGTCCCCGGAAAGCCGAAGACCATGGAGAAATCGCCGGGCTCGGTGCCCGCCAGGCTGATCTCCAGGTGCTGACGGGGCCGCAGGGGTACATTCTCGGCAGCGTATTCCGCGGGGCTGCCGTCGGGGGCGGTGTAGATGCGGAAGAGGCTGAAGTCGCCCGTGTGCCGCGGCCACTCCCAGTTATCGGTATCGGCCCCGAACTTGCCGATCGACGAAGGCGGTGCCCCCACCAGGCGAATGTCCTGGTAGGTCTTGGTGACGAAGGCGTAGTAGCGGTTGCCCTCGTAGAAGGGCTTCACCAGCACCTCCTCGAAGTCTCCCAGGGCGTAGCCGGATTTAAGTTCGGCGGTATTGGCCTGTACGACCCGCGCACGGTCCTTTTCGCTCATCTCGGTAGTTACGCCGGCCAGTACGCGGTCGGTGACGTCCTCAATGCGGTCGATGAAGGTGACAAAAAGGCCCTTGTTGGGCAGTTCTTCGGCCTGGTTCATGGCCCAGAATCCGTCCTCCAGGTAGTTGTGGTCCAGGGAGGAGTGTTCCTGGATGGCGCCGAATCCACAATGATGGTTGGTCAGCACCAGGCCCTGGTCGCTGATGACCTCTCCCGTACAGAAGCCCCCGAAGTGGACTATGGCGTCCTTCAGGCTGCCGCGGTTGATGCTGTAGATATCTTCGGCGGTAATTTCCATGCCCATCGCCCGCATCTCTTCCTCGTTGAGGTTTTCCAGCAGGAGGGGGAGCCACATGCCCCCGCCGGCGCGGAGGGTCAGGGTGGTCAGCAATACCAGGGAGAAAAGCAGTAGTCGGTGTAACATGATCGGGGCTTAGAGATTGGGAAAGGCGGTGGTGATCTTTTGGTAGAGGGTGCGGGCGTGTCCCTCCTCTGCTTCGTGGCTCCAGCCGGCGATGTGGGGCGTGAGCACGGTGCGGTCGCTGCGGCGGAGGTACTGGTAGGGCTCGGGCAGTTCATCGGGGGCAAGGCTCACGAAGCTCTGCTCCTCGTATTCGTTTACGTCGAGGGCGGCACCGAGTACGCGGCCGGACTCCATGGCCTCCACCAGGTCGACGGTACGCACCAGCAGGCCCCGGGCCGTATTGATGAGGTAAATGGGCTTGGCAAATGACTCGAACCACTGGCGATTGGCGTAAAAGTGATTGCCCTCCAGGAAGATGTGGAGGCTCACGACGTCGGCCTCCCGTTGCAGTTGTTCCAGGGAGACGGCGGTAGCGTATTCGTCGCCGTAGTCGGTACGGTATTTGTCGTGGGTCAGCACCCGGCAGCCAAAGCCGCTGAGCCGGCGGGCCGTCATCTGCCCCATATTGCCGTAACCGATCAGGCCCACCGTGAGCGACTGTAGTTCCGTACCCACGTTCTCCCGGCGCACCCACTGCCCGGCCCTCACCTGCCGGTCCGCCCGGCCCAGGTGGTTGAGCAGCATCAGCATCATGCCCACGGTGTGTTCGGCTACGGTGTGCTTGCTGCCTTCCGGACTGTTGAAGACCGTGATCCCGCGGCTTTTGGCGTAGTCCAGGTCAATGTGGTCGGTGCCTACCCCCCAGCGGGCGACGAACTTCAGTCGCTCCCCCCCGGCGTCAAGCATTTCCCGGTCCACGTTGAAGCGGGAGCGGATCATCAGTCCGTCGTAGTTGGGCAGCATTTCGAGGATGCGGGCGCGGTCGCAGGTGCCGTGGAGATCGACCGTGTGGCCGTCCGCCCGGAGCTGTTCGCGCAGAAAGGGGTGGGCGTCGGGGTCCAGAAAAATCACTTTCATGGCCGCAAGGTAATACGGGCGCTCAGCCTCGCCTAGCTACTCGCCGACGTAGATGCGGTGCACCCGGGGCCCGATGCTCGTCAGTATCTCGTAGGGGATGGTCTGGGCCGCCGCGGCCAGCAGTTCGATGGGGTGGTCGGGGGAGAAAACCACGACGTCGGTGCCCACGGTTACGCCGGCGATTCCCGTTACGTCCACCGTGCACATATCCATACAGATGCTGCCGATGGTGGGCGCCAGCTGGTTGTTGATGCGCACCGCGTAGCGCCCCTCTCCGGCCAGCCGGGGCAGTCCGTCCGCGTAGCCGATGCTGATGACGGCCACCGACTTCTCCTGGTCCACCCTGCCCCGCCGGCCGTAACCGATGGTCTGCCCCGCGGGCCGGGTGGAAACCGCCGTTACCGTGGTGGTCAGGGTCAGCGCGGGTTGCAGCTGCATCCGCAGGCCGTCGTCGCCGAGCCCGTAGAGTCCGATTCCTAGCCGGACCCGGTCGTAGGCCGCCCGGGGGAAGCGGGAGATGCCGTTGCTGTTCAGGGCGTGGCGCGGCACCGGCGCTCCGCCGCAGGCCAGATACTCTTCGTACAACCGGTCGAAAGTAGCGAGCTGCTGGCGGGTAAAGTCGTCCAGGGCCGGGTCGTCACTGGCCGCCAGGTGGGTAAAGATGCTGGCCAGGGGGGCACCGACCAGTCCGCCCTCCGTCCGCAGCAGGTTCCGGAACTCCTCCGGCTGAAATCCCAGCCGCCCCATGCCCGTGTCCAGTTCCAGGTGTACGCTCAGGCCGAAGTTGGCCGCCCACCTCAGCTGCTCGGCCCGGTGGATGACCGGCTGCAGGTCGTACTGCGCCAGCAGGGGAAAGCTGTAGGCCTCCGCGTTGAGGACCATGATGGGCAGGGTGATGCCCCCCGTTCGCAGCTCTCGCCCCTCCTCGGGGTAAGCCACCGCCAGACTGTGGGCACCGATGTCTTCCAGGGTGCGGGCCACGGGCAGGGCACCGCTGCCGTAGGCCGAGGCCTTGGCCATGACGATGATGCGGCAATCGTCGGGCAGCCCGTTGGCGTAGGTGCGGAAGTTGTGCCGCAGGGCCGTCAGGTCCACCAGCAGAGTCGTGCGGTGCAGCTGTCGGCTGAGCATGGTGGCTACCTGGTCCAAGCCCTCGTAGCTGGCCCCCTTCACGAGTACCGTCTGCCGGTGAAAATCCAGCCGGTCGAGGGCCTGCACCAGGGCAGCTACGTCGGGGAAGAACTCTGCCCCGGGAAAATCCGCGAACAGCATCCGGTTGGCCTGCCCCACCGCGATCAGCCGCTGCACCCGCCCGCGCAGCAGGGCGTTGAGCCGGGCTTCCAGGTCGGGGACCTCCTGCACCGTACCCAGGATCAGGGTGAGGTGGCCGAAGGGGTCGAGGGTTTCGGCGAAGGTGATGGCCGCCGCCAGGGCGCTGTAGTCGTTGGAGTAGCTGTCGTTGATCACCGGTCCGCCGTCGCGGCCCTGCCGCTGTTCCAGCCGGTTGCTGAGGGGTACGAAACTGGCCGCTACCCAGTTGATGGTCTTCACGTCAATCCCCAGCAGGTAAGCCGCGGCCGCGGCCGAGCGGGCGTTTTCCAGGTACACCGGGGGCAGCTCCGGGAACTTTACCTCCAGCGTTTCCCCGTCCATTTCCAGGCCATGGCGCCCCTCCCCTGTCCAGGGCAGCACCTTGCCACGCCGCACGGCCCGGGTGGCCAGGGAGATCAGCGGTTCGAGTTGCGGTAGCACCAGCCACTTCACCCGTCGGAAGAGCCGCAGCTTTTCCGCTTTCAGGTGGTCCGCCGAATCGAAATTGCACAGGTGGGCCGTAGCCACGTTCGTGAGCACCCCGTGGGTGGGCTGCAGCAGGTGCAACAGGTGATCCATGTCCCCGGGGTGGCTGATGCCTACCTCGAAAACCCCCACCTCGTGGTCCGCGTTGAGCTGCCATACCGACAGCGGCACCCCCAGCAGGGAGTTGTACGACCGGGGGCTGCTGCACACCCGGTAGCGGGAGGCGAGTAACTCCTTCAGCCAGTTCTTCACGATCGTCTTGCCGTTGCTGCCGGTAATGGCGACAACCGGCAGGTCAAACTGCCGGCGGTGGAGGGCCGCCAATTGCCGCAGGGTGAAGGCTGGATCCCGCACCACGTTGATGGTCGGCGGCGGACCGGGAGCGGAGGCCACCGCGGCGGCTACCTCATCGCGGAATGAGAAATAGCGGTCGCGGGCCACGATGAAGTGCCGCACGCCCAACCGGATGAGGGGGGCAATGAACTGGTGACCATCCCGCCGCTCTCCGGGCAGGGCGAAGAAAAGCACCCGGGCCGGATCGCCCACCAACCGGCTGTCGATGACCAGATCGAAGGAACGATACTGGCCATAGAGCTTGCCTATGGGATAAGGAAAGTCGCCTTCGTGCTTCATCAGTTGCTAAAGATCGTAATTTTGCCCCTATGCAGGTCCCCAAAATTCGCCAGTCCGTAGAGCAGTTCAAAGCTTGGATGCCTACCGACGAAGCCCAGCAATACCTCCCACTCTGGGAAACCCAACAGAACTGGCAAACGAACTTCAACGTCGAAGCCCCGGATCTGGCCGCAAGCTACGATGCCGCCCTCGACAGCAAAACCAACCGCCGCCACTACCGCCGCGGAGGCTATGACCCCAAGCGCAGCATGCTGGCCATCATGGAATGGGAACCGGATTTCGTCCGCGATGCCTTCCGCGATCTCTTCAGCGAGGACCGCGACCTCGAAGGGCGCATCCAGCGCTTCGTCTTCTACGTCAACGAACTGTTCAACCGCTACCGGGACGCCAAACCCAAGGCCCGGATCCCGACCCACTACCACGACGACGACTACAACATGGCGTCGATCTATCTGATGGGGCAGTACCCGGCGGTCTACGCCCCCTACAGCACGCCTTTGCTACAGACAGTATGCCAAAAGCTGGGGGCCAAAGACGTCCCGCCCGCAGCCGACTTTCCCCGCTACACCAAATTGCTGGCCACCCTGCGTCCCTTTCTCGAAAAGGACGAGGAACTCATGGCTACCTACCGGGAGAGCCTGCGGCCCGTAGATTACCAGGGGGAAAGCGCCTTGCTGATGTACTGGTACTTCAAGTTCGTGGCCGAGCACCAGCCCCAGGGCTAGTTTCCACTGCGGCGGAGAAGCCTCTACCCTCTCCGCCCAATCAGGCGGCTACCCGTTGCAGCTTGCGTACGAGTTCGATATCGGCCTGGGGGGTGAACAGTCCTTCCCCCTGCCGATCGTCGGTGACCTCCAGTTGCATGGTGGCGGCCAGTTCCCGGGCCAGTTTGCCCAGCTGATCGGCGTAGGAAATGCTGTACCCCTGGGCGGCGTAGTGGTCGACGATACCCACCCGGATGCATTCCAGGGCGTCGTAGCGGAGCAGGAGTTCCCGGATGCGGTGGTTGCGGGTGTAGGAGATCCCGCGATCGCTCAGTCGCTGCCGTAATTCCTCCATGGTGACCTTGACGACGTTTTCGTGGCGGTAGTGATTCCAGTAATCACCCGATCCGGTACGGCGGACATATGCCTTATAGTGCCGCTCTTCGGCGGCGATCTGACAGCTCAGCCGGGTCATGGCCCGGGTCTGCTCGAGGAGCTGCATCGTTTGCTCGGCGGTGAGCTGGACCTGGTCGGGATAGACTTCAGCTTCCTTGCTCAGCTTGGTGGCGATGGCCTGCTTGACCTTGGATTTCGTGGCGAGGGCCACCAGCCGCGCCAGCTCCAGGTTGAAGTAGTACTCGTGTACCACGTCCGTCTTGGTATGGGTGGAGCGGGCGTAGTCCTGCATCCCGACGGGCTTGCGAATGCCATCCGAAAACTGGTACACGTCCTTGATCCAGGCGCGAACGTTGGCCTGGTAATGGTGGTCGGCCAGTCCCAGCGCGCGATGCAGCTCGCTGGCCTTCACTACCCGGGTGCCCTTCTTGCTGATTCTGATGGTAAGGTCCATATTGGATACCTGCTGATGATGCAACAAATTTATACCCTGTTGGAATAGCAAACAAGTTTAAAACAAAATATTTGTAATTATTTTGTTCAAACACTCCGCATATTCTGAATTTATCAGCGGATTGCACCTTTTAGTTAACTATTTGATTACACCTACCAGGAGCTATGGCTGCGTCCGGTCGGTTCATCCAACACATTCACCGTCAAAAGAGTCCTATCTTTGTGAAAAACGCAGCGTCATGTTCCGATCCCTCTTCAAGTTGGCCATCATCCTGGTGGTTGCCGTGGTAGCCTACAACTACTTTTACGGCACCCCCGATGAGCGGGAGCAGAGCCGGGAGATCGTGGGCAAGGCCCGCGATCTGGGGCGGGACGCCTGGCAGTTGTTGCAGGGCGAACGGGAAAAAATGCGGGAAGGCAAGTACGACGATGCCCTGGAGCGACTGGAAACCCTGTACACCGGCCTGCGGGAAGCGGCCCACGACGTGAACGACTCCGGCGCACTGGACCGGCTGTCGGAACTGACCCGTCGCCGGGAAGCCCTGGAGGACTCCCTGGAAGGCAACCGGGAACTGGGCACCCGCGCCCGCCGCGAACTGGATAGGCTGACCGCCGATACGGAAGTCCTGATGAATGAAATGGAAGCGCAAGGCCGTCCCGGGGCCCCGTACTAAGGACCGCAAGATCATCCATATCGATATGGATGCCTTCTTCGCCAGCGTCGAGCAGCGCGACAATCCCGAGCTGCGCGGCAAACCCATCGCCGTGGGCGGCAGCAAGCTGCGGGGGGTGGTGGCCGCGGCCAGCTACGAGGCCCGCGTATTCGGCGTTCACTCAGCTATGCCCAGCGTGACGGCCAAGCGGCTTTGTCCCCAGCTCATTTTCGTGAAGTCCGACTTTGAGAAATACCGGGCCGTTTCCGACCAGATCCGCGACATTTTCTACTCCTATACCGACCTGGTGGAGCCCCTGAGCCTTGACGAAGCCTACCTGGACGTCACCGAAACCAAGCGCGGCCCGGCCTCGGCCACCCTGATCGCCCGGGCCATCCGGGAGGAGATTTACGCGACTACCCAGCTGACGGCGTCGGCCGGGGTGAGCTTCAACAAGTTCCTGGCCAAGGTGGCCAGCGACATCAACAAACCCAACGGCATGAAGGTCATCATGCCGGAGGAAGCGCCCGCCTTTCTGGCCAAATTGCCCGTGGAAGACTTCCACGGCATCGGCAAGGTGACCGCCGCTCGAATGCACCGGATGGGCTACCGCACGGGGGGCGACCTGCGGCGACTCACCGAAGTAGAGATGGCGCAGCGGTTCGGCAAGGTGGGACGCCACTACTACCGCATCGTGCGGGCCCTGGACGACCGCCCCGTTAACCCCAACCGGAACCGGAAGAGCGTGGGGGCCGAACGGACCTACAGCGACGACCTGAAAACCCTGTCCGCCATGCAGGAGAAGCTGGACTGGCTGGTGGAAAAGGTGTTCGACTACCTGGCGGAGCGCGACAACTACGGCCGCACGGTGACCCTGAAAATGAAGAGCCCCGAGTTCGTCATCCACACCCGCAGCCGCAGCTTCAGCGGGGAGATCCGTAAGCTGCAGGATCTCAAGGAGGTGGCCCGGCAATTATTGGTGGAGAACATCGAGGACGTGCCCGTAGTCCGCCTGCTGGGCATCAGCGTCAGCAACCTGGAGCGGGAAGGCGGCGAGGGATTGCAGCTGTTGCTGCCCTTCGAGGAGGAGTAGCGGAGTGAGTTCTTGAGTCTATGGGTTGTTGGGTTGCTACCGCAGTTTTCTTGGCTGCGCTTCCCGACGCTGCTTTTATCCTGCAGTCTACCCTGGTCGAAGCACCAGCTGACCCTGCGCGAATTGCTTACAGAAAATTCAGGTTTCTCCGCTGACGGCGCCCCCCCCTTCTCACCGCGGTAGTGGGATCGAAGTCCGGGAGTGGGTATCTGACCTATTTTGATACCTACGGTAGGGAAAAATCAACACCCTTATCCTCCAACAAGCAGATGCTCTTGGCAGAAAGGAGTCAATTGTGGAAGTATGGGCATAGAAATCTCGGACCCCAGCGTCCACTATGGACACCAATACGAATGCCGAGTGAAGCAAGGCACAAAGGCCGGTACCCCACCAACTCAAAAACCCGAAAACTACCCCCTAGCTGTTCATCTTCTGGAACATAAGGATGCCCCAGTCGAGGCAGCCGTCTTCGGCCAGGCGGATGAAATTCCGGTAGGTCTGGATGCGCTCGTTGACGAAGCGTTCGCTGCTTTGCTCGATGAGTTTCTCCTTGTTGGCCTCCAGGGTATAGAGCACCTTGGTGTAGTGGTGTACCAGTTGCTCGGAGAGTTCGACGCTGTAGATCTGCTGCAGGAATCCACGCTTGGCGTCGCTGCCGTATTGCTCTTCGGTGATGAGCTCCTCGAGGGGCAGTTTCTTGATCAGCTTTTCGGAATCGGGGTCGTCACAGCTTTCGCTGCGCATCAGGGCGCTGATGATGAGGCGGCCTTCGGGCTTGAGTACGCGGTGGATGGCGCGGAAGGTTTCCCGCTTCTTGCCCGTCAGGCTGAAGGCATCCTGGGCGATCACGAAGTCGAAAAAGTCGGGTTCGTAGGGCATATACTCCACGAAACCCTTGGCCACTTTCACTTTCTTGCTCAGTTCGAGCTCCTCGATCTTGCGCTCGTTGTACTCGTTTTGCTTCTCGTCGTCGTTGAGGCACCAGACCTTACACTTGTACTTCTCGGCGATGTAGCGGGCCGCGCCGCCGAAGCCGGACTGGACCACCAGGATCTTGGAGGCCCGCTTGATGCGCGGCAGCAGCTTGATCATCCGCTCGGTCGTCTTGCGGTTGGCTTCGTACAGGCTCAGGCTCTTGGGCCGGTAAATACCGATGTGTAGATCATCTCCGCCCCATACATTGTGATAGATGTGTTGGCCTTTCTTTTCTTCGACAAACAGGGGATTGGGAGTGCTGGACATAGGTATCGTTTACCATTTCCAACGTAGCTACACGAATCTTGTTCGCAATTTGCTTACCCATTGCCGGGACCCGGGATCAGTCGCGCCGGCCGAGTTCCTGCTGCCAGCCGCGCACCTCGCCGAGACGGAAACGCACCGGGAAGCGGGTGGCTTCCTCGATGTTGAGTTCCAGGCGGCAGAAGAAGGCCAGGTAGGGCTTCGTAGCGGCAAAGTCGAAG
Source organism: Neolewinella marina (assembly GCF_002631205.1). Lineage (GTDB taxonomy): Bacteria > Bacteroidota > Bacteroidia > Chitinophagales > Saprospiraceae > Neolewinella > Neolewinella marina. Next base: position 663,364 of record NZ_PDLO01000001.1, read on the forward strand.
GCGGGCGATCCGTATCCACTGGAGGTCGAAGCCAGGGGGGCGGGGCCGCGGGTGCCGGGGAAGGTCATGGAGGGCCAACCCACGGGGTGGGTCCATCCCAACTGCGGGGTCAGGGCCCGCGCCGGCGATTGCATTGGAGATCCGGCACCCGCGTCCGCGCCCACCCGAAGTTGTGCCATCAGCCCGGCCGCGCACACCAGGAACAGTGCCGTAAGCAGGCCGCGCGTCATTTCTTCTTGTTCTGCTTGTAGTCGCGGAAGACGAAGTCGCCCAGCCCCTGCAGTCCGCTGTAGTAGGCCTTGCCGCCGTTGGTTTCGGTGAAACTCTGCACGAACTGTACGAGGTAGGGGTCGCGGGCGATCATGAAGGTGGTGACGGGGATGCTGATCTTGCGCAGGCGGGCGGCCAGGTTGAGGGTACGGTTGACGATGGTGCGGTCGAGCCCCATGCTGTTCTTGATATAGCGCTTGCCGCGCTTGATGCAGGTGGGCTTGCCGTCGGTGATCATGAAGATCTGCTTGTTGGGGTTGCGCCGCCGGCGGAGGATGTCCATGGCCAGTTCCAGGCCGGCCACCGTATTCGTGTGGTAGGGCCCCACCTGGAGGTAGGGCAGGTCCTTGATCTCTACCGGCCAGGCGTCGTTGCCGAAGACGATGATGTCGAGGGTGTCCTTGGGGAAGCGGGTGGTGATGTACTCGCTCAGGGCCATGGCCACCTTCTTGGCGGGGGTGATGCGGTCCTCGCCGTAGAGGATCATGGAGTGGCTGATGTCGATCATGAGCACGGTCGACATCTGGGCCTGGTAGTGGGTTTCGTACACCTCCAGGTCGCCGGTGGTGAGCTGGAAGTCGTCGATGCCGTGGTTGATTTGGGCATTGCGCAGGCTTTCACTGACGGCCATCTTGTCGAGGGGGTCGCCGAATTCAAAGGGCCGGCGTTCGCTGGTCGTTTCGTCGCCCCGGCCGCTGTAGCGGGTACTGTGGTTGCCGCGTTTGGTCTTCTTGATTTCTCCGAAGATGTCCTTGAGGGCCTTCTGCCGCAGCTCTCCTTCCATCTTGGCGGTGGGCACGTAGCCGGGGGAGCCGGGGCCGTCGCCGGGCTGGATGTAGTTCTTGTCGATCAGCTCCTGGATGAAATCCCCGATTCCGTAGTCGTCGTCGGTGAGCTCGTACTGCCGGTCGAGGTTGGTGAGCCACTGCAGGGCCTCGCCCACGTTGCCGGAGGTGTGGGTGAGCAGTTCCTGGAAGAGCTTGAGGAGCTTTTCGAAGGGGGTTTCGTCGTTCTGCCCGGGGATGTAGTTTGAGAATTTCCAGCCTATCATGCTAGCACAACAGGCGGGGGCGGGGCGGGGTTGCGGTCCGTGGGTGAGTGGTCGGACGACTTAAGTGGTCCGACCGGTTAATCGTCGGACGACTAACCGGTCGGAGGAAGCAGCCGGGGAGCAAACTTTAACAGCAGTCCACATATAGTAGACTGCCAGGGAAGAACTTGCGGCTATGTATAGTTCCGAAGTCATCTACCACGTCTATAACCAAAGTATTAACTATGAAACCGTATTCCGTTCCGAGCGGAATTACCGCTACTTTCTAAAAAAGGTGAAACGACACCTCTGCCCCTACGCGGACATATTCGCGTTCTGCTTAATGCCCGATCACTTCCACTTTTTGCTGAAGCCAAACGAACTGGGTTGTCAGCAAAGCCCCTCAGGTCGCTACCGACGCAAGGATGAGGAGCCCACCGAAAAGGCGGTTTACCAGCAGAATCTATCCCACGGGCTGAAGGTGCTGCTGAGCAGCTACACCCGGGCACTCTACAAGGAGGTGGGCCGCCGGGGATCGTTGTTCAAGGCGGGCACCGAAGCAAAACCCGGTTACGAGAATTTTTACCCGGACGCTTCCGCCCTCGACGCGGAAAAGCCGTTTACCCTCTTTATTCCCTACCTGAAGATCTGCTTCTTCTACATTCACGACAACCCGACCAAGGCCAACTTGGTCACCGATCCGCTGGAGTGGGAACACTCGTCGGCGCTGGATTATGCGGGGTACCGGGACTCGGGAATCTGCAACTTCGCCCTGACGGAGCAGTTGCTGGGTATTTCGCGCCAGCCGTCCGTGGGTGACTCGTCCGACCGGTTAGTGGTCGGACCACTTAAGTCGTCCGACCAGTTCAGCAAGGACGACTAAGTGGTCCAATCAAAATTCGTCGGACGACTAAGTCGTCCGACCACTTTACGCCGGACGACCAGCCAACAACTGCACCAACCCCTCCTCGCTCGGCTCCGCCGGCCAGCGGCAGTCGATGCCCCGCCGCGCCAGCTCGCTGCCAGTACTCGGCCCGATGGCGACTACCCGCGCCCCCGCGGGCAGGGGGTAATGGTCCAGGTAGGCCGCCACGTTCAGGGGGCTGGTAAAGATGTAGGTCCTGGCATCAATGGGTCCGGCGGGGGGTACCGGCAGGTTGTCGTAGCACACCGCGTCGAGGACGGTGAGCCGGTCGGCCAGGGCGGTCTGCACACTGAGCCGCGACTGCCGCGCCCGGGGAAAGAAGACCCGCCGGCCATCCGCCACGGCCAGAAAATCCTCCGCGGCCCGCCCCGGATGGCCATCCCCGCAAAAATCAACCGGCAGGGACCGCCCCAGCAGCGCCGTGGCGGTACTGCCCCCGATGGCTGCGACCCGCACCCCGGAGGGAACCTCCCCCCCGGCAAACCGCACGGCCCGCGCACTGTAGAAGAACCACCAGTCGGCCGCCGCCGGGGGCGTAAAGGCCACCGCGGAAAACCGCAGCAGCGACTGGGCGTGGATCGCCGCCCCCGATTGTTCCGCCCAGTTCCGCAGGGGACTATCGGGTTTCAGTTCGCGGCTAATGAAGATCATGCTTATTCCTGTTCGCCGTCCTCCTCGAGTTCACCGAGGAAGTAGACCTCCTGGGCGACCAATTTGCCCTTGTCGCTGTGGGCCAGGGTAAATTCTACCGGATCACCCTCCAGCAGGTCCTCGAAGCGGACGTTCTTGACGTTGGTATGGTGGAAGAACAGGTTGTTCGGGGGATAGGTTATGAAGCCGTAGCCGCCTTTCAGGCTGAAGATGTGACTTTCCATCACCTCCCCGATCTCTCCCTCCACGGGATCCTCGAGCACCGGGCTGGGAGCCGGCTTCTCTTCGCCACCGTTCGATTCCTTCTTTTTCTCCGTCACGAAGAGGCTGTCCACCACCCGGCGGTCGGCTTCCGTCTGCGGATGGTCGATCAGTTCCGACATCGCGATGGGATAGCTGGCTTCCCGCAGGAGGTCCTGGCTGGTCCGCGTCACCATTCCGCTGCCGCTATCGGTGGTGAACTCGAAGTCCCAGCCGATGACCATCACCCGGGCACCCAGGGCGTTCAGCTTGCGGGCCAGGGGGACGTAATCACCGTCGCTGGCGATGAGCACCACCACGTCGAAGCGGCGCAGGGCGGTCTGCTCGTAAGCTTCCAGGGCGAACCAGACGTCGATCCCCTTCTCGTGGCGGCGACCGTGACTGGAACGCAGGGGCGAGTAATGGGTGGTCACTCCGCTCGACATCAGGATGTCGTCGAATACCCGGTCGTAGTAAAGGGCGCTGCCGCGTTGCTGGGCCTCGGTGGCGTTGAGGCGGCCGCGGAAATAGTGGCTGTCGACAATCTTGCAGCGGCTCAGGGGCACCCCTTCTTCCTGGGCCACCCGGCTTTCGATGAACTGGTGGAGACCGGTGATGCTTAACCGGCGGCGCTGGGGATGGTCGTAGTTGTAGTAATTGCTGACGTGGAGAAAGTAATTTCCGTCGTAGAAGACGCCTATTTTGGTCAGTTGGGGCATGGCTATGGTTATGGCTTATGTTGCACCCCCGCGGACCTATGGTGGCCCGACCGGGGGAAAAAACAAAAGCCCCATCCACGAATCGTGAACGGGGCTTAGTGTATAGTGAGCCCCCAGGGGCTCGAACCCTGGACCCCCTCATTAAAAGTGAGGTGCTCTAGCCAACTGAGCTAGGGGCTCTGGAGGATGCTTTATTTCTAAAGCGACGCAAAGGTAATAACACCCATCTTACTTTACCAAGCCGAGGGTGAAATTCTTTGCGAATTCCTACTTCCGGATGCCAAGCTTGCCGATGAGCGAGCGGTATCCTTCAAGATCTTTGCGCTTGAGGTAGTTCAGCATCTTGCCCCGGCTGCCCACGAGGGAGAGCAGCGCCTTGCGGCTGCTGTGGTCCTTGGGGTGCTGGCGGAGGTGATCGGAAAGCGACTTGATGCGGTAGGTGAACAGAGCGATCTGTCCTTCGGTGGATCCGGTATTCTGAGCGGAGCCGCCGTACTCGGTGAAGATTTCATCCATCTTCTCCTGCGTGAGGTATACTGGCATAATGTAGAGCCTTTAGTAAATAGCCGCCGGAAGTGACGACTAATCAGTTAAAGCGAAAAATTTCGGCCCGCAAAGGTAGGGAATATTTTCGTAGCGCGCTAATCTTCTCTCCACTTTGCCAATCGCGGTAGGCGCCCACGGGTTACCTTCGAAGCCTAAAGCCCCCCCGATGAAGTACCTAAGCCCCCTGCTCCTCGCCCTGTTCCTCGGCACCTGCGTCCGCGCCCAGACCTATATAAGTGTCGAACGCCAGGATTCGGTGACTACCGCCCTGCTTGCACTGGTACTGCCCATCGACGCCCGCTACGACGTGGTCAATTATAAGGTACGCTACCGGACCGTCGACGTCTTCGGCCAGCCGGATACGGCCAGCGGTCTGCTCAGCATCCCCTATGACCGGGGCCTGCAGTTCCCCCTGGCAGCCTACCAACACGGCACCGCCACCAGCCGGGAAGCCGTGCCCAGCCGACCGGGCGTACAGGAGCGACTGGTAGTGAATGCCCTGGCCACCTACGGCTATATTACGGTTGCGGCGGACTACAGTGGGCTCGGCGACAGCGACGGCTTCCACCCCTACGTCCACGCCGAATCCGAAGCCCGCGCGGGGCGTGACCTGCTGCTCGCCGCCCGACAGTGGCTGGAGGAAAGGAACATTCCCTTCAACGACCAGCTCTTCGTGGCCGGGTATAGCCAGGGGGGCCACGCCGCCCAGGCCCTGCACCGCTACCTGCAGCTCAATCCGGCGGAAGATGACCTGGTCGTTACAGCGGGCGCCCACCTGTCGGGCCCCTACAGCATCAGCGACGTGATGCGGGAAGCCACCCTCTCGGACAACCCCACCACCTTTCCGGCTTTCATCGTCACCACCTACCTGAGCTACGACTACGTGTACGGCCTCTTCGACGAGCTGAACCAACTCATCACCCCGCCCTATCTGGAGGCCGCCAGGCGATTCAAAACCGAGGCGACCACCCTGGAGGAATTCAACGCCGAGCTCATCCAACTGCTGGAGGAGCGGGCCGAAACCGTAACCGACGTGCTGCAGGACTCCATCCGCGAACAGCTCCTCAGCGAGGACCCCGACAGCCGCCTGCTGCGGGTGATGCGCGAGAACGACACCTACGCCTGGCCCCCCGAGGCCCCTACCCTGCTGTATTACTGCACCCAGGACGAGCAGGTCCCCGGCCGCAACGCGGTGGTCGCCGACAGCGTCATGACCGCCCTCGGCTCCACCAGTGTAGTGTTGGAGAGCGGAGGCGCGCGCGGTCACGGGCAGTGCTTCGTGCCGGCACTGGAATCTACCCTGGAGTTCTTTGAGCAATTCGCCCGCCGGGACCCGGCCACCAGCACGGGACAACCGCTCGAACTGCCCGCCTTCACCCTAAGTCCGAACCCCGTACCCGCGGGCGGCAACCTCCAGCTCCACGGCCTGCCGCCCACCCCCGTGCACTACGAGCTGTACGACGTGGGTGGACGCACCTTGCAACGGGGCACACTGGACGCCAATCGCTCCATCCAACTGAAGGGATCCGACCGCCGGGGGCTGTTCCTGCTACGCATTACCCTGCCCAGTGGAGATTTCGTGGTGCGCAAGGTGGTCGTTCGCTAGACAACCCCTTTCTTAGCCATATGAACATACAGCTACGCCAGGGGACGGCCCAGGACCTCCCCGCCGTGCACGGACTGGTAGGCGAACTGGCCCGTTTCGAACGCGCGGAATCCAGTTTCACCGCCACCCTGGAAGAATACCAGGAGGATTTTGCCGACGGCTTCTTTGAAGTGATTGTCGCCGAAGACGTGGAGCAGGGCAAGGTGGTCGGCATGGCCCTCTACAATTTTGTCTACAGCACCTGGAAAGGCCGCATGCTTTACCTCGAGGACTTCGTACTTACCCCCAGCTACCGCCGGCTCGGGATTGGGCAGCGACTGTGGGACGTGCTGAAGGAAAGGGGGCGCGAACGCGGGTGCAAACTGATGAAGTGGCAAGTCCTGGATTGGAACGAGGACGCCATCCGCTTCTACAAATCCCAGGATGCGGAGATCGAGACGGAGTGGTACAATGGTAAGCTGCCCCTCTAGCTTTCCCGCCGCAGCAGGCTGTCGGCTACCTCCCGCAGCACCGCTTTCCAGGCGGGGTCGCCGCTGACGGCGTCCAGGTGGGCGTAGGCCTCGGACTGGAAGGTATCGCGCATCTCCCCTACCAGTTCCGGAATCCGCCGCAGCCGCATCAGCTCCGTTACCCGGGCCACCTTGGGTGCCGGATCCTTGGGGGAGTGGCTGAACCAGTGGATCAGCTCTTCCCGCTCCCCGGCTTCCAGGTCCTCCACCGCCTTGATGTAGAGGAAGGTCTTTTTGTTGCGAATGATGTCGTTGCCCGTCAGCTTCCCGGTCTGGGCACCGTCGCCGAAGGTATCCAGCAGGTCGTCGTGCACTTGGAAGGCCAGACCGGTGAGGCGACCAAAGGCGTAGAGGTGATCGGCGTCCGCCCGTGAAGCCCCGGCGGCCAGGGCGCCCATTTCCAGGGCACCGCCCAGCAGCACCGCGGTTTTGAGTTCGATCATCTTGAGGTACTCTTCGATGGTCACGTCGCTGCGGCGCTCGAAGTCGACGTCGTACTGCTGCCCTTCGCATACTCCGGTGGCTACCCGGTTGAAGGTGTCCAGGAGTTCGGGCAGCCGCGAGCGGTCGGGCAAGCGGCTGAGCAGGTCGTAAGCCTTGATGAGCATCAGGTCGCCGCTGAGGATGGCCGTATTCACGTCCCACTTTTCGTGGACGGTCGGTTGGCCGCGCCGCAGCGGGCTTTCGTCCATGACGTCGTCGTGCAGCAGGGTAAAGTTGTGGAACACCTCCACGGCCAGGGCCACCGGCAGTCCCGCCCGACAGTCCTCCGCGTCGCCGAACATCCGGGCGGCCATCAGGGCGAGCAAGGGGCGCACGCGCTTGCCGCCGATGGACAGGATGTATTCAATGGGTTCGTAGAGGCCGCGGGGCTCGGATGACCAGATGCTGTCGGCCAGTTTATCCAGAAACAGTTGGTGGAGTTCCTGGATTTGGCTCAGGTGTCGAAACGGCATGCGGGGGGATCATTGGTCACCGGACAAACATACGCATTCGGCCTGTGGCGAACCGGGGGCGGGGCTGAACTTAGTGGGCCGCCATGCGTCCTATGGTGAACTACCTGACCCCACGATTTTCTACCCCATGTTAGACTTGCTCATCATCGGTGGCGGCCCTTCGGGCATCAACGTGGCCATCAGCGCCAAGCGCGCCGGACTGAACTACCTCGTTGTCGAAAAGGGAGTAATCGCTAACAGCCTTTACCACTTCCCCGTCAATATGACCTTCTTCAGCACCTCGCTGAAGCTGGAGATCCAGGACACCCCCTTCATCAGCCACCAGGACAAGCCCACCCGCTCGGAAGCCCTGGAATACTATCGGCGGCTGGTGCAGAGCTTTCGGCTCAATCTCAAACTGTACGAAGAAGTACTGCGGATGGAACCCGCCACGGAAGGGTACCGCGTCACCACCGACAAGGGGGAATACGCCACCCGCAACGTCGTCGTGGCCACCGGATTCTACGACACCCCCCGTTTGATGGATATCCCCGGGGAGGACCTGCCGAAGGTCCGCCACTACTACGACGATCCCCACGTATACATCGGCCAGAAGGTGCTGGTAGTGGGCGCGGCCAACTCGGCCTGCGACGCGGCCCTGGAATGCTGGCGCAAGGGAGCGGAAGTGACCATGGCCATCCGCGGCGACGCCATTTACGACCGCGTCAAGTACTGGATCAAGCCCGACATCGAAAACCGGATCAATGAAGGGAGCATCAAAGCCTACTTCAACACCACCACCGAAGAGATCCGCCCCCACGAGGTCGTGCTCGGAACTCCCGATGGTCCGCTGGTCCTCGAGAACGATTTCGTGCTGGCGATGACCGGCTACCAACCCAACTACGAGTTGTTCGAACGACTGGGGCTGCCCATCCAGGAGGACGACAGCTGCAAGCCGGTGTTCGACCCGAACACCCTGGAGACCAGTCTGCCAGGCGTCTACATGGCGGGGGTAGCCTGCGCGGGACGGGAAACGAGCAAGCTTTTCATCGAGAACACCCGCGACCACGGCCAGATCATCGTCGACGGTATCCTGCAAAACGCAACTTCAACCGTCGGCCACTGAGGCCCTCCCCAACCTCCACTCTATGTCAGATAAGCAGTATGATGTCCTGGTCGTCGGCGCCGGATCGGCCGGACAATCCGTAGCTACCGCCGCCGCCCGCGCGGGCCGATCGGTTGCCATGACCGAGGGGCGGGCCTACGGGGGCACCTGCCCGCTGCGGGGGTGCGACCCCAAACTGGTGCTTCACGCGGCCGCCGAAGCCGTACACCGCGTACAGCGACTCAGTGGCAAGGGGTTCACTGCCGCGCCGGGATTCCACTGGCCTGACCTGATGGCCTGGAAGCGGTCCTTCACGGAGCCCATGCCTGAGAAGGCCCGGACCGCCATGCGCGAGGCGGGAATCGACGTTTATGACGACTACGCTTCCTTCGTCGATGACCACACCCTGTCCTTCGGCGGCGTCCACCTCCGCGGGAAGACCATCGTGCTGGCCACCGGTATGCGGCCGGCCCCACTGGATTTCCCTGGTCACGAGCACATGCTGACGAGTGATGAATTTCTGGACCTGGAAGAATTGCCGGACGAAATGGTCGTCGTGGGCGCCGGGTACATCGGTACCGAAGTGGCCCACATCAGTCACGCCCTCGGCTGCCGGGTCACGGTAGTGGCCAGCGGACCGGTGCCCCTGGAAAAATTCGACCCTGACCTCACGGACCTCCTCCGCCAGGCCGACGAAGACCGGGGGATGACCTACCACCTCAACAGTCGGGCGGTGGCCGTCCGGCCGGATGATGGCCGCTTTGTCGTCACCATTGAGGACGCGGGTGGACGGCGGACGGAAATTCGCACGGATCGGGTGATTCACTGCGCCGGGCGGGTGCCCAACACGGACCGGCTGAACCTAGAGGCCGCAGGCATCAACACCGACGACCAAGGCCGGATCAAAGTCAATGACCAGCTGCAGACCAATCTCGCCCACGTATACGCCGTCGGGGACTGCACCAATGTAGGACTCCCCCTGACGCCCGTGGCCGGCCACGCTGCTTCCGTCTTGTCCGACCATCTCTTTAAAGTCAAGGATCGTCCGCTCGAACTCCACCCCACCCCGACCGTTGCCTTTGCCCTGCCGGGTATGGCGGCCGTGGGCATGACGGCTGCCGAGGCGGCTGCCTCCCCCCGGAACATCGGCGTCCACTATAAGGTATCCACCGACTGGTTCCATCCCCGTCATCGGAACGCCGCGGTTTCCGCGTTCAAACTCTTCACCGACGACGATCGCGGCGTGGTGGTCGGCGCTCACCTCCTCGGTCCGGATGCTTCTGAACTGATCAATCTTCTCTACGTAGCCATTCGGCAGGAGATCCCGATCCGCGAGCTGAAACGGATGGTCTTTGCCTACCCTACCGCGGCTTCGATGATTCCTTCGATGATTGATGGTTAAGGAGGTTTTTCGGCCTTTTTGTCAGACATCGGATGTTTGACAAAAAGTCATGCTTGAAGACCTTGTCTACACTGGCTTTAAGAACTGACAATACGTCAGACATCCGATGTCTGACAAGGTGTCGCCCCACCCCGCGAACCAAGTCCCCCGAGGCTAGCTACCTTCGCCCCATGACCAACCCCGAGATCGCCCGCCATTTCCGTGAACTGGGTAAGCTCATGGAGCTGCACGGCGACAACCCCTTCAAGATCCGCTCGTACACCAACGCCTACAACAAGCTGCGGAAGGAAGACCGCGACCTGGCCGCGATGACCCTCGAGGAGCTGCAGAAGCTGGAAGGGGTGGGCAAGGCCATCGCCGAAAAGATCCACGAACTGGCTACCACCGGCCGGATGGAAACCCTGGAAAAGTGGCGCGCTCAGACTCCGGAGGGCGTACGTGAGATGCTTAACATCAGCGGTTTCGGTCCGAAAAAGGTGAAGGCGGTGTGGGACGGACTGGGCGTCACTACGGTAGGCCAACTACTCTACGCCATCAACGAAAACCGCCTGGTGGAACTGAAGGGGTTCGGACTGAAGACCCAGGAGACCCTGAAGCATAAACTGGAGTTCCTCCAGAAGAGCCGCGGACGCTTTCTCTACCCCACCGCGGCCCTGGCCGGCGCAGCCCTGCTGGAGCAACTGCGCGACCTGCACCCGGGCGAGCGCTTTGAGACCACGGGCGCCCTGCGGCGCGGCTGCCCCACCCTCTCTCACCTGGAATTATTGACGACCCTGGCACCCGCGCTTGTCGCCAAAATTCCCGGACTAAACGTGAAAGAAACTGACAATGAGATGACCCGCGCGGAGGTCGACGAAATGCCGGTAACCCTATATCACTGTATCCCGGATAATTTCGGAAGCAAACAATTCCGGTATACCGGGAGCCCGGATTTCTTGCGGGCCTTCGTGGCGCAATTTCCGGAGATCGATTTCAGCGGATTACCCGCGGAGGAGGACGTCTTCGCGCGGGCGCAGGTGCAGTGGATCGCCCCGGAACTGCGGGAAGGTGACTGGATCCTGCCCGCTGCTTCGGCAACCACTCCGCTGCCGGAATTCATCACCGCCAAGGACATCCGCGGGGTGGTCCACACCCACACCACCTACAGCGACGGCATCTACTCCCTGCGGGAGATGGCCGTGGCCGCCCGCGACAAGGGCTACGAGTACATCGTGATTTCCGACCACTCCCAGGCGGCTTTTTACGCCAATGGGCTCAAGCCCGAGAGGGTGCGCGAGCAATGGGCGGAGATCGACGCCCTCAACGCGGAACTGGCCCCTTTCCGCATCATCAAGGGGACGGAGTGCGACATCCTCTCCGATGGCAGCCTGGACTACGACGCGGACTTACTCGCTGGTTTTGAGATAGTTATTGCCTCCATCCACAGCAACCTCAACATGGACGAGGAGCGGGCCACCCAACGACTGCTCGCCGCCATTGCCAATCCCCACACCACCATTCTCGGACACCCCACCGGCCGCCTGCTGCTGAGCCGGGAGGGCTACCCCATCGACCACAAGCGGGTGATCGACGCCTGCGCCGAGCACGGCGTGGCCATCGAACTGAACGCCAACCCCTACCGCCTGGACCTCGACTGGTCGTGGATTCCCTACGCCACCGAGCGGGGCGTAGCGATCAGTATTAACCCCGACGCCCACAGCACGGGGGGCATCGACGACATTCACTGGGGGACCGTGGCGGCCCGCAAGGGCGGATTGACGTCAGCGAACTGTCTGAACGCGGACACCGCCGAAAATCTCCTCCGTTTTGCCGGTCGCAAAACAACCAAATCTTAGATAAGCGAGATTCGGCAAATCCCTTTTTATATATTTGCGGCCTGGTAGTTGTCCCGACAATTGCCGTTACCCAGAAAATTCCCGGGCAGCGTTTTGCCGCCTGAAAAAGTTATTTGGAGGGCATTACGTAAACGTGTTTTTATTTCTCCACCCCGGCGTCCATCCGAACAAAATTGCGGATCATTCCCCGGACCCAATCAACCATTTTTTACTAATCAAACCACAGTATGAAGTCATTTAAACTAATTGTGTGGGTGCTCCTCCTGGGGAGTGTCAGCGCCCTGCACGCGCAGCAAATCACCGGTACGGTGGTGGATGAGTCCGGAATGGGCCTCATCGGCGCTACCGTGCTGGTAACCGGTACGTCTACCGGTACCGTAACCGACATCGACGGCAACTTCTCTCTCGCCGTTCCGCCGGTCGCCAAATCGCTGACCATCTCCTACACCGGATTCTCCGGACAGGTGGTGAATCTGCTGGAAGGTCAGACTGATTACCAGATCATCCTCACGGAAGACGGCATTGGCCTCGATGAGGTACTCGTTATCGGCTACTCCCCCGTCAAGCGGAAGGACCTGGTAGGCTCGGTATCCTCCATCAGCGCTGAGGACATCGACGTGCAGGCCGGATCGACCGTTCAGTCGGCCCTCCGTAACGCCGCCGGTGTTGTTGTACAGCAGAGCAGCGGTGCCCCCGGTGCCGGCTACAACATCCGCGTTCGGGGTTCTACCTCCATCACCGCCTCCAACGAGCCCCTGTTCGTAGTGGACGGGGTACCGGTTATCTCCGGCGACTTTGCCCAAACGGGCATCGGCGGACAGGGAGCCAACGCCCTGGCCGACATCAACCCCTCCGACATTGAGTCGATGGAAATCCTGAAGGACGCCTCCACCACCGCCATCTACGGTAGCCGCGCTGCCAACGGTGTTGTCCTCATCACCACCAAGTCGGGTAAGGCCGGCAAGACCAAGTTCGACATCAACAGCTCCTACGGCTTCAACGAGCCCATCAAGCTGATCGACGTGGTTGACAACAAAGGCTACACCGACTACATCGAGGAGCGTTACGGAACCCGTAACATCAGCGCCCTTAGCTCGGGCCTGGACACCAGCGTGTACAACAACTGGCAGGACCTGATCTACGACCGCAACCCCATCCTGAGCACTGACGTCTCCATGTCGGGTGGTGACGCCAAGACCAAGTTCTACACGGCCCTCAGCTACGACGACAACCAGGGCGCCCTGAACGGCACCCGGTTCCGCCGCTACAGCACCCGCCTGAACCTGAGCCACAACCCCACCGACAAGATGGTCACCAGCTTCAACCTGGGCTACACGAACAGCAACAACAAGCTGATCCAGAACGACAACAACATCTACGGCGCCACTTCTTCGGCTATCCTGCTGCCCCCCACCGTTCCCATCCGCAACGCTGATGGCACCTTCGGTTCGGTCTTCGGCCTGGAGAACCCCATCGCGGCGACCACTGAGTACCAGAACCGCCTGATCACCAACCGCCTTATCGGTAACGTAGCGGCTACCTACTACATCCTCAACGAGCTGTCGTTCACCGCCAAACTCGGCGCCGACATTGCCAGCATCCGCGAGAAGGTATTCGAGCCCAGCACCCTGCAGTCGAGCGCCAACGGACAGATTGCCGAAGGATCGACCACCAACACCCGCCTGATCAACGAGTACACCATGAACTACAACGGTTCCTTCGGAACCACCCAGTTCACGGCCGTTGCCGGTGCCATTTTCCAGCGGGACGATATCGTTCGTAACTACTTCGTCACCAACGACGTACCGACCAACAACTTCCCCAGCGCCGACGCCGCCGCCAACCCCTCCTCCGTAACCGGTGATTTGTCGGGTGACGTACTGCACAGCTACATCGCCAACGTCAACTTCAATTTCGGCAGCAGCTTCTACCTCTCCGGTTCGGTACGCGCCGACGGTTCCAGCCGCTTCATCAACGACCGCTGGGGCATCTTCCCCGGCGTGGCCGCCGGCTACAACTTCGCCAATGGCGGAAACCTCGGCAACATCGACCTGCTCAAGCTGCGCACCAGCTTCGGCCTGACCGGTAACAACAACATCGGCAACTTCACCACCCGCCAGCTCTACGCCGGTGGCGCTACCTACCTGGATGCCCCCGGTATCGTACCCTCGCAGATCGGCAACCCCGACCTGATCTGGGAAAGCACCGCTCAGTTCGACATCGGTGTTGACGCCGGTTTCCTCGACAACCGCATCGGAGCCACCGTCGACTTCTACGTCAAGAACACCTCCGACCTGATCCTGAACCGCCCCATCCCGACCACCTCCGGATTCTCCGTCGTTCCCCAGAACATCGGCGACATGCGCAACGTCGGCGTTGAGGCCTCGCTGACCTTCGTCAACGTGCAGCAGACCGACTTCGACTGGACCACCACCCTCTTCGGTGCCGTGAACAAGAACGAGGTACTCTCCCTCTACGAAGACCAGCCCCAGGACTTTGGCTTCGCTACCCGCCTGGCCGTCGGCCAGCCCATCGGCAGCTTCTTCGGCTACGAGACCGACGGTATCTTCCAGAACCAGGCCGAGATCGACGCCGTCAACGCCCTGAACGACGACCGTGACTACCAGACCGGTGTTGCCCCCGGCGACATCCGCTTCGTGGACCAGAACGGCGACGGCATCATCAACGACGACGACCGTACCTTCATCGGCAACGCCCTGCCCGACTTCACTGGTGGTGTTGACAACAAGCTGAACTACAAAAACTTCGGCCTGTCGTTCTTCTTCCAGTTCAACCTGGGCAACGAGGTGTACAACAACAACCTCGCCTTCGCCGAAGGTCTTAACAGCGTATTCGCCCCCACCGTACGGGCCTACGAGAACGCCTGGCGTGAGGAAGGAGACGGCAACGTCTTCCCCCGCATCACCGGCGGCTCCGGCGCCAGTAACAACCGTCAGGACAGCGACCGCTTCGTCGAGGACGGATCGTTCGTACGCCTGAAGACCGCCACCTTCTCCTACAACCTGCCGAGCAGCGTTCTCGACGCCATCAACTTCCGCGCCCTGCGCCTCTACGTTCGTGGCACGAACCTGATCACTTGGACCGACTACAGCTGGTTTGACCCCGAGGTAAACGCCTTCGGTGACTCCAACGTAGCCCTCGGTACCGACTTCCTGACCTCCCCCGTGGGACGTACGGTTGAATTTGGCATCAACATCGGGCTCTAGTCTTTCACTCCAAAGAACTCAAATTACAATTATGTTAAAGCAATATAACAGCCTCATCTGGCTGGTCTTCCTGGTCGGGTTCACCTCGTGTGACTACTTCGATATGGATGCCATCGACCCCATCGACGCCGTCCCCGCGGAGGCCGCCATCACCGACGCCACCTCGGCCCGCGCCGCTCGCGCCGGTGTCTACGACGCCCTGCAGGACAACAGCTTCGACCGCCACCTGGCCGGCTACCAGTACTACAGCGACGAAGCCGACTGGACCGGCACCTTCCCCACCCGGGAAGAGTTCGACATCTACAGCGTGCAGACCGGCAACTCGACCCTGGCCGGCATGTTCTCCTCCCACTACTACACGATCAACGTAGCGAATAACATCCTCGAGATCCTGCCCAGTGTGGAAGACCCGACCCTGAGCGACGACGCTTTCCGCAACAGCATCCTGGCCGAGGCCCGCTTCGGCCGCGCCTTTGCTTACCTGGAGCTCGTACTGGGCTGGGGTGATGTGCCCCTCATCCTCACTCCCACCCGGGGCGTAGGCGAGGAGCTGAACGTTCCCAAGGATCCCGCTTCGGCCGTATACGCCCAGATCATTTCCGACCTGGAGTTTGCCGCTGCCAACCTGCAGGACAACCTGACCCTCGGCATGACCAAGGCCGCCGCCAACGCGCTGCTGGCCCGCGTCGCCCTCTACCAGGAGCGGTGGCAGGACGCCCTCAACTACGCCACCCTGGCGATCGGTGAGGACTACGACCTGACCAGCATCCCCTACATGGAGGACGAGATCTGGTTCCTGAAGTACAGCTCCACCGACGGCAACAGCCTGGCCTTCTTCTACGCTCCTTCCGCCCTCAACGGCCGCCTCAGCATCTCGCCCTCCAGCGAGCTGATCAACGCTTTCGAGCCGAGTGACCTGCGCAAGGACCAGACCATCGCTGAACTCGACGGTGTAGTCTACGGCATCAAGTACGACGACTTCAACCTGGCTTCCGGCTCGCAGACCGACCCCATCCGCTTCATCCGCGGAGCGGAGATGGTCCTCATCATCGCCGAAGCTTCGGCCCGCCTGGGTGACTTCGACACCGCTACCGAGATGATCAACATGGTCCGCGAGCGTGCCGGCCTGGACGACATCGAGCTGAACGCCAATAACTTCGAGGACGCCATCCTGCAGGAGCGTTTCGTGGAGCTGGCCCTGGAAAGTGGCCACCGCCTCTGGGACGTGCGCCGCATGGGACGCGCCCTGGAGATCTTCGGCCCCGGCGGCTACGATGCCTGTGACCACGTCTGGCCCCTGCCCCAGCGCGAGATCGACCGCAATACCGCCCTGGAACAGAACGACTGCTGCAACTGCTAAGCGTCTTTTCCAACCAACCGTGAATCAACGCCCCGCTTCCTCACCGAAGCGGGGCGTTGTTCGTTTTGGGGGGCGCGGCCGCAGGTGCCGTGCATGCACCCCGGAAGCGAGTCGACAATTTTATGCTACGTTTGCACTGCCTAATGCCCGCTGCTATGATCACCGTCATTTCCGGTACCAACCGTCCTGAAAGCCGTACCCGGCTGTTTGCCGATTACTTCGTCAGTATCCTGGATGAACTGGGGCAGTCGCCCCGCCTGCTGGACCTGGCCGACATCCACCATGGCTACGTACAGGAGGAGATGTACACCGGAAAACCCGGCGACCCGCGGCTGCACGACCTGCAGCGGGAGTATATACAGCCCACCCGCAAGTTCGCCGTCTTCGTGCCGGAGTACAACGGCAGCTACCCCGGGGTGCTCAAACTTTTCCTCGACGGGATTTCCGTGCTGGACTACGCCGGCAACTTCAACGGCAAGCACGTAGCCCTGATCGGAGTAGCCTCCGGCCGCGCCGGCAACCTCCGGGGCATGGACCACCTCGCCGATGTTTTTGCCCACATGGGCGCCTGGGTCCTGCCCAACCGACTGCCCATTTCGGGGGTTGAGAACCTGCTGTCGGGGGACGAGCTCTCCGACGCCGATACGAAAAACGCACTTCGCCTGCAGGCCGAACAACTTATTGCCGCCTAGAACCGTAATCCTAGAGGAAGCACCAACTATATGTCAAAGAATTTACTGATTGTCGAGTCTCCCGCCAAAGCGAAGACCATAGAGAAAATCCTAGGAAAGGACTATACCGTTAAATCATCTTTCGGCCACGTACGTGACCTCGACAAGGGTGACGGAGCCGTAGACGTATCCCGCAATTTCGCCACCAAGTACGTCGTCTCCCCGGAGAAGCGGAAGGTGGTCAAGGAACTCAAGGCCGCCGTTAGCAAGGTGGACACCGTCTGGCTCGCAACGGACGAAGACCGCGAAGGAGAAGCCATCAGCTGGCACCTTTGCGAAGTGCTCAAACTGCCCGTAGACTCCACCAAGCGGATCGTTTTCCGCGAGATCACCCCCCCGGCCATCAAGGCGGCCATCAACAACCCGCGCACCGTCGACGTAAACCTCGTCAACGCCCAGCAGGCGCGGCGGGTACTCGACCGGCTGGTGGGCTACGAGCTCTCCGGTGTCCTCTGGAAGAAGGTCAAGTTCGGCCTCAGCGCCGGACGCGTGCAGTCCGTGACCGTGAAATTGGTCGTGGAACGGGAGCGCGAGATCATGAACTTCGAGGCGACGCCCTTCTTCCGGGTGAACGCCATTTTCACCGTGCGCAACGAGCAGGGTAAGGAAGTTGAGCTCAAGGCAGATTCCCCCGACCGTTTCGACGACCGGGAAGGTGCCGAGGCCTTTTTGAAGCGCTGCGTAGGGGCTGAATTCAGCATCAGCGACATCGAGGTGAAGCCCGCCAAGCGCAAGCCGGCCCCGCCCTTCACCACCTCTACCCTGCAGCAGGAGGCCAGCCGCAAGCTTTACATGAATGTGGAGCGTACCATGCGTACGGCCCAGCGCCTGTATGAGGCGGGCCTCATCACCTACATGCGTACCGACAGCATCAGCCTTTCCGAAACCGCCCTGCAGTCCATCGAAAAGGAGGTGACCAAGGAATACGGTGCCCAGTACAGCAAGGTGCGCCGCTTCAAGAGTAAAAAGAAGGACGCCCAGGAGGCCCACGAGGCCATTCGTCCCAGCTACGTGGACCGCCACAGCATTACCCAGGGCGACCGCGACGAACAGCGGCTCTACGAGCTGATCTGGAAGCGCACCATGGCCAGCCAGATGGCCGACGCC
The DNA here is from genome assembly GCF_002631205.1 of Neolewinella marina. Lineage (GTDB taxonomy): Bacteria > Bacteroidota > Bacteroidia > Chitinophagales > Saprospiraceae > Neolewinella > Neolewinella marina. The sequence goes on from NZ_PDLO01000001.1 coordinate 681,562, forward strand.
GAGCTGGAGAAGACGACCGTCAACATCGCCATCGATAAGGCCCCCGACGCCCGGCTGCGTGCCCAGGGTGAGGTGCTGAAATTCGACGGCTTCCTCAAGCTCTACATCGAAAGCAACGACGACGATGAAGAAGACGAAACCACCGGCGGCATCCTGCCCCCCCTGACCAAGGGACAAATTCTGCCCCTGCGGGAAATGACCGCTACCCAGCGCTTCACCCGCCCGCCGGTCCGCTATACCGAGGCCAGCCTGGTCAAGAAACTGGAAGAGCTCGGCATCGGCCGGCCTTCTACCTACGCCCCTACCGTCTCCAAGATCATGGACCCCAAGCGGGGCTACGTCACCCGCGAGAACCGCGACGGCGAGGAACGCCCCTACGAGGTGCTCACGCTCCAAGAGGGAAACATCAGCAGCGAAACCAAGACCGAGATCACGGGAGCGGTCAAGAACCGCCTCTTCGCCAGCGATATTGGGATGGCGGTGAGCGACTTTCTCGATGAACACTTCGAACGCGTCATGACCTACCGCTTCACCGCGGAGATCGAGGACAAGTTCGATGAAGTAGCCGAAGGCCGGGTGACCTGGACCCAGATGCTGGAGGATTTCTACCTCCCCTTCCACGAAAACGTGGAGGAAACCACGGAAAGCGCCGACCGTGTCACCGGTGAGCGTATCCTGGGTAACGATCCGGCCACGGGCAAGACGGTGCTGGTGCGCCTGAGCCGTAATGGCCCGGTCGTGCAGCTCGGTGCCCCCGACGAACTCGTGCCCGACGAAAAACCGCGCTACGCCAACCTGCCGGCCGGCGTCAGCATGGAAGAGATCGACCTGGGCACCGCCCTACCCCTGTTCGACCTGCCGAAGGTGCTGGGTGAGATCGACGGCCGGGAGACGGCCGTGGGCATCGGTCGCTTCGGCCCCTACATCCGCTGGGGCGACGACTTTATCAGCCTGCCGAAAGGCGACGACCCCCACTCCACCACCCTCAGCGACGCCAAGGCACTCGTTGCGGCCAAGAAGAAGGCCGACGAGCCGGTGATGACCTACAAGGGACTGCCGGTGACCCAGGGCGAGGGCCGCTTCGGCCCCTTCCTGAAGTGGAACGGCATGTTCGTCAACATTCCCAAGCGCTACAACCCCGACAACCTCAGCAAGGACGAAATGACCGAGCTGATACAGGCCAAGGAGGAGAAAGAGGCCAATCGCTACATCCAGCGCTTTGAGGAGGATAAAATCGACGTGGAACAGGGCCGCTGGGGTCCGTTCATCCGCTTCAAGAAGAAGTCGCTGAAGCTGCCCACCGTCGACGGGAAGAAAATGACCCGAGAACAGGCGGCGGAACTCTCGCTGGAGGAGGTCAAGAAGATCATCGAGGAGCAGGTGCCCAACGCCTTCAAGTCGAAGGCCAAGAAAGCCGCCCCGAAAAAGAAAGCCCCCGCCAAGCGCAAGGCGGCGCCGGCCAAGAAGAAATAACCGACCGCCCGCGGCCCCCCGGCCGCGGGCCATAACATGAGCAATGGCAGAGGACAACAAAAAACCACAGAACCAACTCAGTATCGACCTGCCGGAGGACATTGCCGAAGGCGTGTACTCCAACCTGGCCATCATCACCCACTCCAGCTCGGAGTTCGTGGTCGACTTCGTACGCATCGTGCCCAACGCCCCGAAAGCGAAGGTGAAAAGCCGGGTCATCCTGACGCCCGAGCACGCCAAGCGCCTGCTGGCGGCCCTGGCCGACAACGTACAGAAGTACGAACGGCAGTTCGGCGTAATCAACAACAGCAGCGGCGGAAACGGCCCCCAGTTTCCCCCGACTTCCTTTACGCCCACCGCACAGGCTTAAAAAGGAAAAATATTGGCGAGAACTTTTTGTGCTCTCTGCCGTAGTTGTATATTTGCAGCCGCTTAGCTTTACAGGGTCGATTAGCTCAGTTGGTTTAGAGCGTTGCATTGACATTGCAGAGGTCACTGGTTCGAATCCAGTATCGACCACCCATAAGAAGAGTTCGGGATGTGGCGCAGCCCGGTAGCGCACACGCCTGGGGGGCGTGGGGCCGCTGGTTCGAATCCAGTCATCCCGACACCACGTGAGAAGGTCAGCTTGCTTAGCAAGTTGGCCTTTTCTCATTTTACCCCACTCCTATCCTCCGGATTATCAGCAGGTTATCTGGTATTTTCGGCAATTGTCCGCCACTTTTCCCCGGAACACGGGGGTGAAAAGTGTCCTTGCCCAATCCTTTTTCTGCCTTCTATCTTTGGAATACGCCACTAGCCAGGCCTGAGGGCCCCAGCGGGAGGCGCCACACTGCATAGTAAACTAGAGAATACCTACCCCATGATCGAGGATGAATTGGTGTGACCCGACACCCCACTCCCCCACCTTTGCCGGCCGCCTCGCAAACCGCAGCATCTTTGTTATTTTGCCACAAAATGTTCTGTATCTTGCGCGGGTATGAACGAGCATCTTAACCCTACCGCCGCCCGTCTTTCTCCGGAGGATGGAGCCATGGAACGCGCCCTGCGGCCCGACAGCCTGAGTGAATTCAGCGGGCAGCCCAAAATCGTAGATAACCTCAAGGTGTTTATCCAGGCCGCCGTCCAGCGGGGCGACTCGCTCGACCACGTGCTCCTCCACGGCCCTCCGGGGCTGGGCAAGACCACCCTGAGCCACATCATCGCCAATGAGCTGGGGGCTGAGCTCAAGCTGACCAGCGGCCCCGTACTGGAGAAGCCCGGCGACCTGGCCGGGCTGCTGACCAACCTGAACGAGGGCGACGTGCTCTTCATCGACGAGATCCACCGCCTGAACAACGTTGTAGAAGAGTACCTCTACTCCGCCATGGAGGATTTCCGCATCGACATCATGATCGACAGCGGCCCCAACGCCCGCTCCGTGCAGATCTCCCTGAACCCCTTTACCCTGGTGGGAGCTACCACTCGCATGGGACTGCTGACGGCCCCCATGCGCGCTCGCTTCGGCATCAACTGCCTGCTGGACTACTACGACGTAGCCACGCTGGTGAAGATCATCAAGCGCTCCTGCGATATCCTTAATATGCCGATCACCGACGACGGTGCCCAGGAAATTGCCCGCCGCAGCCGGGGCACCCCACGGATCGCCAACGCCCTCTTGCGGCGGATCCGCGATTTTGCCCAGGTCAAGGGCAACGGTACCATCGACAAGGAGATCGCCGACTACGGGCTTGCGGCCCTGAACGTGGACGAGGGCGGACTGGACGAAATGGACAACAAAATCCTAGACGCCATCATCCACAAGTTCAAGGGCGGGCCGGTTGGCCTGTCGACCATCGCCACCGCCGTCGGGGAGGAAACCGGAACCATCGAGGAGGTACACGAGCCCTTCCTGATTATGGAGGGCTACCTCATGCGGACGCCCCGCGGCCGACAGGCCACGGAGAAGGCGTATTACCACATCGGGGCTACCCCGCCGGGTACGGCCAATACCCTCTTCGAGTTCTAGTGACCGGGCCCGGCGGAGGAGAGAAGCCTATTCTTCTTCTTTCAGTACCTGTGCCGTGGCCTTGACGGTGTCGACCACCTTCTGTACTTCGTGCTCGGCTACGTCGACCGCCTGGTCAATCTTGGCCGTGGCCTGATCAAGCAGGGAGGGGGCTGCCGTGCGCTGCTTACGGGGCACGTGTACTTCCCCTGCCAGTACCTGGCTCAGGGCCGCGAAGTTGGCCACCAGGTCGCCCGGAGGCGCGGCTTTCATGTCTTTGCGGTCGGCCTTCGCCTGCTTCTTGCCGGCCTTGATGGCTGCGGCGGCGGCTTCCAGCTTTGCCTTTTCCTCGGGACTGAGGTTGCTCTCGGCCATGGAGGCGGCGATCTTGGCCTTGGCAGCTGCCTTGGCCTGCCGCTCGGCGGCCTTCCGGGCCTCCTTCTCCGCCCGCTTCTTGTCCTTTTCGATGCGCCCTTCCAGCATGGTCTGGGTCTTCACCATATCGGCCAGCTTGTCGTTCTTGCTGGCGATGCGGCTTTCGATCATAACGATCTTGGCTTGGCGGATCTGGGCCTCGAGCTGTCCGTCGGTACGCTCGATGCGGCGGCGCTCGAACTTGAGGTCCTCCTCATCCCGGCTGATGCTCTTGCGCATCCGTTCCATCGCCTTCATCAGACCCTGGTAGCGGGCTTCGTTGCGCCCGAGGGCACCGCCACCGGCCGCTTTTTCGGCGCCGCCGCCCTGGCCGCGCTTTTCCTTGACGGACTTGAAGGCCGCGTCAATGCGGCCGTAGATGGCGTCGCGGTCCTCTTTGGTGAACTTGACGCCGTGGAACTTCCGCTGTACTTCCCGCAGTTCCTGGAACACTTTGTTCAGGTGGGTACCCTCGTTGATGCGGGTCTCCAGGTCCTCCAGCAGCTTACCGAACTTCTCCTTTTGCTTGGCCGACTCGGCTTCGTACTGGGCGTTGACGGCCTGACGGAGTTCCTTCAGGCGGGCAAAGACGGCGTCGGAGCGCTTGCGCAGCTCGTTGCCCTGCTCGCGCATCAGTGTCTTGTCCTGGAGCTGCCCCTGTACCTTCTGCCAGAAGGCCTTGGCTTGGTTCCACAGTTCACCGCTGTAGGCTCCGGCCCGCTCGATGCGGTCCTCGATTTCGGCGAGTTCGCTGCGGTAGTTCTGGGCCAGCTTTTCGCTGAGGACGTGGAAGTGCCATTCGGTCTGGGCCCGCAGGATCATGTCGGTCTGCTCGGCCCGCAGGTCGTCGGGGAGCAGGGATTCCGAGACGCTGAGTTCCCGGGCGATGACCCGGTCCGGTTCCGGGAGTTCGACCTCCTCTCCTTTCCGCCACTTGTCCATGAAGGCGGCGTACACTTCGTCGGTCACGACTTTCTCGGGGAAGGTCTCGATGCGTACGATGTTATCGGTCACTTGGAGCTCGATGGTAATCAGTACGCGTTTTTCCTGGGCGTCGCGCCCCCAGACGGCAATTCTGTTTCGCATAGCGGAAGTCTGTCATGGCTGGCGGGTCCGCGGGTGCGGAGTTCCCGGATGCCGGCCTAGCGGTATTGGTTCAAATCAGCAACAGTGCTAACTTACAAATTGTGTAATGGTCAGGCGGTGATGTCCTGGCCGATCAGTTTATTCTCGAGGAGGTATTCGGCGATCTGTACGGCGTTCGTCGCTGCGCCCTTGCGCAGGTTATCGGCCACGATCCAGAGGTTGAGTCCGTTCTCAATGCTTTCGTCGCGGCGGATACGGCCCACGAATACCTCATCGCGGTGCTTGGCCAGCAGCGGCATCGGGTAGGTGTTGTTTTTGGGGTCGTCCTGTACCACCACGCCCGGTACCTGGCTGAGCAGTTCGCGGACTTTTTCCACCGTAAAGGGGCGTTCGAACTCCACGTTAACGCTTTCACTGTGGCCGCCATGGACCGGCACACGGACGGCGGTGGCGGTGATGGCCAGATCAGGGGCACCGAGGATCTTGCGGGTTTCGTGGACCAGCTTCATCTCTTCCTTGGTGTAGTCGTTGTCGAGGAAGACGTCGCAGTGGGGGATGCAGTTCTCAAAGATCGGATAGTGGTAGGCCGGCTCTTCGCTCTGGCCACCGTCGCGCTCCGTTTCGTACTGCTTTACGGCCTTGACGCCGGTGCCGGTGAAGGACTGGTAGGTGGAGATCACCAGCCGCTTGATCCCGAACACCCGGTGGAGGGGGGCCAGGGCCACGACCATCTGGATGGTCGAGCAGTTGGGGTTGGCGATGATGAGGTCGTTGGGGGTGAGCTGGTCGGCGTTCACTTCGGGCACCACGAGCTTCTTGTCGGGGTCCATCCGCCAGGCGCTGCTGTTGTCGATGACGACGGTTCCAACGGCGGCGAACTTCGGGGCCCATTCCAGGCTGGTGGATCCTCCGGCGGAGAAGATGGCCACGTCGCAGTGGGCATCCACGGCATCCTGGAGGGATACCACGGTGTACTCCTTGCCCCGGTAGCTGATCTTCTTGCCTACGGAGCGTTCCGAAGCCACGGGCAGCAACTCGGTAATCGGGAAATCGTGCTCCTTGAGCACCTCGAACATAACGCCACCGACGAGACCGGTGGCACCAACTACGGCAACCTTCATCCTGGATATCTTTTGGGGAGGACGAAGATAAGATGAATAGTCGGGAGCGGTAGGCCGTGGCGTATTTCCCGGCACCCGCGAACGCACCCTAGAGCTTGTTGTCCTGGTCGGGGAAGGCCACCTTGGGCTCGAAGGCGCGGGCCTCCTCCTCGGTCATGTAGCCGTAAGCAATGATGATGACGGTATCGCCCACCTGGCAGCGACGGGCTGCGGCCCCGTTCAGGCAGATGACGCCGGAGCCCTCTTCACCGCGGATGGTGTAGGTTTCAATCCGCTCACCGTTGTTGTTGTTGACGATCTGCACCTTCTCTCCTTCGATGATGCCGGCGGCATCGAGCAGCTGCCCGTCGATGGTGATGCTGCCGACGTAGTTGAGGTTGGCCTCGGTGACGGTAGCGCGGTGAATCTTTCCTTTAAAGCGTTGAATGAGCATAATCGATTGGGGTGGTTGGGCGAAAAGCTTTGCCGGCATACAAACGCGCCGGCGGCACTAAGGGTTGGCGCGCAGGGCGATACGGTTATCGATAAGGCGGACGTCTCCGACGCGGACGGCGGTGGCCACCACCAACTCCCGCACGGGCTCCCCGTCCTGGTAGGGCTGCAGGGTATCCCCGTCGACGACCTCCACGTACTCGGGCGCCAGGAGGGGCTGCTCGCGCATACCCTTCAGGGCCAGGCGCTCCAGTTCGCGGGCGGGCCAGCCGGCGCGCAATCCCGCGGCGACCACGGCCAGGTGGTGGTTGATCTTGCCCGCGGCACGGCGCTCCTCGGTGGAGAGGCGACGGTTGCGGGAGCTCATGGCCAGGCCGTCGGGTTCCCGGACCGTAGGTACGGCCACGACGTCGACGTCCAGCCGGAGCAATTCGACCATCCGCCGCACCACGGCTACCTGCTGGTAGTCCTTCTGGCCGAGGTAGAGGACCTCGGGGCGGACGATGTCGAGCAGACGGCTTACCACCTGCACCACGCCGGCAAAGTGGCCGGGGCGGCTGCTGCCTTCCATGCGGGTGGTGAAGGAGCCGAACTCCAGGTGGGCTACCGGGTTCACCTCCATTCCCCCGGGGTAAACGTCTTCTACGGTGGGCAGGTAGAGGTAGGTGCAACCGCATTCCCGCAGCAGTTCCGTATCCGCCTCGGGGGTGCGGGGGTAGGCCGCCAGGTCGGCGCCCTCGTTGAACTGGGTGGGGTTGACGAAGATGCTGGCTACGGTAATGGCCCGGTCGGCGGCGCTCTGGCGGACCAGGGCGGCGTGCCCCTGGTGGAGGGCACCCATGGTAGGTACGAAGCCAATTGAGCGCCCGGAAGCCCGGTCAGCAGCCAGGGCCAGGGAGAGGTCAGATGCGGTGGAAAAAATCTTCAAGTACCGTACGGATTGAGCCGGCGGCGGGGCCGCTAAGGGCCGGCGAAGATAGGGGGTGTCGGCAATATTTTGTAACTTTGCCAGCCTTGGGGCCGTGCGAGGGCTCCCGTGCCGGGGCGTAATGTCGACCGGGCTCGTCAATAACCTGAAACGCGATCATAAGATATGAGCAAAACTAAGGTGCTGATTGTAACCCAGGAAATGGATCCCTACACGGAGCTGACTGAAATAGCCACTACCGTAAGGGCCCTGGCCCCCTACCTCCAGAAAAATCAGATGGAAATCCGCGTGCTGATGCCACGCTACGGCACCATCAACGAACGCCGCCACCGCCTGCACGAGGTCGTCCGCCTTTCCGGCATGAACATCATCGTCGACGACGATGACTACCCGCTGATCATCAAGGTCGCTTCCCTGCCCGACAAGGGCGTGCGGATGCAGGTGTACTTCCTCGACAACGAGGATTTCTTCAAGCGGAAGTTCGTCCACGTCGACAAGGCCGGTAACCCCTTCGAGGACAACGCCGACCGCGCCGTGTTCTTCAGCAAGGGCGTTATCGAGACCGTACGCAAGTTCGGCTGGCCGCCCGACATCATCCACGTCCACGGCTGGATGACGAGCCTGATCCCCTTCTACCTGCGTACGGCCTACAAAAACGAGCCGCTGTTCAAGAACAGCAAGATCGTCTACAGCCTCTACCAGAGCGGTCCGGAAGACCACATCTCGGAAGACTTCGCCATGAAAGCCAGCATCAACGCCCTGAGTGAAGATGACCTGGCCCCCTACCTCGAGGACGGCAAGCCCGCCCTCCACCGTGGGGCCATCAAGTACAGCGACGCCGTCATCCGCGGCAGCGAGGAGCTCGACGACAGCCTGCACGAGGCCCTGGCCAACGCCGACATTCCCGTCCTCAACGTACAGGGCGCCGAAGCTCCCAAGGCCAGCGTCGAGTTCTACAAGGAACTGCTGGCCGCCGAAGTCGAGAAGTAACCAACCTTTGCGAACGAGGCAGCCTCCCTACTGACAAACAACGAGTCCTTTTCCCGGTGGCGGGGAAGGGCTCGTTTACTTTTCGCCGGCATATGATTTTCCGCCCCCGGTGGCCTTTATTCCCTAGATCACACCAGATGAAAGTTGTTTTCGCGCTCCTGCTCTTTTCTACCCTGCTGGCCTGCACCGACCCCATCACGGTGGGTTCCGACCTGCTGGACAACGACCGCGCCAGCGTAGGCGAGCGCACCGACCTGCCCTTCACCACCCGCGTGGTCCGGGAGGACAGCCTGCTGTCGTACAACGGCACCAGCGTGCAGTTCGACGACGTGCGCGCCGTGCCCACCCCGGGATCCTTCACCTTCGGACGAATCGAGGAGCCCACCTTCGGCACCATCAAGCACGGCGTTTACCTGGTGCCCCGCCTGCCCCTGAACGCCAGTGGCCTGCCAACCGTACCGCAGTTCGCCAGCTTGGTCAACGCCAAGGTCGACTCGGTGGTCATCGTGCTGCCCATCGATACGGCCCGCGCCTTCTACGGTCCGGGGCGCACCTTCCCCTACCAGGCCCTTGAGATCAGCCAGCCGGTAGATTTCCTGGCCGACTACTACACCGACCATACCTTCCCCACCGAGGGCGGTAACCTCAGCTACGACGGCTCCTTCACCGCCACCCGCGAAGCCACCCAGGTGCGGGATACGGCCATCACCAGCCCCGCCCTGAACCGGGCCCACGTACGGGTACGGCTGTCGGACGAATTCGCTGCCCGCATCGACGGTCTTACCACGGAGGCCTACGCCGCGGATTCCACCTTCTGGGAATCCTTCGCCGGGGTATACCTCACCCCCGACGGCCCTTCTCAAGCCCTGGTTACCCTGGCGGCCACCGAATCGACGAATGATACCCCCTACAGTGGCTTCAACGTATTCTACCAGGACTCCACCGGGCAGCCGGCGGTGTACCGGATGGCCATCCTGCTGGCCCTGGCGAACAACGCCTACGATTACTCCGGGTCGCTGGTAGAACCCCTGCTGGAGTCCGGTCCCGACAACGAACTGGTGGCCGTGGCCGGTCAGGGCGGCATCATGACGGAGATCAACCTTACCGACGTCTCCTCCCTCGAAAACCGGGTCATCAACCGGGCCGTCCTCGAAATCCCCGTCGCCGAGGTGGAGGGCGTAAGCTATACCGACTACCCCCTGCCTACCCGCCTGGAACTGTTCTACCGCGCCAGCAGCGACGGCCCCCTCCTGCTCATCGAAGACCGGGTGGAACTGGTCCGCACCCGGGCCAGCAACACCAACATCAACTTCTTCCTTGGAGGTAAACTGGAAACCGAAAACGGTATTCAGCTGTATTCCCCGGCCTTTTCCATCCACATGCAGCGGATTATCGACGGAGAAGTACCCGCCCAACTGTACCTTCGCGTCACTCCCCTGGAAACAACCGAGATCCGTGCCGCCCGGGCCTTGCTCAACGGGCCGGCCGCCGGCACCAACCCCGCCCGGATCCGGGTCACCTACACTGACCTGGACTGAGGCCAAAGACAACTAATACCGTCGCGGATCGTTTGAAAGCATGGAACCTTACCCAGGGCAAGGTTCCACAACCTTGTTAATACCCCGGGACGATTGATATTTCAAGTGCTGCATTAATCACCGCCTCACCCTCGCGGGTCGTGCGGAAGCTACCCTCACCTAAGACTGCACCTTCGTATCCCGAAAACATCTTAAACTAGTGAAATTATGTGTGGAATTGTAGGCTACATCGGCCACCGTCAGGCCGATGCCCTCATCATCAAGGGCCTTGAGCGGCTGGAATACCGGGGCTACGACAGTGCCGGCATCGCGGTGTTGAACAGTGAGCTTTCGATCTGGAAGAAGAAAGGAAAGGTATCCGCCCTGCGCAAGGAAATAGCCAAGAATGACACCACCGGTACTGTAGGTATCGGTCACACCCGCTGGGCCACCCACGGTGAACCCAACGACGTAAACGCCCACCCCCACACCGGCGGCAACCGCCGGCTGGCCCTGGTCCACAACGGTATCATCGAGAACTACGCCGTACTGAAGAACGCCCTCATCGCCGAAGGCCACACCTTCGAAAGCGAAACCGACACCGAAGTCCTCGTTCACCTCATCGAGGAGATCCAGGACGAGGGAGACCTCCCGCTGGAGGAAGCTGTACGCCTCGCCCTCGTACGCGTGGAGGGAGCCTACGCCATCGCCGTGGTAGACAGCCGCAACCCCAACGTCCTGGTGGGCGCCCGCAAGGCCAGCCCCCTGGTGGTCGGCATCGGGGAAGGTGAATACTTCATCGGTTCCGACGCCTCCCCCTTCCTGGACAGCACCCGCCGGGTAGTATACCTGGACGACAACCAGATCGCCACCATCACCCTGGAAGAGGGACTGCAGATCAAGAACACCCAGAACGAAACCCAGCCGCCCTTCATCCAGGAACTGGACATGCAGATCGAAGCCCTCGAGAAGAACGGCTACGACCACTTCATGCTCAAGGAGATCCACGAGCAGCCCACCACCATCTACGACGCGATGCGCGGACGGGTGAGCAGCAAGGAAAACCGCGTGACCCTGCGGGGACTGGAAGAATACGCCAACCGCTTCGTGCGGGCCAACCGCATCATCATCGTTGCCTGCGGTACCAGCTACCACTCCGGCCTGATCGGCGAATACCTCATCGAGGACCTCGCCCGCATCCCCGTAGAGGTGGAATACGCCAGCGAATTCCGCTACCGCAACCCCATCCTGAACGAGCGCGACATCGTCATCGCCCTCAGCCAGAGTGGAGAGACGGCCGACACCCTGGCCGCCCTCGAGCTCGCCAAGAGCAAAGGAGCCATGATCTACGGCATCGTCAACTCGGTCGGCAGCAGCATCGCCCGCCTCACCGACGCCGGCAGCTACATCCACGCCGGCCCCGAGATCGGCGTCGCCAGTACCAAAGCCTTCACCGGACAGGTAACCGTGCTGACCCTGCTCGCCCTGAGCATGGCCCAGAAGCTGAGCACCATCAGCACCACTACCTTCCATACCCTGACCGCCGAACTGGAGCGGATCCCCGAAAAGGTGAAGGAGTGCCTGAAGGCCGACGAGCACATCCGCTACATCGCCAAGGAGATCAAGCACCACCACAATGCCCTCTACCTGGGCCGCGGGTACAACTTCCCCGTAGCCCTGGAAGGTGCGCTCAAGCTCAAGGAGATCAGCTACATCCACGCCGAAGGCTACCCGGCCGCGGAAATGAAGCACGGCCCCATCGCCCTCATCGACGAGACCATGCCGGTCATCGTAACCGCCACCAACCGGTCGGCCTACGAAAAGATCATCAGCAACGTACAGGAAGTACTGGCCCGCAAGGGAGTAGTCATCGCCGTGGTGCCCAAGGGCGAAACCGCCATCAGCGCCATGGCCCACCACGTCATTGAAATCCCCAACACCGAGGAACAGCTCTCCCCCCTGCTGTCGGTCATCCCCCTGCAGCTCCTGAGCTACCACATCGCCGTGGAACTGGGCCGCAACGTTGACCAGCCCCGGAACCTGGCCAAGTCCGTAACCGTCGAGTAAACCCCGGCGGACCGACATCCGTATCACCCCTTAAACACACTCTCCTATATGGAATGGGATATAGCATATAATACCAGCAACGCAGAACTGATTTACAGCGAGTACGGACGTACCGTCCAGGAATTGCTGCAGAAAGCTGACGAAATCGAGAACGACGACGATCGTCAGGCCTACGTTGAGCGGGTCATCAAACTCATGCTGCAGATGCAACCCAGCGTCAAGCAGCAGGAGAACTACCAGGAAAGACTCTGGAAACACGCCTTCCGCATCGCGGGCGGCAGCCTGAACGTGACCGTCCCCGAAGGTATCAACGCTACTCCCGATCCCGAAGGAGTGACCCCCGAGCCCCTGCCCTACCCGGACTCCAACAAGCGGATGCTCCACTACGGAAAGAATGTGCTCAACCTCATCGAGCAGGGCAAGGCCATGGAAGACGGGCCGGAGCGCGACCTGGTCACCTACACGGCCGCCTACTACATGAAGGTGGCCCTGACCGACTGGCGCGACGGCAAGTTCTTCAATGAGGACATGATCCGCAAGGACCTCTACGAGCTGAGCGACAAGACGCTGGTCCTGCCCAAGGATGCCAAAATCGGTGAGCCCAGCGGCAACCAGCCTTCCCAGGATACCGGCACCCGCCGCAAGAAGAAAAAGAAGAAGAGCGGCGGTGGCGGCGGAGGCAGTGGCGGCGGCGGAAACCGCAGCCGCAGCTCCGGAGGTCGCAGCCGCGGCCGCCGGCGGCGGTAAACCGAAAAAGCCCCGTTACGCTCGCGTAACGGGGCTTTTTTTATGCTTAAACTTCAGCAGCGGCGGCGGAGAATAACGCGCGAACCGGTTTAGCCGAGGCGGTTGACGTGTTCGGCCAGACCCGACTTGAGGTTGTTAGCCTTGTTCTGGTGCCAAAGGTTGCGCTTCGCCAGACGGTCGATCATGCTGAACAACTGGGGCAGTTGCTTCTCAGCTTCCGAGCGGTCCTCGAGGTCCCGGAGCTTGCGGATGGCCGTCCGGGCAGATTTCTTGTAGTAGCGGTTGTGGAGGCGCTTGCGCTCGTCCTGACGAATCCGCTTCTTTGCTGATTTGTGATGTGCCATTGGTAGATATTTTAGTCGTGGTTACGCTCCGCCGCGTGGATAGAGCTGAATTAGTCCGCAAAAGTACGACCTATTCCCTGCTTTACCAACTGTAGCTGAGGCGAAAATTAATGCTTCTGCCGGGAGCGTCGGCGAAGTAGCGCTGGCGGTCCAGGTAATCGCGGTACGCCTGGTCGAGCAGGTTGTCCACTTCCAGTTCCAGATTCAGGTCGTTGCCGCCCAGACTCAGGGTGCGGGCCAGGCCCAGGCCGAAGAGGGCGTATCCGGGGGGCGGCGGCAGAATATCCTGCTCGGCCTCCAGCCGCGACTGCCGGGCCACCACCAGGGCGGAGGCCGTCAGCAGTAGATCGGCGGGCAGGGCGTAGGCCAGGGCCGTCCGCCAGTTCGTCGGTGGCATATACACCAGGGGCAGGTCATCTTCGCGGTTGTAGCCCCTCACCACCGCTACCCCACTCTCGATGTCGAGGTCACCCAGCTGGGCCAGGGCGGTCAGTTGTCCGCCGTACAGTTCGGCGTCCACGCCCCGGTAGGTAAAGACGGGGAAGGCCCCGCGCACGGTCAGGCGGAATTCCTGTTCGGGTTCCAGGTTGATGAAGTTGGCCACCCGCTGGTAGAAGACGCCGCCCGACAGCGACAGGGTACCGTCGCGACTGCCGTAGTTGAGCTCCAGGGAGGCCTTGAGCGAGCGTTCCGGCAGCAAGGAGGAATCCCCTTCCTCGATCCCGCTTACGCCCTGGTGGAGGCCCTGGCTGTACAGCTCATTAATCTGGGGGGCCCGTTGGCGGTAGGTAAGCTCGGTTTCCCCGCCCAGCCGGCGGTTCACCCGCAGACTGGCACCCGCGCTCGCGCCCACCGTATTGTAGTGGTGGCGGTAGCGGATCACGCGCCGGGGCAGGTCGCGGCTGATGGTGAGGGCCTCGTAGTACTGGTGGTCGAAGCGGGCACCGAAATGGTAGCGGAAGACCTCGGGCTTGTAGTGGTAGGTCACGTAGCCCCCCACCCGATTGGCCAGGTAGTCGGGAATGAGGGGCAGGATGCCGGTGCCGGGCTGGTTGGTGTTGTCGACGTTCTCGAGCTGTACCCCCGCTTCCAGGCTGCGCTGGTCGCCCAGCTTGCGTTGGTGCTGTCCCTCCAGCAGGTGGCTGTACTGCCGCAGCTTGAGGGCCGCCCGGTCGTCGTCGCCGCCCCGGCGGACGTCAAACTCCTGACGGTCGTCGAGCTGTCCCCCGTAGAGCAGGCTGTAGGTATTACCCGGGGAGGGGGTGAAGGTGAGTTCCCCCTTCAGCAGGTGGTGGCTCACCCGCTGCCGGGGGGAGCCAAAATCATAGCTGAACCCCGGATCGGTGTAGAAAGGCCGGGGGCGGCCGATGGCCTCCTCCAGGTCGCTCAGGTTGCCTACGTGGGAGCCCCGGAGCACTCCGATGGAGGCATTGAATAGGCTGTAGTAGGCCCGGGCGGTCCACCGGGGGTTCAGGAACTTGGCGGCCTGCACGGCCACGTTCCCTTCCCGCTGTCCGGTGTTCGTCAGGTAGTAGTCGGGGGCCCGCCGGTCGCCGCTGGCCTTGGCACTGGCGCTGATCCGGTAGGCCACGTAGGCCGTATCGGTGAGTCGGGCGTTGAGGGTGTGGCCCCAGCCGTTGGAGCGCAGTCCGTAGGCCACCTTACCGCCGGGGGTGGTCCGCTCGGTCAGGGGGGCCGGTTCGATCAGGACGGTGGGGCCCAGGGTACTGCCACCGTAGCGCAGGGCATCCACCCCTTCCACTACCCGGACGTAGGCCGCTACCCAGGGATCGATTTCCGGGGCGTGGTCGTTGCCCCACTGCTGCCCCGCCTGGGGCACGCCGTTGTTCTGGATGCTTAGCCGGTTGCCGTACAGTCCTTCGAATACCGGCTTGTTGGCCGCCGTTCCGGTACGCAGGCTGCTGACCCCCGTGATCCGTTCCAGCACCAGCCCGAGCTGGCGATCGGCCTGGCGGTCGAGGCGTTCTTCGTAGTCGACCCCGGCGCCGGTCGCGGAAACGGTGACCGTTTCAGTGTAGTTATCGTGGTGGTGCAGATAAACCGCAAAGGAGGTGTCCCGCTGCAGGTTCAGGGTAATCACCTTCGGGTCACAGCCGATGTGACTGAACCGCAGGGTGAGGGGCCCGGGGCATCGGCCAGGGAGGACGAAGTTGCCGTCGGCGTCGGCCTGTACCCCCTCTCCGGTTTCCACGGCGTAGACGCTGGCGAAGGCCAGTTCTTCCCGCCCGTGCTCATCCAGCATCGTTCCGGACACCCGCAGGTCACAGCGCTGGGCGCGGACGCAGGTGCCAAGGGCCAACAGCAGGAGGCCGACCAACCAGCTTTTGCGGCTCACCACCTTAATCTTCGATCGATACCGGGAAGGTCACTTCCACGTCGGTTTCCCCGCCGGCCCCGGCAGGGTCCGAAATGGTGGCCTGGCTCGACTTGTTGGGCAGGTGGCGCAGGATAATGGTGAGCGTGCCGCTGGATAACCCGCCGGTTGCCAGTTGGGTAAGTACGCCCAGGGGCTTGCCGTCACCGTCGGAGTCCTGGTAGGTCAGGTCCACTTCCAGACTGGTACTCGGCACGTAGAAGAACTGATGGTCTTCGGCTTCGGCAACGACTTCCGCGGTGATGTCTTCCGGGTTGCTGGAGTCAGACAGGTTGGACACGACAAGGGTACCATCGTAGAGCGTATTCGCTGCCAGGGGACCGGTGACGTTAATCTGGGCCGGTTCAGCTCCGTCGCCGTCGGGATCCGAGAACGTCATGGTGATTTCTTCGCCGCCGCCCACGGGCTGAAGTTGGTAAATGACGTCGGTGATGACTTCCTCCTCGTTTTCGATTATGGGGTCTGCCTTTGTAGTACAGGCCGACCACAGCAGCAGCAGGGGCAAAGCCAGGAAAGAGAAAATGCGGTTCATATGGGGTTAGTGGTTTTGCAGTAAGCAACGCCTAAGCGGCGGGGCGGTTGGCCCAAAAATAAAAGAGCCCCCGCCGCGGAGGCGACGGGGGCCGAAAATGGTCATGTCTGTTGCAGAATCCAGGGCATTGCCCGGGCCTCAACTTATGGTTTGACTAGTTCTGGGCGAGCCGGTCCATCACCTCACCCAACTCGCGGATGATCTGTTCGCCGGCGGGGTCTTCCACCAGGGCGGTCATGATGTAGTTGCGGTCGGCATCCTGCACCAGGGCGCAGTCGGCGTGGTAAACGCTCCAGGAGCCCGACTTGCGGTACACCTTGGCGTTGGGGGCTACCCGGTCGAGGGTGTTGACGAACTTGTGGTGCAGCTCGGGGTCTACCAGGTAGCTCATCATCTTTTCGCTGCTTTCGGGGCTGACGAGGCGACCGTTGGCCAGCAGGTAGAAGTAGCGGCAGATCTGGTCGGTGGTGGCCGCATGGCTGATGCCCTTCAGGGGGTCGGGGTAGCGGCGTCCGCCGGCGGCGTAGCGCTTGCCTACCCACAGCCCACCGCCGTTCTTGGGGTCGTAGAGTTCGTGGCGGGGATCGCGCATGGTCCTTTCGATGTTTTCGAAGGTGACGCGGTCGATCATCCGGGTGGTGGCGGCGTTGTTCGACTTGGCGATCATCATGCGCATGTCGGACTTGATCTCCGCGGTTTCCTGCAGTTCACCCCGCTCGATGGCGTCGTGGGCGGCGGCCAGTACGGCGATCTTGGGGAGGCTGGCGGCGTACATCATGTGCTTGCCGTTCAGGGTGGCGAAGCGCGGATTGGTTTCGTCGCGGAGGTCGACCAGGCCGACCGAAAGTTTCTTGCTGCGGTACAGCTGGGCCCAGACGGGATTGGCCAGAATGGCGGCCTTCAGCTGGGCTTCGAAGGACTTGTCCTCGAAATCGCGCAGCCGGAAGCTGGGCGCGAGTACTTCTTCAGAAATTTCGGGTAAAACGGGCGTTTCTGCGGTGACTTTTTCTGCGGTGGGCGTCTCAAGGTTAAGCGGGACAAAAAAGGCGTTGGCGGCCGTAAAGTTTCCGTTGAGGTAGCGGGAAAGGTCCAGATCGGAGCTGCTCATGAATAAGGCGGCAGCGACGCTCAGGAAAAGGAAAAAGGGTTTCTTCAACATAAGTGATAGACTTGCACGTGAACATAGGGCTCGGCTTGCCCCCTTGTGAGGGAAGTCCGAATTAGGCTTAGTCTGGTGTTGCTTGGATTGGAAGGTCGCTTGAAGTGGCCGGCGACTCGGCTAAAACTGGGGCTACCCCGGGGGGGTCTGACTGAATACAATACAAAGGTAGACAGGGTTGCTGAGCATTCCAACTGAAATGCGGCAAATGTACTGTTTAACAGAATCTTAACGGACGCGCACCGCCCTTGGTACGTCCCCGCCGAAACTTTTGTTGGCGGAAGAAATCCAGGCGACCTTAGTACTCCGAAGTCTGGTGGAACTCGATCTCGGGGTGATTGTCGCGGGCCATCTGCAGCGTCCAGGCGCTTTCGGCCAAGTACACCATGCGGCCTTCCTTATCGACCGCGATTTGCTGCCGCCGCCGTTCGGCGAAAGCCTGCAGGGCCTTTTCATCCTTGCTGCTTACCCACAGGGCCTTGTAGAGGTTGATGGGTTCGTAGATCACCGTGGCGCCGTATTCGTGCTCCAACCGGTACTGGATAACGTCAAACTGCAGGGCTCCCACGGTACCGATGATCTGGGCATTGTCGACGCCGCGGGTAAACAACTGAGCTACTCCTTCGTCCATCAACTGGTCGATACCCTTGGCCAGCTGCTTGGATTTCATGGGGTCGCCGTTCACCACCCGGCGGAATTGCTCGGGACTGAAACTGGGGATGCCCTTGAAGTGCAGCTCCTCCCCTTCCGTGAGGGTATCGCCGATCTTGAAGTTGCCGGAATCGTACAGGCCAACCACGTCTCCCGCGTAGGCTGCCTCGATCACCTCCTTGCGGTCGGCCATGAAGCTGGTGGGGTTGGCAAATTTCAGCTTGCGCCCCTGGCGGACGTGGAGGTAGTTGGTGTTGCGTTCGAAGGTACCGGAACAGATGCGCAAAAAGGCGATCCGGTCGCGGTGGCGGGGATCCATATTGGCGTGGATCTTGAAGACGAAGCCGGCGAACTGCTCTTCTTCAGGCAATACCTGCCGCTCTTCGGTGGGCCGCGGAAGCGGTGGCGGGGCGATGCGCACGAAGCAGTCCAGGAGCTCCTTCACCCCGAAGTTATTGACCGCTGAACCAAAGAAGACGGGGCTTACCGCCCCCCGGAGGTACACTTCCCGGTCAAAGGCCGGGTAGACGCCCCGGATCATTTCTACTTCTTCGCGCAGCTCCTTGGCCGCGTCGGTACCGATCAGGCGGGTCAGTTCGGGGTCGTCCAGGTCGGTAAACTCGATGGTTTCCTCGGGCCTCCCCTGCTTGTTGTCGGGGCGGAAGAGTACGATCCGCTCCTCAAAAAGGTTGTAGACGCCCTGGAAGCGGTCGCCCATGCCGATGGGCCAGCTCAGGGGGACCACCTTCAGCATCAGTTTCTGCTCCACCTCGTCCAGGAGGTCGAAGGCTTCCTTGCCCGGGCGGTCCATCTTGTTGATGAAGACGATGACCGGGGTTTTGCGCATCCGGCAGACTTCGACCAGTTTTTCGGTCTGCTCCTCTACGCCCTTGGCGACGTCGATGACCACGATCACGCTGTCGACCGCCGTAAGGGTACGGTAGGTGTCCTCGGCGAAATCCTTGTGGCCCGGGGTATCGAGGATGTTGATCTTCTTGCCGGCGTAGTCGAAGGCCATAACGGAGGTGGCCACCGAGATGCCCCGCTGGCGCTCGATCTCCATGAAGTCCGATGTGGTACTCTTCTTGATCTTGTTGCTCTTCACGGCACCGGCCTCCTGGATGGCACCGCCGAACAGCAGGAGTTTCTCCGTCAGCGTCGTCTTACCGGCGTCGGGGTGGGCAACGATGCCGAAGGTCCGGCGTTTGGCAATTTCTGAATTTTGCTTGGTCATAATCGGCCGCAAAGATATATCTTTGCCGGCCAATCGCCATCCTAGCTCAGTTGGTAGAGCAATTCATTCGTAATGAATAGGTCGTCGGTTCGAGTCCGATGGATGGCTCCACCCCAAAAAAGAAGTCCCGACCTCCTGCTGGAAGTCGGGACTTTTTTTGTGTTCCCCTGGCTTACTGCTTCTTCTGATTGTTGCCCGGGGTAACGCCACCGGCGACCTGGTTTTTGGGATTGGTCGTAGCGGTGGTGAAGGCCGCCTTGTACTCGTTGTCGGTGTACTTGGCGTCCACGAGGGTATCCCCCGCCATACGAATGGAATCGGCCCGACGGGCGTAGTTCGTCGTGCGGGTGGTGATGCCGCCTTCGAAGGGCGACTGCTCCTCGAACTCGAGATTCCCGTCGCCGTCCTGGTCATCGTCCTCGTAGTCCGGGGCCGTTTCGACGGTTTCCGCCGGATCGATTTCTCCTTCCCGCTCCGGAGAATCGCCACAGGAGGTGAACAGGGTAGCCACCCCGAGCAGGAGGAATAGGAAATAAATATAGCTTTTCATGGTCTTGATTTTGGGGTGATTACAGGTCGGTGGTGTCGGCGTCCACGGCGTAGCGGAAGATGGCGTTCAGCGGCTCGGTGTCGTCGGGCAGCTCGTCGCGGTCCACGTTGTAGACCCTGGCACCCGACTGGAAGGCCCGCACGGCGGCCAGGTTGTACAGCTCGGTGGCATTCTTGTGCTCATCATGCATGATGTTCACGCCGTTGTTTTCGGCGGTATACTCTCCGTAGGCGTAGGCGTTGCGGTCCATCCACAGGGCGGCTACCCGGCCGTTTACCGCAGCCGGCACGATCTCCTCGATGCTGGTGCTGGCTTCCCCGGCGGCGCGGTTGTCGCCGAACAGTTTGCGGTCACGCTCCCGCTGGGCATCGAAGTGATCCGCGATGACCGCCCAGGCCTTTTCGTGGATGAGTCCGGGATTTTCTTCTTCCAGGTTGCCGGCGGCGTAGCCGTCGGTATACAGATGGGCGTAGGTGTTGGCTTCCTGGTAAATGGGGATAAGTTCTTCTACGCCGCCCAGGACGAGGGGGGCATTGTCATCGCAGAGGTAATCGCTGATGCCCTTGTCTACGCGGTCCAGGTAGGTCTTGACGTCCTCCACGTCGTTGCTGGGGTCACCGCCGCGGCCGAAGTACACCTGGTTGTTGCTGCCGCGACCGCCTTCCGGACCACCGGACCGCGATAAGTGGTTGTTGGTCGTGTCCTGCATCAGGGCGGCGTCCATGTTGACGGGCACCAGTCCGCTCAGGTCGACCTCACTGATCGAGAACTCGGTAGCGGTGTAGAGTTTGATTGCGCCCTTGCTGAGGGCCAGGAAATGGAAACGATGTTGCTCCCCCACGATGGGGATAAGCGGCCGGAGGTAAAACTCCTCCGAAACGTAGATCATCGGTTCGAAGTCGATCGGGCAGACGTAGTGCTCGAAGCGGTCCTTCGCGACGAATACCGCCAGCCCTTCACTCTGGTTTTTCCAGAATTCGAGGTTGTCGGCCAGGTCATGTGCCTGCTTGAGGAAGGCGTCCGCCTCGTTGCGGGAAAGGTCGTAGCGTTTTTCCAACTTCTGGGTAGCCGTCTGGACCGCGTTCTTGTAGCGGATGCGGTCTTCTTCCTCTTTACCCACCCGGTAGGTGGGAATGAAAATGCTCACGCAGTAAGGGTACTGGGCGGCGGCGAGGGAATCAAATTGCGTTCGGGTAATCATGGTTGGTCTTGGTTAAAGTTCACTAATGGGGGGCGTCGGGGATCAAACCCCTGACGTCATGCCGCTCTTCTGCGTCCGCGGAAGGCCAGAAACAGGATCAACCCGAAGAAAATGACGCCGGTAACGATGACCACGCCGTAGGTATTGAAGAAGTTGTCCCCGGGAGGTGCATCCACGGTGGAGGAGCTGTAGGGGCTTTCCCCTTCGGCCTGCCCGAGCAGGGCGGTGGCGGAAAGGAGGAGGGAAGCCAGGACGAGAAAAAAGCGGGAGGTGTATAGCTGCATAGTGGATTTGTAAGGATGTGAAAGGCCGCGAACGGGCATTCCCGAACGCGGCCTTATTTTCAATATCGTGAGACTTCTAGGCCCTTCTGAACAGTCCGGAAACCAGGCTGATTACCAGTAGAACCAGGAAGATGTAGAACAGGATCTTGGCAATACCCGCGGCCGCGCCGGCGAAGCCACCAAATCCCAGTAGTGCCGCTACGATGGCGATCACGAAGAATATAAGGGCGTAACGTAACATGTTGTGCTATTTTGGTTAAGGTTGCCGAAAGCGCTCTGGGTACCAGGCTGTGGCTGCTCGCTTTCTTACTTTCTACAACCGGCCATTTCCGTTCGGTGTTCGATACGCATTTAATTTGCAACCACCAACTTCCGGGGCATTTTTCTCGTTGACGGCGTATGCCCCAAATGAATCCCCAGCTGCGCTTTCAGCACGTACACGCTGATCACCTGAAGGAGTGGTTCGCCGAAACCCTCGCCGCCTACCCCGAGCTGCACTCCCGCCCCATTTACCTGCGGAAGGTATCCATGCGCTACAGCACCATGCGCGCCCAGCCGGTCATCAACTGGCAGTTTTTCCGTCGCGCCCTGCGCCACTACCGCGTTGATTTCAGCAACCATACGGAAGTGACGGTACACGTCAAGGTGAGGGAACTACCGAAGGAGGTAGTGGTAGGCTGGTTCGCCCACGAGCTCGGCCACATTGTGGACTACCTCAACCGGCCGTGGCGGGGCATGATTGCCTTCGGGCTGGGCTACGCCTTCTGGTCACGCTACATGCGGGAGGCGGAGCGGCGGGCCGACACCATCGCGGTGGACCACGGCTTCGGCAGCGAGATCCAGGCCACCAAGCGCTACCTGATCAACCACGCCACCCTGCCCCGCCACTACAAGAAGCGGCTGCGGAAGTACTACCTCTCCGCCGACGAGATCGACGCCCTCATCGCGGCCTACGAGGAGGAGGGGGAAATGCCGGACATCGTGGAGATCTGACAGGCCCGCTCCGGGCGGCAACGGCGGGTGATGCGGTATATTGGGAATTCAAAAATACCAATATGTCCGCCCTGTACCGATACTGCTGTTTCCTGATTGCCCTGGGAATGGCTCCCTTTGCGCCCACGGCAACCTGCGTGCGCGCCCAGCAAAACCTGGAATACCAGACGCCGCCCGAAGAGATTCTCGACCTGGTCGATGTCCCCCTGGCCCCCGCCGTCCTGATGGACCACGAACGGCGGCACATGGTACTGCTGTACCGGGAACCCTACGCTACCATTGCCGAGCTTTCCAAAACGGAACTGCGACTGGCCGGCCTGCGCATCGACCCCACCACCAACATCGGCAGCCGCACCACCTACTATACCGACGTGAAGGTGAGGGCCGTGAACGGGGCCCCGGGAACGGAAGTCTCCCTCACCGGCCTGCCCGATCAACCGCGGCTGGCCAACCTGAGCTGGTCGCCCGACCAGCGCAAAATAGCCATGACCCACACCACCGAACAGGGGGTGGAAGTATGGGTAGCCGACCTGGAAACCGCTGCGGCCCACCGCCTGACAGAGCCCCGGGTAAACGCCAACCTGCGCGACGTCATCAACTGGGATGAGGACGGCAAATCGCTGCTCGTGAAGATGCTGCCCCCCGACCGCCAGCCCCTCATCGACGCCCGCAACAGCGTGCCCTCCGGCCCGACGGTATCGGTGGCCGACGGCGAAAAGGCCCAGAACCGCACCTACCAGGACCTGCTGAGCAACCCCAACGACGAGTACAATTTCGAGCAGCTGGCCCGCTCGGTCCTGCAGCGGGTGTCGCTGGACGGCACCGCCACCGAATTCCTCGGCGCGGCGATGTACGACGGCAT
Source organism: Neolewinella marina (assembly GCF_002631205.1). Taxonomy (GTDB): domain Bacteria; phylum Bacteroidota; class Bacteroidia; order Chitinophagales; family Saprospiraceae; genus Neolewinella; species Neolewinella marina. The sequence goes on from NZ_PDLO01000001.1 coordinate 704,529, forward strand.
CACCTTCAGTCCGGACGGCACCTACGTGATGGTCGAAACCATCGAGCGGCCCTTCTCCTACATCGTCCCCTACTACCGCTTCCCGACCACTACCACGGTATATACCCGGAACGGGGCGCGGGTGCAGACGGTAGCCGAACTGCCACTGACCGAGGTGCTGCCCCAGGGCTTCATGGCCACCACCACCGAACGGCGTAACCTGCAGTGGCGCACCGACCGGCCGGCCACCCTGGTATACGTACAGGCTCTGGACGGCGGCGACCCCGAGCGGGAGGCCGAGTACCGCGATGCGGTGTATCAACTGGAAGCCCCCTTCGCGGGGGAAGGCACGAAGCTGTTGCAGGTCACCAACCGGCTGTCCGGACTGCACTGGGGCGACGAGGAAACCGCGGTGGCCTACGACCGCTGGTTCGACACCCGCAACAGCAAGGTGTACGTGTTTGACCCCTCGGCACCGGAAGCCGCGCCGCGGGTGCTGTTCGACCTGAACTACCAGGACCGCTACGCCGACCCCGGCGACTTTGTCACCACCCGCAACCGCTACGGCAGCGAGGTGCTGGCGCTGGAAGGTGATCGCGCCTTTCTGATCGGCGACGGGTACACCCCCGAAGGGCAATTCCCCTTTCTGAACGCGGTCGACCTGGGCAGCGGCAATACCGAAAACCTATATACCTCCGCCTACACCGACAAGCTGGAAGAACTGAGTGACTACGATCCGGAAACCGACCGCCTGCTGGTCCGCATCGAATCGCCGGTGGAGTACCCCAACTACTATTTCCGCGACCTCGACGGTGGCGACCAGCTGACGCGGCTCACCGCATTTCCGAATCCCTTCCAGAGCCTGCAGGACGTCCACAAGGAAGTGATCACCTACCGCCGCGACGACGGCCTCGAACTGTCGGGCACCCTCTACCTGCCCGTGGGCTACGACACCACCCGCCGCGAGCAGGTTCCGCTGATCCTGTGGGCCTACCCCCGGGAATTCAAGGACAAGGCCAGTGCGGCCCAGTCCACTTCCAACCCCAATGAATTTACCTACCCCTCCTACGGCTCGCCAGTGTACTGGGTGACGCGGGGCTACGCCGTGCTCGACGACGCCGCTTTCCCCATCGTCGGGGAGGGCGAAGAAGAGCCCAACGATTCCTTCCGCTCACAGCTGGTGGCCAACGCCAAGGCCGCCATTGAGGCCGTGGACCGCATGGGGTACATCGACCGCGAACGGGTGGCCGTGGGCGGTCACAGCTACGGCGCCTTCATGGTAGCCAACCTGCTCAGCCACAGCGACCTCTTTGCCGCGGGCATCGCCCGGAGCGGGGCCTACAACCGGACCCTCACCCCCTTCGGCTTCCAGAGCGAACAGCGCAACTACTGGGAAGCCCCCGAGGTGTATTACGGCATGTCGCCCTTCATGCACGCGGAAAAGATGAAAACGCCCCTGCTGCTGATCCACGGGGAAGCCGACAACAATTCCGGCACCTACCCTCTGCAGAGTGAGCGGTACTTCAATGCCCTGAAGGGCCTGGGGGCCACGGTGCGGCTGGTCATGCTGCCGAAAGAAAGCCACGGCTATCGCGCCAAGGAGAGCATCCTGCACCTGCTCTGGGAGCAGGACCAGTGGCTGGAGAAGCACGTCAAGAACAAGGAATCGATGCGGCGCTAGTGCCCCAGCCAGGCCCGGCGGCGGGCGGCGGCTTCCGTTCCGGTGTTTTCGAGCAGTCCGGAGCGGAAGTCGGGTCCCGCCGCGGCCTTGAAGTTGCCCGACTTGGCTTCGCCCAGCTGGTTAAAACCCACCGAGTAGGTCTGACCAATTTTCAGCTCGCCCACGGCCGCGTCCCAGGACGCCCGGTCGGTGACTGGGGTGCCGTTCAGGGAAGTGATTACACTGCCCCGGTCGACCCCGGCGGCGTACAGCGGATTGTTCTCGTACACCGTACCGGATACCCTCAGTCCTTCGCCGTCCGATTCCTTTAGCTGCAGGCGGTGGAATCCGACGCTATCGGGACGGGCTGGGGCAACTTCGATCCCGTAGGGCTTCAGAAGCACCGCGTAGTCCGGCAACTCACTGCCGTGAATGTGGGCGTCGAACCACTGGGCGGCCCAGGCTGGGTCGCCGGACACTTCCCCCAGGGCCATTTCAATATCGCGGATGTGGTAGGGGATCTCCGGCCGCCCGTACCTCACCCACATCAGCCGCATGAGCTCATCCAGGGTGTGATCGCGCTGGCGGAGTTCGAGGTCGAGGGCCAGGCCCAGCACGGCGCCGTAGGTATAGTAGCTGACGTAGGTATTTTCGTAATTGTCGGGATCATTGGCGGTGGCGGCGTCCACGAAGGGCGCCATCCGGCTCATGTCGGCTGGCCCCCGGAAGTCGCGCCCCGGGGAATGGACCACGTAATTGAGCTGACCGGCCAGGTTGGCCGCGTATTCCTCCGGGTCGAGGAGGCCGGCGCGCACCAGCGACAGGTCGTCGAAGTAGCTGGTGAAGCCCTCGGCGAACCAGAGCTCGCCGCTCATATTGACGTGATCAAAGCGGAAGGGTTCCAGGCTGGCGGGCCGGATGCGCTCCACGTTCCAGCTGTGGAAGAACTCGTGGCTTACCGTCCCGATCAGCCGCTGCTGGTTTCCCTCCAGGGGTATCGGGGCCGAGCAGACGGTGGAATTGCGGTGCTCCATGCCGTCGCCGCCGATCCAGGGGTTGTAAGAGAGGAGAAAGACGTAGCGCCCGTAGTCAAAGGCCGGCAGTTCGCCGTACACCGCTTGCTGGGCCTTTACCACTCTTTCAATCCAGCCGACGTAGGCATCGAAGGTTTCGCGGCCGTCCTCCCCCATCAGGGCGACTTCGATGGTGTCTATCCGTTCGCCGCTGGCCACGGTGAATTCGTCGCGCAGCATCCGGCCCACCAGGGTGGGCGAATCAAAGAAGTAATAGTAGTTCGGCGCGGCAAACCGCCGCTCGCCCAGCCGCACGAGCTGGGTGGCCACCTCCCAATCGGGCCGCTGATCGGGCGGGAGCTGCAGCAGGACCGGCCGGTCGTTCAGGTTTTCCCCGTAGAGGAAACTGGCCGGCATATTGAGGTGGAGCTTGCGGTCGTCGATGCCGGAATAGGTGCCGTCGCCGCCGTTGGCGAACAGGGTGTAGCTCAGGGTGACGCTCCCCCCGTGGCCGGTGATGGCCCAGGTGGTGGGATCCACCTTGCTGACCGTCACGGCACCCGCGTCCGCGCCCTTGGCCCGCAGGTCGTACACGTTGCGGGCGAAGTTGTGCTGGGCGTAGCGTCCCGGACTGGACTGGGGCATCTTCACGTAGAATACCCCATCCGGTACGGCGGGGAACTCCACCGTCACCCCCAGTTCGTGCTGCTGTACGTTGGTCAGGTCGAGGGTGTACACGATGGTGCCCGGGTGATCGGCCACCCAGTCGAGCTGGGCGGTCAGCGGCGCGGTGAGGAAAAGCAACAGAAGGAAGAGCAGGGACATTCGGGGTCAGCTTAGGGTAGACAAATCACGGACGAAGGGCTGGTAACCCAGCTCCCGGGCCCGCGGCAACAGCTTGCGGGCGGACGGGGCATCGGCGAATGTACCGAGAATGACCTTATGCATCCCCCCGGCTTCAGCTACCACGACGGGGAGCTCAAACTGCTGCTCCAGCCGGGTGGCCAGCTCCAGGGCACTGGCCGCCTGACGGAAGGCGCTGACCTGCAGGCCAAACCCCGACCGTGGGGGGTCTTCCGCCCTTACCCGGAAAGCCGTTCGGGCGAGCGAAGCGGGAGTAGCCGGAGCGGGACGGCCCGCCAGGCGCAGGGCTTCGGCTACCGCCCGATCGGCATTGACGCGGCCGTAGCCGAAGCGGTTGCTGTAGCCCCGGACGTCGTATTCACCGGGGTCACCGATCTTGTCTGCCGTACGCTCCAGGATGGATTTCACCTCCGCGGCCGTCAGTCCGGGATGGGCCGACAACAGCAGCGCGCACACTCCCGCCACGAGGGGGGTGGCGCCGGAGGTACCCCCGAAGTGCTTGTGGTGGGGCCCGCGGTCGCGACCGTCCACGTAGTACCGTTTCCCGGGGGGCAGGTGCTCATGCCCCGGGTCCCAGCTGGCGCGGGCGGCGAGCAGGGGCCAGCCGCCGTCGCTGGGGGCGACCACGCTCAGGCCGCTGCCCCGGTTGGAGTAGGCGGGGTGGGTATCGTTGCTGGTGGAGGCCCCTACCGCGATCACCCCGGGCAGTTCACAGTAGTAATTGAGGTAGTGCTTGCCCTCGTTTCCAGCGGCGAAGATTACGATGCATCCCTTGCCGCCCCGCCCTTCGGTGACCGCCCGGCGCACGGCGCGCTCGTGGAAGGTGCCGGGTCGGAAACGGGGATCCACGGTCCCCCACGAACAGGAGATCACGTCGGCCCCATTGCGGATGCAGTGGTCGAACATCCGTTCGGTGAGGTAGGCCGAGTAGGTAAGCCCGTGCAGGGGCATCAGCCGGGCCCGGGGGGCGGCGCCCACGATTCCCGTTCCGTTGGCGGCGGCCACGGCCACGCTGGCGCAGGGGGTGGCGTGGGTGCCGTGAGCAATGCCCGTGGGGAGGGTGGAAGCGCCGGAGGAAATGGTGAGCGGGGCCACGATGGACTTTGCGCTCAGGTCGGGGTGTTGCAGGTCGAAGCCGTTGTCGATAATGGCCACGGTAACTTCCGGGCTGCCCAGGCTCCCGAGCCTTTTCCAGGCCGCCTGGACGCGGGCGTCGGCCCCGCGGCGGGTAGGGTAACCGGGCACGCCGGGCACGTGGCCGGGGTTGGACAGCGACCACTGCTGGCTGAAGAGGCCGTCGCGGGGTTCGGTGAAGTACTGGTCGAGGGGCACGTCCAGGTCGGGCACGGCGGAGGAAACCATGGCCAGCTTCTCGAGTTGGCGGGCCACGTAGAGGGGGTTGCGGCTGCGGGCGGTGGCCGACAGCACCACCGTCCGTTCGGCGGGCCGCCGCTCCAGCACCTCCAGGTGAAAGAGGTCGAACACCCGCTGGCTCTCCTCCTCCCCCACCCCGGGGGCCAGCGTACAGTAGATGATGCCAGTGGGCACGACGGGCCGGTTGTCGTGGTCGGCGAAGTAGACGTGGGTACCTACTTCCACCTCCGGCCGCTGCCGCACCTCGTCGAGCGCTTCCTCCACGTCGCGGGCGACCGGGAGGCTGACCACCTCAAAGCCGCCCACGTCGGGCAGCAGCCGCTGGCCAACCTCCGGCGGGGAGGTGGCGGGACGGCCCTTCAGGCCCACCAGTTGCTTGCTTTTGCGCAGCGCCAAGCCCCCCCGGGTAGTGGAAATGCGGATTTCACTCATGCCCCGGAAGGTACTGCTTTGGGCGGTTCAACGCGGGTGCCGGGACCCGGTAAAAACCAGCCCAAGATGGTCGCCCGGGCGGGCGACGGACAAAAATACCGGCGGCTGGCAGCGGTAGAGCGGTAGAAACCGTTTACCTTACGGTAATTCCGGCGATCGCCCGCCCCAACGAGCGGAAGCCTTTTACCCGTCAGCTTTTTATGGATTATTCAATTTGCCTGGAGAACGACGAGGAACGTTTCGTGGCCGCGCTGTTGCGGGGCGATCGCGAAGCGCAACGCGTCCTGTACGAAACGCACTATAGCGCCCTCATGTCCATCTGTCAACGCTACACCGGTACCGAAGACGAGGCCATGGACCTGCTGCACGAAAGTTTCATCAAGATCTTCGGCAAAATTGGCCGCTACGAAAGCGGTACGGCCCTGCTGGCCTGGATGCGCCGCATCACGGTCAACACGGCCATCGATCACTACCGGCGCACCGTAAGGCGGCGCACCGAGGATATTGAGCGTGCCTACCAGGTCAGTTCGGACCTGCCCGACGTCATCAGCCAGTGTTCCGCCAAGGAAATCCTGGTCGCCGTGCAGCAACTCCCGCCGACCTACCGGACGATCTTCAACCTCTACGTGATCGAGGGATACAGCCATAAAGAGATTGCCGAACGATTGAATATTACTGATTCCACCTCGCGTTCCAACCTGGTAAAAGCGAGAAGTAAGCTGCAAAAGACGCTTACTGCCCCAGGCCGCTAGTAATGAAACAAGAAAAGCACCCCCTTGATGACCTGATCCGGCAACGGATCGCCAACCTGCCCCCCGGCGCCGTCCGGGGCTGGGAGGAGCTGGAACGTCGTCTTGACATGCTGGACACGGCCGACGACGCCGTTGCTGACAAACTCAACACCCTGTCTGCGCCGCCCCCGCCCCCCGGCAGCTGGTCGGCCTTCGAGCAGAAACTCACCGCCGCCGAAGCCGAAACGGCCGCGGCCATCGACTCCGCGGTTGCTACCGTGCTGAGCCAGGCCAGTACGCCCCCCGTTTCCGGCTGGGCCCAGCTGGCCGCCCGCCTCGAACTCATCGGGCAGCGGCGCGAAATGGTGATGTGCCTCAAGATATCCGAAGCCGCCCTGCTGCTCAGCCTGCTGCTGGTGGCCCTGCGCTTCGCCGAGACTACGCCCCCCCAATCCGCCCCCATTGCCGATACAGGCTCCAAGGGCCGCTTCCCCATCCAGCTGCCGCAATCCCCCGCCAAAGCCACGGAAGCCCTCGCCCCCGCCCTGCCGGCCCAAGCGGTTACCCCCACCCCGGCGCAAGCCCCGCGGGACGAACCCCGGACCTCCCCCGCCTCCCTGCGCCCCACCCCCGCGGTGCCCACCCTCGACTTCCACCCGGAATCCGGGCGGAATCAGCTTGCAGCACTCCCCCGCCCCCTGGCGGAGGAACCGGTGGGTACCATTCCGACCAATACTTACGGCGTTGAGCAGCCCCGTCCGAAGATCTACGCCCCCCTGCAATTCGGCAACCTCTTCAGTGGGGAGCCGGTGCAGTACGTGCTGAACGCCTTCGTTTCGCCCGTGGATCTGAACCAGGTGATCACCCAGGCCAATCCGCGGCTCGGCATCGAGGGCCAATCCAAGCTCTCGACCGGCTACAGCATCGGCACCCTGCTCGACGTCAGCCAGGGCAAGAACGCCATCCAGGTGGGCTTCATTTACGGCTACCGCTCCTACGTACCGGCCGAGATCCTGAACATCGAGCAGGACTCCCTGCTCACCCCCCAGGACGAAAACATCCGCTACGGACGCCTGACCTACCGCACCCTTTCCCTGCCCCTGAACTACGTCAGGGAGATCGCCACCAACGACCGCTGGCGGCTTTCCGGCGGGGTAGGAATGGCCATGAACGTCATTCTGGATTCGGAATTCCAGCTGGCGGACAACTACACCAAGGAAGACCTGGAGCGGGTGATTGATCACTTCGTGGCTACCCATCAGTCCTCCACCGACGGCCGCGCCTCCAGCGGGCGCCGCAACATCCTCAACCCCGAGGTAGGCTACCTGCAGGGCGGATCGATCTTCGACAACAGCAGCCTTTACGTAAGCGGTACCCTGCGCGTCGAACGGCTGCTGAACGACCGCTGGAGCCTTTACTTCGCCCCCACCGTTACCCGGCTGTTTACGGTCCGGGACACCGACGGCGGGAAGGGCCCCCTGGAAGACCGCATCCACAATACGATGCTGCGCCTCGGCACCCGCATCCGGCTGACGGACAAGTAGGCACTCGGGCCGTTAAACTTATCTTAGCGCGGCAACCAGCCGTTGTTGCGTTAACGTTCGCTATTCATGACCCGATTCTTCTACGTCGGAGCCCTGCTCCTTTCACTGAATATTTTCGCCCAGGAACGCGCTCCGCTACCCACCACCGATGCCGAAGCCCGCGCCCTGGCCGCCACCATTGAGGCGGAGGACCTGCGGCGGCACCTGACCATCCTGGCCGCCGACGACATGGAAGGGCGGGAAACCGGACAGCCCGGACAAAAGCGGGCCGCGGCCTACCTCGCCGAACAACTCGCCGCCCTGGGCATGCCCACCATCGGGGAGAACAACGGCTACTTTCAGACCATCAAGTTCAGTCGCCAGAAGTGGGACTCGATCGCCATGACCGTCAATGGCAAGGAGCTGCGTCACCTCTGGGAGTTCTACAGTGCACCGAGCCGGAACGCCGACCGCGAAAGCGAAGAGATCGACGAGATCACCTTCCTGGGTTACGGCATCGACGATGAGCGCTATAACGACTACGCCGGTCGGGATCTGGAAGGCAAAACGATCATGATCTTTGCCGGGGAGCCCAGGGGCCGCAACGGCAATTACCTCATCACGGGCACCAAGGACCCCAGCGCCTACAGTCTGGACGACGGTGCCAAAATGCGTGCCGCCCGCCGCCACGGCGTAAGCACCGTGATCGTGATCGACCCCGCCTTCAAGAAAAATGTACAGCAGGTGCGCCGCGAAACCCTCGACGGCCGCCTGAAGATGACCGAGCAAACCGAATCCGAGCGCGAAGAGGCCAACAGCGTGTACATCACGCCTGAACTCGCCCGGACCCTCCTCGGCAAGGACTACCGCAAGGTGATCCGCTCCCGCACCAGGGCCGAAAAAACGGGCCGCTTCCGCCCCGTGGTCGTTGCGGCCGACATTACCCTCACCCAGGACAAGGAGGTCCGGGAACTCATCGGCGAAAACGTGCTCGGCTACCTGGAGGGCAACGATCCCGAACTGGCGGACGAGGTGATCGTGGTCAGTGCCCACTACGACCATATCGGCAAGCGGGGAGACGCCATTTTCAACGGGGCCGACGACAACGGTTCCGGCAGCAGCACCATCCTAGAGATCGCCGAAGCCTTCACCGTGGCCGCCCGGGCCGGTAAAGGACCCCGCCGCAGCGTGCTCTTCCTGTGGGTCAGCGGAGAAGAGAAGGGCCTGCTGGGCTCGGAGTACTACGCCACCCACCCCATTTTCCCCCTGGAGAATACCGTAGCCGACATCAACGTCGATATGGTGGGCCGCATCGACGACGCCCACGCCGGCAACCCCAACTACATCTACGTGATCGGGAGCAACCGCCTGAGCACCGAACTCCACAACATCAACGAGGCGGTGAACCGCGACTTCACCCAGCTGGAGCTCGACTACACCTACAACGCCAAGGACGATCCGAACAACTTCTACGAGCGTTCGGACCACTACAACTTCGCCGAGCGCGGGATCCCCAGTGTCTTCTTCTTTAACGGTACCCACGCCGATTACCACCGGGATACCGACACCGTCGACAAGATCAACTTCGACAAGATGGTCCGCATCGGTCAACTGATCTTCCACAACGCCTGGCAGCTGGCGAACCAGGACAAGCGCATCCAGGTAGACGTCAAGTAGGGTTTACCAGCCGAAGAGGGAGTTCCAGAACGACTCCGCTCCCGTCTGCTGGTTGTAGATGACCGCCGCCAGGATGAAGGACAGGACGGCCAGGATGATGCCGAAGAGGAATACGTTGTAGCAAATCCGGAGGTAGCTGTATTTCTTGGCCAGTACGACGCCGAGGTAGTACAGGTCACGGGTCATGGTCGAATACAGGAAATCCTCATCGCGGATCATCTCCATCATGCCGTAGTGGAAGTCCTCCAGCTTCATGTTGTAGAAGTTTCCGAAGAAGAGGAGGTTGCTGCGCCGGGCCTTGATGTCCTCCAGGCTGCTGTTGCCCTCGGTGACCTTGGGCCGCGTGGCCTGGATGGCGTAGAAGAGGGAGAACAGGCATACCCCTACCAGCACGATGGTGGGCAGGGTCAGGTGGGGATTACTGTCGAGTTTCGGGAAGAGGTTGGCCGCCGAAATGCTCAGGATGATGGCGTTGACCGAAAGCATGATGTTGGCCTTGTTGTCGGCGATGCTGCTCAGGTTCACGTGGGTGCGATAGGTGGCCCGGTACATGGTTTCCACCCCGCGGCCGGGCTTGAGGTCCGAACCTTCGGTCACCTCGTCGTCGGGGCGCCGCTTCAGTTTCTTCTTTTTCTTCCGTTTGACCTTCTCCAGCTCGTCGAGGCTGGCCGGCGTAGGATCGGGAAACAGGGCCTTTTTCCGCTTGTACAGCTGGCGGACGTGCTTGCTCTTGCGCTTGCCGAACAGCTCACGGGCCGCCTCGGTGTGGTATTCGTGGTTGAGCATGAAGGACAGCTCAAAGTCGATCCACTCCTGGTCGGACATCACCATCTGCCGGGTGAGGGCGAACTCCTGGCGCACCCGGCCGCAGCGGTCCCAGTAGCTCAGGTCGCCCAGGTGGCTCAGGTCGGCGTCGGCCACGATCTCCTCCAGGAAGTTGGCGGGTTGCTGGGGCATGCGGGTGGCCATGATGGCGCCCCGGACCGCGGCGATCAGTTCTTCATCGTCGATGTCGCGCTCGCGCAGGAACCGCTCGGCGTTGTCGGCGCTGCGTACTTCGTGGTCCTCCCACCCTTCGTTGTAGCCCGTGTCGTGGAACCAGGCCGCCAGACGCACGATGAGGAGTTCCCGGTCGCTGAGGTCATAGGCTTGGGCCAGCTCCATGGCGGCCTCCACCACGGCGACGGTGTGCTGGAAATTGTGGTAAACGTAGCGGGGGTCAATGTGGTCGCGGATGTAATCCTCCACATAACTTTCCGCTTCGTGCAGTAGCTCGGCCGACTCGATTGCTGGGTCCATCCCCGTAAAGATAACCCCGACGGCGCTTTGCGCGTTTTATGGGAGAACCTACCTTGCGTTCCGCGATATGAACCTGCAACCTTACCGCCGCTTCTTTACCCCCAACCGATTCTGGAGCCGCCTGGGCACCCTGGCCCGCGCTACCGGCACCAAGTCCATCTACACCGCCCTGCTGCTGTACTACGCCTACGAGCGGCAGGAGACCCCCAAGTGGGCCAAGCGGGTGGTGCTGGGCTCCCTGGGATACCTGCTGATGCCCCTGGACGCCATCCCCGACCTGACGCCGATCCTGGGCTACACCGACGACATCAGCGTGCTGGCCGCCGGCCTGGCTACCGTAGCCGCCTACGTGAACGATGACGTGCGGCAGCGAGCAAAAGACAAACTCGGGCAGTGGCTTCCGCAGTCGCGGCCGGAGGATGTACAGGAAATCGACGACCGGCTATAACCCCCGGCTCCAAGTTGCCACGCCTTACCTTTAACCCACACCCTAAACACAACTCAATGTCCGGTCAGAACAACCGATTTGCCACCGCCCTGATGAAAGCCCTGGAGAAGAAAAACCTGGAGGGTTTTGACTACCTGGAATTCAAGCAATCGGTCGGCCGGCTCACCGAGATCGGCATGGACCTGGACACGGCCATCAACTCCGCCTTCATCACCGGATCCTCGGTGGGGCTGACCAAGGAAAAGCTCATCAAGACGGCCCAGTACTACGCCGATGTGCTGCAGGATGAAAAGGCGCAGTTCATGCGGAGCCTGGAGAAGCACCTCGTCGACAACGTAGAGGGCAAGGCCAAGCAGACCGGGGAGCTGAAAAAGAAAATCGCGAACTGGGAGTCCAAGATCGAGGAGCTGCAGAAACAGATCGAAGCCGCCAAGGCCCAGATCGAGGCCGCCGACTCCCAGATCAGCGCCGCCCGCACCAAGGCCGAGGAGAACCAGAAAGGGTTCGACGAGGCCCTGGAAGTCATCACGAATACCATCCAACAGGACGTGGCCGACATCCGTCGGGTACTCTCCTAAATCCGAATACGCGTATGAACCCACCGGCCCCCCATGCACAAAAATCGTTTTGGCGACGGCCCGAAGGGGTGACGGGACTGATCTTCATCTTTGCCCTCGCAGCCGGTCTGGGCTTTCTGTTCACCACCTTCGCCGGGGTGATCCTTCCCTTTCTGTCTACCACCCTGGGCATTGTAGTGGCCGGCCTCACCCTGCTGGCGGTGGTCTTCGCCATCGCCGACCCCCGCACCCGTACCCTGCTGGCCTACCTCTACAAGAGCGCCATGCGCAAGGTGACGGGGCTGTTCGTCAACATCGACCCCATCGGCATCCTGAAAACCTACGTGGAGGAGCTGGAGCGTAACCTCCAGGATATGCGGAAGCAAATCGGCAAGATCCGCGGCCAGATGCGGCACCTGACCACCCTGATGGAAACCAACGCCACCGAGGTGGACAAGCAGCTCAAGCTGGCCGCCCTGGCCAAGGAAAAGGGCAAACAACAGCAGATGATCCTCAGCAGCCGCCGGGCCGCCCGCCTGCGGGAGAGCAATCAGAAGTACCAGGTGCTGTTGACCAAGATGGAAGTCCTGAACCGCGTCCTCAACCGCATGCACCAGAACAGTGAGGTGCTGCTGGAAGATACCCGCGACCAGGTCGAGCTCCGCATCCAGGAGCGCAAGGCCATCCGCGCCAGCCACGGCGCCATGCAGTCGGCCATGAGCGTCATCAACGGCAATCCCGACCAGCGGGCCATGTTCGACCAGGCCATGGAGGCCATCGCCGAGGACGTGGCCAACAAGGTGGGTGAGATGGAACGAATGATGGAGCTGAGTACCAACTTTATGGACAGCGTCGACCTTCAGAATGGCGTCTTTGCCGAAGAGGGACTGCGGATGCTCGAGGAGTGGGAAAAGAAAAGCGAGCTGCTGCTGAGCGAAGGCCACCTGGAATTCGACCTCGACCAGACCAAGCGGCAGACCTCCACCCCCGACGCCGATGCGGAAAAGCTGGACCTCGACGAGCTCACCCGCCGCCCCGACCCCCAGACGCGGGGTAAACAGGATTCAGGCTACGACCAGTTCTTTTCCTAGGTCCCTCGAGGGACAGTCCCAATGGCTTACCAGCCCGCGCCGTACTCTTCTACCAGCACGTTGTCGTAGGCATCGGCCTGCTCGAAGAGGTATTCAAAGCGGGGCAGGGCCGTCTCCACGGTCAGGTATCGGTCGTAGATCAGCAGGGAGAGGATGATGTCGCGGCCGTAGGTCGAAAAGGTCAGTTGCCGGGTCTTCGTATTCTCCCGCAGGAGGTATTCGAACAGTTCCGCGGAGGGGGCTTCCGGCACCTGGCAGAGGTAGGCGTCGCCGGTTACCAGTCCGCTCTCCTCGTGGTAGGCCACCTGTATGCTGGCGCTCCCCTGCCGGATGCTCCAGAGGTTGGGGCCCCGCCGGGCCAGCCGGGGGTCGTGGCCGGCCACGCGCAGGATCTCCTCGATCGTCGCATTTACGCCAGTCGGGGCGACATCTTCCACCGTGGAGGGCAGCGTCAGTTCACCACCGCAGTGGGGGCAGCGCTCCGGCAGCCGTCTTCCGGATTCGAAGGTGACGCGCTGACAGGCGAAGCAGCGGGCCGCGGGGCTCCCCTCCCCCGCTGCGAAAGCTTCAAGAATCTCCAGCACAAGGGGGGCGGGCAGGGCCAGGCTGCGCTCCTCGGATTCCGGGTCGTCCAGCATATTGATACCCGCCAGTTCGCCGGCCTCGGTGTAGAGGCCACTACCGGCCAGGGTACTTCCCTCCCGCGCATCGTGTGCCAGGTAGGGGATCCCGTGGCGGCGGTACTCCTCGACTGCGACTTGGCCGGAGGCGGTACGGGCCGGCTCACCGAAGCGCTGCCCCACGGAGAGAACGGGCGTACCCACCGCCGGCAGGGTCGACAGGATGCTTACCGCCGTGCGATCCAGGGGGGCTTCCAGCCGGAGGAACGCCAGGTCATAAAAGGGATCCAGGTACACCACCCGGGCGAGTTGTTCCTCCAGCTTAGGTCCGGTCACCACCACCGAGGCATTTTCGCGTACCACGTGCTCGTTGGTCACCAGGAGGTCGGCCCCCGGCAGATAAATGCCGGTGCCGGTACTGAAGGGCGTGGCTACCTGAAAGACGTGCATGGACAGTGGGCTTGCGGTTTCCCCGAAGGTAAGGCGGCCGCCCCACCCCACCCACAATGGCGGCGGAATTGGCGGTTATCGCCGATACTATTCCCATCTTTGTGGCGTGGATACCCCCCTGGCTCACTACGAAAACGTTTCCGGCGCCCAGCAGGCCCGTTCCCGGCGGCTTCAGCAGCGGTACGACCGCCTGGCCGTAGTTCGCTTGCTGGTGTTCTTCGCTTCCGTGGCCGTGCTTATTCTGGCGTGGTCGCAGGGTCCGGTATGGGGCTTTTCGGTTACCCTCCCCCTGGTAGCCCTCCTCGTGGTGGGCGTCCGGGCCCACGCACGCATCGGTCGGCGGGCGGCGGCGGCGCGGGTGCGGTACGAACTCGCGGAAGCCGAGATCCGTAGTCTGCGCCACGATTTCAGCAACTGGCCCGATGGTGCCCGCTGGGCGGATCCCGCCCACCCCTACGCCACCGACCTGGACATCTTTGGGCCCCACTCTCTCTACCAATTCATCAACCGGACGGTCACGGCCGTCGGCGGGCGGCGGCTGGCCGAACAGCTGCTGCACCCCGCTCCACCGGCTACCGCCGTCCAGCGGCGGCGCGATGCTCTGGCCCTGGTTCCCGACCCGGAATGGTGCCAGGAATGGCGGCAACGCGGCAGCGAACTGCGCGACGACCTGGCCTACGCCTCCCGCCTGCTCGAGTGGGTCGGTCGGCCACCAGTGGTCACCGGTACCTTCGCCCGGCTGATGCGCTGGGCCGCCATTCCCCTCTCGATAGCCGGTCTTTGGTTCTGCTTCACCCAGGAGCCGTGGCAGGCCGGACTGCTGTTCTTCCTGCCCGCCCTGTGGTTGATGCGCCGGCTGTCCGGCCCCGCGGCGGCCGAGCACGCCTATACGGCCAGTGCCGGCGCGGCGCTGGCGTCCTACGCATCCCTCTTCCGTCACCTGGAGGAGCGCTACCGTCCGGGCGCGGCCGTCGCCGCTCCGGCTATCGACCAACTTGGGTTTTACGTAAGGCAACTTGACGTACGCTACAACCCCTTCGTATTCGTCCTGGAAATCACCGGGCTCTGGAGCCTGCACTGGCTGTACCGCCTCGACCGCTGGCGGGCTACTCACCAGGACGACCTGCCCCGCTGGCTGGAGGAGCTGGCGGAAACCGACGCCCGGGTGTCCTGGGCTACCCTGCGCTTCAACCGCCCCGACTGGACGGAGGCCGAACTCACCGAGGAAGCCATGCTGGATGGCCGAGAATTGGGCCACCCCCTGCTGCGCCCGGAGGTGCGCGTCACCAACGACATCCGCATGCAGACCGACGGCCACATCCACCTGGTCACCGGCAGCAACATGGCCGGCAAGTCGACCTGGCTACGCACCGTGGGCATCAACCTGGTGCTGGCCCGCGCCGGCGGTCCCGTTTGCGCGCGGCACCTGCGCACCGCCGCCCTCCAGGTATGGACCTCCATGCGCACCCACGACGACCTGAGCGAGAGCACTTCCAGCTTTTACGCCGAACTTAAGCGGCTGAAGGCGATTATTGAAGCGGTGAGCGATCCACAGCAACAGGTCTTCTTCCTGCTGGACGAAATCCTGAAGGGCACCAACAGCCGCGACCGGCACACGGGCTCCCGGGCCCTGATCCGCCAACTGATCCGCGAGCGGGGGGCCGGCATCATTGCCACCCACGACCTCGACCTGGCGGTGCTGGAAACCGAAGGAGGGCCCGCCGGCCACCGGGTGGAGAACTACGCCATGGAAGTGCAGACCCGCGACGGCGAACTCGTTTTCGACTACAAGCTCCACCGGGGCGTGAGCCGCAGCTTCAACGCTACGGCCCTGATGGCCCGCATGGGCATACAGATCGACCCCGAAGACATCAAACTGACCCACGATTAAACCACACCCATGAGTAAAGGAAAAATTCTCGTCGCCGGCGGTACCGGCTACATCGGTAGCCACACCGTGGTCGACCTCATCGAAAACGGCTTCGAGGTGGTCAGTGCCGACAACTACCACAACAGCAAGGCGAGCGTGCTGGACGGCATCGAGGCCATCACCGGCGTGCGGGTCGTGAACCACACCATCGACCTGGCCGACCCGGTGGCCACCGCCCAGCTGTTCGAGAAGCACGCCTTCGACGGGGCCATTCACTTCGCGGCCTACAAATCCGTGGGCGAGAGCGTGGACCGCCCCCTGGAGTACTACCGCAACAACCTGAACAGCCTGCTCAACGTCATCGACGGCCTGCGCAAACAGAAAAAAAGCAACCTGGTGTTTTCCTCGAGCTGCTCCGTCTACGGCAACGCCGACGAACTGCCGGTGACCGAAGCCACCCCGCGGAAGGAAGCCGAAAGCCCCTACGCCCGCACCAAGCAGATGGGTGAGGACATTCTATACGATTTCTGCGGCCGTTACCCCGACTTCGCCGCCGTGCTCCTGCGCTACTTCAACCCGGCCGGTGCCCACCCCAGCGGTAAAATCGGTGAGGACGCGGCCAACCCCGCCAGCAACCTCGTGCCCGTCATTACGGAAGTAGGGGCCGGTAAACGGGAGAAACTCACCGTCTTCGGCGACGACTACGATACCCGCGACGGCAGCTGCGTGCGCGACTACATCCACGTTGCCGACCTGGCCCACGCCCATACCCTGGCCCTGGAGTACCTGATGTCCGGCAAGCAGACCGAAAATCCGGCCCTCTTCAACCTGGGCATCGGCGAGGGACTGACCGTCCTGGAGGCCATCCACGCCTTCGAGCGGGTGAGTGGTAAATCCCTCAATTACGAGATCGGCCCCCGCCGCCCCGGCGACGTGGTGGCCGTCTACGCCGACCGCAGCAAGGCCACCGAGGTTCTGGGCTGGAAGCCCCGCTTTGGCGTGGACGACATCATGCGAACGGCCTGGAACTGGGAAGAAAAGCGCTAGCATGTACCTGCGTTTACTCGGCACGGCTACCTCCCAGGGGGTGCCCGTGATCGGCTGCCACTGCGCGGCCTGTACCTCCACGGACCCCCGCGACCAGCGGCTGCGCGCCAGTGCCGTGCTCTGCGCCGGCGAGGCCCGCTTTAACATCGACGCCGGCCCCGACTTCCGCCACCAGATGCTGGCCGCCGGCATGGAACGGCTGGACGCCATCCTGCTTACCCATGAGCACAACGACCATACGGCCGGCATCGACGACGTGCGCCCCTTCTGCTTCATGCAGCAGATGGACATGCCGGTCTACTGCCTGGACCGGGTGGCGCGGGAACTGCGGGAACGCTTCGCCTACGCCTTTACTGACTACCCCGGCGTACCCAAGCTGGACGTCCGCCGCGTAGATTTCGGCGACCGGATCGAGTTCGGCGGTCAATCCGTCGAACTGCTGCGCGTCAACCACGGCAACCTGCCCATCCTCGGCATCCGGGTGGGGAAGCTGGCCTACCTCACCGACGTAAAGACCCTGCCGGAGGAAACCCTGGCCCGGCTGACGGACCTCGACACCCTGATCATCTCCTGCCTGAACCACCACGGCACCCACAGCCATATGTCGGTGGAGGAATCCCTCGCCTACGTCGATCGGCTGCGGCCGCGGCGCACGGTGCTATTCCACCTGAGCCACCGCCTGGGGCCCCACGCCGAATTCAGCGCCAGCCTGCCCGCCGGGGTTGAAGTAGGTTACGACGGGATGCAACTGACGGTATAGCGTATATGACGGCGTTAATGCCCCGTTAAAGCAGGGCCACCGTCCGGTTATGGTACCCACCTTGCCGTTCTCCGCTTGCCCAGCGCTTACTTTTGCCCCTCCATGATGTTACGCTCCCTATTCTTGTTGCTGTCCTTTGTCTACTTGCTCGGGGGAACCGCCGCAGCCCAGGCACCGGCGGCCCAGCGGGAGGTGGTAAGCATCGACCACGCGAATGCCCTCCTGCTGCTTCGCCAGGGCAGTGTACAGCGGCTGATTGGTGAGGTGGAACTGAGCCAGGACAGCGTGTTCATGTACTGCGACAGCGCGGAACTCGTCCGGGAAGTCCAGCTCTACGCCTACGACAACGTCACCATCCAGCAGGGCGACAGCATTGCCGCCTTCTCCGAATACCTGGACTACCATGCGGAGACCCTGGTGGCCAAGCTTCGGACGGACGTCGTGCTGAAGCGCGGGCAAACCGAGCTGTTCACCGACGAACTGACCTATGACCTGGCCACCAAACTGGCCACCTACCACACCGGCGGCCGCGTCACGAACGGCACCACGGAGCTGACCAGTACCCACGGGTACTACTACGCCGACGCCCGCAACGTCTACTTCCGGGACAGCGTGGTGGTGGTCGACGACCGGTTCGAAATGCGGGCCGACACCCTGCGCTACGACCTCGGCAACGAGATCGTCTACTTTCTCGGGCCTACCGTTATCCGCAGCGATACCCACTCCATCTACTGCGAGGCCGGGTATTATAATGTTCGCCTCGATGAGGCCGTGTTCCGCCAGAACGCCCAGTACCTGAGTGGGGAACGGCGGGCGGCGGCCGACTCGATCCGCTACCTCGGCCGGGAAGAACTCTACATCCTGCAGGGAGGGGCCTACGTGGCCGAGGGCACCACCCAGCGGGCCACCGCCGACCGCATCAACTACTTCCGCGCCCGCGACCGCTATACCCTCGAGGGGCGGGCCGTGGTCATCGATTCCACCCAAACGATCCGCGGCGACACCATCGACTACAACGCCGCTACCGAAGCCTACGCCGTGAGCGGCGGTCGACCCGAAGTGTCCAACCCACCCATGCTCATGGTGGCCGACCGCATGTACTCCGACGACCGCACCGGTCTCGGGCGGGCCACTGGCAACATCATCTGGCGGGACACCTCCGCTGACCTGCGCATCGAGGCGGAAGCGGCCGATTACGACCGACAAACCGGCTACCTCAAGGCCTACGGGGGCCGGCGGGGCCGGGCCCTGCTGACCTCCCTCCTCGACCAGGATACCCTCTACATGGCCGCCGACACCCTGCTTTCCGTGCGCTCCGATGAAACCACTGCGGCCGGAGATACCGTCCGCCACCTGTCGGCTTACCACGACGTCCGCATCCTGAAGTCCGACCTACAGGCGGTGGCGGACTCCCTGGGTTTTAATACCGTCGATTCCGTCCTGACCCTCTACCAGAACCCGATCCTCTGGCAGGACACCAGCCAGCTCACCGCCGACACCATCGACCTCTTTCTGAAGAACGACCAGCCGGACCGGGTGGAGCTCAAGCGTAACGCCATGGTCATCACCTCCCCTGACCTGATCTTTTTTAACCAGGTCAAGGGCAAGGAGATCGTTGCCCACTTCGACAGCAGCCAGCTGGAGCGTACCGAGGTGAAGGGGAACGCCGAAGCCATTTACTACGCCCAGGACGAGGCCGGAGCCTACATTGGCGTCAATAAAACGGCCTGCAGCGCCATGATCCTGTACTTTGGTGAAGGGAGCGTCCGGCGCATCAAGTTCCTGAGTGCGCCGTCGGGGCGGCTGGACCCCATGGACGCGGTAAACCACGAAGGGATGCGGCTGGACGGTTTCCGCTGGGAAGTTGGGCGCAAGCCCCTCACCCTGGACGACCTCTTCCGCCCCGCCGGCGGGAGCGTCCCTCCCCCGGAAGTTATGTTGGTGCCCCCCGTCGAGGACTGATTACTTTTGTGGTATGGTGAGAATGATGATCCTCCTCCTTCTGGTTGCCCTGAGTGCGCCGACCGCCGCCCAAACCGACTATACCCTGCGGGCGGCGGAAGCGGAACTGCGAGAAGGCGATTATGGCCGGGCCGCGGAAATCCTCGACAGCCTCGAATCCACCGGGGTGGTAAGTCCCGAATTTTACCTGGCCCTGGGCAACGCCCATTACGAATCCGGACGGATCGGTCGCGCCATCCTAGCCTATGAACGGGGGCTGCGGCTGCGGCCCGGCAACGCGGACCTGGCCAACAACCTGCGGTACGTGTATTCGGAAGCCGGAATTGCCACTCCCGAACTGCCCGAGGCCGCCATCATCCGCTGGTGGCATATGCTTGGCGCCTGGATTGGCACTACCGGGGCTTACGTCCTGGCGCTGGTCTTCTGGTGGTTGGCCGTAGCCGGCACGGTGTGGTGGTACCTGCGCCGCCGGGAGATGGAGGAAAAGCGGCGTTTCGCATTGTTGCCCACCGCCCTGTTGCTGGCGCTCATCGGCGGGGGATGCTTCCTGCTGGCCGAAAGCCGGTATGCGGCCATCCACGCCTCGACGGAGGCCATCCTAGTGACGGACGCCACGCTGCGGGTATCGCCCTCGTCCGAGGGCTCGGTGGAGGCGGAATTATCCCAGGGCCACAAACTCTACATTACCGACCGCGTCAACCAATTCGTGAAGGTCCAGCTGCCGGACGGTCGCCAGGGCTATGTGTCGCTTTCGGACCTGGAGGTTATCTGAGGCGCATGGTGGCCCCGCGGCCAGGACAGGTCCGCTAGAAGCTGGCCGAAGTGATCAGGTTGATCTGGTCGCGGCCGCCGGTGGCGAAGAACTGATTCATGTACCCTAGCTCAAAACGCAGTCCGGGGCGGGCCACGTAGCCGAGGCCACCGTAGAGGCGGTTGCGGTCAAAGGGATTATCCTCGGTAGTCACGAAGATTTCGTTGTAGGCCGAGAGGTAGAGCGTCTTCGGGGCCATATCGGGGCCGGTCAGGGGCACGTTCATCGACAGGAAGTAACGGAAGCGGAAACCGAAGTCCTTGTTTTCAACAAAGCGCTCTTCGAAACGGTAGCGGTGCTGAAGGCCAACACGGCCCAGTTGCTGGCGGGTGACGAGCTGCTGGTAAATGCGGTGCTCATCGATCACGACCTTGTCGTCGGCGGGGTCCACGTAGTTCTGGCTGTTGATGTAACCGTACCCGAGCAGGACGTTGAAGTTGTCCGTCACGTCGTACCCTACCCCGGTCCGCAGCAGCAGTTGTTCCAGGTCACCGACGAAGTTGTAGTTCCGGTACTGCACCTCGTGGTGGAGGTTCCAGCGATC
Source organism: Neolewinella marina (assembly GCF_002631205.1). Lineage (GTDB taxonomy): Bacteria > Bacteroidota > Bacteroidia > Chitinophagales > Saprospiraceae > Neolewinella > Neolewinella marina. The sequence goes on from NZ_PDLO01000001.1 coordinate 725,241, forward strand.
GCCGAGGCTTTTGTTGCCGAGGTAAATGATCCAGTTGCCGAGATCACTCTCCTGGGCACTCAGGCGGGGAGCGGAAAGGATGAAGAGGGTAAGGAGGAGGCACAGCAGTTTACGCAAGACGGGGTGTTTTTATAATTGGCCGCCAAAGGTAAGGCAGTCACCAAAACTTCCCGGCCTCACCGCGCCAGGGCGTCGTAGCGATCCAGCTCCAGGTTCTCGATAATGGTGATGAGCTTTTCGGCGTAGCGGGGATCGGTAGCGTAACCGCAGGCCTTCAGTCCGTGGGCCCATTTGCGGTAGTCGCGGCCGTAGTTGTGCAGGCGGGCGTAGCGGGAAGAAGTCAGCAGGATACTGTGTTCCCGGTAGGAATCCGCCACTGAGTCGAATACCCGGAACATGTCGTAGCGGGTATCGTCGCCGTAGTTGCGGCAGGTACACCCCAGGCATTTGGTGCGGCACTTTATGCCGAAGTGGTTGTTGGAATCCACGGCCAGTTTGCTGTCTCCGGCGTTGCTCTCCAGCAGGGCCTGCGCCAGGGTGATACTGGCCGGAATGCCGAATTCCTCCATTTCCCGCCGGGCGGCGGGGGCGTAGCTGCGCAGGTAGTCGCTCACCCGCTTGCGCTTCGCGGCCACGATATGGGGAGATAGCCCCTTGCGTTCCCCGTAGTCGGGACTGAGCACCAGGGTAAGGTTGCTGATGTGGGGGGCCGGATCGTCCGTCTCCGCCACGCTGTTGAAGTCGTCCGCCCCGGCATCCGGTTCGGCCAGATCCACCACCTCGGTGCGCTCCTCCTGCCGTACCACCCCACCAAGGGCCCGGTTCGTAAGTGTGGCGAACCAGTTGCCCAGTCCGGCTTCCGAAACCGTAGCTCCCGCAGCCGCGGGCTGGGCGTCGTGGATGGCTACTTCCACGGCGAGTCCACGGTTTAGGCATACGTAGAGAATGAACAGCAGCAGGATGAGTTCCAGGCCGTAGTTCCGGAGAAATTCGATCCAGCGGGCCCGGGCCTGGTCGGCCTCTCGGGATGAAGTTGATGGTCGGGCAGGCATGCGAAGGAAGTTTTAGGGTCAAGCGGCATCAGTGAAGCATGGAACCTGCGGTAAGCGGGCCGTAGCCCCTGTCAAAGGTAGGCCAAATCCCGTAATAATCAAACAAAATGTTTGATAACCTTCTTTTACCATTCTCCCGGCAAGAACCTACGTGGCTGGGGGCTTTTCCTTAGTGTTAACTTTACACTACCTTCGCGACGGTCAATAATAGCGTCATGATACTTGTTGCGGATTCTGGTTCCACGAAAGCAGACTGGGTACTGATCGACGAAAGCGGTGAAAACGTTTACGTCAATACCCGCGGATTCAACCCGGTGGTCCACCCCCAGGACCTCCTGCACGTGGAGGTGCAGAAGCTCTCCCAGGAACTGCTCCCCGGCGCCAAGGTTACCGAAGTACACTACTACGGGGCCGGCTGCTGGGACCCCCGCCGCAAGAAGGTCATTTCCGACTGCATCAACCGCGTCTGGCCGGCCGCCGACATCACCGTCATGCACGACCTCCTCGGCGCGGCCCGCGCTACCTGCGGTGACGAGGCCGGGATTTCCTGTATCCTCGGTACGGGCAGCAACACCTGCCTTTACGACGGCAAGGAAGTCGTGGACAACGTTACCAACCTCGGGTACATGCTCGGCGACGAGGGCAGTGGTTCCCACCTGGGCAAGGCCTTCCTCCGGTCGTACTTCTACCGGGAACTGGACGACGAGCTCAACGCCGCCTTCGAGCGGTACACCACCGCCGACCGGATGACCGTCCTCAACAACGTCTACGAGTCGGAGATGCCCAACACCTACCTGGCCGGCTTCACCCGCTTCATGGGTGAGCACCAGCAACACCCCCTTATCCAGAAGATCGTGTTTGAGAGCTTCGCCGAGTTTCTGGACCGCCACGTACGCAAGTACAAGGGGCACCTGGAAGTACCGGTGCACTTCATCGGCAGCATCGCCTTCCACTTCAAAAAGATCCTGCTGGCCGCCCTCCACGAGCGCGACCTCATTGCCGGCCGATTTGTACACAAACCCATCGAAGCCCTCGCCGATTACCACTCCGGGAAGTAGCCATATATGGAAAGAAAGGATATTCGCCGCATCGCCGTTTTCACCTCCGGTGGGGACGCGCCGGGCATGAACGCCGCGCTCCGGGCCGTAGTACGCACCGCCGCCTGGAACAAACTGCACGTTTACGGCATCGAACGTGGCTATGAAGGAATGATCGACGGCCATTTCCAGCGGCTGGAGCGTCGCGACGTAGCCAACATCATTCAGCGGGGGGGCACCATGCTCCGCACGGCCCGCTCCAAGCGCTTCATGACCCCCGAAGGCCGCCGGGCCGCCTACGAACACCTCAAGGCCTACGATATTGACGCCTGCATCGCCATCGGCGGAAACGGCACCTTCACCGGCGCCAAGGTGTTCAGTGAAGAGTTCAAGATCCCCTTCATCGGGATTCCGGGTACCATCGACAACGACCTCTACGGTACCGATTACACCATCGGCTTCGACACCGCCGTGAATACCGCCATCGACGCCGTGGACAAGATCCGCGATACGGCCGACAGCCACAACCGCCTGTTCTTCGTGGAGGTGATGGGGCGCAACTCCGGTTACATCGCCCTGTACACCGCCATCGGCTCCGGGGCCAGCAGCGTATTGATCCCCGAGTCCGAAACCGACCTGGAGGACCTCAAGTCGGTACTCCGCAAAAATAAGGCCCGCGGCAAGCTGTTCAGCGTGGTGATCGTAGCCGAGGGCCACCCCATGGGCGGCGCCACCGGCATTGCGGAAAAGATCCAGCACGAACTGGCCAGTATGGAGCCCAAGGTTACCGTCATCGGCCACCTGCAGCGGGGCGGTGCACCCACCGCTTCCGACCGTCTGCTGGCCAGCCGTCTGGGCTTCGCCGCCGTGGAGCTGCTGCTGCAGGGCGCGGAGAACATTGCCGTCGGCATCGTGAACGGTGAAGTGACGAGCATGCCCTTCGAAGACGCTATCACCAAGCAGAAGATTCCGAGCGACGAAATGATCCGTATGGCCAGCATCCTGGCCATCTGATCGTGGGGGGGCGGAACCGGCGACTTAACATACAGTTTACACCCTGTGGTGAACTTGCGCCGCGGAAATAACCTTCCACCCCCACCCCAGTACCCCTTCGTATGGATGCATCCTTGATTATCATGTGGACCGGCTTCATTTTAGCCGGCTACGCGGTCGTGGGCAACGACTCAATCCAGACACTGGGAACTTTCCTGTCCTCCAACGAAGACAAACCCTGGTACGTCCTGTGGGCCTTCGCCGGAACCATCCTGGCCCTCACCCTGGTGTACGGCTGGTCGGTGTACGACGGCGATGTCAGCTACGGCCGCCTGGAGAGCTACGCCTACGTAGAGGACATGACCTGGCCCTACCTGCTGCCTCCACTGGTACTGATGCTGCTGACGCGGACGGGCATTCCGGTATCCACCTCCTTCCTGATCCTGACGTTCTTCAAGCCCAAGGGGCTGATTGACATGACCATGAAGTCCATCCTGGGCTACGCCCTGGCCTTCTGCGTGGCGATCATCGTCTGGCAGCTGGTAACCCGCTGGCTGGACAAGCATTTCATCAATTCGGAAATATCGGGACGGGAAACCAAGATCTGGACCGCCCTGCAGTGGGCGTCCACCGGATTCCTCTGGGGGCAGTGGCTGATCCAGGATTTCGCCAACATCTTCGTCTACCTGCCGCGGTCGCTTACCGCGATGGAAATCGCCGTTTCGCTGGCGATCCTGCTCGCCATGCTGGCCTTTATCTTCTACAGCAAGGGGGGCAACATCCAGAAGATCGTCAAGGCCAAGACCAACACGACGGACATCCGCTCGGCCACCATCATTGACTTTTTCTACGGCATCATCCTGCTGTTCTTCAAAGAGTTCAGCAACGTCCCCATGTCCACCACCTGGGTATTTTTGGGACTGCTGGCTGGACGGGAGATTGCCATCCGCTACCGCCTGGAGCTCGACGCCGAGCCCAGCGACCGCGACCGGGCCCGCCCGGCCTACATCGCCGGCGTGGTGCTCAACGTCCTGATCCTGATCCTGATCGGCTACGTGGTGTACCTCAGGGACGACATCAACAACTTCGTCATCGTGATCATGGCCCTGGCCATGGTGGCCCGTGCCGCCCTGGCCTACCTGGAGACCATCCCGGGCCGGAAGAACCTGATGTCCGCCTTCCGCAACATCTTCAGTGACCTGGGTAAGGTGGCCTTCGGCCTCGTCGTCAGCATTGCCCTGGTGTACGTGATGCGGTACCTCACGACCGGCAGTTTCATCGAAAACATCGGGTAAACCCGCGGGGGGCTAGCGGACCAGGCCGATCAGGCTGCGGTAGTCGTCGAAGGGGGAGGTATCGTCCTTCATGGCCAGCAGGCTATCGTGCGGCAGGTCTACGTAAAGGTCATCAAGAAAGGGCGCGGTTTCGGTGCAGCGGATCTCCACCTGCCCTCGCTCGAGTTGCTCCCACCGCCAGTCGTGGGTAGCCAGGATCTTGCGGAGGGTGTCCCGTTGGATGACGAGGTGGTCCTCCTCTGCCGGAACGGTATCCGCCCCTTCAAAGGCCAGTTCGTTGCGGGCCAGCATCAGCGCATCGCGCAGCAGGTAGTAGGCGGAATGCACCCGGCTGCTCCCCTGCTGCCGCAGGAATTCAGCGTAGAGGGCCAGCTGGATATCCCCTCCGTTGCGCAGCAGGTTGCGGAAGGTCGTCTTGCCCCGCCACTTCAGGTCGACCACGGCCGTTTCCAGGCTTCCGTCGGCGGCCGTCCGCTCCAGTACCAGGTCGGCGCGGCCCAATACCCACTGTCCGCTGCGGGTTTCAAGCCAGCCTTCGACCTCTTCCTCGGATCCACGAACCTTCCAGCCATTCTGCTGGATGTAGTTGACCAGCGTCCAGGCCGACTTCTTGATCGTCAGGAGGAACTGCACCCGGTCGGGCTCCTGCCCGTACTCCAGCAATACGGCCCCCTGCTGCCGCAGCAGCCGGTCGGCGTTCTCGTTAATCCAGTGCTCCACCTGCCCCCGGCTGAAGGGGGTATCGGCCGCGGCTACTTCCGCCAGCAATTGCTCGACGAAGAGGTGGCCGAGGTTGCCCCGCAGCCGGTTTTCACTGGCGATCGACAGGATGGGCGTACCCCTCAGTCCGAGCTGGTGCCTGAACACCCACTTGTGGGGGTAGTACAGCAGGTCGTCAATCGAGGAGGGGGTTTCTTTTTTCCGGGGCCGCAGGGCATCCGGCCGGGCGATCTCCAGGTGGGGCACCGGCGGATCCAGGGGGCGGATGGGTACCGGCCGGAACCCCGGCAGGCGCAGGTCGGACAGCAAGCCGGTGGGTTGCCCCGCTTCGTCAATGTCGACGGTGATGGTCGCCAGGTCATCAGCAGAAAAGGCCGCTTCCAGGTCGCCCATCAGGGCGTGGGGCTCGACTTCCGAACCGTCCACCCGCCGCGGGATACACAGCAGCAGTTGGCGACCTGCGGTGAGGGCCGGCCGGAGGTTTTGCCAGAGCTGGAGGCGGTTGCGTTGCTCCGGACTGCTTACCCGGCACCCGCGTTCCCGCAGGTATTCGATTTCCGGCGGATAGTAGCGGCTGAAGAAGTAGACGGGGTCGGTTTCGACGAAGTCCCACCAGATCAGGCGCTCCAGGGTGCCCTGTCCGCTGCCGGGCAGGCGGGCGACGGACGCGGGTGCGAAGGCGACCGGCAAGGCCCCCTGCTCCGTGGGCTGGAACTGGGTGGGCGCGGGTTGGTAGATCGTCCGCACCAGCCGTTCCACGTCGAGGTAGCTCAGTTCCGTTTCCGGCTGGGCGTCGAGCAGTTCGGTGGCCCGTTCGGCCTGGGCCGACAGCACCACCAGTCCGGTTTGCTCCTTGTCCTCGTCGTAGGCTTCCAGGGCCCAGTTGCGGAGGAAAACGAACAGACCACGTACGTCGGCTTTCGGCGCCCGCCCGTCGCGGGGGTAGCGGCGGCGGCGGAACCAGAAGTCGTACTGCTCCCGGGCCCGGCGGCGGCGGTTGGCGGGCACCTTGCGGGCCTCCATTTCGCGGAAGGACTCTTCCACGGCGTAGTTCCAGCGGGCGCCGAACAATCCGGGGGTATCGGCCAGGTGCTCGGCCAGCCGCTGGCCCAGGCGGCGGTCCAGGGGCTTGGCGACGAGGCTGACGAACTCCATGATGCGCTGTACCTCCACGGGCTCCCAGAGGAAGGCGGTAACCAGCTTCAGTACCTGCAGGCTCGGCCGCGCCAGGCTGGTCGACGGGATGCCCATACTGGGCAGCCCCTCCATCAGCATGGTCGTATCGAGGGTCTGGTTGCGGACCGTCATCAGCACACCGGGCCTCCACTGCGCGTTGTCGCGGACCATCCGCGCCAGGTAAGCGGCAATGTGGGTTTCCCGCTCGGCCCGTACCACCACCAAACTCCCGTCTCCGCTCAGGGTACGGGGGGCGGCCGCAGGCTGCTGCTGCTCCCCGCCATCCAGCAGTCCGGCGAGCTTTTGCTGCCAGGCACCCAGGTCACTTTCCGCCGTCGGCCCCGCCGCGGGTGGCGTATACCGGACCTGGTCACCGGCCGCTTCCAGGGCCGCCAGCAGTCGCTGCAGACCGGGCGGCAGCAGGTCGGCCGGCTCGTGGATCAGCAGGTCAAAGTCGGGGTGACGTCGCTCGTGGAGGGCGGCCAGCAGGGCCTGCAGGCGGTCGGCCTGGCCGGGCAGTAGCGCGAAGTCGTTATTGGCGTCCAGCAGTTGTTGTTCCAGTTCGTGGAGGACGGCGATGCGTTCCGGCGTGTCGGTTTCCACGGGGCGGGTGAGCCGGTAGCCGGCTTCCAGCAGCTCATCGCGGCGCGCCAGCAGGTCCTCGGCGGTGGCGAAGGGGTCGGCGGCGAAGGCGGCGGCGTAGAAGGGGGTGGTATCGGCCCGCTGGAGGTGGTGCTCGATCAGTTGGCGGTACTGCTCGGTGCGCAGGGCTTCCCGGTTGGCGGGGTTGCGCGACAGGGCGTAAAAATGCTCCAGGTAGCGGACGAGCCCCGGGTAATCGAGGTACAATTCGCCGGCGGCGGAGGCCGGGGGCTCGGGCAGAATGGGGGACGCGAAGCTGAGTCCGAGGTAAATCTTGGTCATGGGTGCCGGCAAAATACGGAAGCCCCGGCGGGTCAGCCGCCCATTTCGGCGCGCATGCGGGTGAGCTGGGTTTCCCACAACGCTTTCTGGTCCTCTACCTCGTCGTCGTCGGCAAAGTCGGTCACGTAAACGATCGTTTCCCCCGTTACCGGGCTCTTCGTGATGTTGAACTCGAGGTATTCGTCCTCGTCGTCGGCGTCCTCCCAGGCAAAGCGGACCATGTCGCCCTCACTGTCCTCGATAAGCTCGGCGGCCTCGGGGGAACCGCTCCAAACAAAGGTGTAGGTGCTGTCGTTAATATCCACTTCATCGCAAAACCACCGCGTCAGGCAGGCCGGATCGGTGAGAAACTGGTAGACAATATTCGGGGAGGCACGAAAAATAAACTCCGAAGTAAACTTAACACGTTCCATATCAGGGGGTTGGCGGTAGTGGTGGCGGGCAAATACGGTATTTTAACTGAGACTACCAAAAGTTTATCGCCCCCCAACCTATTGTTTCTTCGCAGTGTTAATTACACGTTGCGCGGTAATCACCCTCCGGGGCCTTGATTTCCAACTATATACCCCGTAATTTTGCGGCCACTTTCAGAAAACGTCCCCTAAATGAGACAGCTTAAGATAACGAAGTCGATTACCAATCGCGAGAGTCAGTCGCTCGAAAAGTACCTACAAGAAATTGGTAAAGTAGACCTGCTGACCCCCGAGGAGGAAGTTGACCTCGCCAAGCGGATCAAGCAGGGAGACCAGATCGCCCTGGAGAAACTCACCAAGGCCAACCTCCGCTTCGTCGTTTCCGTTGCCAAACAGTACCAAAACCAGGGACTTAGCCTCTCCGACCTCATCAACGAAGGCAACCTCGGCCTCATCAAGGCCGCCCAGCGCTTCGACGAAACCCGCGGTTTCAAGTTTATTTCCTACGCCGTATGGTGGATCCGCCAGTCGATCCTCCAGGCCCTGGCCGAGCAGAGCCGCATCGTGCGCCTGCCCCTGAACAAGGTCGGCAGCCTCAACAAGATCAACAAGGCCTTCAGCCAGCTGGAGCAGACCTTTGAGCGGGAGCCCAGCAGCGAGGAACTCGCCGAGCAGCTCGAGATCAACGCCGACGAGGTGGAAACCACCCTGGGCGTCGCCGCCCGCCACGTCAGCATGGACGCCCCCTTCGTCGAAGGGGAGGACAACAGCCTGCTCGACGTACTGGCCAACACCGCCACCCCCGGCACCGACTCCGCCCTGGAGTACAAGGAATCCCTCCGCCGCGAGATCGACCGCAGCCTGGGCACCCTCACCGAGCGGCAGTGCGACGTGATCAAGCTCTACTACGGCATCGGCGTCGAGCACCCCATGAGCCTGGAGGACATCGGCGAGAAGTTCGGCCTGACCCGCGAGCGCGTCCGCCAGATCAAGGACAAAGCCATCAACAAGCTGCGCGGCGCCAACCGCAGCAAGCTGCTCAAGAATTACCTGGGCAACTAGCCGCCCCAGTCCATTCCAATTTTGCTTTAGGGGTTTTACTTCCAAGCTCAAGCAGGGCCTTCTCGACGCAACGGGAAGGCCCTGCTGCTATATTAATCCGTCCCATGCACCGTCGCAAACTTTCCCTCCACGAGCTCGGCCGCCTGTCGCCCCAGCAGTACTCCGCCGCGGAGAAGCTTCCCTTTTCCCTCGTACTCGACGACATCCGCTCGGCCAACAATGTGGGCAGCCTCTTCCGGACGGCCGACGGCTTCGCCCTCCAGCACGTCTACCTCTGCGGCATCACCGCTACCCCACCCCACCGCGACATCCTCAAGACCGCCCTGGGGGCCACGGCTACGGTGTCCTGGTCCTACCACCAGGACTGCGCCGAACTGGTCCGGGAGCTCACGGGCGGCGGCGCGCAGGTGCAATGCCTGGAACAAACCGCCCACAGCACCCCCCTGCACGCATTCCGGGTGGCCGACCCCCTGCCCCTGGCGCTGGTGGTCGGCAATGAGGTGTCCGGGGTCAGCCAGGCGGTGATCGACGCCGCCCACGGCACCATCGAGATTGCCCAGTACGGCACGAAGCACAGCCTGAACGTTGCCGTAAGTGCGGGGATGGCGGTCTGGGAAATCAGCCGCCAGCTGAGGGGGCAGTAGGCAGGCTTTTGCCGTGAAAGGAAATCAGCTATCTTTCCTCCCGCCCCAAGGGGCGTCACCCTTTCACATTTGCAAAGCCCATTCTTAATGCAGCCTTTTCACCTTGCCGCCCCCGTTGACGATCTCGAAGCCGCCCGCCACTTCTACGGCACCGTTCTGGGCTGCCCCGAAGGCCGCACGGACGCCGAATGGATTGACTTCGACTTCTTTGGCCACCAGCTCGTAGCCCACCTGGCCCCGAAAAAGGAACAGCCCGACCACCGCAACGAGGTCGACGGCAAGCACGTGCCCGTACCCCACTACGGCGTGGTTCTGGAGTGGGAGCAGTTCGAGCAGTTTGCCCAGCGGCTCCGGGACCACGGCGTGAAGTTCGAGATTGAACCTTACGTACGATTTGCCGGCCAGGCCGGCGAACAGGCGACCATGTTCTTCTACGACCCTGCGGGTAACGCCCTGGAATTCAAGGCGTTCAAGGACATTTCCCGGCTCTTTGCCAAGAATCTGAACGGCTAGTCCGTGTACTCCTCTACGCCACCGGGGGTGGTGAGGCGTACCGACGCCTGTTCGCCGCCCGCCTCCACGTGGCCGATGATCCTGGCGTCGATGCCGAAGGACCGGGCCAGGTCGATCACCGTCTGGGCATCCCGTTCGCCTACGTAGGCTTCCAGCCGGTGGCCCATGTTAAAGACCTGGTACATCTCCCGCCAGTCGGTGCCACTCTCCTGCCGGATGAGGTCGAACAGCGGGGGGGCGGGGAACAACTTGTCCTTCACCACCCGGACGTCGGGGTCGATGAACTTGACCACTTTGGTCTGGGCACCACCGGTACAGTGGATCAGGCCACTGAGACCGGGGCCCACTTCCTGCAGCAGTTTCTTTAGCACGGGCAGATAGGTCCGGGTGGGGCTAAGTACGAGCTTGCCCACCGTGGTTTCCACGCCGTCTACCGTGATTTTGTCGGTGAGTGCACGGCTGCCCGTATACACCACTTCCCGGGGCACTTCGGGGTCGAAGCTTTCGGGGTATTTGTCGGCGTACTCCTTACGGAAGACGTCGTGGCGGGCGCTGGTGAGGCCGTTGCTGCCCATGCCGCCGTTGTACTCGTCCTCGTAGGTAGCCTGCCCGTAGCTGGCCAGGCCCACGATCACGTTGCCGGGGCGGATGTCGTTGACGATTACCTCATCGCGCCGCAAGCGGGCGAAGGTCGTGTAGCCTACGTCGATGGTGCGCACGATATCGCCCACGTCCGCGGTTTCCCCGCCCGTGAGGTGCAGCCCTACGCCTTGTTCGGCCATACGGTCGGCGAACTTTTGTGCGCCCTGGATGATGGTCTTGAGTACCTCACCGGGGATGCGGTTCTTGTTCCGGCCGATGGTGGACGAGATCAGGATGTTGTCCACTGCGCCCACGCAACCCATATCGTCCAGGTTCATCACCAGGCTGTCCTGAACGATGCCTTCCCAGACACTCAGGTCGCCGGTTTCCTTCCAGTAGAGGTAGGCCAGGCTGGTTTTGGTGCCCGCCGTATCGGCGTGCATCACGTTGCAGTATTCGGGATCTCCGCCCGCGATATCGGGCAGGACCTTGCAGAAGGCTTTGGGGTAAAGTCCCTTATCCAGCCCCTGGATGGCGTCGTGGACCTCTGATTTGGTGGCGCTGACGCCGCGTTGCTCGTACTTCGTGGACATAGGCGCAAAGGTAGCCATTTTTGGCACCAGCCCGCGGGGACTTGACTTGCCCTTCGTTCAAGCGGGTTCGATGTGGATGAGTACCTCCTCCACGCTGGGGAAATCCTCCAGCAGCCGATCCTTAAGCCGGTGGGCCAGGTCGTGGCCCTGGGTGACGGTGAGGTCGCCATTGACCAGGGCGTGGAGATCGATGTAGTACCGCATGCCGGACTTGCGCACGAAGCACTTCTCGGTTCCGAGAATGCCGTCGACGGTCAATGCCGAGGTGCGCACCGCTTCGATCAGGTCGTCGTATACGTGCTCGTCCATGATTTCCCCCAGGGCCGGCCGGAAGATCAGGTAAGCGTTGTAAAGGATAATGCCGGAGGCCCCCAGCGCGGCCCAGTCGTCGGCGCTCTCATAACCGGGGCCACCCAACAGGGCGATGGTGATGCCAATGAAGGCCATGACCGAGGTGATGGCGTCGCTGCGGTGGTGCCAGGCGTCGGCGGCCAGCACGGTACTGTCCGTGAGGCGGCTGCGGCGCATTACGATGCGGTAGGAAACCTCCTTCCAGAGGATGATGCCCCCCAGCACCAGCAGGGTCCAGGGTTCGGGTACCTGGTGGGGCGTCAGGATGTGGTCAATGCTTTCGTGGGCGATCACGGTGGCCGAAAAGACCAGGAAGGCAACCACCCCGAAGGTGATCAGGGGTTCAATCTTGCCGTGGCCGTAGGGGTGGTTCTCGTCGGCCGGCCGCTGGGCGTAGCGTAACCCAAGCAACACCAGCAGGGAAGAGAAGATGTCGGTAGTGGACTCGATGGCGTCGGCGATGAGGGCGTAGGAGTTGCCCAGGATGCCCGCTACGGCCTTGATGATGGCCAGCCCCGTATTGCCGGCGATGCTGAAGTAGCTCGTGCGAATGGCCATCTGTTCTCTGTCCATGGTGCTCATTTTGGCTATCGCGTCTGCCGCAGGCTGTTACAGGCCAGGAGGGTCAGGGTCAGGAGGAGGCCCGGAAAGACCGCCAGCCACCACGCACTGGGTTTGGCCCGCGACTGCTGTAAAATACTGCCCCAGGTCACCTGCTCAGCCGGAACGCCGATGCCCAGAAAACTCAGCATGGCCTCGGCGAGGATGCTGGTGCCGACCATGAAGGCCGCCACCACCACTACCGGTCCGATGGCATTGGGCAAGGCGTGGCGAAACAGCAACCTCAGCTCCCCCACCCCGCCCACGCGGGCCGCGGCGATGTACGGCAATTCGCGGATCCGCATCAATTCCGCGCGCAGGAAGCGGGCCACGGGGGTCCACCCCAGCACCCCGATCGTCAGGACGACCACCCCCAGCGAGGAGCGGTCGACGTACGACAGCACCGCGATCAGCAGTACCAGTCCGGGAATGCTGACCGTGAGCTCCAGCAGTAGGACGACCAGCCGGTCGATGGGCACCCCCGCCGGGCGCCGCAACCAGGGGATGGCCCGCCCCAGGGCATCGAAGAGCAGGATGCCCCCGCTGCAGGTAGCCAGTAAGACCAGGGAGGCGAGCAACAGAAAGTGAAACACCCCCGTCGACAGGGCCGCGATGCTGCCAACGACGTACAACCCTCCGACCACCAGGCCGATCACCCCGCCCAGCAATCGCCCCCGGGGGAGCTGCCATCCGTGGTCCCCGAAAAAGCCGGCGACGGCCCCCAGAGGAAGTCCCAGCAGGAGGGAGATCAGTACGCTCCCCAGTCCGACCCCTACGGCCACCCGTACGCCACTCACCAGCCCCGCCGCGGTATCCCGGCCCAGCCGGTCGGTGCCCAGCCAGTGAATGCCGCGGTGATCGGCCGCGGGAGAAAGGGGTCGCAGGTAGCCGGGTTGGCTCAGGTCGGTGGCCGAAGCCCGGAAGGGAATCGGGGGCCAGATTGCCCAGTCGACCGCTACGGTAGCCCAGTCTTCCGAAGGCAGGCTGCGCTCAAACACGGGGAAGTGAAGGGAATCCTGGTGGGAGGCCACCAGGGGCTTGTCGCCCGCGATGAAGTCCGCCAGCAGCGCCACCACCAGGAGCGCCGCCAGGTATCCGTATGCCCAGAATCCGTTCTTCATCGCGGGGGCAATTTACCCAACCGCACCCGGGGATCCACCAGGGCGTAGCCGATGTCGGCCAGCAGCAGCCCCAGGATGGTCAGTACCCCGTTCACCAGAACCAGGGCGGTGACTACCGGCCAGTCGCGGGCCGTGGCGGCTTCGTACAGCAGTTGCCCCATCCCGGGGAGGTTGAAGATCTGTTCGATGAGGACGCTGCCGGCCAACAGCCCGGGCAACAGTCCGCCCAGCAGGGTGACCAAGGGGAAGGCGGCGTTGCGGAACACGTGTCGCCACAGCACCTGCGACCCCGTCATACCCTTCATCCGGGCGGTCTTGACGTAGGGGCGCTCCAGCTCCACGAGGGTGGAAGCACGCAGGTGGCGGGAAACGTACGCCAGGCTTGGGTAGGCCAGGCAAAATACCGGCAACAGCAGGTGGGAAGCGCGGATGCTGAGGGCCTCCCACCAACCCGCGCCCAGCGGAACCTCCCCGAATCCCATGCTCGGAAACCAGTTCATCCCGTAGGCTGGCGTGGTGAAGAAGTTGGCCAGCAGGGTAGCTACCCAGAAAGCGGGCAAGCCGAAGGCCAGAAACGTCAGACCGGTGGCCCAGCGATCAAACCGGCTGCGGTGGTAGTGGGCCATGTACAAGCCCAGGGGAATGGCCAGGAGGTAAACCACCAGCAGGGCCAGGCCATTGAGCAAAACGGTGCGGGGCAGGGCTACGGCGATCTTCTGGGCCACGGGCCGGCGGTCCGCGTAGGAAATACCCAGGTCGCCGTCCGCCAAGCGGAGCAGATAGCGGTGGTAGCGGTTCTCGGTGCCGTTCCAGTAAATCCGTGGCCAGAGCAGGCTACTGCGGTCGGTGTGGCGGACCATGTCCTGGTAAGCCGTGCGCAATTCCGTGGTATTCTCCCCGTCCGGCAGCCCCCTCAGCTGCCGCTCGATATACGGCCGCTCGGCCCGGGTAAGCAGGCGGCGGGCGGTCACCTGCACCGCTTCCTCTTCGGCCAGTCGGGCGCCCAGCAGGGCGCGGTAATACTGCTGCACCCGGGGCCAGTCGCCGTGGCGAAGGGCCAGGCGGCGTACGGTCTGCCGGCGATCGGCCTGGACGATCCGGTGAAGGGTATCGGGCAGGGCGGCGTGGGTGACGGTAAAGTAGAACAGCGGCAGGTCGTAATCCAGCCGGCTGGCCAGGAGGCGGTACTCCCGCTCGTAGGTCTTCAGGTCCACGCCGGAAGTGCGCACCCCTTCGGCCACCATTCGCTGCTGGACGGGATCGCCCGGAGTCAGCCAGGTCAGGGCAAAGCTGACGAGGCTCAGCAGGAGCACGCCCAACGGAAGGTACAGCAGCTTGCGCAGGCCGTACGCCAGCAAATGATTCTTTCGGCGCGTCAGGGCTAGGTGATAATCAGTTAACTATGAGCAAAGTATGCCGATTCCTTGTTGGGGAAACGATATGCAGTCCTTAGCACTCTTCCCACTACAGCTCGTCGTCTTTCCGGGCGAGGTACTCAATTTACACATTTTTGAGCCCCGCTACCGGGATTTGGTCGCCGACGTGGAAACCGAAGGCCATCATTTCGGGGTGCCCACCGTCATGGAGGGCAGGCTGCAGCCCATTGCCACCGAAGTCCGGTTGCGCGAGGTAGCGAACCGCTATCCCGGGGGAGAAAGCGACATTCGGGCGGAAGGGGGGCGGATTTTTCATATTGACCGGTTTTACCGGGAATATCCCGGAAAGCCCTACCCCGGCGGGGAGGTAAGTTACCTGCCGGTGGATGAGGATGAGAGTACGCAACTGAACGAACACATCGTGCAGTTGACCCGCGAAATCTACAGCAAATTGCGCATAGAAAGGGAAGTGAGATCAGTGGCCGACGGATTTCGCACCTTTGACCTCGGGCATTACGTGGGCTTCACCCTGGAGCAGGAGTACCTTTTTCTTACGCTGCTGGACGCCGGACAGCGGCAACGGTACCTGCTGGAACACCTGCTGCAAGTCAGGCCCAGAGTGGGTGATCCGCTGGGCATCCGCGCCCGCGCCGAATTGAACGGCCACTTCCAGGAGCTGAGCCCACCGGACTTTTAATCCAGGGTGATGGCCGCTGAGATCTGCTGCTGCAACTCCTTCATCCGCTCCTCGCTTACCGCGACGGTCTTACCAAAACGGAAATCGCCCTCGTGGGTCACCGGCACCAGGTGCACGTGGACGTGGGGGACTTCCAGACCCAGCACGCCGTTAGCGATGCGCTGGCAGTCGACGACCTGCTGGATGCCCCGGGCGACCCGCTTGGAGAAAAGCGTCAGGCCGGTGATTTCCTCGTCGGTCAGGTCGTAGTAGTAATCCACCTCCCGCTTCGGCACGCAGAGGGTGTGGCCCTCCATCATGGGGCGCACGTCGAGGAAGGCGATGAAGTCGTCGGTTTCGGCCACGATATAGCCGGGCAACTCACGGTTGATGATGCGGGTGAAGATGGACGCCATATCAGATCGCGATGTTGACGATCTCGAACTGGATCGTTCCGTTGGGGGTGTTGACGGTGGCGACGTCACCTACGGCCTTGCCCAACAGGCCCTGCCCCATGGGGCTGTTGACAGAAATCTTCTTGGCCTTCAGGTTGGCTTCGCTTTCGGCCACCAGTTCGTACACCATGGTGGCCTTGTTGGCCAGGTTCTTAATCGTCACCTTACTCATCACCGTCACCTTGCTGGTATCCAGCTGGCTCGAGTCGAGCACCCGGGCGTTGGCCATCACTTTCTCCAGTTCGTTGATCTTCATCTCCAGCAGTCCCTGGGCGTCCTTGGCTGCATCGTATTCGGCGTTCTCGGAGAGGTCGCCCTTTTCCCGGGCTTCGGCGATGGCGCGGGCTACTTCAGCCCGTCCGGTGGTCTTCAGTTCCTCGAGTTCCGCGCGGAGGCGGTCGTAACCCTCTTGCGACAGATAGTGTGTTCCTGCCATGGTGCAAATATTTTCGTCGCAGCAGTCAGTTCTACCCTTCCCGTTTTGGGATCGGTGGGGACCTGCCTGGCATTGGTGAAACCGCCCGCCGGTAAGCTGGAGCGGACGGCTAAAAAAAAGCAACGCCCCTACGGGGGTAGGAACGTTTGCTATTATACTTAATAAGGCAAATATAGGGAAAATAAGATATAGCGTTCCCTGCTTCCGCCCGCCGGAAACCTTTCTGATCCTAGAAGGAAAGGCTCAATCCAACGTTGTGGGTCCCGCCATAAATCCGGGTACTCCGGTAGGCATAATCGACGGAAAAGCGGCGGGTCAGGTCTCCCTTGGCGAAGGGCACGCGGATACTGGCTCCCGCGCTGATGCCGTCGTAAATGGGTGATTCATCAGCGGCGGTGCCTTCGCTTCTCCCGGGGGCATCCAGGTCGGTGCGGTAGCCGGCCCGGACGAGGAACTGCTCCCGGAAGGCATACTCCAGGCCGGCACCTACCTCGTCGCGGCTGAAGGAGTTGGCGGTGAAATTACCCACCACGGTGACCCGCTGGTTCTCCAGGTGGGTGAGGAAATCGTAGCTGGCACCTATATTAAGCATGGAGGGCATTTCAAATCCGGCCGCCCGCTGGGCGTAAGTGAGCTTGTAATCGGCGGCCTGGTCGGGGTTGTCGGCGGCCGTAGCCAGCCCCTGCCCCCCGTAGGCCATGCGTGATCCCACGTTGCGCAGGCTCAGCCCGAACTTGAAGGCATCCTGCACGCCGGTGACGTACTGCACCCCGGCGTCGATGGCCACACCAAAGGAGCTTACGTCGCTGGTGGATTCACTGACGCCCCTCAGGGTCAGCCCCACCGATACCTTGTTTTCGAACTGGTGGCTGTAGGTGAGCCCCACGTTGATGAAGCTGAGGTTCATGAGCGCCCCGGTACCTTCCGGCTGCTCGGTGGTGGTGATGGGGATGTCGCCGAAGTCCAGGCTCATGATGCTGAAGCCGAAGCCGCCGCTCTCCCCCACCCGGCTGCTCACGCCGATGGCCTGCATCGAGATGTCGGTGCCCTGCAGGTAGTTGGCGTAGCCCAGCATCACCTGGGTGCCGGCGAATCGGCTTACCCCCGCCGGATTGATGCGCATGGCTTCCACCCCGGTCACGTAGGAGGTGCCCAGGGAGTGCAGCCCGGCCGAAGGGGCCCAGGGGTTCATCAGGAGCTGGGCGGCCCCGGCCTCCCCCTGCCGGTCGGGGTTGCCGGCGGATACCACCAGCGAAAGGGCGGAACAGAGGGCCAGCAGGTAAATCTTCTTCATGGTGAATCGTTGAATCACGGATTTGCCGGTGGGTAACCCGGGTTACAGTCCGGAGGGATCAAACTGGCGCTGCACGCCGAAAAACTTCAGGGTCCGCTCTCCCAGACCGGGAGCGTCTACGTGGATGAGGTACACCCCGCTGGCGACCGGAATCCCCTTCTGGTTGCGTAAATCCCACTCCAGGGCGGGAGAAATCTGGCGTACGCCGACGGGGCGGTCGTTGCCGCCGAGCTGGGCCTCCGATTCGTCGCGGTTGTACTGTCGGATGAACTTGCCATCGAGGGAGTAGATCGTCACCGTGGCGCGGGCGGGCAGGTTGGTGATCTTGACGTTGGTCTCAAACTGGCTGTCCTCGTAGATGCTGAAGCCGTAGTAGGGGTTCGGCACCACGTTGATCATGTCCAGCGCCCGGTTCGTCAGGGCTTCGTCGAGTTCCCGGTTGGCCTGCTTGCCGTCGATCGTAAAGCGGTAGGTCGGGTAGCCATTCGCTTCGGGGACGCCCTCGGCATAGGCAAAGGCGCTGTTGACCCTCAGCTTGATGGTGACGTCCTCCGGGATGATGCCGTCCGCATAGGACTTCAGGTTGACGCCGCCCGCCAGCAGGGGGAAGCCGGCCCAGGTGATGTCCTGCAACGCCCGCACCTTGGCGGTTGAGTTGGGACTGTTCCGGGGAAACAGGCGGTTGTAGAGGCGCACGCCACCGTCGTAGGGCTGGTCGGTGACGTAGAAGTAGTGCTGCCCTCCGGCCGGGAAGTCGTAGATGCTCAGTCCGTTGATCGGCGATTTCTCGAACAGGGTGTTGGAGGGGTTGAAGATCATGTCGTCGCCGTTGCTGGCCGCGACGAAGGCATCCCCGAGGCGGCGGCCGTCGTAGGTGCTGTTTTCGCCCCAGAAAATTTCCAGCCGCTGCCCCGTCTCCACGTCGATGGCGTAACCGGGGAACCAGCCCATGCCGGTGGCGAACTGGGGATCAATGCCGCGGTCGATGGCCGGCAGCCCGTCCGGACCCGCTTCCCGACTAACGCTGGGTGCATCCCGGGTGTCGAACATGCGCCGGTCGGAGTCGGTCTTGATGCGCTGTCCGCGGTAGGCGGCGTCCTTGTAGAAGTAGCTGCTGGTTTCGATGACCGGGCAACGGCTCCAGAGCGACTTGTCGGAGGTCAGCACGATGTTGACGTTGTTCAGGTCCTGCAGCGACTGCCCGCGCACTACCCCGTCGTTGAGGCGGAACTCCGACAGGTACACCGGCGAAAGGAAGGGGATGCCCCCATCGTTCTCCTGGTGGTCCAGCAGGCGGTAGGGAACGATGCCGGGGAACATATCCGTGAGGCCCCGGTCCTGGTCCAGGTCGTAGTAGCGGTCCTGGAAGTCGTCGGTCCCCACGTAGTCGAAGAGGGCCTGGTCAAATTCCACGTTGTTAAAGCCGAGGGAAAGGTTGTCGGGCACGAACAGCAGCCAGGGCTCCGCCTCCGTGCTGTCGTACACCAGCGATCCGCCGAGCGCACCGTTGCGGCCCGTGCCGGTAGTACCGGGTTCGGGTACGTCGCCGATGCGGACGGAAAACCCGAATTCGCCGACGATCTGCTCGTTGTTCGAGTCGATGGGTCGTTCACTGACCACCGTGGGTACCCCGCAGTCGTTCAGGCAGCGGAGGGTCCAGCGGACGGGGGCCGTGAGGCGGTCGTCATTCAGGTTGTCGTCCACGAAGGTGATCTCGTATTCCCCGTCCTGGATGTCGAGGGGGTTGGCCACGAATACGTCGATGGGTCCGGCGCCGCGCTCGTAGGTCAGTTCACCGGTGAAGGGTTGCCCCGCGGCGATGGCCGCCTCGATTTCAGCCACGGTTTCCTCGGTGAGATCGAGGAAGTTGCCGTTGTTGCCCTGGCCGCTCAAGCGGGTTACCCGGGCGTTGTCGCCGTAGTCGGCCTTCAGGTCGCGATCGAGAATCGGCCGGGGGATGGCTGTATAGAAGGCGTTCCCGGTGAGGGGGTCGCCGATGTTGCGGCTGGAGGCGATGTACTGGGTCGGTTGCCCCGGGCTGTCGGGGTCGAAGGGGTCGTATTCCTCGTAGTTGTTGTAGGCGTAGGCTACTACGGTGAAGTAGTAGCGGCGGTGGTTGATCAGCCGGGTATCGTTGCCGCTGGCGAAGGCATCCTGGGTGATGCTGATGCTGTGGCGGATCCCTTCGTCCTCGCCGGCCACCCGCAGTTCGGGAACGAAGTAGGTCTGGTTGAGGGGGTTGCGGTCCTCTTCCTCGGCGGAGATGCCGGTCCAGTTGAACAGTCGGGTCACCCCGTTGTCCAGGTCGTAGGTGGCGATTTCGCGCACCCGGTTCGGATCACCGATGTCGGCCAGGGTCACGTCGGGGCCCGAGAACTGGAAGACGCGGTACCCTTCAAAGCGGTAGAGGCTGTCGGCTCCGGCGGGGATGCCCAGTCCTTCTTCCTGGTAGCCTTCCATGAAGTTGTTGCTCACCGGGCTGTTGGAGAACAGCATCACCACCTCCCGGTCGAGTTCCAGCAGGTCCACGTCGGGAGCGTCGGGGCCGTCGAGGAGGTCGAAGCAGTTGTCGAAGAGCGACTGGGCCAGGTCATCGGCCTGCTGCAGCCGCTGGATGGAGGGCGCGGGGTAGGTCTGGTCGGGCACCCACACCACGCCGATGATCAGTTCGTTGACCGCGCCGGGTTGTAGGGTGAAGGGGCCGGAGGCCTGGATGGTCCGGCGGTCGCCGAAGGGCAGGTCCTCGGTGGTCATGTTCCACCCCCTGACGTTGGGCGGATCGGGGAAAGCGTAGCGGGTAGCGGGCGCGCCGCCCTCGTCGTAGCCGTCGCCGGCGCTCTGCAGCAGGGCACCGTCGCGCCACCGCCCCTGGAGGTAGTTGTAGTATTCCTCGGCAGTACTGGGGTCGGTAGTGGCGGGCGGCGGCCCACCTACCCCGGCGTTGTTGTAGT
Source organism: Neolewinella marina (assembly GCF_002631205.1). Classification (GTDB taxonomy): domain Bacteria; phylum Bacteroidota; class Bacteroidia; order Chitinophagales; family Saprospiraceae; genus Neolewinella; species Neolewinella marina. Next base: position 745,505 of record NZ_PDLO01000001.1, read on the forward strand.
ACACGAAAGAACTCATGCCCAGCTCCCGCTCTCCGATCTGGTTTCCGTTGATGTCGTAGATCGGTGCCCGGGGGCCGCGGAAGTAGTCGACCCCCAGAATGGGAATCTCGTCGCAGTAGGTCTCCACTCCCCCGTCGCAGGTACAACCCTGGGCGCCGTCGAGCTCATCCTCGTTGTAGACGTAGGCCAGGGAGCGGGTGGTGTCGCTGCCAATGTAGTCGTCGGTGGCGCAGCCCAGGTCGGGGTCCACCCACATGGCGAAATAGGTATCCAGGATATCCTCCTGCGCCCGGTTGATGAGCTTGTAGCGCTGGAAGGTCATGTTGTTGATGTCGTCCGAGGTGGTGTAGGCAAAGGCCTGTACCTGCACTTCCATCTGGATCTGGAGGGGCGTATTCGACTGGCGGTGGGTGTTGCCGGCGTCGTTGTAGATCCAGAAGGTCATTTCCTCGGGGAACTGGGGCGTCTCTCCGCAGCCACGAATTTCGATGATGGGGTAATCGCCAAGGGTGGGATCGTAAAGTCCGTCGAGGTCCTCATCCCAGAAGCCGGCCAGGCCGCCCCCTTCGTTCGGGTTCGGCAGTTCGAAGCCGTTGATCTCGGCAAAGTAGGGGTTGCCCACTGAAGGCCAACCCAGGATATCCTTGGGTACATTGTCCGGATCCAGGGGCAGGGCGTCGTTCTCTAGCGCCGTCTGGTAGGCGGCCCGCAGCTGGCGGATGCTTTCCCCCTTGACGGTGAAGAAGCGGTCCCACCGCTCGCAAGTGTCCCGCTGGATGGTACCCTGGGGAGTGAGGGGCCCGGGATAGTAATCGAACTGCCCCGAGCTGCGGCCGTAGTCCTGGGCCGCCACCTTCAACCCGCCGCCGGGATCGCGGCCACCCAGCCAGACCGCGCCGGCGAAAATGGAACTCACCTCCGGAACCCCGGGAGGTGGCTTGGGCACGATGTAGCGGCCGTTGTCGCCGTCCCACCATACGTCGCCGCCGGTGGTGAGGCGGGCCCGGACATTGTTGATCTCCATATCCGTCTGCCGGGTGGCGTTGTCGCAGGCTTCCCGGAAGTCGATGCGCTCCTGTTCCGACCGCGACGGTCGGTCGCTTCCGGAGCGGTCGCCCGGCCCTTTGGCGGCCCATACCCCGTGGGGCAGCGCCAGGGCCGCGATCAGCAAGCAGACGACGAAGGGAGAGGAAAGACGCATGGTCGGGGTGGTTGTGGGGGTTAGGGCGGTCACTGGGGAAATCATAGGCCGAAGCGGACGCCCACGTACATGCGGCGGGGCAGGCTGAAGAAATCGGAGTTCAGTACCCGCCACTGGTAGCTGTCGAGGTAGGACTCCACGGGGCGGGTCCCCCCCTGCAGGCTCTCCACCTGGTCGCGGCCGAAGCTGCTCTGGAGGAAGCCCGGATCGTCGGGCGACCCGGTGGCGGAGTAGACGCCAATGATGTTCTGGCGGTCCAGGATGTTGCTTACGCGGAAGTAGACGTTCACCCCACCCCGGCCGGCGACCTGGAAGTTCTTCTCGATCTGACCGTTCAGGGTGAAGTTCCAGGGGTTGCGGCTGCCGTTGATGGCCCCGCGGGTGCCGCTGCCGCCCAGCTCGGAGGGAATAAAGGTGGCGGTATAGGGCCGCCCCGAAACCGTAACGCCCTGGAGGTTGATGCCGGAGTTGTCGAGCCAGCGGGGCGTACCGTTGCGGCTGTCGAAGCGGTAGTCCACCACCAGGTTGACCCGGTGGCGTTCATCGAAACTCAGGGGGAAGAGGGTCCGCAGGTTGCCCCGGTTGGTGAGGCCCCGCTGGCTGGTGGCGTTGGAGCCGGTGCCATCGGCGAACTGCAGGGTGTAGTTGGCGTTGACGGTCACGTTGCTGGTCCGCCGCAGGTCGTAGGTGAAACTGAAGCCCTTGACGGTACCGAAATCCTGGTTATCGTAAGTAGTGTACTGGTTCACCAGCGGCACCGGGAAGTAGGTGCGCAGCTGGATCATGTCGCGCAGCTCCTTGTAGTAGGCCGCCAGGGTGATGGCCGAGGAGTTGCTGAGCTTGGTCTTGAAGCCCACCTCGTAATCGATGGTCCGCTCCGGCCGCAGGGCGGGGTTGTTGAACGGGGCACCCGCCGACCCGGGCCGTTCCACGAAGTAATAGTAGTCCAGGGCCGTCGCCAGGGTGTTGCTGGACGGCCGCTGCACCAGCACGTCGTAGTGGGCAAAGAAGTTGGCCTCCCCGGAGATGGGGAAGGAAAAGGCGAGGCGGGGCATGATGTTGAACTGTACCTCGTAGTCCTCAAAGGAAGTGGCCGTGGTGAACTCCTCCGACTTGATGAAGTTGTTCGACCGCTGGGCGGCGGGATTGGCGTAGCGGGGAAACACCAGGCCGGTACGGATGCCCTCGATCTCCTGCGGACCGTTGGTGGGGGTACCGTCGGCCCGGAACCAGTTGTCGTTGAAGCGGTAGGCCCGCACGTCGGTGCCGCCTTCCTCGGTGGTGTAGACCACGTAGTCGTCACCGATGTTGCCCGGTCGTTCGCCGCCGAAGTTGGCGTGGAAGTCCTCGGCGCCGATGATCTCGTAGAGACTGTAGGGGTCCTTGAGTACCTTGGTGTTGGCGTCGTAGCGGTCGGCCCGTACGCCCACCCGGAAGATCATGTTGTTGATGGTGAACTTGTCCTGGAGGTAGGCCGAAGCGTAGATCGGCCGGTTCGGGGCCACGGTGAACTTGCGCTCCCCGGTCACCGGATCGATGGCGAAGAAGTCGTCGAAGGTCCCTTCCACCTCATTGCCGAGGTAATCGTAGCCTACGTAGTCGATCAGCTGGGCGAAGGTGAGCTCCTGGGCACTGAACTGGTCCAGCGACAGCTGGTCCGGCGACAGCCCGTCGATGTTGACGTACTGGTCCAGGGGCACCCCGAGGTCCTCACGGATCCGGCGATAAAAGGTGCCCGCGTCCGTCTCAATGGTGGGGGCCACCACGTCGGCCGGCCCCTCGTAGCTGAAGAAGCCCTCGCCCAGCGATACGTCGATGGTGTTGATCACCCGGTTGGCGGTGTCCACGGCGTTCAGGTGGCGGTTGATGAGCTGGCGGCCCACGGTCCAGAGTCCGCTCGGGCTCAGGCTGTACTGCCGGTTGACCCGCTGCTCGTACACCACGCCGAACTGGATGCTGTGGCGGCTCAGGTCGGAATTGCCGGGGACGATCTCGAAGTTCGCGTTGGCGTTGAAGGTGTAGGTGTCGTTGTCCTGGCTGAAGTAGGAGTTGTACACCGTGCCTACGTTGGCGTGGAAGCCCCAGCTGTCGCGGTATAGCGTCTGGGTACGGCCGTTCACCGAAGCGAAGCGGTCCAGGGTGGGAATGGGCAGACCTTCCGGCGTGAGTTGGGCCACGCCGAGTACTCCGTAGGTGGCCGTGGTGAAGCTCTGGTCGCCCCCGTACCCCAGGAAGTTGTTGTAGTTGGAAAGGATGGGATTGGCGGAGGTGGTCGGGTCAAAACGGCGGAGCACCTCGCGGTAGTCGGCCTGGAAGGCCCCGATCGGGGAGCCGGTGTCGTCCAGCTCCAGGGCGAAGACGGGGATGTAGTCGATCTCGAAACGGCCCACGTAGCCGTAGTCGAACAGCCGGTCCTGGTGGACGGGGTCCGCCACGTTGAAGGCGTTGTTCTCGATGCCCAGCTGCAGGGTGTAACTGGCGTTCTGGATGACGCTGCGGTTGTTGCCGCTCTCGCCGGCTACGCCCGAGCCGCCGAGGCGGTGGCGGAAGCGGAAGTTGCCCCGGTAGTCGGCCCGCTCGGAAGTCGGGTTGCGGGAGGCATTGTAGGTGCGCCAGGTATTGCCGAAGGACTCACTGGGCGTAAACTGGTCGTTGAAGGAGCCGTAGTAGCCGGACAGCGATACGTCGATAGCGTCGCTGAGGCGGGCGTCGAGTTTGCCGTTAAGGTTCAGGGCGTCGGAGGCCTCGAAGGGGCGGGTATCTAGGGCCTCTACGTCGGCGTTGGTCAGGAAGTCGGCCGCGACGAAGGGCAGGCCACCGCGGAGGATGACGGGGTTGGCCTCCAGGTCGGCGATGACGTCCTCCCGGGCGCGGTAGATCGGTACGGCACTGGGATCGTCATCGCGGCGGTAGGTGTAGCGGCCGCTGAAGCGGTAGCCGAGGATGGCCCGGTCGTTGCCCTGCTTCAGCAGGGGGCCGGAGACGGCCACGCCCACCAGGCTGTTGCCGTAGTCGTCGAGGCCCTCGCTGGTTTCGGCCTCGGCGCTCAGGTTGAAGTCCGTGCTCGGCCCCTTGGTGGTCACCGAAATGATGCCGCCGGTTACGTCACCGTAGCGGGCTTCCAGTCCCCCGGTGATGACCTGTAGTTGTTCGATCTCCGACTCCGGCAGCAGGCTGCCGCGGACCCGCACGCCGTCCACGTAGTAGTCGGTGGCGTTGGAGCGCGAGCCCCGGATGGTAATGGCCGAGCCCTCGTCGGCGGAAGCGGCCCCGGCGGTGATCGAGGCCAGCTGATTGATGTTGCGGGTGGGCAGCCGCTGGATCTCGCTGGCGGTAATGGTTTGCCCGGAAGTGGTATTGTCCACCTCGATGAGGGGCACCTCGTAGTCGGTCACCACCACCACGTCCAGGTTCACGCCGCCGGCGTTGCTCACCTCCACGTCGGCTACGTTGGTGCGGCCGGGCAGTACCGGAATGCCCGTCAGCTTGGTGGGTGGGTAGCCGGTGTAGTTGACCTCAATGTCGTAGGTGGCCGGGTCGATGTTGGAGAAAAAGTAGTTACCGCTCAGGTCGGTGGTGGTTCCCTGGACGAAGCTCCCGTCCCGGAACAGGGAAACGGCCGCGAACGGCAGGGGCTCTCCCCCATTGTCCGTGTCCGTCACTTTTCCCGACAGGGCGGTCTGGGCCGTGACGACCAGCGCAAGCAGCAGGAAGCAGGTGAGGAGTAGCGGTCGTTTCATATACTAGCTTTTGTCGGAGCGGACAGCCGCCGCGCAGCGGTGCCCACAAATGTGCAAAACTGCCGGCATACATCAGCCCCATTGCCGGGCGGAGTACCATATACGACAAAGATTTGGTGCAATTAACATATGTACCCCGCCACCCCGGCCCTTTCACCCCCTTCCCGGAACCCGCGGCCGCGCCCCCAGACGCCATACCAGATGAAATTACCTAAATCGTATACAATTATAATTTAATAGCTTACATATTAAACTTTATCACGCTTTGTGTTGTTATATTAGTGTATTTTGATTTGATAAACAGCGGAAACAGCGGGGAGCAACGGCCCCGGAACCGCACTTAAAAAGACATGAAACCATGAGAAACCTGATTCTTTCCTCTACCTCAATCACCGGAACCAACGTAATCAACGCCAATGGCGACAACCTGGGCGAGATAAAAGACCTGATGATCGATACCGAAAACGGTACCGTGAATTACGCCGTACTGTCCTTTGGTGGCTTCTTGGGTATGGGCGACAAATACTTTGCCGTCCCCTTCGAAGCCTTCACCATCAATACGGTCACGGAGAAATTCGTCCTCGATGTACCCAAGGACCGGCTGGAGAACGCCCCCGGATTTGACAAGCACAACTGGCCCAAATCTACTGATCACCAGTACTGGGACAGCCTCCACAAGCACTACGGCGTAGAGCGTCGCTCGTACGCCCACGATACGCAGCTGGCCTGACCCGGCCCGTCTGCCAGGACATACACTGTAAACCCTTTGAGAGCCCGCAACAGCCCCGCGCTGTGGCGGGCTTTTTTTATTTCACCCGCTCGCCGTGCTTCATCACCATATCGACGTCCTGCAGCAGGGCGATATGGCGCAGCACGTCGCCCTTCACGGCGATGATGTCGGCGTACTTGCCCGCGGATACGGTGCCATAGTCGGCGTCGACGCCCATCATCTTGGCGGGCCAGTAGGTAGCGGCTTTGATGGTGTACATGGCGGGGAAGTCAAATTCGTTAGTCCACACGTCCAGCTCGTTCCAGGTACTCTGGCAGTGGAATTTCATGGGAATTCCGGAGTCGGTGCCGACCATGAGGACCACCCCGGCTTCCCGGAGCTGGTTTACCTTCCGCTCCAGGGTAGGCCGCCGCACGGGGGTCAGCTGAAAGTAGGGCAACTGCCCCGGATGCTGGAGGCTCGCCTCGATGTCGGCGATGATTTCCGGGGTGAGGCCTTCGTGCCAGCAGTCGCCGTCCAGCTTTTCGGGGTTGTCGCGGGTATACTCGTAGTTGTAGAGCCCTTCCACGGTGGGGGTCCAGTACAGCGGCCCCAGGTTCATCTGGGCGGTGCGCTCGCGGATCATTTCCATAACGTCTTCGGGGTATTCGGGGGCGGAACTCAGGCCGGTGTGCTCGAAGCAGTCGACGCCGGCCTCCAGCCCCAGGCGGATCTCCTCCGGCCGGTGGGCGTGGGCCACTACGGTGAGACCCCGGCGGTGGGCTTCATCTACCAGGGCCAGGAAGGCGTCCTTCGGCATCTGGTCCTGGTCGACCACCTTGATGCAGTCGACACCGGCATCGGCCAGCTCCCCTACTTTTGCCCGGGCCTGGGCTACGGACTGAATACCCCAGCGGAACGCTTCGGTGCCCGGATAGGGCCGCGCCTGCAGGAAGGGGCCGCTCACGTACAGCGTCGGACCGCTCAGTTCTCCGGCGTTGATGCGGTCGCGTACGCTCAGGCTCTCTTCCAGGGGGCCGCCCAGGTCACGAGCGCTGGTCACCCCGGCCATCAGCAGTTGGCGGGCGCTGGCCGGCATGATCACTTCGGACAGCTGGGGCGGGTACACCGTATCCCAGTGGGCGTAGTCGGCGTGGCCGTTGATCATCAGGTGGACGTGCATGTCCCACAGCCCGGGCAGTACGCTCATCCCCTCGGTGGAGATCACCTCCGCTCCCGGGGGCACGGCCAGTTCGCCCTGGGTGCCCACGGCCTTGATGCGGTTGCCCTCCACGAGGATGACGCTGTTGCGCAGCGGGGTGCCTCCGAAGCCGTCGATGAGGGTACCGCCCACGAGGGCCTTGAGGTTCTGGGCGCGGACGCCGGTGCAAAGGATCAGGGCGAGAGCCAGGGGAAGGAGATAGCGCATGGTCGGGGCAGTGGGTTAAGCCGGGAATGGTTTTCTCCGCGGCGACGACGAACATACTGCACGCGCCGCAATCCGTAAAAGATAGTATTCCTCGCCCGCGGATTCAGCAACCAAACCCGCGCCACCCCGTTACACCACCAAAGCCCATCCCATGTTCGGATTATTCAAAAAGGACCCCGTCAAGAAGCTCGAACAGGAGTATACCCGCCTGCTCGAGGAAGCCATGCAGCTGCAGCGGGGCGGCGACATCAAGGGGTACGCCGCCAAGTCGGCCGAGGCGGAAAAAATGATGGACCGTATCGTGGAGCTGCGCGACGAAAAAGCAAAGTAGCTTGGCCCACCAGAAATCCCATTTGCCCGTGAAGGTTTGCCCGGTCTGCGGGCGTCCCTTTGCCTGGCGCAAGAAGTGGGAGCGACACTGGCCGGAAGTCCGGTACTGCTCCGAGCGGTGCCGCCGCAACCGGCCGCCGGCCAAGGACCGCAAGGAATAGACCATGTACGACCGCCCCCACGAAATCGAGCGCGCCGACGACGACAGCCAGGACAACTTCGCCTTCCACCCGAAGAACATCTACCTCATGCTGTTGCTCTTCAGCCTCAGCATGCTCTTCCTGGCCCTCACGGCCGCCTTCGTGTATACCCGCATCCAGAGCGACCTGCCCCCACTGAAGTTGCCCCTGCTATTCCTGGCCAATACCGTGATCCTGCTGGGCAGCAGCTACACCATGGTCAGCGCCAAGCGCGCCTACCTCGCCGACGATACCGACCGCTACCAGCGCATGCTCTGGTATACCCTCTTTCTTTCCCTCTTTTTCATGGTGATGCAGGCGTTGGCCTGGTACCAGCTGTTCAGCCAGCAGATCTACGTATACAGCGACAACTCCGCGGGCTACCTCTACGTCATCTCGGCCCTCCACTTCGCCCACGTCATCGGAGGCCTCCCCTTCCTGGCGGTATTCCTGCACCGGGCCAGGAAATACATGCGGGAGCCGGTGAGCGTACTGGTCTACTTCAGCGATCCCGACAAGCGGCTTAACCTGCGGCTGCTCACCATCTACTGGCATTTTCTTGATGCGCTGTGGATTTACCTGGTGGTTTTTTTCCTGATCAATCAGCTGCTTTGGGAAATACTGTAAGATTATTAAGTTTAATAACCTTATGATATTTAACTCGATTCTTCGCCGGATTTAACACTAATCAAAATATAGCCAAAGCAAAATACTGATTATCAGCGTTTTATCAATTTGGCACGGTAATTGATAAATGTATGGCACCGGAAGAGAGCCGGTACCCAGAGATATACTACACTTTCTTTGATGGCTACATTATGACGCATTGAACGACACAACCTTTGGAATTCCTTTAACCCTTTTGAAGCATCCAACGACACCCTCGTTGGATGCTTTTTTTTATCTCGCCTCTCCGCTCCACCGCAGGTAGGCCTTCAGGAAGTCCTCAATATCGCCGTTCAGCACGGCGTCGGTCTGGCTGGTTTGCCAGTTGGTGCGGTGGTCCTTCACCCGGCGGTCGTCCAGGACGTAGCTGCGGATCTGGCTGCCCCACTCGTTGGAGGTCTTCCCCGCCTCGATCTCGTCCTTGGCGGCCCGTTGGGCCTGGAGCTCCCTTTCGTAGAGCCGGCTGCGCAGCATATTTAGCGCCCGCTCGCGGTTCTGGTGCTGGCTGCGCTCTTCCTGGCATTCCACCACGATGCCCGTAGGTTCGTGGGTGACCCGCACGGCGGATTCGGTCTTGTTGACGTGCTGACCGCCGGCGCCGGACGCCCGGAAGGTATCCCAGCGAATGTCGGCGGGGTTGATCTCCACCTCGATGCTGTCGTCGACCCGCGGGTGCACGAATACGGAGGCGAAGCTGGTCTGCCGTTTGCCCTGGGCGTTGAAGGGACTGATGCGTACCAGGCGGTGGACGCCGTTCTCCCCCTTCATCATACCGTAGGCGAAGTCGCCGATGATCTCCAGGGTCGCGGACTTGATGCCGGCCACGTCGCCCGGCGTCTCGCTGGCGAGGCTTACCTTGTAGTTGGCGTATTTCTCGGCGTACATCGTGTACATACGCATGAGCATTTCCGCCCAGTCGTTGCTTTCGGTGCCCCCGGCCCCGGCATTGATTTCCAGGATACAGCCCAGCTCGTCTTCGGGACGGTTGAGGGTGGCGCGGAACTCGGCGTCGTCCAGTACCGCCACGGTTTCCTCGTAGCGGCGGTCGACTTCCTCTTCGGTGCCCTCCCCTTCGCGCAGGAATTCCTGTAGCACCTCCAGGTCGTCGACGCGGTCGGCCACCTTCTGGTACTGGGCCACCCAGTTCTTGTGGCTCTGCAGCTCCTTCATGACGGCCTCGGCCTGCTGGGAGTCGTTCCAGAAATTGGGGTCGAGGCTCCGCTGGGTGAGGTCTTCGATCTTGAAGTTCCGTTTCTCCACGTCGAGGTAACCGCGCAGGAGGGCGAGGCGGGACTGCAGGTCTTTAAGTTGATCGTTGGTCATAACGGAGGCGGGCGGCGGTAAACGGGAAGGGTGGGTATCGGGCGCAAGGAAGCCCGGCCCGCGCTAGGCAGACCGGGCTTCCGGCTTCTGAAGAAGAAGGGTTACTTGTCCTTCATGAAGTCGTCCAGCTTATCCTTGTGGATCATTACTTCCTTGTAGGAGTAACTGCCGGTTTCGGGGTTCTTGATGGATTGAACCACCTTGACGTAGTCGCGGCCGCTGCCGGCGTTGGCTGCGCGCTTACCTACGCGGGAGTTCTTTGATACCTTGGCCATGATTGGTGTTTATTTTAATCAACGAACAGCCGCGGGGAGCGGCGGGTTGAACGGATTACTTGATTTCCCGGTGCACCGTCATACGGCGCAGGTTGGGGTTGTATTTCTTGAGCTCCAGACGGCCGGGAGAGTTCTTCCGGTTCTTCTGGGTGACGTAGCGGCTGGTGCCGGGTACGTTGGTTTCCTTCTGCTCGGTGCACTCCAGAATGATCTGGTTGCGGTTGCCTTTGCTTTTCTTAGCCATGGGGGATGTAGATTAGAGCTTGACGCCGGTTTCGATACCTTTGTTCTCCAGCTTCTTAACGTAAGCGTAAACCCCAAGTTTATTGATGGTACGCATGGCGCTGGTGGATACCCGCAGGGTCACGAACTTGTCGAGCTCGGGGACAAAGAAGCGCTTCTTCTGAATGTTGGGCACGAAACGACGCTTGGTCTTCCGGTTAGAGTGGGAGACGTTGTTGCCGCTGATCGGCTTCTTTCCCGTGAGTTTGCAAACTTTAGACATTGCGGTATGGCGTTGCTGTCAGAAAAACCCGCACCTGCTGGGTGGGGAAAAAAAAAGCAGACCGCAGCCTGCTCAAAATGTGATGGTGACCGCGTCAGGATTCGAACCTGAAACCTCTTGATTCGTAGTCAAGTGCTCTATCCAGTTGAGCTACGCAGCCATCTGCCCCTTTTCGAAGCGGTCGCAAAGGTAAGAACACTTTTTTACCGACACAAGCACTTCGCCAATATTTTTGTCTGAAGGCCCACTAATTTTTCTCTTCCAGGTACCAGCTGAGCAATCCCCCCACCGCGTCGATGGCGATGTGCAGCAGGATGAGGGGCCAGAGGCTGCCCGTGCGGTAGAAGAAGAAGCCGAACAGCAGGGCCATGGCCACGATCTTGAGGACGGCCTGCCCGCCCTGGTAAAAGTGGGCCACCCCGAAAGAGAAGGCCGGAAAAAGCAGGGTGGCGGCAATGGCCCAGGGTTCGGTGCCCAGGGCGTCCTGCAGGTAGGTGATCATAAACCCGCGGTAAACGATCTCCTCCCCCACCCCCGCGCAGAGGCAGAGAAAGAGGAAGTGGAGGTACTGCCAGCCATTGGCGGGCAGAAAGCCAAGTTCGCGGAACCGGCGGTGGGTTTCCCGCTGCCGGGCGGGGTTTCCGGCTTCGGCGTAGAGATCCAGGCCGTACAGCGCGAGAAAAGCCAGCAGAATCCCCACGGCCACGGGGTCGTAGGGGTGCTGCCCCCACCCCAGCCCGAGTTCGGTGAAGGGGCGGCCGGCGAGGAACCACAGGATCAGTACCGCACAGGCCATACTGAGCAGCAGCACTCCATTGGCGTAGTACATACGGACCTTCAGCTCCGGCGGCCAGCTGTGGGGACGGCCGGCGGTCCGTTGGCGGGTCGTGAAGAAGAGAATACCGGGCAGGAGCAATCCCAGCAGGAGGAACAGGAGGTCGAGGGCTATAGACACGGCGCAAAATACGTACCCGGCCTACCTTTACCTGCTTTACGCCCCCCTTTAAAGCGTAGCCCGCCTTGCAGTCCGCAGTCTTCTTCAACTTCTTCGAGTTCCGTACCGGCATCTGGATCCCCAAGGCCTACTTCGTGGGGCTCGACGCCGGGGGGCGGCCCCGCGTGGTGCACCAGACCGCCCAGCCGGAACTGCTGGCGACCTACGATATTCCCGCCGACCCACCCCTGCTGCGGGCCCTGGAACTTGCGGCCGGCCTGCGCGACCGGACCATCGCCGAACGCTTCCGCAAGGGCAGCAAGTCCCGCCCCACCCTGGCCGGCCTCGTCGCCCCCACCGCCCGCGAGCGCAAGGATGTACTGCTCTACATCCATACCCGCAGCGCGGAATTGTTGGAACTGTGCCAGCGCCATGGGTACGGGGTCACCGTGAACCTGGACACCCGCGCCTCGCCGCACGCCTATACCGTTGCGTTGGACCCCGCCCCCTGGGTACCGGTTCTCGACTTTGCCCTGACGGCGGAAGGACTGGAATACCGACTGCGGTTGCAATCCCCCCACGATGGGGCCGCCCACCTTGTGCGTCACCTCGACCCCCGCATCGTGACCAACCGGCCGGCGCCGGGCTGGGTACTTACCGACCACCGCCTCCTGCGCGTAGCCGGAATGGCGGGCAACGGCCTGAAACCCTTCCTCACCCGGGATGCGGTCCACATCCCGCCCCCGGAGGTAGGCAAATACCTGCGGGAGTTCGTGGCCCGCGCGGCCCGGAAACACCCCCTCACGGTTACGGGGATGGAATACGCCGAGGTAACCCAACCCACGGGCCTGCGACTGACGGCCGCCCCCCACCCCTTCGCGGGGCACTACCTGCTGCAACTCAGCGTGGGCTACGGCGATTACTGGTTCGCACTCGGCGACCCCGAAACCACCGCCGTTGACTTCCGCGACCGACCGCCCTACCGCATCCACCGCATACTCCGCGACTCGGACGCAGAGGCCGAACGGCTGCCCCCCCTGTACGCCCGGGGACTGGAGGAGGTGGGGGAACGGCGGGCCCTGACCGTCCGCCCCGCCCCGGGGGCCTACGAGAATCTGGCCTGGTTGCTGGCCCACGAGGAAGAACTGACTGAATCCGGCATTGAGGTCATCGTGCCCGAGGAAGAGGGCCACTCCTTTTCCCGCGGCCGCGGCCAACTCAGCCTGAACTCCCGGGCGGGGGGCGACTGGCTCGACCTGAACGGGACGGTGGAGGCCGACGGCCACGCCATTCCCTTCACCAGACTGGTGAAGAACCTGCAGCGGGGCGAACGCAAGTTTCTTCTGCCCGACGGCCGCTGGTTCCTGATCCCGGAAGAGTGGTTCACCCGCTACGCCCCCGGGCTCGCCTTCGCCCGCGTGGAGGGCAGCGCGGTGCGCCTGGCCCGCAGCCACGCTCCGCTGCTGACCGCGATGGGCCTGGCCACCGAAGCGGCCCAACCGGAAACCGCCGTCGCCGATTTTCAGCCCCCGGCAGGACTTCGCGCTACCCTGCGGCCTTATCAGCTGGAGGGTGTCCGCTGGCTGGCGCGCCACCACGATGAACGGCTGGGGGCCTGCCTGGCGGACGATATGGGCCTGGGCAAGACCCTGCAGACCATCGCTACCCTGCTCTACGCCAAGGAGCGCATCGGTACCGATTCCGCGGCTGCCGCTCCCGCCCCTCCGCTCGACCTGTTCAGCGCACCAGCCGAAGACGAGGAATTCCTGCGGCCGCTGCGGGCCCTGATCGTCCTGCCGGCCTCCCTGGTATATAACTGGCGCTCCGAGCTCGGCCGCTTTGCCCCTGGCCTGACGGTCCTGTCTCACGTAGGCAGCAAGCGCAGCCGGGATGCGCGGGTGCTGCGGCGCTACGACGTGCTGCTGACCACCTACCAGACCGCCCAGCGGGACGTGGAGGTCCTTCGCGACCTGGACTTGGAATACATCGTGCTGGACGAGAGCCAACAGATCAAGAACCGCAAGAGCAAGGTCTTCCGCGCCCTCAACAGCCTGGAAGCCCGCCACCGGATCAGCCTGTCGGGCACGCCGATTGAGAACTCCCTGTCCGACCTGTGGTCCCAGATGCAGTTCATCAACCCCGGTCTGCTGCGCAGCTTCGCCTTTTTCCGCCGGGAGTTCATCCAGCCCATTGAGCAGCACGACGACGAGGCGAAAAAGCGGCAACTCCGGGAGCTAGTGGCCCCTTACCTGCTGCGGCGCACCAAGGCGGAGGTTGCTCCGGACCTGCCCGACCTGGAGACCCAGGTCTTCTACTGCGAGATGACTTCGGCCCAGGCCAGCTACTACGAACGCGAACGGGCCGCGGCCCGCAATGCGCTGCTGGGCATCCGCGGGGAAGACGACAACGGCGGTGGCGACTACAAGCTGCGGGTAATCCAGGCCCTGACCCGCCTCCGGCAGCTGGCCAACCACCCCGGCATCGTGGATGCCGGCTACGGCAAGGGCAGTGGCAAGTTCGAAGAGGTATCCAATCAGCTGGAAACCATTCGCCGGGCGGGCCGCAAGGTGCTCGTATTCAGCAGCATGGTCAGCCACCTGGAGCTGTACCGCGAGCCCCTGCGGGAGGCCGGACAGCCCTACGCCTGGATCACCGGCGACGTACCCGCCGACCGCCGCGCCGAGGAGGTGCGCCGGTTCCAGGAGGACCCCGCGGTCCAGACCTTTTTCATCTCCATCCGTGCCGGTGGTACGGGGCTTAACCTGACGGGGGCCGACTACGTCTTCCTCCTCGACCCCTGGTGGAACCCTACCGTAGAGGAGCAGGCCATCGCCCGGGCCCACCGGATCGGGCGGCAGGGCAAGGTGTTCGCCCGCAAGTTCCTTACCAAGGGCACCCTGGAGGAAAAGATCTTCCAACTGCAGCAACGTAAGAAGCGACTGGCCACCGAAATTATCGACGGTGGAGCCGGCCTGGACCTCGACCCCGGCGAGATTGACTATCTGCTGGGGTAATTCCTACCTTGCGGGAATGAAGTCCGATCATTACGCCGTGGAAGAAAATCTGGAGATCGATGATCCCCCCGTTCTGGGCAACTGGAGAAACATGTACCTGGTGGTGCTGATCCTGCACGTACTGCTCATTTTCGCTTTCTATCTTTTCTCCCAAACCTACACCCACTAGGTTCGTCCGCCCGAGCGGCTAAACTCCCCCTATGAGTACCCTTGACTGGCTCGTGATGACGGGCACCCTGGCCACCATCGTTATCTACGGCGTCTACAAAACCCGTCAGGTCGACAATGTAAAGAGCTACCTGATGGGTGACCGCGACCTGAAGTGGTGGACGATCGGCCTGTCGGTGATGGCCACCCAGGCCAGCGCCGTCACCTTCCTCAGTACGCCGGGGCAAGCATTCCACGACGGATTAGGGTTTGCCCAGTTCTACTTCGGTCTGCCCATCGCGATGGTGATCCTGTGCATCTTCGTCCTGCCAATCTATTATCGCCTCAAGGTCTATACCGCTTATGAGTTCCTGGAGGGGCGCTTCAACCTGAAGGTGCGTACCCTCACCGCCATCCTCTTTCTCATCCAGCGCGGACTGGCGGCGGGCATCACCATCTACGCTCCGGCCATTGTGCTGTCGGCCATCCTGGGCTGGTCGCTCAGCATCACGATCGCCGTCATCGGGATCGTGGTCATATTCTACACCGTGATCGGGGGCACCAAGGCCGTTTCCGTTACCCAGAAACAACAGATGATCGTCATCCTGTGCGGCATGTTCATCGCCGGCGTGGTGGTGGTGCTGAAGCTGCCGGCGGGCATCGGTTTCGGCGACGCCATCGGCGTAGCGGGCCACCTGGGCAAGCTGGAGGTCGTCGACCTGGAGTTCGACCTCAACGACCGCTACAATATCTGGTCAGCGCTGCTCGGGGGTACCTTCCTCTTCCTTTCCTACTTCGGCACCGACCAGTCGCAGGTGCAGCGCTACCTCTCGGGCAAGAGCCTGACGGAAAGCCGGCTTGGCCTGCTGTTCAACGGCATCTTCAAGGTCCCTATGCAGTTCCTGATCCTCCTGGTAGGGGTTCTGGTCTTTGTGTTCTTCCTTTTCCAGGCGCCGCCCGTTCACTTCAACGCCGCCAACCTCGAACTGCTGCGCTCCTCGGAGTACGGCGAGCAGCTTACCGAACTCGAAGCCCGCAACGAGGAGATACAGCGGCGTAACGAGGCGGCCACCCTCTCCCTGGCCGAGGCCCTGCGGCAGGACGACGCCGCGGGCGTTGCCGAGTACCGGGAGCAGGTGCAGGCTACCCTGGCGGAGCGGACGGCCATTGCCGCCTCGGTAGACGGCCTCATCGGGCAGTACAACCCCGAACTCATCACCGAGGACCGCGACTACGTCTTCATCACCTTCATCACCAAGTACCTGCCGGCGGGACTGGTGGGTCTGCTGCTGGCCGTCATCCTCTCGGCGGCCATGTCGAGTACCAGTTCGGAACTCAATGCCCTGGCCACGACTACGGTGGTCGACATCTACCGCCGGTCGCTGGTTACCGACCGCGACGACCACCACTACCTCCTGGCCAGCAAGTGGTTCACCGTGCTCTGGGGGGGCGTAGCCCTGACCTTCGCCGCGGTGGCCAACCTTTTCGACAACCTCATACAGGCGGTGAACATCATCGGCTCCCTCTTTTACGGGGTCATCCTGGGGGTTTTCGTCGTGGCCTTCTTCTTCAAGCAGGTCGGCGGCAGGGCCGTATTCCGGGCGGCGCTGATCGGACAGGGCTTCGTCACCCTCACCTTCGTAGCCGGCAACGCGGGCTACATCAACCTGGCCTTCCTGTGGCTCAACCTCATCGGCTGCGTCCTGACGGTTGCCTTTGCCGTATGGCTGGAAAAGTCCGGTTCCTCCCCTAACTTGTCTGACCCGGACGCTGAGCTCCTCTAGTCCGCAGACCACCATCCATGAAACCACACTGGCTCGTCGGCCTGATGCTGCTGCCCGCCGGCTACGTAGCCCGGAAATTGCGCAACGACCCCCAATTCGGGGCGACCCTGGAGGACATGCAGCGCGACAACTACCAGGGCACCGTAGCCTGGAAGATGGGGCGCTTCCGCAACCTGGATAAAACCCGCTTGCAAGAAGACCTCGGCAGCCTGCTGGGCGACCTGCTGGGTTACCTCCAGGCCAAAAACACCCAGCCCTCCGCTCCCCTGCCGGTGGCCGTTACCGAAACCCTGGAGCAGCCGACCCACGGGGAAGACTACCTCACCTGGTACGGCCACTCCGCCGTGCGCCTGGAAACCGCCGGCCGGACCATCCTGATCGACCCCATGCTCGGCGAATGGGTCGCCCCCGTACCCTTCCTCGGCCACCGCTTTCCCTACAACGATTACCACCCGCTGGAGAGCCTGGGGGAGATCGACTGCATCCTGTACTCCCACGACCACTACGACCACCTCGATTACGATACCCTGATGGCCCTGAAGGACCGGACGAAGGCCTTCGTGGTCCCCCTCGGCATCGGCGCCCACCTGCGGAAATGGGGCATCCCGCCGGAACAGATCACCGAGATCGATTGGTGGGAGACCACCCGGGCCGCGGGAGTGGAAATTACCGCCGCACCGGCCCGCCACTTCAGCGGGCGCAGCCCCGCCACCCGCAACAAAACCCTCTGGTGCTCCTTCGTCCTCCAGACCGACCACTACCGGATCTTCTTCGGTGGCGACAGCGGCTACGGGCGGCACTTTGCCGAAATCGGCGCACGCCTGGGCCCCTTTGCCCTGACGATGCTCGACTGCGGACAGTACCACGACCGCTGGAAAAACGTACACATGCAGCCGGAGGAAGCCCTGAAGGCCCACGCCGAACTGAAGGGGGGCTCACTGCTGCCCATCCACTGGGGTGGCTTCAGCCTTTCCGACCACCCCTGGGCCGAACCCATCGTCCGCATCCTGGCCGCCGATGAGGAGCAGGTGGTCATCAGTCCGATGATCGGCCAGCGGTTCGCGGTGGGCAACCCCGCCCCCTGCCGCGAACGGTGGTGGGAGTGGGAAGAGGTAGCCCGCAATACTTGACGGAAGTTCAGGCGGCGGGGATTTTGTACCTTTGCGGGTAAAATTTACCGACATGTTCGACAACCTCAGCGACCGCCTGGAAGGCGCCTTCAAATCACTGACCGGTGACAATCGCATCACCGAGATCAACGTAGCCACGAGCCTGAAGGAAATCCGGCGGGCCCTGGTAGCGGCCGACGTTAACTACAAGATCGCCAAGGAATTCACCGACAAGGTCAAGGAAAAAGCCCTCGGCACCGAAAACGTGCTGAAGGCCGTGAAGCCTGGTCAGCTGATGGTGAAGATCGTACAGGACGAGCTCACCGAGCTGATGGGTGGACAGTCCGTCGGCATCAACGTAAAGGGTGACCCGGCCGTGGTGCTCATCGCCGGTCTCCAGGGTTCGGGTAAGACCACCTTCAGCGGCAAGCTGGCCAAATACCTCCAGGAAAAGCGCAAGCTGAAGGTGCTGCTGACGGCGGGCGACGTATACCGCCCCGCGGCCATCGACCAGCTGACGGTACTGGCCGGACAGGTAGGCGCCGAGATCTACAAGGAGCCGGAGAACAAGAACCCGGTCGAGATTGCCCTTAAGGCGATCGACCACGCCCGGAAAAACAAATTTGACGTCGTCATCGTCGACACTGCCGGCCGCCTCTCGGTCGACGAGAAGATGATGCAGGAGATCAGCGACGTCCGCCAGGCCATCAACCCCAACGAAACCCTCTTCGTCGTGGACTCCATGACGGGACAGGATGCCGTGAATACCGCCAAGGTTTTCAACGAGCGCATCGATTACGACGGCGTGGTACTCACCAAGCTGGACGGCGATACCCGCGGCGGTGCCGCCCTGTCGGTGAAGTACACCGTCGGCAAGCCCATCAAATTCGTCAGCACCGGCGAGAAGATGGATGCCCTCGACGTTTTCTACCCCGACCGGATGGCCCAGCGTATCCTCGGCATGGGCGACATTATCTCCTTTGTGGAGCGGGCCCAGGACCAGTTCGACGAGGAGGAGGCCAAGCGCCTCGAGAAGAAGATGAAGAAGAACAAGTTCGACTTCAACGACTTCCTCAGCCAGCTGGCCCAACTCAAACGCATGGGCGACATGAAGAGCCTCCTCAACATGATCCCCGGCATGTCAAAGGCGATGAAAAACATCGACATCGACGACACCGCCTTCTCCCGCGTGGAAGCCATCATCTACAGCATGACGCCCGAGGAACGCGCCAGCCCCGAACTGCTCAACCTGAGCCGCAAGAAGCGGATCGCCCGGGGTTGCGGCCAGGGCATGGACGACGTCAACCGCTTCGTCAAGCAGTTCGACCAGATGCGCAAGATGATGCACAAGTTGTCCAACAACCCCATGATGGCCCAGATGGCCGGCAACTTCCGCGCCAAGCGGTAGCCACACCTCCCAAGTAGGATAATCTGCTGCAGCCCCGCCACGACGGCCGGGTACTGTCGTACTCATGCCCGGAGTACAAATCGCCACTCCGCCGGAGTAGAAGCCCGTTATGTGCATTAACCACGCTCACCTAGCGGAAAAGGGAATATTTCTCCCGTCACGGTCATTGAATGTCACAATACTTAAAACACTCAGACACAGTAGCTTAACGAGGAATATGTATTGCTCGCAAACACATCGTGCAGATTTAACACTAAGCAATGCGTGTCCTGACAAAATAAACGGATAGCCGTCCCGTTTTAACCCCAGATTCTGCAAGTGTGGAATACGGTTATTCAGCCATTGCCTAAGTAACCACGTGTTTGTTCATAGTGTCTCTCTCTAGTGTCGATGCTCTATTCAGGTAAACAGTAGCCAAAATCTATTTCCTGAATTAGAGCATCGACCCCACTACACTACTCCAGCATCCACAGGGCTCCGATGCCCTCCTCCCAAAGTTTCCGGTTCAGCTCACTGACGCGCTCGTTGCGCAGTTGCATTCCCTGTTGCCGCAGGGTTGCCCAGCGGGCCTCCATCTCCTGCATTTCCCGTCGCGTCGGCTCGTTCACCCGGGGCAGGCCACTTTCGGCGTGGTTAAGCACGAAGAGGTAGTCGGCGGTAAACTTGTTGGGGAAGTTCTCTACGTCGTCGTACGCCTGTGACTTCCGCTGCACCATCTTTTCATCCCAGTCTCTCAGGTCGGTCAGCAAAGCCCGGGCGGCTTCCAACGCTGCTCCGGCTTCCAGCCGTTCCGTCAGCCGCTCCAGTTGCTGCTGTACGGACAGCAGGTCGTTGACCAGGGCGTGCATTTCGTTTACCGACTGCTCTCCCTGGGCCATGAAGGCGTGGTAGTCGGCATAGTCGGCCGCGGTGAGGTCGTACAGGGGATTGGGCAGGATGGTAATCTCTTCCTCCAGGCGGGTACCGTTTATGTCCAGCTGGGCCCGGTAGGTACCCGGCGCCACCTTGTGGCCGCGGAAGCTGGCTTCGATATACACCGAAGGCACGCCCGTGAGCTCCCCGTGCCGCATGTCCCAGACGAAGCGGTTCAGGCCCTTGCGGGCGGGAATCACCGATTCTGCCGGCGGACCACCGGGGTACACTTCCCGCTTGTCGTCCCGGTGGTTGCTCAGGGTCCTCACCACTTCTCCATCCGCATCCGTAAGGGTGAGGGTTACCTCACTGGAGTCCGCCGCTTCCGGCAGGTAGTAGTAGAGTACGACTCCGGAGGCGGGATTGACGCCCTCCAGGGGCTGGGTGCCATCGAATCCGGCATCGCTGCCATTGAGGGGGCTGCCCCCTCCCCCGATCACCGCGTCCGCCGGAGCGAACAGCCGGGGCGCACCGGTAGGCTTGCGGTACTGCCGCACGAGTTCCAGGTCGTCCAGTATCCAGAAAGCCCGCCCGGAGGTGGCCACGATCAGGTCGTCGTGGGCGACCATCAGGTCGGTGATTGGCGTCACGGGCAGGTTCAGGTTAAAGCGGTCCCAGCGCTTGCCGTCGTCGAAGGACACGAAGATGCCCGTTTCCGTACCGGCGAACAGCAGGCCTTTGCGCTCGGTGTCTTCGCGGACCACCCGGGTGTAGGCCCCCATCGGGAGGTTGCCGGTGATGTCGGACCAGCTCTTGCCGTAGTCGGTCGTTTTGAGCAGGCGGGGGGTGTGGTCGTTGAACTTGTAGCGGGTGGTGGCGATGTACGCCGTGCCGGCGGCGTGGGGGGAGAGCTCCACGGCGTTGACCAGGGTTTCTCCCTGTCCGGCCGGAGTAACGTCGGTCCAGCTTGTGCCTCCGTCGCGGGTCAGCTGTATGCGGCCATCGTCGGTGCCGACCCAGATTTCACCGGCCGCGTGGGGGGAATCGGTGACGTAGCTGATCGTGCCGTAATTCTCGGCTCCCACGGCCTCGTTGGTGTAGGGGCCGCCGCCGAGGCCCTGCTTGTCGTCCTGGTCGCGGGTCAGGTCCGGACTGGCCTCCTCCCAGGTACGGCCCAGGTCGCGGGTCCGCAGCAGGTGCTGGGCGGCGTGGTAGTAGGTGTCGGGTTCGTGGCGGGACCAGATGATGGGGGCGTTCCAGTTGAAGCGGTACTTCATGTCGCGGGCCGCCCGGCCGAGGTACTGGATGGGGGCCGCCATGATGTTGGTACTGGCGCCCGAGCGGGTATCCAGCGCCTCTATGGTTCCGAGGTAGCTGCCGCCCAGCACATAGCGGGGATTGTCGGGGTCGAAGGCCAGAAAGGCGCTTTCTCCCCCTGCGCTGGCCTCCCATTGGGAAGCCGAGATGGAGGAGCCGGCCAGGTTGCGGCTCGCGATCTTGACCGAGGTGTTGTCCTGCTGCCCGCCGTAGATGTTGTAGGGGAAGGCATTGTCCACGTTGATGCGGTAGAACTGCCCGGTGGGCATATTGTCCTGGGTCGACCACGTCTGTCCGTAGTTGAAGCTGATGGCCGCCCCGCCGTCGTTGGCGATGCAGAGGTTGCGGGGATTGTCGGGGTTGATCCACAGGTCGTGGTAGTCGCCGTGGGTGCCGCCGAGGGTCTCCCAGGTCTTGCCCCCGTCGATGCTGCGCAGGGGGGAGGCGCTCAGCACGTACACTACGTCCTCGTCGGTGGGGTCCACGAAGACCTCCAGGTAGTACCAGGCCCGCTGCACCATCCGGTGGTCCTTGCTAATCCGCGACCAGCTGCCGCCGGCGTCTTCGGAAACGAACAGCCCGCCCTTCTCGGCGTCGGAATCACTCTCAATGAGGGCATACACCTTGTCCGGGTTCGACTGGGCCACGGCGATGGCCATTTTGCCCTTTTCCTCGGGCAGCCCCTCGGTCATCTCCTCCCAGCTGTCGCCGCCGTCGGTAGATTTGTACAGTCCGCTGCCCGGTCCGCCGCTCATCACCTGCCAGGGGAAGCGTTGGTGCTCCCACATGGCCGCGTAGAGTACGTCGGGGTTGCTGAGGTCCATGCTCAGCTCGGCCGCCCCCGTCAGATCGTTCACGTACAGCAGCCGTTCCCAATTGGCCCCGCCGTCGGTGGTGCGGTACACGCCGCGCTCCTCGTTGGGCCCGAAGAGCTGCCCCTGGGCGGCCACGTAGACCACGTCCGGGTTTTCCGGGTGGATGATGATGCGCGAAATGTGCTGGGTTTCCTTCAGGCCCAGGTGCTGCCAACTTTTGCCGGCGTCGTTGGAGCGGTACACCCCGTCGCCGTGGGAGGTCATCACGCCCCGGGGCGCGTGCTCGCCCATTCCGGCGTAAACGATCCGGGGGTGGCTGCGCGAGACGGCCACCGCACCCACGGAACCGGTTCCGAAATAGCCGTCGCTGATGTTCTCCCAAC
The DNA here is from genome assembly GCF_002631205.1 of Neolewinella marina. Classification (GTDB taxonomy): domain Bacteria; phylum Bacteroidota; class Bacteroidia; order Chitinophagales; family Saprospiraceae; genus Neolewinella; species Neolewinella marina. The sequence continues at coordinate 767,625 of NZ_PDLO01000001.1, forward strand.
GTTGCCCGGCGTCGGTCGTTTTCCAGATCCCCCCGCCGGTGGTGCCCATATAGTAGGTCAGCGGATCGTTGGCCACGCCGGTAGCGGTGACGGAGCGGCCACCCCGGAAGGGACCGATGTTGCGGTACTTCAGCGGCGCGAAGAAGCGGGTCAGTTCCGCAGTATCAACGGGGGCCTGTCCGTCCAGATTTGGGGAAACAAATAAGGACAGCAGGAGCAAAAGGAGTAGTGAACGCATTTGGTAGCTTGGGTTTGCGCCGATAAGGTAGTGAGCGGTACGGACTTGGATTGCCGGGAAGGATAGCGGGTCTTCGAGCGCGGTCGCGGGTGCCGGGAAATTCCGCAAAGCCCGGCTTCCCGGTTCGGGGGGGAAACCGTATCCTTGGGGACATGATCATCGACGCCCATCAACACTTCTGGCAATTTGACCCCGTCCGGGACGCATGGATCGACGCTTCCATGGGCGTGCTCCGGCAGGATTTTCTCCCCACTGACCTGGCCCCTATCCTGGCCGCTAACGGAGTCGACGGCTGCGTGGCGGTGCAGGCGGACCAGTCGCTGGCCGAAAGCGACTTCCTGCTGGAGTTGGCCGACCGCCACCCCTTCATCCGCGGGGTGGTGGGCTGGGTCGACCTCTGCGCCCCGGACGTTGAGGAGCAGCTGGCCCGCTACGCGGCCCACCCGAAGTTTGTCGGCGTGCGCCACATCTTGCAGGGCGAGCCGGCGGGTTTCATGGCGCGGCCGGATTTCCGCCGGGGCATCAGTTTGCTGCACCGCTACGGGCTCACCTACGACCTGCTGGTGTACCACTACCAGTTGCCCGAGGCCATCGACCTGGTAGATGCCTTCCCGGAGCAACGGTTCGTCCTGGACCACCTGGCCAAACCCGTGATCGACGGGCCTCCGGACCCCGCCTGGGTGCGGAATCTGCGCACCCTGGCGGGTTTCCCCGGGGTGAGTTGCAAACTTTCCGGCATGGTCACCGAAGTACCCGGCTACCAATGGACGGCCGAAGCCCTGCAACCCTACCTCACCGTTGCCGTAGAGGCCTTCGGCCCGGACCGCCTCCTCTACGGATCGGACTGGCCGGTTTGTCTGCTGGCGGCCGACTACGCGGCCCAGTTCGCGGTCTACCGAAACTTCCCGGGGCTGGATTCCACCGGTTGCTTCGGATCTAACGCCGAGCGGATTTACGGCCTACCCCCCGTCACGCATTAACCCACCCCCAAACGCTTTCATGTCTTCCACCCACTACCCCATCTTCTCCGTCGGCCTGGCGCTCCTGCTTGGCCTGGGATCCTGCGCGCCGCCGCCCCCTGAGCCACCCGCCCCCTACGGCCCCGTCCCTACTGAGGCGCAGCTCGACTGGCACGCGATGGAAACCAATGCCTTCATCCACTTCACTACCAACACCTTCACGAACCTGGAGTGGGGATACGGAGACGAGAGCCCCGAGATATTCAACCCCACCGACCTGGACGTGGATCAGTGGATCACCACCCTGAAAGCGGCCGGTTTCCAGGGCGTTATCCTGACCAGCAAGCACCACGACGGATTCACCCTCTGGCCGAGTGAATACACCGACCACTCCGTGGAGCAGAGCCCCTGGAAAAACGGGGAGGGCGACATCGTCGGGCTGGTCGAGGAAGCCTGCCGCCGCCACGGACTGAAGTTCGGGGTCTACCTCTCCCCCTGGGACCGCAACCGGGCCGACTACGGGGATTCCACCTACATCACCTACTACCGTAACCAGCTGACGGAGATCTTCGAGCGCTACGGCCCCATCTTTGAAATGTGGTTCGACGGAGCCAACGGCGGCGACGGCCACTACGGCGGGGCCGACGAAAGGCGCAGCATCGATGGGCAGCACTATTACGACTGGCCCACCACCATCGAGATGGTGCGCGAACTGCAGCCCGATCCGCAGACGATCATCTTCAGCGACGCCGGCCCCGACATCCGCTGGGTGGGCAACGAACGCGGTTACGCCGGCGAGCCGAACTGGAACACCATCGACCCCGACACCCTCTACGCTGGCAAAGCAGGCATCACCGACCTGCTGAACCACGGCACCCGCGGTGCCGACACCTGCATGCCCGCCGAGGTCGACGTGTCCATCCGCCCGGGATGGTTCTACCACCCTGAGGAGGATAGCCTCGTGAAAAGCCCCGAGGAACTCTTCGAGATCTACCTGACCTCCGTGGGCCGCGGATCGGTACTGCTGCTCAACGTGCCGCCGGATCGCCGGGGCCGCATCCACGAAATTGACTCCGCCAACCTGCTGCAATGGCGGCAGATGATCGACTCCACCTTCGCCCGTAACCTGGCCGAAGACGCTACGGCTGAGGGCGACGGCTACCGCGGTGGGCACGCGGACTACGCCCCCACCCAGGTACTGGACGACGACCCCGCCACCTACTGGGCCACCGACGACGGCGTGACCACCGGTGCCCTTACCCTCACCCTGCCCGAGCCCCGAGAGGTGAATTACGTCATGCTGCAGGAAAACATCCGCCTCGGTCAGCGCATCGCCGCCTTCCGGGTCCTGGCCCGGGTGGACGGTGAGCTCCAGGAGATCGGCACCGCGCAAACCGTGGGGTACAAGCGTATTCTGCCGGTGGATTCCGTGGTGACCGACCAGCTCATCATCGAGATTACGGATGCCCTGGCGCCCCCTACCCTCTCGCGGGTGAGTCTGTTCTAGGCAGGGGGCGCCGGGGGACTTCACGGTAGCGGTGCGGCACTAGAGTAAGGACCTTACGGTGGCCATCTGACGTTTAAAGCTCTCCTTGCTTAAATCTATGCCACGTTGGGCACCCTCAAGGAACACCCGGCGAATTTCTTCGTCCTCAATTTGGTCCGGCGCAAAATCCCGGTCGTTGAACTGCTGGCGGAGCGCTACCAGCCCAGCACCTATGATGATCCCGTACAGCGGTTCCAGGTTGATCCAGGGCAGTAGCGGGTCCTCCTCCTCCTCCTCCAGGCGGAAAACCCAGGGGTCAATGGAGGGAATGAGGTCGCGCAGGGGGTCGAATTCGTAAAAGATTTCAAAGATCAATTCCAGGCGTCGACACTGTCCGGCCCTCCGGCCGAGGACGTCGATGGCGTGGGTGCCAATCTCGTAGAGCAAACTGGGTCTGTACCGGTCGAGTGGAAGGTCGGCGTAGTTTGTCGTGGCTTCAATCACCCGGTGATGGAAAGTCAGGTGCCAGAGGTAGCGGGAAGTAAAGCACCACCGTTGGGCCTTGCGCACCAGCCAAACTGCGGTATTTATAAAGTAATGCTTGATCTGCTGCAAGTGCTGCTGCCCGCTGGCGGTACTCAGGAAGCCGGTCAGCTTGCTTGGGTGCTCGGTAGTGCCGCGGTTGCTTTCAATATCGGTTTGCTCTCCAACCAGGTTGACGTTCACGCAGTGGTGCCAAGTGGCGTCGGTGACTACACGCCCGACGTCGGCGAGATATCCGTCGTAGGCGCTGATAGCGCCAAAACTGTGGTGCTGGGTGGCCTGCTTGAAACCTGCGGTGTTACCAGCGGGTACGGTGGAGTGGGCTATAACTTCGGGGGCTATGCCACCGGGGAATTCGGCCGACCCATCTATGTAGGTCGTGGCCAAATCAGTCGGGGCAATACATTCCCCTTCGTGCGGGTGGTCCGGCAATACCGTGATGCGGCCAAGGGGGCTGCAGAGAAGGGGGTGTGGATAGGTTTCTTTCCAGAAGAAATTGAGCCGATTGCTGTACAGCTTAGGTGCAATGGTCTGAGGGATATCGTCGGATTGATCATCAAACTGGGAACCGACATCGTGACCAATTCGATTCGTGTCGTTTCGCTGGGGATCGGTCATGCCAACCTTTCCGCTCGTGTTGTCCCACAGGCGCATGGCCCGCACCCGCAGGACATCTCCGCAGAGGCCCTTGCCGAGGCTGCCGTGGTCGCCGGTGGCAAAAACGCCACCACCGCCGTTCATAAAACCGGCCAGGGCGAGGAGTTCGTCGTTGCCGAGTTCGTTGGATCCGGAATCGGCCCCGAATAACCAAACCTCGTCGTATTTGTCGCCCGCGAAGTGGTCGGCATTATTGAAACGGAATTGTGGGATGCTGCGCTCCACGGCCACTCCGGGATCTCCTACGAAATTGCCGCGGTGGCCCAGCGTGATCTCGAAGCGAACATAGTAACGCTGATCGTTGACCAGCATATTGACAAAGGTCGAAAGGCCGAAGTCGCCGGTCCCGAAATCCAGGAAGCTGTCGGTGACAAGCAACAGCCGGACACGGCAGGGGAGCCGCCACCAGGGGTAGATCAGTCGGGGGTTCTCGGTGAAGATTTTGTCGCGGTACCCCAACTGCTCGATTAGTGCAGCGTGAGGGGTGAAGGAGGGGGTAATGGTAGGCATAAGAAAGTGCGTTTTAGGATTTGCATGCAGCCGTTTAGCGTAGGCGAAATGATGGCCACGTGCCGCATAGTTCCCGTTTTATCTTGCCGCTAACCTCCAAGTTACAGTTGTCTACACATTATTTTATTTACTATGCATTTACCCCATTCGGGTACCCCAGGCCGCTTTTTCTGCTTGTATCTTCGATCAATATCTATCAGGAGCATCAGGACTTTTCCCCACGAAAGAATGGTGAGTCTTGCCAAGGGAAAGGTCAATGATCCGATCTGTTCCTCCCGAGTTCCGATGCCGCCGGACTACGCCAGAATGGTGGGCGGCATCGCCCGAGGCAGGTCATCCGCAGACCGGCTGCCCTTCTAGCATTTCTTCTGGATTGCTCCTCGTAAGTACGGCCCCGTCGTTAAGACAACCCCAGTCTTCTTCACCTAAAATGTACGTACGGAAAAGGACCTCCAGACGAGGGGCGTTGAAACGGTTGGCAATGCCTGGGTTGGGAGTAGCGACCGGGAGAGCAGCCCTACAACTGATCGTGCAGGTTGAAGATCCGGTGCAGCGGCACCCATTTTTGATCCGCGGCGGCGAAAGGCAGCCGCTGCTGGAAGGTATCCATCAGCCTCTCCCACCGCTGGACTACGGGGTTGGCTGCGTCGGCGGCGGCTTTCGCCTGCGCATCGTATTCCAGACCGGTTTCCATGACCATGACCAGCCGGTTACCCGCCCGCAGGATCTCCATATTGCGGATTCCCGCGCCGCGGATGCTTTCGACCACCTCCGGCCAGACGTTGCCGGGGGCATGGTGGTCTTCGTAGGCAGCAATAGCCGCCGCGTCGTCCTTTAAGTCGCACAAAAAATAGTGAAGGGGCATACCGTATGGGTTTAGAGGGCCCGGTCGAGGTGAACGTAACCGCCGTCTACAAAAATCCACTGCCCCGTGGTGTGGCTGCTGAGGGGGGAAAGCAGAAAGGCGGCGGTGTCGGCGATCTCCTCGGCGGTGGTCATCCGTTGGCCGAGGGGGATGCGGCGTTCAATCTCGCGGCGTTTGCCATCCGGTTCGTCGAAGGTGGAAATCCAGTCCGCGTACATCGGCGTCATCACTTCCGCCGGTACAATGGCGTTGACCCGGATACCAAGGGGGGCCAGTTCCGCGGCCCATTCCCGGGTGAGGGCCAGCTGTCCGCCCTTGCTGGCCGCGTAGCCCGAGGTGCCGCCCTGGCCGGTGAGGGCCGTCTTGGATGCGATGTTCAGGATGGCGCCCCGGCTTTCCTTCAGGGCCGGCAGGGCATAATGAGCCATATCGAAGTAGTGCAGCAGGTTCTTCTCCAGGGAGGTGCGGAAAGCCGCGGGCCCCCGTTCGAGGCTCGCGCCGTCGTTTACGCCGGCGTTATTGACCAGTCCGTCGATGCGGCCGAACCGACGAAGGACCTCCCCGATGGCCGCCTCGCTATCGGCCGGTGTACTGAGGTAGCGGTCCAGGAAATAGGCTTGTCCGCCAGCGGCCTCCACCTGCTGGATCAGGGCCGCGGCCTCGGAACTACCGTCGCCCACGATGACGGGGCGGGCCCCTTCGCGGGCCAGGGCGCGTACAATGGCGGCGCCAATGCCGCGGCTACCGCCGGTCACGACTACTACCTTATCTGTCAATCCAAGATCCACGCGCAAAAGGGGTTGGTTTCGCCTCCAAGTATAGGCAATTTCCCAGGCGCCGGTGACTAATAGCCGCGCCCAAGTTCTACGACGTGCTCCAGGGGCTGACCGGCCCGGAAGCGGGAAAGGTTGTCCAGGAAGCGATCCATGATGCGCCGCATCTCGTTGGCCGCTCCTCCGGCGCTGTGCTGGGTGAGCAGGGTGCGGGGGGCTTGCCAGAGGGGATCATCGGCGGGCAGGGGTTCCTGGCGGGTTACGTCCAGTACGGCCCCGCCCAGGTGTCCACCGTGGAGCAACTTCAGCAGGGCGGCTTCGTCCACCAGGCTGCCCCGGCCGACATTCACGAAGATGCAGCCCGCTTTGAGGCGGGCCAGCCGCTCGGCACCGAAGAGCCCCACGGTTTCCTCGGTTTCGGGCAGGGCGGCCATCACCACGTCGGCTTCCGGCAGTCGGTCGTCCAGTTCCTCCAGGGTGTAAAAGTCGGCCTTACCGCGCCGGCCCATGGTTTCCACCCGGCAGCCGAAGCCCGTCAGCAGCTCGCGGAAGGTGCCGCCGATGGAACCGTGCCCCAATATGATCACCCGACTGCCGGACAGGGTCCCCAGCGTCGGACGGATTTCGGCACCGCGCCAGTGGGCCACCTGCTGGTCCCGCACGAAGGTGGGTATCTCCCTGAGCAGCGACAGCACCCCGGCCAGGGCCGTTTCCGCTACTGGAGTGCCGAACAGTCCCGTGCAGTTGGTGATGGTGAAGGGAAGTTCCTCCCCACTCAGCTCGGTGTACTCACTGAAGCCCGCCGATTTCAGCTGCAGCCACTGCAGCCGGTCGTTTCCCCGCAGCCATTCCAGGGGCGGATTGCCGACGATGATGTCGGCCTGCCGGGCCGTCTTCTCGCGTGCTTCCGCGGTCACTTCCGGACCGTAGACGACTTCCTCCTCCCCCACCCCGGCGCGCAGGTATTCCAGTTCGGAGGGCTCGAGGGGCAGGGCGGCATAGATCATGGCCCTAAGGTAATCAGGGGCGGACTTACCGGCATGCCCGGGAAGAATGTCACTGCCCCCTCAATGGAAAACGCCCCGCCGGAGGATTCCGACGGGGCGTTGATCTATTCAGTTCAGTGAGCAGCGGCTTATTCGGCCGGCTCCTCCGAAGCCAGTTCGGCTTCCTCGGCGGCGCGGGCGGCGGCTTCCTCCTCGGCGAAGGCGGCCTGACGGGCCTCCCAGGCCTCCTGCTGCTCCTTGGTGGTAACGAAGAGGCGGTCGTAGCGACGCATACCGGTACCGGCGGGGATCCGCTTACCGACGATGACGTTCTCCTTGAGGCCTTCCAGGTAGTCGCGCTTGGCGGCAATGGCGGCGGTGGAGAGCACCTTGGTCGTCTCCTGGAAGGAGGCGGCACTGATCCAGCTCGGCGTACCGAGGCTCGACTTGGTGATGCCCTGCAGCAGCGGGAAGCTGGTAGCAGCCTGGGCGTCGCGGTAGGCAACTCCCTTCAGGTCGTTCCGCTTCAGGTAGCTGTTCTCCTCGCGCACCTGGCGCATGGTCACGATCTGTCCTTCCTTGAGCTTCTCGCTTTCACCGGCGTCGGTGATGACCTTCTTGTCGAAGATCCAGTCGTTCTGCTCGAAGAACTCGTAGCGCTCCACGGCTTCTCCTTCGAGGAAGCTTGTGTCGCCGCTGTCCACGATCTGCACCCGGCGCATCATCTGGCGGACGATGGCTTCGATGTGCTTGTTGTTGATCGTGATACCCTGCGAACGGTATACTTCCTGTACGCCGTTGACCAGGTGGGTCTGTACGGCGAAGGGGCCCTTGATGTCGAGGATGTCGCGGGGAGCGATGGCACCGTCGGAGAGGGGCATACCGGCGCGCACGAAGTCCTGATCCTGGACCAGGATGTGCTTGCTCAGGTTGATGAGGTACTTGCGCTTCTGGCCGTCCTTGGCCTCCACGATCAGTTCGCGGTTACCGCGCTTGATCTTCTTGGAGAAGGTGACCACGCCGTCGATTTCGGATACTACGGCCGGGTTGCTGGGGTTACGGGCCTCGAAGAGTTCCGTTACCCGGGGCAGACCACCGGTGATATCCGCAATCTTGCCGAGCTTCCGGGGGATCTTGACGATCTTCTCGCCAACAACCACGGAGGCACCGTCTTCGATGCTGATGTAGGCACCGACGGGCAGGTTGTAGCTGCGCAGTTCCTCACCGTCCTTGCCCAGGATGGCGATGGTCGGGATCTTCTTCCGGTCGCGGGTTTCGATGACCACCTTCTCTTCGAAGCCGGTCTGGTCGTCGCGCTCGGTGCGGAAGGTTACCCCTTCCTCGATGTCGGTAAAGCGGGCCGTACCCTTGAATTCGGAGATGATGACCGCGTTGTAGGGGTCCCACTCCACGATCACGTCGCCCTTCTTGATGTCCTGGCCGTCCTTCACGTGGATGGTACCGCCGTAAGGGAGGTGGTGGGTAGCGAAGACCTTGCCGGTCTCGGGGTCCACGATCTTGATCTCACCGGAGCGGGAGAGGACAACGTCCTGCTTATCGCCCATTTCGTTCTCGGCCGTAACGACCCGGACGCCGTCGAAGACGAGCTTTCCGTTGAACTTGGAGACCAGTTCGCTTTCCTGGCGGGTTACGGAGGCGATACCACCTACGTGGAACGTCCGCAGGGTCAGCTGGGTACCGGGTTCACCGATCGACTGGGCCGCGATGATACCGACGGCGTCGCCGATTTCGGCCTGACGTCCGGTGGCCAGGTTCTTGCCGTAGCACTTGGCGCAGACGCCCCGCTTGACCTCACAGGTCAGGACCGAACGGATGGTCACTTCCTCGATGCCTTCGTCGTCGATGTACTTGGCCGTGCGGTCGTCGATGTACTCGTCGGCCTTCACGATCACCTCATCGGTGACGGGGTGAACGATTTCGTGGAGGGCGAAGCGGCCGGCGATGCGGCTCGAGAGGCTTTCCACCACCTTGTCGTTTTCCTTCAGGGCGGAGGTATCGATGCCCCGCAGGGTTTCACAGTCGTTCTCCATGACAACCACGTCCTGGGCCACGTCGACCAGTCGGCGGGTCAGGTAACCGGCGTCGGCCGTCTTGAGGGCCGTATCCGCCAGACCCTTACGGGCACCGTGGGTAGAGATGAAGTACTCGAGTACGGAGAGTCCGTCGACGAAGTTGGAGAGGATCGGGTTTTCGATTACGGCCGGGCCGCTGTCGTTCGACTTCTTCGGCTTTGCCATCAGTCCCCGCAGACCACACAGCTGCTTGATCTGCTGGGTGGAACCCCGCGCACCGCTGTCCAGCATCATGTAGACCGAGTTGAAGCCCTGCTTGTGCGTGGCCAACTCCTGCATGAGGGTGTTGGTGATCTGGTTATCCGCGTACGTCCACTTGTCGATGATCTGGTTGTAGCGCTCGTTGTTGGTGATCAGACCCATGTTGAAGTTGTCCATCACCTCATCCACTTCCGAGCGGGCCTGGTCGAGTACGTCCTGCTTGACGGAGGGCGAGATCAGGTCACCGAGGTTGAAGGACAGACCGCCCTTGAACGCCCAGGTGAAGCCCATATCCTTGATCTTGTCGAGGAAGGTGGCCGTGGTGGCGAAGTTGGACCGCTCGAGGATGTCGGCGATCACCAGCTTCAGGTTCTTCTTGGTCAGCAGCACGTTCTGGAAGGGCATGCCTTCGGGAACGGCCGAGTTGAACATCACGCGACCGGTGGTGGTCTCGATCAGCTTCAGCTTCAGGCTGCCGTCTTCCTGCTCTACGGGTACGCGGCAGTGGATCACGGCGTGCAGTTCCAGTTGCCCTTCGTTGTAGGCGATCATCACCTCTTCGGAGCTGTAGAACTTGCGGCCCTCACCCTTCACCTTGATGTCGCCTTCGCTGCGGCGCTGCTTGGTGATGTAGTACAGTCCGAGTACCATGTCCTGGCTGGGCAGGGTCACGGGCGTACCGTTCTGGGGGTTGAGCATGTTGTGGGCCGAGAGCATCAGCACCTGGGCTTCCAGGATGGCGGCCTGGCTCAGGGGCACGTGGACGGCCATCTGGTCACCGTCGAAGTCGGCGTTGAAGGCCGAACAGACGAGGGGGTGCAGCTGGATCGCCTTTCCTTCGATCAGCTTGGGCTGGAAGGCCTGGATCGAAAGACGGTGCAGCGTCGGGGCCCGGTTGAGCAGCACGGGGTGGCCGCGCAGGATGTTCTCCAGGATCTCCCAGATTACGGGCTCTTTGCGGTCGACCAGCTTCTTGGCCGACTTGACGGTCTTGACGATGCCGCGCTCGATGAGCTTGCGGATGATGAACGGCTTGAAAAGCTCGGCGGCCATGCCCTTGGGCAGACCACATTCGTGGAGCTTCAGCGTGGGGCCTACCACGATGACGGAACGACCGGAGTAGTCGACCCGCTTACCGAGCAGGTTCTGGCGGAAACGACCTTGCTTGCCTTTCAGGATGTCGGACAGCGACTTCAGGGCGCGGCCTCCTTCGGCCTTTACGGCGTTGGATTTGCGGCTGTTGTCGAAGAGGCTGTCGACGGCTTCCTGCAGCATCCGCTTCTCGTTGCGGAGGATGACCTCGGGGGCCTTGATCTCCAACAGGCGCTTCAGGCGGTTGTTGCGGATGATGACCCGGCGGTAGAGGTCGTTGAGGTCCGAAGAGGCAAAACGGCCACCGTCCAGGGGTACCAGCGGGCGCAGTTCCGGGGGAACGACGGGCAGGTACTGGATGATGGTCCATTCCGGCTTGTTGGTCACGTTTTCCTGGGCGTCGCGGAAGGCTTCCACTACGCGCAGCCGCTTCAGGGCCTCGCTCTTGCGCTGCTGGCTGGTTTCGGTGTTGGCCTGGTGGCGCAGCTGGAAGCTGAGCTCGTCGAGCTTCAGTCCTTCGAGCAGGTCACGGATGGCTTCGGCACCCATTTTGGCGACGAACTTGTCAGGGTGGCCGTCCTCGAGCTGCTGGTTCTCGGGGGGCAGGGTCTCGAGGATGTCGAGGTACTGCTCCTCGGTCAGGAGCGTCTTGTGCATGATCTCCTCACTCTCCCGGATACCGGGGTTGATGACCACGTAGCGCTCGTAGTAGATAATGCTCTCCAGGTGCTTCGAGCTGAAGCCGAGGAGGTATGCGATCTTGTTGGGCAGGCTCTTGAAGAACCAGATGTGCACCACGGGAACCACCAGGCGGATGTGGCCCATGCGCTCGCGCCGCACCTTCTTTTCGGTCACCTCGACCCCACAACGGTCACATACAATGCCCTTGTAACGGATCCGCTTGTACTTACCACAGTAGCACTCGTAATCCTTTACCGGGCCGAAGATCCGCTCACAGAACAGACCATCCCTTTCCGGCTTGTAGCTGCGGTAGTTGATGGTCTCGGGCTTCAGCACCTCACCGTAGCTGCGTTCCAGGATGTCATCCGGGCTCGACAGGCTGATGGTGATCGCATCGAAGTCCTGCTTCTGGAGGTTGTTACTCTTCTTAAATGCCATAGTTAATTTTATAGGGAAGTTTCGGGCGGCGGAGCGCAGGTTCCGGGGGAGGAACCCGCGCCCGCGCCTGAAACTTGATTTTCAACAGAACGCCGGCCGCATTCGGACGACGGAGGGATCAGGTGACTAGTCGAACTTGACGTCCAGGGCCAGGCCGCGAAGCTCGTGGACCAGTACGTTGAACGACTCGGGGATATTCGGCTCGGGCAGGTTGTCTCCCTTGACGATGGCCTCGTAAGCCTTGGCCCGTCCCTGAATGTCGTCCGACTTGATGGTCAGCAGTTCCTGCAGGATGTTCGAGGCACCGAAGGCCTCCAGGGCCCACACCTCCATCTCACCGAAGCGCTGTCCACCGAACTGCGCCTTACCACCCAGCGGCTGCTGGGTAATGAGGGAGTAGGGTCCGATGGAGCGGGCGTGCATCTTGTCGTCCACCATGTGGCTGAGCTTGAGCATGTAGATCACGCCTACCGTTGCCTGCTGGTGGAAGCGGTCGCCCGTTTCCCCGTCGTAGAGGTAAGCCTGACCCAGGCTGGGCAGCTTGGCCTTCTGGATGTACTCCTCGATCTCGTCCTGGCTGGCACCGTCGAAGATGGGGGTAGCGAACTTCATACCCAGTTTCTCTCCGGCCCATCCGAGGACGGTTTCGAAGATCTGCCCCAGGTTCATCCGCGAGGGTACACCGAGGGGGTTGAGGATGATGTCGACAGGAGTGCCGTCTTCGAGGAAGGGCATGTCCTCATCGCGGACGATGCGGCTTACGATACCCTTGTTACCGTGACGACCGGCGAGCTTGTCGCCTACCTTCAGCTTGCGCTTCTTGGCCAGGTACACCTTGGCGAGTTTCAGCACGCCGGCGGGCAGTTCGTCGCCCACGCTGATGTTGAAGGTTTCCCGCTTGTAGCGTCCGACTTCCTCATTCACCTTGATGCTAAAGTTGTGCAGCAGGCGGGCGATGAGGGCGTTCAGCTCGTCGCTGGTGGTCCAGCCGCTGTAGTCGATGGTGGTGTAGTCCACCTCGCGCAGGAGGCTCTGGGTGAACTTCTCCCCTTTCGGTACGACGACCTCACCGTAGATGGTGTTGACACCCTGGCTGGCGCGGCCGCGGACGAGCTTGTCGAGTTTGTCGACCAGCACCGTCTTGAGGTTGTTCAGGTTCACCTTGTGCTCGTCCTCCAGCTTCTGGAGTTCCAGCTTTTCGGCGTCCTTCTGCGACTGCTCCTTCTTGGTGCGGCTGAAGAGGTCCTTGCCAATGACCACACCCTTCAGGGAGGGGCTGGCCTTCAGCGAGGCGTCCTTCACGTCGCCGGCCTTGTCGCCGAAGATGGCGCGCAGCAGCTTCTCCTCCGGGGTGGGGTCGCTCTCCCCTTTCGGGGTGATCTTGCCGATGAGGATGTCGCCTTCCTTGACCCAGGCGCCGACGCGGATGATACCGTTCTCGTCGAGGTCCTTGGTGGCTTCCTCGCTGACGTTGGGGATGTCGTTGGTGAGTTCCTCCTCGCCCAGCTTGGTGTCGCGCACGTCGAGCTCGAAGTGCTCGATGTGGAGGCTGGTGAAGATGTCCTCCCGGACCACGCGCTGGCTCAGCACGATGGCGTCCTCGAAGTTGTATCCTTTCCAGGGCATGAAGGCCACTTTCAGGTTCTGTCCGAGGGCGAGTTCACCCTTCTCCGTGGCGTAGCCGTCACAGAGGATGTCACCCTTCTTCACCTTCTGTCCGCGGCGGACGATGGGCTTCAGGTTGACGCAGGTTCCCTGGTTGGTCCGCAGGAACTTGGTCAGGCGGTAGGTTTTGGTGTCGTCGTCGAAGGAGACCTGGCGGTCTTCCTCGCTGCGCTCGTAGCGTACGATGATCTCGTTGGCGTCGACGTACTCGACAGTACCTTCACCTTCTGCATTGATGAGCATGCGGCTGTCGCGGGCGACCTTGCCTTCGAGGCCCGTACCCACGATGGGGCTGGTGGGCTTCAGCAGGGGTACGGCCTGGCGCTGCATGTTCGATCCCATCAGGGCGCGGTTGGCGTCGTCGTTCTCCAGGAAGGGGATCATCGAAGCCGAAACACCCACGATCTGGTTCGGAGCTACGTCCATGAACTCGATCTCGGAAGGTTCGAGTACGGGGAAGTCGCCGTGGTCGCGCGCCTTGACGCGGTCGCTGGTGAAGGCTCCCTTCTCGTCGATGGTGGCGTTGGCCTGGGCAATCTTCTTGAAGTCTTCTCCTTCGGCGCTCAGGTAGATCGGATCACCTTCCATGACCACCTGGCTGTCGGCGACGGCCCGGTAGGGGGTTTCCAGGAAGCCCATCTTGTTCACCTTGGCGTGCACGCAGAGGGTGGAGATCAGACCAATGTTGGGACCTTCCGGCGTCTCGATCGTACACAGGCGACCGTAGTGGCTGTAGTGAACGTCACGCACCTCGAATCCGGCGCGCTCCCGGCTCAGACCTCCAGGTCCGAGGGCCGAGATCCGCCGCTTGTGGGTGATCTCGGAGAGGGGGTTCGTCTGGTCGAGGAACTGGCTCAGCTGGCTGGTTCCGAAGAAGGAGTTGATGACGCTCGACAGCGTACGGGCGTTGATCAGGTCGATCGGGGTGAAGACCTCGTTGTCGCGCACGTTCATCCGCTCGCGGATGGTGCGGGCCATCCGGGCCAGGCCTACGCCGAACTGGGCGTAGAGCTGCTCACCCACCGTGCGTACGCGGCGGTTGCTCAGGTGGTCAATGTCGTCGATCTCGGCGCGCTGGTTCATCAGACCGACCAGGTACTTCACGATGGCGATGATGTCTTCCTTGGTCAGTACCAGGGTTTCGTCGTCGGTGCCGGCGTTCAGCTTGCGGTTGATCTTGTAGCGCCCTACCTCCCCGAGGTTGTAGCGCTTGTCGCTGAAGAACAGCTTGTCGATGATGCCGCGGGCGGTCTCTTCGTCGGGCGGGTCACTGCCGCGCAGCTGGCGGTAGATGTACTGCACCGCCTCGATTTCGCTGCTGGAAGGATCCTTCTGCAGGGTGTTGTAGATGATGCTGTAGTCCATCGCAACGTCCTCCTTCTGCAGGATGATGTTCTCGATGCCGTCGGCGGCCAGGATGTCCTCGATGTTGTCCTCTGTCAGCACGGTGTCGCGCTCGAGGATGATTTCGTTACGCTCCAGGATGACCAGCTCGCCGGTGTCCTCGTCGACGAAGTCTTCCGTCCAGGCGCGCAGTACGCGGGCGGCGAGTTTGCGGCCGATGGCGGCGGTGAGGGCTTCACGGGTATTGGCTACCTCGTCGGCCAGGTCGAAAAGGTCCAGGATGGACTTGTCCGAATCGTAACCGATGGCTCGCAGCAGGGTGGTTACGGGGAACTTCTTCTTGCGGTCGATGTAGGTGTACATCACCGTGTTGATGTCGGTGGCGAATTCCATCCACGCGCCCTTGAAGGGGATGACCCGGGCGGAGTAGATCGCCGTGCCGTTGGGGTGGAAGTTCTGGCCGAAGAATACGCCGGGGCTGCGGTGCAGCTGGGAAACGATGACCCGCTCGGCGCCGTTGATGACGAAGGTGCCTTTGGGCGTCATGTAGGGGATGTTCCCCAGGAAGACGTCCTGCACGATGGTCTTGAAGTCGACGTGCTCCTCGTCGTTACACGAGAGCCGCAACTTGGCCTTCAGCGGAACGCTGTAGGTCAGGCCGCGCTGCATACACTCCTCGATGGTGTAGCGGGGGGGGTCAACGAAATAATCCAGGAACTCCAGATTGAAGATGTTCCTGGTATCAGAAATGGGAAAGTTCTCCTGGAATACCCGATAGAGACCCTCAAGCGCCCGGTTTTCCGGGGTGGTCTCCAACTGGAAGAATTCCTGGAAGGATTTTAATTGTATTTCTAGAAGATCGGGAGAATGATCGGTTAGCTTGATCTTGCCGAAGCTCACCCGTTGCTCTTCGGCATTAAGAATTTGGCCGTTTGACGTCATTAGCATTCCTTGGTTTTATCCGGACGGTGGCCTTCCGCGGTGGCACTGGCCCGAATGGTATAGTATGGATTCCGGCGAAAAATTCTCCGGAGGTATGGGGTACTGCGAAGTATGTTAACAGGACGGTCCCCATTAAAGTTGCAGCCCGCAGGCGATTTCTAATACGCGAATGGCCCAGCCGGACCGTTGTCCGCTAAGCCTATAGTAAAAAGGAAAAGCGGGGGGTGCCGCCGTGCGGCAGCGCCCCCGCGCTTATATCCTAGAAAGGAGTGTACCTAATTACTTAAGTACCACCGTGGCACCGGCCTCCTCGAGAGCGGCCTTGATGCTTTCGGCTTCAGCCTTGTCGACGCCGGACTTCAGGGTGGCGGGAGCACCGTCAACCATTTCCTTTGCGTCTTTCAGGCCCAGACCCAGCAGGGTCTTAACCTCCTTCACGACCTTCAGCTTGCTGCCACCGGCAGATTCCAGAACGACCTCGAACTCGGTCTGCTCAGCAGCGGCGTCGCCACCGGCTTCGCCACCACCACCAGCGGCTACCGCTACGGCGGCGGCTGCGGGCTCGATGCCGTGTTCGTCTTTCAGGATCTGCAGGAGCTCGGTAACGTCCTTGATGGTAAGTTCTACGAGCTGGTCGGCAATTGCTTTTACGTCTGCCATAATATAAATGTATTTAATAGTGATGTACGATAGAGTATCGCGTATCAGCTTGGAAGCCAGTTAATTGGTTTGGTGGTACCGGAGTACCGGGGTGCGGCGGGTTACGCCTCGCGCTCTTCGAGCGTCTTGAGGGCGCCGGCGAGCTTGCTGCCCTGTCCCTTCAGGCCGCCCAGCAGGTTCTGCATGGGGCTTTGCAGCAGGGTCAGGATGTCGGCCAGTACCTCGTCGCGCGACTTGAGTTTTACCAGGGCGTCGAGCTGGTCGTCGCCGGAGTAAATCGAGCTGGCGATGTAGGCCGCCTTCAGTACGGGGCGCTCACCCTTGTCCTCGCGGAACTCCTTGATCACCTTGGCGGGCGCGTTGCCTACTTCGGAGAACAGGATGGCCGACGGGCCCTTCAGGGCGTCGAACAGGGGGGCATAGTTGTTTTCCTCGGGCAGCTGCTCCAGGGCCTTGCGGGCCAGGGTGTTCTTCACTACCTGCATGCTTACGCCCCGCTTGTAGCAGAGGCCGCGCAGGCGGTTTACTTGCTCAACCGAGAGGGTCGAGGCGTCGGCGATGTAGAAGTACTCGTTGTTCTGAAAGCGTTCTTTCAGAGACTCGATGGCCGTCGCTTTGTCTTGCTTATTCATGATTCTTAGTTTGGACGGTTAGGCGATGGTCTTCGGATCGACCTTGATGCCGGGGCTCATGGTAGAGGCAACGGTCACCGATTTCATGTAGTTGCCCTTGGCGCTGCTGGGCTTCATGCGCACCAGCGTGGACAGCAGTTCGTTGGCGTTGTCTTTGAGCTGCTCGGGAGAGAACTCTACCCGACCGATGCTGCTGTGGACGATACCGAACTTGTCTACCCGGAAGGCAATCTTGCCGCCCTTCACGTCGGAAACGGCCTTGCCTACCTCCATGGTGACCGTACCGGTCTTGGGGTTCGGCATGAGGCCACGGGGGCCCAGTACGCGACCCAGGCGTCCTACCTTGGCCATGGTCTGGGGCATAGCCACGACCACGTCGAAGTCGGTCCAGCCGTCGTTCACCTTGGCCACCAGCTCGTCGAGACCAGCGTAGTCGGCTCCGGCGTCCAGGGCTTCCTGCTCCTTGTCGGCGGTGACGAAAGCGAGTACACGCTTGGTCTTGCCGGTACCGTGGGGAAGGGTGACCGTACCGCGGAGGGCCTGGTCAGCTTTGCGGGGGTCGATCCCCAGACGTACGTGTACGTCAACCGATGCGTTGAACTTGGCAGTGTTCACCTCCTTGACGAGGGCGAGGGCCTCCTCGAGGCTGTACTGCTTCGTAGCATCGACTTTCTCAGTGGCGGCTTTGCGCGCCTTACTAAGTTTAGCCATGAGTAATGATTTTGAGGTTTATAGCGCATACCGGGGGTATGCTCCCTACTTGATAAATGGTGTGATTGAGACGGGGTCGCTTACGCTTCCCAGGGCGGGGTGCCCTCTACGGTGATCCCCATGGAGCGGGCGGTGCCGGCAACCATCTTCATGCCGCTTTCTACACTGAAAGCGTTGAGGTCGGGCATCTTGTTCTCCGCAATGGCGCGAACCTGTTCCCAGGTTACCTTGGCCACCTTGTTGCGGTTGGGCTCCTTGGAACCGCTCTTGAGCTTGGCGGCTTCGAGCAGCTGTACGGCGGCGGGGGGCGTCTTGATGACGAAGTCGAACGACTTGTCCTTGTAGACGGTGATGACTACGGGCAGGATCTTACCCTGGCTGTCCTGGGTAGCGGCGTTGAAGCGCTTGCAGAACTCCATGATGTTGACGCCCTTGGCACCCAGTGCCGGACCGACCGGCGGGGCCGGGTTGGCCGCGCCACCGCGGACCTGTAGTTTGATAAAGGTTTCTACTTCCTTAGCCATGCTGACTTATTTGTGTCGTACCAACGGACCGGATCGTGTTGCAACCGGGCCCTCCGACGTGTGGAATGATTAGTATTCTTAAGACTGCTTTTCGACCTGCATGAAGTTCAACTCTACTTCCGTGCCGCGGCCGAAGATCTTGACGATCACTTTCAGTTTTTTCTTTTCTTCGTTCACCTCCTGGATGTCGCCCACGAACTCGTTGAAGGGCCCGTCGATGATCTTCACGGTCTCGCCTTCGATGAAGGGCTCGATCATGGTATCGCCGGCTTCGAGGCTTTCGTCCACCTTGCCGAGGAGGCGGTTGGCTTCCGATTCCCGCATGGGTACCGGCTCGCTTTTGCCCAGGAAATGGATGACGTTGGGCAGGCTGGTAATGGCGTCGACTACCTCGGCGTTAAGGGCGTAGGGGTCGGCTTCGACGAGAATGTAGCCGGGCAGGATGTTACGGTCGGAGATGACCTTCTTGCCGCTGCGGATCTTGTAGACTTTCTCGGTGGGCACGACAATCTTGGTCACCAGGTCACCCCAGTTGTTGCGCTCGATTTCCTTCTCGATGCGCTCCTTGATCTTTTTTTCCTTGCCGCTGATTACCCGCAGCGAATACCATTTGTTGTCTGCCATGCTGTGCTTATACTGTACTTACCCTGCGGAGTAGATGAAGTCAACGACGTTGTTCCAAACAAAGTCCATCATCAGGATGAGCAGCGCGAAAATTGCGGAGCCGGTGAGCACCAGGATCGTATTCGTCTGAAGCGTGGAATACGGTGGCCAGGTCACGTTGTGCACCAGCTCGTTGTAGCTTTCCCGCAGGTATAATCCAAACCTATCCATTGTTGGGGATTGAGTTATGGAGCCGGGAAAGGACCGGGAGATAGTCCCGAAAGTCCTTTACCTGCTCGCTTATGCACGGGTGGAGAGACTCGAACTCCCAGCCCCTGGTTTTGGAGACCAGTGCTCTGCCAATTGAGCTACACCCGTGGATGAAGTACGAAATCAAAAGGAAAGAGGCCGAAGGTAGCTTACGGGTTAACCATAACCTTTGTCCTTCTTGTTTCCGCTTTCGTATTTCGTACTTTCTAAATGAGAAAGTTAAGCACCCTCATTCGAGCGCTTAACTTTCACTTTCGATGAGTAAACCGGAGGGGCCGGAGCCCCGCGGAGTCCTACTCGAGGATTTCAGTTACCTGACCGGCGCCTACGGTACGTCCACCTTCGCGGATAGCGAAGCGGAGGCCTTTCTCCATGGCGATGGTGTTCAGCAGCTTCACTTCCAGGGTGACGTTGTCGCCGGGCATTACCATCTCCACGTTCTCGGGGAGGGTGATGTCGCCGGTTACGTCGGTGGTACGGAAGTAGAACTGGGGACGGTAGCCGTTGAAGAAGGGCTTGTGACGGCCGCCTTCCTCTTTCGACAGAACGTAAACCTCACACTTGAAGTGGCTGTGGGGCTTCACGCTGCCGGGCTTACAGATTACCATACCGCGCTTGATGGCTTCCTTGTCGATACCGCGGAGCAGCAGACCGGCGTTGTCGCCAGCTTCACCGCGATCGAGCAGTTTGCGGAACATCTCTACACCGGTGATGGTGGAGGTCAGGGGCTTGGCCTCAGCGGCCTGCATACCCAGGATCTCTACGGAGTCACCTACGTTGATGACACCGCGCTCGATACGACCCGTAGCAACGGTACCACGACCGGTGATCGAGAATACGTCCTCAACGGGCATCAGGAAGGGCTGATCAACCAGACGCTCGGGCTCGGGGATGTCGCTGTCGACGGCGGCCATGAGGTCCATGATTTGCTTCTTGCCTTCGGCGTCTCCTTCGAGGGCCTTCAGGGCGGAGCCGATGATGATGCTGGCGTTGTCGCCGTCGTACTCGTACTGGCTCAGCAGTTCGCGTACTTCCATTTCGACCAGCTCGAGCATCTCTTCGTCGTCGACCAGGTCAGCCTTGTTCATGAAGACCACGATGTTGGGTACACCTACCTGGCGGGCCAGGAGGATGTGCTCGCGGGTCTGGGGCATGGGGCCGTCGGTAGCAGCAACTACCAGAATAGCACCGTCCATCTGGGCGGCACCGGTTACCATGTTCTTTACGTAGTCAGCGTGACCGGGGCAGTCAACGTGAGCGTAGTGACGGTTAGCCGTTTCGTACTCTACGTGAGCGGTGTTGATGGTGATACCACGCTCTTTCTCCTCGGGAGCCGAGTCAATGGTGTCGTAGTCCATCTTCTTTGCGCCGCCGGCCTCCGAAAGTACGGTGGTGATAGCTGCGGTGAGGGTGGTCTTACCGTGGTCAACGTGACCAATGGTACCCACGTTAACGTGGGGTTTAGTTCTTTCAAATTTTTCCTTAGCCATCTTAGGATAACCTATTTTGAATTTAAAAAATGGTGCTTATTCAGGGTGCCGACCGCAACCCCGGCCGCCCCTATCTCCACCCACGAGTGAGGGAGAAGTATTACCCTTGAGCCAACGGTGAGATTTGAACTCACGACCCCTTCCTTACCATGGAAGTGCTCTACCCCTGAGCTACGTCGGCAATTCGGTTGAAGTAAAACTGGCCGCCCCTCCCGAGGGAAAGGCGACGTGGAGCGGAAGACGAGATTCGAACCCGCGACCCTCAGCTTGGAAGGCTGATGCTCTACCAGCTGAGCTACTTCCGCGACTGGTAAAAAACCGACGACGATCCGTCGTCAAGACCAAATAACATGGTGTGGGGGTGGTAGGATTCGAACCTACTCAGCCGAAACACTGGATTTACAGTCCAGCCCACCTCTCCAACTGTGGCGCACCCCCATGTTTTGCATCTTACTTCTAGATCCCGGAACTCCCGCGTCTGGAGCCGATGGACGGACTCGAACCGCCGACCAGCTGATTACAAATCAGCTGCTCTACCAACTGAGCTACACCGGCTGGTTGGGCCCTCTGACCGGAAACCCATCGGCGGCCACTACCCGCAGCAAGCTGCAAAGAGGGGCACCGGACGAAAATCCTGGGATCTATAACCGTTTTTCAAGTCAGCTTGAGGACGTTTTCCCAAAGCGATTGCAAAGGTATGTTGTTTGATACAATTGACAAAGCACTACCGGATGAAATTTTATCATCGTTTTATTCTCCGCCCTCCGGATGGGCGCGGCGGTACACCTCCCGCAGCCGTTCCAGGTTGTTGTGGGTGTACAGCTGGGTGGCCGCCAGACTGGCGTGGCCCAGCAACTCCTTTACCGCGTTGAGGTCCGCCCCCCCTTCGGTCAGGTGGGTGGCGAAACTGTGGCGGAGCACGTGGGGGCTCTTCTTGGTTTCCCGCGTCACCCCGGAGAGGTAGCGCTTCACTTTGTTGTATACGTATTTGGGATACAATCGTTTACCCCGCTCCGTAATCAGCAGGCTTTCCGGATCAACATCCGTGGGGGCGGCGGCGCGCAGGTGCCGTGCCCGCTCCAACAGCCCGGCCAGCTGGGGGCCGAAGGGCAGCAGGCGTTCCTTGTTCCCCTTGCCCCTCACCCGGAGTTGGCGGCGGTCCGGATCGACGTCCGACCAGTTCAGCCCGATGAGTTCCGCCCGCCGCAGGCCGGCCTGGTAGAGGAGGGCCAGCAGCAGGTGATCCTGCAGTAAAAAATAATCTTTTTCCTCCTCCGGGTCGGGAAAGGCGGTGAACAGCCGCTGCAGGTCCTGGGCCGGCACGGTGGCCGGCAGCCGCCGCCCTACCTTCGGGGTGGGAATGCGGACGGTGGGGTTCTCGGCCTGCTGCCCCCGCCGCTGGCGGTAGTGGTAAAAGGCTTTCAGGGCGCTGAGCTTGCGGCGGATCGAGGTAGGGGCCTTCCCCTCCTCCACCAGCCGGGCCAGCCAGCTCTTGACCATCTCGCGGCTCACCTCCCCGGCCCGTTCCACGGCGTAGCTCTCCAGACAGTAGTCGGCGAACTGCTGCAGGTCGCTGCGGTAGGCGTCCACGGTGTGGGCGCTCAGCCGGCGCTGGTGGGTGAGGTGGGCCAGAAATTCGTAGAACTGCATACGGCGAAGGTAAGGCCGGAAGCTTCGGCCCGGCACCCGCGCACCGCCGCCCGCTACTGCCCCAAGCAGAGCACCCGGATCTGTTCGGTGCGGATGGTGTTGCTGCGGTTGCCGGCCTGGTCCAGGATGTAGATCTCGTAGGTGAGGGTGTCGACCGGGAAGGCCTCGTCGGCCACGCAGAAGCGGTCATTATATATACAGCAGACGCCCTGGCCGGAATTGATCACGGTGAAGAAGACGTCGCCGCTGATGCCGTTGCCCGTGCCCTCGGCGGGAATGGGGGGAAAGGCGCCCACGATGGTCGGGGGCAGTTCCGGGAAGCGGCTGTCCTTGATGAAGATGTCGGTGCTGTCCTGGGAAGAGATGTTGCCGTCGCCGTCGGTGAAGGAAAAATGGATGACGAGGCTGTCCTGGGGGCCGTTGGTAAACTGGTAAATGGTATTCTTGCTGATGCCCTCGTACTGGATCACCGGCTCCTCGGGGTACTCCGGCGGGTTTACGCAGCCGGTGAGCAGGGTACCGACGGCAAGCAACCATAGGGCGAAGCGGGTGTATTGCATGGCAGATAAACGGTTTACTATGACGCGCGACCAACTCGCCCGACGGATTGAGGAAGTTAGCCCCGCCGGTTTCGCGGCCCTGGCCCTGGACGTATTCCGTTACCAGGCGGCCAACAACCAAATCTACGCCCAATACCTCGAATTGTTGCGGGTAGACCCGCGCACGGTAGGCCGGCGGACGGACATTCCCCACCTGCCCATTGCCCTGTTCAAGTCGCAGCAACTGCGCAGCGGCGACTGGCAGCCCGTGCGCACCTTCACCAGCAGCGGCACCACGGGGGCGGCCACCAGCCGCCACGACCTGCGCGACGCGGACTGGTACCGGCGGGGCGCGGCCCTCACCTTCGAGCGGCAGTACGGCCCCCTGGCCGGCCGGGCGGTGCTGGCCCTGCTGCCGGCTTACCTGGAGCGCAGCGGCTCCAGCCTGGTATTTATGGCCCAGGATTTTATCGAGCGCAGTGGCCACCCCGATTCGGGCTTCTTCCTGGACGACCTGCCCGGCCTGGCCGACCGACTCGCCCGCCTCCGCGAACAGCGCATCCCTACCCTGCTGCTCGGCGTAAGCTTCGCCCTCCTGGAACTGGGGGAACGCTTCCCCCAACCCCTGGGCAACACCATCGTAATGGAAACCGGGGGTATGAAGGGCCGCCGCCGCGAGATGACCCGGCGGGAATTGCACGCTACCCTCTCAGCCGCCTTCTCCGTGCCCCACATCCACAGTGAATACGGCATGACGGAGCTGCTCTCCCAGGCCTACGCCCCCGCCGACGGCCGCTTCCACCCCGCCCCCACCCTTTCGGTCACCCCCCGCGACATCACCGACCCCCTGGCACCCGCCCCCCGGGGCCGGACCGCCGCCCTGAACCTCACGGACCTGGCCAACCTCGACACGGTGAGCTTCATCGCCAGCGACGACCTGGGGCGGGTGTTCGCCGACGACACCTTTGAGGTACTGGGCCGCCTGGACCACTCCGACGTACGCGGCTGCAACCTCCTGGTGGGTGCCCTTTCCTGAGCGGACCGGTTTCCGCTACCATTTTACTGGAACGTATCTTGTCGCCACGGGGGAGCCCTGGGTTACCCTCCTTATCCCCATTCGGTCAGCGGCATGAGCAACAAGCGCAAAAAGCAGGTAACCATCTACGACTTGGCTACGGAGCTGAACGTGGCCCCCTCTACGGTCTCCCGGGCCCTGAAGGATCACTACAGCATCGGCAAGGCCACCATCACCGCCGTGAAGGAGCTGGCCCGCAAGCGGGGGTACCGCACCAACATCCTGGCCAGCAGCCTGCGCACCCGGGAGTCCAATACCATCGGCGTGCTAGTGCCCTGGATCAACCGCCCCTTCATCTCCTCCCTGATTCACGGGGTGGAAGCCGCGGCCCGCGAATCGGGCTACAATGTGATCATCTCCCAGTCGCAGGACTCCTACGACCACGAAGTGGCCAACGCCAAGACGCTGTTCTCCAGCCGCATCCACGCCCTGGTGGTATCCCTGGCCATGCAAACCACCGACTACGAACACCTCGAAGAGATCAGCAGCAGTGGTACCCCGGTCATCTTCGTGGACCGCGTACCCAGTACCCTGGATGGCCACCGGGTGGTGATCGACAACGTCCGTTCGGCCCGGCTGGCCACCCAGCACCTGATCGACCAGGGCTGCCGCCGCATCGCCCTGTTCAAGGGGGCCTCCCACCAGATCATCTACCACGAGCGGGAATGCGGGTACCGGGAGGCCCTGCAAGCCAATGACCTCAGGGTAGACGACGAACTGATCCTTACCTCCGACCACCTCACACTCGAGGAAGGAAACCGCCTGGCCCGCCAGCTGCTGCAGTCGCCCCACCCCCCCGACGGCATCTTCAGCACCAACGACAACGCCGCGGTCGGAGCCATCAAATGCGCCCGCGAACTCGGGGTGGCCGTCCCGGAACAACTGGCCATCATCGGCTTCAACAACGACCCGGTCTGCGAAATCATCGACCCGCCCCTGTCCTCGGTCACCCACCCCGCCGTGGAAATGGGCCGCATGGCCCTCCAACAGGCCCTGCGGGTCGCCAACGCGAAAATGCCGGTCACGGAACGGCGCATCGAACTCGAGACCCAGCTCGTCCCCCGCGCCTCCTCCCTGCGCCGCCGCTGACCCCACCCTCCCAACCAACAGCCCATGGAAAACGGGCGCAATCGATTTCATAAGCTGGGCGGTAACCTGTACATTTAGCACCTTCGTTTGGCCACGGCCCGTTTTACACCTAACCCTACAACCTTGGAATTGCATGAACGCCCCCTTCCTACCCTTTGCCTTGCTGGTCCTTCTCCTGTCGTTCGGATCGTGTGGTTCGGAAGGCGGCACCCCGCCCCCCCCGCCGGAGGGGGAGGACTTTCCGGTGGCGGAAACCAGCATCGGCCGGGTGTTCGCGGATCACTTTTACGTGGGGGCGGCCGTCAACCGCACCCAGATTGCGGGAGAGGATACCGCGGGGCTGCAGTTGCTGGAACGGGAATTCACTTCCATCACGCCCGAGAACGTCATGAAATGGGAGAGGATACAACCCGGGCCGGATTCGTTTGCGTGGGCGGCGGCCGACGGCTACGTTGACCTGGGCGAGCGGCTCGGCATGTGGACCATCGGACACACCCTGGTCTGGCACAGCCAACTGCCCGAGTACGTCAGCCAGACCACTAACCCCGGGCAGCTGCGCCGCTACCTGGAAGAACACATCCGCGCCGTTGCCGGCCGTTACGCCGGCCGCATCGATGGCTGGGACGTGGTCAACGAAGCCCTGAACGAAGACGGCAGCTACCGCGAATCGGTCTTCTACCGGGTGCTGGGCGAGCAGTACCTGGTGGACGCTTTCCGCATCGCCGCCGAGGCCGCCCCGGATGCTGAACTCTACTACAATGACTACAACCTCTATAACCCCCGCAAGCGACAAGGTGCCCTGCGCATCATCAAGCTGCTGCAGGACAACGGCGTGCGCATCGACGGGGTGGGCATGCAGGGCCACTACAGCCTGAAAGGGCCGCCGCTGGAGGAGGTCGAGGCCAGCATCGAGGCCTACGCCGCCACGGGGGTGAAGGTGATGATCACCGAACTTGACCTGACCACCCTGCCCAATCCCTGGGACCTGGAGGGTGCCGAGGTAAGCCAGAACTACGAGGGGGACCCCTCCATGGACCCCTACCCCGACGGCCTGCCGGAAGAGGAAGCCAACCGCCTGGCCGATCGCTACGCGGAGCTGTTCTCCCTCTTCCTCAAGCACGACGACGCCATCTCCCGGGTAACCTTCTGGGGCGTCAACGACGCCCAGAGCTGGCTCAACAACTGGCCCATCCGCGGCCGTACCAACCACCCCCTCCTCTTCGATCGCGCCTCCCAACACAAGGCTGCCTACCAGCGGGTGCTTTCGCTGAAGGCGGAGCGGCAAATTTCCCCTCCCCGGTAAGCTTGCCACAGCTGCCCGGGTCAAAAGCATAACTACACCCACTTCAGAAAATACCCACCATGTCTACCCTTTTTGATCTTTCCGGCAAGCACGCCCTCCTCACCGGCGGCACCGGTGCCCTCGGAACCGCCATGGCGCGCGGACTGCTCGGCGCCGGCGCGCGGGTGGCCCTGCTGAGCCGCAATCCCGACAACCTCGCCAGCGCGGCGGCCGAATTGAGCCAGTCAGCGGGCGATGCGGAATCCGTCCTGTTGCTGCGCGGCGACGTGACCGACCGCCAGAGCCTGGAAGCCGCCCGGGAGGAACTCCGCCGGAAGTGGGGCAAACTCGACATTCTGGTCAACGCCGCCGGCGGCAACCGCCCCGGGGCCACCATCGGGCCCGACCAGAGTTTCTTCGACTTGAACCTGGACGATTTCGCCGGGGTAAGCAAGCTCAACCTCGACGGCACCGTCATTCCCAGCCTCATCTTCGGGGAGATGATTACCGAAGCCGACCGGGGCTGCATCGTGAATATCTCCAGCATGGCCGCCGACCGCGCCATCACCCGCGTGGTGGGGTACAGCGCCGCCAAGGCCGGCATCGACAACTTCACCAAGTGGCTGGCCGTGGAAATGGCCCGCAAGTACGACGGCCGCGTGCGGGTGAACGCCATCGCTCCAGGTTTCTTTATCGGTGAACAGAACCGCCGGCTCCTGCTCGAGGAAGACGGCTCCCTTACGCCCCGCGGCAAGACCATCATTGCCAGCACCCCCATGAACCGCTTTGGGGAAGCCGAAGAACTCATGACCACCCTGGTCTACCTCTGCGCCGACGCCAGCAGCTTCGTGACCGGCATCGTGGTGCCCGTAGACGGTGGGTTCAGCGCCTTTTCCGGGGTGTAGGCCTCCCGCCCCGGCCCCGCTGATTTCTGCCCCCTGCGGCGTTCAAAAAGTCGCCGGCCAATCCGTACCTTGCAGTCCCCTAACTAAAGCATTGCGTTCATGCAACACCACAATCTGCGCGAGAACCTGAAGGTCGCCGCCCTGGTAGAAGATACTATCACCCAGGGACAGGGCCACCTCAGCGACACCGGTGCCCTCATCATCAACACGGGCAAGTTCACCGGTCGCTCCCCCAAGGACCGCTTCATCGTCGAGGACGACATCACCCGCGACACCGTCGACTGGGGCAAGATCAACATCCCCATCGGCCAGGAGGCCTTCGACCAGCTGCTGGAGAAGACCCTCGACTACGCCCAGGGCCTCGACGCCGTGTACGTACGCGACGCCTACGCCTGCGCCAGCCGCAAGTACCGCATCAACATCCGGGTGTACACCGAGTACCCCTGGCAGAATATGTTCGCCTACAATATGTTCCTGCGGCCCGACGACGAGCGCATCACCAACCTGATGACCGACGAGTGGACCATCTACGCCTTCCCCGGCGTGAAGGCCGACCCGGCCATCCACGGCACCCGCCAGGACAACTTCAGCATCATCAACTTCACCAAGAAGACCATCCTCATCGGAGGTACGGCCTACACCGGTGAAATCAAGAAGGGCATCTTCTCGGTGCTCAACTACGTACTGCCTACCCGCCGCGACGTGCTGAGCATGCACTGCTCGGCCAACGTAGGCGCCAAGGGAGACACCGCCCTCTTCTTCGGCCTGTCGGGCACCGGCAAGACCACCCTGAGCAACGACCCCGACCGCCGGCTCATCGGCGACGACGAGCACGGCTGGAGCCAGGCCAACGTCTTCAACCTCGAAGGCGGCTGCTACGCTAAGGTGATCGACCTGAGCGAGTCGAAGGAGCCTCAGATCTACCGGGCCATCAAGTTTGGTGCCCTGCTGGAAAACATCGTGCTGAAGGAAGACGGCCACACCCCCGACTACGCCGACGACAGCATCACCCAGAATACCCGCGTGAGTTACCCGATCGACCACATCGAGAACATCATGTACAACAGCCGGGGAGACTTGCCCCGCAACATCTTCTTCCTCACCTGTGACGCATTCGGGGTACTGCCTCCCATCAGCAAGCTCACGCCCGAGCAGGCAATGTACCACTTCATCAGCGGCTACACCGCCAAGATCGCCGGAACGGAAACGGGCATCACCGAGCCCCAGCCCAACTTCTCGGCCTGCTTCGGTGCCCCCTTCATCCCCCTCCACCCCACCCACTACGCCGACATGCTGGGCAACAAGCTCAAGCAGGCCGACGAGGAAGGCGAGCCCATCAACGTATGGCTGGTCAACACCGGCTGGACCGGCGGCGGCTACGGAGAAGGTTCGCGCATCGAGCTGGCCTTCACCCGCGCCATGATCAAGGCCGCCCTGACCGGCGCCCTGGACGATGTGGACTACGTGACCGACCCGGTTTTCGGGCTCAGCCGCCCCACCAGCTGCCCCGACGTACCCAACGCCATCCTGAACCCCCGGGATACCTGGCGCAACGAGCAGCAGTACGACGCAGCCGCGGAGAAGCTGGCGAAGCTGTTCCACGACAACTTCGCCAACTACGCCAAGCAGGCCGACAAGGCCATCGTGAACGCCGGCCCCGAATAGGGCCGGGGCTTCCCCAAATGACGTAATCGGGCTGGTGGCCGGGAGGGTTAATTACCGTTCCGGCCACCGCTCATTTCAGGCGGGGCGATCCGAATCACCCACCCGCAGGGAGCGGTCGTATACCGGCGGGACAAAGGGACGGTGCTCCAGTTCCCGGACTACCTCGGGGGGCACTTCCCGCTTCCAGCGCCGGTGGCTCCACAGCCAGGGCACGGGGTCGCGCTGGATTTCCCGCTCCAGTTGGCGGGCGAAGGCTTCGGTGATGAAGCCCGGCGCCTCCTGGCGGGGGGTATCGGTCACCGGTAGCAGTTCCGCCACGTACTGGCCGCGGCCCTCCCGCCGCAGCGTCATGTAGTAGACGGGGCGGTCGTAGCGTACGGCATAGCGTTCCGGGCCCGCCATGAAACCGGTGGTGCGGCCCAAGAAGGTCGTCCAGTGCAACTTCTCCCAGCGGGCGTTGCTGGGCGCCTGATCGGCCACGAAGAAATCGACGGTGGGGGAAACTGGCGGGTGTTCGTAGAAGTCTTCCACTCCCTTCCGCGGCACCATCAGCACCCCGGCCCGCTGCCGGTTGGCGGTGACCAGGCGGTCCATGACGCGGTCCTTCAGCGGGGCGTAGATGGCCATCAGGGTAAAGCCACGCAGCTGGGAAGGAAAGGAGATGCCGGCCATTTCCCAGTTGCTGTAGTGGCCGCCGTAGGCGATGAAACTCCGCCCCTGGGCCCGCAGGTGATCCACGGCTTCCGGATTGAGGATGCGGCACCGGCGCACCGCCGCCGCTTCGTCCAGGCTGAACAGCTTGATGCTCTCCGCGATCGTCTCGAAAAAGTATATATAATAGGCCTTGCCCAGGGCCAAGATCTCCGCTTCGCTGCGGTCCGGCAATGACCTGCGCAGGTTGTCCAGAACCACTTCCTTGCGGTAGCCCACCCAGCGCCAGTTGAGGGCCGCCAGGGCCGATCCGATGCCGTAGAGCACCGACCAGGGCAGGTAGCTCAGGGGCAGCAGGATAAGGTAGTAGAGCAGGTAGGCCAAGGAAACGGGGCTTAGGCCTTCTTCTGCAGTTCTTCCAGGCGGCGGCGCACCTTGAGCAGGCTGTCGATGACCTGCTGTTTGCCGTTGTCGGTTTTGCCCCCGGCGGCAATCTCCTTGCGGGCCCCGTCGAGGGTGAAGCCCCGCTCCCGTACCAGGTGGTACACCTCCCGCAGTTGCTGGATGTTTTCCTTGGTAAAGCGGCGGTCACCGCGGCTGTTCTTGTTCGGCTTGATGTGGCTGAACTCATTCTCCCAGAAGCGGATCAGGGAGGTATTGACGTCGAGCTTTTTGGCTACCTCCCCAATCGAATAGTAGCGCTTCAGGTCGTCGTCGGAAGTATCGTTGGGCATGGCGGGCAGGCTTGGTGATTGAGGGCCGAAAAGTACGACCTTTTGGGCGACCACGCTTCCCGCGACATTCCCTGGGGGCTTGCTACCTTCCCACCGTGCGACGCCCCCGCTTCATCCGCCCTTACGGTTCCGCCGCCCTGCTGCTGGACTGGGAGCCCCTGATCGACGAGGGCATCAGCCGGAGCGTGCACGCCTACGCCGCCGCCATCGCCGCCCACCCCGCCGTGGTGGAATGCGTGCCCGGTTACGCTTCCCTGCTGGTGGAGTTCCGCCCCGACCGGAGTTCCGCCTACCAGTTGCGGGAGTATATCTACGCGGCCCGGGTGGCGCCATCCGAGCAGCTGTCCACCTACCATTCCGTGCCCGTCCGCTACGGCGGCAGTGCGGGGCCCGACCTCGAGGCGGTCGCCGCCGCTACGGGACTGTCGGCCGAGGCAGTAATAGAACTACACGGCAGTCGCGACTACCTGGTCTACCTGCTGGGCTTTCGACCCGGTTTCGCCTTCCTCGGGCCCACCGACGAACGGCTTGCGGTTGACCGGCGGGCCTCACCCCGCGCGCGGGTCCCGGCGGGGGCGGTGGGGCTGGCCAGCCGGCAAACGGGCATTTACCCCGGCGATTGCCCGGGCGGGTGGCAACTCATCGGGCAGTGCCCCCTGCCCCTGGTGGACGCGGAGGGGCGGCCCCGCTTCCGGGCCGGCGACCGGGTGCGCTTCTATTCCATCGACGAGGCGGAGTTTATCCGCCTGAACCAGTTGAAAGCATGAGCCGCATCCTAACCATCGCACGACTTTCGGGGGGAGGGGGTGCCCGCTTCGTGGATGGCGGGCGGCCGGGACTGCAGCACCTGGCCATCCCGGGCGGCGGGGCCGCCGACCGCCGGAGCGCGACCACGGGCAATGAACTGCTGGAGCAGTCCCCCCATCACTGCTGCCTGGAACTTACCCTTTCCGGGGGGCGCTGGCAACTCAATGGTCGTGGGTCCCTGGCCCTGACGGGGGCGGATATGGGCTGGCGGCTGGACGGGGAACCCATCAGCCGCTACGAAACCATTGCCCTCGACGGGGTGCACGAATTGCGGGGCGGGCTGGCACGCACTGGCTGCCGGGGGTATCTCTGCCTGAGGGGCGGATGGCGCTTGCCGCGGGTGCAGGGCAGCGTGGAAAGCGGATTGCCGGGTACGGTGTCGCCGGAGCCCGGCCGCTCATTCCTGGTCGAGGCGGATGACCATCATCCGGTACGTAGCGACTGGCCGCCTGCGGACCTCGGGGCGGGGCAGGTGGTCATCCCGGCGGTGCCCGGTCCGGAATGGGACTGGCTTTCCGCGAAGCAGCAAAGGTTTCTACAGGAATCCTCTTTTCACCTGGGACTGGCCTCCGATCGGCAGGGGATTCGCCTGGAGGCACCGGGGTTCGGGGGGATGGCCCTGCCGGGGATGATCAGCTCACCCGTTTTACCGGGTACCGTGCAGTGGACGCCCGCGGGCCCGATCCTGTTGGGACCAGATGCCCAGACCGTGGGGGGTTACCCGCGGGTGCTGGTGGCCGCTCCCCTGCCCGACGCCGTCTTTCAACTGCGGCCGGGGGAAGAAGTTTGGTTTCGTCTGCTTACAGCAAATCCTTGACGCTGACGTAGAGGCCGCCAATTACGCCGACCAGGCTCAGCAGGATGGTCAGCCAGGGGTTGGTGCCGAACTGCCCGTCGAGCCACAGCCCGATGAAGATGCAGACCCCGATGGTTCCGATGAGCTGGGCCCCGATGCCCATGTACTTGGTCCAGGCCCGCGCGTCATTCGTGTTGCGTTTTGGAGCGGGCATGGGTAAGCGGGGCTTGGTGGTGTGAGGTGAGGGAAGTCGCTAGAAGGTGGGACAGTAAACCCCGCGGCGCTGGTTGCCGCAGATCTTGTACTGGAGGGAGAGCTCGAATCCGCCGTTGCCGTCGGTGGCTACCTTCAGGTCGCTGGTGTTGATGTCGTAGCTGAACCCGAGGGCGAAGCTGTCGTAGTCGAAGCGGGTGCTCAGGATGAGGGCGTCGGTGAGCACGCTGCTGTCGAGGCGGTTGCTGACGCGGGTCCAGAGGCCGATCTGGAAGGCCTGGGTAGCGGCGTTACCCCCTCCGTCGAGGAGGAACTTGAGGTTGGTACCGGCGTTCACCTGGAAGCTGGGCCCCTGGTTCATGATGATGACCCCGGGAACGAGTCCGAAGCGGTTGTTGAGCATGAACTCACCCCCGGCGTGGGCCGTAAAGCGGCTGTAGAGGAGGTCCTTCCCTTCGTTGTCGAAGCTCTGGTTGGCGCGGTTCAGGTGGTGGAAGGCACCGCCGGCGTACAGGCTGTTGTTCTCATCGAATACCATGAACCACAGCAGGCCAACGCCCATATCTGCAAAGAGGAACTGGTCGCGGTCCAGGCCATTTTCTCCACTGGGAGCGGTGGGGTCGAAACCACCGTCGCCGTCGTGCTGGGAGCCCCAGCGCAGGGCCAGGAAGTCGAGGCTGCGCTGGGCCGCGCCGAGCTCGGCGCCGGCCACGAGGTAGTTGCCGTATTTGCGGCTGCCGCCCATTTTCTTGCTGTAGCTGGCGCTCACCTTGCCGGTGGTGGTGGCAAAGTTCGCCTCACCCGCGCGGTCGCCCCAGAAGGTGCCTCCGATGCCGAAGAAGTCACTGCGCCCCACGGCAACCCGCTGGTCGTAGCTCACGCTGTAGGTCTGGAACGCATTCTCGCCCAGGACGGAAGCCCACTGGCTGCGGTAATTGACCGCGATGCGACTGTTGCAGTTCATCACCCCCGTCATGGCCGGATTGAGGTTCAGCGGCGACATGTAGAACTGGGAAAAATGAATGTCCTGCGCCTGCAACGCGGTAGCGCAGCACAGAACAAAAAGCAGGGTATGGACTAACTTCATATCAAGGGGCGGTTTAAGCTTTTTTTGAGAGACGCAAGGCCGAACGCAATAGACGAAAACAGTCGGAAAAGCCGGTACAGGCGGGGCCTTTGGCAATGTAACGCCCCCTTTTGCCCGATTAGTCTTGTGGGATAAAAAAAGACCGGTCGCGCAGGCGCAGCCGGTCCGGAAATAAACACCTAAAACCCTATTATTCTATTTCGGCAGCCGGGCTGCCTGACAGTGCAACTGATTGATGTTGGCTGGACGACACAACAAAAAGTTCGCCTGTGTCACAAAAATAGGAGTAAATGTCCATACGAAAAAACCTTGCTCCTAAAAATGGTCGATACAATAGTTGTCCACGTATCCAGGCTCTGCCGACCCCGGCGGCCCGGAATGGGAAGGGCCGGAGCAATGGCGGACGTAACCTGCTGATATTACGGAAGTTCCGCATACCTTATGGTTCATCACCGGCTAACCGGACAATGATTTATCCCGGGAAGCAATTAATCAAATTCCCTAGCGATTGGTGATTAATTCTATGTACCCGCTGACCGCGGCGTCGCCGGCCACAACACCCTGTAGCAGCCTTTCGAACACGGTACCCACGTAGTAGTAGGTGCCGGACGGGAGGGCATCGCCGTTCAGGTTCGTTCCGTCCCACCGGATGGCGGGGTCCTCGGTTTCGAAGACCAGCTGCCCCCAGCGGTTGAAGATCTTGAACTCCACCCGCTCCACGAAGCAGAGTCCGCGGGGCTCAAACAGGTCATTTTGTCCATCTCCGTTGGGGGTAAAGGCATTCGGCAGTTCGTAGATCGGACAGTTGGTGACGCAGACGCGGTTGCTCACGGAACTTTCGTTCCCGTTGGCGTCGTAAGCCACGATGGTATAACAGCCCACGATGCCGGCGCCCGGGTAGTGCTCAAACATCAATTGATCGGGGGTGGCCACTTCGGCCACGAGGGCGGGAGTGGTGGAGCTGTCCGGCGAGAAGAAGATCCGGTAGCCCGCCACGTCGTCGTCGCCGCAGAGGTCCGCCGGGGCCGTCCACTCCAGGGTGTTGAACAGGTTGTCCTCGTCGGTGCAGTCGACCCCGCGGTCACAAACCGATTCCACGGTGAGCACCGGCGGGCAGGGGGCCACGTTGTCGGCGGTAATGGTGCATGCTTCCTGGCTGCGGTTCAGCAGGGGGGAAGGTATATCGTCGAGGTTATAGCTACCCACCGACCGGACGTAATAGCAGTATTCCAGGCCGTTGGTCAGGCCCTCATCCCGGTACTGCTGCTCGGTCACGGTGGCGATCTGGGTGTAGGTGGTGGCTCCCGGCGCGCGGCGGAAGACCTGGTAGGTATCGTTGGTCCAGGGCACGCGCTCCGTCCAGCTCAGGTCCACCGCGCGATCGGTGGGGGCGGCCGTGAGGCGGACGCTGCTGGCGGGTTGGGCCTCCCCTACCGGCTGATTCTCCCCTTCGACGAAGAGCTCGATGCGGTAGCTGTAGCCCTGTCCGGCGGTGT
Source organism: Neolewinella marina (assembly GCF_002631205.1). Taxonomy (GTDB): domain Bacteria; phylum Bacteroidota; class Bacteroidia; order Chitinophagales; family Saprospiraceae; genus Neolewinella; species Neolewinella marina. The sequence goes on from NZ_PDLO01000001.1 coordinate 801,977, forward strand.
TCAGGTTGCCGTCGGTAAAGCAGGTGTCCACCGGGTCACCGAAGAACTGGGTTTCGTAGGTCTGGATGGGCTCGAAGGCGGCGGGGTCGGTGGTTTGTCCGCTAGCCCGGCTGAGGACGTAGCGGTAGGGCCCCCGGTTCTGGATGGTGTCCAGGCTCTGGGCGTCGGGGAGTAGCCAGCAGACGTCAATCTGACCGCCGGTAGCGTCGGTGCTCACCACGTCTACCCGGGTCAGCAGGGGTATGTCGCGGGCCAGCTGCACGCAGATTTCTTCGGAAGGAAGGGATTCGATGTCTTCGAAGATCAGTCCCGTACTGGCGGTACGGCGCACCATGACGGCCACCACCCGGTAGCAGTAAGTACGGCCACGCTCCACGTCGGGGTCGGTGAATACGTAGCGACCATCGGCAATGTCCCTTACCTCCGCGTCCGAGATCTGGGTGTACCCCCGCCCGGCCAGTCCCGTTTGGCAGGTATCCGGAACGAAGTTGTTGCTGCCCTCCCGCCGCCAGACGGTGAAGCCCAGAAAATCGGGGTCCTCGTTCGTTTCACAGGCATAGGGGTTGGCCCAGGAGACGGTGATCTCCTCCTCCCCTACTTCCGCCTGCAGGTCGTCGGGCGGGGGGGCCACCACCTTGATGGCCACGGTACGCAGGGTAGCCAGCCCCGACGGCCGGGGGTCTCCCGTATCCACCGCCTTTAGCACCACGAAGTACTCCTGGTTGCTGATGTCGTTGCAGGTGGTTTGCCACCGGAAGGTCTTGCGGACGGGGTCCTCCTGAGGGCCCGTCGTACCCGGCAGGAAAATGGCGGGGTTATCGGTCAGGTCGAAGGGCCGACCGCTGGCCGTCAGGCTTACGCGCTGGTCGGTGTCGGTGAGGGGGGCGGTGGCAATTACCGAGAACTCGACCACCTCACCGGCTACTACGCAGATTTCCTCCCGGGCCAGCTCGATCACCGGGGGTTCGTTGGAGCAGTCGTCCACGAAGATCTGCATATCCCGTACGAGGGTATCCAGGGGGATGCCGTTGCGGAAAGACTTGACCATGAAGGCCAGGTTGTATTCCCCGGGGATGGTGGGCGTATCCCAGGTAATTTGCCCCGTTTGGGGGTCGATTCGGAGGCTTCCGCTGGAACCGCTCACCGCGTTGGGCAGCACGTAGTTGTTGATCGGGGCGCGGGGCGCGAAGGTGGGCACGGTGAACTCGAACGCCAGGCTGTCGCCGTCGATGTCGAAGGCCCCCGGGTTGTGGGTCCACACCGAACCGATACAGGCGTTGTCGATGGGGTCCTGGCTTAGCTCGGGGGAGGTATTGCACCCGTTCACGATGGGGTTGACCAGGGCGAAGGAAGTGAATACGCTGAAAGGGATATTGACCGAACCGGGGATGTTGCGGACGTTCCTCACCCGGTTGACGTCCTGGAAACTCAGCACGTAGCGCCCGAAGGCCGGATAGCGGTGGCAAAAGGTGTATTCGTTACGCTGGATGCCCGGTGCCACCGGCGTGATGCTGGTCCGGCCGATCCGCTCCGTGGTCCCGTCGCCCCAGTTCAGGTCCAGGCTGTCGCGGTCCACTTCCGTCTGGGCGGTTTCCGTGTAAGTGACGATGGTGGCGCAGGCACGCAGCTGGTCGCCGGGGTTGGCGCAGTCGCCCGCGGCCCGTACGATGATCTCGCCGGCGCGGTTGTGGGTGGCCGTCATCACGGCGGGGAGCAAGGCTAGAAAGGCGAGTAACAGGCGCAGGCGCATGGGCGGTCGGTTGTTCTGGGCGCGACAACGACATGCCGCTACTGGAAGTAACGCATAATTCCGGAAAATGCTTGGGCCGGGCAACGGCCGATGCCGCCAAATGTCTTGGTTGGCGCTAACTCAGCAGCCCCTGCAACTTCATGGCCAGTCCCATGTCGCCCTTGATCTTCACCTTGCCGCTCATCATGGCCATCATGGGATTGAGTTTCCCGGTCCGCAGCTGCTCCAGCACGTCGACCGAGGTCGTCACTACCGTATCCGCCTCCTTGTCCTCATTCGTCACCTGGGCCGTATCGCCGGTCATGTCGATGTGGATAATACCCTCGTCGAGTTGCAGCTTGATGCTTTTACCGAGGTTCGGGGCTTTGGTCGCGGCCTTGGTGATGCCGTCGTTGAGTTCCTGAAAGGTCATGGAGTGATATTTTCCGGCAAGGTAGGCAATGTAAACGGCCCGGAGCAATCCGCGCGGATCACTACCCTACGGCGTATACCGTGGCGTAGGTCTCAAAGGTGACCGCCAACCGGCCGGGTTCACCTTTTGCCTTCGCGGCCAGGGCGGTGGTGATTCGCTGGGGCAGTTCATCTTCATGCTTGCCGTAGTGCTCCTGCAGCAATTCAGCCAGCGGGGGGTCGGACAGGTACAGGGCGGTAAGCTGGTCTGGCTCGACCGCTACCGCCACCGCGCCCCGGGCCGTGGTCAGCACCCGCAGGACCGATGGGTTTAACCCGTCAAGGTTTACGGTGGCGTCGTAGTCCTCTACGAGGTCCTCCACTCCCTCCAGCCCCAGTAAAGCGGTGCAGTGGGCGCGCAGCGGGGCCGTGAAATCGTATACCACGATCCGGGCGCCGGGGCGGCACACCCTCACCACTTCGTCGACCAGCGACTGCGACCGGGCGTAGTACAGGGATCCGGCGAAGGTCACTACGTCGAAGGTGGCGGTCGGAAAATCAAGTTTCTCACCTCCCTGCAGCTGGTAGCTGATCCCCGGCCCGGGCGGCGCCTGCCGGAGCATCTCCGCACTGGGGTCGGTGCCCACCACCCGGTCGCAATGGGCGCGGAGGGCGTGGGTGGAGTGGCCGGTTCCGCAGCCCACGTCCAACCCGTGGTGGAAACGGTCCGCCAGGCACTGCCGCAGCAGCGCCGCGTGGAGGGGCGGGCGGTAAGTGGCGTACTGCCGGGCTACTTCATCATTGTATTCCATCTCCCGACCGGGTCAGGAGGAGGCGACTAACTCCCCTACCCGCTCGCGGGCCTGGGTGAGCACGGCGGGGATCCCTCCCGGGTCCTTGCCGCCGGCGGTGGCGAAGAAGGGCTGTCCCCCACCGCCGCCGCGGATGTTGCGGGCCAACTCGCGGATTAGGACACCCGCGTCCAGCGCCCCCTCTCCCTTGCCGGCCAGTCCCTTGCTAATGGCCAGGGTGAGCAGGGCCTTGCCATCGTCCTCGCTGGCCAGCAATACGAAGGCGTTGTCGGTTTCCCCGGTGAGCTGGAAGGCCAGGTTCTTGATGGCCGCGGCGTCCGACAGGGGTACCTGACGAGCCAGGAAGCGTACGCCGCCCACGTCTTCGAAGGCCGATTCCAGCTCCCCCTTGAGGTCGCCGGCCCGCTCGGACTGCAGCTTATCGAGCTCCTTCTTCAGCTGGCGGTTTTCTTCCTGTAGGTTGCGGACGGCGTCGGCCGGACTCGGGTTGCCCTTCAGCAGCTCGCGTACCGTATCCAGGGTGCCGAGGCGGTCGTTGAGGTAGGTTTCCGCGGCCACGCCGGCTACCCCCTCGATCCGGCGGACGCCGGCGGCCAGGGCGCTTTCGCTGGTGATCTTGAAGAAGCCCAGTTCACCCGTGTGCTTCACGTGGGTACCCCCGCAGAGTTCGGAGCTGAACTCAGGGTCGAAGGTGATGATGCGTACCGTGTCGCCGTACTTCTCTCCGAAGAGCATCATGGCCCCGCTGTTGCGGGCTTCGGCAATGGGCACGTCCCGCTGTTCCAGCAGGGGAATGTTGGCGCGAATCTTCTCGTTGACCAGCCGCTCGATGCGCTCCAGCTCTTCGGCGGTGGGCCGTTCGAAATGGCTGAAGTCGAAGCGCAGCTTGGCGGCGCGGACGTCCTGCCCCTTCTGTACCGCATGCTTGCCGAGTACGGTGTGGAGGGCGGCGTGGAGGAGGTGGGCGGCGGTGTGGTGGTTGCTGATCGCCTGCCGCTCCCGGGCGGTCACTTCGGTGTAGACCTCCGCGTCCGGCTCGGCGGGCAGCCGGTTCACCACGTGGACCGTCAGGTCATTTTCCTTCAGGGTGTCGATCACCTCCAGCATTTCCTCGCCTACGCGCAGGCGGCCGCGGTCGCCGACCTGTCCGCCGCTCTCCCCGTAGAAGGGGGTGCGGTCCAGCACGAGCTGGTACTGGGGCTTGTCCTTCACCTTGACGGTGCGGAACTTGGTGATGCGGGCCCCGGCGTCGGAGAGCACGTCGTAACCGATGAAGACCGAGGGCTCATCACTTAGCACCGTCCAGTCGCCCACCTCCTTGGCGGCGTCGCGGCGGCTGCGGTCCTTTTGCTCCTGCAGGGCGGTGCGGAATCCCGCCTCGTCCACCGTCAGTCCGCGCTCCTCGGCCAGCAGCCGCGTCAGGTCGATCGGGAAGCCGAAGGTGTCGTACAGCTCAAAGGCATCGCGACCGTTGATCGTCCCGTCGGTGGTTTCCAGGGCGGCGAAGCGCTGCAGGCCGTTTTCGAGGGTCTGGAGGAACGACCGTTCCTCGCTCTGGATGATGCGTTCGATCTGTTCCTGCTGGCGGGTGAGTTCGGGGAAGGCGTGGCCCATCTCCCGTACCAGCACCGGCATCAGCTTGTACATGAAGGGTTCCTTCTGGTCCAGGAAGGAATAGCCGTAGCGGACGGCCCGCCGCAGGATGCGGCGCACCACGTAGCCCGCGCCTCCGCTGCCGGGCAGTTGTCCGTCGGCGATGGTGAAGGCTACCGCCCGCAGGTGGTCGGCCACTACCCGCATGGCCATGTCCGACTTGGCGTCGGGGGCGTAGCTGCCGCCGTAGCGGTGGCCGGTCAGCCGTTCGATTTCGGACAGGATGGGGGTGAAGATGTCGGTATCGTAGGTGGCGTCCTTCTGCTGGAGCACCATACAGAGGCGTTCGAAGCCCATACCGGTATCGACGTGGCGCTCGGGCAGGTTACCCAGGCTGCCGTCGGCGCGGCGGTTGAACTGGATGAAGACGTTGTTCCAGATCTCCACCACTCCGCTGCCGTCCACGTTCACCAGTTCCCGGCCGGGGGTGGCGGCGCGGGCTTCGTCGGAGCGCAGGTCGACGTGGATCTCGGTGCAGGGGCCGCAGGGGCCGGTCTCCCCCATCTCCCAGAAGTTGTCCTTCTTGTTGCCGTAGAGGACGCGGTCCTCGGGCAGGTAACGGAGCCAGAACTGCCGGGCCTCGTCGTCGACGGGGATCCCTTCCTCGGGGGCGCCTTCAAAGACCGTGGCGTAGAGGCGGTCGGGGTCGATGCCAAGGCGGTCGGTCAGCAGTTCCCAGCTCCAGGCGATGGCTTCGTCCTTGAAGTAGTCGCCGAAGCTCCAGTTGCCCAGCATTTCAAACATGGTGTGGTGGGTGCCGTCGCGGCCCACGTCGTCGAGGTCATTGTGTTTGCCACTCACCCGCATACACTTCTGGGTGTCGGCCACCCGACGCTTGTCGGGCACCCGGTCCCCCAGGAAGTAGTCCTTGAACTGGTTCATACCCGCGTTGGTAAACATCAGGCTGGGGTCGTCCTTGTTCACGATCGGCGCGGAGGGCACCAGTTTGTGGTCCTTTTCGCGAAAGAAGTCGAGGAAGGCGCGGCGGATTTCGGTAGCAGTCATGCCGCAAAGGTAGCATGAGCCGGCACTACCCGACAAGCCATTTACCGGCGGCTTCTCCGGGGCGGCGGCGCGCGGGTGCAATGAAACGGGAACGGCCGCGTTGGGGTCAGGGGAGCCCCGCCACCGGGCACCGTCCATTCACTTTTGGCCAGTGGGTAATAAGGTATGGTTGAACTACCTATCTCCCGGACTATTTTACGACCTTTGCCAACCGAACTCTGACCCTCACCGGTCTGCAACTTAGGGGAATGCGATTTTTAAACTTTTTTAAGCAGGAGCTGGCCGTAGATCTCGGCACAGCCAATACGCTCATCATGCAAAACGGGGAGATCGTCATCGACGAGCCCTCGATTGTTGCCATTGACCGCAAGTCGGAAGAGACCATCGCCGTGGGTCGTCGGGCGATGCAGATGCACGAGAAAACCCACGAAAATATTCAAACGGTGCGTCCCCTCAAGGATGGGGTGATCGCCGATTTCCGCGCCGCCGAACAGATGATCAAGGGGCTGATCGACATGATCGGTCGCCGCCGCGCCTTCTTTTCCCACCTGAAGATGGTGATCTGCATCCCCTCCGGCATCACGGAGGTGGAGAAGCGCGCCGTCTTCGAAAGCGCCGCCCGGGTGGACGCCAAGGAAACCTACCTCATCTACGAACCCATGGCCGCGGCCCTGGGTATTGGCCTGGACGTGGAGGAGCCCGTCGGCAACATGATCATCGACATCGGGGGCGGCACCACGGAGATTGCCGTGATCGCCCTGTCGGGGATCGTCAGCGATCAATCGATCCGCATTGCCGGGGACGAGTTGACGGAGAACATCGTCAACTACATGCGCAAGACCCACAACATCCTGATCGGCGAACGCACCGCCGAGCAGATCAAGATCCACGTCGGCAGCGCCCTGCCCGAGCTGGACGACCCACCGGCCGACTTCTCGGTCAACGGCCGCGACCTGCTGAACGGCATCCCGCGGCAGATCACGGTCACCTACCAGGAAATTGCCGGTGCGCTGGATGAAGCCGTGGTACAGATCGAGGACGCGGTCATCCGTGCCCTGGAAACCATCCCGCCGGAGCTGGCCAGCGACATCTACAGCACCGGCCTCTACCTCACCGGGGGCGGAGCGATGCTGCGCGGCCTGGACCGCCGCCTGAGCAAGAAGACCCAACTGCCCGTTCACGTAGCGGAGGACCCCCTGCTGGCCGTCGTCCGCGGCACCAGCAAGGCCCTGCAGGACACCCAGCGTTATAAAGCGATTCTCGTACCCGCCAGCAGCGTCAGTTGATGGGAAGACTGCTGAGAATACTCCTCAACAGCAGCGGCTTATTCACCTTTGCCGGCCTACAACTTCTTTGTCTTTACCTCATCGTTAACCACAACGATACCCAGCGGCAGATCTGGGTGGAAACCAAGTCCGTCTACGGGTCTACCCTGTCGGAATTCATCTCCGACAAGCTGGCCTTCCTCGACGTGGCCCGGGAAAACGAGATCCTGCGGCGGGAAAATGCCGCCCTGCTGGCCCGCATTCCGGGTTCCGGCTACAACACCGCGGTGGACACCATCCCGGTGCAGGATTCCGCATTCCAGCAGCGGTTCACCTACCTGGCCAGCCGCGTCATCAATAAGTCGCCCTACGGCCCCTACAACACCCTGGTCATCGACCGCGGGGCCAACCTAGGGGTGGAGCGCGGCCAGGGGGTGGTATCCGACGGCGGACTGCTCGGCATCATCAGTGAGGTGACGCCCCGCCACGCCAGGGTCATCAGCATCCTCCACCTCGACACCCGCATCAGCGCCGGACTGGACAACAGCGCCTTCGGCACCCTGAAATGGAACGGTCGGGACCCGCGGCGGGTGACCATCACCGACATGCCCGACTACGTCCCCATCGCGCCGAACGATACCATATACACTACCGGATACTCTAATGTCTTCCCCTCCGGCCTGCCCATCGGCACCGTGGAGTCGAGCGAGCCCCTGCCGGGCACGGGCAGCCAGGACCTCACCGTGGTGCTGCTCAACGACCCCCTGCTGGCCGGCAACGGATACATCGTCCGCGACCTCTTTAAGGAGGAACTCGATCAACTCAACCGGGTACGATGACGACTGGGATGCTGATAAATAATGTCCTCCGGTTCGTCCTGCTGCTGGTGGCTCAGGTCTTCGTTTTCAATCAGATCGCCTGGGGCTGGTCGGGCAAGGACTTCCTGTTCGTATTCGTTTATCCCCTGTTCGTCGCGCTGCTGCCCCTGCGCACGCCGCGGCCGCTGGTGATCCTGCTGGGCTTCCTGCTGGGCCTGGGGGTGGACTTCTTCAGTGAAACGCTGGGGCTGCACGCCGGGGCCCTGACGTTCACGGCCTACTGCCGCCCCCTGATCCTGCGCCTCGTCCGCCCCAGAGACGGTTACAACATAAAGGCCAACCCCACCACCGAGGACCTGGGCAGTGGGTGGATGTTTCGTTATCTTAGCCTGGTACTGCTGGCCCACCTGCTGGCGTTCTTTTTATTGCAAACCTTTTCCGTTCTGTTCCTGACCGACATCATCGTCAAGACCCTGCTCTCGCTTCCGGCCAGTCTGCTCGTCCTCGGTGCGCTGATCCTCATCTTCAATCCCCGGGCCTGATATGGCTGCCACGAAACCAGACGTACGAACCATCAGCATCCGCACCATTATGGTGGTGATCACCCTGATGCTGCTCGGCAAGGCTTTCCACCTCCAGGTGGTGAGCGACGCCTGGCGTACCCGGGCCGAGAGCGTCGGCAACAGCCAGATCGACCAGTACCCGGCCCGTGGCCTGATGCTCGACCGCAACGGCAAGCTGCTCACCATCAACGAGCCGATCTACCAGATCGAGCTGACCTACAACCAGTTTTCCGCCCGGGCGGCCACCTTCGATACCCTGCGCTTCTGCGAGCTGCTGGGCATCACCCGCGACTACTTTGAGGAGGCCATCCCCGAGGTATGGGGCGGCAAGTACAGTAAATCCAAGCCCTTCACCTTCCTCTCGAACGTCTCTCCGGCCGTCTACGCCACCTTCCAGGAGAACCTGTTCCAGTTTCCGGGCTTTTCGGCCAGCCTGCGGTCCTCCCGCAACTACCCCCACACCGTAGCCGCTCACCTGCTAGGCTACATGGGGGAAGTGAGCCAGCGCACCATCGACCGCGGCGGCGGGCGCTACGTATCGGGGGATTACCACGGCATTTCCGGACTGGAGTACCAGTACGAAAGCGTGCTGCGGGGCGACAAGGGCCGCCGCCTGGTATACCGCGACCGCCTGGGCCGCGAAGCCGGAGAAGTGCTCGGCGGTGCCCTCGACGTCAACGCCACGGTGGGCACCGACCTGGTCACCACTATCGACCTGGAACTGCAGGAGTACGGGGAATCGCTGATGATTAACAAGATCGGCAGTATCGTGGCCCTGGAGCCCAGCACCGGCGAGGTGCTCACCATGATCTCGGCACCCACCTACGACCCCCGCTCGCTCCGCATCGGGCGCGACCGCGGGCGCTCCTTCACCCGCCTGCAGCACGACACCCTCCAGCCCCTGCTCAACCGGGCCATCAACGGCAAGTACCCCCCGGGCTCGCCCTTCAAGACGCTGGTGGCCCTGATCGCCATGGAGACCGGCACCCTGGAGGCCAACCGCTCGATTTCCTGCCCCGGCGGCTTTGCCAGCGGCGGGCGGGTACTGCTGGGCTGCCACAGCCACGCTACCTGCCGCAGCGTGGAGGATGCCATCGCCCAGAGCTGCAACGCCTACTTCGTCACCGCCTGGCTGGAGAACATCAACCGCTACGGCAGCCTGACGCCGGAGCGCGGGTTGGATGAGTTCAACGAATACCTCTACCAGTTCGGACTCGGCCAGAAACTGGGCATCGACTTCCCCGGGGAGATTGCCGGCAACGTCCCCACCTCGGAATACTACACCGAGCGGTTCGCCCGCGACCAGTTCTGGCGCGCCATCTGGATCCGCTCCCTCGCCATCGGGCAGGGCGAATACGAGCTTACGGCCCTGCAGACGGCCAATATGGCCGCCGCCATCGCCAACCGGGGCCACTGGTACACCCCCCACCTGGTCAAGGAAGTACAGGAGGGCAACCAGGGCACCACCCGCCGGCTGGACCCCCAGCGCCACGATATCGACATCGACCGCGAGCACTTCGAAACCGTGGTGCGCGGCATGCGAAAAACCGTAACGGAGGGAACGGCCCGCGTGGCCAACGTACCCGGCATCGAGGTTTGTGGCAAGACCGGGACGATTCAGAACTCCCACGGCGACCACTCCAGCTTCGTGGCCTTCGCCCCCGCCGACGACCCCAAGATCGCCATCATGGTCTACGTGGAAAACGGTGGCTTCGGCGGTACCGTAGCCGCCCCCATCGCCAGCCTGATGATCGAAAAGTACCTCAACGGCGAAATCGCCGAGAACCGCAAGTGGCTCGAACAGCGTATGCTGGAGAAAGACATGACCCAGCGCGGAGAAAGTACCATCCGCGTCAAGTAGCTCCGAGGAAAATTTTGAACGGGAACCGAACGTCTGTTTGACGGCCTACGTTATAGTAGTGCAACCCTCGTGAATACGGGGGTTTTACGCATATTATTTTTTCTACATCAGCGGAGAGTATTCTCCGTTTCTAATTTATTCCCGCATGGACACTATCAGCAACAAACAGACCAAAGGACTTAACCGACTCATCACCACCCTTTACGACGGCGAAAAGGGCTACAAGGAAGCCGCCGAAGAGGTAGACAGCGTATCGCTGGCCACCAAATTCCGAGAGCTCAGCCAGCAGCGTTACAACTTCGGCCACGAGATCAAGCCCTTCATCACCCAGCTGGGCGGTGAGGTAGACAAAGGTGGCAGCACCGGTGCCGCCCTGCACCGCGCCTGGATCGACATCAAGTCGGCCCTGGCCACCCAGGACGAAGCCGCCGTACTTCAGGAGTGCATCCGCGGTGACGAGAGCGCCGTCGAAACCTACCGCGACGTACTGACCGACACCAGCTACTCTAGCGACGCACGGCAGGTGATCACCCGCCAGCTCGAGACCATCGAACGGACGGTAGCCGAGCTCAAGCAGCTCAAGCAGACCTACAAGAACGTCTAACAGACCTAAGACTTCACAACGTTTGGAACCCCCTCGCCCCTGGTGAGGGGGTTTTTGTATTCAGGTGGGGCGGTCCGGGAGTGTTATCTTCCCGCCCCAAATTCAGCATTCCCGGTGTCCAACAGTGCCATTCTACTTATTCATTGTCCCGACCAGCCGGGCCTGGTTGCCCAGGTCACGGAGTTTGTCCACCGCAACCGGGGTAACATCATCAACCTGGACCAGCACGTTGACCGCCACGTCGGGCAGTTCTTCATGCGGATCGAGTGGGACCTGGACAATTTCCTTATCCCCCCGGACAAGATCAGCGACTACTTCGAAACGCTGATCGGCAAGGCCTACGGGATGGAGTGGCAGCTGCACTTTACCGAGAAGCGGCCCCGGATGGCCATCTTCGTGAGCAAGGCCAGCCACTGCCTGTACGACCTGCTGCAGCGCCACGGCACCGGCGAATTCGACTGCGACATCACGGCCATCGTGAGCAATCACCGGCAGCTGGAGTACATCGCCGAACGCTTTGACATTCCCTTTCACCACATCCCCATCAACCGGGAGAATAAGACGGAGCAGGAGGAGAAGACCACCGCCCTCCTGCGGGAACTGAATACGGATTTCATCGTCCTGGCCCGCTACATGCAGGTGTTGTCCGACGCCTTCTGCCGCACCTGGTCGTACCGGGTCATTAACATCCACCACTCCTTCCTGCCCGCCTTCAAGGGCGCCCGCCCCTACGAGCGGGCCTTTGAGCGGGGGGTGAAGCTGATCGGGGCCACCAGCCACTACGTGACCGCCGACCTCGACGAGGGGCCGATCATTGCCCAGTCGGTCGAGCCCGTCAGCCACCACCACACCGTGGACGACCTGAAGCGCATCGGCAAGGACGTAGAGAAGCGGGTGCTGAGCCAGGCCGTCTACCTCCAACTCCGCCACCTCGTGTTGCCCTTTGGCAACCGGACCATCATTTTCAACTGACGTATGCTAGAGGCCACCAACATCAAGAAGCGTTACGGCGAACTGGAGGTACTGCGGGGGGTAGACCTCACCATCGCCGCCGGCGAGGTAGTGAGTATCGTGGGCAAGAGCGGGGCCGGCAAGAGTACCCTGTTGCACATTCTCGGCACCCTGGACCGGCCGGACGAAGGTCAGTTGCTCATCGGGCAGGAAGACGTCTTCGCCATGCGCGATAAGCGGCTGGCCGCCTTCCGCAACGAGCGCATCGGCTTTGTCTTCCAGTTCCACCACCTGCTGCCGGAGTTTACCGCCCTGGAGAACGTCTGCATCCCTGCCTACATCGCCAACCGCGACCAGGCCGGGGCCGAGCGCCGGGGCCGGGAACTGCTGAGCTACCTCGGACTGGCGAACCGCGCCACCCACAAGCCCGACCAGATGAGTGGCGGCGAACAGCAGCGGGTAGCCGTAGCCCGCGCCCTGATGAACGAGCCGGCCATCGTCTTTGCCGACGAGCCGAGCGGCAACCTGGATTCCGTGAACTCCCAGGAGTTGCACGAGTTGTTGTTCCGCTTGCGGGCGGACTTCGGGCAGAGCTTCATCATCGTGACCCACAATGAGGAACTGGCCGAGATGAGCGACCGCCGCCTGGAGATGATCGACGGCATTCTAGTGTAAGCCCCCCCACGCATGGAAGAGAAAAGAAAACCACCGCATTCCGGGGAAACCACGCCCGGAGAAGGCGGATTCCAGCAGTGGTTCCGCGATTTCATGAACCTGCGAGTGGGCAGCGACCGGGAAGGAGCGGTGCTTTCCATCACGAACGGAAACATCATGCGCGGCAGCAATGCCTGGATGCTGGTATGCTCGATCATGATTGCCAGCCTGGGCCTGAACCTGAACTCCGGGGCGGTCATCATCGGCGCCATGCTGATTTCCCCCCTGATGAACCCCATCCTGGGGGTGGGACTGAGCGTGGGCACGAACGACCGGGGCATGCTGGAAATCGCCCTCAAGAACTTCAGCATCGCGATTGCCATCGCCCTTATCACCAGTTCCATCTACTTCTACTTCACCCCCCTGGACGTCTTCACCTCCGAAATGCGGTCGCGCACGGAGCCCACCCTGCTGGACGGACTGATCGCGGTTTTCGGTGGACTGGCCGGCATCATCTCCGTTACGCGGTCCGACAAAACGAACGCCATCCCGGGGGTAGCCATCGCGACCGCCCTGATGCCCCCGCTCTGCGTGGCGGGTTACGGGCTTACGGTAGGCATCAAATCCGGCGGTGATTTCACCATCTTCTGGCGGGCCTTTTACCTGTTCTTCCTGAACTCCTTCTTTATCGCGGCCACTGCCTACGTGATCATCCGGCTGCTGCGTTTCCCCTACCGTACGTACATGACCCGGCGCGAGAGCCGGCGCAGCCAGATCATCATTGGCCTGATCAGCGTCCTGATGATTCTGCCGGGCTACTACATTTTCCGCGACATGCTAAACCGGCAGCGGGAGGCCCGGGCCGTGGAGTTGTTCACCGAGCGCTATTTCCCTACCGGGGCCAGCTCCTCCATTTTTGACCGCCGCAATCCCCGGCGCCCCCTGCTCATCTTCCCCGTTACCGACCGGCAGATTCCCACCGACAGCCTGGCGATCTACAGCGAAATGCTGCAGGCGCCCCCCTACCGGGTGGCGGGTGCGCGGGTGGTGGTGGATACCAGCTTCAGTCCCTCGGAAATCGCGGGTATCAAGGGGGAACTGGCCAGCCTCCAGGACATCAACAGCCGCCTGCAGGCGCTGGAGGAATCCGAGATCCGGAACGAGCGACAGCAACAGCAGATGCTCGATGCGATGCGGGGCTACCGCATGGACAGCCTGGCCTTCGTGGATTTTTCCCAGCAGCTGATGCTGGCCTTCCCCGGCGTGAGCGGGGTGCGGCTGGGCAAGGTGCAAAGCATGCGCCGCTTCGGCCCGGACGATGAGCCCCCCTACGCCGAAAGCCTGCCCCTGGTGACGATCCGGGAAGGTACACCACGCATTGCCACCGCAGACGTGGACCGCATGCAACTGTTCATCCGGCGGCAGCTGCAGCTCGATACCCTGATCCTGGTACGGGAATACAACTAGTCCCGCCGGCAAACACCCCGGGCAGCCTGGGGGTTGGAGGGGCATGGAAGAAGAAGTAAGGGACCTGGGCACCATATTTATTGAAGCCTGGAACAACTTCCTGGAGGCCATCCCGGGAATCATCCTCGCCCTGGTCATCATGATTGTCGGCCTGTTCGCCGCCCGGGCAATCGCCCGCTTCTTCGGCTCCCGGGTCCTGGGCCGCATGGACGACCCCCTGATGGGGCGTTTCCTGTTGACCACCCTCAAGGTGCTCATCATCATCGGTGCTGCCCTCCTCGCCCTGCGGGCGGCCGGTCTCAGCGGCATCGCCACCGCCCTCTTCAGCGCCCTGGGGGCCAGTGCCCTCATCCTGGGCTTCGCCTTCCGCGACATCGGCGAGAACTTCATCTCCGGAATCATCCTGGCCTTCAACCGCCCCTTCAACATCAACGACACCATTAGGGTAGTCGACCACTTCGGCAAGGTGAAGAGCCTGCAGTTCCGCTATACCCACATCAAAACCTTCGACGGCAAGGACGTGTACATCCCCAACTCCGACGTGCTCACCCAGCCGGTGCAGAACTACACGGCCGACGGCTTTATCCGCTACGACTTCATCGTGGGCATCGCCTACGAGGACGATATCCAGGGGGCCAAGGACGTCATCCAGGGCGTACTCGATACTCACTACCGCATCATCCACGACGGCGAACACATCAGCTTCGTGGCCGAGGACGCGCTGGCCGCCAGCACCGTCAACCTGAAGGTGTATTTCTGGCTGGATACCAAGGACTTCCGGGCGGGGGCCCTGCAGGTGAGGGGGGAGGTGATCCGCGACATCAAGAACGCCATCGACGCCGCCCACTACAACCTGCCGGCCGACATCACCGAAATCCGGCTCTACGGCAGCGAGCGGGATATCCCCATACGTGTTGAATTCGACGACACCCCCAATTCCGAAGCGGAAAACCTGGCTCCCCCACCCTCCCCAAATACGTAAGCCGCCCCGAGCGATCGGTAGCGGCTTACAAAATGATTCAGTTCAAATAGCGGACCGTTAGGCAACGGCGATCTGGCGCACGGTCTTGACCGCCTGCTCGCGCTTGGGCATGGCCAGCCGGAGGACACCATCGGTGTAGGTAGCCTGGATGGCCTCGTCGTCGATCACCTCGTTGTTGAGCTGGAAGCGACGGCTGAAGTCCGGCAGGTCAAATTCATGCCGCAGGTAGTCGACCTGATCTTCGGCACCGGTCTTTTCGCTGGTGTAGCTCACTTCCAGGATACCGTCGAAGAAGTCGACCGAAAACAGCTCCTTCCGGCGACCGGGGGCCAGCATTTCCAGGTAGAAATGGTCCTCCGTTTCCCGAATGTTTACCGGCGGGGTGTGCCGGCGCTCAGCCTGACGGAAATCGTCAAAGAAGCGGAAGGAGGCGGGGAATGGACGATGATAATTGATGAGTTTCATGGCAGAAGATTTTTGATTGGTTACCCTCTGCCAAGCAACTCACGGGCCAAAACAAACAAATCAGAGCAAACGACAGTTTGTCATGAAAAACTGGAATCTTGGTGCCAAAATGTCACTATGACCTGGTTTCTACCCCTCCCGTCAGCCTGTTCCCCCCTTTATCTGACACTACGATCAGCAGCTACTGATCCGGTGACCGCCCCTCGGGGAAGGGAATCACCAGTTCCTGACCGGGATAGATCATATTGGGGTTTTCCAGCACGTCGGTGTTGGCCTGGAAAATCCGCTTGTAGTCCATGGGATCGCCGTAGTATTCCTTGGCCATTTTGGACAGGCTGTCGCCCTTCTGTACCGTGTGTTTGGCGTAGTAGGCGGTATTCGTCACCTTAATGTCGGCTTCGATATCGCGGGGGTTCTCGCCGCCGCTGCGTTTGATCTCGTCCCAGAGCTGGTCCTTCTCGTGCTGGTTATCGACGACGGCGTTGTAGCGCAGTTTCCCGCCATCCTCCTTGACGAAGGCGTTGCGGGCTTTCATTTCTTCACCTAAATTCAGTACGCCACGGTACTTTTCTTGCAGGGTCATTCGCGCAGATTTTGTTGCTACGGCAACGGCGGCCTACCCTAGTTGTTCTCCAGGTCGATCCTTTTTTCCACCGTCCAGTTGGCCCGCAGGGGCTCGATCTCAAAACGTTGCACCACCTCGGGTTGCAGACCGAAGCGAAGGTCGCCCACGTCATAGCGTTCGTTGCCGTTGCTGTCGTAGATCAGCTCCATGCGGTAGGTGCCGGGACTCAGGCTTTTGTACTCGGCCACGTATTCGAACTGCTCGTCGATGTAGCGGCGGGAACCGAGGATGACCTGGTTGTTCTCGTTGATCAGCCGCAGGATGTAATCGATGGTGGGGTTCAGGTTGGTGAAGAAGATAACCAGGTCGCCGTACAGTTCCGTCGATTCGACGTTGACCGCCCGGACGATGGAGTCCCGGTTCTCTTCCCCGTACCAGTCGCGGACGGCCCCCGGCAACATTTCCAGCCGGTAGGGGGCCGCCTGCGCCCGGGCGGGGCGCAGCCTCACCTCCGCCGGAGACAGGCTATCAATCTCGTAGGTGAAGCCCACGGCCCCCGGCAGGGTATCGCGGTAGAGGCGCACGCGGGCGGTGTCGAGCTCCTCCACCGGCCGGTTGAAGACCAGGCGGATCCCTTCTCCGGGATTCACCTTCGAGGTCGGGCGGTTTACCACGGCCAGCGGACTGGAGAAGGAAGGATCGACCCGGTCGGGATTAAACACCAGACTGTCCGGAAATACCCCGTTACGTCCCACGCGCAGGGTATCGGGGCCCGCCTGCCGGTAGTACAGGAGCAGGGTATCGTTTACGTTGGCGCGGACGTAGGTGCTGTCGCTGCGCAGGTCTACCCCACCCGCGGGCTGGTTCAGGGTCAGCTTGATTAGTCCGTAATTGCCGACCTCGGCCGCCACAATCCGCGGAGCCAGGGGGACGGGCGAAAGCCGGATGGTACCGACGGCATTGGTCCCGTCCTCAACGGTGACCAGGCTGTCCAGGAACCCCACGGACAGTGGAGGAAACACGCCACTGTAGTCCGCGTAATAGCCCCGGGCGGCGGGGTTCCGCTGCAGGGCCACGGCCCGGTAGCGGCCGGGGCGGACGTTGCTGATGGTGAACGCCCCGTCGGCGTCGGTCTGGGCAAAGTAGGTGGGGTTCTCGGTGAAGACGGCCGAGTCGGCCAGGTTGTCGTAGAGGGTGACGGCGATCTCGTCCAGGGGTTCACCGCTGAAGGCGTCGACCACGTTTCCGCTTACCGAAGCGGTATCGAGCACCGGCCCGGTAGAGAAAACGAAGCGGAGGTTCTCGGTCGGGTTCCCCTCGTTAAGGTCCTTGACGGCGGCCCCGATATTGACTACGTAGGTCACGCTGTCGCGCAACTCCACCCCCTCCAGGGGAATCACCAGGGTGCGCCGCCGCAGGGCGGGTCGGTTGTTGCCCGTCAGGTCGATGGGCGGACTGATGATGATTTCCTGCTGCTGGTCCAGCTCCACCCACTCGTCGAAGGTCAGCTCGATGCGCTCGGGCCGGAAATTGGTCTGGAAGTTGGGCGTCGACTCTTCCGCTACGAGGACGGGGCCCAGGGTATCCCGCGGGCCTCCGTTGGGCGGCGAGGGGGTGGCGCACCGCTGGAGACCGAAGAACTGCGCCACGGTGAGCAGCGCCAGACAGCAAAAGAAAAGGAGCTTGCGGATCAAGACGATGGTTGCTTTGGGGGGATGGTAGCTAACAGGACGCCCGAACGGCGCGATAGGTTGTCGGCGGCGCGCAGGTGCCGTGGCCTAAGGCTGTTCCGCCCGTCCCTCCGGCACCCGCGCGCCGGCGGCGGAATAGGTATCGACCGCGGCCAGAACCCCGTAATAAAGGGTGGTGACCAGGCAAACGCCCCGCCAGAACGGGCTGGGTTCGGGGTAGTACCAGACGTTCATCACGGCCGCTGCGAGGAAGGCCACGGTGGCCAGCAGGGTGAGCGCCCACCACCGGCCGCCCCGGCTGGGGTAGGCGAAGAGGATGGGCATAAAGTGCATGGCCGCGAACGCCAGTACCGCCAGCAGAATGGCCACCGGCGGCAGCTCCGGCACCACGAAGACCAGCACGTACACCACCATGTTCCACATCACCGGGAAGCCGACGAAGTGCTTGCCGTCGGCGCTGACCATGCCCTCGATCCCGTAGTACAATGCGGCCGACAGCAGCATGGCGAAGCAGCACCCCAGCCGGAGTCCGTAGGCCATTTCGGCGAAGGCTTCATAAAAGAGGTAGGCGGGGAGGATGGCGTAGGAAAAGAAGTCGATCACGTAATCGATCGTCATTCCGCTGACGCGGGGCAGCACCTCGCGCACCCGGGCCATGCGGGCCAGGGTACCGTCGACCCCATCGATGACGAGGGCCACCAGTATCCACAGCATCGCCTGGCGGAAATCTCCCACGCTGACGGCCAGCAACCCCATAAAAGCGGCCAGGAGCCCGGAAGCGGTGAAGACGTGTACGGACCAGGCGGCAAATTTCTGCATCGGGGGGCGGGGTTATGGCCTCAAGATAGGGAGCGGGCGGCCTTCCGTTGGGCCTTCCGCTCGCGGCGGGCGGCCCGGGCTGCGGCTTTCTTGCGCTCAGCGGGACTCATGCGGTACCCCACCAGGTGGAGGTCGCTTTTCTCGCGCAGGACGATGGCCGCCGCTACCGAGGTGACCAGTGGCCCGAGCAGAGTACCCACCACGGGCACCTTGAGCAGCAGAAACAGCGGCAGGCCGAGGCCCATGCAGATGCCGATGTAGTGGCGCCGCAGGTGGCGCAGGCTCTGGCGGATGGTGAGCCCGAACTGTTCGTTGTAGTTGTCGGCAATGGCGTAGCCCAGGATGACCGACTGGGCCACCACGGCAAATACCCATTCCAGTCCGCCCGGCAGCAGGGCACCGCCGGCGTTGAGCAGGATCTCCTGCAGAATGAGCGCCATGATGGACACCTGGATCATCCGGATCTGGGCCTGGAGGAAGGGGCGGAACTGGTGGGCGGCCTCCACGTCCTTGCGCAGGATGATCTGGAGGGTGCGACGCATGAAGTGGTAGATGACCACCTCCAGCAATACCAGCACCACCCAGTTGAGGGTGCCTTCAGACAGGCTTTCGTAGAAATCCCAGACCAGGCGCAGCAGCAGGCTGTCCGACCCGATGGCCAGGGCGTAGAGGGGGGCATCGGCGTGGCCCTGGAACCAGTCGACCACTTCGGAAATCATGAAGAGTCCGGCCAGCACCCCTACCACCATCAGGCCGCGGGCCACCCAGCCGTACTGCCGCAGGCCCGTCCAGAGGCGGTGATTGAGCATGAACTGCCACGCCCGGGGGAAGGTCATCAGGGTGTAGCAAAACTCGTGGATGCCGTAGCGGAACTTCGTGCGCCAGTCTCTTCCCATCAGCTCGACTGCTCGGTCCGGCAGCGCTCCAGTTCGAGCTTCAGCCGTTCGTTCTCCATGCGCAGGTCCTGCAATTGTTCCTGCTGCTGGTCGTCGGGCGGGGGTATTTCGTAATTTTCTTCCCGGGGTTCGGGCTCATCCATACCCAGCCAACCTTTCACGTTGGCCACCGGATCCTCGCCGTTGAACAGGGCGGCGGCAACGTAGACGATCGGCAGGGCAATGAGCAGGAACAGGATGAAGCGGCTGAAAACGGTCAATCGGGTACGTGGCATGGCAAGGGAATTTACTTTAAGATACGGGCCCTTCCGCTAGGTATCGGGGCGGGTGCAAGGTAAGTCTACTAACACCGAAGGATATTAGACCGGTTGCAGGGTCGGGGCGTCAGAACCTATGTCGCCCCTTGCGTTATATTGCCGAACAAACCCACAAGCCCCGTCGCCCTTGCCTACCGAAGCCTTTATCTACGACGCGCTGCGCAGTCCCCGGGGCCGCGCCGTCCACCCCGCCGACCTGTACGAGGTAAAACCCATTGAAATCCTGGCCCAGTGCCTGGCCGCCTTCCAGCGGCGCAGCGGGCGCGACGACCTTCCGGCCGAGATCGACGACCTGATCATCGGCTGCAACACCCCGGCCGGCGACCAGGGCTACAACATCGCCCGGGCGGCCCTGCTCTACGCGGGCTGGGGACAGGCCCGGGGCGGACTGCAGATCAACCGCTTTAACACCAGCGGACTGGAGGCCATCAACCTGGCCGCGGCCCGCATTACGGCCGGCTACGGGGAGGTCATCATCGCCGGCGGCCTGGAGATCATGTCGCGGGTACCCACCTACCTCAACGGGGGCCCCATGATGAACGATCCGGCCACCGTGATCAACAGCCACTACATCCCCCAGGGGGTGGCCGCCGACCTGGTGGCCAGCACCCACGGGCTCTGCCAGGGCGATCTGGACGCCTACGCCCTGCGGAGTCACGAACGCGCCGTGGCCGCCCGGGCGGCGGGCCATTTCTCGCCCAGTCTGGAGCCCATCACCGACCAGAACGGCCTGCCCATCCTGTCCGAAGACGCCCTGCCCGATCCCGACCTGGACCTGGAAAAGCTGGCCCAGCTGTCGCCCCGCTTCGCGGAGATGGGCCTGGCGGGCTTCGACGAGATGGCCCTCCACCGCTTCCCCCTGGTAGACCACGTGGGCCACTGCCACACGAACGGCAATACGAGTCCGCCCGCCGATGGCTGCTCCCTCTGTCTGCTCGGCAACCGCTCGGCCGGGGAGCGCCTCGGTTTCCGGGCGCGGGCCCATATCCGGGCCGTGGCCATGTCGGCCGTCGACGCCACCCTGCTCACCGGGGGGGTCAACGCCAGCGACCTGGCCCTGAAGCAGGCCGGGCTGACCCGGGGCGACATCGACCTGTGGGAATTCAACGAAAGCTTCGCGGCCCCCGCCATCCGCTTCCAGCAGCGTATCGGCATGGACGAGGACCGCATCAACGTACTGGGGGGCAGCATCGCCCTGGGTGAGCCCCTGGGGGCCGTGGGCGGCATGATGCTCTGCCAGATCCTGGACGAGCTGGAGCGCCGCGACCTCACCCTCGGAAGCCTGACCATCGACGCCGGCGCCGGCCTGGCGGTCTCGACCATCATCGAAAGACTATGATTCACTACCGTAAGGATACCGACAACATCGTCACCCTGATCCTGGACATGTCCGGGAGATCCGGCAACCTGCTGAACCACGAAATCGTAGCCGCTTTCGCCCCGGTGATCCACCACCTGAAACAGGAAAAGGCGGCGGGCAAGCTCAACGGAGTGATCATCACTTCGGCCAAGAAGGACTTCCTGGAAAGCGGCGACCTGGACTACCTCTACCGCCTCAACGACCCGGCCAAGGCCTACGAGGCCGCCCAGCAGCTCAAGCAGTTCCTGCGCGACGTGGAGGTGCCCGGCGTGCCAGTGGCGGCCGCCATCAACGGCGACGCCCTCGGCACGGGATTCGAACTCACCCTGGCCTGCCATTACCGCATCGTGCTGGCCGACTCCGAACTGCGGCTCGGCCACCCCGAGGTGAAGATCGGCCTGATCCCCAGCGGGGGGGCCATCATCCGGCTCATGTGGCTGCTCGGCATCGAACGGGCCTACCCCCTGCTGCTGGAGGGCCGGCGCTACAGCCCCCAGGAAGCCTTGAAGGTGGGCCTGATCGACGAGCTGGCCAACACCCGCGAGGAGATGCTGATCCGCGCCAAGCAGTGGTTGCTCAAACACCACGACGTGCGCCGCACCTGGGACGACCCTGACGGCGACATCCCCGGAGGGACGGCGGCCGACCCCAATCTCGGCCACCGCATCCGCCTGCTGACGGCCCGCCTCTCCGCCAAGACCAACGACCTCTACCCCGCCAAGCGGGCCATCATCGACCTGCTGGCCGAGGCCAGCAAGCTCGACTTCGCCACCGCCTACCGCCTTGACAGCCGCTACTACGCCCGGGTGGCCACCGACCCGGTCACCAAGAATATGATCTCCACCTTCTGGTTCGACAAGCAGGCGGTGCGCGGCGGCGTGGGCCGGCCCAAGGGCTACGGAAAATTCCGCGCGCGCCGCGTAGGGGTCATCGGCGCCGGCATGATGGGCTCGGGGATCGCCTTCCTGTGTTTGCGCAATGGACTGGACGTGGTACTTAAGGACGTGAGCCAGCCCATCGCCGACCGTGGCAAGGAGTACGTAGCCGAAAAGATCGACGAGTACACCGAGCGGGGTACCTTCCAGCCCGAAGACCGCGAAAAGCTGCTCAGCCGGATCACCACCACCAACAGCAGCCACCTGTTCAAGGACTGCGACATCGTGGTGGAGGCCGTGTTCGAGAACAAGTCGGTAAAAACCAAGGTGACCCGGGAGGCCGAGGAGCACCTGGATGAGTATTCGATTTTCGCCACCAATACCCTTTCCATCCCCATCACGGAGCTGGGCAAGGAGAGCCTGCGGCCCGAGAATTACGTCGGCCTCCACTTCTTTTCCCCCGCGGAGCGGACCTCGGTAGTCGAGGTGGTGGTGGGGGACCAAACCAGCGACGAGACGGTGGCTCGGGCCTTCGACTTTGCCATTGCCATCCGCAAGCTGCCCGTGGTGGTCAAGGACAGCTGGGGGTTCTTCGCCGCCCGCGTGCTGAATACCTACATCCTGGAGGGGGTGACCATGCTCCGGGAGGGCTACCCCGCCGCCCTCATCGAAAATATGGGCAAGCAGGCGGGGATGAAAAAAGGCCCCCTGGCCATGGCCGACGAGCTCGGACTGAAGCTCGTTTTGCGGTACGAGCAGCAGGCGGCGGAGCACTACGGCAAGCGGTACAAACAGCACCCCGCCGTGCCCGCCCTGACCAAAATGCGCGAGGAACTGGAACGCAGCGGCAAGAGCAAGCGGGTCGGCTTCTACGACTACGACGTGGAGGGGGTGGCCCGCCTCTGGCCCGGCCTGGCGGAGCACTTCCCCGTCACCAAGGACGACTACAACCGCAAGCGGATGAAGGACCGCTTCCTCTTCGCTCAGGTGATCGAGGCCGGCTGGTGCCTGCAGGAGAAGGTCATCGGCCACATCGAGGCCGCCAACCTGGCCAGCGTATACGGCTGGGGATTCCCCGGATACACCGGTGGCGTGATGCGCTACATCTACAGCTGCGGCAAGGACAACTTCCTGGAACGCTGCGGTGAACTGAAGGAGCGCTACGGCCAACGATTTACCGTGCCGCGCTACCTCAGGGAGCTCGATGCCGATACGCTGATCCCCCGCTCCCTGAGCCGCTGACATTTGAGAATGTCGATCACGGCGGTCTATATTGATGACGGATTATTGTACTTTGGCGAAACACCTCCCTATTAATGCCGGATCAGTCTGTTGACATTGGGCAAATCCTTGAAACGGTCCCTATTCCCGGCTTTATTGCCCTCCTCGACGGCAGCATCGTGTATGCCAACCAGCCCCTGGTGACCATTGCCGGCCAGCCCGACGTGGCCGAAGCGGAGCAGACGGTTTTCGGCCTGGGGATCTTCCACAATCCGGCGGAATACCGGGGTTTCATCCAGAGTTTCAAGCTGGGTGGCAGTACCCGCCGCCTGGTGCTGCCCGTGGGCCGGCTGACCAAGTCGCCCCGCCCCCTCATCCTCTTCGCCAGCCGGATAACCTTTAATCACCACCCGGCCCTCTGCGGCATGATCAGCCGCACCCCCGTGAGCGACGAGATCCTGAGCAACCAACCCGCCCGGGGCTTCGACGGGCTGCTCGACAACGTGGAGGTATTCACCCTGAGGGTACACCGCTCCGGCCGGCTCATGCACCTGAACCTGCCCCTGATGATCGAGTTGGGGTTCGAGCGCAGCGACGCCCACCCTCCCCTACCCCACATCGACGCCGAACACGACGCCCAGGCCCTGGCCCAGCTGATGGACCGGGCGCGGGCCCAGGGCAGCGTCAGCTACGAAACCAGCTTCCAGCGGCGCAACGGCACCCTGTTCCCGGTCCGGGTGGTGATCAAGCCCATCCGCAAGGTTGAATTCCAGGACCAGTTCATGCTTACGGCCCACGACCTTACCGAGCGGCGCAACGAGCAGCAGCGCAAGCAGGCCCTGGAAATCGAACTGGAGCGGATGTCCAAGGAACTGGACCGGCGGCGTGCCCTGATCAAGGAGAAGTACGGCGCCCCCTCCGACTTCACCATCATCAGCCGCAGCGCGGCCTACGGCCGGGTCATGGAGCAGATCGAGCAGGTGGCCTCTACCGACAGCACGGTACTCATCACCGGAGAAACCGGCACCGGAAAGGAACTGATCGCCCGGGCCATTCACGCCAAAAGCCTGCGCGCCAACCGTCCGCTGCTCATCCTGAACTGCGGCGCTCTGCCCGCCGACCTCATCGAAAGTGAGCTGTTCGGTTACCGCCGCGGTGCCTTCACCGGAGCGCGGGCCGACCACCTGGGGCGTTTCGAACTGGCCGACGAGGGCACCCTCTTTCTCGACGAGATCGGTGAAATGCCCATGCTGCTGCAGACCCGATTGCTCAGGGTACTGCAGGACGGGGAATTCACTCCCCTCGGAGCCACCGAGAGTATTCAGACCGACGTGCGCATCATCGCCGCCACCAACCGCAACCTCCGCAAACGGGTGATGGAGGGCACCTTCCGGTCGGACCTTTACTTCCGCCTCAATGTGTTCCCCATCCACAGCCTGCCCCTGCGGGAGCGGCGGGAAGATATTCCCGTACTGGTGGACCACTTCCTGCAAAAGCACGCCCCCCCGAACCGTCCCCTGCCGAAAATCCACCCCCAGGACATGGAGTGGTTAATGAATCACCCTTTTGACGGCAACGTACGGGAGCTGGAGAACATCATCCAGCGGGCCCTCATCATCAGCACCGGCGACGTCTTGGAAATAGCCCACGAAGGCCCCACCCGTGCTCCGGTAGAAGGAGGCGAGGCCGCGGCCCAGTCCGCGGGACCGGAGGTACTTGATTTTGAGGAAATGCAGCGGCGGCACATCATGGCCGTGCTCAACATGACGGAGGGGAAGGTCAGCGGCAAGGGAGGGGCCGCCGAGCTGCTCGGCCTTAACCCCCAGACGCTGTTCAGCAAGATGCGCAAGCTGGGCATCAGCCGGCAAACCACTAAATATTCTCCACCACCTCGAAGCTGATGTACCGCAGCCGGTTGTTGATGTATACCGGACGGTACAGTACCCGGCGGGGGTGGGCGTCGTCCAGCAGTTCATCCTCGGTGTAGCGCACCTCCTCCATCGGGCTACCGTCCCTGAGGCGGGCCAGCGCCTGACGGAATCGTTCCAAACCCTCAGGCCGGACGAAATCGCTCAGATAGCGCTGGGGGTACTGCTCCGGCGCCCGCTGATGGGTGGGCATGTGGTTGACCAGGATGAGCTGTTCGTTCAGGTTGAGCAGCCCCGCATCCTGCTGCAGGTAGCTGAGCGTCTTCTTGTACTGGTCGATGATGGCGTTGGACTCCTGCCGTTCCACTTCGAAGTGGGTAACGTCGTGGACGAGCACCACGACCTGGTGAACTTCACCGGTATCGGGCTCCCGTCCATCCTGGACGATCGGCAACAGCTGGAGGTCGAGGTAGAGCGTTTGCCCGCTCTGGTCCTCGATGGACAGCGACAACTGCCCCGCTCCCTTACCGTTGAAGGTGGCCCGCAGGCCCTCGTTGAACCGGTTCTTGTCTTCCACCGCGGAAATAAGGTCGGAAAAGTAGGTGCCCACCAGGGCCTCCCGCTCCCGACCGCCCAGGGAGCGGTTGATTTCCTCGATGCGGCTGTTCTCCCGGAGGATGGCAATGGTCTCTTCCGTGTTGTTGAAGATGGCCGCGTATTTCTGGGCCATATCCGTGAGCCGCCGCCGGGTGTGCACCAGGTCGTTGATGTCGACGAAGGTGATGACCACCCCCGCCACCCGGTCCTGGTCGGTGATGTAGGGCAGCATCCGCAGCAGGTAGAAGTTGCCGTGGCGGTCTTCGATTTCCCGGTCGTAGCGGTCGTTCGTTTCCAGGATCGTCCGGCACAGCGACTCAATGTCCAGGTCCTCAAAGGGGGTGGAAAAGGAAGTGATCGGCCGGCCCAGGTCGGTAACGTGCAGGTCGAACTGCTGGCCGATGCCGGGGGTAAACCGACGGATGCGCAGCTGATCGTCCACGAAGATCGTGCTGATCTGCGTGCTCTTCATCAGGTTGTTGACGTCGTTATTGATGTTGTTGAGCTCCTCATTCTTGCGCTGGAACTCATTGTTGACCGTGTAGAGCTCCTCGTTTACCGACTGCAGCTCTTCGTTAGCGCTCTGCATCTCCTCGTTGGAGGCCAGCAGCTCCCGGTTGCTGGACTGAAGCTCCTCATTGGTCGCCTCCAGTTCGTTGTACAGCTTCTGGGCCCGCTGTTCACTGCGCATCAACTCGTGTTCCAGCACCTCCACCTTTTCGCGGAGTTGGCGGTCGGCGGTGTAGCTCTCCTCCGTCCGGGACTCGCCTCCCTCTTCACCGGCGTCTACCTCCCCAGCCAGGGGAGTGAATTCGATCATCACCACGGGATGATCCACCTGCAGAAATTCCTGGAGGCTCAGGCGGACCTTCACGAAGTGGGGGGCCGCGGCGTGCTCCGATACGTTCAGGCGATCGTAGCTCCCATTTTTCCCGGTGGCGAACACCCGGTCGACCCCGGCGGTGAGCAGGCTGCGGGCCTCGTCGTTCACCACGGTTTGCAGCGTAAGGTGGGCGTTGAAACGCGGGAGCCGAAGTACGCCGTTGAAATCCCCGTTCAGGTAGAGGATGTTGTACTGCTGGTCGACGAAAAGCGTGGTCGGAGCGTAGCGCTCGGATAGGTAACGGGCGTAATGGTCCATGATCTTGTCGGTAGGGTTTGGGTGTTTACGGTCCGGGGGCGCGGCTGCTTCGGCGGCTTCCGGGACAACCCGCGCCGGGGGCCTGGGCGGTTGGGCCGCCACGGGGAGCGGCGGACGACTGTTCCCCGGCTTTTCCCCCTGCCGCTTGCGGAAAATCTTCCACCGCCGGTCGATGGTAGAAAAGGCGGCTTGCAGGCTGCCCAGGCTTTCGCTGGGCCCCAGCATCAGCACGCCGGCGGGGTTGAGGCTGAAGTAAAAATTATTGAGTACCCGCTTTTGTCCCTCACCATTGACATAGATGAGGAAATTGCGACAGGAAAGAAAATCAATCCGGATGAAGGGCGGTTCTTCCAGGAGGTTCTGGACGGCAAACAGCACGTGCTCCTTGAGCTCCTTGCGGACGTTGTAGCCCTGGGGGGTACGCTCGAAATACCGCCGCAGGAAGGGCTGGGGCACGTTGGCCGCGATGGTGTCCGGGTAGGATCCGTTGGCGGCGGCGACAATGGCTTTCCGGTCTACGTCCGAGCCAAAAATCTTGAAGGTGCGACTGAGCTGGTGGGTCTGCAGGTAATCGTCGATCAGGATGGCCAGGGAGTACACTTCTTCCCCCGTGGAGCAGGCCGGAACCCAGATGCGCACGTCGCGGCCCGGGTCCTGGGCAAACAACACCGGCAGCACTTCCCGGCTCACGCATTCGAAGGCCGCCTCATCCCGGAAGAAACGGGTAACACCGATGAGGAAGCTCTGCCGCAGCTCGCGCAACTCCTCCTCGTTGCCCAGGGCGTGGCTCACGTATTCCTGGAGACTGCCGAACTGGCCGGCCAGCATCCGCTTTTCAATGCGCCGCACGATGGTTCCCGGCCGGTAGCGGTGAAAGTCGATCCGCGATTGTTCGTTGATACGGTCCAGCAATGCCTGCCGCAGCTCAACCGGCCCCGGCTGTCCGGGTTCCGTAGTCGTGGGATCGTCCACCCCGCTTACGAGGCCCGCCAGCCGCCGCGCCAGTTCACCCGGTGGAAGTAACAGATCCGGCGCCTGGTCCACCAGGGCCGCCCGGGGCATCCCGTCGAAGCGGGCGGAATCGGGGTGCTGCACCAACACGATACCGCCCCGTGCGCGGATCTCCTGCAGGCCACGGCTGCCGTCGGTGCCCATGCCGGACAGCAGGATGGCGATGGCATCTTCCTGCCGGGTGGCGGCCAGGCTGCTGAAAAAATCGTCGATGGGCCGGTAATGCGGGGCCTGGGCGGAACTGCGGGGAAGGGTGCGCAGGGCAAACTTGTCAACCTGCACGTCCACCTCTGGCATCCTGACGTAGACGTGGTCGGGCTGGGGTACCGTCATTTCCCGCAGGGCCACCACCCGCAGGTGAGTGACGCGCTGCAGTATGGCCGGCGACAGACTCTCGTGGTCCGGCGACAGGTGCTGTACCACCACGAAAGCCAAACCCAGTCCGGTGGGAAGTTCGGCGAAAAAAGATTCGAGTGCCTCAAGGCCGCCGGCAGAAGCTCCAATGCCAACGATTCTTACAGACATTTGGGTAGGTTGGTACGATTTACCTGGGTATAGCACAGTCCGGTAATCGCGAAACCGGAAGCGGCCGCGAAAATACGGTACAACAGGTACCACCCGGTATTAATCCGCACGACTGACGCGCAGTTGTCGGCGGGGACCGTCAAACATATGAATTTTAATCACACGAGGGAAAATTCCCCCACGAGATTTACAGCTTGAAGTTGGTCCAGATGGCCTTCCAGCGATGGAGGTAGCGGTGATCGGTGCAGGTGTCGGAGATCATCATGGCCCCGACCCGGACCTGGTAAGAGATTACTTCCGGCAACAGGGCATTATGCAGTTGCTCGAGCTCGCGCTTGAAACCGTCGTCCGCCCGCTCCAGCTCCCGCCGGAAGTAGGCCAGCTTCTGCCGCGTGATGCGCCAGCTTTGCTGCAGCTCCAGACGAAGCGATAAGGGCATGGGCAACTCTTCCGCCAGGGCTACTACCTGGGCACTTTGCTGATCGAGACGATTGATGTATGCCAGGGTGTTATGCTGAAAATCAGAAGACGTATCTTGAATACTGGACATAGGGAGGTGTATTTCTAGCCCCCTACTTGCAAGAAGTATGCCATATTTACAATGCGCTATATTTTAACTAAATACACATTATGTATTTTCCCAAATAAGCAGATCTATCCTATGCGATACGAAAGCGGAGATAAATTTATGATATTTCGTTAGTTATTAAATATCGCGGGCTTCCACCAGCGGCTGCCGCACCAATGTCCCCAGCAGCCCCCCCAGTTGCCCGAGCGGACTGACGTGATCCACCTCCGTATACTGCATCACGCCTAATGGCATATCTGGAAAGCTGGCCTCCTCGGGGTCCTGAACAATGGCCAATCCCCCGCAGCGTTTCACCATCCACATGCCGCTGGTGCCATCGCTCAGCGCGCCCGTCAGCACGACGCCGATGACCCGCTCGCGGTAGGTGTAGGCCGCCGAGCGGAACAGCACGTCGACCGCCGGGCGGAAGCGATTTTCCGGCGGTCCGGGGGCTACCCCCACCCGGTCGCCCTCCACCAGGAGGTGGCGGTCGGGGCGGGCCAGGTAGATGGTGCCCGCTTGGACGGGGTCACCATCGGTGGCTTCCCGGACGACCATCCCGGTATACGATTGCAGAATGGAAGGCAGGTTGCTCTTGGCCCGGGCCGGCAGATGTTGCACCACGAAGACGGCCGCGGGCAGGTCCGGGGGCAGGTTACGGACCACCTCCACCAACGCCTCTACCCCACCGGCGGAAGCGCCAATGACAATTACGTTGCGGAAATTCGGCGACAGGGTGTTCATACGGGCTTCAGGCGTTCCGCACGGCTCGGCAGCGGGTGCCGCGAAAGTACAATAATGCCGGGAGCCGGGGGCGGTCACAGCACTTACCTTCGCGACCGCCCCATTCCAAACCCGGTATGCAGATTAGAGAAATCACCCTGTTCCCCGTCCGCCTGCCCCTGCGGAAGCCCTTCGTCATCTCCCTGGGCCCCCTGACCCACGCCGAGAACCTCTTCGTGCGCATCCGCACCGATTCCGGCCACGAGGGCTGGGGGGAAGCCAGTCCCTTCGCCACCATCCACGGGGAAACCCTGGCCGGCGCCCTGGCCATCGGCCGCGACCTTGGCCAGCGGCTGCTGGGCTTACGGGCGGACGCGGCACCAGCGTACACCGCCCTGATGGCCCGCGCCCTCCACGGCAACCACGCCCTGAAGTCGGCCTTCGACCTGGCCCTCCACGACATTGCCGCCCAGGCCGCCGGCCTCCCCCTTTTCCGCTATCTCGGCGGGGCCACCAACCGCACCCTGTACACCGACTATACGGTAAGCCTGGGCACCCCCGCGGACATGGCCGAGGACGCCCGGGACATTGTGGCGCGCGGCTTCCCCGTGATCAAGATCAAGCTCGGCGACGGGGCCGAGGCCGACATCGAGCGGGTGGCCGCCATCGTCGCGGCCGTGGGCAATGACATCCCCCTGCGGCTGGACGCCAACCAGGGCTGGAGCTTCGAGGAGGCCGGCCGGGCCCTGCGGGGACTGGCCCGCTTCAACGTCCAGCACTGCGAGGCGCCCATCGACCGCTACGAATGGACGCGGCTGCCGGAACTGCGCCGCAACAGCCCCATCCCCCTGATGGCCGACGAAAGCTGCTGGGACCATCACGACGCCCGCCGCCTGCTGGCCATCGGTGCCGTGGACCGCATCAACATCAAGCTGAGCAAGTCCGGCGGCCTCCATACCGCCCGCAAGATCATTGAAACTACGGACGTGCCCCTGCAGGTGGGTGGTTTTCTGGAGTCCCGACTCGGCTTCACGGCCGCCGCCCACCTGGCGCTGAGCAGCGAGCGGGTGGCGTACTGCGATTTTGACACCCCGCTGATGCACTCCGAGGACGTGGTGGAGGGGGGAATCACCTACGGCCCGGGGGGCGCGGTCACCGTTCCGGAAGCCCCCGGCCTCGGCGCCCGCCTACGCCCGGAATATCAATTACCTTCGTCCTGCCAAATCATCATTTCATGAATACCCGCCAGGAAAAAGACAGCATCGGATACGTAGACGTACCCGCCGAACGCTACTGGGGCGCCCAGACCCAGCGCAGCTTTACCAACTTTGAAATCGGAGGCCAGCAGATGCCCCGGGAGGTGATCCACGCCTTCGCCATCCTGAAAAAAGCCGCCGCCCGCACCAACGCCGCCCTCGGCGTTCTGGAGCAGGAGAAGTCGGACCTCATCGGCCGGGTGGCCGACGAGATCCTGGCCGGCCAGCTCGACGGAGAATTCCCCCTGGTCGTGTGGCAAACCGGCTCGGGCACCCAGTCGAACATGAACGTCAATGAGGTGATCGCCAACCGGGCCCACGTGCTGCAGGGCGGCGACCTGGCCGACGACCACAAGGTGCTCCACCCCAACGACGACGTGAACAAGAGCCAGTCGAGCAACGACACCTTCCCCACCGCCATGCACATCGCCGCCTACCAGATCCTGGTAGAGAACACCCTGCCCGGCGTGGAGCAGCTGCGCGACACCCTGAAGGCCAAGGCCGCGGAAATGGAGGACGTGGTCAAGATCGGCCGCACCCACTTCATGGACGCCACCCCCCTCACCCTGGGCCAGGAGTTCAGCGGCTACGTCAGCCAGCTCGACCACGGCCTGAAGGCCGTGCGCAACACCCTGGACCACCTAGCCGAACTGGCCCTGGGCGGCACGGCCGTGGGTACGGGGCTGAACGCCCCCGAGGGTTACGCCGAGCACGTAGCCGGTGAGATTGCGGAATTGACCGGACTGCCGTTCCGCACGGCGGAGAACAAATTCGAGGCCCTGGCCGCCCACGACGCCATCGTGGAGGCCCACGGCGCCCTGAAAACCCTGGCCGCCAGCCTGTTCAAGATCGCCAACGACGTGCGCATGCTTTCGAGCGGCCCCCGCTCCGGCATCGGGGAGATCATCATCCCGGCCAACGAGCCCGGCAGCAGCATCATGCCCGGCAAGGTGAACCCCACCCAGAGCGAAGCCCTCACAATGGCCATGGCCCAGGTGATGGGCAACGACGTGGCCATCAACGTTGGCGGCATGAACGGCCACTTCGAGCTGAATGTCTTCAAGCCGATGATGATCTACAACTTCCTGGTCAGCGCCCGCCTCATCGGCGACGCCGCCCGGAGTTTTGACACCAACTGCGCCGTGGGCATCGAGCCGAACCGCAACCGGATCACCGAGCACCTCAACAACAGCCTGATGCTTGTGACCGCCCTGAATACCAAAATCGGCTACGACAAGGCCGCGACCATCGCCAAGAAAGCCTACGCAGAGGACACCACCCTGAAGGCCGCGGCGTTGGAACTGGGCTACCTGACCGCGGAAGAATTCGACGCCTGGGTGAAACCGGAGTCGATGATCTAGCGCGGGCGCCCGGCAACACCACCCCCAGCATATGGCTTTCCTTTACCCTTCCTTCCTCTGGGCCCTCGGGCTGATCGCCGTTCCGGTGATCATCCACCTGTTCTATTTCCGGAGGTTTCGCAAGGTGTACTTCAGCAACGTCCGCTTCCTGCGGGAGGTGAAGGAGGAAACCAGCATGCGCAGCCGGCTGCGCAACCTGCTGGTGCTGCTGATGCGGTGCCTGGCGGTGGCCGCGCTGGTGGTGGCCTTCGCCCAGCCCTTCCTGCCGGCCGCGGAGGGGGTACTGCGCGGGCGCAAGGCGGTGAGCATCTTCGTGGACAACAGCTTCAGCATGGCCGCCGAAGGCGACCGGGCTCCCCTGTTGCAGGTGGCCAAGGACCGGGCCCGGGACCTGGTGACCGCCTACGGGGTGGAGGACCGTTACCAGGTTATCACCAACGCCTTCAGCGGCAGCGCCCAGCGGCTGGTGGGCCAGCAGGAAGCCCTGGACGCCCTCGAGGCCATCCGGATCGGCCCCGAGAGCCGGTTGCTTTCTCGCGTCCTCGACCGGCAGGTGGCCGCCTTCGGCACCGAGAACGTCGATCACCGCCAGGTGTACCTGATCTCCGACTTCCAGCGCAACATCACCGACCTGGCCCCCTCCGACACCAGCCTCGATGTCCACCTGCTGCCCCTGCAGGCCGTGCAGGAGCGCAACCTGGCGATCGACTCGGTGTGGTTCGACGCCCCCGTGCCCCAGCTCAACCAGAACAACCTGCTGCTGGTCCGCATCCGCAACTTCAGCGATGTGACCCTGGATAACGTGCGGCTGAGCCTCACTTACGACGGGCAAACCAAACCCGTGGGTACGCTGAGCCTGCCGCCCCGGGGCGCGGTGATCGACAGCGTCTTCCTGAACATCACCCAGGGGGGATCGGGCACCGCGCGACTGAACATCACCGACTTCCCGGTGGAGTTCGACGACACTTACCACCTGGCCTTCCGCACCACGGACCGGGTGAGGGTGCTCAACATCAACGCCGACGAAGCCTACGACCGCAACCTCTCAGCCGCCCTCCGGCTGGGGGTCTTCGAGCCTACCCGGGTGGCGGCCCAGCGGATCGACTACGGCAGCCTGGGCAACTACGGCTTGGTAATCCTGACCGAACTGCCCGCCATCAGCAGCGGCCTCGGGGAACAACTGCGGCAGTACGTCCGCGACGGGGGCAACCTGCTGGTCTTCCCTCCCCGGAACGCTGACCTGGGCAGCTACAACGCCTTCCTGCAGTCGATTCCGGCGGATGAATTGCAGGACTACCAGGAACAGGTCCGGGAGGTCAGCGGCCTGAACGAGGAAGCCTTCGTTTTCCGCGAGGTATTCCGCAACCGCCGCGCGGCCCTGAACCTGCCGACCACCCAGGGCAACTTCCCCCTGACCCGCTACGGCAGCCGCGCTCAGCAGGCCCTGCTGACCTACCGCGACGGCAGCACCGCCCTGGCCCACTACCCCGTCGGGGAGGGCAACCTCTACCTGAGCGCCGCCCCCCTGTCCACGGCCACCAACAACCTGTCGCTCAACGCCGAGATCTTCATCCCGATGCTCTACAAGATGGGCATCAGCAGCGGCCGCCGCCGGCCCGCGGCCTACACCATCGGGCGCGACGAGGTGATCGAAACCAGCCGCCGGCAGGCTTCCGGCGACATCGTTTACAAGCTGCGCGGCCCGGGCGGAGAGTTCATCCCCGAACAGCGCACCATCGGCAACCGCGTGGCCCTGGGGCTGGGCGGGCAGGTGCCCGAGGCCGGCATCTACGAGCTGCTCATCAACGATGAGGTCGTAGAGTCCTTCGCCTTCAACTACGACCGGACCGAATCCGACCTGAGCTACGCCACGGAAGAAGACCTCCGGGCCATCCCCAACACCACCCTGCTGGAGGCCGACAGCCAGGCCGCGCTGGTGGAGGCCGTGCGCAGCCGCAACGAAGGCCAGCCTCTCTGGCGGTACTTCATCTGGGCCGCCCTGCTATTTCTACTGGCCGAAGTCCTCCTGCTGCGCTTCTGGAAGGTCTAGGCTCCAGCGGCCCACATATCGCCCCGCTTTGATACCTTTGCCCGCCTATGCTGCTCCGTTCCGTCCTGATCACCGACCCCTCCAGTTCCCACCACGGGCAAACCCGCGACGTGCGCGTTACCGGCGGGGTGATTAGCGAACTGGCCGAGTACCTCGAAGCCCG
Source organism: Neolewinella marina (assembly GCF_002631205.1). Lineage (GTDB taxonomy): Bacteria > Bacteroidota > Bacteroidia > Chitinophagales > Saprospiraceae > Neolewinella > Neolewinella marina. Next base: position 836,224 of record NZ_PDLO01000001.1, read on the forward strand.
GGCAGACGAGGAGGTCGTCGCCTTTGAAAACGCCCGCCTGTCTCCCGGTTTCGTGGACATCGGCGCCTACCTCGGCGACCCCGGTCACGAGGAGCGGGAGGACGTCCGCAGCCTGGTGGCCTCGGCCCGGGCCGGCGGCTACGTATCCGTGGCCGTACTGCCCAACACCGACCCCGTCCGGCAGACGGTGGCCGACATGGCCTACCTCAGCAGCCACAACCGACAGGGCGCCGTGGACCTGCTGCCCCTGGCCGCCCTGAGCCGGGAAACGGCCGGCCGCGACCTGACCGAAATGATGGAGCTCAACACTGCCGGGGCCCTGGCTTTCACCGACGGCCCCGGGCGCACCACCTCCGGCAGTTTGCTGAAGCGGGGACTGGAGTACGCCCGCTCCTTCGGCGGCGTGATCCTGGATACCCCCTACGACCCCGAGCTGGCCGAGGAAGGGCAGATGCACGAAGGCTCCGTCAGCGTCCAGCTGGGGCTGCGCGGTATCCCCACCATGGCCGAAACTATCCCCCTGCGGCGCAACCTGACCATCCTGGAGTACACCGGCGGGCGGCTGATCGCCCACCTGCTGAGCTCGGCTACCGGACTGGAGCTGCTGCGGCGCTTCGGCATCGGAAACGAACGCGGACTGGTGGGCTGTACCGTTGGTGCCCACCACCTCACCTTTACGGATGCGGACCTGGCCTCCTTCGACCCGAACTTCAAGATCCTGCCCCCCCTGCGGGCGGAGGAAGACCGCGACGCCCTGCGCCGCGGCATCCTCGACGGCAGCATTGCCGCCATCGTCAGCCACCACCGGGCCCGCCACCGGGAAGAGAAAGACCTGGAATTTAGCTACGCTTCCTTCGGCGCCCTGGGCCTGGAAACCGCCTTCCGCCAGCAACTCCAGTGGACCGACACCCCCGAGAAGCTAAACGCCGTAGTGGCCGCCCTCACCGCCGGCCCGCGCCGCCTGCTGGGGCTGGAACCCCTCCACATCGAAGTGGACGCCCCGGCCCGCCTGACGCTGTTTACCACCGAAGGTACCTCCACTTTCACCACCGCGGACCTGCCCGGCAAGACCACTAACCACCCCCTCCTCGGACACTCCCTGCCCGGACGCATCCTGGGTACCGTAAACCACGACCGTTTATGGACATCAGCATAGTTGTCCCCCTGTATAACGAGGAAGAATCCCTGCGGGAACTCACCGCCTGGATCGACCGCGTGATGCAGGCCAACGGTTACGCCTACGAAGTCTGGCTCGTGGACGACGGCAGCACCGACGACAGCTGGGCGGTAGTACGGGAGCTCACCACCGCCAACCCCTGCCTGAAGGGCATCAAGTTCCAGCGCAACTACGGCAAGAGCCCCGCCCTGAATGTCGGCTTCCAGCACGCCACCGGCGACGTGATCGTCACCCTGGACGCCGACCTCCAGGACAGCCCCGACGAAATCCCGGCCCTCTACCGCATGATCGTCGAGGAAGGCTACGACGTGGTGTCGGGCTGGAAGAAGGAGCGCAAGGACCCCATCGGCAAAACCATCCCTTCCCGCTTCTTCAACCTCGTGACCCGGCTGGTCAGCGGCATCAAACTGCACGATTTCAACTGCGGGCTGAAGAGCTACCGCCGCAACGTGGTGAAGTCCATCGAGGTCTACGGCGACATGCACCGCCACCTGCCCCTGCTGGCCAAGTGGGCCGGCTTCCGCAAGATCGGCGAGAAGGTCGTCGAGCACCGCCCCCGCAAGTACGGCTACTCCAAGTTCGGGCTTTCCCGGCTGGTGACCGGCTTCCTCGACCTGCTCTCGCTAATGTTCGTGGGCAAGTTCGGCAAGCGCCCCATGCACCTCTTCGGCACCCTGGGCACCCTGATGTTCCTGATCGGCTTCACCTCCTCGGTGGTGATCGGCACGACCAAGGTGTACGCCCTGGCCAACAACATGCCCAAGACGCTGGTGACCGACAACCCCTGGTTTTACATCAGCCTAACCACCATGGTGATGGGTACCATTCTGTTCGTTACCGGCTTCCTGGCCGAGCTGGTGGCCCGCTCCAACCCCGACCGCAACTATTACCTCGTAGAAGAAGTGCTGGATGCTTGAGGTGTACGACGACGCTTACTACATGCGGCAGGCCCTGGTACAGGCCCGCCTGGCCGCGGCCATGGGTGAGATCCCCGTCGGCGCGGTGGTGGTGTCCAACGGCCGCATCATCGCCCGCGGCCACAACGAAACCGAGCGGCTGAGCGACGTAACCGCCCACGCCGAGATCATCGCCCTGACCGCCGCGGCGAACCACCTGGGCGACAAGTACCTCCACGGCTGTACCCTCTACGTGACCCTGGAGCCCTGCCCCATGTGCGCCGGTGCCCTGGCCTGGGCCCAGGCCGCCCGCATCGTCTACGGCGCCAGCGACGACAAGCGGGGCTTCATGCGCTTCGGGCGGGAGCTCCTCCACCCCAAGACGAAGCTCGAATTCGGCATTCTCCACGATGAGTGCGCCGAGCTGATGACGGGCTTTTTCCAGAACCGGCGTTAAACTTGGATTAAACCCCGGTTCCCGGGCACCCGCGGCCGCGCCCTTCCCGTACTATTGGCAGACCAACCACCCACCCGCCCGATGCTCCGTACCCTCCCCCTGCTGCTCCTCGCCCTTGGTTTTCTCACCGGTTGCGGACCCCGGCTGCGGCCCTATACCCAGTCGCTCCAGGAAGAACAGCAATGGCAGGAAGAAGACCTCCGCCGCATCCAGTTTTACCTTTCGGAAGACGTGGTGCTGCAGCGCGAGCTGCGCAGCGGCAACTCCCGCATCCGCAACGGGTCGGTGCAGGTGATCAACGGCCGCGAGGTGGAGCAGGTGGTTTTCCGCCGCAATACGCCGGGGGTGTTCACCTTCAGTCCGAAGGAGCAGCGCATCGCCATTTCCTTCGAGGAAGACGACGGGAATTTCCTGCTCTTCGGCCCCAACCCGAAGAACGGGGGGCGGTACAGCCTGCTGGCCAGCAACTGGGACCGCAACAGCGGTACGGTCACCTACGCCGGCCGGGAATGGCGGGTATCGAGCGCCGACGCCTTTGCCAGCCTGCTCATCCCGCTGAAGCGAATCCGCGAGGAGGACACCCGGGGGCGGGTGGTGCGCGGACGGCGGCTCTAGGAATTCAGGAAATCGCGGGTGATGAGTTCGGCTTCCGCCAGGGCGGCCTGCAGGTCGTCGTTGACCAGCACCCGGTCGAAGCGGTCGGCGTAGGCCAGTTCCTCGGCGGCGCGGGCGATGCGGACCCTCAGGCTTTCGGGGTCTTCGGTGGAGCGGTCGCGCAGCCGCTGGAAGAGGATCTCCCGGGAGGGGGGCGCTACGAAGACCGCCAGGCTACCTTCCGGGTACTGTCGCTTGATGGCCGTGGCGCCCTTCACTTCGATGTCGAAGACGACCGTCCGGTTGGCCGCCCAGATGCGGCGCACCTCCGAGTGGAGGGTACCGTAGAAGCGGCCGGGGTAGACCTCCTCGTACTCCACGAATTCGTCGTTGGCCACCTTGGCCAGAAAGGCTTCGGGGGTGAGGAAGTGGTAGTCGATCCCGTCGCGCTCCCCGGGCCGGGGCGGCCGCGTGGTGGCCGATACCGAGAAGGCGAGTTCCCCGAAGCGCGCCAGCAGGTGACGCACCAAGGTGGTTTTTCCGGCCCCGGAGGGGGCGGTGAAGATGAGCAGTTTTCCGTGGGCGGGCTCCTCAGGCGACATTGGCGAGTTGTTCTTTCAGCATTTCGAGGTGTTCCTTCATGGTCACCACCAGTTTCTGCAGGTCGGCCGAATACGACTTGGCCCCCAGGGTATTGATCTCGCGGCCCATTTCCTGGCCGATGAAGGCGAGCTTGCGCCCCTTCACCTCGTCGTCGTTCGTCAGGATTTCGAGGAAGTATTCGCAGTTCTGGGCCAGGCGCACCTTTTCCTCGTTGATGTCCATCTTTTCCAGGTAAAAGAGCACTTCCTGCTCGTAGCGGTTCTTGTCGACGTTGGCGCGGCCCAGGTATTCGGCCAGGTGGCGTTCCATACGGCTGCGTACCGCTTCGATGCGCTGGTCGGCGTAGTCGTCTACCTGATCCAGCAGTTCCAGGATGGCGCGGACGCGGGTGCCGAGGTCTTCAGCGAGGGCCGCGCCCTCCTGGCTGCGGTAGGCGTGCAGGCGGTCGAGACAGTCTTCCACTACGGCCTGGAGGTTTGCCCAGTCGTTGGCTTCCAGTTCGGCCAGTCCGGTTTCCACGATGCCGGGGGTGCGCAGCAGGGCGGGCACCAGTCCGTCCATGGTATGCTCCGGCAGCGGCCGCTTGCCGTGGTCGTTGAGGCGGAAGTATACTTCCTGGCTGATGGCCGAGAGCAGGGGCAGGTCGACCTTCACCTTGCCGGTGCCGGCCTCGTCGGCCACTTCCACGTTCATTTCCAGCTTGCCGCGCTTGGCCGCGGCCAGCACCCGCTTGCGCAGTTCCAGTTCGTGGGCCTGGAGGTTGAGGTTGGTGCGCAGCCGCAGGTCAGACTGCTTGCTGTTCAGGGCGCGCAGCTCGGCGGTATAGGTTTTTCCGCCGTCGGTACGGACGGCGCGACCGTAGCCGGTCATGGAAAGAAGCATGGGAAGGGTGTTGATACGGGGGGCGAATATAGAGGTAAATCGCGGGGCCGCTCGCCCCCTGCCGCCCCGCTGGCCGGAATGGGGTGGACGAAAGGCAAACTTTTACCGAATAATTATCTAAGTGATTGATTACAAAAGAAATAGTGTTGTTCATTGGGTTAAAGTCACCGAAAAGCAGATATTTGCACCGCTTTTGAAAACCCACGCTCGGAATCAAAAATACCAGAATGAGAAAAGCTGATTTAGTGGCAAATATTGCCGACAAGACCGGCATCGCGAAAGTCGATGTACTGGTCTCCCTTGAAAGTTTCTTCAAGGAAGTGAAGGGCAGCCTCGCCGAAGGCGAGAATGTCTACATCCGGGGCTTCGGTTCATTTGTAGTCAAGAAGCGCGCCAAGAAGATCGGCCGCCACATCCAGAAGAACAAGGCCATCGAAATTCCCGAACACTACATCCCGGCCTTCAAGCCGGCCAAGATTTTCGTGGAGCAGGTCAAGGACAAGGTGTCCTCCCTGCCCGACGAAGACGACAGTGACCTGGACTAGATGAGAAAAGCACAGTGGATCGCGGCCGCAGCGGCCTTCGTACTCGTACTCCTGACGTACTGGGGTTGCCCGGTGCGCCCCCCGGAGATGGAGGCCGGCTTCAGCCGCGGTCCCCTGCAGGCCACCGGCGTGCAGTCGCTGATCCGCGAGGCCCACGACGACCTCACGCCGGCCCAGGCCGCTACCCTTTCGGGCCTCGAATCCGAGCTTCAGGCCCAGGAAGACGACAGCCTCAAGGTGGAAATCCTCCAGCAGCTGGCCCGGGAATGGTACCAGGCCGGCAAGCCCGCCATCTCCGGTGCCTACGCCGAGCAGATCGCCGAGCTGCGGAATACCGAAGAAGCCTGGGCCATCACCGCCACCACCTACAGCCTCTGCCTGCGGCAGGAGGGCATCGACGACAAGACCCGGCAGTTCTGCGGCGCCCAGGCCGAACAGGCCTACCAGGCCGCCATCAGCCTGAACCCCGACAACCCGGAAAACCGCATCAACCTGGCGGTGACCTATACCGACAATCCGCCCCCCGACAACCCCATGAAGGGTATCCTCATGCTGCGGGAGCTGGAGCAGCAGTACCCCGATAACCCCCGGGTGTACATCACCCTGGCCCAACTGGCCATCCGCACCAACCAGCTCGAACGGGCCGTGGAACGGCTGCTGAAGGCCGACTCCCTCGACCCCGGCAACCGCGACGTGGTCTGCCCCCTGGCCAAGGTGTACGAAAACCTGAACCGCCCCGGCGAAGCCGACATCTACGCCCGCAAATGCGCCGAATTGCTGAGCGAAAATGGTTGACCCGGCCGGCTAACGGAAATATCCCTACCTTTGCGGGCCGTAGTGCCCAATCATCGGGTACTTTCGACAACTTATCCTCCTCCCTGATTGTATTACTGGGAGAGCATTGCCTCAATCACCCCATTTACTTAACCTAAACGACTCAATATGCCGTGTGGAAAAAAGCGGAAGCGTCATAAGATTGCTACCCACAAGCGGAAGAAGCGCCTGCGCAAGAACCGTCACAAGAAGAAGAACCGCTAGAACTAACTAGCAGCATACCCTATCCGACCGGGGCGGCAGGCTTGCCGTCCCGGTCGTGACCGGTGTGGCAGTTTACCGTTCCGGCGCTTACGCTGTTCCTCTCTCTGAGACCGTTGCGAGCCACCTACACTCCGCAGCCCCAACGTCTACCTACCCCGTTTACAGTCCACCTTTTTCGTTGTCGCATCGGCTGGTAATTACTCCGATGTCACCGCCAAGAAATCTTCCGCCACCTGCCGTGTTCGAACACGTGCGGCGGACTTTACCCCGGACTCCCCCCTACGACGTTTCGATTTTCGCCTCAGTACAGCAGGACAACAGGCACCGAGCGCGGCCAGCCCGCCGCCGGTTTTCGGTGTGTTTTTGCTTACCGGATGCACCCAGCATCCCTCCGTCTACCTTTTACGGCGGGGGGAATTTGTGTATCTACCCAACCCTGTTGTACAGTGGAAAAAGAAATGATCGTCTCGAGTACGGGCAAAGAAGTTGAAGTAGCCCTCCTCGAAGACGGAAAACTGGTGGAGATCCACCGCCAGCGGTCGACCGACCAATTCACCGTCGGGGATGTGTTCCTCGGCCGCGTGAAGCGGGTCACCGCCCCCCTCAATGCCGCCTTCGTCGATATCGGACACAAGAAGGACGCCTTCCTGCACTACACCGACCTCGGCCCCAAAGTGCGCACCCTGCAGAAGTACGCCGACGCCGCCATCAAGGGCAAGCTGTCGACCTCCAAACTGGAAAAGGTCGACTACGAACCCGAGATCGTCAAGACGGGAAAGATCGACGAGGTCTTCTCCAAGAAGCAGGTGGTCCTGACCCAGGTGCTTAAGGAACCGATCAGCACCAAGGGGCCCCGCCTCAGCTGCGAGATCACCATTCCCGGTCGCTACCTGGTCATCACCCCCTTCAGCGAGACCGTCGCCGTATCCAAGAAGATCAGCACCAGCGAGGAGCGCAAGCGCCTGCAACTGCTCGTCGAGAGCATCCGCCCGGTGAACTTCGGGGTGATCGTCCGCACCGCCGCCGAAGGCAAGGGCGTGGGCGAGCTGCTGGAGGAGATCAACTCCCTCATGGACAAGTGGAAGTCGATCGTGGAAGGGGCCAAGAACGCCACCCCGCCGGCGAAACTGCTTAGCGAGGTCGACAAGACCACCGGGCTGCTGCGCGACCTGCTTACGCCGGACTTCACCAAGATCGTGGTCGACGACAAGGACCTCTACGAGACCATCAAGGACTACGTGAAGGACATCGCCAAGGACCGCCCCAACCTGGTGCAGTACCACAAGGCGAGCAAGCCGGTCTTCGACGCCCATGGCGTGACCAAGCAGATCAAGAGCAGCTTCGGCAAGACGGCCACCATGCCCAGCGGTGCCTACATCGTCATCGAGCACACCGAGGCGATGCACACTATCGACGTGAACAGCGGCAACAAGATGCCCAGCCAGAACCAGGCCGAGGCCGTGCTGAAGATCAACCTGGAGGCCGCCGAGGAAATCGCCCGCCAGCTGCGGCTGCGCGACATCGGGGGCATCATCGTGATCGACTTTATCGACATGCGCGACGCCGAGCACCGCAAGAAGCTCGCCCAGACGATGCGCAACGCCATGAAGAACGACCGCGCCCAGCACACCATCCTGCCGCTGAGCAAGTTCGGCCTCATGCAGATCACCCGCCAGCGGGTGCGCCCCGAGGTGAAGATCACCACCGCCGAGAAATGCCCGACCTGCAACGGCACCGGCAAGGTGAACGCCACCATCCTGCTGACCGACGAGATCGAACGCGACCTGAACTTCATCATGGAAGCGCGGCCCAAGGCCAAGCTCAAGCTGAAGGTCCACCCCTATATATCGGCCTACCTGAAGCGCGGGTTGCCCAGCGCCCAGATGAAGTGGTACATGAAGCATTACCGCTGGCTGGACATCCAGTCCGACAACGACTTCCCGATTACGACCTTCAAGTTCTACGACAGCAAGGACGACGAGATCAAGCTGCAAAACTGATAGAAAAAGGGCCTCTGCACCAGTGCAGAGGCCCTTTTTCGTTTACAGCGGCCGCTTGGCCAGCTGGTCGCGGATTTCGATCAGGATGTCCTTCTCCGTGGGGCCCGGAGGCGGCGCGGGGGCGGCCGCGGGCTTGGGCTTCTCCGTCATGCGGTTGTAGCTGCGGATCAGCAGGAAGATGGCGAAGGCAATGATGATGAAGTCGATGATGCGCTGGATGAAGATGCCGTAGCGGATGGCCGCCCCTTCTTCCACCACGTTGCCATCGGCGTCGTAGACGGTTTCCGAAAGGGGAATCGCCAGCTCCGAGAAATCCACCCCGCCCAGCAGCTGCCCGATGGGGGGCATCAGGATGTCGTTGGTGAATGAGGTGACGATGGCTCCGAAGGCGCCGGCAATGATGACCGCCGTGGCGAGTTCGAGCACGTTGCCCTTCATGATGAAGGCCTTGAACTCCTGAAACATAGGTGTAGCGTTGTGTAGCCGGGAGGGCTACGGTGAGTGTGTGTACACCTGTAAGTTAAGGAATTACCGCAGCCGGTCGGCGCTGCGCACCAGCTTTTCGTCCTTGCGCACGTAGCGGGCGGCCAGGGCGGCAAAGAGCATCGTCAGGATCGGCAGCAGGGCGCCGAAATCTACCTGCGACTGGGCGGCGGCCGAATCGGTGTACCACAGCACCCCGCCGTAGGCGGCGTAGGCCAGGGTGATGATCAGGGCCACGTTGCACAGCACCACCTGCAGCCGGCGGTTGGTGAACAGGAAAATCGCGATGAAGAGGAGCAATCCGGCCGCCAGGACGCCGCCGGTGAGCAGCAGGCTGTCGTAGACGTCGTACTGGGCATCCGCAAAAACCTCGCTGCCGGGTACCGCCACTTCGGTTTCGGCGGCATCCGTGCCAAAGAGGCCAAAGGAGGTGATGGCACCGAGGGCGAGAAAAACAGTCTGGATGCGTTGGATCATGAGTTAGAGCTTGTTCGGAGTTGGGCGGCCCGGTTCTTGGAAACCGGGCGTGGGAGGCCGGATTGCCGGGCGGATGGTATCGTCCCGGCCCGCCCGGCGATCCGGCGGTGCAAAGGTAGGCAGCGAACGCTACATCCTCTGCCTTCTGCTGCGTTACCTTTACCCCATGCCGTACCGATTGGCCGCCGTTTTGTTGCTCTGGGCCCTGCTCCTGGCCTGTATCCCTCCCGCCGACGAGGAGGAGGAATCGGCGGTGGTCGTCGCCGAGCTGACCGACTCCCTCGTGCAGCGGGTGTACGAGCTGCAGAACGAACGGGCGGAAGACAGCCTGCTGGCCTACCTGGCCCACCCCGAAGCCCGCCTGCGCTACCTGGCGGCCCAGGGGCTGGCCAGTTTTCCGGCGCTGTCCGCGGGTGCCGTGGATTCCCTGGGAGCCACCCTCCGCGACCCCAACGCCGCGGTACGCACCCAGGCCGCCTACGCCCTGGGGCAGACGGGCCGCCCGGAGGCGGCCGCCTGGCTTACCGCCAGCTTCGACCGCACGGGAAAGTACCCGACCTTCAACGCGGCCGTCCTCGAGGCGGCCGGCCGTACCGGCGACAGCACCACGGTAAACCTGCTCACTGGCATCACCACCTACACCATGCGGGATACCGCCCTGATGGCCGGCCGGGCCTGGGGGCTGTACTACGCCGGACTGAACGGCAACCGCTCCCCGGCTTCCGACGCCGTGATGGTGAACACCCTGCTCGACCGGACGGCCCCCGCGGCGGTGCGCCACCCGGCCGCCCACTACCTCTACCGCATCGAATTCCCGGTGGATACCGCCGCCGAGCGGAAGCTGCACGAACAACTGCGGCGGGAGAAGGACCCGGTGGTCTCCATGGGAATCATCCGTACCCTGGGCCGCAGCGGACTGCTGCCGGCCCGGGTTTCCCTGCTGCGCTACTTCGAGACCAGCGCCGACTGGCGCACGCGGGTGGAAGTACTCAGGGCCTTCGAAGGCTTTGAATACGCCGCCGTCCGAGAATCGGTAATCGAAGCCCTGCGGGACCGCCACCCCCTCGTGGCCCGCACGGCCGCCGAATACCTGATCCGCCACGGAGTGACCCCTGATGCCCCCCTCTACCTCCAGCTGGCCGAGAGCGGACTACCCCACCAACTGTACCCCCTGCTCTACCGCGCCGCCAACCGCCACCTCTCCCCCTTCCTGACCGACTACCGCGACCGGATCGCCGAGGGGTTACGGCGGGCCTACCAGACCGAAGCGGACCCCTACGTGAAGGCGGATATCCTGCGGGCGCTCGGGGAATTCCCCTGGCTCTACCGGGAGATCTACAACCACTACGTGGGCAGCGAATCCCCCGTCCTGCGCACCGCCGCCGCCGAAACCCTGCAGGCGATCGTGGAGCGGGAAGATTTTGACCAATTCTTCCGCTGGAGCAGCCGCCGCGTCCGCCTGGAAATCGCCGAGCAACTGCGCCGCATCATCGAGGCGGGCGAGGCCGGACCCGCCTACCACGCGGGGCAGGCCCTGACCAACCGGGCGGACACCTACCGCTCGGCCTACGCCGACTTCGGCTGGCTGGATACCGCACTGGATGACCTGGAGCTCCCCCGGCAGATCGAGACTTACCGGGCGGTGCTGGGGGCCCGCAACGCCCTGCTGCAGAGCGAAGTCCCCGAACCCGCCCTGGCGTCCGGCAAGGCCCACCCGATCGACTGGAGCCTAGTCACCACCGCTACCCCGCCCGTCGTACGCATCGAAACCGCCGAGGGGGCCATTCGTCTGCGGCTCTGGCCGGCGGCGGCCCCGGCAACCGTTTCCAGTTTCCTGCGGTTGGTCCGTGAGGGATACTACGATGGCAAAGTCTTCCACCGCGTCGTCCCCAATTTCGTGGCCCAGGGCGGGGGACCGCGGGGCGACGGTTTTGGCTCCGAGGACTTCATCGTGCGCACCGAAACCCCGATGCTGCACTGGGACCGCGCCGGCCTGGTAGGCATGGCCAGCGCCGGCAAGGACACCGAGGGGGTGCAGTTTTTCATCACCCACCGGCCGACGCCCCACCTGGACGGCAGGTTCACCATTTTCGCCGAGGTCATCGAAGGGCAGTCCGTCGTGGACCGCCTGGTGCCCGGCAGCCGGATCACCCGCATCACCGTACCGTAACCTCGCTACCGTGCCCGAAGCCATCGACCACCCCTGGAAACTGTCGCCCACCGAGGCCATTCAACTGCAGCGGGAGCTGCGCGAAAGGATCATCCTGCAACCCCTCCCCGGCCCCATCCGGCGGATTGCGGGGGCCGACATTTCCTTCAATCTCTACTCCGACGTCTTCTATGCGGCCATTGTGGTACTCGACTACGAAAGCCTGGAAGTGGTGGATACCGCCTACTACACCGAGACGGTCTCCTTTCCCTACATCCCCGGCCTTCTGTCGTTCCGGGAGATCCCTACCCTGCTGCGTGCCTGGGAACAACTGAAGGAAAAGCCCAACGTGACCATGGTCGACGGTCACGGCATCGCCCACCCCCGGCGCATGGGCATCGCCACCCACTTCGGGCTGGCCACCGGTTCGCCCACCCTGGGTTGCGCCAAAAAGATCCTCACGGGCAGCTACCCCACCCTCGGGCCGGAGTCCGGGGCCACCAGCCTGATCCAGGACCGGGGGGAGGCCGTTGGCTATGCCCTGCGGTCCAAGCCTCGCACCAATCCGTTATTCATCTCGCCGGGCCACCTGCTGGACCTCGATGGGGCCCTCGACATTGCCCGTCACTGCCTGGGCCGGTACAAGCTGCCGGAACCGACCCGGCTGGCCCACCAGATGGTCAACACCTTCCGCAAGGAGCAGCAGGGCGAGTCCTGATCCTCCCTGGCGGAACCTTCTATCTTTGCCTTTGATGAAAGACCTCCGCACCCGCGTCCGCGCCCTGGCCGAAAACCATACCCCCGCCACGGTTGCCGACCGCCGCCACCTGCACGCCCACCCCGAACTGAGCTTCGAGGAACACGAAACGGTGGCCTACGTGGCCGACCGGCTGGATGAGCTGTCCATCCCCTACCGCCGCCTTGCCGGCACGGGGCTGGTGGCGGAAATCCGCGGCGGGGCCGGCCCCACCATCGCCCTGCGGGCCGACCTGGACGCCCTGCCGATCCAGGAAGCCAACACCGTAGACTACCGCTCAACGCGCGAAGGGGTAATGCACGCCTGCGGCCACGACGTACATACCGCCAGCCTACTGGGTACGGCCCGCATCCTGAATGAGCTGCGGGCGGAACTGCCCGGCACGGTCCGCCTGCTCTTCCAGCCGGGGGAGGAACAACTGCCGGGCGGGGCCACGCTGATGATCCGCGACGGGGCCCTGAAGGATCCCGTGCCCCAGGCCCTTTTCGGCCAGCACGTCCACCCGCCCCTGCCGGCCGGCTCGGTGGGGTTCCGGCCGGGCATCTACATGGCCAGCACGGATGAGCTATTCCTCACCATCCACGGGCGGGGCGGCCACGGGGCCATGCCCCACCAGGCCACCGACCCCATCGTGGTCACGGCCCAGGTCATCACCGCCCTCCAGCAGCTCGTCAGCCGCGAGAGCGACCCTACCCTGCCGGTGGTCCTCACCTTCGGCAAGATTGCCAGCGCCGGGGGGGCCACCAACGTCATCCCCAACGCCGTCCACCTCGAAGGCACCCTGCGTACCCTGGACGAGGACTGGCGCCGGGAGCTGCACCAGCGGCTGCGGCGCACCGCGGAAGGGATCGCCAGCGCCCTGGGCGCGCGGGCGGAACTGGAGATCCGCCACGGCTACCCCTTGCTGAAGAACGATGAGCCCCTCACCCACTGGGCCCGGGACGCCGCCCGCGAGCTGCTCGGCGCGGACCGGGTGGTCGACCTGCCCATCCGGATGACGGGGGAAGACTTTGCCTTCTACACCCACCACCTGCCGGCCTGCTTCTACCGCCTCGGCGTGGGCAGCCCCTCCCCGGTGCACACCGACACCTTCGACGTAGACGAGGACTGCCTGACCACCGGGAGCGCCCTGATGGCCTGGCTGGCCTTCCGCCGGCTCGCGGGCGAAGGCCCCCAACGCTGATCGACCTGGTGTATCTTCGCGCCTATGCGCGCCAAAAAATCCTACGGTCAACATTTCCTTACCAACGAGCACTACGCCCGGCAGATCGCCCAGGCGCTGGAGCTCACCGATCAGTACAAACACGTGCTGGAGGTGGGCCCCGGACAGGGCATGCTGACAAAGCACCTGCTGGACCGGCGGGACGATTTTCATCTTAAGGTATCGGAGGCCGACCAGGACATGGTCCACTACCTGCGGACGCACTACCCGGAACTCTCGCCCGACATCCTGGAGGGTGATTTCCTGCGGCTGCCCCTGGAAACCACCTTCTCCGGCCATCCCTTCGGCCTGGTGGGGAACTTCCCCTACAACATCAGCAGCCAGATCCTGATCAAGCTGCTCGACAATTACCAGCTGATCCCCGAGATGGTGGGCATGTTCCAGAAGGAGGTGGCCGACCGCGTCATCAGCGACCACGGCAGCAAGGTGTACGGGGTCATCGGCGTCCTGGTGCAGTCGCGCTACGCCCCCGCCCTGGTCTTCAACGTAAGCCGCGGCAACTTCTCTCCGCCCCCGAAGGTGGAGAGCGCCGTCATCCGACTCGTCCGGCGGGAAACGCCCCTGATTCCGGATGCCCACTATGGGCTGTTCAAGCACGTGGTGAAGAGCGCCTTCGGCCAGCGGCGGAAGATGCTCAGGAACAGCCTGAAATCGATCTTCCCGGCCGAGGTCATGGCCGACCTCCCCCTGTTTGAACGCCGGCCGGAGCAGGTGAGCGTAGCGGACTTCGTGATGCTGACCGAGCGGGCCATTCCCCACCAGCCATAAAAAAACCGCCCCTGCAACTGCAGGGGCGGTAAACATGCCGTGATAACGGTAGGATGTCCCGATTCGGGAATCGCTGTTTAATGCTTGACGACGCGCTCCTCGTGGTGCTCACCACTGTCGAGCAGCAGGCGGAGCAGGTAAGCGCCAGTGGGCAGGTCGCTGACGGATACGGTAGTCCGCTGTCCGGTCACTACGGCCTCCTTCACCAGTTGTCCGGTCAGGCTGAACAGGCGCACGGTACCGGCGGGGTTGTCGCCGGGAGCCATGACGGTCAGTTCATTCGTGAACGGATTCGGGTAGGAAGATGCCGCAGCGGGGCTGCCGTCGGTACGGGCCTGCAGGAAGGGCAGGCTGTTGTCCTCGGCGCCGATCGAGAAGTACTGGCCACCGCTCTTCATCTCGGCTACGAAGGCGATACCGCCGTCGAACTCCTGGATGTAGGTGAGGGCTGCTTTCTCGGCCTTGGTGCCGGGCGTGCAGACGTAGGAGGTGCTGTGGTAGACCGACAGTTCGTGGCGCGACTTACCGGAGACCTGTTCGAAGTTCTCGATCTCCTCGTTGGTCAGAAAGAAGCGGACGGTGATCGGCCGGTCCTTCTTGAAGTTGGTGGCTTCGAGCTTATAGGTTTTGTCCAGGAAGATGCCACCCGAGCAACGGTTCTTGCCACTGCCCTCCGTGAGGAGCTTCATGGTTGTACACCCGAAGATGTGGGCACTGCGGCTTTCGAATCCGGCGATCACTTCCTTGCCTCCGTTGGTGAGGTAGTAGACGCTTTCGTTGCCGCGCGTCCGGCGCTCGGCCGAGGTAACCTTGGTGGCGATGCCGAGGTGCTTGGCCGTAACCTTTACGTTCTCGAAGCTGAAGCTGTAGGCGGTATTCAGCAGGGCGTCATTGCGCCAGCGCCAGCCGAGGAAGAAGGTTGTGCCTTCCAGGAAATCGGGCAGGACGGCGTCATCAAAGGAACCGGTGGCGATGGTGCCGGCCGCGCCGACGAAGGGGTCGAAGTCCCGGAAGTCGTTCCAGTGCTCCCCGTCAAAGGAGTAGGCCAGGTTGCCGTAATCGAGGGGGACGGCTACGGGCTGCAGGCCGGAGATGCCGGTGGGCACGTCGGTTTCTCCACCGGCTTTCCAGTCGAAGCTCACCTGTACGGTATGCAGGCCGCGGGCGTCGATACGGGGAGAAGAGAGCACAAAGTCGTCGCCGGTCAGGTCGTTACCGGTATAGGTGGGCGTGGGGGCTACGCCGCCGAGGACGGCGGGGCTAACGAGGGCACCGTGTACGACGGAGCTGTACCATCCATTGGCACCGTTGTCGATGAAGGAGGTAGTGGACCATCCGGCGGGCAAGCTGGAGTTGCGCATGTTGTTTTCCAGCAGGACCTCGGTACCGTTACCGATGGTCAGGGGAACCTCATCGTCGAGAATGGTGATCTGGTGGGGGCTACCCTGACCGAGACTCATGATGATGGTTTCGTCGCCCTCGATAAATCCGTCGTCGTAAATCTCGACCTGGAAAGTGTGGACGGCGAAGTCCTTGCCACGGGTGTGGAAGACCTTGTTCAGCACCTGGTAGTCGACACCTTCCTTGGCGGTGCCGCCGAGGCGCACGAATCCGTCGTTTACTACTGCGGCGGGTACTTCAATAATTTTTCCAACGTAGCAGCCGCTGGCGTCGGTGATGCGCTCGCTGACGAAGGAAACGGGCTCGACGAAGGAGGCTACCTGGGCGCAGTTGAAGGCGTCGCCGACTCCTACTCCGTACCAGGCGTTGGTGAGTTGCTCCTCGTAGTTGCCACAGCTGCCGCCGCCGGCTTCGTTCATGCTGCGCACGAAGGCGATGGAGGCCGCGCGGGCCTCGGCGAAGGTGGCGTTGGGGGTCAGCAGCAGGAGGGTACCGTAGGCGATGCGCTCGGAAACCTCGAAGCCAAGGCCGTTGACGCTGTAGGCGTCGCCGTTGTCGTTGGTGCCGTCCTCACCTTCGGTGAGCAGGTAGAACCACTTGTTGAGGACGCCGGAGTTGGTGTGCACGCCACACTGGTCGTTGGCCAGGGTGGGCGAACAGTCCTGGCTCACCCAGAAGGCACCACCGTAGGTGTCGGGGTCACCGGCTTTATTGGGCTCGTCCATGTAGCGGAGGGCGCGCCAGCCGCTTTCGGGGTACTGTACGCCACCGTCGCGCTCGTCGATCTGCTCGCCGATGCCCCAGGGGGCCATAATGTCGGCCAGGGAGGGGTCCACGGCACGGGCTACGTAGGCTTCGATGGCCGCGCCCCAGATGTCGGAAAAGCCTTCGTTCATGGCGCCGGACTCCTTGGCGTAGACCAGGTCGCTGGTGCTGCTGCAGACGGCGTGGCCGATCTCGTGGCCGCAGACGTCGAGGCTCATGAGGGGGGCGAAGGTGCCGTCGGGGTTCAGTCCGCCCTGGTAGCTACCGTCGCCGTAGGTCATGGCCGAGCCGTTCCAGAAGGCGTTGTCGTAGGCCACCCCGTAGTGGAGGAAGCTCTTGATGGCAATGTCGTTGTCGTCGTAGCTGCGGCGACCGTGGACGTCCAGCCAGTAATCGTAGACCATCTGGGTACCCCAGTGGGCGTCCCAGGCGATGTCGTCGTTTTCGGCCTCGTTGAATTCTCCGCCGCGGCGGTGCTCGGCGACGGTCCAGTTGAGGTCGTCGTCGGTGAAGGCCTTGCCCTGGGCGTAGAGGGCGGCGATGCTCAGGGGGATGCCGCCCTGACCGTTCAGGTCGTAGGTCTCCAGGCCGTTGCCACGGGTGTCGTCGCGCAGGACGTAGAGCGGACCGGTGGCGGGCAGGTTGGTGCGGCTGTCGGTGAGGGGCAGTCCGCTGTGGGGGTCCGTGAGCCGGGTCTGACGGTCCACCATGATGGTGCGCTGGCCGGCGTAACGGGTTTCCACGGTGACGGGGTCAGAGGCATGCTTGATGATGGGATTCTTCAACATGACCTTGCCGCTGTGGGCGTTCACGTAGATCCAGGCGCGGCTGAGGGGCTCACTGGCGTACACGTTGAACTTCCACGCCAGGTCCGGATCGGCAGCTTCGGTACCGTAGTCGTCGACGATGACGAGCTCACCGCCGGGGCGGACCTCTTCGAGTTCCCGTTGTACGTGGGCCAGGAAATCGCGGGACCACGCCAGGCGGACGTACTGGTCTTCGATGTATTCCCAGGCGTACTGCTTGGCACCCACGAAGTCGAGGGCGCGCTGCAGGGCCGCGTCGCGGCTCAGGGTGGGCTGCACCTTGACGGAGGGGTCCAGCTCGTAGTGCTCGCTGCTGACCAGCTGGAGCCCTTCGGCGTTGGAGACGGCGTTGTAGCGGCCGTGCTCCACCTTCACCCCACGGTAGTACTGCTGGTAGCGCTCGACTACCAGGCCGGACTTGTCGCGGGTGGTGTGGTCCAGGGTAGTGGTGATCCCCTGGTCATCCAGCTGGAAAAGGTCGGCGATCACCTCCTTGGACGCCCGCTGGGCCTGGCGGACTTCCGGGGTGAACCGCACGAGGGCCGGCGTCTGCCGCTCCTCGCTCATGACCATCTCTGCGACTTCCGGGCGGGCCTGAAGCTCTTGGTATTTAGCGGGTAATGGTTGGGACTGAGGCTGGGCAGAGAGGAGAGCGGAAAAAGCGACGGTGGCTGCCAGTAAGCCGCGCCGCGGAGAGAGTAAAGGTCGTAGCATTAGTACGGTTTTATGGATTTGTAACGCGTTCAACAATGCCGCCGCGAAACGCGCGGCGGTTGGTTTGCACTGAGGTGTTCATGTCCGGAATACGAGAGAGGTACGAAATGTCGCCCCGGCCGGATTCCGGGTGCCCCAAATTAATTGCTCGGACAACAAAATCCATCATCCTTTATCTCGTACCTACACCTAATACCCAAATTATTGATGTCGATACACCCTTCTAGCCTAATGGCTAAAAAGTCAGTATTGATGCGGCTTCCGGCGGTTATGGTCAAAAAGACGAAAAGTTGAAAAAGGGGCTCTTTTGACACTTAAAAGGGCCAAAAAAAAATTGCTCCCCGGGCAATTTTTTTTTCGTGGCGGCCAGTTTTGGAAGTTTTCGGTGCACTTTTCATCCACCTAAGGGTCAGTTCATTAGTGCCTGCCAAATTACCTGCAACCGGTTACGAAATCCGGAACAGCGGGCCGTAAAACGTCCTTTTCCCGGCGGGGGTGCAGGCGGATATTTGGGGTAGTCCGGGGGGAAATCCGCCGCCCGCTAACCCTTCGAACGCCCATTCCGCGATGTACTCACCGAACCCTGCTACCCTATCCTTCTACCACCGGGCCTGCCGCTCCGGGCTGCCGACCGACGTCCGGCTGGGCTCGCCCCGGCTGCGCGACTGCGGCGGACTGGGCATCTGCAGCATCCGCCTGCGGGGGCAAAACACCTCGGCTGCAGCGTGTAGCCACGTGGTTCCCACCTTCCTGCGCATCGAAGCGGCCACCGGTCGCCTGCTGCTGCACCTCACCGGCCGTGCACTCACCCCTGAAGTGCGCGAAAGGCACTTCCGGGGGGGCTTCCTCACCCTCACCCACCCCTACCGACTTTCCCCGCCCCTACTCCGGGCCCTTGGGCTGCCCGCCGGCAAATACACCCTCCCCACGGGGCGCTACCCCATCCTGGACGACGGCACCTTCTGCACCGCCTCCCTGCCGCTGGCCTGCGTAATAAGGGGGATACAGCCCCTCCCCCGGCCCGCCGCCTGAGGACCGGGGCACCCGCGCGCCGCCGCCCGCAACGACAAACACCTGCACCCAATGAAGAAAGATACTCCACCCCTCATTCCCTTCCCCGAGATCCAGGGGGTAGAAGGACTCTGCGCCCGCCACGGCCGCAGTGGCCGCTGGATCTACCTGACCGTTGTGGCCGCCCTGCTGCTTGCCGCCGCCGCCCTGCCGCTGATCCACGTGGACGTGAACGCCCGCAGCCGCGGGATGCTGCGCCCCGGAAACTCACTGAGCCCGGTAACGGCGGCGGTGAGCGGACAGGTCGTGGGCACCCGCCTGGAAGAAAACCGACAGGTTTGCGCCGGCGATACCCTGCTGTGGCTGTCGACCGGGGAACTGTCCACCGAAGCCGCCCACCTGCAGCAACAACTGACCGAACGGCGGGAGCTGCTGGCGGACCTCCACCGCCTGGACCCCGCGGCCGGAGCGCCCTACCCTACCCTGCGCACCGCCCTGTACCAGCGCGACTACCGCGAGTACCGCCGCCGCCTCGCCGCGGCCACCCTGAAACGCGACCACGCCGACCGCCAGCTGTCCCGACAGCGCACCCTCCTGGAGAGTGGCTCCGTGGCCCGCGCGGAGGTGGAACAGGCCGGCTACGAAAGAGACCTCCTCGACGGCCAGATCCGCCAGCTCACCGAACAGCAGGACCACGACTGGACCCAGGACCGGCAGCGGCTCCGCCGGGAAACCGCCGACCTGCGCCGCGCCCTCGATCAACTGAAGGAACGGGAACGACAGTACGTCGTCGTTGCCCCCCTGGACGGCCAGCTCACCCAGACCGGTGGACTGCAACCGGGCACCTTCGTAGCCGCCGGGCAGGCGCTGGCCCAGGTGAGTCCGGACGGTGAACTGCGGGCCGAAGTGTACGTGGGCCCGGCCGACATCGGCCTGCTGCGGGAGGGGCTGCCGGTGCGGTTGCAGCTCGACGCCTTCGACTATCAGCAGTGGGGGCTGGCCGCCGCCACCCTGACGGAGATCAGCACCGACGTGACCGAGTTCGACGGGGGGGCTGCCTTCCGCGTCCTCTGTACCCTGAGCGAGAACGAACTGCGACTGCGCAACGGCTACCGCGGCACCCTGCGCAAGGGCATGACGCTGACGGCCCACTTCACCCTGGCGCGGAGGAGCCTCTTCCAACTGCTCCACGACCGGGTCGACGACTGGTTCAACCCCCAATTCCACTAGACCATGAAAAAGACACGCAAACAACACGACGTGACCGACTGCGGGGCCGCCTGCCTGGCCTCCGTGGCCGCCCACTACCGGCTGGACCTGCCCATCGCTCGCATCCGCCAAATGGCCGGCACCGACCAGAAAGGCACCAACCTGCTCGGCATGATGCAGGCCGCCGAACGGCTGGGCTTCACCTGCCGGGGGGTGAGGGCCGAAGAAGAAGCCCTGAGGACCGAAGCCGAGTTCCCGGCCATAGCCCACGTGGTCGTGGGCGGCCGACTGCACCACTTCGTGGTGGTGTACCGGGTGACCGGAAAACACGTGGTGGTGATGGACCCCGCCAGCGGGCGGATGGAAAAGCGGCCCTGGGACCGCTGGCGCAAGGAGTGGACCGGTGTACTGCTGCTGCTGGCCCCCGCCGCAGGGTTTACGGCCGGCCACCACCGGGCCTCTACCCTGTCGCGCTTCCGCGCCCTGCTGCAACCCCACCGCGCCACCCTGCTGCAGGCCCTCTTCGGGGCCGTGGTCTATACGGTACTGGGCCTGAGCACCTCCATCTACCTGCAGAAGATCACCGACTTCGTACTGATCAACCAGAATACCCGGCTGCTGAACCTGATGAGCCTCATCATGGTGGGGCTGCTGGTAGTATCCATCTTCATCGGCGTCATGAAATCGGTGCTCGTGATGCGCTCCGGCCAGCTCATCGACGCCCGACTGATCCTGGGCTACTACCAGCACCTGCTGCGGCTGCCCCAGCGCTTCTTCGATACCATGCGCACGGGGGAGATCATCTCCCGCATCGGCGACGCCGTGAAGATCCGGGCCTTCATCAACGACGTGGCCATCACCCTGCTCGTCAACGTCTTCATCGTGATCTTCTCCTTCGGGCTGATGTTCACCTACTACTGGAAACTGGCCCTGGTGCTGCTCACCGTAGTGCCCTGTTACACCCTCATCTACGCCATCACCAACCAGCTGAACCGCCGCAGCGAACGCCAGCTGATGGAGCGGGCCGCTGACCTGGAGAGCCAGCTGGTGGAGAGCGTCAACGCCGTCCGCACCCTGAAACAGCTCGGACTGGAGGACCACGCCAACCGGAAAACGGAGACGCGCTTCGTGCGCCTGCTGCAGACCACCTACCGCTCGGGGCTCAACGGCATCTTCAGCGGCAACGCTTCCGAACTGGTCAGCCGGCTGTTCACCATCATCCTGCTTTGGGTAGGCAGCACCTACGTGATCGACGGGGTGATCTCCGCCGGGGAGCTGCTCGGCTTCTACGCCCTGGTGGGCTACTTCACCGGTCCGGCCAAGGGGCTGATCGGGATGAACAAGACCATACAAAATGCCATGATCGCCGCGGACCGCCTCTTCGAGATCATCGACCTCGAAGGGGAAGAAGACAGCAGCGTCACGGTGGACCTCTCCGCCGAGCACGTGGGGGACATCCGATTCCGGGAACTGGACTTCAGCTACGGATCCCGGCAGCCGGTGTTCGCCGGCCTCAACCTGACGGTACCCGCCGGCCAGGTCACCGCCGTAGTGGGCGAAAGCGGCTCCGGCAAATCCACCCTCGCTGCCTTGCTGCAAAAACTTTACCCGCCCACCGGCGGCAAAATCTTCATTGGCGATACCGACCTGGCCTACGTCAGCAACCGGAGCCTGAGGGCCCGCGTCGGGGTGGTTCCCCAGGAACTCACCCTGTTCGCCGGAACCCTGCTGGAAAATATCGCGATCGGGGACTACACCCCCGACCTCCAGCGGGTACTGGGCATTTGCCGCGACCTGGGGTTGCAGTCCTTCATCGAATCGCTGCCTGCCGGTTTCGCCACCCCCATCGGGGAGCACGGTACCAACCTGAGTGGGGGGCAACGACAGCGGCTGGCCATAGCCCGCGCCCTCTACCGGGACCCCGACGTACTCATCCTGGACGAGGCCACTTCCGCCCTTGATAGCGGCAGCGAGGAGTTTGTCCAGCAAACCCTCCGCACCCTGCGCGCGGCCGGTAAGACCATCATCCTCATTGCCCACCGCCTGAGTACGGTCGTAGACGCGGACAAGATCGTGGTCCTGCATCAGGGCCGCCTGACCCAGGAAGGGACCCACGCAGCCCTCCTGGCTGCCCCGGGCATCTACCGCGAATTATGGACCAAACAGTTCCCTCCCCAAGTAGCCGGCCGACTGGCCGCCTAGTCGAATATTTTTCCCTTCAAACACCGTAAACAACACCCGTATGTCATTCTCCAGACCGCTAGACCGCCTGCGTCGCATGCACAACCTCATCAAGTTCCGCCGCACCGGCACCCCCGACCAATTCGCCGAGCGAATCGGTGTCAGCCGCAGCTTACTGTTCCGCCTGCTGGGCGAACTCAAGGACATGGGCGCCCCCATCCACTACTGCCACCTGCGCAAGTCCTATACCTACTACGGCAGCGTAGAGCTGCAACTCTGCTACATATCCGTACCGGATATGGCCACCATACAGACCGTATCCATCGGAAGCGGTGCCCGGGTAATCCCTCTCGGATCACCCCGCCCCCTGAACTACAAAACCGCCGGGCTGTAACGCTCTACCGCTGCCTTTCGTCCGGCATTGTCTGCCCCCCTTTATCCCAAAAACAAAAGATCCACCCATGACTACCCTCGATATGCTATCCGTCACCGGCGGATACGTCCCCATCATTACCTGCGTCTTCCCCCGGTTTCAATTTGAACCCGTGGCTTTTCCGGCCACCTTTCCCGATGCTCCGAGGCACGCGGAAGATCGCCCATACCTGACCCTATACCGAGGAATGCCTTGATCATCATTGAAGACATTCACTTTAAACCCAACCCACCATGGCCGTACTGCGCTACCTCGGAAAGATCGTGTGTTACCTGATCGCAGGCGTGCTCGCGTGGGTACTCACCTTCTCCCTTGTGGCCACGGGCCTGGAGCACGGCTACGGATTTGACGATGTCCAATGCACTTTCTGGGCCTCCCGGGTGGCCTCCGCGGCAAAACTGCTCGTAGTGGGCTATGGCTTTGTTGTCCGGGATGAAACCCGGAAATCGTAACCGCCCGGTATGCTTCCACCTCCGCCCACCTTATCCAAACCCTATTCAACCTCGTACTGGCATGCGCAATACCGTTCCCAAATACCTTATCCGCCTGCTCCTCCTCGCGGCCCTCTTGCTTGTCGTTTACCTCAGTTTCGACCGCGATGCGATCGTGAGGGGTTTCCGGGATGGGCAGGGCCGAGCACCCGCCGCGGCCGGAGCGCGGGCAAACTGACCCGTGATCCGCGGACTACTGCCGCAACCGCGCCGCCGTCCATTCCGCGCTCCGGACGGCTCCTTCCATGTATCCCGGAAAGGCCGTGGCGGTCTCCGTCCCCGCGAGCCACAAGTGGCCGTCCCAGAACGGCCGGCGGAACAGGGCATGCCCCTGGTTCTGGTGCGGCAGCAGATCCGCCGCGGCCGGGTGGGTGGTAAAGGGCTCGGCGGCCCAGGGCGTTTCTCTATAGTCCGTATATCTCCCGGCCGCCGGTCCGTAGACGCCTACCAGCTGCTCCACGACCCGCTGTCGACGGCGATCCGGCGAAAGCTCGCTGAGCCGGGGATCTGCGAAGGCCTTCAGGGCGTAGACGTCGTCGGCGGCATTGCTGTGGTCGTACATTTCAGTTACCGGTCCGGCATTGGAAAAGAAGGTGCCCGACCGACCGTTTTCCCGCCAAAAGGGGTGGTTGTACGTCAGGGCCACCTTGATCGATCGTCCCATCCAGGTATCGGTTTGCCGGGCCAGGTCCGTCAGTTCCCGGGGCAAGGCCGGTGCAAGGTCCACCCCGCGCACCAGCAAATCGGGCGGCAGGGTGGAAACCACGGTAGTCGCCGTGAAAAGTCCCTTATCCGTCAGGATCTCGACCCCGTCCACTCCCCGGCGCAAACCGGTTACGGCACATCCGGTGCGTACATCCGTTTCCCTCAACCGAAGGTTCAGCGCTTGAATCAGCGTATCACTTCCTCCCCTGATCCGGTAGCTGGGCGGCTCACCCGCGGGCAGGTGGATGCCCTGCACGGCGGACCGGGCCCCGGGTTGAAACAGGGCGATCCGCTCGTGGCGTTGCTCGAAGACCTCCACGTTCAGTTCCTCTAGTAAGTCCCACAGGGCGGTATGCTTGCGTCCCAACCAGGTTGCCCCCATCTCGAGCGACGGCCCATCCGGTGGGTACAGGGTATGGATACGTCCGCCCAACCGGGTCCGCCCCTCAAATAACCGCACCGACCGACCGATGCTTTCCAGCCGGTAGGCCAGGGTCAGTCCCGACAGTCCCCCTCCAATTATGGCAACGTCGCTGTGTAATGCATTCATGGGGCAGGTTCGGATTGGGGCTCAAGGTGCCGGGGAAACGGGTAGGCCGGTAGATGGTTCTCGAAATCTAATCTCCATTAAATAGCCGCTATACCGGTAATCAAAAAAAATCACCCTGGAACGAAGATTTAACACCACTCCACTTATAGTAGACTGCCGGGGCCGACTTTTACCATATCAAATCATTCGGGCTGCGGCCCGGCAAACACCTTTACCCTATTTCATTCATTACTGGCGGAGTTGGCCCCCGATCCGGGCCGCCCCGCCGCAAACCCTTAATCCCATGAACGAGTACGATATTTTCAAACCCTCCTCACCGGATGGTCGCGTCCTCATCCCCCACCTCCCCCTCGACTGGAACGAACACCTGTCGCTGGAGGAGTACCTGGAACGGATGGAACGGCGGCGGGCACGAATTGAGAAGTCATGCGAAGCACTCCTACCTATTCCCTGGCCGCATACTGCAACGAGGTAGTTATCAATTTACTTCCTGCCTATTAAAAACTCCTTTCTAATCAACATACAATTCTTATACCATGCAATCTTATAATAAATTAACAGACCTCAAATCAGAGGAACTTCAACGAACTGATGGCGGCTTTGTCCCAGTCCTAATCCTAGGATACGTGATAGGGGCTGAAACTGTCGCTACCCTAGCTGGGATAACAGCAGGAACTTTGCTTTATGCTATAACACATTAAAACGCAATACCTATGAAACCATTAAGTATTAATGACCAAAAACATATTCGAGGGGGAATCGGCCCACTCGCATATTTTTTAATCTCATTTATCGCTACCTATGCCGGTTGCGCATTAGTGAACTCCGAAGATGCTCACGATGGCATGAATGCTGGTAATGGAAACTGTGAATAACATGATCATGAATAAATTAACATCCCTCGAAGTAAAGAACATTTGTGGCGGCGCAGACCCATGCTATTATTCACCGCCTGACACCGTAATTGGGAGATTGGACTATTTCCTTGGCTACGCGTGGACTAAATTGAGGATAGCATATACTAACTAACAAATCCAAAACCCTTGGTCAATTCACTTGACCAAGGGTTCTACCTGCAACACATGAAAATCTTGCTCTGGGTAATCTACGCACTAGCTTCAACCATTGTAGCCGCTTACCTCACCAACTCACTTGCAGCTAATTCCCGAGTTGCGTTTGCTATAGCCAAAATTCTCTTTCTCAGCCCTGCTATATATATGTTATGTCGAAACAATAACTTTAAATCAACCTCCGCATTTGCTTCTTCGGATGTTAAATTAGCAGTGATTTACTTCATGTTTCTCACTTTGTTTATCGTCATTGCCTTAATCAAGATTGAGTTCGACTGGAGACTCAGCCTTTTAATTTTGGCAATCATCGGCACTCTTATTTTTGTCAGCTTCGAAGAGTTAGTTTTTCGGGGCCTCCCATTTAGTTCGCTACCTGAATATGGTCTCCGGCTGTACCAGCACAAATACGCTATCCTCTTCGGCGCAGCACACTTCGGCAACCTACTCTATAATGGCAACCTGATGCTCGCCATGAACCAGGTCATAATCGCCTACGGGCTAGGTATGATTCTGTCGGCGGTATACCTGAAGTACGGTTCCCTCCTCCACGTCGTGGCTCTCCACTTCATCGTCAACATTACCAAGGAGTACGATCTGTTGTTTGACGACGATCCAATCCGCATCTACTCATTAGCGGAAATTTCTTTTGAGATCCATGAGCTGGTTGGCTTCAGTTTCGGATTGGGCCTGATGTGCGCCGCCGCCTCCTACGCCATATTAAGCCGGGAGGACATAAATCGGCTCCAGGCCGGCCGATCCATACAGTCGACAAATTGAACGCCGGCGGCAAGCCGAGGTATTGTCCCGCCAAGTGGCGGACCACAATCCTACGGTGGGTATCAATTTTCCCGGTTCAGGTTAGCGTGTATCGGTTTGCTCAGGGTTGTACGCTTCCCACTGACTAATGGAATTCCCTGTACGGAAATTGCCAGACATCGATATGGGAAACCCCATTTACAAATCCATGTAATTTCCATGCCTACCCCCAACCTAATCCCCTACCTTATACTAGTCCTCGCCGCGGCCCTCTTCCTCTACGCCATGCTCAAGCCACCTACCACGGGTGAAAAATGAATCGTTAAGCCGTCGCTCTGGTTGCTTGCCGATCCAACTCCATGATTTCCGTAACCATCCAGCGCACCGGCGCCATGCTTCCCGTTCTGGCGTGGGTCACTTATGCCCTGATCATGGGCTTTCTATCCAAATGTACTGGCAAAACGAATAGGCGCGGCTCCAGCGGCCCCCGCCCTCCTAATCCCGGTAATCCAGCGGCGGTTCCCGGTCGCCGAGCAGGGCCTGGTATTCGAAGTCCGGCCCCCGTTGTTCGTTCAGTTCCCGCAGGGCGGCCTGCAGGGTGGCGGGTTGGCGGAAGAGGTCCAGGGCGGTTAGGGCCATCGTCTTGGCGGCCACCAGCATGCCCTTCTGGCCGATGGTGGTGCCGCCGGCGGCTACGGCCTGCCAGCTGTGGGCCGAGGTGCCGGGTACCCAGGTGGCGGTGCGCAGGCCCACGGTGGGCACTACCCAGCTCACGTCGCCCACGTCGGTGCTGCCCCCCTGCCCCTTGCGGATGACGCGGAAGCTGTCGACCGCGGCGGCGGCCCGGGCGGGGTCTTCCCCGGCGGGGGTGGTAAAGGTGGGGGCGATCTCCGCGGCGAAGGCGGCCTCCTCGGGGGTGTAGTCCACCCCGCCGACCCGGCTGAGGTTGGCGTGCATGAGCCGGCTCAGGGTGACGTTGGGCAGCAGGTTGTAGGAGCCGTGGATGACCTCGTACTCCATACGGGTGCCGGTGCCCAAGGCGGCTCCCTCGGCGCACTTCACCACCCGCTCGAAGTTCTGGGCGGCCACGGCCATATCGGGATGGCGCACGTAGTAGAACACCTCGGCGAAGTCGGGAATGACGTTCGGCGCTTCCCCGCCGCGGGTGATGACGTAGTGGGTGCGGCTTTCCATGGTCAGGTGTTCGCGCAGCATGTTCACCATGGCGTTCATGGCCTCCACCCCGTCGAGGGCCGAGCGGCCGTTTTCGGGGGCCGAGGAGGCGTGGGCCGACACGCCGTGGAAGCGGAACTTGGCCGATTTATTGGCCAGGGAGGAGGCCGCGTGGGCGGAGTTGCCGTCGGAGGGGTGCCAGTGGATCACGGCGTCGACGTCGTCGAAGAGCCCGGCCCGCACCAGGTACACCTTCCCAGCGCCGCCCTCCTCGGCCGGGCAGCCGTAGAAGCGCAGGGTACCGCTGACGCCATTGGCTTCCATCCAGTGCTTGACGGCGATGGCCGCCGCGGCCGAGCCGGCCCCGAAGAGGTGGTGGCCGCAGGCGTGGCCGGCGTGGACGTCGGTGCGCTCCTCCCGTCGCGGACTGGCCGTCTGGGTGATGCCGGGCAGGGCGTCGAACTCCCCGAGGATGCCGATGGTGGGGCCCGCGCCGGAGCGGAAGGTGGCCGTAAAGGCGGTGGGAATGCCCGCCACGCCGGCCTCCACGGTGAAGCCCTCGGCCCTCAGGGTTTCCTGCAGCAGCGCGGAGCTTTTCTCTTCCTGGTAGCCCACCTCGGCCCAGTCCCAGATCCGTTTCGCCACGCCGAAGTAGGCGTCGGCCTTCCGGTCGAGTTCCTGCAGCACCGCCTGCTCCGGGGCGGAGAACTGGGCGGCGAGGGGCGGGGTCAGCAGCAGGATGAGCAGGCAGAGGGAGAGCAAGGTAGCGCGCATGGTCGGCGGAAGTAGTGGGCGGGAAATCGTGAACTCCCTAAAGGTACAATTCCGGAAAACTTGCGCGGCCGCCCCGGCTCAGACATAGATCATCTTGCGCACCATGCCCCCGTCGATGAGGAAGTCCTGGCCGGTGATGAAGCCGCTCTTTTCCGAGCAGAGGTACTCGACCATGTAGGCGATGTCCTGGGGTACGCCCACCCGGCCCACGGGGTGCTGGGCGTGGTCGGCGGGGGTGAGTGCCTGGGGGTCGCGGGCGCTTTCCTTCTGCCAGGGGGTCACGTCGATCCAGCCGGGACTGATGCTGTTCACCCGGATCTCGGGGCCGAGGCTGATGGCCATGGACTGCGTCAGCCCCACCACCCCGCCCTTGGCCGCGGAGTAGGCTTCGGTGTCGGGCATCGACATCTTGCGGCGGATGGAGGACATATTCACGATGGCTCCTTTGCGGGAACGCAGGTGCCGGGCGGCGTGCTTGGTACAGAGGAAGGGGGCGGTGAGGTTGGTCGCGAGCACCCGGTTCCACTCGTCCAGCGAGAGCTCCTCCACGGGCTTGTTGATGGCGAAGCCGGCGTTGTTGACCAGGTAATCGATGCCGCCCCAGGTAGCGACCACCCGGTCGATGGCCCGCCGCACCGCTTCCTCCTCCGCTACGTCCGTCTCCACGAAAAGGCCTTCACCGCGGGATTCGACTTCCGCCAGGGCCTCGCGGCCGGCCTCGGCGTCGCGCTCCAGCAGGGCCACGCGGTAGCCGCGGCCGGCGAGGTAAATGGCGGTGGCGCGGCCGATGCCCTGTCCGGCTCCGGTGATGACGATGACGGGTTGTTCCATGCTAAACCTTTGGGTAACGGTAGCGAAATACCCGACGGCCCGCCGATGTTCGGGGCGGCTGACGGATCAGGCCCCGGGCACCTGCGCCCCCGCCTGCTTTTTGACGTTGGTACGGCGGTAAAAAGGAATTTTGACGCCGGCGTAGACGTCGGCGGCGTAGTTGGTATCAGTAAACAGGTGGGAAAGCAGGGTGTGGGAACCCACGGTCAGGTAACCCAGCCGCAGCCCGGCGCCCAGGGCGGTGCCGGAGGGTCCGCCGAGGCGGACCGGAGCGTAGAGGCTGAACCACTTGGATTCAAAACGGGGCGCGATCGTGAGGGCGTTGCTGATGCGGGTGCCGGGGGTGGCAGCGTCCTGGCCCAGGGCGGAGGCGGAGAGCGCGCTCACGTAGAGGCGGCCGGCCAGCCGGTAGTCGAGGTGGAGGTAGAGGGCGGTGGGCAGGCGAAAGTCGGTGGCCTCCTCCCGGTAGCTGCCGTCGTAGTACTGCTCCAGGATTTCCCCCAGGCTGTAGCCCTCGATGTCCTCGGTAGCGAGGGTGGCATCGGCCTGGTAGGTGGAGACTTCGGTGGCGTCGTAGGTGACGGACCCCAGGTCCGTAAGGGAAACGCCGAATTTCAGGCGGTAGGGCGTACGAAGTTTACCGGCCGGGGCCTCCCCGGGCCGCCACTCCACGGCAAATCCCAGGTCGAATCCCAGCCCGGAACCGGCCGGTTCCGTGAGGTTGGCCAGCTCGAAATCGTCCAGTTCGAAGGCTCCCGGACTCCCGTACTCCAGCGCCCCGCCGGTAGTGAGCTGCTCGGTGTCGGCCGCATAGTCGAGGCGGAGGGAGGGGCTGTGGGCGTAGTGCCCGCCGAGGCCGCGGAGAACCTTAACCGCGGCGCCGCCCCTGACCTGCAGTTGCTCCTGGTCCACCAGAACGGTACCCAGTACCAGGGCTACCTCCCCCCAGCTGTGGAGGTTGGACCGAAAGTCGCGGGCGGTGGTGGAGAAATTCGGGAAATCCTCATAGCCGTCCTGCTGCCCTTCCAGGATGCGGCCGTCGAGGTTCGTCAGGTCGTACATCGCCCGGACGCGGGTGAGGATGCCGACCCCCCACCGGCGGCCGAGGCCCAGCAGTACCGAAGGTCCGAGCACGTCCGTACTGGTGGCCGCGAAGTTGTCGTCGCGGGGCGTGCGCACCAGGTCGTCCGTACTGGGATCTTCCCCCCTGAACACTTCTCCCAGGGGGGGCAGGGTGATGTAATCGTTGGCCAGCCGCAGGTCGACCGCCCCGAGGTGGAGCTCGAAACCGACGTTGTTGTCCGCCGCGTTGGCGGGATTGAGGAGCAGTCCGTGAACGCCGGAATAATTATCCATACTGAGCCCGGGGAAGGGC
Source organism: Neolewinella marina (assembly GCF_002631205.1). Taxonomy (GTDB): domain Bacteria; phylum Bacteroidota; class Bacteroidia; order Chitinophagales; family Saprospiraceae; genus Neolewinella; species Neolewinella marina. The sequence goes on from NZ_PDLO01000001.1 coordinate 866,517, forward strand.
TGGGCCGCCAGTGGCAGGCAGGAGAAAAGCAAACCGGACAGGAGGGTGAAAACGGTACATTTGTTCATCGAAAGTAGCATTGGGCATAGTGTGCAGACAGTGGACAAAAAGGCTCCCCACGACCACGTCGCCGGGCAGCTACCGTATCTATCCCACTGCCCCCCAATAGGTTACCGAACACCTTCGGGTGTTGCTGACTAGCGCGCCGATCGTGGGTAGTAGCCCTGGCCCGGCGCGGGCGTTGTTGCATGCTACTCGCCCAATCTCGCCTTTCTTTTTACCGCAGTCCTGTCGACCATCGCCTCTTTTCCCGGTCGCTCCTGCAGGGTAGGCGCACCGTCAGGTTTGGGATGTTCTCCATGCCGCCCCCCTACCCACTTGGGGATGTAGACGACTTCCGTGGGATCCAAGGGCGGACGGTGCTGGAAGTGGGTCCTCCCGGGAAAGTACTGGTTTTTCCCCCTATAAATCGTACATCCGCTTCAACATCAGCATCTCCACCATGGTACGGACTGAAATGCTTGGCCGACCCTCGCGGGCGTAGGAGCTAACCAAATCCGTATAGATCTACTGCCAGTTGCCCCCCGGCCAGACGGCAGCCTTCGCGGTCGAGACTGATAATCGAGGTCAGGCGATTACGGAAAAGGTCGAGTTGATCGTGATTGGGGAGGGAGCCCTTAATTTTTCGCAAGGTTTTGGCTCTTTTGTGTCGGTTTCTGGCGAGAGGTGAATGCGGAATCGATATTTTATCATAGATATGGCCCGCTGGTTTTCAACACTTTGCTTCTTGTGATGATACTATCTGAGGGTCAACTCTTAAAGGCCTCTTCACGCTCTCCTCCACGGTGTGTGGAAGCGCCGGGCGGCACATAATGCCACGCCGGGCCACAGGCCCGACAACCCGTTGGGGTGCCTCCGTGCCTCGGTGGTTTGTTTCGGCGTTGTGCGGTTGGATAGCGACGCTCGGAGGTCGTGCGGCCGGGTGGCGACACTCCGAGGTCGGGAGTGGTCGCATTGGTGATTTGGGATATGTATACCACCGCTTCCGCTCGGTGTGTAATAGCACCGGCCAGCACTCAATATGCCGCCGGGCCACAGGCCGGCAACCCGTTGGGGTACCTCCGTGCCTCGGTGGTTTGTTTCGGCATTGTGCGGTTGGGAAGCGACGCTCGGAGGTCGTGCGGCTACGCCGGGCGACACTCCGAGGTCGGGAGTGGTCGCAATGGTGATTTGGGATATGTCTGCCGCCACTTCCGCTCAGCGTGTAATTGCACCGGTCGGCACTCAATATGCCGCCGGGCCACAGGCCGGCAACCCGTTGGGGTACCTCCGTGCCTCGGTGGTTCATACCACTGGCGTTGGTAACGTAGTAGCTGGTGGCAATCGTTGCATGGCCAGGGAGTCAGGGGTTAACTGTAGCGGTAGCGCTCCCCCTATCCCGCTGCCCACCCGGTCCTATCGCAGCCTTGCCGGTGTCACCGCAGCAAAAAAGCCCACATCCGTTCCACCTCGCAAACGGTAAGGTGGAGCTGGCTGCCGTAGCCCATCATCAGTTCGCGGGGGCTGCCGCCGAAGCAGTTTACCGCGCCGCTGCCGCCGTTGTGGTCGGTGCATTCGCCGTAGCATTCCTCCAGCGGGTCGAAGCCCCGGCCGGCGCAGGGGTTGTCGCACTTGAAGGTGTGGTCGAGGGAGAGGGCGTGACCGAGCTCGTGGCCGATGAGGCGGGCCACCGTCCAGGTATCGTGGCTGCCGGCCAGGTAGGTTTGCAAGCGGTCGTAGACGTAGATGGTGGTACTCCCCGTTCCGGTGGTCGCGGCGTCGGGCCGGCCTCTCCCACGGTAGCGGGTGAAGACGATGTTGAAGCCCTCCGCCACCGGGCGCAGGGGTTCCCCTTCGCGGTAGAAGGCGGCGCTCTCGAGGGGGCGATCGGCTCCGCCAACGAGGGCGAAGCGCAGTTTGGTGTCGCGGCTCGGGGGGTAATCGAGGAGGGCTACGCGGAAGCGGTGGTTCAGCTCCCGCAGCAGGTAGTACATGAGCACGTCGGCCCGGAGCTTCTCGTGGCCCCCGTGGGCGACGACCAGGCTGTCGCGGGCGTCACGGACGAAGTTGGTCCCGTCGGGCAGGGCCACGAAGTGGAAGGCCAGCCGCAGGGTGGTATCGGGCAGCTCCCGGATCTCGTCCATGGTCGGGGAAGCGGGCTTGACGGATTGCCCCGGCACCCGCGCTCCGGCGGCAAACAGTAGAAACAGCAGGAGGCAGCGGTACAGCATGGAAAACGAGGATGGGGTACAAGTTACGGCCGAGCCTAGCGGTGCAACAATCCGAGGGGCGACGGTTTATACACCCGTTAACCTATCCTATGGACTTTTCCTTTGCCGATGCCCTGCTGTTCCTGATCCCGGCGGCCACCTTCGTTGCTTTGCTGTACTTCCTGTCGCGCTTTCTGGTGCGGCAGGGGCGGCGGCAGAACGGGGAGGAGGACCGCTAGTCGGCCGCGTCCATACCCGCCTGGAAGGCATCCACGAAGGCGCCGACGTCCCGGCCGTCGAGGAGGGCGTGGTGGCCGTGGATGGAAACGGGCATACCCAGGCGGCCGTCCCGTTCGGTGAGTTTGCCCACGCTGATCTTCGGGCAGCTGTCTTCCCGGCCGTAGTGGCGGGCGTGGCTCAGCCCGGTGAAGTCCAGCCACGGTACGGCGCTGAAGTGGATGACGTCGTCGCCGGCTACCCCCGGATTGAGTCCGGAGGACCGGCGGATGCGCTCGATCTCCGCCCGGGCGTCCTGGGCAAAGCGGGTAAAATCGGCGTGGAAGGGCAGGTAGGAAAAGTCGAAACTGCCGTCGTCGCGGCCGATGGTGGCCGAGGCGTGGATGGCTTCGTGGACCACCACCTGCCCGTCGCGGATCCGGTAGCGGAAGGGCTCGACGGCGTTAATGGCCAGCAGGCAGCGGTGGAGGTAGTAGAGAAAGAAGGGGTGCCCCTCCCGGCGGCAGCGGGCGTGGGCCGCCGTGGCGTCAACCCGTACGGTGATGCCAAAGAAGGGCTCGTCGAAGGCCCGGAAGAAGTGGAAGTGGTCCCGGCGGGGCCAGGTGGCGAGGTCGAGTGTTCGCATGGGGCGAAAGTAGGGAGATCCCGGGCGGTTGTTGGCTTACCCCGGCAACAACCCCTTCAGCTCCCCCAGGGTGTCGCAGCGCAGCAGCCGGTCGTGCTCCACGGGCTCCTTTACCACCTCGTGGACCCAGGTTGTGTGGAAGGGCACGTGGACGGCGAATCCGCCGAGTTTCAGCACGGGCAGGATATCGCTTTTGACGCTGTTGCCAATCATGAGGAACTCCTCCGGCCGGCAGTCGAGGTGGGCGATGAGCTTGCGGTAGTTCTCCTCCCCCTTGTCGCTCATCACCTCGATGTGGTGGAAGTGGCGGGCCAGTCCCGAGCGTTCGAGCTTTCGCTCCTGGTCGAGCAGGTCGCCCTTGGTGGCCAGCACCAGGCGGTAGCGGGCGCCCAGGTACTCGAGGGTTTCCTCCACCCCCTCCAGCAGTTCTACGGGTTTATCGAGCATCTCCTTGGCGATGTTGATGGCCCGCTCCACCACCGACAGCGGCGCGCGGCCATCGGTGACCCGGATGATGGTCTCCACCATCGACAGGGCAAAGGCCTTGATGCCGTAGCCGTAAAGCGGCAGGTTGGCGATCTCGGTGGCGTAAAGCTCCCGGTTCACGGTGTGGTGGGGCAGGTAATCCTCGAGCAGTCCGCAGAAGACGTCCTCCGCCTCGCGAAAGAAGGGCTCGTTGACCCACAGGGTATCGTCGGCGTCGAAGGCGATCACGCGTAGCTTGTCCATGGGACGAAGGTAGAGATGTTTCGTGGGGGGAACCGGACCCTCTAAGTTCTTGTGGAACCGGACCCTCGAAGGTCCTGGGGACACTTCGAGGTCCTGATGATCGGCGTCCTAGACACAGCAAAGGACCTCGCAGTGTCGCCGGGCGCAGCCGGTGACCTGCGCAGTGTCCGGAAAACGACACCCTACCGCCGCGCCCGGTACACGGCCTGCAGCTTCAGCAAAAAGATCAGTCCGGCCAGGCTGGCCGTAACGGCGTTGGCCACGATGATGGGCAGGTCGCCGATGCAGTAACCGTAGATCAGCCACAGCAGTGTGCCCGCCAGCAGCATGCTGAAGGTGGCCAGGGAGAGGGACGCCGTATCCCGGTAGCGGATGGACTTATACGCCTGGGGAACGAAGGCGGCCGTGGTGAGCAGGGCGGCCAGTCCACCGATCAGGGAAACAACGGTCATGGAGGCAGTGATTGCGGACCGCGAAAGTACCCCCTTTTGGCGTCACCGCCGACAAGCGCCGCCGCCCGGCGTGCAGTACCTTGGCGCCGCCCATGCGCAAACTTCCCCTCTACGGTTTCCTCCTCGGCCTCGGCGTGCTGCTGCTGGGCCGCTGTACGCCAAAACCCCAAGCCCGCGAGCTGGTGGAGCGCCACTGCGGATCCTGCCACCTGCCCCCGGATCCGGCCGCCCTGCCGCGGGCCATCTGGGAACAGCGGGTACTCCCCGAAATGGGTGCGCGGATGGGGATGCGCTCAATGACCTACGACCCGGCCGGACAGCTAGCCCCCGAAGAATACGACCTGGCCGTGGCCCACGGCTTCTACCCCGACCTGCCGACGCTCTCCTACGACGACTGGACAGCCATCCAGGCCTACATCCTGGAGCGGGCACCCGCCGCCCTGCCGCCGCCACCGGCTCTGCCGCTGGACAGCCTGCCGGGCTTCGCCCCCCGCTTCATCGACGTAGACGGGAAGGGTGGATCGCTGGTCACCTTTCTCGCGCCTGGCCCCGACGGACTGGCCATCGGTGACGGATACGGACAGCTGCACCTGCTCGACCCGACCGGAAAGCTCCACAAACACCACGGGCTGACGCTACCCCTCGTCCATTACCAACCCACCCCGACGGGCGACCTCCTGCTGGAGATCGGCAACATCTACCCCACCGAGGCGCGTAACGGCAAGCTGTACCGGGTGGCGGACGGCCGCTCCGAAGTGGTGGCCGACAGTCTCCACCGGCCCGTCCACCTGCTGGTGGAGGACCTGGACGGCGACGGCCAGGCCGAGATCGTCGTCTCCGAGTTCGGCAACTATTCCGGCGCCCTGACCCTGCTGCGCCCCGAAGGCCGGGGCGGCTACACCCGCAGCCGACTGCTCGGCGCAGCCGGGGCCACCCGCGTAGTGGCCACGGACCTGAACCGCGACGGCCGCCAGGACCTCGTGGTGCTCCACGCCCAGGGCGACGAGGGGATCGACGCCCTCTACCAACGGCCCGACGGCGGCTTCTCCCGCGAGCAATTGCTCCGCTTCTCCCCCGTCTGGGGTACGAGCTGGTTCGAGCTGGTGGACTACGACCGCGACGGCGACCTGGACCTCGTCACCGTCCACGGTGACAACGCCGACTACTCGAACGTCCGCAAGCCCTACCACGGACTGCGCATCTTCGCCAACGCCGGCGACCAGACCTTCAGCGAGGTCTACTTCCAGCCCCTGCCCGGCGCCACCCGGGTGGTGGCCCGCGACTTCGACGCCGACGGAGACCTGGACCTGGCCGTGGCCTGCAACTTCGCCGACTACGCCACCCGCCCGGAAGCCTCCTTCGTGTACCTGGAAGGCACGCCCCCCCACCCCGCCGACGGCACCCCGACTTTCCGCGCCTTCACCACTCCGGCCGCGCTGGAGGGCCGCTGGCTCATTCTGGAGGCCGGGGATTTCGACGGCGATGGCGACGATGACATCGCCCTGGGGTCCTTCACCCTCAATCCCGCCCCCGTACCCGACAGCCTGGAAACCCGCTGGCGGGAGGGCACCACCGACGTGCTGCTGTTGGAAAACCTCCGGGAGGGAACCCTTGTCGAGTGATTCACCCGGGGTAAAAAGGCATACGGGCAGCTTATCTTCCCCTAAATTTTTACCCCCCATGCGCTACCTCGTCTTTCTGCTGTTCCTCTTTTCCGCTTGCGCGGCCACCGATGCCCCCCGGACGGCCACTACCGCCGAACACGGCGGCCCCCGCTACTCCCTCGGGCAGTGGTCCTTCCACCGCGCCCTCTTCGACGGAGAGATGAGCAACTTCGACTTCGTGCGCACCGCCGGGGAGATGGGCTTCGAGGGCGTGGAGCTCGTGAACCAGTTCTTCGCCGACCGGGTGGATAATCCGGCCTTCCTCGACAGCCTCAAGGCCACCGCCGCGGACGCCGGCGTGGAGCTGACCATGCTCCTCATCGACGGGGCCGGCAACCTCGGGGCCAGCGACCCCGTCGCGAGGAACGCCGCGGTAGAACAGCACCTCGCCTGGCTGGAAGCCACCCAGCGGCTCGGCATCCCGGCCATGCGCATCAACGCCCACGGCGACGGCGACGCGGAGCAGGTGCTGAAGGCCAGCGTCGACGGCATCGGTCGCCTGGCGCGGGCCGCCAACCAGCGGGGCATCCGCATCCTCATCGAGAACCACGGGGGCTGGAGCAACAGCGGCGCCTGGCTCACCGAACTGCTCAGCCGGTTGCGGGAATACGAGGTTGGGTCGGTGGCCGACTTCGACAACTGGTGCATCGAACGCGACAATGGCCAGCTGTGGGGCGGCAACTGCACCAAACGCTACGACCGCTACGAAGGCCTGCAGGAACTGATGCCCTACGCCGGCGGCGTGAGCGTGAAGGCTTTCAATTTCGACCAGGACGGCCGGGAAACCAGCATGGACTTCGCCGCCCTGTTCGACATCATCCGCGCCTCCGGCTACGATGGCTACCTCGGCATCGAATACGAGGGCGACAGCCTGCCCCCCCGCGAAGGGATCGAAAAAACGCGAGCCCTGGCCGAGCGCAGCTGGCCCCGCCGTGAGGTGGTCGGGGCACCGGCCATGGAGCGGATCGACAGCACCCTGGAGGGATTCGTCCGGCGGGGCGACGTAGCCGGCGTATCCGCCCTCGTCTACGAAAAGGGGGAAGAGGTCTACTTCGGCGCCTTCGGGGAGGCTGACCGGGAAGCCGGCACGCCCATGCAGCGCAACACCATCGTTCAGATCTATTCCATGACCAAGCCCGTCACCGGCGTCGCCCTGATGCAGCTGTACGAGGCCGGGAAGTTCCAGCTCGATGATCCTTTGGCCGACTACCTGCCGGAGTTCGCCAACCTGCGCGTCTACCAGGGCGTCGGGGACGCGGGTGCCATGAACACCACCGCGCCCGGGCGGCCCCTGACCGTCCGCGACATCACCCGCCACACCAGCGGCTTCTACAACGGCGGCGATACCCCCGGCCTCCAGGCCGCCTACGAAGCCGCCGACCTGCGCAACTACGACAATACCCTGTCGGCGATGGGCGCAAAACTCGGCCGCCTGCCCCTCCTCTTCGAGCCCGGCACCCAGTGGCACTACGGCCTGTCGGTCGACGTCCAGGCGCTTCTGGTGGAGCGGCTCTCCGGTCAGCCCTTCGATGCATACATCCGGGAGCACATCCTGGACCCCCTGGGCATGGACGAGACCCGCTACGTGGTGCCGGAGGCCGACCTCGACCGCTTCTCCGCGGCCTACAACCGCGCCGCGGACGGCACCCTTACCCAGCTGCCGAACGAAGAGGCCCACGCGTTCAACCTGCGCAAGTGGCCCCTGACCCCCGGAGGCTTCGGACTGACTTCCACCCTGGACGACTATATGACCTTCGCCCGGATGCTCGTCAACGAAGGCACCCTTGAGGGCACCACCATCCTGCAACCCGAAACCGTCCGCCTCATGCGTACCAACCACCTGGCGGATACGGTGACCGAACGCTCCTGGCTGCCCTCCAAGGGGCAGGTGGGTTTCGGCATCGACTTCGCCGTGCGCCAGCGCCCCCCCGCCACGGCGGAGGAAAACCCCGGCACGGTTGGCGAGTTCTTCTGGGACGGCGCGGCCAGCACCCTGTTCTGGGTGGATCCGGCGAATGAACTCACGGCGGTGCTATTCGTACAACTGTTCCCCTACGACCAGATCGGCCTCCACCACGACTTCCGCCGGGCGGTGTACGGCCCCTTCCGACCGCTGCCCACGGCCGCAGGGCACTAGATCGAGATCGGGCGGCCCCTAAAGGGAGGTGGGCTCGTCGCTCACCTTGGCGTAGCGCTCACCGCAGCCTTCAATGCAGGCGGGGTTGGTCACCGTCAGCGTATCTCCCACCAACACGAAGGGCAGCCGGCGCAGGTCGGGGCAGTCGGGCCGCAGGGTGCTGTCCTGCAGCGAATAGGTGCCCGAGGAGGTCTCCGCGTCGCCCACGCAGAAGTTGAAGTTGGCGGACAGGGTCCCGTCGGGGCGCAGCACCAGCAGGTTGTCGGAATCCACCGGTTGGTAGGTACCGGATCCGTCGCCGGGATCCGCGTAGACGGCCACGAGCTCCCAGGTGCCGGGAAGGTTACCGGTAATCACCTTTTCCTGCGGGCTGCAGGACGAGAGCATCAGCAGTAAAAACAAGCCCGTAAAGCAGCAGTAACGTACCATAGGTTTTGATTTTTCCAGCAGACGACGGCCGTTGGGGTTTCGTTGGTGGAATTCGGGAATTCGTGCGAAATGGCATACATTCAAAGCAGCCTTATGCATTGAACACTATGAGCACCGCGAAACAAACAGTCACCGACCTCCTCAGTCGGGCCGGAATCGTCGTCAACGGCCGCCGGCCGGTGGACCTCCAGGTGCACCGCGAGCGCTTCTACGACCGGGTGCTGGCCGAGGGCATCCTGGGCTTCGGGGAGAGCTACATGGACGGCGACTGGGACTGCGAGGCCCTCGACGATCTCATCACCCAGGTCCTGCGGGCCAACCTCGCCGAGCGCGTACGCCCGCTGAAGATGTTCTGGCCCGTCCTGCGCGCCAAAATTTCCAACCAGCAGCGGAAGTCGAAGGCCCTCCGCGTCGGGGAGCAGCACTACGACATCGGCAACGACCTTTACGAGCGGATGCTGGACCGGCGCATGACCTACACCTGCGCCTACTGGAAGAACGCCACCACCCTGGACGAAGCCCAGGAAGCTAAACTCGACCTCGTCTGCCGCAAGATCGGCCTCCAGCCCGGCATGAAGGTGCTAGACATCGGTTGCGGCTGGGGCAGCTTCGCCGGCTACGCCGCGGAGCGTTACGGGGTATCGGTGGTGGGCGTCACCATCTCCAAGGAGCAGCTCCGCCTGGCGCGGGAACGCTACGGCCACCTCGACGTCGAATTCCGCTTCCAGGACTACCGCGAGGTAGACGAAACCTTCGACCACGTGGTTTCCCTGGGCATGTTCGAGCACGTCGGGCCCAAGAACCACCACACCTTCATGCGGGTGGTGGATCGCTGCCTGTCCGACGACGGCCTATTCCTGCTGCACACCATTGGCACCAACCTGAGCCGGATCGTTTCCGACGCCTGGACGGACAAGTACATCTTCCCCGGCGGCGTGGCCCCCAGCGCGTTACAGATCACCCGGGCCGCGGAGGGGCTGTTCACCATCAAGGACTGGCACAACTTCGGCGGCGATTACGACCGGACCCTCCTGGCCTGGTACGCCAATTTCGAGCGCCACCGCGGGGAGCTCACCGACTACGACGAGCGGTTCTACCGCATGTGGCGGTTCTTCCTGCTGACGGCGGCCGGCGGTTTCCGCAGTCACCGCAACCACCTCTGGCAGATCGTCTTCGCCAAGCCCGCCGGGCGGGTGGCCTATGATTCAGTAAGGTAGCCGCCGCCGGGGGCGGCGGCGGCATGTATTTGGGACTAGCGGGCGTAGGACACCTGCTTCACCGCACGGACGATCTTCTCGGCGTTGGGCAGGAACTCCTCCACGAAATTGGCGGCGTAACCGAGGTTGACATCGGCCGAGTTCACGCGGATGACGGGCGCGTCGAGGTAGTCGAAGGCCGACTTCTGGATCTCGTAGGCGATCTCCGAGCTCACCCCGGCGAAGGGCCAGCTTTCGTCGATCACGACGCAGCGGTTGGTCTTCTTCACCGACTCGACAATGGTCTTGCGGTCCAGGGGGCGGATGGTGCGCAGGTCGATCACCTCGGCGCTGATGCCCTCCCGCTCCAGCAGGTTGGCGGCCTCCATGACGGGCAGCATCATCTTGTTGTAGCTCACCAGGGTGACGTCGGTGCCCTGGCGGCGGACGGCGGCCTTGCCGATCTCCACCAGGTACTCGCCCTCGGGCACTTCACCTTCGTAGCCGTAGAGCAGCTCGGACTCCATCACGCACACGGGATCCGGGTCGCGGATGGCGCTCTTCAGCAAGCCCTTGGCGTCGGCGGGGTCGGTGCAGGAGATCACCTTCAGGCCGGGGGTGTTGGCCATCCAGCTCTCGAAGGTCTGGCTGTGCTGCTGCGCCAGCTGTCCGGCACTGCCGCTGGGCCCGCGGAAGACGATGGGGCAGCTGTACTGACCGGCCGACTGGCTCAGGGTCTTGGCGGCGTTGTTGATGATCTGGTCGAAGGCCAGGACGGCGAAGTTCCAGGTCATGAATTCCACGATCGGCTTCAGGCCGTTCATCGCGGCACCCACGCCGATACCGGCAAATCCCAGCTCGGCGATCGGGGTATCGATCACCCGCTCCGGGCCGAACTCGTCCAGCATCCCTTTGCTAACTTTGTAGGCGCCGTTGTACTGAGCAACTTCCTCTCCCATCAGGAAGACGGTTTCGTCGCGGCGCATCTCTTCAATCATCGCCTCCCGGAGGGCGTCACGTAGGGCAATTTTTCTGGCCATTTTCGGTTCTATTTGCAATCGGTGTAGCCTTTCGGCGGTGGCCGGCAAAAGTACGCCACGCCGAACAATTGCGCCAACCAAAGCCTCAGTCCCTTACCTTCCCTCCCCCAGCAGCCGTATATATGAAATCACTCCGACGCTCCCTTACCTTCCTTTCCGCCGCCAGCGTACTGCTGCTGAGCTCCTGCAACCGGGGCTTCGGTTGCCCCACAAACCTTTCGCTCGACGAGCTTGTTTCCGGCGTGTGGCCCCTGCTGGTGTAGGGCGCTTTTTCACTTTTTTTTGCGCGGACGCGGGTGCCCCGGCCCCGGTCAACGCCATGCCCCAACCGGAAGACCATCTCCATGAACTGGAATTCAATTACTAGCGTACACGACATCGAGGCAATCATCGAGCGGAGCCATACCGTGCCCTGCCTCATCCTCAAGCACAGCACCTCTTGCCCCATCAGCAGCATGGCCAAGAACCGCCTGGAAAAGCAGTGGGACATCGAAGGTGACGCCCTGGAGCCCTACTACCTCGACCTGATCCGTTACCGGGAGGTGAGCAACTACATCGCTTCCGAATTCGGCGTCCGCCACGAGTCGCCCCAGGTACTGCTCATCCGCGACGGCCGCTGCGTGTACGACGCCAGCCACCTCGACATTCGCATCGACGAACTCCGGCAAACCGCCTGAGTGGACCGGCCCGCACTGGTCCATACCGCCGACGGCAGCCACAGCCTGCACAGCCCCCGCTTCGGGGTCAATTACCACAGCACCCACGGCGCCCTCCAGGAAAGCCGCCACGTATTCATCGAGGCCGGCCTGCACCCCCTGCTGACCGGATATCCCCCTGGCCAGCCCCTCCGCATCCTGGAAATGGGCTTCGGCACCGGGCTCAACGCCCTCCTCGTCCGCCAAATCGCCCGCGCCTACCCGGACCACCGCTTTTACTACACCACCTTTGAGCGTTTTCCGGTGCCCGCGGAGGTCGTGGAGCAACTGAATTATCCGGAAGTACTGGGGGTGGAGCCTGAGTTTCTCCACGGCCTGCACGCCGCGCCCTGGGAGGAAGCCGTGGACCTGGATCCCAACTTTACCTTGCTGAAACGTCAGGCCGACTTTCTATCGGACCAGTCACCCGATGCCGAGCCCTGCGACCTGATCTTCTACGATGCCTTCGCGCCGGAGAACCAGCCCGAACTGTGGTCGGTGGAGGCCATGCGTCACTGCGCCCGCCGGCTTCGTACGGGGGGCGTGCTGGTGACTTACTGCGCCAAGGGGCAGTTCAAGCGGAACCTGCGCGCCGCCGGCTTCCGGGTGGAGGCCCTACCGGGCCCGCCGGGCAAGCGGGAGATGACCCGGGCGCACGTCATTGATCTTGCCTAGCTTGCCGTAGAGCTCCAGCGACTTCTGGTTGTAGGCCAGGGCTGCCTCCTCGGCCGTACCGTACATGCCGATGTGGACGCTGCGGCGATTCACCGAGATTACGGCGCGGTAGCGGTTGTTCTCCTTGTATACGCCGGTGTAGCCGATCTTGCTCGACGAGCGCCGCTTCCGGCTGGCCACCGAACGGCTCCGGTACTCCAGGTTCTCCAGCCGGCAATCAAGTTTGTTCCCGTTCAGGGAGCCCACCAGTTTGCGCTCCCCCACCCGCTTGTGGCTCAGGTAGCGCTCCGCGATCAGCTTGTGCAGGTACAGGGTTACCGTCCGGTACCCTTTCTTTGCCGTCTCACACTTGAACGTTTTCTGAAAGACCACGCAACCCGAGGAATGAAGGCGTAAATTGTCCAACACCTCCAGCTCCCGCAAATAGGGATCACGACTTAACTCCTGAAAAACATGCTGATCGACAACCGCCACTTCGGGGGCATTTTTCAGTTGAATACGGTGTACCATAACCTTGCTTTGTATAAGTGCGTCGGGCGGTGATGCCGGTCACCCACCCACGTATTGTTTATGTTATTCACTAATGGAATTCAAAACTAATTGTTTTTACCGTTTTCCCGAAAGATTGAGCATGTAAATCTACCATTCGCCCGATTTATCCGACAACTCACCCCTCCAACCGACATTTTGTGAAAAATACTGACATTCTCGCCCGTACCGCCCAACTGGCCCACCTCGCGGATTCCCAGGTGATGGACAACCCCCGGGTGGGGGCCGTGCTGGTGCACGACGGGCGGGTGATCGGCGAGGGCTACCACCAGCGGGCGGGCGAGGCCCACGCCGAGGTGAACTGCCTGGCCTCGGTGCGGGAGGAGGACCTGCCGCTGATTCCGGAGGCCACCCTCTTCGTCAGTCTGGAACCCTGCTGCATCAAGGGGCGCACCCCGGCCTGCACCGGCCTGATCCTGCGGGAAAAGGTGCGCAAGGTGGTCTTCGCCCAGCGGGATACCACCGACGAGGTGTCGGGCCGCGGCGCGGCCATCCTGCGGGAAGCCGGCGTGCGGGTCAAGGAATATCCCGACTTTACCCCCACCGAACTCACCAACCGCAACCGGATGATCTTTACCACCGAGCAACGCCCCTTCATTTTGCTGAAGTACGCCCGCTCGGCCGACGGGTTCCTGCGCCCCAAGGACCGCAGCAAGAAGTACTGGATCACGAACGACATCAGCCGCCGCCTCGTCCACCGCTGGCGGACGGCCACCAACGCCGTCATCGTGGGTGCCCGTACCATCATCGAAGACGACCCCAAGCTCGACAGCCGCTTTTTCCCCGGCCCCGACCCCCGACCGGTGATCCTGGACCTCCACGACCGCCTGTCGGGCCGCGAGAAGGTATTCAGCGACGGCCGGATCCGCCCCCTGGTGTTCACCGGCCGCCGCCCGGCGAAAATGAAGGCCGACACCGTCGAGATCAAGGAAAAAGACCTCAACAAGAAGGCCCTGAAGAAGATCATGCGCAAGCTGCACGAACTCAAGTTCAGCCACGTCACCGTCGAAGGCGGGGCCACCACCCTGGAAGCGTTTCTGAGCAAGGGCCTGTGGGACGAGGCCCGCATCTTTACCGGGCCGGCGCGCTTCGGCCACGGCCTCCACGCCCCTACCCTGCCGGCCAGCGCCCGCCTGCTGCGCAGCGACCGGATCGGCACCGACCTGCTGGAGGTTTTCCAGCCTTCCCGGGTATCTGAGGGTTAGGCCCGGTTCACTTCCTGGTCGTCCGCCCCGACGGAGGCGGTCTCCGCGAGGTCGGCAATGGCCTGTCCGATAATGTCACAGGCCTCCGTCAGTTCCGCTTCCGAGATCACCAGCGGTGGCGCAAAGCGGATGATGTTGCCGTGGGTGGGCTTGGCCAGCAGTCCCCGGTCGGCCAGCGCCATACAGAGGTTCCAGGCGGTATCGCTTTCCGGGCTGTCGTTGATCACCAGGGCATTCAGCAGGCCCTTTCCGCGCACCAGCCGGAGGGTAGCGGGATACTGCTCCACGAGTTCCTGCATCCGGGCGCGGAAGATCTCGCCCAGGCGGCGGGCGTTCTGCGTCAGTTTTTCGTCGCGTACCACCTCCAGGGCTTCCCGGGCCACGGCGCAGGCCACCGGGTTCCCGCCGAAGGTGCTGCCGTGCTGCCCCGGCTGGATGACGTGCATGACTGCATCGTCCGCCAGCACCGCCGAGACCGGATAAGTACCGCCGCTGAGGGCCTTGCCCAGGATGAGCACGTCCGGACGGGTGTAGGTCGCCTGCCGCTCGCAGTGACCCGTACAGCTGCAATCCCCGCAGACGCGCAACAGCGCCCCGGTGCGCCCGACGCCGGTCTGTATCTCATCGGCAATGAAGAGTACGTTCTGTTCGCGGCAGGCCGCGGCCACTTCGGGGATGTAGTTGTCCTCCGGTACGAATACGCCCGCTTCCCCCTGGATGGGTTCCACGAGGACGCCGGCGATGGTCGCGGGGTCGTCGGCCAGTTTCCGGCGCAGTGCCTCGAGGTCACCGTAGGGTACCGACTCGAAGCCGGGGGTGTAGGGACCGAAGTTGCCCTTGGCGTTGGGGTCGGAGCTGAAACTGATGATGGTGGTGGTGCGCCCGTGGAAATTCTGCCCGCACACGATGATCCGGGCCTTGTCCCGGGGGATGCCCTTTACTTCGTAGCCCCACTTGCGACAGATCTTGATGGCGGTTTCGACGGCCTCGGCGCCGGTATTCATGGGCAGCACCTTGTCGAAGTGGAAGTACTCGGTCAGGTACTGCTTGTAGGGGCCGAGTTGGTCGTTGTGGAACGCGCGGCTGGTGAGGGTGAGCAGCTCCGCCTGCCGCTTCAGGGCCCCCACGATGCGGGGGTGGCAGTGGCCCTGGTTCACGGCCGAGTAGGCCGACAGAAAGTCGAAATACTGCTTGCCCTCCACGTCGTAGAGGTAGACGCCGCGGCCTTCCTTCAGCACGACGGGCAGGGGGTGGTAGTTGTGGGCACCGTGGCGGTCCTCCAGGGCGATGTAATCTTGGCTGGTCATGCGGGCTTGGTTTGCTGCTAAGGTAGTGCCCCGCCCGCAACCTCCCGGGGGCGGCCCCGGGAGAATTTACCAGCCACCCGCGCCCCCGCCGCCAACCCCGCCGCCGACGGATCCGCCGCCCCCGGAGGCCGAAGACTGCACCGGCGTGGCGCTGCTGCCGGCCACCTGGGTGAACCGCTCACTGAAGGTGGCCGCGTGGAAGGGAGCCCCGCCGCCGAAGTACCACACCGGCCGGTACCCCGCCGGGTCGAACAGCCCCTGGAAGTAGTCCGTCCATTTCGTGTGGATGCCCAGGGCGATCGCGTATGGCAGCAGCTCCTCGTAGTGTTCCCGGCTCATCTCGGGGGCGTTCAACAGCCGCTTGCGTTTGCCTTCCGACAGGCTGAGGTATTCCTTGAGGGCGGCAATTTCCGCGCGCAGCCATACCAGTTCCGGGCTCGGCCGGCGGATGAGCCAGATGAAGATGCCCAGTCCGATTCCGCCCAGTACGATATAGGTGATTACCCAGGGCCAGAGGGGTGCCCCGGTGGCGCGGAGGCTGGCGAATACGCCCGCGGCGATCCCCAGCAGGTAAATGCCCAGCAGCGGCCAGGCTTTCCCCAGGTTATGGGCTACGGGGTACCGATCCTTATATGCGCTCGCTACCGCCTCGTGGTGGGACTGAGAAGCCTTGTAGAGGAATTTGTCGTACTCCCCTTTCAGCTTGACGGTATCCCGCCCGGCGAACAGCTGCTCGTACAGCAGGGCCTGCTCCGCGGGCAGTTCGCCGGGAACCGGATGCTGGTCCGTCTTCCGCAGGTAGTAGCGGTAGTGAGTACCCAGCCAGCCGGACTCCTCCTCGGATCCGATGCTGAGGTAACCGCGGGTCGCCAGCGCCAGCAGCGAGGCGGTAAATTCCTGGGTGGGCGAAGCCCCGAAGTCGGAGGCCAAATGGCTCACCGCCGCCGGGGAGAGCCCCTGGGGAGGAGCATAGACGTGACCCACCCGCGGGGCCTGCGGGTCTACGCCGTAGGTCCGCCACCGGGTATAGGCAAAGTAAATCCCACCAATTACGCAGAGCACGAACAGCAGGAGACTGCCCTCGCGCTCAAACCAGTTCGGGGCCGCTTCCGGAGCCGCCGTGGACGCCTCAATCGCCCGGAAGAAACCCGGCTCAAAACCGGCGGCCACCGACAATTGGGTTCCCAGGCCAAATTCCCCTACGCCCGTGAAGGACAGCCGCCCGTTCTCGGGGGCCGCGATCGTACAATTGCCCTGGGTGGAGCCCGCCTTCCCTGTATAGCAGGCGTACTGAGCCACCCTCAGCCCGTCGGGCAGGTGGACGGTGGCCGTGGCCCGGCCGACGGGCAGGCTTACATCCGGGCCGATCACCTCGAACTGGAGTTCATCCAGCTCACCCTCCCGCGCCACGGCCCCGTCGATGCGGTAGCGGACCCGGTAGGTGTAGGTGCCCGGCCGCAGGGTCTTCTTCTTGTCGCCGGCGTAAATGGTCAGGTTACCCCCCGAACGCCGGGTATGGTAGGGGCTTTCCTCCCCATCGCGTTCTACCGACAGCACCTCCACCGGGTGGGCCTTGGGGTTCGGCAGGGTGCGGGTGATGCCCCGCTTGACGGTTTCACCATGGCTGACGACAGTGATGCGTTCCGTGACTTCGATCGACCGGTCGGCCCGGGGGTGAACGTCGGCGTGCCATTCGGGGAAGGATTCCTGGGCGTTCAGGGTGAGGGTAAGGCAGCTAAGAAGCAGAAGACAAAGAAGGCGCACGGGCAGAAATTTGTCGGAATGTAGTCACCGGCCGCGGGCCCGCTCAAGTTTCTTCGACGAACGCGGCTGCCGGCCCTGCGTATCTTCCCCCCATGGTATGGTTTCTTCTCGTCCTGCTGCTGGCGTGGTTCGCCGCGGTCTTCCTATACTGGCTGCCCCGCCGCATCGTCCGTCCGCGACGGCTGCTGCTCGACCTGGATCCGGGTCGGCTGGGCTACCCCTTCGAGGCCAGTACCCTTACTACCGACGACGGCCTGCGGCTGGCCACCTACTACATACCGGCCACCGTCCCCGCCCGCGGCAACCTCCTCATCCTCCACGGCAAGGACAGCGCCCGGGAGCGCTACCTGGAATACCTGCCCCAGCTCGTCCCCTATGGGTACAACGTGATGCTGGTGGACGCCCGCGCCCACGGGCGCAGCCAAGGCACCTATACCACCTTCGGATACCGGGAATGGGCCGACGTGGTTGCGGCCGTCCGCCAGCTGCGCCACCTGGCACCGGGGCTGCCCACCGGGGTCTTCGGCCACAGCATGGGGGGCGCTGTCGCTCTGCAAGCGCTGTCGCGCAGCCCGGAGATCGACTTCGGCATCGTGGAGAGCGCCTTCACCCACCTGGGCGAGATCACCCACGCCTACGCCTGTCGGCAGACGGGGCTGGACCTGCCCCGCCCCCTCATCGAACTGCTGCTGGACCGCGCCGCCCAGCTGGCCGACTTCGAGCACCGTTCCGTGGATCCCCTACAGGCCGCGGCCCACGTGCAGCAGCCGGTACTGGTCGTCCACGGTGAGGTGGACCGCAACATCGACCTGGACCACGGCCGCCAGCTCTACGCGGGGCTGGGCAGCACCCGGAAGGCCTTCTACGTGGTGAAGGGTGGCGGTCACGACGACCTTACGGAGGTGGGTGGCGACGCCTATTTCCGCCGGCTGCGGGCCTTTCTGGAGGAGGTGACCCCGGCGGACTGACTCAGGAAAAGTTGCGCCCCGGCTTCAGTCCCAGATAGCGGTCGATCACGGCGTGGCAGCCGTAAATGACGGGGGTGAGCGCCACCGCCATGATAAACTTGAATACGTACTGCACCGTGGCCACCGCCAGCAGCCTGGACCAGGGCCAGGGCTCGGTGAGCCCGCCGAAAAGCTCCGGCCCCAGCTTGAAGGCCACGAAGAGTACCACGAAGCTGTCCACCAGCTGGCTCACCAGGGTGGAGCCGGTGGCCCGCAGCCACAGCATCCGCTCGCCGGTGCGCTCGCGGATGCGGTGGAAGACGAATACGTCCGTCAGCTGGCCGATGAGGAAGGCGGTCACCGAGCCCACGATGATGAACAGGCCCTGGCCAAAGGTGACCCGGAAGGCGGCCTGGTTGTCGGGGACCCCTTGCACCTGCGCCCCCGCCCGCCACCATTCCGCCGGTACGAGCTGGATGGCGAAGTAGATCATCACGAAGGCGTAGAGGATCAGCGCCACGGTAAAGTAACTGAGCAGCCTCACCCCCCGCTCGCCGTAGTACTCATTGAGCAGGTCGGTAACGACGAACACGATGGGCCACAGCAGCACCCCGGCGCTGAACTGCAGGGCGCCGACCTCCCCGAAAAGGTTGAAATTCCAGGGGTCCAGCCCGAGGGTGTCCTCCAGGGCGAATATCTTCACCCCAATGAGTTCGGCCACCAGGGCATTGGCAACAAAGAACCCCGCCAGGAAAATGTAAAGCCGGCTGGGGCGGTAACGGACGACTTCATCGGTGTACAGCAAGGGGGGCGGATTGAGGGATGACCAACGCAATATGGCCCCTTCCCCGTCTATCCCCCGCATAACCCCCAGCAAATGCGCATATTTTTCCTCCTCGCCGCCGGTCTGCTGCCCTTCCTGCTGGCGGGGCAAGACCGCCCCGGGCGAATCTCCGCCCGGGTCACGATCGGTGATACCAGCCAGGTGCACCTGCTGACCTTGGTGGACAACAGTACCTTCTTCGGGACGGTTACCGCCGTGACGGGCGACAGCGTGCGGTTGGTCAGCCGCTCTTTCGCCGATCCCCTGGTGGTCCCCTGGGAGAGAGTCCACCGCATCTCCCGTTACCGGGGCGGCTGGGGTGCCCCTTCCGCCCAGCTGGCCCTGGACGACCTCACCCTGGTGCGCACCGCCCTGCCCTTCGCGGGCCGCCGCCGCTTCAAGACGGTGATGCTGATGTACAACGCCCTCGACTTCAACCTGAACCCCCACCTGCAACTGGGGGTAGGCAATGCGGCGGTACTGGGACTGACCTTCAGCCAGCGCTACCGCACTTCCCTGTCTTCCTGGCTGCACCTCGGCGTCAGCAATGAAACTCTGGTCATTCCCACCCTGAGCCTCTACTCAGTGGGCGTGGGTCTCGCGGGCGACCTGACCGGCCTGTTGACCGTAGGCAGCAGCGACCAGTTCGTCCACTTCGGAACGGGCCTGTTTTACATCGCCGGGGAAGGGCCGCTGGCCAATTTCCGCCTCGGGGCGGGCCGCCGCATCAGTCCATCCGTCCACCTCTCCGGAGAACTGCTGGCGGTGGGCACCGATGCCGGTCAGCTGGCCGTATTGCCTTCGCTGACGGTTGGTCTGGCGCGGCGCAGTCACCGCTGGGGCTTCGGGCTGGCGACGGTAATGCACGACGGGGAAACTTTCTTTCCCCCACCCATCCCCTACCTCAGCTACGCGGTTTACTACTAGCTTTGCGCCGTGCGTGCAATCATCGGAACCGACCCCCTCGAAGCCGCCCTTCGCCTCCGGCGGGGGCAGCTGGTGGCCCTGCCCACCGAAACCGTCTACGGACTCGGCGCCAACGCCCTGGACGGGGCGGCGGTGAGCCGGATATTCGCGGCCAAGAACCGCCCCAGTTTCGACCCCCTGATCCTGCACCAGTCTACCCCGGAACGCATCTTCGCCTACGCCCGGCGGGTGCCGGAAGAAGCCCGCCGGCTGGCCGACAGCCTCTGGCCGGGACCGCTCACCCTGGTCTTGGAACGGGTGGCAGCGGTGCCCGATCTGGTCACCTCCGGCCTCGACACCGTGGCCCTGCGGGTGCCCTCCCACCCCCTGATCCGGGAGGTACTCGAGGCCGTTGATTTCCCCGTAGCGGCCCCGAGTGCCAATCCCTTCGGTTTCGTGAGTCCGGTAACCGCGGCCCACGTGGGCGAGCAACTGGGCGACCGCATCGACTACATCCTCGACGGCGGTCCCTGCCGGGTGGGCCTGGAAAGCACCATCGTAGGCTTTCCCGCCGGTCGCCCCACCGTACTGCGTAAAGGGGGCACCCCGGTGGAAGAGATTGAGGAGGTCCTGGGCCAGAGCGTCGACGTGCGCACCTATGGCAGCAGCCGCCCCGCCGCCCCGGGCATGCTCACCCACCACTACTCACCGGGGATCCGGCTGCACCTGGCGGAGGAAACCGACCGATCCGGCACCGCCGAGCACGCGGTGGTACGCTTCGGCGCGCCCGCCGCAAATGCCTTTGAATACAGCCTTTCGGAAAGTGGAAACCTCGCGGAAGCCGCGCAGCGTCTGTTTACCGTCCTGCGTTTACTGGCCGCTGGGGGCTACCGGGAGGCTACCGTACCCCTGGTGCCCGACCACGGCCTCGGGCAGGCGATCAACGACCGGCTGCGCCGGGCCAGTCAATAGTCCTTTGCGCTTAACAATCTGCCGTCCACCGTGTTTCCGGAATTGCAATTGACCCCACCATGCGTTTTTTCCTTCCCCTGCTCCTTCTTTCCCTCCTCTGCGCCGGCTGCGGTTCCGAGCCCGAAGTCACCGCCGAGGAAGCCGTCCACCTGGAAGGCAGATGGGAGCTCACGGAGGCCCGCCGCGACAACGTCAAGACGGGACTGCTCGACGGGCTGTACTTCGACTTCGGCCCCGAGGGCGCATTCGAAACCAACCTGCTGACGGGCGAGGCCCAATCCGGCAGCTGGGAACGCGAGGGGGAACAGATCATCACCAGCGGCGTGGAGCTGCCGCTGACCTACGAAATCCAGGCCCTCAAGCCCAAAGCCCTGAACCTGCGGGCCCGCCACGAAGGGTTCCTCTTCGATTTCGCTCTGGAACGCAGCGCGGCGGACCCCCAGTAATCAAGACGGAATCAGCGCAGGAAGAATTGCTGCAGGTCGCCTACGGTTTCGATCTGGCTGGCTTCCTCTTCGGTGAGGTAGTATTCCAGGCGGCTTTCCAGTCCGGCTACGAGCAGCTCAATATCCAGGGTATCCAGGAAGAGGTCCTCGCGGAGGCGGGTGAAGGGGTGAAGCCGGTGGCCGGGCAGCCGCAGTTCACTGCTGAGGTTCTGCATCAGGGCGGCGCTGCGGGAAGCCATGGCCGGGGGGGTAACTTGTGTCATGCTGTTCATTTGGCGGCCAAATTGCTGGCGTTGGGTAGTTAGGAGCTGGTTCGGACTTTGTCCTTCTGGTCGGCAAATGGTGCTGTCCACCGGGAAAGCAAAGCGCAAACAAGCTCGTAGCGAATATTCGCTGGAAGAACGACGGACCGGGGAAAAGCGTTGCCTTTCCCCTAAAATTTATTCTTTTCAAAACCGTGAACTACCTTGGTGCATTCCCTTCGAGCGGTCTGGTTTTCCTGGCCGCCGATAATCGAATAATATGAGTGATTTTTCCGGGCTGAACCGCCACGCCCCCCGCCGCTGGAACACCGAGCCTTTTGGTGAGAACAGCTGGACCATGTTTAAAGTGATCAGCGAATTCGTAGAAGGCTTTGAGGTCATGAACCGCATCGGCCCCTGCGTCAGCATCTTTGGCAGCGCCCGTACCAAGCCCGACCACAAGTACTACAAGACGGCCACTGAGATCGGCCGCCTGCTCGTCCGCCAGGGTTACGGCATCATCACCGGGGGCGGCCCCGGAATCATGGAAGCCGGCAACAAGGGCGCCCACGACAGCAAGGGCGCCAGCATCGGCCTGAACATCGACCTGCCCTTCGAGCAGAGCAGTAACGCCTACGTGGACCACGACAAGGACATCGACTTCCGCTACTTTTTCGTGCGCAAGGTCATGTTCGTCAAGTACGCCCAGGCCTTCGTCTGCTGCCCGGGCGGCTTTGGCACAATGGACGAACTGTTTGAGGTACTCACCCTGATCCAGACCAAGAAGATCACCCCCGTACCGGTGATCCTGGTAGGCACCGACTACTGGTCCGGCCTGCGCGACTGGATCTTCGACACCATGTCGGAGCGGGAGAAGACCATCAGCCCCCAGGACCTCGACCTCATCCCCATCGTGGATACCCCGGAGGAGGTACTGGCCATCATCCAGGAGTTTTACGACGAAAAGGGCGGGCGCCTCGAGCCCAACTACAAGCTCTAGCGGAGCGCTGCCTAGGCCGTAGTCTCCACCTGCTGCAGTACCGTCACCTTGCGGGCGATCGCGAGGGCGCGCCGGTGGTGGCGGAGATCCCCCGCGATGATCGAGCGGTCGGTGGCGTTCTGGATACTGTCGCGGACGTCGGCTACCAGGGCAGCTATTTCTGCCCGGATGTAGCGGTGGTAGGAAAGGCGGTCACCGGCCAGTTGCAGCAGGTGGTACAGCATCTGGAACAGCCGCCGGGCCACCAGGGGGTCCTGCTTTCCGTAGCACCGCATTTCCTGCATCAGGGCGGCCAGCACCTCCCGGTAGCCGTGGCGGGCGAACCACACCTCCCCTCCGTCCTTGGAGCGGAACACGTTGTACAACGGCACCTCCATCATTTCGGCCAGCACTTCGGTCTGCCGGTCGATGACCATCAGGGCCGTGGCCGGGTCGTTGATGCCGGGGGAAAGGGCCTTGAGGGCGATTTCGGTCAGTTGCTTGAGGTTCGGCAGGTACCAGTCGTCGAATTGGTCCGGAATGGGCGAAACGGCGGCCATCACTTTCTCGATCTGCTCCTCGCCCAGGCGATGCTCCGTCTGCAAGAGGGGCAGGCCCCGGGGTACGTACTGCCCCTTCGTGATGCCGATGTAGAAGCGCGTGCCGTATTCGGTACCCAGCCGGGCCAGCCGCTCGTGATCAACGGTGCCGACGTAGCCGCCGATGGGACTGGGAATACCGGGCCAGAACTGCACCTCCGGCGGGACGCTCCCCTCGGCGTACCCCTTTTCGTTCCAGGACCGCTGGCGGCGCAGGCTGTCCAGGGCATCGTTGGCGGTGGCGTCGATGATGCTGTTCACCTGGATCTTGCGGGTGATGGTGGTGACGAAATAGACGAACAGGACCAGGCAGGTGATGCCGAGAATGGTGCAGATCAGAATGGAGAAGTTCGGGATCTTGTAGTCTTCACTGCTGCGGATGGACAGCAGCACCGTGATGGTCAGGACTATGCTGGCCAGGTTAAGGCCCATGACGAACTGCAGCGCACGGTCGCCCGTAAGCTTGGGCAGCAGCCGGGGGGAGTAGCTGTTGGCCACCTGGTTGAGGAGGCTCATGATCTGGGTGAAGGTGAACACCGTCAGGGTGATCAGGCCGCCGATGAACATGCCCAGGATGGTGCGGGCCGTATCCTGGCTGGAGATGGCCAGGGCGGGAAAGGCGTCGGCCGCCCACTGGCTGATCGCGGTGTTGCTTTCCAACCAATAAAAGAGGAAGCCCAGCATCACCGCCGTGACGATCATGGGCACCGGCAGAAAAGCTACGCTTCTTACGGCTTGCTTGGATAAGGTTTGCAGCGTACGGTATAAGTGTCCCATGCTATTCACGCAGCCCGCGCAGTACCTCCCCAACGGCGGGGCAGACCAGGCTGTTCCTCAGGGTCAACGGGAGCAGGGGCAACATGTTTTTACGGTCGGTATGGGGATACTCCCGGCAGGCCCTAGGACGGGCTTCGTATACCGAGCAGTAATTGTCGGGGCCGAGGAAGGGACAGGGCGCGACGTTGAGCACGTAATCCTGCTCATCGTCCAGGTGGAGGTAGCGCTCCACCAGTTCCGCCGGCCGGATGCCCAGGTGGCGGGCCAGCCGGTCGATGTCGATGTCGCGGAAGATCGGGCTGGTCGTCTTGCAGCAGTTGGCGCATTCCAGGCAGTCGATCTTGGCAAAGGCCGCGGCGTGCTGCTCGTGGATCTGTTCGTCCAGGTCCCGCGGGGGCCGGGCGCGCAGGCGGGAGACGAACTTGCGGTTGCCCTTGTGTTCGTGGGCGGCTCTTTCGAGTTCCTTGACTACGTCCATGGCTACACGGCGATGGGGGCCCGGATGGCGGGCCAGGGGTCATAGTCGCGCAGCTCGATGTCCGCGAACTGAATGTCGAAGATCCCGGAGGCGTCAGCGGGAATGTGCAGGGTGGGCAGGGGCCGCGGCGCGCGGGTGCCTTGCAATTCCGCCTGTTCCAGGTGGTTCTGATACAGGTGGGCGTCCCCGAGGGTATGGACAAAGTCGCCCACTTCCAGTCCGCATTCGCGGGCCACCAGGTGGGTAAGCAGGGCGTAGGAAGCGATGTTGAAGGGCACGCCCAGGAATACGTCCGCCGACCGCTGGTACAGCTGGCAGCTCAGCCGGTCCTCTGCCACGTAGAACTGGAAGAGGGTGTGGCAGGGCGGCAGTCCGGCCTTGGCCATGGCGGGGATGTCGGTGGGGTTCCAGGCCGTGACGATGTGGCGGCGGCTGTCGGGGTTCTGCCGGATGGCCTCGATTACCTCCCGGAGCTGGTCCACCCCGTTGAAGTCGCGCCACTGCTTGCCGTATACCGGACCGAGCTCTCCCCAGCGGGCGGCGAATTCCTCGTCGTCGGCAATCCTGGAGATAAATTCCTTCAGGGCGGCTTTCCATTCCGGCCCGTGCTTCGGCAGCTCCTCGGCCCGGCCGGTGGATTCCAGGTAATGCTGGAAAGGCCATTCGTTCCAGATTCGTACCCCGTTCTGCACCAGGTAGCGGATGTTGGTATCCCCCCGGACGAACCAGAGCAATTCATGCACCACGCTCTTCCAGTGGACCTTCTTGGTGGTCAGCAGCGGGAAGCCTTCTTGCAGGTCGTACCGCGACTGGTAGCCAAACACGGAAAGCGTGCCGGTGCCGGTCCGGTCGCCCTTCGGGGTACCCGTTTGCAGAATGTGGCCCAGGAGGTCCAGATACGTTTTCATATGCAGCCTTTATTCGACAGCCCCGCCGTAAAACCGCCGCTAAGGTAAAACTATCCCCGCGTACCGGACTTTATACGATGGTTCGCTCAGCGGGCCGCTGAACCCTAACCCTTTACGTTTTCTATCGCCC
The DNA here is from genome assembly GCF_002631205.1 of Neolewinella marina. Lineage (GTDB taxonomy): Bacteria > Bacteroidota > Bacteroidia > Chitinophagales > Saprospiraceae > Neolewinella > Neolewinella marina. The sequence goes on from NZ_PDLO01000001.1 coordinate 891,677, forward strand.
CGCCATGAGTGCTCAATTACCTGCTATGCCTTCTTCCCTCTTTACCGGACAGACCGCCATCGTTACGGGTGCCGCCACCGGCATCGGCTTCGGCATCGCCCGCTACCTGGTGGAACAGGGGGCTACCGTGGTCCTGAACGACATCGACCCGGCTGCGGCCGCCGACGCGGTGGACGAACTGAACAGCACGGGTCCCGGCACGGCCTTCCCCTTCGTCGGCAATGCCGGAGAGGTAGACTTCGTCTACCGCCTGGTGGATTACGCCGCCGGGCTGGAGGACACCACGCTGTCCATGATCGTCGCCAACGCCGGGCTGACGGAATTCGGCGACTTCTTCGAATTTTCGGAAGACAGCTTTGACCGCCTCACGGCCCTCAACCTCAAGGGCACCTTCTTCCTCGTCCAGGCCGCCGCCCGCCATTTCCGCCGCGAGGGGACGGCCGGCCGCATCGTCCTCATCGGCTCCAACGTGGGCAACCGCGCCTACCCCGACCTGGGCGCCTACGGCATGTCGAAGGCCGGCATCGCCATGCTGGCCCAGCAGCTTACCCTCGACCTGGCTCCCCTGGGCATCACCATCAACTGCGTGGCCCCCGGGGCGGTACTCACCGAACGCACCGAAAAGGAGGAACCCGACTACGCCGGCATCTGGGCTACACTGAACCCGGTGGGCCGGGTGGGATTGCCGGCCGACGTGGCCGCGGCCGTAGGATTTTTGCTGGGACCCGGTGGCGGCCACATTTCCGGCCAGCAGCTGCTGGTCGACGGCGGCTGGTCGGCCTACGCCGCTTCCCCCCAGTTCGTCGATCGCATCCGGGAAGGGGCAAAAAAACCCCACATTTAACTCCACCTTTCTCCAGCGTGCCACGTTTTAGCTGCACTTTTACGTAATAATTTAACCAACCATGCAACGCATCACCTTTTTCTGTCTGCTGCTCGGAGGCCTGCTCTTCGTCGCCAGCTGCAACACCCCTTCCAACGGAACACCTGACACCACCGACCAGGACCCCACCGTTGACCAGGCGGACGCCTCCACCGTTACCGATCCAGGCATGGACTCCAACCGTCCCTACACCATCACCGTACTGGACACCACCGTCAAAAGCCCCCGCAAGGAGCTCACCGGCAAGGTCAACGGCGTGGAAGTGACCATCAACTACGGCAGTCCAGCCGTCAATGAGCGGAACATCTACGGCGACCTCGTCCCCTACGGCAAGGTATGGCGCACCGGGGCAAACGAAGCCACCCGCATCACCTTCAAGCAGGACGTGAAGGTCGGTGCCGAGGGCGCTGCCCTCCCCGCTGGCACCTACTCACTCTTTACCCTTCCCCAGGACAAGAGCAACTGGACGATCATCTTCAACAAGACCGCCGACCAGTGGGGTGCCTACGACTACTCCGCCGACGACGATGCCCTGCGCATCAAGGGATCCGCTGAGGAACTCTCTACCCCCGCCGAGCGGATGGATTTCGCCCTGGACGGCAACAACGTCGAGATGATGTGGTCCGACCTGGCGATCAGCTTCCCCGTGGCCCCCGCCGCCCGCTAGGGCTAACGGCCACCCCCACTTTTTGGCTTGCCCCCCCGGCCAATGATATCTCGCCCCTCGCTTGGTTTAGGTACCTCGCGGGGGGCTTCTTCGTATTTATGGGTGAAGATCTGCTCTTCCTCGTGCCAGCGGCCGTCCTCCTCGAGGCGCAACAGGTGGTAACTGCCGTCGGGCATGCTCACCGGCCCCTCGCCGTGATTGCCCGGCATCATGACCAGATTCTCGAACACCACCCCGCCGAGTTCCGGGTCGAACCGCAGGGCTACCGTCGCTTCGGCCCCGTAGGTCAGGATTAGGCGGGCGCGGCCCTCCAGCAGCAGGTTGTTGTCCGTATAGGTGTCGAAGATGGGCAGGCCGAAGACCGGCTTGCCGGCTGAGTCAAAGGACAGCACGTCGAGAATCTTGCGGCGGCGGTAGGTGTCGTAGCTGTCGTAGCCGAAGACGAAGTAGTAGGGCCGCCCCCGGTAACTGCCGCCCCCTTCGATGTCGTAGACCACGTAGCCGAGCCAGTTGTCGGCCTTGACCACCGCGTTTTCGGGGTTCTCCAGCCAGCTCTCCCCCCGATCTACCAGGGGGATCAACTCCAGCTCCGCCGTGTTGCGCTGCAGGGCACCGTAGTGGCGGTAGGTTTCCCGGTCGACGAACAGCTCCCAGGTGAAGATGCGGAAGCTGCGGTCCTCCGGGTACTGAATGCTCAGTCCGGGTACCTCATCGAAGGCATACTCAAAGGAGTGGGGGCGATCCAGGGCAGTGACGAGCTCCTTGATGAGGTCGCGACAGGCCGTGAACCGGTCTACTTCGGAACTGTCCGTGTAGATGGTCTCCACCAGGGCCGCGAGCCGGCCTTCGGCGGCGGCCAGGGCGGCGCGGTCCTCCCCGGACAACCGACCGGTCTGGGCAAAGAGGCCGGGAGCAGCGAACACGAGGAGGAGAAAAAACAATCTACGGTAGTGCATAGGTCAGATTACGGTCTACTCCATAAGACGTTTGCACCCCCCATAAAGTATGACCTCACCGCCTACATTTGCATTATGATAACAGTCGACTTCAGCAACCGCACCGCCCTGGTAACGGGCAGCAGCCGGGGCGTTGGGCGGGCCACCGCTACCCTGCTGGCCCGGGCCGGAGCCCGCGTGTGTCTCCATTATCACCACGGTGCCGAAGCGGCCCGCGAGGTGCTCGGCGAACTGCCCGGCAGCGGGCACGCCGTACTGCAGGCGGACCTGTCCGACCCCACCGCCGCCCGCCGACTGGTCGATGAGGCCGTGGAACAGCTCGGTCACCTGGACATTCTGGTGAACAACGCCGGCATCTTCACCCCCCACCCGGTCGACGGAAGCCTGCCTTTCGAACAGTGGCTGGAGACCTTCCAGCGCACCCTGAATACCAATCTCGTAGGCCCCGCGGCCTCCGCTTTCCAGGCCATCCAGCACATGCGGCAGCGCGGCGGAGGTACCATCGTCAACGTCGGCAGCCGGGGCGCCTACCGCGGAGAGCCCGGACAGGTAGGCTACGGCGCCGCCAAAGCTGGCCTCCACAGCCTGAGCCAGTCCCTGGCCCGGGAGGTCGGGGGCGACAACATCACCGTGCACGCCGTAGCCCCCGGCTTCATAGAAACCGCCATGGCCCGCCCCCACCTGCAAGGTGCCGCCGGGGAAGCCGTACGCGCCCAGAGCCCGCTGAACCGGGTCGCCACCGTAGATGAGGTGGCCCGCGCCGTGCTCTACCTGGCGAGCCCCGAAGCGGCCTTCACCACCGGAGGGGTGCTGGACATCAACGGGGCCAGCTACCTCCACTAGTATGGATCACGCGGGACTGTTCGCTATCGGTGAGGGCTTCATCTACCAGTTGGCGGAGAGGACCAGGCTGGTCGTGAAGTTCTGCGGCGGCGACCGGGCCACCTTCGAAACCCGGAAGGACGAAGCCAAGGATACCCCCACCGATCCCCGCTGACGGGACGGCTGTTGTACATAATACCCCCCACCATGGCCATCACACCTTCCAATCCCGGTTTCCTGAGCCATCTCCTCCCTCCTGGGCGGGGATGGATAAGCCGGCTGTTGTTGGCACTCGCCCTGCTTACCCTGGCACCCGCGTCCCCGCCCGCCATGGCCCAGTCGATCTACGACGGGCAGATCGAGGCCATCGAAAGTCTGATCCAGCGCGGCAAGTTCGAGGTGGCCCGCACCCAGAGCCGGGCCCTGGCCGAATCCGGTCGGCAGCAGCGGCTCAATAACGTGGAGGCTTACGGCAACTACCTCTACGGCCGCGCTCTGCTGGAAGATCCGGCCTCCGAGTCCCGCGATCGGGTCGCCGGCATCGAAGCCCTGCGGCGAGCCTCGGCGGGCTTCAGCGACGCCGGGCTGACTGCCAAAGTAGATTCCATAGTGGCCCAACTGCGGGAAATCGCCGCCCGGGAATCACGCTCCGTAGGCCGCCTGCCCCTCCTCCACGAGATTCGCCCCACGGCCCCGCCTACGGTGAGGGACGGTGACGATGAGGTGGACGAAAGTGCCCTGACGGCCATCGTCGCCCTGCAGAACCGCGAGATCGAGGCCCTGAACGACAGCCAGCTCCGGCAGCTGCTGCGCATTCAGCAGCAGGACCTCGCCCTGGACTCGCTGCGCTTCGAGTCGCTGAACGACAGCTTCCGCCTCGAGCGTCAAGAGTTTTTACTTAAGCAGCAGGAATCCCTGACCAACGAAGAACGGCAGCGGCGCAACTTCTTTGTCGCCCTCGCCCTGGGCGTAATGGTGGCCCTGGCCCTGCTGTACCTCCGCTTCCGTTCGGCCCAACGCTACCAGAAAAGTATCCGGGCCGCCCAGAAAAGGAGTGATGAGCTGCTGCTGAACATCCTGCCGCGCACCGTAGCCCAGGAGCTGAAGGAAACCGGCCGCGCCACCGCCCGGCGCTACGAATCGGTGACGGTGGTCTTCTCCGACTTCGTGGGTTTCAGCCACGTGGCCAGCCGTCGCGAACCGGAAGAACTCGTGGAGGTACTCGACCGCACCTTCCGGGCCTTTGACGACATCATCGAACGCCACGGACTGGAGAAGATCAAGACCATCGGGGACGCCTACATGTGCGTAGGCGGCGTGCCGGAAGAGGACCCCGACCACGCCGCCAAGGCGGTGCGTGCGGCCCTGGAAATCCAGCAGTACCTGGCCGACACCGGCGACTTCCAGGCGCGCATCGGTATCCATACCGGCCCGGTGGTAGCCGGGGTGGTCGGCCGCAAGAAGTTTGCTTTCGACATCTGGGGCGATACGGTAAACCAGGCCGCCCGGCTGGAGGCGGCTGGCTGTCCCGGGGAGGTGACCATCAGCAAGGCTACCCGCCAACTGCTCGACAGCCGCTTCGTCTGCGAGCGGATTGGCACCTTCGAGGCCAAGAATATGGGAACCCTGGACCGCTACCGCGTCCTGGACAGCCGGCTGATGAAGAACCCGTCGTAGCCGTCGCGCTGCGGCAGCAGGCTCCGTTCTTCCTCAAGCTCCCAGCCCTCACCCGCGGGTGAGGAAAGGAAGGCCGCGAGCTGCTCCCCGTTCTCCCGCGGCAGGATGCTGCAGGTGGCGTAGACCAGCTTGCCGCCGGGCTTAACCATGCGGCTGTAGTCGGCCAGGATCTGCCGCTGCTCCTCCACCACGCGGTCGACTGATTCCGGACTGAGTTTCCACTTCGCATCGGGGTTGCGGCGGAGCACGCCTAGCCCCGAGCAGGGAACGTCGAGCAGCACCCGGTCGGCCTTGGCGGTCAGTCGCTTGATGACCTTGGTGGAGGTGATGGGACGGGTTTCCAGGTTGGCGACCCCGTTGCGGCGGGCCCGCCGCTTGAGTTCCTCGAGCTTCCAGCCGTGGATGTCCAGGCTGAGCAGCCGCCCCTTGTTTTCCATCAGGGCCGCCAGGTGGAGGCTCTTACCGCCAGCGCCGGCACAGGCGTCGACCACGAGCTGACCGGGCTCCACTTCGAGGGCCGGGGCGGCCTGCTGGCTGCTGTAGTCCTGCACTTCGAAGAGCCCCTGGCGGAAAGCCTTGGTGCGGAAGAGGTTTTTGCGCTCGGTGACCAGGAGAGCGTCGTCGGCGAGGGGTTCGACCACGATCCCTTCGCGGCCCAGGCTTTCGATGACGGTTACGGCGTCGGCCTTGAGCCGGTTGACCCGCAGCACCACCGGGGCCTGTTCGTTCAGGGCGGCGATGGTGGCTTCCCACTCCTCCCCCAGTTCGCTCGCTCCGAGAGCGTCAAGCCAGTCCGGGATGCTCTCCCGCAGGGCGCGGTCCTGGCGGGCGGCCTCCAGGGCGCTTTGCAGCTCTTCCCGGTCCAGCCCCTGGAACTCCCGCCAGTCGGGCAGCTGATAATCGTTCAACAGCAAATGAATGCCGATCAGCCTCCACCAGTCGGCCTTCGACTGCGGCTCCACCCCGGCCAGGTGGGCGTACAGCCGGTAGTAGCGCACGATGGCGTAGGTGTGCTCGGCGATGAAGGCGCGGTCGTTGCTGCCCCGCCGCTTGTCGGCCTTCAGCACCCGGGCGATTTCCCGGTCGGCGTAGGCCCCCTCGCGGAAGATGTTCTGCAGGGCTTCGGCGATGGCGTGCAGGTGGGCGGCGTAGAGTTTCATGGGTAGGGGGTTAGGGGCCGCCGCCGGGGTTGCGGGGGTTGTGGCATGGTTATTGTAAAGTCGTCCAAGTGAAACTGGTCGGACCATTAAGTGGTCGGACGACTTAAGTCGTCCGACCACTTAATGGTCCGACCACTCCTCACTCCACCGCAGCGCCGTCGATGGTGCTGCCGAACATGATGGCGTTCATGAACAGGCGGTTCGTCCCAAACCAAAAGGCGCGAAAGTTCGGATTGTTGGCAAAGGCGATCGTACGACCGCCCCGGTTGCCGCTCACCACGATCGCCGCGGACCCGGCGGCCGACTTCGCGAAGCCGCGCGGACTGTAGCCACTCAGCAGGGGCTCCTCGGCGTAGCGCAGGGGCGTGGCGTATACGTTCTTGGCCGGCTCGAAGAGCAAGGTGCCGCTGCGAAAGACCGGAATCTCCTTCCGCTGCATGCCGAACAGCAGGGGGTGAGTCAGGTCGGCCTCCGTCTGGTAGATCGAGCCGCCGAGGACGCGGCCACCCCCGTCGCGGGAAGCTTTCGCGTATGGTCGCTGGGTAATGCTGCTGTCGGGATTAGCGGGCTTGCGCTCGGTGAGCTTCGCCAGGCCGTTCTTCGCGGCCCAGGCGCTGGCGCGCTCCACCGTGATGAACACCTTGTCGCGGCCCATCCACTCCTTCAGGGCGGTGGCCACCGACTCATCCAGGTTGTTGTAGTAGCCGTCGGGCATGATGATGGTGTTGTACCGGCTCAGGTCGGCGCGCCCCACCTCGTCGATGGGTAGCTTGGTGATCGGCATGCCGAAGCGCTGGTCGAGGAGGTGCCAGGTCTCTCCGGCGTCCAGGCTGCTGGTGGAGCCCTCGATCAGCAGGGCGATCTCGGGCTTGCGCAGGGTCTGGTAGGCGGAGCGGGAGCCGAGCATGAGCCCGCCCGCGTCCACGAGTCCGCTGTTGGTGGTGAGGATGTCGATGCCGGTCTCGTCCTCCACTTCGGAAACGATGCGGTGGATCTCCTCCGCCGACATCTCCTGTCCCACTACCGGGATCATGGCCGTACCGCGGCCGAACTTCGTGGCTCCGTTGTTGATCGAGAAGGGCTGGTCGCTCACCTTCACCCGCAGTCCGGCGTCCTGCAGCTGGTAGATGGCGCGCACCGAGTAGTAGTCGTTGGAGGGCACGAAGTAGGCGTACTCCGCCCGGCTGCGGTCGATCTCCGTTGGGGTGCCGCCCAGGGTGAAGTCGGTCCACCGCATCCCGGAGGGCGCTCCCCCGCTCACCTGGCGGTACGGGAGGTTGAAGGCCATGGGCAGGCTGAAGGTGGACACATCGTAGAAGAGGCTGTCCTCGAATTCCAGGATGGGCTCGAAGGCCGCCTCGCTGAAGGGGGTCTTGGGCACGTAGTAGGCCTCCTGCCCCTGGTCGTTGGTGCCGTGCTGTACGGGCAGCTGGTGGCGGGCCAGGATATTGGCCAGTTCGCGGGCGCGGCCCGGGTCGCCGTCGGCGTCGATGACGTAGCCGTCGCGGGTCACCCCGTCGCGGTTGAACTCCCGCTGGTAGGTAAGCAGTTCGGGGCGCAGTTCCGTCAGCGCCTTGAAGGTGCTCAGGGCCGTGGTCACCTGGTTGCGGATGGTGAAGGGAAAGGTGAGCAGTCCGTTGTCCGACTCCTGCAGGTGGCCGCGGGAGCTGGCCTGCTCGAAGAGGATACCCACGGTGCCGAAGATGTCGGGGTAGGTGGATCCCTTGCCGTAGTAGAAGTCGTCGTAGCCCTCCCCGCTGTAGTACAGCGAGCCGATCTCGTCCAGGGCGGCCGCGTGGTAGGTGCCGATCTTGGCGGTGAGTTCCTGGTTGACGGGGGCCGTCATGGGGTGGACGCGGGTGGGCTCACCGGGCATGAAGAAGAAGGTGGCGTCGGTACCCATCTCGTGGTGGTCGGTGAGTACGTTGGGCATCCAGCGGTGGAACTGCTCTATGCGGGCGCGGCTTTCGGGGTGCTGCACGGGCAGCCAGTCGCGGTTCAGGTCGAACCAGTAGTGGTTGCTCCGGCCGCGGGGGTAGGCCTCGTTGTATTCGCGGTCGTTGCCGTCCGCGGTCATGTTCTTGTTCTTGTGGCTGTTGGCCCAGCTGGCGAAGCGGTTCAGGCCGTCGGGGTTGAAGCTGGGGTCGAAAACGACGATATTGTCGCTCAGCAGCTTCCCGACTTCGCTCAGGGGGGCGGCGGCCAGGTAGTAGGCCACCAGGGGGGCGGCGTTGGCGCCGCTGGGCTCGTTGCCGTGGATGCTGAAGCCCTGGTAGAGGACGCCGGGTACGTCGTCCACCTCGCCGGGGCGGGAGTTCCCGTCGGGGCGGCTCCAGGCCAGGTGGCGCTGGCGGAGTTCTTCCAGGTTGGCGTGGTTCTCGGGGGTGGTGAAGATCAGGTTCAGCAGGGGGCGGTCCTCGTAGGTGCGGCCGATCTCCACCAGGGTGACGCGGTCGCTGCTCGCCGCCAGGGTGCGCATGTAGGCCTGCTGCAGGTCGTGGCTGATGTGCCAGTCGCCGATCTGCCAGCCCAGGAATTCCTCGGGGGTGGGGATGCTGGGGTCGTAGTCCAAGTCGGGCAGGTAATAGGTCAGCGGGCGGTCTTCCAGGCTGTTCGACGTCTGCCGGGGCTGGTCTTCACTGGTGGAGTTTTGCGCCGCGGCGCGGGTTCCCGGGAACAGGGCGAGAAGCAATAGAAGGGGGGTCAGAATCTTCAACTTGGGGTGGTCTTTTTTGGCTCGGCGGGGAAGATAGCCTTTTGGCGCAAGTTGGTTCCCCGGCACCGGCGCGCCGCCGCCCGACTAATCCCAGACGATGCGCGCGCCGAAATTAGGGGTAAAGCCCAGCCCGACGCGGTCGGCCGCCTCCAGCACCACGCCGTCGGCCCCGTCGGAAGCCCCCTCGCGGGCCCGGTAGCCCCGCTCCAGTAGGTTTTCCCTACCGTAGACGTTCAGCAGCGACAGCTCCAGGGTGGCGCGCAGGCCCGACTGGCGGGCGGGGGCAAAACAGCGGTAGCGCAGGGTGAGGTCGAGGCGGTGGTAATCCGGCAGCCGGGCGGCGTTGATGTCCGCCGCGGCCAACCGTCGTTTGCCGTCCTGCTCCTGGATCAGAGAGAGGGCGGTATACCGCTGCCCCGTGCGGTACTGCCAGCCGGCGGCGAGGTCCCAGCGGTCGAGGGAGCGGCTCAGCATGAGCTGGAGCTGGTGACGCTGGTCGTTGTTGGCGGAGAAGAAAGCGGACCCCTTCCGGTCGAGCCGCCAGTCGGTCCGGCTCAGCGAGTACCGGCCCCAGGCGGCGTAGTGGTACCAGCGGCGCTCGAGCAGCAGGTCCAGCCCACTGCTGCGGCTGGCCAGCCGCTGGATCAGGGGGCCGGCCACCGTGGGCAACTGATTGATGCTCGGCAGCCCCTCCGCCCGCTTGTGGTAGGCCTCCACGTCGAACGACCAGCCGTGGTGGCGACCCGTAAGCCCCAGGCTGCTTTCCCGCCCCGTGGACAGCGGTACCCGCTGGTCGTCCGCCAGGGTCCACAAGGTAGCGCGGGTGCTGATGCGGTAGGCGTTGAGCTCGGCCACTTCCGCCACGTACTGGTGGTTGGTGCCGTAGGCCACCCGCGCCTGCCAGTTCGGGCCCAGCCGGTAGTATCCGCTGAGGCGCGGCTCGGCGTACCCCCGCCCGGTCGGCCCGTAGTACGGCACCCGTAGCCCCAGCCGGACTTCGGCGGAGCGCCCCAGCGAGCGGCGGTATTCGGCGTAGGGCGACAGGATGGTGGTCCGGGCCGTCCGCTCGTCTTCGCGGGAGATGGCCAGCAGGCGGTTGCTGCGGCTGATGCGGTAGCCGTTGTCCAGGTGCTGTGCCTGGGTACCCACCGTCAACCGCCCGCCGGCAAGGTCCGTAGCGTACTCCCCCCGCAGGGAAGTTTCGGCAATGTGGGTGGAGAGGCTGTCCTCCGAACCCACCCGGAATTCCCGGAAACGGTAGTGTCCCGCGTTGGTGAAGCGGCTACGGGTAAGCTCCCACCGCCACTCACTGCCCGTGGAAGGACGGCGGTGGTGGAGGGACAGGCCCAGGCCATGGTTGCGCGATTCCAGTGCATCCGTCAGGTAGGTCACCGCGTAGCCGCCCTCCTCGGCATAGCGGTAGTCGTTGTGCTGGCGGTAGGCGCTGGCGGTCAGGGTGGTCGCCGGATTGATCCGCTGCAGGTAGCGGCCGTTGAACTCCCCGAAGCCGGCCGTTTCCTCGTTGGTAACCGGCCGGCGGAAGCCGCGCAGTCGGGTGTCGTCCGCCTGCCGCTGAAAGACCTGCTCGCGGTAGCTTTGGTAGGTCGGCCCGCCGAGCCAGCCGTGGAGGGAGCGGCGGGCCGCCAGCTGGAGGTCCGAGCGGCCGGCCGCCAGGGGCGTTTTCAGGTAAGCACTGCCGTACAACAGGTTAGCCGCGGCTCCCCCCACCAGCCCCGGGGCGGGCGCTGCATCGGTCTCCATCTCCACAACCCCCGAAAGCCGGCCGCCGTAGCCCGCGGTGGCGTGGCCGCGCTGCAGCCGGACCTCCTCCACCAGTCCCGGCTCGAAGTGGGAGATCATCCCGAAGTAGTGTCCCGGCGCGTATACGGGGATGCCGTCCCAGAGGATCAGGTTCTGGTCCCTGGCCCCGCCGCGGATGCTCAGGTCGCCGGCGGATTCTCCGCGGTTGGAGACGCCGGGCAGCAGGGAGATCCAGCGGTACAGCTCCCCCTCCGTGAAGCCGGGAAGCGGCGGGGTGCTTGCGGGCTGGATAACCACCTGGCGGCCATCCACGGTAGTGCTTACCCCCGGCGACAGGTAATCGCGCACCGTGACCTGCGCCAGTTCGATACCGGCGGGTTGCAGTTTTACTTCCTGGCATTCCGGTCCCGCCGGGCCGACGCTCACCGGGGCGTAGCCGAGAAACTCCACCCTCAGGCTGTCGGCCCGGACGTGGCCGGCGTAGAAACCATCTCCGTCGCTGTAGGTTACCCATCCGCCCGCCGGGTCGGAAAGGGTAACAAAGGGCAGGGCCTCTCCCTGGAGGTCCGTCACCCGCAGACAGAAGCGGTGGTAGGGATCCGGTACCAGGTTGACCGCTCCCCCGGCCGTCCGACGGGCCTGTACCCCGTGGAGGGTGAACAGGCAGTGTGCCAGCTCGTCCCACCCGGCCTCCACCAGTTGGCAGTTCACCACCTTGCCCGCTACCGTCGCGTCTAGATAGCTGAACGGAATTCCGTAGTCCCGTTCCAGCTCGGCGAGCACCCGGGGCAGGGGTTCGTCGCTCCAGTTGGCGGTGATGCTCAGTTCCGCCCTTTGCTGGGCCCTTAGCGGGGTGGTGCCGAGGAGGAGGACGAGAAGGGACCAGAGGGCGTACCGCATGGATCAGCGGCTTGTGGTTACGCTTACCCGGCGGCCCGACTGCCGGAAACTGACGTCGGGCAGCGCCCCGAAGACCACTTCCAGGGCGGCGGTGGATGGCCCCTGGTTGGGGAAGGAAGTCGTCAGCAATTGGGTGGAGTCGATGCCGGGGTCCAGGGTGATCTGGAGGTTGTACTGCCGCTCCAGTTCCGCTTTCACCTCCGCCAGAGGGCGGCTGCGGAAGATCGAACGCCCCGTGAGCCAGTCCGTAGCCAGCAGCGTATCGGCGGCGACCACCCCGGGGGTGCGACCCGCCTGCAGCTCCACCGCCGCCCCCGCCGTGAGCAGGTAGGTGGTGTCGCCCAGGGCAGGCGTCACGCCCACCCGTCCTTCGGTGCAGGTGACGGACAGCCGTTCGCCCCGGCTGTCGACGTTGAAGCGGGTACCGAGCACCCTCACCTCACCGAGTTCCGTTTCCACGACGAAGGGTTGGCCGTTTCCGGCGACGGCAAAAAAGGCTTCCCCTTCCAGCCGGGCGAGCCGCAGGGCGTCGGTGTTCCGGTAGGTGAGGCGGCTGCCCGCGTTCAGGCGGATGAGGGTACCGTCTTCGAGTTGCAGACTGCGGGGTCCATCGCCGGCGGCGGCCAGTATCGTCTGCTCCGGCGCGGGCCAGAGGAAGATGGTGGCGGCCAGCAACACGGCTACGGCGGCGGCCACGTACGGTAGCCAGCGGCGGGGCCGGGAAGGTTTCCGGACGGTTTGCCTGCGCTGCCGCAGCCGCTCCAGTTCTTTGACTATGTCGTACTCCGGGGCCGACAGCCGGGTGGCGGCGCGCGCCAGGCGTTCGTACTCCGCGAAATCTGGCCGCGCCCGCAGCTCTTGCTCCTCCGCGGGCGAAAGCTCACCGGCCAGCCAGCGGGCCAGGAGGGTATCGTCGCTAAAGGGTTCTTCCATGGTCTATTCAGACGGTTTCGAGGGTTATAATCCCTTGGTGAAGGTATACCCTACCTGTTCGGGGAATAAAATACGGGTGTTGCTCCTGATTCATATCTCTCCGTGCAGCCGCCGCAGCTCGACCAGCGCCCGGTGCATGCGCTTTTCCACGGCTTTCTGGGAGATGCCGAGCAGTTCGGCAATTTCCCGGTACTTGAGTCCGTCAACCCGGTTCAGCAGGAAAACCTCCCGGGAGGCGCTGGGTAAAGCCGTCAGCGCCTGGCTGAGCCGCTCGGCAAACTCGGCCTCCTCCAGCGTGAACTGCGGATCTTCGGTGGTCGCTTCCCGGGGGGCCACCCGGAGGCGGTACTTCTCCCTTACCCGGCCGCGGGCCTTGGTCTTCAAGAAAGCGTTCTGCCCCACCTGGTAGACGTAGGCCCTGGCCTTATCAGGCATCACCCGTGCGCAGTTCTCCCACAGGCGCAGGAAGGCTTCCTGCACCAGGTCGGCCGCCAGGGCGGGATCGCCGCAGCGGTAGTAGAGGAAACGGTACAGGGCCGGCGACAGGCGGGTGAAGAGTCCTTCATAGACGGCTTCGGCACAGACGCCGGCGACGGATTCTGCCATGCTGACAAAGTAATAGGAAAAAATCTGCGTTGGGGAGGTAGGGTAAACGGAGGGCTGCGGATTATAGTGCCGAAAGCCGGTGGTTCAGCCGCCGTCCCAGTTCATCATCCTCTGCGGGGTATGTGCCCCGCGAAACAAAACCAGAGTACCTATGCACTTTTCCCACTTGCTCCGCCGCTGCGCCCCCGCCCTAATCCTGCTGCTGTGCCTCACCGCCTGTGACGAAGAGGCCCTGAACGACGCCCTCTCCCCCGACCTCGTCGCCCAGCAGGAAGAACTATCCGTCGAAGTCCTGTCCACCCTGCCCCCCGACGAAGACACCACCCAGACGCCCCCCGACCAGCGGCCCGAGCCCTGCCTGCGCTTTGTCTTCCCCGTGAGTTTTGAGCTGCCCAACAACAGCATCGTCACCGTGGAGGACCAGCAGCAGCTGCGTGATTTCGTGCGCCGCGTAGAGCCCCGCCGCCGGGCGGTCAGCTTCGTGTACCCCTTTGAGATGACCACCATCGACGGTCAGGTGATCGAGATCCAGAACTTCCGGGATTTCCGCCAGGCCCGCCGCAGCTGCGGCGCCGAATTCGGCCGCTACGGCTGGCGCGAGCGGGTGCAGGCCTTCCGCGCCTGCTTCCAACTGGTCTTCCCCGTCTCCGTAACCGTGAACGATGAGGTGATCGACGTAGAAAACGCCCGTGACCTCTGTCGGGTATTCCGCCGCCGCGGCGACGACACCCGCGCCTACCTCAACTACCCCATCGAGGTGGTCGTGAAGGAAAGCGGGGATACGGTAGAGGTGGCCGACCGGGATGCCCTGCAGGAACTGCGCCGGGAATGTACCGGCGGCAACTGAGGAATAAACTCCTACCCCTCCCCTTCCGTATAACTGAGTAACTGGCCCCCGATGCGATGCACGGGGGCCTTTTTGTGCCTGTCGCCCGGCACCCGCGCGCCGCCGCCCCAATTCCTACCTTACGCCCGATTTAACCGACCGACGCCTATGTACGACCGCACCACCCTGGAATCCTTCTACGCAAAGGAAGTGGCCCACCCTGAAAAACCATTCCTGCACCAGCCCTTCGGGGAGCGGTGGGAAACCTATACCTGGGGGGAGGTCGGGCAGATGGCCCGCCGGGTAGCCGCCTTCCTCAACGACCAGGGGCTGAAACCGGGCAGCCACATCGGGCTGGTGAGCAAGAACTGCCGGGAATGGATCATCGCCGACCTGGCCATCATGATGGCCGGCCACGTGAGCGTCCCCTTCTTCGCCACCCTCACGGGAGAGCAAATCGCCGAAGTGCTGGAGCTGGGCGACGTGGACCTGCTCTTCGTAGGCAAAACCGAGGTGTGGAATTCCATGAAAACGGGCATCCCCGACGAAATGCCCGTGGTCCGCTTCCCCCACTACCCCGGCAATGACGTCGTCGACCGCGGTACCGACTGGGACGAAATCCTCCGCGACTACCAGCCCATTCCCGGACAGCCCGTACCGGACCGCAGCGGACTTTGGACCCTGATCTTCACCTCCGGCACCACCGGAACGCCCAAGGGGGTGATGCTGAGCATCGAAAACCAGATCGCGCTGATGCGGGAGCTCTACCCGAAAAATCCGCTGGAGAACGACTACCAGGGCAACAACCGCTACTTCAGCTTCCTGCCGCTGAACCACGTAGCGGAGCGCGGCACCATCGAGACCATGTGCCTCACCCACGGGGGGGAGATCTTCTTTACCGAGAGCATCGACCGCTTCGCCGCCAACCTTCAGCACGCGCGGCCCACCTTCTTCTTTGCCGTGCCGCGCATCTGGACCAAGCTGCAGCAGGGCGTACTGAAAAAACTTCCCCAGGAAAAGCTGGATACCCTGCTGAAGGTTCCGGTGGTATCCTGGTTCATCAAACGCAAGATCCGCAAGGGGCTGGGACTGGACCAGTCGCGCTGCAACGTCACCGGCGCGGCCCCGATCGCCCAGGCCACCAAAGACTGGTTCGCCCGCATCGGCATCCCCATTTCCGAAGCCTACGCCATGACCGAAAACGGCGCGGTGAGCCACATGATCTTCGCCCACCAGAACAAGCCCGGCTCCGTGGGGCAGACCCTGCCCGGCACCGAATGCCGCATCGACCCGGAGAGCGGCGAGGTGCTCACCCGCTCGCCCTATACCATGGTGGGCTACTACAAGGAAGCGGAAAAGACCGCCGAGACCATCGACGCCGACGGCTGGCTGCACACCGGCGACCAGGGCCGGGAGGACGAGGACGGCTTTCTCTACCTCATCGGCCGGGTGAAGGACACCTTCAAGACCTCCAAGGCTAAGTTCATCGTCCCGAACGAGATCGAGGAGAAGTTTGCCGGCAACACCGACGTCGACCAGCTCTGTATCCTGGGCCTCGGCATGCCCCAACCCATGCTGGTGGTGTCCCTCTCCGAAATCGGACAGGAAAGGGACCGCGAGGCCGTGAAGGCCCAACTCGAGGCCCAACTCGCCGAGGTGAACGCCAAGCTGCCCAGCTACAAGAAAGTGGCCACGGTGGTGATCGCAAAAGAGCCCTTCAGCATCGAGAACGACCGCCTCACCCCCACCCTGAAGGTCAAGCGGCCGCAGGTGCACGCCTTCTACCGCGAGCGGATGGAGGGGTGGATCATGGGCGGGGAGCGGGTGGTGTTTGAGTAGGTGGCGTTATTTGATATCCAGCAATCGTATTCCGCCCCAGCTGGTACAGGTGCACCTCATCCGGCCCGTCGGCCAGGCGGATGCTGCGGGCGTAGGCGTAGAATTCGGCCAGGGGCAGGTCGGACGACACCCCCAGCCCCCCGTGGAGCTGGATGGCCCGGTCGACCACGGTGCAGGCCATCTGGGGGCACACGATCTTGATCATGGCCACCAGGTCCTTCGCGCCCTTGATGCCGTGGCGATCGATGCGGTCGGCGGCACTCAGGGTGAGCAAGCGCGCCTGCTCGATCTCGCAGCGGCTCCGGGCCACTTCCTGACGTACGCTGCTGAATTTCGCCAGTTCCCGGCCGAAGACGGTCCGCTCCCCCACCCGCCCGCACATCAGTTCCAGTGACCGCTGGGCTACGCCGATGAGCCGCATGCAGTGGTGAATGCGGCCCGGCCCCAGTCTCCCCTGGGCGATCTCGAAGCCACGGCCCTCGCCCAGCAGCAGGTTGGACGCCGGTACCCGCACATTGGTAAACTGAATCTCGGCGTGGCCGTGGGGACTGTCGTAGGTACCGAAGGCGGTGAGGGGACGTACCACCTCCACCCCGGGCGCATCCGCCGGCACCAGGATCATGCTCTGCTGTCGGTGGCGGTCCGCCGTTGGGTCGGTCTTGCCCATCACCACGTACACCCGGCAATCGGGGTGCATGGCCCCCGTGCTCCACCATTTTCTGCCGTTGATGACGTAGTCGTCGCCATCGCGCTCGATGCGGGTTTCGATGTTGGTGGCGTCCGAGGAGGCCACCGCGGGTTCCGTCATCAGGAAAGCGGAGCGGATTTGTCCAGCCAGCAGGAGCAGCAACCAGTCGCGCTGTTGCTCCGGGGTGCCGTATTTGGCCAGCACCTCCATGTTGCCGCTGTCCGGGGCACTGCAGTTGAACACCTCGCTGGCCCACGGCACCCGGCCCATAATCTCGGCCAGGGGGGCGTATTCCAGGTTGGTGAGCCCCGGACTGAGGTCGCCGTAGTCGAGGGGCAGGAACAGGTTCCATAGCCCGGCGGCCCGCGCCTTCTCCTTTAGCTCCTCCATCCGCGGATACACCTGCCAGGGGTGGTCGGCGGTGAAGCGGCGGTAGTCGCCTTCCAGGGGGTAGATGTGCTCCCGCATGAAGGCTTCCAGGTGACGGATGTTGTCGAGGGTGGTATCGGAGTAGTCAAAGTGCATGGGTGGCGGATGGTGCCGACTTCCATCGGCCTGCTGCGGAAATGGGTTCCGGAAATATACCGTGCGCGAGTGTAGGGCGGGTGGCGGGTGTATTGTTTGGCGGTTGCCGCCAGAGTTGTCACCCCGCTTGCCCCAGCTTGGCCACCCCCAAACGGGCGAAAGCCTTGGCGGCCAGTCCGAACTTCTCCATGCGCGCATCGCGGGTACTGCCCTGCAAGTAGCGGTGGTAAAGTTGCTGGGCGATGACGGCGGTTTTGAAGCAGGCGAAGGCCTCGTACCAGGGCATCCGCTCCAGGTCAAAACCGGTGAAGCTGGCGTACTGCTGCTTCAGAAAATCTTTGGTGGGCCAGTCGCCCTCCAGTAGTGGCAGTGGCATTTCGGCGGGGTCGAGTGCGGGATCCGGCCAGAAGCTCAGGGTACCTGCCAGGTCGATCAGCGGATCCCCCAGGGTGGCCATGTCCCAGTCGAAGACCGAGGTCACGCGGTCGGGCTCCCCGGGTTGAAACTGGCAGTTGTCGAACTTCAGGTCGCCGTGCACGATGGACACCGCCTGGGGGGTGGGGATGGCCCGGGGCAGTGCCCGGCTCAGGGTTTCCATCGCGGGGTTCTCCTCCGTTTTGGCCAGTTGCCACCGCTTCGTCCACCCCCGCAGTTGCCGTTCCGCGAATCCTTCCGGTTGCCCCAGGTCGGTCAGCTTCGCCCGCCCGGCGTCTACCCGGTGGAGGTCGGCCGTTACGCGAATAAGCGCCACGGTGAGTCGCTCCTCTACGGTTGGCAGACCGGCAAACTCCTCCGGCAGCCGGTAGCGGATTACGGTGCCGTGGCGGCGCTCCATTACCACGAAGTCGGCCCCCAGGATATCATGGTCCGTACAGAGCAGGAGGGCGCGGGGCGCGGGTGCAAAGTGAGGGTGAAGCCGTGAAAGGACGTGGTACTCCCGTCGCATATCATGGGCCCCGGGCGCGATGGTGCCGAAGGGGGGTCGGCGCAGTACGAGCTCCCGGTCGCCGAACTTGAGCTCGTAGGTAAGGTTGGCGTGGCCGCCCAGAAACTGGGTTACCTGCAGCGGTTCGTCGAGGCCGGGCAACTGCTCCCGCAGGTAGGGCAGCAGGCGGTCGGTGGGCAGTTCTTCTCCGGGGCGGGTGGTCATGGGCGGGCGGGGCTTGGGTTCCAAGCTAAGGAATCGGACCGGTTTTCCGCCGGTCATGCCCTTCCGCACTGCCGGGGGCAACAATGCGGATGCGGGCGCGCAAACATCCCGCCTACCGCTTACTTTTATGACTACTAACCTGCCCCGCGCATGAACCCTCCCGCCATCCTGTACGCCTTCAACGAATATTCCGTGGCCGCCCGCTGGCGGGTAGTGGACGATATCGTGATGGGGGGGCATTCCGACGGCCACTTCGCCATCACCGAGGAAAAGCGGGGGCGGTTTTACGGGGAGGTGTCCCTGCGCGACGGCGGCGGGTTCTCCTCCGTGCGCCACCGTTTCAATCCCCCGGTAGAAACCCTGGCCTACCAACGCGTCCTCCTCCACCTGCGGGGCGACGGCAGCAACTACCAGTTCCGGGTCAAGCCGAACATCGAGCAGGACTTTTCCTACGTTCACCCCTTCCCCACCAGTGGGGAATGGCAAACCGTGGAGGTGCCCCTGGCGGAGATGTACCCCGTGCGCCGGGGGGATCGTCTGTCACTGCCGAATTTCGACGGCAGCCGCATCGCCGAGATATCCTTCCTCATTGCCGATGGCCGCGACCAGGCCTTTCAGCTGCTGATCGACCGCCTGGAGCTGCATTAGCGGGCTAGGATTTGTCGTGCAGGGGACGTATATTGGGAGGCATGGCAGCCGGAAAAAACACCTACACCTATCTGCGAGGCGCCCGAACGGGGCAGGTGTTGGTGGTGGCCGCCATCGTGGTAATCGTCCTTACGCTCTTCCATAATGAGCCCAACGACCCGCTGATCCTGCTCAAGACCCTGCTTTCGCTGACGGCCATCGGCTTTCTCATCCATTATGGCCACACCCTTAATTCCGGCATCCGCCTGCTGGACAACCACCTGGAAGTGCGCCACCTCTTTGGGGCCAGCCGCTGGATCTACCTCACCGACGTCGACCGGGTGGTGGTGCAGGAGGTTTTCAATGCCTTTGGCGGCACCCGCCTCGTCATGACCATCTACACCCGCCGCGACAAGGTGAAAATCTCGGTATCCGACCTCGATCGCTCCTCCGAATTCATCGACGCCATCGAGGACTGCGGGCAGCAGCGGGGCTTTGACGTACTGCACGTGGACCGGAACGGACAGACCGGTCGCAGTCTGCGGGAGGGGTAGCCGACTGCGCTCCCCCTATTCTGGCCGGGGGATGTACCACCGCCCTTCTTCACAATCTACTCCGCCCCCCATCTCCTCCACCACCACCCGGTCGATGATCCGCACGCCCTCCGCGGCCATCCGGTCGAAGGTATCGATGCCGTCTCCCTCGAAATTCTGCCGCGTCCGGTGGATGTTGAAGCGGTCGCTGAAGCGGCGGCCGAAGGCCTCCTCCACCCCGTTCCGCCCCAGCATGAAGCCGAGCAGGCCACCCCAGGTGGCGGTGGGGTTGTCGGAGTCCCAGCCAGCCAAGGTGCCGATCTTGATCGTTTCCTTCAGGTCTCCTTCTCCGTAGAAGAGGCTCACCAGGCTGGCCGCGAAGTTGATGCCCGCCGCGAAGCAGCCGTTGCAGTAGAGGTTTTGGGAGGTGATTTCGTACCCGTCCTCCTGCCGCACCTGATAGCGTTCGTAGATGGAATCGCGGGCCGCTTCCCACGGAACACCGGAGGTGTACTGTTCCCGGACAAAGTCGTACATCCGGGCTGCGTAGGAGGTATCGGGCAGGATGGTCCGGGCGGCGGTTGCTACCGCCTGTACGCGCTCCCGTACGGGAATGGAGGACGGCAGCGCCGCGGCCAGGCTGTACATCGTCACGTAGAACTCGGAGATGTGGGCGGCGTTGCCCCGGGCCACGGTGCGGATGGGCAGGTAGGCCATGCGGCGGGCCAGCGCCGGCCGGCCGGGCGCGAAGAAGCCAAATATCTCGGTAGTGAGCTGGGCGTCAATCATGGCGTAGTGCTCGTTGTTCGCCGGATTACCGGTGGCGGGAGGCAGCATTCCCTCGAGCATCAGGTCCAGGGCCCGCTGATTGGACACCCAAAGGTAGTTTTCCTCTTCGTGGCGGATGTGGCGCAGCCAGCCCTCCCGGATCATGGCGGGCGTCAGGAAGCTGGTGTCGTGGCGGGCCAGCAGTCGCTGGTACATATACTCGATGTCGGTATCGTCGTCGGCGCCCCACACTTCATCCTCCCCCCGGAATACGAAATCGATGGTCGGTGATAAATCACTCGGCACCCCCTCCGCCCAGATACTCGGCTGGTCGGGTTGCCCCCAGTCCGCACGAGTGTAGAAAGCACCCGTGCGGACCTCCCCTACGTTCCCGACCTTGTCCATTTCCGTCACCAGACCCGTCCAGTTGGCGATGCACTGCCCCAGCCAGAATCCGTAGAGGCGGTTTTGGTAGTCGGCGCGGGAAAGGATGAGGTCGGTAGGCCGGGGACGATACTCCTTCTCCAGGAACTCTGGTTCACATTCAACCGGCGTTTGGGCGGGTAGCCCGAAAGTCCCCCCCACCATTAGGCTCAGCAAGACCAGCACCCTTCGGGCTATCCTTTCACGAGACCCTGCGATTCCTGGCTTGGTCATGGCGGTAAAGTACTCTATCCCCCGGTTGCGAAATCGTTCCATGAGGGGATGTCATTTACGGATAGTCCATTCCGGCAAATCCTCGCTGCGGGCAACGGCCAGTTGGTCCCGTTATTTCACAAAAGGTGTTACGTAAGTCCGGCCATCACGGGCCATGGCGCGCACACGGTAGGTCCCCCCTGGCAGGTCACTCACGGGAAGCCGGACCGTAGCGGTCGTCACGTGACGGTCGATCACCACCCGGCCGGCAGCGTCGAATACCCGGATGTGTTCCATCTCCCCGGCTCCGGCCAGAGAGACAGTAACTATGTCGCGGGCCGGATTGGGAAACACATTGAGCCCGGTTTGCAGGTCGGTGGCCGCTCCGGTGCGGTCGGGCGATTTCAGGGCGGAACCCGAGGTACAGGTTACTGCATTGGCGGCCGGATTATAGGGAAGGGAGGCCGAGACCTGATCTACGCAAAATCCGACCGTCGCTCCCCCCTTGGTGGTGGCCTGGGTGGTTAGGACGACGGTTCCGGCGGCGTCCGTGGTGCCGGAAGCCGTCTCGTTGAAGGAGCCGCTGAAAGTCCCCTGGACGACTGCTCCGGCAACCGGCTGCCCGAGATCGTCGCTGATGGTTACGGTGGCCGTTCCGGCCTTGCTGCCCTTTCCGGCACCGGTCGTACCGGTAGCCAGTCCGCTGACGTGGACCGCGGTGGCTACCCCCGGTTCCCCGCCGCCACCGCCGCCGGTAGCATAGCTGTCCAGGTTGTCAAAGAAATAGGTGTCGCCGGTAAAGGAATTGGAGGCGAACAGCAAGATCATCTTGGATACGTCGGCATCCGGAGCGCTCGCATCCGGCCGGTCGAGGGGCTGGAAGGCCAGGCGGTGCCAGTTACCATTTTCCGTTACGGTAGCGACGTACCGGCTGTGCCGCCCCGTGGGGAAGTTGGTCGGTGTTGCGGAAGGGGTTTCCAGTTGCAGGATGATCTCCGTACCTGCCGGTGCGGTAGTATAGAGGTCGAGATAGAATTTTCTGCTCTTGTCCACGTAGGCGGAGGCGTCGGGGATGTTGCTCACATTGTATACCAGTACGTCATACTGTTCAGCGGCGTTGCGGTCGTACTTACCGGCAAGGGCGCTCCCGTTGGTGGCATCCGGAGCGGGATTGTTCACCTCGGTAAGTACTCCCGTACTGCTGGCAAAGACTGCGGTGGCCGGCTCGTCGAAGTTCTCAAAGGAGAAATCGCGGCTGTAGGCAGCTTCCACCTCCACGTACATGCCGGTTTCGCGGGTCTGACAACCGTCGTTGTAGGCGGCGCTTACCATACCGCTGTTGCCCCCGAAATCCACGGTGATTTCGGCACTGCCCTGCCCCCCGACAATGGTAGCTCCAGCCGGCACCGACCAGGTGACGTTGGTGCCCGCCGCAAGGTTCTGTAACCGGTAGACGACGCCCGTGGCCTGATGCCCTACGATGCGGTCACCGGTAAGGTAGGCCCGGAATCCGTCGTATACCCTCACGTAATCTACCTCCATCGTAGCGGGGAGCATACCGTTGTTGACCGGTCCACCGAGGTTCCCGCCTACGGCTACGTTAAGCAGGAAATGGAAATCCTGGTCAAACGGCCACTGGTAGGGGGCAACGTCCGCCGCCGTCTTGCGGGAGAACAGCACGCCATCGACGAACCAGCGGATCTCGCCCGGCTCCCATTCCAGGGCAAACTCGTGGTAGGCATCCGGGAAGTTGCCGTTCCCCAGGCGGTAGGTGGTACCCTGTGACTGGTTGTTCGGGTAGGGATCTCCGTAATGAATATACCCCAGGGTCTGACCGGGATTGGAAGCCACGAATTCCATGATGTCGATTTCCCCGCTCTGGGGCCACCCACCGTACACTTCATCCGTAGGCAACATCCAGAAGGCGGGCCAGAGTCCGTCCCCGTAGGGGAGCTTGATCGAGGCTTCAAACCGGCCATAGGCGAAATCGGCCTTCCCTTTGGTGTTGATCCGCCCCGAGGTGTACTGGCTGCCGCGTACCCGCTGTTTGCGCGCCGTGATCTGCAGCTTCCCGTTGCTGACGACGACGTTATCCTGCTGGTAGGATTGCAGTTCGTTGTTGCCCCATCCGCAGATTCCGAGGTCGCAGCCGTCACCGATCTGGTAGTTCCATTTGGTTTGGTCGAGACTGTTGCCGGAAAATTCATCCGCCCAAACCAGGTTAGGGCACTGGGCGGCCAGGGGCAGGGAGAGGGAAAATAGGGATAGGAAAAGGCATGGGAATAGCAGGCTATTCAGGTAGTGGTTGGGCATGATCGAAGCATTTTGCTTCAGCCAATATAATCGATCCGGCCCGGATTTCAGGACCCGCCGTTGGCGCTACCGGGGAACAAGGGTCAGGCCGCCTCGTGCTGGTGGATGAGCTTCTTGAGCAGGGAGATCTGCCCGAGGTGGTAGAAGGAATGCTCCAGCACGCCCGTAAGGTTGCGGAAGTAGGTGCCGTACTTCTCGTCCACGAAGACCTCCGTCAGCCGCTCGTCGGGCATGGCTTCCACCAGGTTGGTGAAGGTGACCACGTGGGCGTAGGTGTCCTCCAGCAGCTTCTGCCAGTCGTCCTCGTCGGTGATGGGGGGGTGGTCGAAACTGTACTTGTCGCGGATCTCCAGGGGCCCACCGCGCAGCACGGAGGTGATTCCCATGAAGTAATATCCGACGTGGTAGACTATGGCCGCGATGGTGTTGTGGTCGCCCAGGCGGGTGGTCGCCTGCTTCCAGTTTACGTCGGCCAGCTTGTCGTGGAAACCGACGGCCGTCCAGTTGTCGCCGTCGAAGGCACCCCGCAGGTGGCGGGCCAGGGATTTACTCAGGTGCATGTGAAGGATCGCTTTACTGATCCAAGGTAGTACTCGGCAGCCCAATGAGGATACATTCCCTTCCCGGAATTTGATTTCCAGCCCGGCGCCCGCGTCCGCGCCCCACCCTAGCGGGAGTGGTGGTACAGCAGGGGGCGATCGACGATGCCCCAGGCCCGCAACAGGCGCGCGTTCTGTTCGGACCAGGCCGGATCGGTAAACGTCTCCCAACTCAGCACCGGACAGTCGGCCGGCAGAGCTACCGTATCCCGGGTGGAGGCGGCCAGGGTACGCAGTGCGGCTTCCTCGCAGCGCTGCAACTGGAAATCTGGCCGGTCGGCGAGGGTAAAGATTAGTCCCACCCCCAAAGGCAGGCCCAGCAGCCACCACCGCCGGGAGTCCTTGCCATCTGCCAGTAACCGGTGAATACCGGCCGCGTAAACGAGTATCGCCGCCAGGGTGACCGGCAGAATCGTATCATAGCGGAGGATGAATTCCCGGTAGCTCCGGTACCCCCCGAGGGGCAGCAGGAGGAGGTAAAGCAGGCAGAACAAGCCGACCCACGGAAACAGCTGCCGCGTCCGGCGGGCGCCGTCGCCACCACGCCCGAGCAGGACATAGATAATCCCCAGGGAAAAGAAGAGAACTGGCCAGGCAAGTTTGCGGGTGAACTGCAGAAAGACCCCACGGGGCCAGCGGGCGTAGAGCTCGGTCAGGGGGAGTTCGTTCGCGATCGTCAGGCTGTTAAAACTGCCCACGTAGAGGGAATACAGCGCCAGCGCCGTCGCCCAGCCCCACCAGAGGTAATACGCCTGCGGCACGGGTCGCCATTCCCGCCGCAGGATACGGATAAACCAAAGCGGTCCGGCTGTTGCGGTGATGACCAGAATGACCGCGGGATTAAGGGGGCCGCTCAGGCAGACGAATACCGCCAGCCCGGCCCAGGCGAGGGTACGGTGCCACCCCGTTTTCGGCGGTTTCCGGTGAAAGAACAGATCGAAGAAGGGCAGCAGGAACAGCAGGAGCGCGGCCGACGGCAGGGCGTAGAAGAAGGTGTAGGTGACCGATGGGTCAATGATCCCCAGGTCATGCCGGTAACCATTCGCCTGAAAGAACGGCGTAAGCAGTGCCAACACCGCCATGAAAGACAGGCTGCCGAATCGCCAGTGGCCCAGCACGGTGCGCGCCAGGAGCAGCAGCAGGGCCAGGTGTACGGCCAGCCTGGCCAAAGCGCCGGCCAGGTACACGCTGGTGACCGGATCGACCACCGCCTGCAGCAGCCGGGGAGCACCGAGGAAATAGGTGCGGTACGTCCAGTGACAGAAAAAACGATTCGGGTTGGGATAGCTGCGGCCGTCCCGCCAGGTCTGTATTCCGAAGGGGTCGTTCAGGATGGGCTCGACCTCCCTGGCCGGGACCAGGTTCCAGGCCACGTCGCCGTCGAGGGGCTGATGGTAGTATTGCAGACCGGAATGGGCCAGGTCCGCCAGGATGAATCCCAGGAGGGCTATCCACGCCAGCCACCGGTAGGTAGGCTTCACTACGGCTTAGGCCAGGGAATCCCGGTAGGCGTCGCCCAGCAGCCGGTTGGCGCGGGCGTCTCCCTGTACCCGTTCCGTGTCGGGGTTCCACTCCAGGGGCCGCCCCAGGCGGTAGGCGATGTTGGTCAGGGTACACACGCTGGCGGTGCGGTGGCCGGTCTCGGCGGGACAGATGGGTACTGCGCCGGTTCGTACGCACTCGACAAAGTTCGTAAGGTGGCTCACCAGGGCGTGGACGGGGGCGCGGTGGCGCATGTCGGCGTAGGACAGCAGCCCCGGCACGGTACTGTCGATGAAGCCCCGGGCCACGTCCAGGCTGCCCTCGCTGCCGATGAATCGGACGGCGTTGCCGCGGCCGAAGTCCCGGTGTTCCACCCGCGTACCGTCGGCGTAGAACATGGTAAGTCCCTGCTGAGGGTTCTCTTCCAGGGGTGGGTAGAAGGCGATCGGACCGGTATCGTCCTTGTCCAGCGCCCACTGCACGATGTCGAACATGTGGGCACCCCAGTCGGTGACCATGCCGCCCCCGAATTCGGCGTAGTTGCGCCAGCGACCCCAGTAGTCGGCGTCGATGGGCGGCAGCAGGTCCGGGTGGTAGGGGCGGTCGACGGTGGGCCCGATCCAGCTGCTCCAATCGACTCCGGCGGGCAGCGGGTGGCCTTCCAGGTCGAAGGGAATGGGGGGTGGGCCTACGCTGACCAGGATTTCCTTCACTTCTCCCAGGTGGCCGGCCTGGATGACCTCGACCGCCTTCTGAAAGTTGAACATGGAGCGCTGCATGCTGCCCGTTTGCAGCACCTTGCCGTTGCGTCGGGTGGCTTCCACCATGGAGCGCCCCTCCTCGACGGTGTGCGCCAGGGGCTTTTCGCAGTAGACGTGGAGGCCGCGATCCAGGGCGGCCACGCAAATGGTGGCGTGCTGGTGATCCGGGGTGGCGACGATCACCGCGTCCAGGCCCTCGTGTTCCAGCAGGGCGCGGTAATCGGCGTAGGACGCTACCGGGGTGGCACTACCACTCCCGTTGCTCTCGGTGCGTTCCCGGGCCTGCTCCAGGAAGTGCTTCAGCTTGGCGGGGTGAACGTCGCAGGCGGCCACCAGTCGGGTTCCGGCCACTGCGGCCAAGTTGCGCGCCAGTCCCAGCCCCTGTCGGCCACAGCCGATCAGGCCCACGGCCAGGTCGTTGCTGCTGCGGTCGCCGCCGATGCCGGCGCTGAGGTAGGAGGGAATGAAGGTGAGGCCCGCGGCGGCGACGGCGGACTGGCGGAGGAAGGTGCGCCGGTTAGTGGTCATGATCGAGCGGTATGTATCCGCCGAATATACGTACCTCGGTATTTGCGGGTATCCCGGTCCTACCGGGTCCGTCTACGCCAACCCTTACTCCACGACCTCGATGCGCAAGTAGTTGTCCTGCCCCACCAGTTGGCCGCCCTCCAGCTCCACTACGGAAACCGGCAGGGTGAAGCGGATGCCGTTGTCGGTATCCACGAAGACGCGGAAGGAAGCCCCGTCGGGATCGGTGACGGTGAGCATCCCCTTGTCGAGGTCGAGTACGTAGCTGCCCTGCAACACGATGTGGTCGTCGGACAGGAACATCACGCTGCCGTCTTCCAGGAAGCTGGCGCTGATGCGGCCCAGGTCTCCCGGATCGATCAGGCTCTTGCGGGGCAACCGCTTGTCTTCCCCGACGGGCCGCTCGCGGGCCGGATCGACCAGCAGGTAGGAGCGGGAATACCCCTGGTTGACCTTGTCCACGAATGACTCCGCCGAGTAGGGAGCCGGCGGCACGGGAAGGGCGTGGAACAGGAGCTCCTGCGCATAATCGGGATCCGAACTGTGGAATACCCGACCGCCGAAGACATCGGCGGCCACCGTATCCACCAGGATGCCCAGGGTATTCACGTAGCGGCCGCGCTGCCGTTCCGAAATCAGCAGGATGGGCTGACCGTAGCCTTCCACGAGGCGGTATTCGGAGTATTCCAGGCCAGGGGCGGTGGCGGCCCAGTCGACCATGCGGTTGACGAAGTCGCGGGACCCCGGGCGGGTGAATTCGGGAAAACCGGTATAGGCCGGCTCAAAACTCGCCCAGTAGTCCTGCCCTCGGAAGTGGTAATTAAAAGGCTGCCGGGTGAGGAAGGAAGTATCCAGCGGTGTTGCGGCCGGCTGCAGGGGCAGCAGGCGGGAACCGCTGTCGGCGTCCAGGGTGAGCTCACCACCGGCGGACAACCTTACGTTATGGCCCGCCGATGCCAGGCGGACCAGGGTATCCCGGCCGGTCATGACGTTGCGGACCCTGAGGTCTTCCCCCTGTGGGGTGAGCACGTCGCCGTGGTCGAGCACCCCGAGCCCCGGACCGCTGCGGACGAAAAGCCAGTGGCGGGAGCTTTCAGTCGTTTCCGCGGCAGGCTCGCAAGCCAGGGTAAGGAGGAGCAGAACAAGTGAACCGAAAAAGAGAGAATAGCGCATAGAAACAGTAAGGACCGGCAACCACCGGGTCCGGCACTACAAAGGCGCGGCGGGCGCCGGGGGTTCGCTGGGAAAGGCGAACCCCGGCAACATTACGCGGCGGTGACGACCGGCCATCCCTACCGCCCGGCGGGCGAGAGGGCGAAGGTCACCCCGGCCCCGAGGTTCCAGCCGCGGAAGCCGACCTTGTCCCGGATCACGGGAACGTCGTAGGGCTGGCTCAGGCCGTGCTCGTAGCGCGCCTCCACGAAGAGGCCCACCGATTCGCCAACGCGGGCCTTGGCCCCGAGGCCACCGATCAGGCCGACATGGAACCGCTCGTAACCGATGGACTCAAGATCGAGGTCTGTGGAGTAAAGGTTCATTTCAATGACGGCGCGGGCCGCCGTGGTCAACTTCGCGCTGGTGGCGTAACCGAATCTGGGCCCCAGCAGGGCGTAGGGCTGTACGGCGCTCTCGGTGGGGAGAGTGAGCTGGACCAGCAGGGGGGCGTCAAGGTAGCTGATGCGGGTCTTGACCCGGGCCCCGATCGGGAGTTCCACACCGTATACCTCTACCTTTTCGGTGAGTCCGAGACTGCTGCCGCGGCTGCCGTATTCCAGGCCCGGACGGAGAGAAATAAAGGGAGTAACGGGAATCTCGGCGAAGGCCCCGAAGGAGGTAGTGCCAATGGCGTCCAGCCGGTCGGTGACGGGGTCGAATATATCTCCGGAGCGTACTTCCGATTGTCCGGCGCCGGCGCGGAAGCCCCACTGGGCCTGGGCAGTGAGCAATCCACTCCCGAGGAGGGCGAAAAGGGCCAACAATTGAGCTTTCATGGTGGGTATCATTTGTACCCTCAAACGGCGTTGGCCCGCCGCCTGGCGCAAAGAATAGGTTAAGGAAGGGGTTAGCAATTGGTTAAAGCCGTCCGCCACCGGGGGATCATATCTCCCCCACCTTCCCGCCGCCGGCGAGCAGCACGGTAGCGAAGAGGCCAAACAGCGTCAACAGCCCTCCCCCCAGCAAAATATCGGCCCAGAACTGGGATCCGGCGGTCTGTACGTGGATATACGCCCCGCTGATGAGCAGCAGGGTAAAGAGAACGAAGAAAATGGTATACAGTAGTTTCATATCTAGGGCTTTAAGCAATCCGGGACCGTTCCTATAAAATAGGTAAAAAGAAGCACAATGCGGTAGCGGATTTTCATTAATCACTCCTTTTTTTAAGGTTTTCACCCCCGCAGTAGTTCGGCCATTGGTGGATAAACACGGAATTACCTTTCCCGCGGCGAGCAAAGAACCTTGATTATATTTGGCGGAATAACAATTATTCCACTACCCCACCCGATGATGCGACTTTTCCGGCCCTGGCTTCTCCTGCTTTTTGCGGCACCCGCGCTCGCCGCCCAGACCACCGATACCGTACACCTGCCCGGCAGCGACATCAGTTTCACCATGGTCAATCTGCCGGGGGGCACCTACTCCTTCG
Organism: Neolewinella marina; assembly: GCF_002631205.1. GTDB lineage: Bacteria > Bacteroidota > Bacteroidia > Chitinophagales > Saprospiraceae > Neolewinella > Neolewinella marina. The sequence goes on from NZ_PDLO01000001.1 coordinate 920,677, forward strand.
GGGAAGCGGAAACACCGGTAACCCTGTCCCCCTTCGCGATCAGCAGCCACGAGGTGACCCACGACGCCTACCGCCTCTTCCAGGTAAGGGAAAACGACAGTCCGGAGGCCGCCGCCGCCGGCTGGGACGTCGACGCCGTCACCCGCCCCTCCCCGCCCTACCTCGACCTCACCTACGGCATGGGGACCCGGGGCGGCTACCCCCAGGTAAACACCACCCAGCAGGCCGCCCTGCGGTACTGCGAATGGCTGTACGAAAAGACCGGCCGCTTCTTCCGACTGCCTACCGAGGCGGAATGGGAGTACGCTTGCGTAGCCGGCCAGGAACCCGACCCCGCCGACCTCCAGGACCTGGCCTGGCTCTACGAGAACGGCGAAGAGACCTACCACCCCACCGGCCTGAAGCAACCCAACCCCTGGGGGCTGTACGACATGATCGGCAACGTGAGTGAGTGGACGCTGGACGAATACTACGACGACTACTCCGACCGCCTCAACGGCGAACCCGACCCCTGGATGCGCCCCGACGGCAAGCACTCGCGCACCGTGAGGGGCGGCTCCTTCGATACCGAAACCGCCGCGGCCGGCTGCCGCGTGCGGGAGAAGTCGAGCCCCCGCTGGCAGGCCCGCGACCCCCAGATCCCCAAGAGCCGGTGGTGGAACGTCGACAGCCCCTTCCTCGGTTTCCGGCTGGTGTCCCCCGCCCAACAACCCAGCGAGGAGGAAGTCCGCGCCTTTTTCGCCGAGGCCATCATAGACTGACGCCACCGCATTTTTGGCCGTTACACTCGATTGTACCGCCGATCCTTACTATCTTTTACCCGTTAATTTCCCCATTCGGTCGGGCCGGGGCCGCAAGCCGTTCCCCACCCACCGCCCAACGCTCGATTATGCCACTTGACAGACGATCCTTCCTACAGAAAACCACCGCCCTGGCCGCCGCCGGCCTGGCCATTGTCCCCGAGCTCTCGGCCCGGGCCCACATCACCGGCAGCGACGTGATCCGCGTCGGCCTGATCGGCTGCGGAGGCCGCGGTACCGGCGCCGCTACCCAGGCGCTGTCCACCGAGCAGAACGTACAACTGGTGGCCATGGCCGATGCCTTCCGCGACCGCCTCGACCAGGCCTACGACGGCATCAAGGGGCAGCTGGCCGAGAACGAGCTGGACGCCGCCAGACTCAACGTGCCAGAGGAGCACAAATTCGTGGGCTTCGACGGCTACAAGAAGGTCATCCCCTTGGTCGACGTGGTGGTGATCGCCACCCCGCCGGGTTTCCGCCCCATGCACTTCGAGGAAGCGGTGAAGGCCGACAAGCAGATCTTCATGGAGAAGCCGGTGGCCGTAGACGCCCCCGGCGTGCGCCGCGTACTCAAGGCCGCCGAGGAAGCCAAGCGCAAGAAGCTCAACGTGGTGGTCGGCCTGCAGCGCCACTACCAGGACAAGTACACCCAGGGCTGGGTCGACATGATGCAGAACGGCGCCATCGGCGACATCACCACCAGCTACGTCTACTGGAACAGCGGCGGCGTGTGGGTACGGCCCCGCCAGGCCGGGCAGACCGAAATGGAATACCAAATGCGCAACTGGTACTACTTCAACTGGCTCTGCGGCGACCACATCAACGAACAGCACATCCACAACCTCGACGTGGGCAACTGGGTGAAGCAGGATTATCCAAAAGAAGCCTCCGGCTACGGCGGCCGCCACATGCGCAACGGCAAGGAGCACGGTGAGATCTTCGACCACCACGCCGTGGAGTACACCTACGCCGACGGCAGCCGCATGATCAGCCAGTGCCGCCACTGGAACGGCGCCAGCACCAAGGTGACCGAGGAGTTCCAGGGCACCAACGGGTCGGCCCCCGCCCCGGGTAAGCTGCTGACCAAGTCGGGCTACGCATTGCTCGACCACAACGACCGCCGCGACCCCAACCCCTACCAGCGGGAACACGACCTGCTGTTCAAGGCCGTCGCCGACAGAGAATACAAATACGCCGACGCCGAGAACGCCGCCAAGAGCACCCTGACGGCCATCATGGGCCGCATGGCCACCTACTCCGGCCAGGTCATCACCTGGGACGAGGCCATGAACTCCGACCTCGACCTCTCGCCGGCCACCTACGCCTTCGACGCCCCACCCCCCATCCTGCCCCTGCCCAGCGGCTACTACCCCGTACCGGTACCGGGTGAGACCAAGGTGAAATAACGGAGCGGGGGCGCGGCGGAACTGCCCCGTGCCCCCGCACTTTCCTATGCCTTACTGCCTGTCGTTGCTCCTCTGCCTGCTGCCGCTTTCCCTGGCGGCCCAGCACCGGCTTACCGTGTCCCGCGCCGCCATGGGCACGCCGTGGTCGATCACCGTGGTGACCTCCGATACCGCGGCGGCCCGCAACAGTATCGAGCTCGCCTACGCCCGCATTGAGGAGATCGAGCAATCGATGAGCGACTACCGTGCCGACAGCGAGATCAATCGGCTGGTGCGCCAGGCGCCCCGGCGGTGGCACCCCGTATCAGATGACCTGTACCGGGTGCTCACGTTCAGCCGGCAGCTGGCCCGGCGCAGTGGCGGTGCCTTCGACCCTACGGTGGGACCCCTGACGAAGATCTGGCGGCGGGCCCTCCGGCAGGGGGTGTTCCCCGCGGATTCCACGGTGGCGGCGGCGCGGTCGCGGGTGCAATGGAAGGACGTGCGGCTGCGCCGCGCCGGGCGGGTATGGCTGGCCCGCGACGACCTGGAGCTCGACCTCGGCGGAGTGGCCAAGGGGTACGCCCTGGACGCGGCAGCCGCCCTACTGCGGCGAGCCGGCCTGCATAGTTACCTCATCGACGGCGGCGGCGACCTGCTGCTGGGTGAGCCCCCCCCGGGAACCGCCGGCTGGCGGATCGCCACCCCAACCGGCTCCCTCGATACCAGCCGGGTGGCGGTAGCTACCTCGGGTTCCCGCTACCGCTACCTGGAAAAGGACGGCCGGCGGTACAGTCACCTGGTGGACCCCCGCACCGGCCTGGGCGTGACCGATCCCCGCTCGGTAACGGTCATTGCGCCCACTGGCCTCCTGGCGGACGGGCTGGCCTCCACCCTCAGCGTTACCGGGGAAGCGGGCGGCCAAAGCGTCATGCGGTCCTACCCTAACGTGATCTTTTACTGGTCTGACCCGGAGGAGTGAGCAGCGAGAGCAGGGCTACCTTATCAATTAGCGAATTTTCGCTAAAAAGTCGTCCGCCGGCTTGAATGCCCAGCGTGCAGCGTGTAACTTCACAGCGAATTTTCGCTAAAACAGCAATAACCCGAACCGCCATGGCCGCTACACTGACCGAAAAGCATGTCCTGAAAGGAGGTGAGTTTCTCATCGCCGACGCCGATTACCGTACCACTTTCATCCCCGAAGCCTTCAACGAGGAGCAGCTGATGGTACAGCGGATGGTGCAGGATTTCATCGACCAGGAGATCAAGCCCAACCTCGACAAGATCGAGAAGCAGGAGGACAACATTGCCCCCCGGCTGCTGGATAAGATGGCGGATCTCGGACTGCTCGGCAGCCACATGCCGGAGACCTACGGCGGTCTGGAAATGGACACCAACACCAACACGTTGATCTGTGAGGTCATGGGCGGCAGCTCGGGATCCTTCACCGTCTCCTACGCCGCCCACACCGGGATCGGCATGCTGCCGATCCTGTACTTCGGCACCGATGCCCAGAAGGAGGAGTACCTGCCCCGCCTCATCAGCGGTGAGCTGAAGGCCGCCTACTGCCTGACCGAGCCCGGCTCGGGATCGGACGCCATGGGGGCCAAGACTTCCGCTATCCTGGACGGCGACCACTACGTGCTCAACGGACAGAAGATGTGGATCTCGAATGCCGGCTTCGCTGACGTGTTCATCGTCTTCGCCCAGGTGAACGGCAACGAGTTTACCGGCTTCATCGTTCCCCGCAATCTGGAGGGACTGACCCTGGGGGCCGAGGAGGACAAGCTGGGCATCAAGGGCAGCTCGACCCGGCAGGTGTTCTTCGAGAACGTGCGGGTACCCGCCACCAACAGCCTAGGAGAAATCGGCAAGGGCCACCTCATCGCCTTCAACGTGCTGAACGTGGGCCGTTTCAAGCTGCACGCCCTCAGCGTGGGCGGTGCCAAGCGCTCCCTGGAGGTGGGCATCCGCTACGCCAACGAGCGGATACAATTCAAGCAGCCTATTGCGAACTTCGGAGCCATCAAGTACAAGATCGGCGAATCGGCCATCCGCATCTTCGTCGGGGAGAGCGCGCTCTACCGCGTCAGCCAGCAGATCCAGGACATGAACCACCAGCTGATGGAAGCGGGCAAGACCTACGCCCAGGCCAAGCTGCTGAGCGCCGAGGAATACGCCATCGAGTGTGCCCTGCTGAAGTTCCTGGGCTCGGAGACCCTGGACTACGTGGTGGACGAGGTGGTACAGATCCACGGCGGCATGGGCTACAGCGAGGAGACCCTGGCGCCCCGGATGTACCGCGACAGTCGCATCAACCGCATCTACGAGGGCACCAACGAGATCAACCGCCTGCTGAGCGTGGATATGCTCCTGCGCCGCGCCATGAAGGGTGCCCTTGATATCGTGGGGCCCGCCTGGAACGTACAGAAGGAGCTGGCCGGCATGCCGGGACTCGACCGACCCGAAGGGGAGTACGGAGAGGAGATCAAGGCCGTGGCCGACTTCAAGAAGCTGATCCTGATGGTGGCCGGTGCCGCCGCCAAACAGCAGATGGACGGCAAGATCAACCTGAAAAGCGAGCAGGAGGTGCTGATGAACGTAGCCGACATGCTCGGCGACCTGCTGCAGGCCGAAAGTACCCTGCTGCGGGTGCAGCAACTGCGGGAAACCGGAGGGGGCCGCCACCCGCTTGAAGTCTACGACGCCATCCTGCGTACCTACCTCCACGACGCCACTGCCCGCATGGCCAAGAACGCCACCGACGCCGTGGCCAGCTTCGTGGAGGGCGACCTGCTGCGCACCTTCACCATGGGCATCCGCCGCTTCACCAAGTACCCGCCCCAGAATGTGAAGCACCTGCGGCGGACGGTAGCCGACGTACTCATCGAAGCCAACGCCTACGTGCTGTAGGACCCGACCCAAAACAAAAAAACCCGGCTGATCCTGAGGACCAGCCGGGTTTTTTAATGCCCGGGGCAACCGGGGGCGGCGTTTAGATCTTGACCACTTCGGCCTGAATAGGGTAATCGGCCAGGATGCGGTTGGTGAAGGCCATGTGGCCGCGGGGGACGGCCAGGTACAGCTTGCCGTGCTTGTAGGCGGCCAGGCTGCTGAGCAGGCGCCATTTGGTGACCAGTTCGCGCTCGTCGTCGGTTTTCATGCCGAGTTCAAAGTAGCTTTTGCGGCCATTCACCTCACCGGTTACGTCAGGAATGAAGTACTCTTCGGTATCCTTGCTGCGTCGGATCTTGGCGGGGGTTTCGTAGCCTTCGGCGTTGGCCTTGATGTTGTCAAAGCCTTTCTTGGTTACGATCTTTTCGAGCAAGGTCTTGATCAGCTCAGCGTCTTTCTGCTGGGCGTCGGTGAGGATTCCGTTTTCCATTGTGGGTGGGAAGATTAACTAAATATTATCTAAAAGCGAATATCCATAAAATTCTCGACACCCTGGGGGGCAACGCCCGGGTGCGAAACCTTGTGTCATTCGCACGTGCTTGTAATAGAACGTCTTGAACGGTGCTGGGGTTGATACACTCGTCGATTCCGCAGATGGTGTTGTACTTTACGACGCACGAAAGATAACCTCCCTCACCATGAATACCGACCAGCGCCCGTGGCTTACGCATTACCCGGCGGGCATTCCGGCGAACGTTGACGTTGACGCCTACCCCACCCTCAAGGACCTGCTTGAGGCCACGATGAAGAAATTCGGCAAGAAGCCGGCCTTCTCCTCCATGGGCCGCGACATCAGCTACCAGGAACTGGACGAGCTGGGCACCGCCTTCGGGGCCTACCTGCACTACCGCGGCCTGCAGCCCGGCGACAAGGTGGCCGTCATGATGCCCAACCTCCTGCAGTACCCCATCGCCCTCCATGGCATCCTCAAGGCGGGGCTGATCATCGTGAACACCAACCCGCTGTACACTCCGCCGGAGATGAAGCACCAGTTCGTCGACAGCGGGGCCAAGGCCATCGTCATTGCGGAGAACTTCGCGGCCAACCTGGAGCAGATCATCAAGGATACCCAGATCAATACGGTGATCACCACCAGCATCGGCGAACTCCTCGGCTGGGTGAAGGGCGGGCTGACCAACTTCGTCGTCCGCAAGGTGAAGAAGATGGTCCCCAGCTACAACCTGCCCGGCGCCGTGACCTTCCAGACGGCCCTGGACGAGGGCAAGAAGCACCGGCTGCCCACCTTCACCGGACAACCCGACGATACCATCGCCCTGCAGTACACCGGCGGCACCACGGGGGTATCGAAGGGGGCCATGCTCACCAACGCGAACCTGGTGGCCAACGCCCTGCAGATGTACGCCTGGCTCACCCAGACCCTCACCGAAGGCGGTGACGGGCGGATGCTCTGCCCCCTGCCCCTCTACCACATCTTTGCCTTCACCGTAAACGCGGTGGCCGGCTTCAACATCGGCATGTGCAACGTGCTCATCACCAACCCGCGTGACCTGAGCACCATCGTTAAGGCCTTCAAGGACAACAAGATCGAGGCCATGACCGGGGTGAATACCCTGTTCAACGCCCTGCTCAACGACAAGGACTTCCAGAAGCTGGACTTCCGCCACCTCAAGCTCACCGGTGGTGGTGGCATGGCCGTACAGCGGGTGGTGGCCGAACGGTGGCACAAGCTCACCGGCTCGCCCCTGACGGAAGGCTACGGACTGACCGAAACCAGCCCCGTTGCCACGATGAACCCCTTCAACGACAAGCTGCGGGTGGGCACCATCGGCGTGCCCCTGCCGAACACCTCGGTGCGCATCTGGAACGACGAGGCCCAGCGGGTAGCCACCACCGAGGAGCGCGGCGAGATCCAGGTAAAGGGCCCCCAGGTGATGAAGGGATACTACAACCGCCCCGAAGCCACCGCCGAGGTGATGGTCGACGGCTGGCTGAAAACCGGCGACATCGGCATGATGTCGGAGGACGGCTTCTTCCGCATCGTGGACCGCAAGAAGGACATGATCCTGGTATCGGGCTTCAACGTCTACCCCAACGAAGTGGAAGACGTAGTGGCCGCCCACCCCAAGGTGCTGGAATGCGCCGCGGTGGGCATCCCCCACGAGCGGTCCGGCGAAGTGGTCAAGCTCTTCGTGGTGAAGAAGGACCCCTCCCTGACCGAGACCGAACTGGTGACCTTCTGCCGGGAAAGCCTGACCGGCTACAAGATCCCCAAGGCCGTGGAGTTCCGCGAAGAGCTGCCCAAAAGTAACGTGGGCAAGATCCTGCGCCGCGAACTCCGGGAAGCCTGAGGACAGCCGGGCCACCGAAATACTTCGAAATGATGGACCAGGAATCCTTTCGTGCGTTCCTGAATGGTGAAAACCCCGTGGACATTGCCCGCGGACTGATCGGCGCCGAACTGGTCAGCCGGATCGGGGAGGTAGAAACGGGTGGGTTCATCACGGAGACCGAAGCCTACTGGGCCCCGGAAGACCGGGCCAGTCACGCCTACGGACACCGGCGTACGGCCCGCACCGAGCCTTTCTACCAGGAGGCGGGCACCAGCTACGTCTATCTGTGCTACGGCATCCACGAACTGTTCAACGTAATCACCGGCCCGGCGGAGGTTCCCCACGCCGTACTGATCCGCGCCGTGGAGCCCTCCCGGGGCCTGTCCCGGATGCTGGAACGCCGTCATATGGAAAGCTTAAAGCCGCAACTTAGCGCCGGACCCGGCGTTGTTTCGAAGGCCCTGGGCATCACGCGGGACCACAACGCCCTCGACCTGCTTGCGGGGGAGGGTCCGCTGCTGCTGTTGCCCCCGCGCAAGGTGGTGCCGGCGGAAGACATTGTGTCGACCCCCCGCATTGGCATCGCCGGCTCGGGGGAGGAATGGGCCGCGCGGCCGTGGCGGTTTTACCGCCGTGACTGCCGATTCGTAAGCCGACTTAACGCCTTTACATGAGCCTCCGGCACTTTTGCAACTCTTCCCGGCACCTGCGCGCCGCCGCCCTCCTGCTCGTCCTGATCAGCACCGGATTGAGCGCCCAGCGGGGGGAATACAAGTTCTACGACAACACCTACGTCGATTACATCAAGACGGTACGGCTGCACGTGGCGGGCTTCCCCCACTCCTACCCCATCATCGACCTGAACGGGGGCGCCCAGCTGCGGCTATCCTTCGATGACCTGTCGCGCGACGTACGCCGCTACGCCTACACCTTCATCCACTGCGACCGCGACTGGACGCCCTCCAGCCTCGGGCAGATGGAGTACAACAGCGGCTACGCCAACGACTACGTGGAGGACTACGACTTCAGCCTGCGCACCCTGAAGCAGTATACCCATTACGACCTGGTCTTCCCCAACCGGAACATGCGGCTCGAAAAAAGCGGCAACTACCTGCTGGTGGTCTTCGACACCCAGGACAACGACCGGCCGGTGATCACCCGCCGCTTCCTGGTCTCCGAGAACCTGGTGGGGCTGAGCGCCCAGGTGACCCGCCCCTCGGTGGTCGACAAGATCCAGACCCACCAGGAGGTGCGGCTGGTAGCCAATACCAAGCAGCTGCAGCCCCGGGCGCCGCTGCAGGAACTCACCGCCACGGTGCTGCAGAACGGCCGCTGGGACAACGCCGTCACCGGGGTGGAACCCAACCTGCTGGGGCGGGAGAACGTGCAGTTCAACTACCAGGACCGCATCATTTTCCGCGGCGGGAACGAGTTCCGCAACCTGGACCTGCGCTCGGTGCAGGCCCCGCGGACGGACGTCAGCAGCATCACTAACGAGGGCGACTTCTACGCCATGGTGCTGGCCCCGGAGGAAACGCGGGGTAACACGGTCTACATCCAGTACTTCGACCTGAACGGCGACTTCGTGAATTTCCGCCTAGACCGCCCGGTGGTCAACCTGGCCGATGAATTCCTGCAGGACAACTTCGCGCGCTTCGGCCTCGACTTCACCGGGGAGTATATCGAGGCTACCTTCATCCTGAAGACCCGCACGGGGCAGCCGCTGGACTACGATCTCTACCTCTTCGGGGGGCTGACCGAATGGCAGCTGAAGTACGACTACCGGATGGTGTGGAACACCAGCATCAACGCCTACGTAGGCCGGGCGCTGGTCAAACAGGGCTTCTACAACTACTATTACGTGACCGACCTGGGCAAGGAACGGGGGCAAACGCGCTTCGCCCGCCCCGGCGACCGCGTCGGATACGACGAAACGGAAGACAGCTTCGACGTGACGGAAAACGACTACATCGGGCTGATCTACTACCGTCCCCTGGGCGGGCGCTACGACCAGCTGGTCGGCACCACGGTGGTGAACAGCAACCAGTAACGGCCCCCGGCGGCTGCCGGTCTACCCGCCGTGCACGTTGATAGATAAAATTTTGCCGCCCTGTCGGATAACGTAGTTTTGCTGACCTATAAAATCAGTAGAATGCGGAATCTAGTACACCTGTGGATCGCCCTGCTCCTGCCCGCCTGGATCGTTGCCCAACCGGGTGGCTGGACGCTGGCCGAGGCCGTCGCCCACGCCCAGGACAACAACCTGCAGGTCCGGCGGCTGGACAACTCCACCGAACTGGCCCGCCTGGCGCTGCGGCAAAGCCAGAACAATCGCCTGCCTACCCTGAGTGGAGGGACGGGGCTGAACCTGCAGCTGGGCCGCACCATCGACCCCACCACCAACAGCTTCGAGGCCCGCAACATCCTCTCCCAGGGCTACCAGCTCCAGGGCGCGGTGACCCTCTACAACGGAGGCCTGATCCGCAACGCCCGCCAGCAGGCAGAGCTCGACCTCCAGGCCGCGGAGGCCGACGCGGCCGTGACCGCCAACAACGTGGGCCTGCAGGTGGCGAACAGTTTCCTGACCATCCTGCTCACCCGCGAGCAGCTGGCCAATGCCCGCGCCCAGCTCGAACTCACCACCCAGCAGCTCGCCAATACCGAAGCCATGATCCAGGCCGGTAGCGTACCCGCCGCCCAGCGCTACGACATCGTGGCCCAGCAGGCCGCCAACCAGCGCACGGTGGTGGAACTGGAGAACCAGGTCCGCCTTTCCCTCCTGGACCTCCAGCTGTTGCTCCTCCTGGAGCCCGACGCCGACTTCGACATCGTCACCCCGGAACTGAATCCCGACGAAGCCATGCTGTTCGCCGACTACAACGCCCAGGAGGTGCTCTCCGCCGCCCGCCAGACCCAGCCCACCATCCGCGCCGCCGAACTGCGCCGGTCCGCCGCGGAAATGGACATCGAGATCGCCCGTGCCGGACGCCGCCCCAGCGTACAGCTGTACGCCAACGTGAGCACCAACTACTCCAACCTGGCCAAGGACTTCAACAACCCCGACGCCTCCCAGGTGGAATTCGTGCAGGGCCCGCCCGTGCCCGTGGTAATCAACGGAGAGGAAGCCACCCTGTCCACCTTCTCCCAGACGGGGATCATCTTCCCCAACCTGCCCTACTTCAACCAGCTGGACCAGAACTTCGGCCAGTCGATCGGCATCAGCCTGTCGGTCCCCATCTACAACCAGAACCGCAACCAGCTTAACGTCCAGCGGGCGGAGGTGATGCGCAACAACGCCGCCCTCGACATCGCCCAGGCGGAAAACCAGCTGCGTTCCGACGTAGAGCTGGCGCTGGGTGACCTGCGGGCCGCCCGCGAAACCTACCGGGCGGCGGAGGTCAGCCTGGAGGCGGCCCAGAACGCCTACGACGTGGCCCAGCGCCGCTTCGCGGCCGGGGCCGCGCCTACCCTCGACCTGATCACCGCCACCAACCGCCTGGAGCAGGCCCGGGTGGAATTCACCCGCTCGAAGTACCAGCTGATCTTCAACCGCGAGGTCATCCAGTTTTACCTCGGACAGGGCCTGTCCCTCAATTAACCCCTCCCCCCAGCAAAATTCTCACTTGATATGTCTCGCAAAGCCATCCTGCTGCTCGTCGGCACCCTCATCCTAGTTATCGTAGCCGTTGTCATTTTTTCCGGCCGGGGAGAGGAAGGCACCAAGGTTTTTGTCCAGGACGTGGAGCGCCGCAACATCCAGGAGGTGGTGAGCGCCAGCGGCAAAATCTTCCCCCAGACGGAAGTCAAGATCAGTTCCGACGTGTCCGGCGAGGTCGTCGAACTCTACGTGGAGGAGGGCGACAGCGTCGTTCCCAACCAGCTGCTCGCCAAGATCGACGCCGACGCCTACCAGTCGCAGGTAGCCCGGGGCGTGGCCGGGGTGAACAGCAGCAAGGCCCAGCTGGCCAACGCCCGTGCCCAGATCAACACCCAGAAGGCCCAGCGGGAGCAGATCCTGGCCCAGCTCGAGAACGCCCGCGACATCCTGAAGCGTAACGAACAGCTGTTCAAGGACGAGGTGATCAGCAAGGCCGAGCTGGAAACCAGCCAGTCCAACGTCCGCGCCCTGGAGGCCAACCTGTCCGCCGCCGAGAGCAACATCCGCGCCGCGGAGGAAAGCGCCCGCGCCGCGGAGTACGGCATCGAATCCAGCGAAGCCACCCTGAACGAACTGCGCACCAGCCTGCGCCGTACCACCATCTACGCACCCATGGGCGGCGTGGTGTCCCTGCTCAACGTCGAGCAGGGCGAGCGGGTGGTCGGCACCATCCAGATGACCGGCACGGAACTGATGCGGATCGCCAACCTCAACGCCATGGAAGTGCGGGTGGAAGTGAGCGAGAACGACGTACCCTCCGTCAACGTGGGCGACCGCGCCGAAATCGAGGTGGACGCCTACCTGAACCGCACCTTCGCCGGCACGGTGACCCAGATCGCCAACAGCAGCACCACGGCCGGGGTAGCCGACAACGTGCTGAACAGCGACCAGGTGACCAACTTTGAAGTGCGCATCAGCATCGACCCGGCCAGCTACGCCGACCTGGTATCGGGCGGCAATCCCTACCCCTTCCGCCCCGGCATGTCGGCCAGCGTAGATATCCTCACGGAGCTGGCCGAGGACGTGGCCAGCGTCCCCATCGAGTCCGTCACCACCCGGGAACCCCGGGACGGGGACAGCACCCAGGCGGCTGGCACCACCGAGCTGGAGGAAGTGGTCTTCCTGGTGCGCGGCGATACGGTGGACCAGGTACAGGTCGTCACCGGCCTGCAGGATGCCAAATTCATTCAGATCAAAACCGGGGTGGAAGCTGGCGACCGGGTCGTGGCCGGGCCCTACGGAGCACTATCACGCACGTTGAAGGGTGGAGAAACCGTACAGGTTGTGAAGAAGGAGGAGTTCTACGCGGAGGAAGGGAGTGAGTAAAAAAACAAACCCCTTCGTACCGCGGGGTGCGAAGGGGTGCAATATGGTATGTCAGAAAGCTTAAAAAACCCCGGCGGGAAAGGCCCGTCAGGGAAAGGATGTTTGTTACTCGCGTCTCTACAGTTAAGGTCTTAGGCCTTTAACAAATATAGGAAGCGGGGTGACACAATGCAATAGCCGGGTGATAAAATAATCGTACCGGCTTGCGAAGCATCCTGACAGGGGAGATTCGGTGGTAGCCCGGGCGTATCCGGGCACTGGAGTGGCTCAACCGCGGGAAGCGGTGCGGAAGGAGGCTGGAACGTGAAGGGTACGGTCTAGTCGTTGAAGACTTCGACGTCGCGGTTCTTCACGATGAGGTCGGTGAACTTGCCCTTGAAGCGGGTGGCCTTCACGATGTGGTTGTCGATCCAGTGGTAGTTGCCGCCGCGGGGCTTGCCCATGAGCATGCCGTGGTACTTGAAGTTGTGGCGGTTCAGCCATTCTTCGGTGATCTCGCGGTGCTCCTCGGTGCGGGAGGTGAAGAAGGTGATGATGTGTCCGTCTTCGTACCACTTGTTGACGATGCGCAGGGCATCGGGGTAAGGCAGGCAGGTGGACATGCGCTCGGGTTCCTCGTTGGGGATGTCGTCACAGACGGTGCCGTCGATGTCGATGAGGAAATTTTTTACGCCAGCGGGGAGGACGGGGCTGATCAGTTCACCCTTCTCGTTGAAGGTAGTTTCCAGGTCTTTTTCGGGGGTAGCCATACGTTTCTTGGTCTTCCAGATCGGTGTTAAAAACACAAAGGTACATTTCCTGAACGCATCCGGGTGGTGGTTTGCTTCAATTGTACCGTTATTTGGACCCGCTAAACGTCGTTTCATGTCCCAAGTTGCCCTGGTAACCGGAGCCTCCTCCGGTGTCGGTGAATCCCTCGCTCCCCTGCTGGCCAGCCGTGGCTGGCGGGTCTACGGGATGAGCCGCCGCAGCGTTGACCTGCCAGGGGTCTTCGCCCTGCCCGCCGATATATCCGACGCCGAAGCCCTCGGGCGCGCCATCGGTGAGCTCAAGGCCCGGGAGGGAAGGCTCGATGCCGTGCTGCACTGTGCCGGGGTCGGGGGCGCGGGTGCCGTGGAATCCATGCCTACGGGCCGTGCGCGACGGATCATGGAGACCAACTTCTGGGGCAGCTGGAACCTTTGTCAGTCCACCCTGCCCCTGCTGCGGCAAAGTCCACGGGGCCGGTTGCTGCTCGTGAGCAGCATCGCCGGCCACATGGGCATCCCCTTCCGCTCGGTCTACTGCGCCAGCAAGGCTTCGGTGATTGCCCTTTCGGACAGCCTGCGGCTGGAACTGCAGGGTTCGGCCGTGCAGGTAAGCTGCATCAGCCCCGGCGACATTGCCACCAATTCCATCGCCACCCAGTACCGACAGCCCGCCGCGGAACTGGACCCCCTGTACCGGGCACGGTACCAGCGCGCCGACGACGCCATGGCCGCCAACGTGGACCACGGCATGTCCGCCAGTCACGTGGCCGAAGAAATGATGCGTATCCTGCTAAAAAAACAACTCGCCCCCCACTACGTGATCGGGGAACCCGTTCAAAAGATCAGTACGGTGGCCCGACGCCTCCTGCCCGCCCGGGCTTGGGAGTGGATCCTGGGCCGGTATTACAGCTGATCGCAGTTGAACAACCCATTTACCCAGGTGTTGAAAAAAACTATTATGAGCAATTATTCCCACCTTGCCAATGCCCATCCGGGCTATATCGAACAACTGTACCGTCAGTATTCCGAATCCCCCGACTCCGTAGATGCGAGCTGGCGGGATTTTTTTCTGGGGTTTGACTACGCTTCCGAAAAGTCGCCCACCGGCCCCGGAATGCCCACCACCCCGGAGGGAACCATCGACTGGGAACACGTAAAGAAGGAACTCAGCGTCTTTGCGCTGATCAAGGCCTACCGCATGCGCGGTCACGTGGCCTCGAATATCGACCCCATCCAGGAGTTTGAGGACCCCGACGCCGGTCTGGAGCTCTCCGACTTCGACCTCGGGGAGGAGGACCTCGACAAGCCCTTCCGGGCCGCCGACCAGTTCTTTATGCCCGAGGGCAGCACCCTGCGGCAGATCGTCGACAACCTGAAGCGCATCTACCTGGGCAGCATCGGCTTCGAAACCGACCACATCTTCCACCGGGAAAAACGCCGCTGGCTCCGCGAACGGATCGAAAAGCACCACCCGGAAGAAGCCTACGGCCTCCAGCTCGACGACAAGCGCCACATCCTCGAAACCCTGAACGACGCCGTGGGATTCGAGGACTTCCTGAAGACGAAGTACCCCGCCCAGAAGCGCTTCGGCCTGGAGGGGGGTGAAGCCGCCATCGTGGCCCTGAATACCATCATCAGCGAAGCCGCCCGCGACGGGGTGGAGGAAGTGGTGATCGGTATGGCCCACCGCGGCCGCCTCAACGTCCTGGCCAACATCATGGGCAAGAGCTACGAAAGCATCTTCCAGGAATTCGAAGGCGTCATCCCCGACAACATCAAGGGCGACGGCGACGTGAAGTACCACATGGGGTACAGCTCCCTGATCGAAACCCGTGTCGGCAAGCCCGTAAACGTGAAGCTGGCCCCCAACCCCAGCCACCTCGAAGCCGTGGCCCCGGTGGTCGAAGGGTTCGCCCGCGCCAAGGCCGATGTGCTCTACGGAAACGACTACGACAAGATCGTGCCCATCCTCGTCCACGGCGACGCGGCCGTGGCCGGACAGGGCGTGGTCTTCGAAACCGCCCAGATGAGCGGCCTTGAGGCCTATACCACGGGGGGATCGATCCACCTGATCATCAACAACCAGATCGGATTCACCACCGACTACGAGGACGCCCGCACCAGCATCTACGCCAGCGGAGTGGCCACCGTCATCGAGGCCCCCGTCTTCCACGTCAACGGCGACGACCCCGAAGCCGTCTACTACGTGGCGAAGCTGGCCATGGAGTACCGCAATGAGTTCAACTCCGACGTCTTCATCGACATGCTCTGCTACCGCAAGAACGGGCACAACGAAGGCGACGACCCCGGCTACACCCAGCCCGGTATGTACGAACGCGTAAAGCGGCACCCCGACGTGCGGCAGGTGTACACCGACCGGCTGGTGGCCCGCAAAGACGTGCAGGCCAAGCTCGCCAAGGAGATGGCCAAGAAGTTCAAGTCCCGCCTCCAAAGTGTCCACACCAAGGTCAAGAACAGCGACCTGCCCTACAGCTACCAGCCACCCGAAAAGGCCTGGAGCATGCTCAACCGCGATCACTGGAGCTACGAGCACTTCAGCGAGTCGCCCGAGACCGGGGTACCCCTGGAGCAGATGAAGAACATCCTGCGCCACATCACTACCCTGCCGGAAGGCTTCGAGCCCGTCAATAAGGTCAACCGCCTCTACAACAATTACGAACAGTCGGTCAGCAGCGACCAGCTCGACTGGGCCCTGGGGGAACTCAGCGCCTACGCTACCCTGCTGATGGACGGTCACAGCGTGCGCATGTCCGGACAGGACGTTCGCCGCGGCACCTTCAGCCACCGCCACGCGGTGCTCAAGAGCCAGGACGGAGAAAGCATCTACAACCGGCTAGACGGACTGAGCGACGACCAGGGCAAGATGCATATCTACAACTCCCTTCTTTCCGAATACGCCGTGCTCGGCTTCGAATACGGTTACAGTACCGCCAGCCCCGAGAACCTGGTCATTTGGGAAGCCCAGTTCGGTGACTTCGCGAACGGCGCCATGACGGTCTTCGACCAGTTCATCAGTAGCGGGGAAAGCAAGTGGGGCCGCATGTCGGGACTCACGGTATTCCTCCCCCACGGTTACGAGGGGCAGGGACCCGAGCACAGCAGCGCCCGCCTCGAGCGCTTCCTGCAGCTGTGTGCCGAGTACAATATGGTGGTGGCCAACGTGACCATGCCGGCCAACCTCTTCCACCTGCTGCGGCGGCAGCTCACCTGGAACTTCCGCAAGCCCCTCATCCTGATGTCTCCGAAATCGGGACTGCGCCACGAAATGGCCGTCAGCTCCATCGATGACTTTGGGCCCGGCACCCGCTTCCAGGAGGTCATCGACGACCCCACCGTGAAGGACCCCGCGAAGGTCACCCGCGTGCTGCTCTGCAGCGGTAAGGTATACTTCGACCTGGCCAAGCACAAGGCCGCGGAGGAAGCGGAAGGCGTGGCCATCGTCCGGATGGAACAACTCTTCCCCCTGCCCATCCGCCAGCTGCAGGAGGTGCGCGAGCGCTACCCCAACGCCAAGGATTACCGCTGGGTACAGGAGGAGAGCCGCAACGCCGGAGCCTGGAGCTACATCAGCGAGCAGTTCCTGTACAATACCGACCTAGGGTTCGAGCAGAAACTGGATTACGTGGGACGGCCGGCCTCGGCTTCGCCCGCCACCGGCTACAAGCCGGTACACGTCAAACAGCAGAAACGCCTGGTCGACCAGGCCTTCGAGTAAACGAAGCAAGCGGGGCGAAGGGGATTATTCCTCTTCGCCCTCTTCTTTTGGACTGAGACGACAAATCAGGGGCAGCACCGAATCGTACCAGTCTACAAGGGCAATCTGCTTGGCGAGGGTCAGGTCCTCGCAGGCCCCGCCCAGCTGGTTGTTGTCCAGGCGGGCCTGCCCCCTCAGGATGCGGAAGCGGCCGTCGCGGGGAAACAGTTCCACCGCCCGGTCCATCTTCTCCAGCCCCTCGGCCGCTTTGGTGGAATCGCGCACCAGCACCTGGGCATCCTGCATCAGGGCCAGGGCCTCGTTGTACTGATCGATGATGTAGCCGCAGCCCGGATCGGTGGGCGCGAAAGTGACGCTGACGTCGTAGGCGCTCGTCACCTTGCGGCCTTCGTATTCGGCGGCAATCCACTGTCCGTAGGAACCCGTGGCCACGTCGATGGCCTTGGAGGTGAAGTCCAGCCCCAGGTCGTTGTAGTCGATGATGTCGTGGACTTCCACCAGGCCGTTGGGCTTCACCAGCAATTGCATGTCCAGCTGTCCGGTAGCGCAGCTGTCCTGGGGGATGTCGGGGTAGGTCAGGTGTTTGTCGAAGTAGGCGGCCACGCTGCCGGCTTCCCCGGTGAAGGTCACGCCCTTGGTCAGCTCGGTGTATACCGTATCGCGGCCGATGACGATGTAGGGTTTGGGCTCCTCGAGCCGGAAGCGGAGCGGCAGCACCACCCGGTAGCGGACCGGCTTGCCCTCGTGGAAGGCGGGGCGCCACCGCACCTCGCGGGCCATACCCACCACGCTGCGGAGGGCCGAAATGCCAATCCCTCCACCCGGGTCCCTCAGGATTTCCGGGCGGTTCACCATGCCGTTGGGCTCCACGATGAAGGTGACCACGGCCGTTCCGCTGATCCCCTGCTCCCGCGCTTCGGCGGGATAGAGGGCACGCTGGTAGACGTATTCCAGCAAGTACTGCTGGGCGCACTCGAACTTGGCCGCCGCGGTGGTGTCGTAGCGCTCACAGGGGCTGGGGAAGCGGGCCGCTTCGTCGGCAAAACTGTAGATCGTGGTATCCACCGGGGCGACGGTGGAGGTAGTGTCCTGTCCGAAGGCCAGGAGTGGCAAAAGCAGCAGGAGGGTGAGTATGGACTTCATGTCTGTTGGTTAGAGGGGGTCAGCCGGTGCCGGCCGCAGGGCGTTGAACCTTACGTTCGGTGCCAGGGAAGTGGCCAGGTACTCCAGGTGGTTGGCCACCACGAGCCGGTCGAAGGGCGAGTATAAGAAAATCATCGGCTGATTGGCGTAAATGATTTCCTGGAACCGCCGGTAGAGGGGATCCCGTTCCCGGGGATCGATGGTGTGGGCGATGCGATCGATGAGGCGGTCGGCCTCGGCGTTGCGGAAATTGGCGCGGTTCGTTCCACTGGGCGGAACGGAGGTGGACGACCACACCTGGGAGAAATCGTCCGGGGTTGGTTCAAAGCCCTGTCCGTAGAAGGAGGCGGTGAAATTCCCGGTGGATACCTCCCGGAGCAGCGCCCGGGGTTCCTGCTTGATCACGTGGATCTCAATGCCCACCCGGGCAGCCGACTGGGCCACCTGAATGGAGACCGCCTCACTGGTGGGTGAAGGGAAGGAGAGCAGGTCAAAACTCAGCTCCCGCCGTTCGCCTTCAATGACCTGGTCCACTACCCCGTTGCCGTTGGTGTCCCGCCAGCCCGCCTGTTGCAGCAGCTCGCGGGCCCGCTCCTCATCGTAGGGGATGCCGGGCAGGTCGCGGTGGTAGTAATCCTTCAGGGGCAGCACTGGCCCGATGACTCGCTCCGCCAGCCCGGGCAGCAGCTGATCGATGATCTGATCGACATTGACGACGTGCGCCAGTGCCCGGCGGGTAAGGGAATCGGCCAGCAGGGGGTCGGCCTGATTCAGCAGGATGCTGTAGTACTTGAAGCTGGGCACCGTGACGAATTCGAAGAATTCCTGGAGGTACTGCTCCTCCCGCAGTTCCTGGAACTGTTCGATGGGCATATCTACCACCACGTCCACCAGCCGGTCCCTCAGGGCATTCGCCGTAGTGGTATTGTCCAGGATGACGTGGAAGGTAAGGGCCTTCGGGTAAGCCGCCAGCCAGGGCTCGGTGCGGTCGTCGGCCCAGTATTCCGGCCGCTTCTCGAGCCGCAAGCGCTCTCCGGCTTCCCAGGAGACCAACCGGTAGGGGCCACTGCCCACGATCCGGTCCGGCTCGTAGGCCAGCGCGGGATCATTGAAGTGGTCCGCGAATCGTTTCAGCGGTCCATCCCCTTCCGCCAGGCGGGCGGCAACTGCGACGTCGGTCAGTTCGACCAGGGGGACACCGCGCAGCAGCCCTTTCGGATCGTAGGCGTATTCGGGATAGACGTACAGGTCGCCAATGGCCTGGGCGGCCAGCAGGTAGGGCTCCCGGGTGACGACCGCAAACGCCCGCGGATCGTCGGCCGCCACTTCCACGTCCCGGATCATGCTGTAGTAAGGACGGTATGGGCCGGCCTCCACCAGGGGGTTGAGCAAGGCCTTCAGGCTGAAGACCACGTCCGAGGCCAGCACCGGCTCCCCGTTCGGCCAACGTGCCGTACTGTCGATCCGGTATCGGTACGACAGGCCGCCGTCGGCCAGGGTTTCGATCTCCGGCAGTGAAGCCAGCAGGGGCTGCAATTCAAAAGTCTTGGGGTCCTGGGCGTTGAGGGTCTGGAAGATTTGCTCGCCCACGTAGCGGGAGATGCTCTGGACGGACAGGATCGGGTTCAGGCCCACGGGCTCCGCCTTCAGGACGATCCGTACTTCCTGGCCCACCGAGGAGGACAGGGCTTGGCCGGACGGCTCGGCACCTCCGGAACAGGATGCGATGGTGCTCAGTACGATTACGATACTCAGCAAATGCCATTTCATGGAAGGAAGGTCGATAGCACAGGGAAATAGGTGTACGCAAAGGTACCCAAATCCAAGCGATCCCCTGATCCGGCCACCGGAAAATCAGTAGCAGACGGCAAACCCGGTGATCAACCAAATAAAGTTCCGCACCCGCGAGCTTGCTCCCGGAAATGTCCGCTAAGGCCGGTCCCGGGCGTATTCCAGGGGTCGGTCATTGGCCAGCAGGTACCGCAGGGCCCCGGCGATATGCGCCACGAAGGCCGGTTCCTGGTAGCTGGCTTCCGTATGCCCCAACCCGGTATAGAACATGCGGCCGTTGTGAAAGGGCTTGTACCAGGCAATGGGGTGGCGGTCGCCGTTGGTCCCTCCGGAGTAGGTGCTCTCGTCGAGCAACATGACCACCTGCAGGTCTTCCTGGATCGACTTGTAGTTGTACCATTCGTCGCTCCGGGTCCAGGCCTTCGGCAAATGGGCGGTGGAGGGGTGATCGGCCTCGATCACGCGGAGGGTGGCTTCCGGTGTTCCCCGGGGATGGCCGGAGAAATAGGCTCCTACCAGGGAATTGTACCAGGGCCAGTCGTATTCGGTATCGGCGGCGGCGTGGATGCCCAGCCAGTTCCCGCCGGCCTCGAGGTACCGCTCCAGCTCACGCTGCTGCCCGGCATCCAGGATGTCGCCGGTGGTGCTGAGGAAAACCACCACCCGGTAGCGGGAAAGGTCTTCCTGGTTGAAGACCGTGGCGTCCTCGCTGAAGTCGACCTGAAAGTCGTGCTCAGCGGCCAGTCGCCGGAACATTTCCTGGCCGGCGGGAATGGAGGAGTGCCGGAATCCGGCCGTCTTGGAAAAGACCAGCAATCGCGTGGTGTCGGTCGCGCCGGCACATCCGTAAACCAGGAACAGCAGGACGCCGACGATGAAAATCACGGCGGAGGGCTGGAGGGGCGACGACGAATGATTGGTCATGAGTAACGCGGTGGGGAAAAGTTAGAGACGACACCAACGGCGGATTTGCTGGTCGGGCATAATATTCTACTTTATCCCCAATGCGCCAACATTTACCTTGATTTAATATAAAATTTACCTGCTTTATTTTTTATCCGGCTGACAATCACCGCAATCGGCCGCTGCCAATACAAGCTGGGCGGTACCGAATTCCTTCGGTACCGCCCAGGCAATTGATCCGTTTGGTGGACCTTACTTCTTCGCGACGATGCCGCTGAGGTTGTATTCCTCCTGCAAGGACTTGGCCGCATCCTGGGCCTCGGTTACGTTGGCGTAGGAACCCAGGTAGACCCGGTTGATTACCTGACCATCGTCCTTGGTGAAGCTGCGGTAGTACACGTCCGTGAGTCCCTGTTCCTTCAGTTCGCTGATCCGGCGAAGGGCGTAGGCTTCGTTGGTGTAGGCGGCCAACTGCACGGCGTAGTCTCCGGCGGCCGTCTGGGGGGCTGCGGCGGCGGGTACCGCGGGTGCCGCGTCAACTCCTCGGGCCTGCTGGCTGCCGGGCACGGTGGGCTGCGGCGGGGTGACGGGGTAGCGGTTGTAGGTTTCGGGAGCAGCGGCCAGGGCGGGCTCGGCCGGGATGGGTTGGGGTTGCACTTCCCGCGAGATCACGCTGGGGCGCGGCAGCTCGGGGGCGGCCGTGACCGGATTGGGCTTGGGAGCTACCACTCCGGTGTTGGCTACTGCCGGGGCACCGCTGCCACCCTGGGGGGCGGCCACGGCCACACTGGTCGGCGGCTGGGGGTTCCAGTTGCTGAAGCCGTTGCGCTCGAGGCGTACGGCGGAGCGGTTGACGATGCCCAGCTTTTCCGCCGCCACCTTGCTGAGGGTGATGAGGCAGTCGTCGCACTCGCGACCGCGGTCGGTAACGCGGACGACCACCGAACGGCCGTTTTCGGTATTGGTTACCCGCAGCAGGGTACCCAGGGGAAGGGCGGCGTGGCTGCCCGTCATTTCACTGGGCTGGTAGGTTTCACCCGAGGCGGTGGGGGTGCCGTCGGCGCTGGGGTCGTACACACCGGCCAGTCCGTCCTGCTGGGGCTGCACCCCCTGCTCGTACTGCTGGGGATCCAGCTGGACTTCCTTGGGGTGGGCCGGGGCGGGACGGGCCTTGTCGTTCCACTCAAAGCTCTGGGCACCGAGGGAAGCGGCGGTAAGGACAAGGCTTAAAGAGAGTAGGCGTTTCATGTATAGGGTACGGTTGGAGCCGGTCAAAAAATCAAGGGTGGTCGGGGCCTGACCGGCCGGTTAAAAAGCTCGGGCACGGGTAACGCCCGAAGAGCTTAAATCATTGGTACGGCTGAGAAAAATCTCAAGGTACGGGGCAATGATAACGGCTGAAACTACAAAATGCTCACTGCCCCAGGGGCTTTGGTGGAACTTTAACTATTGGGGATCGGTACGCCATTTGCGCACCTCCCGCCAGGCGTAGCTTTCGTCCTCCCAGCGTAGCAGTTCGGTTACGTTGGGGCCCTTGTAGTTGAGGAACCACGTTTCGATGATGCGTTTGGCCGCGTCGTTGCCAAGGGAGAAATCCAGGAAGTTCTCGACCCCCATGGTGCGCAAACTGGTGTCGGCGGGGATGGCCACGATCTTGGTATCGATCTCCCCGCGGTCCCTCAGCATCAGGGTCGCGATCGGCAATACCCGCATCCGGGTTCCGGTGGGCTGGCTCTCGCCGATGACCAGCACGTCGAGGGCATCGCCGTCGCCCCCGCGCCGCTCGTCCACGGCGGTGGAGGGGACGAAGCCGTAATTCCCCGGGTAAGGCAGGAAATTTACAATGCGGTCGGAGCCATCGGCCAGGGTATCATTGGTAAACCCTATCCCGCGGTGATACTCGATCTTGTGGTTGGTACCGGCGGGAATCTCGATGACCACGTTCAGGGCCTCCCCGTCGGTGCTGGGCAGGGCGTAGAGGTCCTCGGCGGGGGGAACCGCCGCCGGGGTGGTTTCCGCAAGGGGCTCCGGATTGTCACAGGCGACCAACAGGAAGAGAAAGAAAACCGGCAAACATCGCATACGAAGAGTGGATTAGGCCCGGTGGGCACCACAAGATTCAGAAAAGTCTTTGATTCAGAGCTAAGGTTCGAAATACCCCAGGGTGCCGCCTACCCAGCTCTTGCCCTTGTTGTACCGCACGCCAATCATTTCGCCCTTCGAAAGGCGGACGAGATTGTTGATGAGCAGGGGCTTGTCGCGGTCCGGCGGCCAGATGTACATCATCCGCAACTCTACGCGGGCCGGCTCATCCGGCGTCTCCACGACGGGAGCGTAAGTGACTTTTTTCTGCAGGATGAAGTGCTCGGGCTGCTTGATCACCTGCAGGTCTTCCAGTGTCGGGTGGAGGTTGACGCCGAGGCCGGCGAAGCTGTAAAGGGGTTTGAGCACGTAGTCCGACAGGTTCGTCGGATAGTGGTCCAGGTCAGAAAGGAAGTGGGTTTCCGGCACGTACGGACTGTCGATGAACGGCAGGCTGTACTTGCTGATGAGAAAGAACCAGTTCGGGTGGCCCGCCCACTCTACCTCAGCCTCCTCGATGAGGTTGAACCGCCGCACCAGATCGGTGCGGGCCTTCAGTTCGTCAAAGATGACGCGGTTGTAGATCCGCTTGATTTCCGTCCGCTCCCCGTCGCGGTCGTAGTAGAGTTTGCCACCGTCCAGTTCTACCTCGCTGATGCACACCTCCCGGATCCCGAGCTCGGCGCAGGCCACCACGAAGTCGATGCGGGTGGTCTGCCCCTTGGGGTCCACTTCCAGCAGCACCACGTGCCGGGGGTCGTGGCCGGCCAGGATGACGTCGGCGAGCTGCTCGAGGTAACCTTCCGGCGTACTGCCGTCAAAACGGGCGGAGTAGCCTTCCGGAATCGTGAAGAAGCGGCGGAAGCTGCGGTCGAGCAGGGCCTGGAAGTAGTACAGGGAAGGAAAGCCCTGCACTTCAATCAGTTGGGGTACCAATTCGCCGTCCGCGTTCCGGCACACGCCAAAGTCCAGCTGCATGAAGAGCGGCCGGTCGTTCTGCCGGGGAACCCGCTCGCCGGGGGGGATGGCCGCCGCGGCCCGCTCGGCGTAGTCGGGGGCCGTGATCACTTCCAGCACGTCGTCGCAGGCGGCGAGCACGTGTTCGCGAAAGGCCCGGGGGAAGAAGACGGGCGTCTCGCAGACGTGAAATTTGGGGTCGTGGTTGTACTGCCCCCCCAGCCAGCTGAGCATGGCCTGGTAGGCTTCGTTGGTGAAGTTTTCGTTGTAATGGCGGCGAATGGCGGGTATCATAGGTTAGGTAACCGCCGCTGCCAGCACTTGTTTGTTGCTATTCGCGCAGTACAGGCACCGGGTCTTCCTGGTCTACGGTCCCTACCCCGCCGTCGTGGTCCAGGTCCTGGTGGAAGATGCGCTCCATCAGGGAGAACAGCTCGGGGTGCTTCTGGGCGAAAGCGGCCGGACGGTTGAAAAAATATTCCGCGGCCACGGCGAAAAATTCGGCCTTGTTCGTCAGGGCGTAGTCGTCGATGTCCGAATTTCCCTGCTGGATGGCCGCCATTTCCGACCGCATCATCTCCATCCAGGGAATGAGGTACTGCTTGTCCAGGAAGTAATCCGGGATACCGTCGGTATCCCCGTCGGCCTTGTCGAGCAGGTGGGTGAATTCGTGGATGCCGGTGTTGTTACGGCCCGACTGCTCAAAGCCCGTGCGCAGGGCCTGCTTCGACAGCAGTAGCTTGCCGTTCAGGTAGCCGCCGCCGACCATCCCCTCGATGTTGCGCCCCGCCCCCTCGGTATCGAAGGTCTCGGCGTTGAAGGTATTGGAGTACAGCAGGACCTCCCGCAGCTTGGGATACTGGTTCCAGTCGTCGAAACCGAAGGTCGGGATGATCCCGCTGGCGGCGACCAGCACCCGGTCGAGTTCGGTCACCTCGGTATCGATGCCGGTGATCTTTACCCGCTGGAAGAAGTAGCGCATCCGCTCCTGGAAGCGTTCCTTTTCCTTGCGGTCGAGGGTCTTGTAGAAGGTGACCTTGTTGCGCAGCAGGCGCCGCCACTGCTTGCGGAATTCCGGCAACGGACCGAGGGGTTCGTCGCGGAACAGATAGTACAGCAATCCGCCGGCGAGGGCGATCACGATCAGGGCAACAACGGTGGCGGATACGGCCATAAACTTCAGGATTTCGGGGCGGGCGCGCAGGTGCGGCGTAACTCCCTAAATGCCGTGGCGGGGGGCAAATGTTCGATAGGCGTAGCATGCCCCCCCGCGGACAAACTCATCCACCACCCGTTATCTTGCGGCATGAATGTACTCGACCGTTTCCTCCGTTACGTGAGGGTAGACACCCAGTCGGACCCCCACTCCCCCACCCAGCCCTCCACCCGCAAGCAAATGGACCTCGGGCGGATGCTGGTCGAAGAACTCCACGCCCTGGGCGTCGCCGATGCGGAACTCGACCCCCACGGCTACGTCTACGCCACCCTGCCGGCCACCCCCGGCCAGGAAGGTCGCCCGGTAATCTGCTTCTGCTCCCACATGGATACCAGTCCGGACGCCAGCGGCACCAACGTGAAGCCCATCGTCCATCGCAACTACCAGGGGCAGGACCTGGTGCTGCCCGACGACAAAAAGGTGGTCCTGCGGGCCGACGACCTGGAGGGACTGCGGGCCAACATCGGCCACGACATCGTCACCGCCAGCGGCACTACCCTGCTGGGGGCCGACAACAAGGCCGGAATTGCCGCCATTATGGCGGCCGTGGAGCACCTGCTGGCCCACCCGGAAATCCCCCACGGAAAGATTCGCATCCTCTTTACCCCGGACGAGGAGATCGGCCGCGGCGTCAACGCGGTGGATATGGATAAGCTCGGGGCCGACTTCGGCTACACCATCGACGGAGAAACCCGCGGCAGCATGGAGGACGAAACCTTCAGCGCCGATGCCGCCACGGTGACCATCGCCGGAGTATCCGCCCACCCGGGTTTTGCCAAGGGCAAGCTGGAAAATGCGGTCAAGATCGCCGCCGACATCGTGGCCGCCCTGCCCAAAAGGGGATTGAGCCCGGAAACCACCAGCGACCGGGAGGGCTTCATCCATCCGGTAGAAATTACCGGCAAGGCGGAAAGCGCCCAGATCGACTTCATCCTCCGCGACTTCGAGACCGACCAGCTGGCCGACCACGCCGCCGTACTGGAGTCCATCCTGGCCGACGTCCGCCAGCGGTACCCCAACAGCTTTATCCACCTGGAGGTGACGGAGCAATACCGCAACATGAAAGAAGTGCTGGACCACCACCCCCGGGTGACCGCCCTGGCCGAAGCCGCTATTCAGTCCGTCGGCCTCACGCCCCGCCGCGCCCACATCCGGGGGGGTACCGATGGTTCCCGCCTGAGCTTTATGGGCCTGCCCTGCCCCAACCTGTTTGCCGGGGAGCACGCCTTTCACTCCCGCTACGAGTGGGCCAGCGTATACGAGATGCAAAAGTCGGCGGAAGTCATCGTCGCCATTAGCCACCTGAACACCACCGAGGTATGAGCGCCATCTGGAAGACCACCCCAACCCTCGAGGGGATGAACGCCCTGAGCCGGGATACCCTGGGCGACAACCTGGGCATTCGCTTCGTGGAAGCGGGCGACGATTACCTGGTGGCCGAGATGCCCGTGGATGGGCGCACCGTCCAGCCCTTCCGGCTGCTGCACGGCGGGGCTTCCGTGGCCCTGGCCGAAACCCTCGGCAGCGTGGCCGGGATGCTGACGCTGGCCGACCCCGACCAGTACGGGGTGGTGGGCGTGGACATCAACGCCACCCACCTGCGCAGCGTATGGGAAGGCGATACCGTGAGGGGCACGGTACGCCCGGTGCGGGTCGGGAATACGGTGCAAAGTTGGCAGATCGACATCACCGATGGCCGCGGTCGGCTGGCCTGTTCCTCACGATTGACCTGCCAGGTGGTAAAAAGAAGATAAATTTTGAAAAAAAATCTCCCGGGGAAGAAGCGTACAAAATTGGGTTTTCCACCCCAGGGGCCCCGTAAACCCTGAATTTGCGGGAAATGGCCGCACCATATTAGGAAAGTAAACCTGAGGCCCCGGCTCACGTTGCATGCATAGCACCCGCGCCCCCGCCCAACACTTTGACGGTCAGGCCTTACAGCTATAATTTTACACCACAAAGACACCCATTTATGATTAAGTCCACTTACGTTAAATCCAAACAGCACTACAAGGTATCCTTCGAGCTGCCCGAGGACCGGGTTGGCCAGGACCGCGACGTGCGGGTACTGGGCAACTTCAACGATTGGAACTGGGAGAACGGCCTGCAACTGAAGGCCGGCAAGAGCGGCTACAGCGGCTCGACCACCCTGCCCGCCGGACACTACCAATTCCGCTACCTCGTAGACGGCGACCAATGGCACAACGACGACCACGCCGAGGCCTACGCCGACAGCGGACACGGTACCACCAACTGCTGCTTCAGCCTGGAGCAGGTAGAGGAACCCAAGAAAACGGTCAAGAAGGCTCCGGCCAAGGCCAAGAAAGCCCCCGCTAAGGCCAAGTCCGCCGGCTCCACCATCCAGGCCGCCGATTCGGCCGCCGCCACCAAGCCCGTGGTGACCCCGAAGAAAACGGCCGCCGCCAAGAAAACCACCGCCAAGGCCAGCAAGACCAAGGGCGACGACCTGAAGAAGATCGAGGGCATCGGCCCGAAGATCGCCGGACTGCTCAACGAAGCCGGCATCCATACCTACTCCGACCTGGCCAAGGCCGAGGAGAAACAACTCGCCGACGTACTGCAGAAAGCCGGTGCCCGCTTCCGCCTGGCCAAGCACGACACCTGGCAGGAACAGGCCCGCCTGGCGGCCGACGGCAAGACCGAGGAGCTCAAAGCCCTGCAGGGCCACCTGAAGGGCGGCCGCAAGTAGTGCTCCCCAAAACGCGCTGAAACGCTAGTAAAACCCCTATTCACCCCGCGTGAATAGGGGTTTTTGTTTAGAGCTTGGTTGGGCACCAACATACCCCCACCTTTGGTGTTAAGCCCGTAAGAACACCACTGTTAATCTAAATTTCTGCCTGTGTCAACTGCCGTTACCGCTCACTCTCTCTTCACCGATTATGACATCAACCTCTTCCGCGCCGGGAAGAACTTTCGCATCTACGACAAGCTGGGCAGCCACGTCATCGAGGTTGACGGCAAGCGCGGCACCTACTTCGCCGTCTGGGCGCCCAGCGCCAGATCGGTAAGCGTGATCGGTGACTTCAACCGTTGGGACCGCAAAAGTCACCCCCTCTTTTCCCGCTGGGACAGCAGTGGCATCTACGAAGGATTCATCGAAGGCCTGGAGAACGGCACCGTTTACAAATACGCCATCGAGGCCCAGAACGGAGACCAACTGGAAAAGGGCGACCCCTACGCCCGGGTGTGGGAAACGCCGCCAAAGACGGCCAGCGTGGTCTGGGATACCTTCTACGAGTGGGAGGACCAGGAGTGGATGCAGAACCGCTACCAGCACAACGGCATCGACCGCCCCTACTCCGTCTACGAGGTGCACCTAGGCAGCTGGAAAAAGAACAAGAAAAACGAGAGCCTGAGCTACCGCGAACTTGCCACCGACCTGGTGGAGTACGTCAGCAGGATGAACTACACCCACGTGGAGTTCCTTCCCGTCATGGAGCACCCCTACTTTCCCAGCTGGGGCTACCAGATCACCGGCTATTTCGCCCCCTCCAGCCGCTTCGGCGGGCCGCAGGACTTCATGTACCTGATCGACAAGCTCCACGCCGCCGGCATCGGGGTGATTCTCGACTGGGTGCCCAGTCACTTCCCCAACGACGCCCACGGACTGGCCCAGTTTGACGGCACCCACCTCTACGATCACGCCGATCCGCGCAAGGGCTTCCACCCCGACTGGAAGAGCGCCATTTTCAACTACGGCCGCAACGAAGTGCGGTCCTTCCTGATCTCCAACGCCCTCTTCTGGCTCGACCGCTACCACATCGACGGACTGCGGGTGGACGCCGTCGCCTCCATGCTGTACCTCGACTACAGCCGCAAGCAGGGCGAGTGGATCCCCAACCAGTACGGCGGCAACGAGAACCTGGAAGCCATCGACTTCATCCGGGAGTTTAACGAAGCGGTCTACCGCGAATACCCCGACACCATGACCATCGCCGAAGAGTCCACGGCCTTCAGCGGCGTCAGCCGGCCCACCTACGTGGGCGGCCTGGGCTTCGGGCAGAAGTGGATGATGGGCTGGATGCACGATACCCTGAAGTACTTCAAGCACGACCCCGTTCACCGCAGCTTTCACCACGGCGAACTGACCTTCTCCCTGGTCTACGCCTTCAGCGAGAACTTCATGCTGCCCCTCAGCCACGACGAGGTGGTGCACGGCAAGGGGCCCATCATCGACCGGATGCCGGGCGACGAGTGGCAGCGTTTCGCCAACATGCGCCTCCTCTACGGCTACATGATGACCCACCCTGGCAGCAAGCTGAACTTCATGGGCGGCGAATTCGGACAAACCACCGAGTGGAGCATTGAGAGGGGCATCGACTGGGAGCTCACCCAGTACAAACCCCACTCCTCCCTCCAGGAATACGTGGCCGACCTGAACCAACTCTACCGGTCCAGCACCGCCCTCTACGAATACGCCTACGACCCGAAGGGCTTCGAATGGATCGATATCGGCGACCACCAGAACAGCGTGCTGAGCTACCTGCGCCGCGGCAAGGACGAAAACGATATGGTGGCCATCATCCACAACCTCACCCCCGCAGTGCGCACCAAGTACCGGGTCGGAGTTCCCTTTGAAGGACAGTACGTGCCCATCATCAACAGCGACGACGAGAAGTACGGCGGTACCGGAAACTACGCCCAGCAGGTGATGACCTCCGTGCCCACGGAATGGAACGGCCGGCCCAACCACATCGAGCTCACCCTGCCCCCGCTGACGACGCTGGTATTCCGCTACCAGGCCCCGGAGGCCAAGGGAACCAAGAAGGGCAAAGCAACCGCCGCGAAGAAAGACGCCAAGTAGCGACCTTCTCCCCTAGAACAGGATGCAGACCGGAATGGGGGCCTTCGTTGTACCGACGAAGTCCAGCATGCCGGTCTCTTTATTTCGGCGCAGGCTGGTGATGTTTTTGGAGCGCTGGTTGGCTACCAGGAGGAATTCACCGTCGGGCGATAGGGCGAAATTGCGGGGCCAGTCGCCGGCTACGGACTCGTACTCCAGGGGGGTGAGTCCACCCGTCTGCTCATCAATCCGGTAAACCACGATGCTGTTGTGCCCCCGGTTGGACCCGTAGAGGAAACGACCATCTGCGCTGATGTGGATGTCAGCGCAGAAGCTCTCCCCCGTAAAATCCTCGGGCAGGGTGGACCAGCTGTCCACTACACTCAATCCACCGGCGGTGCGGTTCAGCTGGGTCACGGTGCTGTTCAGCTCGTTGATGACGTACACCCACTGTCCCCCGGGGTGAACGGCCAGGTGACGGGGTCCCGCGCCATCTTCCATGGCCACGGCGGGCGGGTCGGCGGCACGGAGCTTTCCGCTGGCCGTGTCGAGGTGATACTGCCAGACTTCGTCGGTGCCGAGGTCGACCGCCAGTACTTCACTGCCGTCGTTCAGAAAATAGGAGGAATGGGCGTGGGGTGTTTCCGCTCCCCGTTGCCGGTGGTCCTGGAGGTCGAGGGGCTGGGTGAGGTAGCCGTCTTCCTGTAGCCGCAGAAGTTCGAGGGTACCCGCGCCATAGTTGGCCACGGTCACGAAGCCGTCTGCGCTGACGTTGACGTGGCAGGGGCCTTCTCCGCCGGCAGGCTGCTGGTTGAGCGCCCGCAAGCTGTCGCCGCCCACGGCAAAGGATTTCACCCGCCCGGGTTGTCCTGAGAGTTGCTCCACCGAGACCAGTACCGAACGGTCCGCATTGTAGGCGAGGAAGGAGGGGTTTTCGGCTTCCCCCACCCGCCCCAGGTTGGTTAGTCCGCCATCGGCGTGGAGGGCAAAGCGGTAGATGCCAGCCTCGTGCACGCCGGGGTCATCGTAGGTACCGAGCAGAAAGGTAGTGGCCGGGTCTTCCGGATCGTCGGCGGGTTGGGAGGGTGTAGAGCAGGCCAGGGTGAGGAGGAGCAGCAGGGGGGTGAGGCGCATGGTGAGGGGGGGGTAGACATCGGATGTTGGGGTGGCGCCAAAATGACAGACATCGGATGTCTGCCATTTTGGCAAAACCTAAAAGTAACATATTGTTCTCAATGCAGCATACCTGCCTGCAACAGCATGCGGCCGAGTTCTACGTTGCAGATCCGGTCGTCTCCCGTGATCAGGTCGGTGTACTCATTGAAGGAGCAGTACCCCCATTCACCAGGGTGATCTACGAGCTGGGCTTCTACCGCATTATAGTGAACGTAGCGCAGGCCGCGGTGGAAAGGGTTGTAGTGGTGCTTGCTCTTGGTGCGCTGCTGAAATCGGGAGCCAGTAAGGCCAAGCTCCCGGTTATAGGCCTTGGTGAAGCCCATCAGTGTGCGCCGAACCGCTTCACTTAAGGCGGGCGTCGGCAGCCGCGGCATGATCTTATCGCTGTACAACAGATCCGGATCGACGGGATCTTTTGGTGTAACCAGCAGGTGAAAGTGATTGGGCATTATGCTGTACCCCAGCAAATGAGCGGCGTCCTTGAAGTTGGAAACAACCTTGGCGAGAAAGAACCGGTAATGCCGGTCACTGGTGAAAAGTGTCTGCCGGTCATTCGCCCGGTTGTAGATGTGAAAGACTGGGTAGGTGGGTGAATCAGAAAGGTAATTCATGGGTAATAGTGGTTTGATTAGACCCCAATTACCTGCCTACCAGTCTACTATAAGTGGACTGGCGTGAATTGCGCCAAATTGTCAGACATCCGATGTCTGACAATTTGTCCTGCGCACAACATCCGATGTCTGCCTGGCGGTCTACCAGCCCACCCGCAGCCCCAAAAACCCATTCCGCCCCGGCGCCGGCTGGTAGTAGCGGCCGCCGAACTGGGGGTTCATGTCATTGCCGAAGCTCATCTCCTGGTCGAGCAAGTTGCTGCCGCCCAGGAAAACGTCTAGACGCAGCGCGCCCACGGGGCCGCGCCAGCCCGCCCGGGCCCGCAGCAGGTGGTAGGCCTCTCCGTAGACGGTGTTGCCGTCGTTAAGGGGGATGCGGTCGGTGTAGTTTTCGGTCAGGGTAGCGTAGAAGCCAGTGGCCCGCCCTGCGGTGACCTCCAGGTTGAAGAGGTGGGGCGCCGTTCCCGGCAGCCGGTTGCCGCTGTAGTCCTCCCCGCCCCGCTCGTAATTATCGTAGGCGAAATCGTGCCAGGTGTAGCTGCCGTAGAAGGACAGCCAGCCGAGAGGACGATAGTCCAGGGCCAGCTCCACTCCCCGCTGGTCCGTGCTGCCCGCGTTGCGGAACAGGGTGGTGCCCCGAGCGTCGCTGTAGGTACTGATCGCGTTGTCGAGCCGCAGGTAGAACAGGGCGAGTTCGTAGCTCACCCTCCCCCGGCTCCCCTTGGTGCCGACTTCGTAGTTCAGGCCGCGCTCCGCGGCCAGGCCGGTGTTGAGACTGCCTTCATTGGTGCGGAATTCGTCGAGGGTGGGCGGACTGAAGCCGCTGCTTACGCTGGCGTACACGCTGTACCCTCCGAAGTCGCGCAGCACCGAAAACCGGGGGCTGACCACGACGGGGATGGTGCTCTCCGTGATGCCCGGTTCGCCTTCGGCGTCGAAGGTGCGGTCCACCCGGTAGCTGAGGTCACTCAGGCTCAGGCCGGCCGCCAGTCGCCAGTTGCCCAGGTCGTAGGTGGCCTGGGTAAAGAGGAGGTGTTGCCGGCTGTTGATCTCGTCGCTGAAGTTCAGGTCGCCCGGCGCTCCTCCATCGTTGGCGAAGTTGTTGGCCATGCGGTACTGCAGCTGGGCCTCCGCCCCCAGTGACCACTTCACCACCGACGTCCCCAGGGGCAGGGTGTAATCGAAGGCGGTGCGCCCCCCTACCCCGAGGTTAGTTTCCCGCTTGTAGTCAAAGTTGAAGGGGTGATCGAAGTAGAAGCCGGTGCCGTACACCGTGGTCTGGTTGGTCCACCGCCCGCCGCGCCAGTCGTGGGTGAGGCCGAGGAGGAGGTTGTCGTAGTGGATGCTCGCGTTCGTTTCGGCGCTGCCGGGACGGGCTTGCCGACGGTTATCGGCGTACTGCTCGGCGTTGAGTCCGCCGGGCAATTCGTAGTTCAGCCGGGTATAGAGGGCATGGAGCGTCAGCGCCCGGTCGGGACTGCCTGCCCAGCGGGTCGTCAGCTGGGCCGTCTGCCGGTCCAGGGCACTGTGGTCGCGGTAGCCATCGGTTTGCTGGTGGGCCAGGCGAAGCTGGTAGCCGGCATTTCCGGATTGCCCCTGCACCTGCGCACCCGCCCGCAGAAAGCCGAAAGAACCACCGGCCAGGTAGGCCTCCCCCGCTCCTTCCAGCGAGTCGGTTTGCAGCAGTAGGGTACCCGCCGTGCCCGCGCCGTAGAGGCTGGCCGCCGGACCGCGGACGAGCTCCACCCGGTCGATGTTGTTGACGTCGAGGAAATTAAGCTGGGTATCGCCACCCGGCTCCGTAAAGGGGATGCCGTTCCAGTATACCTTGATGTTGCGGACGCCGAAGGGACTGCGCAGGGTACTCCCCCGCACGCTGATGCGGTAACTGCCGGGGGCCCGCTGCTCGAAGCGCACGCCGGGCAGGCGGTTCATGGCGGGCAGAAGATCGTCGGTGGGGATCTGCTCCAGTTCGGCCGCCTCCAGGGTACTCACGCTGGCCCCCACGCGGTAGCCCGGAGCCTCGTCGCGAAAGCCGGTAACCGTGGCGCTGGGCAGGGTGTAGAGGGTGTCGGTCTGGCCGTAAAGGCTACCGGTCAGGAAAAGGAGAACAAGAATGCGGTACATCGATGGCATTTATAGTCCGGTTAAGGATCGACCCCGCATTCTTGTTTTCCGCTTCCACAAATCAGCCGCTATTTTTTGGCTGCCATCACCCGCGCTCCACCGGGCAGGTCATGCAGTGACTGCCCCCCCGCCCCCGGCTCAGTTCGGCGCTGGGCAGGGTGATGATGGTCTTGTGGAGGTCCTTCAGGTCACGCTCTCCGGCCGCCGCCTGGGCCAGCAGCTCCCGAGCTTCGATGATGGTGTAGCCGTTGCGGGCCAGGGCCTCGGCGGTGACCGGGTTGCGGTCGTAGGTCAGCGCTACCCCCGGCGACAGGGCCACCAGATTGCAGCCGTCGGTCCACTGCTCGCGCTCCTGGAAGGGGCTGCGGCCGTCGCCGGCGGGGATGAAATTGGCCTGGGGATCGATTTCCGCCAGGATGCATTCCTTCAGGCTGGTGAAGGTGGCCGTCTCTCCGGAGCTGCGCCAGATCTCCACCCCGGCCTGCCGCCCCCCTTCGGCGATGATGGGCTGGTAGCAGACGTAGTCGTGGGTATCGATCTGGGTGAAGATGGTGTCCAGGTGCATGAAGCTGCGCTCGGCCGGCACGCTCACCCGCACGACGTTCTTCACCACCCCCTTGGCAAAGAGGCGGTCGGCCAGCTGGCGGATGCTGTAGGTGTTCGACCGCTCGCTGTCGCCGATGAGGAGGTAGTCGCGGTGGAGGAGCATCACGTCGCCGCCCTCAATGCAAACCTTTTCCCCGAGGCGGCTCGGCGGGAACTGGTCCACGTTGTTCAGGTTGATGACGCGCCCGGTGTTCCAGAGGTCGGCGAACATCGGGTGGGCGATGATGATCAGTCGGGTGAGGAAGTTCTCCCGGCTGCGGGCCTGCTTGGCGGCCTTGGTGACCAGGATGTGGTCGTTGATGGTGACGGCAATGTCGCGGGTGAAAATGAAATTCGGGATGGGGTCGAAGAGTACCCGTTCGGATTTCGGCTCGTAGCCCGTGATGAGCACGTTGGCCAGGGCTTCGGGGGAGAGTTCCTTCAGCTTTTCCACGTAGCGTTCCGGCAGTTCCTCCCAGCCCACGATCAGGTCGAGGCTTTCGGCAGTGGCCTGGGGGGAGGCGGCGATGGCTTCGGCGAGCAGGGTGCCGATTTCGAGGACGTTTTCCTGGCCGATGATCTTTCGCAGCACGGAGGTGAACACGTCGTGTTCCTCCTGCAGCCGGGGCAGGTAGACGATGTCGTCAAACAGCAGCTCTTCCGCCCGGCGGGGCGTGATGGTGGCCGTGCCGGCGTCGGGGCGGTGAACGATGACGCGGCGCAGGGGGGCAATTTCTGAATTTACTTGGATTGGCATGTGGGCTAAGGTATGGCGGGCACGCAGGTGCCACGCTAATTCTAAAAAAAACCTAAAATTATTGGTTCGATCCTACGAAGCTCCGGAATTTCGCCGTTAGCCACATAACCTCCCGCTGACCCTTCCACCTACCGTCGTATGAAATCACTGCTCTTTAGCCTGCTTTGTCTGTTGACCGCCCCTACCCTGCTGGTCGCGGCGGCCGCCGATGCCCCCTTCACCTGGACAGCCGAGGAAAACAGTGAACAGGAGGCCTACATTGCCCGCTTTCGCACCATTGCCATGCAGGAGATGGAGCGTACGGGTGTTCCCGCCAGCATCAAGCTCGCCCAGGGCATTCTGGAGAGCGACTCCGGCCGCAGCTACCTGGCCCGCACCGCCAAAAATCACTTCGGCATCAAGTGCGGCAGCAACTGGAACGGCGACAAGGTGTACCGGGAAGATGACGACTACGACGACCGCGGCCGGCTGACCAAAAGCTGCTTCCGGCAGTACCGCAACGCCGACGCCAGCTACGTGGCCCACTCCGAATTCCTCCGCGACCCCAAGAAGAGCTTCCGCTACGGCTTCCTCTTCCGCCTGGACCCCACCGACTACAAGGCCTGGGCCCACGGACTGCGCAAGGCCGGCTACGCCACCAACCCCCGCTACCCCGAGCTGCTTATGTCGCTGATCGAGCGCCACAACCTCCACCAGTATGACGTGCCCGGCGTAATCCACCCCGTGGACATCGAAGCGCCGGTGGAGGAGGCCATCACCGGCATCCTGAACACCAACGACGTCAACTACTTCATCAGCGAAGCCCCCGTAAGCCTGCAGCAGATCGCCCGCCAGGTCGACCTCAGCGTACGCCGCCTGCTTGAATACAACGAGGAACTGGTCTCGGAAAACCAGACCGTAGCCGCCAACGAGCGCATCTACCTCCAGAAAAAGCGCCGCAGCTACCGTGGCCCTGAGCAGTACCACACCGTGGCCCCCGGGGAAGACCTCTACGACGTGGCCCAGCGCTACGGTCTCCGCATCCATAACCTGGCCCGCCGCAACCGCCTCGGGGAGCAGGCCGACCCGGCCACCGGTGAGCGGATCAAGCTGCGCGGCTGGCGCGTAAAGACCCCGCCGCGGCTCGAAAGAAGCGGTGCGCCCAGCCCGGAACCAATTACGCCCACGGCACCCGCGCCCGTCGACCTCCCCGACCCCGCCACCCCCGACGAGGACGGATTCCTGGACATGGGCGAGCCCATCAGTCCCAATACCCCGGTGCCGCCCCCCGCACCCCGCCCCACGGTGTCACCGGAGCGCCCCGTGGTTGCTCCCCCCGTATCCAACCCTGCCCCGACCCAGGCCGTCTACCACGCCGTAACCGCCGGGGAAACCCTCTACGCCATCAGCCGCCGCTACGGGGTGAGCGTAGACGACATCAAGCGCCTGAATGCACTGAGCGGCAACACCATCTCGGTTGGACAGCAGCTCCGCATCCGCTAATTTGCGGGCATGCGATTATTCTGCCTGCTGCTCCTCTGTGGCCTCTGCCGCCCGTTGTCCGCCCAAATCATCGACGAGCCGGGGGAGTACGGCATCGACTGGGGAGGCTACCTCTTCGGTATCCGGGGCGGGGCCAGCCTGGGCACTCAGGACTGGTCGAGTTTCGAAACCGAAGTCAACCTTGGCTACCACGGCGACCTCTTCCTCGAAAGCATTCCCGCGGAGGGTCGTTTCGGCTTCTGGGGGCTGCTGGGGTACCACCAGCGCGGCAGCCGGCTGAAGCGGCAACGGGCCTTCACCTTCCAGGGCAACCCCGTCATCCTGCCGGCCGACGACTTCGTATTCAACAACCTTTCCGTTGCCGTGGGCGGCAAGCAGGTCGTGAGCTATTTCGGCACCGCCGACCTCTATTACATCATCGGGGTGCGGGCGGAATACAACCTGAGCACCAACCTCGGCAACTATGACCAGCTGGCGTCCTACGGCGGTTTCATCCGCAACGCCTACCCCTTCGATTCCTACGAATTTATTAACCGCTTCACCTACGGCGCTACCGTGGGCGGCGGAGCGGTCGTGGCCCTCACGGAGGGCATTGGTGGATTTATCGAGTTGACGGCCCAGCCCGACTTCAGTTTCCAGTACAAACAGGGCCCCATCAATAACGTTATCGACCCCTACGGCGGGGGCAACACCACCATCGGCGAGCGGGCCATCCGCAACTTCACCGTAGAACTGTCCATCGGGCTGCGGCTGCTCCGCAAATGGCGCTACATAGATTGATATGTCGATCGCTGCCTGGCTCCGTGGCCTGACCAGCCTCTTTTTCCCGGCGCTCTGTCTCGGGTGCCGGCGGGCCATCGAGGGGCACGATCAACTGCTTTGCGTCCGCTGCGAGGCGGAACTGCCGCCCAACAACAGCTGGCGGCATACGGAGAACGAGGTAACGGACCGGCTGGCGGGCCGCCTGCCCCTGGTATTCGGCGCGGCCGCCTATTCCTTCCGGGAGGGAACGGTTTGCCAGCGACTGATTCACGACCTGAAATATCACCACCGCCCCGACGTTGGCCGCGCCCTGGGTCGGCGCTTCGGAGAACGGTTGGCTGGCGTAGAGGCCCTCGCCGACCTGCACGGAATCGTACCCGTGCCCATCCACCGCCGGCGGCGGCTGCAAAGGGGCTACAATCAGGCCGAGGCCATCGCCGACGGGCTGGGCGAGGTATTGGGCGTACCCACCTTCCCCCGGGCCCTGCGCCGAAAATCCTTCCGGGGGTCACAGACGAAGCGCGGCAAACTCGAGCGGCTGGAGAACGTCCGCGATTCCTTTGCCCTGGGCCGGGGTGACTTCGCAAAGCGCCACCTCCTGCTGGTGGATGATGTCCTGACAACCGGCGCTACCCTCCATTTCTGTGGAAATGCCCTGCTGGAGGCCCATCCGGACGTTCGGTTGAGCATCGCGGTGCTGGCCGTGGCGGAGCGCTGATCCTTCCGTGCCGGATTACTCCCCGGCAAATGTGAGGGCCGCCCGGGCGCGTTCGCGGGGATCGTGAATGTCGTTCAGGGCGGCAAAATCTCCCCGCACCGCTTTCAGGGCGATGCGCTCCCAGTCGATCTCTTCGCGGGTACGGAAGCCCAGTTTCCGCAGTACCACCAGCGGGGGGCAGTAACCCTGGATGCCATGCTGCAGCAGAAAGGCGGCCACGGTGCCCGAGAGAATCAACCAGCGGCGGTCCACGGTGAGCCCCAGGGCCAGGCCCACCAGCGTAAGGGTGGAGGCGTTGGTCTCCAGCATACGTTCCACGTCCCATTCCTTGCTGAGCTCCTCCAGGCGGCCGGGGATAGCGGAGGGATTTTTGGCCAGTTGCTCTACGCGGTCGATGATGTCCTGGCCGATTTCACGGTTCACCGAATCGGCGGTCTGTTCACTCACCCGGCCGGTGGGCGAGTGCTCCAGCGGTTGATAGGTAGCTTGCATAGCGGGAGGATTTGGTTACTCCCCTAGAACCCAGGGAAAAAGATCGATGTTTTTTCCCGCTTGTATCCACTCCTTCCCGGGGGGGCATCAGAAAGCGGTGAATCTTTCGGTTGAAGCCGGTCCATTTTACATACCTTTGCGCATGGAAGACAACAAAAGTATCCCCGACCGATTCGCCGTCCAGGGCCTGACCTTCGACGATGTACTGCTGCTGCCCGCTTATTCCGAGGTACTGCCGCGTGAGGTCGACCTTTCCAGCCAACTTACCCGCGGCCTTCGACTGAACGCCCCGATTGTATCCGCCGCCATGGATACCGTTACCGACGGCCGCCTGGCC
Source organism: Neolewinella marina (assembly GCF_002631205.1). Taxonomy (GTDB): domain Bacteria; phylum Bacteroidota; class Bacteroidia; order Chitinophagales; family Saprospiraceae; genus Neolewinella; species Neolewinella marina. Next base: position 959,520 of record NZ_PDLO01000001.1, read on the forward strand.
ATCGCCATCGCCCGGCAGGGGGGTATCGGCATCGTCCACAAGAACATGACCATCCAACAACAGGCCGAGCAGGTCCGCATGGTCAAGCGTTCGGAATCGGGCATGATTGTCGACCCCGTCACCCTGAAGCACGACGCAACCGTAGCCGACGCCAAGCAACTGATGGCCCGCCACCGCATCGGCGGCATTCCCATCGTGAACGACAAATTTGAACTGGTCGGCATCCTCACCAACCGCGACCTGCGGTTCGAGACGGCCTCCTCCCGCCCCATCAGCGAGCGGATGACCACCGAGAACCTGATCACGGCCCCCGTGGGCACGAACCTCGAGCAGGCCAAGCAGATCCTGCAGGGCTACAAGATCGAGAAGCTTCCCGTGGTCGACGACAGCGGCAAGCTCGTTGGCCTGATCACCTACAAGGACATCCTCAAGGTCCAGAACTACCCCAACGCCTGCAAGGACAGCTACGGTCGCCTGGTGGTGGGCGGAGCCATCGGCGTTACTCCCGATATGCTGGAGCGGGTACAGGCCCTGGTCGACGTGAACGTTGACGTCATCACCATCGATACCGCCCACGGCCACAGCCGCGGCGTACTGGATGCCGTCCGCAACACCCGCAATGCCTTCCCCGACCTGCAGATCATCGGTGGCAACGTAGCTACCGGCGCCGCCGCCAAAGCCCTGGCTGATGCCGGTGCCGATGGCGTAAAGGTGGGCGTAGGGCCCGGCTCCATCTGCACGACCCGCATCGTGGCGGGCGTGGGCGTTCCCCAGCTTACCGCCATTGCCAACGCGGCGGCCGCCCTGAAGGGCACCGACATTCCGGTAATCGGCGACGGGGGCATTCGTTACTCGGGAGATATCGTCAAGGCCCTCGCGGCCGGCGCTTCGACCATCATGGCGGGCAGCCTGTTCGCCGGCGTCGACGAAAGTCCCGGTGAAACCATCCTCTACGACGGCCGCAAGTTCAAGGTGTACCGCGGCATGGGTTCCCTCGGGGCCATGAACAAGGGCAGCAAGGACCGCTACTTCCAGGACGTCGAAGACGACGTCAAGAAACTGGTCCCAGAAGGCATCGAAGGCCGCATCCCCTACAAGGGCAGCCTGGCCGAGGTAGTCAACCAGTACCTGGGCGGACTGCGCGCCGGAATGGGCTACTGCGGCGCGGCCACCATCGCCGACCTCCAGCATGCGGAATTTGTACGCATCACCGGCGCGGGTATGACCGAAAGCCACCCCCACAACATCACCATCACCAAGGAAGCCCCCAACTACAGTCGGCGGTAGGCCTTAGCGGTCGACGGCCACGAGCGGGGCGCGGCGCTGCAAAATCGCGTCGGTCAACCGGCGGGCCTGAACTTCCAGGTCGATGTCAAGTACTTCCCGGTTGACGCGGATCACCCGGTCCCGCTCTTCGGCGGGCAGTCGGCTGCTACCCTTCAGGGCCCCGATGATGGCGCCGGTCACGGCGGCAACGGTGTCGTTGTCCCGCCCGTAGTTGACAATGAATTCCATGGCCGGCTGGAACTGATAGTCGCTGAACAGCAGGGCAGTGAGGTTGATCAGGTGGATCTCGGCTGCGTGGAAGGGCACGTCCTGTTTGGCGCGGTCGAGCAATTCGTAGGCTTTCAGGGTGCGGGCGTAGCTGAGGCTGTCGTAGGGGTAGCGGTCCGGGAGTCGAAAGTCCATACTACGGGCTTCCTCCGGCGTCAACTCCCGGGCAGTGCGCACGATGCCGCGGGCCTGCTGGAACAGGCGGTAGGCTACCCGCCCGATCAGGCGGGAGCGGAAGAATCCCTCGGGGTCAACTTCCCGCATCACCGTGACGAAGTCGTCCGCCGTAGCCCCGGGTCGGAAGGCCACTGAGGTCAGGGCGGCGGTGAGTCCCGTGATGTCCCTGGCGTAGCCCAGATCAAAGAGGGCCACTTCGTAAGCGGCGCGGTAGGCGGCTTCGGGCCGGCCGGGGTACACCGCCCCGATCACCGGACTGTACAGCATCCCGGCGCACGACATCTCGCCGCCGTAAAAGCGTGAGAGGGCGTCGCGGTAGGCATCCACGTCGCCGGAGGTGTAGGCGCGGGCTACGGTGGCCCATTCCTGCAACCACGTCAGGCGGCGCATGGCCGCTTCCAGGGGTTCGGGTTCCAGCCCCGACACCGCCTTGAGTTCCTCTACCCGGCGGCGGTAACGGTCGTCAATGAAGCGCCCGAAACGGCCGCCGCTGAACGCCAACGGCAGGGAGCGGCTGCGGACGTCGTGCTCCTCCAGGCAGTAATCCACCATCAGGTCCTTCCAGCGGGTATCGTCGGTACCGGCACCGGGCGGCAGGTTGAAGGCCCAGGGCCCTTCCGGGCTCGGTTCCCGCAGTACCATATCGAGGCTGTCGACGTGGCCGTATTCGTTGCTGATGTCGGTGGGGCTCCACATCTCGGTCGGGGCCCCCATCGCGTCGCCGATGGCGGAGCCCACCAGTGATCCGAGGATCTTGTCGTAGAGCAGGCTGTCCGTCAGGGCTTCGTCCTGGTAGTCGGATTCGCGGTATTCCATGGCCGGCGGGGGAGGTGAGGAGGCGGCGGGTTGCGCGGGTTCCGTTTCACGGCAGGACAGCGTAAAAAGGAGCAGCAACAACAGCCCGGGAGCTGATTTCAAGAGCGGCGAGTTTGGCCTAAGATAAAAAAAGGCCCGCCGGATAACCGACGGACCGCTTACATACACTCACCTTATCTTATACGCTTAGTTCGTTTGATTGATGTAACCGACCCACATAAGCGGTGTTCAGAAATGTGAAAAAAATTTCTATCGTCCAGTATAATCGTCGTCTACCCAGCAAATCGCAAAATAATCGCGAACCTTCCGCCCCGGCTTGTGAAATAATACCTCAAGCCACTCCGGTTTCCGCGCCCGATCGCGGGCCGCGCGGTACTTTTGCCCGCCTAATGACAACCCTTCCTATGCGCACTACCGCCAGTCTGTTCATCCTCTTTGCCGCTTTCCTCACCGCCCTGGGTTGCAGTTCGGAAGACTGCCTGTCGAGTGATGCTTCCATCGAGGAGTACCTCGCCGACAGCATCCAAGCCACTGAACTCTTCCAGGATAATACCCCTACCGGACTCTACTACATCATTGAGGAGGCAGGAGACGGAGTGCAGCCTACGCTGTCGAACTCGGTTACGGTGCACTACACCGGAATGACCACCAACGGAGACATCTTCGACCAGACCGGGTCTTCCCCCCGCACCTTCGTGCTGGACAACCTGATCCGGGGCTGGGAACTCGGTATTCCACTCATTGGACAGGGCGGCCGCATCCGCTTGTTCGTTCCCTCTTCCCTGGCCTACGGCGCCAGCCAGGCTGGTGACATCTGCCCGAATTCGGACCTGATCTTCGACATCGAGCTGGTGAGCGTTCAGTAAATCCGCCCGTCATCAGACAACTGGACCACGACGAAATCAATCAGCCGCAACGGATCTTTCCGATCACCCTGCTGTGCCCCGACTGGACCGATCCCCGCAACGTAGGCGCCGCCTTCCGGCTGGCGGACGCGGCCGGCGTGCAGCGGCTGGTACTTACCGGTAGTACCCCCCGCCCACCCCACCCGAAAATCAGGAAGACGGCCCGCACCACGGAGCGCTCCGTCGAATACGAAAGTGCGGACGACGCCGTGCAGTACGTCCGCGACGCCCGGGAACGCGGCGCCCACATCCTGGCCCTGGAAATTACCGACCGGAGTGAATCACTGTTTACTTACGCGCCACCCGTCACCGGGGAGATCGTATTGATCGCGGGCAACGAAGCCGCGGGCATCCCCCGGCGGTTGCTGGCGGAATGCGACGCGTCGGTGCACCTGCCAATGTACGGCCGGAACACCTCCATGAATGTATCGGTGGCCCTGGGGGCCGCGGTGTACTTACTGCTTATGAAGCTGCAGTAGGGACCGGACCTCGGGGTCGTCCGCCAGTTCCGGATGCCAGTTGAACAGCAGCGGGTAGTCGTCGTAGAAGGCGCTGAGGGCCTCATTCAGCATGGCCAGGGCGGCCTTGCGGCGACCGCAGACGATCATGATGGCGACCCGGCCGAAGGCGAGGGGTGCATCCATATAGGTTTCGGCCACGTCCTCCAGCATCTGCAGCGCCTCAGCTTCCCGGCCGGTTTCGACCAGGAACAGGGCGTAGGATACGTAAGCGTCGCTGAACTCCTCGTCCATCTCGATCGCCTTCAGGAAGGCCTGTTCGGCTTCCAGGGGGGCGTTGGTGGCGGAGCTGCACAGGGCCAGTCCAAGCCAGCAATCGGCGGTATGGTTCGGCAGTTCCACGGCCCGGCCATAGTTGTAGGCGGCTACCCCCCACTTCTCCTCGGCCACGCAGCACTCGGCGATGTACTGGTAGATGTCGTACATCTCGGGGTCGAGTTCGAGGGCGCGGAAGTAGGCCTTCTTGGCCAGGGCCAGCTCATCGAGCATCTGGTAGCTGCGGCCGATGCGCATGCAGGTTTCGTAGCTCTCTTCGGCCTCGTCGGACTCGAAGTAGGCATTGTAGGCGCGCAGGGCGGGCTCGTACATTTCCAGGTCGAAGAGCTTGTCGGCGTACTCCAAGTCGTAGTTGCTGCGGCTATCGTTGAGCGATCGGGCGTTGCCGAAGGCTTCGAGGGCCTCGTAATCCTCCCCGCCATCATCGTACCAGAGTCCGAGGTAGAACCAGGTCAGATCGTTGAAGGGGTCGTGGTCGGCCTGCTGCTTCAGGAAGGCTCCGATCTCGGCCCGGTACTCGGCCAGTTCGGGGGCGTTGAGCAGCTCGTCGTAGGCCGGCTCCTGGAAGGGATCCAGACGGATGGCTTCGGCCAGGGCGGCGAAGCTCTCCCGGTAGCGGTCCTCCTGCATACAGAGGAGTCCGTCGAAGAAGGCGAGCAGACTCAGCTTCTCGTCCTCGTCCACGACGTTGTACAGTTGGTCCAGGGCGGCGCGGGCCGCTTCCCGGTGCTCGAAGTGGACGAAGACCTCCAGGCGCAGCATCATTACCTCCTCGTCGTTGGGGGCGTAGATATTCAACTGTTCCAGGGTAGAGAGGGCTTCTTCTTCTTCCAGGTTGATCTTGTGGATGAGGGCCTTCCACTTGTAAAAGTCGGGGGTATAGTGGTGCTGGCTGATGGCCAGGTCCGCGACTTCCAGTGTCTGGTCGTAGTCGTGGTGACCAAAATAGTGCACCAGTAGTTCCTCAAATTCCTCTTCGGCCAAGAATACGGTCTCTCCGCTGCGAGCCCCTTTTTCATATCTGGCCACCAGGGCCATCAGCGCCTTTTCGCGCTGGTCGTTGCTCTTTCTATTCATACCGTTTAGCGTCCCCGGCTTAGCCACCTGGGCCATTGGCTGGGAATCGTGGTAAAAATACGGTTGAGGGGGCAGAAAGTTGCATCCGCGGCCGGGCTTAACGGCACCATGACATTTGCCACCCACCCCGGCCGTACGTCCGCCGCGGGAAGGTTAGCAAACCTTACCCTGGCCGCCAACTTTCGGGCCGTTTTCGGCGATTATACCAAGGAGGCCGTCCCGCCGTTAAGGAGGCGGCCTTGCCGTTTTTCCTTAAGCTGACTCCATTACACTATGCAACGTCTTCTCCTACTGCTCCTCCTGCCGCTACTTTCCGCCGCGGTTACCGCCCAGTCGCTCTACCACGTCCGGGTGGGTACGTTCCAGGACGTGAAGGCCGACGACTTCATCGACCTGCGGGAACTGGGATTCGTCTACGGCCAGCCGCGGGAAGGCCAGCTCACCGACGTTTACCTCGGCAACTATACCACCCGGGAGAACGCTGAATCCATTTCCGAGCAACTGCGCAAACGCGGGTTCCGCAACGCCGCGGTAGCCGAACTGCCCCCGGCCAACGCCGCCGCCGGCCCCTCCACCTTCATCCAGGTAGCCCTGAGGAGCCGCAACCGCTCGCTCGACTGGCGCTCGCTGGAACAGGCCGGCAAGCTATACGTTGACGCGACCGACGGGGTGACCAAGGTGCTCACGGGCCCCTACCCCACCTCCGAAGCCGCCAACCAGGCCCTGTCGGACATCCGCGGACTCGGCTACGGCGACGCCTTCATCCGGTCGGTAGCGGCCGCCCAACTCATCCCCGTGGGCACCTTCGAGACGGGCATCAAAAAACCCCTGATCCCCATCCAGCTACGGCAGGTAAGTTCTCCCGCGGCACCCGCGTCCAGCGCCCCCTCCACGGCCGGAACCACGCCCCCCGCCCCCCCGGCCGCGGATACCACCCGGCGGCTGACCAAAGCGAGCGCCGAAGCCGAAAAACCTGCTCCCACGCCCCCCGCATCCGCCGCGAAGGAGCCCATGGGTGGAGGGGTTCCCGCCACGGCGACCCCCAGCGTACCGGCCATCGACGGCAAGACGAAGCGGCACTCCACGGCCAACCTGCAACGGGTACTGAAGGAAAACAAGTTCTACGAGGGCAGCATCGACGGCTACTACGGTACCGGCACCACGGCCGCCTTCACGAAGGCGTGGGAGGAAATGCCGGTCCTGCGGAAGTACCGCCTGCTGGCCGAAAACCTGGTAACGGACAAGGTGACGCCCGACTGGCCGGAACTGCGGCTGACCACCACCATCACCGGAGAAATCGCCGCCGGACAAACCGACGCCTCCGCAGCCAGTGAGGCGGCCAAGGGGCGGGCGGAACTGCTCGCAGCCCAGCGCCCCCTGCCGGCGGCCAGGGCTGCACAGGCCCGGAGCTGGGAGACCACCGTGTGGAAGAACCTGGAAAAGTGGGCGGGCGAAGATCCCCTCCACGCCCGCATCGTCAATGCCCTGCGGGTGGGCTACTACCAGTCGCAGGTACGGCTGGAGACCATGTACCAGCAGCGTGGACTGGGCCCGATCGAAGCCCGGGACCTGGCTACCGCGGCCCTGGAGAACCTGCTTGCAGCGGACCTCCAGCGCTTCCGCTAGGGGGGCGTCGCTTATTCTTCTTCCATGGACAGCTGCACGCCGTCCTGGTCCTCCCGCCGCTCGATGATCATGGTATAGAGGAGGTCCTTCAACTGGGTGATGCCCTCCCCGGTGATGGCGGAGATGTAGAGGTGAGGCAGGTCCTGGGGTACCTCATGGGCGCGCAGCCGCTTGAGTTCCTCATCCACCATATCGGCGCGGGTCAGGGCCAGTACGCGGGGCTTGTCGAGGAGCTCGGGGTTGTAGTTCTCCAGTTCGTTGAGCAGGATGCGGTACTGCCCGCGAATGTCGTCGGCGTCGGCCGGGATGCAGAACAGCAGGGTGGCGTTGCGCTCAATGTGCCGCAGGAAGCGGTGGCCGAGTCCCTTGCCTTCGTGGGCTCCCTTGATGATCCCCGGAATGTCGGCCATGGCGAAGGACTTCCCGTCGCGGTACTGCACCATACCGATGTTGGGCACCAGGGTGGTGAAGGCATAGTTCGCGATTTCCGGTTTGGCGGCCGTAACGACGGAGAGCAGGGTGCTTTTGCCGACATTCGGCAGGCCTACGAGGCCGACGTCGGCCAGGACCTTCAATTCCAGGATGTACCACCCCTCAATTCCCGGTTCTCCGGGCTGGGCGTATTCGGGACTCTGGTTGGTGCTAGACTTGAAGTGGCTGTTGCCGAGTCCGCCGCGGCCGCCTTCCAGCAGGATATACTCCTCGTCGTGGCGGGTGATCTCGAACAGGAATTCGTTCGTTTCCGCGTCGCGGGCGATGGTTCCCAGGGGTACCTCCAGCACCACGTCGGCGCCGGTGGCTCCGGTCTTGTTGTTCTCGCTGCCCCGCTGTCCGTGCTCGGCGCGGATGTGCTTCTTGTACTTGAATTGCAGCAGCGTCCAGAGGTTACGGTTGCCCTTCAGGATGATGTGACCGCCACGGCCTCCGTCGCCGCCGTCGGGTCCGCCCTTGGGGATGCCCTTGGCCCGGTAGAAATGACGGGAGCCCGCGCCCCCGTCGCCGGAGGTCAGGTTGATCTTTACGTAATCAACGAAGTTTGCTTTTGCCATACAGGTAATCCAACGGCTCAGCGGCCGGGGTGTGCGCTAGTCGTTCTGCAGACCTTCGCCGATGATGGCGTCGATCTCGGCGGCGACGGCTTCCGGGGTGAGGGTGCCATCGACGCGGCGGGCCAGACCCAGCTCGTCGTAGAAGTCGTAGACCGGTGAGGTATAGTTGACGAAATTCCGGTAGCGGGTACGGATCACGTCCTCCTTCAGGTCGTCGGCCCGCCCGCTGGTGGCGGCGCGGCCCAGGATGCGCTGAACGATGGTGTCTACGTCCACGTCCAGGAGGATGAGGGCGTTGATCTGGGTATCCTTTTCGCGCATCAGGTCGTTGAGCGCGGCAGCCTGGGGGTCGGTGCGGGGAAAGCCATCGAAGATGATGCCGGTGACGTCGGGGTGTTGGTCCACCCGTTTGCGCAGCATGGCGATGGTGACTTCATCCGGCACCAAGTGGCCGGCGTCCATATAGGAACGCGCCTCCTGTCCCAGGGGGGTGTTGCGGCTCAGCTCCTCGCGGAACATGTCGCCGGTGCTGATGTGGAGGAAGTCGTGCTTGTCCACCAATAGCTGTGCCTGGGTCCCTTTTCCGGATCCCGGGGGGCCAAAAAGGATCAAATTGTACATAGAGACGGTCGTGAGTGGGGCGCAAATATAGACAAATTGCGATGGGCCGGCTGGCCTTACACCGCAAGCAGCAGGGCGCGCAGGTTTTCGTAGATCGGCCCGTCGCCCTCGAGCACCGATTTTACCGTCCGCCACTCGGCCCGTTCGATGTCCTCCTCGGTTTCCGGCACCAGCTCATCCTGTTCGGTGGCCATGTGGAACCAGTAGGTCGGCTTGAGGATGCGGTGGTGGGTGGTGCGGTAGGTATGGTAGGTGGTGGGCAGGGCGCGGCCGAGGGTGAGCTGCTGCACCCCGGTTTCCTCCTCCACTTCCCGCAGGGCGGCGGCGGCGCGGTCCTCTCCCTCGTCAATTTTACCCTTCGGCAGGTCCCAGTAGCCGCGGCGGAAGATGAAGAGCTGCCGCTGGGTACGGGTGTGGGTCACCAGGCCGCCCGCGGCTTCCAACCAGCGGTAGTGCGACTGGAAATCCTGCCACAGGTCGTTCAGGTCATCGGCCACCAATTCCAGGGAGGTTACCTTCGGACTGCCCTTCTCCAGGGTGTCGGCGTAGTTGAGTAAACTCTTGCGTTTTCCGGAGTAGCGGGCCACCAGGTGGGTATCGGGGGCGGCGTCTCCGTAGGGGCTTGGCGTGGCCGTTTCGCGCAGCACGAGCGGGCGGTCGTTGATATAGATTACGTACATTGGCGCGAAATTTACGACGCATGGACACATCCCGGCAAATCGCCCGCCGCCTCCTGGAAGTAGGGGCCGTCAAGCTGAGCCCCCGCGAACCCTTCACCTGGGCCAGCGGTCTGCGCTCCCCGATTTACTGCGACAACCGGGTGCTGCTCTCCTTTCCCACCATCCGCAACGAGGTCATCGAGGCCCTGGGCGCGGCCGCGGGTGCCATGTCCGGTCTGGACGGCGTAGCGGGTGTGGCTACGGCCGGCATTCCCCACGGTGCCCTGCTGGCCGACCGGCTGCAACTGCCCTTCATCTACATCCGCAGCTCGGCCAAGGAACACGGCCGCCGCAACCAGATCGAGGGCCGCCTGGAGGCGGGCCACCGCTACCTAGTGATTGAGGACCTGATCTCCACCGGGGGCAGCAGCCTGAAGGCCATCGACGCCCTGCGGGCCGCGGGCGGTGAGGCCGCCGGCGCGCTGGCTATCTTTACCTATCAGTTTCCCGCGGCCGAGCGGGCCTTCCAGACCGCCCAGGTACCCCTGCAGACGGTAAGCAACTACACCACCCTGCTCGAGGAAGCCCAACAGACCGGCCACATCACCGAGGCCGATGCCGCTACCCTGGCCGAATGGCGGCAGGACCCCCGCGCCTGGAGCGAGGCCTACGAACAATCCGGGCAATAATTGCCCCTTTTCTTTTTTCCTTTTTCCTGAACAACACTCCATGTCTATCCTAACCGAATCAGCCGAAACCTTCCTTCACCAGTACCTGAACAACGCCTCCCCCACCGGCTTCGAGAGCGAGGGGCAGAAACGCTGGATCGAATACATCCGCCCCTACGTCGACGAAATCGGGCTGGATAGCTACGGCACGGCCTACGGCGTCATCAATCCCGGCAAGGACTACCGGGTGGTGATCGAGGGGCACGCCGACGAAATCAGCTGGTTCGTCAACTACATCTCCGACAGCGGCTACCTCTACGTAGTGCGCAACGGTGGCAGCGACCATACCATCGCCCCCTCGAAGCGGGTGAACATCCACGGTGAGAAGGGCATCGTCCGCGGGGTCTTCGGCTGGCCGGCCATCCATACCCGCCGCGGCGACGACGCCAAGCTGCAGCCGAAGCTGGAAAACATCTTCATCGACATTGGCGCCAAGGACAAGGAAGAGGTGCTCGAGATGGGCGTCCACGTCGGCAGCGTGATCACCTACCCCGACGAACTGGAGGTGATGAACGACCGCTACTACTGCGGCCGCGCCCTCGACAACCGCCTCGGTGGTTTCTGCATCGCCCAGGTGGCCCGCCTGCTGCGGGAGCGGGAGATCGAACTCCCCTACTCCCTCTACATCGTCAATGCCGTTCAGGAAGAGGTCGGCCTGCGGGGCGCCCAGATGATCACCGAGCGCATTAAACCCCACGTGGCCATCGTGACCGACGTGACCCACGACACCAACACGCCGATGCTGGACAAGAAGAAGGTCGGCGACGTGAAGGCCGGCGACGGACCCAGTGTTACTACCGCCCCGGCCGTCCACAACAAGTTGCTGAAGCTCATCATCGCGGCCGCCAAGGAGAACGACATCAAGTTCCAGCGGGAGGCCAGCAGCCGGGCCACCGGCACCGACACCGACGCCTTTGCCTACTCCAACGGCGGGGTGCCCTCGGCCCTCATCAGCCTGCCGCTCAAGTACATGCACACCACGGTGGAAATGGCGGCGAAAAGCGACGTCGAAGGGGTGATCGAACTGATCCTCCAGAGCCTGGTCCGCATTGAAGACGGCATGAGCTTTAACTACTTCGAGGTGTAAGGAGAACCCGCCCCCATGCGCAATCCGCTGTTGAACTGGCTCTTTTACGGGCACCTCTGGATTGCGCTGGCGGCCACGGGACTGAGCTGGCAATCCACCTTCCTAAGCAGTGGAGACGCCGGCCTGTACCCCGTGCACGCCTTCGTATTCTTTGCCACCCTTGGGGTGTACACCCTCCACCGCCTCCTGAGCTACCACCGGGCGGACGGCCAGCCCGACGGGCGTCGCTACCGGGTGGTGTCTCTCCACCCCGGCACCTCGCTGATGGTGGGTGCGGCCGGCATCATGGCAGCGGTGGGACTGGCTTTCACCCTGCCCCTGCGCGCTTTCTGGCCGGTATTGCTGGCCCTTCCCTTCACCTTTTTCTACCTCATTCCCCTGTTTCCCGGGGGGCCACGGCTGCGCGACCTGCCCTACCTCAAGGTGGTATGGGTTGCCCTGGCGTGGACCTGCATGACCGACCTCACCCCCGCCCTCGCGATCTCCGCCGCGCCGCCGGAACCCGTGCTGCGGTTCTGCTTTACGCTGGCCGTGGCCCTGCTCTTCGACCTGCGTGACGTAGACCTGGACCGGCGGCAGGGTGTTCGCACCCTGGCCGGCACCCGGCCCGCGCTGAACCGGAGCGTGGCCCTGGGACTGCTGCTGGTCTGCGCCGCCGTGTCTTTCGTCCGCTACCCGCCGGCTACCGGTTTCGGCCTGGCTTTGGCCTACGCCCTGGCCATCACCATCGGCTGGAAAACCACGCCGCTGCGGGGGGAGGATTACTACGCCACCGCCGTCAACGGCATGCTGCTGCTGCCTCCGCTGGGCTTGTTGCTACTGGGCTGAGGACGGGGAGGCAAGCGAAAGCTCCGCCATACGGGCGGCGCCGTAGGCGCTGGCCTGGGGCGTCTGAGCAATCTCCACCTTCCGCCCCGAACGTTCGGCCAGCAGTTCCACCCAGGCACGGGAGCGGGTGAACCCGCCACTGGCGAAGATGACCTCGGCCGCACAGGTAGCGGCCTCGACCTGCCGCAGGATGGCCACGATGTTATCCGTCACCCCCAGCAATACGGCGCGGGCCAGATCGGTGGGCGTATGGTGCCCCCGCAGTCCCACGAAGGCGGCGGTGGCCAGGGCGTCCCAGATCGGGGCGCGCTCCCCATTCAGGAAGGGACGGAACACCAGGTCAGAATCGGGGGCCGCCGCGGCGGCTTCGATCATTTTTCCGATGCTGGCGAAGTGTCCCCGCAGCAGCTCGTAGGTCCATTCGAGCACCTTGCCGCCGTTGTTGGTGGCGCCCCCGAGCACGAAGTAGTCGTCATAGAGCCGGTAATTGAACAGCTGGTGTTCCGCACCGTCGTTCAGTCCCCGGTGGGTGACCCGCACCGCACCGCTGGTGCCGATGGTGAGCGATACCTTTCCCGGTTCGAGGAGTCCACTGCCGAGGTTGGCCAGGCAGCCGTCGGAGCCACCGATGACCAGGGGCACCTCCCCCGTCCCGAGGCGTTCGGCCACCGCGGGTTTCCAGGTGAGGCGGTGGCGGGCCGGAGCGATTTTGGGTAGCTTGAGGGGCAGCGGCTTCCCGTTGCCGGCCAGGGTGAGGGCCGCCTCGTCCCATTCGCCGGATTCCAGGTCGAGCAGTCCGGTAGCGCTGGCCAGCTGCTCGTCGAGGAGGAGCCCGTCGGTGGTCCAGCGGCTGACCAGGTAGGATTTGAGGTCGCCGAGGTAGGTGGCTTGTTCCAGTTCTTCGGAGCGGAATTCGGACAGCCAGCGCAATTTCACCAGCGGCGACATTGGATGTACCGGGGTGCCGGTGCGGTGGAGCAGGCGGCGGCGCAGGGCGTCCGGGAAGCGGTCCATGACCGACTGCGCCCGCACGTCGGCCCAGGTGATTACCGGTCCCGTGGGTTCCCCGTCGGCGTCGAGCAGGAGCACACCGTGCATGGGGCAGCTGATGCCCAGTCCCGCCGGCGGTTCGGGCAGGGCCTCCAGGATCTCCTGCAGGATGCGTTCGGCCACCTCCACGATGGACTTTACGTCCTGGACGGCCGCGCCGGGCTCCGGGTGCAGCAGTTCGTAGTCGCCACTGCGTTCCTCAACGAGCTTCCCCGAGGGGTCAAAGGCGCAGATCTTGGCGGAGGTGGTACCGAGGTCGAGTCCGAGGTGTATGGCCATCAGGGGTAGAATTGGAAATCAAATGTAACCCGGCCATCCGGGACGCGGCGATGTGCTACAGCGTAGCGATGGTCCGGTTCGGGATGCGGCTGCCGTAGTTCTGCATACAGAGGACCTTCTTTTCCAGGGCCTCGGCTACGGGCACGGTGAAGTCTACCCCTTCCAGTATGCCGGCACCGCGCAGTCCGCCCGGGCTTTCCAGGTTGATTTCCAGCAGTCGATCTCCCGCAATGTCAAGTCCCACCAGGAACATACCGTCGGCGATGAGCTTGGGCCGGATGAGCTCTACCATCTTCAGGATTTCGGGGGTGATTTCCGCCTTTTGTCCCGACCCGCCCGCGTGGAGGTTATTGCGGATGTCGTCGTCGGCACCGATCCGGTGTACGGCGGCGTAGTGACCGTCGACCACCAGGGGCTCGCCGTTCATGAGGAAGAGGCGAATATCGCCCTGGGCCGCCGCGGGCATGAACTCCTGGGCGATGACGTAGCCCTGGTTGCTGATGACGTCCACGATCTGATTCAGGTTCGGGTGGTCGTCTTCCCGGACCACGAATACATTCTTACCGCCCGACCCCAGCAGCGGCTTCAGGATGATGTCGTTGCCTTCCTGTTCGGCGAACTGGCGGATCTCGTCGATCCGACGGGTAATGACCGTGCGGGGGCGTACGCTTTCGGGGAATTGCTGGAGGTACATCTTGTTCAGGGCGTGGCTCAGGCCGAAGGGATCGTTCACCACGATGGTGCCCTGCTGGGAGGCCAGCTGTCCGAACATCAGGGCCGCGTTGGAGGCCCAGTTCCGGTCGGCAGCGTCCTCTCCGGGGTCGTTGCGCAAGAAGATAATGTCGAGTTCATCGGTGTAGACGGGGCGCGCCTTTTCCAGGTTGCCGTGCACCGCGTTGTGGTAATCTTCGGGGGTTTCATAATCCCCGGCGGGAGCGAAGTGCCCCAGCCCCCCTACGCGGCCGTCGAGGGTGTAGTCCAGCCTCCCCACGTCGAAGTAGAAAACCTCATGCCCCCGCTGGTGGAGGCGGTGGGCCAGGATGTTGGTGGTGTACTTCGGGCCTTCGGTCTCGACGCGGTTTACGACAAATGCTAGTTTCATAGTGGTGGGTTTTGGTTTGGGTCAGGGTTGGATTCAGGATTGGGCAATAAGGTCAAAAACCGACATTCCGGCTTTCAAGCGCTTGAGTTTTGGATGGCCCGCCTCGGCGTCTTCGCGGAAGTAGCGGGGGATGAGCGGCGGCCGCCGGAGGATCCCGCGCTGGGTGAGTTCGTCAAGCAGGGGGACGTAGTCCAGCCGCAGCTTGCCCATAAACAGGGGTTCCAGTTCTCCCCCCTCCTCCAGGTACTGCAGCAGTTCGACCAGCCCGCGGAGGTACACGGCGTCTTTCGTAAATCCCCCCCCGCGGTACACCCGCGCCGTGGTGTGAAAGGCCGTTTCGGCCGGCAGCCCGTGCGCCTCGTGCAGCAGGCTGAAGGTGGAATCAAAGGGATGGCCACCCAGCATATGGGCGATGCCGACCACCCGGGCGGCCAGGTTCCTCAGTCGGGCCGGGGTGAGGCCACCGACAAACCACTCCCCCAGTACCGCCAGCCCTTCCTGGAGGTCTTCGTAGCCGGGGGTGCCGGAATGCAGCAGCGTCAGGGGCTGGGCCTTGCCGTTCCAGTAGGTCAGCACGTGGGTGCCCACCTCATGCTGGATCAGGGCTTCCACCCTTCTCTCCGGCACCCGCAGGCGGTGGCCGATGTTGAGCACGCCCTGGGAAACCATCAGTCCGCTCAGGTCCTCGCGGATGAGGGCGGAGGGCTGGGCTACCGGGTACTGCTCGGTCAGGTAGGCAAATTCCCCGCGGCACTGGGCCAGGAACTGCCCGGCATCCACGGTTGCCTCCGCGGCGGCCGCTCCTTTGGCGGGCAGGCGGTCCAGCAGCTCATTGGCCACCTTGAGCAACTCGTCGTCCACCCCGCCGAAGACCTGCATGCTGCCGTAGCGGAACAGCTCGTTGCCGCGGTGGGCCAGCATGTCGAGCATGCGCACGGTTTCATCGCGCTTGTCGCGCAGGATGTAGGCCAGGGTGGCGTCCTTCACCCGGTCGATGGGCAGGTTGTAGAGGTCGCGCTTCAGGGCGTCGGGATCTACGGGCAGGAAGCGGTAGTGAAAAGCGGGTTCGCCCCGGTACCCCGCCTCGGTGAAGCGTTCAAATGCCTCGTCGTCGTTGGTGGCCGTGACGAGCATGAGAAAGGGGAAACTCGTGGATATCTCCACCAGCTTGCGGTCGATCTCCCAGACCAGTTCATCGACGCGGTGGTTACCGAGTTGGTGGAAATGGGTCGCGTTGTAGGTAGTCTGCAGCCGCACGAACTCGAAGAAGGTGCGCTGGAAGGCCGTATGCAGTTTGTCGCGGAAATCGCGGAACAGCAACGGATAGGGGCGGCCGTCCTCGTTCAGGAAAAATCCGCCTACCTGGACGTTCAGCAGCAGGATGTCATTCCTTTTCAGCAGGCCTTCCGGCAGAATCTGCCGCGGCCCGGTCAGGGTGGACCGCGCTTCCGGGGCCATTTCCACGGACGGGGACCTTCCTTCGATGCTTATCCGCGACAGCTGGTCCACCAGCACTTCGCGGATGGCCGGCGGATCTTCGGACTCGGCGTATACCTTCAGGTCGGATCCCGGCATCTTTTCATCCACCCAGACTTCCAGCAGCAGTACGCCACCGAAACGGTCGGCAAAATCGCCCAGCAGGTCTTCCAACAATTGGGTAAAGCCGGCGGGCGCTTCCTCCCCGAAGCCCAGGACGGCGTAGGCGGTTTCCTCGGCGTGGAGCATATAGTCCGGGACGTCATCCCGGTAGCGGTAGAGGGTAAGAAAGGGAACTTCCCGGGCGATGTACAGGCGCCCGCCGCCGGGCAGGGTCAACCAGAGCGGCTTGTCGGCCGCCAGCCGGGCCAG
Source organism: Neolewinella marina (assembly GCF_002631205.1). Classification (GTDB taxonomy): domain Bacteria; phylum Bacteroidota; class Bacteroidia; order Chitinophagales; family Saprospiraceae; genus Neolewinella; species Neolewinella marina. The sequence goes on from NZ_PDLO01000001.1 coordinate 975,720, forward strand.
GGCGGTTTCCGTGGAAAAATTGGTGTCGGTGGTTGTATCAGGCATAAATCTTCAGGCTGGGAGGCGTTGGCTCACACGTTCGCGGGCGGCGAGCACGGGTTCAAAGGTTCCCACCAGGGCCTGCTGCAACTGTTCCAGCACCGGGGAGAAGACCTCGTTGGTGTGCTCGTCCATAAACACTTTCTTGAATTCAATCGAGAGCACGCAGCTCACGCCGGGGAAGCGGTCGTGGATCCAGTGATTGAAATGTCCGCCGTCAAACTTCACGTTCTCCCGCACGTCCAGGGGTGCCCCGTCGAGGGTATGGGACCGCATTTGCTCCAGGAAGGCGTCGACCACGGGGGCCCAGCGCTGCCGGTCCATGTTGCCGGTCCCGACGTTCACTACCGGATTGGCCTGCGGGTCCGCGGGTTCCCTCCCGTTTTCCGCGCGGCGGTGGTTGTAGGAGTGAATGTCGTAGAGTACGAAGCTGCCGTACTCTTCCACGACGCGCTCCAGGAAGCCTGCCACGTCTCCGTAGAACCGGTCGTAGGCCGCCAGCGATCGGTCGATCATGCCCTGGTCGGGCTTTTCCCGCCAAACCGTGAGCCCCCAGGCATCGTCGGGGGTGAGGTAGACGGCGCGGTCGCGGCTGCGGTTCAGGTCGACCTCGAAGCGGCTGTGGCGGCCGATGATGTTCGGCTCCCGCAGCCGGGCCCAGGTGGCCGTATGGGGGTCTTCCTCGTAGAGTCGTTCGCGTTGGTTCAGGGCGAAACGGCCTTCCAGTTCCTCCCGGACGGCTGAGCCGTCGTGGATGGCGGTAAGGATCAAGGGCGCCGGTTCACCGGAAATGGTAAAGTAGTCGGACTGCTTGTTCATGCTTATCCAACTGGAGGCAAAGGTTGATGTTTGGTAGGCATCCCCGGAATCCCGGCCGCCCCGGAAAGTCAACCCCCAAAATTTATGATATTTGTCCGATGCGCACATTCTCCCTTACCCTGGCCTGTTTCTTCGTCTTTCTCTGCACCTGCGTCCGCGCCCAGAAACCCATTACGGTGGAAGACATGCAGGCCTGGAAACAGATCCGCAACGAGGCCCTCAGCGCCGACGGCAGCCACGTACTCTATACCCTGACCCCGGACGTGGGCGACCCCGAAGCCGTGGTCTACGACATCCGCGATAAACGGGAACACCGCTTTCCGCGGCTGCACGACGCCCGCTTCAGTTACGACGGCCGCTACCTGGTGGGCACCCTGAAGCCCTCCCGCGACACCGTCCTGCACTACAAGCGGCAGGAAGAAGGCGATGCCCTGAAAAAAATGGACACCCTGCTCGTGTGGGACGTGGAGAGCCAGACCGCCCGGCGGTACCCGGAAGTCTACGACGTGAAGCTCAGCGAGCGCTCGTCAAACATTTTCGCCTACACCACGGGCTCCCTGCTGGCCGACAGCCTGCGCGAGAGCCTCGACAAGGACGCCCGCCGGCTGGTGGTGCGCCGCTTTGCCCAGCCCGACAGCTTCTACCTGGAGGGGGTGATGGATTTCCGCGTGGCCCGCGACGCGCCCATCGTGGTAGCCCGGCGCACGGACAAGGACAGCACCTGGTCGGCCGGCATCTACCGCGTGGACCCCGCCGAGCTGGAATGGCAGAGCCTGAGTGAGGGCCCAGCCAACTTCGCGGGACTGAACCTGAGCTACGACGGTCAGCACGTGGCCTTCCTGAGCAGCGAAAAGGACAAGAAAAAGGCCAAGCAGCCGCCCTTCCACCTCCACTACTGGTCGCGGGGCAGCGACTCCGCCTACATGGTGACGGGCCGCGACCGCAGCTGGCTGCCGAAGGGCTTCCGGATCAGCGACGACCGCCGCCCTGAATTCAGCGCCGACGGCAAATACCTCTTCTTCGGCACTACCCCCCGGCGGCCCGAACTCGACAGCAACGGCCTGGCCAGTGAGATGGCCGACGTGGAAGTGTGGACCACCGAGGACCCCCTGCTGTATACCCGGCAGAACAACAACCTGGAGCAGGACCGCAAATTCACCTACCTGGCCGTCTACCGCACCGGAGAAGATGAATTCCTGCAACTTGCCACCCCGGAACTGCCCGAAAGCAGCCGACCGGAGGACGGAAAGGGCCACCACGTCCTGCTCTACACCGAAACACCCTACAGCCGGGAAACCATGTGGACCGGCGGACCGGCCGGGCGGGATGCTACCATCGTGGACCTCCGCAACGGCCAGCGCCACCCCGTGGTGGAAGGCGAACCGGGCTTCTTCGAGTGGTCGCCGGAAGGCAAGTACATCAGCTGGTACAATCCGGTAGACACTATGTACCGCCTCTACGACATGGCGGACAATGAGGTGCGCGACCTGACCTCGAACGCCGTGGGCACCTTCTACGACGAGCTGAACGACCGCCCGATGGACCCCTACCCCTACGGCACCGCCGGCTGGACGGAGAACGACGGCGCCCTGGTCGTCTACGACCGCTACGACCTGTGGAAGCTGGACCCCAAGGGCGGGGCGCCCGAACGGCTGACCCGCGGGCGGGAGGACAGTACCGCCTACCGCTACGCCAACCTGAACCCGGAGGAGCCCGCTATCGAATTCCCCATGGTACTGACCTTCCAGCGCGACCGCGACTACCACGGCGGATTCGCACGGCTGAGCCAGTCGGGATCACTCGAGCAGCTGGCCTCGGGGCCCTACGTCTACGACGGTTTCCGCAAGGCGCGGACGGCCGAACGCTACCTCTACACCCGGGAGAGCTACACGGACTTCCCCAACCTGCGGGTAACCAATGCGCTGGGCGAGGAGGCGACCGTGATCTCCGACGCCAACCCCCAGCAGTCGGAATTCAACTGGGGCACGGCCGAAACCTACACCTGGATCGACCACGAGGGGAGGGAACTCCGCGGCCTGCTCATCAAGCCCGCCGGCTTTGACCCCGCCAAGCGCTACCCCATGCTGGTGAACTTCTACGAGCGGAGCAGCGAAGGGCTGTACCGCCACCGCACCCCGGTGCCGGGCCGCTCCTCCATCAACTACCCCCACTACGCCAGCCGCGGCTACGTGATCTTCAACCCCGACGTCATCTACCGGGAGGGCTACCCCGGCGAGAGCGCCTACAACTGCGTCATGAGCGGGGTGAGCGCCCTGCTGATGGAGGGCTTCATCGACAAGGAGAACATCGGCCTGCAGGGCCACAGCTGGGGTGGCTACCAGGCCGCCTACCTGGCTACCAAGACCGACCTGTTCGCCGCCATCGAATCCGGTGCGCCGGTGGTCAACATGTACTCGGCCTACGGCGGCATCCGCTGGGGCAGCGGCCGCAGCCGGCAGTTCCAGTACGAGCGCACCCAGAGCCGCATCGGCGGTACGATCTGGGAGTACCCCCTGCGCTACCTCGAGAACTCTCCCCTCTTCTTTACCGACAAGATCAATACCCCGATCCTGATCCTCCACAACGACGAAGACGGCGCCGTACCCTGGTACCAGGGCATCGAATGGTTCACCGCCCTGCGCCGGCTGGGCAAACCCGCCTGGTTCCTTAACTACCGCGGCGAGCCCCACTGGCCCCTCAAGGCCCCGAACCGCGCCGACTTCCAGACCCGCATGAGCCAGTTCTTTGACTACTACCTCCAGGACGCCCCCATGCCGAAATGGATGAAGGAGGGCGTGAGCCCCCTGGAACGGGGCATCGAGCAGAACCTGGAGCTTCTGGAGGACTGAGTCAGCCGCCCGGCGCAGCCTGGAGGTACTGCAGGCTGCGCTGGGCGAAGGCCTCGGTGGTACCGTCGGCATGGGTCAGCAACAACCTCCCGGCGGGATCTACCCCGGTGATGGTGGCGGGAAACGCTTCCCCCTGCGGCAGCCGACGGAAGGTCCGGAGCTGCCCCCGGCGGTACAGGGCGTCCAGGTAGTGTCGGCGCAGTTCGGCCTGCCTCCCCTCTTCGAGGTAGGCGAACCACTCCGTCAATTCGGTAAAGAGGGCGGAGAGGGCCATCTCACGCTCTACTTCTCCGCCGGTCAACTGGCGCAGGGAGGTAGCGTTGTCCTCAATTTCCGGCGGGAAGTCTACCTCGTTCACGTTCAGTCCGATGCCGACGACGGCCCACTGCACCTGGTTTCCCCTCAGGCCGTTCTGGATCAGGATCCCGGCCACCTTGCGGTCGCCGACGTAGACGTCGTTCGGCCACTTCACGGTGACCTCCCCGCGACGGGCCGGTGCGAGAAAGCGGCGGACAGTGGCCGCTACTGCCAGGGCGGCGGCTTCGGTGAGGGAAAAAACCCGGTCGACTGACAGATGGTCAGGCCGGCAAAGGACGCTAAGCGTCAGATTGTCGCCCGGCGTGGCGTGCCATCCGTTGCTCCCCTGCCCCCGGCCGGCGGTCTGCTCATCCGTGAGGTAGACGGCCCCGGAAGGCAGCGCCTCCCCGTCGGTCAGCGCCTGCAGCAGGGCGGCGTTGGTGGAATCAACCCGGGAGAAATAGCGGGCAACTTTAGGTAGCAGCACATTGTTTCATTTGCAAATCCGTAGCAGGGTCCGCCACCATTCCGGAACGGTTTTTGCTATCTTCATTGTACTAAAATCTTGATTTGAATACATCCACAGAGTCAGTACGCAAGGCCATAACTCCCCAGATGGAGGAGCGGCTCGACGTCATCCTGGACAGTATCCGGGACATCAAAGGTAAAAACATCGTCCGCCTGGACCTCCGCAAGTTGGACGATCGGCCCGCCGAGTTCTTCTTCATCTGTGAGGGTGAATCCACCACCCAGGTGAGGGCCATCGCTGAGAATGTGCAGAAGCGCATGAAGCAGGAGCTTGGTGAGTACACCAAGAACACTACCGGCAGCCGTCCGGCGAACTGGGTATGCCTCGACTACTTCGATACCGTGGTGCACGTTTTCTACCCCGAAACCCGCGCCTACTACCAAATTGAGGACCTGTGGAGCGACGGCGTCGCGACCCAGTACGAAACCCTCTAGGCGGCCTCCCCAAAATATAGGCGGGCAGCCAACGAAAAGCAAACCCGCACGTTAGCCAATACATATGAGCACGAATAATCAGAATAATAAGTCCGACGGCACCGGAGGTGGTGGACCGAAGTTCCAGAGCTACTGGATCTACGCCATCATGTCCGTCGTGTTGCTGGCGCTGGTGCTGACCAACTGGGGCACGGGTGCTTCGAGTGAAATCGACCTGGATCGCCTCAACGAGATGATCAAGGACGACGCGGTGCAGTCCATCACCCTGGTCAACAGCGAGCGGGCCGAGATCTTTCTCAAGGAAGACAAGAAGACCCTGCCCCGTTACGAGGATTCCGCACCGGCTGGCATGGGCGGCACCCGCTACGACTATTACCTGGAAGTAACCGACCCGACCTCCTTCAACGACTTCGTTTCCCGGGCCTACGAGGAGCAGGGCATCCCCTTCGCCGACCGGGTGAGGGTGAACGCCGAACGGCGGGCCGACTACCTCGGCACGGCCCTGCAGTGGTTGCTGCCGTTGGCCGTGATCGCCTTCATCTGGATCATCCTGATGCGCCGCCTCGGCAGCGGCGGCGGTGGCCCCGGCGGACAGATCTTCAACATCGGCAAGTCCAAGGCTACCCTCTTCGACCAGAACAGCAAGGTGAACATCACCTTCGCCGACGTAGCCGGCCTGGACGAGGCCAAGGAGGAAGTGATGGAGGTCGTTGACTTCCTGAAAAACCCCAAGAAATACACCGCCCTGGGCGGCAAGATCCCCAAGGGTGTACTGCTGGTAGGCCCTCCCGGCACCGGTAAGACCCTGCTGGCCAAGGCCGTGGCGGGAGAAGCCGGTGTACCCTTCTTTACCATGTCGGGCTCCGACTTCGTAGAGATGTTCGTCGGCGTAGGTGCCTCCCGCGTCCGCGACCTGTTCAAGCAGGCCCGGGAAAAGGCCCCCTGTATCATCTTCATTGACGAGATTGACGCCATCGGCCGCGCCCGTGGCCGCGCCAACATGCAGGGCGGCAACGACGAGCGGGAGAATACCCTGAACCAGCTCCTCGTAGAGATGGACGGATTCAGCACCGACAAGGGCGTCATCCTGATGGCCGCCACCAACCGCCCCGACGTACTGGACTCGGCGTTGCTGCGCCCGGGCCGCTTCGACCGGCAGATTGGCATCGATCGCCCCGACCTCCAGGGACGGGAAGCCATTTTCAAGGTCCACCTCAAGACCATCAAGGTCAACGAGACCGTTACGGCCCTCGTCCTGGCGGAAATGACCCCCGGCTTTGCCGGCGCCGAGATTGCCAACATCTGTAACGAGGCCGCACTGATCGCCGCCCGCCGCAACCAGGATTCGATTGGCCTGGACGACTTCAACTACGCCCTCGACAAGGTCATCGGCGGACTGGAGAAGAAGAACAAGCTCATCAACCCCGACGAAAAGAAGATCATCGCCTATCACGAGGCCGGCCACGCCATCTGCGGCTGGTTCCTGGAGCACGCCATGCCCCTGGTAAAGGTGACCATCGTACCCCGCGGGGTAGCTGCCCTCGGTTACGCCCAGTACCTGCCCAAGGAGCAGTACATCACCCGCTCGGACCAGATGCTGGACATGATGTGCATGACCTTCGGAGGCCGCGCCGCCGAGGAGGTGGTGTTCAACAAGATCAGCACCGGGGCCCAGAACGACCTGGACAAGGTCACCAAGATGGCTTACGACATGATCACCGTCTACGGTATGGACCCCAAGGTCGGCCAGGTAAGCTTCTACGGCATGAGCCGCGACACCTACCAGCGCCCCTACTCCGACGATACCGCCACCCTGATCGACGACCAGGTGCGCGTGCTGCTCATGAGCCAGTACGAACGGGCCAAGCAACTCCTGCAGGTCAAGCGGGAAGAGATGGGCAAACTGGCCGAAGCCCTGCTGGAAAAGGAGGTACTCAGCCGCAAGGACCTCGAGGAACTGATCGGTCCCCGCCCCGCCGACGCCGAAGAAGGCTTCCAGGAATGGGCCGGCGTGATCGACAACTCCCACGACCCGAACAACAACGGCAAGGTCATGCCCTAGCAGCGGTTGCACCGATAATATACTCGCTCAAATGGCCCCGAAACCCAGGTTCCGGGGCCATTTTGCTTGACGAATTTCGTATCTTCACCAAGCCTTGTAACACCGCACTCTCCAACCCTTGAATCTGGCCGACCAAGCTCCTCCCGTTGACGCCCTCCTGCAGATGCACCAGGACGCCTTTAACATGGTGACCGAAGGCGTGCTGTGGGTAGACATCACCGGGCGGGTACACTACGGCAACGAAAGCGCGGCCAAGCTGCTGGGTTACACCACCAAGGTACTGCAGCGGACCAGCTACTTCGAGATCAATCCCCACTTCAGCATGCTGGGGTGGAAGCGGTTCTGGAACCGGCTACAGGAGAACGCCACGGAACCCTTCGACACGGAGTTCGTCAACGCCGACGGCAAACTCTTCACCGTCAGGGGCCGGGCCGGCTTCGACATTTACAGCATCGATCCCGAGCTGTGCCTGATTGTCTTCACCGCTACCGAAGCCGGCAAACGGGACGCCGACCTACTGGAAGCGGTGCAGGAAGACGCCGACATCGGCGTGTGGGAGATCAACTTCACCAGCAACCAGGTCTTCGTCTCTCCCCAGATCAGTCGCTGGCTGTCCCTCTCCGAAGAGCGGCGCTTCTACCCCGCCGCGGAGTTCCTGGGGGTCTTGCGAGAGCAAGTCGTAGGAGATATCTACGATGACGTCCGGGCCCTCTACAAGCGGCTCAAAGTCAACAGCGGCGTGGAGGAAACCCGCCTGTCGCTGCGCACCCCCTCCACCGACAAGCACACCGCCCCTACTGAGTACCTGGTGCGCGCCCGATCGGTAGAGAACGAGCTGGAAGTGTACAAGATCTACGGCACCCTGATGCGCCCCGAGGCGGGGAGCTCCCAGCCCGTGGATCGCTCACTTCAGGAAGAGCTGTTGCGGCTGGCCCTGGACCAACAGTTTGAGAGCGTCTTCCTGGTGTCCTATTCGGACCGCAAGATCCTCTACGCCAACGACCGGGCCGCCGAAATGACGGGCTACTCCAAGCGGGAACTCATCCAGGCCCCCACCTCCAAACTCGCCAACCCGGCCAACGCCGAGGAGATCCGGCTGCTCTACCCAAAATTGCGGGAACAGCGCTACCTGGAACTTCCCACCCAGATCCGCCGCAAGGACGGCAGCCTGCTCCCTACCCTGGCCCGCCTCCACTACTACCGCAAGGGGGAGGAGGAGTACATGATCGCCGTGAACCAGGACAACAGCCGGCAGGAAGCCTACTCGGAGAGCCTCCAGCTGCACGCCACCACCCTGGACGCCCTCGACGAGTGGGTCATCTGGCTCGACGCCGGCAACGGCGTGGTACTGGTCAACGAGGCCGCCCGCCGGAAACTCAGCCGCAAAACCAGCTTGCCGCTGGAGGGAATGCCCATCGAGGAACTGATGCCGGACCTGCCCATACCCGCCCTGGCCGACATCCGCCAGGAAAAGATCGATGGCCGCAGCCGCTCCGCCACCGACTACATTTACAGTACCACCAGCGGCGACGACCGTACCCTGCAGGTCCGCTTCGCCCAGGTGGAAGCGGGCAAGCAACGCTTCCTCTGCCTGATCTGCCGCGACGTAACGGTACAGTACAACAACCGCCGCAAGCTGCAGAAGACCAAACGGCGCGTCGATGAGCTCACCAAGCAACTGCAGAGCGAGAACGAAACCCTGCGCGAACAGATCGAGCAGGTAAACACCGGAGGATCCATCATCACGGTGTCCAAGAAGTACCAGCGGATCCTGGCGCAGATCGCCCAGGTAGCCGACACCGACGCCACGGTGCTGGTCACGGGAGAGACCGGAACGGGCAAGGAGTTGCTGGCGCAGTCCATCCACAAATTCAGCAACCGCGGCCGCAAGCCCCTGGTCAGCGTAAACTGCGCCGCCCTGCCGGAAAACCTGATCGAAAGCGAATTATTCGGTCACGAACGAGGGGCCTTCACGGGCGCCTTCGCCCAGAAGAAGGGCAAGTTCGAACTGGCCGACGGGGGTACCATCTTCCTGGACGAGATCGGCGAGCTTCCCCTGGACATGCAGGCGAAGTTGCTGAGGGTACTCCAGGAAGGAGAGATACAGCGCATCGGCTCTACCAGTTCCATCCACGTCGACGTGCGGGTGGTCGCCGCCACCAACCGCGACCTGGAGGACATGATCGCCAAGGGCACCTTCCGGGAAGACCTGTTCTACCGCCTGAACGTATTCCCAATCCACAACCCCCCGCTGCGGGAACGCACCGAGGACATTCCCGTACTGGTGAAGCACTTCGCCAAGGTGTATTCCGACCGGATGGGCCGCAACATCACCCACATCAACCCCAAGGACCTGGAGGTGCTGGTCAAGTACGAATTCCCGGGCAACGTGCGCGAGCTGATCAACCTGGTGGAGCGCGCCGTGATCACCTCCCAATCCAGCACCCTGAACCTCTCGGCCAGCCTGCGGGCCCTGCGGCGCAACGACCGTACGGACGAGAACGTGTCCTTCCGCAGCGACAAGATCGTGCCCTTCGAGATGATGCAGAAGCAGTACATCATCGAAGCCCTCAAGCGCACCAAGGGGAAAGTGACCGGCCCCGGAGGCGCGGCCGAGTTGCTGGACCTGAACGGGCGCACCCTCATGTCCAAGATGAATAAGCTCGGCATCGACCGCAACAAGTTCACGGGCTGACCCTATCTTTTGGGCGACTTCACCCTGATTCCGCCCCGATGCCCCAAGCTTCTCCCCCGGTTGTACCCCGGTCGCTCCTTACGCCTTTCATCGTCGTCACTTCGCTGTTTGCCCTGTGGGGGTTCGCCAACGACATCACCAACCCGATGGTGTCGGCCTTCAAGAAGGTGCTGGAGCTCGACAACTTCCAGGCCAGCTGGGTGCAGTTCGCCTTTTACTTCGGCTACTTCACCATGGCCCTGCCCGCCGCCATCTTTGCCAAGCGGTATTCCTACAAGAAGAGCATCATCCTCGGACTCGGGCTCTACGCCACCGGGGCCCTCCTGTTCTATCCGGCGGCTTCCTGGGAAAGCTACGGTTTCTTTTTGCTGGCCCTGTATATCCTCACTTTCGGTCTTGCCTTCCTGGAAACGACGGCCAGCCCGTACATCATGTCGCTGGGCCCCGAAGCCACCGCTACCCGCCGGCTGAACCTGGCGCAGGCCTTCAATCCCATCGGGGCCCTGGGCGGGCTCATCGTGGCCAAGCAGTTCATCCTTTCCCGCCTGCGGGCGGATGAGCTGGGGAGTGAGGCCTACGCCGCCCTGGAACCGGTGCGCAAGGCGGCCATCCGCACCTCCGACCTGGCGGTCATCCGCGATCCCTACATCCTGCTCGGCGTGGCGGTGCTGGTGCTGCTCGGATTGTTCCTGACCCTGAACATGCCCGAGAAATCAACGGAGCGGGGGAGGCTCGGCATCCGGGCCGCTATCCACCGGCTGTGGAGGCAGCCCCGCTACCGTGAGGCCGTGGTTGCCCAGGCCTTTTACGTTGGGGCCCAGATCATGTGTTGGACCTACATCTACCAGTACGCCGAATCGATCGGCATTGCCAATGCCGACGCCGTCCCCTACGGCATCGCCGCCCTGGTGATCTTCCTGGTGGGCCGCTGGGTGGGCACATACCTGCTTCGCTTCTTCCCAGGCGGCACCCTGCTGCTGGCCTTCGCCGGCGGAGCTGCCCTCATGACCCTGCTCACCATCTTCCTCGTCGGCGTGGCCGGCCTCTACGCCCTGGTAGGGATCAGTTTCTTCATGTCGATCATGTTTCCCACCATCTATGGCATTGCGCTGGAGGGGCAGGGAGAGGATGCCAAGTTCGGCGCCGCCTTCCTGGTGATGGCCATCGTGGGCGGGGCCCTCATGCCCACCCTCCAGGGACTGATTCTCGACCTCGGAGGAGCCGGCTATTCCGACATCCGCCTGCTGGGCGTGCCGGAAGTCAATTTTAGTTTTGTGCTACCGTTGCTGTGCTTCGCGGTGGTGGGCTGGTACGGCTACCGGGTTGCGGCCCACCACCCTCCGTCCACGCCGGACATCGTTCCCTCCCCAACCCCCTCCCTATGACCAGTCCACCGGACCGCCCCGACCTGCGGCTCTACGAAAGCGCGCTGTTCCGTACCGTCAGCAGCCTGATTGTCGGCGAAGATTACCTCCTCCTGGTCGACCCCACCTGGCTGCCGGGAGAGGTAGCCGCCATCCACGCCGAAGCAGAGGCACTGCTCCCGGGGCGGCAGGGCTACCTGCTGTTTACGCACTCGGACTACGACCATATCCTGGGCTTCGGCAAGTTTGCGGACTGGCACACCCTGGCTTCCCAATCCTTCGTGGATCACCCCGACCCGGAGGAGGTGCTGCGGGAGATCCGGGAGTTCGACGACCAGTACTACATCACCCGCGACCATCCGGTGGTCTATCCCCGCATCGACACGGCCATCGTTGGCGAAGGCACCGCCCACCGCCTGGGCAGTGAAACCTATCTGTTCTGGCAGTCCCCTGGCCACAACGCGGATGGACTGCTGGTCCTCCATCCCCAGCGGGGTATCCTCATCGTGGGGGATTACCTCAGCAACGTGGAATTTCCCTACCTCTACCACTCGGTGGCCGACTACCGGGCCACCCTGGACAAGATCGAAGCGATACTGCAGGAATACGACGTCCGCATCCTGGTCAGTGGCCACGGCGACCCCACCAGTAATCCGGATGAAATGCACCAGCGTCTGGGGGATGCCCGTCGTTACCTCGATGCGTTGGAGGCGTCCGTCCGCCAGCAGCAGCCCTTTGACCTGGAAGGGCTGTTCACCTGTTACCGGTTTCCGGGCGTCATGCGCAGGTTCCATGCCGAAAATGTAATCCTGATGGAACGCCACGTCGCCCAGTATCCCAACCCTTCCACCGGGCTGTCCTAGGCAGCCACAACCCCTTGGCCTTCATGCACCGCCCCGCACCCGCGTTCCCCGCCCTGTTGCACTACGAGGTTGCCCACCGGATCCTCATGGGCTACATGGACTATTACTACCGCTTCAAGCTGATCACCAAACGGGCCCGGCTGCGGTTCGAGGCCCGCGACTGGCACGGTACCCAGGCCGACGCCCGTAGCCGCATCACCCTGTACCGGGAGGAGGTGAGCCGGACCAGTGAGCAATTGGCCCGGCTCATGGAGGACGTCAGCGGCGATACGGTCTTCTGGACCCGGGTGCGCGACGCTTTCGCCGAGGAGATTGCCCACTTCAACACCCGCAACATCGCCGAGACCTTTTTCAACTCGGTCTACCGCCACAGTCACGGCATCGGGGCCGACCCCGCGGTGATGTTCGTCCTGCGCACCGGCACCTACCGGGAGCACCGGGGGCTTTCGGCGATCAGTTACAACATCGACCTGGAGGGGCGGTCACTGGACGTAGTAGTCCGCCAGGTGCTCGACTACTTTCCCTTCGAGGTGGAGTGGGATGACCGGGAGCGCGACATTGCGCTGGTGGCCCGCCGCTGGGCCGCCCACCCGGCCAGCGCTTCCACCCGCCTGGAAATCCTGCAGTCCGTCTTCTACCGCAACAAGGTGGCCTACATCGTAGGGCGGCTGCTGGATCATGGCCGGGTCCATCCCTTCATCCTGCCCCTCCTCCACCCCGACGGCCGCGGCATCCTCATCGACGCCCTCCTGCTGGAGGCCGACCAGGTGGTATCTATCTTCAGCTACCACCGCTCCTACTTTCTGGCCGACATCAGCGTGCCGAGCGACATGGTAGACTTCCTGAACACCTTCATGCCGAGCAAGCAGGTCAGCGAGCTGTACAACGCCATCGGCTTTGAAAAGCACGGTAAGACGGTCTTCTACCGGGAGTTGCTCCGCCACATGCGCAAAACCGCGAAGGACCCCGCGGAACGCTTCGTCACCGCCCCCGGCATCGCAGGAATGGTGATGTACGTATTCACCATGCCGCGCCTCAACATGGTCTTCAAGGTGATCCGTGACACCTTCGCTCCCCCCAAGCAGGTGACCGCCGAGACCGTCAAGGCGAAGTACGACCTGGTCAAGCGCCACGACCGGGTGGGCCGGATGGCCGACAGCTACCTCTTCGAAAAACTGGCCCTGCCCCTGGACCGATTCGGCCCCGAGTGCCTGCGGGAGCTGGTCGATACGGCCACCTCCCGGGTGACGGTCACGGACGACTGCGTGCTGCTCTCCCACGTCTACGTAGAAAAGAAGATGACTCCCCTGAACCTCTTCCTGCAGACCGCCGACGAGGCCATGGCCCAGAAGGCGCTGCGGGACTACGGCCGGGCGATCAAGCAGCTGGCGGCGGCCAACATCTTCCCCGGTGACCTGCTGCTGAAAAACTTCGGCGTCACCCGCGTCAACCGGGTAGTCTTCTACGACTACGACGAAATCGAACTGGTCACCGACTGCAACTTCCGCCACCTCCCGGAGCCGCGTACTCCGGAACAGGAAATGGCCAGTCAGCCGTGGTACTACGTGGGGCCCCGCGACATCTTTCCCGAGGAGTTCCCCGGTTTCCTGCTGCGTTCCGGCCCCCACCTGACCTACTTGCGGCAGCAACACGGGGAGATTTTTGACGCCGACTTCTGGAACGACCTGAAGCAGCGGTTGCTGGCCGGGGAGATCATGGACGTCTTTCCCTACCGTACGGGATGCCGTTTCCTGCAGTAGTTCTCACTGGTTGTTTTCTGATTCCCCCCGCTATCTTGGCCGGCCATGATTGACCACCTGATTCAGCTGGCCCCCGATGCCAAGACCCTGGAAGCCGGCCGCCGCCTCTTCTACAGCCGGCGGTGGCGGTTGCTGGGTGGCGACGGTGAATGGATCTGGGGGGAGTTCGACGTGGGTGGTAAACGCCCGGTAGAATCCGCCGTGCAGGTAGTCCGCGGGCGGTTCAGCTGCAGCTGCCGATCCCGCTCCCGCCCTTGCGCCCACAACCTGGCCCTGGTCCTGCTGCTCAAGAACAACCCCGACCGGCTCACCGTGGGCCAGCCGCCGGAGTGGGTGCGGTCGGTGCAGTACCAGGCCGAGCGGGCGCCAAAACCGGTCAAGGACGCCGCCCAGGCCGAGGACCGACTCGCGGCCCGGCTGGAACTCATGACCGCCGGCATCGACGAGCTGGAACTGCGGCTGCTCGACGTGGCCCGCCGCGGGATCGCCGATACCCTGGGGCAGGGGTCCGAATCATGGCTCGCTATGGCTACCCGACTCACGGATGCCAAGCTGCCCGGTCCAGCCGGTCGGGTGCGGCGTCTGGCCTCCCTGGGCGCCGAGGGAACCGAGGGAGAGATCGCCCGCACCCTGGGCGATTTATACCTCTTCATCCGGTCCTGGCGGATCCGCGAGGAACTACCGGAAGAGCGGCGTGCGGAGCTGTACCAGTTCGCGGGCATCACCACCCGCAAGGAAGAATTGCTCGCCCAGCCCGCCCGTGATGATCACTGGCTGGTACTCGGAACGGTTTCCGGTACGGAGGACCGCCTGCGGTACCGACGGGTCTGGCTGCGGGGGGAGCAAAGCCGCCGCTACGCCCTGCTACTGGATTATGCCTTTGGTGAATTTCCCTTTGAGCAGTCCTGGCCGCTGTCGGCCTCCTTTTCCGGAGGGGTACGCTACTATCCGGGCAGCTACCCCCAGCGGGCCGTCTTCACCGATCCCCGGCCGGGGGGACGGCCATACGATGGGCTGAAGGGCTATCCCTCCTTCGAAGAAATGCTGGGTAACTACCGGCGGGCCCTGGGCACCAACCCCTGGCTGTATTACTATCCGGTGTACCTGGAAAGCGTGCGGCCGGTGAAATCGGGTGAGGACATGTTGCTCGTCGACGTTCGGGGCAGCGCCCTGCCCGTAATGTTAGGGTACGAGGGTTTTTACCGGCTGCTGGCCGTGAGCGGCGGCGGACCACTGTCGCTGTTTGCTGAATTCGACGGCTACCGGCTCCGGCCGCTGAGTGTACTGACCGCCCTGGGGCTGACGGAAGCCTAAGGCTGGGTCGCTTCCCCTTCCGGCAGGGTGGCCCGCACCATGCGCCATTTATTCTGCAGGTCCTTGCGGCGGACCACGTCGGCATAGCCCGCATCCAGAAAGAGTTTCAGCACCTCTTCACTGTTGAATTCATTCGTTTCGCAGTAGAGCTGCCCACCGGCCTTGAGTCCGTGGTGCCCCTGCCCGGCCAGCCGCCGGTAGAACAGCAGCGGGTCCTCCTCGGGAACGAAGAGGGCCATTTCGGGCTCGTGCTCCAGGGTGGAAGCGTCCATCTTGCTCCGCTCCGAGGGGGGGATGTAGGGCGGGTTGGACACGATGACGTCGTAGCGCCCCTCGGCCATGCTTTCCTCCAGCACGTCGCCCTGGTGGAAAGTCACCGGGAGGTCGAGCCGCCGGGCGTTCTCGCGGGCCACTTCCAGGGCGGCTTCGCTGAGGTCGACGCCGCGGCACGTCCAGGCCGGCCGGCGGGCCTGCAGGGCCAGGGGGATACAGCCCGAGCCGGTACCGATGTCGATCACCGACCGTACGGTATGCTGGTTGTGGTCTTCCAGAATCCACTCGACCAGCTCCTCGGTTTCCGGTCGGGGGATGAGGACGGAGGGGTTCACCTTCAGCTGGAGGCCGAAGAAGTCGGCAATGCCCGTAACGTACTGCACCGGTTCGCCGGCCTTGAGGCGGTTCAGGGTGGTCCAGGCCAGGATCTGCTCCTCCTGGGTCAGTTTGCGGGGGCGGTTGCCCTGGCGGTAGCCAAAGAGGTCCTCCATTACCAGTCGGGATACGGAGGCTGATTCGCCCCGCCCGAGCAGGGGGCGCAATTCCCGGGTGATGTGCTTGGTCAGGTCGTCGGTTCTCAACGGGGAGTGGGCTTGTCGGGGGTTAGAAATGGTTCTTCCACATCATCGACTCCATGGGGCGGTTGCTCACCGCGTTGTACTTGGCGCCGGGTTTCTGGTTGTAGTAGTTCTCGATGTCGCCCTCCACGGCGAAGTAGATCAGCTGTCCGATCGGCATGCCGGCGTAAACGCGCACGGGATGGGTGCAGGAGATCTCCAGCGTCCAGTGGTTGCAAAAGCCCACGTCGCCCTTGCCCGCCGTGGCGTGGATGTCGATGCCCAGCCGCCCTACGCTGCTTTTGCCCTCGAGGAAGGGGACGCAACTGTGGGTTTCGGTGTACTCCAGGGTGACGCCCAAGTAGAGGGTATTGGGGTGAAGGACGTAGCCCTCCTCGCCGATTTCCATCTCCTCAATGGTGTTGTGCTTGCGGGAATCCAGGATGTGATCCTTGTAGCGGGCCAGGTATTTTCCCAGGTGAACGTCGTAGCTGTTGGTCCCCAGGTTGGCCCGGTCGAAGGGGCGGATGACGATTTCTCCGCACTCCATGGCGGCCAGTATCTTTTTGTCGCTCCAGATCATATGCCAAAGGTAAGACAAGGTCGGCGGGACTGCGACCGTTGTAAGGCTGCGGCAGCCCACTACCGCCGTAATCTCCTGGCATTCAGGAGCAATCCGAACCTGCGCTTCGCCGCCAGGGTTGTTATTGTGCCTTAACAATTGTATTTTTGCGCCCCCTTACCCCGGGGGGCTTCCAAATCCAACTAGCGTTCTTCTCATGAAATCTTTCAAGTTATGGAGCACTGTGCTCCTTACAATGCTGTCTGTATCCCTTTTCGGACAGGCCCAAGTGTCCGTCCGTGCAACATCCACCCTAAACGAGGTTTCCGAGCTTCCCCTCGGACTGAACCTCAACTCCCTGGTGGACAACGACGCCAACCGGGTGGACGGCGCCCGCCCCCTGCGAACCGCCCTCGCCGCCACCGGCGCCCGTTATTTGCGCTTCCCCGGCGGCGAAAAATCGGACGCCTACGCCTGGGCGGCCCCGCCCTACAACGATCCCTCCACAGCCTATCTGCTCCGCCAGAGTGAGCGGGACTGGCCCGCCAACGATCCCCGATTCTGGGACCTGGGTGCGGGAAAATGGGCCACTAGCAACTATAACTTCGACCAATTCATGGCAGATTGCCAGGCTACCGGCGCCGAGCCCGTGGTGGTCGTGGCCTTCGACGGAATGTACCTGCCGGCCCACTCCGGGGGAACAGCCCTGAGCCGCGAACAGGCCCTGGAAATGGCGGTAGCCTGGGTGCGCTACGCCAACGTGACCAAGGGATATAACGTGAAGTACTGGGAACTCGGCAACGAGACCTGGAACGGTACCACTTACGCCGGTCGGGACCCGGGTTTCACCACTTACGGACGGGACGTGGCGGAATTTGCCCGGGCGATGAAGGCCGTCGATCCATCCATCAAGATCGGCATCAACGGAGCAAGTTTCAGCGACTTCGATCTGGCCCTGAAGGAATGTGCCGCGGAGGTGGATTTCCTCGACGTTCACGCCTACCCGGCTTACGGGTTCAGAACCTACGACCAGTACCTCAACACCCAGCTTAATCCGGGAGGCATCGTGAACGTCGCCCAACGCGCCATCGATGCGGTAGCGGATCCGGAGGTGAGGGAGAAGCTGTTCATCGTTATGACCGAGACCTCCGCCACCGGCTACCAGCTGGATTCGGAGTGGGACGCCGGCAACAACCTGGGGCAGGCACTGGCCAATTTCGACATCCTGATGCAGATGCTGGAGGACTCCCGGGTGCGGTTCACCCAGTTCTGGAATTCGCGGTGGATCCGTCCCGACACCGGTAACTCCCACCCCTACGACCTGTTCACCGCCACCAATGAACTGAACGCCAGCGGTCAGGCGATGGCCATGATGGCCGACGAGCTGCTCGACCGGATGGTGGAAACGACCTCCGAGGGCGTGGTGCGCACCTTCGCCACTACGAATAAGGCCGGCGACCAACTCACGGTCTTCCTGCTGAACAAGGATACCCTCTCCACCCCCGCCAATCTGACCCTCGAGGGCTTTACCGCCGCGCCCGGCGTCGCTCGGTCGGTATTCACGGGGCCTCACCCCGGCAGTCCCCGGGTGGAATGGAAGCCGGCCGAGGATGCATCCCTGCAGAATGGCCAGGTGGCGCTCACCCTCCCCCCCGCTTCCGTGACTATTTTGAAGTTTACCCCTCCCACCAAAGTTGCCGCCGCCCCCTCGGGCGATTACTGGCTGGAAGCGGAGTGTGCCACGGTGGGTAGCCAGTGGATTACCGGCGAATCAACCGGTGCCTCAGGTGGACAGTACACCGTCGTACCGCGCGGCAGTTCGATGAGGGTTCCTCCGGCCGACCTCGATGAGAACCGGGTTCGCTTCGATCTGTCGGTGGAAACGGCGGGGACCTATCACCTCTTTGCCCGGATCAACGCCCCCTCCAACACCAAGGACTCCTATTGGGTGCGCGTCAATGAAGGCAGCTGGTACAGGTGGAACAGCGGGATCATACAACGTAAAGGATTCCAGTGGAACCAGCTGCCTGACGGCGTGGCGCTGCGGGCAGGTAATAACACGATTGATTTTGCTTTCCGCGAAAGTGGCACCGAGCTCGACAAGCTGTTCGTGACCCGGAGCGGTACCCTGCCCACGGATTTCGGCGCGGACGCCGGCAACTGTATCGGCAGTAGCAGTAGCAACAGTTCTACCAGTGGCTCCGTCGGTACGGTGGAGGCAGAGTGCACCACCGGCAGTTCCAGTTGGGACCAGCAATTTTCTTCCGAAGCTTCCGGGGGATCGTACCTGGTATTTACCGGCGACCGCCACCTGGAGGAGCCTGCTGCCGGTGAAATGGTGCAGGAGTTTCGCCACGAGATCTATGTCCCCGAAACCGCTCCCCACTACCTGTTCATGCGGGTGGACGCTCCCGACCCCTCCCGCAACAGCGTGTGGGTAAAGGTGGACGACCAGCCCTGGATGAAATTTTGGCGGGAAACCAGCGGTGAGCAGTTGCTCACGAACGGCTTTGAGTGGCGGATGGTCAACCACGACGGGGTTGCCGGCACCCTAAACCTGAACGCTGGCTACCACACCGTTCGCGTTGCCAACCGTGAACCGGGCACCAGGATCGATAAAGTGACTTTTTCAACGGCGAAGACCGCGCCGGAGGGTTACGGACCAGACGCGGCAGATTGCGGAGCTACCACCTCCCATACTATGGCATCGAGCATGCAAATGCAGGCTGCTCCCACCGATTTGCCCTCCGACAGTGCCCCGGACAGCCCCGTCATGTCGGTCTTCCCCAATCCAGCTGATGATCAACTTACCCTGGAGGTCACCAGCGACTACAACGGCACGGTGAACCTGATCATTTACGACCTGCACGGACGGAGCGTTCAGCAGGAAGTGTTCGACAAGGAGGGCGAACAACTACAGGCCTACTTTCCCCTCGATTCCTTCCCCAGTGGAGTATACCTGCTCCGGGTAGTCGAAGGGGATCACAGCACTACCCAGTCCTTCATTCGCCGGTAGGCCACCGCAGCGCGCCCTATATGGGCTAAAGTATTACCCGACATATCTTACGGAAGTGGCCGGCAGGTTGCCGGCCCGTTACACCTATTTGCCGTCATTATCCGTTAGGAGAATGAAAGCCTCCCCCATGCGCCGCAAACTCCCCCTCCTGTTCCTCCTGCTGCTGATGGCCACCGTGGCCCGCGCCTCCACGATCCTGATCCCGATGGACGACACCCAGACGGATCACCTCAAGGCCTACGGCATCACCTACTGGGTGCTGAACAACAACATTGAGGCCTGGTGGCTGCTCAACTACCGGGGCGGCAGCTTCGCCTTCCAGCACAGCCGGGCCTTCGAGCGGGAATGTCTCACGCGGGGGGTGAAGTACGAGGTCATCCCCGACGCCCGCTTCAACGGAATCCTGGAAGAGATCGCCGATCCGGAAAGGAATATGGACGCGATGAAGTTGGAAAAAGCTCCGAAGATCGCCGTCTACACCCCCGACTACAATTTCCGGGAAGGAACCGAGGTACAACCCTGGGACGACGCCGTAACCATGGTGCTGACCTACGCCGAAATCCCCTATGAGACGGTGTACGACAACGAGGTGCTGGGCGATGAGTTGGCCCAGTACGACTGGCTCCACCTCCACCACGAGGACTTCACCGGGCAGTTCGGCCGCTTCTACCGGAGCTACCACACCGCCCCCTGGTACCGCCGGCAGGTAGCCTACCAGGAAGAACTGGCCGCCCAGAACGGCTACCAGAAGGTGAGCCAGCTGAAACTGGGGGTCGTCAAAAAGGTCCGGGAGTACGTCGGCGGCGGCGGCTTCATGTTCGCCATGTGCTCGGCCACCGACAGCTACGACATTGCCCTGGCGGCCGACGGTGTAGACATCTGTGCCCCCTACTACGACGGCGACCCCATCGACCCGAACGCCCAGGCCAAACTAGATTACAGCAAGACCTTCGCCTTCGAGAACTTCCAGCTGGAACGCAACCCCCTGGAGTACGAATTCAGCAACATCGACCACAACCCCCGCCCCGTCACCCAGGAGCAGGACTACTTTACCCTCTTCGACTTCAGCGCCAAGTGGGACCCGGTGCCCACCATGCTGACGCAGAACCACGTGCGGACTGTCAAGGGCTTCATGGGACAGACCACCGCTTTCACCAACAGCCACATCAAGAGCAGCGTGCTGGTGCTCGGGGAAAACAAGCCGGCCAGCGAGGCGCGGTACCTACATGGACAGTTCGGTGAGGGCTTCTTCACCTTCTACGGCGGGCACGATCCGGCCGATTACCGCCACCTGGTGAACGACCCGGAAACCGACCTGAGCCTGCACCCCAACAGTCCCGGCTACCGGCTGATCCTTAATAACATCCTGTTCCCGGCGGCCAAGAAGAAGGAGCGGAAGACTTAGGGAATAGAGGCTCGCTGCGCTCGCCGTTAGTCGCTCGCTTTGCTCGCTGGTTAGAGGCTCGCTTTGCTTGCGGTTAGAGGCTCGCTTTGCTCGCTGGTTGGTCGCTCACGTTGCTCGCGGGGGTAGAGGGTGGGGAATCTCATTGACTGGTATACCTTTGCCGCAATTTTGTAACCGCCAGGCGTCGCTGTGGCGACTTAATTTATAGCCCTTGATCCAAATTTTTGTAACCGGCGGAACCTTCGACAAGGAGTACGACTTCGTGACTGGCCGGCTTTTCTTCCGCGACAGCAGCCTGCCCAAAATGCTTGAAGTCGGTCGTTCCACCCTTGACGTCAGCATCCGCACCCTGATGATGGTGGACAGCCTCGACATCACCCCCCAGGACCGGGAGAATATCGCCCACAACTGCCGCTCCACCGATACGGATCAGATCCTCATCACCCACGGCACGGACACCATGACCGAAACGGCCGAGCACCTGGCCAAGGCGGACATCCGGGGCAAGACCATCGTCATTACTGGGGCCATGATTCCCTACGCCTTCGGCAGTTCTTCCGACGGATTCTTTAACTTGGGAAGTGCCCTGGCCTTCGTTCAGGCGCTCCCCCCCGGGGTGTACATCGTGATGAACGGTCGCTACTTCACCTGGGACGGGGTGCGCAAGAACCGCGCCACGGGTTTTTTTGAAGCTGTTTAACCCCCTCTCCTATGATGCCCGCCTGGCTGGCCCGCCTGATGCTCCGCCTGAACGGCATTCGCGTGGTCGATCACAACCACGGGAATTGGCCGAAGAAATGCGTGGTGCCCACCGGCCCCCACACCAGCAACCGCGACTTCCCGTATGGGCTCTACGCCCGGGCCGTCGTGGGCCGCTATATCCAGTTCGTGGCCAAGTCCGACCTCTTCAAAGGGCCCATGGGTAGCGCGATGCAGTGGATGGGTGGCGTACCCGTGATCCGGGAGAAGCGCACCAACTTTACCCAGGCGGTAGCCAAGATCTTCCAGGAGCGGGAGGAATTCTACCTCTGCATTGCCATGGAAGGTACCCGCAAGAAGGTCGACCGCTTCAAGACGGGATTCTACTGGATCGCCAAGGAGGCCAAGGTGCCCCTGGTGTTCGCCAAATTCGACTTCGGGAACCGGGTCATCGAGTTCTCCGAACCCTTCCACCCCACCGACGACGTGCGCGCGGACTTCGACTACATCTACCGCCACTTCGACGGGGTGGTGGGCCTGATTCCGGAGAACAGCTTCCACTACGATCCCGCCGTCCTGGATGAATTGCCGACCGCCGAGGGGGAAAGTTCACCCCCGAGGTAAGGGAGGGTTTCACGAAGGTTGATCAGCGGCTGGCGGATCAGTCGCTTAATTCCGTCACGTAAGTGAACTCCGTAAAGCATAAATAAGAACCGGGGCGCCTCCGAATGAACGGGAGCGCCCCGGCTGAAGCGTTTGGCAAGGCCGCCTTACAAAGCCTCCACCACCACTGCGGATGCTCCGCCGCCCCCGTTGCAGAGGGTGGCCAGACCGTATTTACCCTGGCGGGAGTGGAGTACGTTGATGAGGGTCACCAGGATGCGGGCGCCGGAGGTGCCCAGGGGGTGGCCCAGGGAAACGCCACCGCCAGTCACGTTCATGTTGTCGCCTTTCAGGCCGAGCTCCTTGGCGAAGGCCATGGGCACTACGCTAAAGGCCTCGTTCACTTCCAGGAAATCCATGTCTTCCATTTTCAGTCCGGCCCGCTCGACGGCCAGGGGAGCGGCCTTGGTGGGGGCAGTGGTGAACCACTGAGGCTCGTGGGCGGCGTCGGCGAAGGAGACGATTTTGGCCAGTGGCTTGAGGCCCAGTTCGTCTACTACCCGTTGGCTCACCAGTACCAGGGCGGCGGCGCCGTCGTTGATCGTGCTGGCGTTAGCGGCCGTCACGGTACCATCCTTGGAAAAGGCGGGGCGCAGGCTGGCCATCTTCTCGAACTTGACCTTCTTGTATTCTTCGTCCTCTTCGATGATGAGGTCGTCGCCCCGGCGCTGGGGTACGTTTACGGGTACGATCTCCCGCTTGAAGGTGCCGTTGCCGGTGGCCTCCGCGCTGCGCTTGTAGGAGTTGGTAGCGTACTCGTCCTGCTCCTCGCGGGTGATGCCGTACTTCTTCGCCGTGGCGTCGGCGCAGGTGCCCATGGCGTTCTGGTCGTAGGCGTCGGTGAGGCCGTCCTTGGTGAGGCCGTCGATGAGCTTGCGGTCGCCGAACTTGGCGCCCCAGCGGGCGTCGGCAACGTAGTAGGGGATGTTGGACATGCTTTCCATGCCGCCGGCCACGACCATGTCATGGTGGCCGAGCATGATGGTCTGGGCACCGAACATCACGCTTTTCATACCGCTGCTGCAGACCTTGTTTACCGTGGTACAGGGTACCGTATTGGGGATGCCGGCCCCGAGGGCGGCCTGGCGGGCGGGGGCCTGTCCGAGGTTAGCGCTCACCACGTTACCCATGAACACCTCCTGGACGCGGTCGGCGGGTACGCCGGCCCGCTCGAGTGCCCCTTTGATGGCGGCACTGCCCAGCTGGGTGGCGGAAAGGGAGGAAAGAACGCCTCCGAAGGAGCCGATCGGCGTACGTACGGCGGAAACGATGTAGACGGGGGGGTGGTGGTGTTGGGGCATGGTCGATTGGTTTTTCGTAAAGATAGTTGTCTTGTCAACAGTTTGTTCCGGAGTCAGTTGCCGGCGGGCGATGTACTGCGGTAAACGGTCAATCCAAAGTACTCAATGCTGCGGAAAGCGCGGGGTCAGATGGCGGGGGGCAGCGGGCGCAGATCACCGCTCCGGAGGTCCCAAACAGCACATAGCGGGGTGAGCTGTTCAGTCCGCGGGCGACGGCTCCCTCCGCCGTAACGTCCCAGTACAGCTGACGGTCGGCCGGTGTGGCGTGGCGGTCCAGATAGGCGTGCCACCTCTCCTCCGGAGTAGCGTAGGCCAGGTAGACCAGCCGCAACCGGGGGAATTCCTCCCGGAGCCGGCGCTCAAAGGGGTACTGCCGCCGACAGGGAATACACCCCGGGAACCAGAACTTGTACAGTACCGGCCGGCCGGAATAGATACTGCGGGGGATCACCTGCCGACCGGCCCTATCCACCAGCGGCGCATCCAGTATTTCAACCAAGCCCTGGTTGACAGACCGCACCCCGTCGATGGAATCCTTCACCCCGGTCAGATAATTCAGGTAGGCCGGAGGCAGCAGAGACAAGGCCTTATCAATCAGGGCCGATTTGGTCCCGTAAGCGCGGGCGTCGTGGTATCCTCGCTCCACGAAGCGGGCTAGGAAATCATGTCGCCTTTCCTCCGTTACAGGCAGCTCCCGTATGATCGCCTCCAGTTGGTTTCTCTCCATTGCCCCAACGAGGTCTCCGCCATTCGCGGCCTGTGGAGGTTGAAGGAAGTGGTGGCGGAGCTGCAGATGATGGTATGCCGGAGCTTCCACCAGAGCACTGTTCGCCAGCAGCCGGTTAATACGTTCCTCGAGGGTGTCGGGCAGGGCCGGAATGGTACCCTCTCGCATCAGTTGATAGCCCCGGATGGTTTCGATTTCGGCGGCGACACCCAGCCTAATCTGCTGCTCCAGCAGGTCGGTGAGCCATTCCTGGGTGGTCCCCGCCCGGCGGAGGCTGTCGGCAAACTCCAGCAACTCCTTCTCCCGCGGACCATAGTAAGCCATTACTTCTTCCCAGCTCCCCGTATAGGGGGTTTCGGGTCCCTGCATCGGCAATTCGGTTTCCAGCCGTCGCAGCGGGCAATATAAGGGACTATCCTCCCGCCAGTGCTGCCCGTCCCAGCTTACCCGTCGGTGTATTCCCGGCAGCAGGTGCAGGTTCGCCCTGCCCCCCGGGGCAGTAAAGAGATAGGTGCGGACGGGCTGGAAAAGCGGCAGAAATAACACCACGGAATCGCCAGGAGCCAGGGAATCCGATCGCAATTCCCGGCTCATTTCGAGGGCCCGACTGGCCCATTCGTAATCGATCGTTTCCGGCCCGGCATTGCGCACGATCAGGCGGGTAAGGAGGCGATCATCAAATGCAAGGTCGCTCCAGGGCGGGGGTGAGGGCGACGGCAGCGCGCAGGTGCCGAGGAAAACGCAAGGTAGCAGGATAAACAGCCGGAACGGTGGAACGTACATATGCGTACAGATGAACGCCGTGGTCATTTTGGCGGACGTGCCGGGAGGGGTTCCGGCGGCACATCGGGAGCGGACTTCGTAGGTTTGCGGCATGAAGCAGATTTCCGAACTCCTCAGCCTCCTCAACCTGGAACGGCTGGAGGTGAACCTCTTCCGCGGCGAAAGCCGCAGCGTGGGCAGTGCCCGCGTTTTCGGCGGACAGGTATTGGCCCAGTCGCTGGCCGCCGCCATCCGCACGGTTCCCGAAGACCGCTACGTCCACAGTCTGCATGGCTACTTCGTCCTGCCGGGCGACCTCGACCTGCCGATCGTCTTTGAGGTCGACCGCATCCGCGACGGCGGCAGCTTTACCACCCGTGCCGTCAAGGCCATTCAGAAGGGGCAAGCCATCTTCCACCTGACGGCCAGCTTCCAGCTCGACCAGCAGGGCTTCGACCACCAGATCCCCATGCCGGAGGTGCTGCCGGCCGAGGAGTTGGTCAGCTACGAGGGCATGGCCAAGCAGTTCGGCGACCAGCTGCCCAACAACATCCGCAAGATGCTCAGTATCGAGCGGCCCCTGGAGTTCCGCCCCGTTGAGTTCCTCAACCCCTTCAACCGGGAGAAGTACGCCCCCAGCCGCAACGTATGGTTGCGCACCCGGGGAGAGATGCCCGACGACCGCCGCCTGCAGGCACTGGTGTTGGCCTACGCCAGCGACTACAACCTGTTGACCACCTCCCTGCTGCCCCACGGCCGCGGCGCCGACTTCCGCAACCTTCAGATGGCCAGCCTCGACCACGCCATGTGGTTCCACCGCCCCTTCCGGGCCGACGAATGGCTGCTGTACAGCATGGACAGCCCCAGTGCCAGTGGAGCGCGGGGCTTCACCCGGGGCAATATCTTCGACGCGAAGGGCCACCTGGTCGCCAGCGTGGTACAGGAAGGGTTGTTGCGAGAGAAAAAAGGATAGGGCCTCGCTGCGCTCGGGATAGAGGGGTTAGGGCCTCGCTGTGCTCGGGTTAGAGGGGTTAGAGGGGTTAGAGGGGTTAGAGCCTCGCTACGCTCGGCGGTAGAGGGTTAGCATTTCCACTTTGCGAATTTCTCGTGCCGGGTAATCATGTACGACAGTAGCCGGCCTACTTCTTCCGAGAGGGTGAGGAGGGTGTTGTATTGTTCCTTTTGGATGTACTTCGCGGCCAGGGCCAGCTCAAGCCACACCTGCGTTTCCATGTTCTCCCCAATGCAAATCACCAACTTAGACCGGTAGTGCCTGGGATAAGAACGGACCGCATGCACCTCAGCCAAATTCGCACAGACCGACCGGGAGCAGCGGCGAATCTGATCGGCCATGCTCCGTTCATGTGGTGGAAACCGCAGGCTGACGTTTACGATTTTAAGGGATAGATCGAACGCTTTGCGGTAGGCAGCCCAGGCTCTAAATGCGGAAGTTTTCATGTCGCTTTTTTGGTTTCCCTTAAAAATGGAGCCAAGCCATACGACTACTCGTCAATTATTCGTATAAAATCGTTTATATACGGATTCATACGCTTGGTGTCTCAGCGCAACGTCTATCCCAGGCCGCAGGACATTTGTCTCAGCGTAGCGTCTGCCCCAGGCCGCAGGCCGTCTGTCTCAGCGCAGCGTCTATTCCAGGCCGCAGGACGTCTGTCCCAGCGCAGCGTCTGTCCCAGCGAAGCGTCTACCCCACATCCCCTATCTTATCCACCCCATCCGACCAACAGCCCCTCATGTCCAAAACCGTTTTTCTGATTTTGCTGGCGTCGTTTCTGACCATGTTGATTTTGGCTCTGGTGATCTACCTCGTATGGCGGCAACGCAGTTCCGGTTCCCTGCCGTCGAAGATCAGCGACCGCGATCTGCTGCTGCGACTGTCGCGGGAACCCGACGGCTTCCTCACCCCCGATCGGCTTTCGAAATCGACCCAACTGACCAAGGGTGAGGCCCGTTCCCGCCTGATGCGGCTGGCGATGGCGGGACTGCTGGACCAGGGCTACAACCGGCGACTGGTGAGCCACTACACCCTGCGGGAGCCACTGGACGACCGCGAGCCGCCGGACCTTTCCGTCGATCCCTTCCTCACGGTGGACGACCTTCTGCTGCTGTTCAAGCGCTACGACTTCCGGCCCCGCGACCAGGACCTGATTATGGCTACCGGACTGCCGCTGGCAATGATCCGGCGGGAAATGAAGTATTTCGCTTCCGAAGGTGTGGTGGACATCCTCTACCTCTCAGCCGGCTACGGTAAACAGAGCCAGCGCACCTACGTACTGCAGGAGCCTTACCGCAGTCAGCCCGACGCCTTCCGGAGGCGGGCCAGCCGGGACGACCTGGAACTGCGGGAGATCCTGCGCAACGACAACTATATCGTATAGCACCGGCAACCCGGTGCGTGGCGGGCTACTGCATTTCAGGTCAGCAATTTGTACCTTTGCGGCCGCTAAGCCGGCTTTTCCGGCCCGCCCCCCAATCCCCTGCCCTATGCTAACCGCCACCGGTATCTACCAACAGTACGGCGATCGTATCCTTTTCGACCGCGTGACCTTTACCATCGGCACCCGCGACAAGGTCGGGCTCGTGGGCCGCAATGGTGCGGGCAAATCGACCATGCTCAAGATCATCGCCGGCGACGTCAACCCCGATGAGGGGAAGGTGCAGCGGGAAAGTGGCTCCACCCTGGGCTTCCTTCACCAGGAGATGGACCTGCCCAGCGGCAATACGGTGCTGGAGGAAACCCTGACGGCCTTCGCCCACATCCAGGAGATGGAG
This sequence comes from Neolewinella marina, assembly GCF_002631205.1. Classification (GTDB taxonomy): domain Bacteria; phylum Bacteroidota; class Bacteroidia; order Chitinophagales; family Saprospiraceae; genus Neolewinella; species Neolewinella marina. The sequence goes on from NZ_PDLO01000001.1 coordinate 1,003,500, forward strand.
GACCGCCTCGAGGAACTTAACCGCGAAATGGAGGTAAGGACCGACTACACCTCCGACTCCTACGCCTCCATGCTGGAGGAATTCACCCACCTGACCGAGCGTTTCGCCCTGGTTGGCGGCATCACCATGGAGGCGGAAGCCGAGCGCGTACTTAAGGGACTGGGTTTCGAGCAGAAGGACTTCCGTCGGCAGACCACCGAATTCTCCGGCGGCTGGCAGATGCGCATCGAGCTGGCCAAGATGCTGTTGCAGCGCCCCGACTACCTGCTGCTGGACGAACCGACTAACCACCTGGACATCGAGTCGATCATCTGGCTGGAGAACTGGTTGAGCTCCTATTCAGGGGCGGTCATCACCATCAGTCACGACCGGCAGTTCCTGGACAACGTGACCAACCGTACCCTCGAGATCGAACTGGGCAAGGTGTACGATTACAAGGCCGGCTACAGCAAGTACGTGGAGCTGCAGGCCGAACGGCGGGAAAAGGCCGAGGCCGCCTACCTGAACCAGCAGAAGGTGATCGCCGACAAGGAAAGGACCATCAGCCGCTTCATGGCCAAGGCCACCAAGACCAAGATGGCCCAGTCGATGCAGAAGCAGCTCGACAAGATCGAGCGCATCGAGCTCGACGAAACGAATACCGCGGTGATGAACCTCCGCTTCCCCCCCGCCCCCCGTTCCGGGGCCATTACCCTCCAGGCCCGGGGGGTGACCAAGACCTACGGCAAGCTGAACGTCCTGCGCGGGGCGGACCTGAAGATCGACCGCGGCGACCGCGTGGCCTTCGTAGGGCAGAACGGGCAGGGCAAAACAACCCTGGCCAAGATTCTGATCGGCAAGATCCCCGCTACCTCCGGAGAGGTGGAGCTGGGCCACAACGTCAGCGTTGGCTACTACGCCCAGAACCAGAGCGACGCCCTGGACGGCAACAAGACCCTGCTGGAAACGATGGAGGAGGCCAGCCCGCCCGAAATGCGGACCCGCCTGCGCAGCATCCTCGGCGCTTTCCTGTTCTCGGGTGAGGACCAGGACAAGAAAGTGATGGTGCTCTCCGGTGGCGAACGCGCCCGCCTGGCCCTGGCCTGTATGCTGCTGCGGCCCTTCAACCTGCTGGTGCTGGACGAACCTACCAACCACCTCGACATGGCCAGCAAGGACATGCTGAAGTCGGCCCTCATGGACTACGACGGCACCCTGCTGGTCGTCAGCCACGACCGGGAATTCCTGGCCGGCCTGACCGACCGTACCATCGAGTTCCGGGACCACCAGCTCTACGAGCACCTCGGCGACGTGAACGCCTTCCTGGAAAAGCGGCAGCTTAACGACATGCGCAGCGTCGAACTGGAAAAACCCAAGAGCAACGGAACCGCTTCCACCCCGGCACCCGCGCCCCGCGCCCCCCTGGACAACGACGAACGGCGGCGGCTGCAGAAGGAGGTCGGCAGCGCCGAGCGGAAGATCGAGCGACTGGAGCAGGACATCGAGAAGATCCACCTGAAAATGGCCGACCCCTCCTTCTATGAAGATGCCCAGCGGGTGGAGAAGACCACCGCCGAGCTCAAGCGCAAGCAGGAAGAACTGGACCAGGTGATGGAAGCCTGGGAAGCCGCCAGCTTCCAGCTGGGAGAGTAGGGATCAGGGACTGGCAAGAGAGCCAAGCGGGAATCGGGATTAGGGCAGCCGCCCGACATTAATTCTGCGCTACGGAATTATACCCTTAAATAATTCCTAATTCCCCGTAGTGAGCTATACTTTTCGGTGGCCCGAAGCGTATATTACGTATCAGGTTCCATCCGTGTTCACTCCCTCCCTTGCTACCCCAGATCTTGAAAATACGCTCCATGAAAATTGTCCTCGCGCGGCTCACGGCACTCACCCTTTGTCTGTTGGCTTTTGCGAATACGAACCTTACCAACCTGGGCAATCCGGCCAACTACCAGCGCTTCAGCATTCCGTTTTACGCCCAGCCGGTGGCCGTCACCTACGATCCCGCCATGCTGGTCAAGGAGCCCAGCTCACTGTCCAACGCCTCCATCCGCAACACCTACAACCAGCTGGAACGCCGCCCCACCCAGGTGCTGCTGAACCACCTGCTGGCGGCCAAGGGGCAATTCAAGCTGAACGACTTTCTGTTTTTCAAACTGGCCCGCACCACCCTGAACACCATCTATCAGGGGCAATCCCCCCGCGCCCAGGAGATCACCCTCTACAAACTGCTCATCGACTCGGGTTTCGACGCCCGCCTGACCTTCCGGGGTGACCAGGTGTTCATCAACGTATATACCAAAGAGGACCTCTTTGAGGTACCCATCATTGAATCCGACGGGCGCACCTACGCCAACCTGAGCTGCGTGGACGGAGACTGCCAGGGGCGGCAGCGGCTGTTCATCTTCAACGACCACCCCAACCCCCGGGGCAAGTCGTTCGGCTTCCAGCTGCCCAGCTGGCCGGAGCTGGCCGAGCAGCCCGTGGAAAAGGCCCTGCAGTTCAACTTCCACGGCATCACCCAGCACCTGAAGGTCACCTTCGACAAGACGATGGTCGACATCATGACCGACTACCCCTTCATCCACGAGTACTGCTACCTCGACACCCCCCTCTCCCCCACCCTGGCCCAGAGCCTGCTGCCCCAGCTGGAGCGGTACATGCAGCACATGGATACCCAGCAGCAGCTGGAGCTGTTGGCCAGCTTCACCCGCTCGGCCTTCGCTTACAAGGAGGACAATGAGTACTTCGGCCGCTCCAAGCCCATGGTACCCGAGGAGGTCTTCGGCTACAGCTACAGCGACTGCGAAGACCGCTCGGCCCTCTTCTTTGCCCTGGTACGCGACCTGCTCGACCTGCCCATGGCGGTCATCGCCTACGACGACCACCTGACCGTGGCCGTGGGCAGCGATATGCCCGGCGACTCCTTCAACTACAAGGGGCAGCGCTACATCTTCATCGACCCCACCGGCCCCCGCAACAGCAGCCGCATCGGGGTGGTGCCTCCCGGATACGAGGATAAAAGCTTCACGGTGATCGGCACCTACAATCAGGCTAAGTAACTGACAATCAGCGCCGGAATAACTAATTTTCGGCAAGGCACGCGGAGTTTCGGTGAATTACTACATTTGCCGCCCGAATCACCGGAAACAAATCGCGGCCTGATGGCTTTTTTAGGTACTTAAACAACAGTCAGTTATGTATTGGACGCTCGAACTCGCCTCACACCTGGAAGATGCCCCCTGGCCCGCCACCCGCGATGAACTCATCGACTACGCCATTCGCTCCGGCAGCCCCCTCGAAGTGATCGAGAACCTGCAGGCGATGGAAGACGAGGGCGAAAGCTACGAGGCCATCGACGACATCTGGCCCGACTACCCCCGTAAGGACGACTTCCTCTTCAACGAAGACGAATACTAGGAATCCCGACGGCTTCCCCGGTTTACGGGCGTGCATTTGATCCAGATTCCTTCTGACACGACGCCGGTAACCTTGGGTTGCCGGCGTCGTGTGCATTTCGGCCTCCGCAAAGGCCAAGAAAAATAAGCCTCCCGTGGCCAGCCCTCCCCCCCTTACCATCGCCATTGACGGATACAGCGCCTGTGGAAAGTCGACCCTGGCCCGCGCCCTGGCCCGCCGGCTCGGCTACAGCTACATCGATACCGGCGCCATGTACCGGGCCGTCACCCTGCAACTGCAGCGGTCCGGCGTCGACCTGGACGACGAATCCGCGGTAGCATCCACCCTCAGCGAAACGACCATCGGCTTCCGCCCCACCGACAACCACGTATTGCTGAACGGAGTTGACGTGGAAGACCAGATCCGGGGGCTCAACGTAAGCAATATGGTTTCCCAGGTGGCTGCCCTCTCGCAGGTGCGCCGCGCCATGGTGGACCAGCAGCGCCGCATGGGGGCCGACGGTGGGGTCATCCTTGACGGCCGCGACATCGGTACCGTCGTTTTCCCGGATGCGGACCTGAAGCTGTTCGTCACCGCCGACATCGAAACCCGCATCGACCGGCGGCTCAGCGAACTGCTCTCCAACGGACAGGAAGTCCGCCGCGAAGAGGTGGCCGCCAACCTGAAAGAACGCGACCATATCGACAGCAGCCGGGCCGATAGCCCCCTGCGCATGGCGGATGACGCCATCCTGCTCGACAACACCCACCTGAACCTCGAGCAACTCGTGGAGCGGGGCGCCGAACTGGTGGCCCAGATCAGAACGCCGAAAAGATAAAGTCGAAGATCAGGTAGGTCACCCAGACCAGCAGGATCATCATGATGATGATCGCCGCCACGACGGCCATCACCACCGGCCAGACGCTGCCCCGGTGGCGCCCCTCCTCGTAGTATTCGCGCATCAATTCCGCATTGCGGTAGTTGGCCTTGTAGAAGAGGTCGAAAATGTTCCCCAGCACCGGTACGGAGCCCACGAAGGCGTCCAGGATGACGTTGACCAGCATACGGGCCACCAGCCGCGGACTCGCCCCGTGGCGCGCCATGGTGGCCACGAGGGTACCCGACATGCCGAGGGAAAGAATGTCGCCCGCCCCGGGAACGAGCCCCAGGATGAAATCGAGGCCAAACCGGATGCCCGTGCCAGGGATACGGAATTTGGTGTCCAGCACCCGGCTGAAAGTATCTACCCACTGCAGCTGGGGTACGCGGCGCTGGGCTTCGGTAAGGATGGGTTGGTCGCTTCGGGTCATGGTCACGAATAGTGGGATATGGATTCCGATCTTCAAGCGCAAACCGGGCGCAGAGGTTCGCCGGCTACCGCAGGACGATCCGTACGGCAGCCGTACCGGCGGTGGCCTCTACCTGCAGCAGATAGATCCCGGCGGGGAGACCCGACAGGTCCGCTGAGTACTCCCGCAGCCCGGGGACCGTAAACTCCCTCACCACCTGCCCTACTCCGCTGATCACCCGGATATGTTGCACCCGCGACCCCGGCAAACCACCGAGGCGAACGAAAGTGGTCGCGGGATTGGGAAAGGCGCTGAGCGGGAAGTCCGCCGCCCCGGGAAATGCCGTCCCCGTCGTCGGCTCCCCGGCGGGCAGGTCGGAGCGGTAATAGGACAAGCCCCCCCGCTCGTTGCCCAGCACGAAGTCCAGCAATCCGTCACCGTCCAGGTTGCCCACGGCGGGCACTGAGAAGCTGCCCACGTCAACCGCGGCTACGGTATCCTCCAGTTCCGTAAAGGGCTGGGTATAATCGGTAAAGGAGTAGGCCTCCAGCGTCCCGGCCCGGTTGCCCGTCACCAGCAGAAAGCGGTCGGGATAGGTGATCACCACCGGACTGGGGTAGCCCGTAGAGAATCCAGGACGGTTGGTATTGATGCCGCCGAGCTGCAGGGCGTTGCCCGGGGCTCCGGTATCCGGGTCGTACCGGGGGGCAGTGGGTGTGCCTACGTTACGGTAAAAGCGGATGCGGCCGTCGTAGCCCCCTACCACCAGGTCGGGCAGACCGTCGCGGTCGAGATCCGCGATGTCCGGAACGGCCATCTGCCCGGCGTCCAGCCCCATATAGCTAAAAACCGGCTCGTCGAAAGTGGCAGGCCGTCCGGCTCCCGCGGTGTTTTCCAGGTAGATGAGTTGACCGCTGCGTTCGCCGACGATGGCATCCTGGTCACCGTCACCGTCCAGGTCGCCGAAGGTGGCGGTGAAAGCGGAGGTGGTGGACTGGAAGCGGCTCAGGCGGAGGTAATCATCGTCGGCCAGCACAAAGGCCGCCGGGCCGCCGGGGGGCGTCACGTTGCGGATGAGGCGCAGCCGGCTGTTGATGCGGCCGTCCGGGCTGTAGTTCTCGGTATTGCCGACCACTATATCCGGTCGGCCGTCGGCGTCGTAATCGAAGATGGCCGGGCGACTGCCGCTCCCGAAATCCAGGCTCTGGCGTACGAGGAGCTGGCTGTCGCGAAAGGCGAACTCCGGGGCCGCGTCCGTCCCCCGGTTGCGGTAGTACCAGCCTACGTTCACGTCCTCGGCGTTCAGCGTCTGGCTGGGGCTGGCCACCAGGTCTTTCACGCCGTCCTGGTCGATGTCCAGGTGGTAGGCGCCGGGGAAGAAGGGGATTTCGGCCACGGTGCCGTCGGAGTTCCAGGTGGGGTCCTGGCGGCTGATGTAGGCCTCTTCCCGGCTGCCGGTATTGCGTCCGAGCACCAGGTATTCAAAGGAAATATCTCCGAGCATGATGTCCTTCAGCCCGTCGCCGTCGTAGTCCAGCGTCAGCACCGTAGAGCCCGAGTGGCGTGGTTCGACGGGTAGTCCGGGCCGTTGGCTGCGGGCGCATTCCCCCGGGGCGGCGGCCAGGTCCAGGGCGGAGGTGAGGCCGCTTTCAAAGAAGCCGCCCCAGCATTCGTCTTCGAGGGTGAAGAGCAGGGTATCGCGGCCGAAACCCCGCTCCACGCTCTGGTTGCGGAAATATTCGACGTAGCCCCCCGCCACGCTGAAGGTGAGGATATCCAGGTCGCCGTCGCCGTCCAGGTCGTCGATGGCCGGATAGTCGATCGAGGTAATGAAGATGGGTACCGTGCCATTACCGAAGGGATAGCGCAGGCCGGCGTAGTCCGGTACGGGACCGAAGGTGAGCCATCCCTCCCCCGAGCGGAAGCCGCGGTATATCCTCAGCCCATCGGAGGAGGCGGCGTAGGTGAACAGGTCGTCGATTCCGTCGCCGTCGTAATCGCGCAGGATGACCCAGGCGTGGAGGTCGGTGGGGAAGCCCGCGGTGAGTTCCGGGGCGGGCCGGTAGTTGCCGCTGCCGTCGCCGCGCAGCGCGATCTGGGCATCGCCGGCCCGGTCGAAGAGGTAGAGGTCCTGGAGTCCGTCGCCGTCCAGGTCGGTGGCCATCCACTGGGGGGCGTTCAGTCCGCCCATCCAGGCCAGGGGCAGGGGCTCGCCGTCGGCCCCGGTAGCGGTGGGCTGGGCGGGCTGCAGGGCAAACTGGGCCGCCAGGAATCGGCAGAACATCAGCAGTACGGCAAGCAGGGCGGGTCGGATCATGGGGCAATGGCTTGACCAAGGTACGCCGGTACCCGGGGAATGTTTGTCGCTCCCCATCGTTCAGCCCGGTTTAGGCGGTAGGGGGTGGCCGGCGTATATTGGCCCGTCAAGATTTCCGTATGCCCGCCCCGACCCGCCTTATTCTCCTCCTGCTGTTCAGTCTTTTTACCGCCAGCGGGCTCGACGCCCAGTATCGCGTAAGTGCACGGGAAGGCGGATTATTCGTAGAGGGCGCGGACGCAGGTGCCACTTTCACGGTGAACGGCGATACGGTAGCGGCCAGCCCCGCCGGCAGCGGATTGTTGCTCTCCGTGGAGCCCGGCATCCAGCTGGTCCACTCGGGCGAACAGACTGAACTCTACCACCTCAGCCCCGCCGAGGGCCCGGATCAGCTGCGGCGGATTCCCCTCTGGCTGTCGATCCTGCCCCCCCTGATCGCCATCGGGCTGGCCCTGATCTTCAAGGAGGTCATCATTTCCCTCTTCGCGGGCATCTGGGTAGGTGCCTTCATTGCGGGCGGACTGCGGTTCGAATTTTTCCTGGGGGTCATCAAGTCACTGTTGGCTACCATTGATACCTACATCATCGAATCCCTGAACGACAGCGGCCACCTCTCGGTGCTGGTCTTCAGCCTCATGATCGGCGGCATGGTGGCCGTCATCAGCCGCAACGGCGGCATGGCCGGGGTGGTACACCGGATGTCGAAATACGCCACCAATCCCCGCCGCGGACAGTTCGTGACCTGGCTGCTGGGCGTGGCCATTTTCTTCGACGACTACGCGAATACCCTGATCGTGGGCAACACGATGCGGTCGGTCACCGACAAATTCCGCATCAGCCGGGAGAAACTGGCCTACATCGTCGACTCCACCGCCGCTCCCGTTGCTTCGGTGGCCTTCATCACCACCTGGATCGGCGCCGAGCTGGGCTATATCGGCGACGGCATCGAGCAGGTGCCCCACTTTGCCGACAGTACCCCCTACGCGGTATTCATCGAGTCGCTGAAGTACAGCTTCTACCCAATCCTTACCCTGGCCTTCATCCTCTACCTCATTTACCAGCGCCGCGATTTCGGACCGATGCTGACCGCCGAAACGCGGGCGCGCACCACGGGGGTCGTCAAGGCCCGGGGCGCGGAAGAGAGCGCCGGGGGCGAGCAGGAGGACCTGGATCCCATCCCGGGTGCTCCGCTGCGTGCCCGGAATGCCGCCATTCCCGTGCTGACGGTGATCGTCATGACCATCATCGGCTTGCTGGACACCGGTCTGGGCAGCCTCCAGCAGGGGCTCGCCAATCCACCCGCCACCGGCGACTGGGGCGCGGTGTGGGGCGCGCTGGAAGGGGGCTTCTTCGTAAACTTGGGGCTCGTCATCGGGGCCGCCGACAGCTACGTGGCCCTGCTCTGGGCCAGCATGAGCGGCGTAATCGTGGCCATGGTCCTGACCATCGGCCAGAAGATCATGAACGTGGAAGAGACGATTGGATCCCTCACGGCCGGCTTCAAGGCCATGTTCTCCGCGGTGATGATCCTCACCCTCGCCTGGGCTCTGGCCCTCACCACCGAGCAACTACACACGGCTACCTTCCTGGTGGAGCTGCTGGGCGATGCCCTGAACCCCTACTTCCTCCAGCCGGTGATCTTCGTCCTGGCGGCCCTCATCAGTTTCTCTACCGGCTCCAGCTGGAGCACGATGGCGATCCTCTACCCCATTGCCATTCCGCTGACCTGGACGGTCGCCATGATGTCCGGTTGGGAAGAGGCCGCCGCGGCGGGACTGTTCTATAACGTGATCAGCACGGTGCTGGCCGCCAGTGTACTGGGTGACCACTGCTCCCCCATTTCCGACACCACCATCCTGTCCAGCCTGGCTTCCGACTGCAACCACATTGACCACGTACGGACGCAGTTGCCCTACGCCCTGACGGTGGGTGCGGTAGCCCTCCTCTGCGGTTTCCTTTCCACGGTGCTCGGCGGCGGGTGGCTGGTGTGCCTTTCGCTGATGGCCGCGGGGCTCATCGTGCTGTGGTTCGTGGTCCGCACCTTCGGGCAGACAATGGAGATGGACCTTTAATTTTCCTCCGGGCTGCGGATGCGGTAGACGTGGATGTCGCCGGCTTCCAGCAGCAGGGTATCGAGCCGCGTCTGCACGGCGGAATCCTGGTCGAACTTGCGGCTGTTGGAGTAGAGGTAGTTCACCCCCCGGTTGCGGTGGAGGTCATCTATCCATTCCGGTTGCAGGTGGTTGCTGTGGAACACGTAGCCCCGTTTGCGAATCAGCCAGGTAAAGATGTGGGCGGAGATGTCGTTCAGGGCGATCACCTTTTCGTCGTCGTCCACGGCGGCCTGCAGCGCCTCTTGGTGGCGGTAGGCGTCCTGCATCACGTTGTAGTAGGCTCCGGTCTCCGCCGCCCAGAGGGGTTGCCGCAGTTGGTAGGCATACCAGGGGGCGGCGAGCACGGCGGCCCCGACCAATACGGCACCCGCGCCCCGCGCCCGCGTCCCGGAAGTCCATTGCCAGATGCGCCCCGCACCGGCCGTCACGACAATGTAGAGCCACGGCAGGAGGGGCAGCAGGTAGTAGTCGTGGACTACGGTGATGGTATTCCACTGCAGGGCGACGTAGACGAGGGTGACCCCGGCCAGCGCCCAGACGTACCGCGCATACGGCACCGGCGTCCGTCGCGTGGCCGGCCAGAGGATACCGAGCAGCAGCAGGCCCCACATGGGCGGGGAGAGCAGGTCGTAAGGGATGTACTGCTCCAGGAAGAAATCGAGGATCTTCAGGTTTTCCTCCCGGCTGTTGGCGCTGCCGAAGATGCCGTAGAGTACGGGATTGCTGCCCCAGCCCGGCATGACCCAGCGGTACCAGAGCACGGCCGGCACGATGAACAGCAGGTGCAGGCCGGCGAAGGCCATCGCCCGCCGCCGCCGGCCCGGTTGCCACACCCGGCCCAGGGTGTATACCACCCCGACGATGGCGAACATGGCGAAGGGGAGCTTGGCCAGGGTGGCTAGGAGGAGGAAAGAGACCGCCCCGAACAAACTGGTCCAGCGCTCGTCACGGAAGTAAGCGAAACAGCAGTAGAGGTACCAGATGCCGGCCGACAGCGCCAGCAGGTCGGGCAGCACGTTAACGGTGTAGAAGTAGAACAGGGGACAGAACTGCAACAGCACGGTGCCCACCAGGGAAATGCCCGGCGGGACGCCCTTGGTGCGCAGCAGGAGAAAAAACCCAGCCAGCCCGAAGACCCCCACCAGCCACACCACTACCCGAGCGACGAGGACGCTCTCCCCCACGGCCCGCTGCACCTGGGCGATGCTCCACTGGAGGACGGGAAACTCGTAGCGCAGCAGGTTGTCGTGGCTGCCGTTGAAGTGACTGACCCGCGTATTGCGGATGTCGTTGTCGTAGTGGAGGAAATTGCGGACGTTCCACATCGTCTGGCTCTGCCGCCAGTTGTGCCGCCCCTGGATTTCCAGGGGGAAAATGGTCCAGTGTAGTCCGATGCTGACCAGCAGGCTCAGCAGAAATCCGGCCAGCAGGGCGGGTCGTTGGGGCAGGCGCATACGGTAAAGGTAGCCACGGCGGCCGCTACCCTAACTGATGAGGTAGCCGTGGCTGACGGCCAGCTGCTCCGGGGGGTAGTTACCGATGTCGGGGTGCACCGCTACAGTGTGCAGGTCGGCCAGGCTGCCGGGGCGGACGTTCTCCTCCCGGACCGGGATGCCGAGCTCGGCGTACATGCGGCAGTAGTCCGGCCATCGCAACCGGTTCTGGGGCTGGATCTCGTTGTCGATCAGGGCCCACTGCCGGTGGCTGAACTGCAGGAAATTGTAGATCGTGATTCCCGGGTCGAGGTGGGCGAAATGGTCGGAGAGGTCCACGAAGTGGCTCATCACCCCCGTGGGCTTCACCACCCGCTTGAACTCGCGGAGAATGTCACGCAGCACCTCGGGGTAGACGTGCTCGAAGGTATTGTTGGAGCAGATGAGGTCGAAGCTGTCGTCGGCGAAGTCCAGGCGGGTGGCGTCCATGATGCGGGCTTCCAGCCGGAGGCGGGCGTTCACTTCGCGGACGGTATAGCGATCGGGGTCGCGGGCGATCTCGCGCAGGGCTTCCAGCCGGGTGGCGTCCACTTGGTCCAGGTAAGGCTGCAGCAGCCCCCGGTCGTGATAGTCCAGGATGCGGGTGAACGCCAGTAGCTGACGGTCGCGGCTCATCCAGTTGCGGATGTCGATGGACACGATACGGGAGAAGCCCGCCAGGTACAGCAGGGTCGGGACGATCGGGTACCAGCCGGTGCCCAGCTCCAGGGCGGTGGCCTGCCCGGGCGGCACGGTGCCGTACTTGCGGTAATAGGCCAGGTGGTCGCGGGCGGCTTCGAGTTTGTAGCCGAGGTGCTCGTCGGTGAGGGCCACGCCCCGGGTGACGTAGCGCTGGAAGAGAAAATTGACCCGTTCGCGCTGCGGCAGGAAGGAGATTGCCTTCTGAACCACGGCTTTCAGCCACCACTTCGCCATTACACCTTGCGTCTTTCCCAGTAGTTCTGGCTTTCCACCTCTTCGAGTACCTGGAGGTAGGAATAGTAGCGCAGGTCGGTGACCCGGTCGTCTCCCTCCTCCACCGATTCCTTGACGGCGCAGCCCGGCTCGGTGCGGTGGAGGCAGGACCCGCCGAAGCGGCAATCCTGGCTGACGGCGAAGATCTCCCGGAAGTTGTGGGCTACGTCCTGGGGCTTCAGGTAATTGAAGCCGAGGGTCTTGATGCCGGGGGTATCGATCAGTTCCCCGCCGAAGCTCAGCTGGAACAGTTCCGCGAAGGTGGTGGTATGCTGTCCCTTCCCGGTGTAGTCGGAGAGTTCGCCGGTGCGCAGGTCCAGGCCGGGCTCCACGGCGTTCACCAGGGTCGATTTTCCTACCCCGCTCTGTCCGCTCAGCAGGCTCCGCTTGCCCTGCATGTGTTCCCTGAGTTCCTCGATGCCCTGTCCGGTTTGGGCGCTCACCAGCATGACCGTATAGCCGATGTCGGTATAGATATCCCGGATGACGGCGAAGGTTTCCATCTCTTCCTCTTCGTAGCGGTCGGCCTTGTTCACCACGATGGTGGTGGGGATGCCGAAGGGCTCGGTCATGAGGAGGAAGCGGTCGATGAAGCCGAGTTTCACCCCCGGGTCAATGATGGTGGTGATGAGGATGGCCTGGTCTACGTTGCTGGCGATCAGGTGGAGATCGTGCTTGCGGCGGGGGCTCTGGCGGACGACGTAGTTCTGGCGGTCGGCAATGCCGCGGATGGCGCCGGTTTCCTCGTCGTTGTTGGTTTCCACCTCTACGGTGACCCGGTCGCCGACGGCAATGGGGTTCGTCAGGTTCAACTCATCGAGGCGGAACTTGCCGGCGACACGGCAACGCAGCTCCCGGTCCCCCTCGGGGGTGGGGGTATCGAGCCGGACATTGTACCAGCTGCCGGTGGATTTCGTGACGGTGCCTTCGATCATGTGAAGGTTAAAAGTCGGGAATAGATCCGAAAGTTGCCGCCGCGGTCAATTTCCGGAGGTAGACCGCAGCGGTGGCCGCGCTTGCCGTGCAAGGGTTATCTTAGGACTTCCGGTCCCCACCCCGACCCTTATCCACCCCTACAATTTACTTACGTGAGCAAACTGCACCGCTATTCAATCAACACCCGCTGGACCGGCAACCGAGGCAGCGGCACCCTGGACTACCGCGCGTATTCCCGGGACCACGTGATCCAGGCCCCGGAAAAATCCGCCGAGATTGAAGCCTCCAGCGATCCCGATTTCCGGGGCGACAAGCGGCGGTACAATCCGGAGGAGCTGTTCGTTTCCAGCCTCTCCTCCTGCCATATGCTCTGGTACCTCCACCTGGCGTCGGTCAACGGCGTGGTTGTACTGGACTACGAGGACCGGGCGGAAGGGACCATGCTGGAGACCGACGGCGGCGCCGGACGATTTACGCAAGTGACCCTCCGGCCCCGGGTGCGCATCGCGGATCCCGCCAAGGTCGACCTGGCCAACCGCCTCCACGAGGAAGTGGGTCAGAAATGCTACATCGCCAATTCCGTCAAGGTCCCCCTCGCCTACGAACCGGAAACTACGGCGGCCGACAACTGATCGCGGCCCCGCCCGAAGAATAATGCCGTAATTTGCCGCCAGCCCCTCAAAACACAACACACTGTATAACAGTTACTTGCGACAATACAGGCGTTCGTAAACGCTTATATTCGACTATATACGTTTACAGACGTGGCAGCTGCGCCCCGCCGCCCTTACTTGCGGTCCAAACAATCCCCACCCCATGTCTACCAATCCGGAGCTGGAACTCGCCCACCAGTACGTCAGCCAGACCGACCGCCACATTTTTCTGACCGGCAAAGCCGGAACGGGGAAAACCACCTTCCTGCACCGCATCCGGGAGAGCGTGCCAAAGCGCAAGGTAGTAGTGGCACCCACGGGGGTGGCGGCCATCAACGCCCGCGGCGTGACCATCCACAGCCAGTTCCAATTGCCCTTCGGCGTGCTGACGGCCGCCCGCATCGAAGCCGAAATGCGTACCCACCGCCTGAGCCGCAAGAAAGCGGAGGTGCTGCGCAGCCTCGACCTGCTGGTCATCGACGAGATCAGCATGGTCCGGGCTGACGTACTCGACGCCCTCAGCGCCGTGCTGCGCAAGTACCGGTCCGACGACCGCCCCTTCGGTGGGGTACAGCTGCTGATGATCGGCGATCTCCACCAGTTGCCCCCCGTGGTACGCGATGAGGAGTGGCAGCAGTTGCGCGGCGACTACGAGACGCCCTACTTTTTCGGCAGCCGGGAGCTGGCGCGGGCCGGGGTGGTCACCATCCAGCTGCGCCACATCTATCGCCAGTCGGATGCCACCTTCATCGAACTCCTGAACCGGGTGCGCCACGACCGCCTCGATGCGGCCACCCTGGCGCAGCTGAACAGCCGGTACCGGGGACCGGAGTTCCAACCGGCTGCGGGCGAGGATTACATCACCCTGACCTCTCACAACCGGACGGCCAACGCCATTAACGAGCGGCAACTCGCTACCCTCTCCGCCCCCCTCCACAAATTCGAGGCCAAGGTGACGGGCACCTTTCCGGCCTCCATGTACCCCAACGACCCCGAACTGGAATTCCGGGTGGGGGCCCAGGTGATGTTCAACAAGAACGACACCGCGGAGCACCGCTACTTCAACGGTAAGATCGGCCGCATTACCGCCATCACCGGCAACCTCATCACCGTGGAATGCCCGGGAGAGGAAGAGGCCATTGAGGTAACCCCCGTGGAGTGGGAAAACCGGAAGTACGAACTGAACGCCAAGACCAAGGAGGTGAACGACGAGGTCATTGGCACCTATTCCCAACACCCCCTGCGGCTGGCCTGGGCCATCACCATCCACAAGAGCCAGGGCCTGACCTTTGACCGGGTCATCATCGATGCGGCGGACGCCTTCGCCCACGGTCAGGTGTACGTGGCCCTGAGCCGGTGCAAGACCTTCGAGGGGATCGTGCTCCGCAGCCGGATTGGCGACCACAGCGTAAAGACCGACCGGGTGGTACGCGACTACTCCAGCCGCGCCGAAGAGGAGGTGCCTACCGCGGAAGACCTGCGCGAGGACCGCCGCCGCTACCAGTTGAACTGCCTGGGGGAATTGCTGGACTTCACCGCCCTCGAGCAGGCCATGGCCCTGCTCGAGCGGGCCCTGTTCGAACACGAGCGGTCCATTCAGGGCGAAGGGCTGGCCCAGACCCGGGAGTTGCGTAAGCGGCTGGAAGAGGAGGTCATCCGGCTTTGTAGGAGTTTCCGCGGGCAACTGCGTGCCTACGCCGGCGATGCGGAGCTGCCGGCGGATCATCCGGAGCTGGCCGGTCGACTCAAGAAAGCCGGCGCCTATCTGCTGCCCCTCCTGGAATCGGTCTACGCCGACCTGGGGCAGTTGTCGTTCATGTCGGACAACCAGAAAGTGTACGAAACGGTCTCGGATCGCCTCAAGTCGGCCGCCCGGGAGCTGGCCATCAAGCTGCGGACGTTCAAGGTGGTGCGGGACGGCTTCGACCCCGACGGTTACCAGCGGGCCCGGGCCGACGCGACCCTGGACTTCGAGCGGCAGCAGACGAAAAGAACCACCACGGTGCTGTCCTCCACGGAGACCGCCCATCCGGAGCTGTACGCCCAGCTGGCCCAGTGGCGGAACCGGGTGGCGGAGGCCTCCGGCCTGCCCCCCTACCGCATCCTCCACAATACGGTGTTGCTGAGCATCAGCAATTTCCTGCCCGCCAACGAGCGGAGCCTGCTGGCCGTTCCCGGCTTCGGGCCGCGGTCGCTGGAAACCTACGGCAAGGAGCTGCTCGACCTGATCGACGCCTACGCCCGCAGTCGGGCGGAACCCGTAAGCCGGGGGCAGGCCGCCAAATCCAAACTACAGAAGGAGGATACCCGCCTGGTCACCCTGCAACTCACGCGGGAAGGGAAAAGCGTGGCGGAGATTGCCGCCGCCCGCAAGCTTTCGGAAAGCACGATCTATGGCCACCTCGCGCACTGGATCGAACGGGGCGAGCTGGCCCCGACGGAGGTGATGGAGAAAAAACGGCTGAAAGAACTGGTGGACTACCTCACCACCACGACGGAAGATCAGCCCCTGCGGGAGATCTACGACCACTTCGAGCAGGCTTACGATTACGGGGAGATCCGCATCGGGATGGCCGCGCGGCAGCTCGGATGAGGGGCAGGGACAAAAAAAAGAGGCAACAAGTTGCCTCCCAATAACCCCAAAAAACCAAATGAAAACTAATTCTTCGAAAGGCAGGCAGGATTATCTACCGCCATTCCGTACCGTTAAGGTAATTTAAATTTAATCACCAGCAAGGAAACTGACAACTTTTTTTTCACTTTCCCGGCAACTTCAGCCGGTAAACCCGTAGTGAGCCCAAGCCCCCGGCATTTCCTTACCTTTGCAGCCATGACCGTACGCAGCATGATCGGCAGTATAATTATTGACGGCCCGGGTTGTCCGTAGGAATGCTATCGCCGCATGACGTACTGAAAGCTCCGACGGACCCGCCCCATCGGAGCTTTTTTATTTTTGCCCCGCAATCTTTTCTCCCTATGTACCAGGAGTATAAAACCCTCGACCTGCCCGCCATCGACCAAGCCATCCTCTCCTTCTGGGAGGAGCACGACATTTTCCGGCGCAGCATCGAGGAACGCCCCACCGACAACACCTTCGTCTTCTACGAAGGTCCACCCAGCGCCAACGGACAGCCCGGCATCCACCACGTCATGGCGCGTACGATCAAGGACGTCTTCTGCCGCTACCAGACGTTGCAGGGCAAGCGGGTAGAGCGCAAGGGCGGCTGGGACACCCACGGCCTGCCGATCGAACTCAAGGTGGAGTCCGAACTCGGCATCACCAAGGAGGACATCGGTACGAAGATCAGCGTGGACGACTACAACCGTGCCTGCCGGGAAACAGTCATGCGGTTCAAGGACCGCTGGGACGAGATCACCCGCAAGATGGGCTACTGGGTCGACCTGGAGAACCCATACATCACCTACGAGCGGGAGTACATGGAGTCGGTGTGGTGGCTCCTCAAACAGATTTACGACAAGGGGCTTATCTATAAAGGCTACACCATACAGCCCTACAGCCCCGCCGCCGGCACCGGACTCAGCTCCCACGAACTGAATATGCCGGGGGCCTACCAGGACGTCACGGATACCACCGTGGTGGCCATGTTCAAGGTCGTGGCCGGCAGCGGCAAGGAAGCCGTAAGCTCCGACGCCCCCCTGTACCTCATCGCCTGGACCACCACTCCCTGGACGCTGCCGAGCAACACCGCCCTGGCCGTGGGGCCCGACATTGACTACGTCCGGGTAACCACCACCAACCCATACACCAAAGAGCCTATCGAGGTCGTCCTCGCCGAGGCCCTCGTCGACGAGTGGTTCGGCGGAAATAACCAGCCCACCGTGGAGGCCAGGAGCGCTCCCTTCAAGGGCAGCGAACTCGTAGGGCTCCGGTACGAGCAGTTGCTGCCGGGTGCCGTACCCACCGACGGCGACGCCTTCCGTGTCATTCCCGGAGATTTCGTGACCACGGAGGCGGGTACGGGCATCGTGCATACGGCCCCCAGCTTTGGTGCCGACGACATGCAGGTTGGCAAGGCCAACGGAATCGGTTCGCTTACCCTGGTAGACAAGACCGGACGATTTACCGAAGAGGCCGGCCCCTTCGCCGGGCGGTACGTCAAGAATTACAAGGACGAGGAGGACTACGTCGACGTGAACGTCGACATCGCCGTCCACCTGAAAAAACGTGGCCTCGCCTTCAACGTGGCCAAATACAACCACAGCTACCCCCACTGCTGGCGCACCGACAAGCCGGTGCTCTACTACCCCCTCGACAGCTGGTTCATCAAGGCCAGCGCCGTGAAGGAACGGATGCAGGAACTGAACCGGACCATCAACTGGCAGCCCGCCAGCACCGGGGAAGGCCGCTTCGGCAAGTGGCTGGAGAACCTCCAGGACTGGAACCTCAGCCGCAGCCGCTACTGGGGCATCCCCCTGCCCATCTGGCGCAGCGAGGACGGCCAGGAAGAAGTCTTCATCGGCTCGGTAGCCGAACTGGAGGAGCAGGTAGCCCTCGCCAATCGCGAGCTCGGCCTCGAGCAGGAAGTTCCCCAGGACCTCCACCGCCCCTACATCGACGAGGTGGTGCTGTGGAAGAACGGCCGTGAGCTGCGGCGCGAACTGGACCTGATCGACGTCTGGTTCGATTCCGGCAGCATGCCCTACGCCCAGTTCCACTACCCCTTCGAGAACGAGGAGGTGTTCCAGCGCTCCTTCCCGGCTGACTTCATCGCCGAGGGCGTTGACCAGACGCGTGGCTGGTTCTACACCCTTCACGCCATCGCCACCATGGTCTTCGACTCCGTGGCCTTCAAGAACGTGGTATCCAACGGCCTGGTCCTGGACAAGGAGGGCAAGAAAATGTCCAAGCGCCTCGGCAACGCCGTGGATCCCTTCCTTACCATCGACACCTACGGGGCCGACGCCACCCGTTGGTACATGATCAGCAACAGCGCCCCCTGGGACAACCTCAAGTTCGACCTGGAGGGCATCCGGGAGGTGCAGCGCCGCTTCTTCGGCACCCTGTTCAACACCTACGGATTCTTTGCCCTCTACGCCAACATCGACGGTTACGACCCCAGCCGCGATGAGGCCGTCGCGGACGGCGACCTGGCCGAGATCGACCGTTGGGTACTCAGCCGCCTCAACAGCCTGACGCGGGAGGTGAGCAGCCACCTGGCCGCCTACGACGCCACCCCGGCCTGCCGGGCCATCGAGGGCTTCGTGAACGACGAACTTAGCAACTGGTACGTCCGCCAAAGTCGCCGGCGGTTCTGGCGGGGAGAGATGACCACCGACAAGCGGGCCGCCTACCAGACGCTCTACACCTGTCTGAAGCAGATCGCCCAGCTGATGTCGCCGGTGGCCCCCTTCTTTGCCGACTGGCTGTTCCGGAACCTGCACCCCGCTGCCCCGGAAAACCAGGCGGGAAGCGAGCAGCGGCAGCCCTCCGTCCACCTGACCATCCTGCAGGCCGCCGATGAGCGGCGCATCGATGAGGACCTGGAGCGCCGCATGGCCTACGCCCAGCGCATCTCCTCCCTGGTGCTGAGCCTGCGCAAGCGGGAAAAACTGCGGGTGCGCCAGCCCCTGCAGAAGATCCTCATTCCCGCCCTCGACCAGGAATTCCGCCGCCGCGTGGCTGACGTAGCCCACATCATCCAGGCCGAAACCAACATCAAGGAGGTGGAATTTCTGACCGACGACGGCTTCCTCAAAAAGACCATCAAGCCCAACTTCAAGGTGCTCGGCAAGCGCCTGGGCAAGCAGATGAAGGCCGCCGCCGCCGCCATCGGCGCCATGACCACCGACCAGATCAACGAACTGGAAAGCCAGGGCAGCTTCCCCCTCAACCTCGGGGGTGAAACCGTAGAAATTTCCACCGCGGAGGTCGACATCATCACCGAAGACATCCCCGGCTGGAAAGTGGCCAGCGACGGAGAGCTTACCATTGCCCTCGACGTGAACGTCACCCCGGAACTCGCCCGCGAAGGGCTGGCCCGGGAGCTCGTCAGCCGCATCCAGAACCTGCGCAAGGACACCGGACTGGAAGTCACCGACCGCATCGACATCCGCCTGAGCGCGCCGGAGGCGGTCCGGGAAGCCGTAGCGGCCCACCGCAACTACCTGATGGAGGAAACCCTGGCCGACAGCCTGGATTTCACCGAATCAGTCGACGCCGAAGACATGGAACTGCCCGGCGACCACACGGTCCGGGTCTCCCTCACCGCCGTAGCCGCGATTTCCCGCTAAGATGGCCAAGACGCTGATTGTAATGGGCAGTGCCCGGGCCGACGGCAATACCGCCCTGGCCGCGCGCAGCCTGAAGGACAGTATGGGAGGCAAGATCATCAACCTCCTCGACCACCGGATCGCGCCCTTCGATTACGGGAACGACTACCCCATCGACGACGCCTTCCTGTCGATGATCAAGCGGGTGGTCATCTACGACCGCCTGATCCTGGCCAGCCCCGTATACTGGTACAGCATGAGCGGCCCCATGAAGCAGTTCCTCGACCGCTTCACCGACCTGCTCACCTACCACAAGGACCTGGGCCGCCGCCTGCGGGGCAAGGAACTCGGGGTATTGTCGTGCTCCGGTGACGCCACCGTCAATCCGGGCTTCTACGAGCCCTTCCGGCTGACGGCCGACTACCTCGGCATGCCCTACGGCCCGGAGCACCACGCCTGGGTGCGCGGTTCCCGGGTGGAGTTGCTGGAGGTGAAGTAGGGCCGGGGTCAGTTGTCCGCCTCCGTCAGGAGGCGGGAATCGATCACGAAGCGCAGCCCCAGGGGAATTTCCGCCGAGAAGCTGGCCCCCCGCCCCTCGGTGACGTCCAGCGTCAGGTGAGTGTGCTTCCAGTATTCGTACTGGAATTTCGACATATAGAAGGGGCAGCCGTGGACCTCTCCCAGCAGGATGTCGTTGTCGTCGATGAACAGTTCCCCTTCTGGGAAACACATGGGCGAGGAGCCATCGCAGCAACCGCCACTCTGGTGGAACATGAGGGGGCCGTGTTTTTCGCGCAGGGTGTCGATGACTTCCCGCGCCCGGTCCGTGAGGTCTACTTTGGGCATTAGGTGGAGGGTTTAATGAAAGGGGCCGGCGCGGTAAGCATACCGGCCGGCCCGCATCAGATGGCTACCATCAGGGTTAGTGATTAGAAAAAGCCGAGGGCCGACTTGCTGTAACTGATCAGCATGTTCTTGGTCTGCCGGTAGTGGTCGAGCATCATCTTGTGGTTCTCACGGCCGATGCCCGATTTCTTATAGCCGCCGAAGGGGGCGTGGGCGGGGTAATCGTGGTAACAGTTTACCCACACGCGGCCGGCCTTGATCTTGCGGGCCACGGTGTAGGCTTCGTGCATGTCGCGCGTCCAGAGCCCCGCTCCCAGCCCGTATAGGGTATCGTTGGCGATCTCGATGGCCTCGGCCTCATCCTTGAAGGTGGTGACGCACAGCACCGGTCCGAAGATCTCCTCCTGGAAGACCCGCATCTTGTTGTTGCCCTTCAGCACGGTGGGCTGGATGTAGAATCCGCCGGAGAGGCTGTCGACGTGGGCCGCCTTGCCGCCGGTAAGGACCTCGCAGCCTTCCTCCTTGCCGATCTTGATGTACTTCAGGATCTTTTCGTACTGGTCGTTGCTGGCCTGGGCGCCCATCATGGTGTCCGGGTCCAGGGGGTGGCCCATCTTGATGCTTTCCACCCGCTCGATGAAGCGCTCCATGAACCGGTCGTAGATCTCTTCGTGGACCAGCAGGCGGCTGGGGCAGGTGCACACCTCGCCCTGGTTCAGGGCGAACATGGCGGCTCCTTCCAGGCACTTGTCGAAGAACTCGTCGTCGGCGTCCATGACGCTCTTCATGAAGACGTTCGGGCTTTTGCCTCCGAGCTCCAGGGTGACGGGAATGATGTTCTTGCTGGCGTACTGCATGATCAGCTGTCCGGTGGTGGTTTCACCGGTGAAGGCCACCTTGCAGATGTCGGGGTGGCTGGCCAGGGGTTTGCCGGCTTCGACGCCAAAACCGTTCACGATGTTCAGCACGCCGGGGGGCAGTACGCCCTCGATCAGTTCCATCAGCAGCAGGATACCGACCGGTGTCTGTTCGGCGGGCTTCAGTACGATGCAGTTTCCGGCGGCCAGGGCGGGGGCAACTTTCCAGGCGGCCATCAGCAGGGGGAAGTTCCAGGGGATGATCTGCCCGACCACGCCCAGGGGTTCCCAGACGTTCATAGAAACGGTGTCGCTGTTCAGCTCGGCTACCCCACCCTCCTCGGCGCGGATCACGCTGGCGAAGTAGCGGAAATGGTCGATGGCCAGCGGCAGGTCGGCGGCCCGGGTTTCCCGCAGGGCCTTGCCGTTGTCCCAGGTTTCGGCCCGGGCCAGGTCCTCGAGGTTCTCCTCGATGATGTTGGCGATCTTCAGCAGGAGGTTGCTGCGTTCGGTGGCGGAGGTGTTGTTCCAGTGCTCGGCGGCCTTCCAGGCGGCGGCCACGGCCTTGTCGATGTCCTCCTTGGTGGACCGGGGGACGCGGGTGAAGCTCTGCCCGTCTACGGGAGAAACGTTGTCGAAGTATTCGCCGTTGACGGGGGCCACCCATTCACCGCCGATGTAGTTCTCGTACTGGTCCTTGAACTTCGGGCGGGTGAGGGTGTCGGAGGTGTGGGTTGCGGTAGTGCTCATGATCGATGGGTATGGTTACATAAGGGTGAGAAGGGCGGCGGCGCGCGGGTGCCGGGGGAAGACCGGGGGCGCCGGGTGGTATTGGTGTCCTCCAAAGTAAGCCGGAGCCTCCCGCGGGCCTTGCACTATTCTGCTTTGCCATTGCAGGATGCTACAATTCTATTCCCACCCGCTCCGCCCACCCAATATAATAATGCTTGTTCAACCATACAAAGACAATAGTTCCGTATGTTTGAACGCCATGATGCAGACCGACCACCTTCGCTCTTCCTCCCTCCAGACGCTGGTAGAAAACCGTACCACTTACTGCCTGGAGTCACTTGAATTGAACCTTTTTGAGACCCACGCATCGGCGGCGGCGGTGGAACTTCGCTTCGACCAGCCGGTACTGGCCAGCATGATCCGCGGCCGCAAGATCATGCACCTGCGCAACGAACCGGGCTTCGCCTTCCTGCCCGGCGAATCGATCCTCCTGCCCGCCGGAGAGCGAATGGTGATTGACTTTCCCGACGCCACCGAGCGGCAACCGACCAAGTGCCTCGCCCTGGCCATCGACGACGGGGAGGTGAATCAGGTGGTGCAGTTCCTGAACGAGCAACGCCCCCGCACCGACGGAGCGGAGTGGTCAGCCACCGACTACAACTTCCACTTCACCCAGCAGCCGGCGATCACCCAGCTCCTGCAGCGGCTCGTCTTTCTCTGCGCGGAGGACCACCCCTCCAAGGACCTGTTCGTCCAGATGCACCTGCGGGAGTTGCTCATCCGCGTCCTTCAGTCGGAATCCCGCCAGCAGCTCCTCCGCATTCCCGACGGGCAACGGCCGGCCGATAATCCCCTCGCCGTCGTGGTGAACTACGTGCGCAACCACCTGGACGAAAAGCTCACGGTGGCCCGCCTCAGCCGACTGGCCTGCATGAGTGAATCTGCCTTCTACCGGGCCTTCCGCCAGGAACTGGACTGCTCCCCCGTGGAATTCATCAACCAGGAGCGGCTCAAGCTCGCGGCGAGCCTGCTGCTGGACCCCTCACGGAGTATCCGGGAGGTGGCCCTGCGCTGCGGATTCAACAGCGTCAGCTACTTCACCCGGCAATTTGGAGAGCATTTTGGCAAAAGTCCGGGCGTCTATCAATCGGAGCGGACTACTCCGGCCGGCCGTCCCAGTACTGCCGGTAAGTAGGGTAAAAGCTGTAGCGGTGGTCGCGGCGCTCGCGTTCGAACAATTCCGCCAGCAGCCGGGCACCCTCGGCGAAGTAATCCAGCAGCACCTCCCGCTCAGCCAGCTCACAGGCTTCCTGAAAGGCCTTGACGGTGCTGTCGTGGTAGGCCTCGCTGTCTACCCGGCGGGCGCCGAGGTACTCGGCCATCAGTTCCGCGCGGTAGAAGTGGAGTTCCACCAGGTCCTTGGGGTGGATGGATACCTCGGCAAATTTCTTGATGATCTTGCGCGACTGTGAGCGGCCGCGCTTTCCCCGTCCGCGGGCCGGAAAGAACACCTTGCGGAGGGCATCCTTGTACTTGTCGATGACCACTTTCGGGTCGCCGAGCTCCATACGGTAATACTCCCGCAGTACCGGAAACCGGCCGTAGAGGCGCTCGAGTTCCTCCCGCAATTCCTCCTCGGTAAGGTGGTTGATGTATTTGTTGAAATCCCGTTTCATGGGCCTTAAGGTAAGCTCGTCCATGCCTCAATCCATAGACGACTAAGTCGTCCATGCTAAAGTGGTCGGACGACTATAGTCGTCCGACCACTTTAGCATGGACCAGCCTCCCTATCTTTCCGTATGCCTACCCTCACCCTGCCCCTCACCACCGCCAACGATGGTACCGAGTACGGTGCCGTCTACTTCAACGTGCTGAAGATTCCCGCCGCGGCCGTCCGGGAGATCCTCGACCGCCCCCACAACGCCAACCGGGTGGTCTGCCGGATCAACGGTGAAGGTGTGATTCACCGCGGACTGATGCCCGATGGCCACGGCGACTACATCCTGCTCATCAGCCAGGAGGTGAAGAAGCAGTTCGGACTGGCGGACGGTGAAGATGTCACCATCCACCTCACCCCAGACGACAGCGACTACGGCACCCCCCTACCCGCGGAGGCGGCGGAACTCTGGGAAATCGACCCCGAAGCCCGAGAGGTCTTCCACACCCTCACCCCCGGCAAGCAACGCAACCTCCTCCTGCTCATCGACAAACTGAAACGCCCCGACTCCCGCGCCAAAAAGGCCGTTCAGATCCACGAGTACCTGAAGGCGGTCAACGGCAAGCTCGACTACCGGGAACTGAACGCCTGGATCAAGGCCGACAACCGCTAGCCCGTCCGGCCATTCGGGGAAATCCGCGGCACCCGCGCTCCGACGCCCCGGGTGGGTTATATTGGATCCAAATCCAACATATGAACAAGCTCGCCACGCTAATTGCCTGCCTCCTGATCTTCCCCCTGTTCACTTCTCAACTGAGCGGACAGGGCGCCGCCGATACCAGCCGCAGCGACCGGTTTGCCAGCCTGGAGTTCCGCAACATCGGGCCCTTCCGCGGTGGGCGCAGTAACGCCGTCACCGGCGTACCCGGCCACCCCATGCGCTACTACTTCGGGGGCGTAGGCGGCGGCATCTACCGCAGCGACGATGCCGGCATGAGCTGGCGTAACATCTCCGACGGCCAGCTGAATACCGGCTCTATCGGGGCACTCACCGTAGCCCCGAGCGACCCCAACGTAATCTACGCCGGCACCGGCGAGCACGCCGTGCGGGGCGTCATGACCTCGGCCGGCGACGGGGTGTACCGCTCCACCGACGCCGGGGCCACCTGGCAACACCTCGGCCTCCGGAACAGCCGCCACATCGCTGAAATTGTGGTCCATCCCCACAACCCCGACCATGTCTACGTAGCGGTGCAGGGGGCCGTCCACGGTGACAGCGAGGACCGCGGCATCTACCGCAGTACCGACGGTGGGCAGCACTGGGAGCGGTTGTTCTACGTGGACGCCACCACCGGGGCCGCCGACCTGAGCATGGACCCCACCAATCCGCGCATCCTCTACGCCGGCATGTGGGACCACCGCCGCTACCCCTGGACCGTCCGCAGCGGTGGCCCGGGCAGCGGACTGTACAAATCCACCGACGGCGGCAACAGCTGGAACCGCCTCACCGAAGGCCTCCCTGACACCCTGGGCAAGGTGGCCGTCTCGGTCAGCCCCGCCAACCCCGACCGCGTATACGCCAACCTGGAAGCCGCCGGTGAGCGGGGCGGCGTCTACCGTAGCGACGACGGCGGCAAAAACTGGAAACAGGTCAGCAGCGACCGCGTAACGGTAGCCCGGGCCTGGTACTACATCGAAATCTTCGCCGACCCCGCCGACGCCAACGAGGTGTACGTACTGAACGCCCCCGTACTCCGCTCCATCGACGGCGGGGCCTCCTTCTCCACCATTCCGGTGGGCCACGGCGACCAGCACGACCTGTGGATCAATCCCGACAACCCGGATAATATGATTCTGGGTAACGACGGCGGAGCCACCATCACCTTCAACGGCGGCAAAAGCTGGAGTACCCAGAACAACCAGCCCACCGCCCAATTCTACCGGGTGATCACCGACAACCAGATGCCCTACCGCGTCTACGGTGGGCAGCAGGACAACAGCACCGTGGACATCGCCAGCCGCAGCCGGGGCCGGGGTATCGGCGATGCCGACTGGCACCCCACCGCCGGCGGGGAAAGCGCCTTCCTGGCCTTTGACCCCGACAACCCCCGCTACGTGATGGGCGGCAGCTACCAGGGCAACATCTCCGTCTACGACGGGGAAACCGGCACGGAAGTGGACGTAATGGCCTACCCCGTGGCCGGATTGGCTACCCCGCCCGCCGAAATGAAGTACCGCTTTAACTGGAACGCCCCCATCGTGGCCCAGCCCCAGGACCCCAGCACCTTCTACCACGCCGGCAACCACGTCCTGAAGTCCACCGACCTGGGCCGCAGCTGGCGGGAGATCAGCCCTGACCTCACCCGCAACGATACCACCAAACTGGTCGACGGCGGCGGCCCCTTCACCAACGAAGGCGCCGGGGGCGAGATCTACGGCACCATCAGCTACCTGGTGGCCAGCCCCCACCGGGCCGGTGAGCTCTGGGTGGGCACCGACGACGGCCGCGTGTGGCTCACCCGCAACGAAGGCGGCGACTGGCAGGAGATCACCCCCCGCAACCTGGGCGAAAAGCTCGTCAACGCCATCGAAGTGTCGCCCCACGACCCCGCCACCGCCTACCTGGCGGTGATGAACTACAAATTCAACGACTTCACCCCCGAGGCGTACAAGACCACCGACTACGGAAGGAGCTGGCAGCGGATCGACCAGGGCTTCGGCGAGGAGGAATTCGTGCGCGTCATCCGCGAGGATCCCAAACGCCCCGGCCTGCTCTATGCCGGCACCGAGCGGGGGCTCTACCTGTCCTTTAACGGTGGAAGCAGCTGGGAAAAGCCCCGCCTCAACCTCCCCGACGCACCGATCCTCGACCT
Source organism: Neolewinella marina (assembly GCF_002631205.1). GTDB lineage: Bacteria > Bacteroidota > Bacteroidia > Chitinophagales > Saprospiraceae > Neolewinella > Neolewinella marina. The sequence continues at coordinate 1,029,836 of NZ_PDLO01000001.1, forward strand.
GACCACCCGCGACAACGACCTGGTCGTGGCTACTTCCGGACGGGCCTTTTGGATCCTGGACGACCTCAGCGCCCTCCAGCAGACGGGCGGGAAAATGCCGGAGGCGCTGACCATCTTCCAGCCCAAACCCACTTACCGCTACAACTTTTCCACTCCGTCCTCCGCCCCAGGGGACGAGGGGCAAAACCCGGCCAGCGGCATCATTTTCGATTATTACCTGCATTCCGTTGCCGACAGCACCCGGCTCACGCTGGAGGTACTCAACCCCGCCGGTGAGGTGATCCGCAGCTACACCAACCAGCTGGCCAAGGCCAAAAGCTGGCCCGGCGGCCCGCCGGCCGCCTCCGCCCTGCCCGCCAAGGCCGGCTTGAACCGGTTCAACTGGGACCTGCGCCGCGCTACCCTGCCCGCCGTCGACGGCATCTTCGTCCTGGGCGACTACCGCGGTAGCCTTGTAGGACCGGGCACCTATACCCTGCGGCTGTCCACCGACGGCGACACCGTCAGGACCAACGCCGAACTGCTCCCCGACCCCAACCTGTCCACGCCGGCGTCCGCCTACGCCGCCCAGCAAGAGTTGCTGACCACCGCCGAAGCCACCGTCCGCGACATACACCATTCGGTCAACCGCATGCGCCGCGTACGCGAGCAGGTCCGGGCCCTCAACAACAGCCTTAAAGAAGTCTCGGGCACCGATAACCTGATCGCCCAGGGAGAGGAAATCGTAAAACGGATTACGGAATGGGAGGAAAACCTCATCCAGCCGGACCAGAAGACCTTCCAGGACGTCATCAACTTCCCCAACCGCCTCAACGCCGAACTGATGGACCTGAAGAGCCGGGTGGACGGTGCCGTTCCCGTCGTGACCGAAGGCGCCCAACGGCGCCTCGAGGAACTGACGGCCGACTGGCAGCGGTACCGCCAGGTACTGGACCGCATCGTGGCCGAGGACGTGGCGGCCTTCAACGCCCGCTACCGCGAGCTCAACCTGCCGGCGGTCATCGTACCCCCCGCTGCGGAGGAGACCCGGCGGTAACCTAGGCCGCCTCGATCCATTCGTCCACCTTCCGCTCGAGTACGTTGAGGGGCAGGCAGCCGCCCTCCAGGACCAGGTCGTGGAAGGCCCGGATGTCGAAATCGTTGCCCAGCTCCGCTTCGGCGCGGGCCCGCAATTCGAGAATTTTCAGCTGGCCGACCTTGTAGCTCAGGGCCTGGCCGGGTATGGCCATGTAGCGTTCGATCTCCGCGATGATGCTGGCTTCGCTCTCCGCTTCGTTCTCCAGGCTGTACTGGATGGCCTGTTCCCGGCTCCACCCCTTGCTGTGGATGCCGGTGTCGACAACCAGCCGGATGGCCCGGTGCATTTCCGCGCTCAGCATGCCGAAGTACTGGTAGGGGTCCTCGTAGAGGCCCAGCTCCTTGCCGAGGCTCTCGCAGTACAGCGCCCAGCCCTCGCCGTAGGCGCTGTACCAGAGGTTGCGGCGGAAGTCGGGCAGCGCCTCGTTCTCCTGCGTCAGGCTGATCTGATAGTGGTGGCCGGGAATGGCTTCGTGGAGGAAGAGGTCCTCGTCGCTGAAGGTATTGTACTCCTCCACCTTGGGGATGGGCACGTAAAAGATGCCCGGGCGGCTACCGTCCTGGCTTCCCGGATTGTACTCGGCTGAAGCGCTGGCCTCGCGGAAGGCCTCGGTACGGCGCACCTCGAACTCGGTCTTGGGCACCTTGTTGAACAGCTTCTCCAGCTGCGGCTTCATCCGGTCGTAGATGTCGTTGAAGTTGGCGATCACCTCATCCGGGCTGTCGAAGGGCATAAGCTCCGGCTTCGTGCGCACGTAATCGAAGAAGGCCTGGAGGTCGCCCTCGAAGCCGACTTCCTGCTTCACCTTCTCCATCTCCGACCGCAGCCGGGCGACTTCGCTCAGGCCGAGTTCGTGGATCTCTTCGGCCGACATGTCGGTGGTCGTATACAGCTTGATGAGGTAATCGTAGTAGGCCTTGCCGCGGGGGATCTCGGCGATGCCGCTGCTTTCCCGGGTCTGGGGCAAATATTCATCGCGCACGTACTGGGTCAGGTTGGTGAATAACGGAATGATCCGCTGCCCCACCATGCCCCGGAAAGCGCCCTGCAGCCTTTCCCGTTCCTCCGTAGGGAAGGTATCCGGGATCATCGTGGCGGGGCTGTAGAAGAGGTGGTCCTCCAGGGGCTCGGCCGCCAGGCTTTCCAGCTGGGGCAGCAGCTTCAGGGCCAGGGCCCGCGGCAGCACGTAGCCCTTGGCGGCACCCCGTTCCAGGTTTACCCGGGCGGTGTCCATCATCGTGGCGAAATCGTCTACCCGCGCCAGCCAGTTGTCGTAGTCTTCCACCGTCCGGAAGGGCTGGGCCCCCTCACCGCTGGCCAACTGACCAAAGGCCAGGTGGATGCCGCTGAACTGATCCAGGGGCAGCAGTTCGGTAGCGAAATCGGCCCCCTGCAGGGCCATATTGAGCTCCCACTCCAGCACGTCGTAGCTCACCTGGTCGGTGGGGTCCAGGGCGCGGCGGTTGATGCCCCCCAGGCGGCGTAGGAAGTCCTGGTAGAACCCGCGACTCTCGGCCTTGTAATCCTGGGAAAGCAGGTTGGGCATCCGGTCGTTGTAGCGGTCGTCGCCGAGGTAGGTGGCTTCCAGGGGGTTCAGTTGCAGCCGCGCTTCCTGGTAGTTTTCCAGCAGTTCGGCGAACTCGGCCCCGACGGCTTCGTCGGGGGTGGCCGCGGCGGGGGGATCTTCGCTACAGCCGGTAATCAGCAGGAGGAACAGGAGGGCGAGGGGGAGGAATTGTTTCATGAGCATCCGTTAGGAGGGCCTAATATAGGGCGGGCGCGCAGGTGCCGGGAAACGGGATAAATGCCGGGGCCGGTCGCTCACTCCGTCGTCGTGTAGCTTATGTCCAGCACCGTCAGTTTGCGGAGTTCATTGCCGAGTCGGAAATCGGCCGTCTCCCCCACCCTGAGGCCGGTGATGGCCCGGGCGATGGGCGCCGTGAAGCTGATCTTTTTCTCCCTGACGTTGGCCTCGTCGACCCCCACGATCCGGAACTCCTGTACGCGGTTGCCGGGTTGCTGGCGGACTTTGACGCGGGCCCCGAAGCGCACCTCGTCCTGGGGCTGATCGGCGGGTTCCAGCACCCGGGCGGAAGCAATACGCTGGTTCAGGAGGTTGAGCTTGCCATCGATAACGGTGGCGGCCCGCCGGCGCTCGTCTTCGTTGTCGCCGGGCAGGTCCTGCTTTTCCGCTTCCAGCCGCGCGCGCTCCTCCTCCAAGGCGCGCAGGCCTGCCGGAGTTACGTAATTCGTCTCACCGGGGGGCAGCGGGGAGCGGGGCGGGATAATGGGAAGTTCTTCCTGATCTGATTCCTTGACGAAGCCGCGGGACATATTAGATGCTTTTTCAAGGGAACGGCCGGCGGACGGGTCAGGTTTCGCGGGCGGGGGTGGCCCGGCGTCACGGGCGGGCCCAATTTGCCTATCATTGCACCCGATGAGCGATCGCCTCCGGTACTGGATTTTCCGCCTGATCTCCGCCCTGCGCTGGTACGCCCGCGCGGGAACGCGATACGACGTGCACTCCCCCTTCCTGAGCGGGTTCGTACGCGAGGTGTACCGCGACGACCGCGATTATCACGGCTTTACCGTCGTGAAGTCCATCCGTGCCTATTGGCGGGGACAGCAGCAGCGCGTCGGGCTGCGGCAACTCGGCGCCCCCAGCCGTACCACTTCGTCCACCGCCCGCTCCGCGGCCAGTCTGGTCAGCAGCAACGCCATCAACGACCGCTGCGGCCGCTTCCTTTTCCGCCTGACGCTCTGGGCGCGCCCCGAGCGCATCGTCGAATTGGGCACCAACGCGGGCCTCTCCACCCTCTACCTCCACCTGGCCGACCGCCGCACGCCACTGTACACCGTAGAGGGCAATCCGGAAGTTGCGGCGCTGGCCCGGACCACCTTCGAGCGCGCCCGGGCTTCCTCCCAACTCCGGGCCTCCACCGCAACCTTTGCCGACTGGCTGGAGCGAGAACTGCCCCCCGCCCCCGCCCGACTCCTCGCTTTCCTGGACGGCGACCACCGCCACGCCCCGACGCTGGACTACGTAAACCGCCTGCTGGCGACGGCGACCGACGAGAGCGTGATCGTGGTGGCCGACATCCACTGGTCGCCAGGTATGGAAACGGCCTGGGCGGAACTCAAGGCCCACCCCCGGGTAACCGCATCGGTGGACGTATACCACTTTGGGATCCTCTTTCTCCGGCCGGAATTGAGGGGGCCCCACCTCGCCCTGATCCGTACGCGGTTCAAGCCCTGGCGGGTGGGCTTCTTCTAGCCCAGCTCGAAATCGCCCCAGTCTTCCACCCGCCGGTGACGCTGGCGCTCGAGACGGTCGAGCAGCCGCAGGATGATGTCGATGCCCGCCGAGTTCACGCCCAGGTCGTTGCGCAACCGCAGCGCGCGTTCGATACGGGGAACCTGGTGTTCGGGGATCAGCACGATTTCCTGCTGCCGCTGCGCTTCGCAGATGCCCTGTTCGATGAACTCTTCCACCACGATCGTCTCGCAGCGGTGGAAGGTGCAGAATTGTTGGATGGTGATGTAGCCTACTCCTGGTTTCATGATCGCTTTGATTTATGGGCGCCTAGCGGCGGGCCAGGCGGGTGAAGGCTTCCTTTTCATCGGCGGAAAGGCTGGTGGGAAGCCGGGCCACCAGGTCAAGGTAGAGGTCGCCGTGGCCGCTACTCTTGTACCGCGGCAGTCCCTTGCCCTTCAGGCGGACGCGGGTGTTGTTGGCGGTGGTTGCACTGACGGGCACGGAGACCGCACCGGTCGGGGTATCCACCGTGATCTTGCCGCCGAGCAGCATGGTGTAGAGGTCCACCTCCACGGTCTTGTACAGATCGGCCCCTTCCCGGCGGTAGTCGGCGGGTACGTCCACCCGGAAGGTGATGTAGAGGTCACCGGCTGGTCCCCCACCCGCTCCCGGACTGCCCTGTCCGCGCAGCCGCAGGGTCTGCCCCTCCTCCACCCCGGCGGGGATGGTGACCCGCAGCTGCTTGCCGTTCACCGTCAGCACCTGCTTGTTGTCCTGGAGTATATCGCTCATCTGCACCCGCAACTCGGCTTCGATGTCGCGGCCACGGAAGGCCCGGCGTTGGCCGCCGAACCCGGCACCCGCGCCCCCGCCGAACATGTCGCGGAAAAAGTCGGAGAAGTCCGCACCGTCTCCCCCGGTGGTGTAGGTGTACTGCCCCCCGAAGGGATCGCCGCCGAAACCCCCGAAGCCGGCACCACCGCCGCCCCCGGCCGATCCGCGCTGTTGCCGGGCCTGCTCGAAGGCTTCGGCGTGCTCCCAGTCCTTGCCGTACTTATCGTATTTGGCCCGCTTTTCGGGGTCGGACAGTACGGCGTAGGCTTCGTTGACCGCCTTGAAGCGCTGCTCGGCCTGGGCGTCGTCGGGCGCTATGTCGGGGTGATACTTGCGGGCCAGCTTGCGGTAGGCCTTTTTCAGTTGCTTCTCGTCCGCCGATTTGTCGACGCCGAGGGTCTGGTAGTAATCGATGAACTGTGCCATGGTCGAACTTAGTTTTCAGCTCCCCCGCGGTGGAGGGACGGTACCGCTATTGCAATTATGGTGCCAACCGCCGAGCCTACGAGTACGTCGGTGAAAAAGTGGCGGCCGGCCCGCATCCGTCCGTAACTCACCGCCGCCGGCAGCAGGGCTGCCCCGAGCCAGACGTAGGGTTTGGCCTTGCTCTGGGGGTAAAGGTCGTTGTAAAGCTTGGCGGTGGTGATGCTGAAGTAGGCCGTGGTGGCGCTGTGGCCACTGAAGAAGGAGTAGCGGCTCGACTTCTTCAGCTTGGTGTCCAGGGGAGCGTCCAGGTTGTAGTTGTAGGGGCGGGGCCGGCGCACCAGCACCTTGGTCAGGTTGATGAGGCCGGAGTTGATCATGGCTCCCTCGAAGACGATCAGGGCCATCTCATCAAAGTTCTCCCGCCCGGGGCGGTCCATGAGCAGGAAGAAGGGGCTGGCGAAACTGGCCAGCAGCAGCTTGTCGGTGGCTTCGTCAGCCAGCAGCGACAGGTTGCGGGTCGAATAGCGGTCAATACCGGGGATCTTGTTGATCTCCAGAATGGAAATATCCTCTTCGGTGAGCCCCGTAACCCTCCGATCCAGCATGATGGAGGTGGTGGTCAGGGTACCGCCCAGCCCCAGCAGGACGGCGTTGGTGGTATTGCTCGGATTATACGGTTGCAGACCCTGCCCCGGCAATACCTGGCCCACGAGGAGCGCCAGCACCAGGAGTAGTTGAGTAATTATCCTGTACATAGATTTATTGACCTTGTGAGGAGGACAACGATGCAGGCCCCGGTTTGTGCTACTGCAAGCCCAACTCGGCCCGCAGCGGCAGGTTGGCGTTGGCGTTCTGCGACCAGTAGGGCTCCGTCCGCTGGCTGCTCAGGGTAGCCGTGGTGGTCAGGAGCTGGTCGCCGCTGGGGTAGGTTTCCTTCCACCCGCGGATGGTGTAAGGGGGTGCCGCCTCGTAGGTCACCTCCAGGGTGCGCTTCAGCTCCGAGAAGGCCAGGGTGTAGGTCCGCAGGCTGTCGCCCTGGGCGGTGTTCGTGGCCTCCGCCGGGCTGGCCGTATAGGGCTGGTGGGTCATGAGCAGGTAGCCCGTGGCCGGGATGACGCTGAACCTCCCCTCGGGCAGCTCTCCCCCGATGCGGATGCGGTTGAATACCTCGTCCTCGAGGAAGTCGGCAGCAAGGGATTCCGTCTGGTCCCCTTCCCGCTCGAAGTAGCTGCGCAGTTCCATCCGCCAGGCCTCCCCACCGGTATGGTTGAGCTGGGTATAGCTCTGTCCGCACCAGTCCTGGGAGCTCGTGGTCACCTTCAGGGTACGCGGGAAAGCCTGCCCGTCGGTGGGGGTGAACACGGAAGTCATGACCGAGTAGTCGTAGATGCCGGTCACGAAGCGGCGGATCAGGTTCGTTTTGAGCACCGTGGTGGAGCCCCCTGCTTCGGTATTGTGCCCCTCGTCCTTCACCTGTCGGCCGGCCAGGAAGGGTTCCGTCACCTGGATGAGGACCGCCTGCCCTTCCCGCAGTTCTCCGTAGCGGGCCTGTTCCAGGTCATAGACGTTCAGTTCGGCCTCCCCCTGGTACCAGTAATCGCTCAGTTCGCCCGAAAATACCGAGGGCGCGGACGCGGGTGCCGGATCCTCGGAACCGCGGGGGGAATTGCAGGCTGCGCAGCCCATTCCCAGCAGTAAAGCAAGTAACATTCTCATATCATCGAAATCTTGGAGGCATCGCCGCAAACGAAGCACCCCGCGCATCCGCAGAGCGAACGGGCGGGGTGGATGTGTAAAAAAGTATCTACATTAGCGTCGATAGTTTACTAATGCACTCATTGTACTTGCGGCTCCGTCTGACGACGGAGCCCAAGCTTTTTGTAAACGTATCGTCTAGTCCCTTTACACGATGCGGACCGCACATCTAATACCGATCCTCCTCTTCTTGTTCGTGGGCGGAGCGGTTTTTGCCCAGGAAACCACTGCGCGCGACAGAGCCGTTGCCGCTTTTGACCGGGGTGTGCAGCAGTTGCTGGATGGCCACCCGAAACGGGCCAGGAAATCCCTCGACCAGGCCGTCAGGCGCGACCCCGACTTCCTCCCCGCCCGGCGGCTCCTCGGCGTAGCCTGTGACCTGGAGGGTGACCACGCCGCGGCCCTCGACGCTTATCTGGAGGTGGTGCGTCGCGACTCCACCTTTTCCCGGCTGCTCTATTACCACATCGGCGACGTATACCTCCGCGCCGGTCAACCCCGCCGCGCCCTCGACTACCTGGAGCGCTTCCGGAACCTCCAGGGCCGCCCCATCGGCAACTACGGCCTCACCGGTGAGCAGGAGGCCGGCACCGAGAAGAACATCCTCGAGACCACCCTCGACCAGCGGTTGCTGGCCGCCCGCATCCTGAGCGACAGCCTCAACTACGGCAACGCTTCGGCCCTTGCGCGCCTCGGCCCCCAGATCAACACCCCCCTCAACGACTACTTCCCCTTTTTTACCAACGACCTTACGGGCCTGCTCTTTACCCGCCAGGCCCGCGACGGCGACGAAGACCTGATCCAGGGAAAGCGCCGTGGGCCGCAGGGCGACTATTCCACTTCCCGCTTCGGCCACTTCAACACCCAGCAACCCGAGGGGATGTGCACCCTGGTCCGGGACGGGGAGACGATCTTCTTCACCCTGTGCCACGAGATGGAGAGTGGGGGCAGCTGCGACATCCACAGTGGCGTCCTGATCGACGGCCGCATCCAGCACACCGCCCGGCTGCCCGACTACCTGAATTCCAGTACCTGGGACAGCCAGGCCGCCATCAGCTGCGATGGTCGCCAGCTGTTCTTCGCCAGTACCCGCCCCGGGGGCATCGGGGGCAGCGACCTGTACAGCAGTTACCGACGGGACGACGGCAGCTGGTCGGAGCCGGTCAACCTCGGCGCCGGGGTCAATACCCCCCTGGACGAAGAGGCCCCCTTCCTGAGCAACGACGGCGAGACGCTCTATTTTTCCAGTATGGGGCACGGCGGGCTCGGCGACCAGGACATCTACTTCAGCCGCTGGAACCGGCAGTCGGAGCGCTGGTCACCGGCCGTCAACCTGGGCCCGCCGCTCAACAGTCCGGCTAGGGAACTGGGCTTCCACCTATCAGCCGAAGGCCGAACGGGCTTCTTTGCCAGCAACCGGCCCGGCGGGGCGGGCGGCCTGGACATCTACCAGTTCACCCTCAACGAGGAGCTTACCGGCCGCGAGGTCACCTACGTATCCGGCTACGTGACCGACAGCCTCTCCGGCACCCCGATTACCGAGCAGGAGGTAGTCACCGGGGCGGGGGATGTATTCCGGACGAACTACGCCGGCCGCTTCTTCATCTGCGCCCCGCCGGACCAGTCGCTGCCCCTGCAAGTGGACCACGCCAATTATCTGCCCTACGCGCGTAGCTTCCCCATCCCCGCCTGGGACAACCGCCAACCCTTCCGGATCGACCTGCGGCTGACCAAACCCGCGGCGCCGCGGCCTCCCGCGCCGCCCCCGGCACCCGCTGCCGAGCCCGAAAAGCGCGATACCCAGGAACTCCGGGTGCTGTTCGCCTTCGAATCCCACGAACTGGACGCCGCGGCAACTACTGCCCTACGCCAACTGCTGGACGGGCTGGATCCCGACCGGATCAGCGAGGTGGTCATCAGCGGCTACACCGACGAAACCGGCACCAATGCCTATAACCTGAAACTGAGTGAGCGGCGGGCCGGGGCCGTGGCCCGCTACCTGCAGGAGCAGGGCATCCCGGCGGAATTAATCCGGGTGAGCGGGCGGGGAGAAATCCCGGGAGGCCGGGACCGCCGGGCCAACCGGAAAGTGGACCTGGAGATCAGGATGCGGTAGATCGGAGCGCCCGTATCCGAACTTTTGCCCGTAACTTATCATTATCCTCATTCACACCAGCGACCCAATTCTCCACCGATTATCCGTTTCTATATGCGTTACCTGACCCTTCTCCTGATCTTCTTCTTCGGCGCCCACACTGCCTTTGCCCAGGACGCCGCCCCCGCGCCCAAGCCGTCCTACTGCGAAGAGGCCCCCGATACCTACGGCAAGTCCGGCGTTCCCGGTGGAGAGGCGGCCCCCTCCCTGCCGAAATTCGGCACCACCCCCACCAAGGAATACAAGGTACAGGTAGCCATCCTGCGCTACACCGACCCGGCCGAATACCCCTTCCACCCCACCCTGGTGGCCCGCTACCGCCCCTGTGAGCAGGTATGGGTGATCGAAAGCCGGCAAAGCTTCGTCAACCGCGAAGACGCCGTGGCCCTGCAGACCGAACTCGAATCGGCCGGCTACGCGGGCAGCTACATCACCGACCTGGTGGCCTACCAATAAGCTAACCTTATTATTATGCGGTACCTCCTGATTCCCCTTACCGCCGCCCTCTGCCTGCTGGCGGGCTGCGCATCCTCCACCCCCGAACCTGCAGGGGAATATTTTGGTGCCCCATTTTCGGCCGACAGTCCCCTGTCGGCCGAATCTGTTTTAGGTACCTACACCACCGATCAGCTGGAAGACACTGTCCAGCTCACCCTCACCGGCACCGTAGCCGAGGTGTGCCAGGCCAAGGGGTGCTGGATGACGGTGGACGCCGGTTCCGGCACCCGGATGACCGTCCGCTTCCGCGACTACGGCTTTTTCGTACCCAAGGACATTGACGGACAGCAGGTGATCATGCAGGGACAGGCCTACTACGAAACCGTGGCCGTGGACGAACTGCGGCACCTGGCCGAGGACGCCGGCCGCCCGGCAGAAGAGGTGGCCGCCATCGATGCGCCCCGCCGTGAACTCCGCTTTTTGGCGGACGGTGTCTACCTCCCCGGCGGTTCAAATGAGGATTCTGCGGGGGAATGATTGTATTTAGTCACCAAGCTACATTTAGTACATCCGGAAAACAGCACCCGATTTGTAATTAACTGTTAATCAGTTGATTATATTTTTGGCACGGCATTTGATAGCTAGTAGGCGAGTAAGAGCGGCGCCCACCGCCACCCATTAATAACAGTAGCTATCAAAACCATGACCAACCAAGAATTCACGCAGGAGATCAATAAACTGGAAAACCTTCTTTTTTCCTTCGCTCTCCGGCTTACCCGCAACCACCAAGATGCCCAGGACCTGATGCAGGAAACCAGCATGCGGGCTTACCGTCACCGCGACAAATTCACCATGGGAACCAACTTCAAGAGCTGGGTCTCAACCATCATGCGTAACACCTACATCAATCGCTACCGCAAGGAAAAAAGTCGCAAGCACGTGAACCAGCCCATCGAAACCTTCACTTTCGCCCTCGAAAGCACCAGCGCCATCCCCAACCAGGGAGAACACGACATGCGCCTCAAGGAACTGAACCGCATGATGAGCACCATCGGAGAGATCTACAGCGTGCCCTTCCTCATGTTCTACCGCGGTTACGAATACAAAGAAATTGCCGCCCATCTCAATATCCCCATCGGTACCGTCAAGAGCCGGATCTTCCTGGCCCGCCAGAAAATGAAGGGCATGATCGGCAACCGCAACTGAGCCTCAGCCCTCCTATCCAGCCCCAAGACACCATGAACAACTTTTAGTTTTTCCGAGACAGACACTTTGAACAAGCATTTTTTTAGCAAGCACTTTGGACAACCTCGTTTTAACCTTGACCCAGACACTTTGAACAAACAGCTTTTTATCTTGAATCAGACACTTTGGACAATCCTTTTTTTAGTTTTTCCGAGACGCTTTGAACCTGTATTTCTGCACCTGGACGCTATTCCAAACTATCAATCTGCCGGAGCGAAGCACTTGACAAATCCGCTTTCCGAATTAACCGGCAGACGCGTCTTCAAGTAGTTTTTACATTATCCAATCTGGTGAAGCACCTTGCTATCACCATTGACCTTCAGGGGGCCGGCCGATTGCCGGCCCTTTTTTTTGGTTCCGGCCCGATATCTTTACCCTTATGGACGACGCTTTTCTCCAACAGCTTTTCGAGGAACACCACCGGGCGCGGAAACTCCCCTCCCCCCGACTTATTGAGGATTGGCTCGACGGTCTCTTGCAATTCCTGTTTCCGGAACTGAGTACCCTGCGGTTCGAGAGCGAGCAGTCCTTCCGCCTCCACTACCTTACCAACGACCTGAAGTTCTACAGCATCCTGGATGCCATGAGCGAGGAACTCACCGAATCACCCGACGCGGTGCGCTGCGCCTTCGAGGCCCTGCTGCCCTCGGTCCGGGGGGCGTTGATCGAGGACGCGGAAGCTATCCTGGCCGGCGACCCAGCCGCCGTCAACCGGGTGGAGGTCATCACCACCTATCCCGGCTTTTATGCCCTGGCCGTCCACCGGATTGCCCACGCCGTCCATGGACTGGGCGCCTGTCTGCTCAGCCGGATGCTCTCCGAAATCGCCCACGGCAAGACCGGCATCGAGATCCACCCCGCCGCGGACATTGGTCGCCGGTTCTGCATCGACCACGGTACGGGCATCGTGATCGGGGAAACGGTACGGATCGGCAACGACGTGAAGATGTACCAGGGTGTCACCCTGGGCGCCCTGAGTGTTCAGAAGGAGATGGCCCGCACCAAGCGCCACCCGACCATCGAGGACGGGGTGGTGATCTACGCCGGGGCAACCATCCTGGGCGGGGATACCGTTATTGGTGCCAACAGCGTCATTGGGGGCAACACGTGGATCGTCAAGAGCGTGCCGCCGGACAGCCGCATTTACTACCGGGAACCCCGCATCGACTGAGGTGGTCCACCGGAACGGTGCTACGATATTTAATCATTACCTTTGCAACCTTATCAATCGCGTAGGCCGGAGACAGGTGGCTTGCGCTCATTCAAGCCCTAAATGAATAACATCCCCGACCAGACCCCCGAAGAGGAGGTGGTCTACTTTGACGAGCTCGACCTCGTAGACGAATTGCTTGATGCCCTGGACGATATGGGCTTTGACAAGTGCACCCCCATCCAGGCCAAGGCCATCCCCCCCTCCCTCGAAGGCCGCGATGTACTGGCCGTTGCCCAAACGGGAACCGGTAAGACCGCCGCCTTCCTGCTACCCATTCTGGACAAGCTGACCCGCGAACCGGTCACCAAGGTGAATACCATCATCCTGGAACCCACCCGGGAACTGGCCATGCAGGTCGACCGACAGCTGGAAGGATTCAGCTTCTACACCCCGGCGTCCTCCATCGCCATCTACGGTGGCCGGGACGGCCACAGTATGGAGCGCGAAAAGAACGCCCTCAAGACGGGCGCCCCCCTGGTGGTCGCTACCCCGGGCCGCCTCATTGCCCACCTCGACCTGGGCTACGCCGACCTGAGCGGGGTACGCCACCTGGTACTCGACGAGGCCGACCGCATGCTGGACATGGGCTTCGTCAACGACATGATCAAGATCATTGACATGTTGCCCAAGGACAAGCTGCAGATCCTCTTCTACTCGGCCACCATGCCGGGCAAGATCCGGAAGTTCTCCCGCGAGATCCTCAAGAACCCCGTGGAGATCAGCATTGCCATCTCCAAGCCGGCCGAAAAGATCGACCAGAAGGCCTTCGACGTGGCCGACTGGGCCAAGATCAGCCTGATCGAGCACATCCTGAAGGACAAGAAGGACCTGGAGCGTATCCTCATCTTCTGCGGACGCAAGAAGACGGTGCGCGACCTCACCCGCCGCCTGCAGCGCAAGGGCCACAAGGCCGAAAGCGTTTCCTCCGACCTCGAGCAGCAGGAACGGGAGGACCGCCTCAGCGACTTCCGCTCGGGCAAGATCCCCATCGTCATCGCTACCGACGTTCTGAGCCGCGGCATCCACATCGACGGTATCGACCTCGTCATCAATTTCGACGTGCCCGGCGACGCCGAGGATTACGTCCACCGCATCGGACGTACGGCCCGCGCCTCGGCCGAAGGCGAAGCCATCACCCTGATCAGCAAGGAAGATCGCCAGCGCTTCAAGCGCATTGAGGAACTGGTGGAAATGAAGGTCCGCCGGGTCCCCCTCCCCGATGAACTGGCGGATGCCGAACCCGGCCAGGGCGGCGACGACCGTGGTAAGGAAGGTCGCGGTGGTGGAAGGAACAAAGGCGGCTCCGGGCGCGGACGCGGGCGCAGTGGGGGCGGCGGTGGCGGTTCCCGTAGCCGCGGCCGTGGTCGCAGCCAGTCGGACAACAGCAACAGCGGCGGTGGTAGCAGCCCCGCCAACGGCGAATCCGGCGGCGGCGAAAAACCCAAGAAGAAGTTCGGTCGCCGGCGGCCGAAGCGCGACTAGCCCTGCGGATTACCCTGGGACCAGCAACACCTACGGTAACTAAAGACCGATTTGCAGTCCGGTACCCACCTGCAAGTCAGGAGCATTGGCGGCCAGGATGTCTTCCCGCAGGTAAACGGATAGTGAAATCCGTCCGGCGGCGTAGGCAGCGAAAAGGTTACCCGCCATGCGCGGCTCGTACAGATGAGCGATGGCCATGGCCCAGTGGGTGGTGATCCGCGATCCGGACAGCACCGCATAATCGAAGCCGGCGCGACGGTAGTAGCTCCCTTCCCGGGTAACGATAGCACCTGCGGAGAATGAGCGATTGTTAGTGGTCTGCACCGCATACCGGAGCAACAGTGCTCCACTGCCCCGCACCGGCTTGTCACTGAATTGCACGGCGGATGCGACCGTCAGCAGTTGCTGGCTCACGATTCCGGTGCTGAACGCCACACTGAGGGCACTCCGCGGCCCCGGTTGAACACGGTAGTGAACCGCTCCCTGCAGGCCCAAGTCGGCCGAGGGGTTCCACCGGGTAGTGGACAATCCCATTCGCCCCGTCAAGGATAAATAGATACCCCGGGCGTTCAAGCCACTCCACCGGGGGTAATAATGGTAGGCAGCGTCCAATCCGTCCAACCTGAGCTCACCGGCCTGCATCCGGATTTCATTTCCCCGCTGGTCGGTGAAGTGGATGCCCGCCCCGTCAAAGCCGTAGTGCTTGCGGGCAAACGGGTCTTCCCCGCCAGCTACGTTGGAATGGAACCATTCGATAAAGCGGTCGCTGGTCAGCAGGGACCAGGGCGGCCGGCCCCCGTCGAGGGAAAAGGCCCGCACTGTTAGCTCAACGTCCTGGTCCTCCGCCAGGGGCAACGACAATCCCATCTGGTAGTGCCGAATGACGCCATCGGCCATTAATGCCATGGACCGGGATGGCCGGTCCTCCGGGTTAAACTTGTATTCCCGCTCGTGCCAGGCGAACTGGCTTACGTACTGCCGGTCCGCTTCGACTACCGGGTAGTGTGCCGTCACCGGGGGCAGCCAGACGTTGCCGCTGGAAACGGTGAAATTCAGGTTAGGGCTGGCCAGTGGCCGCAACCGAAAGTTGGGATTTGGCCGCAGGGTAAGGATGCCCAGGGGGTGGGTGGCCGAAGTAGGAGGCACAACAGCATCCGGAATTTGGTGGCTGTCCACCTCAGCTTTAGGTTGAGCATAGCACGCCACACTGGATAGCAGCAGCAGTAACCACGTGAGTTTCATCGATAGGTGAGTATAGGCGGCAACCGTCGTTCTTGGCACCCGCGCTCCGCCGCCAACTGCATCATTCCGCCCCGGAAAGCCACTCCAGGGGGAAGGCGTTTGGCTCGAAGGACCAGGCGTAGGGAAGCACGAAGTAAACGAAGGCGGTGAGCAGAAAGATGGAGATCACGTTGAGGACCACGCCGGCCCGGACCATATCCGGGATGGTGAGGTAGCCGGACCCGAAGACGACCGCGTTGGGAGGCGTGGCCACCGGCAGCATGAAGGCACAGGAGGCAGCTACGGTAGCGCCCACCATGAGGATGAAGGGGTGAACGTCGACGGTGAGGGCCAGGGAGGCGAGTACCGGCAGCAACATGGCCGTCGTGGCCAGGTTGGAGGTGATCTCGGTGAGGAAATTCACGGCGGCCACCAGCACCAGCAGCAGTACCAGCAGGGAAACCCCCTCGAGGGCCATCAGCTGGGTAGCCATCCACTCCGCCAGTCCGGTGACCTTGAAGGCCTGGGCGATGGCCAGTCCGCCCCCGAAAAGCAGCAGGATGCCCCAGGGCAGCTGGACCGCCTCCTCCCAGGTGACGATGGCGCGCTGGCTGCCGCGACGAGCTGGCAGGAGGAAGAGGATGAGTCCCGCGGCAATGGCGATGATGGTATCGTCCAGCCCCGGCAGGAACCGTTCAAGCAGGAAGCCGCGGGTGATCCAGGCAAAGGCGGTGAGGGAGAATACGATGAGGACCGTCTTCTCTTCGTAGCCGATCTTGCCGAGTTTGCTCAGCTGGTTGGCGATCTCCCGCTTGCCGCCGGGGAAGGAGCGTTGCTCGAAGTTGCGGGTGTAGAAGGCGAGGTAGCGCCAGCAGATCAGGAGCAGAATCACCGAGATGGGTAATCCGATGATGATCCACTGCTGGAAGGAAATTTCGATGCCGTAGAGTTCCTGGACGATGCCGGCCAGGATAAGGTTGGGCGGCGTACCGATGAGGGTGGCGATGCCGCCGATGGACGCGCTGTAGGCGATACCGAGCATGAGCAGCTTGCCGAAGGTTTTGTTCTCGTCCTCGATGGTGTTGGGATTATCGCGCAGCTGCTTGATGATGGCCGCCCCGATGGGCAGCATCATGACCGAGGAGGCGGTATTGGAGATCCACATGGACAGAAAGGCCGTGGCCGTCATGAAGCCCAGCAGAATTCGGTTCACGTTGGTACCGATGAGGGCGATGATATTCAGGGCCAGGCGGCGGTGGAGGTTCCACCGTTCGATGGCGATGGCCAGGATGAAGCCGCCGATGTAGAGAAAGATGTACTTGTGGCCGTAGGAGGCAGTGGTCTCGTCCAGTCCGAGCGCCCCGGTGAGGGGGAACAGCACGATGGGCAACAGGGAGGTGGCCGCGATGGGGATGGCCTCCGTGATCCACCAGGCCGCTACCCAGAGCGTGCTGGCCAACACGGCGTTCGCCTCCACGCTCATCCCCTCCGGGTGGTAAAAGAAGAGGGTGAGCAGGAAAAGGGCGGGGCCGAGGAAGAGGCCGATGCGCTGGGGGTTTTTCAGGGCGTTCATGGGGTTGGGTTCCGCAGGGTAAGGTAGGAAGTCCGGGAGTTTCCCGGGAGCTGGTCCTGCTGGCTAGTGGTCGCCCTACCCTTTTCCGCAATCAGAACCAAGGGTGAAACATTACCTTTGCCACCCCAAATAGCCTCCACCAGATGCAAGCCCTTACCCCCCGCCACGACCAGTTCAGAAACCGCCACATCGGGCCCTCCGCCGAGGAGACCCAAGCCATGCTCGAAACCATCGGCGTGGCGTCGCTGGACGAGCTGATCGACCAGACGGTACCCGAGAACATCCGGGACCGCAAGTCCCTCCAGGTTTCTTCCGCGATCAGCGAATACTACTACCTCCAGCACCTCAAGGGCATTGCCGGCCGCAACCGGGTATTCCGCAGCTTCGTGGGCATGGGCTACTACGGCACGATCACCCCGAGTGTAATCCTCCGCAACCTCTTCTGCAATCCGGGCTGGTACACCCAGTACACCCCCTACCAGGCCGAGATCGCCCAGGGCCGCCTGGAGTCGCTGCTGAACTTCCAGACCATGGTCAGCGACCTCACCGGTATGCCGGTGGCCAACGCCAGCCTGCTCGACGAAGGCACCGCGGCGGCGGAGGCCATGAGCATGTTCTACAGCCACCGCAACAAGCGGGTGAAAGGAGAGCCCGCCAACGTATTCCTGGTCTCCGACCAGGTGCTGCCGCAGACCCTGGCCGTGCTGCGGACCCGTGCCGAGCCCCTCGACATCGAGATCCAGGTGAGCCGCGTAGCCGATTTTGAACTGAATGAGGACCGGGTATTTGGCATCCTGCTACAGTACCCCGGCGCCGACGGCCGCGTGGAAGACTACCGTGAGGTGACGGAGCGCGCCCGCGACAAGAACATCACCGTCACGGTGGCCGCCGACCTGCTGTCGCTGACCCTGCTGACCCCTCCCGGGGAGTGGGGAGCCGACGCCGTGGTGGGCAATACCCAGCGCTTCGGCGTCCCCATGGGCTTCGGTGGACCCCACGCCGCCTACTTCGCTACCCTGGACAGCTACAAGCGCCTGATCCCCGGCCGCATCATCGGCGTAAGCCAGGACCGGCACGGCAACTTCGCCCTGCGCATGGCCCTGCAGACGCGGGAGCAGCACATCCGCCGGGAGAAAGCCACCTCCAACATCTGCACCGCCCAGGCCCTGCTGGCCAATATGGCCGCCATGTACGCCTGCTACCACGGCGCCGAAGGCCTCACCGCCATTGCCAAGCGCACCCACCACTTCACCGTCCTGCTGGCGAACGCCCTGCAGGCGGCCGGCTACTCCCTGGCCAATGAGTCCTTCTTCGACACCATCCACCTCGACGTAGCACCGGAGAAAGCGGCCCAAATCCGTCAGCGGGCGGAAACCAATGGCTACAACTTCTACTACCCCACCGAGGGCGGCATTCGCATCAGCTTCGACGAGACGGTGGCCACCACCGACCTGCAGGTAATCTGCCGCATTTTCGACGCCCCCCTGGACTACCAGGGCGCCCCCCTGACCGAAGACGGCGGCGTGGAAGGCGTGGAAGGACGCATTGCACCCGCGCTCCGCCGCACGAGTGAATTCCTGACGCACCCCAACTTCCGCAGCTACCGCACGGAAACCGAAATGATGCGGTACCTGAAGCGGCTGGAAAACAAGGACCTGAGCCTCGTGCACAGCATGATCCCCCTGGGTTCCTGCACCATGAAGCTGAACGCCGCTACCGAACTGATCCCGGTAAGCTGGCCGGAATTCGCCGACATCCACCCCTTTGCCCCCATCGAACAGGCCCAGGGTTACAAGGAGCTCTTCCGGGAGCTCGAGCACGACCTGGCCGAGATCACCGGATTCACCGCCTGCAGCCTGCAGCCCAACAGCGGAGCCAGCGGGGAATACGCCGGACTGATGGTGATCCGGGCCTACCACCAGCACCGGGAGGAAGCTCACCGCAACGTTGCCCTGATCCCCGAAAGCGCTCACGGCACCAACCCCGCCAGCGCCGTGATGGCCGGCATGCAGGTCGTAGTGGTGAAGAGCGACGCGGCCGGTAACGTCGATATGGAGGACCTTCGCGCCAAGGCCGAAGCCAACAGCGACCGCCTGGCCGCCCTGATGATCACCTACCCGAGCACCTACGGCGTATTCGAAACCGGCGTGGTAGAAATGTGCGAACTGGTGCACGCCCACGGCGGACTGGTCTACATGGACGGGGCGAATATGAACGCCCAGGTGGGCCTGACCAGTCCCGGACGCATCGGTGCCGACGTCTGCCACCTGAACCTCCACAAGACCTTTGCCATCCCCCACGGCGGCGGAGGCCCCGGCATGGGCCCCATCTGCTGCAACGAAAAGCTGGCCCCCTTCCTGCCCGGTCATCCCCTGCAGGATACGGGCGGACAGCGTGCCACCTCGGCCGTCTCCGCCGCCCCCTGGGGCAGTGCAAGCATCCTGCTGATCAGCTACGCCTACATCAAGATGCTGGGCGCGGAAGGACTGCGGCAAGCCAGCATGTACGCCATCCTCAACGCCAACTATATCAAGGCGCGGGTGGAGAACCACTACGACGTCCTCTTCACCGGGGAAAACGGTCGCGCCGCCCACGAACTGATCCTGGACCTGCGCCCCTTCAAATCGGTCATGAGCGCCGGTGACCTCGCCAAGCGCCTGATCGACTACGGCTTCCACGCCCCCACCCTGAGCTGGCCCGTAGCCGGCACGGTGATGATCGAGCCCACGGAAAGCGAGAGCAAGGACGAACTCGACCGCTTCTGCGACGCCCTGCTGTCCATCCGCGAGGAAGCCGACGCCATCGCCAGCGGAGCAGCCGACGCCCAGGACAACGTACTGGTCAACGCCCCCCATACCGTAGCCGAGCTCACCGCCGACGAGTGGGTACACCCCTACAGCCGCGCCCAGGCCGCCTACCCCCTGCCCTACCTGCAGCAAGGATTCAAGTTCTGGCCCAGCGTCGCCCGCGTAGACGATGGATACGGAGACCGCAACTTCGTTTGTACTTGTCCGCCGATTGAGGAGTACGTGTGAGTGCTTTAGTCGTTTAGATCTTTAGTCTTTTAGGTTTGTATCGGGCCCTAAAAGACTAAAGATCTAAACGACTATAGAACGTCTACACTTTCACTTTCCACTCCAGCACCCGGCGGTCGTCTCCGGCGGTGATGAGGGTATGGTCGTCGAGCCAGGCGAGGGTATTGACGGAATTGACGTGGCCCTTGTCGCGCACTACCTCGATGACTTTCAGGAGCTCCAAGGTGTCGGCCTGCCACAATTTCACCGTCTTGTCGCGGCTGGCGGTCGCCAGGTATTTTCCTCCCGGGTGCAGGGCCAGGGCATTGATGGTCATCAGGTGTGCGGTTACCCGCTGTTGTTCCCTTAGTTGGTCCTGACTGACGTCCCACCGGCTCAGGGCGGCGTCGCGTCCCCCCGTGTAAAGCGTGTTTCCGTCGGCGGAGAAGGCCAGGGCGAACACCGAGGGCGGGTGCGCGGGTGCCGAGGCCAGCAGGGAAAGCCGGGGCTCATCCAGCAGATATACCTTCCCATCACTCCCTCCGGCGGCGAGGCGGTCTCGGACCGGGTCGTAGGCCAGGCGTCGCAGTGAGTTGGGGCAGAGGGGGAGAGTTTCTTCCGTCCGGGCGTGCTTAATGCTCCATCGGGTGAGAACGCCGTCGCCGCCCGCACTGTACACCTGGTTCCCTACGGTGAGGAGGCTGAAGGTGCCCCGTCGGTGGTGGGCCACGTGGCGGTTGCGGGCGGGATCGTCGGGGTAGAGCCAGTGTACGCCGCCGTCGAGGGTACCGGCAACCAGCCCCTCCGGCGTGGCCGTCAGGGAGAGGAACTTGCCCCCTTCCACCGTAGCCACTACCCGGCCGAAGTCGGCATCCTCCCGGTGCCAGTGCACGAGATAACCGTCGGCCGCCGCCGAATAGAAGCCGTCGGGGGCGGGTTCCAGGTCGTAAATGGCGGCCCGGTGACCGGATCGCTGGCTTTGGCGTCGCAACATCAGTTTCACGAACAATGGGTTATAAATCGGGGTTGTACAGTCATATGAAGTACCTGTTTTTAGTGACGCTTTGCTGGACCGTCGGATTTGTCCTGCCGCAGTTAGCTACCACCCTTCAAGTGGTCGGAGCGATGTTTTTTGTGGCCCTGGTTGTAATTTGCGTTTTCTACTTCATTGATACACGGATCAACGCGATCCGCCTTTAGCTTCCTCCCTTTTGCCCCTCCTTTTTCACGAATCCTTCGACCCGCCCGGTGAGTGGGGCCTCTGGCACATTGATGAGCCCGAACCCCAGCTGAGGGAACGCCTTTCCCTGTTCGACCGCGAAGCCGAGCAACTCGCCCGCATCAAGGGGCAGGAACGCCGTCGGGAATTCCTGGCGGCCCGCCTCCTGCTGCACGAAATGAGCGGGCGCGACACCCGGGGCGAATTGGTCAAGGACGAAGCAGGGAAGCCCCACCTGCAAGATTCTCATTTTTTCGTTTCCATCAGCCATACCGGCGGGTATTCCGCCGCGATCGCCCATCCCCGCCCCTGCGGCATCGACGTACAGCGGATCGTACCCCGTATCCGTAGCCTGGCCCGCCGGTTCGTGCGCCCGGATGAGGCCATTCACTTGCAGGAAGCTAGTGAACTGCACCAACTCCACCTTATCTGGTCGGCCAAGGAAGCCCTGTACAAGGCCTACGGGCGGCGGCAACTTGATTTCAAGGAACACCTTTTCGTGGACCTGAGCGGCTACGATCCCGACCGGGGGGTGGCGCGGGGGTGCCTCACGACTGATACCCTGTGCCAGGAATTTGACCTGAGCTTCCGACAGTATGCGGACTTCGTTCTGGTGGGGGCGGTGGCGCGGCCTAATCCTTGAACCAGGAGGCGTACTTCAGGTAGGCTCCGGCGATCCGGGTAATGGTGTCTTCCCGCTGGGCGGGGTCGAGATCCTTGATTTTGCGGGCGGGAATGCCTGCGTAAATAGAATTCGCTTCGCAGCGCATCCCGGCCGGTACCACGGCGCCCGCCCCGATGATGACATTACTTTCCACTACGGCGTCGTCCATAACGATGGCGCCCATTCCGATCAGGACGCTGTCGTGGAGGGTGCAGCCGTGCACGATGGCCCGGTGACCGATGCTTACGTCATTGCCCACGGTGGTCGCTGCCCGCTCGTAGGTGCAGTGGATACAGGCTCCGTCCTGGACGTTGACGCGGTCGCCCAGGGTGATGCGGTTAACGTCACCGCGGATGACGGCGGTGAACCACACGCTACAGTCCCGGCCCATGGTCACTTCACCGACTACGGTGGCGTTCTCGGCCAGGAAACAGTTTTCCCCGATGACGGGCGTGTGGCCCCTTACTGACATGATCAGTGCCATAGGATCAGATCAGGTCGTCTTCGTCTTCCTCCTGGGCCTTGCGGCGGCGGCTTTTCTTCTTCACTACGGGCTTGGCCTTGGGCGGTGGCGGCTTTTTGATCTTGGAGATGATCTTGTTGGGCCCCTCCTTGCGCTCACTGGCCATGCGTGCCAGGTCCTGGGCGGTCACGTCCATGGCGCCGCTGGCCTGCAACTTCATACCCTCCAGGCTCTTGGTGGTGGTGGGTACGGCTTCCAGTCGCTTGCGGTCGATCAGCTTGCCGGTTACGGAGCAGACCCCGTATACCTTGTTCTTGATGCGGAGCATGGCATTCTGGAGGTCCTGCACCTGATCGCGCTTGCGCAGCACCTGTTCATTCAGCAATTCCAGCTGGCTGACGGAGCTGCTGTCCTGGGTATAGTCCGCCCCGAAGCCTTCGGAGATATTTTCCGAAAACTCGCTGATCTGCTCCCGCAGCATCTGCAGTTCCTTCTTGGCTTGCTGGTAGTTGTCCTTTATAATTTGCTTGAACTCTTCGAGTTCTTCGTCGCTGTATCGTTCCATTCTAAAGATGAATCTTATGGTAGGTCGGCCGGTCTTCCGGGGTTGTGTTCGGCAGGCCGTCGGCATAATACGTCTGCCACCTGATCAATGTTATAATTTTTAGCCACTAATGCAAATTTGCTGGTGGGCGGCGCAAATTATTACCGTCCGTACTACTTCCGGCGAGTTACTAACGAAGGAGCCAACCGAGCGCATACTTATCGGTTACCTTAGCGAGACCCTACGGATACAGTCCCTATTTTTGCCCCCTTAAATGTTCCCCCCATGGCCATCATGATTACTGACGATTGCATCAACTGCGGAGCCTGCGAGCCGGAATGCCCCAACAACGCGATTTACGAAGGTGGCGTAGAGTGGACCATTTCCGACGGTACCGCCATCAGTGAACCGTATACCATTGAAACCGGAGAGACCATCGAGCCCGACGAGGAGCAGGAACCGGTGAGCGATGAGTTCTACTACATCGTCCCCGACAAGTGTACGGAGTGCGTCGGTTTCCACGAGGAGCCCCAGTGCGCGGCCGTTTGCCCGGTAGACTGCTGCGTTCCCGACCCGGAGCGGGAGGAGAGCGAGGCAGTACTCGCGGCCCGTCAGAAGACCTTGCACGGGTAGGCGTTATCCGCTACTTTCCCTGCCCGGCCGGACGCGCCTTCGCTCCGGTGTAACTCATGTATCGCCCGTGCTCCGCTTCCTAGGACTTCTACCCCTCTTGCTGTTTGCCGCCGTGTTGCCGGCCCAGGGGGCTCCCCTCCCCGTTAATGAAGAGGGCTACGAGCTGGTCCGCCGCCTCGCTACCCGCTACGGCTATCAGGGCTTTACGACCCCCGCGGCCGACCTGGAGCTGCGGCCCAATAGCCGCGGCGACCTCGTCCGCCTGGTGAAAACCTGGGACGTGCTCTACGGGGAAGATATGTCGCGGGTGGACCGCTACCGCGTCCAGCGCTTTTACGACGACAACAACGAGTGGCTCAGCCTGCCCCCCCTGACCGACACGGACGACGCCGACCGGGCGCCCTTCTGGATCGGGGAGGACTTCAGCGTGGCGTCCGAAGCCTCCGATGCCTACCGCCGGGCGAAACGGCCGCTGCTTGGCACCTTCTACGAAACGCCCGCTTTCCTATACCAGCACAACCGGGAAGACTTCTACCTGCGGGTGAATCCCATCCTCGACCTGAAGTACGGCAAGCTGCAGGACGACGAGCAGGACTACGTGCTCAACAAACGTGGCGTACGGCTGCGGGCCGGGGTGGACGACCGCTTTTTCCTCCACCTGGAAATCCTGGAAAACCAGTACGGCGCCCCGAATTTCCTCCGCCAGTTCTACCGCCAGAACCGGGCCCTGCCGGGAGCGGGCCTGATCAAGGATAACTTCACCCTGGATTTCGCGGGCATCCGCCGGGGCTACGACTTCCTGAACGGGGCGGGCTACTTGTCGGCCGACCTCTCCCGCCACGTCGGTTTTCGGCTCGGGTACGGACAGCACTTTATTGGCTCCGGAGAGCGATCGTTGCTGTTGAGTGACTTCAGCAACAACTACCCCTTTCTGGAAATCAATTGGCGGATCTGGAAATTCCACTACCGTAACCTCTTTGCCCAGCTGACCAGTGGTCCGGCATTCGACAATCGTGGCCAGCCTTTGCCCACCAAGTACCTTGCCGCCCACCACCTGTCGATCAACGTAGGACAGCGGCTCTCCCTGGGACTGTTCGAGGCGGTGGTGCTCAACCGCAACAATGGTTTCGAGCTGGCCTACCTCAACCCCGTGATCCTTTACCGCACGGTAGAGGGCAGCGTGGGCAGTCCCGACAACGTCCTCATCGGCCTTACCGCCGATTATCAGCTGCCGTTCCGCACCCAGCTTTACGGGCAATTCGTCCTTGATGAATTCGTCTTCAGCGAACTGTTCATCGAGAAGCGGGGGTGGTGGGCCAACAAATGGGCCTACCAGATCGGCCTGCGGCACGTCGATGCCTTCGGCGTGGATCAGCTGGACCTGGTGGCGGAACGCAACCTGGCGCGCCCTTATGTCTACTCCCACAAGGGGCTGAGCAGCTATACCCACCTGACCATGCCGCTGGCCCACCCCCTGGGGGCCAACTTCCGCGAAAACCTGGTCGGCGTGGATTACCGCCCCCTGCCCCGCCTGCAGCTCAACGGCCGGCTCTACCTGATCGAACAGGGGGAGGGTGACGGTGACCTCGTAGTGGGTGAAAATCTCAACCAATCCAGCAACCTGCGGAGCAGTACCTACGGCAACGAGATCGGTCAGGGCATTCAATATACCAACACCATCCTCCACCTGCGGGCCGGCTACGAACTGCGCCCCAACCTCTGGCTGGAGGCTGAATACTTCTCCCGCAGCAAAGACTCGGACGCCCCCGGCCGCGACCTGGAAACGACGCTCCTCAATGCCGGCGTCCGCTGGAACGTTGCGCCGCGGCGGGAGGTCTTCTAGTCGCGAATAAAATCTACCCATGGCCCTACCCTCTCCCGCTTTCGTTCTGGAAGAAGACAAGATCCGCCGTAACCTGGAGTTGATCTCCGACGTGGCTTCGGCCTCCGGCGTCAACATCATCCTGGCCCTCAAGGCATTTGCCTACTGGCCCGCCTTCCCCCTCATGGCCGAATACCTGCGCGGTGCCACGGCCAGCAGCCTCAACGAAGCGCGGCTCATCGAGCGCCACTTCGGCCGCCGCCCGTACGTCTACGCCCCGGTGTACCGCCCCGGAGAATTCGAGGAGATCGCGGGGATGTCGGAGCACCTCACCTTCAACACCCTGACTGAACTGGAACGGTACCGCGACCAGTGGGAACGGTTAGGTACCAGCGTGGGCCTACGGGGGAACCCCCAGTATAGTCCGGTGGAAACCGACCTGTACAACCCCTCCAACAAATTCGGCCGCCTGGGCGAAACGCTGCCCAACCTGCCCAGCAAGCCGCCCCGCGGATTGAAGGGGCTGCACGTGCATACCCTCTGCGAGAGCGACGCGGCCGCCACCGCTACCCTCATCGAGCGGACCCGCGCCCAGTTCGGCCACTACCTGGAGCAGGTGGAGTGGCTCAACCTCGGGGGCGGCCACCTGATGACCCGGGCCGGCTACGACACCGAACTGCTCATCCGGACGCTGCGGCAACTCAAGGAACGCTACCCCCACCTGGAGGTTATCCTGGAGCCGGGCAGCGCCCACGTGTGGCAGACCGGCTACCTGACCTGCACCGTGCTCGATATCGTAAACAACTACGGATCGGCCACCCTGATGCTGGACGTCAGTTTCACCTGCCATATGCCGGACACCCTGGAGATGCCCTACCGGCCGGTGGTGCGTGGGGCGAGTGCGGACAAGCAGGACGGTTATCCCTACGCCTACCGCCTCGGGGGCATGAGCTGCCTGGCCGGCGACTACCTCGAGGAGTACTACTTCACCCAGCCCGCCCGCGTGGGCGACACCCTTGTCTTCGAGGACATGGCCCACTACACCACCGTGAAATCTACGATGTTCAACGGCGTACCCCACCCCGACATCGTCATGGTCAACGCCGACGGAGAGATCACCGAACGGCGGTCGTTCGACTACCCCGACTACGAACGGCGGATGGGGTAAGTCAGGAAGCGGGCCGCTTGACGGGCGCCGGGGAAGAGGAGTTGATGAAGTACACTCCCGTGAGCAGGATCGCCCCAGCCAGTATGGACTGTCCCGTAACCACTTCGCCGTTAAGCAGGCCGCCCAGCAATACCGCTACCACCGGATTGACGTAGGTATTGGTCGATACCTTGTCCGCGCTCACCTTCCCGAGGAGATAATTGAAGGCGGAAAAGGCAATGATGGAGCCGAATACCACCAGGAACAGCCAGGAATAGGCCGAACGGGCGGTGAGGTCGTCGAACGACCAGCCCGCCCACTCATCCAGCGCCAGGCTGAAGATGAAGAGGAACAATCCGGCCGACAACATCTGCATGGCCGTAGCGCGCACGCGGTTCTGCCCCAGGTCGAGCCGCTGCCGCAGCAGCATGCCGGCGCCCCAGCACAGCATGCCGGAGGCAATACCGATCATGCCCAGGTAGGCATCGCCCCCGCCGATCGCGATCGGCTGGGTGATGAGCAGGCCCATCCCGATGATGCTGACGAAGGCCCCAAAGAAAGCTTTCAGCGGCGGACGGTTGGACAGCCAGCCCCACATCATCAGCATCACGACCAGGGGTTCGAAGGCAATAATGAGTGAGGTAGTGCTCGTGGGGATATACTGCTGGGCCCAGACAACCGCCCCCGTGCCGATGCCGAGCAGCAAAATGCCGATCAGGGAGGCATTCGCGACGTAGCGCAGCTTGGGTAAACTGAAGTCGCCCCGGATCAGGGTATACAGGTACATGAGGGACCCGGCTACGAAAAAGCGGGAGGCGCCCATCCCGAAAACCGGGATGGAATCAATGGCCCAGTAGTTGGCGAGGTAGGTGGCTCCCCAGACGAAATACGTGATGAGGAAGGCAATGAGAATAAACAGGCGGTCACGTCCCATGACGAAACTGTACTTTTGCGGGATAAAATGCAGGAGGCGCTCTCCGTTCCCAGGCGGAATACGCTGGCGCCCCCAAAAAACCACTGCTTGATGACCGACGTCGCTAGAATACTTTTGTGTGCAGCTTTAGTTCTGCCCGGACTCACCTTTTTTGGCTGTGACCAAAACGCCGATGCCCCGGCCGCATCCGAAGTTCGCACCCCCGCAGCCCCCGGATCGGGCCTCAGCATCGTATTCGTGAAGGTGGACAGCCTCCAGGCCGGTTACACCCAGGTGGCCGATGAGCTGGGCCGCCTCGAAGATAACTTCCTCAAAGCCCAGGAAAACCACGCCGCGCGGGTGAAGTCACTGGAAGAGGAGGTGAGCAAGCTCCAAAACCTGATGCAGCAGGGCCAGTTGGCCCCCAACCGCGTACAGGCCGAACAGCAACGCATCGCCCGCAAGGAGCAGGAGATCCTGCAGCAGCGCGACATGGCCCTGAACAGCATTCAGCAGGACCAGATGCAGATCCAGCAGCGGTTCTCCGAGCGCGTCAAGGCCGTTCTGGAGGAGCTGCAGGCGGAAAACAACTACGACTACATCCTGAACCAGGGCCAGAATTCCGCCGTCCTCATCACCAACGACGCCTACGACATCACGCCGATGGTGCTGGAGCGACTCAACGCCGTCCAGGACAGCTTGCAGTAACTTACCGGCATGCTCCTCCTGCCCCTGGCCTTTAATATCGGTTTCCTTCAGGTAGACATCTGGGACGTCTTCGATGTAGTGATCGTCGGCTACCTGATCTACTGGTTGTACCGGCTGCTGAGGGGCAGTATCGCGCTCAACATCTTCGTGGGCATCGTTGCCCTCTTCTTCAGCTACCAGGCCTTCACGGCCCTGGGGATGGATCTGTTGAGCAACATCCTGAACCAGTTCATCCAGGTAGGCTTCATCAGTCTGATCATCATCTTCCAGCCCGAGGTGCGCCGCTTCCTGCTCCTGCTCGGTAGTGGTACGATCAAGCAACGCGACAGTTTCTGGAACCGACTGCTGGGCCGGGAGGAGTTCGACCGGGAGCACGCCCCCCAGACCGCGGCCGTGCGCCGGGCGTTTCTGCGGATGGCGCGACAGCGGACGGGTGCCCTGATCGTCTGCACCCAGGACGCCGACCCGAGTACCGTCATCACCGGAGGTACGGAGCTGAACGCCGACATCAGCTACGGCCTGCTGGTCAGCATCTTCCACAAGGAAAGCCCGCTGCACGACGGGGCCGTTCTGATCTCCGACCGCCGGATCATCAAGGCCAGCGCCATCCTGCCCGTATCCGAAAACAGCGAACTGCCCTCAGCCGTGGGCCTCCGCCACCGGGCGGCGGTCGGGGTAACGGAGAAGATCGACGTGGCCTGCTTCATCATTTCGGAGGAAACGGGCAAGATCTCCTTCGCTTACGGGGGAATACTCGAGCGCGGCATCTCCGAGGAGCGGCTTACCGAGTTGCTGGATATGTACCTGTAGCGACGACTTCAGGCGTCAGGCTGTCTCAACAACCCGAACACTCGTATGTCACCTGCGCTACGCTTGGCCACGATTCGAGGTTCTGTCACTAAGCCCTAGAATACCGACGACCGGTTCCGCCCGATCAGAAAATAGAGGATGGCCCCCAGGTAAGGCAGGAACAGGATGATG
Source organism: Neolewinella marina (assembly GCF_002631205.1). Taxonomy (GTDB): domain Bacteria; phylum Bacteroidota; class Bacteroidia; order Chitinophagales; family Saprospiraceae; genus Neolewinella; species Neolewinella marina. Next base: position 1,058,620 of record NZ_PDLO01000001.1, read on the forward strand.
GCCCCCCAGATCAGTTTCTTTTCCATTGGGTAGGGCTTCCTGATGAGGTCGATCACGGCCAGTACGACCAGGATCAGCAGCAGGAGGCTGCCGATGGCCCAGATGCCGATGCCGCCGGCGACGGCCTCACCGGCGCTGACTTCCTCCCCACAGGCGGTCAGGAGCAGGGCCAGGGCGGGCAGCAGAAAGAGGGAATTGGGCTTGCGGATATTCATGGTAGGGTGCATTTGCTGTTATAACCGGGGGGGATGGCCCCGATGTTCAGCGGGCCACCACGTCGCCGGGAGGCCCCGCCTTAGTATCATTGCACCCGCGTTCCCGCCTTAACCTGCCCCGCGTTTACGCGTTAGGGGAATAAAATCTGACCCATGACCACCCAGCAATATCTCGAAGAAAACCGCGACCGCTTCCTGGAGGAGCTCAAGGCCCTCATTCGCATCCCCAGCATCAGCACCGCCCCCGAGCACAAGCAGGACACCCACCACTGCGCCGTGCAGGTACAGGAATACCTGGTGCGCGCCGGACTCGACCGCGCCAAGCTCTACCCCACCGCCGGCCACCCCATCGTGTACGGGGAAAAGCACCTGAGCGATGACCTGCCCACCGTACTCATCTACGGCCATTACGACGTTCAGCCCGCCGACCCGCTGGATGAGTGGGATACTCCCCCCTTCGAGCCCACCATCCGCAAGACCGAGCACCACCCCGACGGGGCCATCTTCGCCCGCGGAGCTACTGACGACAAGGGGCAGATGTTCATCCACGTCAAGGCCGTGGAAGCCATGATTCAGACCGGCAACCTGCCCTGCAACGTCAAGTTCATGATCGAAGGAGAGGAGGAGATCGGCAGCCCCAACCTCATCCCCTTCATCACGGAGCACAAGGAGATGCTGTCTTCGGACGTGATCCTGATCTCCGACACCAGCCTGCTGAGCAAGGACCACCCCAGCATCACCGTCGGACTGCGCGGCCTCACCTACCTCGACGTGAAGGTGCGCAGCGCCCGGGCCGATATGCACTCCGGTCTCTTCGGCGGGGCGGTAGCCAACCCCATCAATGTCCTCTGCGACATGATCGCCAGCCTGAAAGACGAGAACAAGCACATCACCATCCCCGGCTTCTACGACGACGTGCAGTTCCCCAGCGAGCGCGACCGGCAGCTGATGCGCGACGCCCCCTTCGACGCCCAGGAGTACATGGACAGCCCCGGCGTCTTCGGCCTGGAAGGCGAAAAGGGCTACACCACCTACGAACGCACTGGCATCCTGCCCACCCTAGACGTGAACGGCATCTGGGGCGGCTTCACGGGTGAGGGTTCCAAGACGGTAATCCCCGCCGTGGCCAACGCCAAGATCAGCATGCGCCTGGTTTCCAACCAGGACCACGAGAAGATCACCCAGCTGTTCAGCGACCACTTCAAAAGCATCGCCCCCGAAACGGTGAAGGTGGAAGTGAAGCCCCACCACGGTGGTAACCCCTACGTAACCCCCACCGATACGGCCGAGTACCGAGCCGCGGCGGATGCGGTCAAGAAAACCTTTGGCCGGGAACCTGTGCCGATGTACGAGGGCGGATCCATCCCCATCGTCGCCAAGTTCAAGGAAGTACTGGGCGTAGAGAGCATCCTGATGGGCTTCGGCTTCGACACCGACGGACTGCACAGCCCCAATGAGCACTTCGGGTTGTGGAACTTCTACAAGGGGATCGAGACGGTGCCCGAGTTCTTCCAGGCGTATTCGCGTATGAAGGATGGGGTCTGAAAGGACGAAGTCTGAAGTACGAAGTCTGAAGGACAAAGTAGAAAGTACAAAGGGAGGAAGTACGAAGTCTGAAGGACAAAGTAGAAAGTACGGAGGTGCCGCTCAGTATTTGGATACTGGACGGGGTGGCTTGGCTATGACTCCTTAACCAGCCTTTTCCGCTGTCGACCTTTGTACCATCTTGTCCGAGAGCTTCCTGGTTCCAGCGGTGAACATGGCTATAAGTTCATTCGCCTCCTGGACCAGCGGTTGCACCCTGCCGGGGGCCAGGTACTCCAAGCGCTGAATGTATCTTAGTTCCGCTCTCGACTCCCGCAATTCCTTCAGCATGACCTTCAGCTTGTGAAGAAAGTCCTTTGTCGATTCCGCTGATCGCGCCTCCGGATAGTGGAAGCCCGCATGGGTTGCCGCACGCAACAACTGCTTTGCCACGTGATCAGCATCGTAATACTTACGGGTGGGCAATGCCCGGCATAATTTGGAACACCGGACGCTGAAGTCCAACAGTCGTTCCTCCAGTTCGTGGTTATGCATAGCAAGTGGTTTGATTCTAAAGATAAACCCCTCCTATAATCAAAACAAATTGTTTGTAATTATCCGGCTTGTAACCTGCTCACTTTAACCTTTGTACTTAAGACTTCGTACTTCAACCTTCGTACTTCCATCACCGCCGCACCCCACCCTCGTCGATGTACTGCTTGCGGATGAGCTCGTCGACCGTGGGTTCGCGTACGTCCAGGATAGCGCCCGAGAAGAAGAGCGTCTTGCCGGCCAGAGCGTGGTTGGCGTCGAGGGTGACCTGCTTGTCGTTCCAGTCGATCACCTTGGCGTTGACGTCCTTGCCGGAGGAGTCGGTCAGGGTGATGTACTGCCCGCGCTCCAGGAGTCCGGGCTCGATCTGCTCCCGCTCATTCTGGAAGATGTGGATGGGCGCCGTGAGGATGTGGTCGTCGCTGCGCTGTCCGTAGGCGTCGTCCGGGCTCAGCTGGAAGCTGAAGCCCATCCCGCTCTTGAGCCCGTAGATCCGACGTTCCCAGGCGGGGAGCATGCGGCCCGTGCCGAACATGAACTTGAAGGGGTAATTAACGTCCATCCGCTCCAGGAGGGTGCCCGAGGGGCCACCGTCCCGGACTTCGTAGGTCATGGTTACAATGCTGTGTTCGGCTACGGTCATGGCTAGTAAAGCGTCCGATCCGGCAAATTGTTGGCGGCGGCGCGCGGGTGCCGGGGAAACCGGAACTACAGGGTTTCCGTCAGAATGCCGATCATCGTTTTCACGCCATCCCGGTAGTTTCCGATGCGGAGGTTTTCGTTGGGGCTGTGCTGGTTGTTGTCCATATTTACGGTAGGGACGGTGACCGCGGGAATGTCCAGGGTGACCACGAAGGGTGCGATGGGAATGGAACCTCCCGTCATGCGGATCATCACCGGTTGCTGTCCGTGCACGTAGGTGAGGGCCCGCTGCAGCCATTGGCCAACCTCGGAGTCGAAATCCGTACGGAACGACTGGTAGAAGACCTGGGAGGTAAGGGTGGCGATACGGGGGTGGACCAGTCGTTCCGCTTTGGTGGGTTCCCGGTCGAGTACGTGATAGCCCTGGCCCGCGATATGATCGTGGATGAGCTGGATCAGGCGATCCGGGTTGGATTCGAGTACCAGGCGCAGGTCGAGTTCGGCCCGGGCCCAGGCGGGGATGATGGTGCGTACCTCGTCGTCGATCCAGCCGCTGCGCATCCCCCGGATGTTGAGGGAGGGATACTGGATGGACTCCTGGTAGCTCCGTCCAACGCTGTCTACCCGGCCGATCTGCAGGCGGTCGCGGATCTCGGCTTCGTCGTCGGGTACGCTGTTCAGCAGGTCACGGGTGCTGTCGTCCAGTTGTACGCCATCGTAGTATCCCGGGATGAGTACGCGCCCGTCAGCGTCTTTCATCGAGGCGAGCAGCTGGGCCAGGGCCAGGGCGGGGTTGGGGGCGTAATTGCCGTAGTGCCCGCTGTGCTGGGGGGCTATCGGTCCGTAGGTGGTCAGGGTTACGTCGGCGATCCCCCTGGCGCCAAACTTCAGGGTGGGCTGGTTGCTGGGGTGAAGCGGTCCGTCGAAGATGATGAGCATGTCCGCCGCGAGCAGTTCCTGGTGGCGTTCTACCGCGGCCGGCAGCCGGGGGGAGCCGATTTCCTCCTCAAAATCCATAATGACCTTGAGGTTATAGTTGGGGGCGAGTCCGAGGTCGGCTACCGCATTCAGCGCGGCCAGGAACATCCCGATGGGCCCTTTGGCGTCGGAGGCCGAACGCGCGAAAACCCGGTCGTCGTCAAGCAAGTTCTCAGGGGTGTACGCATCTACGATTTGCCAGGCTTCCTCCGCACCACTCCGCCGTTTGATGACCGGGAGGAAGGGGTTTTCCTGTTCCCAACGGCTGGTATCGGTGGGCTGTCCGTCTACCTGCAGGTAGACCAGCACGGTCTTGCTTGCATCGGCCACCTTGCGCTGGGCCAACAGCAGCGGCACAGTGGGCGTTTCGATGCGTTGCAGGCTGAAATCACGGCGGGCGAAGGCTGCCTCGCACCAGGCGATGTTGCGCTCGATATCCGCCGGGAAGTGGGCGTCATTGGGCAGGCTGAGGAGTTCGATCAGCTCCGGAAAGGTGGCATCGGCGTATTGTCGGCCGATTTCGTCGATCCGGGTGGGGGCGGGCCGCTGACCCAGGAGCGGACAGGCAAGCAGACAGATAAACAGTATGGGGAAAACCTTCATACGGGCAAGATAGCCACCGATGTCGGGAGATATGTATACTTTTCAATCCAACCGAAATCCCTGCCATGACCTGCCAAATGCTCACCGGGCTGTTCCTCCTGCTCTCCATTACCCTGTCCGCCCAGACCCGCCTGCTGTCTGACCCGGCGATCAGTGAAACCCACCTCGCCTTCGCCTACGCGGGTGACCTGTGGGTGGCCGACCGGGACGGCAACAACGTACGCCGCCTGACCATCGGCGACGGAGAGGAGTACCATCCCGTCTTCAGTCCCGACGGACAAACCATCGCCTTTACCGCCGCCTACGACGGGAACGTGGACGTATACACCGTTCCAACCCGGGGCGGCATCCCCCAGCGGCTGACCTGGCACCCCTACGACGATGAGGTGCAGGCCTTCACCCCGGACGGCAACCGCATCCTCTTCACCTCCCGCCGCGAGGTGTTCACCAACCGCTACAACCAGCTGTTCACCATCGGCCTCGACGGCGGACAGGTAGAGCCCCTGAACATCCCCACTGCCTTCGCGGCCGATTATTCCGCCGACGGGCGCTACATCGCCTACACCCCCCTCTACGACGCCTCCAGCATGTGGAAGGGCTACCGGGGTGGCACCATCTCCCGCATCTGGATCTTCGACACCACGGACCGCTCCGTGGTGGAAATCCCCCAGCCGGAGGGCGGCAGCAACGATTCCGCTCCCCAGTGGCTGGACGGCAAGGTGTACTTCCGCAGCGACCGCGCCGGGGAGTACAACCTCTACGCCTACGACCCGGACGGTGGAAGCGTCGACCAGCTCACCTCCTTCGCCGATTTTCCCGTACTGAGCCTCAGTGCCGGGGCCGGAACCCTGGTGTTCGAGCAGGCGGGTTACCTCCATCTTTTCGACCCCGGTACCGGGCGCAGTACGCGGCTGGACATCACCGTGAACGCCGACATCCTGGACATCCGCCCCCGCTACGTTTCCGGCAGCGAGCACATCCGTTCGGTGGGCAGCTCGCCCTCGGGCGCCCGACTGGTATTCGGCTACCGGGGAGAGATCCTGACCGCACCGACGGAGCACGGTGACGTGCAGAACCTGACCCAAACGCCCGGCACCCACGAAAACGAACCGGCGTGGTCGCCGGACGGGCGCACCATCGCCTACTTCAGCGACGCTTCCGGGGAGTACGCCCTGCACCTGCGCTCCGCCGCAACGGGAGAAACGCGGAGCATTGCCCTGAACGGGACGGGCTTCTACGCCCACCCCCACTGGTCGCCGGACGGCAAGCAGATCGCCTTCGTCGACAACGGCCGCAACCTCTACGTGCTTACCGTCGCCAATGGCCAGCTGCGCCGCGTGGACCAGGACACGAACTACGGCCCCGGGGCCTACCGCGACCTCTTCGGCTCCTGGTCGCCCGCCGGCCGCTACCTGGCCTACACCAGAATCACCGCCACCAACTTCGAGCGCGCTTACCTCTACGACACCCGGACCGGGGAGTCCCGCCCGGCTACAGACGGACTGGCGAACGTGACCGCGCCCACCTTCGACCCCTCGGGCAAGTACCTGTACCTGGCGGTCTCCACCGACGCCGGCCCCGTGGTGAACTGGTTCCAGCAGTCGAGCAACGACATGCGCGCCACCAACGATCTCTATCTGATCACCCTCCAGGATGAGGTGGTCAATCCCCTCCAGCACCGCAACGACCAGGAAGAACCGGCGGCGGACGATGAGGAAGACGAAAAGGACGACGAACCGGCCACCCCCTCCCCCATCACCATCGACTTCGAGGGGCTGGAGAACCGCGTCGTCCACCTGCCGGTGCCCAACGGCAACTACAGCAACCTCGTTAGCCCGAAAGAAGGCGTACTGCTGTACCTGGAAACCACCGACGCGGGATCGGCCATGCACCGTTTCACCCTGAAGGACCGGGAAGCGAAGAAACTCATGGACGCCGACGGCTTCTCCCTCACGGCAAACGGCAAGAAGCTACTCGTGCGGCAGGGCGACCGCTACGGCGTAACCCCGGTCGAGGAACCCAAGGCCGACGACCTGAAACCGGCCGACGACTACCAGCTCAGTGTCCGCATCGATCCGCCCGCGGAGTGGGCCAACATCTTCCACGAAATGTGGCGGGTGAACCGCGACTACTTCTACGACCCCAACATGCACGGCGTGGACTGGGACGCCATGAAAGAGAAGTACGCCCCCTTCCTGCCGGAAGTAAAGACCCGCGCCGACCTCTACCGCGTGATGCGGTGGATGGGCAGTGAATTGGGCGTGGGCCACCACCGCTTTGGCAGCTCCGGCACCCCGCTGGAGGAGGAGGAAACCGTTCCCGGCGGATTGCTGGGCGCCGACTACGAGGTAGCCAACAACCGCTACCGCTTCGCGCGGATCTACGGCGGATTGAACTGGAACCAGGACCTCGCCGCTCCCCTGATGGAGCCCGGCGTCAACGTGGAAGTAGGCGACTACCTGCTGGCGGTGAACGGGCAGCCGGTGACCGCCGCCGACAACCTTTACCGCTTCTTCGAGCGCACGGCCGGCCGCAACGTGGAGATCACCGTGGGCCCGAACGCCGACGGTACCGGATCCCGCACCGTAACGGTAACCCCGGTCGAGCGGGAATACAGTCTGCGCAACCGCGCCTGGGTGGAAGGCAACCTGCGCAAGGTCGACGAAGCCACCGACGGACGGGTGGCCTACGTGTACGTGCCCAACACCGGGGGCGGGGGCTTCACCTACTTCAAGCGTTACTTCTTCCCCCAGGTGAACAAGCAAGCCATCATCGTCGACGAGCGATTCAACGGAGGCGGGCAGATCGCCGACTACTACATCGAACTGCTGATGCGCCCCTACCAGAACAGCTGGACCTACCGCTACGGCGAGATCCAGCACGCGCCGGTGGCCTCCATCCAGGGGCCGAAGGTGCTGCTGATCGACGAAACCGCCGGCTCGGGGGGCGACCTCTTCCCCTACCTGTGGCGGCAAAACGACCTGGGCCCCATCATTGGCAAGCGGACCTGGGGTGGCCTGGTGGGGGTACTGGGGTACCCGGAATTCATCGACGGCGGCTCCGTCACCGCCCCCAACGTGGCCTTCTGGGACGAGAACGGCTACCGGGTAGAGAATGAGGGGGTGGCCCCCGACATCACCGTGGAGCAATTCCCGGCCGAGGTCATGGCCGGCCGCGACCCCCAGCTGGAGCGTGCCATCGAAGAAGTGCTCAAACAACTGGAGGAGAACCCGGTCGAGCGGCCCAGTCCGCCACCCTTCGAGAAGCGGGGCAGCGCGAAGTTCTAGCAGGACGAACCCCGGCCCGGTTGGCCACTAAGCCGGAGCGCCGTACCTTTGTTTAAATTCTAAACTAAGGAATGGCCCTTTCTCATCTTTCCCGGGTATACCGGCCGGGCTTCGGCTTGCTGACCGACCTGTACGAGCTTACCATGGCCGCCGGATACTACCACGAGCGGATGCACGAGCGGCGGGCCATCTTTCACCTCTTTTACCGCAGGCCGCCCTTCGGGGGGCACTGTGCCCTGGCGGCTGGCCTGCCGCTGGCGATGGACCTGATTGAGAATTTCCGTTTCAGCGCCGACGACGTGCAATACCTCGGCCGGTTGAAGAGCGACGACGGCAGTCCCCTCTTCCGGGAGCCCTTCCTGAATTACCTCCAGCGGATGAAATTCACCGGCCACGTCGACGCGGTGCCCGAGGGGGAGATCGTACTGCCGCAGGAGCCGCTGCTGCGGATCGAGGGGCCGCTGCTGCAACTGCAGCTGCTGGAAACCGCCCTGCTGACGGTGATGAACTTCTCTACCCTCATCGCCACCAAGGCGGCCCGCATCAAGGCCGCGGCCGGCGACGATCCGGTGCTGGAATTCGGCTTGCGCCGCGCCCAGGGCATCGACGGGGGACTCACCGCCTCCCGCTCGGCCTACCTGGGGGGCTGCGACGCTACCAGCAACGTCTGGGCCGGACGGTATTACGACATTCCGGTGCGGGGCACCCACGCCCACAGCTGGGTGATGGTCTTCCCCGACGAACTGACCGCCTTCGAGGCCTACGCGGAGGTGCTGCCGGCCAACTGCATCTTTCTGGTGGACACCTACGACACCCTGGAGGGCACCCGCAATGCCATCACCGTAGGCCGCGAACTGAGAACGCGCGGCTACGAAATGAGCGGCATCCGCCTCGACAGCGGAGACCTGACCACCCTGTCGATCCAGGCCCGCCAGCTGCTGGACGAGGCCGGCTTCCCCGACGCCAGCATCGTGGCCAGCGACAGCCTCGACGAATACGCCATCCGCGACCTGAAGGCCGCCGGCGCCCGGATCAACGTCTGGGGCATCGGCACCCGCCTGGCCACCGCCTACGACCAGCCCGCCCTGGGCGGGGTCTACAAGCTGGCCGCCGTGCAGAACGAGGCCGGGGTGTGGGAATCGCGGGTGAAGGGCTCCGAGCGGGCCGCGAAGTCGAGCCAACCGGGCAAACTGGCGGTGCGCCGCTTCTACCAGAATGATCGGCCCGTGGCCAGCCAGCTGTACAACGTCCTGGAGGGGACACCCTCCCCCGGACTGGTCGACACCGCAGGCGTTCACCAAACCCTGTCGGGAGAGAGCCGCGAACTGCTCCTGCCAATCTATCGCGACGGCAGCCCCGTTTACCGCGCCCCGGACTTACCCGGCACCCGCGCCCGCGCCCTGAAAAACTGGCAAGAATGGACGGCGCTGGACTGGAGCGGTTTCCACTACGGACTGGCCCCCGAACTGCTCGCCGAGAAGGAAGCCCTGCTCCGACACTAAAGTCCGCTTTTGACAGCCCACAACTTTCAAAGAAAAAGTATACCAACCGTGCCAACTTACGAACACCCCCGCCCCTCCGTCACCGTCGACGTGGTAGTATTCGGCTACGACGGTGGCCACGACCTCAAGCTGCTGCTGATCCAGCGTGGCAGCGATCCCTACCAGGGACAGTGGGCCCTGCCCGGCGGATTCGTGGAAATGGACGAGGACCTGGAAGCAGGCGCCCTGCGGGAACTGGAGGAAGAAACCGGCGTGAAGGACCTCTTCGTGGAGCAGCTCTACACCTTCGGCAAGCCCGGCCGCGACCCCCGTGGCCGCGTCATCAGCGTGGCCCACTACGCCCTCGTAAACCTGAGCAAACACCCCGCCGCCGCCGCTTCGGACGCCTCGGAAGTTGCCTGGTTTAGCCTGGATAAACTACCGGAGCTGGCCTTCGACCACGCCGAGATCATCAAGTTGGCCACCACCCGACTGCGGGCCAAGGTGAGGTACCAGCCCATCGGCTTTGAGCTGTTGCCGGAAGAGTTTACCCTGGGTGAGCTGCAGGCGCTCTACGAAACCATCTTGGGCGTACCGGAATTTAACAAGCGCAACTTCCGCACCCGCATCCTGCGTACGGGCATCCTGGAAGAGGTAGGCCGCCAGCAGAACGTCGCCCACCGCCCGGCCATCCTGTACCGCTTCAACGAGGCCACCTACCAGCAGCTCGTGGAGCAGCGCGACTCCGGCGTGCTGCGGCGGGCGCTGGACTTCGAAATCTAACCCACAAACCCTGCCCATGCTCTCCCAACGAGGACGCCGGAAAGCGGATGAGCCGCTGCGGCCCGACCTGGACTTCCTTTCCCAGGCATCGGAAAACCCCTACGCCCCCGACAATACCACCGGGGCCATCGCGCTTTGCATCGCTGAGAACCTGCTGCAGTGGGACGCCATGCGCGACAAGCTGCAGGCGATCGCCCGCGACCAGCCCTGGCCCGAGTGGATGGCCGCCTATACCCAGCTGGGGGGTGCGCCGGATTTCCGGGAGGCCGTGGCCGGTTTCGTCAGCCGACACATCGCGGGGCAGCCCCTTGCGGCGGATCATTTTTGCGGGAGCGCGGGTGCCACGGCCGTAGTGGAGGTGAGTGCCATGTGCCTCGGAGACGCTGGTGATTACGCGGTGTTCCCCGCGCCCGCCTACCAGGCCTACCTGCCCGACATCCAGAACAAGGCGGGGCTGCTGCGCCACGACATAACCCACTATGCTCGCCCCTTCGGACCGGAAGAGCACCCCCTCTCCCTCCGGGAGCTGGATACGGCCCGGGAGACGCTGGGCACCAGGTTTCGTATGCTGGTCCTTACCCAGCCCGATAACCCGACGGGCGCCATCTACGGCGAGGCGCAGCTGCGGGAGATCGCCGAATGGTGCATCCGCCACCAGATTCACCTCATCGTGAACGAAATCTATGCCCTGAGCCGGTTCGACCGACAGACGGCAGGTCTGGAGCACACCGCCCCCTTCGTTTCTTTCCTCCCCTACCTGGAGCAGCGCGACAGTCCCTACCTCCACTGGTGGTACTCTTTCTCGAAGGACTTCGGCATCTCCGGATTCCGGGTGGGGTTGTTGTACAGCCGCAACGAGACCTTCCGTCAGGCCTACGGCAACTACAACGCTCCCCACCAGATCAGTAATCCCACCCAGTGGCTACTGGCCCGACTGCTGGAGGACGACGCCTGGGTCACTGCCTTCCAGGAGCGGAACGCCCGGTTGCTTACCGCCGCCTACCGGACGGTAACCGACGCCCTTGACGAACTGAAAGTGCCTTACACCCCCGCGCGGGGCAGCCTTTTCGTGTGGGCAGACTTTTCTGGCTACCTGCCGGAACGGAACCGGGAGGCCGCTGAAGCACTTTGGGCGGCCATTTTCACGGAGACGGGAGTACTGCTCACCGCCCCGGGAGGTTTGGGGCAGCCCGAAGCCGGGTGGTTCCGCATCGTATATAGCGGAGTGAGCACCGCCGCTCTGGCGGAGGCCATGCGGCGGTTATCTCAATTCCTCAATGTGCGGCGGGGATCCGCCACCTGACGGTTACCCGACCGCTACGGCCGCGGCGAGGGCGTGCTCCAGGTCCTTCACCAGGTCCTCGGCGTCCTCTACGCCTACGCTGAGGCGGATGAGGCTGTCGGTCAGGCCTACGCTGAGGCGCTGCTCCCGCGGAATGCTGGCGTGGGTCATGGAGGCCGGATGGCCGATCAGGCTCTCTACTCCCCCGAGGCTTTCGGCCAGGGTGAAGTATTGGGTGTTCTTCATCACTTGGGTGGCCGCTTCCAGGGTATCCTCCTTGAGGTCGAAGCTGACCATACCGCCGAAGTCGCGCATCTGCCGCTTGGCGATATCGTGGCGGGGGTGATCGGCGAGTCCCGGGTAGTAGACGTTGGCGACCAGGTCGTTCTGCTGCAGTACCTCCACGATGCGGCGGGCGTTCTCGCAAGCGCGTTGTACGCGCAGGTGGAGGGTCTTGATGCCGCGGAGGACCAGGAAGCAGTCCTGGGGACCGGGTACGGCGCCGACGGCGTTCTGGAGGTAGTAGATTTTCTTGGCGAGCTCCTCGTCGCGGGTAATGACGGCGCCCATCACCACGTCGCTGTGGCCTCCCAGGTATTTGGTGGCGCTGTGCAGCACGAGGTCGGCGCCCAGTTCCAGGGGCTGCTGCAGGTAGGGGCTGGCGAAGGTGTTATCGACGCAGGTGAGGATATTCCGTTCGCGGGCCAGGGCGGTGAGGGCCTCGATATCTACAATATTGAGCATCGGGTTGGTGGGCGTCTCGATCCAGAGGAGCTTGGTCTCGTCGGTGATCAGTTCGGCCAGCCGGTCGGCATCGCGCATGTCCACGAAGCGGCTCTTCAGTCCGAAGTTGCCCAGTACGGCGGTGAGCAGGCGGTAGCTGCCTCCGTAGAGGTCGTCACTGGCCAGCACCTCGTCGCCGGGGCGCAGGGTGCGCAGGATGGCGTCCATGGCCGCCAGGCCGCTGCTGAAGCAGATGCCGAACTTCCCCTTTTCCAGGGCGGCCAGGTTGTTCTGCAGGGCGGTACGGGTGGGGTTGCCGGTGCGGGCGTACTCGTAGCCCTTGTGCTCGCCGGGGGCCGACTGGGCGTAGGTGGAAGTCTGGTAAATGGGGGTCATCACGGCTCCGGTCTGGGGGTCGGGCTCCAGTCCTCCGTGGATACACTGGGTGGCAAAGTTGGCGTCGGGGGCGGCTTTCATACTCTTGGTTTGGGCGTATTAACAGCTGTAAGGTAGCGTAGTTGAACGGGACGGCTCGCGGGGCAAGGATGAGTGGCCGAATTGCGATATTACCCGGATGAAGATATCCCGTAGCCGCAGTTGCGGTTTCTGCCTGCTTGCGATGCTGTTCGCCTGCTCCGGGTCGGAGCCCTCCCAGGAAGATCCCGCGAACTGGGCCCACTACCTCGGCGACCGGGCCACCACCCAGTACAGTGCCCTTCAGCAAATCGACACCGGGAACGTTGCCCGGTTGACCCAGGTCTGGTCCTACGCCTCCGGTGACCTTGACTCCCTCAACCGCGGCCAGATCCAGTGTAACCCCCTCATCGTTGACGGGGTCCTCTACGGCACCAACCCCCGCCTCAAGGCCTTCGCCCTGGACGCCGCCACCGGGCGGGAGCGGTGGACCTTCGACCCGGCCGTATTCAGTGAGGAACTCTTCGGCATGGGTACCAACCGCGGACTGAGCTACTGGACCGACGGAGAAGAACGGCGTATCTACTACCCCGCCGGGGCCTTCCTCTACGCCCTCGACGCCACTACGGGACAGCCGGTGACCACCTTCGGCACAGGGGGCCGGGTGGACCTGCATACCGGGCTGGGCGACGCGGCGCGGGAGCAATTTGTCGTCTCAACGAGCCCGGGGATCATCTTCGAGGACCTCATTATCGTCGGTGGGCGGGTGAGCGAGGACCTCGGCGCGGCCCCCGGCCACATCCGGGCCTTTGACCTCCATACCGGGGCGCTGCGGTGGACCTTCAAGACCCTGCCGGACCCCGGCACCCCCGGCGTCGAAACCTGGCCGGCGGAACGATCCCCGCTGACCGGCGGGGCCAACGCCTGGGCCGGCATGAGCCTGGACGCGGAGCGTGGACACGTCTTTATTCCTACGGGCTCGGCCTCCTACGACTTCTACGGCGGCAACCGCCCCGGCGACAACCTCTACGCCAACTCCGTGCTGGTGCTCGACGCCCGCAGCGGCGAGCGAATCTGGCACTACCAAACCGTCCACCACGACGTCTGGGATCGCGATCTGCCGGCACCGCCCGTGCTGTTGACCGTCAACCACGGGGGCCGGGACATCGAGGCGGTGGCCCAGACCACCAAGGGCGGGTACCTCTTTCTCTTTGACCGGGATAGTGGTACGCCCCTGTTCCCGGTGGAAGAACGGCCCTTCCCGGCTTCCGACCTGGCCGGGGAGTACAGCAGCCCCACCCAACCCATACCCACTTCCCCCCCACCCTTCACCCGACAGGAACTGACGCCGGAAGACCTCTACCCTTTCGACACCACGATGAACCGCGAAGCGCGGGAACTGCTGGCCCGCAGCCGGTACGGAGGCCCCTTCCTGCCCCCGAGTGAGGAAGGCACTATAATGTTTCCGGGCTTCGACGGCGGGGCCGAATGGGGCGGCGCGGCCTGGTCGCCGAGTGATCGACTTCTGTTCGTCAACGCCAACGAAATGCCCTGGATGCTGAAGATGAATCCGGTGGAAGGACTGGCTGGCGCAGACTCCGGGCGGGGCGTCTACGCCATTGGCTGCCAGGCCTGCCACGGTGCCGACCTGCGGGGCGGGGGCGTATTCCAGAGTCCATCGCTCCTCGGACTGGCCGACCGCCTCGATGCACCCGCGATCACTCAGCTGATTCGGAACGGCCGCGGGGCCATGCCGGCCATCGGCTGGTTGACCGACGAACAGGTGAAGGCCGTGGCCGAGTGGCTGCTCACCCTGGACGCGGATGCTTCCCCCGAAGAGATCACGGCCGAGGCCGGAGCAAGCGACAAGGAAGAGGCCACCGGCGAGGGCGCCTGGCCCTACCCCTACATTATGGACGGCTACAAGCGGCTGAAGACCAGCGACGGCCACCCCATAACGTCCCCGCCCTGGGGCACCCTGACGGCCATCGACCTCGACAAAGGAGATATCCGCTGGCAGGTACCCCTCGGTGAATACCCCGACCTGGTGGAACGCGGCATCCGCAGTACGGGCAGTGAAAACTACGGCGGCCCGGTGGCTACGGCTGGCGGACTGGTCTTCATCGCCGCTACCCTGGACGAGAAGATCCGCGCCTTCCGCAGCCGCGACGGCAAATTGTTGTGGGAAGCCCCCCTGCCGGCGGCGGGCTACGCCACCCCCTCGGTTTACTCCGTGAGCGGCCGCCAGTACGTGGTCGTGGCCTGCGGGGGTGGCAAGCTGGGCACGCCTTCCGGCGACCGCTACGTCGCCTTCGCCCTGCCAGAGTGAGGATTCGACTATTCCGGCGATCGTGCGTTATATGCCAAACCCCAACCGGCATGTTGATTCGCTTCCTCTTGCTTCCCCTCCTCCTTACCGGCTGCTACGCCGACGAACTCCGGGAAGAGATGACCGAGGAACCCTTTTTTGACCTGGCCTCCTACATGGATGCCCAGGTCGATAGCCTGGAGCAGGCAGGAACCACGGTGACCAAGACCATCCACCTGAACGGTACCACGGAAACCAAGGAGCTCAGCGACCTCAACTTTGCCAACGACCTGAAGGTCTTCCGGGAGGCCGACATCAATAAACCGGCCTACCTCGACAAGTATACCGTAGACAAACAGGAATCCGAAGGTCGCCTCGTTCGCACCTACACCGCAATCGACAGCAGTATGCAGACCCGCCGGCTTACGGTGGTGAGCCGCGATGACCGCCCGATCCGGGTGGAAATCATCCGCAAGACGGGGACCGTGCTCAGCCAGGGCGACCACCACCTTGTCTACGACCCCCTCAGCGGCTACCACTTGCACACCGATCAGGTGAACCGCTTCGGGGATGACCTCGACGCCGATATTACCGTACGGTGGAAATAAAAAAGAGGCAGTGCCACCACAGCACTACCTCAGCCCTAACCAAATAAAACCAAATTATTTTCAAACGCCGGTGAGGCCGGTTGGCCAAGCGTTGATTCAAATATAAGGGCTAAAAACAGTGATTTTTACACTTATCCCCCATAAATCCTGCGATTCCGGTATTTGGGAATTTTACGCTGTCGTAAAACTTTCCTTCCGAACGGCCCACAATCTGCCCAATTTTAATCGGAAATTCCATAAATGACAAAATCAACACATTTTCATGTCCCGACAATTTGATTGTCACATGCTATTTTCTGAAATATAATTTTGCCGAATTCATTCATCCGTAATTATGTTCCTTCCAGGCCATCGGCGAATAATCGCTGACGACACCTCAGGTTCCCCGGAAGGTTCCACGCGGTTGTTTTCACGTCGTAAAAACTTGCTTATTTATGTCCGCCCCGATCACCAATCGCATCCAGCTACACGAGCTCCACTTCCGTCCTTTCCTGTCGGCGGAGGAACTGGAATCCCGCGTCCGGGAGCTCGGTGAGGAGTTGAGCCGCCGGCTCTACGGTGGCGATCCCTGCTTTGTGGTCATGCTGAAGGGAGCTTTCGTATTCGCCGCTGACCTGTTGCGGGCCAGCGGCCTCCACGGGGAAGTCTGCTTCGTGCGCACCAGCAGTTACTCGGGTACCCGCTCAGAGGGCCAGGTAAAGCTGCTGATTCCGCCGGAAGCCGAGCTGATCCGCGGCAAGGACATCGTCCTTGTAGAGGACATCATCGACAGCGGACTCACCATGCAGGCTTTCCTGCCCATGCTCCGGGAGCTACAACCCAGGTCCATCACCCTCGTCACCCTGCTCCACAAGCCCGAAGCCCAGCAGGTGCCGGTGCCGGTTGACCTTGTTGGCTTCACCATTCCCAGTAAATTCGTGGTGGGCTACGGACTGGACTACGACGGGCTGGGCCGCAATCTGCCCGCCATCTATCAACTCGACGAATCCTACTGATGCTGCAACTGCGCCCCATCACCCCGGCCGACAACCCCATAGTAGCCCGCATCGTCCGTACGGTCATGCCGGAATTCAACTGCGTCGGCGAGGGGTTCTCCATCAACGACCCGGAACTGGCGGACATGTACGCCGCCTACTCCGCCCCCCGGTCGGCCTATTATATGCTCACCCAGGACGGACGGCCCGTGGGCGTGGGCGGTTACGCTCCCCTCGCGGGTGGCGACGGCACGGTATGTGAGCTGCGCAAGATGTACCTCCTCCCTGAAAGCCGCGGACTGGGTGGCGGAAGGATGCTGCTGGAGAAGTGCCTGCAGGCCGCTGAGGCCGATGGCTACGAACGGATGTACCTGGAAACGGTGCGGGCCATGACCGCCGCGGTCAGGCTGTACGCCAGCTACGGCTTCACCCCCCTGGCGGCTCCCCTGGGGAATACGGGACATTCCGGCTGCGACCGCTTTATGATCCGGTCTTTTCGGTGAGGTATTTCCAGTAGCGTTTCGGGACGTGCTGGAGGTGGAGTTTCAGGTTCTGCCGTTCGGGAATGTCCACGGCCCGGAAATAGGTCTGCCACAGTTGCTGATACCCCGTTTCGGATTCGTCCAGTTGCTGTTCGGAGAGGCTGCGCAGTCTTCCGTCCTGCTCGGCGTCCAGGGTGATGAAACTGGCTTTTTTCAACTGGCTGTCCCAGTACAGGCCGTAGTGCCGGCGGGTATCGTAGATAAGCCATTCCATGGCTGGGTAGCGGGCGGCGAAGTGGTCGCCGATGAGGGGGAGGCAATTGAAGTCGGGATTGACGAGGGCCGCGTACATCCCATCCGGTGTTTGTTGAAAGCGAACGAAAGCGTGCATGCGGTGGACTTCCCGACCCATCTGCTGCTTTAACCGCAGCAGTTGGCGGATGCGGTCGTCGCTTGCGTCCTTGCTCACGTCGAGGGCATGGACGGCCATCTGCCGCTGGACAAAATAGTAGATCAGCCGCTCCACCTCCGGCTGTTCGGTGAGGAAGGCGTGGTGCAGGAGTTCCACGACCTTGTCGTTTCCGCTGCGCTTCTTCAGCCCGGCGGCTACCCGCTTCGCGTGATCTGCCTCGGTGGCTACGGGAATGGCCGCCGCAAACAGTTGCTGCTGATAGCGGTCCTCCGCCACGATATCCACCCCTTCGGCCTTCAGGCGGAAGGCTTCGAAGATGGCCGAGAGCAGGCCCGGGAAGGTGCCGTCGTAGGTAAAGGTCACCCCAGCAGTTGTTCGAGGGCCTGGCTTAGTTCGGGGTAGGCAAAGCGGTAGCCGGCGCCCTGTATGCGATCCGCTGAGCAGCGGGCGCTGTCCAGGACGGTGTGGCTCATCTCCCCGAGGGCCAGCTTCAGGGCGGCTTCGGGAGCCGGCAGCACCAGGGCACTTTTACCGAGAGCCGGACCGAGGGCCGCGGCGAAGTGGCGGTTGCGGACGGGGTTCGGCGAACAGCCATTATAGATACCCGTGAGGCGGTGCTCCAAGGCGTAGGCGTAGATGCCTACGATGTCTTCGATGTGGATCCAGCTGTAGTACTGCTGTCCGCTGCCGAAATAGGTGGAGGTCCAGGCATTCAGGGGAATGAGCATTTTTTGCAGCGCGCCTTCGTCCGGGTGGAGTACGATTCCGGTGCGGTTGATGAAGGTGGGAATGCCCAGGCGGCTGACTTCTTCCACCGCCGTCTCCCAGGCCAGGCAGGATTCGCTCAGGAAGCCGTGTCCCGGGGGCGCATCCTCGGTGATTAGTTCCTCGCCGCGGTCGCCGTAGTAACCGATGGCGCTGGCCGAGAGGTAGAGGGCGGGGGTGATGCCGAGGCGGGACAGGGTTGCGGTCAGCAGGCGGGTGGATTCGGTGCGGCTGCGGATGATCACCCGTTTGCGCTCGTCGGTCCAGCGGGCGTCGGCGATGCCGGCGCCGGCCAGGTTGATCACGTAACTGACGTCGCGGAAGGCCGTCTCGTCGATGGCACCGATGTCTACGTCCCAGTAATATGCGGGGAATTCGGCGTCGGGATCGGGAGAGCGGCTCAGGTGCCGCACTTCGTGGCCGTCGCGGCGCAGTCGGCGCGACAGGTGCATGCCCACGAATCCGGTGCCCCCGCCGATGAGTACAACCGCCATGACTTAACCGTTTGCGGGTACGAACTCGTAGTAGTAGGGGTCGTCGCCGTCTTCCTCGTAGGCCAGGGCGAGTTCCCGGTTGCGCATCTCGGCGAAGAAGACTTCCCAGCTTACGGGATTGAGGTCGAAGGTATCCTCGTTATCGCGGTCGTCGAAGTGGATCCGCAGGGGTTGGCTGCTGTAGCCGTCGGCGACCTGGTCGACCATGGCGGGTGAACCGTTGCGCGACTTGGCGAAGGCTTTGATTAAATTGTGGTCGATTGTTTTTATTGTAGTAGCCATCCGGGTTGGGCATTGATCCTACCCTACTAACCGTGGATTGGCGGGCTAATGTTTAGGTTTGCTCAGCATTGCACCCGCGCGCCGCCGCCCCCATCTCCGGCGGGTTACGCCCCATACCATCCGATCCTCCATGTCCGAAACCCTCGGTTTTCTCACCCTGCTGCCGCCCGTTATCGCCATTGTCCTGGCCATCCTGACGCGGCAGGTCTTCATATCCCTCATCGTCGGCATCTTCCTGGGCTACGTGATCCTGGCCGGCGGCAACCCGTGGCTGGGCTTCCTGGACACCCTGCAGGGGCTGGTCGACGTCTTCGCCGACGCTGGCAACACACGCACCATCATGTTCTGCGCCCTGGTGGGGGCCCTCATCGTGTTCATGCAGCGCAGCGGGGGCGTGAATGGCTTCATCGAGAGCATCGACCGGCGGCTGCGGGCCTACGAGGACCGCAAGGACGGGTCCAGCCGCATCGTGGTACAGCTGCTGGCGTGGATCACCGGGGTGCTGGTCTTCGTGGAATCGAGCATCAGCGTACTTACGGTGGGTACGCTTTACCGTCCGATCTTCGACAAGCTCGGACTGAGCCGGGAGAAGCTGGCCTACATCGCCGATTCCTCTTCGGCCCCGAGTTCCATCCTCATCCCCTTCAACGGCTGGGGGGCCTTCATCATGACCCTGCTGGCGGCCGAGGGCTTCGCCAACCCCTTTGGTACCATGCTGCAGGCGCTCAGCTACAACTTCTACGCCTTCGCGGCCCTGGCGCTGGTGCCCATCGTGGTGCTCACCGGCGTGGAGTGGGGCCCCATGAAACACGCCGAGCGGCGGGCGCGGGCGGGCAAGGTGCTCAACGACAATGCCCAGCCGGTAGTCGACGAATCGCTCACCAGCGTGGAGGCCAAGGAAGGCATCGAACACCGGGCCTTCAACATGGTGGTACCCATCGTGGTCATGGTGGTGTGTATGCCCTTCATGCTGGCGTATACGGGCTGGGCGGACGCCCGAACGCTGCTGGGGGAGGGCGCGGGCGCGGGTGCCATGCTCTTCCAATCGATCGGCAGCGGCAGTGGCTCCACGGCCGTGCTCACCTCGGTGACCATCGCCATCCTGGTGTCCATGGCGATCTACAAGGCCCAGGGCATCTTCGGCATCCGGGAGTCGGTCGACCTCGTCCTGAAGGGCATTGCCGGTCTCATTCCCCTGGCCCTGCTGATGCTGCTGGCCTTCGCCATCGGCGCGCTCTGCAAGAAACTGGAGACGGGTATCTACGTATCGGAGCTGGCGCGGGGGTGGCTTTCACCGGGGCTGGTACCTTTCCTGGTGTTCGTGGTCACCTGCTTCATTGCCTTCAGCACCGGGACCAGCTGGGGCACCTTTGCCATCATGATCCCCATTGCCGTACCGATGGCCCAGGAGATGGACGCCAACGTGCTCATGGCCATCGCCGCGGTACTGGGCGGGGGTGTTTTCGGCGACCACTGCTCCCCGATTTCGGATACCACCATCCTGTCGAGCCTGGCCTCGGCCACCGACCACATCGACCACGTAAAGACCCAGCTGCCCTACGCCGGTCTGGCGGGGGGTATTGCGGCGGGGTTGTACCTGATTTTGGGGCTGATGTGAGTTCGTCCAACGCTGAAACGTTGGACGACTTAGTGGTCCAATGTAAAGTGGTCGGACGACTTAAGTGGTCCGACGGGTTAGTGGTCGGACGACTTAAGTCCTCCGACCAACCAGGGCTAGTGCTCCAGGGCGTGAGTATCCCGGACGCTGCTGAAGGTCAGGTCCAGCATCTTCCATTCGCCGGCCCGCTGCTGGTACACTTCCGTCACGGTGAACTCATTAGAAACCTCATTGCCCCGCACGTGGGCGATGAGGGTAATGCGGTTCCACACAATGGCCGTGTTACCGAAAACTTCAACCACGACGTCGTGGACGTCGGCCTGCTTGTAGTGAATGCTCCCGCTTTCGATGATTTCCAGCTCACGCTCCTTGCCCCAGGTGCCGCTCATGTGCACGAATCTGGACCGGTCGTCGAAGAGGATAGCCAGGCTGTCTATCTGCTTGTCGGCCATCCACTCCCACTTGGTTTTGGACAGTACGGCAATGCGTTGCTCCGGACTGCTGGCCTGTGACCAGGAAACGGTGGAGAGGGCAAGTACGAACAGGGCGGTGAAAACTGATTTCATGGTATCGATTTTGGGCAGGGGCGAGGGACTGGCGTTGAGCAGCCGCATTCAGCCACAAGGTAGGGCCTGTAACCAGCGCTATCTGACCCGGATTACGGGAATGCCTACCCTGCTTACGGATTATGGGGGCGGGGGGCAGGGGCTGGTCCGCCGTTTGGTGGTTGGACGAAGGCCTGTCTGGAAACTCAGAAGCCTGCATTCCCCCAAGGAATGCAGGCTTCTCAATTAAATTCAGTATCCTACTTGACCGCTGCGTAAAGCATTTCGGCCACCTTGTTAGAGCTGGCCGGATTCTGGCCAGTAATGAGGTTGCCATCCTGGACGACGTGGACGTTCCAGTCGGCCGCCTTGGTGTAATTGCCCCCGTTGCGCTTCAGCATATCCTCGACGAGGAAGGGGACGACATCGGTGAGTTGGACCGCTTCTTCTTCGCTGTTGGTGAAACCGGCGACTTTCTTTCCTTTAACGAGGGGTTCTCCCTGCGCATCCTTGACGTGCTTCAGCGCCGCCGGGGCGTGACAGACGAAAGCGATGGGCTTCTCCTGTTCGTTGAAGGTTTCGATTAGCTCAATGGAAGTCTTGTCCTCAGCCAGGTCCCAGAGGGGGCCATGACCGCCGGGGTAAAAGACGGCGTCGAAGTCATCGGCGGAGACTTCACTCAGTTTTTTGGTGTTGTTGATTACCTGCTGGGCCTTTTCGTCCTGCTTAAACCGACGGGTGTCTTCGGTTTGGGCGTCTTCGGTGTCGCTGCTGGGGTCGATCGGAGCCTTTCCGCCCTTGGGGGTGGCTACGGTGATGTTCGCGCCCTTGTCGAGCAGGGTGTAGTAGGGAGCGGCGAACTCCTCGATCCAGAATCCGGTCTTCTTGCCGGTATCGCCCAGCTTGTCGTGGGAGGTGAGTACGAATAGGACGTTCATGGTGGGATGGTTTGGTTAGGAAAAAAGATGGGTTCCGCTGGCCGGCCAGCTCGAGCCAGGTGTGTCCCTTTTTAATGGCAGGGGGCTGAGAATGTTTGAGTTCGTCCAACGCTAAATCGTTGGACGACTTAGTGGTCCAAGGGAAAGTGGTCGGACGACTTAAGTGGTCGGACCACTAACCCGTCCGACCACTAACCCTTGGACGAGCCCCCCAAAAACGCCAGCAGCTCCCGCAGCTTCTCCTCCGGCATCACCTTCGGGAACTTGATTTGCCCGCCCTTCTTCTTGGTCTGCTCGAGGTAGGCGTAGAGGCGGTCTGCCGGCTCGACGCGCACGCGCAGTCCCTTCAGGGCTTTCTGGCGGGCCACCTTGTAGTTCTTGTTGGCGTCCTGCAGGTGCTCATCGAGAATTTGCTCCGCCCGCTGAGGGTCGAGGTCACCGCTCTCGAGGCCGAGCACCCACTGGTGGATGTACTCCCCGTCTTCTTCCCGCTTCAGGGCGCCGACAGTAAATTCCTTGACCGCCGCCCCGGTCTGCTTGTTCAGCTCGGCGATGGCCTTGTTGAGTTTCTCCTCGGAAAGTTGGCTTCCCACCACGTTGAGGAAATATTTCGTGCGGCCGGAAATGACCATCTCCATGCGGCTGAGGTCGGTGAACTTGATCGTATCGCCGATCATGTAGCGCCAGGCGCCGGCGGGGGTGGAGACGATGAGGGCGTAGTCAACCCCCTCCTCTACCTGACGGTAATCGAAGACCTCGGGCTTCTTCAGCATAGTGCCCGTCTCATCGAAGCCCCGCGCGTCGTGGGGTACGAACTCGAAGTACATGCCGTGGTCCAGCGCCAGCTCCATGGCCATGGTATCCGGGCGGGCGTTGAAGGCGAAGAAGCCCTCGCTGGCCAGGTAGGTGTCCATGATGGTGATGGGGTGGTCCAGCAACCTCTCGAAGGTCTGCCGGTAGGGCTCAAAGGCCACGCCTCCCGTGGTGTAGATGGAGAGGTTGGGCCAGATCTCGTGGATGTTCGTCAGCTTGTTGTGCTCGATCACCTTGCGCAGCATCATGACCATCCAGGAGGGGATACCAGCCAGGGCACCCACGTCCCAATTGGGGGCTTCCTCGGCGATGCGCTGCACCCGCTCGTCCCAGTCCTCGATCTGGGCAATTTCCAGTCCGGGCTTGTACACGCCCTCCATGAATTCGGGCATGTTGCTCACGTTGATGCCGCTGATCTCCCCTTCCTTGTACCCGTCGCGTTCCCGCAGGTCGGCGGAGCTGGTCAGCATGAGGATGTCCTTCTCGAAGAGGTCGGCGTCGAAATCGAAGTTCGCGAGGCATTCGGCCTGGGCGCGGCCCACCCGCTGGGTGCACTCCAGCATATCGTCGGTGACGGGGATGCGCTTGCTTTTCTTGCCGGTGGTGCCGCTGCTGAGGGCGAAGAAGCGCGGGCGACCGGGCCAGGTGATGTCCGGGTCGTGGCGCTGCTTTTTCCACCACTCCTCGTTCATCGTTTCGTAATCGTGGATGGGTACCTCCTCGCGGTAGGCCTGGCGGATGTCGTCCGCCTCCAGGATGCGGGAGAAGTTGTAGTACTTACCGAAGGCGGTGTCCTTGGCGGTCTCGAGCAGGTCGCGCAGCTGCTCTTCCTGGGCGGCGGCGGGATCGGAGGGTTCGTGGGGGAGTAAGGTGTGCTTGGTGCGGATCAGGGCTTTAATAACGTGTCCGTAGAAGGCCATAAGGGGAAAGGCTAGGGTGAGACAGGATCGTCCTTCCCGAACGCAACTTTCAAATGCCGCGTTCGCCCCGTCAGATAAACAATCTCCGCACCACGACGCGCAGCCCCACCTGGTAGTAGTTGCGGTTGGCCAGGATGTCGGTATCCGGCCGCAGGTTGCCGTTCAGGAAAAACTGGAAGGTGGGCTGGAAGCGGATGGCCCAGTCGCTGGACAGCTTGCGGTCGTAGCCGATGCCGGTAATGAACGAGAGGACCACGGGCCGGTAGGTGGCATCGTCGGCGAGGACCTCGGATCCCGTTTCTCCCCCGTCCGAAAAGGAGGTCCGCCGGGTGCGGGTGCCCAGGTGGTACTGTCCGGCTACGCCGAGGAGGAACAGCGCCCGATCCTTTTCGGAGACGTCCTGGTAGAAGTTGATCTCGAAGGGCAGCGAAAGGTAGTGGCCCGTGACCCGGTCGGAGAAGGTAGTCTGCTGCCCCGATTCCTGCTCCAGGGTAGCGTAGCCCACCCGGGCGTAGCGGATGCCGGTGGTGTAGCCGATGCGGTCGACCCGCGATTCGTAGCTTAGGCCAAGGACGTAGCCCGCTGATCCGGTCTCAAGGCTGTCGATGCGGTCCAGCTGGGTGAAGGTGATGTTGTTGGTTCCCGAAATCCGCCGCTGGTTGTAGTGGGGAGCTACCTCCAGGCCGAAACTCCGCTCCAGGGTCTGGGCGGAAAGCAGCGTAGAGAACAATAGAAAGCAGATCAGCAGGAAGCGCATGCCGGAAGATTTGGCCCTATAACGCAGCCTGGCGGCAAAATGACCTACCAGAGGAGCCTGACTTTGGTCAGGCGCATGCATTATTCCTCACTATCCTCTTCCGCCTCCGTCTGGAAAAAGCTGAAGATCGTTTTTCCGTACTTCCGCACTTCGGTACAACGGGGGTCCTCACTGAAATCGTGGTGGGGGTTGTGTTCGAGCACGAAGAGCCCACCGGGGGCGATCAGCCCGGCGTTGAACACCAGGTCGGGCAGTTCCGGGATGTTGGGCAGCGGGTAAGGGGGGCCGGCGAAAATGTAGGTGTAGGGCTGGCTGACGGGCCGCTCGAGGAAGCGGAAGACATCCATGCGCAGGATCTGGATGCACTCTTCCACCCCCAGGGTGGCAATGGTCTGCTTGACGAAGGCCACCGCGGGGCCGTGTTTGTCCACATAGGTCACGTCGCAGCAGCCGCGGCTGATCCACTCGTAGTCGTGGCTGCCGGTACCGCCGAACAGGTCGAGCACCCGCTGGTCCTCGAAATAGAGGCGGTTGTTGAGCAGGTTGAACAGACCTTCCTTGGCGTAGTCGGTGGTGGGCCGCGTCGGCCAGTTGTCGGCGGGCGGGGTGAAGCGGCGGCCCTTGAATTTCCCCGAAATGATACGCATGACAGTAGGTTTACGGCCGGGCTTAGCCCAGGCAAAGGAGGTCGAAGTAAAGGTGGGGGGGCAGCCCCGACAGTTCCGGCGGCGCCGCCGGGGGCGTTGGGTAGGCACTGAAGCGGACGTCCTCTACGTAGCGGTAAAACTGGTTGTAAAGTTCACCGCTGGTGGTTACCTCCCCGCTGAGGTAGAGGGGTACCCGGTCCGGGGTGAAGCCACACTGGTCAAAGGCCAGGAGGAGGTAGTAGACCCCATCCTGGGAGTTGTCGTACCGAAAGGTGTTGAAGTACAATAGTGCCCCGTTGCGGTGGCCGGCCAGGAAGAGGCGGTTGTCGCGGATCGAACAGGAGATCGATTCTTCGCCCAGGCGGCGGGACCGCCGGCCCCAGGCCGTAAGCAGGGCGCCGCCGTAGTGCTGGGTACGCAGGGCGTGGAGCTGCTCCTCCGCGGCGTGGATGTGGTCGCGGCGGGCGGCGTAGATGAGCTCGCCGTCCAGTTCCTGGAAGTGCTCGTGGCGCACCTCATCGTCGAGGCCGATCACCGTCAGCTGGTCGAGGTAGGCGGTGGGGTTCCCCGGCGTGTAGAGGGCGGCCGGCACCAGGGTGAGCACCGGGGTGTCCCAGGCCAGCACCGTCTTGCCGTAGCGGGTGTCCTGGAGTCGCTCGTCGGCGGCGATGAGTCGCTGCAGGGCCGCCGGGTAGTCGGTCTGCTCCTCCCGGCCGAAGCTGTAGGAGCGGTAGGCCAGCAGCTGGTTCTGGGTGCGGTCGCGGATGATATACGCAAAACTGTCCACCCCCGTAAGGATGGACAGTTCGTAATCCTGCGTCCGGTCGCGCCGGAAGGCCGCAGTGGCAATATCGTAGTTACTTACTCCCAATTCCCCGCCAAGCTGGGCTTGCTCAGGTCACCGAATTTGATCGGCTTGTTGGGGTCGTAGCGCTGGTCGTAGCGCTTGAAGCGGGCGTCGGCGAAGCGGCCCATGAACTCCTTGTAGGGGATACCTACCTGCACGACGGGCACCTTGGTCGACTGGTAGTCGATGGTGTCGGCGGAAATCTCGAAGCTCACGTTTTCGGTGAAGGGTACGATCTCCAGGTCATCCAGGTTGATGCCCAGGGCCTCTACGCTGTCGATGGCCGGCGAGTAGATGGTATCGTAGGCGGTGGTGGGGTCGAAATCGGGATCGTCGGGGTCACCGATGATTCTTACTTCCATGAAGCGCTCGTTCCGCAGCACCTGCTTGAGGGTGTCGAAGTTAGGCGCGAATACCCCGGTGATGTCACGGTACATTTCCTGCGTAGTCCGAATCGTCTTCAGCTTTTCCGCAACCGCATCCTGACGGACCGCCCGCTCATCGGCGAAGGTGATGGGTTCTTCGATACTGCGGTAGAGCAGCCAGCCGAGGAAGAAGGCGAGGACCATGAAGGCCAGACTAAATATTTTACGCATCGTGAGCTGTTAGTTTGTGCAAGTATAAAACATTTCCCTTAAGCCGTGGAAGCGGCCGGGGATAAATATACGCCGCTAAGATGCGGCCGCCGGTGCTTTTGGTGTATGGGCGACCCACAATTTCCTGCCGACCGTACTACCTTCGCGCCCCATGTCCACCATCCTCGCCATTGAATCCAGCTGCGACGACACTTCGGCCGCCGTGGTCAGGGACGGTCGCGTACTCAGCAATGTCACCGCCAGCCAGGGGGTCCACGTCGAATACGGCGGGGTAGTCCCCGAATACGCCAGCCGGGCCCACCAGCGCAATATCGTGCCTACCGTGGAGGTAGCGCTCCGCCGGGCGGGGGTTTCCGGCGCGGACGTAGATGCCGTGGCTTTCACCCGGGGGCCGGGCCTCATTGGCTCCCTCATGGTGGGCGTGAGTTTTGCCAAGGCCTTCGCCCTGGCCCGCAACATCCCCCTGATCGAGGTGGACCACATGCAGGCCCATGTGCTGGCCCACTTCGCCGAGGAGCCGAAGCCGGAGTTTCCCTTCCTCTGCCTGACCGTCTCCGGCGGCCACACCCAGCTGGTGGTGGTCCGCTCCGCGCTGGAACAGGAGATCATCGGCCGCACCATCGACGACGCGGCGGGCGAGGCCTTCGACAAGTCCGGCAAGCTGCTCGGCCTGCCCTACCCCGCCGGCCCCGAGATCGACAAGCTGGCCGCCCTGGGGCGGCCCGAACTGGACTTCGCCCAGCCCGACCCCGGGGGACTCGACTTCAGCTTCAGCGGGCTGAAGACCAGCATTCTCTATACCCTGCAGCGCAAGGCCCGGGAGGAGGAGGACTACGTCCGCAACCACCTCCACGACATCTGCGCGTCCATCCAGGACGCCATTATAAGTACCCTGCTGCGCAAACTCATTGCCGCCAGCGAGCAAACCGGCCTGCAACGCATCGCCCTGGCCGGCGGGGTCTCCGCCAACCGGGAACTGCGGCAGCGGCTCGAGACTACCGGTACCGAGCGCGGCTGGCAAACCTTCGTGCCCCGGCTGGAATACTGCACCGACAACGCGGCCATGATCGGCGTAACGGCCACCTTCAAGTACGAACAGGGCATTTTTGTCGGCCAGGACGTGGCCCCCGCCGCCCGTCTCTAGGCCCGCCGCCCCTTCCAGCTGCTGCGAAAGCCCAGCAGGGCCGCGGACCCTACGGCAACCAGATAAAAAGGATAGAGCAACTGGGCCGCCGGATACCACCGCAGCAATGTCTCCTGACCATAACGGGTACAGACCGCTCCGAGCAGCCTCCGGTCGATGCCCGCCTTGATCCCCCAGGCCAGCAGCGCCCCCAAAGCAACGGCGGGCTGCCAGATGCCCACGATCAATCCTCCCAGGATACCCAGAGAAGTAGCAAAGGCCAGGGCTTGCGCCTGATTCAGGGCGGCACTGCCGTAGTGGCTAGCCTTCCCCGCCCAGCGCAACCGCTGCCGCCACAGGGCCCGCCAACCGGGAACCGGCCGGGTAGTTGCCAGAGCCTGGCGGTCGGTAACCGCCTCCACCGACCATCCGCCGTGGGCGGAGATCTTGTGCAGTAAAAGCACGTCGTCGCCGGAAGGCAGGTGGTCAACTCCGGCGTACCCCCCCACCGCCCGGAAAGTGGCGCGGCGGAAGGCAAAGTTGGCCCCGTTGGCCAGGGCCGGGGTGCCCGCCGCCACGGTGGCGGCGGTGAAGAGCTGGTAAGCGAGGAGATCCAGGGCCTGGAAGGCGCTGCAGAAGTCCGTTGCCGGAGCGATCATTACCGGGCCGAGCACTACATCCGCCCCGTCGGAGAACCTCCCACCGATCGTGGCTAACCAGCCGGGGGGGCAGCGGCAGTCGGCGTCGGTGGTAACGATGACCTCTGCGGTCGTCGCGGAGATGCCCAGCTGGAGGGCGGCTTTCTTGTAGGCCTTGCCGGTGAGGACTTCCGGATGGTCGGCGAGCCGGAGGACCCGGACATTAGCAGGAAGCGGCCCGGCACCCGCGAGCGCGCCATCCTCGGAATGGTCATCCACCAGAATAACTTCGTACCGATCGGTGGGATAATCCTGGGACAACAGGTCCTGCAGCAGCAAGGGCAAATGATCCGCCTCATTGCGGAAGGGAACGATAACGGCCACCGTGGGCAGATGGGCAACGGGGGAAGCGGCGGTGGTCACCCGGGTGGCCCGTTGCCAGTTCCGGAGATTGCGTTCTTGCCAGACCAGGTAGATCAGGGAGAGCAGGGGCGGCGTACAGGCCGCTAGCCAGCCCAGCACTTACTTGAAATACTCGTCGTACCCGGGCTCATCGCGGCGGCGGGGGGCGGGCGGCGGCGGCAGCTCCTCGTAGTGGGTATCGATATCGAGGGGCTCCTCGGGAACCTCCTCGTAGTCTACCCATTTGCCATTGCGGCGGATGTCGGCCTCGCGGCGTGCCTCCTTCACCTTCTTCTTGAAGAGGGCCATGCCCAGGAAGTAAAGGAAGACGAAGGGGTAAAGGACCACGGTAGCCCCGGCGGCGAGGAGGCCGTAAATCGGGTTGCGGTCGAAAAGCTTCTTGATGCCCTTGAGGTAACCCAACACCACCTTGTAGTCGATGATGAGGGCGGCCACCAGGATGAGGGGCGAGAAACGGTAGAGCATACCGATGAGCCAACCCACGAGGGTGAACAGGAAGTAGAGCACCACGATGGTGATGATGATGCTGGCTACGGTGCCGATCGGCGAGCGGTCAAAAGGAGAGCGGTAAGTTGCCATGCGAGGTAAACGGCTCAGGCCTATCCTGGGTTGGGAGGGGCCTCCCGTCAGCCGGCCTTTTTCGGCGGAATGCCCCTTTTCATCGAGCAATCTGCGCTCCGCGTCGCCGGCGGGACGGGCCTTACCCGGGGCAAGCCCTAAATTCGCACCATGCGTGTATTCCTGACCCTTTTCGGCCTCTTGGCCGCCACCCTGCTGAGCGCCCAGCGCGACGTGACGCTGACGGCCACCGCCGCCGGTTGCAAGCAGCCGCCCCAGCTCTTCACCTTCACCGGGGCCGGCTTCGAACCCCTGGATACGCTGACCACGGTCGCCGCGGGAGTATACCGCACCACCCTCCAACTCGACGGGCCCCAATTCCTCTACCTGGGCAGCTCGGGGGCCGATGTGCTGCCCATCATCCTGGGCCAGGACGCCGCCGTAGAGGTTACCGGGCGTTGCGGACAGTTCCGGCAGGCGGACCTCCGGGGCAGTGCCATCAATACCGCCTACCAGGAGCTGAACGAAACCTTCGAGGCCTTCCACGAGCGCTACACTACCCTGCAGCAGGACATCGAGGTCATCCAGGACGCCCGCGTCAACCGGGAAGGGCGGGAGATGATGCGGGAACTGGACGCCGAGAAGGAGGCCCTGGTCGCCCGTTTGCAGAAGGAATACCCCTTGCTGGGGCGCATTGCCAGCCTGAATACCTACCTGAGCCATTACTCCGCCGACAGCGGCCGCTACGCCAATCCGCTGGAGCACTACGTGGACACCTACTTCCGGTTCGTGGACTTCACCGACCCCGGCTACAATGAGCTGTCGTGGACCTACGAGGCCGGCCGCAGCTTCACCAACAACCTGGTCCGGCAGTTCGACGGCCCCGCCCTGGCCCGGATCGTGCTCGATCAGACCGACCGGTGGCCGGCCGGCAGCCGCGCCCGCTTCCTGGCCCGCAGCGGAGCCCTGGCCGCCCTGCTTCCGGCCAAGCACCCCGCTACCGCCGCGGTAGCCGACCGCCTGGTCGAAGAGTACGCCACGATCTATCCCGGACCCACCGCCGTACTGCAGCGGCAGTCCGATGCCCTGCGCAGCTTCATCGTGGGGGCTACCGCGCCCGACTTCACCGGCCTCACGCCCGATGGAGATTCCCTGCGGCTGGCCAGCCTGCGCGGACAGTACGTGCTGCTCGATTTCTGGGCCAGCTGGTGCGGACCCTGCCGCCGGGAGAACCCCAACGTGGTGCGCATGTACAAGAAATACAAGGCCCAGGGTTTTGAGATCCTGGGCGTAAGCCTCGACGACCGCCGCGAGCGGTGGCTGCAGGCCATCGAGGCCGACGAGCTCGGCTGGCTCCACGTTTCCGACCTGAAGGGGTGGCGCAGCGACTTTGCCCAGCTGTACGGCGTGACCAGCATCCCGCAGACGGTGCTCCTCAATCCCGACGGGAAAATCGTGGCCCGCAACCTGCGGGGTGCCGAACTGGAACGAAAACTGCAAGAGATCCTCGGTGCCCGGTAGTCGACTAGCCGTTCAGGCGCTAACTTTGCCCCAATGAAAACTTTTAAATCGCGGCTGATCGTCGTACTCGTGGTTGTAGGCGTCACCGTTGGCCTGGACCAGTGGACCAAGTACCTGGCCACCGTCCACCTCCAGGGGGAGCCCGACCAGTTCTTCTTCAACGGCGTGCTGCGGCTCACCCACGTCCACAACACCGGCGCCTTCCTGAGCATCGGTTCCGGACTGAACGACTTCTGGCGGCCGCTGCTGCTGAACCTCTTCCCCGCCCTGCTGCTGGTGGCCCTGCTGTACTACATCTTCAAGGAGAAGTTCCTCAACGGCTGGCAGGTCGTGGCCCTGGCCCTCATCGTCGGGGGTGGCCTCAGCAACATCGTCGATCGCCTGCTCTACGGCCACGTGGTCGACATGCTACACCTGAAGGCCTTCGGTCTGCAGACCGGCATCTTCAACGTGGCGGATATGGCCATCATGGGCGGTATGTTCATCATGCTGCCGTTCGCCCTGCGGCCGGCACCGTCGCCGGAGGAAGAGCGGGAAACCGCAGGTTAATC
The DNA here is from genome assembly GCF_002631205.1 of Neolewinella marina. Taxonomy (GTDB): domain Bacteria; phylum Bacteroidota; class Bacteroidia; order Chitinophagales; family Saprospiraceae; genus Neolewinella; species Neolewinella marina. The sequence continues at coordinate 1,089,924 of NZ_PDLO01000001.1, forward strand.
CTCCACGGGGTCCGTCCCCTCCGCCAGGAAATCAATGTTGCGGCGCAGTCCGCTGAACTTGGTCCGCTTCACCGCCGATTTCTGGAAGACCCGCCGGAAGACCTCCTCCGTCATTTCCCGCCACTCCCGCTCCCCCATGCCCGGCAGGTCGGGGTGGGGCTCGAAGGCCGGTTCCCGGTGCGGCGTACTGAAGCGGTTCCAGGGGCACACCTCCTGGCAGATGTCGCAGCCGAAGGCCCATCCCTCCATCCGGCCCCGGAATTCCTCCGGGATCGCCTCCCGCAATTCAATGGTGAGGTAGCTGATGCAGCGGCTGCCGTCGACCACGTAGCCCGCCGGACTGATGGCTTCCGTGGGGCAGGCTTCAATGCAGCGGGTGCAGGTGCCGCAGTGGTCGCGAATGCCGGTATCCGTAGCGGGCGCCAGGTCGGAGATGATTTCCGCCAGGAAGAAGTAGCTTCCGGCTTTCGGGTTCAGGAGCAGGGTATTCTTGCCCGTCCAGCCGGTGCCCGCCCGTGCCGCCCAGTCGCGCTCCAGCACCGGGGCGCTGTCTACGAAGACCCGTCCGTCGATGGGCGCACCGATCGATTCCTCGAGGCGGGCCACCAGTTCCCGCAGCTTGCCGCGCACTACCCGGTGGTAGTCTTCCCCGTAGGCGTAGCGGGCCAGCTTGGGGGCTTCCCGGCTGGGGGTATCGTCGGCGGGGAAGTAGTTGTACAGCAGGGAGACTACGGAGCGGGCTCCCGGCACCAACTTGGTGGGGTCCACCCGCTTGTCGAAGTGGTTCTCCATCCACCGCATCGTGCCGTGGTGGCCGGCGTTGAGCCAGGCCTCCAGCCGCGCCTCCTCCGGTTCCATCCGCTCCGCCCGGGCAATGCCCACGAAGCCGAAGCCCAGGTCGTAGGCGGTGGTCTTGATGAGGGTGGCGAGTTGGGTAGGGTTCATGACAAAAAGGAACGGCCGCCCCGGGATCGGAGCGGCCGTTCAAAGGTATGCGCTGTAGTGGGTTCCTAGAAGTCGTTGATGGATCGGCCGGTGAACGACATGACGTTGCGGAAGCCGATGTAGGACTTGGTGGTGTCCTGGTATTCGTAGGTGCGGGTGCCGTTCTGCAGGTAGAAGCTGATGTCCTTCCAGCTGCCGCCACGGATCACCTTCCGCTTGTAGGAGATGGGATCATCGTCCTTGGCGTTGTAGCGGATATCGGGGTTGAAGTCGTGGACAAAGCTGGTGGCGTTCTCCTGGAAGGCGGTGATGGTCCATTCGGCTACGTTACCGGCCATGTTGTAGAGGCCGTAGTCGTTGGGGTAGTAGGCATCCACGGGGACGGTGTAGGAGCCGCCGTCGTCGGCGTAGTTGCCGCGGCCGGGCTTGAAGTTGGCGAGCAGACAGCCCTTGCTGTTGCGGGCGTAGGGTCCACCCCAGGGATAGGGGGCGTGCTCCTTGCCACCGCGGGCGGCGTACTCAAACTCGTATTCGGTGGGCAGGCGGAATTCCTCGATGAGGGTTTCCTCGTTGTAGGTGTTCCACAGGGTGGTGCGCCAGTGGCTGAAGGCACGGGCCATGTGCCAGTCGATGCCCACTACGGGGTAGTTGTCGTAGGCGGGGTGGCTGAAGTACACCCGGGCCATAGGCTCGTTGTAGGCGTAGGCGAAGTCGCGTACCCAGACGAGGGTGTCGGGATAGATGTTGACGGTCTTCTCGGAGATGTAGTCGGTGATGCCTTGTCCGTCGATGCCGCGGGGGCGGGCCAGCGACGCTTCGGTCCAGTCGACCTCGCTGTAGGTGTACTCGTAGAGGTTGGTGTTCACCTGCCGGCGGCCGGCGTAGGCCTCCTCGAGGTAGAGTTCGGCGAGGGTTTCGTCGGAGTAGTCGATGGGGATCTCCCAGTCGATGTTTCCGTTTTCGTCCACGTCACCCAGGATCACGTGGGCAATGGAGTCGCGTACCCAGTCGATGAACTGCCGGTACTCGTTGTTCGAGATCTCGGTGTCGTCCATATAGAAGCCGTTGATGGTCACGGCCTTCGGGCGCTGGATGAAGGTTCCGGTGATGTCCTGGTCGCTGTTGCCTACGTGGACGAAGCCGGAGGGGACGTATACCATGCCGTAGGGTTGGACGCCCTTCCACGTGGGTCGGTTCAGGGAGCCGACCAGTTCGCCAGTTTCCCGGCTGCCACCGCAGCTGGAAAGGGTGACGGCCAGGATCGCTACGGCCAGGATTGTTTGTAAGTGCTTTTTCATGCGCAAAACCGGAATTTTCCTCGGGCTAGAGGGGGAAGGTATGTAGGGGGGGAACGAAGGGTAAAACATGCTTAGTATCGAAAGGACAAGCTCGTATGTACATTTAACAAATGGACGTGATCTATTTGCGTCAAGCCGACAAAGCGGGTTATTGTTTCGTCCGGGGGTTGAAAATGATCGGCGGCGGCACCCCGGCACCGATCCGCTGGCGCAGGTTGTACTTCAGCGTGATCTCGTGGCTGCCGCTCTGTACCGACTGCAGCTCGGAGAGCGTCACGTCGAAGGCGTAGGCCAAAGATAATTTATCGCTCAGGTTCAACCCGGCCATGAGTACAATGGCGTCCGTGGTCTGATTATTGTAACCCCGGTAAGCTGCCCCGGCAAAAATGTTCTCGTCGTAACGGGCAATCGCCCCGGCGCTGAGCTGGTGCTGCACCCCGTCGCTGACGCCGAACAGCATGGGCATTACCTCCCAGGACCGCAGCACCTCGAAGCTGCCCCTCAGGTAGCCATGGTACTGCCGGCCCAGCACGTAATCCAGCCCCGGAAAGGAGAGGGCGCTTTCGGTAAGGTTGCGTACCGATAGTCCGCCCTCCAGCCGTTCGGCCTGGTAGTAGATGCCGGCGGCCAGGGTGAAGGTGCCGGCGCTTTCGTTGCCGCTGGGCAACAGGTCGTCGTTGTGAAGCACGAAATTGGGCTCGGAGTAGTCGCCGTCCGGGGTGCGCAGGGCGGCCCCGTCAAGACTCATCTGGTAATAGCGCCCGGACAGGCCCACCGACCAGACGGCCGTGGGAGTGACCAGTTGGTAGTTCCAGGTGGCGCCGAAACGGTTCAGGCTGCGGGCCCCGAGCTGATCGCGCTCCGCCTCCACGCCGAATCCGCTGCTGAGGAAGTACACCGGCAGGTGGGCACTGAGGCGCTGACCGCTGGGTTGCCCGTCCAGGCCCACCCACTGCGTCCGGTAGCTGCCCGTAACGCTCAGGCTGTTGTCCAGGCCGGCGTAGCCCGGATTGAACTGCACGGGGTCGAGCCAGTACAGGCTGTACTGCGCCAGTTGCTGGGCCCCGAGGTGCACCGGGGCGAGCCCGCCCAACAGCAGCATGAACACGAGGGGCAACAGGTGGCGGGTCATGGTTGGTCAGTTCAGTTGTTGGCGCGCGGCTTCGGCAGTAGCAACGGGCAGGTGGCAGCTGCGGTTCTCGCAGACGAAGTAGCGCAGGTCCGAAAGGTAACGATTGCGCAGCAAGGGAAGGTCATGGGAATCCTCCTCCGATGCGACGATCAGCAGTCCGGGTCGGTATTCCGACAGGAACGGGCGGGCCGCCGCCCGCGCCCCCGGTCCGGTGACCACCAGTTCCCGCTCCGGCTGCTGCATGAGCAGGGCGGTCAGGCCCCAACCGGCGAAGCTGCTGGGGTAGCGGCTTACCGCTCCGCCGATGGCTTTCAGCATGCGTTCCGCCCGGTCGGTGTACCGCTCCGCGCCGGTGAGCCGTCCCAGTCGGTAGAGGTTGCTGGCCATCTGGGAATTGCCGCTGGGCAGGGCGTTGTCGTAGAAGTCCTGGGTGGCTACCGGCAGTTCACTGTCGGTGGGCGGCCGCAGGTAGAACATGGTCATCCGGTCGTCGGAGAAGGTGTCCAGGACGTGGTCCACCAGGGTCCGGGCGTCGGTCAGGGCGTAATCCAGGTCCAGCGTCACTTCCCCCAGGTCCAGGGCCGCCGCCGCCAGGGCGGCGTAGTCGTCCAGGAAGGCCGGGGCGCCGAGGCGTCCGCTGGTCAGGTTGCGGTACCACTGACCGTCCTTCTGGAGGTGGCGGCCGAGGTCATCGTAGAGCGTTTGCGCCAGCTTCAGGTAGCGATCGTCGCCCGTAGCGCGGTAGCACCAGCACCAGCCGGACACCAGCAGGGCGTTCCACTGCAGGAGGAGCTTGTCGTCGGCGCCGGGCGGAATGCGTTGGCGGCGGGCGTCGGCCATCAGTTTGCTGGCCGCTTTGATTTTGGCGGCGGCTACGTCGGGGGGCAGGCCGGTGACGGTGGGCAGGGACCCCGGCCGGTAGGGGATGTTGGTGTGCTCCTCCTCCCAGTTGCCTTCCCGCGTGATGCCGTAGAAGTCGGCCACCAGTTCCACGTCATCGGGGGGCAGCAGGGCTTCCAGTTCCTCGTAGTTCCAGACGTAGTACTTGCCTTCCACCCCTTCGCTGTCGGCGTCGAGGGCCGCGCGGTAGCCGCCGTCAGGCAGCGACATCTCCCGCTCCAGCCAGTCGGTGGTTTCCCCGATGGCCTGCAGGTAGCGGGGGTCGGGGGCCGCCATCTGCAGTTTGGCGAGCAGCCGCAGCAGCAGGGCGTTGTCGTAGAGCATCTTCTCGAAGTGGGGCACCCGCCAGTGGGCGTCGACGGTGTAGCGGCTGAAGCCACCTCCGATCTGATCGTAGATGCCCCCGTCCAGCATGGCGCGCATGCCGTGGCCGGCGAAGTAGACGTCCTGGTTATTTCCGGTGAGCAATCCGTTGGCAAGCAGCAGCTCCAGGGCCTGGCTCATGGGGAATTTGGGTGCCCCGCCGAACCCGCCGCGCGCGCCGTCGTAGGCCGCCCGCAGCTGCTCCATCATGCTTTGGCTGCCGTCCTGCGGGGGCTCGATCCTGAGCAGTCGGTCGCTGCCGGTACTGATGTTCTCCACCAGCCGCTCAGCCTGCTCCTCCAGGCTGCCGCGGTCGTTGGCGAAGGTCTGGGCGAGGTGCTGGACTACCTGGGTCCAGGAAGGTCGGTTGTACTTTGGCTCGGGGGGGTAGTAGGTGCCGGCGTAGAAGGGTCGCCCGTCGGGCAGGAGGAAAGCGTTGAGGGGCCACCCGCCTCCCCCACTGATGGCCTGGCAGGCGTCCATGTACACCTGGTCGACGTCGGGGCGCTCCTCCCGGTCCACCTTGATGCACACGAAGTGCTCGTTCATAATGCGGGCGGTTTCCTCCCGCTCAAAGCTCTCGCGCTCCATCACGTGGCACCAGTGGCAGGTCGAATATCCGATGCTGACCAGGATGGGCTTGTCTTCCCGGCGGGCGCGGGCCAGGGCTTCTTCTCCCCAGGGGTACCAGTCCACCGGGTTGTGGGCGTGCTGCAGGAGGTAGGGGCTGGTTTCGTGCTGGAGGCGATTCATGGGCGGGTGCTTTGGGAGGTAAGGCGCGGGCGGGCGGAGGGGTTCGCCGGCGGGTTCAATCTCCCTGAATCTGCATCGGCGCCGGACAGTCATCCGTAGCCTCGTTCCAGCCTTCCTCCCGGTATTTCCAGCAGCTGCCGTAGACGTTGCAGTAGCAGATGTCGACGCGGACGCGGTCCATCACCCCGCTCACGGCCGCGAATCCAGCCCGCCGCAGGTCGAACTCCAGGGTGGCCAGTACCACGTCGGCATCCACCGGCAGGACGCCGGCCTCCATGGTGTTGCTGCGGACCTGGGTGGCCGCCACTTCCGGATAGCGCTCGCGGATGGCCGCCGCCAGAGAGTCGGCGCGGACCGGCCGGTCGTCCAGCGTAAGGCGCATCTCGCTCACCAGGGCGGGCCCCACCCCACTGTTGACCACGCTCAGGGCGACCCGTACGGCGGTATCGGATCGCAGCTCAAATTGCTTGTTGGTGTTCACGTAAGGGAGGACACTGGCGGACTGCTGGGCGACCATCAGGGATTGCTGTTCCTGCAGGATGCGGGTTTCCTTCATCGCCACCAGCGTACCCACCAGGCTGATCGCCAGGGCGATGAGGGCAATGACGTCCGATCGATCGAGCTCCAGCCGTCGTTTTTTGGAGGCTGGCTGGGCCGGCGGGGGCGCGGGTTCCGCCGACGGATCAAGGTCAGAAGGTTCCATGCCGCAAATATATACGAACCGGCAGGGGGAGCCGGGGGGTACGTCCGCCGGGTTTATTACCTTGGCTATCGAGCCCAATTGCACGATAAAAATGGATGATCACTCCCCCGACAAAGTCTTTGACGCCTTCCGCCACAGCACCCTGGCCGGCGACGACCAATGGCATGAGATGCTGACCGAGAAAGTAACCTTCACGGGTCCCCTTTCGGTGGCCACCGGCCGGGATCAGTTCATCGAGAACCGCGCGCCGTTCTACGCCTCCGTCCGCGGTGGAGAGCTGCACCGGCGGGTGGTCGACGGCCACACCGTCATCACCCAGGTGACGGTCCGCATCGCGGCCCCCGGCGGCGGTGAGCTGCCCCTCGACATCTGTGAATGGTACAAGATCCGCGACGGCAAGGTGGCCGCCCTCCACGTATACTACGATACCGCCGCCCTGCGCAGCCTGATGGAGGCCGAGCGGCGGCAGGCCTGATCCGGGGGGATGCCGGCCGGGTGCTGCGAACAGATCGGCCGCTTCGGGGCTTCCATTTTCCAGTATGGACTACACACCCTTTGTACACCTGGCCACCTCCCTGGGACTGGGCCTGCTGGTGGGCCTGCAACGCGAACGCGCCGAGTCGGAATTGGCGGGCATCCGCACCTTCCCCCTCATCACCATCACGGGTACCGTCTGCGGCCTCTTTGCCGAGCGGCTGGATTCCATCTGGATCGTGGCCGCGGGCCTCGTGGCCGTCAGCCTGCTCGTGGTGGCCGCTAACCTCGTGCGCGGCGAAAGCCTGGAGGAGGACGATGCCGGCATCGGGCAAACCACCGAAATTGCCATCCTGCTGATGTTCCTCGTCGGGGCCTTCCTGCCCATCGGGCCCACCTCCGTGGCCGTGGCCACCGGGGCGGGCACGGCCATCCTGCTGTCGCTGAAACGCACCCTCCACCAGGTTTCCGGGAGTATGACCCGGGAGGACGTGCGCGCCATCATGCAACTAGCGGCCATCGCCTTCATCATCATGCCGGTGCTGCCGGACGCGGACTACGGCCCCTACAGCGTGCTGAACCCCAAGGAAATCTGGACCATGGTGGTGCTCATCGTGGGCCTCAGCGTGACCGCTTACTTCATCTACAAGTGGGGCGGCAAGAGCGTGGGCACCATTGCCGGGGGCATTCTCGGCGGCCTCATTTCGAGTACGGCTACTACCGTCACCTACGCCAAGCGGACGGCGGGTACCAACGGAGCCGGCCGGCTGGCGGCCCTGGTCATCTTTATCGCCTCCACCATCTCCTTCGTCCGCGTGCTGATCGAGGTGGGCGTAGTCATCCCCGGACAAGTTGGGGTGATCGGCCCGCCCATCCTGGCCATGGTGTTCTTCATGGCGTTGATCTGTCTGGGCCTCTACCTGTTCAACAATGAGGGGGAAGAGGAGGAGCTCCCCGACCCCGACAACCCCGCCCAGCTGAAGGCCGCCCTCATCTTCGGAGCCCTCTACGCTCTGATCATTTTCGCGGTGGCCGTGGCCAAGGACTACTTCGGGCAGGAGGGCCTCTACGTGGTATCCATCATCAGCGGCCTCACCGACGTGGACGCCATCACCCTCAGCCTGAGTAACACGATCAAGGACGGCGGACTGACCGCCGAGCGGGGCTGGTCGCTCATCCTCATCGCGGCCCTCTCCAACATGATCTTCAAGGCGGGCATGGCCGTGGTACTGGGCTCCCGCAGCCTGGCCAAGTACATCATCGGGGCCACCGCCCTCACCCTGGCGGCCGGCGGACTGGTACTGTGGCTCTGGCCGGAAAGCTGGGTAATCGGCAACCTCGCTGAGTTGTTCGGCACCGGAGCGGAATCCGCGGAACCCGCGCCCGCCGCAACCGAATAAATTACTCCCCGTTGGCCGCTGGCAACCGTCGCGGCACGGTACCGTCGGGCAGGGCCCAGGGGCGCAACTCGTCGAAGGGCATACGGTGCAGTCGCGGTACCGTCAATTCCTCCGGGTCACGCCAGGCGGGTAGCCCGATGGTGATCTCTTCCTGGCGAATATCCAGGCACCGCGTGCCGTGCAGCCAATCCCAGAAGGGAAGCACCACCCCGAAATTGGAATTGAATTCCTGCTCCACGATGCTGTGGTGAATACCGTGGGCGCGGGGCGTGATCAGGATCCGGGCCAACCCCCGTTCCAGCGCGGCGGGCAACCGCAGGTTGCTGTGGTGAAAGGCCGTGCAGCCCTCGAAAACGGCTTCGTAGCCGAGCACCAGTCGCGACGGGGCCCCGATCAGCGCGATCATGCCCCCCCGAAAGAAGATCGAGAACACCTGCTCGCCCAGGTGGAAGCGGAAACCGGTGGTCACGTCCATGTCCAGGTCGCTGTGGTGTACCCGGTGCATGCGGTACAGTAGTGGCACCCGGTGGGTAAGTACGTGCCAGCAGTAATTGGTGTAGTCGAGCAACAGAAAGGCGGCGGTGGTACGCGCCCACGCGGGCAGTCCCAGCCAGTGGACCAGTCCGAAGCGGTGGCGCTCGCTCCAGTCGCCGGCGTACACCATGGCGGGCAGCAGGGCGGCCCGCACCACCGTGAATCCGGTAGCCGCTACGGCGGTATTCGTCAGTGAACGCCTGACCTTGGAGTGGTGCTGCTCGCGCAGGGTGAGCACCTCCTCCAGCAGGTACAAGCCCACTACCACCCCCGCAAGCACGGGGAAGGCCTTGCGATCAAACCAGGGGAAGGAAAAGCGCAGTTTCGGCATACCCAAATGTACGATGCGGCCTCAGGCCGCGCCAGCACAATGCGGCCTCAGGCCGCGCAGAAAGATGCGCCTCCCCCTGCCACCTTTCCCAAACTGTCCCGTCCTTACCCAAAACCTTTCCAATAACCCACGACACCATGCGTCCTTCCCCTACCCCAAGCTTCTTCTTCCTTGCCCTGCTAAGCACCGCCTTCCTCTCCGCCCAGGCACTCATCCCCGCCTATAGCCCATCCGGTACCGTGCTGTACCGCACCATCCTTGAAATGGACCAGCGGTATTTCGACGCCTACAACAACTGCGATATGGAAACCCAGGCGGCCATGTACGCCGACGACCTGGAGTTCTACCACGATCGGGGCGGATTGTCCACCTCCAAGGCCGAGATCCTCCGGGGCATCGAGGAGAATATCTGCGGTAAGGTCCGCCGGATTCTCCTGCCGCAAACCGTGGAGGTTCACCCCATTCCCGGCTTCGGCGCCATCGCGATCGGCTACCACCGCTTCGAGAACGCGGCGGAACCGGACGCGCCCTCCGTACCCAGTCGCTTCATCACCGTCTGGCGGCAGGAGGGCGAACGCTGGCTGATATCGAGGGTGATCAGTCTGCACTAGGCGGCGGCGGAGCGCAGGTGCCCAGGTCCCGGCGAATACCCCCTGCGCCGGCCCTGTAGTGGGCATCACTCCCGACGGACCGCTACCTTTATCACCCATGAAGACATCCTCGCTGCTGGCCGCCCTGGGGCTGCTGCTTTCCCCCTGTTTGCTGGTGGCCCAGGCGGCTACTGAGACGGTCTACGAATCGCCCACGCTGCGGATCGACCGGCTGGCTGCGGGGGTGTACGTCCACGTCAGCTACCTGGAGACGGAGTCCTTCGGTCGCGTGCCCTGCAATGGTATAGTGTACGCCAGCGACGGGGAAGCCGTGGTGGTGGATACCCCGGCGGACGGCCCGGGGGCGGAAGAGCTGCTGGCGTGGATCGACACCGCCCTGTTGGCCCGCCCGACGGCCGTGGTGGCTACCCACTTTCACGCCGACTGTACCGGCGGACTCGATGCCTTCCACGCGCGGCGGATCCCCTCCTACGCCCACCTGCGGACCCTCGAGCTGGCGGCCGCACGCGGCGAAGCGGTGCCCCGCCACGGCTTCGATTCCCTGCTGGTACTGAGCGTGGGGTTGGGCACGGTAGAAAACCGCTACTTCGGGGCCGGCCACACCCGCGACAACATCGTCAGCTACCTCCCCGGGACCGGCGTACTGTTCGGGGGCTGCCTCATCAAGGCCGACGGCGCCGGAAAGGGGAATCTGGCGGACGCCGATCCGGAGGCCTGGTCGCCTACGGTCAAGGCGGTACGCACGGCCTACCCGGAAGTAGAATGGGTAATTCCCGGCCACGGACCGGTGGGTGGCGCGGCGTTGCTCGACTATACCGTGCGCTTGTTCGAGTAGGCGGGCCTTAAGAAAGTTTCCGGCACCTGCGCTCCGCCGCCCCTATGCCTCCGGGAATTCGGCTGGCTCCTCCGCTTCCACCGCCGGGCGACTGACGTAGACCAGGCAGGGTTGCAGGTGGTGGTGGTCCCCGATTTTCGGATGAATGAAGGCAGCCTCGTACTGCATGCCGAGGGCGTGCATGACCCGAATGGACGGCATGTTGCGGTGCACTGCCACGGCGTGAACGGCCGGCAGACCGAGTTCCCCGAAGGCGTGTTCCAGACAGGCCTTGCCCCCTTCGGCGGCCAGTCCCTGCCCCCAGACGTCGGGGTGCAGCCGCCAGCCAATGTCGGTACAGGGCGTGAAATAGGCGGGGTAGTCCTGGTTGGCCAGCCCGATGAAGCCCAGCAGTCGGCGGTCTCCCCTTCGTTCGGCGGCGAAGTAGCAGTAGCCGTGCTGTTTCTGGTGGGTAATGAACCGCTCGACCAGATCATCGGACTCCTTGCGGGAGAGGGGAGCGGGAAAATGTTCCATGACCCGGGGGTCCGCGTTGATGGCTGCCAGGTGGGGCAGGTCACGCTTTTTCCAGGTACGGAGACGGAGGCGGGGGGTCAGGATCTCCATGGGCTTGACAGGTGTGGTATTAAGGTAAGAAAACCGGCCAATATTTGGTAGTATTCCGGGCCCACCAACCGAAGCCGCGCGGATTGCGTTGTCTTCCAAACTTCCAATCCCTATGGGCGTCGACCTCCCCGCCTCCACCTCCCTGTCTCCCGGCATCCAGGCCATGATCCCCTTCCTGTACGCCGCTTGGTCGGACCGCCACCTGAGCGTACCCGAGGTGGAATCCCTGCGGCAGCAAGCCGGGGCCCTGCCCTTCCTTACCGAGGAGGACAAGCCGGTGCTGCGGGAATGGAGTGATCCGGCTCGCCCGCCGAGCCGCGAGCGGTATCAGCAGTGGCTGAGCAGCGGGCGATTGGCGGCGGAGGCACTGCCCGAGGACCGCACCGCCAGCCTGGCCGAACTGGGTGTCTGGCTGGGGCTCGCCGCGGAAGAAGACCCGGATGCGCGCCGCGACTTCTGGGCCGCGCAGCTGCCCGCCCTGCAAGAGCTGGAAGCCAACCTGGGCGGGGTGCAGGAAGACACCTACCGCTCGCTCTTCCCGCTCTACGACCAACGGCAGAAGCTCGCCGAGGCGATTACCGAATCCCGCATCGACCCCAACGACCTGCAGCGCATCCTGGAGGGGGAACGGGCCGGGATCATCGCCCGCACCAAAAAGATCCTGCTGCGCCCCTCCTTCGACCGCCCCACCCTGCGCATCAAGGAGGACTACCGGGAGCAGGTGCTCCGCTGGTGCCGCGAACTGGCCCAGGAGGGCATCGGGGCCCTCTCCTACCCCCCGGAATACGGGGGCGAAGACAGCATGTCGGAGTACGCCGGTGCCTTCGAGGCCATTGCCTACCACGACCTGAGCCTGGTAATCAAGTTCGGCGTACAGTTCGGCCTCTGGGGCGGGGCGGTGTACAACCTGGGTAGCAAACGGCACCACGATCGTTGGTTGCGAGAAACCGGCACCCTGGAGCTGCCGGGCTGCTTCGCCATGACGGAGACGGGCCACGGCAGCAACGTACGCGGACTGGAAACCACGGCCGTGTACGATCACGAGCACCGGGAGCTCATCGTCCATTCCCCCAGCATTGCCGCGGGGAAGGAGTACATCGGTAACGCCATACACGCCCGCCTGGCGGCGGTCTTTTGCCAGCTGATCGTCGACGGGGAAAGCCACGGCGTCCACGCGGTGGTCGTGCCGATCCGCGACGCGGAGGGCCACGTGCTGCCCGGCATCCGGGTGGCGGACAACGGCTACAAGATGGGACTCAACGGGGTGGACAACGGCCGCATCTGGTTCGACCAGGTGCGGGTGCCGGTGGACAACCTCCTGGACAAGTACGGGGGCATCACCGAAGACGGCAGCTACCACAGTCCCATCAGGAGTCCCGGCAAGCGCTTCTTCACCATGCTCGGCACCCTGGTGGGCGGACGGGTGTTCGTCCCGCGCGCCGGGCTGAGCGCGGCCAAGTCGGCCCTGGCCATCGCGGTACGCTACGGGCTGCGCCGCCGGCAGTTCCCCTCGGAATCCATGCGCTCGGAAACCATCATCCTGGACTACCCCAACCAGCAGCGGCGCCTCCTGCCCCTGGTGGCCAAGGCCTACGCCCTGCAGTTCGGACTGGACCACCTGCTGGACCGCTTCGTGGCCCGCACGCCGGACGACATGCGGGAGATCGAGGCCATGGCCGCCGGACTGAAGAGCTACGCCACCTGGTTCACTACCGCCGCCATCCAGGAGTGCCGGGAGGCCACCGGCGGCAAGGGCTACCTGGCCGAGAACCGCATCACCGACCTGAAGGCCGACACCGACATCTTCACCACCTTCGAGGGCGACAACACCGTACTCATGCAGCTGCTGGCCAAGAGCCTGCTGACCGAGTTCAAGAAGTCCTTCCAGGAAGACGGCAACATCGCCGTACTGAAGTTCATCGGCCGCCGGGTCACCACCATGGTCACGGAGCAGAACCCCTACGTGGTGCGGCAGACCGACCGCGAGCACCTGGAAAGCCCCGGCTTCTACCAGACGGCCTTCCACTTCCGCGCCCGCCGGCTGGTGACCACCCTGGCCCAGCGGCTGCGGGCCTACATAAAGGAAGGCAAGAGCGCCTACGAGGCCGGCCTCCTCTGCCAGACCCACATGATCGCCGCCGCCGAGGCCTACGTGGAGCAGCTGGTGGTGGATGCCGCGCTGGATCGTCTGGAAGGGCTGGAGACATCCGATGTTTCGGAAACATCGGATGTCTCCAGCCTACTGAAAAAGACCATCCAGCTCTACGCCGTCCACACCATCGAGGGCCACGCGGCCTGGTACCTCGAGAGCGGCTACATCAGCGGCCAGAAAAGCAAGGCGATCCGCAAGCTGGTGGACAAGCTCTGCGCCGAGCTCCGGCCGGAGGCCGGAGTGTTGGTGGACGGCTTCGGGATACCGGACAAGCTGCTGGGGGCGCCGATCGCGGTGGTGTAGTGGTCCAACGCTCAGTGGTCGGACCACTTAAGTGGTCCGACCAGTTTACCATGGACCACTTAGTCGTCCAATGAAATTTCCTTGGACCAGCGCGTTCCGAACGCCGAAAACCAGCGGTACAACAACGGCACCACGTACAAGCTTCCTATTGTACCGACGGAAAGCCCACCCAATACCGCTACCGCCAGCGGCCGCTGCAGTTCCGCCCCCAGCCCACCGGCGAAGAGCACCGGCGCCAGGGCCAGGATGGTCGTCAGCGAGGTCATCACGATGGCCCGTAACCGCCGCCGCCCCGCCAGGTGGATGGCCTCCAGCACGGTCCGTCCCGCCCTGCGGCCGCGCTCGATCATATCGACCTTGATGATCGCGTCGTTCACTACGATCCCGCCCGTAACCACCATGCCGATCAGGCTCAGCAGATTCAGGGTGCCGCCGGTGACGTAAAGGGCAAGCACCGCACCGACCAGGCTCACCGGCACGACCAACAAGACGACAAAGGGCAACAGCAGGGATTCAAACTGCGCCGCCAGGATGAGGTAGAGCAGCAGCAAGCTCACCAATAGCACCCCACCCAGTTCCCGCACCCGTCCGTCGTCGGTGAAGTAGCGGCCGGCAACCTGGGCCGTCAGCCCCGGGCCGGCCAGTAGCGGGGTCAGTTCTTTTAGCTCGACCGGCCCTTCGGGCAGGGGCACGCTCAGGTATTCACCGCCTCGATCGGCCGTCAGCACGCGGTAAGCGGGCCGGCGGTCAAGCCGCAGCAGGTACTGCAGGGGGATCTCGTTCCCGTCTCGGTTCGTAACGGTGGCCTCCAGCAGGCGGCGCGTGGTCAGTGGTTCGTCGTTCACCAGCAGCACGGGTAGGGCGCGGTCGTTGGCCCGCAGCCGGGTCACCTCATTTTCCCCGAAAAGCGTCAGCAGTCGGCCGCGCAGCCGGTCGCTGTCGACCCGGTTCACCTGCAACTGCGCGTAATTCAGGCGCAGCGCGATGGCTTCGTTCCGGCCGGGGGGTTGGGGTCGGTACCCCTGGGCCGACAGACTTTCCAGTACCGGTTCCACCACCTCCCACGCTGGCGTGCGGCCACCGACGGCCTGCCGCAAGCGCACCTCCAGATAGGGGTCGTCGTTGAGAAAAATACGGTCAAAGAGATTGTGCAGCGGCCGGAAGGCGAACGCGGCTTCCGGGTAGCGGCGGCGCCAGCCGTCCAGGAAACCATTGGCGAAATCCGGATCGCGTGGCGGCTTGGGCAGGTACAATTCCAAGCTCGTGGCGGTAGTGGCTTGCGCCTCCTGGGCCAGCAGGAATTCCTGTTCCCCGACCAGGGCGGCCGTTTCGCCGCCAAAGCGTTGCCGCCAGGCCGCCATAAGGGCGCGGACGCGGGTGCCGTGTTCCTCCAAGGACAGCGGGGCATTCCAGTCGACCTCCAACACATAATCGGGCCGCGACAACTCCGGAAACCCCGTAGTCGGCAGCCGGGCGGCTAACCATACGCCCAATCCGATCCACAGCAGCACGGCCGCCGCTGCCATGATCGGACGGCGAACAAAGCCGGAAACCGTCCGGTCAAATACCCGCCACCCCCGGTCCGGGGCGGACGAGACGCGGCCCTTCTCCCGCTCCGGACGGATCAGCTTAAAGCTTAACAATGGCAGCAGAAAGTAGGCCACCAGCAGGGAGGCTGCGAGGGCCAGGGTGACCGCCACCGCCTGATCGCGGAACAGCGCCCCGGTAACGCCACTGAGCAGTACCATCGGCAGGAAGACCGCCACCGTGGTGAGTGCCGAGGAAATGAGCGGTCGGATGACCTCGTCGGTAGCCGCGGCGATTTCCTGCGGGTCCCCCGCCCCGCCCACCTGGTCGATATTGTCCAGTACGATGATGCTGTTGTCGATCATCAGCCCGATGCCCAGTATCAGACCGGCCAGCGACACTACGTTGATGGTGAGGCCGGCCAGGTAAAAGCCCAGGATAGCCAGTAGGAGGGCTACCGGCACGGCCAACGCGATCAGAGCCGGGCGGCGCCAGCCGCGGAAAAAGAGGAAAAGGATCAGAACGGCGAAGCCCGCGCCGTACAGTAGCCCCCCGGTCAGGTTGTCGATGCTGGCCCGCAATACTGCCGTCTGGTCGTTGTCCAGCGCGAACCGCAGACTAGGGTACTGCTGCCTTAGGTCAGCGAGCAACTTATCAAGATTTTCCTGCAGCGCAAACAGGCGGGCGTCGGCGCGCTTGCGCAGGGTGAAGACCAGGCCGGGGTGGTCTCCGTACAGGAACTGCCCGCGGGGTGGTCGGGCTTCGTAGGTTACGGTGGCGAGCTCGCCCAGGGGCACCGTCCGTCCACCCACCTTTAGATACAGCGCCTCGAGGTCGGCCGCGGTACGCAGTTCCCCGGTGAAGCGGACGCCGTACTCGTAGGCGCCGTCGCGCAGCAGCAGGCTGCCCACTTCCAGGTTGGCCTCGTTCAGCAGGCGCGCCAGGTCATCTTCCGTAAGACCGACGGCCCGCAAGGTCTGCCGGTTCGGCCGCACGCTGAGTCGCGGGGTAAGTTGGCCACTCAGATCCGCGAACGCAACCTCAGGCAACTGCTCCAGTCTTCTTTTGAGCACCAGGCGGCCGAGTTCGCTGAGTTCCAGCATTTCGGAGGCCGTGGCCTGGGTATCCCGCAAGGTCACGCTCAGTTGCACGACGGGAATATCCGCCACGTCGGTTGCCAGCACCCGGGGGCGTTCGACGTCCCGGGGCAACTGCCCCATGGCCTGGTCGATCTTTTCGTTGACTTCGATGAAGGCCAGATCAGGGTCCGTGCCGAAGGGGAAGTCCAGGTAAAGAACCGCGGATTCATCCCGCGTTCGGCTCCGGATATCGGTTAGCCCGTTCACCTGCAAGAGGGCGTTGCGGAGGGGCGCCACCACACCGTCTTCCAGGGTACGCGCCGCGGCGTTGGGGTAACTCACCTGTACGCTCAGGCGGGGGATGCCTACTTCGGGCAGTAAGCCCACCGGTAAGCGGACCGCTGCGTAGAGCCCCAACACCACTACCGCGACGAAGGAAAGCAGTACGGCTACGGGACGGTGCAGGAGATGGCGTAGGATAGCGACTGGCTTTATTTCACTTTGACGATCACCCGGGCATCGTGGTCCAGGTTCAGGTTGCCGGAAACGATTACGGAGGCACCGGGTTCCACGCCTTCGCCGACGGCGATCATCTCGTCGTTCTCGTGCAGGACGCTCACGTACTGCC
Organism: Neolewinella marina; assembly: GCF_002631205.1. Taxonomy (GTDB): domain Bacteria; phylum Bacteroidota; class Bacteroidia; order Chitinophagales; family Saprospiraceae; genus Neolewinella; species Neolewinella marina. Next base: position 1,106,498 of record NZ_PDLO01000001.1, read on the forward strand.
ACTTCGCGCGCGCGCTCTCCTCATCGTAGGTGAACACGACGGGGCGGCCAGAGCGCAGGACCAAGGCTTCCTTAGGCAAGAGCACCGCTTCGTCGGAGTGCCCCGCGATGGTTACCATCACGTTCATGCCCGGGTACAGGCGGTGTGACCCGGTGTTGCCCAAACGGGCACGCACCCGCAGGAGCCCACCGTCGTTCACCCGTGGATTGACGATATCGAGGGTGGCGGGAATCTTGACCTCCGGGAGGGCGAGCGGGCTTACGGTGATCCGGTGCCCCTGGTCGAGTCGGGGAATCTCCTGCTCCAATAAAGTGAACTCCGCTTCGAGGCTCGTCGGATCGATTAGGGTACAAATTTCCTCCCCCACGCCTACCAATTGTCCGGCCTGGGCCTCTACCTCGGCCGCGCGGCCCGCGAAGGGGGCTAGCTGTATGGCCTGCGTGAGTGCATAGTGGGCTTCCCGCAGGGCCACCTCCGCAGCCGGCAATCCCGACTGAATAAGCGCATTGTCGCGGGCCAGTCGGGGCAGGACGGTATCACCGGGTGGAAGGTTGATGGATAGGCGTAGGAGCAGGTCGCGGTGGCGGAACGCCGCCTCCTCACGCGCGGCCATCGCCCGGTCTACGGCTAATCGCACCGGGCGCAGGTCGGTGACCGCCAGGGTGTCTCCCCGGCGGTAGTACTTCCCTTCCACCGGAGCCAGGGTTAGCACGCCGCCGATCTGGCTACTGATCGTTATCTCGCGACGCGCACGCAGGTTGCCGTTGGTTTGCCGCCTTAGGGGTAATTGCCCGAGTCGGGCTTGAACGATCGTCACTTCCGGTGCCACCACTTCGGTTATAGATTCGCCCGAAAGGTTCACGGCTACCGGTTCCACCTTCTCCCCCCCACCGCAATGGGTTAGGAAGAGCAAACATAGATAGAGGTAACTAGGATGGAGGCGTGCCATAATTACTGAGCCGGATCAGTGGGCGGGGGGGGGGCAGGGGAATATTTTGGTAAGTCGAGCGATCGACGCAGGACGGCCAGCCATAATGTACGTAAAACAGCTTTTGATAAGATGGTGACAACCGCTGTCGCTTGGGCAGATGCGGTGCCAGTTGCTCAAGTTTTCTGGTTACCGTTCGGGTGTGGACCGAACATTCGTAGGCCAGCTGACTACGAGTTTTGAAGGGAATAGGTGCCATTAGTGTCAAGCTAACGAAGTATTGGATGCGGAAATCTTGCTGAAATTACGGAAATAATTTGATGAAGCGAGGCGACGAGCGTCACTTTATCCAGCTTCGGCCCCAAATGTTCTTCCAGCAAAGGCAATTTTGCTGGCCTCCTCGGCCCGGGCCGGTACCGCCCTGCTCTCCTTGTAGACGAAGCCCAGGCGGTGTCGCAGGTCCGTCATACCGCTCACCGTATACTCTACCCCGAAGGTGTCGCGGACGGAGGCGCAGATGTCCGCGGCGTCGGGGTGGAGATTGTGGTCCAGGTGGACCGTCGACTGCTGTTCCTTGACTTCGTCCTAACTGAGCTCAAAGTTCATACGTCCTCAAATCGCTGCTGGCCGAAAACCAGTTCGTGAGCGGTATTGACATCACAAGACATTAAAGATCAAATATTTGCCAATTGCGATTAGACGACGCATTTTGGGTAAACGGTAGCTCCTTCCAACTACCTCAAATGGGAGGCCATTTACTAGATTGGTTGTCTAGAGAACACATCATAGTGCCATGTTTACTTTTCCACCTATTACTAAGCAGTTTAGAAAAGCTGTCTTATTAACTTTTTTCGCGGCAGCCTTCTCCATACCGAATGCATCATTTGCAGGTTGTGGATTTATCGGCTCATATATGACCTGCTCAGAGGGTGGTGGAACCGCCCATGTGTGCCGAGCCGTATGCGATGGAGGGTCGAGCACCTGCGTAGCGTGTGGTTGCGGCATGTCACCCTGCACCCCCGCCGGCTGTGGTGGGTGCAATGAACAATAAACCTATTCCACAATTTTAGCCTAGCTTTTGGGTTAACCCCAGGAGCTAGGCATAATTTAAAACTATGTCAAAGTGCTTACCTTATGTTTGGTTATTAGTCATTCTACAGTGCTGCACTATGGAAAGCGAACCATTGCACACTACGACGACAGGATCGGTAGGCCAATCTTATAAAATTGCCGGCGGCCATTTTTTCTCCGAACCGATAATGGTCAATGTACCCTACGGGGCCACTCTCAAATCCGGCACCTCAATGTCAGAAATGTTCGTGGACACTCTGGGGGGCCAATTTATTTTCATCGATCGGGACCGGTGCCGCGTCACCTCTTTTTCGACTGAGGGGGAGATCAAGTGGCAGATCGCTTGTGGTGTAGAAGGCCCGGATGCTTCACCTGGAAACATTGACAATGTTGCCTTCGCAGAGCACAGTGGCCGATTGTACGTCAACGACTGGACCGCCAAAACCATCTTTGTTTATGATCGGAATGGCGCCAAGGTAGGAACCATCCGGCACGGAATCAACTTTTCTGACATGGCGGTGCTCCCCAACGATCACCTGGTGCTGTTTACCGACATCTACTACAACCGGAGCGTAACCGGGCATCCAGACCGCCATCATAGCTTTATATATATTGATGGTACGGGAGAAATTGTCCGCCTGGCCGGTTCAGGCCCTCTGCCGCCCGTTCGTGAAACATTTTTGGATTACCACGAATTTTTCTGGAACGAAGGGACGCTATACTTTAACCAACAGTTTACGGACACCACGTTTCGGGTGGAACCGGACACCATATTTCCAGCATACACAACCGGCCTTAGCGCCGCGGAAACGACCCAGGCCCTCTTCGACGAGGCAGACGTAGCCGATCCGGTCACCGAAATTGTCGTGAATGACTATGCGTACGTATCTCAAGCAGTTAATTCCGGCAACTATACCTATAGGATATACACCCCGGGCATAAATACGTCCAGGCCACAGATGTCCATTGCCGACCCTTCGGGAAATACGCTTTTTGACGGTCGGTTCGTCCAAAGCGGAGCGTTCACTCTGACAACTCCGACCAAGCTCACCAACGGCTACTTTATAGTGAAGATGTTCAAGGAAAAGTTTGAGGAGTTGCAGAAATTGGCTGATCAGCCCTCAGTACCGGTTGAGTACTATAATCCCGACCCCAATACAGATATTGACGGAATGGTATTGATCGCTTTTAAGCCGTCCTCAGAAAAATAAAATAAGCATTCCGATCACAATGGTGAATCGCTCCGGTATATGCGCACGTCTTCGTCGTCGGATGCGATAAAGACCGTTCCCCGATCCGATACCGCCAGGGTGTGGGCACGGTAGGGAAGTCGGTAACTCCGGACCAGCTTTCCCTCCCAATCGAACACGAAAAGTCTGTCGGTAGCCAGCGGTTCTCACTATCGGTCAGATCAGCCTGATGCAGTACATGTCGGCAATTTCGAGGTGTAACTTCTGCATGTTTGGTGCCGGCACCCTGCGGAAGACCGTGCGCAGGCTATCCCAGAGCTTCGCCTTCGTCTTGAGTCCACCGAGCAGTGTACGCAAGGTCTGGTTGGCGGCTTGTTGCAATTGGTCAACCCAAACGGCCATCATAATCAGGTAGGCCATTACCGTGCACAGGTTCTTCTCCCCGGGGCCGTAATTGTGCTCGAAGTGGTAGCCCTTGTTCTTTAGCGTATTGAAGATCCCGTTTTCGATCTTCCTGCGGGCCCGCCCGATGGCCAGCAAGCGGCCTACGTTGTCCTTAGTCAGTCCCACGTTGGTCACGAAGGGGAACACCGTTTACTTGCTCCGCCCGTCGCGGCCGGTGATCGGCTCGTGGTCCCGGGGGAATACTTTGGCCACGCCGGGCTGCACCAGGGCAGCGCTCAGCAGCGCATGGTAGAGGTCGGTCGTACCGTCGCGGTGCTGACGGCCACGAAGTCTCGCCAGACGAATTAGCGGCGCAGTAGGCCCGCCCCGCGCAGGTGATCCAGCAGGCGCCCGAAGCCGGCCCGTAGTTCGGCCGGACGTACCCCGTCGAGCAGCTTACGCAGGCAGTTGTCGGACGGAATACGACCGATGCGGAACACGCTGGCCAGGTTGTGCTCTTCGGCCTGCGTCAGGCGACCAAACTCAAACAAGGAAGCGGCCTTGAACGAGTAAATAGCGAAGGCGGCCCGTAGGGCATCCCCCAGGGAATAGCTGGCGTTGAAGGCGCGGCCATCGTCTAGCCTGCTAAAGAACGGATGTAGGATTTGGCCGAAGACGTAGTCGAAGCTACACAGGCGGGAAAGTTCGGACTCAGATCGTGCTTTAGCCATCCCCGAAAAGTACTACCGGATGGCCAAATCTCCGATAGTGAGAACTGCTGCAATCGAGCAGCGTCATCAACCCTATCGTTGTGATCACCATAATCTCGTATTTGGATACAACCTGCAACAGGAATAGGCGATCACAAGATGAAGGCGTTCACGCGTTAACCACGAATCACGCAACTTCAATACGACATTTAGCGACATTTCTATCTATACGCTTGATATAAAAAATACTGTTCCATATAATGGATATCGGTAACGGGCCTCGCCTGAATTTGAAGGCGATGCAGTATTCCACTGCATGTTCAACATTGATACACCATGAATAAAAACTTGATAGTAAAAATAAAGTCGATGGCGATTGCGGTCATTGTCTTTGCTTCAATTTTTGCCATTTCCATTCCAGTAGGTGCGGAATGTGGATCGTGCACGGTTTCAGCGTCGGGACCAAATAATGGCTCTTGTTGGACTTGCAGTGATGGAACAGGCGACATATGCATGGCCTCGGGCGGCACACCAGGTTGTAATGGCACGGTGATTGGAGGAACATCTAAGCCGCCAATCGAACAATAACTTCTCGACCTCCCATTTTCGACAAAACATGCAGTTACTATTACATAGGAATTCGTCCTAGATAAACATATCAATTTGCGATTATGTAATTAACAATATTACCACTTACATAAAATTTTAATCGTAGAAGCATGCCCAAGTTTTGCTGATCGAGCGAGAGTGATAAAATTCTGTTCTGAGCAAGGTGAAAAACGAGGCGATGCCGGTAGCATCGGCAATTATCTTCAACGCCGCTCAGGATAAAATTGGCCGCTCGTAGCCGATTGAGAAGGATTTGGACGTGCAATAAAAGATTGGTCAATCGCAAACATCGTAATAACAGAGACCTCTTTGGCCAGTTAACCGTTTTCAATCGAATCAATAGCGGCTAATTTCTTCACATGAAACTAATATTCCATTTAATTATCATTTTCCTATGTGCTTGCACTTCACACGCTGATTCTCCCACGCCCCGTTCGAAACTTGAATATCTCGATTTAGTAGAAGTCGACTCATTGTATTTAATTGCGAGCAATACGTATAATTACGATAACCTTCACGGGATGAGTGTGGCAAGTTATAACGGAAAAGAATACTTGCTAAATCTTTCGAATGAAAGAATCTTTCGATTTGATCTTAATGATGGTGAATTGGTAGAAGAGCTCCCATTGCCAAGAGAAGGGAAAGGGTCAATCAAAGTAGCTGGTGATGGCGATGGAATAGCTATGATTAAACCTGGACACTACCTGTATATAGCCAATATGATGAGATCAATATACTCAGTCAAAAGTAATTTTGCCTCTGTTGTTGACGGAACCGTTGACACCGATAACATCTACCTCGTCAGTTCGTACCAAGGACTGCCTTTGACAATTGGCAGCGCTTCAATTGTACCACAAATATCCCACAATTACAAAGACATATCTCAAAACAAAGCCTTTAGAATTATTGATCATGGAACCTGGACGTCTAAACAAATTATAGATTATCCGGAAATATATAAACAACAGTCATATGGTTTGTATCCATATCTATATCACGCCTCAATTATTCATTTTGAATCCAAGGGGGAACTGAAATTCTGCGTATCTTTTCCGGTAGATCAAAAAGTGCACATTTACAACACCAACTTCACCTTAGAAGAGTCTCATTATATGCAATCTAACGAAATTGATGAGATTCCCGCGTTTTCCGACCTATACTATGTTGCTGATCAACCTGACCAAGCCGACCATACCAGATATTACAATTCATTGTCATATTACACGGGTTTGTATTATGACGGCAAAAATGAGATTTTCTATCGCCTCGCTAAAATTCATGTTCCAGAGAAAGATGGGTGGCCCTTTAAGTATAGCGTTGTAGCTTTCGATAAGGAATTCAAAGCTATTGGCGAGTCTACGGTGCCAGATGATTACAAACCATCATCTGCATTTGGCAGCAAATTCGGTTTAATGATGTTAAACCGCAAGAAGTTCGCAAATGATCGGAGTGCAGCTATTCCGTACGCTATATTGTCAATGCAGTAAAGGGCAGTTTATTACAAGTAATAATAAGCCTTTCAATTGCGCTGCCAAGATATACCAATCGCGAAATGATTTGGGCCAGCAACGGTTTGAAGGCATATGGATTTCGTTAGAGTACCGGATAATTTTCTGAAATTGCTTAAGCCATACAAGTAGTTTAATTTGCCCCTGCCGGCTTCGCGTGGTAACGGTATGGATCATCATCCACCAGGGGCATAGCATTTTGGCTACCGAAGCTGTATTGGGTATTGACGATAGTACTATTCACAAGTAAGTACGTGGCTACCTCCACGGGGGCAAGCCTGATACAATAATTTGTCCAATAAAGTCCAGTAAGCGTGAATTTTCCCGTAGCTGCCCACCTGGATTTTCCCACCCTACCGCATATCCGCTTATTTTACCTTCACCGTGAAGCCCTTCCCCACCCTACTCCTCCTTACCGCGCTGGCCGTACTCGGTTACCTGTTACTGCCGCGCCTCTCGGTGCGCTGGCAGCCGGGGGTGACGGGCGCTACCCTGCGAGTGGACTATGGTTGGCCGGGTGCGGGGCCGGAGGCGGTGGAACAGCAGATCACCGCGCCGCTGGAAGGAGCCTTCGCCCTGGTACGTGGCGTGCAGGAGATCCGGTCCGTGAGTCGGCAGGGCAGCGGATACATTCGCCTGCAACTGGAAGAGGGGACGGACGCCGACTTCCTGCGGTTCCGGGTAGCCAGCCAAGTCCGGCGGCTGTACCCAAAACTGCCCATTGGCATTACCTATCCTCGCCTATCCTACACTACCCCTGACGACGAGGAGTACGATACACCGGTACTCACCTACGCCCTGAGTGGACCGGTCGATGCCACCGCGCTCTACCGTTACGCCACCGATCGGCTGCTGCCGCAACTGAGTTTGCAGGAAGGCCTTGCACGCACGGAGGTGACCGGGGGCAACCGGCTGCAGTGGCGCATTGCGCTGGACCCCGCCCGTATCGCGGTAGCGGGACTTACCGTCGGCGAGGTGCGCACCCGGCTAGGCGAGCACTTCGCGCGCAGTGGTCTGGGCTTCGTCGTAGACGGCAATAATCCGGTTTATGCCTACCGGCAGGACGCGCCGGGGGAAGCAGTCGCGCTCACCCCCGGTGACTGGGAAGCGCTGCCACTGGTGGGGCGCAGCGGTAAGGTGATTCGACTGGGAGAGTTGGCCAGGGTATACCGGGAGCCGCCGCCCGCCCGCGGCTATTACCGCATCAACGGAGAAACCAGCGTCCGATTGCTGGTCTACGCAACGCCCGATGCCAATCGGCTCCGCTTGGCCGACGAATACGGCACCCGCGTCCGCGCCCTGGAAGGAAGCCTTTTGCCCGGTTACCACCTGCGGCTGGAGGACGACGCCACCGAGTACCTCCGGGAAGAACTGCGCAGGACCCGCAACCGGACGCTACTCAGTATGGGCATCCTGCTGGTGTTCGTGCTGCTGGCCTATCAGAGCCTGCGGCGCCTGCTGGTGGTGACGTTCGCCCTGGCGGTCAACCTGGGCCTGGCCTTCCTCCTGTACTGGCTGTTGGGGGTGGAACTGAACCTGTATGCCTTCGCCGGCATTGCGGTGAGTTTCGGCATTATGATCGACAACGTTATCATCATGCTCGACGCCCTGCGACGGCCCGGCGGGAGTCGGGTAGGGCCCGCTATCGCCGGTGCCACCCTCACGACCCTGGCAAGCCTGAGCGTAATTTTCCTGCTCTCCGCCGAATTGCGCGCCCAACTCTACGAACTCGCGCGGGTGATGACGATCAACCTGTCGACCTCCGTAGCGGTAGCCCTGCTGCTGGTGCCCGCCCTGACTCCCCGACCTGACAATACCGACACGGAGCGGCTGCCGCCCATTGCCGACAACGGGTACTCCCGCCTCGTGGCCGCCCTCGTCCGCTACCGCAAAACGGTTCTCGTGGCAACGATCCTGGCCTTCGGGCTTCCCCTTTGGATGCTGCCCAATCGGGTAGACGACTGGCCGCTCTACAACCGGACCCTTGGCTCCCCCTACTACCACGACGTACTGCGGCCGCACGTGAACCGCTGGCTGGGGGGCAGCTTCCGCCTCTTTACCCACTACGTATACGCGGGCAGCGGCTATCGGCCGCCGGAGGAGACGAAACTCTACGTGAACGCCGCCCTGCCCGAGGGCGCCACGGTAGACCAGCTGAACGACGTACTGCTGCTGGTGGAAAAGTACCTGGCTGGCTTCGGGGGGCGGATCGACCGCTATACCTCCCGGGTCAACAGCGGACAATACGGGGCAATGGAGATCACCTTCCCCGAAGGGAATGCCGCCTTCCCCTTCCGGTTGAAAAATGAACTGACGGCCTTCGCCACAAACTTCGGGGGGGTAAAGTGGAACATCTACGGCGTAGGGCAGGGATTCAGCAATGCCTCCGGGGGTGGGTCCGCCGGCTTCCGCGTAGAGATGCGGGGCTACAATCAGTCGGGTCTGGACCGCCACGCGGGGCGGCTGGCGGAACTGCTGCTCAACCACCCCCGCGTCCAGGAGGTAGATACCAACGCCAACCTGAACTGGTGGGAACGCGACCGGGCCGAATACCGGCTGGACTTCGACCGCCGCGAACTAGCGCGGCGCGGACTGGCCGTCAATTCCCTCCGGCAGGCCCTGGAGTGGTTCGACCGCAGCAACCAGGCCGACCTCTACCTGGCGGGCGGGGAGCCGGTGGCCATCACCACCAGGGACGCAGGGGACTACGATAGGTGGCGGCTCGAAAACTGGTCGGTACCGGTGGATACCTTCGCGTTGGCCTTCGCTTCGGTAGCCCGACTGAAGAAAGCGATGGCCCCCCAGGCCCTTCACAAGATTGACCAGCAGTACTTGCGGATGGTCGAGTTCGAGTACCTGGGCAGTCCCGAGTTCGGGGGGCGCCACCTGAATGCCTGTCTGGACACCCTGCGGGCGGAACTGCCGCTGGGCTTCTCCGCGGAACGCAACCACTATCGCCAGCGGCTGGCCGCCGGGGAGATGAGCTACCTGATGGGCCTGGCCGTGATCCTGATCTTCTTCATCTGCGCGCTGCTGTTTGAGTCGCTGGGGCAGGCCCTGGGCATCGTACTGCTGATCCCGGTGTCGTGCATCGGGGTGTTTCTCACCTTTTACGGCTTCGACGTACGGCTGGACCAGGGGGGCTACACCAGTTTCCTGCTGGTGGCCGGGCTGGCGGTGAACGGCCTCATTTTGGTACTGAGCGAGTACAATTACCTGCGGCGGGCGTATGGCGGGCACGCGGGTGCCGGGCTCTATGCGGAAGCCGTGCGCCGCAAGATCACACCCATCCTGCTCACGGTAGTCAGTACGGCGGCGGGACTGGCGCCCTTCCTGTTCGGGGGGCGGCAGGAGGTATTCTGGCACGCGCTGGCGGCGGGGACCATCGGGGGGCTGGCGTTTTCCGTTCTCGTGATCGTGGCGATCGGGCCGGTGTTTTTTGTGGGGCGGCGGTAGTGGTCCAACGCTCAGTGGTCGGACCACTTAAGTGGTCCGACCAGTTCACCATGGACCACTTAGTCGTCCAACGAATTTTCCATGGACCAGCCCCAAATCCAATGTATCGACACTAAATCGGAACCTTCCCCCCACCCCGCCGTTTAAACACCGACCCTAAAGAATCAAATATGCTAGACCATCTCCTTTCCGAGTACCAGCTCGGCCAAACCAAACTTGCCAATCGTGTCGTCATGGCCCCCCTCACCCGCTCGCGGGCGGAGGGCAACGTGCCCAACGATATGATGGCCACCTACTACGGCAACCGCGCCGGAGCCGGACTCATCATCTCCGAGGGTACCTCCCCCAGCGTGAACGGACTGGGCTACCCCCGCATCCCGGGCAGCTTCTCCACCGAGCAGATGGAGGGTTGGAAGAAAGTAACCCGCGCCGTCCACGACCAGGGCGGCAAGATCTTTATGCAGCTTATGCACTGCGGCCGCGTCGGACATCCCGACAACGTTCCCGCCGGCGGCCGTATCCTGGCCCCCAGTCCGGTGGAAATGACCGAAACCAAGATGTACGTCGACGGTAAAGGCCTGCTGGACATTCCGGTTGCCCACGAAATGAGCATCGACGAGATCACCCTCACCATCGAGGAGTACGCCAATGCCGCCAAGCTGGCCATCGAGGCCGGATTCGACGGGGTGGAACTCCACGCCGCCAACGGCTACCTGCTCGAGCAATTCATGCACCCGAAGACCAACCGTCGCAACGACCAGTACGGCGGCTCGGTGGAAAACCGCCTCCGCTTCCTGCGCAACGTCGCCGAAGCCACCGTCGCGGCCATCGGCGGCGACCGGGTCGGCGTGCGGCTGTCGCCCTATGGCGTATTCAACGAGATGGGGTCCTTCGATACGGTCGATGAGACCTTCGTTTCCGCCGCCCGGTTGCTCGACGAGATCGGCGTCACCTACCTCCACCTGGTCGACCAGGAGGATATGGGCGCACCCCCCGTCCCCGACGCGATCAAGGCCAAAATCCGCGAGACGTTCAGCCGCAGCCTCATCCTGGCCGGCGGCTACGACGCCCACCGCGCCGAGCAGGACATCAGCAGCGGCCGCTGCGACCTGGTGGCTTTCGGCCGCCCGTTCATCGCGAACCCCGACCTGGTCGAGCGCTTCCGCGAAGGCGCCGAACTGAACGTACCCGATTACGACACCTTCTACACCCCGGGGCCCGAGGGATACCTCACCTACCCCACCCTGGCGGAAACCGCCTGAGGCCCTACGACAGTCTGACTACAACCGTCGGTCGCATCCATTGCGGCCGACGGTTTTTTTATGCCGCCTTGATTTTCCTGATGCCGTGCCCCAGGTCGTGGACGATCACATCCTGCCCAAGGTGCTTCCGCAGGATGCTGGCCCCGATGGCCGAGGCGTAGCCGTCGCCGCAGTGTACCACAATGGGGCGGTCGCGGGGAATCTCCTGCCAGCGATCCCTCAGCTGCCACAGCGGAAGGTTGATGGCGCCGTAGAACCGGGTGTCTTCGGCGGCGGCCGGCGCCGGCCGCACATCCACGATGGTATACTTCCCTACGTAATCGTCTTTCAGGCGTTTCACGTCGAGCGGGGGTTGCTCGATCTCGACCAGCCCTCCCGTCCACTGGGTTACCCCCCGCAGCTGGCGGTCGTAGCCGATCTTGGCTATGGCCTGGGCCAGGGGATAGGCCGATTCCTTCCGGTCGATCAGGAGATGGAAGTCCTCGCCGGGGCGTACCACGCTGCCCAGCCACAGGGCGAAGGGGCCGTCCGCCTGGATGTTGATGGCGTTGCGGGCGTGCCCGGCGTGGAAGTCGGCCGCCCTCCGTGTATCGATGAGCAGGACGTTCTCTCCCAACGGCATGACCGGTGCCGGAGAGGGACTTTCCGAGGCGGCCTCCGCTTCGGTGAGGATGACCGCTCCGCCGCGGGTGGCCACGACCGGCTGGTGGGGCTGCAGTTCGCCGCGGTGCTCTTCGGTCAGGAAGTCGCGGAAGGGGGCCAGGGCGGTGGCCCAGTCGGGATAGCCCTCGCAATTCTGTTCCAGGCATCCCTTCACGTAAGCGGGTACGAAGGGGTAGTCTTCCAGCAGCCAGTCGGCGAATCGCTTGGCATCGGGCTGCTGGAAGACGGGACTTTCGGCCTTGGCTTCGGTCAGGTTAAACCGCTCGTGGGTGGCGTTGCCCATCTTGCTAAAGTGGTTGTCCTCCCCGAAGCCGGCAAACACCGTAGCTCGCGGCGCGAAGCCGGCGATGATCTTGTGGATGCTGTTGTATTGCTCTTTGGCGTAGTCCTTGGAGCCGTGCAGTGGGTTCAGGTCGTCGAGACGTGGCAGGGGGTATCCGGCGCCCAGGTGCAGGAGGGTGCCTCCGGTGAAGATGCCGTGCACCTTGCGGTCCTTGTCAATGGCCAGAATACTCAGGCTGTCGGCCGTGAACCCCGGGGTTTTCTGCGTCTGCAGGTGGCTGCCGTCCCCGAAAGGAATCATGGTGGCCCGACCAGCCTTTACGTAGCGCCCCTCTCCGTGGAAGCGGTAGGTCGCCGCTCCGTAGATGTCGGCCCCGGTGATGCGGCGCAGTTCCGCCCACCCGCTGGCGAAGGTACCGGGGCTGTGGGTCATCACGATGGCGGTGAGCCGCAGTTTGTTGTCTTTCAGGTACTCCAGGTACGCCCCCGGCCGGCGGCTGGGATCGACCGCGATGGCCTCCCCCTTTTCACTGATGAGGTAGGAATACTGGTCGAGGGTCTCGTCGTGAAAGCGCTGGATGTGCATGGGAATCGGGTTGGGTGATACTCACCCATAAATCACCGCCCCGCCCCCGGATGTTTAGTACCGCCGCGTGATCATCGGGGAATGTGCACCGGGGCCGCCGGGCCGCTTGCGCAGTTCGTCGAGCCGGTCGCGGCAGCGGTCGCAGCTGGCCAGGTGCTCGCTGATCTGCCGGTAGGCGGAGCGGTCCTCCTCCCGGGTGATGCCCTGCCAGTACTCGAGCAGGTCCTCATCGTCCGGGTGGCGGAAGCTGCCCAGCACTTCCCGGCCGATCTTGTAGATGATGGCCGCGGCCACGACGGTGACGAGTAAGACTTCCATGCGCCGTAAACAGGGAGACGCGGCGGATGGTTGGCGGCCACTCGTCCGGCCGGCAGCGCGGTTGGTAGAATGCCGGGTGGCAGTTTTCGGCCGCTATCGTACTTTGCCTGATATGTCCGTCGCTACCCGTGAAACCGCCGGCTCCCAGCTCGGCAATTTCCTCGACCGCCTGGGGAGCACGTTGGTCCGCCGTCCGTTCTACCACGGGTTGGCCTGGTTCGCCTTTTTCTCCATCCTCGTCATCCTACAGCTGCAGACCGGGGAGATTGGATTCGGCCTGGCCCTCATCAATGAGTTCATTACGGTGGGGGTGTTCGCCATCGTAGTCTACACCAACCTGCTCTTCCTCTTTCCCGCCTACCTGAAGCAGGGGCGGTACTGGGTGTACCTGGCGGCCCTCGTGGGGCTATCGGTCCTCTTCACCCCCCTGGAGCTGGTGATCAAGTACTTCATTTTCTCTTACCGGGAGAACATCCAGGTGGACCTCCTCCAGCATATGGAGGCCTATTTTCTGGGCAACTTCCTCATCGGCGGCATCAGCTCCATCGGCAAGATCATGACCGACTGGCTGGCCGAGAACCGTAAAAAACAGGAGGCGGAAAACGAGACCATGCAGTCGGAACTGCGCTTCCTGAAGTCCCAGATCAACCCCCACTTCCTGTTCAACACCCTGAACAGTCTTTACGCCCTCACCCTCAAGAAGTCCGACAAGGCCCCCGATATCGTCATCAAGCTCTCGGAGATGATGCGCTACATGCTCTACGAGTGCAACGAACCCACCGTTCCGCTCAGCCGGGAGATCAACTACCTCAAGAATTACCTCGACCTGGAAAGGCTGCGGCAGCGCGACGGGATCGATATCAGCCTCGACGTCCAGGGGCGGGTAGCCGAACAGCAGATCGCCCCGCTCTTGCTCATCCCCTTCCTCGAGAACAGCTTCAAGCACGGCATCAACGCCGCCCTCAAGGGGGGATTCGTGCACGCTACCCTGAAGGTAAACCAGCGGTCCATCCACTTCTTCCTCGAGAACACCAAGGGAAACGTCCTGCCCCGCTCCCCCGACACCGCACGCCCCAGTGGAGGAATCGGGCTGGTCAACGTGCGCCGCCGGTTGGACCTGCTCTACCCCGACCGCCACGACCTGACCATCACCGAAACCCCTTCCACCTACGCCGTTCACCTGAACCTGGAACTCTAAAGGCCAATGGCCCCGTTTTATCTCACATTGACCAAATTTTACTACCCATGATCAACGCCATTATCGTAGACGACGAACCCCTGGCCCAGGACGTCCTCGAAACCTACCTCGAAAAGATCTCCGAAATCGAGCTCGTAGCCAAGTGCGACAACGCCTTCGAAGCCAATGAAGTCCTCAAAAAGGAAGACATCGACCTGATGTTCCTGGACATCAACATGCCCCAGCTCACCGGCACGGATTTCCTCCGCGGACTCTCGGATCCGCCCGTCACCATCTTCACCACCGCCTACCCGAACTACGCCCTCGACGGCTTCGAGCTCAACGCCCTCGATTACCTCGTGAAGCCCATCAGCATGGACCGCTTCCTCCAGGCCTGCAACCGCGCCGTAGAACAGGCCGAGCTGAAGCAAAAAGCCAAAGCGCTACCCGTACAGGACGGCGGCCCCGGCTACTTCTTCGTGAAAGCCGACAAGAAGCTGGTCCGCGTCAACCTCGACGAGATCGTTTACATCGAAGGACTGAAGGACTACGTCATCATCCGCCTGCCCGACGACCGCGTCATCACCCTCCAGACGATGAAGTCACTCGAAGACAAGCTGCCCACCACCAATTTCCAACGCATCCACCGCAGCTACATCGTCAACCTCGAACGCATCGAAGCCCTGCAGGGGAATATGGTAGAAGTAAAGGAAAAGGGAAAGATCACCAGTCTGCCCGTCGGAAAAAGCTACCGGGATACGCTTGCTGAACGGATTGAGAAGCTGAAGTTGTAGATCGTTAGAGCTTTAGTTCTTTAGTCGGTTAGGGCTTTAGGTGTTCGCGTTCCTGGCATAGCCATCTCGAAAGACCTATTCGCCTAAAGAACTAAAAGACTAAAGAACTAAAATACTACCGTACTAATACCCTCCCTCCCTCACTATTCCCACCAAATTCCGGGGCGTACATACACTCTACCCTTCCCAGTCCATTGCTGAAGTTACCGGCGTAGGTCGTGAAGAGATCGTATTCCAGGGTGTAGGTTCCGCGGGGCAGGTGATCGATGAAGAAGTTGGTGGCCACATCACCGGGCGCGAAGTAGTAGCCCAGTCCTCCGGAGTAGGTATAGCTCGAGAGAGCGTTCACCGGTTCAAAGGTAGCGGCGCGGCGATCCTTCAGGTGTACGTAGTCCAGGTCGCGGTCGCTGCTCAGGGTCAGGCGGACGGTCACGCGGTCACCGGGTTGCAGGGTGGTGCCTTCGGCCAGGGGACTGAGGCGGTCGCCATCGCGCTTGAAGAGTTGACGTTCCAGACTCAGGGGGCCGTCGGCGCTCGCTTCCACCCGGTCGGCCAGCTCGGTGTACTGCCAGTGCACGCCGCCCCAGACCAGGTCGTTGCCGCGGTTGCGCAGTTTCACGGTGGAGTGGTCGCGGGTCACCTCCCCGGCCGGCAGGCGCAGGGTGAAGGCTCCGGTTCCGGTTTCCGCTTCCTGTTGCAGGGCGCGGACGCGGGTGCCCAGTTCATTTCCCGGGAGGCCGGGCCAACTCGCAACCAGGGGCCGGGCCTCGTCCTCTACCCGATATTGCTCCCCGCCGTTCAGCAGGGCAAACACGGCCGCGGCGGTCGCCTTGGTGGTGGGCCAGCGGTTGGTCCGCTTGTTGCTGAGGAGCCAGAGCCGCATGCCGTCGAGTTCCTCCTGCCGCGGATCGATCTTGCCGAAGGCCTCCAGCAGTCGGGTATGGGTTTCCAGGGGGAGGTTGTGCCACTGGAACCCGCGGGGATACTTCCAGTACATCCCGAATTCATCGGCGTGGAGGGCCCGCTCCCGGAGGCTTTCCAGAATGGTTTTCGCGGTACCGTCGCCGTGGGCGTCGGCCACCAGGGCGATCAGGGCCTGCTCGTACAGTCCGTAGTCGGTCCAGCTGTCCAGGGCCCGCTCCCGGTAGAATTCCACGGCCGGAGTAGCTTTCCCAGCCGCAGTGCCGGACATCGCCCGGGCGTAAAGCTGATGTACCTGCAGCGCCGAGGGGCGGTAGGTGTTGCGCAGTTCCACCGAGTCGCGTACGTCGGCGAACAGGCGGCGGTAATCATCGGTCAGCCTTTCGTCGAGGTAGGCCAGCGCGCGCTCGGTGATCTGGTTTACCGTAGCCGACTGGGCCGCATCCACCACGCCCAGTTGCCGCATGCGGGCCAGGGTTTCCACTACGTACTGGGTCATGTAGCGGTCCGAAGGGCCGCCGGGGAACCAGCTGTAGGCTCCGTCGCTTTCCTGGCGGGCGACCAGCTTGGCCAGGGTGGCGCGCTGTTCTTCCGCCAGTTTCTTCAGGTCGAAGAGGTGGGCCAACCGGGCGCGCTGCTCGGTTTCCGACTGCGCTTCCCTTACCCAGGGGGTTTCGGTGAGCAGGGCCTGGGTGAGGGATTCGTTGCGCTGCAACTCCCCGAGCAGGGCGGTGCTGTCGGCCTGCCACCGCCGGAATACCCGCTCCAGTACCGGCTTGTTGGTCACGGTGGTGTACGCTATCCGGTGGGCGAAGTAGCGGTTCACGACCTGCTCGGTACAGTCGTAGGGGTACTCCATCAGGTAGGGCAGCGCCTTCAGCGCCAGCCAGGCCGGATTGGTGGTGGCCTCGAAGACGTAGCCCACGTGGCGCAGCGACTCACTGTCGTAGTCGGCCAGTAGCGGCAGGGTAATCGTCTTGCGGTCGTTGCGCCGGAGGTAATAGGGTACGCTGACGGTGATCAGGGTGCGATCGGAAAGCACGGGGACTACGTTCTCCTCCCCGTCGCTGAAGGTCGCGCCACGCCCGACGATGCGGTACCCTATCACGCCCCGCTCAGAAAGGCCCTCAGGCACCACCAGCGGGAAGCGGACGGTAGCCGATGCCTGGGCCTCCAGCGAGGCCGTTGCGGTGAGTTCCCGGGCACCCGCGGCCCCGCCGAAAGCAGCCAGGTCGAGCACCTCGTCCGTAGCGGGATCGAAGAGTTCCAGGTAGACGTCCACGGGCATCGCCGCGTCGGTCATATTGGCCACGCGGGCCGTCAGGGTCAGGGAATCGCCCTCGCGCAGGAAGCGGGGGACGTTGGGCAGGACCATGAGTTCCTTCTGGGTAACCACCTCGCGCTCCGAAAGCACGTAGTTCAGCTCGGCATCGTGGACGAAGAGACGGAATTTCCAGGCAGTAAGCGCCTCGGGACTTTCGAAACTGATGCGGAGGCTACCGTCGTTACCCGCAGTGAGGGCAGGGAACCAGAAGGCGGTCTCCTGCAGCTTGGTCCGCAGGTTTACCGGGGGGCGGGCCCCGGACTGCCCCGTGTCACCGGGGGCGGGGGGCGGCGGGGGTGACTGATTGGTCACCGCCGCTTTTTCCATATCCATTTGTGCTTCCGCGGCCACGGACTCCATGGCCATAGCCTCCACGTTGCCGCGGAAGCGGGCCGCCCGTCCCATACCGGTCATCACGACCTCCTGCAGCCGGTCGCCGGCCAGCCGCAGTCGGGGCAAAGTGGGGATGGTATCCCGGTCGGCGACTCCGGGCCGGGTGTAGCTGCGGCCGTACTCGGTGCCGAAACTGCCGCCGCCAATGAGGGCCGCGCCACCGTAGAAGCGGGGGTAGGGGGCAAATTCCCATCCCTGTCCGGCAAAAACCTGGTCCAGGCTGGCGTCGTACATCGTGGCCAGGGCCGCGGCCTCTACGGAACTGCCGTCGGCGTTACGGAGGACGATTGTCCACTCCTCGGGGACTCCCGGCCGCAGGCGGTTGCGGAAGGTGGCGTAGGTAGCGGTGAGTTCTTTGTTGTCCCAGGGCAGCGACAACTGTCGGGCGGTGCGGTGCAGGCGGTTCAGGCGGATGAAGGCCAGCTCGACGGAGAGTCCCCCGCGGTCGGCCTCCGTCGGAGTATAGGTGAACGAGAGGCTCCGGCCGCCGCCGGCCCGTCCGCTGGTGGTACCCGCGCGGCTCTGCCACTGGTGGAGCACCAGGGGCAGGTCGACGGCGCTGATGAGGCGGAGGTTCAATGGTTGTCCTACGGTCACCGTATCCGGAGCCCCGGCCAGTTCGTACAGCACGCCCAAGGGCAGTTCATTATTAGCGGAGCTATACACGCTGAAGGTAGCGGGCACTCCGGCGGTACCGTCCGGATAAGTAAATTCGATGCGGTAGTGCCCGACGGGGAAGTCGGCCCGCAGCGGGAGCCGTACCTCCGCTCCGTCCAGCTCCACCGTGGTGGAGTACACGGCCTCGCCCCGGGTAGGCCAGGTGGAGAGTTCCGGCACGGGGGCGTAGGCCAGATAGGGGTGGTTCCGCTCGAACGCCGCGCGGTTAATGACGGGCCGGTCGGGCATGGGCCATTCCCTTTCCAGCAGGGCGGCGTTGGGCTTGATCACGGGCACGATCCTGAGCTGCAGCCGCAGGGAGGTGTCGGCCGCGTCGGTAGCCACCAGCAATTTCAGGCTGTCGCCCCGGTCGATGGTCTCCCGCTGGGGCGTCACGGCCACGGTGGGCCGCTGTCCGCGGATGGCTACGGTGGTCGTCGCCTCGTGGGTCTCACCGGTGGGGTCGGCCACGTCGGCCTCCACCACGTATCGGTAGCGGCGGAAGCCGGCGGTGTTGAGGTTGTCGCGGGTCGCGAAGGTGAAAGTAAATGCGCCGCCGGCGTCGGTTTCGGTGGTACCGCTGGTGAGGAGTTCACGGTCGCCGCCGCCCCCACCCCCGCCACGGAAGTAGCTGTAGAACCACCGGACTTCCTCCAGGTACACCCGGTAACTGACGCGCCCTTCCGCTACCGGTGGGCCGGCGTAGGTCAGGGCGGTGCCTTCCACGGTGGCTACGGCACCTGGTTGCACCGCCGGGGGTGTTTCCAGTTCGACGGCGAAGCGGGGGCGTTTGTATTCCTCTACCCGGATGTTGGCGTTCCCCTGTTCGGTTTGCAGGGTGAATTCGCCGGTGAGTCCGCCAGTGGGCAGGGTAAAATCCAGGCTGAAACGGCCGTAGGCATCGGCGGTGGCTTCTTGGCTGGCCACCTCCTGGTAGTTGGCATCACGGAGCACCACGGTTACCGTGGCGTTGGGTACCACGCTGGGCAGCTCATCGCCACCCTTGCGGTAGCGGAGGCCGTAGACGTGTACCGTTTGTCCGGGGCGGTAGATCGGCCGGTCGGGCAGCAGGGTGGTGAAGAAGGTTTCCCGGGGCGGACTGACGGAGCGGCTGAAGGCGTATGCTTCGGTCACCATCCGGTCCCGGCCGGCCTGGTGGTCCAGGATGAGCTGGTAGCTGCGGTAGCGTTCGGTGGCCGGCAGGGTGAGGGTGCCCCCGGCATCGGTGCGGCGGGTGACGACTTCCACGTAGTTGCCGTTGCGTTGTTGTTCGCGCACGGTCACTTCCACGTTGGGGATGGCGGCTCCGGTGGTGCGGTCGGTGACCAGCACCTGGGCGCCATCGTCGGTTCCGTCCACCTTTACGGTAGCCAGGTCGGTCACCTGGAAGGTGATGATCGTGAAGTTGGAGGATTTCACGTTGAAGTCATCGTTGTCGGCGATCACCATCCGGTAGCCTCCGGCGGGCAGGGGGTCGAGGTCGAGTTCGGTGCGGTGGTGGCTGTAGTCATCGTTCGGGGCCAACCGCTGGCTGCCGCTGGCTACGCGCCTCCCGCGCATCACCTGGGCCAGGCGTTCGTCGGACCGGTAGGAGTCGGGCTCGGTTCGGGCGGGGTCATAAGCGTAGATGCGGTAGTGTACGCGGTCGACGTTGCGGTAGCCCAGCCCCACTAGCAGGTGCTGCCGCCGCGGGTAATAGCTGAGGGCCTGGGCCTCCAGGACGGGCTGGGTGATGACCTCCCGCAGTTGCCTGGATTCTACCCGGGCTACGGGGTCTTGCTCCCCTACCCGCTCGAGGAGGCGCAGGGCGCGCACGCGGGGGCGGGCACCCAGCTGTTCGTCGTCGCGGTCGAGCAGACGGGCCATTTCTACCAGGATGCGGTCGCGGATATCCACTCCCGGGTAGTTGTCGTACATCCGCTGCAGGGCGGCGAGGTAGAGGGAGTCCGGCGCTCCGCTGCGGTGGACGAACCGCATCCGTTCCAGGTCGGCGTGGAGCAGGGCGGGGCCACCGGCGTCGAGGTGATAGGCGATCCACTGCTGGTAGAGCTGGAGTTTGCGGGGGGTGCCCTTGCTGAGGTTGTAGTGCAGGCTCAGGTCCAGGGCGGCGAAGGCTTCGGCGGGCAGCAGGGCCCGCTCGGCGTCGGCCAGGGCCTCGTCGGTCACCGTGCCGAGGCTGCTGCCCAGCACCTCCATGGCGCGGTCTACGATCAGGTCATAGAGGGTGGGCACTTCCCGGATGCGTTGGTCCCCACCGCTGACGATGGCCGGGATGGCCCCCAGGGGCGTCTGGTTATCGCGGGCCAGTTCCAGGGCCCGGTAGAGGTGGCGGTGGCTCAGGTACAGCAGTTGATCCATGCCGTAGTCAGTCAGGGACAGGGTATCTGCCACGGCTGCTTCGCCCACGGTGGTGAGGTCACTCAGGCGGTAGGCATTGCTTTCCGCGTAGAGGTGGTAGTACTCCCCGAGCAGCAGGTGGGTGACGGTGGCCACCACGGGTTGGCGGGCGTTGTCGGCCAGGGCCTGGCGGAGGAGATATACGGCCGCCTGATGACCGTCTTCCGCGAGCCGGCCGGTGAGGGTGGTCCGGTAATCGAGGGCCCGCGCCCGGTGGTCCGGGGCTTCCGCCGTGGCATAGAGCTCGTCGGCCAGGGTCAGGGCACTGCGGTACTTGCCCTCCCCGGTCAGGGTTTCGATGCGGCGGTAGGTATCGGTGGGGTCCTGGGCCATGAGGGTACCCGTGAGGGCGGAGAGGAGGAGGATCAGAAGGTAGTGCATAGGGCTGGGCTTGCGGGCGGTTCTCACCCCCATAGATGCAATTCAGGCCCTGTTTGTACAGTGCACCTGCGTTAAATAAACGTCAAAGGGCCGGTCGTAGGTGGGGTCATGGCACCTGCGTTCCCGCCGTAATGCGGTTCAGGGGGGCGCGGCCGCGGGTGCCGGCTTACTCACCCACCGGGGCGGCCTGCAGGCGGTGGTGGAGGTCGTTCAGCCCCATCAGTCCGGCCGACCCGTACCAGGGGTGGAGCTCCATGACCAGGCTGCCGGCGGCAATGGCGGGGTCGGTGGCGGTCAGTTCGCGGGCCTCCTCCACGGTGGCCACGTCGAAAACGTAGATGCCCCTGAGATCACCGTCGTCGAGGAAGGGGCCGGCCAGCACGAGTTTGCCTTCTTCCGCCAGCCGGTCGATGTTGGCCATGTGGGCCCGCTGCAGCTCGGCGGCGGCGGTACTGTCGCTGCTGCGGTTCGGGCCGGCCTTCAGCAGGGCCATGACGTAGGGCCGCATACCGTATTCGTCGGCGCCGTACTCCTCGATCAGGTCCGCGTCAACCCCGGCGGCGGTGTAGGGCACGGGGGCGGGCGAAGGGTCGGTGCAGGCAAGGGCGAAGAGCAGGAAGGGGGCGAAGCGGTACACGGCGGCGGGGGGTGGTGATGTCCCAAAATAGCGGGAATCGATCAATCCGCAGGAAGGGGACTATCTTCCGGCATGGACGATTTCCTGCTGCGTCGCCGGGCTGCTTTCGATCCCCCCCGTTTCCAGGGGTGGGGCCGGCGGCGGCGCTACTTCGAAGGTTGGTACTTCAAGGTGGTCGTCCCGGAGCACGAGCTGGCCTACGCCTTCATCCCGGGAATAAGCTACGACGAAGCGGGGGAAGGACACAGCTTCCTGCAGGTGCTCGACGGGGTGAAGGCGACCGCCGATTCCTACCAGTACACCACGGTCGATTTCCGCTCCGCGGCCTACACCTTCGACGTGCAGCTGGGCCCCCACCGCTTTGCCACCGACCGCTTGCTGATCGATTTGCCGGACCTCCAGGTCGACCTCCGGTTCGACGGCGTGACCCCCTGGCCGAAGCGCCTGCTGGCCCCGGGCATCATGGGGTGGTACAGTTTCGTGCCCCGGATGCAGTGCTACCACGGGCTGGTCAGCTTTCACCACCGCACCCTGGGATCACTAAAGGTGGGCAACCGGACCTACGACGCCTCCTCCGGCGTGGGTTACACCGAGAAGGACTGGGGTAGCGGGTTCCCCGAAGCCTGGATCTGGGGGCAGAGCAACCACCTGAGCGATACCCGCCTGCCGGCCAACCTGATGTTGAGCGTAGCGGTGATTCCCTGGCTGAAGTCCAGTTTCCGGGGTTTTCTCTGCACCCTGCTGCTGGACGGGGAGTTGTACACCTTCACCACCTGGTCGGGCGCGCGGGTCGACGTGCGTTTCGCCGAAGGTGGGTCCACCGTTACCCTGGTCTTCACCCGCCGCCGGCTCCGCCTCACGGTGACGGGCCACCCCGCTACCGGGGGCCACCTGGCCGTTCCCGTTGGCGGGGCCATGACCGGCAAGATCCACGAAAGCCTCCAGGCCCGCCTCGCCGTACGCCTCGAACGCGGCAACGAAGTGGTATACGAAGGCACCGCTTCCTGGGCCGGATTGGAGGTTAGTGAGAATGCGCGGGAGATGTTGGGTTCCGAAAGCTGATTGCGGTTTCCCTGGATGGTGGCTAAGCGCCAATTCCTGACGCAGCCAGGTAAGGTGGCCAGGTCTTGGTAATCGTGGAGATGCGGTTGAGGCAAAAAAGGTCGAGGGCCTCCCGGCCCGAGTCATTAAATCATAGCAGCATCCCGACCTACCTGTAGCGACGGCTTCAGCCATCAAGCTGCCCAGACTGCCCGGACGCTAAAGCAGCATGCCGGCTCAAGCCGGCGAAACGGGACCAGGCCCTAGAATCCCTTCAGCTTCCGCTTCGTGGCTTCCACCCGGCTGATTTGTTCCTCGATCTCCCGCTGCTTGCGTTCCTGGTCGAGGATGTTGCGGCGGATTTCTTCTTCCAGGTCGGCGATCTTCTGCCGGGCATCCACGATGTCCTTTTCGGCTTTCTCCTTGTCGCGGCGCAGGCGGTCGAGTTCCTTTTCCAGGTCGCTCAGCTGGTCTTCCTCGGATTCCACGTCCTGCTCGATCTGGTCGCGGCTGACGGCCAGGGCGAAGTTCATAAGCATCTTTTCGGCGGCCACGTATTGTCCCTGGTCCAGGGCGGGGCTGACGTAGCCGGCGGGGGTGGCGATCCAGATCGTGAGTTCACTGCCGTCGCCTACTTCGTTTACGCGGCTGTACAGGTCGACTTTGGAGCCGCGGCCTACGCCTTCGAGCTGGAAGTTCAGGCTGGAGAGTTCCCCCTGCTTGTTGCCCTTGGTCGATTTGGTTTTCACCCCGTAGGTGTCCTTGAGCCAGTCGGTCCAGAGGTCTTCCACGTCATCGTCTTCCGCGCCGGGCAGTTCGAGCACGAGGGAGGGTTGATCACCGCGGCTCATGGCCTGCTGCCGGGCGGAAACCTGGGCGGTAAGGGTGGTACCGGCCCCCAGGATGAGCGCGAGGAAAATCAGGGTAAAGTGTAAGTCTTTCATGGGCTGTTGGTTACGTGTGCTTCTTTAGGACGGGAATTTTCCGCTAAAGTCACAATCGCGTGGCTCGGGGGCGCCGGAGCGCGGGTTCCGGGAATATTCGTTGCTTTGTTACCCCGCCAATAACCTCGTACATGACCACCACCGAAATCCTTTCCCACCTTGTCGCCTTTCCCGTCCTCGGCGGAGAGAGCAACCTGTCGATCATCCGCTGGATCGCGGACTACCTCCGGGACCAGGGGGTGGAGTACACCCTGGTGCCGGACGAAACGGGAGAGAAGGCCTGTCTGCACTGCCGCATCGGTCCGGCTACCGACGGCGGCATCATCCTGAGCGGACATACCGACGTGGTACCCACCGTGGGCCAGCCCTGGGATACTGACCCCTTCGAGCTGACGCCCCGGGGCGACAAGCTTTACGCCCGGGGGAGCTGCGACATGAAGGGGTTTCTGGCCAGTTGCCTGGCGGCCGTGCCCCGCTTGCGGGTCGCGGAGCTGCGGCGCCCGGTCTACTTCGCCTTCAGCTTTGACGAGGAGGTGGGCTGCCGGGCGGGGGACCTGCTCGCCGGAGCCATCCGCGACCACTACACCGAACGGCCCGCGGGGGCGATCATTGGTGAGCCCACCATGATGCAGCCCATGGTCGGGCAGAAGGGCATCATGGTGTATACCACCGTGGTGCGGGGCAGCCAGGGCCACAGCAGCCGCATCCGCGACGAGGTGGACGCCGTCCACGAAGCGGCCCACCTCATCCTGTGGCTGGAGGACAAGATGCACCGCCTCATCGAGGCCGGCCGCACCGACGACCGCTTCTCGCCCAACCACACCAGCATCCACGTGGGCAAGATCGCCGGGGGGTCGGCCTTCAACATCATCGCCAACGAGTGCCGCTTCGAGTGGGACTACCGGAACATCCCCCTGGACGACGCGGCGAAAATCTTTGCCGACTTCGAAGCCTTCTGCTGCCAGCGGGAGGAGCTGCGGCGGACGGTCTACCCGGAATTCTCCATCACCCACCTCCCCTTCCACCCGCCGGTGCCGCCCCTGGACACCGCCGAGGACGCGCCCATCGTCGACCTCGTCAAGCGGATCAGCGGCAACTCCCGAACGGGAACGGTAGCCTACGCCGCGGAGGCCGGGCAGTTCTCCAACGCGGGATTCCCGAGCGTCATCTGCGGCCCCGGCGACATCGCCCAGGCCCACCGCGCCAACGAGTTCGTGGCCCGGGAGCAACTCGACCGCTGCGACGCCATGATCGCGGCTCTGGCGGAGGAATTATCCGCCACTGAATAGTCTTCAGCCGTATCGTTCCCGGAACTCCCGCTTCTGCCGTTGGTATTCGGGGTGGTTCTTGGCGTCCTCCCAACGGGCCTTGAATATGCGGGCGGACTCAGCCTTGATCGGGTCTTCCTCGCCGCGCTCATGTTGTTCCCGGCCGTGGGCGCCGCTTTGCCCCTTTTTGTCGTCCGGCACCGGCCCCTTGTACTTCTTGCCGCCGGGATAGTTGGCGTAGCGGCGGGAGCGGGTATACCCCATCTGCAGGAACTTGCGCGCCATGTCGGCGCCCACAAAGTCGTTCGCTTCCAGGTACTCCAGAAAGCGGGCGTAAATGGCCTCGGAGGAAGTACGCGCCACTTCCGGATCGCGGAAGCGCCACAGGGGCAGGAGCTCCGACTTGTAGGGTTCGACCAGCAGCACGCCCTGCTCCCCCCGGCCGATGGCGTAGTGTTCCGGGTGGGCGCGCAGGTCCAGTTGGCCGTAATCCAGGGAGTAGTCGAATTTTCGCATCTTGACGGGTGTGGCCCCGGGGCTATAACAGAATTTTTGCACCAATTTGTTGATTGGAGCGTTACTTAGAATACTATGGATACGCCGGAGCCTTTCGCGGGCAATTCATCTTCCGGCCGGCACAACTGACACGTGATGTACAATCTTTTCCTGCCGCTTTTGCTGATACTGACCGTAGCCCTGCCGGCCCAGAGCGATGGAACCATCCTGCTCACGAATCCCTCCTTCGAAGATATGCCCCGGGTAGCGGCGGCACCCAAGGGGTGGTTCGACTGCGGCTTCCCCGGCGAATCGGCGGTAGACATCCAGCCCGACCCCATGCGGCTGTTCAAGGTCGACAAACCGGCCCAGGACGGCTACACTTACCTGGGAATGGTGACCCGCGACAACGACACCTACGAGCGGGTCAGCCAGCGCATGAGCGCCCCTATGAAGGCCGGACAGTGCTACGAGTTCAACATCCGCCTGGCGCGCTCCGAGCGCTACCTCTCGAAGAGCCGACTGACGGACAACGACGAGAACTACGACACCCCCATCAAGCTGCGCATCCGCGGCGGATTCGACGTTTGTGACGTAGGCCGGGTGATTGGAGAGAGCCCCCTCATCACCAGCCAGACCTGGCGGGAGTACCGGATCAAACTGAAGCCCCAGCAGGACTACACCCACCTGATGCTGGAGGCCTACTACAAGACCCCCATCCTCTTCCCGTACAACGGAAACGTGCTGCTCGACAACATCCGGCCCCTGGAACCGGTGGCCTGCGACCAGGACCTCTGGGAAGAACCCGAGATCGTAGCAGCTACCACCCCGGAAACCCGACCCACCCCGGCACCGGCCCGTCCCCCGGCTACCACTCCCCGTCCCAACCGTTCTACTACCTCACCCCCCGCGGCCAAGCCTTCCGCTCCCGTGGTCAAGCTGGGCCAGACCCGCGGTGAGCTGAAGATCGGTCAGGTATTCTCCATCGAAAACATCAAGTTCAAGGCCAACAGCGCCGAGATCGAAGGCGAAAGCCAGGCCGCCCTGGAGGAGATCGCCAATTTCCTGCGCGCCAACACCGACGTGGTGGTGGAGATCGGCGGACACGCCAGCTACCGCGCCGGCCCCGTCTTCGCCACCCGCCTGAGCGAGGAGCGGGCCGTGGCGGTGATCGACTACCTCGACTCCCTCAACATCGGCACCTCCCAAATGCTGCCCCGGGGCTACGGCAAGAGCCGGCCGGTGTGCATCACCGACACCCCGGAGTGCAACGAGAGAAACCAGCGGGTGGAGGTGAAGATCCTCAAGGTGAGGGAGAGCCGGTAGCGGCCTACCGCCTTTCTCCCCAGCTGCCGCGGTCCAGACTGCGAAAATTGATGGCTTCGGCGAGATGGTGGGTGGCGATGTCCGCACTACCATCCAGGTCCGCCACCGTACGGGCCACCTTCAGGATACGGTCGTAGGCCCGGGCACTGAGTTGCAGCCGGTCCATGGCCGTTTTCAGCAGTTGATTGCCGGCGGCGGATAGGCGGCACTGTTCGCGTACCATGCGGCTCGGCATCTGGGCATTGCAGTAAATGGCCGTGTGCCCGTTAAACCGCTGCTCCTGGATGGCGCGGGCCGCCTGCACCCGCGCGGCGATGGCGGCACTCCCCTCTCCCCGATGGCTGGCGGGGTCGGCGAGTTTTTCCAGGGGGACCGGCGTCACCTCCACGTGCAGGTCGATGCGGTCGAGCAGGGGTCCGCTGATGCGGTTCAGGTAGCGCTTCACCAGGGCCGGTGGGCAGGCGCATTCCTTTTCGGGGTGGTTGAAGTAGCCGCAGGGGCAGGGGTTCATGCTCGCGATGAGCATGAAGCCGGAGGGAAACTCCACGGTGATGCGGGCGCGGCTGATGACGATGCGCCTTTCCTCCATGGGTTGCCGCATCACCTCCAGGGCACTGCGTTTGAATTCCGGCAGTTCATCGAGGAAGAGGACCCCGTTGTGGGACAGGCTGATCTCCCCCGGACTGGGGAAGCTGCCGCCCCCGACCAGGGCTACGTCGCTGATGGTGTGGTGGGGTGCCCGGAAGGGTCGCCGGGTGATCAGGGCCGCATCTTCGGGCAGCACCCCCGCGACGGAATGGATCTTGGTGGTCTCCAGGGCTTCGCGGAGGGTGATGGGCGGCAGGATGGTGGGCAACCGCCGGGCCAGCATGGTCTTTCCCGCTCCCGGCGGTCCGATCAGGATGACGTTGTGGCCGCCGGCCGCGGCCAGGGTGAGGGCCCGCTTGATGTTCTCCTGCCCGCAGACGTCGGAAAAATCGACGTCGAACGACATCCGGTCGCGGTAGAACTCCTCCCGGGTATCCACCCGTACCGGTTCCAAGGACCGGGTTCCGGACACGAAGTCGGCCGCCTCCCGCAGGGTTGATACCCCGTACACCTCGATGCCGTCGACGATGGCGGCCTCGCGGGCGTTCTCCTGCGGCAGCAGCATGCCCCGGTAGCCCAGCCGGCGGGCCTGGATGGCCATGGGCAGGGCGCCCTTGATCGGCCGCACTTCGCCGCCGAGAGAGAGCTCCCCCATCATGAGGAGGCCATCGGCCCGTATCCCGGAAATCTGTCCGGTGGCCCGCAGGTAGGCCACGGCGATGGGCAGGTCGTATGCCGCCCCTTCCTTGCGGACGTCGGCCGGGGCCAGGTTGATGACGGTACGGACCCGCAGGTTTCTGAACTTACTGTTCTTGATGGCCGTCTCTACCCGGTAGCTGCCCTCGCGAATGGCGTTGTCGGGCAGGCCAATAACATTATACCAGGGCTTGTTCTCCGGAACCTGCCCCCCGGCATTAACTTCTACGATGATGGAACGGGCATCCACGCCCTGTACGGCGCTGGCGAATGACTTTACTAACATAAGCTGCTGCGTTGGCAGCACGCTTCATCCGCTACGATAATACGCCTTTTTGTTGGCACAAACCAGTTTTTTATACTTTTTATTTCATCTACCTTTGCCCCATGGCAACTCCCCTGACCGAAAAGTTCATCCAGCATGCGGTGGCCGACCGCCTGAACGGCGACCATTACCGGCGCCGGTCGGCTTACGTGAGCACGGAGGTGTACACCCGGCTGAAGCGGGCCGACGTGCTGCTGGCGTTCCTCCGCACCCGGTCGAGCCCCTACGTGGTGGTGGTAGAGGCCAAGAGCCGCAACACCATTCACCAGCTGAAACTGAAGGTCCACCGGGGCCGCGCCGAATGGACGGGCCGACTGCTTAGTCTGGCCCTGCTGGTGGGGCTGTCTGCCCTGCTGGGCTACCAGTGGTACTTCAACGCCCTGAATACCCTGCTGCTGCTGGCCGTCTTTCTCCTGGGCTCCGTGCTCATCACCGCCGTGGTGACCTGGTTGCGGCTGCGGTTTGCCCGCTCCATCTCCGCGATCGAGCAACTGGGGCGCTATCCGGCCAACGAAAGCTGGATCGCCGTGGGGGAAGACACCTTCGTGAACCCCGCAGAGTACCGCATCCTCCTGCAGCAATGCCGCAAGAACGGCGTAGGCCTGATCGTGGTCGACGCCCGGGGCCGGCTTTCCCTGAAGCAGATCCCCCGGCCGCGGCACGTTTTCAACGACTACCTCTCCCGTTACGGGCGCAAGCAGGAGATCCTGGACGGAATCAGCCGCCGCCCCGCCTACGGCGCTACCCCCGCCGAGCGGCGGCAGAACCGCCGCCGCTTTCTTAACATCGCCCTGCTGCTGTCGCTGACGGGGCTGCTCATGCTGTTGGTCTACGAGGAAAACTACGGCCCGGTAGTACCCGACCCCTTTGCCGATCCTCGATTCCGTACTCCGGCGGACATCGATCTTGAGGGGCCGGCCCAGGATGTCCCCACGGACCTTGGGCCATCCACCCCGGCACCCGCGCCTGCCGCCCCCGACTGCCCCACCGTGGAAGCGAATACCCCCACCTACGTAGTGGTCGATGCCCTGCTGCCCACCCCCGAGGCCGAGGTACGCCTACAGCAACTCGCCGCGGCCGGAATGCGGGGACAGGAGCAACTGTCGACGGTCTGCCTCGTAGACGCCCCGGGCCCAAATACCGTAGCCATCACCACCGGAGCCCGCTACCCTTCGCCGGAATCCGCCCGCCACGCCGCGGGTAATTACCGCTCCCTACTGGAAAAACTCGGATTGGACACCCAGGACGTCCAAATCATGCAATTAGGGAGGGTAGAGTGAGTCGTAAAATCGGTTGAAAATGTAGCTAAAGGTAAACCCAGGGGATTAAAAGCCGTTCGCCCACAATTTCAACAGGGTGCCCCCGTTTTCTAGGCATCTCCTCCGTGGCATGTAATTGCTTCAGGAGCCAGGGAATTGACTTACGCAGATAGGTTGGCTCCTGTGCTTTTTTACTCTCACGAATAAACCTGATCCTCCTGATTGTTGATTCCGTTGCGGCTGCTTTCCGGCAGTCCGAACAGCACCATTTTATGTGGTACCGGCGTGTCCTTGACTGCCGGGGGATGAGGAGCCAAAATCCCGAAAGTGGCAAAACTTTACTTCGCGTTTTTCAGCTTCCTTTGTTGTAGTGTCCTTTTGGGCAACAACATCCAGATCCACGACCTGAGGGTCAACCACGAGTCCGGCAACCCGGGCTACGCCCTCCTCACCTTCGACCTCAACTGGGAAAACTCCTGGCGCACCTCCACCGCCCCCGGCAACTGGGACGCTGCCTGGGTATTCGCCAAATACCGCGTAGGGGCCGACGGGGAATGGCAGCACATCGTCCTGACCGAGGACACCCCGGCCCCCACCGGTGCCACCGTGGACGTTATGGATGGCACGGGTGCCATGGTATACGCCGCCGGTGAAACGGCCGGCCCCGCTTCCTTCGCCCAAACCAAACTGCGGTGGAACCTCGCCGCCAACGGCGTGGAATGGATCGAGGACCTGGAATTCCGGGTGTTCGGCGTTGAGATGGTCTATGTCCCCGAGGGCGCTTTCTGGCTCGGGAGTCCGGACAAGGGCAGGGAAACCGACAAGTTCTACGCCGCCGGCGACAAAAAGGACCGCCCCGCCTATTACGTAGCCTCGGCCGATGAAATCGCCGTGGGCGACCAGGCCGGCATGCTGTACTACGATGACAAGGCAGGAAACGGCGCCGACTTCGCTGGCCCCATCCCGGCTGCATTTCCCAAGGGATACGGCGCCTTCTACGCCATGAAGTACGAGCTGTCACAGAAGCAGTACGTCGACTTTTTCAACACCCTCACTCCGGTTCAGAAGTTGGTCCACGACGTCACCGGCGCCACGGGCAAAAACACCGACGCGGTCGACAGCCGCAACTGCATTACCTACGACCACCTGACTGGAGGCGATGCCACCACCACTGCACCCCACGTCCCGGTGGGCCACGTATCCATCAGCGACATGATGGCCTACCTCGACTGGGCCGGACTGCGCCCCATGACGGAGATGGAGTTCGAAAAGCTCTGCCGCGGACCGCAGGATCCCGTGAAGGCTGAATTCGCCTGGGGAACCGACGACGTTGCCAAGTGGAAATTCGAGCCCGAGGCACTCAACAGCTCCGGTGAACTCCTGGTGAACCTGAACAAGCTGAAAGACGACAGCGGCTACGCCGGCTACGAAAAGACTACGAAGCCCACCAAATACGGCACGGGGCCCCTCCGCTCGGGGATTTTCTCCGCCAGCCTGGGCAGCGAAACCACCCGCGTCTGGAGCGGAGCAGGTTACTACGGCAACATGGAGCTTTCGGGCAACCAGGCCGAGGGCGTCATCAGCGTAACCCACGCCGACGGGCGGGGCTTCACCAACCGCCACGGCAATGGCGTGCTTCCCGAGACCGGGTTCGCCGACGTGCCCACCTGGCCCCTGACCCAGCAGGGCTTTGGCATCAAGGGCGGCCATAACGGCTCCAAGGAGGATGCCCTCCAGGTAGCCGACCGCACCACCACCACCCTCACCGACACCGACCAGTATACCCGTCACTACTACCTGCAGTTCCGGGGCGTACGGGGCTTGTAACTCACTGACCCCTTATCACATCATGTCCAAAGAAATCAGTAAGCCCATGAACCTCCGCCCCCTCCTTCTGCTCCTCGCCCTGTTCACCGTCACCCCCGTGTGGGCCCAATTCGTGGGTGGATTCGGGAGTGGTGCCACCGCCAGCGACTACGGCGGACAAGCCCAGCTGCCCCTCACGCTGCTCAGCTTCACCGCCACCCCCGCCGATGCGGAGGTTGTCCTTGAATGGTCGACCATCCACGAAGTCGGCACCTCCCACTTCCTGGTGGAACGCACCACCAACGGCAGCCACTTCACGCCCGTAGGCCGCGTTTCCGCCGCCGGTATGTCGCCCCTGGGCCTCACCCGCTCCTACCAGCTGACCGACGCCGCCCCCCTGGCCGGCAGCTCGCTGTACCGACTGAAGTCGGTTGACCTTGACGGATCCTTCACCTACTCCGACCTGGTGGAAGTGAACCGCGCTACGGAAGACCTCCCCCTCGCCTTCAGCGTACGGCCCAATCCCACCACCGGAGACGCCATCGGTGTAGCGGTGGAGGCCATCGCCCCGAACGAGCCTTTCCTAGTGGAAGTCATCGCCCCCTCCGGCCGCCGGCTGATGGCCCGGCAGCTCACGGGCTTCGCAGGCGACTACCTCCAGCTGCCGCTGGCCCAACGGCTGCCCGCCGGCACTTACTTCCTGCGCCTGAGCCAGGCTTCGACCGGCTCCCAGACCAGCCGACTCATCGTAGGTCAATCCAGATAACTGCCACTATTGTGGTGCCCGCAACTATTGCTGCGGGGTAGAGGAAAGGGAAAGTGGCGACACTTTCCCTTTTTCTATTTGGGAGCGGTCAGGTGGAGCCCACCCCCGACCGATTCCGGCAAAATCCTGCCGGAAAATAAATTTGCCAGCGCGCCCATAATTTTTTCGTTAAAAAGAACGTTACCGCGCAATTCACTTAACACCCCCCCGTTTTAAGTATAGTTTTCGAGACATTTTTTGCTTTAAAACCAGACACCATCGCCCCGTTTTTGCGGGAGTGATCATTGAACCACTTTTTCCTCAAGAATCAGCCTGGCTTTCCAGGGTACTTCATTGCGGCAGCTGCTGGCTAGGCAGTACGTAATGATGTTGCATTATTGACCTGAACCATATTTGCGTTTTCGATTTTACGACGTTCGGTCAATGTTGCTTTACCCAGGACAGCGAGGCGCAGCCTCTTTAAAATGGTAAAATTTTACCTGTTCGTCTGCCTGCTATTGCCGTGCAGTACCTTATTGAGCAACAACATCCAGATTGTCGACCTCCGCGTCGACTACGCGGCCGACAACCGGGACTTTGCCGTCCTCACTTTCAATCTTGGGTGGGAAAACGCCTGGCGTACCACCTCCGCCCCCAACAACTGGGACGCGGCCTGGGTCTTCGCCAAGTACCGCACCGCGGGTGAGGGCGACTGGCAGCACCTGATGCTCTCCACCGGTCGCGGCCCTGCCAGTGCCGTGGTGGATGTGATGGACGGAACCGGTGCCATGATCTACGCAGCTTCGCCCATGACCGGCACCGCCAAATACTCCCAGGTCCAACTGCGGTGGAACTTGGCGGCCAACGGCATCGACCTGATCGAGATCATGGACTTCAAGATCTTCGGCGTCGAAATGGTCTACGTACCGGGTGGTTCCTTCTACCTCGGCAGTGGACACAAGGGTAAAGAGGTAAATATGTTCTTTGAGGGTGGACACCCCAGTAAAACGGACCCCTACCGGGTTACCTCTTCGAATGCCATTCCGGTTCTGGATGATCCCCACAGCCTGTATTACCGGGATGTGGACACCACTGGCTCCGACATCTCCGGCCCCATCCCCGCCGCCTTTCCCAAGGGCTTCCGTCCGTTCTACGCCATGAAGTACGAACTCTCCCAGCAGCAGTACGTCGACTTCTTCAACACCCTGACGCCCGCCCAGAAGGCCGTACACGATATCACCGATGTGACGGGCAAGAATACCGACGAAAGCCTGGCCCGCAACTGCATCTCCTACGACCCCGAATCCGGTCAGGACGCTACCACCACCGCCCCCCACGTACCGGTGGGCTTTGTCTCCATCAGCGATATGATGGCCTACCTGGACTGGTCCGGACTGCGCCCCATGACCGAGTTGGAGTTTGAGAAACTGTGCCGCGGCCCCCTCTCCCCCATCCGGGCCGAATTTGCTTGGGGTACCGACGAGATTGCCAAGTGGAAGTTCCTGCCTTCTCTGCCTAA
Source organism: Neolewinella marina (assembly GCF_002631205.1). Taxonomy (GTDB): domain Bacteria; phylum Bacteroidota; class Bacteroidia; order Chitinophagales; family Saprospiraceae; genus Neolewinella; species Neolewinella marina. The sequence goes on from NZ_PDLO01000001.1 coordinate 1,140,158, forward strand.
CGAACCCCGGGAAATCCTGACCAACCTCACCAAGCTCAACCCCAACGAGGGCTACGCCGCCTACGAAAAGACCACCTCCATCACCCGGTTCGGCCTCGGCCCGATGCGGTCCGGCATCTTTTCCGGCAGCCTTGACCTGGGAACTACCCGCGTGTGGAGTGGAGCCGGTTACTACGGCAACATGGAGCTTTCCGGCAACCAGGCCGAGGGCGTCATCAGCGTCACCCACGCCGACGGCCGGGCCTTCACCAACCGCCACGGCAACGGTTTCCTCCCCGAAACGGGCTACGCCGACGTACCTACCTGGCCCCAGACCCAGAACGGCATCGGCATCCGGGGCGGTCACAGCAACAGCGATGAGGAATACCTCAAGACTTCCGACCGTACCTACATGACCAACGCCCTGTCCGACGAGTACTTCCGCCCCTACTGGCTGCAGTTCCGCGGCGTCCGCGGCCTGTAATGTTGCTCCCCCACCCCCACCCCTCAAAAATCAACAAGCCCATGCGCTTCAGCTATACTATCACTTTGCTTTCCCTGCTTATCCTGTCTGTGCCTGCCCAAGCTCAATTTGTGGGCGGGTTCGGCAGCGGTGCTACCGCCAGTGGATCGGAAGGACAAGCCCAACTCCCCCTGACCCTCCTCAGCTTCGACGCTACCCCCCAAGGGGAAACTGTTGAGCTGCAGTGGTCCACCATCGACGAGTCCGGCACCAGCCACTTCCTCGTCGAGCGCACCGCCGACGGCAAATCCTTCAGCCCCGTAGGCCGGGTCTCCGCCGCGGGAACCTCCGCCAGCGCTACCGAACTGAGCTACCAGCTCGTCGACGCCGCTCCCCTGCGCGGCTCCGCCTTCTACCGCCTCAAGTCGGTGGACCTCGACGGTTCTTTCACATACTCCGAACTGGTAGAGGTAAACCGCGGTGAGGACCAGGAGCCCCTGGCCTTCGCCATCCACCCCAACCCCAGCACCGGAAGCACCGTAGGCGTGGAAGTACAGTCGCTGGACGCTACCCAACCCCTGCTGCTGGAGGTACTCGATGCCGCCGGTCGCACCCTGGCCACCCGCAACCTCCGTGGCACCGCCGGCGACTACCTGCAGGTACCACTGGCCGACCAGCTGCCCGCCGGCACCTACCTGCTGCGCCTCAGCCAGCCCACCACCGGATCACAGACCAGCCGCCTCATCGTAGGACTGGCCCGGTAGAACCACTTTCCGGAAACGAGCAAGGGGAGTGCAAGTACTTGCACTCCCCTTTTTTTGTCTGGTTATTCGACGATCACGCGTCGGTGGACCGGCTGCCGCCCGTCCCCCAGCCGCACCAGGTACAGGCCGGAGGGTAAGCCCGACAGGTCCACTTCCAGGCGGTTCGCGCCGGCCTGGAGGGGATGTTCCCGGTACTGCAGCCTCCGGCCGGCCGCGTCAAGCAGGCTCAAGGATACGGTGCGGGTGGCGTCGCTGAGGTAATCAATGGACGCCCGGCGGGCCCGGACCGGATTGGGGTACACCTCACTCACGTGGCTGGCCGCCACCGTAAAGGGTACGCTGACGACTTCGCTGAAGGATTCCCGTCCGTCGAAGTCGGTTTGCCGCAGCCGGTAATGGTTATCACCGGCGGCCGGCAGGGGGTCCAGGAAGCGGTAGTCCGACCGACTGCGGGTGGTTCCCTGCCCGTTCACCCGACCGATGGCCACAAAAGAACCGCCGTTACGGCTCACCTCCACGGTGAACCCGGCGTTGTCGGTTTCGGTGCCCGTGGCCCACTCCAGCAGGATACCCCGCTCGGCGGGTGCTCCGGAGAAGGCCAGCCACTCCACCGGAAGCCCGGCACCCGCCTCCGGCCATCCCATGTGGTGAAGTACCGTAGCGGCCATGCCTACATCGTGGACGGCGTTCCCGTAGGAGAGGGCGTAGTACATCGCCTCACTGGGGTCGGCGAAGTGACTGAAGGAGCTGCCCGGCCGAAAGGTTGCGGGGGTGTACAGCTGATACGACCCGGTTCCGCTCTGGTAGGCCGCAAGGTTGGTCTCATCGAAGAAAAGTCCAGCGCTGTCCCCCTTCAGGGCGGCCGCCATCCCCGCCCCCGGATTGGGGAGGAGACTGGTAAGGGCCGAAGTGTCGGTCCCCAGGTCCACGAACATATCGTAAATCGAAGGGTGGTAGGTGGCCGGCTGGCTGTTGGCCGAAAAGTAATAGCCCAGGCAACCGTTTCCGGCTACCCCATCGCATTCGGTGCCGGTGGCGGCCGATCCGTCGTCGATCCGGGCCGTACCGAGGAAGCCGAGGCCGTGGCCCATTTCGTGGAGGGTCAGGGTCACGAAATCCACCTTGTTTGCCGGCGGCAGGGCGTCGGTTCCGAAGTAGAAATTAGGGGCGAAATTTCCATTGATGAAGACGTTCATGTCCGCGCCCGGAAACTGCATCGTCATAAGCTGCTCCGCCATCGTTTGGGGGTAGATCACCGCATCCCGTCCGTGGATGGGCCCGATGGCCCGCAGACTGGGCGAGGTAGAACCCAGGGTGCCGCCGGGCATCGCGAGGGAGTAGCAGGCGTCGACGTTGATCAGCTGGTCGTTCTGCAGCACGTCCGACCAGATGGCCGCGGCGTACTCGAAGGCGTTCTTTGCCGAATCCGGCCAGGGGGAACAGGGCCGCCCCTGCAGGGTATCGCCGGTGGTCAGGTAGTTGACGGCGTAGGTCAGGGCCTTCGGCCGGATCTTATCCCGGAAGGTATAGGGCCGGGAGTAGGTGTGTTCACTGTAAATCGGGGGGAGGTTGCAGGTACCCAGGTCGTCCAGGGCGACGGGCATACCTTTTTGGGCAAAAGCGCACAGCGGTAAGAGGAACAGTCCGCTTACCAGGCTCCTGAACAGGGAGTGCATGGCAGTGAGAATTAGGTTATTTCATGAGATTAGAAAGCCGTCGGGGATAAACCCCTGATTGCCAAAGGTAGAAAATCCGGGAATAGATGTCGTGCCATCTTTTGTCGGGGGCACGCCCGGGTCCGGTCCGCGCCAGCCGGCCCGGAGGTATACCAACGTCCAAACAATGAAAATACGTGTGTAGCAGCCGGCGGAGCGCGGGTGCAAGTTCGGTAACGGGAAGCCCGTAGGGGGATCAGCTTTCGCCTATACCCCCACTTTCACCTCCCGGTTTACCCGGCGGCGGTAGGGGCGGCCCACCGGAATGGTGATGCCCCGGTCGAGGGTAAGCTCGTCGTAGCGCGCTTCGGTTACGTGGCGCAGGTTAACCAGAAGATCCCGGTGCACCCTCAGAAAGCCACTGCCCGCCAGCCGGTGCTCCACCAGGGGCAGGGAAATGGCGATGAGGTAGGTTTCGCCGGGCACCGACACGCTGGAGTAGTTGCGGTAGTCCTGCACAAAGCGGATGTCGGCAATGGCGAGGCTGACCATCCGCTCATTGTGCCGCAGCAGGATGCGCTCGTTGAGGATGTAGTCCTGGGGCGGCCCGGTGGCGGCATCCCAAGAGGGCACGCCGAAAGCGCGGGCGATGCAGGCGGCCAGTTCGGCGGCGCTGCTCCCCCGGGGCATTACCGTACCGGCGGCCTTGTCCACAGCGGCGAGTGCGACGGTAGGGACGGGGGCAGCATCCTGAATCATTTGCAGGGCTACCCCCGCCTCGATCAGCCCGGTCAGGTGGTCTCCGGCGACCAGCAGGTCGGGGGGCTGTTGCTGACAGCGGGCTACGGCCTCTTCTCCGCGGGAGGTGTTGGCTACGACGTCGTAGCCCAGGTGTTCCAGTTGTTCCGTAACCTTATCGGCGACGAATTTTTCGCCCTCGAGGACGAGGGCGGTGGCAGGAATGTGCATGGTGGGTGTGTGTATTCATAGTGTGAAAGCCACACGAAAATAGGCCCCAGCCAGCATAAATGCCAGTTACAACAATGAAAAACGGAACGGCGCCTGGTTTACAGGCGGAACAAGGCGCACTGTCCCATCACCCCGTCGAAGCTCAGGTCGCTGAGTTGCTCCAGCAGTTCACCTCGGGTGGGGGCTACGGCCACCACCGAGTTGTGGTAGACGGCGAAGTGGCGCTCGCGCACCCCACAGGCCTTCAGGTCTTTCTTGATGGTCCGGGCGCTGATCTTGGAGTACATCTGCATGTACACGTCGTGCAGCTCGGGGTACTGATCCAGGATCTTCTTGATGTCGCCCGCATGTTTCTCGCGGGTAGCGGCAGTGCGGAGGTACTGGCGCAGTTCCTGCTCGGCGGCCTGGGCCGCGGGGGAGGTCTGCTCTTCCAGCAGCTGGGGGTCAAGGGTTTCGGTTATGCCGCGCACGTCTTTGATCTGTTTAAATTCATATTCAATATCCGAGCGGGAGACGGTGCCGTTTTCGCAGACGGTCGAGGAGGTCATCACGATCGTGTCGTTGAAGGGCAGCAGGGCCGCTTCCATATACACCGGCAGGCCCTGGTCGACCATTTCGGCCGGCGCCTGGTCTACCCCTACCACGCCGTAGAGGGTATTCTGCTGGAGCAGGACCGCGTATTTCTTGTATTGCTTGACCAGATAGAAATGCCCTTTTTTATACCCCACGAAATTGCGGACGGCCTGCTTCTGGGCGTCGGTCAATTCCGCTCCTTCCTCCCGGATGAACCGCTCGATCAACTCCGGATTGGCGTAGGCGTCCTCCATCCGCGTGGGGTCCAGGCCCGCAAACCGGGAAAGTCGTTCGTTCAGGTAGGTAAATTCCTCGCGCTGGGCGGGACTGAGGTGCATATTCATAAGGTTAAAATAAGCTGGGCTTGCCCCTGCTGCGGTCGCAGCGCGCAGGTGCAATGAAACAATCGGATTGCCTTTTGGTGCAACCCTTTCAGCCTAAACAACTAATATTCCGCCTGGTTGTCTGCACTTTCTCCACAATAGCGTAAATACGACACAGTTCTGTGGGCGGCGGCTCCGCATTCGGATCAGTTCAGCAGCTTCAGCAGCCGGTTGGCGGCTTTCTCGATTTCGCCGTAGTTCTGCTGGGCCGCCCGCTGCTTGATGGCGATGAGGCCCGAGTAGTGCACCCGCCGGAAATCACCATAGGGGAAGCCGTAGTGACTCTTGGTGTCCTTGCTGGCGTCCTCGTGGATGCCCAGGTGCCACTCCCCGTACTCCTTCCAGCTGTGGCGCTCCAGGTATCCGTTCTCGTCCTCAGTGGTGGGCTGGGCCTCGCTCCAGTCGCTGTCCTTGACGTACTGATTGGCCTCGATGAGTTGTTTGGCTTTCGACTCGGCGGCTTTGTTGAGCTTCATGGTGCGTCTTTTTGGGAATGCTAACCGCTAGCCGCGGCCCAGGTTCTCCGGTCAGTCGATGCGGACGGTAGTGCCCGTGCCGGTCAGTTCCAGGGTGGTGGGCCGGCTGCCAGCCTCCAGGTAGGGGGTCAGATCGAACCGATAGCTTTCCTCGATGATGGCCTGGCAGGTCATCTCATTCTCCCCTACCCCGTCGTCGAAGACCAGGAGGGCGGAAGTCTGGGTAGGGGAGCTTTCCCTCACCTGTCCGTCGGTCCACAACCGGAGTTGCCAGGCCTGGGCACTGCAGCCCGTGGCGGAGATGGTGACCGTGAGGCAACTGCCTTCGGCGGTAGCGGACACCACACTGAAGGCATCGGAGGTGAGCCTCGGCAGGGGGTCCCGCACCTGGATCTCCGTGCCGCAGTCGGTCACCGCCGGGGCGGTTCCGGCATCGGACTTATCGCAGCCGTCGGCGCGCAGCAGGGCCAGGAAGAACAGGGGGAGAAAAAGCAGCTTCATGGACCGGAGGGTTTGGATCTATTCTCCTAACGCGGCGGGGAGGGATTTGCTTACTTCCGCACGGCACCGGCGGCCGGGCGCTACAGCCCCACCACCTCCCGCAGCACCTCCCGCGCTGCCCCCGCAGCGGCCGGGCCGGCCGTGTAATCGATCTGCCGCAATACCTCAGACAGCTGCTCCGCGGTGATGCCCAGATTAAGGGCGATGCCCAGGTGGCCGCGCAGCATGGGCGCCACGCCGTCCAGGCTACTCAGGGCGCTGATAGTAGCGATCTCCCGCTCGTGGTAGCTGAGCACGTCCCGGCCGAAGATATCGGCGAAGAGGTGCTCCTTCAGGAAGACGTCGATGACCGGGGCGAAGTCGCCGTAGTCGGACCGCCCCTCCACCGGCCGGCCGATCAGTTCTTCCAGGGTGGCGCGGCCCCGCTCGTAACGGGATACGCTATCGTTCACCTCCCCGGCTTCGGGCCCCGTTTCGTCCTGTATACCGCGCGACTGCCGGTCCTCTACGGCGGCCATCAGGGTACGCAGTCCCTGGATGCTCCGCGGAAAACCGGTGTAGGCGTAGAGGTGGACGAGCACTTCCTTGCATTCGTTCACGGTGAGGCCCGCGTCGAGGGCATCCCCCAGGGCGGCTTGCAACCGCTCCAGCTCACCCAGGGTGGTAAGTGAAGCCACGGTGGCAATGTGGCGGTAGCGGTCATTGATTGTCTGCAGGCTGTCGGTGGTGGCCCGTTCTACCGCGATACCCTGGTGGTATTCCTCCTCGGTCACCGGTTCCCCCCAGATCACCCGTCCGTCGGGGTGCTCCTTCGTCATGGCCAGCTGCACGAACCACTGGCTATTGGCCGCCCCGTGCCAGTGTTCTACGCCGGGGGGGCACTGCACCGTCTCCCCCTTGCGGAGCAGGCGCACCGGGCCGCCCCGCTCCTGGTAGTAACCCAGTCCGTCCAGCGCCAGCAGCGACTGACCGGCCGGATGGTGGTGCCAGTTGCTGCGCGCCTTGGGTGCGAAGGTGACGTTGCCCACGGCCACGGGGCGTTGCTCATCATCCACGACCAGCAGCCTTTCCACCCAGGCGGTGCCGGTAAAGTTGCCCCCGCTGATCATTTGTCCGGCGGGAAAGACGGTGTTGACATCGGCGGGTGGAACCTGGCCAACCAGGCCGGCGGTTCCAAAAAGCAGGAGGAGGTAGAGGGGAAGTTTAAGGCTCATAATTTCATTACAATTTTTGGTGGGGCCATCCCGGCACCCGCGCGCCGCCGGCCACTTCTGCCAACGCCGGCAGGCCGGGTAAAGGTCCACCGGGGGCGGAACCGCTCCCCTACCCGGATTACGGAGATGCCTACCCCGATTACGGTTTCCCCGCAGCAGGGCTGGATTGGCGGAGCGGCAGTCGCTACCTTAGGATAAACATAGCAGCCGACATGGAAGAGGTTCTAATTTTCGAGACGATCAAGCAATACTGCGCCTTCAACAACCAGGAGACCCAGCACCCCCTGGTAGCCATGATCGACCTCTCCCGGGCCGACCCGCGGAAACTACGGCGGATGTGCTTCGAGTTCTACGTAGTCTTCCTCAAGGAAGTGAAGTGCGGCGACCTCCGCTACGGCTGCAACACCTACGACTACGACGAGGGAACGCTGGTCTTCCTGGCCCCCGGTCAGGTGATCGGCCACAACGGCGACGAATACTACCAGCCCCAGGGGCGGGCCCTGGTCTTCCACCCGGATTTCCTGCCGGGTAGTCCCCTGGCCCAGCGGATGCCGCAGTACACCTTTTTCTCCTACGAATCCAACGAAGCCCTCCACCTCTCCAGCCGCGAGCGGGAGCTGATCGAGGACTGCCTCGGCAAGATCGCCACCGAGCTGGACCAGCTCATCGACCAGCACACCCGCCAGCTGCTGCTGACCAACATCGAATTGCTGCTCAACTACTGCACCCGCTTCTACGACCGGCAGTTCATCACCCGCACCACCGCCAACCAGGGGGTGCTTACCCGCTTCGAGGGCCTGCTGAACGACTACTTCCGGTCGGGACAGGCGGAAAGCGAGGGACTGCCCACCGTCAACTACTTCGCCGAGCGGCTCCACCTTTCGGCCAACTACTTCGGCGACCTCATCAAGCGGGAAACGGGCAAATCGCCCCAGGACCACATCCAGCTCAAGGTCATCAGTCTGGCCAAGGAACGGCTCTTCGAACCCGGCAAGTCGATCTCGGAAGTAGCCTACGACCTCGGTTTCAAGTACCCCCAGCACTTCAGCCGTATGTTCAAGAAGGTCACTGGCCAGACGCCGAACGCCTACCGAAACGTGAACTAGGGGGTGATTACCGCGACATCAGCCGCGTAAACGACAGGGCGGCCAGCTTCCACTCGCCGGCGATTTTCTTGTAGACCTCCGTTACCTCAAAGGGGTTGGTCACTTCGTTGCCGCCCACCACCGCGAGGAGGGTGATGCGGTTCAGCAGGATGGCGGTATCGTCAATCACCTTCACCGAGGCTTCGTGGACGTCGGCCTGCTTGTAGTGGATGCCACCGCTGCGGATGATGGCGACCTCCCGCTCCTTGCCCCAGCTGCCGCCCATGTGGACGAACATGGCATCCTCGTGGAAGAGTTCCGCCAGCCGGTCGGCGTCCTTGACGGCCATCCACTGCCACTTGTCGCGGCTCAGCTGCAGCAGCTCGGCTTCGGTGGCCGACTGGGCGTTGGCCCCTACGGCCAGGTAATCTTCCTCGGTGACGGGCTCCTTCCACTCCGTCGGTGCATCGCCGGTGATGGCCAGGTAGGTCACCCCATGGTCGGGGGTGGCGGCGTGCCAGTGCTCCACGCCCGGCGTACACTTAATGGTTTCCCCTTTGCGGACCACCCGTACCGGCTGATCCCTCTCCTGGTAGTACCCCACCCCGCCGGTAATGATGAGTTGTTGCCCCTTGGGGTGGAGGTGCCAGTCGAGCTTGGCGCCGGGCGCAAAGGTGGCTACCGCCAGGTTGTAATCGAAGTGGTCATCGGCATCGCTGGGGTGGTAGAGCCATACGTCTCCGGTATGGTGGACGTTCGGGGCCTTCTCTCCCCGCGGGAAGAGGGCGTCGGACTGGGCCGCCAGCGATGTAGTGGCGAGCAGGAAGAAACAGAGCAAACGGAGCATGATCGGATAGTTTAAGCAGGTTTTCTAAGGTCAGTCCAGCCCCTTTTCGGCCAGCCAGTCGAGCAGCAGCTGGGCTACGGCCTGGTTGTTGAGGTCGGACATCGGAAAGTGGGTGTTGCCCCTGAGGCCGCGGTCGGGCAGCTGCACCAGGGTCACGTCGCCCCCGTGAGCGTTGACCACCTCCGTCCACTGGCGGGCCATGGCCACGGCCGCCCGCCACTGCTCCTGCCCGGGATTATCTACCGGCGCATCGGGGATGTAGTCGCCGTAGTAAATGACGATGGGGATGCGGGTGAGCCGCTCGAAGGTCGCGCGGGGTACGCCCCGGGCGCGCAACGTGCCGCCTACGTATTCAATGGGTTCCGGCACCTCGTCTTCCGCGAAGACGAAGTTGCTGCCCGGTTCGTAGGCGGCGATCCCGCGGATGTTGTCGTTTTCCAGGGCGGCCAGCCAGCCCTGTCCGCCGCTGTGGGAGTGGGTCACCAGTACGCCCGCGCCGAGGGTATCGAAGAGGGCCGACACCGCCGCCACGTTCAGGTCGATGTTCAGGGGGCCGGTATCCGGGGTGATCTGCCGGTAGAACTGGTCCAGGGCCGCGGGGTCGCGGGAGAATTGTACATCGGGGTAGAACTCGGTCCCCACCCCGAGCCGGAAGATGCCGAACCACAACTGGTCGTCGGTATTCGCCGCGATGGTGGTGGGTTCCGTACTGCGACCGGCCAGTCCGCGGCGGGGCTGGTCGAGCAGGTAGACCGGAAAGCGGTGGCGCAGGAAGATGGTCTGGAAGCCCTCGCGGCCGTCGGGCGTCGACTGCCAGGTCCGCATCGACTGCCCGTAGCCGTGCCAGAACACCAAGGGCAGCTCACGGGCCCGGGCCGGCAGCTGGTAGAACACGGCGGCGTGGTCGCCGTGGAGGGTTTGCCCGGCGGTGGATTGGTTGCCCGGATTGAAGGCCCCGTGGGCGACGGGGTCGAAGGTGCCCGGGCTGCGCTTCACCGTGCCTCCGACCGCGAAGGTGCCCTGGCGGGCCAGGGGGATTGCTCCCTCCGTAGTCGTGGACCGCGGGCTGACGCAGGCGGTGACCGTCAGGAGCAGGATCAGGAGGGCGGGCAGGTAGGGCATGGATCGTCGGTTGGGTTTGCCGAATTGGGGGCGCGTGAGTCGGTGCAATACCGGAGTGGTATACCCGGCACGACGTGGTTTGCAGATTTAGGTCGCCGCTATCTTCGTTCAGATCAAGGCAGCAAACGCAGGCGACACCTGAGTGTCGGCGAGGCTTGCTAACGTAGAGCTGAGCGGAGAGAGCAAGAGATAAACGCCCAAACCACGTTGTAACGGGTATGATAGCAGCGCGACGAACGCCCGCAAAGTTCGGCAGCGACAGTTGATACCTGCGTATCCCGATTACTGCAAGGGTAACCCGGTTTACGGGTTATTACAGGCTGTCGAGGATGCCCCGCTGCCGCTGTCCGAAGTTAAGGGCTTCCATCAGGGTGGCGCTCATCACTTCTTCCAGGTTGCCGTAGGCCTCGGCGTAGTCGAGCTGGCTGCGGCGGATGACCTCCTGGGCCTCTTCCCGTCCGTAGGTGTCGGTGATCTCGCACTTGGGGGCGGAGCCGGGCAGCTGCTTGTAGGTAAGGAAGTAGTGGCGCAGGCGGTTCAGGATGGATTCGGGCAGGTCCTTCACGTCGTCCCAACGGCCGTACACTTCGTCATTATCGAGCACGGCGATGATCTTGTCGTCGGCCTCGCCGCCGTCGAGCATGCGGAACCCGCCGATGGCCTTGGCCTTCACGATGATGTTACCGTGGGTGACCTCCCGCTCGGTGAGGACGCAGATGTCCAGGGGGTCATCGTCGCCGTGGATGTCCTTCCGTCCGGTCTGCTCCATACAGAAGTCGGCCACGTGGTTCTTGCAGTAGGTCTGGGGGATGAAGCCGTAGAGTGCCGGTACGATGTTGGAGAACTTCTGGGGCCGGTCGATGATCAGGTAGCCCGATTTCTTGTCCACCTCGTACTTTACGGTATCGGAGGGGATCACCTCGATGAAGGCGCTGACTACCTCGGGGGCGTTGTTGCCGATTTCGATACCGTGCCAGGGGTGGCTCTTGTACCGCAGGCCAATCAGTTTCCAGAGTTTATCGTAGGCTTCGTTGCCCATGGTCGGGGTGCTTTAAGTTTGAGGCCGCAAAGGTACGCTTTTACCGCCGTCCGGGGTGGGTATCCGACAACCGGATCGATCATATCGGTCAATTCCGGCCAACAAACCGTTAAGATCGGCCGATTCGCTAACCTCCCGGGCCGGGGATTTGTCTTTTGTCAGACCCCCTTCCGCCATGCGTATCCTCTTGATTACATTCCTTTTGCCCCTTTTCGGCCTCTATGGGCAGTCTCCGGACTCCCTGTTGCGGGCCGTCCACTGGACCGAGGACGACCTTCCTCACCAGTTGTTACTGACCCCGGATGGTACCTTTCAGCAGGACTACGGCGCGGACGCGGGTGCCGGGCGATACCTGATGGGCCGCTACCGGGTGGACGAAGACAGCCGCGAGCTGATCCTTTCCGTCGATTACTTCCTGGGCAAGCGCCGTATTCCGGCCCGCTACCGCGAGGGGCAGGACTTCCACCTCCCCTACCGCATCGATTCCCTTACCACCGACCGGCTGGTGCTCTACGACCTGGTGACGGGCGAGGTGCGCTCCTTCACGGCCCGCCCCCTCGACCCGGAAGCGGATCCCGCGCGCCGCCGCATCCGTCGGCCGCTGCCTACCAAACTGGAGTTGCCTGAGGGTTGGGGTGGGTAGCATTGGAGGCTTACAGGTACTGGGCCTTGGGGGCGGGCACGCTGCAAGGTCCTTCCCCCCACCCAGTTTTTCGCTGAGCTACAGGCCCGACGGCCCGCCAGGACCTCGCGGTGTGCCCAGCGCAGCGGCGCACTCGCAAGCGTCCGTATCATCTCACGCCGGCCCACAGGCCCGACGGCCCGGGGTACGCGTAGCCATGGCTTTAGCCGTCATGCAGCCAGTAATACCGGACACTTGCAGGTGCTGGCCCCTGCGGGGCAGGCACGCTGCAAGGTCCTTCCCGTCACCCAGTTTTTCCCCGGGCCACAGGCCCGACGGCCCGGGATTCGCGTAGCGACGGCTTCAGCCGTTATGCTGCCAGAAATACCGCACCCTTGCAGGTGCTGGGCCCCTGCGGGGAGGTCACACTGCAAGGTCCTCGCCTACCCATTTCACCACAGCACTGATTTACACGCCGGGCTACAGGCCCGACGGACTACCCCCGGGGGCTGGTGGTTAACAATCCTACCGCTCGGTTAACGCCGGACACGGACTTTCAATTCCGCTAGGTGCAATTCAGGGTGTCGTCGTTGATGTAGGCAGCGATTTCCAACTTTCCTTTCAATTCCGCTAGGTGCAATTCAGGGGACACCAGTGAAGATGCAGATTAAGTACCTAGCCTACTTTCAATTCCGCTAGGTGCAATTCAGGGCGCAATATGGATCCCGATTTCCTTTCCCGTCTCGATCTTTCAATTCCGCTAGGTGCAATTCAGGGCTTTGCTGGCGGTTACTTTGAGCCGTTCGATAATTCCTTTCAATTCCGCTAGGTGCAATTCAGGGCCAATCGGTAGGCATACCCTTATTATAAACCAAAACCTTTCAATTCCGCTAGGTGCAATTCAGGGCCGGGCAATCAGTGGACGGGTATGTTACGAAGCGAGGACTTTCAATTCCGCTAGGTGCAATTCAGGGCCGGAATACCTGCCGCGCCTGGCTAAAGGTTATCGTACTTTCAATTCCGCTAGGTGCAATTCAGGGCGCCACGCAAACAGAGCGCGAACGGCCCAGCTATCCACTTTCAATTCCGCTAGGTGCAATTAGGGCCTGCGGTGCTGCGCAGCCAGTTAGGGCAGTACAAACTTTCAATTCCGCTAGGTGCAATTCAGAGCGGAGGCCGCGCCACCAACACCCTCAACGCCTTCCACTTTCAATTCCGCTAGGTGCAATTCAGGGGTTGCGGTAGTCCATCCGGCGGGCGGGCCATTTGAGCTTTCAATTCCGCTAGGTGCAATTCAGGGCAGCACCCTGGAAACCCCCGTCATCGACTTCGACGGCTTTCAATTCCGCTAGGTGCAATTCAGGGTAATCGTGGCGGGCCTTGCCTACCTGCGGCCCATCTACTTTCAATTCCGCTAGGTGCAATTCAGGGATGTCGGTGGCGATGCTAACCTTGCCAGAAGTCAGACTTTCAATTCCGCTAGGTGCAATTCAGGGCAATCCCATATCTTCAAACATGGGGTGGTTGAGGACTTTCAATTCCGCTAGGTGCAATTCAGGGGCAATCCCATAGCAAGGAAAGCATACCACGTAATATCTTTCAATTCCGCTAGGTGCAATTCAGGGCAAGCTACCCGATGCAATGAAGGCATTCAGCGCAAACTTTCAATTCCGCTAGGTGCAATTCAGGGTCAAAATAGTCCCTTATTACCACGATGATCAAACTCCTTTCAATTCCGCTAGGTGCAATTCAGGGAAGCGTGATATTGAACGACTTAAGCACGAGCAGCCTTTCAATTCCGCTAGGTGCAATTCAGGGGCCTACCTGCAAACCCCGGCGACGGGGTATGCTGCCTTTCAATTCCGCTAGGTGCAATTCAGGGCCTGTACGTGGCCACCGAGGGTAGTACCCTTGCCATCTTTCAATTCCGCTAGGTGCAATTCAGGGGGAATCGCTTTACGAGGGTGTCACCGATCATTTCGTCCTTTCAATTCCGCTAGGTGCAATTCAGGGTAGAGACTTCTAAAGTTTTGCATTCCAGGTCATGCGCTTTCAATTCCGCTAGGTGCAATTCAGGGCTGCCGCCGTGCTGCTGTATCACTTCACCATTAAACTTTCAATTCCGCTAGGTGCAATTCAGGGCTTGTTTACGTCCTCAATGTCCTTTTTGGCTTCCTCCTTTCAATTCCGCTAGGTGCAATTCAGGGCCGGCACCCCGGCACCCCGGAAGATGGCGGCACCATCTTTCAATTCCGCTAGGTGCAATTCAGGGTAGACTTCCACGCCCGTCACCACGCCAATGGGGTCACTTTCAATTCCGCTAGGTGCAATTCAGGGACCAGTTCCCGGCCAACTGGAACGATGGGAAGAAAGCCTTTCAATTCCGCTAGGTGCAATTCAGGGCCGTAGATATTCACTGCCCCAGCTATGAGTATCAGCTTTCAATTCCGCTAGGTGCAATTCAGGGCTGTCAGCGCAGGCAGTCGATACGATAGCCCTGTATACTTTCAATTCCGCTAGGTGCAATTCAGGGACCACGTAGTTGGTGGTCCAATTATTCGTAAGGCCTTTCAATTCCGCTAGGTGCAATTCAGGGGTTTGGGGCTGCGGGGGGCTTTGAACGCGATTGTCCCTTTCAATTCCGCTAGGTGCAATTCAGGGGTGGAAGAACAACCACTGCGCTGCCCTGGTAGGCTTTCTTTCAATTCCGCTAGGTGCAATTCAGGGGCAGGCCTTCCTGCGCTACGATCTTGCGGGCTACTTCTTTCAATTCCGCTAGGTGCAATTCAGGGATGGCCGTGAACCGGTAGACCTTATACCTTAATTGACTTTCAATTCCGCTAGGTGCAATTCAGGGCGTAGTAGAAGGCTTTTCCGGCGCGGATGCCGAGGCCTTTCAATTCCGCTAGGTGCAATTCAGGGTACGGTCTTGGGCGTCCACTTGCGGGCCCGCTCCGACTTTCAATTCCGCTAGGTGCAATTCAGGGCCTGCTCTCCGGGTCCGAACGCCTCAGCAAAAAACGTCTTTCAATTCCGCTAGGTGCAATTCAGGGCGGCGAGGGGGCCGTGGTGTTCATCCTCGACACGGCCTTTCAATTCCGCTAGGTGCAATTCAGGGAGAGCGACTGAAGCTGATTGCCGAGCTGCACAGCGACTTTCAATTCCGATAGGTGCAATTCAGGGAGCGTCACCTGAACCGTACCGGCCATAGTAGACATCCTTTCAATTCCGATAGGTGCAATTCAGGGCCGGGCGAAGGTCTACAACGCCAGTAAGGTATTTACCTTTCAATTCCGATAGGTGCAATTCAGGGTACCGGACGGGCAAGGCCCCCGTAGCGTTCCAGCCACTTTCAATTCCAATAGGTGCAATTCAGGGGCACGGACACCAGCCAGGTAGGTACGAATACCACCCACTTTCAATTCCGATAGGTGCAATTCAGGGTCTGTTGTCATGTGCCGTCCGTGGGGGTTCTCCCTGCTTTCAATTCCGATAGGTGCAATTCAGGGCATCCCGCTCAAAGGCGTAAGTGGGCTTGGCTACGTCTTTCAATTCCGATAGGTGCAATTCAGGGTAGTAGCCATTTGCGGGGAAGCGGTGGCGTAGTTTACTTTCAATTCCGATAGGTGCAATTCAGGGAAAATCGCCCTCCGCGAAGATGCGACCACCATTCATCTTTCAATTCCGATAGGTGCAATTCAGGGTGTACATGCCTGACGCCAATATCGTCTTCAACCCCAACTTTCAATTCCGCTAGGTGCAATTCAGGGCGCTTCGGTTGATTCCTGCCAGTTTGCCATGAGCAACTTTCAATTCCGCTAGGTGCAATTCAGGGGGCCTGATCGAGAGCATCCCCTATTCGGTCTTTGGCACTTTCAATTCCGCTAGGTGCAATTCAGGGCCTTCACGCTGACGGCGCAGAAATGTTCATGAAAGACTTTCATTTCCGCTAGGTGCAATTCAGGGGCCGTACCAAAAAACAGGAAGGTATAAGGCACTACAACTTTCAATTCCGCTAGGTGCAATTCAGGGGGCTTTAGGACAAACGACCAAGCAGACCTATGTTGCTTTCAATTCCGCTAGGTGCAATTCAGGGGGTTAGGCGATAGTATCGCCGCAGCGCTTCGCGTTCTTTCAATTCCGCTAGGTGCAATTCAGGGTAGTTTCGGAAATGCCACCAACATGGGTAGTAGCAACTTTCAATTCCGCTAGGTGCAATTCAGGGGCTACGCCGTTCAGATCGTGAAAGGCATCAATCCACTTTCAATTCCGCTAGGTGCAATTCAGGGCCACTGATACCGGGGCGCAGGGAAAGGACGTACACGACTTTCAATTCCGCTAGGTGCAATTCAGGGTCACCCAAACCACCCCGGATGACGACCCCATCATCGACTTTCAATTCCGCTAGGTGCAATTCAGGGGGTTCTATTTACACGGCGATAATGGCCCGCAAAGACCTTTCAATTCCGCTAGGTGCAATTCAGGGTGCCCGAAGTCCAACCACGTTGAGGAGCATCAACACCTTTCAATTCCGCTAGGTGCAATTCAGGGCTTAGTGGGGGCGCGCATACCTCCGAATACAAAGGCCTTTCAATTCCGCTAGGTGCAATTCAGGGCCAGCCCACAAGACGGGTAAGGCCACCGATGGCAAGCTTTCAATTCCGCTAGGTGCAATTCAGGGGGGTCACCTGCACGGTACCGGCCATGGTGGACATACTTTCAATTCCGCTAGGTGCAATTCAGGGGAGGTTGACCAACAGTTTGTGGGACATATAGACACCTTTCAATTCCGCTAGGTGCAATTCAGGGCATGGCTGCCCGCTGCTCCCCTCCTCGCATCGTGAACTTTCAATTCCGCTAGGTGCAATTCAGGGTCACCCTCGGTTCTCCGGACTACTTCTATCGTAAAGACTTTCAATTCCGCTAGGTGCAATTCAGGGCCCGATAAAAACGACAAGCAAACATAGCATTAGTTGGCGTTTCAAGTCAAAAAACAGCCGCCAAGCGCGTCGCCAACTAGTAACGCAATTTCTCTTGCTCACCGACGACCTCACATCCTACTGATTACCAGTCACATACTCTATGGCCCACCAAATGCATCTAGCATTGGTTTTCTATCGGCGCTGCTTCGACGACTAAAGAAACTGATCCGTACTGGCTCGCTGACGGCCAAAAATGCGACGATTCACACGGTGAACATGTGTGTTAGTAAAGATTATGAAGCTATCGTACGTCGGGTCCATAATATCCAGTGCTTCGGCTTCCAGCTCCGAGAGCTCTACTGCTCTAATCTCCCCTTCAAAAACCGAATTTTGAACCCAGTGCAGGTACCGGCGGCAGAGCTTGAGCATCTTGTTTGTCCGCTCAGTGGCTACATCGTATACAGCAATTACGTACATATAATGTTTGTTGGTAGCCTCTTAAGGTGTTACCACCATGCATGAAAGGGACTGTACTGTTCGTTGATCTTCATTACATACTTCGCTATTTTGTAGCATTCAATACGCACTAAATACCGGTAACTGACGCGCTTATTCAATTTTCGGTGTTGAATCCCCGTTTTTAGTCGATCCTCCCAGGCAGCAACAAACTTTTTCCGCCCACGCTCGTGGAGAAAACAAGCATTATCGACCAAATCAAAATCATGGCTACCAAGTTCTCGTTTATTGCACATACGGAAGAGCAGGCGATCGACAAGTAGTGGCTTGAATATTTCGCTGATATCTAATGCGAGACTGTATCGGCGGAATCCGGGTTCGTGCAGAAAGCTGACCGTAGGATTAAGTTGACTGTTATAAATAGCATCCAGACAAAGGGTATAACACATTGCATTCCCAAAGCTGACCAAGGCATTCAGCTCGTTACTTGGTGGACGCTTTTGTCGGCCATTCCAATCGTAGCCGGGCACGATGATCGGAAACGCTTCGTAATAGATCTGCCGGCAGTTCCCTTCAATGCCCATCAGTTCCGGTACGTCACTAGCCGCATGAATTTGGGGACGGAGCTCGGTAATACGGTCGATCTGTGACCGCAGGTCACGATCTCTGGCCTGGTAATACTTGAGGTTGCGCAGCATATTGAAGGTTGCGCCCTCCACGAGTCCGGTGGCCAGATGCATCCGGCGGCGGGAAAGCCGGTATGCATTGGTCTGTGCCAACAGCATCTGCCCCGCCAGCAAATGTTCTCGCGGGCTAAAAGACCCTGTGTAGTGCTGGTGGTAATCAAAGAAATGAACCGGCACGTGATGACGACCTAAGAAATTGTAGAGTGCACTATTGGCATCTACGCTGCCGAACATGTACAACGAACTGACATCATTTATCGGTAAGAATCGCCGCTGATCTTCACCATTCTCCGTTGTGGACTGGAAGCAAAGCGTTTTATCCCTCCGGCTCATTCTTCCGGGATTAAAAAGATAGTAAGCTCTTTTCATGACGGCGGCGCGTGGGAGCGAGGTTAGGAAAAACAAAAATCGTGAAAAGCGCAACTGCGACAGTAGGATTTTCGCACGATCTCCGGGCACTTTTCCAGTTGGGTGATTCGTTCTATTTCGGCTAGCCACCCCGGTATAGTGGTATCCCGATCCGCAGCCAATAATGACACTTCGGTAGTACGCTTTTGCCTGGGATATTCTACCTGCCCGGTGGCCGCTTTTATACCACGAAGTTCCAGGAGGTACAGGTAATACTTCACCTGTGCTACGTGAGCAAATTTAAGCTTCGGGCTCTTTTTGGTTTCCTTCACCACCTTTTCCCGGGGATCAAAATGATCGATCTTCACGCCATCGAAACTGAGCTGACGCCACCGCCGGGCCGCCGCCGGTAACTGGTTCGATCGATCAGCTTGCCAGCGGCGACGTCGCGGCTGTTGTCTTCCATCCGCAACTGCTGGTGGTGCAGCCAGAGCTTACGGTGGCAGAGGAGGAGGTAGGTTAGGTGGGAGGCGGAAATACTCATAACGTTTGATCGGCTAGCCAAGGGTAACCGTAAACTGACGCAAGGCCAACATCGCGCCGGTATGCGCCGGGCAAGGCGTAGTACACCTGCATGTCTTTGCCGTCATCTTCTCGACCTACTCTAATAGACAGGGTGCTGATGGCAGGGCCGCCATCTGCCTCACCCTTCCTCAACTCTGCTTCAATCTTGTAACTTGGGCAGTTCACTCCGTGCTCCAAAAAGAAATCATATAGTGCAGACTGAGACCTCACCTTAAGTCCATCAGGTTTTATTGTAAGTACACTAACTTGGTCCGCAATCTCCCGAGCTTTCCAGCTTGCCCCGACGCTACCTTCATCTACACTCATATGATTACTTCCCGCCATAAGCCATGTCCCCTTTATTAGACTCTCGTATTCTAACTGATTGGCTTGAGCCGCGCCAGTGATTGTCTCTACACTGGGATATAGATCATTTGTGAGACTAACCAAAATTTCCGGAGTCAAGCGAAATGGCTGTGCGTTGTTAGCACTTGCCGCTATTTGGGTCAGGGTTTGTAGATAGGGTCTGCCCGGCTGGAACGTTTTAAGTTTATTCTCTTCGGGGATAACGTAAGGCCAGGCATAGGCCTCCCCGGTTTCGGTCACGGGTTCCGTGATGTATAACCGGGCCTGGACAGGATCAGTTGCCTCTGTTGCGAACCTGGCCAGCCTTCCTACCCGCTGAGCCAGGCGGTCCCAAGGACAACAGTCCGAAAGCATCAGGTTACTGCTGATATTAATGCTCATCTCACCGATCTGGGTCAAAATTGCGATCCCGCGAGCCTGCCCCTTACGGTGTGCAGTTTTCCCTAAAGTTTGCAGTAATGACGTCTCAATATTTCGCTTGTCGGATTCCGTAAAGCGACTATGGTAGAGTATAATCGGTACTTCAGTGTCCTGATCCCGTAAGTATTGATAATAATCAAGTGCGCGACGTACCGTATTAGCATATATGATTCCTTCTCCCGCCTGTATCATTTGTTCGATGACATTTGCACAGTCTGCTGGTGTAACTGATTGCCCAAGAAAAAACATATTCTTTGTAACGCGCCCGCTTCCCGGCTGGGCTACTTCTCTGATCGGCGAAGTGACTCCATATAACTCCCGAGCCGAATTTGGTACCGTGGCGCTCATAATTAGCGTAGGCACCTTCAGAATACGTAGGGTTTTTAGAAGCCGGACCATGTTTGCCTGTATGAATGGATCATAAAAATCTGTCTCATCAAAGACCACGCAACTATTGGCTAGAAAGTAGAATGTCGCGTAATGATCCTCCTTCTGGCCGGTGAGGCACGCTAGCAGATGATCAATAGTGCAAACTGTAATAGGGAACGCTAATTGTTTACTAAGCTTATGCCGTTCGACAGATTGGCTACTACGAGTATAGTCGTCCTGGCTTCCATACAGACTATAGAAGGCACTGGAGTGATATAGGCTTACCGGTGAGGCTTCTCGACGTGACGGTGACGATATGGGCTGCTCGCGGAACTCCAACGGGAGGTATTGCTCCTCAATCTCCTTGAGAATAGCATTTGAGGTGAAGCGAGTAGGCATAGCTACAATCAGGCGATCTGCTTTCGGCCTTTCTCCTAAAATCTGCTGCTCAGCCCACAGTAGACTTGCGTAAGTCTTGCCACTACCGGTTGGTGCGCGGAGGATTGTCCGTTCTTCACCTGCAGCATGGATCGCTAACTGTTGCACGGGGCGTAGCTCTGAACCTGGACCGTAACCACGGGATCGTTTAAAGGGAATCAAAGCAACCATACCATCGTCACCCATACCTTCCCAACGACTGGCCCGCGTATCGGCTAGGCGCAACAATGTTCGAACGGCTGCGTACTGAAACCGGCGCAGTACGTTTTCCCGGTAGGGAGCATGTTGGTATGTGTTGTGCTCCCGCGCGATCCGTTGGTAGAGTTTATAAAATGGTCCATTGCTCTGGAGCGGGTCGGTCAAGCCATCTTCCTGCCACCTTCTCTCTACGTGAGGGGATAAAGAAAGCTTGCCGTGGTGTGCTGCAATCGCGCAGTAGGATTCGTGGGGGAAGTCAGGCATGGTATCCTGCAGGTACTTACAAGAGGCAAATTCGTGACGATACTTTGCGCACTTTAGGTTTGGCGCGGCCGACTTATTCTGCTTAAAGCAGTCCCGTTCGTAGAGCGCCCGGGTCTTATAATCACCTGGATCGTACGGAAGCCCATGTTCTATCAACCATTTGCGGTACAGATCGACATCTCGTTTACAGGGTTCTTGCCAGGGACGGCGGCCCTTTCCATAGTCGTGGTACTGCTCGGCTAGCTCGCAGCGCTCAATCAAGTCCAGGCCTGTCAAGTCACGGTATTTGATGGCTAGGAATGGCCAAGTGACACGGGCTTCCGAGCCAAAACGATGCACACTTTCGGTGTGCGTACTTAAACGAATTCCGTTGGGCTTGCCGTACTTTTTCTGCAAATCCATTACGAAAACTCGGGCCGGTAAACCGCGGCGTTGCTCAGGGAATCTAGGGCTTTGCTGTATGCTTCGTACACCGTATCCCCATCGCTGGTCGCGTCATTACCAAGGAAATACTTTGCCCCGCGTGCGTCCAGTTCCTTAAGAATGTTCCTTTGCTGCGATTCGCTATCGGTCGTGAAGTACTGTACAGCTTTGCGGCTCATACCCGGATCTAGGACGATAAGTACCCGGTGGGGTTCGCCAGACACGGCGTTACGCGCCTGATTAGCGTAGTCGGTCATGCTACGGGTAGCCTCCAAAAAGAGTCGAATTCGCCGGCGGTGTTCCGTATCATCTACGTGCCGCTCATAGTGAGTCGCTACGTGGCTCTCCCCTTCGTAGGTAAATTTTTTGGTGGCGCCCACAGCACCAATGTCGAGGTGGAAATTCATGACCATCTCGTCCTGTTGGCTGTACTCGTTTGTGGTAAGAGCCTGTTTTTTCTCGGCGTCCTTGCCAGACATTTTAAGGCGTACGAGCAGGTCCTGACCCACCTGGCTTTCTCGAAGCGCAACGGCGGGGGTTACCGACAGGGGGGCGGTACGTCGACCGGAATAATCACCTAGATTTGTGTCCAGGAAGCCACCCAAATCGCTGCGAAGATCGGTAGCGATATTGGTAGATATACCGTCTCCGTTACTCACGTAGGTTTCTCCTCGGTTAGGGTCGCTTTCATTGATCCGATCAAGGGCACTGAAGAGTACGTGGCGTTGCATCTGCCCGCTGACGTAAACCCTTCCATCAGGGCGACGCTTGACGCTACTGGCATTGCCTAGCAATTTTTCACCGCGATTGGCGGCGTGGTTCTCTAGGGTAGCTACTCCGGTTACTAGAATAGATTTTATGGTATCCATTTAACTGAGGGATTGAGCGGTTACCCGAGTTTAGGGGGGCCGCGGTTAAAATTGTGGAATTGACTTTAGGTTTTTATTCGTCCTCCGAATAGTCCACCTCACCGTGGGGATCTACCGGTAGTTCATTCTTGTCGGCCTGTTCTTCTTCCTTTGAACTGACGTGTTCCTGGCGTAACCGCATGAATGTGACGATGAGGTTTTGTGCTTGTTTCAGCTCAATACGATCTGGCCCTGAAGTCAGCATAGCCTCAAAGAAGGGCCCCGCCGCGCTGTCGATGTCCATACTAGCCATTCGTCCGATCGTGGTACTGAGCTGGCCTAACAATTGATCGGCAGTGCGGGCGCTGCGAATGTTGCTTTCCAAACTGGCCAGCACTCTGGTTTTGTAGGTATATAGGTCTCGGTTAGTCTTTTTGTCCGCATCTGTGCGGGCCCTGGCTTCGAAGTAAGCAGCCTGATTGATACTACGCCCGAGAGCCATAGCGGACTTCAGAATGGATTCGTTAATGCCTTGCATAAGAAAGTACTTGTGAAATATTAGGTAAAAGGACATTGGGTAGGTTGCCCTCAGCGAAAGAAATCCTTGAAAAGAAGCCGGGGTGAAAAAGCGTAGAAACCGATCAACGTTACGAATCAGATGCTTCCACTTAGGATTACTGTAATCCATGCGACCATCCGCCGAGTCGTAAAATTCTACCTTCCACAAGTCATTGAGCATGGCATACAATACCCCACCTTCGGTGAGGGTCACCAAATGGTGACCAAACTGCTCCTGTCGGATTGAATCATACCCAACGATATATATTGGAAAGGATGCTAGGTAGGTCAGCACCTCTTCGACTTTTTCTTCACTGTGCTGATCCGACTGCTTGCGCCACTCACTGATGGCTGCAACCAATCCTAAGCTTCCAAAATCCACGTTACGTAGCGCGTACCTGAAATTTCCGTTGAAAATATCTGGCCGCTTGTACTGCTTTTTCTTCTCGTCGAAAGTACCGGTGAGTACTTCCGGCTTTAGATTGTGAAGAATTCCATCCAGCACTACTAAGTATTCGAAGAGCGGGTATCTACCCGTTGACTGAACATAAAAAGGCAGATCTGGAATGAGTCCGACGTTAGTGAAACTACCGTAATCTAAAGCAGCTGCCTTCCGTGGGGTACTTGTTGCAACAGCCGTGAATGCTGCGCTTAGAACATCGTCACTAGGGTCGCTCATTGAGCGCGTTCCCGCGTTCATTTTAGTGGTCATTGGTGAGAACGAACGCTTAAGCGAATAATTTTTTGTCAGCTTCCCCTTGAGTGCCTTTCGTAGCCCAGCCATCTCCTTGACCATCATGGCTGAGTTGTTGCTGGTCAGGACGTGAGGGGAAAGGAAGTAACCATTAGCCGTGTTCTGTCCACTAGATTTCCCTGGCCGGAGTCCTCCCCTATCATCTCCAAAATTGCGGTAGACGAATTTTCCAACTTCTGGACCATTCGCGTTTTTCTCCAGAAGAAAACCATAGTGGTTTAAGCCCAAAGAAGTATCCGCCAGAGTAGCTAACTGCTTGAATGTCTTGATCTGCGGAAATTCGTTATCGTTTTGCTTCCAAAAGTCAAACATCGCTACCGCTAGTCCGTAACGTGGCAGGGGGTGGAGATCGTTGGGATCAAACATCGGATGAAATTTTCGTGGCGACCCACCCCTCACTGGTGCCTAGGTAAGTTGGGGCCATAGCTAGGCTATCGAGTGTTTCGAGCATCCGCCAAACCGTTGGCGTAGCACGCACCGGTATGCGGTAAGGGGTTCGAGTTACCACGAAACCACGGGTTTTCGGACTTACGTAATACATTGGAAAGGCATCCCCTAAGGAGCTACTGTGAATCTTTTGTTCTTCCGTCTCATACAAGTCCTCAAGCTCGATTCGGACAAATTCCTTTCGATCACCTACCTCCTGCTTGTCTGGTCCTTTCTCCTTTGCAGTGGACCGTAGTTTGGTTATGAGTCCTTCTAGTCGGAAGTCATAGCGGCGACTCCCACCCACAAAATTCATTCCACGATCACGTAAG
Organism: Neolewinella marina; assembly: GCF_002631205.1. Lineage (GTDB taxonomy): Bacteria > Bacteroidota > Bacteroidia > Chitinophagales > Saprospiraceae > Neolewinella > Neolewinella marina. The sequence goes on from NZ_PDLO01000001.1 coordinate 1,164,222, forward strand.
TGCATGGACCACAAATCATCGTAGGTCATCAAATCTTCTGGCACCAGAGCTTTCTCCAGACTCAAATGATACTGTAGTAGGCTGAAGTACCCACTCTTAGCACTCTTCGATTCTTTGCCGCTCAGCCAGGGATGGCCTTTCCAGATTTGTACTTTGCCAAACTGCTTTTTCGCCAACTTGGTGAGTCCTTGCATTACTTCCTTACGCGTCTGGTGTGGGAGGTGCCAGCCGAGTGCATTTTCCAACATTCCGTAAACCATCTGTGGGGGCGGTACCAGCTCGCTACGGAAGTAGGTTCCTGGCTGCGCACTTACCATAGATAGTGGTGCCAGAGCAAAGATTTCTATTGCTCCCTTCTGCGTCAGTTCGGGTGGCTCGAGGAAGAATCGCAAATCTAACTTTTCCATGGTGTTTTATTTGATGGCACCAAAGCCAATGCCAGTACTGTTTCCAATACCAACGTTCCAGGCAAATGCGATGCAGTGCGGATCACCCTCCGCGATTACTGGGCACAGGCTTGCCTTATTATTGATTTTTCGGTAGGTGCACATTTTAATTTTAGGGTTGGGGAAGGATCGATCAAAACGTAAGCTGATGCGCCCCACTACTCCTGCGTGCTTCATCTTAGCCTGCATAGTCTGCGTCATATATGTGGCTGCCATTTCGTCCTTGTAGTAGTAAAACTGCACGGATCCATCTTCGATTTGGCGCTTGACTAGTACCGGACTCTGCATAATAAAGCGAGCACTTGTACCGAAGGTGGGTTCGCGCTGGGGCATAATACTGGTTACACGCATTCCCCAGTTAACTTCCGTATCCCGCTGCAGTCCTGCGATAATATCCGCCATTAACTCATCGTTGGCTGCACTTACGTGAAAGTGTGTTCCATTGGGGTAGTACAGGCCCCCGTTTCTGACCTGTCCGTTAAAACCAAGCCAGCTTAAGCTGTACAAGGATATTTCGTCATGCAATGAGTTTTCTCCAAGCCACTGGTGGATCCTGCCCACTAGCTGTTGCTGGTAGTCGAACGGAATAATCCGGCGGTAATTTGGACTCAAGTTGAAAGTTACTCGCATATCGTTGATATCTATTACAAAGGTCACACGGATCCCACCCCAAAAATCAGGGTGCCCCCTCCCCTTTCATTATCCACTTTTTCCGTTGCTGGGCAGCTTCCTCTCCGAGCTTAATGAGAAGCCCCTTGGGCCTGTGCACCTCCACGTGGCGATGGTTACCTAGTACAAACGGTATCAACCCGATGAACGAAGCATTAATGCGCCCCTGAAAATCATAGGTATTACTTTCCTTCCCTGGACGGATATACTGCCGGGCTTGCGGATGACGCTCAATTAGATCATTATAAGCGCTCACCTTCAGCGTGAGGTGGACCAATTCAGTTTTGTCCATTACAATGTTAAAGGCATCAGCCTGCCGATAGAAGTGCTGCGCTTCGCACATCCAGGGTTCGTCAAGTATAGTTACGCGCTCCATCCGGGAGAGCAGGAAAAAAGAAGTGCGGCGTTTATCGGGATCGACATCATACGCTCGAATCATGCCCCGCTCCGGCTCGAGGGCAAAAGCCTCCACTTTACGGTCGCGAACGTCATTACCCGATCGACTACGATAGCCGACCAGCAGGATCCGACGTTTTTCCCGACATGCACGTTCAATATCGTTGATCTTTTCGATCTCCGGTTCACGCAGTGCTTCGAGCCCCAGTTGCTGGTAATCGTAGAGGGATTCCAATTTGTTGTAAAGTTGGGTCGCCTCCGCGGTTGGTAGTTGACCAAGTAGCCTTTTCAATCGCGACTTGTCCGTTTCTGAAAGCGGGGAGAGATACTCTAACTCCTGGAATCCTTTTCGAGGTACCACGTAATAGCGAAAATGAACGTCGTGCTCAATTTCAATTCCTGCAGCCCGCAAGTTATTCATGTATCCAGTTACCGTATCTAACTTGGGTACTCCTAGGAAATCAGCTAAGTTTTGTCGGGTCAATCGCTTGGGTGCTGCGAGTAGCTTAAGCAGCATCCGGACAGCATTAGTCGTAGGTGTGGGCATATCTGACCCAAGAAAGTAAAAGCATTGTTTTTCTCAAAATTTTCCTCTCCTTGACTTAATTTAAATAATAGGATGGATGAGAATAAATAAGTCTTATCGGACGTATTTCATGGCTTCTAACCTAGTAACAGGCCGCAGAAAGTTGCTGCAGATGTCGGAATTTTTATTTTGGTCTACCTTGATATTTATTCTAAATCAATTCGCTCAAATCTCACCATCACGTAACCGGAAAATATTCCCAACCCATAGACTGAGACGTTTGCCAGCACTTATCAATAGCACGGTATTATAGCGACGGTCGGCCACCGGCCCCTTGTAGGTGCTGGCCCCCACCCAGTTTTTCGCCGGGCCACAGGCCCGACGGCCCGGCAGGACCTCGCGGCGTACCCAGCGCAGCGGCGCACCCGCGAGCGTCCGTAATCATCTCACGCCGGCCCACAGGCCCGACGGCCCGCCAGGACTTCGCGGCGTGCCCAGCACAGCGGCGCACCCGAGCGTGTCCGTATCATCTCACGCCAGGCCACAGGCCCGACGGCCCGGCAGGACCTCGCGGTGTGCCCAGCACAGCGGCGCACCCGCGAGCGTCCGTAATCATCTCCCGCCGGGCCACAGGCCCGACGGCCCGGCAGGACCTCGTGGTGTGCCCAGCGCAGCGGCGCACCCGCGAGGGTCCGGTCATTTTAGTCCCTCACCGCACCGGTGCTGTACCCGGCCCGATGGAGGATTCCCGGAACCAAACTTCGGTATAGCTGCCGTTGGCGTACTGCTCCGCTAGGTTTCCGTCGTAGGTAGCGGCACCGCTGCTCCAGACCATATTCGTAGCGGGGTCCCGGCCATTGGTTTGGTTGTAGGCCCCCTGCTTGAAGAACTGCTTCTCCCCCGCGTAGGCCGTGGGGCGTTCGGTGCCGTCGCGACCGATGCCGGCGTAGAGGGTTACGATTTGCTCGGGCATATCCTCCTTCCGCGCGTAATCAGAGGCCAGGAGGCTCTTGGTAAAGGTCTTGGGCGGGTATCCTTCCCGCTCGAAGGTGAGGTACATCACTCCTTCGTAGACGTTGATCTCGTAACTGAACTCCTCTCCCAATGCGACACCGTCTTCCGGTTCGGCCGGGTAGCTGTCCGGACCGCTGCCGAGGGTCGACATATCGTAGCCCCAGATGGCCGTGGAATAATCCCAGCGTTTGTCGTTGTCGCCCTCTGTGTTGATTTCGTAATTCCAGAAAACGGAGCCCCGCTCGTGTCCCGGAAACTTCTTGTAGAAGATCTTGATGGGTTCGTTCTCGTGCCCGTCCGCACTGTGGATCTGCCCTACAACCACCGAATAAGAGGAGGCCACCCGCGCATCTCCGGAGGTGGAGACGTGCATTACCTTGAGGGTGCCGCGCAGTTTGCCCCCGGTTTCGGGTTTCCACCGGGCTTTCTGCCCCAGCTCCGTCCGGGTGTTGTGGGAGTTGGGGGAGGTGACCCCGCCGTTCGGGGTTTTGTAGACGACCCAATCCGTGCTGTCGTGGGCTACGTAAAAGTATTCCGGGTGGGCAAAATCCGTCAGGTCGCGGATTACCTCTCCATCACCGAGCATAATGTTCCACTGGTCGAGGGAGGGAATTACGTCGCTCGGGTACAGTATGTCGTCCGGGGCGGCGGGTGCCGTGGTCGCATCCGAATTCCCGCTACAGCTGAATGTCAGGGAAGCCAGGATGATCAGGGAAAGCGCGTAGGCGGTTTCTTTCAATTGGTGCATGAATCGTCAGTTTATATCATATTTCACGGGAGCGCGCCGGCCGGTTTTACATGACCACTCGACGGGCAAATTGGTTAACCGGCTTTTGGTTAACCAATTTACAAGGTAGCTTTTCCAGACTGATAAAAAAATTACCGCCCTGAAGTGGGTAGCCAGTCACTCCTTCACCGGGTGGTGGCGCGGGCGCGGGAGTTCTCCGTTCGCCTTAACCGGCCGTCAACCCGGTGAACATTGGGGAGTGCGCCGGCCCGAATATTGATGCGCTGCAGGGGTACCCACACGCGTTGCATGCCGGAGGTGGGTGGTCGTGGTCGGCTGCGTCTTGAAAGATGGGGAATCGGGGGATGTCGCCAGTCCCGATGAAAAAACCGTAGGGTTTACCTCACCGGCTACTCCCCGGACCCGCTGAAATTGCCCAGGTCGATGCGGCAGCTGCAGAGCCCTTCCGGCCAGGGGCAGCGGGCGGGTTCGTACTCGCAGAATTCCAAGTGGAGGTAGCCTCCGTCGCCGGGATCGAAGTAGTCGTCATGCATGCGCTTGAGGAGCTGGGGGTAGAGCAGCCGCGCCGAGACACCCTGGGGGGCATCGGCCAGGGTGCGGTAGGCCGCCCAGAGGTCCAGCAGGTCGCGGACCAGGGTTTCCAGCTGGTGGTCGGTAAGGCGCTCGGCCGGGGGGAAGGCCTCGGGCTCGAAGCCGAGGGTGTCGTACATGCTGCGGTTGCTTTCCCCGGAGGTGTAGCGTTCCACGTCGGAGAAGTGGCGGATGAGTTCCGCGCGCTGCCGTTCTTCCTCGGTCACGAAGTACTCGTCGGCCAGGGGTCGGGGGCGTTCACGGCGGCGCTGGGCGGCGGCGAGGAGGTCGCCGCAGAGTTGCTCTACATAGCGTTGCATGACGTGAAAGATAGGAAAGCTTTCTACATCCCCGCCCAAACAAAAGAAGGGGTGCCCCTGACCGGCCGAAACGGCTGGCCGGGGGCAGACCCACTTCTCAATAAAAAATCACAACTCAAACTTCAAAAGCATAATTCTGGGATCGGGAGAAGGAGCTGGTGCTACTGCTTCTCTTCTTCCGATTCCTCTTTGTCGTCCTGCTTCGCCTTTTTGTCCTTCTTTACCGGAGCGGTGGCGCGGCGGGCGGCGCGGCGCGACTGGGTGGGGGCCGGGCTGGCCGCGGCACCGCCGCCACCGTCGTCGCCGCCGCCCATCAGGTCGTCGTTGCTCACGCCCCGGGTCTTGCGGCGGGCGCGGTCGGCCTCCAGCTCACCGAACTTGTAGCTGAAGGTCAGCTTCACGTTGCGGTTCAGGAGCAGGTCTTCGCGGACCTGGGTGAAGGAGGCCGTTTCCAGTTCGCTGCGCAGGGTCCAACCCTGGCCGGCGAAGTTCTCGGCGGAAAGGCCGATGGTGCCCCGCCCTTCGTTTATTTCCTTGCTGACGCCGAGGGCGTACATCCCGAATCCGCCCCGCGAGCCCTGCAGCTGTACCCGACGGCCGCGCATGAAGGTGAAGGCCTGGGCGCTCCAGCCGTTGTTCATCTTCAGCTGGCTCATCAGGCGGCCGCCGTAGTTGAAGCCGGAGTTGGTCTGGGTGACGGAGATTCCGTCCAGCCCGGTCACCAGTCCTTCCAGGCGGGCGTAGTCGAGGTCGAATCCGCCGTTGACCGTCCAGCGGTTGGTCAGGTAGAGGTTCAGGAAGACGTTCATGCCCACGGCCTGCTCCTGACCAATGTTCTCGTAGGTGGTCAGCAGGGTACCGTCCAGGCTGTCGATGGGGGTACGCACCTCGTTGATGGCGTTGGCCGTGTTGCGGCCGAAGAGGGAGAGGTTCAGGTAGGTCTTGCCCAACATGCTGCTGTAGCCCAGTTCGTAGTTGTCGGTGAGTTCGGGGCGCAGCAGGGGGTTGCCCACCTCGATGTTCTGGGTGTTCTCCAGGTTCACGTTGGGGTTGAGTTGCCGGAGCCACGGGCGCTGGATGCGCCGGCTGTAGGCGGCCTTCACCGTTGTGGCCTGCCCTACCCGCTTGGAGAGGTTGAGGCTCGGCACGAAGTTGTCGTAGTCGGGGATTTCGATGGCCTCGTTGTCCTGGGTAGCCGTGATGCGGGTCTGTTCGTAGCGCATACCGGCCTTCACGGTCACTTCCCCGGGCAGGGAGAGGGTGTAGGCACCGTAGGCGGCTACGATGTCCTGTCCGTAGTCGAGCTGCCCGGCGGGCCGCGAGCCGTCGGCCGTGAAGGCCCCTTCGCCCTCGGCGCTCAGGTAGCGGTAGTCGCTGTTCACCTGCCGCAGGATGCCCTTGGCGCCGGCCTCCACGATCTGGGTTTCCCCGATGGGGTGGATGTAGTCGGTCTGCAGGGTGATCTCCTGGTTGTTGTTGTCGTTCAGGTTCTGCAGGCGGTTCAGCACGGTTTGCTGGCCGTTGAGGCTGGAGGATACGAAGTTGGTGTTCTCGTCGGTGGTGCTGTACAGGGTGGAGACGCTCAGTTCCCGTCCGGCCTTGATGACGTAGAGGTAGTCGAGGTTCAGGTCGATGCTGTTGCCGGTGCGCTCGCTTTCGATGTCGCGCAGGAAGGTGGACAGCGGTTGCTCGTTGGCGTAGACGCTGGTGGTCTGCAGCTGGTCGCGGTTGAAGTTGCGCAGCCCGAACCGGATGCCGGCGGAGAGGAACTGCCGGTCGGTAAGGTCATAGTCCAGTCCCAGGTTGTAGCGGCCGAACATGCCGTTGTCGCTGGCCTCGCCGAACTGCTCGCTGCGGCTGTCGGTGAACTGCTGCACCAGGGAGGTCTCGGCGTCGTTGTAGAAGGCCCTGCCGAAGCCGCCCAGGGTGAGGCCGAACTTGCCCTTGCGGTAGCTGCCGTTGAGCCCCAGGTTGGAGCCCCGCAGCCCCAGGCCGGTATCGACGTTCAGGAAGTAGCCGGCCAGGCTGTTCTTCTGGGTGATGATGTTGATGATGCCCCCGGATCCCTCGGCGTCGTACTTGGCGGAGGGGCTGGTGATCACCTCCACGCTCTTGATCTGGTCGGCGGGGATCATCTTCATGGCGTCGGCCACGCTGCTGGCGATGATTGTCGAGGGCTTGTTGTTGATCAGTACGCGGATGTTGCTGTTGCCGCGCAGGCTCACGTTGCCTTCGAGGTCGACCTGCAGCAGGGGTACCCGGCGCAGGACGTCGGCGGCGTCTCCGCCCTTGCTCAGTTTGTCCTGCTCGGCGTTGTAGACCAGTCGGTCCACCTTCTCCTCGATGAGGGAGCGTTGGCCGGTGACGGTGACCTCCTCCAGCAGTTCAGCCGATGCGCCGAGCTTGATGGTGCCCAGGGCGGTGGCCTTGCCGCCGGCGACGGTCACGTCGGGAACGGAGATCTTTTCGTAGCCCAGGAAGGTGATTTCCACCCGATAGGTACCGTCAGCGACGTCGGTGACGGTGAAGCGCCCCGCCTCGTCGGTAAGGGTACCGTTCACCAGTGCCTCGGCGGCCGTGTAGAGGCTAACCGTGGCGTAGGCTACCGGACTGCCGTCGGTGGCGTCGGTCACCACCCCGGTGATGGAACCCGCCGCGGGCAGCCAGCGGGAGGGGCTCTTGGAAAAGGCCGTTGCACCGGCGTCCGCGCCCGCGGGGAAGGCGGCTAAAGCGACGCCGGGAAGCAACAGGCCAAGAAGAAAAAGTAGATTGGGATACAAACGAGTCCTCATCGTGGTGGGGTTATGCAGGCAAAAGAAAGGCCTGCCATCACGCCCGTGGGACCCGATCGACCATTCGGCATACTCCCTCGACCATCCGGGATGCGCTCCGACGCCTCCCCCCGATTTGATCGACGATCCGGCACCCGAGTCTTACTCGACCAGCAGGACGGTGTCCGTACCGATGAGGGAAAGCTCCGAGGGCAGGGCCTCCTCCGAGAGGTAGGGGGAAAGGTCGAAGGAGAACGTCCGCGTCAGGTAGGCCATGCAGGTGAATTCGTCGACCTGGTCATCGAAAATCAGGCGGGCCGAGGACTGGGTGGGGTTGCTCTCCGCTACGTTCCCGGTGGTGACCAGGTCCAGCGTCCAGTGGTCGGCCGTACAACCGCTGGCGCCGATCTCTACCGTCAGGCAGCGGTCCTCGACGCGGGCCGACTCCAGGATGAAGTGGTCTGAGGCCAGTCCCTCCACCGACCCTACGATGCGGATGTCGGGGCCGCAGGTGAGGCGCAGGGCCTCGTCCTTCTCGCAGGCGAAGGAGAGAAAAGCAAGCAGCAGGAGGGGCAATACACTCAACTTGTTCATGGTGAATCACGCATTTGGTTCACCGAGAATAGGACGTTGGTGGCTGACCAAACGTTGGTCGGTTGGAGGCCGAAATTGTGCATCACGCCACCGGAAGTTCCATCTCCGGGTCGGCCGCCCGGGGACGGTGCACCGGGGCCCAGTTTTCCTTGTGCCCCCCCAGGTTGGCGGCCTTGCGGAGAGCCTGTCCCGCCTGGATGCCCGACTGGATGGCGCCGTCGATGTAACCGACGTTGAGCCCGAAGTCGGTCCAGTCCCCGCACAGAAAAAGGTTGGCAAAACCGCTTCCCCCCGGCCGCAGCCGGTACTGGTCGGTATCCGGCAGTGAGAGGGTGTATTGGTCGGTGGGCCGCACGTTGACGCGGAGGTATTGATAGGCGTACCGCTCCTCCGCGGTGGCCGTGGGGGCAGGGCCGTGGAGCAACATGGCGTTGAAGACGCCCGGGTCGGTGTAGGCCAGGGGCCAGAAGAAGGCCATGTAGCGGTCCAGGTAGTCGCGGAACGCTCTCCCCATCTCCGCCAGTTCGCGTACCGGGTAGCCGTGGTCGGTGAAGGGCGGCAATGGTTCCGACAGGAGGTAGGGTCCGGTGAAGTAGGCCACGAAGCGCGGGCAGTGGTCCGCCGGCCAGGGCTCGTGGGGCAACACCAGGGAGCTGTCGAGCCAGGAGTACATCGGGTCTTCGTACACCACCACGTTCGGTGCCCCACCGCTCAGGGGCAGCCCCCAGTCGTAGGCCTTGAAGCCAAGCTGCCGCAGGGTGACCTTCATCCACAGCTGGGCCGCCTGGGTGGGGGTGGTGGCTACGCGGTCGACCATTTTTCGCCAGGCGGGTACCCGCTCGATAATCTCCGGGCAGATGGTTGGCAGGCAGCCCACCGGAATGCCGAGGACGACCTCGTCGAAGTCGGTGCCCAGTTCAAGGGTATAGGTGCCCACCCCCTGCCAGTCGGCCCAGGGGTCCTCCAGGTCGATGGTCGCCGCCAGCAGCCGTTGGGCCTGCTCCGGATCCAGCTGTTCGTAGCGCGGGGTGGCGGGCCAGGCACTGAGGCCGTCGGCCAGGACAATAGCGGGGTCGTAGTCTTCCCCCACCAGGTCCACCTGCCGCTGGAGGGTGATGCGCTCCATGCGGCCGGAGTCGGAATAGTGTACCTGCTCCACCCGCTGGAAGAAGCGGAAGGTCACCCCCCGCGCCTTCAGCAGCTGGTAAAGGGGCATCACTAGGGTATCCCCCGTGCCGTAGCGCATCTGATAGACGAAGCTGCCCTTGTAGCCAATGGACTGGATCAGGAACTGCAGGGCCGAGCCGGCGGCCAGGGCACCGCCCCGATCGTTGACGAGGTTGGAGAAAGTGCCGGTGTAGAAGAAGCGGACGACCACGCTGTTTAGCAAGTAATCCGGTGCCTCCTGACGGCGCAGCCATTCCCGGAAGTCGTAGCGGTCAATGGCGTCGAAGTTGAAAGAACGGGTGGTGGGATCGTACACGTCGTCCAGAATCCCCTTCAGCAGGTAGTAGCCAAAGGTGAGGAAGAGGATGATGCGTTCCAGGCGCGGGTGGGCGCTCAGGCCGGCGTAGAGGCGGTCGTCGTGCTCCTCGAGGAAGTCACCCAGCGACCGCAGTAGCCGGCGGTGGTGGTCGTAATCGTCGTCCGAAAAGTCGGCGTGGGCCTCGTGGAAGGCGTCCAGCAGGCGCTGGTATCCTTTGGGTATGACTTTGCGTGAACTGCGCAAGAGCAAGCCCATTGCGCCGGTCAGCCAACCCCGCCAGCCCCGGGGCGCCGGCCCGTAATTGGGGAAGAAGTGGGCCAGGATCAGCCGCTCCAGCGGATTGGCGTCCTTGCCGTAGGGGCTGCCCATGACGAACTCCAGCAGGAGGGCCATCCCCTTGCGGATCAGGGCCCAGGGGGGAAGGGGCCCCGCGGTGCCCGGCAACTCCTCCGTACGGGGGAAGATCAGCGGCCAGCTCGTCCAGTGGTCGGACCGCTCCTCGGTGGTCAGCAGGGTGGTATCGTTGGCCACCAGGCCATCGCGGAAGAGGTCTTTCAAGGGGCTTCCGGGATCCAGGCCCCGGCGGGCGCGCTCCTCGTACACCTGGCGGAACAGCCGGAAGGTGGTATCGTACCACCCCTGCAGGATATGGATGCCGTGTTCCTCGATGCGACCGTGGGGGCCGCGGCCGGTGGCGGTCTTGCCCCCCAGCCGCCACCCCATCTGGTAGAGGGTTACGGAGTAGTGGTCCTGCCAGCCGGGATAGTCGGTCAGTTCGTGGGCGGCGGACAGGGCGGCCATTCCTCCGCCCAGGATGACGATTTTCTTGCGCATGGGATCAGGAGTTGGCGGGAGCAAGCCACCGGCGGGTGGTCCAGCGGTTGAGGGTGCGGCGCAGTCCGGCCAGCAGGCCGACCCAGGGGCGGGGGGTGCGAGGGGGCAGTCCGCCCGAAGGGTACACCGGTTCGCCGTCGCGGATCAGCTCCACCAGCCGCGGTTGCCGGTTCCAGCGAGCGGCCAGCCGGTAGAGCCGGTCGAGCTCCGGCAGGATGAGGAGGTTGTCGAGCACCTCCGCCCCCACGCTGTGGCCGCAGTGGCAGCGGCCGAGCAGGTGACGCAAGTCGGCCTCGGACAGGGGGTAGGTGGTGGGATAGAACGCCGAAAGCTGGGTAAGCAGGTCCACCGCCGGCCCCTGGGGGGCGGCGAAGATGCGGCCGAGCTCCCCGAAGGCGAACCGTTCCTCCTCCACCATGGCCTGGGCAAAGAGCAGGCGGTAGAGGACTACGTTCAGGAAGGTGCGTTCGCCCGGGCCCTCCCGCTCGGCCAGGTCGGGGTACCGCAGGTAGCCGTCGATGACGCTCGAATTGTGGGCGCGGTACCAGCTCACCTCCCGCGGGTGCTCCAGGTATTCCACCCACAGCTGGGCCGCGGCGGGCAGGAGCCGGGGGTCCACCGCCCGTTCCCGGGCGCGCACGGCCAGCTCGCAGTGGTAGATGTAGCCCAGGTTGACGGAGTTCCACCAGGCGCTGCCGGGGGGCTTGGCCTGCAGGGGGCGCAGAACGGCCCGCTCCTGCCAGCGCATGAAGGCGAGCTCTGAATTACCCAGGCCGCCGCCCCCGCCCCGCCGGTGGCCGTAGCGGGCGTAAAACCGCTGGCGGGAAGCGTACCGCAGCGCCGGGGATTCCCGCAAGGGTTCCATCCAGGAACGAAGCTCCCGCTCGAGATCCTCGAGCGGGGCAGCGACTTGTGTTGGCATAGTGCGAAGGACTGCATCCGGGCCCTGGCGGACTGATAATGAGCCACTTACTAAACTACGGGCGGGTGAGCAATTTAAGTGGAAAAGACGTAATTTTAATTTCGGGCAAGGTTCTCGTCTGATCGCTGTTTCCCCCTCAGTGCGGAGCCTCCCCCCTGCAGCTATGCGTCACCCCCTGGTGCATCGACTGTTCGCCCTCGCGCTGTTGCTGGCTGCCGCCCAACCCGGTCGATCCCAGCCCGTCATTGTACTGGACGTCGATCGCGGGATACAGACCGTCGGCCGCCATACCGCCTACTACCGCAGCGACCGGGAATTGTCCGTGGACGAGGCCATCCAACTCGACCGGGCGGGTGCCTTCCTCCCCCACCCCCAGGATGCGCCGAACTTCGCCGCCACCTCCGACGAGATCTGGTTCCGTTTCACCGTCCGCAAGGTCTCCCCCCTCCCTTTCTACCTCCACCTGGGCTCGGCCTTCCTGGACCGCGTCGCCCTGTACCAGATGGCCACCGACGGACCACGGTTGCTGCGGCGCACGGGCGACGACCTGCCCTTCGCGGAGCGTGACGTGCAGGTCCCCAGTTTCCTGCTGAGCCTTGACCAGCGGGTGGGTGAAACCCGCACCTATTACCTGAGCGTCAGTTCCCTCCAGCCGCTCTTTTTCTCGATGCGAACGGGCACCCCCAAGGCGCTCTTCGAAGACTTGCACGGCCAGGATTTCCTCCAGGGCATTTACTTCGGCTTCATGCTGCTCATCATGGTGTACAACGCCCTGATCTACGTCTCCCTGCGGGAAAGGGTGTACCTCTACTACGGCTTTTACCTCCTGAGCATCACCCTTTTCATGGGCTTCGTGGTCCAGTACCTCTTCCAGTACCTCTGGCCCAACCTTCCCCAGCTGAACCGCTATGCGGTGGCGAGTGCGGGACTGACCATCATTTCGGCCGTCCTTTTCTCCCGTCACTTTCTCTCCACCCTGACCCAGGCCCCTCGCTTTCACCGGCTGTCGCGCTTCTTCCTGGGGCTGGGCGGCCTCATCATCCTCCTGGTGGTGGCCCAGTTTCACCTGCTGGCCCTCATGCTGGCCCAGGTAGGTATCCTGCTTATGGCCATCTTCCTGTTCGTGCTTGGGGTGATGGTATACCGCCGGGGCTTTTCACCGGCCAAGTATTACCTGCTGGCCTGGGGAGTACTCATCGGTGGCTTCATCGCCGGCATGCTGGAATCCCTGAACATCCTGCCGGTGAGCCCCCACCTCAATTCCATGCAGGTCGGCTCGGCCCTGGAGGTGACCCTCCTCTCCTTCGCCCTGGCCGACCGCATCAACATCTACAAGCGCGACCGCCTGGAAGCCCAGCGGGAAGCCCTGCGCGCCGCCCAGGAGGCCAACGCCGTGATCGCCCAGCAGAACGAGCTGCTGGAACAGCGGGTCCAGAAGCGCACCCGCCAACTCGACGAGACCCTCCGCCTGGTGGAACTTGAGCGGGCCAAGTCGGACCACCTGCTGCTCAGCATCCTACCCGACGACATCGCTACCGAGTTAAAGGAAAGGGGGCACGCCGAGCCGCGCTTCTTCCGCTCGGTGTCGGTGATGTTCATGGACATCGTACAGTTCTCCACCCTTACCCGGGGACTGCCCGCCCGCGAGCTGGTGGACCGCCTCGACCACATCTTCATCTGTATCGACGACATCATCAGTACCCACCGGCTGGAGAAGATCAAGACCATTGGCGACGCTTACATGGCCGCCGGCGGACTACCCATCATCGACGACGACCACGCCACCCAGGTGGTCGAGGCGGCCCGCGACATCCACCGCTGCATCTCCCGGCTGCCCCCCGACAGCCACGGCAATACCTGGCAGCTTCGCATCGGCGTCCACTCCGGCCCGGTCGTGGCCGGGGTGGTGGGCAAGAAGAAGTTCGCCTACGACATCTGGGGGGAGACGGTCAACCTGGCCTCCCGGATGGAAGCCAACAGCGCCCCGGGCCGCATCAACGTCTCCGAGGCCACCTACTCCCTCATCCGTCACCGCATCAACTGCACCTTCCGCGGACAGATTGAAGCGAAGAACATGGGGCAGGTGGGCATGTATTTCGTGGAAGAACCCACAACCCTATAGCTGCTGTAACAGCCGGCGAAAAGCCTCGGCATCGGCCTGCTTTGCCGCACACTCCAGGTCGGCGGCCCGGGCGTTGATCTTCGCTACCCGGTTCTGCGGACTGGGGTGGGTACTCAGGAATTCCACTACCCCGCCCCGGCTTTCCACCTGCTCGAAGAAGCCCGCCGCGCCGTTGGTGGCGTAGGGGGTTCCGCAGAGGTAGTCGACCGAGCGGGCGTCGGCCTCGGCTTCGTCGGCCCGGCTGAAGCCCAGGTTGATGAGTTGTCCGGCGATCTGCGCCAGGATGCCGCTGTTGTCCGCTCCGGTCAGCAGTCGTTCCAGGGTAGCCAGCCCGAATCGCTTGGTGGCCTGCTGGGTACTGTGACGCTCGGCGGCGTGGGCGATTTCGTGGGCCAGCACGCCGGCCAGCTGGTCGGGACCGGCCAGCGACTTGAGCAGCCCGGTATAAACGAAGAGGTAGCCCCCCGGCGCGGCAAAGGCGTTATCTACCGGCTGGTCGATCAGGGTGACCCGGTAGGGAAAGACGTCGGCGTGGGCCACCTCCCCGGTGGCTACGATCTCGTCGACCATCCCCTGCACGTAGGCGTACACCGCGGGGTGGGCGTCAGGCGAAAGGACGGGAAAGCGATCGGGCTGCTGCAGGATCTCCGCCACGGTCTGTTGCCCCAGTTGTACATCCTGCTGGACGGGGAACACGTTGATGTCCGGTCCGCCCGAACAGGCGGTAAGGCAGGTGGCAAGGAGCCAGGGAAGTAGGCGGAGCAGCGGCATTACCGGTGAAAAGCCGCAGAGGGGCACCGGTGTTCGCTATTCCGTCCCTCGGCTACTGCACCCATTTCTCCACTTCCGGTCGCAACCAGGGCCGCACTGCGGCGTAGGGCAGGTCGATCACCACCTCCCCCACTGCGTAGGGCGCGATTTCGTAGGGTGGGTATACGAAACGGACCCCGCCGGGCAGGGGCGCCAGGTTGTCGGTCACCGGCACGGAATCTACCAATAGCCCTCCCTCGGTCAGCGAATCGGCCCGGGCCATGAGCAGTCGGCTGAGTTCGGCTTCGCTACCTGGGCGGAACAGGTCCGCAGGGGTCAGGCGGCGGGGCGGTCGGGTCGCGAACGCCAGCAGCGTTGTGCCGTAGTTCCCATGAGCGCCTCCGCTGTAGGTGTAGGTACTGTGAGCAAGTACGATGAGGCTGTCCGACTGAAAGACCACTTCCGTCGCGTCCTCCTCCTCCACCGTGAAGGAGTGGGGGGCCTCCTGCAACCATTCCTCTTCCAGCTCCTGCTCCCGGTAGTCGGTAAACCGCTGTTCCAGTACGTCCGGCATCACCTCTTTCAGGTTACCGCCGTCGGTCACGGGGGAACCCACCACGTGGTCGGTCAGGCGCTTATTGATGAAGCGGCGCAGTTCCGGATCCCCGCCGAAGGCAACCAACGTCGATAACCGGTAGGTGAAATATGGACCCCGGGGGCGGAGGGCAGCGGAATCCTCCAGTGCGTAGGGCTCCCATTCCAGGGGCTCGTAGGTCCTTTCTTCGGCATCCGCTTCAGGGGTAACCGGATCGGGGTCGGCATTTCCACATCCCAGGAATAAGGCAAGTAGGAGCAGCAGGGCGGCGGCGCGCGGGTACCAGGAGAAACTCATGAAGGCCAAGGTAAGGTGGTCCGGCCGGTCAGTGCTTTATTCGTCCACCTCCGTGGGCGGGTCTGCGGGAGCGGCCCGCTGCTGGGTCAGCGCCTCGCACCCGTGGATACAGGTAAACAACAGTGCCAGCAGGAAGAGCGCGATCTGAATCAGCGACTTGCTCGTCACGCTGGGGGCGTACACGGTGGGGTCCGGAGTGGGCTGTCCGGCCTCCGGGGCGGGCGCTTCCGCCGACAGCTCCCCCGTCATCGACAGCATGGTGGCCACCCCGAAGACGACGGAAAGCAGGTAAAAGACCCAGGCCGTGAGGATCGGCCACAGGGGTACCCCGGAAATATCCCCCACGAAGTCCGAGGAGAAGGTGATGGTCAGGGCGATCATCCCCGTGGCCAGGGTGATCAGCAACTTGGTACTGTCGGCGGCAAAGTCGAACGCCTTCATCTGTCGGTCACCCATGACCGCCTATTTGCAGATGGGCCACATCGGGCACAGGCGGGCCTTGGCCCAGGCCAGCGTATCCTCGCCGATTACCCCGCCGTGCCCTCCGTCGAGGTATACCTCGCCCCGGGCAATGATCATATTATCTATAAAAATGCCGAGTTGCTTTTCCGCGATGCGGGTCAGCTGGGCCGGGGAAGCACCGCCGTAGTCGGCCGGCGGATTCAGGATCGCCGCGGCGGCCTGTCCCGCCATATACTGTATCTCTCCCTCGGAACCCGACCCGAAGCGGTAGCCCTGGGAAAAGGCATATACCCAGGCGTACTGCTTGAGGTATTCCGCGATATTCTCTTCCGACCCCAGGGTCTGTTCGTTGGCGTACTGGGTGGGCATGGGCGAATGTTTTTCGGAAGATAGTCCCTGTCGCCTTGCGCGTCAAGGTGCCAAGCCGCCCGGGATTCCGTCGTGTCACCGACACTTAATTTCAAACTTTCCGTGTTATTTACAAGCATGTATCAGCAGCACACCGCTTACCACCTCTACAATCACAGCAACAACCATGAGTTGGTGTTCCGGTCGCCGGAAGATTACCTGTACTTCCTCCGGAAAGTGAGGCGCGAGCTCCTACCGGTAGCGGATATCCTGTGCTACTGCCTGATGCCGGATCATTTCCATTTTTTGATCGTTCCCAATGCCTCTGGGTGCGGGCCCAGCCCGGTTTTTAAGTCCGGCGGCAATAGAAACCGGGGGGATGCGGCGGATTACCAGCAACTGCTTAGCCACCGCATCAAGATTCTGTTGAGCAGCTACACCAAGGCCACCAACCGCCGCTATGGCCGCCGCGGTAGTCTGTTCCGACAACATTCCACAGCAAAGGCCGCCTTTCAATTGAGGCCGGGGCGAGTGATTACCGACGAATATCCCACCTATCCCGCCGGATCCACCTACCTGACCAACTGCTTCTTCTACATCCATAACAACCCTGCAAAAGGGGATCTGGTCATCGCACCAGAGGACTGGCCCTACTCCTCCGCCGCGGATTACGCCGGCAACCGGGACGGAACCCTCTGCAACTACGACCTCACCCGCCAACTCATCGGCGTCGAGCGCAGGAAGCTGGCCGGATAGCCCGGGCCTCGTCCGGCGAGCCCCGCAGGAGGGGGCTCGGACGACGGGCCCCGTGCGCCCGGGCCGTCCCATGACAAGTGGCCCTTTCACTATCACCCCCTAACCCTTATCTTGTATAACCTACACTACACCACACCATGCGTTCCGTCCCTTCCCCGAACGATCAGCCCCTCGATGATTTCGAGGGGCTCACCCCCCGGCAAGTGCACCACCTGTTCCACGACTTCCTGGGCGCGGGCAGCATGGTCAAGCTGGTGGAGGCCCCAGCCCACCCCGCCGCGGTCGAATTGCCGCTGCTGCGCTTCGCCACCGACCTCCTTGATGAGTTGGCGAAGGCGGAAATCAGGCTTACTGCCAAGGGAAACCTGCCCGGTAAACTAGTGAAGGCATGCTACGCTACCGGACGCTTGCCGGACTACGCCATCGAAAGGGGAATCACCCGGCTCTCCGGCGAGGACGATTACCTGCCCCTGCAGGTGGTCAAGCACGTACTCCTGCAGCTCGGGTGGATGAAAAAACGGAACAACCGCCTCAGCCTGACCGCCAAAGGCAAGAAAGCCCGGCACCTGCCGCCCACCGCGATTTTCCGCGATTTCCTCCTGACCCACCTCCGCAAATTCAACCTGGGGTGGAGCGATGGCTACCCCCAGCACGGTGACCTGCAGTACGTTGCCCCCTATCTTTTCTACCTCTTGTTGTTGCTGGGCGGTGAGCAGCGGCCCGTCGAGGATTATACCCGCCGGCTGCGGAAGGCATTCCCCCACCTGGCGGCGGATTTCCCCGGTCGCTCCCTGGACCAGGCGGCCTCGGTCCGGCTGTTCGAGCGCTGCCTGGCGTACTACGGCCTGGTGGGCCTCTCCCCGGAAGGAGATTTGCCGGCTCACGTGGTGGCCACCGACCACTTCCGATCTGTGTTTTACCTGGACCCAGACGCCCGCCCCGAGCCGCCCAGCGAGGAAGAGCAGTACCAGCGGCAACTCAAGACCGCCCTGTTCGACGCCGAGATGGGCAGCCAGTCTTATTTCTCCGACGACATGCCCCTGGAGATGGTCGAAGCCTTCCAGCAACAGATCCGCGAATTTGAAGCCCAGGGAGAAACCGTTCGCATCGGCGACCTGCTCGGGACCTTCCCCCTGGTGCCCCCCGACGACATTCCGGATGAAGAGACCGCCCGTCGCGAGGCCGAGCGGATCATTAATGCCCTCCAGGAGCGGCGCATCCTGCTATTGGACAGTGAAGAGGCCCAACGGGATGCCTTCAGTTTCTACGGTTACCTCCACGGCATGCTCCTCAACCACGAAATCGTACCTCCGACACCCAATACTACCCGGGTGGTCCTGTTCGACGAAGTCTTTCTGGCGAACATCGACCCCGTAGAGGCCCTCACGGAAGCTTTCCTGCTGGCGCTCTTCGACCTGGGCAATCCCTTCCCGGCCGACTTGCTGGCCAGCCGCGTACGCCTCGACAACCGGGTGGTGCCCCGGGAGCGGGCCCTGCGCCACCTGAATTCCTGGCGCAACCGCTACCAAAAGATTACTCCCCTGGCCTTCGAGATCGTCAACGACGGTCCGCAAATCGCTACCCCCAGCGACCAGCAGTCCGTACAATTTTACCTGGTAGCCTACGAGGTCCTCCGTTCGCCGGGCGGCACCCCGAAAACATTCGATGGGGCCGGGGTGGTAGAAGCCATGCTTGAGGACAACGAATGGCGCATCACCGGCGCCCGGTTTCCGGGCTTCGAGTTCTGATGGCACCCGCGCGCCGCCGGCCGCTGGGCTGCTCCTAACTCAGGTCGCGATACCGGGCCTTGACGAGTACGAAGACACCGAAAACCAGCAAACCCACCGCGATGATGGCCAGGAAGACGCTGCCGGCGCCACGGCTGATGAGCTCGAGCACGCCGCCCAGGCCCTTGTACTGGCTGGGGTCCTTGGCCACGACCACCTGCACCAGGAAGTAAGCGAGGATGAGGTACACGATGACGCGGGAGCCGTAGCCCACCTTGCCCATCCAGCGGTAGGTGCGGCGTTCCTTCTCCTCCATCCGGCTGGTGTCGAGCTCCTCCATGAAGGTCTCGTTTTTCGCCCGGTCGAACTGCAGGTAGGCCGCGTAGAGGGCCGAAAGGGCAAGGATGCCGACCGCCACCACCCCGAAGGGTTGCTGCATCAGCTCCACGATCAGGGTCTGCTTGTTGCCCTCCGCCCCGCCGCTCCCGATTTGGGTGATGCTGTAGACGCCGAGCAGTCCGTACAGCGTACCACTCATGGCGTAGGCAATCCGCTGCAGGATGCCCTCCCCGTCGGTTCCCTCATTCCCCTCGTCGGCCAGCGCCTTGTACCAGCGCCAACCGCAGTAGGCGAACAGCCCCAGGGCCAGGGCGATGAGGATCACCGTGCCACCGGGCTCATTCTGGAGGTAGCGCACGATCTCCTGGGGGCCTTCGGGGCCGCCGCTGGCCTGCCCCACCACCGTAGCCAGGGCGAGGCCGCCTACGGTGACGTACACCAGCCCCTTGGCCAGGTGGCCCCAGAAGTAGACCTGGTGTTGCCACCGGGTTGATGTGATTTTGGTCATGTTTCCCGCGTTTTCCCTACTGTACGCAGGGGGCGGGCCGGGGTTCGCAGCGGGCTATTCGCCAACCACCCGGATGGCGTAGTAGCAGGGCTCCACGTCGCAGTCGTACATGATCACCTTGGCGCGGTAGGTCATTTCACTGCTGGGATTGACGTCCAGGATGGGCGTGTAGTCGTCCAGGGTATCGTCGTCCACCAGGTTACCCTTACTGTCGTAGATCTTCAGGTCGAGATCCGGACAGTCCCCGTCGCAAACGGCGAATACCTTGTACTGGGTACCGGCGTACAAGGGAATGTCGTGGAAGGCGCTTTCTCCTTCGGACAGCGATCCGCAGCGGGTCAGGTACACCATACTGTAGCCGATGCCTTCCATCCGCCCGGTGACGTTGGTGATCTGGGTGCGAATGCTTTCCTGGCTGCATTGGGCCAGCAGCGCCGTGGAAGAGCCTCCAAAAAGGAATAGAAGAAAAATAAACTTCATCATGAGTCGGGGGGTGAGTGAATGTGAGTGGGAAATACGTGGCCGCAACGGTTTCACGGTTGTCCTTAATCGATTACGTAGTGTCTGGAATATGATCAGTACACGGGCACACGGTATATTAAAGTATTACCCTGGGGCCCCGCCAATACTAGCGAAAAGGAAGGGCGAATATTTTGCTTTAAGGCTTCCCTAAGGTAAGCACGGCGGGCGGGCGGCGCGCGGGTGCCGGGTTCGGGGGGAATGCCAACCGCCCGATTTGCGTAATTTCGCATACTGAACCCCCTACTATGTCCCGGCTGCTATACGGGCTGTTCCTGGTCCTGCTTGTCCATTCCTGCGGCGACGAGCCCACCCGGGCCACGCCCTCCCGCGACGACTCTGGCATGCGCGATAGCCTGGCGGCCGTCGTGCACGACTACGACCAGCTGAACATCACGGCCGCCCTCGAAGGGGCGCAGCGACTGCGGTGGCAATTGGAGCATACGGCACCGGCGGTGGAGACAGGTCTGCGCACCGACGTCTACCAGTACCTGGCCCTGCTGCACTACGACCGCTCCCTCTACCCCGACAGCATCCACTTCTACGCCGACACGGCGGCCGCCCTGCTGGCGCAGGACGCGCCCCCGGAGCGGATGGCGCGGCAGATGCTGAGCCACGCCTACTCCAACTGGTTCCACTTCGCCTACCTGGAAATGGACATGGCTGCCGAACTGGGCAAACAGTGGCTGGAAACGGCCGACCAGTCGGACAGCGAACTGTACGCCGCCCTGCTCATTGCCCAGGGGGTGGCCCGCAAGAAAATCACCGATCCGCTGCCCCCTGGTGATGCGCGGCAGGCCGGGTTTGCCACCTGTGAAGCCCTGTTCCGCCGGGCCGCCGAGCTGTACCGCCGCGCGGGCTCGGACCGCTACCGCCAGGCCCTGGACGAGCTGGCCATCCTGTACGCCCGCTTCCCCGACGGGCGGCAACGGGCGGAGAAAATTCTGGCCGAACTGCGGACCAGCGCCCACGAGCCCCTACCCTACTTCGGCCTGCCCGACCGCATCCTGGGCTACCACGCCGGCGTCACGGACAGCGCGACGGTGTACTACGGCCGCCTGCTCGAAGGCCCCGAGCTCCAAAATTTCAAGTACCGCACCGAAGCCGGCTACCGCCTGATGGTGGCCGCTCAGATGGCCGGCGACTACGAAGCCGCCCTCCACGAACTCTGGCGGGAAATGCAGGACGCCGGCTGCTGTCCCGACGGCTACACCAGGCCCGGCGGTGAAGAACCCTTCGCCTGCACCACCCGTCCGGCCTGCAACTTCTACCTGGCGGCCCGGGCCACCGTCTACCTGGAACGCTACCTCGACCGCGGCGCCCCGGCCGACCTCCAGGCCGCCAACGCCCTCTGCCGGGCGGCCCTCGACGACTACGAACGGTCCTTCCAGACCGCCAAGGAAGAAAGCGTCCTGAACAAGATCAACGAAATCGGCCACCGCCTGCTCGGAGTAGCCCTGAACGCCGCGGTGCTCCAGGCCCTCGAAGTTCCCAGCGAACCTCACGCTACCTCCGTGTTGCGCGCCATGGAAATGGGCAAGACCTTCCTGCTGACGCGCGACATCCTGGAGGCCGACGTAACGGGAGAAAACGGCTCCGCAAACGATCAGCAAACGGCCAGCCTCCAGCAACTGCGGGTAGACATCAACCTGCTCAAGGAACGCTACGGCCGGGACTTCACCCTGCCACGGGAAGACCTGCGGGAGTTCTTCCGCCTCACCACCGAGTACCGCCAACAGGAAGCGCGGATGCGCGCGGGCTTCACCGCCGAACTGGATGGCTTCGCGGGGGGGATGGATTTCCCCGACCTGAACGATATCCGGGCCGGACTGGGCCCCGACCAGGTCTTCCTGGAATACGCGGAAACCGACTCCTCTCTCTACGGGCTGTTCGTAAACTGCGACACCTTCCGGGTCTTCCCCGTGGACACTTCGGTGCGCCACCTTTCGCGTCAATTGACCGAACGGCTGACCACCGCGCGGGACACCGCCGCAGCGGCCTACTCAGCCACCGCCGGCGTACTCTACCACCATCTTCTCGGACCGGTGGCGGACATGCTTCCCGCCGGCGGGGAGCTGCTGGTCGTGCCGAGCCTTAGCCTGAATACGGTGCCCTTCGCGGCCCTGACCACTCGCTCTGCCCCCCCCGCTACCGGGGGCTACGCCGGGCTCGACTACGTCCTGGACCACTATGGCGTCCGCTATCTGCCCAGCTGGCGGGTAGACCGCCAACTGCAACCCGGCCGGCTCGACGCCCTGCCCGCCAACCCGGTCGTCGGCGCCTGGACCCACCCCGAGCTCCAGTTCTACCTGGCCCCCCTCGGCGAAAACCTGGTGAACGGGGGCGCGGCCGGCAGTGAGCACTACCTGGGGGGCAGCAACGTCCGCAGCAACTTCCTGCAGGAAGCCGGCAATTACGACCTGCTTCACCTCTCGGTCCACGCCCGCGGTAACCCCCGCAGGTTGTACGACAACTACCTCTACCTGACCGCCCGGGACAGCCTCAACGGCCTCCACATCGGCCCCCGGGACCTGCGCGCCCGCCTCGTGGTACTGGCGGCCTGCTCCACGGCCCAGGGCCACGCCAACCGGGGAGAAGGCACCTTCAGCCTCACCCGCAGCTTCCACCTGGCCGGCGTGCCGGACGTGGTGGGCTCCCTCTACGACGTCCCGGCCCTGGCCACCGGACGGGTGCTGGAACAGTTCTACACCTACCTCCGCAGTGGCTACTCCCCCGCAGCCAGCCTCACCCTGGCCCAACGGCAGTGCCGGTCGGGAACCCTCGGAAACGCCGTAGCCCGCCCCCAGCAGTGGGGAGGATTGATCGTGGGGTAGTTGGAGTGGCGGGCAACCAGCAACCACCCAACCAGCAACCAGCAACCAGCAACCAGCCAACCAGCCTAAACCCTAAACCGCAGCTCCGGATCCACCCAAATACCCGGCTTGTCGAGGTAGATCACCGGGCCCAGTTCGTAGGGATGATCATCCTTCCATTTCTCTATCCTGTATGACCCCTGCCCCGCACCTACCTCATTACCCTCCAAAAAAGGCACCCAAATGACCGTGCGGTCAGGGGCTACCATAGCCGCCATGGCGATGTCATTCTTGCTATTGAAAATTTTGGTCATTTCATCGTGGGTATCCTGGTGAGAATCTGACGTATTATTATTATTTTTATAGATCTCATTCCATTTGTATCGAACAAAAAGCGCCTGACCATCAGTGCTGCTGCCGGTCCAGCTTTTGGCAGAGGATTTGGCACAGGGCGTTCTTGTCCCGACACTTTTTGGTTGCTCTAAACCTTGCCGAGCGCAGTGATCTTGCGCCACCTTAGGAAGATGCAATTCTTGATCGGTTAACCCGGGTTTACTAGTTGTATCCAGATCATAGATGACGTGCAACAATACCGGTTCAAACTTGCTGGCTGGCTCAGCCAAAGGGTCGCCAAACTTGTCTGATGGTGTAGTGCTATTTCCTTTGTCATCGGCGATCTCGACAAAATGAATCCGGCGGAACCCCTTTGGCACGGTCAGCAATAGCAGCTGACAATCGTAATGCTTGTTAGGTGGTTTACCCGATGGTTGTTTCGGGTCAAAGCCTGAGTCACCTGGCCTTTTCTTAAACCGGACACAGTCCATCCCGCCGACCAGGTATTCGTCAAGGGCTTTAACATCCAGATCACTAGTATTCGTGGACCGGTTTTCAATCTTTACCCGGTCTTTTTTTCGGGCCATAACAGCATGGGTTTAGTATTGCAGTCGAGGCCGCGAAGCCCCCTGCGGGTGTTGAAATAGAATAGTGTGTGTAATAGGGTGCAGGTTAGTTACTTAATATACCCGCAAAAATGTATTCCGGCAACTTTCGGAATATTATTCACCATATTTCGGGTTTACTGCTTCCCCGACTACTCCTCTGGAATTGAGGCCATTCGGGATCCAACCGCAAGGGTAGCGGAGTCGGAGGGACAGGCCGCGGCGTTGCTTCCCAGCCAGGCCCCTTCCGGCCAGTCGTCCACGTAATCAATATAAAAGCAACCCGGGGCCACCAACAGCGCGAGGCCGAGCAGCAAGGTTAACATAATTTTACGGGAATACATGACCGGAATAGTATGTTCAACCGTTTATCTGCTCCGACCCAAAGCGTAACCCAAGAAAGGCGACTTTCCCGCGTAGGAGCAGGCTATTCCGAGCGTACAGGCACCCGCGCGCCGCCGGCATATGCTTTCAAAAGCTTGGGAACGGCTATTCCGCCATCACCCGAATGGCGTAGTAGCAGGGGGCTACCTCGCAGTCGTACATGATCACCTTGGCGTGGTAGGTCGCCTCGGCGGGCGGATTAACCTCCACGATGGGGGTATAGTCCTCGAGGGTATCGTCGTCGACCAGCTTGCCTTTGTCGTCGTAGAGCTGGAGGTCGAGATCGGGACAATCGCCGTCGCAGACCGCGAAGATCTTGTATGGTACCCCGCCGTAGAGCTCAACGTCGTGGATAGCGCTCTCCCCCTCTCCGAGGGAGCCGCAGCGGGTGAGGTAGACCATTTCGTAGCCGATTTCGGCCATCTGATCGGTAACGTTACTGATCTGGGTGCGGATGCTCTCCTGCTCGCACTGGGCGACGGCAACGGCGTTCAACCCCAGCAGGGCGAACAGAAACATAAAACGGATGTACATAGCGGGTGATTAAGCAAGGCAGTGAATAAGGAACCAGCCGGTCCCGGTACGCGGTTAATTTGCCTACCGGGGTCGCCTAATCGTGTGTTGGGTGCGGTTATATCCGGCAATCCGAATATTCCCTTTCGCCGCAGAACGGCGATACCCCCAATATAGGGATTTAAGGGTGATTACCAACCAGAAACCAACCAACCAGTACCCAGCAACCAACCAGCCAACCCAGCAACCAGCAACCAGCCCCCAGCAACCAGCCAACCAGCAAACCAGCCAACCAGAAACCAGTACCCAGCCAACCAGCAACCACTAAACCCTAAACCGCAGCTCAGGATCCACCCATATACCCGGCTTATCCAGGTAAACTACCCGGCCTAATTCGTAGGGAACGTTATCCTGGAAGGTGACTACGGTGTGAGCCCCTCCGTCCCCGGCAATCTCCTCCCCCTCCAGGAAGGGAATCCAGATGACCGTACGGTCAGGGGCAATCATGGCAGCCAGGGCAACCTCATCCTTTCCGTTGAAGAGGGACTCCAGGGCGGCGTTGGTCGCTTCGTGCTCGGCGTTGTTGTAGATCCCCCGCCAGGCGTAGCGGACGAACAGGCCCTGGGCATCGGGACCGCTACCCGACCAGCTGGTTGCGGAGGATTTGGCGCAGGGGGTCAGCGTTCCGCTGTAGGTCACGCCCTTGGGCCTTTCCCCGGCGCAGTGGTCCTGGGTGACCAGGGGTGCCTCGCCAGCGCCCGTAATGGTGGGGGTGGTATCCAGGTCGTAGATCACGTGCAACAGCACCGGCTCGACGGGGCCGGCGGGTTCCGCGAGGTGGGGGCCGAAGTGAGGCAGGCTATTTTCGCGGTGGCCGTGCTCGTCGCGGATTTCATCCAGGTTGATGCGGCGGAACCCCTCGGGAACGGACAGCAACAACAGCTGGCAGGCGTAGCAGCCGGGGTGGCCGGCCGTTTCCGACAGCGCGGGGTTGAAGCCAGGGGCATCCCGTTTCTGCTTGAACCGGACGCAGCGCAGTCCCCCCACGCTGTATTCGTCGAGGGCCGTAGCGTCGAGGCCACGGGTGCGGTTTGGACTGTTGGTAAGGATTACTTCGTCGCGGTTTCGGAACATGCGGGGGGGGTTAATGGCCGGGGTATTGCCCCGGCGGTGCAGTGGAAAAAAATATTGGTGGTAAAGGGGTGGCCGGTTCGGGAACTGACGGAACTATCCGTCGTCCCTTCGCGGGTACCGGAGGTATGAACGGCAACGAGGTAGCCGCAGTACCGGCTGGAGGTAAAAAAAAGAACCCGCCAGCAGCGGTTGCTGCCGGCGGGAATCTCCAAAGTGTATGTAATAGTGTCTGCCCCTTTATTCCCGCCGGGAGGAAAGGTTACCCGCAGACATACATTTTTTTCAATTTGTTTTTAGCCCCGGATTTACTCCAGGGATTCGAGCCGTTGCAGCAACTCGCGTGCGCGCTGGGTGAGCTGGGGGTCCTGGTCGGGCAGGGCGTTCAGCTGCTCCACGGCGGCGGCCCGGTTGCCGAGTTGCAGTTCGGCCAGGCCCAGGTAGTAACGGATGGCGGCTTCGTCCTCGGGGTAGCGGCCGCTTTGGAGCAGGTTGGTGAGCAGTTCACGGGCGGCGGCGGGCTCCTTGGCGCCCAGGGCGGCCACGCCGGCGTAGAGGAGGTTGATGCTGTCGATGGTCCCGCTGGCCACTTCCTCGCGCAGGGCGGGATAGGCTTCCTCGAAGCGCTGGACGTCGTAAAGGGTGCGGCCGTCGCGGACTTCGTCGCCCGGACCCAGCAGGGCATCTTGCCGCGGCAGCCAGGCAAAGGCTTCGGTGGCCAGGCGGGCGGTGGGGTCTTCCGCGGGGCGGAGCAGCCACCAGGCGAGGACCACCAGCAGGAGGCCGGCGGCCACGGCGAGCCAGCGGACGGGGGGGCGGCGGCGGTGCGCGGGTGCCATGACGGGGGGCAGGTTCCGCTCCAGCTCCCCGAGATTCTGCCGCAGGCGCTGTCGTTCGGCCAGGGCCGCGGGACCGGGGTTGAGGCCGTCGCGGTAGAGGACTTCCTCCCGGAAGACCAGTTCCGCCAGTTCCGGGTGGTGGGCCAGTCGCTGGCGCAGGTCGGCCTCCGCGGCGGGGGAAAGCTCCCCGGCGTAGTAGGCTTCGATCTCCGCAGCCCAGGCTTCCGGAAGTTCAGTTGGGGTCATTTGATTTGGTTGGTGGGCTTACTCCATATGAGACTCGCAAGCGCGCCATGCACTTGGCTTTATTGGTTTTTGCCGAGGCGGCATTTTTGTATCCCAGCACCTCGGCGATGGTTGCCCAGTCGAGCTGCAGGAAGTAAAAGTGTGCCAGCAGTTGCCGGCAGCGGGGGCCAAGCTCCCGCATTTTTCGGTGTACTTCCTGGCGTACCTCCTCGGCTTCGGAGCCGTTGGGGGGTTCCACCAGGGCTTCGGGCAGCCGGTCGGGGTCCCAGTTCGGTTCACGGTTGCGCCGCTGCAGCTTCCGGTAGCGGTTGCGGGCGACCGCATTCAGGTAGGTATCCAGGCGGGCCGTCAGCTCCGTCAGGCGGCCGGAGCGGACGTTCTCCACCAGGATTATCAGCGCCTCCGTAAAGAGCTCCACCGCCAGGTCCTGGCGGTTGGGCGCTTCCGGGGGAATGATCCGACCGACGAGAAAACGCAGACAGGGATCACGGTACTTTCGGTAAACGGCGTGTATTGCGGCGTCATCGCCCGAATCCCGCAAGCCCGCCAGCAGGGCCTCATCGGACATAATCTGTTCAGTTAATGGGTGCGGAGTAAAAAGGTTACCCCGTTCCCGAAGGTAATCTTTTTAAAGGCCCTAACAAATTACTGCCGTAGGATTCCTGGAGCGGGCAATCCGTACCCTCCCTACCGCTTTACCAGCCGGTGGTGGGCGGTGCTGCCGGAGTCGGTGGTCAGCCGCAGGTGATTCACGGCCACTTAGGTCAACCCGCTCCTCACCCCCACTTTGCCCTGATTTTATCATACAGTCGGAGGAGTGGCGGAAAAGCAAAACCCGCCGCCCGCGGGGCGCGGGCGACGGGCTTCGGAAAAGTGTCTGTAAAGTGTCTTGGGTGTCTATTCCACGAACCCGCGGAACGTTACCCGCGAAACCCACTTTTTTTGCCGGCCCCACCGTTAGCGGGCCGCCGAACTGATGTCATCAGCGCCGGGTTTGATACATTGGCTGGGGTAAGGGCGACCCACGAGGCGCCGCCCGCCCCCGCCCAAGCGCATCCTATGCTGAAAATACTGTTTCGCGGGCTACTGGTACTCCTCGGCCTGGCGATCCTTCTGCCGGTGGGAATGCTCGTATTGCTGGACGGCTACCTGCGCAGCAACGAAGAAAAGCTGGTCCGCGAAATTGCCTATCCCGCCGGCCTTGACATTGTGTTCCGGGAGGTGGACATCACCGCCTGGTCCACCTTCCCCCGGGTGACCGTCTCCGTCGACAGTCTCGTGGTACGCGATACCGTGGGCACCCCGGACGCGCCACCCCTGCTGCGGCTCGACAACCTGAGCACCGAGTTCTCCCTGGCCGCCCTCTTCGACGATACCCTGAGCCTGCGGCGGCTCGACCTCCGCGGCGGCGCCCTCTACCTGGTGAGCGACTCGGCGGGCCGCTTCAACGCCGGCACCCTGCTGGGGGAAAAGGACCAGCCCGTCCCCCCCGACGAAGACGCCGCCTTCGAGGCCCCGCCCCAGCTGGCCTGGGATGGGGTGCGGATCGGCCTTACCGACATCGACGTCACCTTCCGCAATCCGCCCCGCGACAAGCACATCGAACTCTACGTGGACTCCCTCCGGACGCGGGCCGCCCGCAGCGATTCCGGGACCGTGGAAATTGAGACCCTCCTGGCATCCCGCGTCCGCGCCCTGGCCTTCAACACCACCAAGGGAGCCTACCTGACCGACGCCCCCCTGAGCGGCCGCATCACCGCCAGCCTGGCCCCCGAAGCCTGGACCTTCCCCCCCACCCCACTGCGCATCGGCGACCAGGAATTCACCATTGGCGCCACCATTGCCCGGGCCCCGGGGGCCCTGAGCCGCATTACCATCGCCAACGACAATGCCGACTACGACCGCACCCACGCCCTGCTGAACGACAAGCTGCGGGAGAAACTCGCGGAATACCACGTCAGCGGCCGCTTCCCGGTGCGGGCCAGCATCCTCACCACCCTAGAGAGCGGCGGCGACCCCGAGGTGACCATCGACTTCACCCTGAAGGGGCAGCAGGTGAGGGTGAAGCAGTACGACTTCGCGGACGTCTTCACCCGCGGAACCATCGTCAACCGCCTCGACGAGGCCCTCGGCGGCATCCCCGGCAGCAAGAAGAACATGCGGGTGGACCTGGACAGCCTCTTCGCTACCTACCTAGGTACCCGGATATCGAGTCCGCAGGCCCTGGTGGCCGTTTACGGCGGTGACGCTCGCCTGGAAGCCCCGCTGCAGATCACCGGACCAGCCTCCGCGGTGAGCCACTGGCTGGAGAACCGCGACTTCTTCTTCGACCGCGGCCGCTTCAGCCTCACCACCACCGTGAACGCCTCCCTGCTCTCCTTCGAGGATATGGCCGCCAGCAGCGACGGCCGCCTGCAGTTCTGGAACCTCGACGTGGTGTACCGCCCCGCCGGGGTATCCCTGCCCTTCCAGGCTATCACCGTGACGAAACAGGAGGGCGATATAGGGTTCCGCCTCGCCAGTCGGCCCCTGCCCACCGGATTCTCCTTCCGGCTGCTGGGCAACATCGATAACCTCACCCCCTTGCTGATCGACCAGCCCGGCGCCAGGGTCAGCACGGACGTGACCCTGCTCTCGCGCCGGATCGACTGGACGGACTGGCTGGGCTTCTTCGGCCAGGGCGGCTACTTCAACGGTGAAGAGGCCACCGCAGCAGCAGAGGAGGACACCACCGCCGAGCAGGTGAGGGCCATGAAGGTGGCGCTGAGCGGCCTGCAGCGGTCGTTCCACCCCCGGGTCGAGGCCCGCTTCGATACCGTGGCCTACTACGACGTACTGGCGCTGACCGACCTGGCCACCGGCCTGCGCTTCGCCGGCGACACCCTGGTGCTGGAGCGCACCACCTTCGACTGGGCGGGCAGCAATTTGGCCTTTGGCGCCCGACTGGACCTGTCGGGGCAGCGGCAGACCCCCTTCCAGATCGCCGCCCAGGCCCGCCACCTCGACCTGAACCGGATGCGGCCCGCCCTTACCCACTTCGGAGTGCAGGTGCCGGGCGGACTCGACTCCCTGCCCGACGACCTCAGTATTTCCTTCAACCACGCGGGCATCATCGAGGACGCTCTGGGCATCCGCCCCGGCACCAACACCGGGGAATTCATCTTCAACGACGGGCGCAACGACCTCTTCGCCGGCTCCCTGGCTTACTCCCCGGGGCCCCAGGGGCTCTCCAGCCACCTGCGGCTAGGTGGCGATCCCCAGATCGTGAACGTGCTCTTCGGCTCCCGCGACTTCTTCTTCGGCACCGGCCGATTCAGTATCGACCTGTGCATCGACGGCAACCCTTCCGACCTGCGGAGCATCCTCCACGACGGCGAACTGCAACTGCGCATCGACAGTAGCCGCATCGCCTACCGCCCCGCCGAAGTGTATGTACCCGTAGAGCACTTCTCCGTTGACGTGGAGGGCGGCAACGCCAGCTACCGCATGGACCTGCTCACCGACTCCACCCGCCGCGCCGTGGAACTCCGCGGGGAACTCACCAACCTACCCGCCTTCGTACTGCCCACCCCCGGAGAAACCTTCCGCGTCCGCGCCGACGCCACCGCCGCCAACCTCCACTGGGCCGACCTGCGCAACCTGGTGGAGTACGAGAACCCCGACACCAGCGACCAGGCACCCTTCGACCCCCAGTCCCTGCTCTCAACCACCAGTGGTATATTCCGGGCCTTTCGCCCCGACCTGAGCCTGCGCATCGACACCTTCTGGGCCGGTCGCTCCACCCCCCTGCTGGACCTGCACTCCGGGCTGCGGCTATCTGACTCCACCGAACTGCGGCTCGAGCGGTCGGGCTTCACCCTCGAGGGCGGCCGCTTCGCCTTCGACGCCACCTACCAGCTGGACGACCGCCCCGTCTCCCCCTTCTCCGCGCGCTGGTCCACCGACACCCTGGCCCTGGAAGCCCTTATCCAGCAACTCAAGCTTATGGAAGTCCCCCTGCCCGACGACATCGGAGTACTGCGCGGTGAGCTCACCATGGACGGCTCCGTCAGCGGACTGGTCGACGAAGTGGACGGCCGCATCCTGATGGACAGCACCCAGGGAAAGCTCCGCTACCGCCTCACCGATGCCGAGCTGGCCGACTGGCCCATGCTCAACCGTATCGGCCGCAAGGCCTGGATGGCCCACCGGTTCCGCCACCTCCACTTCGCCCCCCTGGAAGGGGAAGTGAAGGTCGAGAACGGCCGCCTCTCTCTGCCGCGTACCGAGGTGCAGTCTACCGGCTTCCAGGTATTTCTGGAAGGGGAGCTCCACCCCACCGAGGGCCCCGACCTGCTCGTCTCCCTGCCCCTGCGCAACATCGGCCGCGGCCTCCTGCCCGCCCCGCCGGATACCACCGGCTACGCCTTCGCGGGCTGGAAGGTCTTCCTGGTCTACACCACCGGCCGCGACGGGGAGGTGAAGACCAAGTTCCGCCTCGGCCGCCGCCGCTACTACAAGAACCGGGGCCGGCTGGACGAGCTGCGGGAATTGCGGCAGCGGTGGCGGGCGCTGCGGCGGGCTGAGTAGCGACGGCTTCAGCCGTCATGCTGCTGGAAATACCGGACACTTTCAGGCGCTTTGTCCTGGAGGGCGGGCACGCTGCAAGGTCCGTAATGACCCGTCCCGCTCCAGTGCGGTATTTCAGGCCGGACCACAGGCCCGACTACCCGGCAGGTCCTCGGGTTGTCGGACGAAGCCGCCACCCGAGCGTCCCGGTTTCCCAACGCCGGACCACAGGCCCGACTACCGGCAGGACCTCGGGTTGTCGGACGAAGCCGACACCCGAGCGTCCCGATTTCCTGACGCCGGGCCACAGGCCCGACTACCCGGCTGAGGCAGTTTGCTGATTCATGTGAGCACTTCGATCTACTTCCCGCCATTACGGAACCGTATCCAGCCCCAACCATCTGCAATGTGCTGACCCCCAACAATTCACACACGCTCTACCGCTGGGGCAGTCTCCAAGAACCACCCTTTATAGATGTAGCTACATTATTTTATCTACCCTCTGGCAAATCCAATTAAATTTTTTCTTTAGTCAGTATCCCTTACTTTCGTTGGTCCACACTCATTAGCTTCTTGAAAAGCACAACTTAAGTCAAAGCAATCATGCGAATTCTACTTCCCCGCGGGGCGGGTGCCTACCTGTTATTGGTAGCGTCCTTCCTTTGCGCCAACCTTCTCCATGCCCAGATTACCGGTACGGTGATCGACGCCGATACGGGTGACCCACTGATTGGAGCATCTGTATTGATCAAGGGCACCACCTCCGGAACGGTTACCGACCTGGATGGTAAATACACCATCGCCGCGGAGCCTTCCGACATTTTGGCCTTCAGCTACACCGGTTACCAGCCCCAGGAAGTCCTGGTCGGCGACGAATCGGTGATTGACGTTACCATGACCTCGGGTGAATTGCTTGAGCAGGTAGTGGTCACCGGCTATACCGCCCAAAGCAAGCGCGACATCACCGGGGCCGTGGCCACGGTAGATTCCGAGGAGCTGCTGGCCGTCCCGGCCACCACCTTTGCCCAGCAGCTGCAGGGCCGCGCCTCAGGCATCACGGTAGTGAACGACGCCACTCCGGGTGGTGAGGCTACCATCCGCATCCGCGGCTACGGCACGGTGGGCAACAACAGCCCCCTTTACGTAATCGACGGGGTGCCTACCCGGAACCAGAACAACCTGAACCCCAACGACATCGAGTCGCTGCAGGTACTCAAGGACGCTTCGGCCGCCTCGATCTACGGATCCCGGGCCGCCAACGGGGTAGTGATCATCACCACCAAGAAGGGCAAGCTGGGCAAGCCCACCATCTCCTACACCAGCTACTACGGCCTGCAGAACGCCGCCCAGGAAGTGGACGTCCTCAACGCCGAGGAACTGGGCCGCTACCTCTACCTGGCCGACCTTTACGCTGGTAAGGACCCCTCCCACGGACAGTACGATTTCGGCCCGAACGGTGAGGTGAGCATTCCGAAGTACGTCTTCCCCAGCGGCGCCGAAACCGCCAACGAGGACGAGTACTCCCTGACCCCCAGCAACATCAACGCCATCACCCGCTCCGCCGACACCTACTGGTGGGACGAGGTGACCCGCTCGAACGCCCCCATCCAGAACCACCAGATCGCCGCCACCGGAGCGACTGAATTTGCGCGCTACGCCTTCAGCATGAACTACTTCGACCAGGAGGCCATCACCCGCTTCGTTTCCTACGAGCGGATGTCGCTGCGGGCCAACACCCAGTTCTCGGCCATCAGTGACCGCCTGCGGATCGGGGAGAACTTCACCGTTTCCTTCGGCAACCGCAAGGGAGGCTACAGCAACAACAGCGAGCAGAACGCAGTATCCGGCTCCTACAAGCACCACCCCCTGCTGCCCGTCTACGACATCGCTGGCAACTTCGCCGGTAGCCGGGGCGCCAACCTGGGCAACAACTTCAACCCCTATGCCGTACTGGCGCGCGACCAGGACGACCGCAACTACAACCTGCGGGCCTTCGGTAACGTC
This sequence comes from Neolewinella marina, assembly GCF_002631205.1. Taxonomy (GTDB): domain Bacteria; phylum Bacteroidota; class Bacteroidia; order Chitinophagales; family Saprospiraceae; genus Neolewinella; species Neolewinella marina. Next base: position 1,197,357 of record NZ_PDLO01000001.1, read on the forward strand.
TACGCCGAGTTCGACATCATCGACGACCTGACCTTCAAATCAAGCTTTGGTCTGGACGCCAACACCAGCCGCAGCCGCAACATCGGCCGCCCTCAGCCCGAGTACGTCGAGGGTAACTTCATCAACAGCCTGAGCATCGGTGACTCCTACGAGTACGAGTGGGTGTGGACCAACACCGTCAGCTACAGCAAGGAGCTTTCGGCCGACCACCAGGTTTCCGGTCTGGCCGGTGTAGAAGCCATCAGCGGCTTCGGAGAGTTCTCCAACGCCAGCCGCCAGCGCTTCCCCTCGGAGGACATCGCCATCATTTCCTACCTGAACCTTGGTGACCTCACCACGGCCAGCAACAGTGGCGGAACCTTCAAGGACTTCTCCCTCTTCGGCATGTTCGCCCAGGCCAACTACTCCTTCCGCGACCGCTACCTCGTGCAGGTCATCGGCCGTTACGACCAGTCTTCGCGCTTCCTCACCGCCGACAACGCGGCCTTCTTCCCCTCCGTCAGCCTCGGCTGGCGCGTCTCCGACGAGCCCTTCTTCTCGGGCCTCAACAGCGTATTCAGCGACCTGAAACTGCGCTACGGCTGGGGACAGACCGGTAACCAGGAAATTGGTGACTACAACGGTTTCACGACCTACCGCTCCAACATCTACAACGCCGGCTACCCCATCGACGGCAACCCCAGCTCCCCCGTGATCGGATTCGACGCGGCCAGTTTCGGCAACCCCCTGGCGCAGTGGGAAACGACCACCTCCAACAACCTGGGCTTCGACGCCAGCATGTTCAACAGCCGCCTCGACGTCGAGCTTGACCTGTGGACCCGCAACACCACCGATGTACTCCTGCAGGTGCCCATCACCTTCAGCGCGGGCGACGCTTCCCCCCCCGCCTTCAACGTAGGTGAGGTATCGAACCGAGGCGTTGACCTGGGCCTGAACTGGTCCGGCGGCAAGGGCGATTTCTACTACAGCATCGGCGGTAACTTCTCTACCTACCGCAACGAGGTAGTGGCCCTGAACGACCCCGACGCCCGCATCTTCGGCTACGGCTCCCGCGTACCGTCCATGACGGTCACCCAGGCCGGATTCCCGATCTCCTCCTTCTTCGGCTTCCAGACTGACGGCATCTTCCAGAGCCAGGCTGAGGCCGACGCCCACCCCGCCTACGGCAGCTACAACGCTCCCGGCAAGTTCCGCTTCGTGGACGTCAACGAGGACGGCATCATCTCCGACGCCGACCGTACCATCATCGGCAACCCCCACCCCGACTTCACCTACGGCCTGAACCTGACGCTGGGCTACGGCAACTTCGAGCTGAACGTTTTCGGCAACGGTTCCCAGGGTAACGACATCTTCAACTACACCCGCTTCTTCGCCGACTTCAACACCTTCCAGGGCAACCGCTCCCGGCGGGCACTGTACGACGCCTGGCAGCCCACCAACCCCACCGCCCCCCGCGAGCAGTGGGTAGCCGCCAACCCCGGCGCCACCTCGCCGATCATGGACGCCAACGACCAGATCAGCAGCCAGGTTTCGGACTACCTCATCGAGGACGGCAGCTTCTTCCGCATCCGGAACATCCAGCTGACCTACAGCCTGCCGACCGATATGGGCAGCCGTCTCGGACTGTCGAACGCCCAGGTATACCTCCAGGGGCAGAACATGGTCACGATCACCAACTACAACGGCCTCAACCCGGAAATTCAGTCCAACACCGACACGACGCTCGGCTTTGACGGTGGCTACATGCCCGCGGCAAGAAGCCTGATCCTTGGACTTAACGTCAGTTTCCAATAAGTCCACCCCCCTTCGTCCGGGCCTCAACCACAGTGCCCGGACCAACTATCCCACGATATAAACGCAACAATAATGAATAGCTTCCGCGTAATAATTCCGCTACTGGCGATGGCCACAGTTCTATGGAGCTGCAGCGAAGAGTTTCTTGAAAGAACGCCCCAGGGGCAAATCAGTACCGCTTCCACCCAAACCCCCGAGGGGGTTGAAAGTCTGCTCATTGGCGCCTACGCCATGGTAGACGGTACCGGACTCGACGGCCAGGCGCCCTGGAACAACGAGATCAGCAACTGGGTTTTCGGTGGCATTACCTCCGACGACGGGCTCAAGGGCACCGACGCCGGCGACCAGCCGGAGCAGTCCTTCCTTGAGCGCTACGAGTTCAACTCCTTCAACGGGCACATCCGCAACAAGTGGCGTGGCGTGTACAAGGGCGTGGCACGTACCAACGACGTGATCACCACCGCCCGCAACGTAGAAGGGCTCACCGAAGAGCGCCGCGAGCAGATCATCGCCGAGGCACGCTTCCTGCGGGGCATCTTCCACTTCGAGGCCCAGAAGATGTGGCGCTTCCCCATCTACGTAGGTGACGATGTCTACGACATCAACGACGTGGAATCCACCAAGGTCCCCAACGGCGGCAAGATCTGGGACAAGATCGAAGCCGACTTCCAGGCCGCCGCTTCGGTACTGCCCGACAACCAGGCCCAGGTAGGTCGCCCCACCAGCTACGCCGCCAAGGCGTTCCTGGCCAAGGCCAAGATGTACCAGGGTTGGGACGACAGCGGCAACGCCGTGGTATCCAAGCTGCAGGAAGCCAAGCCCCTGCTCGAAGAGATCATCAACAGCGGCCGCTACCGCCTCACCCCCCAGTTCTCCCACAACTTCCTGGTGGAAACCCGGAACAACGAGGAGTCCATCTGGGAAGTACAGTACGCCGTGAGCAGCGCTACCGGTGACGCCGCCACCCAGGGCGTCGGTCTGGCCCACCCCTACATCGCCCCCTGGGGATGCTGCGGGTTCTACCAGGCCTCCCAGAACCTCGTCAACGCCTACCGCACCAATGAAGAGGGCCTGCCCTACCTGAACTCCTTCGACTCTGAGGACGTAACCTACGAGACCGAGTACACCAAGCCGCTGGACCCCCGCCTGGACCACACGGTTGGCCGCCCCGGTATCCTGTTCAAGACCTTCCAGATCCACCAGACCGACTTCATCCGCGACCTCTCCTACGCCGGCCCCTTCTCTTCCATGAAGCACGTGGCCGAGCCCGAAGGATTCGGAGTAACCGGCTGGGGTAACCTCTCGGCTAACAACTACCGCATTATGCGCTACGGCATGATCCTGCTGTGGCTCGCTGAGGTGGAAGTGGAACTCGGCAACCTGGAGCGCGCCCGCGAACTGGTCAACATGATCCGGGAACGCGCCGGCAACGAAGAAGATTTCGTGCCCAAGGTTGTCCAGGGACAGAACAGCCGCCAGGAGTACTCCTTCGTCGACGGTGAGGTAGCCGCCAACTACAAGGTAGCAACCTACGACGACCCCTGGACCGACAAGGACATGGCCCGCCAGGCCGTCCGCTACGAAACCCGCCTGGAGTTTGCCATGGAAGGCCACCGCTTCTTCGACCTGCAGCGCTGGGGCGTTCAGTCGGAAGTACTCAACGCCTACCTGGACAGCGAAGAAGAGCACCGCGTATACCTCCGTGGCGTTACCTTCGACGCTCCCAAGAACCAGTACTTCCCCATCCCCACCGAGGCTATCGACCGCTCGATCCTCAACGGTGAGCCGACCATTACCCAGGACCCGAATTACTAGTCTTGACGAACCTACCGTTTGAATTGGGAAGGCCCGCGATGCAAGCATCGCGGGCCTTTTCTTTTGCGGGTGGCCCCTAATGGGGCGCACCCCTAGATATCGTGAGGCTCCGTCCCTGGCGCATGATTCAGGACCAGCCCGTAATGCTCTGCGCTGCTGACCTTTTCTTTGATGTCCGGACACTCGCTGGACGACTATCGTCGACACCGCGAGATCCTGTAACGATCGCTTGATTGGCACTGCGAGGGCCGTCGGCACCAGGCCGGACACAAAAAAGCCCGCGACGAATAATCGTCGCGGGCCGTGAATGCGGGTAAACAATTTATCCTTAGGCGGAGCAAGCCACGCAGTCCGGGTCATCGAGGCTGCAGGCCTGGCCTACCTGGGCGGTCTGTTCGGCGCTGAGTTCCTCGAATCCGTTAGCGGCAACGGCAGTGGCCGGGCCACTATCCTGCTTGGGCTGGGGTACGCCGCCAATCATTTTGGCGGATTCGTTGCGGTTGCCCTGTTTCACCTGTCCGTCGCCGTCGTCGCTTTGCTTGACCAGCTGGTCCTTGTCGACGGTGAACTTGATGGCGTCGCGGGCGGCCTTGGTGCGCAGGTAGTACATACCGGTCTTCAGGCCCTTCTGCCAGGCGTAGAAGTGCATGCTGGAGAGCTTGCCGAAGTTGACGTTCTCGACGAAGAGGTTCATCGACTGGCTCTGGCAGACGAAGGCGCCGCGGTCGGCGGCCATGTCGATCACGACCTTCTGGCTGATCTCCCACACCGTCTTGTAGAGGTCGCGGAGGTACTGGGGAATGTCCTCGAAGTCCTGGATGGAGCCGTTGCTCTGCATCAGGCGGTTCCGCATGCCGTTGTTCCACAGTCCGAGGCCGATCAGGTCGTGCAGCAGGTGCTTATTCACCACCACGAACTCTCCGGAGAGGGTGCGGCGGGTGTACATATTCGAGCTGTAGGGCTCGAAGCACTCGTTGTTGCCGAGGATCTGGCTGGTGCTGGCCGTAGGCATGGGGGCCACCAGCAGGCTGTTGCGCATGCCGTACTTGGCGAGGTCTTCCTTCAGGCCGGCCCAGTCCCAGCGGTCGCTCGGGGTGACGCCCCAGAGGTCGAACTGCAGCTCGCCCTTGCTGGCGGGGCTGCCGGGGTAGCTTTCGTAGTGGCCGTCGCGCTTGGCCAGCTCGATCGACTCGGTACAGGCGGCGAAGTAGATGGCCTCGAAGATGTCCTTGTTCAACTGCCGCGCCTCTTCACTGTCGAAGGGCATACGCAGCATGATGAAGGCGTCGGCCAGTCCCTGTACGCCCAGACCGATGGGCCGGTGGCGCATGTTGGAGTTGCGGGCCTCCTCGATGGGATAGTAGTTCCGGTCGATGACCTTGTTCAGGTTGCGGGTGACCACCCGGGTCACTTCCACGAGCTTGTCCAGGTCGTACTGCTTGGATTCCTCGTTGACGTACTTGGGCAGGGCCAGGCTGGCGAGGTTGCAGACGGCCACCTCGTCCGGGCTGGTGTACTCCATGATCTCGGTACAGAGGTTGGAGCTGCGGATGGTGCCGAGGTTCTGCTGGTTCGACTTCCGGTTGGCCGCGTCCTTGTAGAGGATATAGGGGGTGCCGGTTTCGATCTGGCTGTCGAGGACGGCGAACCACAGTTCCTGGGCCTTGACGACCTTGCGGGCGCGTCCTTCCTGCTCGTACTGGTGGTAGAGGGCTTCGAACTCTCCGCTGTGGGCGTCGAAGAGCCCCGGGGCCTCGTTGGGGTCGAAGAGGCTCCACTGCCCGTCTTCCTTCACCCGCTGCATGAACAGGTCGTTCACCCACAGGGCGTAGAAGAGGTCGCGGGCGCGCATCTCCTCCTTGCCGTGGTTCTTCTTGAGTTCCAGGAATTCGAAGATGTCGGCGTGCCACGGCTCCAGGTAAACGGCAAAGGCTCCCTTGCGCTTGCCGCCCCCCTGATCCACGTAGCGGGCCGTATCGTTGAACACCTTCAGCATCGGTACGATGCCGTTCGAGGTGCCGCCGGTGCCCTTGATGTAGCTGCCCGTTGCGCGGATGTTGTGGATGCTCAGGCCGATGCCGCCGGCGCTCTGGCTGATGCGGGCGCAGCGGCGCAGGGTTTCGAAGATGCCCTCGATGCTGTCGTCGGTCATGCTCAGCAGGAAGCAGGAGCTCATCTGCGGCTTGGGGGTACCCGAGTTGAACAGGGTGGGCGTGGCGTGGATGAACCACTTCTCGCTCATCAGCTGGTAGGTCTGGATGGCGCTTTCGATGTCGTCCAGGTGGATGCCGACGGCCACGCGCATGAGCATGTGCTGGGGCCGTTCCACCACGGCTCCGTCGCGGCGCATCAGGTAGCTGCGCTCCAGGGTCTTGTAGCCGAAGTAGTCGAACTCGAAGTCGCGGTCGTAGATGATGGCCGCGTCCAGGGTGGTTGCGTTGTCGCGGATCACCTGCATGGTATCGTCGCCGATGAGGCCGGCCGGGTCGCCGGTCTTGGGGTCCACGTAGTTGTAGAGCCCCTCCATGGTGGCGCTGAACGACTTGTCGGTCTCCTTGTGGAGGTTGCTGATGGCAATGCGGGCCGCCAGCTGGGCGTAGTCCGGATGGACGGTCGACATCGAGGCGGCGGTCTCCGCGGCCAGGTTGTCCAGCTCCACGGTGGTGACGCCGTCGTACAGGCCCTGGATCACCTTCTTGGAGACGGTGATGTGGTCGACGAAGTTCTCGTCCAGCCCGTAACACAGCTTCTTGATGCGGGCGGTGATCTTGTCGAAGGAGACGTCTTCGCGACGTCCGGATCTTTTTACTACTTGCATGGCATTATGATTCTTGATTCTCGATTCTTGAGACTCGATTCTTGATTTGCTACCGCACGGGGCAGGCGGCAATCTCGACTACGTCGAGGAATCGGAACCCGGGTGATTTATTGGTTAGCCTGGCATGGCTGGTGATGGTTTAGGATATGCGATTCTTGATATGCGATTTGGCTACCGCACGTCTCCGCTCCCTTCGTTCGTCACTACGATCGAACTTGCTGAGACGGAAAAGAATACTCGTATGCGTATCAATTGTTGGTTTGGTTGATGCGATCATCCAGGGTGCGAACCGTCCGGACGAAAATGCTGATGAGTTGATTGGTTTCGTCGAGGAGCTCGTCGAGACGCAGGGTCTCCAATAAGCATGACTGATCAATTATTTTCAAGTTGATATAGGTTTCACGTAATTCCTTGAGGGCGATGCTGCATTTATGCCGGAAGTCCTTGTCCGATTCCGCTCCCCTGGCTTCCCCGTAATGCAATGCCGGTGCACTGCCCGACCGCAGGATTTGTTTGCCGAAGTGCTGCCCGGAGAAGTTTTTCGGCAGGGCGTTCGCAAGTCGGACGATCCGAACGGCAAATGCAACAAGCCGGTCTTCGAGTTGGGCTGAGCGGGTATTGGGTGAAGCGGGCATGGACGCGCGGCAGCTAAATCAAAAATCGCATATCGAGAATCGAGAATCGCATATCCCTAAAAGTCTTCATCCAGCGTAAACACCTGCTTGTCGCGGTCGGAGGTCACACCAGCTTTCTGGTATTCACCGACGCGCTTTTCGAAGAAGTTGGTCTTGCCCTGCAGGTTGATCATGTCCATCCAGGGGAAAGGATTTTCCACGTTCCATACCTTGGCTTCGCCGAGTTCGACCAGCAGGCGGTCGGCGACGAACTCGATGTACTGGCACATCATGTCGGCGTTCATGCCGATGAGGTTCACGGGCAGGCTGTCGCTGACGAACTCCTTTTCGATCTCCACGGCGTCCTTGATGATCTTGGTCACCATGCCGTCTTCCAGCTTGTTGACGATGTGGTCGTTGTAGAGCAGACAGGCGAAGTCGCAGTGCATGCCTTCGTCGCGGCTGATCAGCTCGTTGGAGAAGGTCAGTCCGGGCATCAGGCCGCGCTTCTTGAGCCAGAAGATGGAGCAGAAGGAGCCGGAGAAGAAGATGCCTTCCACGGCGGCGAAGGCGATGATGCGCTCGGCGAAGCTGCCGTTGTCGATCCAGCGCAGGGCCCACTCGGCCTTCTTCTGCACGCAGGGCATGGTCTCAATGGCGTTGAAGAGGTGGTCCTTCTCGGCCGGGTCGCTGATGTAGGTGTCGATCAGCAGACTGTAGGTTTCGCTGTGGATGTTCTCCATCATGATCTGGAAGCCGTAGAAGAACTTGGCTTCCGTGTACTGCACCTCGGCCACGAAGTTCTCGGCCAGGTTCTCGTTCACGATGCCGTCCGAGGCGGCGAAAAAGGCCAGGACGTGCTTGATGAAGTAGCGCTCGTTGTCGTTGAGCTTGTTGTTCCAGTCGTTCAGGTCGGCACTCAGGTCGATCTCCTCGGCGGTCCAGAAGCAGGCCTCGTTGTCCTTGTAGTACTTCCAGATGTCGTCGTGCTGGATCGGGAACAGCACGAAGCGGTTGGGATTCTCAACCAGGATGGGCTCGGGTTTGGCGTTCATACGTAGCTATTTTTAGGCCGCCCGGATGGCTGTCCGGGCACTGCGGAAGGTTAGGTAAAGGCGTGCGGTCAACCGTTTCCCCCCGGCCGTGGCAACGGGAAAAAGGGCGGCGCAAACCGTATCGTTATGGTTTTCAGCGTACTAAGGCGGCTCCCCTATTGGATGGACGCCGCCCTAGTCTAAGTGGTATCAGCAAGTCGGAACCTGCGGGGGACAACGCAATTTGTTGTTTTCCCTCGTATAAAGCCCAAGATAGGGCGCCGGTTGGGTCCCGCGGGGGTCTATTTCTCCACAAGGTGTGGAAAACTTTTCATAAATAACTGTTATTCAGCAAGATATCATTTTATGCGAAGTTATCCACATTGTTGATAACGTTATCCACATTGTGGAAAACATGGGGTGTTTTCCACATACCGGTGGTGGAAAAGCGGTTGGGGCGCGGCCGCGGGTGCCGGGGAATGTGGAAAACGCCGGTTTGTTTGGTTTTTTCCCGTACGCTTCTGGCCGCCGCCACGGCAGCTGTGGAGAAACCACGCAGGTGCGAAGTTCTACTGTGAGGTACGACGGGGTTCTCCGTGGACCTCAGTGCCTCGGTGGTGATTGAACTACGGCCTGCGAACGTAGGGTGCTTAGCCGTAAATCCTCCATGGTACATGGTACATTGTAAATGGTAAATCCCCCCGTACCTCCATAGTAAGTCAACGACTCGGCACTCAGGGCCCAGGACCCGGCGGGAGAATTAGGTTGAGTGGTTTCGGGCGCGCTCCAACATCACACAGCGATTCCATTCACGGGGCCTAAAAGCTCCTGACCCACCGCCAGCCGAGAGGTAACCAACCATCCTGGGTACAAAGAGCCCCGCCCGGAGGATCCGGGCGGGGCTGGGGCTGAGACATTGTGGCAAGAGGACCTACCGGTCCCTACCGCTCGATCAGCAACCGACGGGTAATACCCTGCTGCCCCGTAGCGAGCCGAATGGTATACACTCCGGTGGCGAACTTCCCTTCGGGAAGCACCAGCCGAAGCTGGGCCTGACCGGCGGGGACCAATTGGTTGACTACGCTGCGGCCCATTGCGTCGAAGACCGTCACCCGGGCATCCCGATCAAGGGCCTGAAAACGAAGGTTAACCTCATCACGGGCCGGGTTCGGGTAGATTTGGAGGTCCTGCAGGTTAGTAACAGCGTCCACGGGTGCCGCCGGCGGCGGGGGAGTTGGTGCTCCCATCGACTTATTGGATCCTTTCTGCGCGTGAATGACGATACTGCCCCCACCGAGCACGGTAGTAGCGTAGCCGGTGTCATCCGCACCCATCTGGTTGTCGTAGACTACCTGACTGGTGGCCTTGTCCCAGATTTTGATTCGGAACTTGTCTTCACCACCTCCGCCGTTGACGTCTCCGTCTACGCCGGTCAGCATGAAACCGTAGTCGCCCGCGCCATTGACCTGCCCGGAGCCCTTGAACTTGGCATTTGGGCCCGCAATGGTCAGCCATTGGTAATCGGTACTCTTGAACTTGAAGTCCGCGGCGTTCAGGTGGAAGGTGGTATTACCGTCCGGAACGGACTGCCCCTTCTTGTATTTGGCGACGAAACCGAAGTTGGCTTTCCCTTCCAGGGAGGCATCACTTGCGTAGGCTCCGGCCGGTGACCAGATCCATCCACCTCCGGTTACGAAGCCGGCGCTGGGGTCGTAGATGACAACATATGTGGCACTCACAAGAACATCCTGCTCTCCACAAGCATCTGTAACGGTAACGCTAACGGTGTAGACCCCGGCAGCCGAAAACTGGTGGCTTCCACTAACGGAGTTGGTGTTTTGGTTCACCAAGCCGGTGGAGACGGTACCGTCGCCCCAGTCGATATCTGCACTGTGGCCATCCTCGTCATCCACATCCGTAAAGTTGGCCGAAATACTCACCGCTTCGCTGATGGCCACGGGATCTAGGGGTAAGGTGATTGATTGCAGCTCAGGAGCGTCGCTTTCGTCTACTACAAGGTTACAGTTGTTGTCGACTCCGTCGCAGACCTCTTCGGCGCCCGGGTTGATGGCCGGGTTAAAAGGCGCGCAATCGTTGGTATCCGCGTAGCCGTCGTTGTCGTCGTCGGGGTCACAAACGTCGCCCTCACCGTCGCCATCGTTGTCAGCCTGGTCGGTATTCGAAGCGAAGACGCAGTTGTCGTTCACGTCCAGCACGCCGTCGTTGTCGTCATCGGGATCACAAACGTCGCCCTCACCGTCGCCATCGTTGTCGGCCTGGTCGGAGTTCGAAGCGAAAACGCAGTTGTCGTTCACGTCCAGCACGCCGTCGTTGTCGTCATCGGGATCACAAACGTCGCCCTCACCGTCGCCATCGTTGTCGGCCTGGTCGGTATTCGAAGCGAAGACGCAGTTGTCGTTCACGTCCAGAATGCCGTCGTTATCGTCGTCGGGATCACAGACGTCGCCCTCACCGTCGCCGTCGTTGTCGGCCTGGTCGGAGTTGGATGCGAGGACGCAGTTGTCGTTGACGTCCAGAATGCCGTCGTTGTCGTCGTCGGGGTCGCAAACGTCGCCCAATCCATCGCCATCATTATCGGCGGAGTACGTAGTAATTCCTACTATGATATTCGATTGAGTGGCGGTGCAATTGGGTGAACCATCATCGGTAACGGTAACCTCGTAAGTACCACTAGGCAAGCCGGTGAAGGTTCCATCGGTACTGTTGACGGTAACCGGACCAACGGCAGTAAAGGTGGCATTGCCGCGTGCATCGGTAGCAGAAATAGCGATTGCTCCATCATCCGAACCGGGGCAGGTAAGGTCAGTAACGGTGGCGGGGCTGAGTCCGACGTTGCAGGGGTTGATGACTTCTATTTGAAACACCTGAGAAGGAATTCCACCGACGTTATGGTGATGGTTGATATCCTGAACTTCAATCTCTACGGAATGAAATCCAATCTCCGCAAGAGTGGGCGAACCGCTGAGGGTAGCGGTCCCGTCCCCGTTATCAACCAGGGTAAGCCAGGGCGGAATGTTTATCCCTATCAAAGCCAACTGGTCACCGTATGCGAGGTCAGGATCCGAGGCCGTAACCAGGTAGGTGTAGACGGACTCCGCTTCCGCAACCGTTACCGGAACACTGGTAAACGCGGGACTGGTGTTGACCAGCATGCTCACTTCGTGAGTGGCTACCTCGTTAAAACTGTCTTCCGCTTTGAAGATGACGTGATTATGCCCCCAATCCGCGGCCGCAGGTGTCCAGCTGAAGGTGGTACTGATCGGATTGGCCGCGGCAGTAGGAAGGGCCGGCGACAGGCTTGCCCCCCGGGTACTGAAATCGGCTCCGGAGTTTTTATCCTTAGCTTCAGTGATACTGACCAAATCAGTAGGATCGTCGTCCGACGCCTGAACGGTATAGGATATGGTCTGCCCAGGAGCTACTACCTGATGTACTGCAGTGGCCGGCGTGGGCGGGACATCGAACACCGGCCGCTGACTTACCACGATGGAAACTGAAGTAGAGGCTTGGTTACCGACGTTATCAGTTGCCGTAAAGTTGATAACATTGGTACCTAGATTGCTTAAAGTCGGAGTCCAGGAAAAAGTGCTCTGTACCGGGTTGGCCGTGACCGGCAGCCCCGGAGAGAAACTGCTTCCACTCGGTACACCCACCGCATTAAGGGTTACGGAACTGCCTGGGTCGGTATCGGTAGCGCGCACCCCAAAATTCACGGCGCTTCCAGGCCGGGCAAAGACCACGGAGCCGTTCACTGGCGTAACGGAATAATCAAAAGCTGGCGGTGTTGAGGGCTGAACAACCTTGATTAAAAAATCAACCATCGTCTTCGACTTAACATTGCCAGAGAGGTCAAGGTCTTCTACAACCGCAACCATGGCAAACAGCGTTCCGACCGATTGATTGCCCAAATTAGCGGTAACCGCCCCACTCGGGGTGATGGAAAAGCCGGAAAGGTTGACTCCGGTATACTCACCCGACTGTGGCAAACGGAATCGGCGGGAATCCCCGTCCGGATCGGCGGAAGGCAAATTGAAAGTAGCCGAACTTCCCTGGGGAACATTGACAATGGGTGGTACTGCCACCACCGGCGAATTGTTCCCCAGTTTACCCGCCGATAAGGTGACCAAACTTTGTATGAGCCAGTTCCCACTTGCGTTCGCTATCCCTCCAATGCGGCAGCAACTGCTGAAGTAAGCAGTATAATCCTGGTTACTTGGGTAGGTATGGGTGATTGTAGTCTCTCCAAAAAACCAATCCTCTGCGGGATCCACAGATGTTACCTCCAACTTAAAAGACTCCGATTGGCCGTCACCAAAGACGATGCGATCGACGTAGCCGGATGTCTGTGTTCCAACAGCCGGCGTACTGCCAAAAAAGGCACTCATCCTCCACGCCTGCTGAATTTTGAACTCTACAGTAGTCCCGCTCACATGCCGCCAACTGATGGAGCCGTACCTAAAGTGGGAAGCTTCCAGTAAGGAAGTGGTGAACAATAGGACGAAAAGAATGCCCCAAGCTGTACTCGATCGAGCCGGTCCAGAGAACCTTCGTTTCAGTGTTCCCCTCTCGGAACAAGGCGAGGAATAGTTTACATTTTCCATAGCATAACAAGAATTAAGGGTGAGAAAATAGCGGGCACGGCCCTCCGCTCCAGGCGAGGGATCCGAGCCTGCATGTGTGTGTGTTAAAAGTTGGGTGGGTTAATCAACTGATGCTATCCAGTGAAATACCTGTTCCGGTCGAATCACCGGAAATCAATCATTGCCAATGAAGAGAAATGGCGAGGTATGTATAAGGGCCCTGACTTACATAGCGCGATAAAACTGAAGGCTGACCTGAATAAAATGAAACCAACTAAACAATGGCAATCCAGGAATCATGCCGAAACAAATTCCGTTTATCTATCTATAACACTACAAACCACATGTAACCCATACAATAGATATTAATTTAATTTTCCCCGGCGAACAATAAGTCTGCATCGCGTAATTGCATCAATTTTATAAATCTTGGGGATGCCGTTTCCGGCGAGATTCGATATCCCACGTACGTCCCCTCACTAGGACTGGAAATCCGTCAACTCCCCAATACCACGGACGGAACCGATTTTGCCAAAATTTACCCTTTCCCCCTCATTATATGAATGGGCTGGAAATCCCTCAACCCGCTAGCCTACGGGCAGAGCGACTCCAGGCGCGATCCAGACGCTCACTGTGATTGTATAAATCGAGCTGGAAGAAGCGTGCGGTTCTCTCCCACGACGCCAGCGGCCCTGAAAGGGGCGCCCCCCACTAGCGAAGTCAATTCCGAGGGGACCCCGAGGAATGGGCTTCGCGGTCATAGCGCGTGACCCCCCAGCAGCCCTGAAAGGGACGCTCCCCTCTAGCGAAGTCAAGCCCTCGGGGACCCCGAGGAATGGGCTTTGCGGTCATAGCGCGTGAACCCCCAGCGGCCCTGAAAGGGACGCCCCCCACTAGCGAAGTCAATTCCGAGGGGACCCCGAGGAATGGGCTTCGCGGTCATAGCATCCCCAAAAGACTCGACCTATCTTCCCCCCATGAAGCCATTCCTCCTAGCTATCCTGCTTTTCCTCGGCCATACCGGTTGGTCGCAGGCCCCGACACCCGCGACCACCGAATACTACCCCACCCCCACCGAGTGGGCCGAACGGGAGGCACCCACCCTCGACTCTGCCGTACAATTCGCCCTCGACCACGAATACAGCGGCGCCCGCGACCTGCGCCTGGCCATCCTGGAGGGCTTCCGCCGCGAGCCCGGCCACACCCTCAGGGGGCCCACCAAGGAGCGCGGGGGGCCGGCCGGCATGATCATCAAGGACGGCTACGTGGTGGCCAGCTGGGGCGATACCGAGCGGGTGGACATGACCTTCAGCGTGACCAAAAGCTATCTGTCGACCACCGCCGGACTGGCGCTCGACGACGGGCTGATCGAATCGGTCCACGACTCCGTGAGTCGCTACGTCTGGGACGGCACCTTCCACGGCGACCACAACGGCGGCATCACCTGGGAGCACCTGCTGCAGCAGACCTCCGACTGGTCGGGGACCCTGTTCGGACTGGAAGACTGGACCGACCGCCCCGATCCCGCCGGCAGCTACGACGACTGGAAGAACCGCGAACTGCACGCCCCCGGTACCCACTACAAGTACAACGACGTAAGGGTAAACGTGCTGGCATACTCCCTGCTGCAGGTCTGGCGTCAGCCCCTGCCGCGGGTCCTCAAGGAGCGCATAATGGACCCCATTGGAGCCAGCACCACCTGGCGGTGGCACGGCTACGACGACAGCTGGGTGGACCTGGACGGACTGCGCATGCAGTCGGTCAGCGGCGGTGGCCACCACGGCGGCGGACTCTTCATCAGCACCGTTGATCACGCGCGCCTGGGACTGCTCTTCGCCCGCCGCGGCCGCTGGAACGACCAGCAGCTTATCTCCGAGCGCTGGATCGACCAGATCCGCACCCCCGCCCCGCCCAACGCCAGCTACGGCTACATGTGGTGGCTCAACGCCGGCGACCGCCGCTGGGAAGGGGTACCCGACCACGTCTACTACGCCGCCGGCTTCGGGGGCAACTTCATCGTCGTGGACGAGGAGCGCGATCTGGTGATCGTGACGCGCTGGCTCGAACCCGACCAGATCGGCGAGCTCGTCCGCCGGGTGTACCAGGCCCTGTAGCCACCACGTAAGGTGGTGATATGGTGACGGACTATATGTGTGTTACAACGGCAAAAACCCCTATCTTATAGGGCATTATGGATGGTGCTACCCCCGCCGTCCCTCCAAGTAACGACACGCTGACATGCAACGCATTATCCTCCTTGCCCTGGCCCTCTGTTTGGGGGTAGGCTCCCTCCCCGCCCAGTCGGACGACTCCTCCGGCCGCATCTATTATCACGTCACCAAGCTGAGCGACACCGACGGCAACCTCATGCAGGTGGAAAACACCCTCATGCTGCCCTATTTCCAGACGCGGGTGAATGAGGGTTCCCAGCTCTGGCACGGCTTCTACCGCCTGAAATCGCCCACCGCCGGTCAGGCTGGATTCGACTACATTTCGGTGGACGTCTACGACAAGCTGGCGGAACTCAACCTCTCCACCGCCGGGCAGAACCGCATCGTGGAGCTCACTTTCCCCCACACCTCCCCGGAACAGTTTTGGGAGCGCATCGCCGAGGTATCCGAAGTCCACAGCGAGATCACCTACGCCATCGCCGGTGCCCTCTTCCCCGCCTCCACCACCCGGGGCGAGCCCAGCGCTCCCCTGCTTTCGGTCAACTATATGCTGGTGCCCCCGGGCAAGGAAGCCGAGTACGTCAGGATGGAGAACGAGGTTTTCAAGCCCATCATGGCTCAGCACGTCCGCCGCCGCGCAATGGAAAACTGGTCGGTGTTCGAGCGGGTAATTCCCATCGGGACCGACTTCGGGGCCAATTTCGCTACCGTGGACGCTTACGCAGACTGGGACCAGGTACAGACCTACCAGGAATCCTGGGATGCAGTGGCCGCCGCCACCCACCCCGACCTCGATATGGGCGCGCAAATGGAGCATCTAAATGGGCTGCGGGAGCGCACCCGCATGGAAGTGTGGGAGCTGCTACGGGAAACCACCCCGCCGGCCACCGAGTCGATCAGCTTCCAGGTGATCCAGGAAGGCAGCGGCCCCAAGCCCATGCGCGGACAGGAAGTGACCTGGTCGGGCAAGGTGATGAACGCCCGCGGGGAAACTCTCTTCGAAACGGCCAGCCTGGGCGAAAACTGGCAGGACATCGTGGGCAGCGACCCCTCCAATACCCGCTGGAACACTGCCGTGATGATGGTGGGCGCCGGTGGCAGCGTACAAGTCACCGTGCCGGTAGAGGCCCAGAGCTTCCGCGAACGCATGGCCAACCAGGGACAGCCCCTCATCCTCAAGATCAACCTGCTGGCAGTAGGCCCACCGGCCAACTACGGCCACGAGCGACTGAAGAAAATCCTGACCGAGGAAGGAGTGGAAGCGGCCCAGGACTGGTACAAGGGACTTCAGCGGAATAACCCCCAGGAATACGTCTTCCGGGAATTCCAGATGAATGCCCTGGGCTACGACCTGCTCGAATCCGGTTTGGAAGAAGAAGCCATCTTCGTCTTTGACCTCAACGTCCAGAATTATCCCGACTCCTTCAATACCTACGACAGCCTGGCCGACGCCTACAGCAAGGTGGGGAACGACTACTACGCCCGCAAGTACTTCGAACTGGCCCTGAAGAAAAATCCCGACTCGGCCAGCACCGCGGCGAAACTGGCCGAACTGAAGTGACCTTTTTTGGTCCAACCCGGTTTCCACGGGTATGGACATCCGCTTCATCCCCCAGGAAGAAATCGACAAGCAGCTCTACAACAGCTGCGTACACTACGCCACCAACGGAAGCCTGTACGGCTACGACTGGTACCTCAACGCCACGGCCAAGGAGTGGGACCTGCTGGTGGAGGGCGACAATTACGTCTCGGCCATGCCGCTGCCCAAGCGCCGCAACTGGCTGGGGCGCACCTACCTGACCCAGCCCACCCTGGTGCCCGACCTGGCCGTCTACAGCGTCAAGCCCCTGAGCCCGAAACGCATCCAGGCCTTCTGGGACGCCATCCCCGAAAGCTACCGCGGCGGCAACCTCACCGTCGAGCCCGCCTCCGTGCCCGGTCACAGTGGCCGCTTCACCGTTACCGCCGCCCGGGGTGAGGCCCTGTTCCTGAACCAGTCCTACGAGGAGATCACCGATGCCTTCCCCCCCGGCTACTACGACCGCATGGCGCGGGCCGAGGCGGCCGACCTGCTGCCCGTGCCCGTACTGAAGCCCGAAGCCTTCGCCGAATTCTGGCTCAGCGTCCACGGTTCCGGCGGGGAGAACGAGTGGAAATTCCACGCCATGCAGCGCATCATGTACCAGATCCTGCACCGCAGCTGGGGCAACGCTACCGGCGTCCAGACCCGCGACGGCGAACTGCTGGCCGTCTCCTTCAACGCCTACAGCCACGGCCGCGTGTTCCCCCTTTTCCGGGCCGAAAGCGCCCGGGGCGCGGACGCGGGTGCCATGACCCTCCTCTACGATACCCTGTTGCGCAGCCACGCCGGCCGCAGCCTGAAAGTCGAACTCCTGCCCTGATCCGACGCTTTAGGTAAGTCCCCCGGACCATCCTTAACTTCGTGAAGCTGTGTAATTCCTTTACCTTCGCGTATTATTGTATTTTCTACACTATCCTATAAATTCAAGCTACACCTCTTATGACCGACCACCAGAATACCAAGATCGTAGCTACCGTAGGCCCGGCCTGTAACACCTACGAAGGCCTGAAGGGCCTTATCGAAGCCGGGGTCGACGTCTTCCGTCTGAACTTCAGCCACGGTACCCACGAGGATCACAAGAAAGTGGTTGACCTCATCGTGCAGCTCAACGAGGAAATGAAGACCCACGTCAGCATCCTGGCCGACCTGCAGGGGCCCAAGCTCCGCGTCGGACTCATGGAGGGCGACGGTCTCGATCTCGAAGCCGGACAGATCGTCACCTTCGTCAACGAGGAGTGCGTCGGCAACGCCGAGCGGGTGTACATGAGCTACCCCCAGTTCGCCCAAGACGTCCGCGTCGGCGAACGCGTACTGGTCGACGACGGTACCCTCGTCTTCGAGGTCACCGACACCAACGGCATCGACACCGTCAAGCTGAAGGCCCTCTACCCCGGCAAGCTGAAGTCCAACAAGGGCGTGAACCTGCCCAACACCAAGATCAGCCTGCCGAGCATCACCGAAAAGGACTTCGAGGACCTGCAGTACATCCTCACCCTGCCGGTGAACTGGATCGCGCTCAGCTTCGTGCGCCACCACTCGGACTGCAAGGAACTGCGCGCCCACATCGACCGCGCCCAGCACCCGGCCAAGATCATCGCCAAGATCGAGAAGCCCGAGGCCATCGAGAACATCGACAAGATCATCAAGCACTCCAACGCCATCATGGTAGCCCGTGGCGACCTCGGCATCGAGATGCCTATGGAGCAGCTGCCCATCATCCAGAAAGAGGTGATCCGCAAGTGCATCCAGCGCGCCCGCCCGGTGATCGTCGCTACCCAGATGATGGACTCCATGATCACCAACCCCGGCCCCACCCGCGCCGAGGTGACCGACGTGGCCAACGCCGTACTCGACGGTACCGACGCCGTCATGCTGAGCGGTGAGACCAGTGTAGGCCGCCACCCCGCCCTGGTGGTGAAGTGGATGAACAGCATCATCGAGGAAGCCGAGAAGATCTACGAGATCGGCATGCGCCGCCCGAAGTCGAACGCCCGCAGCGGCACCTTCGTCAGCGACGTCGTCAGCTCCGCCGCCACCTGGGCCGCCCAGAACGTTGGCGCCCGCGCCATCACCGGCCTGACCCGCTCGGGCTACACGGCCTTCAAGCTGTCGAGCTTCCGGCCCCACGCCAAGATCTATATCTTCAGCGACATCCCCCAGATGCTGGCTACCCTTAACCTCTGCTGGGGCGTGCGCTGCTACCACTACGACGGGTTCACCAGCACCGACCAGACCATGGAGGACATCGTCGAGATCCTGAAGGAAAACAACCACGTCCAGAGCGGCGACCACATCGTCAACACCGCCAGCATGCCCCTGGAAGGGCGTGGCCGGTTGAATACGATGAAGATCACCGTGGTCGAGTAAACCGGCAAGCACTCCCCGGCGGCCGCCCGGCCGTCGGGGAGCGGGTTGCTCCGGCTGCCAGCACTACTTGCCCGCTTGAAACGTTAGTAAGTAGCGAGCCTATCTACTACCGTCCCATGCGTACCCTGTTCCTGCTTCCCCTGCTGCTGGCCCTGGCCACCCTCCCCGCCCAGTCGGAGATGACCGAAAAGGAGGTGAAGCTCGAGGAGCAGTTCATCGCCGCCAAACGGGAGGCCCTGCTGGGCAAGACCGAGGCCGCCATCGATCTCTTCCAGGCCCTGCTGGAGGAAGACCCCCGCAACGACCCCGCCCTCTTCGAACTCGCCCGCCTGCAGCACGCCGCCGGTCAGACTACCCCGGCCATCGAGGCCCTGCGGCGGGCCTACACCCTGCGGCCCAACGACGTCTACGCGGCCTTCCTCGCCGACCTCTACCAGGCGGCCGGCCGCTACCGCGACGGGGCCGAGCTCTACGCCGAACTGATCCGCCAGCAACCCTCCCAGGCCGAGAACTACCTCGAACAGGCCGCCTTCCTGGTGCGCGCCCAGGACATCCGCGGCGCCATGAAGGTGTACAACGACCTGGAGGACCGCATCGGCGTTAATGCGGAGCTCTCCCGTCGCAAACACGCCCTCTACCTGGGCACCGGCGACCACCGGCGCGCCGAGCAGGAATTGATCGCCCTGGTGGAAGCCTTCCCGGAAGAACTGGCCTACCGCCACCTGCTGGCCGGCTACTACCGCAGCCAGGAGGAGGACAAAAAAGCCCGTGAGGTGTACCAAGAAATCCTCCGCCGGGAGCCGGCGGACGTCCGCGCCCAACTGGCCCTCCAGGACGCTGCGCCCACCCCAGACGGAGGCGGCGGCGACGACCGGGAGCTGATGGCCCTGCTGGCGCGGGCCGACGTTGACCTGGACCTGAAGGTGGGCAAACTGCTGCCGCTGATCCAGCAGGTAGCCAACACCAACGACCGCGCCCTGGCCGACCGCTTGCTGGCGCTCACCGCCGAACTGCGACGCGTCCACCCGGATGCGGCCAAGGCCGCCGCCATTGAAGGCGACCTCTACTTCCATACCGGCCGCCTCACCGAAGCCGCCTCCTCCTACCGGGCCACCCTCGAGCTGGACGATACGGTCTACCCCGTGTGGGAGCAACTGCTCGCCGCCCTCTACCTCGACAACCAGCTGGCCGACCTGCGCAAGTACGCCGAAGAAGCCCTGGACATCTTCCCCAACCGGCCCGCCGTCTACGTCCACTACGCCCTGGCCGAAGCCCTCCGCGCCGACTACGCCGAAGCCGGCAACCTGCTGCAGCAGGCCCAGCTGATGGTGAGCGCCAACCCGGAGGCGGCCGCCGCGGTGGCCGAACTGGAAAAAGCCTTCGCCGCCCTGGCCGACGATGCCCCGGCGGGCGACCTGGACCTGGCCCGGTTGCCGGGAGGACAGGCCGGCCCCCTGGCCTTCTACCTCGCCCAGCGCGCCGCCCCCGATGCCGCGGCCCTGATGGCCGCCGACCACCCGGCCAATACCAACGCCCTGCTGCTGGAACTGATGGGTGATGCCCGGAAGGCCGCCGGCGACAAGGCCGCCGCCGCTTCCCTCTATGCCCGGGCCCGGGCGGCGGGCAGCCGCTCCCCCTCCCTCGCGGACAAGATCTCCGCCCTCAAAAGCTAAACCGCTCCCTATGCGTTTTTCCCTCCTGGCCCTCCTGGTCCTCCTGCTGTTCTCTACCTGCCAACGCAAGACGGCCGGACCCGCCGCCAACGATGACGCGGCGGCCACCGGTAAACTGCGCCTGGCCCAGGTACTGCGGTCCATCGACGAACACCGCGCCTCCGCCGAATGGATGGACGCCCGCGCCCGGGTGGACGTCGAAAGCGAATCCTTCTCCATCGGTGGAACCGCCTACATCCGCCTCCACCGCGATGAAGCAATCTGGATGAGCGTCAAGAAGTTCGGCATCGAAGGCGCGCGGGCCTTGATCCGCCCCGACAGCTTCTTCCTCTACAACCGCCTGCAGGGAGAATACATCGCCGAACCCCTGAGCTACATTGAAGAGAAGTACAAGATTCCCGCCCGCTTCGACCTGCTGCAAGAGATATTCTTCGGCAACGCGGTTTTCCTCACCGACGACCTCGAGGTCAGCCGCGCCGAAGGCGCGATCCGCCTCACCGGCC
Organism: Neolewinella marina; assembly: GCF_002631205.1. Lineage (GTDB taxonomy): Bacteria > Bacteroidota > Bacteroidia > Chitinophagales > Saprospiraceae > Neolewinella > Neolewinella marina. The sequence continues at coordinate 1,218,329 of NZ_PDLO01000001.1, forward strand.
GCAGCCGGGAATTTGCCACCGACTACCGCTACGACCCGGCTACCTACCAGCTCTCGTCGATGCAGCTGCAGGAGCTGGGGCAGAACCGCTCGGTATCTGTGAGCAACGCCGACTACGCCACCGTCGACGGACTGCCGGTCACCTTCCCCCGCAACCGCCGGGTGACGGTCGACGGGGCCACCGAAGGCACCGCCCGGATGGACATGGAGTTTACCGACCTTTCCTTCTCCGGACCACTGGAAATGCCCTTTACCTTCCGGTCGCCGGCCCCCTGAGGCCCGGCCGGTTTCCGGCGTCCACCCCTTCTTCCCGCAGCTCCTCGTCGAGGGTAGGTTCCAGCACCAGCCGCACGGCGCGGTTGTAGGTGAGGTAGTTGCCCACCCAGCTCAGAAAGGTGAACAGGCGGTTACGGAAGCCGATCAGGTAAAAGATGTGAACGAAGGCCCAGACGAACCAGGCCGGCACCCCGCTGAAATGGAGGTTGCGCGGCAGGTCGGCCACGGCGCGGTTGCGGCCGATGATGGCCAGGTTGCCCTTGTCGACGTAGCGAAAGGCTTTCGTGGGCCGCCCCCGGGCAATGTTGTTCAGGTTCTCGGCCAGCCGCCGCCCCATCTGTATGGCCACCTGGGCCACGCCGGGGTGGCCCCGCGGCCATTCGTCGTTCGTGAGCAGGGCCACGTCGCCCAGGGCGTAGACGTTTTCGTAGCCCGCCACGCGGAGGTGGTTATCGATGCGGTAGCGGGCCCGCTCCAAGCTTTCGCCACTGAGCCCCTCGATGATCTCCCCGGTCACCCCCGCCCCCCAGATGACGGTACTGCATTCCAGCGTACTGCCGTCGCGGAAGGTGGCGGTGCGCCCATCGTAGTCGGTCATGAGCGTTTGGAAGCGGAGCTCGACGTCCATCTCCTCCAGGTTGCGGTAGGCCTCGCGGCTGGACCGGTCGGAAAAGGTGGAGAGCAGCTCCTCTTCTCCCTCCACCAGCACGAAGCGCAGCTGATCCATGGGGGTATCGGGGTAATCGTGGGTAAGGACGTGGCGCCGCAGTTCGGATAGCGCACCGGCCACTTCCACCCCGGAGGGGCCGCCACCGACAATGAGAAAGGTCATGAGGCGTTGCCGTTCTGCGGGGTCATCGGTCAGGTCGGCGCGCTCCAGGGTCTGGAAGATTTGGTTCCTCAGCCGGCGGGCGTCGGGTACGGTCTTGAGGGGGAAGGCGTGGGTGGCGATGTTGGTATTGCCGAAGAAGTTGGCCCGGGTGCCGGTAGCCAGTACCAGGTGGTCGTAGTCGATCGGGCCGGCCCCGGTGTGCACCCGCCGGGCTACGGGGTCGACATCGTGGACCTGCAGCATGCGGAAGTGGAAGTCGGGCTTGCCGCGAAAGGTCTTCCGCAGCGGACCGCAGATGTCGGGCGCCTCCAGGCCGGCCGTGGCTACCTGGTAAAGCAGGGGCGCAAAGGTGTGGTAGTTGTGGCGGTCGAGGAGCACCACCTGGTAGCGGTGGCTATCGATGCGGTTGACGAAGTTGAGGCCGGCAAATCCTCCCCCAACTACGACGATGCGGGGTTTGGCGGCGGGATCGGGGAGGTTCAGGTTAGCCATGGGAGGAAGGGAAGTGCCCTGGGAAACGCCTGCCGCTTAGCGAAGTGCGAAGGCAAGGGGCGCGGACGCGGGTGCCGGGGGAAATGCACCTGGCCGAAGGCGCATCTGTGAAGTGGCTGAAACCCAAACTCACAAAACCTGAGCTATGCTGATCCTGGAACAGGAACCCGACACCAACCTACTGATGACCACCGCCACCGGCACCCTGGAGCAGACCAACTACGACCGCATGCTGCCCCGGGCCGAGGCCAACATTGAACGCTACGGCAGCATCCGCTGGCTGTTCTAGCCGGCACAGAAAGCGGATGCCCTCGCCTGTTGCGGGAGTAATCCCTACTTGGCCGCTACGGTGGACTGACCGCAGGCGTGGACGGCCTGGGCCAGGGTGGGCAGCCAGCTATGGTCGCCCTCGAGGCCGTTGCCGACCACGATGAGGTCGGCCCCGGCTTCCAGGGCTTCGCGGGCCCGCTCGGGGGTACGTATGCCGCCGCCTACCACCAGAGGGAGGTCAACCTCGGTGCGCACCGCGCGGATCGTCTGGGGGTGTACGGGGTGGAGGGCACCGCTGCCGGCGTCGAGGTAAATGAGCCGCAGCCCAAGTTGCTCGCCGGCCAGGGCGGTCGCGGCGGCGATGGCGGGCTTGTCGGCCGGGATCGGGGTGGTACCGCTCATGTAGGAGACCGAAGTCGGTTTGCCACCGTCGATGAGGAGGTAGCCGGTTGGTACGGTAGGAATGCCCATTCTTTTGATCCGGCCGGCTACGGTGACGTGGTGGCCGATGAGCAACTCCGGATTACGGCCGGAGATCAGGGACAGCAGGAGGAGGCCATCGGCCTGTTCGTCCAGCTGGTACACCGATCCGGGGAAAAGCAAGACCGGGACTTCGGTGACCGCCTTCAGGAGGCGGAGGTAGTATTCGGACTGCGGCTGATTGACCAGGCTGCCGCCCCAGAGGAAGAAGTCGACGTGCCCCTGCCGGGCGTGGTCGCCCAGGGCCCGCAGGCTCTCCCGGGTGGCCTTGTCCGGATCAACCAGGACGGCCAGCAACTTGCGGCCCGCCTCGCGGGCCCGGGACAGTGCGCTCAGGATCATAATGCCAAAGGTATAACCGCCGCGCGGCAACTAAAAACGACAACGGCCCCGTTGCCGAAGCAACAGGGCCGTCAGAAGATGTGCCCAGGACAGGAGTCGAACCTGCACGTCCGCAATGGACACCAGCCCCTCAAGCTGGCGTGTCTACCAATTCCACCACCTGGGCGGTGATGCCGGAAGCGGACGCAAAAGTAATACGCCCCAACCAGATTTACAATTTAAAAGTGAGAATTTAAATCCGAGCCCCCCACCCGGCCTTCCCCCTTTTTTCTGGCACCCGCGCGCCGCCGGCAAAACTTTCTGGCCGCTCATTAATTAATGTAGGTACAACTAATTAATTATGACCCTCATTGATAGCCTGAAGTGGCGCTACGCCACGAAACGATTTGACGCCACCCGCCAGGTGGGTACCGAAGACCTGCAGACCCTGAAGGAAGCCACCAACCTGGCGGCCTCCAGCTTCGGACTGCAGCCCTACCGCGTACTGGTGATCGAAGACCCCAAGGTGAAGGAACAGCTGCGGGAAGCGAGCTACAACCAGCCCCAGCTGACCGAAAGCTCCCACGTTTTCGTCTTCGCCGCCAAGCGCGACCTGACTCCCGAGTACATCGACTCCTACGTAGACCGCATTGCCGAAGTGCGTGGCGTGGCGCGGGAGAACCTGGACGGCTACGCCGAATACATGAAGGGCTCGGTAGCCGGCAAGGACCTGGACAGCGTGCGCAGCTGGAACCAGCGGCAGGCCTACATCGGCCTGGGCACCCTGCTGGCCGCCGCCGCGGAACTGGGTATCGATACCTGTCCGATGGAAGGCTTCGACGTAGCTGCCTACGACCGTATCCTCGGACTGGAAGAACAGGGCCTCACCGCCACGGTGATCGCGCCGGTGGGCTACCGCTCGCCCGAGGACGCCACCCAGGAGCAGGAGAAGGTCCGCTTCTCCCTGGACGAGATGTTTACCACGATCTGATCGTCAGTCTTCGTAGAAGCTGATTTCCCGCTCGCCGCCCGCCTTGAGGTAGCCGCGGTACATGCCCGGCGTATTGAAGGGCATGGCCACGTTGCCCCGGGCGTCGAGCGCGATGAGGCCGCCCGTGCCGCCCTTCTCAACCAGCGTGTTGTGGATGACGGCATCGGCGGCCTCTTTCAGTGAGGCCCCGGCGTAGGCCATGCGGGCGTGGACGTCGTAGGCTACCGCGTAGCGGATGAAGTATTCCCCCCAACCCGTGCAGCTAACGGCGGCGGTGGCGTTGTCGGCGTAGGTACCGGCCCCGATGATGGGGCTGTCGCCGAGGCGGTTGTACCGCTTGTTGGTCATGCCCCCGGTGCTGGTGCCGGCCGCGAGGTTGCCCTGCTTGTCGAGGGCCACGCAGCCCACGGTACCGTGCTTTTTGTCCACGTCAATCTTTTCCTGTTCCACCTGCTCGCCTTTCAGCGCCCGCTGGAGGGCGTCGTAGCGTTCCTGGGTGAAGAAGTAGGAGGGGTCGACGACTTCCAGTCCCTGGCCGGCGGCGAACTCCTCGGCCCCCTTGCCGGTGAGCAGCACGTGCTCCGACTTTTCCATCACGGCCCGGGCGGCGCTGATGGGGTGCTTGAGGTTGGTGATGCCGCCCACGGCTCCGGCCATCTGATCGTGGCCGGTCATGAAGCTGGCGTCGAGCTCGTTGATGCCGGCATTGGTGAAGACCGCCCCGCGGCCGGAGTTGAAGTAGGGGCTGTCCTCGAGTACCCAGATGGTGGCCTCCACGGCGTCGGCGCTACTGCCCCCGGCCTTCAGGATGGCCTCGCCGGCGTCCATGGCGGCGTTCATCGCGGCGGTAATGCCGGCGGCCCGCTCATCGGTCATGTTCTCCTTCAGGATGGTCCCCGCCCCGCCGTGGATTACCAGGGCGTACTCCGGCCGCTCCTCCGCGCTGGGCTGCTGGGCAGGGGCGGCGGTAAGGCCGTTGTCGGGGGATTCCTGGCAGCCGGCAAAGCAGAAGCCAAGGAAGAGCAGGAGGGAAAGACGAAACAAACTGGTCATGGCGGGAAGGGCTTGGTTGGTCGCTAAAGGTAATACGCCTCCCCTTTCCAACCCCTACTCCCCGTCGGACAGCACGAAGGAAATGCAGTAGGCTTCCTGGGGGTAGTGGGGCTTGCACGCATCCGTGAGCAGGGTAACCGTGTCGATGGCGATGGGGAACTGGCGGTAGTACACCACATCGACAATCCCGAGGGAGTCCGAGACGTGTTGGGTGGAGACCCTCAGGGTAGTATCGCCGTCGGTCAGGACGGCCTGGAGGTAGCCCTCCCAGACGCATTCGACGCCGCAGGGGCAGCGGTTGTCCTGGACGCTGACCAGCGTCAGGGCGGTGTCGTCGGGCAGCCGCAGCAGGTCACCGACCCCGAGTCCGCTCGGGCAATCCGGCTGCACCTCTTCCTTGGTGCAGGAGGCCAGCAGGAGGATGAGGATGAAAGTGATCAGGTGGCGCATGGGGTAATGATTTTCCCCAGGCAGACGGGCGGCCGGCGGGAATCGTTGGCGGCGCACCGGATTATTCCTGGGCGTGGCGCTGCTTGAGGGCGTCCTCGCGGAGGCGGCGCAGGAAGGGGCTGGCGAAGATGAAGTCCTGCAGCACCGAGCTTTTGCTTTCCAGTACCTGGGTCTTGTCGCCCTGCCACACCAGGTTGCCGTCCTTGAGCAGCACGATGTTGTCGCCGATGCCCATGACCGAGTTCATGTCGTGGGTGTTGATGACGGTGGTGATGTTGTTGCGGGTGGTGAGGTCGCAGATCAGCTCGTCGATCAGGATGGAGGTCTTGGGGTCCAGTCCGGAGTTCGGCTCGTCGCAGAAGAGGTACTTGGGTTCGAGCACCATGGCCCGGGCGATGCCCACCCGCTTTTGCATGCCGCCGGATACTTCCGAGGGGTAGCGGTCGTTCACCCCTTCCATATTGACCATCTCGAGGCATTCGTCCACCCGCTTCTCCTTTTCCTTCAGGGTCATCTTGGTGAACATATCCATGGGGAAGCGGATGTTCTCGCCCACCGTCATGGAGTCGAAGAGAGCGTTGCCCTGGAAGAGCATACCGACCTTCATGCGGATTTCGCGCAGCCGTTCGTCGGAGAGGGAGAAAAGGTCGATATCGTCGTAGTACACCTTGCCGGAGGTGGGTTGGAACAGACCGATGAGCAGTTTCAGCAGGACGGTCTTTCCCGCCCCGGAGCTGCCGATGATGAGGTTCGGCTTGCCGGCGTAGAATTCGGTGGTGATGCCTTTGAGCACATCGTTATCCCCGAAGGACTTGACTATATTCTCCGTACGGATCATGATCGGGGTGGCTTAGGTGAGCAGAAGGGCGATGAGGAAATCGAAGACCAGGATGAGTACGTCGCTCACGACCACGGCGTTGGTGCTGGCCTGGCCGAGTTCGATGCTGCCCCCCTTCACGTAATAGCCCATGTAGCAACTTACGGAAGTGAGCAGGAAGGCAAAGACCGCCGCCTTGACGAACATCATGAAAACGTAGCGGGGCACGAAGAAGGACCGCAGCCCCAGTACGTACTCCGTGTGCGAAATGGTACCCGGCAGCACGGTGCTGATGTAGCCCCCGATGATGCTCACGAAGGCCGAGATGGCCACCAGCATGGGGATGACGACCACGGCAGCAATGATCTTGGGCATGATGAGGTAGGCGGCCGTATTGACGCCCATGATTTCCATGGCGTCGATGTGTTCCTTTTGCCTCATCCCCCCGATCTCCGCCGCCAGGTTGGAGCCCACCTTTCCCGCCAGTACCAGGCAGGTGATGGTGGGGGCCATCTCGATGATGGTGATGTCGCGCACGATGTATCCGATGTAGTAGGAGGGCACGAAGCTGTCGCCCAGCTGGTCGGCGAACTGCACCGCCGTCACCATACCGATGAAGACGGAGATCAGCAAAACGATGAACACCGAGCCCACGCCAATGGCATCCATCTGCCGCATGGTCTCCTTGTAGTACATGGAGAATTTCTCGGGCCGCGAAAAAGCATCACGCAGGAGGTTGACGTAACGGCCCAGGTTATAAAGCATGTTGGTGACGACCATGTACGCGGGGTGGGGATTTGGGGTTCGAGGTGTAACGCCGACGGTCGGCGTTTGGTTTGGGTCAGTCGGCGGGCTGCCACTCCAGGGCGCCGGCGTCGGGGGTATCCCGATCGCGGTTGTTGCCTTCGAGATCAAGGGGCAGTTCCGGCAGGAAACGGCCCAGGTCGCGGGCTACGCTGAGGCTGTCCAGGTGATAATCGTCGGCGCTCACCGAGACGTAGAGCGGATCACCGGGCTGGAGGTTGTAGCAGCCCCGGCAGTAGTCGGTATAGAAATCGGCGAACAGCCCGTCGTTGCTCCGCAGGAAGGCATCATCGGTGCGTACCACCGACTGGGAGATCTCGAGGGAGAAAAAGCCCGGTTGTTCCCCCGCAAAAGCGTCGGCCAGGGCCAGTTCGCTGCCGCGGGAGCCGCTGATGATGCTGTTGCGGATGACGCCGGTGAAGGGGGCGGCCACGCATTGTTCGGTGACCGGGTCACAGGCGAAGTTCTGGATGAGGAGGGCCGAGGCGTCCACCCCGTAGTTCGCCAGGGTGGTGTGCTCCAGGCGGAGGTTGCCGCCCTTCAGGATCTGGACCGTATTGCTGAAGTTGGAATGGAAGAGGCTGTTGCGGATGGTCAGGTCCGACTGGTAGCCCGTCACCGCCGGGCCGCTGCTGTTCACGATGCGGGAGTTGTCGATGGTGACCTCGGCCAGGCTGTCGGCGGTCACCCCCACGATGCTGTTGCGGATCTCGGTGTGGACCAGGCGGTTGCCCCGGCTGCCGGCCCCGAAGATGAGTCCGCGGTAGGCGCCCCGGGCTTCGGCGTATTCGGCTTCCAGGCGGTCGGTGGCCAGGATGACCGGTTCCTCCAGGGTGCCGAGGAGTTCCAGCCGGCCATTGCCGAGCACGTAGATGAAGCCATCGTTGAAAATGCCGCTGCCCCCGAGCACCTCGTTACGCTGGATGCCGCCGTGAAAGTAGATCCGCGTACCGGCCAGGGCCCGCAGCGTGCAGCTGTCGACGAACATGGAGCCGTAGATGACGGTGGGCAGGTCGGTGGGCAGCACGAAGGTGCCGTCCTGGCAGACGGGCTGGAAGAAACTGCCCCGGCGGAAGCCGTTGAGGTAGTTGGCGTTCTGACCAAAGGCCTGGAGGACTACGGATCTGCGCGCGCTGCCGGTTTCAAACACCAGCCGGTCCTCGGCAATGAAGGGGCTGGTCTCTTCGGGCTCGCCGGGGTCCACTTCCACCTCCACGAAGACGTAGATGCTGTCGCGGGCGAAGATGACCACGTCCTCCGCCACCGGCCCCATGGTGCCGTCGACGTTGAAGGTGAAGTCGACGCCCGTTTCCCCCGCCACGGCGATGCGGTCGATCTTCACCGGCTCGCTGCCGTCGTTATAGACCTTGAAGAGGCGGGTGGCGCTGCCCCGAGCGGTAAATACCGTATCGAAGCTGAGGGTATCCACTTCGAAGCGCAGCTGGACGGCCTCACCGGTCACGAAATCCCGGTCCACCTCACAGGCGGCCAGCAACGAGAGGGCCAGGAACAACAGCGGGTAAAATAGGCGCATGGGCGGGGTGGGGCTACGTCGGTTTAGAACTACCTAGGGGCGTTGACTATTGCCTGCGCCGCCGACAACCGTCCCGGGCCAGCCGCCCTTCACCAGCTGGTGGAGGATGCCGGGGCGGCGGCCGTTGCCGATCAGGACGGGGATGCCCGCGGCGGCGGTTTCCCGGGCGATGCGCAGCTTGGTGGCCATGCCACCGCGCCCGCCGCTGCTCTTGCGGGCCTGAACCACGCGGTCGCTGTCCCGGTCGGCGGGGTCGACGAAGGAGATGAGGCGGCTGTCCGCTCCGTCCGGCGGGCCATCGTAGAGCCCCTCCACGCTGCTCAGGATGACCAGGGCGTCGGCCTTGAGCATGCGGGCCACGAGGCCGGCCAGTTCGTCGTTGTCGGTGAACATCAGTTCGGTCACCGCCACCACGTCGTTCTCGTTCACTACGGGTACGATCTCGTCGACCAGCAGGGCGCGGAAGCAGTTCAGCATATTGTCGTAGTGGAGGTCGTCGCGGAAGTCGCCCTTGGTCGCCAGTACCTGGGCGCACAGCAGCCGGTGGCCGGCGAACAGCTGGCGGTAGAGCTCCATGAGCCTGACCTGCCCGATGGCGGAGTACATCTGCCGCTGGGCCACCGCCCCGTCGTCGGGCCGTTCGGGCAGCAGTTCCCTACCTGCCCCCACGGCGCCGGAGGAGACCAGCACCAGCTCCACACCCCGCTGCTTGAGGGCCGCGATCTGATCTACCAGTCCGCTGATGCTCGTCACGTCGAGCCGCCCGTCCGCGCGGGTAAGTACGTTGGTGCCGACCTTGATGACTAAGCGCTTGTACATGGGGGCTAAGGTAAGGCAAGCGCCTCGCTATCTTTGCCGCATGCGGTATCCATGGTGGGTTGTTCTGGGGTCCTTCTTCCTGCTGGCGGTGGCCATGCGCTGGGGCTCCTTCTTCATCTCGGTCATCAACCACGACGAGAGCACCTACATCGTCATCGCCGACGAGCTGCTCCGCGGTGAGGTGTACCTGCGCGACGTCATCGACACCAAGCCGATCGGCATTTTCTGGGTTTACGCCGCGCTGATCAAGCTCACGGGCGGCAGCATCGCGCTCCTGCGCCTGGCCGCCGCCGCCGTGGTGGCCCTGGGCGCATTCCTGCTCAGCGTGGCCACCTTCCGGGCTACCCACCGACCGGTCAGTGGCTACGTGGCCGGGGTGGTGTACATCCTGATGTGCAGCGTATACAAGTTCTACGGGGTATCGCCCAACACCGAAATTTTCTTCAACGTCTTCACCATCGCCGCCGTGGCCGCAGCCGTGGCCACGAGTCGCAAGCAGTGGCTGGTGGCCGGTCTGCTGCTGGGTACGGGCTTCATCATCAAGCCCTTCGTGGCCGCCGAGGCCCTGGCCGTGGGGCTGTACCTGGTGTGGTACTACCGGCGGGAGCCGGCGCGGATGGTGGGCCGGGGGCTGCTGCTGGTTGGTGGTTTCCTGGCTCCGGTAGCGGGAGTGGTGGCCTATTACTACCACCTCGGCCTGGTGGACGCTTTGTGGTTCTACAGCGTGGAGGTGGGCGGGGCCTACCCCATCGAGCTGCCCTGGTACCTGCGGCTCAAGTTCATGGGCGACTACCTGCTGCGCTACGCCCCCATCGTGCTTTTGGGCGTCGTGGCGCAGGTGCGGAGCCGGTCGGACGAGCGCCTGGGCCCCTGGACGGCCTACCTGGCCCTGCAGTTCCTGCTCGTCACCGTGGTGGTACTGATGACGGGCAAGCGCTTCGGCCACTACCAGATCCAGCTGCACCCCATTGTGGCCCTCTACGTCGGGGCCTGGGTGGGCCACGCCTGGGAGCAGCTACTCTACCGCCGCTGGGTACCCCGGGCAGTCGCCGCCGTGGCGGTGGCCCTCGGAGTGGTGCACTATACCTATTATAAGGGGAAACCGGATGAGCCCCGGCAGATCGCCGAATACCTGGCGCCCCGCCTCGGGCCGGGGGAAACCTTCTTCCCACTCAACGGCTTTCAGATCACCTACCACCTGCTGGACCGGCCGGTCCCGACGCCCTACGTGCATTCCAGCCTGTTGTCGTTCGAGCACCACACCCAGGCCTTTCAGATCGACGAAGCGGCCGAAGCCCAACGCATTATCGACGACCGCAGCGTACGGTATCTGGTGGGCCGGATTCACGACCCGGAAGTGAATACCACCATCTCGCGGAGCCTCCTCCCCCACTTCCGCCCGGAGGGCGACCTCAACGGGGAGTTGCGGGTTTGGGTGAGGAATCCGGACTAGCGGCCCACCACCACCCGCTCGCTGCGGTGGACGCCATCGTCACCGGCTACGGTAACGAGATATACCGCCGGGGGCAAGGACGCCGACAGGCGGTAGGTACCCGCCGTGCCCGGTTGCAGTTCCGCCCGGTGGTGGCGCCGGCCGTCCAGGGAGTATACCGCCAGGCTAAGCGAAGTAGCCGCGGGCAGGTCGCCAAAGCGTAGTTCAAGTTGACCGTTTACTACGGGGTTGGCTACGGGAGCGAAGGTCCATTCCCGTTCGCTGAGGTCGACTCGCTCCACGGAGGAATAGTCGAAACTTCCGTCTGCGTCCACCATGCGCAGGCGGTAGTAACCTTCGTACCCTGCCGGGGTAGGCAGGCTCACCGCGTACTGGCGGGCGTCGGTGTTCGGGCCAGGCCGTGCGGCCTCCACCGCTACCTCCGTGAATACTGTGCCATCCGGGCTGAACTCTACGGTGTAATGGCTGACGTTAATTTCCTGCTCGGTACGCCAGTGGATGAGCACCCGGTTGGCCTGGTCCACGGTTGCCCGGAATTCGGTCAATTGGGCGGGTAGAACAGCTTCCGACATGATGGCGCTGTCGTCACCGCCGGCGATCCCACCCTGGTAGATGGGCTGGGCGGTCAGATGGGCGGCAAGGAGGCAGGCGAAGAGCAGCCGGAGGGCGGATCCCACCCCGGCGGGGAGTGACAGGGAAGACATAATACTGTTGGGTAGAAGGTGTAAAAAAATCTAGTTGGGGTAGCTGCGTACCCCGCGGAAGCCGTGGGCTTCCCCGGCCGTGAAGTAGGTAGCGGCAAACTCCCTCGCCGACACCCGCAGGGAGCTGCGGGGGGTCAGGAACGAGCCGCCCCGGCTGCCGTAACCCAAGCCACCAAGGGGCCAGTCGAGGACGTCGCCCCACCCCTCCTCGGAGAGTTCCCCATCGCCGTGGAGGCCGGAGAACGCTCGGCCGACCGGGTCGCCTACCGTCACCACCAGTTCGCTGAGGTTGCCGGAAAGTTCCAGGATACCGTAGTAGCTGCCCCCGCTGGAAATGCGGGTGAAGCGGGTACCGCTGGCGGCGAAAGCCCCCACCCGCACCGGACCGTTCAGGATGTCAGTGCCCCGCCGGAGCCGGCAGCCAAAGTAGAGACCGTTGCCCTCGGAGGGCGGGACGTCGTCGGCGTTGCCGACGTGCTCGTCGGGGTTGTTTTCCTCGCTCACCGTATAGGCCGTCGTACTGATGGCCGCGTTGCCCCAGGCGTATTCTCCCGGAACCGGATAAACGGTGCCGCGACTGGCTTTTTCGTACTCCAACTCCGTCATCGGCCGCAGTCCGGTCCAGTCCAGGTAAGACAACATCTGGTTCACCGACAGGAAGGAAATGGGAACGTAGGGATAGGAGGTGGTTGCCTGGCTGGCCGCGTCCCAGCAAAAGGTCTGCCGAAACTGGGCCAGGTTTGCGCAGAGGGTGCCCTGCACCGAAAGGTCGAGATTAAGTTGGCGGGTTACCGGCTGGTGGTTGAAGAACTGTACGTACTGCTGCTGGGAGGTTTCGTACTTCATGCAATAGAAGCCACGATACCCCTTGGGGTAGTCCGTCGGCAAGTTGCCCACAATGGTGGCCCCCAGGAAATTGAGGTCGCCGTTCAGGGTGCCGATGCGGATGCTGGCCTCCGAATCCACTTCGTAGGGATCGGTGCTCAAGGGCAGGAGCCCGTCGACTTGATAGAATTCAGCAATGTCGTTACCATTGGCGCCCAGGAAATAGGCTCCTTCCGGCACGTATACCATCTCGATGGCGAAAACTTCAACGGTGACCAGGTCATCATCGGTCACCCCGTCGGCCGCGTAGTCCCAGACCACCTCGATGCCGGAGTGCAGCACGTCGCCGACCCCGGGGGCGGAGCGGTACACGAATGCTCCTACTCCGTCGGTGGTGACGTCAACCGTGGTGCCCGTGGGCACCTGTGCGGTTCCCGAGAGGGTGGCGTGTTGCCATGCGCCATCGCCGATGCGGTACTTGACGAAGATCCAGGCCGCATCCCAGTTCAGGGGGGTGGTGGTAACGCGCCAGGAATTTTCCCAGCCAACGTCGAATCGGATGGTCCGGCTGTGTTGACTAAGGTCCCGGTCGCCCAGGAAAATATTCGCCACGTCGATGTTATTGGCGCGCAGGGCGGGGGCCAGAGCCGCCAGCAGCGCCAGGATGAGAAATCGAAACATGATAGGGAAAGGTGGTTATCGCCGGAGCAATCGGCCAAATGGGTAATTCAGGTGGGGTAGGTGTAAGGTTCCGTTGGAGAACGGGGATAAAACAACCCTCGACAACAGCATATTTCCGCGTTGGCAAATTTTAATTCTGGCATACAACTCAATCACCATACAATGTTTACACACCCATTGATCTGCAGGTGGTCATGGAAGGGTTACTTCTTCCTGCGCCCCTTTCTATCTTGATCCCCCTATGGCCTCAATACTTTTCCTTTCCCCGCGGCGGCTGACCGCCCTGTTTGTCCTGCTGGTTTCCGCTCCGGTGCTGGCCCAGCTGCCCGGCACCACCATGATTGACCGCTGGCCCGACGGGAAGCGGGGTGCCGTATCCATTACTTTTGACGACGGCATCATCACCCAGTTTACCGTGGCCCGTCCGATCCTGGACAGCCTGGGGCTGGACGCTACCTTCTACGTCATCACGGGAAAGATTCCGGGGTCGGGGCAGGGAAAGTTTATCGGCCGGCCGCCCGCGGACATCATTGCCGAAACGGCGCGGACCGCGACAAACGCCGACAACTTCTTCGAGCGGGCCTCCCTGATCGCCTTTACGGGCACCACCGAGGCCGTCGACTACCACTCACGGGCGGGAGCGGCCTACGAGGCCGGACGCATCGCGGCAGCCTACCAGCTGATGGACGAGGCCTATCGCAAATTGCGGGCGGGGGAGCTGCGCGATACCGATGCGGTGGTCTTCCACGATAACCCCGTGGATACCACCACCTGGGAGGACCTGCGCACTTACCAAGCCGCCGGCCACGAGATCGCGAGCCATACGGTCACCCACCCCCGCCTCGCGGTTCTGGATTCGGTCAATATGCATTACGAGCTTGAGCAGAGCCGGGCCGACATTGCGCGGGAGCTGGGACCTGCCGCCACCTTCACCGCCGAGGGCCCCTACGGCACCGAGGACGAACGCGTCATGAAATACGCCCACCGCATCTACCCCGCCCTGCGCAACCGCATGCCGGAACCCTATCTGGCGGAACTGAACCGGGGTAGCCGGGAGCAGCCCGGGTCCCAGGACCGGGAATACGTGCAGTGGCAACGCGGCCCCGTCGACGGCACCACCCTGCAGGAAATGAAGGACTGGGTGGATACCACCCTGGCCCACGACAACGTGTGGCTGGTGGAAGTCTTCCACGGCGTTGACGACTACGGCTGGGCGGCCCGCCCCGGCGAAGAACTGCGGAAATACTTTACCTACCTCAAGGAAAGGGAAGACCGCCTGTGGATCGCCCCCTTCGCCACGGTCACCAAGTACATCCGGGAGCGGCAGGGCAGCCGGGTTACCTCCTCTTTGGAGGGAAACCGCATCACCGTAGCCCTTACCTCCCCCCTGGCCCCGGCTACCTACGACGTGCCGCTGACGCTGACCACCCTGCTGCCTGAAGGCTGGACCAAGGTACACCTGCTGCAACCCGGAGGGTCTCGGGTCACCACCGAACTGCCGGTACATACCGACGCCCGGGGCCGGGCTTACGTACGCTACTCCCTGCCGCCGGGTGGGCGGGGCATCCTGCGCGGGAACTAGGCACCCGCGGTCCCGCCCAAAACCGTTGCATGCAATAACAATCCTGGGCGAAGTGTTCACAAAAGTTAAATGCGGACGATATTCTGAAATAATGCCCCGAAAAGTACGTTGATCCGAACCCCGTGCCCTTATATTTGTACTATCAACAGATCAAACGCTTATATGCGTCTTGATCGCCGACTTAGATGACTTTTTGTTACTTAGGTTTTTGCTTTAACAGTCTATTCCGCTAATTAACCAGGCCCTGTTGGCCTATCCGTCCAATCCTTTGATTGGCGGCTGAAACACCGGTTAGCGCGCTGTTACGGGCTCTTCGACACACACTGAACAACACAATATCCTTGAGTTTTCTCCCGCAAGTATTGTTTGCTGTTTGGTGATAGTGTGCGAAACGCCCTTGAAGGCATTTCGTATGTTATTACCTATACCTGTTTGTATACAACAAGTATTTATTTTGAGTATTGCTTTATTGAATTTAGGCTACATAACACTATGGACTTTTGACATGAACAACACAACACTATTTTTTTCTTGACACTATTTCGGGCTGTATCACGCCCCACTGATTGAACGACACAACACACAATTTTACCAGACACTAGCCCCGGGCCGCAATGGTGCGGCTCTGCGGGCGCGGATTGAACAACACAACACCCTTATTTTCAAGCACATGCCCCGAACTGCCTATTGGTGGTATCAGCGGGTCTTTCCTGAACAACACAATACCCTTACATGCGACTTTTTACCCTTCTGGGGCTGCTCCTGGCGGCCTCCCTCCTTTCCTTTGACCTGTCCGCTCAGAGCGACTGTCACTGCACCATTCAGAAGCAGAATAACCAGCTGGTCTACAGCCAGGGCTGTTTCCCGGCCGACCGCAACGCCAAGCTGTGCGCCCTTACCCTTAAAGACGGCGTGGGCAACATCGACCTTTACCACCTGGAAGATCTCCGCGGGGTCATCATTACGGTAGAGAAAAACGTCAACGCCCGCTTCGAGGGAACGGCCTTGAGTTCGAGCAGCACCCGCTTTATTTTCCCCGATGGCGGTACCCAAATCAAGATTCGCGACGGTGCCAACCACATTTCCGTAGCCAGCGAGAACAACGGCAACGGCGCCAACAGCGTAAGTATGTACAACCAGCAGCTGCAGCAGTGCTCGGGCGCCTGTACCCTCCTCAATCCAGCCCAGGCCGCGGTGATGCCCGTAACGCTGACGAGCTGGGAAACCCAGGCCCGCAACGGCCAGGTAGAACTCCACTGGGAAACCGCCGCGGAGAAGGACAACAGCCACTTCCAGGTATCCCACAGCACTGATGGCCGCAGCTTCCGCACCCTGGCCACCGTTGCCGGGCAGGGCGACTCCGAGCAGCTGAACAGCTACCACTACCGCCACCTCCCGGCCCGGGATGGCGTGAACTACTACCGCCTGGAGCAATTTGACTACGACGGTACCCGCACCGAACTCGGCGTACAGTCGGTCAACTTCAGCGGCGCCGAAGCTTCCGTCCTTTCCATCAGCCCCAACCCCGTAAAGGCGGGAGCGGAGCTACGGGTCGACCTGGCCGACGCCGCCGGTACCGAGGTTCAACTGTACGGTCCGGCCGGCCGCCTCATCGGCGCCTACGTCCTGAACCATTCTACCTTCCAGCTGCCCCAGCTCAGCGCCGGAATCTACACCCTGCGGATCGGTCAGCGCGCCGCCCGGATCGTGGTGACCCCCTAAGAAACCAACTACCATAATAACCTGTGTTTAGTCGAGAGCGCGCCGACCTTCCGGTCGGGCGCTCTCTTTTTTTTGCGGCACCCGCGCTCCGCCGCCTTACCAACTAACCTTTACCTTTGCGGCCCTAAAATTTATCTGATGTTCCGTACCCACAACTGCGGCGAACTCCGCCTGACCGACACCGATACCGAAGTGACCCTGAGTGGATGGGTGCAGGCCGGCCGCGATTTCGGCGGACTCACCTTCGTGGACCTGCGCGACCGCTACGGCATCACCCAGGTGGTGTTCGACAGCGACGACGACGCGGCCCTCACCGAACGGGCCCGCAAACTGGGCCGCGAGTGGGTGGTACAGGTGAGCGGTACGGTACGGGAGCGCACCAACAAGAATCCGAACCGCCCCACCGGAGACATCGAGATCCTGGCCCGTGAACTGACGGTATTGAACAAGTCGAAGGTGCCCCCCTTCACCATCGAGGACGAGAGTGATGGAGGCGACGACCTGCGGATGCGCTACCGCTACCTGGACCTGCGGCGCGGCCCCCTGCAGCGCAACCTGCTGTTCCGCAGCAAGCTGGCACTGTCCGTACGTGCCTACCTGAGCGGGCAGGACTTCATCGAAGTGGAGACCCCCAATCTCATCAAGAGCACTCCGGAAGGGGCCCGCGACTTCGTGGTACCCAGCCGGCTTAACGAGGGACAGTTCTACGCCCTCCCCCAGAGCCCCCAGACCTTCAAGCAGCTGCTGATGGTGGCCGGCTACGACCGCTACTTTCAGATCGTAAAGTGCTTCCGCGACGAGGACCTGCGCGCCGACCGCCAGCCGGAATTCACCCAGATCGACTGTGAAATGGCCTTCGTGACCCAGGAGGACGTCCTCAATACTTTCGAGGGGCTCACCCGCTACCTGTTCCGGGAAGTGAAGGGCATCGAACTGGGAGAATTCCCCCGCATGCCCTACGAAGAAGCCGTAGGCCGCTACGGCTCCGACAAGCCCGACCTGCGCTTCGGCATGGAACTGGTCGACCTGAACGAGGTGGCCCAGGGCAAAGGCTTTCAGGTGTTCGACGCCGCCGAACTGGTGGTCGGTATCCGGGTGCCGGGTAAGGCCGACCTTTCCCGCAAACAACTCGACGCCCTCACCGACTGGGTGAAGCGCCCGCAAATTGGTGCCAAAGGCCTCGTTTACGTCAAGTGCAATGCCGACGGCAGCTACAAGTCGAGCGTCGACAAGTTCTTCGATCAGGAGGCCCTCGAACAGTGGGCGCGTACCGCGGGTGCCGAGGCGGGTGACCTGATGCTCGTCCTGTCGGGCGACGCAGAAAAAACCCGGACCCAGCTGGGTAACCTGCGCCTGCACGTGGCCGCCGAATACGATATGATTCCCGCCGGGGTGTTCAAACCCCTCTGGGTGGTCGACTTCCCCCTGCTGGAATGGGACGAGGACAGCCAGCGCTTCCACGCCATGCACCACCCCTTCACCAGCCCGAAGCGGGAGGAGGTGGAGCGGATGCTGAACGGCGACCACGAAACGATGAAATCCCTTAAAGCCGACGCCTACGACCTCGTGATCAACGGTGCCGAAATCGGCGGGGGTTCGGTGCGGATCTTCGACCGGGGACTCCAGGAAAAGAACTTCCAGTTACTGGGCTTCACGCCGGAGGAGGCCGAGGAGCAGTTCGGCTTCCTGATGGGCGCCTTTGAGTACGGAGCGCCGCCCCACGCGGGCATCGCCTTCGGCTTCGATCGCCTCTGCGCGGTGATGAACGGTCAGTCCTCGATCCGCGACTTCATCGCCTTCCCGAAGAACAACCAGGGCCGCGACGTAATGATCGACGCCCCGGCCCGGATCGACGCCGAGCAGCTGAGTGAACTGAACCTGAAGCTGGACCTTTAGCGGGTGCGGCTGACCAGCCGGTAAACGGCGCGGAACTTGTCGTCGCGAACGCCATCCTGGTCCTGGTCGACTACTCCACTGAGCTCCAGGCGGTCGCCGTCCAGTTCGGGGTAGTAGGTATAGGTGATGTTGGGCTCGATGACGAAGAGGCTATCGCCCTGGGCCTTCCATATACCATTGGTGATGTTGGCCACCTGACCGGTCTTGAGCCGGTGGGTGCGCCGCAGCTTGCCGTCGGCCGTAAAGACCGTGCTGGGCAGGTTGACGCCGTACTTGCGTCCCCAGTCGGCTTCGCGGATCCGCTCTACGTAGGCGGTATCTCCCCCCATGTAGGTGTCGTAATCGACGTTGAATTCCACCGTTTCCCAGGTGCCGAGGAGGGCGGTGGACAGGTCGGGGTTCGCGGCTTCCTCGGCGGCGGGTGCCCCGTCGCCACAGGCGGTCAGCACGAACAGGAGAATGGCAATAGAAACTGAGGTTGGGTAGGACATAGGCCGCAAATATCCGAAACCGGGTGGAAAATCATACGTCCGCACGGACAGAACGTGCTTTCTGCGGGGAGAAACGTCGCCAGGAATTTCCTTCGTGAAGGCGGAATTATATGAACCGGCCCGTGGTTTCGCCCCGCTCCCCCTTCCCTCGCGGAGGCGTATCGAGGATAGCCCGTCCAGACGAGGTGTAGTACAACTGTGAAATTGATGCCTCATACAGTTGTGAAACAGATTGCTATATATGCCAGGAATACTCCTGAATGATCAATAATTGTACATACACTCCAGTACACCCATATAATGTATTGACATATATATTTATTTGCAATTTTTATCGGCCGCGAGAGAACCTGTCCATGGGGTTTTTCGTATGTTAGAGTAGATTACTATTCGAACTAAAACCCTTACACCCTCCCCCGCTTCCAGTTTTTTTGTCCTCCGGAAGCGCCCCAGTTTACCGCGATACGAACCTGGTTTTCCGGTTCCGCTTTCGCCGGTTATCTGTTGAATTTTACCGTCAGTCCGGAAACCTTACCCGCCGTGGCCCAATGCCTGGCGTGAAGCCTTTACGCGGGCGGGTAGTGCCTGCCTGAAATAACCCTATTACACCGGAAACACACCTACAACCCGCCTATGTCTTTCCTCTCGAAACCCTCCTTTGATCACGGCCCCTCCAGGCTGCTGCTGGCTGCCCGCACGGGTGAATAGCCACTGATCGCCCCCAGTTAAAACGGACCGCTGTACACTGCCCCCTCAGGCAGCTGGCGGAGCTATGTCCGCAGGCCAACTCCGGCCGGCACTATGAACATCCTTGTCCCGAACGAGACTGATTTCGATACAGTGTCTCTTGTTCGCCTTTACCGTCCTTCTCCCGGCATCGTCCGGGCGGAGGACTTTGGCGCCTGCCCTTCCCCCGCGCAAGCGCCAAAGCATCAACAGGGAGGCCGGGGCCGGACCCACCAGCTGGGTTACCTTCGCGGCATGCAAGCCTTTCTCCGTGACGTCCGGCCCCTTTGGCTCCTGCTGGCCTGGTTGCTGCTGAACCTGATCCAGGCGGCCTTCACACCCCTGGATCCCGACGAAACCTATTATTGGATGTACGCGGGCGACCTGGCCTGGGGGTACTTCGACCACCCGCCCGCCGTGGCGGTACTGGTGGCCCTGGGGCGCGACTGGCTTCCCGGAGCCCTGGGGCTTCGGTTCGGACACGTACTGGCCAGCGCGGCCACCTTTGCAACAGTCTACTACCTACTCGATCGCCCGCGTGGCCGCGACTTGTGGCTGATGGCCGGCCTGCTGTTCGCCCAACCGATGTTGCAGGTCTACGGCTTCATCGCCACGCCGGATGGTCCGCTGCTGCTGTTCACCGCCCTGTATCTGCTGGCGTACCGCCGCTTTATGGATGATCCATCGCTGGCCCGGGGCGCGGTCTGGGGACTCACGATGGCGGGTCTGATGTACAGCAAGTACCACGGGGCGATCGTCATTCTTTTCAGCGTGCTGCCCAACCTGGGCTTTTTGCTGCGGCAGCCTGGTGCCTGGCTGGCGGCGCTGGGTGGCGCGAGCCTGTTCCTCCCCCACCTCTACTGGCAATACGCCCACGACTATCCGTCCTTCCGCTACCACCTGAGTGGGCGCGACGACCCCTATCGCTTCAGTTTCACCCTGCAGTACGTAGCCAATCAGCTGCTCATCTTCAGTCCGCTGCTCCTCTACCACTACTGGAAGACCTTCCGGGAAGATCACGGTCGGGATGCCTTCGAGCGGGCCTGCCGGTGGCTGGTCGTCGGTTTCCTGCTCTTTTTTCTTTACACGACCTCCAAGGGGCGCACCGAGGCGCAGTGGACGGCCGCTCTGGCCCTGCCCCTGGTGTACCTGACGTACCGGGCGGCGCGCCGGTTCCCGGATTGGTGGTCGGGCCTGCTGCGCCTCTGTTTGGCCACCGGACTCCTGTTGGTGGTGGCCCGGCTGCTGCTGATGGCCCCCCGGGAATGGCTCCCCTTTGAGAAGCCCTTTGACCACGCGCCGTGGGTAGAGGAACTGAGTCGGCGGGCGGATGGCCTCCCGGTCATTTTCGAGAACAGCTACCGCCTGGCTTCCCTCTACGAATTTTACAGCGGCGGCCAGCCGGCCTGGACCATCACCGACGTAGACTACCGGCCCAACCAGTACGACCTCTGGGGGCGAGACAGCAGCTACCACGGGGATTCGGTACTCATCGCGGGACAGAAGAACTGGAACTGGTACGCCACCCAACCCTTCAGGGCCCAGAAAAGCGAACTGCTGCTGCGGCCGGTGGCGAACTACCAGGTGGCCCGACTGGCACGGTTGCGGACCCTTGAGCCATTACCCGAACAGCTGTCGGTCCGCGACAGCCTCGCGATTACCCTTTCCATACAATCCCCCCTACCCCTGGAATTGACCGCCGATTGGCCGATTTCCCTGTTTGCCATTCTGATTTACCCCGACGACCAGCGCCGGTACTGGCCCCTGGAGCCCTTGGCCACCGACGCCCTGCCCGCGGGTACCGAACGTACGCTCTACTCCGGCCCACTTGCCCTACCGGAGGATGCGCCGGCGGGAGAGGCCCGCCTCGGTTTCGGGCTGGCCTACCGTGGTATGCCCCCGCTGCGCAGACAGAGTGATTGGCAGGAAATCCGCATAGTGGCCGCGGAATAGGAAGTCAGGCACCGGACAAATTCCCCCCCTCGCCTGTACCCCACCGGCCCCGGACAACGTTACCTTCACGATTACCCGCTCCAACTTCCGGATCACCGCCGGATGAACTCCCATCTATGCCGCGCACCTTTACCCTCAGCCTGATCTTTTTCCTTGTTTGCGGTTGTCTTCGCGCCCAAGTCCCCGTGGGGCAGGACACCCTCTACGGAAACGAATGGTACACCACCGGCCAGCCGTTTCTGCGCATCGAAGTATCCCAGGATGGAGTGTACCAGGTCGGCTCCGCCGCCCTCGCCGCCGCCGGACTACCCACGGTGGAAGGTGAAGGACAACGTTTTCGGATGTTCCACCACGGGCGCATCGTCCCCCTGGACCCGGCAGCCGGAGGTCCTGTGTTTTACGGCCGCGCGGCCAGGGGTGAACTCGACAGCCTCCTCTTTCCCGGTGGCCAATCCGAGCAGCTGAATCCGCGCTACGCGATGTACACCGATACGGCGGCCTATTACCTAACGGTGGTAGATGCGGTAACCGCCGCAGACCGGCTCACGCCGGTGACTGACCCCGGAGCGGGCGGTGCAGTGACTACCACCATCCTGCGGACGGCGGAAAAGGTATACGCCGACAACCCCAGCAAGTATTTCCAGCGCAGTTCCGGCTCCACCATTCAGTTTTCCCACTACGAATTGGCCGAGGGCTACGGGCAGCGGGGCAACAACGACCTGCTGTCGAGCAACGGCACCACCTCCACGACGGTCAGCCTGTCGCTCCCCGAAGCCGTGGGCGGCGCTGCCCAGCTGAGCCTGCGGTTCGGGCTAGCATTTGGCAATGAGCACCGTCAGCGGATCAGCGTAAATGGTCAGGTACTGGGGGAATTCACCTCCGAGGACTGGAGCGTCAACGAACTTGACTACCCCTTTACCCTCTCCGGCAAACAGGCGACATTAAAGGTTGATGGACTGGCCGGCGACCAGGACAAGGCGAACCTCGCCTTCGTGTCGGTCACCTACCCGGCGGCCGCGGTAGCCAGTAGCGGACAGCTTCCCTTCCAGCTGCCGGCGGGTGACGCCCTTACCCTGTCGTTTTCCGGGAACGTACCCACCGCCGCCCGGCTGTACGACCTCACCAACGGGCGGATTTATGCCCCCGTATCCGCCGGACGCTTTAACCTGCCGGCCTCTGCTACCCGCCGGTCCTTTGTACTGGCCACTACCCTGCTGGCACCTGCGGCCACCGCCCCGGTCAGTCTGTCCGATCAGTTGCCCGCCGCGGATGCCGACTACCTGATCCTGAGCAGCCGCCGCCTGGCGGGTGCCGGACTCGACGCCCTGGCCAGTTACCGGAGCAGTCCGGCCGGCGGAGGTTACCGCGTCCACACCGTGTACGTGGAAGACCTATACGACGGTTTTGGCTATGGACTGCGGCGCCACCCCCAGGCCATCCGGAACTACCTCGCCGCGGCCCTGCGCAAGGCTCCCAACCTGCATTACCTGTTCATCATCGGCAAGGGGCGGGAGTACACCAGTTTGCGGCGCCCCGCCGATTTAGCCGCGGCCTGGTCCACCTTCTTCGTTCCCAGTTTCGGACTGCCGGCCTCGGACAACCTGCTCTCCGCCCGCCTGGGGGAGGTGCTGCCCCGACTCTCCACCGGCCGGCTGTCGGCCATCACCCCGGCCGAAGTAGCCCTCTACGCCACCAAGCTCCAGGACGTGGAGCGGCAGATCAGCCTGGCCAGCCAGACGGTGGACGATCTCGACTGGATGAAGCAGGCCCTCTTTCTCGGAGGAGGCTCCTCCGCCGGGGAGCAGGCCGCCATCCGCTACAACCTGGGGACCATGGAGCGCATTTTTGAATCCAGCAAATTCGGGGGCAACGTCACCAGCGTATTCCGGACCAGCAGCGAACCCATCGAGGATGCCCGTACCGAAACCATTTTCGACCGCATTAACGCTGGCACCTCCATCATTACCTTTTACGGCCACTCCAGTACTGAAGGCTTCGACTTCAACATCGATAACCCGGACAACTACCACAACACGGGCAAGTACCCGTTCATGATGAGCCTCGGCTGCTACAGCGGTGATGCCTTCACCGCCGGCCGCAGCATCAGCGAACGCTTCATCTTTTTGCCTGACGGGGGAGCCATCACCTTCGCGGCCTCTAAGGGGCTGGGGTACATCAGCGCCCTGGGCACCTATGCCCGCAGCGTTTTCCGGCACCTGGGCAACGACTACTACGGTGAAGGCGTGGGGGATGCCCTCCGGGCCGGCATTGCCGACTACGCCGCGACCAACAACTTTACCCTGGGCATCCTGCTCGAGCAATTCTCCCTCAGCGGCGATCCCGCCTTCCGCTTTCACCCCCGGCCCGGACCGGACCTGGTGGTCGACCCCGCCTCCGTAAAGTTCACCCCCGCCGTGATTCCCGCCCAGGACTCCTCCTTCACGGTTAGCCTGCGCGTGATGAACCTGGGTACCCGTGCAGAGTCTCTGCCCGACAGTATCACCCTTAAGTTCCAGCAGGAGCTGCCCCGGGGCGGTGTACGGGAACTGTCCCGGCATACCGTTGCCCTGCCTTACTACGACAACCTCGTCAGCCTCGAATTGCCCAACATTGGCCTGGAGGCCGTTGGCCTGAACCGACTGCTGGTGACCGTCGACGCGGACGGTACTGTGGACGAATTGCCCGCCCCCGCCGCCGAGACCAACAATGAACTGGTGATCGGCGGCCGCCCCGGTGTGCCATTTACCGTAGTGGCCAACACCGCCAAGGTGGCCTACCCTCCACAATATGCGGTCGTGGGCGCGGGGCTGCAGCTGATTGCCGGTTCCTCCGATCCGCTTGCTCCCGAACGTCAGTACCGGGTGCAGGTGGCGCGAGAATCAGAATTCCGCCAGCCGCTTCTCGACGAAGAAATTACCGCCGCGGGTGGCGTAATTCGCTATACCCCTACCGTACCCCTGACCGACAGTACCACTTACTACTGGCGCATAAGCCCTGACAGTTCCCAAACCGTTGACGCTGGCTATGTGTGGAGTGAGAGCAGCTTCACCTACCTAAAGGACCAGGCACCGGAGCAGGTGGGTTACGCCATCGCCGACCCCGGCCAGTTCGTAAAGGGCACAGCCGATAATATCGAGTTAAGCGCACAATCAAATAACTGGAGCTATACCAGAACTACTACGGACGTAGAGATTTTCAATGGGATCTATCAGAGTCGTGAAATGCCCCGTTTTGTCTGGAATGGACAACGGTTCAATTCCCCCCACCCCTGGAAAATCAAAGTTGGTCTACAAGTTATAGTAGTGGATAGTATCAATAATATGAGGTGGTACTCTGCTGGGGATGGCTCTTACAATACTCCTCTTGGTTGGGCTGATCCCTGGAGCTTCGACACCCGCACCGCCGCCGGCCGCCACGGCTTGATCCGCTTCCTGGACGAGTTTGTCCAGAAGGGGCAGTACGTATTCGTATATAGTGTACAGCGGGGCAGCGACCTGGAGTACCACAACGAAGACTGGCAGACCGACTCCACCGCGGTGGGCCGCACCATCTATGGCATGCTGGAGGCCGAAGGCGCCGAGCAAATCCGGCTGCTTGAAAGCCTGGGGTCCGTCCCCTATACCTTTGGCTACCAAAAGGGCCTGGGGCCCCTGGCCGAGGCCATCGCATCTACCCAGGATGCCCAGACCTACGTCCTCATCCCCATCCAGGAGAACTGGCAGCGGGGCAACTACACTACTCCGCCCATTGGTCCCGCCCTGGATTGGTACGACCTGACCATCCGCTTCAGCGACGCGGCCATCGGCACCGCCGACAGCTGCTATTTCCAGTTGCTGGGCGAGACGGCCGACGGCGACCGGCGGGTGCTGGAGGAATACCCTCTCGACATTCGTTCCCAGCGCTCCTTCAGCCTGGACCTGAGGAAATACGACGCAGCCACCTATCCCTACCTCCTGCCTGCCTTCCAGCTGTACGACGAAACCGACCGTACGGTAGCGACCATCAGGGAAATTTACGCCAACTACCGCCGCCCCGGCGACGTGGCCGTCAGTCCCGCCATTGCCTACTCCGTCCCCGAACGGCTGGACCAGGGGCAGGCCGGCCACATCGAGGTCGGGTATGAAAACCTGTCGCCCATCCCCATGGACAGTTTGCTGGTCGAGCTCACCGTCTTCGACGAAAGCAACAGCGTGACCACCCTGCGCCAGCGGCAGCCCCCCCTTGCCGGGAAGGCATCCGACAAGGTATCTTTCACCTTGCCCACCCAGGACATCACCTCCGGCCTCCGCGTCCAGCTCCGGCTCAACCCCGAGGGCGACCAGCCTGAAGACGTACTGTTCAACAACCTGCTGACCACCGACCTGGGCGTGGAAGTGGATTACGTGGCTCCGGACCTCAAGGTCTACTACGACGGCCGCACGATCCGGGACGGCGAGCTCATCAGCGCCAAGCCGGAGATCCTCATCCAGTTGCGGGATGAAAACCCCTTCCGCCGCCTCGACGACTCCAGCGCCTACACCATCCGCCTGTCTCATCCGGACGGCACCAACGAGACGATTCGCCTGTCCGACGACCGCGTCGACTTCGTCCCCGCCCCCGCCGATGGCGAAAACCTGGCCGAAGTGTACTTCCGCCCCGAACTGCTCGCGGACGGCGTCTATACCCTGGCGGTACAGGCCAGTGACCGGGCCCGGAACCGCGCGGGTGCCCTCGATTACCAGCAGACCTTTGAAGTGGTGAACCAGCAGCTCATCACTAACGTGCTGACCTACCCTAACCCCTTCACCACCCAGACCCGCTTCGTCTACACCCTCACCGGCAGCACCCCCCCGGCGGTCTTCCGCGTGCAGATCATGACGGTCTCCGGCCGGGTCGTCCGCGACATCGATCTTCTGGCGCATGAGGACATCCGGGTGGGCACCCACCGTACCGACTTCACTTGGGACGGCACCGACGAGTACGGGGACCTGCTCGCCAATGGCGTATATCTCTACCGCGTCATCACCTCCGACGAAAGCGGAGAGCGCCTGGAAGCCTACGACAACGGCACCGACCAGTTCTTCACCAACGGCCTGGGCAAGGTGGTCATTCTGCGGTAGCGTCCAGCCGGGTCAGTTCCACCGCCTTGATCCACAGTCCGGTTTCCGGGCCGGTCTGGGTGGGTGTGGCAAAGGTGATCCGGGATGCCCCAGGGGCCACCCGTAGTACACCTACCTCCCGCACGGCCCAGTCCCGGGGATACACCTCCTTGCGCGGCACCCGATCAGCTACCGGCACGACCTCCGTCCGCGCCACCGGAAGCCGGAACGCCAGGGTTTCCTCCCCGGCCCCGACATGAACGTCCAGTGGCTGCCCGGCGTCCAGGTGATAGCGCACCTTCACCCGGTACCGGCCACCTTCCCGCGACCTGACCGGCCAGTAGGCCCCGTCCACTCCGACGTCTACGAAAAAATCGTTGGCCCAGCCATTGGGGTCGCTGAATCGGGTGCGGCCGCTGGGTTCTCCCTCGTGGGCCAGCAGGCGAATGGTGCCCGGTCCCGCTTCTAGGTCGATGGGGGGTGCCACTTCCGGAACTTGCAGTCCGGCTATGAAAGTCCGGTAACGCTGGGCCATGGCGGGACCGACGTGGCCCGACCAGTAGTAGATGTTCGACTTCTGCCCGGGGTCCGCCACCAGATCGTAGAGTTCGTGAGTCTGGCTGTCGCGGGCGATGTACAGCAGCCGCTCGCCCCGCATGCTGCCGGGGTATCCGGTGAAGGTCATTCCCTGTTGAAAGCCATACAGGAAGCGGTGCTCCAGGGTGCCGCCATTCAGCAGGGGCAGCAGGCTCACGCCGTCTAGTCCCGCGGGAACCGGTAGGTCGATCAGTTCCAGCACCGTCGGCAGCAGGTCGATGTGAGCGGTCGGAGTGCTGATGGTAGTACCGTTCGCCGGGTGGTTGCCGGGCAGCAACATGGTGAAGGGGACCCGTACTCCACCTTCATCAAGTTGTCCCTTGATGCCGCGCAGGCCCATCCGGTAGCGGTCGCCGTTCGGGCCGTTGTCCGAGGCGAAAACCACCAGAGTATTGCTCAGCCGGCCGGCCGCCTCCAGGATTTCCAGCAACTCTCCGATGCGGGCATCGATGGATTCGACCATGGCGTAGATGCCAGTGTTGTAGTCGGTCAGCCCGCGCTCCGCCACCTTCAGCCAGTAGCCATCGGCTACCTGCACCGGCGTATGCGGCGCCTGGTAGGCCAGCATACAGAAGAAGGGTGAGGTATCAGCCAACATGAAATGGGCGGCCGAATCGGTGAGCACCTGGGTGAGATCGCCACGGAAGGGGACCGCCTCATCCCTTTCGTTGCGCAGTTCTCCGGAGAAGTAATCGTTGAAATGGCCCAGGGTGAAGCCCAGGAATTCATCGAATCCCTGTCCGGCCGGGTGGTAGGGAAAGGTGGCCCCGTTGTGCCATTTGCCGAACAGCCCCGTGCGGTAACCGGCTTCCTGCAGGTGCTCGGCCAGGGTAACCACCCCGTCGTCCATGGTTTCCCGCCGTCGCGTCACGGAGATGGCGCCGGTGCGGGGGTGGTAGCGCCCACTGAGGAAGCTGGCGCGGGTGGGTGCGCAGACCGGGCTGACGTAGAAGCGCTCAAAGTGTACCCCGCGGCGCAACAGCCGGTCGAGGTTCGGTGTCCGGATGCTGTCGTTCCCGCTGCTCGACAGGTCGCCGATGCCCTGGTCGTCCGTGAGGAGGAAGAGAACGTTCGGCGGTGCTTGCTGGGCGCGGGCGCAGGTGCCCACCAACAGGAGCAGGACGCAGAGGAACGGGAGTCGCATAGGGGTATATTAGGGTACGTAAGTTAACGCCCCGGTGGGGGATGCGCCGCCCCCCCGGTTGGTGTTCCCTGGCGTATATTACCATCAGGAACATCCTTTCAACCGGCCATGCAGGTTTCTCCCCTCCTTTGCTGCCTTTTGCTGGGCCTCCCCCTGTCGGGACAGTCGCTGCTCCAGCAACTCGCCGACGAGGTGTGCAACTGCATGTCGGCGGCGGAGATCGTCTATCCCCGCCTGCAGGCCGGGCGCTGCATCGAGGACGTAGCCAAGGCCCACCCCGAGCGAATCCAGGATGAACTGCAATTGTCGGTCCTGCTGGCCGCGGACCGCCGGCGGCTCGGGGAATTGCTGGTCGACCCCCTGGCGGAACACTGTACCGCCCTGCTGGCCCTCGGCGCGGAGGAAATTGACCGCCCCGGCCCGGAACTGAAGTACAGCGACTTCTCCCTGGCCCGCGCCGCCGATGCCCCCGCCGTGGGCAAGTGGCCTCCTCCGGATGTCCCGGCCACCACCCTCCGCGACGCCCCCACTTACCTCCAAACCAGCGGGGAACTACTGGAGATCGACCGCGATGTGATCCGCATCCTGCTGGATTCCGGCCGCGTACTGACCCTCCACTACCAGCCCCGGCAGCTGCGCCGCAGTCCCCCCCGCACCGGACAGCGGCTCCAGATCACCTACACCGAGAACTGGACGGCCGATGACCGCCGGGTGACCTACGACCTCCTGGAAATGAGATAATTCCCAGATAACAGTTTCATAAAAAACTGAAAGTTGAGCCGGGTGTTGTATTGCGGATTGTAACCACGACCGTATGACCGCTCCCTCCCTGGACACCCTGCTCCGCGATTCCGAATTGGCCCCGCACCTGCGCGCCGCCGCCCTGAAGGTTAAGGACGGTCAACGCATCACCCCCGAGGAAGGGCTGATGCTGTACGAAGAGGCTCCCCTGGGCTACCTCGGCGCCCTGGCCAACCACATCCGTGAGCGCAAGCACGGTGACCGCACCTACTTCAACCGCAACTTCCACGTCGAGCCCACCAACGTCTGTCTGTACACCTGCACCTTCTGCAGCTACAGCCGTCGCATCAAGAAGCGGGAGGATGGCTGGGAATATTCCCTGGAGGACATTCTGGACATCGTGCGGCAGTACGACGAACAGCCGGTAACCGAAGTGCACATCGTCGGGGGCGTGCTGCCGCAGTACGACGTGGCCTTCTACTCCGATCTGTTCCGGCGCATCAAGGCCCACCGTCCCGACCTCCACGTGAAAGCCCTGACGCCGGTGGAGTACCACTACATCTTCAAGAAGGCCAAGATCAGCTACGAGGAGGGGATGCGGCTGATGAAAGAAGCCGGCCTGGACAGCATGCCCGGCGGCGGCGCCGAGATATTTGCCGAGGAGATCCGCGACCAGATCGCCGGCGGGAAGTGCAGCGGAGAGCAGTGGCTGCGCATCCACGAGATCTGGCACGAGTTGGGCATGCGGTCCAACGCCACCATGCTGTATGGCCACATCGAGGAGTACCGCCACCGCATCGATCACCTGGAAAAGCTGCGCGCCCTGCAGGACAAGACCGGGGGCTTCCAGACCTACATCCCCCTGAAGTTCCGCAATGCCAACAACGAACTCAGCCACCTGCCCGAAACCAGCGTGGTGGAGGACCTGCGTAACTACGCCATCGGCCGGATCTACCTCGACAACTTCGACCACGTCAAGGCCTACTGGCCCATGATCGGCCGCACCACCGCCCAGCTGAGCCTCGCCTTCGGGGTCGACGACCTCGACGGCACCATCGACGACACCACCCGCATCTACTCCATGGCCGGTGCCGAGGAGAAGAATCCCGCCCTGAGCACCGAAGACCTCGTAAAACTGATCCGGGCCGTAGGCCGCCAACCCATCGAACGAGATACCCTCTACGGCGTGGTGGCCGACTATACCGACGTGGAGTTCGCCGGCGACAAGGAATATCGCGGGTACACGGCCCTGCCGGTGGTGTAGCTACCCTACCCTGGACCAGTCCCCCCCGGTTCCGGCCGGCATCCAAAAAAAGGCATATTGCAAATGACTAATCGCAAACTGATCTACCTCGTTCGTCACGGCGAAACCGACTATAACCTGCGCGGCATCGTGCAGGGCAGCGGCGTGGATTCCAGTCTCAACGAAACCGGGCGGCAGCAAGCCGCCCACTTCCACGAACGCTACCGCGACGAACCCTTCGAACTGGTGATCACCAGCGGCCTGAAGCGCACCTGGGAAACGGTAGCCCCCTTCATCGAGGGCGGACTGTCCTGGGAAAAGCACGAGACCATCAATGAGATGTGCTGGGGCAGCCACGAGGGCAAGCTGGGCACCCCGGAAAGCATCGCCGAGTACCAGGCGATTAAGAACGGCTGGGGCGCAGGACAACTGGACGGCCGCATCGGCGGGGGGGAAAGCGCGCGGGAGCTCGGCGACCGGCTACAGCAATTCATCCACCACCTCGAGGAGCGCTCCGAATCCCGCATTCTGGTCTGCAGCCACGGCCGGGCCATGTGCGCCCTGGTCACCCTCATGATGGGCCGCCCCCTTGAGCGGATGAACGAGCTGCGCCACAACAACCTGGGCCTCTGGGTCGCCGAACGGCAAGGACCCGGCCGCTACGATTTCCTCCGGCAAAACGACCGCGACCACCTGCCCGCCCCCCTCAACGTAGAAAGATGGTAGACCAGACCCACCGCGTGGTGGCCGTAAGCTACCTGAACACCAAACCCCTGCTCTACGGCCTGCTGCGCAACCCGATCAGCGAGCGCCTCCAGCTCGACTTGGCCATCCCGAGCGAATGTGCCCGCCGACTGGTGGACGGTCAGGCGGATATTGCCCTGGTCCCCGTGGCCGTACTTCCGGAGTTGCCCCACTACGAAATCATCAGCGACTACTGCATCGGAGCCAATGGTGCCGTGGCCACCGTAGGCATCTACGGAGATGTGCCCCTGGAGGAGATGACCCACCTCTACCTCGACCACCACAGCCGTACCTCGGTCATGCTGGCCCGGCTGTTGCTGGCCGAGTACTGGCAACACGAGGTCACCTTCCTCGACGCCCGCGACGGTTACATCGACGACATAGGGGGCAGCATCGGCGGACTGGTCATCGGCGACCGCAGCATCGGGCTGGACCGGCGGTTCGCGTACATCTACGACCTCGGTACGGCCTGGAAAGACCACACGGGACTACCCTTCGTCTTCGCGGCCTGGGTAACCACCCGTGAGTTGTCGCCGGAATTCGTGGCCGACTTCAACGCCGCCCTGCGGGAAGGCCTCGCCCACCTGCCCCAGCTGCAGTATCTGCTGCCCTCCCCCAGTCCCGACTTCAACCTGGCCCACTACTTCACCCACCACATCGACTACGACCTGGACGGTGACAAGCGGCAGGCGCTGGACCGCTTTCTCAGCTACGTGAGTGCGGAAATGGCCATTGGCCGGTAAAGGCTGCGTTTATCCGGGGCAGACGCCACGCACGACACTGATTGAGCGTATCGTCTCCGCGGTCCTGCCGATCATCCGGCTCTGCTCGTCCAGGCGGCGGACCACCCGCTCCACTTCGATCTCGCGGGGAAGCTCCTCCGCCAGGGCAACGGCCATCATCTCGGGGCAGTCGACCAGCGGCGCGCGGGATTCCTCGCGCATACGGCGGCCTTCGGCGAGGTATTGCTCCCGCGCCTGCCGGGCCATGGCCTTGCGGTGAGCGATCGTGCGTTCCAGTTGCCCTTCGGGTACCCAGTCAATGGCACCGCGGCGGTCGTCGCCCTCCTCAGAAAGCTTTTTGCGACGATTTTCCAGTTCCCGCAGGGCATCGCGTAATTCCCGTTCCCGCTGCTCGAGTTCCTCCAGGTCGAGGTCGTCGAGTTCGCGCCGGTACGGATGGAACATCGGCATTTCGGGGAAGGAGGGCATCTTGAAGCTGTCCATTTTGAATCCCTTCATCCGGAACATACCCTCGCCGTCTTCCATATCCAAGTGGTAGACGCGCGCCAGCTCCCCACTGATGGAGTCCATATGGGCGCCGAGGGCTTCAAAATCAAAGTTGAAGTTATCGTAATCCAGGTCGCCGATCCGCGCCAGGGCCTTGAAGCCGTGCAGGGAATCCCCGGGACCGTAGTAGTGCAGGGGACCCACGCGGAAGTGGTTCTGGTGATCCTTCATGCCCAGCAGTTCTTCGGCCGTTTCTTCGTGGGCGGGAAATTCTTCCGGCGGCACGGACCGGCCCTCCAGTTCCAGTTCCTTGATCTTCCCGTCCTCGACCCGCAGCCGGGTGGTTTTGCCGTTGGAGATTTTGGTGACCTGGTGGTTGCCGGGCGGCAGGGTGTCGGGGGCGGCGAGCGCGGGTTCCGTGACGGGGAACGGCAGTGTGGATTCTACCGTTACGGTCTCCCCGTCGGGTACGTAGGCCGCGGTAGCCACTAGGGTGAGCAGGGCCAGCAGGGGAAGCAAAAGAAGTCGGCTGTTCATGGTATACTTGATTTCCTGGTGATCGATGAAGCGCCGGACGCGGGCCAGTAGCCCGCCTCCGTTGGTGAGGGAAAGTGCCGCGGTGGCCGCCGGCGGGTGCTCGCTGAAGTAGAGCAGTGCCCTGGCGTAGGGCAGGCGCCCGGGGCCGTGGAGCAGCACGAGGTCGTCGCAGCAGTTTTCCCGTTCTTCCCGGATCCGTTCCCCGATCCAGTGGATGGCGGGGTGGTAGTAATAGATGATCTCCACCAGGCACTGCAGGGGGTGCAGCAGGTGGTCGTAGCGGCGCAGGTGGGCCAGTTCGTGGAGGATGACGGATTCGGCCTCCTCGGTGGTCAGGTCGTTGACCAGGGCCAGGGGGAAGAGGAGTACCGGCTTGAGGTGGCCCACCAGCATGGGACCGCTGATGCGGTCGGAGATACCTAGCCGCAACGCACCACTGTAGCCGAGGCGGTCCGCCAGTTGCCGTACTTTCTCGTAGAGAACGGCATACAGGCCCGTTTCATTCACCGGTTCGGCCGTGGCCGCCAGTTGTCGCAGTTGTCCGTACGACCAGCCCAGCCGCAGGGTGCCGGCCAGCATGCTGACCACCCAGCTGACCACGAGGGCGGACATCCAGAAGTCGGCCGACCAGAAGTAGTCTGGCCGTGCAACCACCTCCGGCACCGAAGCCAGGAAGTAGGCAGCGGACGGACCGGCCACCGGGGCCCCTGCCGGCTCATAGTACTGGAGAAAGGTGAACACCGAGACGACCACCTGCCCGAGCAGCAGGGCGCACCCCAGGCGGTAACGGGAGTGGGCCGTGGAACCCGCCCACCGGGCAAACAGCCAGAGGGACAGGGCCAGCAGCGAAGCCTGCCAGAAGGAGTGGAGAATGGTCATTCCGGCCGCGTAGAGGCCGGCCGTGCCGAGGAGGGGATCAAGCATGGCGGTCCTCTTTTTCGAGTTGCTTAATCAGGTCCTTGATCTCGGCCAGCTCGGCGGAAGTGGGGTTACCCTCCCCCAGGGCCCGTAATACCAACTGGGTGCGTGACCCGCCGAAGGTCGAATCCACGAAACGGCGCAGCAACCCCTGCTGGGTACGCTCCCGCCCGGCGGCGGCGGTATAAACGTGGCTTCGCGCGGAAGTGTCGCGGTGTACCAGGCCCTTGTCGGCCATCACCTGCATCAACTTCAGGGTGGTGGTATACCCAATGGGCTTTTCGGGGGGCTCGGCCGCGGACCGTTGCTTGAGCAGGCGGCGGTTCAGCCGGTCGTTTACCTCACGTACCGTCAGGGGGCCGGCTTCCCAGAGTACCCGTAAAATCGAGAGTTCACCTTCCGTAGGAGCAATCATGTACGAATCGTTTCGTACAAATATATACGAAAGCTTTCGTAATTGCAATAGGCGGGACTGCCGGAAGTGGAATCAGGCTTTCGCCAGGGTGATGCCGAAGGTGCTGCCCATGCCGGGCGTACTGCGTACGTTGATGGTCTGCTGGTGGGCCTCCATGATGTGCTTGACGATGGAGAGGCCAAGGCCGCTACCCCCCTTTTGCCGGCTGCGGCTCTTGTCCACGCGGTAGAAGCGGTCGAAGACGTGGGGCAGGTGCTTTTCCGGAATCCCGATGCCGTTATCGGCTACTTCGCAGAGGATATAGGTTTCCATATCATAGAAACCGAAGCGGGTGGCGCCCCCGCTGTTGCCGTACTTGATGGAGTTGGAAACGAGGTTCACGAGTACCTGGCGGATGCTTTCCCGGTCGGCGCTGACCATGAAGCCGGTATCGGCCCCGGGCTTGAAGCCGAGGGTGATGCCGGCCTGCCGGCTCTTCAGGTCCAGCTCCTCAATCACCTCCTGGGCCAGGTCCTTGATGTTGAAAGGTTCGGGGTCGAACATGAGGTCGCCGCTTTCCAGCCGGCTGATGGCGCTGAGGTCTTCCACGATGGTCTGCAGCCGTTCGACGTTCTTGGCGGCCTTCTTGATGAAGGATTTGGTGATCTTCTTGTCGTCGTACCCGTGGTCCATCAGGGTATGCAGGTAGCCCTGGATGTTGAAGATGGGTGTTTTAAGCTCGTGGCTGATGTCGCCCACGTAGCGGCGGCGGTATTCGGCGAAGCGTTCGTACTGGTCGAGCTGCTCCTGCTGGTTTTCGGCCCATTCGGCCACTTCCTGTTCTACGTCGTCGATGATGGGCTGGTCGGGATCAATGCCCTCCCGCTTCATATCGGTACTTACTTTCTGGCTGTGGATGGTCTTGTAGATAAGCTTGACTTTGCGGTAGATGTAACGGTCGAGGGTGACCAGGACGATGAAGTAGCTGATGGCGAATACGGCGGGTCCCAGCAGCAGGGGCAGCCACCAGCTGAAGGCTACCGTAGGGAGGGCCAGGATGAGCAACAGTGCCCCCTCGGCCGCCAGGGCGATGAAGAGCGCCGTGCGGATGGAAATCTCACGGGGGGTACTGTTTTTGAGCATGGCTAGAACTCGAACTTGTAACCGATGCCCTTGATGGTCTTGATGTAGTGGTCACCCAGCTTTTCGCGCAGTTTGCGGATGTGGACGTCAATGGTGCGGTTGCCCACGATGACGTCGGTGCCCCAGACCTTGTTGAAGATCTCCTCGCGGCTGAATACCTTGCCCGGCTTGGTGGCCAGCAGGGTGAGCAGGTCGAATTCCTTTTTGGCGAGCTCGATGCGCTCGTCGCCTCGGCGCACCAGGATCTGCTCCAGGTCAATCTCCAGGTCGCCGATCGCGATGGAGCTATCTCCCTCCTCTTCCTCCTGGCGGACGTTGCGCCGCAGCAGGGCCTTCACCCGGCTGATGAGCACCCGCGGGCGGATCGGTTTGGTGATGTAGTCGTCGCCCCCGGTATCCAGGGCGGCAATCTGGCTGTAGTCCTCCTCCCGGGCCGTGAGGAAGGTGATGACAGTGTTGTCGAAGGAATTGTCGGAGCGCAGCTGGCGACAGACCTCCACCCCGTCCATAATGGGCATCATGATGTCCAGGACGATGAGGTCGGGACGAAACTCCCGGGCCTTTGCCAGGCCCTCTTCCCCGTTGCTGGCCGTCTCGACCTCAAAGCCCTCCTTGCGGAGGTTGAACTCGAGGATCTCCAAAATATCCGGTTCGTCGTCTACCAGGAGTATCTTCGCCGGGGTACCATTCATCGTGTATACAGTTATATAAGGTGCAAAAGTAGGCCGCGCATGTGGCTTCCACCTAAAGTATACGTTAAGTGCAGGTAAAGCAACCGATCAATCCAGTAACGTGAAACAAGTCTACTTCGTCCGCCACGCCAAAAGCAGCTGGGCCGACCCGAACCTGAAAGATCACGACCGCCCCCTCAACTCCCGGGGAAAGCGCGACGCCCCGGACATGGCCGCCCGCCTGGCCAAATCAGGGCTAAAGGTTGACGGCATCCTCACCTCAAGCGCCAAGCGCACCCGACAGACCGCCAAGGTGTTCGCCGAGGCCTTCGGCCTGGGCAAGGACCGCATCCTGAAGGAGAAGCAGCTTTACCACGCCGGCCCCCGGACGATCGAGAAGTGCGTCCGCCAGCTCCCCGACGACTGGAATACCGTGCTGGTCTTCGGCCACAACCCCGGCTACACCGAGGTGGCCAACCACCTGCGCAACGACGACTACATCGGCAACGTGCCCACCTGCGGCATCGTCGGCAGCGAGCTGAAGGTCAAGAAATGGTCGGACTGGGAGATGGCCCGCGCCCAACGCAGCGCCTACTACTACCCCAAGCAGAAAAAATGAGCATCCGGTTGGCCACGGCAATGGTAGTCCTGCTGCTGGGGTGCGCCCAGGTGGACCCCGGCCCGCCCCCGGTGGACACGGCGCGCCTCGGCGAGACCCTCGGTGACCTCCAGCTCGCCGAAGCCATCATTGCCGAAGTGCCCGTACTGGTGCGCGATTCCATGCAGGCCGTGTACTACGATTCGGTGCTGGCCGACCACGGCTACACCCGGCAGGAATTCGACAGCATCATGTGGATCGTGCGCCAGGAACCGGCCTGGATCGACTCGGTGTATACCCGCGCCGGCGAGATCGTTTCCCGGGAAATGATCGAGCAGTAAGTCGGATTGGCGACCGCGGCCGCGCCGCCAGTCCCTATCTTCGCGCCAATGAGCAACTTCGTCGTTTCCGCCCGTAAATACCGTCCCGTCCGCTTCGACGAAGTGGTCGGCCAGCGGCACGTGTCCCAGACCCTGAAGAACGCCCTGCAGACCGACCACCTGGCCCACGCCTTCCTCTTCTGCGGCCCCCGGGGGGTAGGCAAGACGACCTCGGCCCGCATCCTGGCCAAGGTGCTCAACTGCGAGAACCGCACGGCCGACTACGAGCCCTGCAACAGCTGCCCGAGCTGCGTATCCTTCAACAACAACGCCAGCCTCAACATCACCGAGCTGGACGCGGCCAGCAACAACTCCGTCGACCACATCCGGGCCCTCACCGAGCAGGTACGGTTCCAGCCCCAGCAGGGGGCCTACAAGGTGTTCATCATCGACGAGGTGCATATGCTTTCCCAGCAGGCCTTCAATGCCTTTCTTAAGACGCTGGAGGAGCCGCCGCCTTACGCCATCTTCATCCTGGCGACGACGGAGAAGCACAAGATCATCCCCACCATCCTGTCGCGCTGCCAGATCTTCGACTTCAAGCGGATCCAGCCCAACGACATCATCGAGCACCTGCGCGGGATCTGTGAGCAGGAAGGCATCACCGCCGACGAGGAGGCCCTTCACATCATCGCCCAAAAGGCCGACGGCGCCCTGCGCGACGCCCTGTCGATCTTCGACCGGATCGTCAGTTTCAGTGGCGACGCCATTCGCTACGAGGCCGTCATCGAGAACCTGAACGTCCTTGACTACGACTACTTCTTCCGGGCGGTCGACTGCCTGTTGACCGAAGACCGGGCGGGGATGCTGCTGCTCTTCGATGAGGTGCTGCGCCGCGGCTTCGACGAAGACCTCTTCCTGAACGGGCTGGCCGCCCACCTGCGCGACCTGCTGGTGTGCAAGGACGCCGCCACCCTGCAACTGCTGGAAGTGGGCGACCGCCTCCGCGAACGCTACCACCAGCAGGCCGCCATCGCACCGGCCGACCTCCTCCTGACCGCCCTGGACATCGCCAACGAATGCGACCTTGGCTTCCGCCTGGCCCGCAACAAGCGCCTCCACGTGGAAATGAGCCTGCTGCGCATGGTAACGATTCGCCGGGCCTTCCGGAACGACCCCGTCAGCCTGGCTCCCGCCGTTGGAACCCCGGCACCCGCGGCCGCGCCCACCGCAGAAGTGCCGCCCGCCCCCGTTGCGGAAAAAAAAAGTCCTGACCCGGACCCCGCCCCCGAGGAAATCGGCGAGCAGCCGCCCATAAGCCCCATGGCGCCCCCGCCCTCCGCCCCCGGGCCCGCGGCCTTCGCCAGCATTAACCTCGACAGTCTCATCGCCGAAGCGGAAGAAGAAACCGCCCACGAAGTGCCGGCCGACGAGCTGCCCGAACTCGACGACGAGCACCTGCGCGGCGCCTGGGATGCCTTCCTGGCCGAGCAGCAGGGCACCACCCTGGCCGTATTCCTCAAACAGGCCCTGCCCCTGGTGCGGGGAGAGGAAGAAATAGTGGTGAAGGTGGGCTCCGCCCGCGCCATCGCCTCCCTGCGCGACGACGACAGCCTGATCGCCCACCTGCGCAAGACCTTCCAGCGGCCCAACCTGGTGATGATCCTGGAACAGGACGACAGCCTGAAGCCGGTGCAGACCAAGGCGAAAAAGCGGCTGACCGCCAAGGACAAGTACCTGAAGATGCGCGAAAAGAACCCCGCCCTCGACGAGCTGCGCCGGCGGTTCGACCTCCGCCCCGAGGAATAACCCCCTTATTTCTGACGGGAATACTGCACGAGCAGGTAGACGATGTAGAGGGCCAGGCCCACGCCGCCCACCCACACGAGGATGCTCTTGAGTTGCTCGATGTCCTGACTGAAAAAGGCGAGCAGCACGGTGAGGGGTACGATGCCCGCCAGGGTAGCGAGGATGAAGCGGAAGTAGCCCATCTTGAGCATGCCGGCCACGAAACTGATGGCGTCGTTGCTCAGGAAGGGGGCCAGCCGGAAGAGGACGACCGCCCCGGTACCGTAATCGTTGACGGTCTTTTCCAGCTTGGCCTCGGTGCGGCGCCCCACCAGGTTGGTCAGGGCCGCCCGGCTCAGCGCCTTGCCCACGGCGTAGCCCACCGTAGAGGCGACCGTCACCGCCAGCACCGAAAGCAGACTGCCCCACCAGCTGCCGTACGCCAGGATGGCGATGATCATGAGTAACCAGGAGGGCACCACGATGAGGAACATCTGCAGCGTCATCAGGGTGATTACCACCAGCGGGCCCCAGAAGCCGAAGCCCCGGACGTACTCCGTGATCCGCGGCTTGTCGCCACTGCTCAGTATTGAGTAGGCCTGCTGCACCTCCGCCTGGAAGGAGGGCACCGCGAAGTAGGAAACGATGGCGGCGGCCAGCAGCAGGCCGGAGATTCCGTAGACGTAATACTGTAAGTGGGACGATTTCACTGCGGGCATGGCGCGGGGAATTGGCGGTGGCGGATCCTGGATAAATCCGCTAGTTTTGTCCGAATGCAAACGAAGCCTGACCTGTTCGGGGACAACCCCGCTCTCCGCGTAAAGATTGCCGCCGCCGACATTGACGGCATTTTGCGGGCGAAGTACATCTCCCGCGAGAAGTTTGACTCGGCCCGGGAAAAGGGCTTCGGCTTTTGCAACGTGATCTTTGGCTGGGACAGCCAGGACGTGGTGTACGGAAACGCGGCGGCCGACCCCGGATTCGCGGACGCGCGCGCCACCATCGCCGAGGAGAGCGGCCGCCAACTGCCCTGGGAGGGGAACGTCCCCTTCTTCCTGGCCGATTTCCGTACCGACCCCGGCGTGGCCGGCGTGGCCTGTCCGCGTTCCCTCCTGCGGCGGGTGGTCGCCCGCGCCGAAAACATGGGCTTCACCCCCCGGTTCGGCCCCGAATACGAGTGGTTCACCTACCGGGAGACGCCCCAATCCCTGGCCGAGAAGGACTTCCGCTCCTCCACCCCCCTCTCCCCCGGCATGTTCGGCTATTCGGGGCTGCGGACGGCCCAACGATCGGACTTGATGCAGGAGCTGTTCGAACGCCTTGCCGCCGCCGACATCCACCTGGAGGGCCTGCACACCGAAACCGGGCCCGGCGTACTGGAGGCGGCCATCGCCCACCGCGAGGCCCTGGAGGCGGCCGACCGCGCCATCCTGTTCAAGCAGGCCGTCAAGGAAATCAGCTACGCCCACGGTCTCGTATCCAGCTTCATGGCCAAACCTTCCGGGGATTTACCGGGCTGCGGCGGCCACCTCCACCAGTCGCTCTGGCGCGAAGGCAGCAACGCCTTCGCTGATCCGGAGGGTCGCTACGGCATGAGCCAGACCTTTGAGGCCTACCTGGCCGGGCAACTCCGGTTGCTGCCGGTGCTCATGCCCCTGTTTGCGCCAAACGTCAACAGCTACAAGCGCTACGTGGCGGGCTCCTGGGCGGCTACCCGCGCCAACTGGGGGGTGGACAACCGCACGGTGGCCCTGCGGGTGGTACCAGACGGTGGCGACGCTACCCGCCTCGAAACCCGGGTTCCGGGGGCCGACGCCAACCCCTACCTGGCCATCGCCGCCGCCCTGGCCGCCGGACTGTACGGTATCAAGCATGGATTGAAGCTGGAACAGGAGCCGGTGCGGGGAAGTGCCTACGAGCAGTCCGTAGGGGAACTACTTCCCCGTCACCTGGGCGCGGCCGCGG
Organism: Neolewinella marina; assembly: GCF_002631205.1. Lineage (GTDB taxonomy): Bacteria > Bacteroidota > Bacteroidia > Chitinophagales > Saprospiraceae > Neolewinella > Neolewinella marina. The sequence goes on from NZ_PDLO01000001.1 coordinate 1,258,610, forward strand.
GTGCCCTGGAACGCAGCGAGGAAGCCGCGGAACTACTGGGCACCGAATTCCGGGATCACTTCGTGACGACCCGGCAGTGGGAATGGGAACAGTACCTGGGGGCGGTTACCGACTGGGAGCGGCGGCGCTATTTTGAACTCGCCTAACCCCGTCCTTCGGACGACTGATCATCCGGCTGTCGGTTCTTGTAGCGGGGACCGGTCAGTGGTTTCTTCTTGGTCCTGGGGCCTTCGTAGCGCAGGGTGGTGAAGGTGGAATTGCTCCGGTGGCCACGCGTACGGGGCAGGGGCCGGCGGGCGGGAGTGGCTTCCTGCTTGGTGCGGTTGATGACGCGCACCCGTCCGGCGGCCAGGGGGTTCTTGCGGTGGGGGCCGTGGTTGAGGCGGGCCTTGACGCGGCGCAGCTTATCATAATCGTCGTACTCGACGGCGGCGGGGGCCGGCTCCGCCGGTGGCGACTGCTGGGCACGCACCAGGCTGGGCAGGGCCGCTACGGCCAGGAAGAGTACCAGGAGGGGTAAGGGATTTTCTCGCACGATCCGGGACTTTTTCATTTAACCACCAGCTCCAGGCCGGGGTTGACACTCCGCAAAGGTAGGTATTCCGGAAGTACCCTACCTTGGCTCGCATGTCGCGTATTTCTTCCATGGCCAACTACGAAAACATCCTGCGCTATGCGTGGCGGGCCTATGACCACACCCGTTCGATCCGGTCCATCGAGGACATCAGTGCGCAGGTTTCGACGAACCACGTTTTCAAGCTGTTGATGGCCGACGGCAACGTGCTCATCGCCAAGGTGACTTACTTCGGTTCCTTCGAGGGCTTCGCCGAGGACCACACCATCATCAACGTGCTGGCCAACAACCTGCCGGTGCGTTACGCCAACTTCCTCAGCCGCGGGCTCATGAAGGGCACCCAGCTGTTCTTCCACCGCCACATTGACGAGGAACAGGACGCCTGGATCATCTTCTACCGCCCCATCCAGATCCAGGAGAACCCGCCGCGGCGGCTCACGGAGGACCAGGTGAAGCAACTCGGCCGGGAGATGGCCTACTTCCACCGCGACTGCACCCTGGTGGCCAACACCCTGCCCCGCAGCGACCGCGACATGACCACCGACGTCAACGCCCTGCTGAACTCGGCCAAGCAGGACTACCCGGAGCACTACGAGCTGATCGCCCACCACTGCCGCCTCTTTCTGGAGAACACCTTCCGGATCAACGTCTACGGCTTTCAGAAAATTCCGGTCTTCGTCGACTGGAACATCGGTAACTTCAGCGTCGACCAGAACGGGCGGTTGGCCAGCCGGTGGGACTACGACTGGTTCCGGGTATCCACCCGGGTCACCGACTTCTACTTCCTCAGCCGGGTGGTCAGCGAGGTGGGCGACCGCACCGTCTTCACCTACGAGGCCGACCGGCTGACCGAGGACCGCTTCCTGATGTTCCTCCAGGCCTACCACGAGATTTTCCCCCTCACCCGGCCCGAGGTGCTCTTCATCAAGGAGGCCTACCGCTTTTTCCTCCTCAACTACGTCCTGCGGCTGGGACAGTACTTTTTCCGTCCGTCCTTCGCCAAGAAGCTATCGCAGGACGCCCTGGAAATCCACCTGCCCACCCTCGAAGAAAAATTATCGACCGACAAAATCCTCCGGGCCCTGAACCTATGAGATCCAAGTATACCATCAGCCAGTTTGCCGACATCGCTGAAGCCTACCCCGTCATCTTCTTTGACAGCTACGGGGTATTGCGCAACCACCGCGGCCTGATCCCCGGCGCGGTCGAGACCATGGACCGTCTGCGCAAGTCCGGCAAACACATCCGGGTACTGACCAACAACGCCGCCCGCAGTCCGGCCATGGCCGCCGAGCGCCTGGCCTACTACGGCATGAAGGATATTCCGGCTTCGGAGATCATCACCAGCGGGGCCACCACCCGCCACTTCCTCGAGCAGAAGGTGAAGCACGGCAAGGTGGCCTACCTCGGCACCGCCACTTCGGCGGAGTACATCATCGGGGCCGGCCTGGAGGCCATCCCGATTTCGGAGGTCGACTTCGAGCGGCTGGATGAGATCGGCGCCGTGGCTTTCCTCGACGACGAGGGCTACGACATGAACGTCGACATCAACCTGCTGATCAACATCCTGCGGCGCTGCCAGGTACCCGTAGTCGTAGCCAATACCGACCTCCTCTACCCCACCACGGCCAACGACGTGGCGCTGGCCACCGGCAGCGTGGCCCGGCTGGCGGAGTACGTGCTTGGCCGGAAGTTTGTCAAATTCGGCAAGCCGGCCACCCAGATGTTCCAGATGGGGCTCGACAGCGTCGCCCTGGATATGCCGGAGGTATGTCCCGGCGACATCCTCATGGTCGGCGACACCCTGCACACCGACATCCTCGGCGGCAACACCTACGGCATGGCCACCGCCCTGGTCCTGAGCGGAAACACCCGGCCGGAAAGCGCCGAACTTGAAATTGAAGCCTCCGGGATCATTCCCGATTACGTTTGCCCCTCCATCGGGCAGTAACCTCAACAGATCATGCAACAGCACCAACTAACCGAAGAAGACCGCGACTTCATCCGCATTATCCGCAGCCAGCTCGGTGAGGAATGGTCCGTTGCCCGCGAGCGCATCCTGGCCCGCCTGCCCGACCACCTCGACCCCGACCTGCTCGGCAAGTACGTCGACGAGCGGGCCGAGCCCGGCATCCACATCAACAAATGGGGGGTGGAGCCGCGCTTCTACCCCCACCGGGCCTCCAAGCGGCTGCTGGAGTTCTACCAGATCCGGACGCCGCGGGACTAGGCTGGGGGGGGGGTAGACATCGGATGTTGTCCTCATGTCAACTTGTCAGACATCGGATGTGGTTCAGCAATTACAATCGGTTCAATCCGGTGGTTTTAATATTTGACTTCCCGGAAGACTAGCAAAACAACACGTGTCACTTTGTCAGACATCCAATGTCTGACAAAGTGACACCATGGCAACATCCAATGTCTGCCACCGACTCAGCCGCCCAGCATCATCTCCAGGATTTCCTCCGCCGCGGCGGCGATGTTAGTGCCTGGACCGAAGACGCCCACTACCCCGTGGTCATACAGGAATTCGTAATCTGCGGGGGGGATCACTCCGCCCACTACTACGCGGATGTCGGCCGCATCCTGCTCCTTCAGGGCGGCGATGACTTCGGGGACCAGCGTTTTGTGACCGGCGGCCAGTGAGCTGATTCCGAGCAGGTGAACGTCGTTCTCCACTGCCTGCCGGGCGGCTTCGGCGGGGGTCTGGAAAAGGGGGCCTACGTCAACGTCGAAGCCGAGGTCGGCAAAGCCGGAGGCGATCACCTTCGCTCCCCGGTCGTGGCCGTCTTGCCCAAGTTTGGCGATGAGGATACGGGGCCGGCGACCGTGGGCTTCGTGGAAACGGTCAGACAACCGCCGCACCCGCTGGAGGCGTTCGCCGGCAGAGTGGCCGGCGTACACCCCGCTGATGAGCTGATTGGTGGCGCGGTAGCGCCCGAATACCTCCTCCAGAGCCTGGCTGATTTCTCCGAGCGTGGCACCCGCGCGCGCCGCCGCCACGGCCGCTTCCAGCAGGTTTTCCTCTCCCCGGGCCGCCTGGGTGAGCTGGGCGAGGGCCTGGGTGACGGCGGATGTTTCCCGGGTAGCCTTGAGGCGCTCGAGCTGGGTGAGTTGTTCCTGGCGTACCCGGTCGTTGTCCACTTCCATGAGGTCGAAATCGGCCCCCTGGTTGTTGCGGAAGACATTGACGCCGACGATCTGCTCCCGGCCGGAGTCGATGGCCGCCTGCTTCACCGCCGCGGCCTCCTCGATGCGCAGCTTGGGCAGGCCGGACTCGATGGCCTTCACCATCCCGCCGGCTTCCTCGACTTCCTGCATCAGGCGACGTGCTTCCCGAATGAGGCGCTGGGTCTCCCGTTCCAGGTCATAGCTGCCCCCCCAGGGATCGACGGCCTGGGTGATGCCGAGCTCACGCTGCAGGTAAAGCTGGGTGTCGCGGGCGATCTTGGCGCTGTAGTCGGTAGGCAGGGCAATTGCCTCGTCCAGGGCGTTGGTGTGGAGGCTCTGGGTACCCCCGAAAACCGCGGCCAGGGCCTCGATGGCGGTGCGGGCGACGTTGTTGTAGGGATCCTGCTCGGTGAGGCTGTAGCCGCTGGTCTGGCAGTGGGTCCTCAGCATGGAGCTTTTGGGATTCTTTGGGTTGAAGTCGGCCATGAGTTCAGCCCACAGCTGGCGGCCGGCGCGCAATTTGGCGATCTCGGTGAAGTGCTTCATGCCGATGCCCCAGAAGAAGCTGAGGCGGGGGGCAAAATCGTCCACGTCGAGCCCGGCCGCGACCCCGGCCCTTACGTAGGCCAGTCCGTCCGCCAGCGTATAAGCAAGTTCGACCTCCGCGGGGGCGCCAGCCTCGTGCATGTGGTAGCCGCTGATACTGATGCTGTTGAAGCGGGGCATGTGGGCGGCGGTGTACGCAAAGATGTCCGACACGATGCGCATGCTCGGCGCCGGCGGGTAGATGTAGGTGTTCCGAACCATGAACTCCTTCAGAATGTCGTTCTGGATGGTGCCCGCGAGCTGTTCGGGGGCCACGCCCTGCCGCTCCGCCGCCACGATGTAGAAGGCCATGATGGGGAGCACCGCCCCGTTCATGGTCATGCTGACGGACATCTTCTCCAGGGGGATCTGGTCGAAGAGCCGTTCCATGTCTTCCACCGTATCGATGGCTACGCCAGCCTTGCCCACGTCGCCGCGCACCCGCTCGTGGTCGCTGTCGTAACCGCGGTGGGTAGCCAGGTCGAAAGCGACCGAAAGCCCACGCTGACCGGCCGCCAGGTTGCGGCGGTAGAAGGCGTTGGATTCAGCGGCGGTGCTGAAGCCGGCGTACTGCCGGATGGTCCAGGGGCGGCCCACGTACATGCTGGCGTAGGGCCCCCGCAGGTAGGGGGGGTGACCGGCTACGGAAGTGAGGGCCGGCGAAGGGGGCGTGGCGGATTTACGGGCGAGCCCGTGGTCGGGTTGGGAGGGAAATTGAGGTCGTTCCATACGGATAGGGTCGCGGGCAAAATACGTAAATCGACCGGGCGAACACCATACGGGCAAACCGCTTTGTAGGAAGAAACCAGCGTTTAGTGGCCCGAAAGAACTTTTTCCAGCGTACCGTTTCCTTCACCAAGGAGTTGTTTGGCAACTACGGTCAGGACGACGCCTTTACCTTGGGAGCGGCCCTGGCGTACTACACCGTTTTCAGCTTTGCCCCCTTGCTGGTGGTGGCCATTGCCGTCGCCAGCTACTTCATGGGCGAGGCCGCCGTAACGGGCCGGCTCTACGGCGAGCTTGAGGGCCTGCTCGGGCCGGACGCCGCCAGTACGCTGCAGGAGATCGTGGGCAACGCCTACACCACGGGCGACAGCGTCTGGGCCACCGTCATCGGCGTAGCCACCCTGCTGTTCACCGCCTCCACGGTATTCGCTACCCTGAAAATGAGCCTAAACAAGATTTGGGAAATTGAGGCCCGGCCCTCCAACAACGTCGTGGGCTTCCTGCTTACCCGCCTGCTGAGTTTCAGTTTCGTGATCGGACTGGGTTTTCTGCTCATGATTACCCTCATCGTCAATGCCTTGGTCATTGGCTTTATCGACCAGATTGCCACCATGCTTCCCGCCCTGGGACCGGCGGTGCTCGCGTTGGCTACCTGGGTTCTGGGCACCTTGGTCACCGCCGTGATCTTCGCCCTGCTGTTCCGTTACCTGCCCGACGCCAAGGCGCGGTGGAAGGACATCTGGGCCGGTGCCATCTTTACCGCCCTGCTGTTCGGACTGGGGCGCTACCTGATCGGGCTCTACATCGGCAACTCCAATTTCAGCAGTACCTACGGCGCCGCCGGGGCCCTGGTCACCCTGCTGGTCTGGACCTACTACAACAGCCTGATCCTCTTCCTCGGGGCGGAGTTCACCTTCGTCTGGGCCGAACGCCGTGGCTTCCCCATCCGCCCCAACAAGCACGCGGTGCGGGTGATCAAGGAAGTCCGCAAGGTAGACGGCATCAAGGTGTAGCGGCGGCGATCCACTCCCGCGCAATGCCAAATACCTCCTCCGAGCTTACCCCCCATTCCCGGACGCTCCGAGCCCCCCGGCTTTTCGAAATTTTCTCTCCCCCTTCCGTCAATAGCGGATGATGGACGAAGCGGATGCGTTCCCGCAGCGGCGCGTAACCCAGCAGATCGGACACCAGCGCCTGGGCTTCCGTACTTGGCAGCAGGTCCGCCCCCCGGGCGCAGGCCCTGATTCCGTAGTATTGATCGTCCACCGTACAGGCCAGCTGGTAACTGGGTCGTCCGTCTTTCTTCCGCACGGCAAACCACGGCATGGTGTCGTGGAGGGCGGTTCCGCGGGTATCCATCCGCCAGGCGATGCCTCCCGATATCATGTCCACCTCCCGCTTCAGGCATCCGTGTACGTGGGTGCCGTCGGCCAGTTCCCGCCTGGAACAGGGGCAGGCAAAGATCCTTTCCGACGCGGAAAGCCGGTCTAGCGCCTCCCGGTAGAGGGGCATGCGGTACTCCTGCGACCAGTGGGCCTGAAAGTCGGTGGCATCGCGCGGGCCATCCGTCCATTCGATCTCCAACCAGTGGAGCACATCGAAGACGTCCTGCAGGTACTCAGGTCGGAAGCGGGCCCGGTCGAGGTCGTCGATCCGCAGCAGCAGCCGGCCACCAGCGGCCAGCAGGGCATTCGCCGCGAAGTTGGCCGCGTTGCCGAGGTGGAGGTAACCGGAGGGGGTGGGAGCAATTCTTACCATTTCATCGGGAAGGTAGGGCGGACAATAGTACGGAACCTGCCGTCGGGTTGAGGTCGCGACCCTCTGGGTCGAGTGCACATTACACGCTGATCACTCGGCCTGCAAGGCCTCGACCTGAAGAGAGCGGAGCACTCAAGGTCGAGACCCTCTGGGTCGAGTGTACATTACACGCTGAGCGCTCGGCCTGCAAGGCCTCGACCTGAAGAGAGCGGAGCACTCAAGGCCGAGACCCTCTAGTCGAGTGTACATCACACGCCGAGCACTCGGCCTGCAAGACCTCGACCTGAGGAGAGCGGAGCACTTAAGGCCGAGACCCTCTGGGTCGAGTGCACATCACACGCCGAGCACTCGGCCTGCAAGGCCTCGACCTGAGGAGAGCGGAGCACTCAAGGCCGAGACCCTTTGGGTCGAGTGTACATCACACGCTGAGCGCTCGGCCTGCAAGGCCTCGACCTGGGATAGATACGCGGAGCTATACCTTTGGCGTTACTCCCGTTGAAGTCACTTTGAGATACTACGACCATGATATTCAGAAACCTCCTTACCCTGCTGTTCCTGCTTTCCCTCGGCACCGGCGTCCGCGCCCAGCAACCCTACGGCACCGCCAAGAGCGCCGAAAAGCTGCAGGGGCTCAGCGACCTGGCGGTGATCGACCAGATGATGTATTACATCCCCGGCATCGGCAGCTCGGCCCGCGAAGACCTGCTCCGCCAGAACATCAAACCCTACATGATGCCCATCCGCCAGGTGCCGCAGATCGGCATGGAATGGGCCTACGCCCTGGCCGACGCCCTGGAGTACTACGTGAACCTGAACAGTAACTTCAAGGATAACCTCAGTCCCGACTACATCGCCATGAGCCTGGCCAACGCCGGCGCCCGTCCGAACCTGGTAGACGGACTGGGACTGCTCATGAACTCCGGCACCGTTTCGGCCGCCATCGTTCCCTACAACAGCAATACCATCCCGAACTCGGTCTACTCCGTGGCCCGCTTCGGCATCAACAACTTCGGCTACCTCTTCCGGCCGGAGACCAAGGCCCGCAACCGCATCTTCGAGACCCGCAAGGCCCTCAGCCGCGGCAACCCGGTCATCGTGGAGCTGGCCACCGACGCCGCCTTCAGCAACCTGAAGGGGAGCGGTTACGAACCCACCGGGCCGATCACCGAAACCCACTTCCTCACCGTCATCGGCTACGACGGCGAGCGGGAAACCTTCGAGCTGCGCAGCTCCCTGGGCCGCAACTGGGGCAACGGCGGCTACGTAACGATGACCTACGACGACTTTGGCGACCTGGCGCAGACGGGCTACGTCCTCATTCCGAAAGAGTGAGTTTTTGATTCTCAGGGGTTGGGTACCTTCGTGGAATGCGCCTGTCCCCCGTGATTCTTGGCCTGCTGCTGGCCCTGCTGTTTTCATCCTCCCTGACCGCCCAGACCACCCTGCGCGTTACCGACGAAGCGGGTGAACCACTGGTGGGCGCGAGCGTGGTGCGTTTGCCGGACTCCTATGTGGGCCTGACCGACCGCCAGGGGGAAGTATTGGTTAGCATGGGTGCCGGAGATACCCTCGAAGTCAGCTTCCTGGGCTACCAAACCACTCTTTTGGCGGGCACGCGGGTGCAAGGGCCCACCGCAACAGTCCAACTGCCGGCGCACCCCCAGGGCATCTCGCTAAATATCGCTACCGTGGTAGGCCGCCGCGACGAAACGGCCGCCGACCTGCCCTACCAGATCCAGACCATCAGCGACGAGGAACGCCGTCGCGTGCAGAGCCTGACGACCGCCGACGCCCTCTCCTCCCTGAGTGGGGTGTACGTCCAGAAATCCCAGCTGGGGGCCGGCAGCCCCGTGCTGCGCGGCTTCGAGGCGAACCGGGTGCTGCTGGTCGTCGACGGGGTACGGATGAACAACGCCATCTACCGCAACGGCCACCTGCAAAATGCCATCACCGTGGACCCCAACGCCCTGGAGCGCATCGAGGTGATCTACGGGGCCGGGGCCCTGGCCTACGGCAGCGACGCCCTGGGGGGGGTGGTCCACTTCCGGACCCGCCAGCCGCGCTTCCGGGACGGTGGTGGTACTTCGGGCTATACCACGGCGAACCTGAGCAGCGCGGCCTACGCCGCCAACCTGGCGGGCAGCGTGGAATACGGCGGCCAGCACTGGGCGGGGGTGACCAACATTTCCTTCACCCGCTTTGGCGACCTGCGCGCCGGCGGCAACCGCCCGGCCAATTACGGCGACTTCGGCCTGCGCAACGAATACGTCGTGGGCGATGAGGTAGTCACCAACGACAACCCCAACCGGCAGGTGGGCAGCGGCTACGCACAGTACAACGTCCTGCAGAAGTTCCGCTTCCGCCTGCGGGATCAGCTGGAGCTCTCCACCAACCTGCAGTTCTCCACCACGGGCGACGTACCCCGTTACGACGCCCTCGCCGAGCGCCGCAACGGACAGCTGCGGTGGGCCCGGTGGGACTACGGCCCCCAGACCCGCGCCCTGGGCAGCCTGCGCCTCGACAACCGGCGGGCTACCGGCCTCTACGACGTGGCCACCTACCTGGTCGCCCACCAATACGTAGAGGAGGACCGCATCCAGCGGCGCCTGGGCAGTCCCGTGACCATCCAGAACCTGGAAGACGTGGGCGCCACTACCCTGCAGGTAGATTTCGCCAAAGGCCTGAGCGGTCGCACCGACCTGCGCTACGGCCTGGACGCCCGTTACGACCGCGTCACCTCCACCGCCACCCCGGCCGAAGAGGCGACCCGCTACCCCAGCGGGGGCAGTAGCCTGCTCGGGGGCGGCGCTTACGTCGACCTCAGCCACGACCTGGATTCCTTCTGGCAACTCCGCGGGGGCATCCGCTACGGCTACCAGCAACTCCGCGCCACCTTCGGGGCCCAGGACCCGATCGCCTGGCCCGCCGACTATCTGGACGGTATCGTAAACCCCTCCGACGCCCTGACCGGCGCCCTCGGCCTGCAGTACCGCCGGGCCGGAAACCAGCTGCGCCTGCTGTTTGCCCAGGGATTTCGGGCGCCGAACGTGGATGATTTCGCCAAGTTCCGCGAGCAGAGCGGACGGGTACAGGTACCGAACCCGGACCTGGGTCCCGAGCGGTCGAATACCCTGGAAGCCGGCTACGCCCTTACGGAAGGGCCGCTGCGCCTTGAATTCACGGCCTACGCTACCCTGCTGAGCGACGCCGTCATCCGCAGTACCGCCACCCTGCCAGACGGGCTCCCGTACTTCGTGAGCCGCGGCGATACCCTCTTCGTCGACACCAACGTGAACGCCGAGAAAGCCTGGATCTACGGCTTCGATGCGGCCTTTGCGTGGCGGCTCGCCCGGCGGTGGGAACTGCACTCGGACGTCCACTGGCTGCGCGGCCGTCGCCGGCAACTGGCGCCCGACGGGGCGTACCTGACGTTACCCCAGGACCATATCCCCCCGGCCTACGGACGGACCGGGCTGCGGTACCTCTCCGGCCGCTGGGACGCTGAGCTAAGGGTGAACTTCCAGGTCCGCAAGCAGCTCGACGACTACGCCGTTAACGGCATCGAAGGATCGGCCCAGGACGGCTACACTTTCGAACTGGTTGGCAGTGCCGACAACCCCGAGCTCACCCCCTTCGGGGAAGGCACCCCCGGCTGGTGGACCCTGAACGGCTACGCCAACTACCGGGCCAGCGAACGGCTGGCCCTGCAGTTGAAGGTGGAGAACGCCCTCGACCGCTTTTACCAGCCCTTTGCCAGTGGCATTGCGGCCCCGGGAATCGACGTCGGTGTGGGCGCTACCTGGCGGTGGTAGGGATTAGCGTTTCCCTCAGTCCTCCCGGTCCGGGCCGTACACGGTCTGCCCACCGATAAACACCTCCTCGACTAGGCGCAGCGCGGAAATGTCTTCCAGGGGATTACCGGTCACGATAAGGAGATCAGCCAGTAACCCGGGGGTTAACCGGCCCACGAGGTTACCCAGGCCAAGGACGTCGGCGTTGCCAGAGGTCGCCGCTCGCAGCACCTCCAGCGTGGGCATACCGTAGTCGACCATCATTTCCAGTTCCCGCACGTTGTCGCCGTGGGGAAAGACCCCTACGTCGCCCCCCGCGACAATAGTTACCCCGGCGGCCAGGGCGTGAGAGAAGGATGCCCGCTTGGCCCGGATGCGTGCCGGCTCGGGATCGACGCCCTTGCGCCAGCCCCGGTACTGACTGATGGCGTCACCGGCGGCCAGGGTCGGACAGAGGGCTACTCCACGTTCGGCCATAAGGACGAACACCTCAGGCGTACCCCCGTCGCCATGCTCGATGGTGGCCACGCCGGCCAGGGTGGCACGGCGCATCCCCTCGGGGGTAGCGGCGTGGGCGACGACCGGGCGGCCGCTGCTGTTGGCGATTTCAACGATGAGGTTCAGCTCGTCCTGGGTGAAGGTGGGCCGGGCCTCCCCGTCGGGTCCCCAGCGGTAGTCGGCGTAGACCTTGATCAGATCAGCCCCGTGGCCGATCTGGTCGCGCACTACCCGGGTGAGGCCGTCCACTCCGTCGGCTTCCTCGGCGCCGAGGGGTACGGCAACCTGCTCGGTGTACCCCTTAGGTCCGTAGCTGCCGGTGGCTACGATGGCTTTGCCGGCTACGAGGAGGCGCGGCCCGCGGATGACTCCCTTCTCAATCGCCTGTTTGAGGCCCACGTCCGTATACCCTGCCCCCTCCGACCCAAGGTCGCGGACGGTGGTGAATCCCGCCTGCAGGGTACGCACCGCGTGGTTGGCGCCACGGATGGCCCGCTCGGCGTAGGATTCCCGGAGCACCTGTTCGTCCCAGGGGGTTTCGTCGTAGGGGTGCAGCAGGAGGTGGGCGTGGCCTTCGATGAGTCCCGGCAGCAGTGTCGCTGCGGGGTATTCACGGACGGTGCAACCTTGCGGCACCTGGATGCGGTCGACGTGGCCCACCGCCGCGATGGTGTCGGCCCGGACGACCACGGCGTGGTGCTCCACCAGCTCCGTACCGTCGAATACGTAGCGCGGAAGGATAAGCGTACAACCTGGCTCCTGGGCCACCAGGGGAACCGGTCCGGTCAACAACAGGCAAAGGGAGAAGAGGCGTAGCATCATTCGACGAAGATAGCTACTCCCCTTCCCCGGAACCCGCGCGCCGCCGCCCCGCCTAATCCGGTTTCAGCTGTCCGTAAATGAGCAAGAGGCCGCTGAGGAACATGAACGCCAGGAGGATCCGGCGGAAGGTGATGCTTTTCATGCCACCCAGGAAGCGCTTGCCCAGCAGATTGCCGGCGGTGGCCCCCACGCCGAGCGCCAGCCCGAGGGTCCACAGCTCCCCCGTAAGCAGGCCAAAGAAGGTGTAACTGCCCAGCTGGGAGAGGCCCATCAGGAAGGAATTGGCGGTCTTGGTGGCCACCAGGTCCTCCTTGTCCAGGCCGAGGTTCAGGTAAAATGGATTCAGGATCGGCCCGAGTGCCCCGATGATGGTGCCCAGCACGGACACCAGCAATCCGAGGGGAATAAAGTAACCGAGTCGCATAGGGAACGACCGTTCGCGCTTCCCGAAGCGGTACTGCCACACCGTACTGACCAGAAACACGCCTACCACCACCTGCAGCCACTCCAGCCGGAAGTGGGCGAAGAGGTAGCCGCCCAGCCAGGCCCCAATGATCGCGGCCGGGGCATAGTAGGCCACCACACGCCACTGGATGTGCCGCCAGAAGATGAGCAGGCGGGCGGGGCGCCCGATCAGGGTTCCGAGGTTAAGGACCGGCGCGGTGGCCTCCACTCCGAGCAGGGCGTTCAGGACGGGCACGAGCACCAGCGCCCCGCCGCCGCCGGCCACGGTGGAAATGAGAAAGGCTACTCCTCCCAAGGCAATCAGGATCGCCAGGGTCAGCAACGGGGCGTCGGCCAGAATGTCGGTCATCGACAACAATTATACCCCTTGGCGTACTATCCGGGGGGCTCAGGGGTTCCTTCGGCACGCCCTTTCCGGTGGCGTCGCTTGCGCCACCAGCTCAGCAGCAGGCTTACGCCGACCGCCATGATGGCTGCCCAGGCGTTGAAGACCATATCGACGGGATCAAATACCCGGGCGGGGATGAGTAGCTGCAGCAATTCATCGACCACCCCGATTGCCGTAGTCAGCAGGATGGCCAGCAGGGCGGGGACGGGTACGTGAACGCCCTGCCGTTTGCGTTCCCGCAGGGCTTCCAGGATGAAGACGGCCACTACCCCGTATTCAATCAGGTGGCTCCGCTCGACCGGGGAGGTCATCCGCACCAGGATCATGAAGTAGGCCGTGGCGATTCCGATGATGAGGGCGGCGTCGGCCGGTCCGGGCCACGACCTGAGCCCCTGGGTCACTACGGTGACTGACACCAGCAGGCAGCCCGTCAGGAAAAGGAACACGTTCAGGGGGGTGCCCCGCACGGCGTCGGCCAGCGCCCCGGCGAGGCCGAGGGTAGCGAAGATGGCGGCGACGGCGGCCAGGGTCCAGAGCCAGAGGCGGCGTTCCCGGCGGGAGGTGAGGGGCCACATGGGGGCTTGGGGGCGGGTGAGGGGTAGAAGATAGGGGTTATTCGGGTGATTTAGACATCGGATGTTGGTCGGGTGACGGTCTGTCAGACATCGGATGTATGACAGTATGTCAGTCTAGTAAATCCGCAGTATCGGATAGGCCATCTCGTCAAAATAGGCGCTATTGCGTCCCAAATCAACCATTAGGCGGTGAAACACATCGGATGTCTGACAAATTGACACCACCCCAACATCCGATGTCTACCCCTGCCTACTGAGCATCCCTCCCACCACCTCCATATCGTGGTCGGTGAAGAGACGGGCGATCTGGTCCGGACTGAGTTTCCCCTGAGCCTCGCTGGTGGCCTTGAAAAATGCTTCCATCCTCCCGGCCGGGGCGTAGGATACCAGCATCCTTGACCGGTCGGACAGCTGAACGAACGCGTGCTGTACGCCGCGGGGCATGTAGATGGTATCTCCCGGCCCGGCCCGATATTCCCCTTGGCCGACCTGGAATAAATACTGCCCCTCCAAAATGTGCATCCACTCATCCTGGTTGGGGTGGATGTGCAGCGGCGGACCGATACCCTGCGATTGGCCCTGCTGCTCGAAGACCGCCAGGGCACCCCGGGTATCGTCTCCGGAGATCTTGACGTCCATCCGATTATGGGTCACCGCCTTCATGTGGTATTGCTTACCTGGGCGCCCCTCCCCCTGCTTCACCTGGAACCCGTTATCCGCGGGATTAGGAGGGTTATTGGCCTGGGCACACCCGCTCACGGCGAGGCTGGCCAGTGTGGCCCACAGCATTTCTCTGCGCTTCATAGCATTTTAGTAATTGGCATTTGACTGCCGGGTTAGCCCTCACGGGCACCGCCGTGGGGAAGAGTAAATCCAGTCCGGTACGTACGGTGAAACCCTGGCGCTTTCCGAGACGAGCGAATCAGTTCTTCGGACACGGTACTGCACGGCAGTCTGCCCGTGCGCCAGGCCATAAAAAGGCGATCGGCGGGGCAGGCCAGGCTGCAGGGGCCTGTACTCCTAAATTACGGTGTTTGACGACAGACAGCAGGAAGTATTTTAGTCTATTCCTGCTTACTCCCACTCGTGCGCTAGCACATATGGCATGGGTTCCCGGCGCACCCCTGTTACCAGCGTACCGCCGCAAGAACCATCCTGCTCCCGCCTGTAACCACCAGGAGTAGCTCCATCTGGCGGTACGCAGGTGCCGTGAATAATGGCGAACGCCAACATCGGATGTGGTTATGGTGACAGATTGGCAGACATCGGATGTCTGACACAATGTCATCCCAGTGAAATGGCCATTCTCGACCCGTTCGTCTGCCAAACTGCGTCAGCTCCCCCTTATATGAGCGGCCTCCTACCCAAACAACATCCGATGTCTGACGAAAAGTCAGACCGACAACATCCGATGTTGTCTTAGGGAGGATGCGGTTAATGTTCGTACATTTATTCCTTGATTGTCCTTGGAATAGCAATCGATTGTTTTTGGCTCCGTTGGAAGTCGATCTTTCCACCTACTATTAAAGTTCATGCAAATATTCAGGACTTCGTCCGTTGCCTCAGGGTGGTTCACGGTCTGCATCACCGGACTGGTTCTCCTGGCTACTGGGCTGTGTCCACTGGCCGCGCAGGATGCGGTGAAATCCATTACGGCCCGGTATACGGAGGCGGAGATTACCCTGGATGGCCGGCTCGACGAAGGAGCCTGGGCCACCGCTGAGCCCATCGATGACTTCCTGCAATACTTCCCTACCGACTCGGCTACGGCGGAGCACGGAACGGAAATGCGCATTCTGTATTCTCCGACCATGCTCTACGTGGGCATCCGCGCCGAAACGAGTGGGGAAGGGTACGTGGTAACCAGTCTGCGGCGAGATTTCCGGGGCACCCGGAACGACAACGTCAGTATGTTTTTCGACACCTTCCGCGACGGCATAAACGCCTTCATGTTTGGGGTAACCCCCTACGGGGTGCAGCGGGAGGGGCTTGTTTCCGAAGGCGGGGAAGGATTTGACAATACCTGGGACGCCAAGTGGCTGGCGGAAAGCGAGATGCACGAGGACCATTACACCATAGAAATGGCGATCCCCTTCACCTCCCTGAAGTTTCCCGACGCGGGCGACCGCTGGAGGTTCCGGCCCTACCGCTATAATATCCAGACCAACGAGCAGAGTACTTGGGTGCGGGTACCCCAGAACCAGAGGATGTCCAGTCTGGCCTTCATGGGGGAGCTCGTTTTCGAACGTCCTTTAGCCCGTTCGCGTACCCCGCTTGCCCTGATTCCTTACGTCAATGCCCGGGCGGGCAAGGATTTCACCAGTGAGCAAACGGATAATAACTTCTCCTTCGGTGGCGACGCGAAGGTGGCCATTGGCAACGGGATGAACCTCGACCTGACGATCAATCCCGACTTCTCCAACGTGGAGTTGGACGACATCTTTACCAACCTCACTCGTTTTGAGGTCTTGCTGCCCGAG
This sequence comes from Neolewinella marina, assembly GCF_002631205.1. Taxonomy (GTDB): domain Bacteria; phylum Bacteroidota; class Bacteroidia; order Chitinophagales; family Saprospiraceae; genus Neolewinella; species Neolewinella marina. The sequence continues at coordinate 1,274,443 of NZ_PDLO01000001.1, forward strand.
AAGCGACAATTCTTCATTGACAACAGTGACCTATTCGCCAGTTTCGGAAGTGTGCGGGACGCGGTTCCCTTTTTCTCCCGGCGCATCGGACTGGCCCGGGATACTGCCGGCAACCTGATTGAAAATGGCATCCTGGCCGGCGCCCGCCTCAGCGGGAAACTCGACCAGAACTGGCGGTTGGGATTCCTGAACATCCAGGGGCAGGCCGACCACCGCAACCAGATCCCTTCCAACAACAACAGTATGCTCGCCGTCCAGCGGCGGGTTTTCAGCCGTTCGAATGTCGGAGCGTTCATCGTCAACCGACAGGCCTTCGGTGAGGAAACCTACCTCAAGGAGGAAGACCGCTACAACCGGGTCGTCGGTGTTGACTATAACCTGGCCTCGGCCGACAACGTCTGGACCGGGAAATTCTACCTTCATAAATCCTTCCAGCCCGGCGACCATGACGGAAATCTTTCCTCCCAGGCCTTTCTCATCCGGGATACCCGCAAGTGGCGGTTTGCCACCGACCTGGTGTATGTAAACGAAGATTTCCGATCGGACCTGGGCTTTATTCCCCGCAAGGATTACCTGAAGACCGGCAACTTCGTAGGCCGCAATTTTTACCCCAAAAAGGGGCCGCTGGCCAGTCACAGCTTCGAAGTGTTGGCCCTCACCTGGCGGAGGCCCAGTCTGGATATGAAACTGACCGATTACACCCTCCGGTTTTCCTGGGCGGCCAATCTGCGCGACCAGTCGACTTTCGAGCTCCAGGCCTTCCACAACTATATTTTCCTGGCCAACCCCTTTGACCCCACCCGGACACCGGGTGCCGTGCCCATCCCCGGGGACCAGGGATATTACTTTAATCAGGTTACCGCGGAATTTGAGTCGAACCAGGCCTCCTTGGTCACCTTTTCTGCCAACACGGGGGTAGGTGGATTCTTCAACGGTCACCGCTACTCCCTTGGTGGTTTGGTCGGCGTGCGCGTGCAGCCGTGGGCGCAATTCAGCCTCGCCCTCAACTACGATGGTCTCCGGTTACCGGATCCACACCCGGATGCCAACCTGTGGTTGCTCACACCCCGCTTTGACGTGACTTTTTCCAAGTCGCTTTTCTGGCTTACCCTCCTGCAGTACAGCAACCAACGGAATAACCTGGGCATCAATTCGCGGCTGCAATGGCGGTTCGCTCCGCTTTCGGATCTCTACCTGGTCTACAACGACAATTACTACACCGATACCTTTTCGCCGCGTTTCCGCTCAATCAACCTGAAGGTTTCCTACTGGCTGAACCTTTGAGAATGGACATCGGATGTCTGACAAATTGACATAGGGACAACATCCGATGTCTGCCAAGGCTATATTTCCCATATTTGAGATATATACCTCCAAAATGCCTTACGAAGAGATCGGATAGCCCCGTATTTCTTAGATACCATCGAAATGGTACGTAGATAAGGGATTCAACATCCGATGTCTGACGAAAAGACCGGAGGACAACATCCGATGTCTGACAAAATTACCGCCGCCGGTAATCAATCCGCCAAAGTGTAACCCACCCCTCAGCCCCCGCCGCCATTACCTGCCAATCCCAGGTGAAGGCATCAGCAGTGATATCGCCGAAAACCATGCGGTATAGCTCTCCCCGGGCGTTAGGAACGGTGGTGAAGAAAATGCGGCGCTCCTCCCCTACCCAACCCACGAAATCGTAGTACCCGCCCTGGTTATCGGCCCAGGCCTGCCGCCACTCACCGATGCGGGGCTGGTAAACCGAGAGGCTGCGACCGTAAAACTGCCGGGTGGGATCGGAGAAGGTTTCCTGCAGCACCCGACCATCCAGGATTTTTTCAATGCGGTTGCTGCCCCGCACGAGGGTAGAATCCGGCGCGTACCAAATCACTTCCCAGTCGCCAACCCAGAAATCAAAAGCTGCGGCCGGATCAAGGGCGGAGGTGTCCGCGGCCGGAGCCGTTTGGCCAGCCGCCAGGGAAAATCCGCCGCCCCCCAACCACAGGAGCAGGCAAATCAGGGAAAGTGGAATACGGTACATGATGGAGTGTTTGTTAGCCAACCGCTTCCCGGATCGGCGTTTCGCCCCGCGTAAAGGGGATGATCTGGCCGATGGTGCGGTCCTGGTTCAGTACCTCGCGGATCACCTCGGCTACGTCGGCCCGGGGCACGTCCTGTTGCTTGTCCGGCTCGGCGGTGTTGATCTTTCCGGTGCCGTCCTCATTTTTCAGGGCACCGGGGCGCACGATGGTGTATTCGAGTTTGCTCCCCTTCAGGATGCGGTCGGCGTAGTACTTGGCTACGTAGTAGGGTTTCATGCCTTCCGCGTCCGTCCAGCGGTTCCGGTCGTCGGTGTGGAGGGCGCTGAGCATTACGAATCGCTTGATGCCGGCCTGTTCCGCGGCTTCCATGGCCTTCACCGCTCCGTCCAGATCGATGGTCAGGGTCTTGTCGGGGCCGGTACTCCCCCCGGATCCGGCGGAGAAGACCACCGCATCAATACCGTTCATCTGGGCCGCGAGGGCATCCACCCCGTCTTCCAGGCTGGCTACCCGGGCCTCTACCCTCTTTTGCTCAAACAGCGCGCGCTGTTCTTCCTTGCGGATGAGGGCCACGGGGGTATACCCCGCGTCGGCGTTGAGCTTATCCGTGAGGAGTTGGCCCACTTGTCCGTGGGCGCCAATGATCAGTACGTTTTTCATAATCGGGGATTGTACTGCTGCAAGGGGTATCGGACCAGCGATGTTCGCCGATCAAGTGAACAGCCGCTCGTCCAGGTAGGCGTTGCGGAACTTCGCTCCGGGGTCGTAGGTGCGGGCCAGGGCCACGAATTCTTCCAGCCTGGGATAGCGTTGCCGCAGGGTAGCCGCGTCGATGGTGAAGAGCTTTCCCCAGTGGGGCCGCACGCCGAATGGAGCCAGGGCGGCCTCGATCCGGGGCAGTAGCGCCATCACTGCGGCCTCCTCCTGTTTCAGGGTGAAGTGGATGGCCACCGAATCCCGTCCGTAGCAGGGGCTGGCCCAGAACTCATCCGCCGCAATGGTCCGGATCTCGGTAATGAACAGGGGGGGGTGGATCTCCTCCCTCATGGCTTCAACGGCCAGGATGGCCTCCACGGCCCGGTCACGTGGCACGAAGTACTCGGCCTGCAACTCCCTGCCGGCACTGGGCGTAAAGCCCATCCGGAAGTGCGGCAGCCGGTCGTACCAGGGGCCGGGCCGCCCCATCTGATCGCTTACCGCCTCGTTGGACAAGCTTGCAATGGGGTGCATATTCTCCGTGGCCGCGGTGGCTCCGTAAAAGTCGTCCCCGAGATCTTCGGGATGCTGATCCATCCGTCGCTTTACCCATACCTCGCTGACCTTCTTGTCCTGCCAGTCGGTAAAAAGGCTCACGCTGTAGCCGGCCGACATAATGGCGTCAAAGTGATCGGTGGCCGACGCCAGGGGCAGGTCGACAAAGACGTCCTGCCGCACTTCAAAGGTGGGTTGGACCTCCAGCGTAAGTTGGGTCACGACCCCGAAGGCACCCAGTCCGACGACCACGGCCGGAAAATCGGGGTGGTTCCGGTCGATGGTCACCAACTCCCCGTCGGATTTGACCAGGTTCAGCGAACGTACCGAAGTAGCCAGGTTGCCGTTCGTCACGCCGGAGCCGTGGGTGGCGGTCGCGCAGGCCCCGGCTACCGTGATGTGTGGCAGGGAAGCCAGGTTGTGCAGGGCGAAGCCCTGCTGGTGGAGGTTTTCGGCGAAATCGCCGTACCGGGCTCCAGCCTGGACGGTAGCGGTCCCACTCTCGGCATCCAGTTTCAGAAAGCGGTTCAGCTTTCGGGTGGAGATCTGGTTCAGGGGGCTATCGGCAATGTTGTTGAAGCAGTGACGGGAACCCAGGGCCTTCTGCTTGCCGAGGCGGTTCACCAGTTGCTGCACCTCCTCAACGGTAGCCGGTTCGTAGAGATTTTCGGCGCGGTAGGTATAGTTGCCCGCCCAGTTTTGGCGGAGGCCAGGGTCATCCACCTGCAATCCCGGGCCGGTACTGGTGGAAGTACAACCCATCAGAGGCAGGATCATGCCGCCGGCAACGGTGAGGGCGGAACAGCGGAGAAACTCATTTCGGTTCATAGTGGGTGGCTAAAGGGATAAAACAGAGGGCTGCTCCCCCCCGACTTAGGCAATTCCCAGGTGGCTGCCGGCCCTTGCGGATTAACCCGGCACCGGCGCACCGGCGCCCGGACTAGGCCGCTGCATCCTCCCGCAACTGGTAGCGCTGCACCTGCCCGTCGGGCGTGCGGGGAAGGTGATCGACAAACTCGATCTCCCGGGGGTAGGCGTGGCCGGAAAGCTGCTCCCGCACCAGCCGCTGCAGGTTCTCCCGCAGGTCGGCCGAACCGCCGTGGCCATCACGCAGGACCACGAATGCCTTGACGATCTGCCCCCGCACCGGGTCGGCCTTCCCGACCACGGCGGCCTCCGTTACTGCTTCGTGGCTGATCAGCAGCCGTTCGATTTCGTGGGGATCGATGCGGTAGCCGGAGCTTTTAATGACGTCATCGATCCGCCCGGTAAAGTAGAAGTAGCCGTCGGCGTCCTGCCGTGCGGTATCCCCCGTGAGGTAGTAGCGCCCACCCTCGGTAAAGCGCTCGGCGGTGCGGGCGGGGTCCTGGAGGTAGCCGCGGAAGAAAAAGAAGGGCGATTGCTCGGTATCGATGGCCAGCTCCCCCGATTGTCCGGCGGGCAACTCCGTGCCGTCTTCTCCCAGAATCACCACCCGGAAACCCGGCAACGCCTGCCCCGCCGAGCCCGGCCGCAGGGGCTGCCGCAGGGGCGGGGCCTGGTGGTTGGCCACCACCATCCCCACTTCGGTCTGCCCGTACTGGTCGTGGAGGGCAACGCCGAGGTGGGTCTGCGTCCACTCCATGGCTTCGGCCCCGAGGGGCTCACCCGCGCAGGAAATCACCCGCAGGTTGATGTTTTTCCGGAACCCTTCGGGGAATCCCTCGGTGCGCATCATCCGCAGGACGGTGGGCGAGGTAACCAGGTTGGTTACTCCGTACTTCATCAGTATCCGATAGGTGGCCTGGATGCTGAAGGGGGCGTTGTAGAACAGGGTGGTCTGATCGATGAGCAGGGGGCCTACCAGGGCGTAGAACAGTCCGTAGGCCCAGCCGGGGTCGGCCATGTTCCAGTAGCGGTCGGCCTCTACCAGTCCCAGGCCATAGCGCATGTAGGCTTCGATCGGGGCGAGCATCTTCACCGGCACCTCCACTCCCTTGGGTGCCCCCGCGGTGCCCGAGGTGTAGATCAGGATGAAGGGGTCGTCGCCGCTGACCGCCACCGCTTCAATTTCTTCCTTCGCCGCGTGGAGGCTCCGCCAGAAGGGGATGTCGTTTTCGTCGGGGAGCTCCTCCAGATCGTGTTGCCCTCCCTGCACAGTCACCACCGCAACGGGGTGGCCCGGCTCCTGGATGTGCTTGAGTTTGGGGCGGTTCTTCGCGTCGGTCACGATGACGGTAGCCGCCCCGTGGTGCAGTCGGTACTGAATGGCCTCCGGCCCGAACGTCCGGAACACGGGCAGGTGGACAGCACCCAGCCGCCAGGTGGCCAGGGCGGCAATGAGCAGTTCCGGGGTACGGGGCAGCAGCGTGGCTACCCGACTGCCCCGGCCCACCCCCAGACCGCGGAGTACGGCGGCAAACTTGATCGACAGGTCGCGGATCTCGGAATAGGTGCAGCTGGTGCCGCCCCCCGTAGCGTCCTCGTACTGCAGGACTACCCCGTTGGCCGCATCGGCGTGGCGGTCGCACAACAGGTGAGCAACGCGGATATCCGCACCGCTGTACGCTTCCAGCATCCGCTGTACCTCCTCCTGAATATCTACCGTCGTAGTGGTTTCCGATTGTTCATCCTGTCTGATCATGCCCGTATGCGTTGGCGAAGCGGGGTCACCACCATCGGGTCACCAGGACATCCGAGGGCAGTTGCACCCACTTCTCTATTCCCGAATAAAATAGCGGAAATTAACTGCAATGCCATGTTTTAATTCCTCATTTCGGGAATATATCGCACAAAGACCCATTTGATAGAGGGATACAAAGGGAGTGAGCTCCCGGAATCAGCCGATGCGCTTCCGCAGGTGCCGCTGAAAGTATTCGGCGCTGTCCGCCGCGCTGCGCAAGGGACTGTGGGTGAAGTTCCCTCCCTGCTCGAGATAGTAAAATTCAAGGCCGGAAGCGACCGGGTCGGGCAGAACTTTCCGGTAGTCGATGGAGCCGTTGCCGAGTTCGGTGTAGTCGCGGCTCACCTTGTCCATGTCCTTGATGTGCCACATGACGAAGCGCCCTGGGTGGGCGGCCACCAGGGCTTTGGGGGTGGTGCGCCCGCCGTGCATCACCCAGTACATATCCATCTGCAGCTTGACCAGGTCGGGATCCGTTTCCCGGAGGATGAGGTCGTAACCAGTATCTCCCCCGTGGTCCTCGAATTCAAAGCCGTGGTTGTGGTAGGCGAAGCCCAGTCCGGCCTCCTTCACCCGCGCGCCGATGGCGTTCAGTTTGGCGGGCAGGGCGCGGAAGGTGTCCAGAGTGCGTTGCTCGGGAGCCATCCATGGCCAGGTGATGTACCTCAGCCCGAGGGTTTCCGCTCCAGCAATGCACTGGTCGACAAAGCGGTCCATGTCCGGTTCACCGGCCTCCAGGAGGGGGGAAAAGCCGAAGTGTCCACTGGAAGCCGATAGCCCGAGGTCGTCGAGCATCATCCGGAACTCGGTCGCGGGCCGGCCGTAGAAGGTGCCGCGGGCGGGGTCGAAGCCGTAGACCTCGAAGTCTTCGTAGCCCATGGCCTTCACCTCCCGCAGGGTTGCCAGGGGGTCCCGGTTCATGTCCTCGTTCACCGAGAAGAGCTGGAGGCCCAGTTTGTACCCGCGCTTGCCGTCGCGGGCGGATAGCGGAAAGGGAAAGAGGGTCGTCGCGGCGAAGGCAGCGGTACTGCCGAGGAAGGTTCTGCGGTTCATGGATGCCGATTTGGGAAACCCCGGGGGAGGTCAGGGCCTGCGAAAACTACAAAATACGAAGTTCTGCACCGTGTCGAAGGGCGTCTGGTGATCCACTGTGATGCACCGGATCTTTTCGAAATGCTCCTCCAAGCGCCGGGCCATGGAGGCTTCCGAATACTGCCGGATGCGGATCCCGCTGCACTTCTCCGGCCCCTGCTCCGAGAAGGTGCCGATGACGAGCACACCGCCGGGAGCCAGGCCGGCCCGGGCACTGGCCAGGTAGTTTTCGATGTCCCCCTCGTCGGTCAGAAAGTGGAAGGCGGCCCGGTCGTGCCAGAAGTCGTACTGCTCCGGGGGCCGGAAGTCCGCCGCGTCGGCGACGATCCAGTTCACGGCGTCGGCCCGGTCACCCAACCGCCGCCGGGCCCGCTCGATGGCCGCCGCGGAGATGTCCAGCACCGTCACCCGCCGGTAGCCCCGGTCGAGCAGGCGATCCACGAAGAAGCTGTCGCCACCGCCCACGTCGATGATGCGGGCGTCCAGGGGCACCGCGAATGCATCAATGAACCCCAGGGAAGTGGCCGGATCGCGTTGGTACCAGCTCACTTCCTCCAGGTTCTTGGTCCGGTAAATCTTTTCCCAGTGCCGGGTACGGTCGAAGGGCTCCATGGCGGTGGTCGGTTTTACCCAAGTATACAGGTTTTATGCCCACTCCGGACCGCCCCGCCCCCCACGGCCACCGCGAAAACCCTTATATTATAGAGACACTACACCACCCATTATAATTTTCTTCCCATGGACTGGACCGACCTTATCCCGGGATATTCGGCCTACAAACTGCTTACCGAACCCATCATCGGGGAAAACGTCAGCGACTACGCCGACTGCTCCCCTTCGGCCGAGGAATGTGAAACCGACGCCGTGATCGCCACCCGGGAGTGCACCCAGTGCGTCCAGGACAGGATGCTGGAAGGGCTGACCGACGTCCTTCCCCTCGCCGGCGTAGGCATCGTCAAAGGCGCCGGAGGCATCATCATCCAGCAATTGGCCAAGTCGCTCGCCCGGGCCGCCGCCGCCCAGGGCGCAAAATCCGCCGCTGCTGCCGTTCTGGGCCCGGTCGGGGTCGGTATCGCCGTACTTTCCGCCGCCGACGCCCTCACGGCCATCTACAAATCCCTCGACGTGGCCAAGGCCGCCCTCGACGGGATCGATGCCTACTGCCAGTGTGATTGACCTCCTTAACCCAGCATCCTGACCAGGAGGCGCTGCACCTGCAGGTCGCCAAAGCCGTAAATACCCGCCCGGCGGGAAAATTCCCGGAAGACCGGACCTACATCCGCCGTGCCCAGTTCGGCCACGATAGCCCGTAGTACCCGCTCCGGACGCCCGGCCCTGCCATCGAGAGGAAAGCGGTCAAGGTGGGCCTCCACGGCAGGCAGGATGTAAGGGTGTGCCGCCTGCATGGACTCCGCCGTGCGCCGCAACCGGGGGCGGTCGTCCAGCCGGTAGGCGTCCCACAGGTCGGCAAAGGCCCCGGGGTCTTCCAGTCTCCGGCGGTTATCGTAGGCCTCCCTTAATTCGTCCCCCGATAGCCCCCCGAACGCATAGGGGGTATGCCGCGGAGGGCGCACCAGCCAAACCGGAGTTGCGGGCCGCCAGCGCTGCAGCAAGCTCACCGTGAACCACAGGTTGACCTGACAGAAGAGGTCGTCCTCAAACCAGAGACATACCTTATCACCGGCCGGAATTTCCCGGGTGCGTTTCAATTCACCGGCCACCGCGGCGGCGTAGTCCAGGTTCACCACATCCCCGTACTGTCCTTTCAGGAAATCCGCCCGCATCCGGAAAAACGCCTCCAGGTCGGGGGCGCGCACCGGGCCTTGCACCAGGCATTCACGGACCACCAGCCGCTCCCCCGGTACCGAGGCCGGAAACTGGGAGAGGAGGGCGTCTCCGTTGAGGAAGTGGTAATTCGCCATGGGATCAGGACAGGCAGAGAACGCTCCAATATAGGCTTCAGGGCGCGGCCGCAGGTGCCGGGTTCACGGGGAACGCCGCTCCACGCCTTGCCTACGGCACCTGCGCCCGCGCCTGCGTACCTTACGGCAAAGAAACGCCCTAACCCATGACCAACAAGCAGCAGATACTCGCCAAACGCCCCACGGGAATGCCCGGCCCCGACACCTGGACGCTCACCGAAACCGAGGTGCCGGAACTGAAGGATGGACAGGTGCTGATCGAACAGCACTACATCTCCCTCGACCCCGCCATGCGCGGCTGGATGAACGACTCCCGCTCCTACATCCCCCCGGTGGGCATCGGAGAAGTGATGCGGGCCGGCACCGTGGGCAAGGTCATCCAGGCGAAGAACCACCCCCACTTCAAGGAAGGCGACGTCCTCAGCGGCTGGGGCGGTGTGCAGCAGTACACCGTTACCGACGGTGAGGGTTACTACCCGGTCGACACCTCCCTGGCCCCCATGCCCACCTACATCGGCACCCTGGGTATGCCGGGCATGACGGCCTACTTCGGGATCCTCGACGTTGGGAAGATCAAGGAGGGGGAAGTAGTGGTCGTGAGCGGTGCCGCCGGTGCGGTAGGCTCCATCGTCGGCCAGATCGCCAAGATCAAGGGCTGCCGCGTGGTGGGCATCGCCGGCGGACCCGAAAAATGCCGCTACCTGACCGAGGAGCTCGGCTTCGATGCGGCCATCGACTACAAGAATGATTCGGTACCCGCGGGACTGAAGCAGCACTGCCCGGACGGTATCGACGTCTACTTCGACAACGTCGGCGGGGAAATCCTCGACGCCGCCCTGGCCCGACTGCGGCTCCACGCCCGGGTGGTTATCTGCGGCGCCATCTCCCAGTACAACAATCGGGACAACGTGAAGGGCCCCTCCAACTACCTGTCGCTGCTCGTCAACCGCGCCACCATGCAGGGCATGATCGTGATGGATTACGCCCAGGACTACGGCACCGCCGCCCGCGAGATGGGGCAATGGCTGCAGGCCGGCCAGCTCAAGAGCCGGGAGGACATCTACGAAGGCATCGAGAACTTCCACGCCACCTTCACCCGCCTCTTCACCGGCGAGAAGGAGGGGAAACTGGTACTGAAGGTGAAGGAATGACCTAAAAGTTCGTCCCTACCCCGAGCTGTACCAGCCCTGTCTCCTCCTCCGAGAATCCCAGCAGCATACTCACCGTGAAGGAGCGCGACAGCGGAATCACGTAGACCCCGCCGCCGTAGGCAGAATGGTAGTCGCGGGCCTCCTCACCGTCCTGCAGAATCTTGCCGCGGTCGTAAAAGGCCCGGATGCCAATGGCGAAGGGGGCAATGCGGCTGCGGATGAGGGCCAGTGGGGTGCGGAATTCCGTATTGTAAAAGAAGTAGCCGTCTCCCACGAAGCGGTGGCGCTGGAAGCCCCGCAGTCCGTTCTGCCGCCCCAAGGAAGGGAGTTCGTAGAAGGGTGCCGTCCCGCTGCTGGCGGCGTAGCCCGTCCGGAAGCTGAGCGAGATCGGGAAGCGGCGGGTGCTGAAGTGGATTTCGGCCGCAATCCGGCTCACGCCGAAGTTGGCGGCCGCGTCCTTGCCGTAGGCCTGCTTGTGCCCCGCTTCCAGCATGACGCCCTTCGAAGGAAAGACCGGATGGTCGCGCAGGTCAATCACTACCTCGGGTTCCAGGTAGGCGAACACCAGGTCACCGTCGCCGTAGAGCCGGTCAGGGCGGTCCAGGATGGTGCCTTCCCGGTCGGTGGTCTTGTTGTTCTGGTAGCCGGTGCTGAGGCTCACGAAACTGCGGCCCGCAAACCGCCGGCGCAGCGCGCTCTCCACCGAGAAATGCTGGAGGCTGACCAGGTAGTAGACGTTGCGGTCCAGGGTGGGATCCAGCACGGAGTTATTCCCCAGGCCGAAGAAGAAGTTGTAGAAGTCGGGCCGCCCGAGGCGGGAGGCCAGGACGAGATCGGCGTGCCGGAGCACTTCTCCGAACTCCACGCTGGCCTCCAGAGCGGCGTTCCCCAGCGTACTGCCTTCGGCGAAGAAGCGGTAGCGGGTGCTGAAGTCGCGGTGGGTGAAGCTGCGGCGGGTGTACATCAGCCCCGCGCCCAGCTGGGCACCGTTGTAGGTGTTGAAGCCGGCGCTGGCCAGGGGCACCAGGGTATTGTAGGCGTGGGCGGTGCGGTCGTAGTAGTACAGCTCGTCGCGCCAGTTCCTGACGAATTTCATTCCGGGAACCTCTCCCGCGGGCGGGGCCACGTCCCGGTCGTAGACGAACACTTTCTTCGGATGATCCTCCGGCCCGCTGGCGGTAAAAACATCCTCCCCCTTCCCCCCGATCAGGCGTACCCGGATGCCATCCCCCACACTTCCACGGGTGGTGAAGGTATCGTCGTCGCCCAGTCCGAAAAGCCGCACCTCCTTCGTTTCCCCGGGCAGGAAGGTACGCTCGTACAGTACCTGGCCTTCACTCTTGCCCTTCAGGTCGGTGACGGTGACGGTGAGCCGGCCGTCGGGCAGGGCCTCCAGCAGAAAGGCTTCCTCGTCGTTGGTGCCCACTACGTCCACGACGCGGGCGTGGAGGGCGTAGTAGGCATCGGCGTAGGCCGGAAGATCGTCCCGGCGGCGCTTCAGTTTCTCCAGAAGTACGCCCTGCTCACGCTGGTACTTTTCCGCCGGTCTTCCGTCGGCCGCCGGGGCGGGTACCATGGCTACGGCCCGGGCCAGTACTTCATCGGTCAAGGCCGACTGAATAGCGGCCGCCTGTTCCCGGTAGGCATCCCGGGGGATGCCGCTGAGCAGCAGGCGGTCCATATGCCGGGCCTGAAAGGTGAGGCTGCGGACGTCCGGTGGCGCGAAACCGAAGTGCTCCAGGTTGGGTACGGCCCAGCGGCGGGAAGCCAGCCAGGGGAAAAATCCGTCCAAGCGGGAAAAAGCATTGTCCCGGTCGCGGGGGATGGGCCGAATGCGGTCGATGTCCCCCTCGGCGTAACGGGCCCACTTCCAGTTGTCCTCGTGCTTCGACCAGTCGCCGATCAGCAGATCGAACAGGCGGGCGCGGACGAACTCCCCACCGTCGATCCTTACCTCCTGGTCGTCGAAGCGCTCCCGGAACAACTCGAAACTCTTCAGCACCTCATCCGCCCCGAAGGTACCCTCCCTGCCCAGTTTGCCGCTCGGCCCCTGGGGGCGAATTTCCAAAGTGCCGAGCATATTGCCGAAGGTGGCGTTGTAGTCGCCCAGCCGGGGGTCGGGCGCGAGGGAATACAGGGTAGGCGTCGCGTGGAGGATACCGATTTCGTCCAGCAGGGGCGCGACAATGAGCCCACCGTAGGGGTGGCCCGAGGAGGTCTGGTCGCGCACCGCATCCCCGATGAGGGTATTCCGCAGTTCGTAGCTGAAAGTACCGGAAGGGTCCTTGTCCACTGAGCGGAAAGCATAGCTTTCACCGCCCGGCGCCTGCAAGACCAGGGAAGTGGTCTGCCGGCCGCCACCCTCCCGCACGGGCTGCAGTCCGCCATACGCTTCGGAGAGCCTGAGCACCGGCACTTCTACCTCCGTGGTCCAGACGTCCCGGTAATGCCGGCCGAGAAACCACTCTCCAAGGGCCGTACGGCGGTATTGCGGTCCGGCGGCGACTTGGACGTTAGGGGTGGCGGGGCTCACCAGTTCCGGGGAGGCCACGGTATCCGTCGGGCAGGGCGGGAAGGCGGGGTTGCGGGGCAGCTCTCCTCCGCTCTCCTCGCAGGGCGACCGGTACAGCCGGGTGCTCCACTCGCCCGGGTTATCCGTGAAGTAACGGTAGTTGACGCTGCCGTCGGCGGCGTAGTGCAACTCGGTGAAGCCGGAGGCGCGACTCGTATGCAGGGCGGGCTTGTGGCGGGCTACCCAGGAACCGGGACCAGCGGCACCGGCGTTGACGATGTAGTTCCGGCCGAAGCGGAGCAGCTGCTGACTCTCGTCCTGGGCCCCGATGAAGAGGAGGCCCTCGAATTGGCTGTTGTAGTCCTTGAGCTTGTCGGCCAGCTCGGTAAAGCGGACGTTGGTCAGCTCTTCCGGCGTACCGACGTTTTGCCGGTACGAAAGGGCGAAGCTTCCCGCGACCGGGGGCAGGAAATGGTCGCGCAGGGGAAATTTCCCGCCGTAGCGCCCTTGGGAAACCGGCGGAAAATGTCCGGCAATGATGATGTTCTGGTCCAGGTGCTCATCAATGGTGCTCACGATCTCGTCAAAGGCGATCGAAGGCTCCGCGAAGTCGCATTCCGCATCCGCCGGCACGGGCTTTTCGAAGGGGTGGTTCCACCACTGGGTATTGAGCAGGATCATCCGTACCGTGGGCGACAGCACCACCGTCTCGGGGCCGGGGCAGCCCTTGGCCAGGGGCCAGTGCAGGTTGTCCAGTTCCTGTCCGTCCAGGTAGTCCTCCAGCGCCCTGACGCAGGCCAGGCCGTTTCTGCCCGATCGGTCCCAGTCGCGGTCGCCAGGAATCAGGTAGAACGGAGTACGCGGGTGTTCCCGGATAAGCTGCAACAGGGGCGCCAGGGTCGGATAGCCCCCCTGGTCGGTACAGGCGGGCACGAAATCGCCAACCAGCAGGACGGTAGCCGGATCATCCGGCACATCGATGCTCGCGCCGAGGGCGGCGTAGAAAGCCGGGGTAGCATCCGCGAGGTTACCGGCTACCAAAAGGCGCAGTTGGGCGGGAAGCAGGGCCGGGGCGACCAGGAGCAGCCCTGCCAGGATAAGGACTTTGTGCATAGCCGTGTGGATGGGTGCCGGTGCTGTTCCGGACCAACCCCCGCGAACAGTTATTTTCCTGCCTTTGGCGGATTGATTGCCCGGAATACGCGAATAGGGTTTCCGTAGCCGCCTACCGTTTCCGGCTGGCGTGGACGGTCTCCTAAATTAATCCCCGCAATCCACTTTGGAAACCCCCGATTTGGTCCTTTTATCGCTGGCGGAAGGATTCCACGGGTAGCTGGATCAGCAGCGCCGGGGCATCATTGCGCGCCGCGACCAGCCACCGATGCGTGGGGAAGTACGCCAGGCCGGTCACCTCCCCGGTCACGCCCAGGTCACCGAAGTAACGCAGTTGCCCCTTACCATCGTTCAGGAAAATTTGCAGGTGGTTGGCGTCCATCCGGCCGATCCTTACCCGGGTCCGGTGAAGGTTGCCCCCGGCGATGAGGTCGGGGTGGCCGTCGTCGTTTACGTCCGCAACGAGGAGGGCCCGCAAAGGCGCGCGTTGGGCTGCGGGCGGCAGGGCGCGGGTGCCGGGGCCGGCGGGATCCAGGGATACCGCCAGACTCCTCAACTCGGGGGCCGGCAGCACCTCCAGTTCCGCCAGTTCGTCGCCCAAGACCTCCCCAATGGTGGCCTTGGCGTAAGTGGTATAGTCGGGGTACCGCTTCTTGAGGGCGGGCAGTACCGCGAAGAGTTCGTCGCGGGCCGCGAAGGGGTATTCCCGCCCGTCCTGGGTATAGGCCAGTAAGGGCAGCCGCTGGTCGGCGCCGAAGGGTTGCCCGTGGTAGAGGGTCAGGCCCGTATCGGTTACGGCGGCCAACTGATTGTTCAGGCCGAGGTTTCCGGCGATGAGTTCGTTCGCACCGTCGCCGTCCAGGTCGGCCAGGGCCAGTGAGCGCCACAGCCCCGCGGGAGCGAGGTCCGTTATCCCGTCCACAGATAGGGTTCCTCCGGAATTGGTCAGCAGGGCTACGGTGCCGAAGTCGCGGCCGACAACCAGGTCAGTAGCCCCGTCTCCGTTGGCGTCGGTGGCGACGGCGCAGGTTACCATCCCCAGGTCCAGGGGGCGGGAGGTAGTGAAGGTGGCGGATCCGTCGTTCACCAACAGGTAGGAGGTGCCTCCGCGGGGGTAATCGCCCGCCTGCACCCGGGATCCGAGGAAGAGGTCCTGGTCACCGTCGCCGTCCACGTCCAGGGCAACGACCACGCCTGCATGGGCCTTGAGATCGTCCGGGATGGCCGCGGGCATCAGGTGAAACGTCCCCGCTTCATTGCGGTAGGCGCGCACCGCGGGCTCCCTCCCGGCACCCGCGTACGCGCCCGCCCCCACGACCAGATCGGCATCCCCGTCGCCGTCCAGATCCGTAAAGGTGGCGGCCACGTCCTCCGCTCCGGCGGAAGCCACGAAGGCCGTTGAATCCAGCCGCACGTCCCCCGAAGCGGTAATGGACAGCACGGCGCTGGACTGGCCAGAGGCTCCCCCCAGAAAGACGAGGTCGGCGGTAGCGGCGAGGGCCGGCCCCTCGTAGCTGAGCATGAAGGGCAGCAGCGACTGGCGGTCGAAGTCGTTCTGCCGGTCCTCGCGATGTACGAAGGGCAGTTCGCGAACCTCACGGGAGGGTGAAGGGGGGGCCGAAAGGGAAGCCAGGCGGTTTTCCGCGGGCATTACGGTCACCACCTGGTCGGGGGCAAGGTTGGTCATCACCTGCTCGCGGCCGTCCGCCCAGGTGATTACGACAGAATCCACCGGTCCCCGGCGGTCGCCCCGGCCGAAAAGGAAGGGCACGTAGGCGCTGGACTGAAAACCCCGCACTGGGTAGAAGTGCCGCGTCTGCACGCTTTCTCCGTCCACCAGCCGCACCCGCGCGCCGATGGCCAGGGCCGTGGGGGCGGCGGTGAGGTCGACCCCGAGGAAGGAGGCCTCGGGGGCGGCGTTGCGGTAGATCGCGGCCGGGGCATTGACGTTATTGACGACAATGTCGAGGCTGCCGTTGCCGTCGAGGTCCGCCAGGGCGGCACCGTTGGAGAGGGAGGGCCTGGCCAGTCCCCAGGCATCCGAAACATCCTCAAACCCTTCCCCCTGCCGATTCCGGTAGGCCAGGTTACCCACTTCGATGCTGGGCATGTTGGCGATCACCTCCATCAGGTCGACCTCGGCACCCTTTTCCCGGGCGCGCGTCTGTACGTCCACGGTGTAGTTCAGGAACTCCATATTCGTGTAGTCCCGGGCGTAACCGTTGGTGATGTAGAGGTCCTGGTAACCGTCCAGGTCCAGGTCGCCGGCCAGTACCGACCACGACCAGTCGGTATTCGAGACGCCGTACTGCTGCCCCACTTCGGCGAAGCGGCCATCGCCCTGGTTGAGGTGGAGCATGTTTCGCATGTACTGGTAATAGAAGCCGTTGTCGACCAGGGCGCGGTATTTCTGGTAGTTGTCGGCCCCGGAGGTCATCTTGATGCGCTCGTTGGGTCGGGGCAGCATGTCCAGGGTGACCAGGTCGGTGTGTCCGTCGTTGTTCAGGTCGGCGGCTTCGGAGCCCATGGAGAAGAGGGAGACGTGGTCGAAAGCCTGCCGCAGGGCGGGGACGAAGGTGCCGTCGCGCTGGTTGCGGAAGTAATAATCTTCCTCGTTGAAGTCGTTGGAAACGTAGAAGTCGGTCCAGCCGTCGCCGTCAAAATCCCCCAGGGCCAGGCCGAGGCCGAAGTTGAGGACGTTGCCCGCCACCCCGGCTTCCCGGGATACGTCGGTGAAGGTTCCACCATCGTTGCGCATCAGCTTGGAGGCGTAGTGGGGGTCGTAGGTTTCCTTCAGTTCGGAGCGGGCGGCGGAGAAGCCGGCGTATTCCTGTACGGAGTGGTTGAGGAGGTAGCAGTCCAGGTCGCCGTCGCGGTCGTAGTCGAAGAAGGCCGCCTGGGTGGAGTAGGCCGACTCGTCGAGGCCGAATTCGGCGGCGCGCTCGGTGAAGGTTTCGTCGCCGTTGTTGATGAACAGCAGGTTGCGGCGCAGCCGGGGACTGGCGGCCGCCGAGCGGCACTGGTAGATGTCGAGCCAGCCGTCGCCGTTGATGTCCACGATGCTCACCCCCGTATTCCAGCCGTCGGCCGCGGCGATGCCCGCGCTTTCCGGGGCCCGGCGGTAGCGGGGTTCCGCTCCTCCTTCCCCGAAGTAGAGCTGGTTGGGGACGAGGTTACCACTGAAGTAGAGGTCGGGGATACCGTCGCGGTTGAAGTCCCCCACCCCGACGCCGCCCCCGTTGTAGAAGTAGCCGTATTTCAGGACGTTGAACTCGGCCGATTCCTCCAGTTTGTTCACAAAGTTCACCCCGGTGTCGGCGGGCGACAGGGCGGTGAAGCGGGTTTCGGGGGTATTCCGGCACCCCCACGTCAGCAGCAGGGCAAGCAGGAGCGGGAGGGGAAGTCGGGCCAAGGGGCGGTTTCGTTGATGGTATAAATGAGAATGGACCCCAAAGGTATTGGGGCCCATTCGAATATCAGTAAGCGGGGGTGAGTTAGTCTACGTCCCACCACAGGCGGGTGGTCACGTTGTCCGGTCCCTTGAGGAGACCCACGGCGGCCTGTACGGCTTCGGCGTTGGTGTTCTTCTCGTAGTCGATAAAGGGGATGCGGTTGGGGCGACCGCCGTCGGGCAGGTTGCTGTTCTCGGAGTTGGCGACCGGGTAAAGGTCGGGCATGTCGGTGCGCCGCAGGTTGGCCCAGGCCTCGATGCCGTCGGGGTAGAGGGCCAGCCACTTCTGGGTGGCGATCTGCCGCCGCTGCATCTGCTCGTCGTCCGCGAAGTCGATCGGGATGTTGAACACCGGCGGGGAATTCAGGAAGTCGTTCGGGGCCACGGGGGTGGCTTCGGACTCCTGGTAGGCCGCGATGGCCGCCGCGTCGGTGATGCCCCACTGAATCATGGAGGCTTCGATGCCGGCGTTGTAGAGTTCCTCGGCGGTACCGCCCATGTTCCAGCCGTTAAGCGCGCCTTCGGCGCGGTTGAAGTAGGCTTCGGCGGCGTGCATGATGTTCTGGGGGGTGGCTCCCTTGCGGGCCCAGGCCGAGCCGCCACCGGTGACCCAGCGGTCGCCGACGTTGGAGTTGTTCTGGGCCAGGTTCTGGGGATCGCCGAGCTGGGCGGGGGTCAATCCGTTGCGCAGGCCTTCGTAACCGCCGTCCTCGTTCACGGGTTGGAAATACACCCCGAGGCGGGGGTCTTCGTATCCCTTGAGGGTCGACTCCATCGAGGCGCTCATCCGGAATTCGTTCCAGACGGAGATGCCCGCCAGTCCGTTCACATCGGTGCCGGCTTCCGTTTTGAACATCAGGGCGTCGTCGGCCGGATCTTCCAGTACGCCACTGGCCACGGCGGCTTCGGCTTCGGCGCGGGCGCGGGCGGGATCAACCTCCGAGATGCGCAGGGCCAGCCGCAGGCGCAGGCTGTTGGTGAACTTGAGCCATTGGTCCACGTCGCCACCGTAGATCAGGTCGAAGCTTCCGAAGGCGTTGTCGCCGGCGTTGGCCGCGAATACGTCCTGGGCCGCGTCGAGCCGCTTGAAGAAGTCGTCGTAGATCTGCTCCTGGGGGTCGTAGGGCACGCTCTCCAGCGGCTCTCCGGCCTGGAAGTAGGGTACCGGACCGTAGTAGTCGGTCAGGCGGTGGAAGGCGTAGACCCAGGTGACGCTGGCCATGGCGTACTCCGGCGAGGCGGGGTCGAGCTCCCGCAGCAGCACCTTCAGCTGGGGTACGGCATCGGTGTAGATGGGGCGCCAGTGCCACTGCATCCAGTCCATGCGGATCACGTTGCGGTCCGAGGGGAAGTAGGTGGCCGTGGTGGCGTAGTACTGGGCGTAGAGGTCGGCGAAGAGGTTCTGGGCCACCTGGTAGCGCCAGAAGGCGTAGGAGGAGGAGGACTGGGCCTTGCTGAACAGGAAGGGGTACTCTTCAGCCCCGAGGCTGGCCAGCTTGGTCTGGTCTACGTTGAGTTCCTCGAAGTCTTCGGTACAGCCCAGCAGGAGGCCGAAGCTGAGGATGCCCATGGTGAGGCACCTGACCACCCCGTGCGAATAGTGTAGCATTCGTGGGAAATTTTTCATTTTAAGGTAAAGGATCCTAGAATCCGAGTTGTAGGTTAAAGCCAATGGTGCGGGTAGAGGGCAGGTTGCCGTACTCCACGCCCTGGTAGTTGCCCGCACCGAGCTGGATGTCGGGGTCGAAGTTCATCGTCCGCTCGGGGATGCCGGGGATATCCAGGATGGCCTTGCCGCGGTAGAGGAACAGCAGGTTACGGGCCGTCAGGGACAGGCGGGCGGTGCGGATGCCGAGGCTTTGGGGAACCGGGATGCCGTAGCCGATCGAGAATTCACGGATGCGCACGTTAGTGGCGTCGTAGGTAAAGAACTCTCCGAAGGAGTAGCGGCCGCCGGAGACGCGGGTCCAGAACTGTTCGGCGCTGACGGCCGTATTGTTCGGGGTACCGTCCTCGGTGACGCCCGGCAGTACCAGACCGCCATCGCGGAAGGCCGTCGTGTAGTCCGCGGTGCCGTCGAAGGCCAGGTTGGCGTCCGTTCCGGAGACCATCACGCCGCCGAAGCGACCGTCGATCAGCAGGGAGACGTTGAAACCGAGGAAGTCAAACTTGTTGTTCCAACCCAGGGTGAAGTCGGGGTTGAAGTTGCCCAGCAGGGTTTCTCCACCACCGGATCCTATGGGCAGTCCCATGTCGTCCACCAGGAAGCGGCCCTGCTCGTCGCGGGCCCAGCCTTCGCCGTAAAGGTCGCCATAGCGGCCACCCTCCTCGACCAGCGGACCAGCCGTGCGACCGAAGCCACCACCGAGGAATACCCGTTTGGTCTTGTCCGAAAGCTCGATGATGTCGTTGACGTTCCGGGCGAAGTTTACCGTAGAGATGTAGCCAAAGTTTTCCTTCTCCACTACCCGGGCCTGAATCGTCAGTTCCACGCCCTTGTTCTGGACGTTGCCGGCGTTGATGTACTGGTTGGAGAAGCCCGTGGGCGCCGGCAGGGGCACCAGGAACAGCTGGTTGAAGGAGTTGGTCTTGTACCAGGTCAGGTCGACGCCGAGTCGACCGCGCAGCATCCGTACGTCGGCTCCGAACTCCAGCGAGCGGGTGATCTCGGGCTTCAGGTCCGGGATGTTGCGGGTGGCATCCTGGGCGATGAAGCCGTTCGTGCCGCCCTGTTGTACGCTGTAGGTATTGAGCAGGCGGTAGGGATCGGCGTCGTTGCCCACCTCGGAGAGGGTGCCCCGCAGCTTCGCAAAGGAGAAGAAGTCCGGCAGCCGCACCATATCGCTCACGATGAGCGACAGGCCCGCGGAGGGGTAGAAGAAGGAGTGGGGGGCCGGCAGGGTCGACGACCAGTCGTTCCGCGCCGAAGCGTCCAGCACCAGGAAGTTGCGGAAGGTCACCGAGGCGGTACCGAACACCGACTGGTATTCCCGCTGGGAGACGCTGCTGTTGGTTGATACGTTGATGCCGAAGTCCGTCGAGAACTTGTTCGGCACCAGCAATCCGTTAGCGTTGATGAAGGTGTACTTCGACTCCCGCTGGTTGAGGGCCGTACCGACGAGGAAGTCGACGCGGAAGTCCTCGTTTACGTCCTGGTAACCGTTCAGGAACAGGTCGAAGTTGTTCTCCTGGAAAAAGCCCGACCCTTCCTGGTAGGTACCGCCGGGGCCGGCAAAGAGCAGGGTGCGGTCGTAGATCCGGAAGGTCAGCAGGTCGTTGGAGCGGTCCAGGCTGGCCCGGCCGGTCACCTTGATTTTTTCGGTCAGGTCGTAGGTCAGGCTGCCCAGGAACATCCGGCGGTCGCGGTTGTCGTCGTTCGGGGTCCGGTTCAGCGTCCAGTAGGGGTTGGTGTAGATGGAGGAGGTAGTCCAGTAGCGGGGGTTACCGTCTTCGTCCTCGAAGTTCTCATAGTCGGCCAGGTCCACCGAGCGGGGGATCTTGTAGAGGTTCTGTACGATACCGCTCTCTTCGCCTACCTTGACCTTGTTGTCGATCGACTGGTCCACGATGGTGGCCTTGAAGTCGCCGTGCAGTTTACTGCCGAGGGATTGCTGCAACCGCAGGTTGAAGGTGTTGCGGTTCAGTTCGTTGTTGGGGATGATGCCCTGGTTGCGGTTATTGGTATAGGAGAAGTAGGCCTGGGTGGTGGCCGTACCGCCGGACAGGCTGATGCTGTTGTCCAGGCTCACGCCGGTGCGGAAGAAGTTCTCCACGTTGTCCGGGTAGGTGGTCGTCTCACCGCCCCAGCTGCCGGCTGCGGTCTCGTTCGAGGTACCGCCGTTGCCCTGTCCGTAGGTGTTCTGGAATTCCGGCAGGAGGCTGGGCGTTTCGAAGGATACGCCCGAGTTGACGTTGACCTGCACGCGGCCTTCGCTGCCCGACTTGGTGGTGATGAGCATGACGCCGTTGGCACCCCGGCTCCCGTAGAGGGCCGCGGCGGCTCCCCCCTTCAGGAAGGACACGCTCTCGATGTCGTAAGGGTTGATGTTCGACACCCCGTCGATGTTGTTGTAGCCACCGAAGTCGTTGCCGACCTGTCCGCGGGTGGAGTTGTCGATGGGCACACCGTCCACCACCACCAGGGCGTTGTTGGAGCCCGAGATGGAGCGGTTGCCGCGCAGTACGATCCGCGCCGCGCCGCCGGGGCCGCCGGCGCCGGTGGTAACTACCAGGCCGGCCACCTTGCCGTTCAGGGTATTGGCGAAGTTCGGGTCGCGGGTGGTCCGCAGCTGGTCGCCATCCAGTTCCTGGACCGCGTAGGTGATGTTCTTGGTGCTGCGCTCGATGCCGAGGGCCGTCACCACCACCTCATCAAGGTTGGCCCCTTCGCTGAGGCGGAAGACGAGATCGGATTGGGCCTCCTCCAGCCGCACTTCCCGCGAGGAGTACCCAATGTAGGATACCTGGATAACGGCGGGCAGCTTGGTCAGGTTGAGGGTGAAGTTGCCGTCGATGTCGGAGACGGTTCCGTTGGTCGTGCCCTGCTCCGCGACCGTGGCGCCGATAAGCGGCAGGCCGTCCTCATTATCGAGTACCTGCCCGGAAATGGTCTGGGCCAGCAATCCGGAAGTGGAGCAAAGAAAGGCTACGAGCAGCAGCCATAGCGGAGGGGGGAAGAGGCGGGAATTGGCCGCCCCCTGGTGGGTATTCAACATGCTAGTGAGTTCAGAAAGTGGGTGAAGTGCACCAAAATAGTAGCGCAATATAAGGGTGTGTGAACTCGCAAGACAAATCCGATTCGCCAGCGACGGGAAGCTGCCTCACCAGCCTGCAGAAAGCCGAACTGAATTTGCAGGTTACCCCCTCCCCTTCCCGATCGTTTGGTTTTTACTGCCGTGAACGGTGTGAATTTTCCGTAATAAAAACTTTGGCCGAAATACATTTTTCGCCCGTCAGCCTTCGGGAGCGTCCCTGCTTACTCCACCTTAACAAACCGCCCCACCCACTGCCGCTTCCCCGACCGCAGCCGCAGCCAGTATACTCCCGCCGGCAGCGAGCCGACGTTCAGTCGGTCGCTCTCCAGTCGGTGCTTCCCCAGCGACCGGCCATGCTGGTCGTAGAGCCAACCGTGGGTGGGTGCGGGGCCGGGCACCGTCAGGTGGAGGGTATCGCGAGCGGGTACCGGCCACAGGTTCAGCGGCTCCGCCGTAAAGCGGGCTACCTGACTGGGCATCTCGGCGAACAGCCACTGGTAGGCGGCCGAGAACTCCCGCGCCCAGTACCACTCGGAGTGCTGTCCGTCCTGGTGGAGTTCGGTGCGCAGCTCGTCCTCCGAAAACCCCGCCTCACTCAGCAGCTGGGCCATGGCCACTACGTCGTCCGTGACGCGGTTGCTCGCTGAATTTTCCCCGTAGCCGGCCAGGAAGTAATAGCGCTGCGGCGCCTGCCGACCGGCCTCGGCTACAAAGTCGTAGATGTCGCCGGTGTACCACAGGCTGGGCGAGAACACTCCGGCGCGGCCGAAGACCTGCGGGTATTTAGCAGCGGCGTAAAGGGTGATCAGTCCACCCAGACTGGATCCCATGATCCCGGTATGCTCGGCCCCGTCCAGGGTCCGGAAGTTAGCGTCGACGTGGGGCTTAAGGGTTTCCACGATGAAGTCCACGTAATCGTCGCCCCGCCCGCCCCCGTAGCGGGCGTTCGCGTAGGGCGTCAGCTCATTGATGCGCTCGCTGCCCCCATTGTCGATGCCCACGACGATCACCCCCGGATCGCCGGCGGCGTGGAGGGCGTTGAGGGTCTCGTCGACTTCCCATTCCCCGGAAAAGCTGGTGGCCATGTCGAAGAGGTTCTGTCCGTCGTGCATGTACAGCACCGGGTAGCGGCGGTTGCTGATGGCGTAGTCGGGTGGCAGGTACAGCATGATGCGCCGGTGGCGGTCCAGTTGGGGCATGTAGAAGGCCGCGTCCAGCACGGTCACGTTCTCCGCCGCCGTGGAGGGTTGGGCGCCGCCCCCGCCGCCGTCTTCCCAGCCGGCGATGGCTATTGCTTCGACCTGCTCGCCACCAGCATAGGTCACGCTGCGGTTCGGCCGGTTATTCCCCTGGGCGGTGCCCTCCACCGTGGCCCAGTCGCCCCGGGTGATCTTGTACTCGTAGGTGGCGGCCGCCAGGTCGAGGCGCAGTTCCCACTTCCCGTCGGCGTTCTGCTTCATTTGGTAGTCCGCGTTCCCCGGTGCCCAGCCGTTGAAGTTTCCGGCCACGTAGAGGGTCACGGGATCGGGAGTACTGGCTGGCAATTCGCTGATCCGCAGGATCAGCTGGGCCGACAGCGTCCACGAACAAAGGCAAAGAAGCAGGAGGGAAAGGAAGGTGCGGTACATCGGGCAAGGATAGGGAAAGTATCGGGGTCCGTCTTGCTTCCTGCGGCCGCTTCAGGTTTGGGTACCGTGGATTGCGCGGATTAAGGTCGCAGATAGTGATACGTGGTATCCTCCTGCTCCATCGGTGGCTTCCACTCGGCGAGTGGAAGGACCGTTCACCCCCGAAAGAGCCTACTCCTCCCCCGCCAGCGGCGAGATCATAATGTGCGCCCGGTGGGTACCCGGATCCATGATCCAGGGGTGGTTGGGCGCGACGGGCGATTCCGGCAGACCGGTAGATGCGGCGGTAGCGTACGGCATATATACCACGTAGCGGTACTGGGCACCGGGCACCTTGCCGGTGGCGGCGTCATAGCGGGCCTCGGGGCCGTAGTAGATGTGCAGGGCCGTACCGGCGGGGCCCATGGAGAGTTTTTTCGACTTCACCTCGTCCTCCCGCATGGCGAAGATCTCCTGGGCGCTCTTTCCTTCGGCCTTGAGTTCGCGGCCGCGGGCCATGAAGGGCTCCAGGTCCTTGTGATAGCAGGCCGCGCTGAAGCCGTCCTGGTTGGGATCGTCGGCCAGACAGATGAATTCATTGGTGCCCTCCCGCAGGGTGACGAACTCCCCGGCCGCGTTGTAGCCGATCACCTTGGCGCCCGCCCGGCTCGCCTCCGGGGCGGCCAGTACGGCGGTGGCGATGCGGGCCTCGTCGGTGTCGATTTCCGACAGCTCACCGTGGTCCGCTTCCTCGGTCCGGAATTCCGCGCCGGCATCCTCGATTTGGGGCGCGGGGGCGACTTCCTCGGGAGCCGGTTCCGAATTACAGGCGTAGAGGGGCAGGAGGAGAAAGAAGGAATAGAGCACAGGCTTCATGGCACGAAAAGTTTGAGCGTGGTATAGTGTGGGGACTCGCCCTGCAGCAGCCTTAGTTGGCTGGGAGCACGGGGAATCCCCCCTGAAGCTAGGGATTTTTTGTCACTGCTCATGGCACCCGCTTACGAGCCGTACCTGCATGCGGGGGCGCGGCGCGCAGGTTCCGGCTAACGGTAGGAAAGCCCCTACTCCACCTTCCTTACTTCCGAGCGCTCCGAAATGCCGTTCTCGTTGAAGGCCTCGATCTGGAAGTAGTAGGTATCGGCCTTGTCCATGCCGGTGAAGTAGTAGTTGTTGTCGCCGTAGACCATGATGCTGCCGTAGAGCTTATCGGGGTCCTTGCCGAAGTAGATGTTGTAGCCGTCGGCCTCGGGGTGGTTCCTCCACTTCATCCAGGAGGCCAGGCGGTTGCCATCCTTTTCGCGGGAGGCGCGCAGCACCACGAAGTCTTCCACCGGCGCGGGCTTTTCCCCCGCCCCCCGTCCGAAGACGCGGAAGCCACTGATGGCGAACTTGCCGGTGGGCATGGCGTGGTTCTCCAGCTTCAGGTAGCGAAACTGTACCGGTTCGGGCAGTTCGATATAGTCGTGGGGCACGTCCGTCTGGTTTTCCCGCTTGTCGACCACCACTTCCCACGCCTGGCCGTCGTTGGAGCCGTGGATGACGTACTGATGCTTCTTGCCGAGGGTCTTGCCCAGGAACTCCGCGTCCTGGTCGGCGTAGTTCACCTGGATGGCGTGGATGGTGGACACCTCCCCGAGGTCGGTCTGCAGCCACTCCCCGGCCTCCCCCGTGGCGGCGCTCCAGTAGGTACGGATGTCCTCATCGACCGCGAAGTTGGGGTGAAAGCCGCCCAGGGTGGACGACACCTGCACCGGTTTCTGGTAGTTGAGCAGCATCCAGCCGGCGAAGAGCCCCTCGGTGAAGTCCTTCCCTTCCGCCGCTCCGGGCAGCAGGGTGGGATAATCCCCGAAGGCCGTGTTGCAGTACATCACGTCGTCCGCGTCGAAGCCCGCCGGCCAGATGCCGAGCCGCCGCTCGAAGTTGTTCTTCACCGAGATGAAGATGGTGGATACGTGCCAGTACTGCCCGTGCTTGTCCTGGAAGGTGGCCCCGTGGCCGGCTCCCCGCGCGAAGCCGCCCGGCTTGTAGGAGAAGGGATTGTGGGCCTGGTAGCGGAAGCCGCCCAGGGGATTTTCGCTCACCAGCACCCCATCGGCGTAACCGCTGAATTCGGTGCCGGGGGCCGCGTACTGGAAGTAGTACTTGCCGTTGTGTTTGGTCACCCAGGCGCCCTCCACGAAGGGGGCCAGGAAGACGTTGTCGTTATACTCCCCGAAGCGCTCCCAGCCGTGGTCGTCGGGGTGCAGCTTCATGATGGGGCGGGTGAGGCCGGTGGTCTGCAGGTCCCCGGTGCGAATCTCGGTACCCAGCAGGGGAAACTCGTTGCTGGAGCCCCAGTAGAGGTAGAGGCGGTCGTCTTCTTCGTCGTAGTGGAAGGCCGGGTCCCAGGCTCCCACGTTGAGGGTGTCCACGGCGATCTCCCAGTCGTCGACGGTGGGATTTCCGCTCTTCCAGATGGGGAAGTCCAGCTCCCAGGTGGAGCCGTAGACGTAGAGCGAATCGCCCATCACCCAGGCCGCCGGGGCGTTCAGGTCGTGGGTGTACTTGTCGTCGAGCAGGAACTTGCGGTAGACGAACGTCCAGTCGAGCATATCGGCGCTGTACCAGTAGCCCTCCTGGTTGGTGGAGAACAGGTAGAGGGTATCACGAAAGTTGACGATGACCGGATCGGCCGTGGCCCGGTGGCGCCCCTGCTCCGAAAACCGCTCGAAGGGGGTATAGCCGTAGTCGATGTTGATGGGGTTGCAGTAGGTGCGCTGTTGGGCAAATACGGCCGACACACAAACCACGAGCAGGACCAGGGGTAGAGCAAATTTTAGCATGGGGGCAATCTCGGGTATTTCCGCAGATTATGTCAGATACCGGGGCTCGTAGTCTGGTTTACCTACAGCGGCGGCCCCACGAACTCCTGCCCGTGTAGGAGAGAAATGTCCGCCATGGATTCCATCGACAGTGTTCCGGCTTCGTGGGCGGCGAAAAAGGCGCGGAACATGGCTTCAATGGACAGGGCCGGTGAGAAGATGTACCGCAAGCGGCCGGGCGTATCCCCGATGTTCTTGAAGGCATGGACGGTCCCACGCGGGATGAAGGCCACGTCTCCCGGCGAAAACTCAAATCGCTCCCCTGCGACTTCGGCGATGAACTGTCCTTCCAGAAAGAAAAAGGTTTCATCCTGCTCGTGGTGAATATGCCTTCCCGGACCGACTCCGGGTTCCACGATGTCCTCGAAGATGGCAAGTTGCCCATCAGTTTGCTCCCCGGACAGCAGGAACTTGAGGGTAATGGCGCCGGGAAACTTGAGGGTGTCCGCCTGTTGGTAGCTGGTGTGAACGGGGTGCATCTAAAGTGAGCAGTTGGGTGAGGAATATCCGCCCCCAATTCGATTCCTTTCAGTATCTGCGGCGCGTAAAACGGTGCGCCTGATCGAGGACTGTTGCCGGCACCGGCCTTCAAGTATACAAATCTCCCTGCAGGTATTTCAATCCCGTATCGCACACCACGGTCACCACACGCTTTCCGGGTCCCAGTATTTTCGCCCGTTCCAGGGCCGCCCACACGTTGGCCCCGGAGGTGGCACCACCGATGATGCCCTCCTGTTGGGCGAGGTTGCGCGCGGTCCGGTAGGCCGCTTCGTCCGACACCGCCATCACGTCATCGATCAGGTCTTTTCGCAAGATGGAAGGGACGAAGGAGAGTCCGATCCCTTCCAGTTTATGCGTTCCGCCGGTCTCTCCCCCGGAAATGTTCCGGACGTGCAGTGGCTCTACTGCGATGACTTTCAGTTCCGGATACCTCTCCTTCAATATTTCTGCGTTTCCGGATATACATCCTCCTCCGCCGGTGGCCATGACGAATTCATCGATCCCTGTTCCTATCTCCTCAATGATCTCGCGGGCCATCTGGTGGTAGCCCAGCTTGTTGTCCGGGTTGTTGATCTGGTCGGTCCAGAACGTGTTGGGTTCCTGGATCAGCTCCTTGGCCCTTTTGATCATCCGGTTGATGACTTCAGCGGTCAGCTTGCCATTTTCCGCGGGAATGAGTTCCAGGGTCGCCCCGAAGGCCCGCATCGTCTGCAGTTTTTCCCGGGCAAACCCGTCGGAGGAAACGAAGTGGGCCCGGTAGCCCTTCCGGGCGCAGACCATGGCCAGTGAGCTGCCCGTGCTGCCACCGGTGTACTCCACCACGGTCATCCCTTCTCTCAGCTCGCCCCGCCTTTCCGCCCCTTCGATCATGGACAGCGCCATCCGGTCTTTCATACTCCCGGTGAGGTTGGCCCCTTCGAACTTGACGTAAACCTCCGCCATATCCGGCGTCGTCAACCGACTGAGCCTGATCAGGGGGGTATTTCCAATTCCTTTCATCTATTGTTTTGTGTACTTAGCGCTTCGTCCGGTGGGGCTGCACGGGCCTACCGCGCTGCTCCAACCAGGATGGTCGGCGCCCCGCCGGTCGAAATCCGGTTGGCGTCCGCGGCGACTTCCTGCATTCCCGAAGAAGCCATGGTCGCTTGTAGGGCCTCCGTGGACGGAAACGGCATGGCAAACATCTGGTAGTATGGAGGATCGCCGTCCGGGCCGGGAAGGAAGCGGGTCACGGTATAGGGCTTTTCCCCCGCGGGGATGCCCGTCTTCTCGTGAAGTACTTCCAAGTGCCGATCGTAGTCCTCCTCGAAGCGGTCGACGTCCTTCGGTTGGGGATACAGGACTATTAATTCTACCATACTGCAATGTGTTGTGTTAGAGCCAACCCTGGTCGGTTTTCGGCTTTCCCGTATTCCCTTCCCGCAGGCAGGGTATGGTCTTTTGCAGGTATCGGGATGCTGTTCCACCGCCGGAAGTAAAGCAATATAGTGCCGAACGGGAGATGTATGTGCTCACCTCACGGCAACAACGGCGACAGGTCGTAGTGCGGCCGCCCGCGCTTGCGGTACCACAGCGCAAATACAGCGATGATGAGCAGCAGCTCCGACAGATCGCCCCAGTAGTACATCAGCTTGGCCGCCGCGCGGATTTCCTCCGCGGAGTGGATCCCGCCCCGGGGGTAGAGGTAGGCATACATGACCTTGCTGAGCGTTGCATGGAGGGCCACGCTGAGGAAGAGTACGATAACCCTCAGGCGCAGGCGCGGCCGGCGGGGCACCGGATCCTCCCCGATCACGGACCAGGTAAAGAGATAGCCGGCCGCGAGGAAATGGAAATGGAGGAGATGGTGCAGGTGGGGCGCGTGCACTACGAACGCGTACAGCGGGGTGAGATACAGCAGGTACATCCCGCCGATGTTCAGCAGCAGAGCCGTAACCGGATGCGTCAGCAGGGCCACCCCGCGATACCGAAATACCGCGGTAACCCTGCGGGCCAGCCGCACCGGCAGGGCCCGCAGCGCCAGGGTTACTGGCTGCCCCAGCACCAGAAAAAGTGGCGCAAACATCCCGATCAACAGGTGCTGCACCATATGACCGCGCAGGTCGTGGTGCGCCCATCGGGCCACCTCCGGCAGCAGGGCCGTTCCGACCAGGACGAGTCCCAGGAGGAAGCTGGCCGCCCGCCATCCGTCGGACCGCTTGCGATCCCTCAGCCGGTAAAGCCCATAGCCATATCCCAGCGCCAAAAGCAAGACCAGGACCAGGGGCAACCAAGCGCTCATCCTTCCATTCTATTGCGACGCAGCAGCACCCAGCCGATCGCCAGCAGGATCAGGCCCGCGGCGTTCCAGGCGATGTCGTAGGGAAGCAGGTTTTCCACGTAGCGGATCTGGTGTAACCGCAGGACCTTGTGGTCCACGATCCCGTCGAACAGCTGGAAGCCCCCGAGTCCGAGGAAGAAGCCCGCCCAGGCCCGGCCGGTATCCAGGGTGTCGCTGCGGCGCAGATCGAGCAACAGGAAAAAGCCGGCTACGAGGGCGACCAACTCCGCCGCGTGGAGAAAACCATCGCTCAGGAGAGCGATCTGGGGGGTGGCACCGTCGTAGAAGTGGTGCC
Organism: Neolewinella marina; assembly: GCF_002631205.1. Lineage (GTDB taxonomy): Bacteria > Bacteroidota > Bacteroidia > Chitinophagales > Saprospiraceae > Neolewinella > Neolewinella marina. Next base: position 1,303,971 of record NZ_PDLO01000001.1, read on the forward strand.
ACGCCAGCACCTGGTGAAAGATGATCTCGTCCACGGCGGCCATGACACCCACTCCGATGAGGGCCGCCGCCCGAATGGAACGCGTCGGCTCCCGATTTTTGTAATTGGTCCGCATGACAACAAGCGTTGCTCTTCAGTCAGGAACAAAAAAGGCATTCCCGATGATCGGCTCCCGGCCCCGGCTTTTTTTTTGGTGGCCCGGCACCCGCGCGCGGCGACGCCCCCCTACACCAGATGAAAGCAGTCCTTCCCGGCATCGGTATAGGGCGAGTGCTCTTTCAGGTATTCGGTCATGGCCTCCACGGCGGTGACCTTCAGTTCCTGGCGCTTCTGACCCACCCCCGGAGGCACTCCCTGGGAAGTCACGAAGGCTACCTTGTAGTAGCGATCCATCTCCAGGTGGTCGTCGCCGCAGTAGATTTCCTGAATTCGCTGCCCGCGCGGGTTTTCAATCCGCAGGTTCACCCGCAGGCCGGAGCACCGCTTGACGTAGCCGCCCATCTGCTGCAGGGGGTCGCAGGAGAAGGTCCGCTCGAGGTTTTCCTCCAGCAGGTCCCGGATCTCCCGACCGCTGAGTTCCACCGTGGACACGGGAGGGTTCATCGGGACGATATTGTACAGGTCCCAGGCGGTGATCTTTCCGGCCGGAATCGGGGCCCCGTACCGCCACCCGTTGGAGAGAGCGATCCCGGTGTCGGTAGCGTAGCGCACGGAGGCCAGCAGGAGGTTGTCCATGGAGGCATTCAGGGTGCTGTAGCGGTGCAGCAGTACCTTCGTTTCTCCCACTACGGTTTCCTTGAGCGACTGGTACGGCTGCACCGCCGTGGCCACCAGGGCTTCCACCGCCGCGTCGGGGGTTAGCTGCTCTTCGACCTTCACCAGGGTATACCTGTGATCCCGGACCGCCCCGCCCTCAATGTCCAGCTGCAGGTGCCCCAGAAAGGAACCGTGGCAGCCGCACTGGATGACGATGGTGTCGTTCACCCGCACGCTCCGGTAGAGGCGGTTGTGGGTATGGGCACTGAGGCATACGTCGATGCCCTCCGTCTGCTTCAGCAAGTGGACATCCTGGGGAAACCCGTTGTGTGAAAGAAGAATGACGATATCCGCCCCTTCCCCGCGGACCTGCCTGACGTAGGCGGGCAACTCCTCCGCCCCGCTCGTCACCTTCAGTCCCTCGCTGAAGCGCGCCGGCATCGTCTTGTCGATAATATGGGAGCAAATTCCGATCACGGCCACCTTCACCTCCCCGACCTGCCGGTGCATATAGGGCGTCAGGAACAGGCTACCATCCTCCTGGTAGACGTTGATGCCGAGGACGGGGTAATCCAGCCGCTCCGCCAACTGCTGCAACTGCCCGGGACCGTAGCCGAAGTCCCAGTGGCCCACCATGGCGTCAAACGCCAGCGCATTCAGGATGGGCAGCAGCGCCTCCCCTTCCGATTCGACCACGGGCAGGGTACCGTGCAACGTATCCCCACCGTCGAAGAGCAGGGTATGGGGATTCCCGGCCCTGACCTGCTCTATCAGGCCAGCCAGGCGGGCGTACCCGCCGACCACTTCCGTGTAAGGACCATTCTTTCCGTAAAACACTTCCGGGTGGGGCTCCAGATACCCGTGCACGTCGTTCAGGTAGAGCAAGTCGATCTTCATGGCATTGTGGGCTGTAGAGGGTAAACTGCTACCACAACTCCATCTTCTGCCGCAATGTTAGGGACGTTGGCAATAGCCCGCCGGGACGCATCCGACCAGATCAACTACCGGCCGCCAGTTCCGGAAAGTATCGCTGCAGGATCGACTCCAGCAGGGGCACGGTGAGGGGTTTGTTGTAGAAGCCCATCACCCCCGGGGTCTTTTTGGCCCGCTTCCGGTCCTTGCTGTATTCGGAATACGTCAGGATCAACACTACGGGGCGCAGTTCGGCGGGAATTTCCAGGTCGTTGTAATGGTCCATAAACTCCCAGCCGTTCATGGCGGGCAGGTTGATGTCCAGGAAGATGAGGTCCGGCAGGCGGTCGGGAGCGTCCCGCCAATCCTTCACCATTTCGAAGGCTTCCAGGCCGGTGGTGGCCACGGTGATTTCCCCGGCGCACCCCAGCTTGGTAATGATTCGCTTCTGGAGGAACACGTTGGCCGGGTTGTCCTCAACGAGCAGAACCGACAGCAACTCGTGTTCCGTGGTCATGTGGCGAGGCTTTTGTTGATCGTGAAGTAGAAGGTACTGCCGACCCCTACCTCTGACTCTAACCAGATCTTCCCACCGTGGAGTTCGACGATCTTCTTGCAATTCGCCAATCCGATGCCCGTGCCGGGGTACTGCTCGTTGCTGTGCAGCCGCTGGAAGATCACGAAGATCTTCTCCTTGAACCGCTCTTCCACCCCGATGCCGTTGTCTTCCACGAAGAAGGTATACTCCTCCTCCCCTTCCGTCACCCCTATCCGTATCCTGGGCGCCACCCCCGGCCGGCGGAATTTGATGGCGTTATGGATCAGGTTCTGGAACAGCTGCGTCCACTCGATTTCGTAGACGTTCACCCGGGGCAGCGACGAATAGACGATCTGGGCCCCGGTTTCCTGGATGGATTTCTGCAGGCCACTGAGGATCTCATTCAGCACCTTGTTGGTATTCACCATCCGCCTGGTGCGGTTCTTACCGACCTTGGAGTACTGCAGCAGGCTTTTGATCAGCAGCGACATCCGGTCGGCACCTTCGCGGATGTAGTTCAGGGCCATGCGCGCCTCCCCCTCGAAATTGTCCTGGTAGTCCTCCTCGAGGATCTCCACGAAACTGATGATGGTCCGCAAGGGCTCCTGCAGGTCGTGGGAGGTCAGGTAGGCAAACAGCTCCAGCTCCAGGTTTTCTTCCTTCTTCAGGTGGAGCTCCCGGGTGCGGTCCTCGATCATATCCTCCAGTATCCTCACCTTGCGTTCGGCCAGTTCCAGCTTCTTCCGGTACCGCTCTACCTTTTCCGCTTCACTTTCCATTCCCGGCAGCGAAGTTTAGGTGGAAGTCGCAGAATTCGACGCCGTCCTTGGTGTAGATGTTGTGAGACTGTTCGATGGTATAGTTGAAATAGTCGGCGACGCCCGCGATCAGCCCCTCCATCATGTGGTAAAGCTTCCGCTTGGAGTAGTAGGTGATGATCAACTCCTCCTCCGACGGCTCCGCGTACACGAAGGTGGGCAGGTAGGTATCGGTGTACAGCTTCTTGACCTCCACGTGGACGACCTTCTCGATGGTCTTCAGGAATTCCTTGGGATGGTCGTAGGGAGTGACGAACACCGGATAGCGCTCCGCCAGCTTGAAGAACGCGAAATGCCCCAGTTGGCGCATGAACTCCGGGTGGGAGCAGCCCAGTTCGGGGGCGGCATGGGTGACGATCTTCAGGAAGTCCTCGTCCGGGTAGGTGCCGGGGGCTACGAAGGGCTCCCGGGTCGACAATCCGCTGGAGGCAACGAGGTGCTCCATCCGGTCTTCACCCATCCTGTCTACAAGGAAATACTCTAAAATATTAAACAATATTCCTTTCATCGGGACCGGTTAGCGCGCAGGTAAATTCGCCTCGTCAAAACGTTGTCGTGGACAAATATTCCCCGCAAATTTCATCAGCTCAGATTCGTACCCGGTCCGCCGCGGGATGACGGCCAGGGACGGGGGCGAAGGTAACCGGTTTTTCCCCATTTCCTTAGGTTCCGGCTCCCGCGTTAGCATGATACGGCTTTGACCACGGGATTCCAAGCGTTCACGGACTACCGGGGTGACGCGGGCAGGTTCCTTTCCAGGACCAGGAACTTCTCGTCCATGACATTGCCCACCAACAGCAGGTTGCCCCAGGGCACCGCGACGCTGGAACCGGACATCCCCCTGCCATCCTCCAGGTACAGCCGCTCCACCGTGAAGTCGCCCGGCTTGCGGTATTCGACCCGGATGACCTCCGAGGGAGCAATGTCCCTTTTCCCCTTGGCGTAGGCGATGAATCTCAACAGGTTGGGGTGGGCGCCGATCCAGAGGTTACCCGCCTCATCCAGTTCAATGTTATCGACTCCCGTGCCGCAGGGTATATCCTCGATGTGGGAAAGGGAGCCGTCTTTCCCGACCGAGTAGACCTTTACCGAGAAGCGCCGCAGGGCCGCCACGTAGAGCAGCTCCCGGCGGGGGTCGTAGGCGATTCCGTTGGCGTAGGCAATTCCCCCCGCCACCTCCCGGTAGTCTTCCCCGTCGTAGTACACCACCGTCGAAAGCGGCAGACCGGCGAAGTCCTCCACCGTCTTCCCTACCCCGCCGGCAAATCCGTGGTCGTTGGTGAAGTAAAAGCGATCCTCCCCCACCATCACCAAGTCGTTGGGGCTCACCATCGAGGGATGGGTGAGGGTGCGGAGATGACGGAGCTTTCGGTCCTGCACGCTAAATACCTCGATGCTGTGCCGACCGCCGGCGTGGTTGATGGCCATGAGCCGGTAACCGCCCTCCGTTTTGAACAGGGAAATCCCGTGGGGCGCGAAGGGCCTGGTAAAGGCAGTCGTCAGGGGAACGGGCGCGAAATCGCGGGTGCCCAGGTCGATCAAATAAAGCCCACCAGGTTCCTGCGGCGGCGCGGGAAAGCCGCGGCGGTCGGTAGCGGAGACGATGGCGAAGCTGTCCGCCCGGGCGATCGTGATGTCCTCCGCCCCCGCCAGGGCCACCGAATCCAGTACCCGGCCGTCAAACTCCGGCTCGATGGACCGGAAGTAACCGGTGGAAACCAGCGTATACCCGAAGAACAACAGCAAAGCGGCCACGACGGCAAGGGCTATTCGAAGGAAGGTGCGCATACGGGAAGATAACCGCTTATCGCCGATCACTACCGACGGATGGGCGCACCGGAGATTACCGCTTCCCGCTTCCGTCGTTCCAGTGCTCGCGGATGATTTCCCGGATTTCCGGGTTGTCGTCGTCCGTGTCGCCCAGTACTTCGCGCAGGGACAGGATTTCCTCCTTCATTTGGGCGATGATGTCCCGGTAACGGGGGTCTTCGTAGGCGTTGCGCAGCTCGTGGGGGTCTTCTTCCAGGTCGTAGAAGTCCCAGTATTTGGTGGGTGCCTCACCGGGGGCGTATTCGTTTACGGCCAGGCCGTTGCCGTAGAAGAAGGCCAGCTTGTAGCGTTGCCCCCGGATACCGAAGTGGCCGGGGCGGTCGCGGGAGTGGTCCCAGTAGCGGTAGTAGGAGTACTCCCGCCAGTCGTCCGGGGTGTTGCCCTGCAGGTTTTCCCGGAAGCTGCGGCCCTGCATGTCAGCGGGATAATCGACGCCGGCGTAGTCGGCGAAGAGGGCCGAGAAGTCGACGTTCTCGATCAGGTCGCGGTTGCGGGCGCCCGCCCGTACCTCACCGGGGAAGCGGATCACGAAGGGCATGTGGATGGACTCCTCGAAGATGAGCCGCTTGTCGAACCAGCCGTGCTCCCCGAGGAAGTAGCCCTGGTCGGCGGTGTAGATCACCACGGTGTTTTCCGCCAGGCCCGATTCCTCCAGGTAATCCAGCAGCTTGCCGATGTTGTCGTCCGCGGCCGCGCCGCAGCGCAGGAAGTCCTTGACGTACTTCTGGTAGGTCTTCATCCGGGCTTCGTCGGCCGTCAGCCCCGCCACCGAGAAGGGCAGTTCGGGGTAGTTCATGAAATCCTTGCGGAGGGAGGAGTCGGCGGTGGCCGCCAGGTAACGCTTCGTCAGGTTGTCGATGGACTGTCCCACGAACGAGCGCCCGGTGGTCTCCGGCCCGCGGTCGTAGAGGGTGGCGGGCACCGGCAGGTCCACGTCGCGGTACAGGTGGCTGAACCGTTCCGGATAGTCGAAGGGCTCGTGGGTCGCCTTGAAATGGGTCATGGCCAGGAAGGGCCGGGTGGTGTCGCGCTGCTCGATCCAGTCGATGGTCATATCGGCGATGATGTCCGAGCTGAATCCCTGGTACGGCCGCCCGCCGCCGTAGTAGTCCTCCCAGTTGTCCGCCGTCTTCATCACCGGGTTCCAGTATTCACCCTGCCCGGGCAATACGCAGTAGTAGTCGAAGCCCGCGGGCTCCTGCTTCAGGTGCCACTTGCCGATGACCGAGGTCTGGTAGCCCCCGCGCTGCAGCTCCTTGGCAATGTTGTTGTACGCGGGCGACAGCCCCGCCCCCAGGGTGGTCACGCCGTTGACGTGGCTGTACTGCCCGGTCAGGATGGTCGCGCGGCTCGGCGTACAGATGGAGTTCGACACCAGGCAATTCTCCAGCACGGTACCCTCCGCGGCCAGCCGCCTGATGTTCGGGGTGTGGGCCAGGTCCTCCAGAATGCCCCCGTAGATGCCCCAGGCCTGGGCCGTGTGGTCGTCGGACATGATGAAGAGGATGTTCGGTCGCTCGCGGTCCTGGCCGTAGAGGTCGGTGGAGCACAGCCAGACCGCCCCCAGCAGCAAAAAGGCTAAGAGGCGGGTGAATACGTGGGAAAGGGAAAGGCTGGTGTTCAAGGCTCGGAAAATCTGGGTTATTGAATGGGTGCGGACCGGAGTATTTCTCTCACTTGCTTCACTGGTTGGCCGTCGCGAAGAGGCCGAACATGTCCTGGTCCAGTTCGGCCGGGTCACCGGTCTGTTCGATGAGGCTTTTCAGTTCGGCCAGCAGTTCGGCTTTTTTCTGCTCGAGCTCGGCGTTCCCGCTGAGGTCATCCATCTCCCAGGGGTCCTCCGCCAGGTTGAAGAGCTGGTGGGTGACCACCCCGTCCTTGCTGCTGACGATGAGCTTGTAGTCGCCCTGGCGCACGGCCCGGTGGGCGCCCCGCTGGTCGATCCGCTGGTCGTTGGGGCCGGCATTGTAGCCGTAGTGCATGGACTCCCTTACCTCCGCTTCCTGCTGTTTCAGTACGGGCGCCAGGCTTTCGGTTTGGACGGATTCGGGTACCGGCAGGCCGATCAGTTCACACAGCGTGGGGAAGACGTCGTGGAGGTAGGCCAGGGCGTCCACCCGGTGGTTCTCGGGGATGCCCGGCCCGCGGAAGACGAGGGGCACCTTTACGCTGTGCTCATAGACGCTCTGCTTGCCCAGCAGTCCGTGCTGGCCGACGGCCAGCCCGTTGTCGCTGGAGAATACGACGATGGTATTGTCCGCCTGACCGGAAGCTTCCAGGGCGTCCAGCACCCGCTGGATCTGGGCGTCCGTGGCCGTGATCATGGCGTAGTAGTCGGCCAGGTGCTGCTGCACCTCTTCCCGGCGGCGGGGGAAGGCCGCCAGCTTTTCGTCGCGGATCTTCATGTCGGCGATGGGGAAAGGGTGGCCTTCCAGGAAGTTGACCGGCAGCTCCGTTTCCGCGGCCGGGTAGCTGTCGTGGTAGGCTTCCGGAGCGGTGCGGGGGTCGTGGGGGGCGGTGAAGGCCACGTACATCAGGAAGGGGGCGTCGTCGGAGGTATCCCGCTGCAGGAAATCCACCGCGGCGTCGGCGAATACTTCACTGGAGAACTTGTCCTCGTCGGCGTACGGCTCGGACCACCCGCTGCCCGGAGCAAAGTCCGCCACCCGCGTACCGAAGTGGGTGGTCATGCCCCCCAGAAAGAGTGCCCTGCCCTCCTCGAAGCCGCGCTCGATCCACTGCCTGCCGTTGTGCTGCTTGCCGGTAGCAAAGGTGCGGTAGCCGTTGGCCTTGAAGTACTCGGGAAAGGTGAGGTAGCGGGATTCTCCCCGCAGGCTGTCGGCCACGGCGAAGGCCGCGTACACCCCCAGCTCCAGGTTGAAGTAATGGCGGCCCGTCATCAGCATGGCCCGGCTGGGCGAGCAGACGGCCCCGTGGGGCGCGCCCAGGATGTAGGAATTGGTAAAGGAGGTACCCTCGGCCATCAGTCCATCCGTGGCCGGCGTGGCCACCTCCTCGATGCCTTGGGCGCCCACCGCGGTGTACCGCTGGTCGTCGGTGAACAGGATCAGCACGTTCGGCCGCTCGGCCGGCGGGGAACTTTCAGCGGTCGTACGGCAGCCCACGGCGACCACCGTGGCCAGCAACATCAGGCCGGGCAGCCGGAAGCAGTAATCCGAAAGCCGAAGCGCAAGGGGGAGGAAATTCATCGGGGGGTAATTCTTTCAGGGTGCGGGCAGGGGGTTCTGCCGGGGGTAGCCCGAAGTTAATATTCTGCTGCGGGACCGGCACCCGCGCTTTGCCGCCGCTTTTCCGGCCGCCAACCGACTGTACGGACCGTTAGCACGGTGTTATTCGGGGAGATCAGGACTCCCGTTTATCGTTGCAGCCGATCCCTAAGCCCGCACCAGGCATCCCCTATCCAGCAGCTGGCATCCGCTTCCGGCTCGGCAGCGGGTGCCTGGCAAGTCGCCAGTGCCAGGAGGAAGAGGAGCGAGATACTTTTCATTCAGCGCAGTTTGATCACGGTGTTGGCCCGGCAGGACGGCTCCGCAGGATAAACCGCTTGCCGGAATCTACCGAAGAATTCCGGTACAGCCGGTGGGCGATGTACACGCAGATGGCGATGAGTACCAGCAGCACCGTCAGCTTCATCAGCACGGGGAAGGTGCTCAGCCGGGGCCCGCCGATCTCGGTGATCAGGCTGGTGACCACCTCGTAGATCTGAAAGATGGAGATCACCATCAGCAATACGTTCACCCAGAACTGGTAGCGGTGGTCGAGGCTGGCGTTGCTCTCCTCGATGAGGTGGTCGATCTGTTCCAGGTTGGCCTGGGTACGCTTGCGCCTTTCCAGGATGCCGCGGTGGACGAGCCCGTACTCGAAGAGGTCCTGCTCCGTCGGATACTGGAACACGTTCGGCAGGAAGTCGATGTTCAGCAGTTGGCGGATCTGCTTGCGGCTGGCTTCCAGCTTGCGGATGTCGACCACGCTCTCGTCGCCCATCACCTCCTCCAGCACCGCCCGGCTCCTGGCGAAGGCATCATTCACCACGTATTCGTTGTGGGCCAGTACGGCACTCGGGATCTGCAGGTAGGGGTTGATGCCGATCGTATTGACGGAGGCCGCAAACACGCTGTCGCCGTAGCCGAAGGAGGACAGTACCCCCCGGTTAATCGTCAGGAAGGAACTTTCGGTGGCGCTGCGGGGGACCAGGGTATCGCTTACTTCCTCAAAGCCCATACGGTCGTAGTCGAAGATCCCCAGGGTGATGCCGCAGAAGGCTTCAAAGACGTATTCGGCGTGCTTGTTCCGCGCGTACTGCCGCTGCACGTCTGCCGAGCTCACCTTCTTCCCTTCCTCATTGCTGCGCAGGTTCTCGAAGAGCTGGGCCAGCACCTCCCGGATCCGGTCCTGCTCATCGCCCTCCCCCACGGCGGTGAAGCGGCAGTAATCGGTATCGATGCCCACCACCCCGGTGCGGATGGCGTGGATGGAGGGTTTGTCCGGCAGGTCAGCCTCCCCTACGTAATCTTCTCGCCTGGCGTAACGGAGGCCGGACATCTCCTCGAACAGCTGGATGACGTCCAGCTCCCGATCCTCCCGGCCGGGGATGACGAACTTGATCTTGCCGAGTTCCCTCACCTTCTCCGCTTCCGTCTTGCTCTCCTGGGAGCCGCTGAAGAATTTCATCAGCTTGATCAGGTCGATCTCGTCGATCCCGGTGTCCTCCAGGGCGGAAAACACGAGGTGCCAGATGCGGATCTCGCTGTTGAAGAAGTAGGTGTAGTTCAGGAATACCTTCAGCCGGATCTCCTTCACCACCGCGTGAATGATCTCGCCCCCGCCCCCGCGCCGGGGCACCGTCCTCACCGTGGCGTGCCGCTGCTGCTCCCCGTCCGCCAACACGTAGAGCATTTCCTGCCGCCCCTCGGATACGAAAGCGAGGGTCTGGGGGAACCGCACGATCACCTCCCGGAAACCCGGAAAGTTGAAGCAGCGGGTATAGAAGGGCGGTGCGGACTGGTAGGCATACGACAGCAGGTCGGTCTCGAAGGAGTGGGTCACCACGCAGAAGCGGTCGTTCTGCTGGTGGGCCGACAGCGGGTCGGGATCCCCGCTGCCCCCCGACAGGGGCAGGTAACCCGCCGCGCCCCCCTGCCGCACCCCTATCCGGTAGTAGGATTCATCCACCAGGATCTCCAGACAAACGGAAGCCCGCCCGAACACCAGTTGCGGCCTTTCCCGCCGGGGCAGTTGCTTCAGGTAGGTGACCCCGGCGGCGGCGTAGTCGTTGCGCAGCAGGCTTTCGTACATCCGCTCGATGGCCGCCGTCGCGAAACCGGGGGCGGTGCCCGGCGTCCAGTCGCGGGCCCTTTCCAGTTCGCGGGGCAAGTCGCCCTCCAGGGCCTCCAGGCTGTGGTAGAACTCCACCAGGAAGCACAGCAGGGTGTTGATGCTGAGCAGGAATACGTCGCCGCTCAGCCGCGGAAAGGTGCAGAGGTAGAGGTTGGTTACCGGGGCCTTTTCCCGGTCCAGCGGGGGCTGTACGTAGTCGATGTCCACCCGCTTGGCCCCGAGCTTGTAGAAGGCGGTGAGCCGGTCGGCGGGGGCCATCGAGTCCGTCCCCTCGGGGGTCAGGAAGGGGTTGTTGGTCTCGAAGAACACCGCCCGGACGGGCCGCCCCTGTTCGCGGAGATGAGCGACCAGTCCCGGAATACCCCTTTCCCGGTCGGTTTCGATCAGCTGCCGGGCGATCCCCCGGTCGCGCGCCTTTTTGTCGACGAACAGGTAGGTAAGCATACAGCAGGCGCTGAGCGGGTAATACTCGAAGATGGCCCCCGCCCGCACCCGGCCGTCGATGGTGTAGGCGATCAGGTGGGTGTGCGGCTTGTCGGACCCCTCCCGGATGCGCTGCAGGATGTAGCGGGGCTCCTCCCGTTCGTTCTCGTCGGGGAAGTTGTCCTCGTGGGCGTATAGCGCGAAGAACTGATCGACCAGGGCCGCCCGGGCCTCCAGGTCGGCGGCGCTGAGTATCCAGTGCAGGACGGGACCAGACTTTACCATGGGCAGCCCATTTTGCCGGCAGGCGGGCACTTACCTGCCACTCGGTAAGTAAGCTAAGCCTTTTCCCGCATTGAAATGCCGCAAATTCGCGGGGCCCAACGGCTTTACCCCGGCACCCGCGGCCGCGCCGGCAGGAGCTAAGCCTCCACTTCGTACAGCTCGAGGGGCAGGCCGTCCGGGTCGTTCAGGAAGGTGAAGCGGCGGTCCGTAAACTCATCCACCCGGATCGGCTCCGTATCCACCTCCCGCTGGTTCAGGTAGTCCACCCATTGGTCCAGGTCCTTCACCCCGAAGGCCAGGTGCCGCAAGCCCCGGGCCTCGGGCCGCGTGGGCCGGGCGGGCGGGTCGGGGAAGGAAAACAGCTCGATGAGGTATTGCCCGCCCAGGGCGAGGTCCAGCTTGTAGGACTGCCTTTCCTCGCGGTAGACTTCGCTCAGGATCTCCAGTCCCATCACCTCGGTGTAGAAGCGTTTGGAGCGCCCGTAGTCGGAGCAGATGATGGCGATGTGGTGGAGGCGGTCGGGTTGCATGTTCCGGGTTTAGTGGTTGCTGCACGTGCGGCGACGAAATGTACGGCTTACCCGCACACCCGGCCCGCCGTGCCCACTTTTCAGCGCCGGCCCAGGAAAGCCTCCGCCTCCCGGATTTCCGGCCGTTGGTTATCGGTACCCGCAGTCTGGCTGACCAGCTGGGCGAAGTATCGCCGGGCCTTGTCGTGGTCGCCCAGCCGGTCCGCGGCGGTGGCGGCGCCGTACAACCCGTTGAACCGGTTCGGGTGGGTGGCCAGACTGCCCTCATAGGCGCGCAGCGCGTCCGCCGGGCGGCCCAGCACCCGCAGCATATCGCCCAGCAGTTCGCGGGCGGGCAGTACCTCCCCGGGGGTGACGGGGTGTTTGGCGGTGTTGTCCTCCATCGTCGCGGCTTCCTCCATCAGGGCGAGGGCCTCGGCTCGCTGCCCGCGGGCCAGACCTAGCCAGGCCTGCGCCGATTTGATCTGGATCATTACCTGATTCATCTGGTATGGGTCATCCAGGGCAGCCAGCCGCGTGTGCAGGGAATCCAGGGTCGCGATTTCCCTTTCGGCCGCTTCCCTCTCCCCCAGGTGAATTGCCCCCAGGGCCCGGCTAAAGTGAAGGATAGCCCGTTGCCAGGGGTAGTCCGCCCAGGGGAAGTCCATGGTGGAAAGCTCCAGCCCGGCCGCGGCGGGCCAGTCCCGGTTCTCCAGCGCAATACGCGCCGGAATGGCCGCCAGGGTGTAGGCCCCCTTGAAGTTTACGGGAGACAGCTTAGTGAAGGTATTCAGGTACTCGTTTTGCTGTTCCGCGTGGCGATTGTCCCCTCGCTGCAGATAGGCGTAGACCAGGTAATCCATACCGTGCAGTTCCTCATCCCAGTGCCCCTCCAGGCCCGCCCCCTCCGCGTAGCACACGGCCGCTTCGGTCGACCGGAGGTTGGCGGCGATGGATTCCTCCCACAGACCCAGGCGGGTGAAGATGTGGGATGGCATGTGCTGGGCGTGGGCCGAGGCCGGTGCAATGTCGGCGTATTTCCGGGCCGTCGGGAGGGCCTTTTCCGCCAGCACCGGGTTGTCATAGTTGTGAATGATGTAGTGGGCGATGCCGGGGTGGTTCGGCTGGTCGGGAAAGAGGGCCTCGAGGATCCGGCCGGCCTCCCGCTGGTTGCGGTAACTCTTGTCGCTTGGGTCCGCGGTGGCGTTCAGGGTCAGGGCGTAGAAGATGGCCGCTTCGGTGTCCTCCGGATATCGCTCGTGGATCTCGCGCATCTTGGCCGACATGTCCCGCGCCCGGGTTTTGGCGTCGATCGTCTCCCAGTCGCGGAAGTACCACCCGACGGCCTCCAGGTAGTCCCGCTCCCGCGCGGTGGCCGGCAACTCGCGGGCCGCGGCCAGGATTCTGGCCCCCTTTTCCAGTTCCGCTTCCCCCGGTGGAGCCCACAGGGCGTGGTAAAGGCTCATGGCCGCGCCCCAGTAGGCCATGGCACATTCGGGGTCCTCCGCGATGACCCGTCCGAAGGCCTTCTCGGCTTCGTCGTACTCAAAGGAGTGGAGCAGGGCCATGGCCAGGTCAAAGGATTCCCGGACCGCCGGCCGGCAGGAGAATCCGGACTGTACCTCCCCGAACGCCTGTCCGCTGCACAGGATGAGTTCCCCCTGCCGCAGGTCCAGCGCGGTTGGCTCGTCCGCTACCTCTTCGGGCTGGTCCCGGCAGCCGGCCAGGCCGAGCAACAGAAAAATCAGGACAGCGTAAATACCGGTGTGGTGTGCCATCGGACCCCAGGTTGACCAAGCCCCCCCACGGAGGGCTGTAAACCTATAATTTACGGGTTTTCAGTGGATTTTCCACCCTTCCCGGCACCCGCGCGCCGCAGACCCACTCACAGCTCCCTGTACATGATGTAGGTGTCCACCAGCCCCCGGGTAGCGTGGCGGAAGCCCTGCGACGTCGTGCCGATGATGCGGAAGCCGAACTGCTGCCACAGCTTCACCGCCGCCACGTTGGTGCTCACCACGATATTGAACTGGATGGCGCGGTAGCCACTGCGGCGGGCGAACTCAATGGAGTGCTCGCACATCAGCTTGCCCACGCCGCGGCCCCGGGCCCGCTCACCGACCATGTAGCTGCAGTTCGCCACGTGGTCGCCCAGGCCGGGCTGGTTCGCCTTGATGATGTAGGTGCCCACCACCTCCCCTTCCGCTTCCACCACGAAGGTGTGCATATAGTCGGCGAACCAGTACCGCTGCAGGTCGGCCCTGGGGGTATCGGGGGGATAGACGTAGGTGTCGCCAGTCCGGATGACGGCATGGAAAATGTCCCAGACGGCGTCGTGATCCGCCGGGGTGGCTTCGCGGAGGTGCATGTGAGGAGGGGTTAGGGAATAGTCGGCCGCTAAAATATTCTCTGGAAGGCTTCTCCGTCGAACTCCACCACGCTCCCGTCGTCCAGGGCGAACCACAGTCGCTCCGGCGGCAGTGTTCCTTTGAGATGTTGTGCTCCTCCCTTACGGATTGGTAGACCACAGCGAGGCCCCCTGCAGCATCGCCCGGCGGGGCAGCTTCAGGCCGGCCACGATGAGCTCCGCGAAGTCCTCGGGCTGCAGTACGCGGTCGGCGCTATCGCGGTCGGCGATGCCCAGCTCCACCGACATATCCGAGGCGATGGTGCTCGGCGTCAGGGTAGTCACGCGGATGTTGTGCTTGCGCACCTCCTTCATGAGGGATTCCGAGAAGCCGATCACGCCGAACTTCGAGGCCGAGTACGCCGAGGTCTTCGCGTTGCCGTTGAGCCCCGCGGTGGAGGCCACGTTGAAGATGTCGCCCTGGTTCTTCTCCACCAGCTGGGGCAGCACTTCGCGGGTTACGTAGTACATCCCCAGCAGGTTGGTCTGCACGATACGCGCCCACTGCTCTGCCTCCATTTCCAGCACGGTACCGAAGGCCGCGATGCCGGCGTTGTTCACCAGGATGTCCACCGCACCGAAGTGGTCGGTGATCTTCCCGATGCCCATTTTCACGCTCTCGTAGTCGATCACGTCGAAGGCCGCGTAGGTCGCGTCCACGCCGTGTGCTTTCAGTTCGTCCACCGTGTCCTTCAGCTGTTGCTCGCTGCGGCCGGTGATGGCCACGTCGATGCCTTCTCGGGCAAAGGCCAGGGCCGTGGCCTTGCCGAGCCCGCGGCTGCCGCCGGTGATGATCGCTTTCTTTCCTTTCAGTGCTTCCATGGTCGTTTACTTGTTGCGGGGCTAAGGTAGTCAGGGCCCGGTTTCCGGTGCGGCGGCGCGCGGGTGCCGGAAGACGATTAGCAGCAGCGCCGGTCCTCCTGCACGGGCGGGCAGGGGGCGGTGCCGTAACTGCAGAATACGCAGCAATCTCCCGGCTTGGGCTTCAGCAGCGTTTTGCAGCTTTCACATTCGTAGAAATACTGGCAGGCGTCCGTTGGCATTTCTTCCTCCTGCTGATGCCCGCAGACCGGACAGGTAATGATCGACCGGGTGACTACTTCCATCTTTTCAGCTTTGTCTTCTACCCGTAAAGGCGGCCGTAGCGAAAAGGGTTCTCCCCTTCACCGCCGCAGATCATCCAGAAAGGCGAAAATCTCCGCGTAGGCGGCCGCGAGTTCCTTGTCCGTAGGACTGTGCTTGCCCTGCGGTACGTACCGCAGCACGTCCCTGCCGGCCCGGAACTTCTCCGTGAAGGCCCGAAAGGTATCCGGCGGGATCTGATCGTCCAGTCCCCCGTGCCAGAGAAAGACAGGCGGGTCCCGGCGGTCGAAGTAGTTGACCGGCTCGTACACGGCCACCGCCCCGGGATCGGCGTAGCCATCCCCGGGGAACAGGGATTTCCCGGCCGCGCTGAACAACTCGTATTCATGGTCAACGAAAATCCGCTCGATGACGTCCAGCTGGTCCACCGGCCCGGAAAAATTGATGATGCCGACGATCTTGATACCCTCGTCCAGCCGGTCGGGATAGGAAGGATCGTTCCGGGACAGTCCCACGTTGGTGGCGATCTGGGCTCCGGCGGAGAATCCGGTCACGATCACCCGGTCGAGTTCCAGGGGATAGGCGTCAGCCTGGTGCTGGAGGAAGTTCAGGGCGAGGGGCAGATCGCTCGTCGCGGTGGCGATGCCGCGTTTCAGGCGGTAGTTCAGGTTGACGACGTTGAGCCCCTTGCGCAGGTAGGGCTCGATGTACTTTTCCTCCTTGGCCTTGTCGCTCAGGTAATACGCCCCGCCGTGCAGGAATACGATGGTGTAGTTGGGTTTGCCGTACAAGGCCGCGCTTTCGGAAAGGTAGATGTCCATCACCTGCTCGGGATCCGCCCCGTAGGCCACGTCTCGGTGCACGGTATAGGATGCTGCGACCTGGCTGGCAGACTGGTCGGACAAGGAAGACAGGCGCGTCGCGCAGGAAGAAAGGAGGATGGCGGCGGCGACCATCCAGCAAGGTATTCCGTAGTGCATCATTACCCGTTTACCCTAAAGCTAGGGGATGTGAGGCACTCAGCCCAGCAGTTTCTGCGCGCTGCCCGCCTCCAGCACGAAGGACGGGCTGTGAGTGTCCACCTTCAGTCCCCAGCGCTCCAGGATGGGCAGTTCCAGTTGCCGTTCCCGGTATTCGTCCGGCGACATGATCGGGATGCTGTATATGATGGGGTAATAGCGCCGACAGGCCGGACAGGTCAGCAGCCCCTCCAGGATATCCCCGTTGTCATTTTCCCGGAAGATGTGGGCGTTCAGGTCGCCCTTGTCGAAGGGGCAGCATAGCTTGTCAAGGAGATTCTTTTGCATGGATTCAGTTTTTCAGTTCTAGGAGGGCACCGCGGTAGGCGGCTACCGCCGCGGCCGGGTCCGCCGCGTCCAGGATGCCCGAGATCACCGCCACCCCGTCGAAGTCCAGCCCCGCCAGCCGCGACAGATTACCAGGCCGGATACCGCCCGACAGGAAGATGGGCACATCGGTGACGCCCCGGGCGGCCCGGATGTTTTCGGGGCGCACGATCTCGCAACTCCCCACGGAGGACGAAGGGAATACCGCGCAGAAACTGATGTAGTCCACGCCCAGCTCCCCCGCCCGTTCTATTTTTTCCAGGTCATTGCCGACCGTCACCCCGATCATGCTTCCTTCCAGGGCCATGCGGATCGCCGCCGGGTCCGCGGGGATTTCGTCAAAGTGTACTCCTTGCAAGCCCGCCTCGCGGGCCAGCGCCCAGTCTTCGTGCATGAGCACCGGCACCCCGTACTCGCCACAGCGGGCGGCAACCTCCCCCAGGAAATCGAGCTTTTGCTTCCGGGAGATCCCTTCCGCCCAGTGGTTCCAGACTTGCACCAGGCCCAGTCCGCCCTCCAGGGCCCGGGTCAGCTGGCGGAGCAGTTCCGGCCAATCCCTTTTGGGATCGACTACCAGGTAGACGCCGTGGGGTCGTTTCATTTCCATCCCGCTGCGTATGCCTGGTAAAATGCCGCCCAGTAGGGGTCCTTGCCGTCGAACGCGAACGCTTGCCGGCGACCGTCGGCGAGGAGGGTTTTGTCCGCCGCTTCGGTAAAGTGGCCGATAGTGGTTGCCGGAATCCCCGCCGCAGACAGGGCGCCGCGCAGGCTAGCTTCCGCCGCGGGGGCCACGGCGATGAGCATGGACCCCGCGCCCACGGCAAACAAGGGATCGATGCCGAACACTTCGGCCACGGCCCGTGCTTCCGGCTCCACCGGGATCAGCGCCGGGTTGACCGCAAAGCCCAATCCCGCCGCCTGCGCCATTTCGTCCAGCGCCCCCAGCACCCCGCCTTCGGTGACGTCGTGTATGCCGTGCAGGTCCAGGTTGGCGGTCAGGGTGGCCGCGGCGATCCTGCTTTCCTCCAGCACCGACAGCTTCCAGAAGTTCTCGGCGGCCTTTTGCTGCACCTCCACGCCGGCCCGGTCCTTCACCGTTTCCGGAAAGGCCATCGCCAGTAACGAAGTGGAGGAGAGGGCGGCCGATTTGGTGACCACGATGGCGTCCCCCGCCCGGGCACCGTTGCTGGTCAGGATGCTGCCGCGCGGGGCGGTCAGGAACATGGTGCCGCCACCGGCGAGGGTCGACTCCTGGCCGCCGGACTGCCCAGTGTGCCCGCCCGTAATGGCAATGCCGTGGACTTTGCACAGGTGGTCCACGAAGCCCCAGTACGCGTTGAAGTCGGCCCGCGACAGGCTCGCGGGCAGGTTCAGGACGAACTGGGCGTACTGCGGCGGGAAGCCCGTGGTGCTCATGTCGTTGGCCAGCAGGTGGACCGACAGCCAGGCGGAGACCTCCAGTCCCAGCGAAGGAATCAGCGAAAGCGGATCGCTCGATACCGCCAGGGCCAGGCCGTTGCCCAGGTCGATCACGCTGGTGTCCACGCCAAAGGAAGGCCCCTGGATCACCTCCGGCCTTGGCGCGCCGCAGCGGGGCAGCAGGTCTTCCTTGAACACCCGGGCGCTCACCTTCCCGGTTTGGTCCTCAAAGGCTCCCATCAGACGTCGTTCAGTTTCACGTGGAGGCCGAAGAAATCGCCGATGGGCACCCGCCACTGTTGGGTGGGGAACCACTTGGGCAGTCCCGTGGCGTTCCAGCTGATGGTGTAGTCCCGGTCGGGCAGGGCCTCCCGGATCAGGGCCTGCAGCGTCTTCGGGGTGTAGAAGGTGGCCGTTACGTAGTAGTTGTTCCGGCCGATGGCCTGCTGCACCTTGCGCCGGATCAGCTTGGGGGTGTTGCGGTTCATCATCCCGAAGACGATCCCGTATTTGCCCACCCGTACCGCCTCCCGGATTACCTGCACGGGATTCTGGTAGTACTCGAAGGTGGTCACGAAGGCCAGGGCGTCGAAGGTGTGGTCCTTGAAGGGCATGTGGTGGGAGTCGGCCATCACCAGGTCGCCGCCGAAGAGCTGCCGCCCCTGGGCCAGCATGAAGGGGGAGATGTCGCCCCCCGTGGCCTCGATGCCGATCTCGTGCCACCAGCGGGTGAAACGGGTGGTGCCGCAGCCGAATTCCAGCAGGGTTTTCACCCGGGCATCCTTCTTGATCAGTTGTTCCAGGGTGCGCTTCTGCCACACCTCCTGCCGCTTGTAGGGGCCTTCGTAGTACTGCTCGTAGTGGTCGGTGTCGTCGCGGTTGAAGAACCATTCCTTCCTGCCCTGCCAGTTGCGCAGCTCACCCCCGGGGGTCAGTTCGAAGGACGGTCTGTCCGTAATCTCTTTCATCGGGTCCGGTGTCTTGGGGTAGTGGTCAAATTACGATAGCTCGAATATAAGGGCGCGGCGCGCAGGTGCCGGGGAAAGGGCGAATCCAGCCGGAGGCGGATTTACGATCCGCTATCCCTCCCCCAGCGGGCTCATCACGTCGACGACGTTTTTCCAGGAGCCGTCCGCTTGTCTTTTCCAAATCGTCACCGAACGGAATTCCTGTTCCAGTGGACTACCCGTCGAGTCCGCCATAGTCATCCGGGAATCCTCGATCAGGTACCCCAGGTCGCCGCTTTCTGAAACCTCGGCACTGACGGGCTCCCAGCTGATGGCGAAGTTCGGGTCCGCGAAGGAGCCCTCGATCATGCCGCGAATGGCCTGCCGCCCCCGCAACTCGGGTTGCCCGGCCGTGATCACCACCGCGTCTTCGGCCCAGTAGTCCAGGGTTTTCTCTACGTCGCGGGCCTGGGCGGCGGCGGACCAGTCGCGACTTGCCTGCATCAGCCGCTCGGCTTCGGCCTCCCGGTCTACGGGTTCCTCGCCGCAGCCCAGGGCAAGCAGGCAGCCGGCGAGCAGCAACAGTTTGGGAAAGGTTGGATATTTCATAGTGGGTACGATTTCGGTTACCTCACTTAAAATACGGGGGTTGGTGGATGCGCGTCAAGCGTCAAATCCCAAGTGCCTTTCCACCAGCCGCGTCAGTGGGAAACGACCTTCAGCCCCACGATGGAAGCGATCAGGGTCGTAAGAAAGAACAGGCGTGCCAGGGTCGCCGGCTCCCGGAAGAAGAGGATGCCGATCAGGGCCGTACCCACCGCTCCGATGCCCGTCCAGACCGCGTAGGCCGTGCCGATCGGCAGCTGCTGGGTGGCCCGCAGCAGCAGCAACATGCTGATGGCCAGGCAGACCACGAATCCGCCGTACCACCAGCCGGCCTCCCCCGCGGCGGCCTCCTTGGCCTTGCCCAGACAGGCCGCGAAGGCCACTTCGAAAAGTCCGGCAATGATGAGGAGGAGCCAGGGCATGGGGGCGGGGATGGGCGGGGCGCAAGGTAGCGCAGAAAACCAACCTAACCCATTGCGCGATAACGCTTTACCCGGTAATTTAAGGGACAATCACCACTCAACACACTATGAACCACAACAAACGGATTTTCTTCGCACTCTTCGTCGGTGCGCTGCTGGCGCTTACCACCTGCACCAAAGACGAAGACCTTACAACGCCCACTCCCCTCGCGCCCGCGGTAGAGAAGTACGAAACCAAGGCCGGCAAAAGCAATACCCGCAAACTGGTCGCGCAGCTCCGGCAGGCTACCGTCAAGTACCACGACCATCAGGTGGCCATTGACGACGGCTTCTCAAATACCGGGACCTGCGTATCCAATCCCTCTGGACCAGGCGCAATGGGTGTGCACTTTGTCCATTATGACAGAATCGACGGCGTGCACAATCCAATGGAACCCGAGGTACTGGTGTACGAACTCAGGAACAACGGCACCTACAAGCTGGTGGCCATCGAATACCTGCAGATTGGCGACACCCCTCCGAAGTTTGGCGGAGAAATAGAATTTCATCCCTTCTCCCAACCGTTCGCCAAATTCGAGCTGCACGTATGGGCCTGGAAAGCCAATCCGGCCGGCCTGTTCGAGGATTGGAACCCGAACGTCACCTGCCCCTGAGCGGTAGGTGCTGATTTTTAGGAAGGCCGCTTGAGGTAAGGCAATCCTATACTTTCGTGACTTGAATTACTGCGATGAGCGGATCAGTTTCCGCAGAGGTCACTGTGCAGTACGCGGGCCGGATAGAAGGTACCGGCGTCGGGGTCCACGAAGGCGGCGCGGTGCAGCAGCAGGTCGACGGCCGCGGCGTCGATGAGCATCACGCTGTCGATCCCCATGACGTCAAATTTGATCATTTGCCCCGTGAGTCGGTTGCTGAACTCGGCCGAGATGGTCACCTTCAGCGGGGCGGTCTGGGTCAGGGTGGGCGTCAGGGCGGGGTTGTTCACCGCCACTACGTTGCGGATGTCCGACACCCGCACGGGCGAAACCTCGATGCTCATGTTGTCCACGCCCCCCGGGTCGGAGGCCAGGATGCCCACTTCCAGCGTACTGTCGTCCAGGTCGGCGAAGTAGCCGTTGTTGGTCGGACAGTTGTTCGTCACCTCCGTATCGGCATCGGTCGAGCGAAAGATGACGGGGTCGGATTCCACGTTGTACAACCAGGCGGTCAGGGTGGGCGGCGTGGTGTCGTTCTCCGTACGGATTACCGTACAGCCGGCCAGCCAAAGGGAGCAGACGAATACTGCCAATACCCTCGAAAATAACATGGAATGGGTGTTTTATCTGAATGGAAGCAGCGATGCCGCCGCAATCAAGATAGGGGAAACCGCCCACTTAGGGGGCCTGATGGTTGCCCGGGCACCCGCGTCCCCGCCTGAACCGGAACACGAGCCACCCCACCACCCGGCCGACCGGGGTCTGGCCTATTCCTTCCGCAGCCACCCGACGATCCGGTCGTTGGCGATGGACCACTTTCCCTTCTGTTGCCTGAGGGCGAAGGTTGCCCGGGAGCTGCCCTGCGGACCGGGGTTCTGCTGGATGATCTCGATTTCGTCGTCGGCGACCCGGGAAACGATGGCCACGTGGCCGTATTTGTTGAAGAGGGTGCCCGCAAAGACCAGCAGGTCGTCGACCCGGGGTTTATGTTGACCCGGATTGGTGTACTGCGTCAGGTTCCGCCGGGCGTTGTGGCTCCCGTCGGCCAATGAGGGATCGAAGAAGTCCCGGGCGTGGCCGTAGCTGTCGGGCATCCGGTGGTCCAGGTGCTCGTAGTAGTACCGCTTGACGAACTCCACGCACTGGTACTTCAGTCCCAGGTTATAGCCGTCCGCCGTGGTATTGCGGCCCGTTACGTTGCCTACCCTTCCGTTGTAGTACACCGCTACCCCGTTTAGTTGATCAACTTGCTGCCCCACTTCCCGCCCCGGGGATACTACGGTGTGATTGACCGCTAAGAGTCCGGCAACGCCTAGCAGGAGCAGGGCAAAAAGGAAAAACAGGATACGAAACGTCTTCATTTGCTTGTTTGAATGAATGACGGCCCGTGACGGACCGGTGATCGACAGGACGGCCAAACAGTGATCTGAAACGGCGCCCTGGCGGGCAGGTATTCGGGGGGTGGCGGTCAGGTCATCACGTCAATAGTTATTCCTTCGTGGGCAACCTCCATTCGTTCGATGACTACCTCGCCTTGCGCGACATGATCCTCCGAGACGATCCGGGTAAGCCAGGCGTTCTGCAGCGTCCAGGTCATTACGGGCTTCCCCTCTTCGTCCAGCAGTGTGAGTCGCAGGGGAGAGCGGGCGTGCGGCTTGGCCCTGATCTCCTCGTGCCAGGCCCGGAAATCATTACCGCTGGGGAATACCCCGCGCATCAGGGTGATGCTACTCCCGGCTCTCGCGCCGGGGCGGCCATTCAGGGTGAACACCAGATCATCGTCGGTGGACGCCGCATTTCCCAGGGCGTCCAGCCCAGTGACCTCCTGGAACGGAATGTCGGTTGCGCTCCCCCAATCCATCCGAAAGAATAGTCTGGGCAAGGCCCACATTTCGTTATGCGCTTCATCTGCCAATGTTCCGGAGTTGGTATTTACCAATAAATCAATTTAATCCGCCATTCAGGGTTCCCGCCCCACGGCGGCGCCCCATTTCCTCTCCGCACTGCCTGCGGCGAATGCCACCGCCACCGCCACCGCGATCAGGATCATGCACATGGCCAGGAAGCCCGCCGGGTCGTCGTCCGGATGATGGGCTACCTTAATGTAGAGTCCGGCCGCCGCGATCAGCACCGCCGACACGATGGCGCAGTAGCGGATGATCCTCAGGGCACCTAGTGCTTTCCGCGACGGGCACTCCCCCCGCCGTACGTACCCCAGTAGCCGGAATACCTGGTAAAGTCCCGTGAAAAAAGCGGCGGACGCCGCGTAGCCGTAGAGGATGAAGGGGTCGAGGTAGATGGCGGGCAGGTCCAGGTTCGCGGCCCGCCCCTCCAGTAGGGGGAACCAGGCCAGGACGACCACCGCGCCGAGTCCGGTGAGGATGATGGCGGCCTGTAGCAAGCCGGTGGAAATGGTTTTCGTGGTCATGACCTGGAATTCATTTGCCGGCACCGCCGGTCGTGGTTTACGGTAATCAATTTAGGGAAAAACCGTCACCCGGTGGTCCTACTCTCCCATATTCAAAAACCGCTTCGCGTTGTGGTAGAGGATGTCCTGCTTTTCCGATTCGGTCAGGAAAGCCAGTGATTCCAGATATTCGATAGATTCAGTGATGGCGTCGGGCCAGATCATCTGGTCCGAGCCGAACATTACCCGATCAAGCACCCCGTAGGCTTTGACCAACTCCAGAAATTTGACCGCATAGTCCCGCTCCACGGGGTGAAGCCACAGCAGAACCCCCAGGTCCGCGTACAGTTGGGGGTATTGGTCCATCATCCGCAGGGTGTTCGCGTAGAAGTTGCTCCCGGCGTGCATCAAACTTACCTTCAGTTTGGGGTACCTCACCAGTACATCCTCGATCAGTAGCGGATCACCCAGGGACAGCCTGAATTTTTTCCAGATGCTGGCGTTGGCCCCCGGGAAGGTTCCTCCGGTATGATAAGCTACCGGGATGTTGTACTCCTCACAGATCTTCAAGTAGGGTTGGTACTTCTCGTCGTTCAGGGTCTGGCCGTGGTAAACCGCCATCACCTCGCCGAATACCTGGATGTCTCCGTTTCTCACCAGGGTCAGGAAGGAATCTACTGGTATCAGGTCTGCATCGTAATCCTGATAGCTGGGGACAAACCGATCGTCGGCCTGTGTATAGTATGCAAGGCTTTCCAGATTGCCACTGACGACCGCAAATTCAATAGCGTGCTCGTCCATTTTACGAATGGTTTGCTCCAGCAGGTCCCGGGCGGATTCCGCCGGAGCGAACCCGTTGCGGGCGGTAGCCACCCAAAAATCCTGCTCCGTGTACGCGTGCAGGTGCATATCGATGACCTGCCCGTACGCCAACACGGGGCAGAATATCAGATATATCGGCAGCAGGATCCTATTCTTCATGCTATTCTAAGTTTTACCGGCGGACCGAAAGGCGCGCCACCTTTTTCAGCGCCCTCGGGAAGGTGTCTTTCATAAAATCGAGGTGCTCGTCCAGGACATCGATCTCCACCGCAAGCGTGGTCCCCTGCTCCCCTTCGGTCAAGGTGTAGCTTTCCGTGGTCCCCGACCACTGCCGGGTGGTATCATCCAGGGGCTGCTCCTGCCCCGCCGTCACCAGGCCGAGGTGCCTGAACTTCATGACCTCATTCGGGACATGCCTTTCGACTATGCTGTAAATCCCGCTCCGATCCGGAGCGAGGAACAGCACCTTGCTACCTTCTTTCCAATGGTCCGTCACCGCGTGGGACCCTTCCGCGAATACGGCGGTCCATTCGCGATAGGAACTGTCCTCCCAGAGGGCTTGCCATATCGCGGATCTCTCTGCCTCGATATCAATTGAAAATTGCAGTCGGTGTATTTTCATATCAGGTTGGATAAAATCGGGTTTCTTTCCGTTTCGCGAGGCCAGGTCAATCTCCGCCCCCCTGCCTTTCGACCACCGTATCGGGGGCGTAGTAGATGCCCTTGCGCTGCCACCGCTGCTGGAGGGCGGGCAGGGCGGCCTTGAAGGCGGTGAAGTCCTTGTTCTCCTTTCTGGTCCATCCCACCTCGGCGTAGGCCGCAATCCGCGGAAAGACCTGGAAGTGCATTTGTCCGTCCGTAGGGATCCATTCCCCCCACATCTGGCAGCCGGTGCCGATGATGTTATCGTGGTACTGGGGGGCCAGTCCTTCCGGGACGGGGTCGAAGGCGTACGCTTCCGACAGGGGGATGCTTTCGTAGCTGTAGTCCAGGTAGGTACGGCTGTGCAGGGAATTGACGATCTCGAAGCCGTTTTCCGCGGCGTGGGTAGCCAGCGCCGGATCCCCTTTCCAGAAGTGAACGACGGTGGAGCTGGCCAGCTCCTGGTCGGATTCGGTATCCGCCGCATCCTGATAATCGTGGAGGTTGTGCCCCATGATCTCGTTCCACCCCATCATCCTTCTCCCCTTGCTTTCCAGGTACTGGGAGATGTTATTCGTGAAGAACACCTGGAGGTCCGCGGGGGTGTCCAGGCCATGCTCCGCCATGTATTTCCGCACCGCGGGCGAGGATTTCCAGTGGTCGTACTTCACCTCATCCCCCCCGATGTGAATCACTTTGGAGGGGAACAGTTCGATCACTTCATCGAGCACGTCGGTAAGGAAGCGGACCACCCGTGGATCGCTTACGTCGTACACGTCCTGACTTACCCCGAACCGGATGGGGACTTCGATCTTCTGCTTCGCGGTGCCCAGCCAGGGGTAGGCCGCGATGGCGGCGCTGGAGTGGCCGGGCATTTCGATTTCCGGCACCACCGTGATGTGCCGTGCGGCGGCGTAAGCGACGATCTCCCGGATTTCCTCCTGCGTATAGAATCCTTCGTGCGGCTCGGCCGACTGCACCGGGCTCTCCCACTTCAGCGGGCCCACCTGGGAGCTCTTCCGTTTGCTACCGATCTCCGTCAGCAGTGGGTACTTTTTGATTTCGATCCGCCATCCCTGGTCATCGACCAGGTGCCAGTGGAATACATTCATCTTGAGGCGCGCCATTTCGTCCAGCAGCAGCTTTACCTGCTCCGCCCCCTTGAAGAAGCGGCCCTCGTCGAGCATAAACGCCCGCCAGGCGAAGCGGGGGGCGTCGTCGATGGTTACCGCCGGCAGTTGGAAGGACTCCACGCTCTGGTCGGTCTCCGGCAGCAACTGCAGCAGGCTCTGTACCCCGTAAAACCAGCCGGCACTTCCGGAAGCAAGGATATCGATTCCTTCCCCGCTCACGATCAGCCGGTTGGCTTCTTGGCCCAGTGTTTCATCCACTTCGAACTTTACCGCCGGAGCGCGGGATCCCGTGTCCCCGCCAATGGCCAGCCGTAGCCCCGTCCGCTCGCCGATGGCGTCCTGCAGGACCCGCGCCACTGCCTCGCTTTCCGACCCGGCCCGGATGGGGGTGCCCCCGTCCACGGTGAAACCCCCCTCCCCCACCACTACTTGCTGGGGCCGCGGAATGATGTTCACATCCTGGGCTGGCAGCTGGAAAGAAGCACCCCAGGCCAGGGTGGTCAGGAGGAGGAGGAAGAGGAGGTTATTCATGGGGCAATGCGCGATTACTGGTGATTCTGGGGCGGTGCGGGGTGTACGGGTGTTGGTAAATCCATTCCACCGGCCGCCTAATCTACAATCTCGACCTGCACATCATCCATCCAGGCCGTTCCAAAATGCTGCAGGTAGATACCGTAGTGGATCATATGGGCATCATCGGGAACCTCGACATCAATCGTGTACAGCCGCCAATCAGGAGATTCGATCCGGTATTCGTCCAGGCTGTCGTAGAGTGGAGGCAGCCCTTCGTGGGCATCATCCAGGGCTTTGGGGTCTATGGCCAAGCGGATGTAGGCGACATCGGAATCCGCTAACTCAGCCCGCGCGGCCATCCGCAGGCGGAGGGTATGCCCCCGGTACGGAGCAGCATCGATATACTGCCTGATGCTCGGCGCGATCTCCCCGTACTTGGGTCCCGCTGGAAGGTGCAGGCGGGCGGAGTTCTTTCCGCGGTAGGGGCGCTCATCACTCACCTCCATTTCTGCCCCCAGCCGCTTGAATTTCGACCAGGTTACCCATCCATCCGGGGCCTCTCCGGGTCGGTTGTGTTCAAAGCCGGTATTTCCGGGCTTATCCAGCTTTCGGTCGAGCAGCCATACATAATCATAATCAGATTCGTCCACGGGCCTGACTGTCGTTGTTGAATCCACGTAGACGAGTACGTCAAATGCCGAAGCCAGGTTATAGGGCCAGAGGTAGCTATCGGGTTCGGCATCATTAAACCCTCCTCCGGAGCTTCTCGTGGGTCTCTCCTGGTCGAACCAGTCGAATACGGTACCCTGGCTGGGAAGGTCTCCGAGGTCCAGCACGGCCACCTCGTTGCGGGTTGTGGCCATCAGGTGTTCAAAAGTACCTTCCGGCGCCGGGCCCACGGAGAAATCATGCATCCCCCCGGAGGGAACGCCTTCGTCCAGGGCCCTGAATTGCCCCCGGTTGAAGAAGAACCCGAAAATCCTGAGCTTATCGCCGTACCGGCGCTTGAGGTGGGTGCCCATCCATTCCGTTCTCCACCGTGACGAGTTGGAAACGTGGCTGTTGTGCGCCCACACCATCATCCTGGCATTACTGCCTTCCTGCTCCAGGATCCACGCAAGATTCTCCGCCTGCCCCCGGTCCCTGATCCTGGTGTAGTTTTTCCCCTCGTTGCTATTCGCTTCGACGTACATCTCTACCTGTCGGGCGTGCTGCCGGGCAAATGTCCATTCGTCTTCTCCCGAGGCTGCTAGGTATTCGGCCTTGTTCTGGTCAAAAGCTTCCATCACCCGCCGGATTTCCAGCAGAGACAAGGAATCGTATTCCGTGGGGATGAACTGACGCCTTCCAATGATTTCGGGGTTGGAGAAAGGCACTGCCAGGATACCCAACTCAGGACGCACATCTTGCTCCAGATCGGGGTCAACCTTCGCCAGATAATCCAGCATGACCCTCGCGGCCCGCTCCGGATCCTGGGTGTCAAACCCGTAGAATTTGACTTTTGTCTTGTGGGCAGGGTCAGCGTTGTAGGAGCGCATCCATTTGATCAGTCCCAGAACTTCCTCGGTGTCCCAGATCCAGTAATAAATCCCCGCCAGGGCTTTTTCCGGGTCACCAATCCCCTCCACCACGTACCTGTTGATATCGTACGCCTCGCCCAGGGGGCATTCCAGCGCAAATACGTTGAAGTCCAGCTCCGTTACCAGGTATTCAATCAGCCGGTGCTTCAGCAGGAATACCTCCCGGTTTCCGTGGGTGGGTTCCCCTAAGGCAACGATCCTGGCGTCTCCCACGATGTCCCTGATGGGGCGAAGGTCGGCAGCGGGGCTACCCGGCAGGACGGTCTTCAGCGGGTGCGCATGTCGGCTTACGAAGTCAGTGACACCCTCCTCAGGCACCCTAATTGCACAGGAGGTCAACATTATAAACAGGAGGAGGTATCGCGCCGCGGCTTTCATTATTATCTGATTCGGTTCACCCCCTGCAATGGAACAGTCTCCCCAATAAATTTAGGCCGCCGGTGCCACATCGGTGAGGATTTCAGACATCACAATGAAAAACCACCTGGTTTCTGATGTTCTGAGTTTGTTTGGGCCTGAATATCTCGCCCGCAAACGGCCCTGTTTTACCTGGTGCTGCGTCGCTGAAAAGCAAGATGTAACCAAGCCCATCATTTTGAACAGCGTATGCTGTACGCTTCTCCTTCCCCGCATTCACTTTTCAGTAGAACTGACTTGAATGTAGTCCACCTAGTGCCCGAGCAAACACCCTACGCAACCTGTCCGTTAAAAAAGCAGAACCGTGCAGCATGCAACCCGCGGGGTTGGCAAAACTATCGATGTGAGTTTATTTGAGGTGATTGAGGAATTGGTGAGAGGCATTATTGACGTAAGAGAGCAACCCGGCAGTGAGTCACGGCCAGGCCCATTCAACCCAGCTGCCCCTCCAAGCCGCCGTAGCCTCCTTTCCACTCTGCTGTTTGCCCTGGCCATCTTCACGCTCGGCGGTTGCGAGGGCGACGAAGTGAATGGAATGGAAGCGGCGGCGAGTACCTATTCCCTCGTGGATTCAGTAAACCTCCGGATATCAGAACAATCTCATGACACCATCGTCGCCGGCGATTTCTACAGTGACACGGCGATTGTCTGGTCGGGCAGCCGGGGCTCAGCAAACGGAGCAAATGCCGGCGACTTCTTCCTGAGACTGCCCGTCAATATCGAAGTAAGCGGGAGCAACAACATCACCCTGAATATTGAGGACATCTTCGGCGACAACACCTTCACCTGGCAGCGCCTGGAGGTACTGGAAGACCAGAACCGCCGCGTCGGTGGGGCCTTCGAGGTAGACATGCCCGTGCTGATCCGGGTTTCCGATAGCCGCCAGGTCAACATCAATCTGGAGGACATATTCGGCGACAATTCATTCACCTGGATGGTTGGCACGCCTTCCGAACCGGACCCCGTCGCCGGTACAGCCGACATTACCGGCGGCGTCGGCGGCCCCTTGCGCATTAACCTGTCCGTCAGGATCGAAGTGGTGAATAACAGTAGCGACGTCCACATCGACGTCGAGGACCTGATCAGCGACAGTGACTTCAGGTGGGACGGTGGCACACGCAGTGGAGCCGCATTCGTCGGCGGAGCGATGGACCTGGAAGTACCGCTAACGTTCCGGGTGGAAGACAGCGACCGCGTACGGATTGACCTCGAGGACACCGCGGGCGACATGACATTCGACTGGACCGCTGGATCCGGTCAGAGCGTAGGTGGCGCAATCCGCTTTGAAGTACCCACCAGCTTCCACATCGTGAATAGCCGCGAGGTGAACATTGATTTTGAAGACCAGGGCAGCGACAACATCCTCAACTGGAGCGTCGAAGGGCGCCAGGAAAACGCTCCGGAAATCAACAGCTCCGTAGCCGCCCATAGCCCCACGACTTTCCACGTTTCCAACAGCCAGGGGGTAGTCATCAACAGCGAGGACTTCTTCGGCGACAACCGGTTCGTGTGGAGCGGCCCGTTTGATACTGACGCCAAGTCCGGATTGACGGGCGCTGTATCGGCTTCGGCATCCACCGAGTTCCGGGTGGAAACCAGCGATAACGTCAACATCGACGCGGAAGACGTCTACGGCGACAACGTCTTCGCTTGGAACCCGCGCTCCGCCGGGCAAACAACGGAACTACCGGAGTCCGTTCACGATATCGTCGGACAAGTAACGCGCGAGGTGTCGGATAGCGAACGGGTAACGATCGAGTTCGCGAACCTGAACCAGGGGAATCAATACCTGTGGGGGCCTGCGCCGGAGTAAGGGAGTACGAGACCTGAACTTACCCTGGAGACCAAAAGATGAGGTTGGGTTAAGGAAATTGCTCCTGTTGCATGCTGTTAGCCGCTCCAGATAAGTGCGCTTCTCTTCATTTACCAACTACAGAACACTGATTCTCTTACCCCCTTCCCTATTCATTTCCTGCCATCCCCGGGATCCTTTCGAATTTCACATTCCAGATTCTTTCATCTGATAACGTAAAGGTTGTCAAATCCTCTCCGAAATGCACCGTCGCCCCGTCGAGACGGAACGCATTTTTGTACAGTGGCTGCATGGTATTCGACTCCTTTTTGCGGTGATGGAACATCAATGATGAATCCACCAATTCGAAGTGGTACTTGGTATCGAGTTCGCGGGAGTAAAACACCCCTTCGAAACCAGCAAGTTCTTTAAGCTCTGGCGTCCAGCTGTCTTTTCTGTAGTGTGGTTCATCGTCAGGTAAAAACCTGGCGGTGCTTACACTACCATCACCCGCTATCAACTCCAGGGTGGTGGTTGTCCCATCGAGTACAAATTCATTTTCGCCCGTTTGTATCAGCTTATACGGCTGACCAGCCTGGAAAACCAGGGTGTCGTTTTCCAGTTTTATCTCGTATGCATCATTACTCAGGGGGTGTACGTAATAGCCCGCCAAATGATCCAGATCACCTGCGGGGTTTGAATTTATCTCAGCAACTTGACCTTCAAAGGGCGCTTCCATGTACTCTTCCAAATAGATTTCAGCTACCTCCTGCGCCAACTGACCCGGGTTGGAGGAAGAGAAATTGCACAAGACGGTTACCGTGAGATTATGATCCGGGAACCTGAGGAAATAGCTGCGGTAGCCGGCATCAGCTCCGCCGTGGCCCTGCATTTTCACCCCCCGGTACTCACTTTCGCCCAAGCCGTGCATATAGTCCAGGGTATCTCCATTAGCCAGCGTGATCTTGTCGTGCAGTCGGTTAAATGCATCTTCCCCACCTACTTCCATCGTATAGAAGTTTTTGTCCCACCTTGACATATCTTCCACCGTAGTAAAAAGACTGGTTGCCCCCACAACATCAAAATCAGGTATCGACGCCCTGTATCCCAAAAAGCCTTCCTGGTCAGGCGCATACCCCCACGCTCGATTTGGCACAATCATTTCATGGTCATCATGAAAGTGAGTGTTATTCATCCCAAGCGGTTCAAATAATCGTTCCCGGCAGAACTCCCTGAGCGACTGCCCCGTCTGCCTTTCCACCACCACAGCCAACAGGGTATAGCCGGTATTGGAGTAGAGAAAGCGTTCCCCCGGCTCGAAATTTAGGGACGTCTGACGGGATGTGATATCAAGTACATCCTTCTGGGTAACCACATCGGCCTCCCATCGCCAGCCGGCCATGTACAAGAGGTTCCACTGATCACGGATCCCACTGACGTGATGGACCAGGTGCCGTAAAGTGACGGGTGTCCCAAAGTCCGGTACCTCCGGGACGTACTTCCGTACGTCGTCATTCCAGCATACCAGTCCATCGTTTACCAGGAGTTCGACTGCCATGGCGGTGAACTGCTTGGAAACGGAAGCCACGTGAAATATGGTGGAGGGCCCAATTGGAACATCGTACTCCAGATTGGCCATACCAAAGCCATTGGAGTACACGAGTTCTCCATGATGATTGACCGAGCAGGCACATCCAGGTTCAGCCCCGGAGTCCATATGCGCAAATACCCCATCCACTCTTTTCTCCAGATTGGAGTCAGTGGAGCAACCCAGCAGGAACACCGACAGCACTGCCAGGGGCAGGATATAGCTCCGCTTGGATACCATGGCAAAAGGATGTTTTGAGCGTATGGTCTAATTTACAAAACCCATAGCCAACAATTCATTGGTTATTCAAAGATCATTTCAGAAGATGTGTCTCGATTTAAACCAATAACTTCTGTCACACACCATAATCACAAAGGAAAACGAAGCATTTGACCTGGAAGCCTTCTGCGAGGAGCCGATAAGAAATGACAAGCGGGGGAAGACCTGCTGGATGACGGTCGAGTCTGCACGCCCTGACTGCTTCAATTGCTTACCGACCTGCAGCCACCGGAGGCAGCCGCGCAGCTCAGTTCCTTTTCCTCGTCCGGCGTGATGGAACTGGCAACCAGGAAAACGCCGCTGCACAACTAACCGTGATATCCTGCGCAGCAAAGGAGGCCCCTATCTCCGCTGGCCAACCTGATCAACAACCGCTTGTGACTGGACGGGGGAGCCGGCAGAAGTCACCTGGCTTTTCCCAATCCCCCTTATCTTCTACGGGGCGCAGCCAAAGCATTCTCCCCTGCAGGATGAGCAGGTGACAGATTTTCTGACCTACTCCCGGGCCTCTCCGTTGGAGTAAGGGAGGGAACCTATTCGGACCTGCTCCAGGCAAGGTCCTTTTCAGGCCTGGCCGATCCCACTTTTTACTGACGTCTCCCGCCGAATTGAGGTCAGCTTTTGGCAAGTACGGGCACCCAGGCACTTCTCCCCCAGGCGATGAACAGCGCCAGCAGGAGCAGAATGACATTGACCCCGACACTTTGCCATTCGGCCCGTACGGCATGAAACCCTACGGCCAGGACCATGACCAAAGCAAGTCCCAGGGCCGCCCAAACGGTCAAGAATGGTTTGAAGCGGAAGATGGAGGGAATCAACAATCCCAATGCCCCCGCAATTTCACTGATCCCAATGAATCTTATCAACCCCTCGGGAGTAGACGCCAGGGAGGGAATTGATTCCACTACGACCTCGATGGGCTGCGCGGCCTTCATTACGCCTGCCATCAGAAAGGATGCGGCCAGGAGCCCCTGGACCGTCCAAAGTGCAATATTGGTCACTTTGTGGTTGTGGTGATTTGCCATTTTACTCTTGTATTTATCCTGCAAAAATCCGCACCTTCCCAGGCTCGCGCATTGATGTAGATCAAGAAAGCAAGATGGCCTATTCCCGGTTGGACAAAGCCTTCCGCACCCTGCTGAGCGCCTCCGGGGTGATGCCCAGATAGGA
This sequence comes from Neolewinella marina, assembly GCF_002631205.1. Taxonomy (GTDB): domain Bacteria; phylum Bacteroidota; class Bacteroidia; order Chitinophagales; family Saprospiraceae; genus Neolewinella; species Neolewinella marina. The sequence continues at coordinate 1,336,665 of NZ_PDLO01000001.1, forward strand.
TGCGATCATTTTTTGGGGCACCCGTTGGATGATGTCGGGATAAGTCTGGACAAAATGCTCGTACCGCTCCTTCGCCGTCGAGCTCATCAACATGACGATTCTGTTCTGCATGACCTGCAGCCGCCTCAGCAGCGCATCAGGATCCGGAATTTCCTCCACGGGTAGCTCCTTCGGAGTAACCTCGAGTTCTCCATCCTCCAGGACATCGATATAGAGTTGACATGGCTCCTGCGGACCGCAGTAATCGGCCACAATCCAGTTTTCGGGGCCGAACATATAGATATGCTCCTTGCCTTTTTCGTCTATGGTGTAGCTCCTGATCAGTCCACGCTTCACCTTGTACACCTTCGTGTTCAGCTCTCCCGCCCTTTGCAGTATCTGACCTTTTCGTACTCTCGTTGTTGTCAATGGTCTGGATTTTTTCGTTCGGGGCGGCACGGCGGCGTGGACTGAAACCGACCAAGGGGAGCTTTCGGGCCATTGAGGGCGGGACGAACCCCGGCAACCCGGAAACTTACCGGCACTGAATTCACCGCGCCCCGGTTGCCGCTGGCGCAGTGTTGTGGCCAGTGCTCTTATTTTTTCAGTAGGGTAAATAGATCCACGTTTATGTAGATAGTTTCTCTGCCCACCCGTTTGCTTGTCAAAACGCCAATCTCCTCCAACTGCCTTAGGTACCGGGAGGCTGCTTTTCTTTCTACCCCCAACTTATCTACAACGTATTCAATCTTCGAATAGGGCTGTTCAAATATTAGTTCAACCAGTTCTCGCGAGTATATTTTTGGTAGTCTTGTTTTTATAAGTTGAATCTTTTCTTTTAGTTGGGATCGTATGGCAAGAATTTGCCGCTTTGTTGCTATGGCAGTTCTCTCAACGGCATCGAGCATAAACAGAATCCACTCTTCCCATTCACCAGTTTTGTTTACTTGATTGAGTAGCCTGTAGTATTCTGGCTTGTTTTGGATTATATGTGAGCTAAGATATAATATGGGAATGTCGATCATCCCATTCATTATCAGAAACAGGATATTAAGTATTCTCCCTGTGCGTCCATTACCATCATAGAAGGGGTGAATGCTTTCGAACTGGAAATGCAGTACAGCTAACCATATTAAGTCTGGCACTCCGTCTCTTAATGTGTTGTCATTATAGTATTTGATGAAGTTTGACAGCAGGGATTCAATTTCAATTTTGTCTTGAGGAGGTGTATAAACCACTTCTCCCGTAGCATCGTTTTTCAGGACTGTACCCGGTGTAGACCTGATGCCGGCATCGTTATTGAGTAAGTCCTTCTGAATATTGACTATATCGTTGACCCGTATAAATCCTTGGTCTTTCAATATATCAAATCCAAGCATGATGGACCTACGATAATTGACTACCTCTTTAGTTTGAGGCTTTACCGCACTATCCTTGGTCGCCAGAGCTTCGTAAAGTTCGTCCGTACTGGTAATGATGTTTTCAATTTCAGAACTGTCTTTCGCTTCCTTTAGGGTGATTGCGTTAACCAGCATTTGTTGGCTAGGGATCGTTTCTGCAATCCCCTTCAGTTCAGCAATCGCGAAAGTGGCCGTAGTGGCCTTCTTGAGCGTGGCTATAGTTTGGATCTTCTCCGTTGCCGGCGGAAGGGGTGGAAGTTGATATGGTGCCTTGTGTCCCATGTGGCGAATATAAGGGACATTTATTAGATTTTTGGTACACGTTTGGCTGGATGATTGGCCACAACGAGGGCGACAGCGCAGCTGGGGCCTGCATCGATTCGAAGGTAAAGATTTCATCCTACCCAGAAAGGGGCGGCGCGGCGACATGGACCGAAACCGACCATTGAAAGCTTTCGGGCCATTGACGCCAGGACGAACCCGGGCACCCCTAGCACCGACTGGCACCGGATTCACCCCGCCCCGGTTGCCGCTGGCTCAATATTGCGCTGGCTTTTAATAATTAATCTGTTATTGCGAGCCTTTTATTCAGGCCCACTTCAATGATGCGACGAAGAGTGGAAAGTTCTATATCCGACCTGTTGTTTTCTATTCTACTGATGTAACCTTTTGAAGTTCCTACTCGGCTAGCTAATTCTTCCTGTGTCATACCGGCACTTTTTCGGGCTGCTTTCAACTGCTCACCTATCCTATTTTTCTTTTCTCTCTCTATATCTTCTACACTTGATTCATAAAGCATTATTGGGTCCAGATCAAAAGATACCGAATATGTCTGCCCATTGGATAATTTGAGCGTCTGCTGGATAGAGGGAAACGACAGTGTCCCACTATCCACTACCGCTTGGGTCAATTCTTCTTGGTTGCTGATAAGCTTTTGTAACCGCAAGTCATTCGTCAGCTCATAATCAGCGGCAAATTTTTTAAGATCTACAATTCTGTATTCGCCAGTATTGAACACACAGAAAATCTTCCCCTTCGTAATTTCTGTAATCTTTAACACACGCGGCAATGTCTTCATGACTTATCTCTTTTGCAGGGCCTCCCAAATTTCAATCAGGATAGGCTGATTTTCTTCCGCCCAACTGATGATTTATTTTTGCTTGTTCTTTGGCATGTTGCCCTCCATGACTTCTAAGGTTTTAATATTGATCAATATTTCGTATTCAGCTGAAACCGCATGAAAGTGTGGCGGAGCGTGATCATTGTGGAACAACTGAATTTTGATACCATAGAAGGTGAAAAAGGTTGGCATCTAAGTTGTCTGGCTAGACAACAAAGTTAGGGTCTTTTTAGTTGCTTTGCAAGTTTGTCATCCGGAGTGATGGGGGCTTGCTGGCGCCGAGCGTCAGATGCCCACGCAGCTCCGGGATTTGGAATGATGTTGAGGCGTAGCCTCAAAAAATATTTCAAATGCTGGAGTTGCCGAAGGCAAGGTGTTGGATGAAGGGCAATTTTTAAATGTCCTTCGTCCGGCACCCTGTGGGCAGCTCACGTTGGAGTGGAAGGCGGAACGAAGTGTAGCCTTTCACTCCAATGGTTTGCATATGGCTTGTGGCGGTTTCGAAGCACTTTCCTGTCCCCAGAGACCAAAGCTTGCTACGGAGCGAAAACCTTGCTGGCAGCCGTTCGCCCGCCATAAGCTAAATGCTGTGTTGTGTGAAGTTTTTTATTTTTTTATCTTACTTATATCCAATCGGTCAATAGCCCAATAAATATATTCGCCAATTACTTTAGGGTCATTTGTCCAGTTTCCAAGTTCCAATTGAATGTCTCCAAAGTCAGCAACGAGGGGTTCAATCGATTTTATTTTTCCATATCCATAGTAACTCCATTCCGAGTTCTGCGTCTTTGTAATTCTTAGTTCGCTCTCCTTATTCTCGGTAAATATCACATCCCATTCAAGCGGAGATTCGAGATGGTCGAGTTCAACTTCAGCATTTTGTCCTGGTTTGTATTCTTCTCCGTAGAAAAATGCTTTGTAGTCATTCCCGTTAATTTCAAACTGAACAGTCCCTTCGTACTCGTCTATCAGGTCAATCGATAATATTTGAACTCGATGTTTCATTTTTTAATTGCACGCAACGATTACGCCGGCGCCCTGCGTCCCGTAGGGCGCATGAACGCTGATGTGGTGTTCGCCGATGGCTTTTTTATCTTTCAAGCTCTCAGAGATATCGGATTGGTGACTTTGGTGCTCTCCTCCTGCATTTTTTCCTTATCGGTCCTTATCTGGTATTCTAGTTCTTTGGCGAAAAGTTTCCACCAGTAAAATGCTGGAATAGCTCCGGAACTGTGTTCCTGTAGGCGATACATAAGTTCCGGATTAGGATTTTCCTTTCCATTTATGATTCGACTGAGCCTTGCTTTATGGATGCTCAGATTGCTTGAGACTTCAGTCTGAGTCCTGCCCACTATTTTAATATACTTTTTGAGCTGGTTGCCGAATTTGTATTCATCTTGGTAACTGTCGGCTGTAAAATAGTCCTCCAACTGAATTTTAAAGGCAAATAGCTTCGACCGGAGTTTTTGATCTCCGGTTGTGCCCTGTAGCGATTTCATCCTCTTTTCTAAAAACTCTTTGTGGACCTTAGCTTGCGCCTCAGCAGGTAGTTCTTCACTTGCGACAAATGACTCTGCCACCTCTTCTTCGGTGTAGCGCTGGAGAAGGTCCGTATAAAGTTGCTTTTTATCCTTTTTCATCCTCTAGATATTTTTGGATTAGTGAGATGGCACCATCCTGTTCAATTCCCAGTAAACGTCCGTACTGACGAAAGCCGTAAGCGGCCTGGTAGTACTGAATCAGTTTCGTTTTCGGCTGAAGGGAAACGAATCCGAGATAACCTCTTGCGAACGCCAGTCGGCAGGCAAAAGCAATTAAGCAGCCGGCAACGTTGTCAATGGTTTTCTTCTTGCCTCGCTGCGTATCCGCCACCTCAATCAAGTTGAGGTGAATGCGGAATTCTTCCGGTACATCAGTCAACGACATGACGCCAAGTACGGTCGCTGCTTCGTCCACCAGAGAGATTTTGTAGACCTCATTTGCCTTTTCTACCGTCCAGTCGAATTGAAAGTCAGGAGAAGAACTGAGCCAATGGTAATCGTCCTCGCGTAGTTTTTCAATGGTGTATGCAAGGGACTTACCTGACTGGCGGTTCTTAAGGGGCATCTTGGTTGCTTACCTCCGAAAGATACGGAATGTTGATGACTTTGATCAACTTTGGGCGGGCTTTTTTGAAGTCATGCGGGCATTGCTGTCGGCGAACGTGAGCTGCCCACGCAGCTCCGGGATTTGGAGTGATGGTGAGGCGTAGCCTCAAAAAATATTTCAAATGCTGGAGTTGCCGAAGGCAAGGTGTTGGATGAAGGGCATTTTTGAAATGTCCTTCGTCCGGCACCCTGTAGCCTTTCACTCCAACGAGTGCGCCACCGCAGGCCGGCTACAACCAACCAACTTACGGATCAAGAACTTTGATTCCTAGCCGATAAAGCATCCTCGACACTCAAGACCATCATCGCCGGCTTGACGATGGCGCGGTGTTGGCGGAAGTGCTTTTTTATTCGGAGTGATGCGGGCTGTTTTACGCGGCAGCTTTTAGGAGGAGTGCGGGCTGTTTCTACGAGGCAGTTTTGTTAGAGGCATGCGGGCTGTTTCTGCGCGGTAGCTTTAATTTTATCTATGCTTTATAATCGACCACCCTACTCATTTTTCTCCAAGTGATAGGATTTCACCAGATCATTTCGATCAAACTTTATTGTGAAGTACTTGATATACTCTGGGTCTATATTCCAACCGTGCTTTTCCCTTATCAAATATTGCATTGTACTATCATTTGAAGCCTGCAATTCAGGGGTGCCTAGCATTTGGTAAACCTCTCCTTTTGTCAAACCTAAAAGAGTGTCGCTGTTTACCAAGTCTTGTACCATCTTCTCTCTTGAATCGCTTAATTGCCAATCAACGCCTTTAGACTTCCATTTTTCTTCATTAAATGGTTCGTTACAACCAAGAAGACCAATCGTAACTGCTAGAAGAATAAGAAGTGCAGGACTCAGTCTGGTTGATCTTACCATAAATTATAGGCTGGTTTCAGGTTGGACGGTGGTGGCATTTCCCCCAACGTCAGCTGCCCACGCAGCTCCGGGATTTGGAATGATGTTGAGGCGTAGCCTCAAAAATATTTCAAATGCTGGAGTTGCCGAAGGCAAGGTGTTGGATGAAGGGCGTTTTTTAAATGTCCTTCGTCCGGCACCCTGTTGGCAGCTCACGTTGGAGTGGAAGGCGGAACGAAGTGTAGCCTTTCACTCCAACGAGTGCCTACCCGACGGCCGCCTACACCATCCAACACTACGGCTTACGACGAACACTCCGCTTGATTCTTAACCGACCAGAGAACCGCAAAGCTTAACCGGTGGCTATACGGGTAGGCGGTGTTCGGTCCAGTACTATTATTCCCTTGCTTTACGCGGCCTCGTTATTAATTATCTTCATTCTATGAGGTTGCAAAAATTGATTCAGTCGATCGGTGTATTCCTTGCGCTTCGCGACGTATTGCTCACGCTGAAAACCAGTCGAACCGTACTGATCATGTTTTGCCAACACATCATCTAGTTTGATGATTTCCTCTATGAGCTCACTGATCTGAACAGCACGGTCTTCAACGCCCTCAAAATAGCTTTCGTAATTATTCATAGCTGTATCCATTAAAGGTGATTTCAACGAAGCCTCTAGCGTGTTTGCGCCCTCTGCGATCTCTGCGAGTCGTAGAGAACTGGTGTATCCAATATACGAAGTCCGACCGGTAAAGGGGATAGTCGGGTGCATCGTAGGCTCGGACCCCTACTACGTAGGCGTCCACTCCCCTTGACTTCCAGTTGCCTTTTTCGGTCTCTGAAGCCAAAATCTCATCATGCTTGATCAGATCCTCTTGTGCGCATAGCGTCACTAGATCAATATCCTGTGGACTGCGCTTGGCGGTCGTGAAGCTTCCACCTATCCACTGCACAAAGCTACCCGTGATCTTCTGGGTGAACCACCCGGAATAATCTTGATAGGCCTGAAAGAGAGATCCACGTGTGCTACTTTCCGGAAAGTCCCTGACAAAGATTTGAGCGAACTGACTCTGCTCAAAGCTTATCTTCTCAGGTGGTATCAGCAGTCCCCTTTGATCAAAGTTCATGTGCGGAAGATAGGACGTTTGCCTGGACAAAGAGTACACGTCACGGTTTGAGGTAAGGCGGTCTTCGGATATGAAGGAGGATCTCAGCGATGGCATCTGAAATCTTGAAACACTTACAGCAGGGACTAACAATAGGTTACCCGGCAAGGTCTTTTTGACGATAGAGAGCATGGTCCGAAACCCGTAGCTCTGCAGAGGCTTTTGGTCCATAGCGAACATCGACAACAACACCGGTTACTGCTAGCACCTTGAAGCATCGATCTCATCTTCTAAAATTTTGATCTGACAAATCAGGACAAAGATTGTACGTTTTGGCCTTCAAGAATGAGCGTACATCATGCCGCGACGATGGTATGTCTTGCTGTAGTGCGGGTATTGTATTGGACCCAACGTGAGCTGCCCACGCAGCTCCGGGATTTGGAATGATGTTGAGGCGTAGCCTCAAAAAATATTTCAAATTGTGGAGTTGCCGAAGGCAAGGTGTTGGATGAAGGGCATTTTTTTAAATGTCCTTCGTCCGGCACCCTGTGGGCAGTTCACGTTGGAGTGGAAGGCGGAACGAAGTGTAGCCTTTCACTCCAACGGGGGCGCCACCGCAGGCCGGCTTCACCACCACTAGTATTTGGATCTGCATAAGCAGTAAATAAGCTTCTAATGGCTTCATCGACACCCAAAAGCCTCATCGCCGGCTTGACGATGGCGCAGTGTTGGGCGATCCTATTCACTGGCATCTATAAGTTGTAACATTTCTTTTCTAAGCTCATCGCTCTTGCTTTGATACATTCCAAGGTTAAAGACTTCAAATAGATTCAAGGAAGTAATGCCGAACTTCAATCCACCCACATCTACAATCCAGTTGAAATTTAATGGATGCTCGCTATCATTAGTACAATACAAGGATATTGTTTCACCGGTCGTGTACTCTAAGGTTATCTTTCTGACATTATGATTAGTACTATAGCTGTTTAAAGCCGTGGTTTCTAACAGACTTAGGTAGTTCGTGATTTTTTCCAATTCTAGTGTAGAATAATCATACTGCTTACTGGTGGGTAGGACGAGGTGGTTATCGCTTGTAATTACCCAGTCGAGTTCTTCACCCATTGCCCGGAACGTTTCTAAAGTCATCAAGGAACTCCTCTTCTCATTTACACCGTAAACGTCTTTGTTGACATTACTTTCACTTCGTATGAGCTTTAATTCATTATTATCAAGTTTGTAAACCCGCCTATTTTCATCACCGTGAAAGCATCCGTATGCGTATTCATGAAATCGAATCTTATCAAGTCCTGACACGTCTGGAATTTGAACAAATTCCGCCAAGTCAAGCTCCCTATCATCAATATCAGAATGTGCAGTAATAATTTTGTGACTTGTAAATTGTTTCCCAATTACTACCGCACTATCTGTGCTAAGTGTGTATACGTCGTTTAGTAATTCTCCACTGTTTGTGTGCATCCGGCGAAATTTGTGCTTCGAACTTGGCCTATGGTACACCGAAAAGTTCCCATTCACCCAAAGTCGATTAGACAAGTCAATATACTGTTGAAAGAATATATCCTCTATCGAGACATCCGTTGTCAAGTGAACATTGTTAACAACTCTATTTGGAGAAACCATTTTTGTCTGACTTGGAGATACTAAATATAACTTTCCATTCCTGTATTTACCAGCAACGGCGCGATAGAATACATCTACGTTATTGTTTACGATCTCTACAGAATCTATACTATTTACAAAAGAAACTTTCCCATTTAAGTAAAGAACAGCTAATTTGTTTTCATCGCGAAAAATATTAGCTATGCCGTTTAGTGGGACCCAATTGATTTGTTGATATTCGGTATAATAGAACTTTTCATTTTGTGCTACAATTATGTGTTTATCTGTAGCTACCACCTTTTGAATACTAGGACGCTGACCATCCTCAGCTTCATATAATCCATTATCTTTTGGAGTAGGCACTATTTGCCAGTTGTCTCCATCATCTAAACTTAAGTAGAGTCTATTCCAGCCTGTACCAGCTAAAAGCACTCCAGCTTGTGTATAATCCAGGGAAATAATTCGTTGATTGGTCTTGTTTTCTGGACGGTCCCGAATTGTCCAATTCTTGCCATAATCATCTGAATGGTACAGAACCTGATCTGAAGAGGCTAACCACGCACGCCCGTCCTTGTTAATTGCTGCCGCATCAATCCATTTTCCAAACTCAATAGGTAACTTTTCCCAACTAGCACCACCGTCTGTGGTTCGGTACAGATAATCGTTGTATTCTTTATCATGCAGATATCCCGAAATTAAACCGACATCTTTATTAAAGAACTGAGCCCTATCGAAGTGCTCTCCGTCATATTCATCAGCTTGTAAGATTCCATATTCCCAGTCTTTACCTCCGTTATGGCTTACATAGGTATTTCCTACAGCTGTTGCGATATAAAGCAAGGAATCATCAATAACCGAGAAATCATCGAAATTTCCTACGATAGACATTTCAGATTTATAATCAATCTGGCCAGCTAGGATGCAAGGGCATAGTATCCAAAAAAGAATCTTGGCGTATCTCATTATCAACTTTACACTTTACTGAAACTTACAATAGAACCCCGCTTTCGATGCAGATATTTTTGACAATGACATGCTTTAGCGGAACCATCCCATCTTTCGGTCCGCCTTTAATGGCGGGCTGTCGCCCAACGGGGGCGCCCACGCAGCCGGGGCATTATTGATTCGAAGGTACTAACTTTGACCCCACCCACGAGGGGGCGGCGCGGCGGCATGGACCGAAACCGACCACCGGGAGCTTTCGGGCCATTGACGACGGGGCGACACCAGACACTAATAGACATCACCAGTTCCAAATCACCCAGCCCCGGTTGACGCTGGGCGCAGTGTTGGGCGATCTATCTTGTAAATGTAATTGTCTTAGACTTTCCGGTAGATATGTTGTGAATAATTATCTGATTCTCATAACCTTCCCCATTCTTCAATCGATCATAGTTCCACGAAGATTGGCGGATATAAACATAACCGTTTGCAGTAATAAGTCCGTCGATGGATAGTCCATTATCTTCTTTTGGGAATTCATATGAATCTACCGTCTGGATATCTGCGTTGGATATTATGCTCAGATCTATCTTATCCGGCCATCTGGATCTTAATAAAACATAAAGATTATCTTGGATAATTTGACCATCAACTATTTCAACGCCAGTCGTATCGAAGATGAGTTCATTCAATCCACCCGTATTGATGGCTTGCATTGTGCTATCAACGAAAGTCCAGGAATCTAAATTAAACTCGAAGTTATGGCAAATTTCCGTATTTGGAAGGTCACCTACCGAGCGTATTTTATATATTGAACTGGATCCCATACCATGCATCATGTAATTTAATATAATATTATACTCTGGGCCGGATAATATCTTTAATAAACACGTGCTTTCAATTGAGTTGACTTGAGTTGTATCAAACTTATTGATAAAGCTTACCGTACCACCCCATTCTCCATTGCAACAATCTATAACTTCGTAATTTTCGAAGGTTTCTCCAATTTTTCCGATAGATTTGATAGAATCCATGTCAAATGGCTCGGGAACAATTGACAACTTCGGATCAGTTCGTTGTTCAATTACTTTAAATAGTTGTGTACGCGATTTCACATAAACGTCCTTAGATACAATGAAACCTGCATTCGGCAAGCTATCTACTAAGGTTGCAGAATCATCTCCATCATCCACATAATATAAATAGCTTCTGTCTACGATGAAGAATATTCTACTATTTCCTGGTGCTATATCTGTTATTTGTGTAAATTCTTTATTCAAATCTATGCTAGTATTTTCATTGCCTTCACCATTATAGCATCCACTCAAAGGAGTTACAAAACAAGCCATACATGCTAACAAAATCCATACACTCACCCACCTAATTGAAATAATCATATACTTTTAAAGTTACTCTTAATGGCTATTAAAATAATAATTATCGATAAATGATTCGATTGACTTTGTTGAGTACATAGTCTTTCGGCCTGCCTTTAATGGCAGGCTGTCGCCCAACGGGGGCGCCACCGCAGGCCGGCTCCACCAATTAGCATCTTGGACTTCGACCAGTTTAAAATCAGTTTTGTAAAGCTTACTGGACACTCGAAAGGCTCACCGCCGGCTTGACGATGGCGCAATGTTGGGCGATTCTTCAAAACCACTTGCTTTTATAGTTGATTAAGGTTTTGAAATCTCTTGAGTATGCTATAAGACTACATATTGAATTTTAGCTTACCAGTATTTGTAAGTACGTTTAGTTAGTTCTTCCATCACTCTTCCGTCATGATATTTAGAAGTGGTGACTATTTCAACAACGTGATCAATGTTGTCTTGAACCTCGCGATAGACCCAAGTACCATATTTCTTCCCTTCTATATACTTACCTGTCTCTATAAGTATTCCGGTGCGTGAATAGAGACTATAAGACCCATTTAGCGTTCCGTCTTGTATTGTATACTCTAGTAAGGGAGCTTTGTATGATGTATCTATGGTTCCCCCGTCATAGTACTTTGTTGGCTGCTTGAACTCGTAATATCCATCTACGCCAGTTGAAACCGAAGTCAAATATTTATTCCACTGCTGAAACTTTTTAGGATCGCTGTGTTCTGATACGGTTTTAGTGCAATCTTCTCTATAAGTAAAATAACGATCATCGTCGCGGTAAGCGCTTACTATTGATTTACTCCCTATCTGATCTTCGAAGCCGCACGATGCACTACTAGCTGGTGTGAATATCAATAATGATCCGTTGTGTTCCATTGAGTAGTTGGTAATTGAGTCGTATTTGTACGCTACAAGATAGTCACCATTAATTATTGTATCCTTCGCCCCAACTAGTATGCCCTTGAACAGGATTTTATTTGACGAGCTATTATATTCATTGATAGCTGGTAGATCAAATACTGAAGTACTACAGTCACAGCCGTATAACAATCCTTGGCAATTCAAGATGAAAATCGTAATACACAATGCAATCTTAGCCTTCATGATTTAGTGTAGTTACTTATGTATTATTTGACTTATTGATGTGCATTTCCAATGATACAGTTTGAGTTTCGAACGGTAGACTCAAGTATAACACAAGGCATCTCGATATTTAACTTTTTTCCCGCTGATGTTAAACGGATCAGATGAATCGGATTGTCTCTAATCTGCGCGTTTTGTCGTGGCCCTTTAATGGGCCATGTCGCCCAACATTAATACACCCGCATTGCATGTACGCCCGCAATGGCGGTGAAATTATTGACGGGTGTGCGCCACCCGCCCGCCAATAATACGTAATGTCCCGGGGTGGCGGGGGGCGGAATTGACGGGTGTGCGCGGGTTGACGGGTGTGCGCGCCCGGAAACCCCGCCGCGCCACCCCCCGCAGTGCCTCCAGTACAACGTTCTGGCCGTCTCTAGCCTATACCCCACCCCGCCTTTAAGGGTTTTCCTCCTCCCCACCTCCGTCGGTTAACCGGTCGAGCGGACTGATGATGCGCTGCCGCTCCTTACTGGAGATGTGGGTGTAGATTTCGGTGGTCCGACTGCTGTTGTGGCCCAGTAGTTCCTGGATGTGGCGCAGACTCGTCCCCTGCTCCAGCAGGTGGGTGGCGTAGCTGTGGCGCAGGGTGTGTACCGTGGCGTGGGGGTTTATCCCGCTCCGCTTCACCGCCCGTTTCAGGATGGCCTGTACGCTGCGGGGCGAATACTGCCCCCCGTGCTGCCCCTCGAACAGCCAGTAGTCCGGTTGGTAGGCCTGCACGTACTGGTTCAGCTCGGCGACCAGCGATTGCGGTAGCGTGGTATACCGGTCCTTGTTGCCCTTGCCACCGCGGATGAAGATCTGCAAGCGGTCCACGTGGACATCCGCCAGCCGCAGGCGGCACACCTCCCCCAGCCGCAGTCCGCCCCCGTAGATCACCTTGAGTACGCAGCGGTGCTTCGGGTTCTCCACCGCCGCGAACAGCCGACCCACCTCCTGCATACTCAGCACCTGGGGCAGCTTATGCTCCTTGCGGGGGCGCAGCTCGATGAAGGTCTTCTCCCGCCCCTCGATGTGCTCCATCCAGAATTTCAGGGCGTTCAGCAGCTGGTGCTGACTACTGGAAGAATACCCGCCCGCGCCGGAGCGCCGCAGGATGTACTGCTTTACCGTCTCAGTGGTCACCTCGTCGGGCTCCAGCTCCCTACACGCCCGGAAGAATCCACGCAGGTGGGCCGTATACCCCTTTACCGTCCTCCACGAGTACCGCCGCACCCGCAGGGCTTCCTCCGTCCGCAACAAGCGATCCTCCCACCGCGCCGGCAACGTATCGCTATCCCCGTGCCGCTCCGGTTGCCGAGGCGTCTCCACCAGGGCGTAGGTCCACTCCAGCCGATCCCGCCCCAGCACGTCACTCAGCCCCTTCAGGGTAGCCGCTTCCGCGGGTGCCGACCAATACCGCTGTTCCCGGTGGTACGCCACCCCCTCAATTCGCCCACAAGCCTTCGGGAAGTCCTGTATGTATCCTTTCGGCCGGAACACGTAGCGCGTTCCCGTTCGCCCCACCACCTTCTGAATCAATAGCGTATTCCTCATCGTTTTGACCCGAAGAAATACGCCGCACCCCGAACCACCCGATTTTATCCGTATATACTCGAATATATGCGTTTACATACGGCTTCGCCCCCCATGCGTCGCCTTCCCCCGACGACCCGGATCCCATTATATTCTCTTTGGGTCAAACCCATGAATGAATATAAACCATATACCTGAACCAAGTGGGCCTTGCTCCCTTCCCCGGCACCCGCGCCCCGCCGCCCAAATAAGTTCAAGAACAGAAACCATGCCCCATTGCCCCCCAAACCCCTACCTTCCCCTACCCGAGCGAAGCAAGGGATAGGATGCCACCCAGCAACGCCCCCACCCGAGCCAAGCGATGGACAATTGCCACGCCCTTAGCCCCTTGACCCCTTGACCCCGTGCCTTTCCCGAGCGAAGCAAGGGAAAATGCCACACTTCATTCACTCCTTCACCCATTCACCCCTTCACCCCTTCACCCCTTCACCCCTTGACTCGCCCGAGCAAAGCGAGGGGCAAATGCCACACCCCATTCCCTCCTTCACCCATTCACTCCTTCACCCCTTGGCTCACCCGAGCAAAGCGAGGGGCAAATGCCACGCCCCATTCACTCCTTCACCCATTCACCCCTTCACCCCTTCACCCCTTGAACCCTTGACCTCCATAGCCCTCATCGGCCTGGGCGACATAGCCCAAAAAGCCTACCTCCCCCTCCTGGCCACCCGCTCCGACGTGGAACCGTGGTTGTGTACGCGGGATACGGCGGTGCTGGAGCGACTGTCGCGGCAATACCGGATCGCGAACACCTTCGCCAGCGTCCGGGAAGTGATCGCGCGGCGGCCCGACGCGGCCATGGTGCACAGTGCGACGGAGGGTCACGCCGACTTGGTAGAGGCCTTATTGGAGGCGGGGATCCCGGTGTTCGTCGACAAGCCTCTCACCTATTCCCAATCGGAATCGGATCGCCTCCTCCGCTTGGCGGCCCGGCGCAACGTTCCCCTGATGGTGGGCTTCAACCGGCGGTACGCGCCCCTGGTCAGCGCCTTGCGGGGGGAAAAGGATCCCCTGCAGGTGACCTGGCACAAGAACCGCGTGGACCTGCCGGGGGAAGTGAGGACCTTCGTCTTTGACGACTTCATCCACGTAGTCGACGGACTCCGCGTCCTCGCTCCCGGCCCCGTGGAAGACCTCACCGTACACGCCCAGCTGCGCGACGGACTCCTCACCAACCTGCAGGTCCGCTGGTGCAGCGGCGAAACCCTCCTCACCGGAGGCATGAACCGCGTGAGCGGCCGCACCACCGAAACGATCGACTACCACACCCCGGGCCAACAGTGGACCCTCCACGACCTCCACGCCGGCGTCCACTACCGCGCGGAGGAGCGCACCGACCTCTCCTTCAACCACTGGACGCCTACCCTGGAAAAGCGCGGCTTCGTTGCCATGATTGACGATTGGCTCCGGATCTCCCGCTCCCCCACCCACGATGCCGCCCTGGCGGCGGATATCCGGGCTACCCACGCCCTCTGCGAGTCTATTGTGCGGCGGATTGAATCCCGGTGGTAGGCTTTGCTGCGCGTAACTTTTACCGCGGATGGCCGCGGATTGGTTTCGCGGATTTACGCTGATTAGGCGCATTTGGCTCTTCCACTCGCCGAGTGGAGGCCACCAATCGGGAAGGAGGACACTACGTAAATGAATCTGCGACTAATCCGCGTATTCTGCAGTAACCAAAAGCGGAAGTTCTACCGCAGATGGCCACGGATTAGTTTTCGCAGATGAACACAGATTTGGCCCACGCGGCGCGTGGGCGATCCGGGGCGGGCCGGCACTTCCACTCGCCGAGTGGAAGTGACCAATCGGGAAGGAGGACACTACACAAATTAATCTGCGACTAATCCGCGTATTCTGCGGTAACCAAAAGCGGAAGCTCTACCGCGGATGGCCGCGGATTGGTTTCGCGGATTTCCGCTGATCACGCTCACTGGACATCAAATAGTAATGGGTTCGCCCTTACAGCCGGCCGGATGACGGGGTTCGGCAGCCGATAAAGCCGGATGTTAACTTCACCCGGGGGCCCCTCCCCCCGGCTTCGTGGGGATTTTTTGTTTCTTTTTCATCAAGGAAAAAGAAAAAGAGAAGCAGATGAAAGCCCACGCGCCGCGTGGGCAGTCCGGGGGCACGGGGCGGACCTTCCACTCGCCGAGTGGAAGCCACCAATCGTGAAAAAGGACACTACGTAAATCAATCTGCGACTAATCCGGGTAATCTGCGGTAACCAAAAGCGGAAGTTCTACTGCGGATGGCCGCGGATTGGTTTCGCGGATTTACGCTGATCACGCTCACTGGACATCAAATAGTACTGGGTTCGCCCTTACAGCCGGCCGGATGACGGGCCCCGGCAGGGCGTTAAAAAATACACACTGTATGAGCCGGGAGAATGCTATTGGGAGAGGAGAAACATAATATGGACCGCGTACACTATAGGTCGAGGCAAGGATCATGCGAGTTTGTGGATTTAAGCCCTGCCGGGGTTCGGCAGCCGATAAAGCCGGATGTGTACTTCACCCGGGGGCCCCTCCCCCCGGCTTCGTGGGGATTTGTTGTTTCTTTTTCATCAAGGAAAAAGAAAAAGAGAAGCAGATGAAAGCCCACGCGGCGCGTGGGCGGTCCGGGGCGGGCCGGCACTTCCACTCGCCGAGTGGAAGCCACCAATGGAGAACGCGGACAATACGTGATTCAATCTGCCACCCAATCCGCATAATCTGCGGTAACCAAAACCGGAAGTTCTACCGCAGATGGCCACGGATTGGTTTTCACAGATTGACAAAGATCAGGCCCACGCGGCGCGTGGGCAGTCCGGGGCGGGCCGGCACTTCCACTCGCCGAGTATACAAGCCACCAATCGGGAAAAAGGACACTACGTAAATGAATCTGCGACTAATCCGCGTAATCTGCGGTAACCAACCCGCAAGCTTCCGAAGGAAGCGAAGCCAAAAAAAACGGGTGCCGACTGAAAACCAGCCGGCACCCGTCCGCAGTAGCATCAGAAAATCCTACTCGAAGCCAATCTCCTCCAGCGCGGCGTGACTGATCTCGATGGCCTCCAGGGGCGTCTCGTCGAAGGTCATGTCCTGCTCCACGAGGTAGAATTCCATGCCGGACTTCTCCTTTTCGGCCAGGATGCGGGCGAAGTCGATCGAGCCGGTGCCCACGGGGGCGAAGCGGCCTTGGGCGTCGATGTCCTTCACGTGCCAGGCCTTGAAGCGGCCGGGGTAGCGGTTGAAGTAGTCGACGGGGTCGGCACCGGCTTTGGTTACCCAGTAGAGGTCCATCTGGAAGTTCAGGTGGTCGGGGTTGCTGTTCTCGATGAAGTAATCGATGGGTACGATGCCTTCGTCGTTGGCGACGAACTCGAAGTCGTGGTTGTGGTAGAGGGTCTGCATCCCCTGGGCCGCGGCCTTGGCGGCGATCTCGTTGATGATGTCCGAGGCTTCGGCCACCGTGCCGTTCATGCCGAGGGTTCGGGTGGCGGGATCAAACTGGAAGCGTCCTTCCGGGGGTACGGGGATGACGAAGTACTGGAAGCCGGCCTCCTTGGCGGCGGCGATCATCTCGTCGGCGTTGTCGCGGGTCACGTCGCCGTGGTGGCTGCTCACGGGTTTCAGGCCCACCTCGGCGAGGTAGTTCTTGAACTCAGTGGGCGACATGCCGTAGAACTTGCCGTCGCTGTAGCCGGCGGCCTCGATGTAGGCGTAGCCCAGGTCGGCTACCTCCCGCAGGACCGTCCGGGGATCCTTGGCCAGGGTGTCGCGGAGGGTATAGAGGGCCAGTCCGCCGAATTGATTGGCGGATTCAGGTACCGCCGTGGCACCGGCCGTGTCGGTCTCTTCCCGGGTGCCGCCGCAGGCGACGAGCCCAAAAAGGAGGACAAACCCCAGCAAAAAGGAGATGGAACGAATCATAAGGGGTAAATTTTGGACAAGGATAAGGTTAATTAAGGAATAGAATGGACACCCACCGGGCCGTCGGGCCTGTGGCCCGGCTGAAAGACAACCGACGGGCGGAAGGCATACACTTTTTGGAGCACTCGGCGTAAAGCGGTTATCACTTTCCACCTTGCGAAGGGCCTTGTTAGCGGTTTGCGAGCTAGTTGCTTGGTGCGCTAGTCCGGCAGGTACTTGCCGGGTCGCCCCCCGGGCCGTCGGGCCTGTGGCCCGGCCGAACAATGACCGACGGGCAGAAGGCATACGCTTTTCGGAGCAGTCGGCGTAGAGCGGCGTAGTAACGGCCTAGCGAGCGGGGTAAAAGTTAGTTGCCTGATACGCTGGTCCAGCAATTTTACACCGGGCCACAGGCCCGGAAGCCCGGCTACTCCTTAACCCGGGCCGTCGGGCCTGTGGCCCGGCTGAAAAATGACCGACGGGAGGAAAGCAAATGATTCTCAGAACGGCCGGCGTAGAGCGGCGTCGTAACGGCCTAGCGAGCGGGGCAAAAGTTAGTCGCCTGATACGCTGGTCCAGCAGGTTCACGCCGGGCCACAGGCCCGGAAGCCCGGCTACTCCTTAACCCGGGCCGTCGGGCCTGTGGCCCGGCCGAAAAACCACCGACGGGA
>NZ_PDLO01000010.1 GCF_002631205.1 Neolewinella marina
GCCGGGTGTACACGTGTACACCGAACAGAATACGCAGATAATAAACAATACCGGGCAGCTAGACCTGTTCCCGCCTAATCATTTACACTAATCCGTCAAGCTATATTAGGCACGGACAGTAGCTAATCGTAAATCTGAAATCGTAAATCGTAAATCCCAACCTGCATGCGCAGGATCATGCCATGAACTGACATATCTCACGCCAGCGGCGTGGCCGGGCGGATAGCTTTGGTGACCAAACCGTAGAAATGAAGCACCCCGCCCCAATTATTCACGTCGTCACCTTCCTGCTTTGTCTTGCTTTTGGGCTGGGCGTCCCGGGCAGCGCGTACGCCCAGGTCCCCTACCAGGTTGCGCCGGGCGGGGCATCCTCCATGCGCATTTCCGGCACCTCGACCCTCCACCCCTGGACGATGGAGTCGACCACGGTAGCCGGAACGGCGGAACTCCTCTTTGCCTCCGGAAGTGATGGTGACTGGCAAGGCCTGAAGTCCCTCACCTTCGCCCTGCCGGTGCGCAGCCTGAAGAGCAACCACAAGGGCCTCGACAACAACGCCTACGAAGCCCTGCGGGCCGACCAGCACCCCAGCATCCACTACCGCCTGTCGTCCGCTACCTGTGAAGACCGGCCGGGGGGCTACCTGCTCCGTACCCGGGGACAACTGACCGTCGCGGGTACCACCCGCGACATTGCCATGGAGGTACTCGTAGACATCAAGCCCGACAAGAGCATCAGCTGCAAGGGAAGCTATACGCTCAACATGCAGGACTACGGGGTAACGCCCCCCTCCTTCATGCTGGGCGTAATGAAAACCGGAGAAATCATCACCCTGGATTTCGACGTCGCCTACCTGAGGGCCGCCAAGGTCCGGGACGCCGCTACTTCACTCAAGAACAACTGACACGCCATGAAAACCCTGTTCCTCCTCCTCTCCATCGCCTTCACCACGGTCGCGGCCGCCCAACAACCGCAGCTGCAGTACTTCCGCTTCAATGATTACCGCGGACAAACGGTCTTCGAAACCACCAAGGCCGATACCGTACCCTACGATGGGGTAAGGGTGCGCGTAGGGGGCGACTTCGCCATGCAGTTCCAGGCCATCAACCAGGAAAACGCCGCCAACAACCTGGTGGAGCTAGGCGACAACTTCAACCTGCCCACCGCCAACCTGAACCTCGACGTACAGCTGCTGGACGGGATGCGGATGCACCTGACCACCTACCTTTCCTCCCGCCACCATGAGGAGGCCTGGGTCCGGGGCGGCTACCTCCAACTGGACCGGCTGGACTTCATACGGCCCGGGTTCCTGGAGGAGTTGATGCGGATCGCCACGGTCCGGATCGGCCTGGACGAATTCAACTACGGAGACACCCACTTCCGGCGCAGCGACAACGCCCGCGTAATCTTCAACCCCTTCGTGGGCAACTACCTGATGGACGCCTTCTCCACCGAAGCCTTCGGGGAGGTGACCCTCCAGCACCGGGGACTGCTGGCCGTCGTGGGCATCACGAACGGCAAGCTCAACCAGAACGTCATCGTCAACGCCAACACCGATAACCAGCCCTCCTTCTACGGAAAACTGGGGGTGGACAACCAGGTGAACGAAGACCTGCGCCTGCGACTCACGGCCTCCGTCTACGTCAACCACGGCACCACCACCGGCACCTGGCTGTACGGCGGCGACCGGGCGGGCAGCCGCTACTACAAGGTGCTGCAGACCCTGCCGGATTCCCTGGGGAAGACCGAGGGCGGTGACTTCGATGGCCGCTTCAACCCCCGCTTCCGCAAACTGACCGCCGTACAGGTAACTCCCTTCGTCCGGTACCAGGGGATCGAGCTCTTCCTGGTGTACGAGCGGGCGGTGGGCAGCAACGAAGGCCCCAATCCCGAAAGCGGGCGCGAGGGGGCCTTCACCCAGCTGGCGGCGGAAGCACTCTACCGCTTCGGCACCAACCGGCAGTTCTACGTGGGGGGGCGGTACAACACCGTCCGGGGCAAACAGACGGAAAACGCCCCGGAAGACCTGGAAATCAAGCGCCTCAACCTGGGTGGGGGCTGGTTCCTCACCGATAACGTCGTCACCAAGTTAGAGTACGTCCGCCAGCGGTATACCGGCGACGGTTGGACCGGCCGCTTCGCTGGGGCCGAGTTCAGTGGGGTCAACCTTGAGGCGGGCATCAGTTTCTGATTCAGGGT
The DNA here is from genome assembly GCF_002631205.1 of Neolewinella marina. GTDB lineage: Bacteria > Bacteroidota > Bacteroidia > Chitinophagales > Saprospiraceae > Neolewinella > Neolewinella marina. The sequence continues at coordinate 2,198 of NZ_PDLO01000010.1, forward strand.
CGGCTTTTGCCCTGCTTTGCATTGCACCTGCGGCCCCGCCGCATTAACTGGTTTCGCTTCGCCTAGGTGAGGTGGTGTACGAATAGGGTGAAATTGTCCGTAGAATTCCCTACTTTAGGGATCAGCCCCCCTAAACAAGTTCTAACACGCTTCCCGTTCGCGCTGGCAATTCCAGCGAAGGGGATTCTCACCGGTTATCCGCATACGGCGGAGACACAAACACGCTATGATGAAACACGCCATTATTCTTCTCCTGTTTCTCCTGCCGCTGCTGGCTACGGCACAGACTGACGGCGATTACCTCGTCTTCGAGACCGTGGTGCTTACCCCCAACCCCGCCCATATCACCGAATTTGAGGCGGGACTGGCGGCACACAACAAAAAGTATCACGGCGAAGGGACCTACGCCGCGCGCACTTTCCTCATCGCTAATGGCCCCCGTTCCTCGAGCTACGCGTGGGTAATGGGCCCCTTCCCCTGGAAATCCCTCGACGATCGGCCCGCCCAGGCAGGGGGGCACGATGCCGACTGGAATAAAAACGTACACCGCTACCTGATGGATGGGGGAATGGGCACCTACCTGAAGCTTAATGCAGACGTGAGCCATTTTCCCAATGACTTCATGATGAAAAACTTGCTCGTGGATTTCTATGACGTAAAGCGGTTCAAATCCCAGGATGCGCTGGAATTGATGAAACCCATCCAGAAGGTGATGATGGAGAAATTTCCGGACGATACCTACGGCATTTACACCAACGAGTTTCCGAATACCACGGATGGGATGGACCTGGCCTACATCTCGTTCTTTGAAAAATCTGCCTGGTTGGGCGAAGACCCGGATTTCGCCATGAAGTACAACGAAGTCCACGGCGAGGGCAGTTTCGAGAAATTCCTGAAAGACTGGGAAGCCGCAACTCAAGGCGCCCAAAGCGAACTGTGGCGTTTTCTCCCGGACCTGAGTGGCATCAGTGGTGAAATACTCGCCGCCGATCGCCAGTAGCGCCGACTACATTTATATTGCTGAACCTGCACATTTTGAGGGCTCACCGATCACTTTTGCTATTGCTGTTTCCGCTCCTGCTGGCACATTGCACCCCCAGGCAATCGCCAGCATCCGCTGAGCAGATGAATCGCGCCACCCCTTCGGCCCCGCTCACGGTGTTGCGGGCGGACTCCGAACAGGAGCGGGCCGCCCTGGACGAAGCTTTCGTGGGCGTTACCATCAACGGTAAGGTGCGTCCGGACCTGTATACCCTGCAGGCGACGGGGGTCAGTACCGCGCCGCTGGTGGAAGCGGTGAGGAAATTTCGGTCCGCGCTCACCGACGAGCAGCGGGCGGCGAGCAGGTTTCCATTGGAGGGTGAAGAGTGGCGCCGGTGGACCAATATCGATATCGGCAATTACAAGCGGCAGGGCGTTGGCCTGAATGAGCTCACTCCGGCACAGCAGGAGCTGGGCCTCGATATCCTGCGGAGCGGCCTGAGTCACCAGGGCTACCGGAAGACCGAGGACATACGCCAGATGGAGGGCTACCTCGCCCGCCTGACGGGAGAATTTGAGCTGTTAGGACCTGATCTGTACTGGTTCTCCTTCATGGGCGAACCCTCCGAGACGGAGCCCTGGGGGTGGCAGTTCGACGGTCATCACCTCGTCATCAATTACTTTGTTGTTGGCGATCAGGTCGTGATGACGCCCACCTTTTTGGGTTCGGAGCCAAACTACATCCAAGACGGTGAAGGTGCCGGTACCCGCACCTTCGCAAAGGAGGAAGCGCTGGGGGTAAAGCTGTACAAATCGCTGGACCAACAGCAACGTGCCGCTGCCACCCTGTACGACCGCAAGGAAGCAAGCTACATCCAGGCCAACGCCTTTCGTGACAACGCCGTGGTGCCCATCACGGGCGTCCGTGTCTCCACCTTCTCTTCCGCCCAACGGGCTATTCTGAACGAACTGCTGGGGGAATACGTCGGCAATATGGCCGAGGGGCACGCCCGGGTAAAGCTGGCAGAAGTGAAGCAGCACCTGCCCGACACCTGGTTCGCCTGGGTGGGTGACGTAGCGGCTACCGGGCCCTTTTACTACCGCATTCAGAGTCCGGTGATCCTGATCGAGTTCGACCACCAGCGGCCCATCTTCCTGGAGGGTGACCTGCCGACACGAGCGCACGTACACACGCTCGTGCGTACCCCCAACGGGAACGATTACGGGAAGGACCTGCTGGGGCAGCATTTAGCGGAGCATCCGCATTAGGGCAATAATCGCTGCTGCTGTGTACTGCCAGCTATCCGGGCTCCCTATTTTCCCGACGTATGGAAACCAAACGAATGCTATCCTCCGACAATAAGACCGCGCTGCTCAGTACCCTTGAGCGACGCTTCGGGGAGAACGGCAGCCGCCACGCAGGACTGCAGTGGTCCGAGGTGAGCCGTGCGGTAGCCAACCGCCGAAGGCAGCAGCGCAGCTAATCGAGAATCAAGTATCGAGAATCGAGAATCGCATATCTCCGTACGTCCACTATGAAGGAGACTCGGTTTTACTGCTATTGTGGAAGGTATCACTCCTTATCCCCGCGAGGCCCATTCCTGGGAATTGACCCCGCTAATTCGGGGCCGTCCCTTCCAGGGCCGGGTGACCGTCGATTTACCATTTACCACGTACAAAATACCATGTACCATTTGCGGGGCAGCTCGCTGCGCTCGTGTGTCAGAGCCCGGGCAGAGTTAAAGGGGTGAGGGCCTCCAGGCCCGACGATGAGCGGAGCGAGCAGAGCCGTGCGGTAGCCAACCGCCGAAGGCAGCAGCGCAGCTAATCGCAAATCAGAAATCGTAAATACTTCCCGGGCCGGTGCAAGGCGGAGTCAAATGACCACCCAATTCAGCGCCCCTTGATCGGAGGCGTTTCCAGGCGGTAGCTGCTGGTGCCGGTGTAGGTGCGGCCGAACTGGTCGGTGGCGCGGATCTCGATGGTGTGGGTACCGGGATCCAAGCGGGTGGGGATGTTGGCGCGCCACAGGTGGGTACTGGGAATGGCGTTCGACCCGCGGCGGCCGGGCAGCAGTTCGTCGGCGGTGTCCCATTCGTAGATGGAAGACTCGTAGGCGGGGTCCTGTTCCTCGACGTAGGACATGGGTTTCCATTCGCCGTCGTCGACGCGGTAGATGACCTCGTCGCCGTGGCGGCCCACGAAGAAGTTGGCGTAGATGCCCGCCCGGGTGCCTTGGCCCTGCGCCAACACGCGGGGGTGGAAGATCTCCATCTGGTAATCGGCGGGGCGGCCGGCGGCCCGGTACTCGGTGGAGTAGCGGTTGCCGTCGAAGTGGAGGAAGGCGTAGCCCTTGGGGGTGCCGTCGCGCATGGTGGATACGGGCACGCCGTTCGCGTCGGGCTTGCCGGAGTACCAGTCGCCGGAGGTGGTGCCCACGTTGTATTCGTGGTGGGGGGTGCCCCGCTCGTTACCCGCTTCGGGGCCGAAGTAGTCCTGCCGCTGGATGTGGGTGTGGGCGGAAAGCGAAAGCGTATTGGGGAAGCGCTCCAGGATGTCGAACAGCCGCTCGCGGTCACCGTCGCGGTAGGTTTCCCCGCCGCCCTCGTTCAGGGGGATGTGGAAGGCCAGCACGATCAGGTGGTCTTCGGGGACGAACTTCAGGTCGTTCTCCACGAAGTTGAGCTGGTCCTCCCGGAAGCCGCCCCAGTAGCCGCTGGAATCCCGGGGGTCGGGATAGAGGATGTCGTCCAGGACGATGAAGTGGACCTTGCCGTAGTTGAAGGCGTAGTTGGCCGGACCGAAGTGGGCCTCGAAGGTCTCGTCGGCCAGGGCGTCGGTGGGGGCATCGAAGTTCATGTCGTGGTTGCCCATCACGTTATACCAGGGGATACCGACCCGGCGGATGGCGGCGGTGTAGGGGCGGAAGAGGTCGAGGTCGTCGCCCACCAGGTCGCCCAGGCTGAGGCCGAAGCGTACGTTCTCGATGCCCGCCACCTCGGAGACGATGCCCCGGGCGAAGTAGTCCACCTCCTCCTCGGTATAGGGCTGGGGATCGCCGAAGACCAGGGCGGTGAAGCGCTCCGACTCCTCCACCGGAACCAAGGGAAAGTTGATCGTCGCGGGCAGGGCCCCGGTAGCCGCCACCCCGGGAAACTGCGTAGCGGGAGAGCCTTCGGGTTTGTGGTGGTAGTAGTAGCGCGGCAGGTTGTTCCCGTCCACGGGCACGGCGTAGCCCGCGGGCTTGATGACGGCGATGGTGTTGTCGGAGCCCACGGGGAGGGTGTAGCGCCCCGCGGCGTCGGTCTGCACCACCGCTTCGCCGTTCGTGACGCTTACGCCGGGGATGCCTGATTCCTGGCGGTCCATTTTGCCGTTGCCGTTGGCGTCGGCGTAAACAGTGCCGCGGGCGATGGACTGTGCGGACAGGCCAGCGGCCAATACCAGAAAGAGGGAAAAAAGGAGGGTTCTCATAGTAGGTAAAATAGGTAAACCGTGAAGATTCCCGGAAGTACGATGCCCGGGCAGGGACAGCAGCATTCACTCCTCGGGATCACCATCCCGGTTGATGTGCCGTCGCAAAAGAAACCGGGGTATGCAATGGCTGGGTAAAGGTGGGGTTAAGGATTAGATAAGGTTAACAGGGTTAGAAGAGGTAGAGGGGTTAGACTGGCGGGCATTTTTCCCTCGCTTCGCTTGGGCCGCTTGGTTCGTGAGCTCTGCTCGCGACACGTCGGATCCCCCTCTCGCGTGATTCATTGGCCCGGGCTGCGCTTCGGAACCGCCATCCCCGAGCTGCGCTCGGGAGCCATTGACACAATCCTCCCCAGGCCCTAACTTAAAGGAGGAATCACCACCCGTCCGTCATGCGCTACCTCACCCTCCTCCTGATGCTGTCGTCGCTGCTCGCCTGTGCCGATGCCAATTCCCAGCAACCGTCTCCGCCCCCGGGCGACGCCGACGTAGAACAACTCCTGGCCGCCTCGATGCGGCAGGTAGAACCCACGAAGTACAATGAGGTCCTCGACCGGAAAAGTGGAATGGTACAGGCCCGCTTCCCCATCCCCCAAAGCTGGCGGGTGAACCACCCGGAGGCCCCCATTTTCGTCGAGGGGCCGGACGGACTCCGCATCCATCGCCAGGAAAGCCAGCAGTACGCCTGGTCGTCCGACCCGATGATGCAGCAGACCATCCGCATGCAGGGCACCTACCAGCTGATGCAGCCGCAGACCCTGCAGCAGATCCTGGAGAACTACGTGCGGCCCAACGCCGCCAACCAGAGGTATACCTTCGTCGGGGAGGCCCCGGCCCCGGAGGTCGCCGGCTTCTGGCAGCGGCTCTATAACGCCATGCCGAATACCGGATCGCGGCGGAGCGTGGACGCCCGGGTGACGGAGTGGGATACCCCCAGCGGCAAGTCGCTCATCCTGCTGGTACTCACCCAGACCACCAACGGGCAACTCCTCGTATGGAACCTTATGAGTACCGAAATGGAGTCCGCCGCCAACGCCTACGACCGCCACCGCAACGCCTACCTCTACTCCTACGCCAACGGACAGCTGAACCCCGCCTGGATCCGCCACAAGAACGGGGAGCTCGCCAGCAAGCTGCGGGAAAACGACCGACAGTTCGCGGATGAATCCGCCCGCTCCGCCTCCGCCCACCGCCAGCGGATGCAGGCCATCGCCGCCCGGGGCGCTACGGCCACCGAGGTGGGCAAGACCTACAGTGATATCCTTGACATCTCCCACCAGGGCTTCCTCAACCGCAGTAACATCAACGACGCCGGCCACGCCCGCACCGTCGACGCCATCTCCGAAACCGCCCTCATCGGCAACCACGAAACCGGCGAACACTACAGCGTCCCCGCCGGTGCCAACTACTACTGGGTCTCCAGCCAGGGCACCTACTTCGGTACCGACAATGCCCTCTTCAACCCCAATACCGACCAGCGGACGAACGATACGGAGTGGACCAAGTTTGCGGTTGAGCGGTAGGACTACGGTTTCCGGGTACCCCTACGGGTTGTCGGGCCTGCGGTCCGACGATTGCCCCGACCACGGGCTCGGGATTGGCTGAATAGCTGGTTGCGGGCGAGGTAGTACAGCTTATTGGCGGTACGGGAATGGGTTGTGGCCCCCTACCCTGTTTTGGAGATGGGAATATTAGGTTTTGGGCACACCCGTCAACCCGTGGACACCCGTCAACTTTACTTCTTGTAGCTACCGGGAGATTATGTATTATTGGGGGGCGGGTGGCGCGCATCTGTTGATGATTTCACCGCCATTGTGTACGTACGTGCAATGAGGGTGTAGTAAGGTTCGCCGCAATAATGCCAAAAGAACGACATCTAAAACTTTTAGCAACATATATGAGCATTGATTTTCACCTTATGTCAATATATGTAAAGACTAAAGTAGAGAAAACAACAATTTATTCTGGATTGTGGTCCCAAAAATACTGTTCGTTACTAACATTGATGGGAAAACCAGTGGGAATAAAACTATCAACCGGGAAAAAATCTGATTTTTTATAGAAGAATGTGTCACTCTCAGATTTACCCATGTTTTGGAGAATCTTCCTGTCAGTAATCGTGTCAGTTCCATAATATTCAAGGCGGAACAGCTTTCTGGCTGATAATAAAAAGGGCTCAGGACCTTTATAAGAAACTAAGGTATACCAGTACATGTCTTTTCTAGTATTAATGTGAAAGCGATAGTAGATTGACTCTCCAAAAGCAAGTGTGAAAGGTTCTCCAAAATACTGCCATCCGTTGTGCGATAGATTTCCAATGTTCTCTGATTTATAGAAATTGAAGGTTTCTTCAGTCATAATTCCATTGCGCATCGATTGTTTTATTTGCTCCGGGGGGAAATATTTTACCACTACATCATTAAGATTGTCGTTAGGGCCAACTTCAATTTTAAATCTATACCAAGTTTCGCTACCTCTATAAAAAGGTTGAGTAGAAATGACTAGATTTTCGGCGTTGCCTTTATATTGATTTATAATCTCGTCTTTTGATTTTATAACCTCCTCCAATAATGCTATATCTCGATCTTTTACCTCAATTTCTGAATTTTTTGCATCTATTCCTTGCCAGTACGCCAAAATGAAGGTGGCCAGCGCAAAACAGAATATCCAAAAGCCATATCCTTTGCCTTTTTCTAAGTATATTCCAAAATATACACTTACGAAAGCTATCAGCGAGGTGGCTATAATTAAGGCCATAAGTAAAGAATAATTTAAAAGTGTGTATGTGCTCGAGAGAAGAAGATAAAGCGACTACCAAAAATAGTAACTTAATTGATATGCGGCTAACAACGCGCCAACTCCATTAAGCTAAGCAACTAAGCGCCATACCGGAGCGTCCATCAGGGCTACTCTTCGACCGCTATTGCGGCAAGCCAGGCTGGAAAGTAACTTTAGGGTATAGCGTCCCCGTCCGGCCGTGAGGCGGCCCGTGCCGTGACCGGGTAGTCCATTAGAGTGCCGAGCGATAGTTGGGTCTCCCGATAGGGATCGGGACAGCCAGTAAACGTGTCGGACCTGACTCCGCATGATCCCTCTTAGTCGAACACGGCTCCGGCGGGGCGTATAGGGTTCCAGGTGGTGGACCAGTTCGTCCAGCAGGACCTTGGTGCGGGTGCGCCAGCGCCCCAAACCGTCCAGGAAGAGAGGGGGGCAGCCACCGTTTGTACAAGCCGGCGGTGAGGTTTTGAGTGTCGATGAAGGCTTTTCGAAGACGACCTTGAGGCTGGCTGAGGTCCGAATACTTACTGGAAAAGCCAGCCTGCGGTGGTGGCCCCGTCGGATGACATTCATTTACACCGTACAATGCTGAGTGAGAGAATGCGGCTAATCAAGCTATCATTGCACCAATTTTAAAATTGAACCATCACATCCTTGAAACAACAGATTAGACGCAGGCATCTTTATAGAACTTTGATCTTGATGCTATTTGTCATGGTGTCAAAGATTGCGTATGCATGTATATGTTTACCTACGCCAATAGCAGAAGAGGGCTCTACGGATGGATACGAGGTGGTGTTTAAAGGAGAATTGATTGAAATTAATAGAACTGAAATACATTTTGAAGAAACGAACGACACGTTTCCAGTAGAAATAAATTCTTATGCCATTGAAAAGTCCTTCAAGGGGGCCACTATGGTCGGCGACACTTTGGAGATTTATCAATTTGGAATAGGTTGTACAAACGGTAGAGGTCTTACAGATTTAAATTCGAGCTTTATCATTGGTGCCTTCAGACACAAAGCTGCACATGAAGATTGGCCTGACCTGTCCGAGTTCCTTCAGGCGAACCTGTGCTCTCTTTCTATTTCGGAAAACGATGAGCCCAGCTACAGTGATGGCATATCAATTTTACTGGAAAGATCAGAATTGGCATTTAGAAAAGATTTCCAAGATAAATTCGCGATTCCTCTAGTAGTATTGTTGGCCACTTGCATTACTGTTTTCACCATGTTCTTTTTGCGGTCAGATTTAAAGTGAGGTAAGGCTATCTGCCATTAAGAGCTTCATCAAAATAATCAACCGGACTACATAGGACATCACTTAGATAAAAGCATGAAGAATGGTACCAAACCATACACTTGCAAAGTACAAGGAAATTTAAATGGGTCAATTGCAATATCTATGGATGGAATACCATCGTTGTCCGACAAGTATGATAAGCATGTATCAAATGATCTATTATTGGCAATAAAGAAAGATCTATTGATTGATCCAATGGGAACGGAAGAAAATAATTACAAAACAAAATTGATCGATCGAGTGATGACAAAACTTTCTCGTTCAATGACGATATATCGTAGCCAGGCTTCAAATTTAAGAGGAGTCATGACCGAACTGAAGTTAACAACAACTGTCGGAGCTTCGATCAATAGAGTATTTGATCTAGCGAGAAGTATTGATCTACACAGAAGCTCGATGGACTCTACAAAGGAGGAAGTAGTATCGGGTAATAAAGAAGGATTGATCGAGCTAGGACAACGGGTTCGGTGGAGGGCTAAACATTTAGGCTTTTGGCGAGAACTAGAAGTGGAAATCACTCAAATGGATCCACCGTATAGTTTTACGGATGAGATGATTGATGGAGACTTTAGCTATATGCAGCATCACCATGAGTTTAAATCGTTGAGTCAGCACTCAACCATAATGATCGATCACTTCAAGTTTGCTTCGCCATACGGGTGGATAGGTAGAGTATTCAACAAGCTGTATTTAAACCGGTATATGTATAATCTACTAAAAGATCGGAATGCTTATATAAAAGCGGTAGCGGAGAATAAAATATGAATGCGCAGAACACCGCGTTGGGCTCCGTACGCTGAACCGGCCAGTCCAGCAAAACCATGGCACCCGCGCGTGCCGCCCGAAAAGCGTGGACAGTCCCCACGTAGTCTGTTTGCTGCCATAGCGAAAACCCTTATCTTATAAATGGCCTACAGGTACTCCTCTCGCAAGGGGGACCCTACCGGTCATGTAACAACCAAAACGCAGCACAACCATGGAAAGCAGGACAATAGCGGTGATCGGAGCCACGGGCGCCCAGGGCAAGGGAGTAGTCCATGCCCTGGTCCGGGAAGGCTCCTTTACGGTGCGGGCCATCACCCGTAAGCCGGATGACTACGGGGGCAAAGCCGATGCGGTAGTACACGGCGACCTGACGGACCCGGATTCGTTGACCCACGCCTTCCAGGATGCATACGGGGCGTTCGTCGTCACCAATTTCTGGGAAGGCGCAGATGAACTGGCCCAGGGCAAGCAGGCCGTGCAGGCGGCCCGGGAGGCAGGGGTAAAGCACTTCGTATGGTCCACCCTGCCGAACGTGGAAGAGATAAGCTCCGGGAAGTTCGAGGTGCCGCACTTCACCGGGAAGGCCAAGGTGGACGGGTACGTCAGGCGGGCCGGTTTCCCGTACTACAGCTTCGTGCAGGCACCCTTCTATTTTCAGAACCTGTCTGGCATGCTCGGTCCGCAAGCCCAAGCGGACGGTTCTACGGGATGGACGCTACCCATCGACCCGGCGAAGGAGGTTATCCACATGGGCGACGTGAACGACCTGGGCAAAGTGGTGGCGGGGGCCTTCCTCCACCCCGACAAGGTGGGCAAAGGCAGCTATCTGTCGCTGGCGGCCGGGGCCTATAGCTTCAACGATGTGCTAGAGGCTTACCAGGCCAACGGGAAGGAGTATACTTTCAACCGGGTACCTGGAGAGCAATTCTCAACCTTCTTTGAAGGGGCGGGGGAAATTGAGCAGATGCTGGCCTACTTCGAGGCGTACACCTACCTGGGGCCGGATTCGGAGAATAGCCTCCAATCGGCCAGGGAGGTGGCAACGGGAAAATTCAAGTCCCTGAGTGAATGGGTCAAGCAGAATGTAGGTTGAGGTCTGAGGAATAGGTGGCCGACGATTCCGCCCCCAGTGATGCGGCGAGCACGCGTCAATTACAACCCATCCCAGCGCCCGCCATTAATCGCCTCGATGCCGTTGGCCTGCAGTTGACGGGCCGCGATACCGCTGCGGTTACCGGAGCGGCAGCAGGTGATGATGGGCTGTTTCAACTGCCGCAGTTTCAGCATGGATTGCTCCAATTCCTGCAGGGGAATATTGATGCTGTCTTCGCGGTGGCCCTGCTGGAATTCCTGGCGGGTGCGCACGTCGACGATCGTTCCCTGGGCCAGGGTGTCGGGGGAGATCTTTTCGTTGGATCCGCCGAAGAGTTTGGTTAGTAAGTCTAGCATAACATCATGTTGGGTAAAGGCATCGATCCGCTGGGATCGTGCGCTATGTGATGAGCGAGGTGCTGTTTCGCTACCCTACAAAGGTCGGGGGTGGGCCGGCCGCAGTCGGTGATGCAGGTCACAGTAGCACGATCTTTCAATCCGGATCGGTGGGCTACACCTCCTGCCCCTTCAGCATCTGGTTCCAGTACATGTAGGGCAGCATATACTTCTTGAGCAGCCAGAGGCGGAAGTGTTCCTTGGAGCTGTCCTTGATGAGCATTTGCTTCAGCTTGGGATCGGGGGTAAAGTTGTTGTCGTAGTCGAATTCGGCCAGTACCATCTGCCCGTAGTCGGTGACGAGGGGGCAGGAGGAGTAGCCGTTGTAGGACATATTGCCCATCCGCTCGTGCTGGATCAGGCGGTGGAGGTTGTCCACGATTACGGGCACCTGCTTGCGGATGGCGGCTCCGGTTTTGGCGGTGGGAACACCGGCCACGTCGCCGAGGCTGAAGACGTTCGTGTAGCGGGTGTGCTGCAGGGTGTGTTTGTCGACGTCGACCCAGCCCTTGGCGTTGGCCAGGGAGGAGGACCGAACGAAGGCGGGAGCCACCGAGGGCGGGGCCGTGTGGAGCATGTCGTAATGGATACCGGTGAGGTCGCCGTCGGTTTCGGTACGCACGTCCTTGTGGTTATACTCCTTCATGTGGTCGGCGAAGCGGTACCAGGCGATGCGGTTGGGCCCGTCGACCCTGGTGAGCTGGTAGCCAAAGCGGAGGTTGATGTCTTTACGGTCCACCACCTCCATGAGCGTTTTGGCGATCTGCTTGATGCCGAAGATGATGGTGCCGGAGGTGGCGAAGACCACTTCCACCCGGTCGCGCATGCCTTCGTTGGCCCAGTGGCTCTCGGCGAGGTACATGATCTTCTGGGGGGCGCCGCCGCACTTGATCGGGGTGGTGGGCTGGGTGAAAAGCGCCGTACCGCCCTGAAAGTTCTTGATGACCCGCCAGGTATGCTCGGGGTCGGTGTAGACGCTGCAGACGACGCCCTTGTCGATGGCATCCCCCAGGCCGGGCACCAGGCTGAAGTCGTAGGCCAGGCCGGGCGCCACTACGAGGTAGTCGTAGGTGATGTCTCCGCTGCTGCCCGTATGTACCGTATTGTTTTCCGGGTCGAAGCCGGTGGCGCGGTCCTGTATCCAGGCGGTCTTGCCGGGGATGACGGAGCCCATGGGGCGGGCCGTCCTGGCGTAGTTGTAGGTGCCGGCCCCGACGAGGGTCCAGGCGGGCTGGTAGTAGTGGGTATCGGCGGGTTCGATGATGGCAATGTCGGTTAGCTCCTTTTGCTTGATGAGCTGGGCGGCCGTCATGATGCCACCGGTACCGCCGCCGATGATGAGGATTTGATAATGGTTGGGCATGGAGCGTTGAGGTTTCTCCAAAATTATCCGGGGGGCGCCGGCCGGTTGCTGATATCCATCACTGCGGACGACCGAATGCATCACCACTCGCACCCCACATTACCCGCTGGAATGCCGGGACCCAGTCGCCCGCGTTTGCCTGGATACCGCAGAACGCCTAAATTAAATGGCATAAGTGAGCACCCCATTTGCCATATCCGCATCCGTCGTTTGACCGGTAGCGCAAGTAACCCCGCCATGCGATTCACCCTTTGCTTTTTCCTGATGCTGCAAGCCTGTTGGCTGCCGGCACAGATCATTGACGTACACCTCCACGGTTATACCGACCAGGACTACTGGGGCGGGCGACCGCACCCGTCCGGCGCGGAGTCGCCCCCGACCGCCGGGGAGCATATGCGGCAGACGATCGCACTGATGGACCAGCACGACATTGAGTATGCGGTGGTGAGCGGCTCCCCCGAGGCTACCGCCCAATACGTCGCGGCGGATCCCCGCTTCATTCCGGGGTATATGGATGACGGGTCACTAATTCCCGTCTCCGAATTTGAGCAGCTTATCAAGGAGGGCAGGATCAAGGTATTCGGGGAGGTCAGCGGGGTGTACCGGGGTGCTACCCTGAACGATTCCATCTATCAACCCTACCTCGCCCTTTGCGAGGAGTACGGCATCCCCGTGGCCTACCATACCGGCGGTGGCCCGCCCATGACGCCCTACCGGTGCTGTCCGGAGTTCCGGATCTCCCTGGGCGACCCCTTCCTCATCGAGGACGTGCTCGTGCGGTACCCCAGGCTCCAGCTCTCCCTGATGCACGGCGGGGAGGTCTTTTTCGAACACGCCGTACGGATGATGACCATGTACCTCCACCTCTATGTCGACCTGGGCGTACTGCTCTGGGCCGCACCGCCGGTGCAGGACTACGCCGTCCGCCTGCTGAAGCTGGCCAAGCAGCACGGCGTCCTCGACCGGGTGATGTTCGGTTCCGACCAGATGGTGTGGCCGGGAGGTATCACGAAGTCCGTGGAGTTCCTGAATTCCCTCGACTTCCTCACGGAGGAGGAAAAACGGATGATCCTTTACGATAATGCGAAGCGGTTCCTTAAGCTGGAGTAGGTGCCGGGTGGGCCACCTACGCGCTGCGTGGGCAGGTGTTCAGGCTACCGCAGATTACGCAGATTGGTCGCAGATTGATTTCGGTAGTATCCTCCTTCCTAATCACTGTCTTCCACTCGGCGAGTGGAAGCGCCCGCCTATGCGCCGCGTGGGCAAGCATTCAGGTTACCGCAGATTACACGGATTAGTCGCAGATTGATTTCGGTAGTATCCTCATTGCAATCACTGACTTCCACTCGGTGAGTGGAAGCGCCCGCCCACGCACCGCTTGGGCAACAATCCGCGTGAATCCGCGAAACCAAATCAGCGTACATCTGCGGTGAGAAGACGATACTCGCGGGGAAGCACCGGACCGCCCACGCGCCGCGTGGGCAGGTGTTCAGGCTACCGCAGATTAGTCGCAGATTTTCGCAGGCTTTCTGTCCTACTTCTCTATTGATGCCTTCCACTCGGCGAATGGAAGCGCCCGCCTACGTGCAGCGTGGGCATAATCTGCGTGAATTAGCGAAACCAAATCAGCGTACATCTGCGGTGAGAAGACGATACTCGCGGGGAAGCACCGGACCGCCCACGCGCCGCGTGGGCAGGTGTTCAGGCTACCGCAGATTACGCAGATTAGTCGCAGATTTTCGCAGGCTTTCTGTCCTACTTCTCTATTGGTGCCTTCCACTCGGCGAGTGGAAGCGCCCGCCTATGCGTCGCGTAGGCAAGCATTCAGGTAACCGCAGATTACACAGATTGGTCGCAGATTGCTTCAGGCGTATATCCTCCTTCCCAATTAATGTCTTCCACTCGGCGAGTGGAAGCGCCCGCCTATGCGCAGCGTGCGCAACAATCCGCGTGAATCTGCGAAACCAAATCCGCGTACATCTGCGGTAAAAAAGGCACCACCCGCGAAGCGGGGAAAGCATTCAGCCAACCGCCAAAAAACATCCACCACGGCTATCTTCCCCGAAACTCCCCTACCCCGATGCCCGCCTTCCCCCGCCTGATCACCGACCGCCTCCTGCTCACCCAGCTGACCGTGGATCATCTGCCCGCCCTTACCCGGCTCGCCAACGACCGCAGCGTATCCGACCACGTGGTGAACATCCCCCACCCGTACACCGAGATCAACGCCTCCCTGCGGCTGGGCTACGTGGCCCAGGGGTTCCGGGAGGGAAGCCGCTACTGCTTTGCCATCCTCCTCGGCGAGGAGCGGGAGTTCGTGGGGGAGGTAAGTCTGCACGAGCGCGACCGGGCCAACCGCGTAGCCGAACTCGGCTACTGGATCGGGGCGCCCTACCGCGGGCGGGGTTACGCCACGGAAGCGGTGGCCGCCGTGCTGGAATTCGGCTTCGCCCGGGCCGGATACGCCACCGTGTACGCCACCTGCAAGCCCGGCAACGCCGCCAGCGAAAAGGTGCTGGAGAACAACGGGATGCATATCTTCAAGGAGAACGCCCTCCAACGGGCCTACCGGCTGGACGCTCCGGTCGGGGAGCAGCCGTAAAGCCACCACCAAAAAACACTGCCATGCCATTATCACCCCGGGCCCGGGAACTGTATACCCGCATCGCCGACCCCGCCATCAAACTGGGAGAACTGAAGAAGATCGCCCGGACCATCAAGCGGGACCACGATCTGGCCCTCGAACTGTGGTCGACCGGGGAATACCACCCGCGGATGCTCGCTACCCTCATCCTGGACAAGCAGCAGCTCACCCAGGAATTGATCGACGCCCTGGACGCCGACCTGGACCGCCACCCCCCCGAAGAGAGCAACCGCATCATGGAGTGGCTGATGGCCAACCAGCTGACCAAGGACCGCCGCACCGTGGCCCTGATGCAGTCGTGGCAGCACAGTCCCTCCCCCCGGCAGCGGCGCACCTTTTGGTACCACCAGGCCCGACTGCGGTGGACCGGCCAGGCCCCGCCCGATAATACGGCCGCCCTGATGGACGCCATCGAAGCGGAACTGGCCACCGAAGACCCCGCAGTGCAGTGGGCCATGAACTTCACCGCGGCCTGGATCGGCATCCATGACACCGCCTACCGCCAGCGGTGCATCGACATCGGAGAGGCCACGGGGCTGTACCGCGAAGAGAAGGCGGTCCGCGGCTGCACCCCCAACTACCTGCCCGCCTTCATCGAAACGGAGGTCAACAAACGGCAGAAGGCCTAGCCCCCCGCTTCCCCGGCACCCGCGCGCCGCCCGCCCCCCAAGGTCAAAAAATAGGCGTACAAACACGGAAGCGACTATATTAGGGGATGATGGGCTACTCACCTTTCACGTACGGGATACTGTGGTGGCTGTTCTTCTTCCTCTCCCTCCCGCTGCGTGCGGCGGAGGGGGAAACGGGCAATTCCCTGCTGGTGCTCGACGACCCGCTCACGAACTACCGCCTGGTGGACTACGTGGAGCTGCTGCCCGACTCCGCTCTCCCCCTTTCCGAAGTTACCGACCGCGCCTTCACGTCCTACCGCGCCTACGACCGCCCGGTGGAGGCCGGACGGTGGTACTGGGGCCGCTTCACCCTGGTGAACCGCCTCCCCGACGCCGGGCGGCATACCGAGTGGGTGGTGTTCTTCCCGGGTACCTGGACCACCCTGGAGGTCTACGTGCCCGGCGCCGACGGCCGCTGGCGGGCCGAGCCCAACGGAACTTTCACCCCCGTGGCCGACAGGCCCTTCGTGCCCACCACCAAGGGCAACCTGGTGAAGCTGGCCCTGCCGCCCGACCAGCCCGTTACGGTGTACTTCCGTGGCCTGAGCGAACGGCCCACCCTGCGGCCTTCCTTCCACCTCTACCTCCAGACTACGGAGGTTTTCTACGACAAGCTCATGCAGCGGCGGGTGGCCAATGCCGTCTTCATCGGTTTCCTGGGCATGATGCTGGTGTACAACCTGATCCTGTACTTCTTCGGCCGCGACCGCAGCTTCATCTACTACTCCGGCTACCTGCTCATGATGATCGTGTACGCCTGCTACTTTACCGACGACCTGTCGGACTGGTTCGGGCGCACCCTCTTCGCTACCCGGCCGCAGTACTACGGCTTCTTCAAGCTGTCCATCTTCGTGGGGCTGATGTGCTACCTCTCGTTCATCCGCAGCTTCACCGACCTCAGGCAGCTGCTGCCGCGGTGGGACCGCTACTTCCACTGGCTCATCCTGCTGGGCTTCCCCCTCATGGCGGTGTACGTGGGGGTTTCCCTGGCCTCCAACTTCAGCTACCTGGTGGAGGACTTCGTCACGGTGGGCTACATCGTCCTGGTCATCGGCTCCTGCGGCGTGCTGCTGTACCCCCTGTACCGGGCGCGCGACAAGAAGGGGGCCTTCGTGTTCGCCGGTATCGCCGCCCTCTGCATCGGGGCCCTGCTTAGCCTCCTGAGCCGGGTATTGCTGCCTCCCTTCACCCTCTTCTACCTGGAAATGGGGGTGGCGGTGGAGGTCCTCATCTTCTCCCTCGGCCTGGCCTACCGGCAGCGGAAGCTGATCATGGCGCGCAAGCAGTCCGATCTGGCCCTGCGGGAAAGCCGGCTGCTCCAGGAAAAGCAACAGCTGGAGGCCGACCGGCAGCGGGAGCTGGCGGAGTTCAAGAGCCGCTTCTACACCAACATCACCCACGAGTTCCGCACCCCGCTTACCGTCATCCTGGGCATGAGCGAGCAGATAAATGGCCACGAACGGGAGCGGGAGTTGATCGGGCGCAACGGCCGGCAATTGCTGGGGCTCGTCAACCAGCTGCTCGACCTCTCGCGGCTGGAGAGCGGTTCGGTGGGCGTCCACTACATCCACGACGACATCGTGGCCTACCTGCGCTACCTCACGGAGAGCTTCTATTCGGCGGCGGAGCGCAGGAGCCTGCGTTTCCTCTTCTACTCCGAGGAAAACGAGCTGCTCATGGACTACGACGAAACCAAGGTCATGCAGATCGTGAACAACCTCATCTCCAACGCCCTGAAATTCACCCCCGCCTACGGCAAGGTGGTGGTTCACACCAGCCGCGCCCGTACGGAGGAAGGCGAATGGCTGAAGCTGATCGTGCAGGACAGTGGCATCGGAATCAGCTCCGAGGACCGCGCCCGGGTGTTCGACCGCTTCTTCCAGGTCAACGGAGCGGCCGAGGGCGGTACCGGCGTGGGCCTGGCCCTGACGCGGGAGCTGGTGGACATACTCGGGGGCACCATCGAAGTGCGCAGCGAACCCGGCGCGGGTACCACCTTCGAAGTCCGCCTCCCGATCCGTGACGACTACCGCACGGCCGCCCCCTCCACCCCCGGTGGCTCTTACGTGGAAGGGAGGCCCGAGCTGCTGGTCATCGAGGACAACCCGGACATCATCGCCTACCTGCAGACCATCCTGGTCGACCGCTACAACTGTCACTTCGCCACCGACGGCGACACCGGCATCGAGCGGGCCCTGGAGCTAGTGCCCGACGTCATCCTCTCCGACGTGCTCATGCCGGGCAAGGACGGCTACGAGGTGTGCCAGACCCTGAAGGCCGACGAGCGGACCAGCCACATCCCCATCATCCTGCTGACGGCGAAAACCACCCAGGCGGCCCGCCTCGACGGTCTGCGCTACGGCGCCGATGCCTTCCTGACCAAGCCCTTCGACAAGGACGAACTCCACCTGCGGCTGGAGAAGCTCATCGAGGTACGCAAACAGTTGCAGCACCACTACACCGCCGCGGGTACGGGCGACGCCGCGGCCGGTGAAGAGGTCTCCCGGGAGGAAGCTTTTCTCGAGAAGCTGCACACCCTCATTCACGACCACCTCGACGATGCCGGATTCGGGGTGTCGGAGCTGGCGGCGGCGGCCCACCTCAGCAAGATGCAGCTGTACCGCAAGATCAAGGCCCTGACCGGCAAGACGCCCTCCCGCTTCATCCGCAGCTACCGGCTGTCGCGGGGCATGCTGCTGCTGCGGGAAGGGCAGTATACCGTGTCCGAGGTGGCCTACGCCGTGGGTTTTTCCGACCCCAGCTACTTTTCGCGCACCTTCCAGCAGGAGTACCAGCACAGTCCCAGCCACTACCTGAGTGCCTGATTTACAGCGCATTGGTACTTATCCTCACCCCCTTTGCAGGATAAGTACCAGCCTTTTCCCGCCCTACGTCGGATAACTCCCTGCCTTTGCAGGATGCGTGCGGGAGGTTGCGGCCCGGGAAGACCCACCTTGGGGAAGACACAAGAACATTCCCATGCGCTACCAGACATACCCACTCCTTTTTTTACTATTGGTGTTGACCGGCGGTATGCTCCGTTCCCAGGAGTTTTACCTGCCGGTCTCCACCCTTTCCGACGAGGCCCGTACCGCCTACTACGCCGCCAGTGAACTGGGGTCGAACGTCCACTTTACCGCCGCCCAGCGGGAGATCGACCGCGCCCTGGAGGCCGATCCCGACTTCTTCATGGCCTACGCCTACGCCATCCAGGTACTGGCCCCGGACGAGAAAAAGCCGAAGCTGCTGCAGCGCGCCCTGGCGATCGACCCCTCCGGCTTCACCGAATCCGAACGGATTATGCGGGGCTACCTGCAGGAAATGCAGCGGGATTCCACCGCCCGCCCGACCGCGGCGATGAAGGCATTGGTAAAGGCCTACCCCAACACGCCCGAAGCCTACGAATGGGCCTACCTCCACGCCCTCTACACCGACAAGGACCCCGTGGCGGCCCTCGACTACGCCCACCGCCTCCTGGACCTGGACCCCGGTTTCGGACCGGTCCACAATACCCTCGGCTACCTCCACATGGGGGAAGGCCGCATGGACAAGGCAAAGGAGCACTTCGACCGTTACATCAAGCTGGCCCCCGAAGAGTCGAACGCCTTCGACAGTATGGGAGAGTACTACGCCAACCGGGGCGACTACCTGCAATCCGCGCGACTGTATATGCAGGCAGCGGCCCGGGGCATGGAGGCCGCCCCGGAACGGGCCCTGGCCGCCCTGGATAAACTGGAAACCGGCAACGTAGCCTTAGTACAGTCCGTCTACGACGCCTTCGCGGCCGGCGATATCCCCACCGTGCTGTCCGCCCTGGACGCCCAGGTGGTCTGGCAGGAAGCCGAAGGCAACGCCCTAGCCGACGGCAACCCCTACGTAGGCCCCGATGCCGTCCTCAACGGGGTGTTCGCCCGCCTCGGCGCCGAGCACGATTACTTCCGGGTGAAGGACATCGAGCTTCACCCCATGGCCCACAACCGCGTACTGGCCACCCTGCGCTACGACGCCCGCCGCAAGGGAAGCGGCAAACTGATCGACGCCCAGGCCGCCCACCTGTGGACGCTTCGCGATGGCAAGGTGACGGCCTTCCAGCAGTACGTCGACACCCGCCAGCTGGCGGAGGCGGCCAAGAAGTAGGCGGCCGGCCGGGCGCTACCTTCATTGTTGGAACATCTACCGCCTACCCCCGTTACCCAGTAAACCAGCTTATGTCAAAAGTAAAAGCCTGGGCCGCCAGGGAGCCCCAAGGAAAACTGGAACCCTTCGAATACAACGCCGGCCCCCTGGGCCTGGAAGATGTAGAGGTTGAGATTGAATACTGTGGCGTCTGTCACTCCGACCTCTCCATGCTCGACAACGAGTGGGGCATCACCACCTACCCCTTCGTTCCCGGTCACGAAGCCATCGGCAAGGTGGTCGCCCTGGGAGATATCGCCAAGGAGAAAGGACTGAAGGTCGGCCAGCGCGTAGGCGTGGGCTGGACGGTGAAGAGCTGTCTCCACTGCGAGTACTGCCTGCAGGGCGACCAGCAGATGTGTACTTCGGTACAGCCCACCATCGTCGGCCACCA
This sequence comes from Neolewinella marina, assembly GCF_002631205.1. Taxonomy (GTDB): domain Bacteria; phylum Bacteroidota; class Bacteroidia; order Chitinophagales; family Saprospiraceae; genus Neolewinella; species Neolewinella marina. The sequence goes on from NZ_PDLO01000010.1 coordinate 22,234, forward strand.
CGGTGCCTTCGCCCAGTCGATCCGCACCCATTGGGTGTGGGCGGTACCCATTCCCGAGGGCGTGTCCCCCGACTCGGCCGGCCCCCTGCTCTGCGGAGGCATCACCGTCTTCGCTCCCCTGCTGGACAACGCCATTTCACCCACCGACAAGGTGGGCGTCTTCGGCATCGGAGGCCTGGGGCATATGGCCCTGAAATTCCTCAAGGCCTGGGGCTGTGAAACCACGGCTTTCACCTCCTCCCCCTCGAAGCACGACGAGGCCCGCGCGTTCGGCGCTACCCACATCGCTTCCAGCGTCGACTCCGAGGAAATGGGGGCCCTGGCGGGCAAGTTCGACTTCATCGTCATTTCCGCTAACGCCTCCCTCGACTGGGACGCCATCATCGCCATGCTGAAGCCCGGGGGCAAGCTGCACATCGTAGGGGCCGTACTCGAGCCCATCCCGGTGCACGTCATGTCGCTCATGCTGAGCAAGCGGTCCATCTCCAGTTCGCCCACCGGCAACCGGAGCCAGATGGACAAGATGATGCAGTTCGCCGCCCACCACCAGGTGGCCCCCCAGGTGGAGCACTTCCCCATGAGCAAGGTGAACGAGGCCATGGACCACCTGCGGGCGGGAAAGGCCAGCTACCGCATCGTTTTGGAGGCGGATTATTAGTCAGCATAAGCTACGATAGATCAGCAAGGGCCTTCCGTACGGGAGGCCCTTTTTGCTTGTAGTACAAGGTGGCAGGCATAGTACCCACTGGAGTTAAGGCGCCCCCCCTGTTGGCGGCGGAGCGCGGGATCCGTGGTCGGTGGATCAATCCCCTACCATCGATTTTTCCTCCCCGAAATTTCTGCAATTGTCCGTGTGACCCTTCCCGAAAAAAGCCGTCAGACGGAAGCTGAAACCGCGCTACATTACCGCCCCGTACAAGGGAAAAACGCCGCTCAATAGATGTATACCCTCCTGCTGCTCACCTTCGTGGTGGGCTACTTCTGCATCGCCCTGGAACACCCCCTCAAGATTGACAAGACGGCGTCGGCCCTGCTCACGGGGGTCCTTTGCTGGACGGTGCTGGTCATGGGGCAGGAAGCCCTCTTTCCCGGCGGTTTAGCGCCCGGTCTCCTCGAGGAGACCATCCTGCTCCACGTGGGCGAGATCGCCGAGATCCTCTTCTTCCTCCTCGGCGCGATGACGATCGTGGAGTTGATCGACACCCACGGCGGCTTCCAGGTGATTACGGAGCGCATCCGCACCACCGACCGGGTGAAGCTGCTCTGGATCCTGGGCTTCGTCACCTTCTTTCTCTCCGCGGTGCTGGACAACCTCACCACCACCATCGTCATGGCCACCCTGCTCAAGAAGCTGATCCGCGACAAGGAGGACCTCTGGTTCTTCGGCGGCATGGTGGTCATCGCGGCCAACGCCGGCGGTGCCTGGTCGCCCATCGGCGACGTCACCACCATCATGCTCTGGATCGGCGGGCAGGTCACCGCGCCCAGCATCGTAGCCGGACTGCTCCTGCCGAGCATCGCCTGTCTGCTGGCGCCCCTGGCCGTCCTCTCCTTCACCAAGCGGGGCAGCGTATCGCCCCCCAGCCGGTTCGACCTCGACAATGGCGGCGGCGGCCTCCACCACCAGCCGGTGGCCGTCAGCCCCGGCGAGGCTTCGCTGGTGCTCTGGCTGGGCATCATCGCCCTCCTCTTCGTGCCCGTCTTCAAGACCGTGACCCACCTGCCCCCCTTCATGGGCATGCTGCTCAGCCTGGGCGTGCTGTGGGTGGTCACCGAGCTCCTCCACAAGCGCAAGCCCGAGGACGAGCGCCACTCCCTGTCAGTGGCCGGGGTGATCCGGCGGGTGGACACCCCCAGCATCCTGTTCTTCCTGGGCATCCTGCTGGCCGTGGCCAGCCTGCAGACCGCCGGCCACCTGAGCCAGATGGCAGTGATCCTGAACGACACCTTCGGCAACATCTACGTGATCAACCTCATCATCGGCCTGGTGTCCGCCATCGTCGACAACGTGCCCCTGGTGGCCGGTGCCATGGGCATGTACTCCCTGGCCGACTACCCCCAGGACTCCAATTTCTGGACCTTCCTGGCCTACTGCGCCGGCACCGGCGGCAGCAGCCTCATCATCGGTTCGGCCGCCGGCGTGGCCATCATGGGCCTGCTGAAGATCGACTTCATCTGGTACCTGAAGCGCATCACCTGGCTGGCCCTGGTGGGCTACTTCGCCGGTGCGGTGGTGTACTATCTCCAGCACGGCCTCTAGGGCTTTCTCCGGCACCCGCGCCCCGGCGCCCCCCTACTACTACGACCCCACCTATGCCCCTACCCCGGCCCGCGCTGCTGTTGCTGCTAGTGCTGCTCACCTCCGCAGCCAGCGCCCAGAAAACCGTCGACACCCAGCAACTCGGGTGGGTGAGGTACCACCTCCGCCTCCCGCTCCAGGGGCCGTATGCCCTGCGACAGGAGCTGGAGGAACGCGCCTACTGGTTCCCGTGGCGGCAGCACCAGCTGGTCTCCCGTAGTGTAGTCGAGCGCCGCCTGGGCCGGGACTGGAACGCCGGTCTCGGCCTCACCGTTTTCCGGCAGTCGCTGCCCCACGATCCCCACGCCGTGATCACCCAGACCCGCACCGAAATCCGTCCCATGCTGGAGCTGGCCGGATTGCAAACCCTGAGCGAGAAGCTGGCCCTCCACCACCGCTACTGGGCCGAGCTGCGGTACTTCGGCGGCGGTGATGGCGGACTGTCCTTCGCCAACTACCGCTTCCGCTACCGCCTGGAGCTCCGCTACCGCCCCCACCCCGACTGGCAGCTGCGCGCCTTCGACGAAATCATGGTGAACGCCGGCCGACAGGTGGTACTCAACACCTTCGACCAGAACCGCTACGGCGGTAGCCTGCAGTACCAGTTTACCAAGCAGGTGGGCGCCGAGCTGGGCTACCTCCGCTGGTTCCAGCAACGGAGCAGTGGCCATGAATTTTACGACCGCCACATCGTCCGTTTCACCCTTCACCACCAGTTGCCGGCGCCGCGGCGCGACTAACGCCTAGCTTATGTCCGAGTTATTCAACTCCCTGACGATTCCCTTCCTGCTGGCCATGTTCCTCGCCGTGAATATGGGGGGCAGCGGCACGGCGCCGGCCTTTTCGGCGGCCTACGGGGCCAACGTGATCCGGCGGTCGCTCATCCCGGGGCTTTTCGGGGTGATGGTGCTGGCCGGGGCCCTGCTGGCGGGGCAGGAGGTATCGCTGACCCTGGGCAAGGGGCTGCTGGACCAGAGCTTCTTTACGCCCTTCAACACCTCCATCATCCTGTTCTCCATCGGCATCACCCTGCTGGTCTCCAACCTGATCGGCGTACCCCAGTCGACCAGCCAGTCGACGGTACTCGCCATCGCCGGGGCGGCCACGGCCCTGGAGGGGCTCAATACGCGGAAGCTGTTCTACGAGATCATCCCTACCTGGGTCATCCTGCCCATCGTGGCCTTCGTGATCATGCTCTTCTTTTCGCTGTTCATCCTCCCCCTGCTGCGGCGGACGATCTTCAACACCGACTACGCCCACCTGCGGCACCACCCCTTCCTGAAGGCCCTGCTCATCTTCAGCTCCCTCTACGTGGCCTTCTCCATCGGCGCCAACAACGTAGCCAATGCCGCGGCGCCCATCGCCTCCCTCACCGCCAACGAGCTGGGGCACCAGGCCGCCGGCAACTTCCTGCCCATCATCATCCTTTCGGTCCTCATCGTGGCCCCCTGCTTCGCCATCGGCAGTTCGCTGCTGGGCCACCAGGTGACGGAGACCACCGGCAAGGAGATCGTCCAGGTGAGCCCCTTCACGGCCACCGTCATTGCCCTCATCGTGGCCACCCTCCTGCTCTACGCCTCGGTGCAGCAGGGCATCCCCACCTCCCTGGTGCAGCTGAACGGGGCGGCCTTCATCGCCCTGAGCATCAGCAAGAAGGGCTGGCAGGAAACCTTCGCCAACCGGACGGTGAAGCTGTTCTTTACGGTGTGGTGCGTAGCGCCGGCGATCGCCTTCGCGCTGACGTACGCGCTGGTGGGGTGGCTGGTGTAGGTCCCCGCAGAAAACCAATGCTCCCGGCCCGTAGGTGAACCTTCTTGCACCTACGCCCCCCGTAGATCGACAAGACGGCCTCCGGCGCGCCGGAAGTTGCGGGGGTACTTTGCAGGAATACTTTTGTTTTGCCGGCAGTTTGCCGTCTCCGGCTGATTGATTCAACTAGCGAGAAGCCCATATCCTGGAATAGCGCAACTGCTTGGTCGGTGACGAGATGCTAATCCGCATGGGCGATCCCCGCGGCGGCTGGCTAGTACGCTGCGGAGCCCTCCGGTTACTGTAGCAGTACTACCTTTCCCTGGTACCTTCCCGAGGCCGTTTGCAGGCGATAGACGTAGGTACCTGCCGGTAAGTCCTGGCGTTTGAAGGTTCGCCGTTGGGGTTCGCCGCCGGTGGTGACCCCATCGTATAGGCGGGCCACCCGCATTCCGGCCAGGTTGTACACTTCCAGCGTGGCACTTCCACTTTCCTTCAGGACGAACTCGATGGTAACATCCGTTTGCGTGGGGTTCGGGTAGGCCTGCAGGCGCACCTGCTCGACCGCCGACAGCGGGGTGATGCCTGGTTGAGTCGGGAGTCCGGAGGTGATCGCCTGGGGAGTTACCGAAGGCGTAGCCAGGCAACTGCAAGCCGCCCCCACCGATGTGAAGCCGAGGTTCTGCTCGGAACCCGCCTTGGGAATAACGGTTGTGGAATACTCGCGTTGATCGCCCGCCAGGGTGTAACTGAAGCTGGTACAGCTAGGCTGGGGGTTATTGCTTCCCCCGCGCTTGAGGTTTTTGAACTCCAGGGCGTAAGTGGCGCACTTAGTGCGCTGGCCAACGACGCCACTGGTAGCCAGTGGCTGATTGGTAGAAGCACCGGAGACACCCGTAGCCGGAAGATTGCAGGGGAGCGAGAAGTTTACGCTGATCAGTTCCTGGCAAGTGACCTGTTTACGGCATAGGGTCCAGTCAAAGTGGGTGGTATTGTTGGCGGGATCGTAGGTCAGTTCCAGGGCCAGGGTGAAGCAGGGATCGGACAGCTCGGTACTCACCGTAATTATCTGTTGGCAAGTGGAGCTGTTCCCGCTGTCGTCGGTTGCCGTCCAGCTCCGAGTCAGGGTGTAGGAGCCGTCGCCACAGCTGTCGTCGCGGGTTGCGCCCTGGTAAATGATTTCTACTGCATTATCGCAGTTGTCCATCGCTGTAGGACTGTCGACCGGGGGAAGCATTTCACGACAAGCCACGGTTACGTCTGCCGGACAGAAGGTAAAGCTGGGAGACTGGGTGTCGGCAACCGTGATGAGTTGCTGGCAGGTATTTTGGTTGCCGGCGTCGTCCGTTGCGCGGTAGGTACGGAAGATCGTGGTAGCGGATCCGGAAACGACCACTGAATCCCCCACGAATGTCACGATTGCGGAACTACAATTGTCGGTCGCGGTTGGGGCGGTGCTATCCGCCGGGGGAACGTCTTCAGCACACTGTACTGCGAGCGGGGGTGGGCAGGAGAGGGCCGGGGCGGTATCGTCCACCACGGTGATCGTTGTGACGCACTGGCTGCTGAGTTGTCCGTCGCTTACCGTAAGGATCACGTCGGTGGTCCCCAGGCCATACGGCCCGACAGGAGCAACCGCAAAGGTGAGTACATCACCATTCGGGTCGCTGGAGCCGCCGTCAAAGTCGGCCGCCAGGGTGCTGGAGTCGCTGCAGTCACCATCGGCCGAGACGATCAGGGGTTGGCATACGGCCGTAGGCGGCTGATTGCATACGCCAAAGGGGTCGGTAATGGTGATGGTGACCAGGCAAGTATCTGCATTACCATTGATATCCCCCTTAATGAATTGAACCTGATGGTCGCCTACATCGTCGCAGGTAAACTGTGTCGGTCCAATAACAACGACCGAAGGTTGAAGCCCGCAATTGTCGGTTGCCGTGGCGAAAATGTCGCGTTCTATCGTTGCCTGATCCAAAGCAAAACTACCCGTGGATCCCAAGCCAAAAGTCGCGTTCTGACATACCAGCACCGGGCTCTCGTTGTCGGTGATAACGATGTCAATGCTGCATCCGGCCGGGTTGCCGGCGCTGTCGATGGCGGTCCAGTTTACCTGGGTAGTACCCACCGGAAAGGTTTCTCCGGCAAGTGTGGACGCGTTATTGTAATCATTAGTAAGGCTGCTGACGGTGCAGTTGTCGGTTGCCGCCGGATCGAATTCCGTTCCCTGGGCCGTATAGGTGCACGATCCTGGATCGTTGTGCCGATTGCCGTTCACCGATGCACAGGCTACGGCCGGCGGTTGCGTATCCAGGACCGTAACGGTAAAGCTGCAGAACAAGACCGGCCCATTACCAAAATCGGCCATAAAGGTATTGGTGGTGGTGCCCACCGAGAAAGATGACCCGCTGGCCAGGCCTTCTGTCTGCGTCAAGTTGACAATTTCACAAGCGTCGCTGTAGGTCGGGGCGGGAAAAGTGACCACCGCTGCACACAGATTAAGCTCGGCAGAGAGGGTAATATTCTCAGGGCACGTAATGGAGCAGTTGTAATTCTGGGTGCCGCCGCCTTCGACGGTGGCTGGTTGGGAGCAGAGGCCGACGGGGGTATACGGGGAAATATCACTGTTGGGTGGATTTGGCAGCGTGGCTATATCGTTGGTGTAAAAAACGGTCGTCGGGTCGCTCACGACGCGTATTTCCCACAGGTTGCTGGCGTCGTTAAAGGCGATTTCGATGCCTTGAAGGGCATTGGTATAAATATTTCGACCGGTATTATCAGTACCCGTCTGAACGAAATCCAGGGTTATACCTCCGAAACAATCACTGGTCACCGCGACGCCGTCAAAGGTAGGGTCACAGCCGTCGGGGACCCCGTCACCGTCACGGTCCAACTTGTCGTCAAAACCCGGACAGGCATCCACCTCATTGCAAACGCCATCGTTGTCGTCATCACCGCCGGCGGCGCTGCAGGGGTCCGGTCCGGCCGTATCCTGTGTGCCGGTGCCGGTAACCGAAACGGGTGTGTCCAGCGGCGGCGGGCAGAGGTTGGTCCCATGGTAAGTGGCTGCGAGGCTGCTGGGGGGATCGGGGGCAAAGGAATTCGTTCCCGTTGCGTAGAAGACGAACTGGGCATCATTGATGACGCGGATCTCCCAGCGCATCAATAGCGGGTTATAGGCAATACGAAGGCTGGAATTGGTCGTCGGGTCCCCATCGTCGTCGATATACTGGTTACGGCCGTCTACCGTAGCGTCGTAGGAGAAATTAACGGTATCGGGCCCGAAACAGGGTGCCACTACCCGTATGGTTCCCGCTTGTGCGGACAGAGCCAGGGAAATCAGCAGCAGGACCAGGGTAGTAAAGCATTTCATGGCTTGAAACTTTATGTTTGTTCACTCAGATCGGTGTGGGTTGCCGCGGGCGCTTACTGGCCGATGGGAAAGGAATCAGCTGTTCAGGTCAGGTATCAGTTCCTGCTTGGAAAAAGGCCGATAACGGCAATGGAGAAGCCAATGCCCAGCAAAGGGTTCCTGATATCAAAGGGTACGTTAGCGCCGGTATTGGCAATAGAAAGCGTTCCAGCTCCCGACTGTCCGGCGCCGGGGGGAACGCTGGTATATATGGTTTCTCCGGCGGAGTTGACCGCCAGGTGTTTGTTTTCACCTGCTCCCTCCAGACCGGGACCCGCCCCCATACGAAGGGTTCCCTGGTGATTATGCGCGGGCAGATTGTTCACCGTGAGCAATACATCGCTGCGTCCGCCGCGTCCTCCTATTTGTATACTGGCGAGCCCTGGTCCCTGCCCATTGTGCACCGCCAGTCTGCCGCGCAGGTCCGGAAGGGCGAAGGTGGTCGTTCCATTGCCGCCGAATTGCGTACCCAGCAAGGAATACAATGACTGATTTTGGCTAATGGGTAAAATTTGCCCTTCGCAGAGGGCCCACCCGCGGGGCGGAAAGTTGAATCCGAATACCTGCACCTGTCCGAGAAATGGTTCCATGTTGAAAAAGGGTGAAGTGAGTGAAATAAGGTCGGTAAACCAGCAGAGCGTTGGTCGATCAGCCCGTTCGGCAGAGGATGCCCGCACCGTTCTGCAACCGAATAATTTCCCGGTGAGGCAGATGGTCGTTGGGTAGTATGTGGAAATGTCGCAGGCGGTCCGCGTGACCTTCCGTCAGTCCGGCGAGACTTGTCAGGTGGTTATGGGTAGCATAGAGGGTGTGCAACCGGGTCAGGCCGGCTACGGGTGCCAGGGAAGTCAGTCGGTTATGCTGCACGAACAGCGATTCCAGGTGGGTAGCTCCCTCGATACCCTTCAGGGAGGTGATCCGGTTATTATGCAGAAACAAGTGGCGCAGTTCGGTGTGGCGGACGAGCTCCGTCACACCGCTCAGGGCCATATCGGATACCGAAAGGAAACGCAGGTGATACAGGGGTATCAGTCCGGAAAGATTGGTCAGCGGTGTGGTGACGTTGGGGTGCATCGCCAGCGGCCCGGCGAACCGGAGGGTATCGATGTTCAGCAACAAAAGCATCAGCTGATCGTCGTGGGGAGGCTCCGCGGTGGGCCCTGACTCAAACACCACCTCGTTGTAGGCCATCTTCCATTGCAGTTCCAGCTCCCGCCACCAGCGGCGGGCGCGCTGCAGTTCCGAAGACGTGGTTTTGATGATGAAATTCATGCCGGGGAGTTAAGTGCGAGAGGGGAAAATGCCTACCAGCGCGATCGCGTGGAGGATGCCGAGGTACGGGTTGCGGATGTCGAAGGACTGATTCGACCCGGTGTTGCTAACAGCCAATTGGTTAGCCGCCAGCTGGCCGGCAGCGGGGGCTACTGAAGTAAAAATGGTTTCACCGGCGGAGTTAGCCGCCAGGTAAGCTCCGTCACCAGTGGCCAGCAGTCCCGGTCCGGCACCCAGTTTAAGTGTGCCATCGTGGTTGTGGCTGGGTAAATTGGGGGTGATCAGGGTTACCGACTCCCGACCCGATTTTTCCCCCCAACTGACCGGGCTGAGTCCGGGGCCCGAGCCGTAATGCACAGCGGACCGGCCCCGCAGGTCGGGCAGGCCAAAGGTGGTTCTGCCGTCGCCACCAAAGGTGGTACCCAGCAGCGCGAAAACTGTTGTGTAAATATTAATGGGCAATAACTGTCCATCGCAGCTGGCCCAGTTGCGGGGCGCGAAGTTGAAGCCGAAGATCTGTACCTGGCCAATAAAGGGTTCCATGAAATAATGGTTTAAGGAAGTGAAGTAAGCTCAGTAGGTAGCCGCGCGCAACCGTCCCTCATGTAGTGACAGAGCAATTGTTTTTCCGTCCGCATTGAGGAAAGTGAGACCCCCTGGTCGGCGATTCAGTACCTGCACCGGATGCGCCAGCCGGTCCAGGATATCCGGCGTCATAGCCGGGTACTCCAGCAGTTGGGCACGAAACGCTTTGAGTAAATCCGCTTCTTGCGTACCGGCACCCCGGTTCATTGCGGCAAGCCCCCCGGTGACCAGGGATCCCGCCGTAAGTGCCAGACAAGAGACTAGTGTTCTTCTATTCATAATGAATGATTATGGTGATGCTTTCGGTCAATTCAATTCCTGCAACGGTCCACCAACAGGAGCAGCAAGCCTACGGAGGCCGTAGAGCAGAGGCGTGGGTTTGACCAGAACGGTCGGGGTACCGTTACAGTAAACGGTCCCACCGGGGGCGGCCCAGGTTGATGATGTGCGATCGGCTGTAGTCTCGACTCGACGCACGCTGGCTTATCCTCCGGCTTGCAGCGGACGGCAGCGGGTGTACTACAGGATCAATGCTTCGTGAAGAAAATTTCCCGGCGTGAAGGCTCGGATAGACAGTGCATGCCTGAAATTGAGACTAAGGCGGGGGCGGCGGAAAGGGATCCTGGATCAAAATATTAATTACAGGAATCTAACGGGGCAGTAGTACGCGTCTACCACCTAATCCCAAATGTCCAGGATGAGGTTCAATCCCTATGGAATACCACTTTAAAATTAGGTGTTTAAACTACACCAGTCAATAACCTCCCTCACATCCTGGATTATTTATTTTCCACCATTTGGGTTCACCGCTGCATACGGCATCTTGTGGGTGGGGAAACGCGGTGGTAATTGCCGGCTTGAAGAATTACTGCGCCCTCATCTTTTTCAAAACGGCCTTGCTGAAGGACCCGCACGGCCTGCTCAATCCAGCCCGGCGAGCATCGGCAGGCGATGCGGCAAATGCGATTCACCAAGCCTGGACGAGATCCTGCAATACCAGGCTACCCTGGAATCCTGTCTCCGGGAAATCGAATGAAAAGGCCGGTTTGAAGGTCAGTAAAATGAATCCTTCGGAACTGGAAGTGCCGGAAGAGTTCCCGGCGTAGTTCGAGGCCTCCCCCAAACCGCAGACCAGTTGCTATTCAGCCGCGACGATCTGCAGCAGACTTTTGGCCCGTCCCGCCCGTTCCCGGGCTTCGGCTACAGTATCGCCCAGGGCGGTGAGGTGGCCCATCTTGCGGAAGGGGCGGGTATCGGCCTTGCCGTACAGGTGGGGGTACACCTCGGGGATGGCCAGTACGTCCATCCAGCCCTGGTAGCGGGTGGGTCCGGTGTGGCCTTCCGCGCCCAGGAGGTTGATCAGGGCGGCGGGGCGCAGGAGCCGGGGATCGCCCAACGGCAAGCCGAGGATGGCGCGCAGGTGCTGTTCGTACTGACTGGTAGCGCAGGCCTCGATGGTGTGGTGGCCGCTGTTGTGGGGGCGGGGGGCTACCTCGTTCACGAGCAGCTCGCCGTCCTTCGTCAGGAAGAGCTCCACGGCCAGCAGGCCCACGATCTCCATCTTCTGTACCACTTCGACCGCCAGTTTGCTGGCCCGGCCGTCGGTATCTCCGTCCAGTGCGGCCGGGCAGATCAGGAACTCCACCAGGTTGGCGGTGGGGTGGAACTCCATCTCCACGGTGTTGAACACCTTCACTTCCCCGTTCGCGGAGCGGGCCACGATCACGGCGAGCTCCTTGTCGATGTCGGCCATGGTCTCCACCAGGCAAGGGCCCTCCAGGAGGTTGGCGGGTACCTCCTCGCGGTAGCGGATCACCGATACGCCCTGCCCGTCGTATCCCCCGGTGCGGGTCTTCTGTACGAAGGGCGGGTGCAGATCTCCTTCCTTGACGGCCTGGATCACCTCCTCCTTGTCGGCAAAGAGCCGGAAGTCGGTGGTGGCGATCCCGTGGTCGGCGTAGAACTGCTTCTGCAGTCCCTTGTCCTTGATCAGGTCGATCTTGTCGGGCTGGGGGTACACCTTCACGCCGGCCTGCTCCAGTTCGTGGAGGGCGCGGGTGTCGATGTGCTCGATCTCGATGGTGACCACGTCCAGCCCCCGGGCAAAGGCCATCACGTCGTCGTAATCGCGGAAGTCGCCCCGCTGAAACACGGTGGCGTAGGGCGCGGCGGGGAAGCTCTCGTCGCGGTCGAGGACGTACACGGGCAGGTGCCAGCTGCTGGCCGCCTGACAAAGCATCTTACCGAGCTGGCCGCCGCCGAGAATGCCGAGTTTAGGGAAATTGGACATGGGGCTAAGGTAATACCGGCGCATAAATCGCAACCAGCCATCCCAGCAACCAGCCAACCAGCAACCTGACGAACCCCACGCTAGCAAGGAGGATTCCTCGTACAACCAACCAGCAACCAGCCAACCAGCAACCAGCAACCCAAAAACCCTCCCACCAGTCGCCAGACGAACATCGCGCCCGCGCGAAGGATTCGTCGGGCGACAACCAGCAACCAGAAACCTGTAACCAGACGAACCCCACGCTAGCAAGGAGGATTCCTCGTGCAACCAACCAGAAACCAGCCAACCAGCAACCAGCAACCAAAAAACCTCCCACCAGTCGCCAGACGAACATCGCGCCCGCGCGAAGGATTCGTCGGGCGGCAACCAGCAACCAGAAACCAGTAGCCAAACGAGCCTCCCGCTAGCAAGGAGGATTCGTCGTGCAACCAACCAGCAACCAGAAACCAGCCAACTAGAAACCAACACCCAGCAACCAGCAAAAAAAAAGCCCCCCAACAATCCAATTGTCAGAGGGCTAAGTAAACCGTTCAGCGAAAGTAGCTACTACAGCAGCGGAGCGATCACCAGGGCCACCACGCTCATCAGCTTGAGCAGGATGTTCAGCGAGGGGCCGGAGGTATCCTTGAAGGGGTCACCGACGGTATCGCCCACTACGGCGGCCTTGTGGGGGTCGGAGCCCTTGTAGTAGAGGGTGCCCTGTACGGAGGCGCCTTCTTCGAACATCTTCTTGGCGTTGTCCCAGGCGCCACCGGCGTTGGACTGGAAGATGGCCATCATGACGCCGGCGGAGGTTACCCCGGCCAGGAGGCCACCCAGCATTTCAGCGCCTACGTCGGCACCGAAGAGGCGGGGGGCGAAGCCCACCACTACGGGGGCCAGTACGGCGATCAGGCCGGGCATGACCATCTCGCGGATGGAGGCTTCGGTGGAGATCTCCACGCACTTGGCGTAGTCGGCCTTTCCGTCGGCGGCGTCGAAGGTGGCCTTGTCGGCGGGGGTCCACTTCGTCTCGTCGTGGCCGGCGCGCTTCATCACTTCGAGGGCAGCCTTCAGTTCGGGGATTTCGTGGAACTGCCGGCGCACCTCCTGGATCATGTCGTTGGCGGCCCGGCCCACGGCCTCCATGGAGAAGGCGCTGAAGAGGAAGGGCAGCATGGCCCCCAAGAAGAGGCCGGCCATGACGTAGGGGTTGGAGATGTCGATGGTCGTGATGCCGGCCGTCTGCATGAAGGCGGCAAAGAGGGCCAGGGCGGTCAGGGCGGCGGAGCCGATGGCGAAGCCCTTGCCGATGGCGGCCGTGGTGTTGCCCACGGCGTCGAGCTTGTCGGTGCGTTCGCGCACTTCCTTCGGCAGGTTGGCCATTTCAGCGATGCCGCCGGCGTTGTCGGAGATGGGGCCGTAAGCGTCAACCGCCAGCTGGATGCCCGTATTCGACAGCATACCCACGGCCGCGATGGCGATACCGTACAGGCCGGCGAAGTAGTAGGCACCGATGATGGCGGTGGCCAGCACGAGGATAGGCAGGGCGGTAGACCGCATACCCACCGCCAGGCCGGCGATGATGTTGGTGGCCGATCCGGTGAGCGACTGGTCCACGATGCCCTGCACCGGCTTGGTGCCCGTACCCGTGTAGTATTCGGTGATGTAGCCGATGCCCAGTCCCGCAAGCAGGCCCAGGATGATGGCGATGAAGACGCCCATCGAGGTGTATTCGAAGATGACCGGGTTACCCTTGGCGTCGACGAGCTGCTTGCCCAGTCCGTCCATACTGAGGGTCCACGCATCCGGCAGCATGATGGTCACGGCGAAGTAGGTCAACACCAGCATGATGGCCGCGGCGATGAGTTCGCCGGCGTTCAGGGCCTTCTGGGGGTCTCCGCCCTCGCTAACGCGGACGAAGAAGGTGCCTATGATCGAGGCTACGATACCGATGCCGGCCACCACCAGGGGCAGCAGTACGGCGTTGAGGCCGCCGATCTCACTGCCGGCGAATTCGGGCAGCACGATGAAGGCCGCCCCGATCACCATGGTACCGATGATGGAGCCTACGTAGGATTCAAAGAGGTCGGCGCCCATACCGGCCACGTCGCCCACGTTGTCGCCCACGTTGTCGGCGATGGTGGCGGGGTTGAGGGGGTGGTCCTCCGGGATGCCGGCTTCCACCTTACCCACGAGGTCGGCCCCCACGTCGGCGGCCTTGGTGTAGATGCCGCCGCCCACGCGGGCGAAGAGGGCAATCGAGGAGGCGCCGAAGCTGAAGCCGGTCAGTACGGTGATGACCCGCACGATGGCGAACTGCGCCTCGGCCGAACCGGCCGTCGTTCCCTCCGGTACGAACATGCCCTGGAACAGCAGGAAGAGGGCGCCGAGACCGAGCAGTCCCAGGCCAACCACGCCCAGACCCATCACGGATCCGCCGGCGAAGGCGACGCCGAGGGCCTTGCTCAGGCTCTCCCGGGCGGCGTTGGTGGTGCGGACGTTGGCCTTGGTGGCTACCCGCATCCCGATGAAGCCGGCCAGGGCCGAACAGATGGCCCCCAGGATGAAGCTCACCCCGATCATGTAGCTGGAGGTGGCGGCGTCGGCGGTGAACATGAGGATGGCGGCTACGACCACCACGAAGATGGCCAGCACCCGGTATTCGGCCCGCAGGAAGGCCATGGCCCCGTCGGCAATGTTCTGCCCGATGCGCACCATGCGCTCGTTGCCGGGGTCTTGCTTGCCCACCCAGCTGTACCGGATGGCCATGAAAATGAGGGCCAGGATACCCAATGCGGGTACGGCCGTAAGTATCGTTGAAACCATAAAAGTGAGGAGATTAACTTGTAGTTGAAGAAAGAAGGGTTCCGTCTTCGATGACAAGCGATCTAGATGGCCGCAGGGGGCAAAACAAAAAGCAACGCCCTACGCTTCAAAAGTTCGATGATCGAAATGTGATGCCAAAGTAATGAAACTTGGCATACATTTCCCCTCTCCCCGAATTACCGCACAAAAGCCTGCACCAGCCGACCACCGGCGGTGGTTATTTCGAGAAAGTAGGTTCCCGCCGGCAGGGCGCCCACCGCTACCTCGTAGGTGTAGAGGCCGGCGGATTGCCGGTCGGAGCGGACCGGACCCACCGGGCGGCCGGTCACGTCAAGCAACCGCAGCCGGATCTCCCCGGCCCGCTGCAACCCGTACTGGATAAAGAGGCGGTCGGTGGCCGGATTAGGGTATACCGACAGCAGCCGCAGTCCCGCTACGGAGGAAGGCAGAGAGGTCGACATCCGCGGCGGGTCGGCGGGGGCCGGGCGGTCCTGCACCCGCTTCGGGGGGGCGGCGGCGGTGGCCCGCCCGAGCTGGTGGGTGCCGTGCTGGCTCGTCAGTCCGGCATCAAAGCGCTCCGGGGCACCCGCCTCCAGGATGTTGCTGTAGAAGTAGTCGGCTTGCACCCGCTGGGGGGTCACGTCGAGGAGGAAGTAGCCGTGGCTGAGCAGGTCCACGTACTTCATGTGGGGGTTCGGGTTGCCGAGGCTGACGCCGGGCAGGGGCTCGAGCGGCTTGTTGATCTGGGCCGACAGCTGGGCCGCGGGGGCGGCACCTACCGTTTCGTCGAAGTTGGCCGAAGTGATGCTCGGGGTCAGGAACTCCACGGCCACGGCCCCCGCGGCGGTGGCGGGGTCATAGCTCGCGTTCGGCCGGTATCGGGGAATGCTGTCGTAGCCGGGCAGGCTGATGAACGACACGGACACCGGTTGCTTGGTCACCTCGTAGGCCACGCTGGAGTGGAAGCTGCCGGTGAGGATCACCACGTCGTCGATGCCCTCCGTCTGGAGGAAGTCGATCACCTCCGTCCGCTCGGCCGGGTAGCCGGCCCAGGTATCCAGGAACATGCTCTCCGTCTGGGTGTAGGTGCGGTCGATGGCGACCCCGGCCCAGCCGATGTTGAAGGGGGAGAACATCACTTGCTGGCCGATGAGCTTCCAACGGGCGGTCGACTGCCGCAGCTGCTCCTTCAGCCAGGCTTTCTGGGGGGCGCCCAGCAGGGTGCGGTTGGGCGACTGCAGGGCGGGGTTCAGCACGTTCTCGATCTGCTGTTCTCGGGCCTCGATGCGGGTGTCGAGCATGATCAGGTCGACCAGGTTGCCGTAGCTCAGTCGGCGGTAGATGCTGCCGCCCTGGGGGTCGCGGATGGGCAGCCATTCGAAGTAGGCCTGCTTGGCGGCGGCCTTACGGGCCTGCCAGTCGCCCTCGCGGTTCGGCTGGTGACCGGCGGCGCCGTCCTTGTAGCTGTTGTTGGCGTACTCGTGGTCGTCCCAGACGGCGATCAGGGGGTGTTGCTGGTGGACGTGCATCAGCTGGGTATCCAACCGGTAGGTGCTGTAGCGGGCGCGGTATTCAAAGAGGCTGACCACCTCAATGGCGGGATCCATAGGCCGCTCGTTGATGATGGAGTCCACGGCCACTCCGGGGCTGGCCGTCTCGTAGATGTAGTCGCCCAGGTGGAGGACGGCGTCCAGGTCATTGCGCGCGGCCAGGTGACCGTAGGCGTTGAAGTAGCCGGCCTGGTAGTTGCTGCAGCTCACCACTCCGAACTTCAATTGGTCCACGGTGGCGGCAGTTGGCGTCGTCTTCGTGCGGCCGGTAAGCGAATGGGCCCCCAGGGCCGTGAAGCCGTAGTAGTAGGTGGTGCCGGCGGAGAGGCCGGTCACGTCCACCTTCACCGTGTAATCGCGCTGGGCGGAGGTGGTGAAGGTACCGGAGCGTACCACCCGCTTCAGTTCCGCGTCGGTGGCCACTACCCAGTCGACGGCGATCGGCCGCTCGTCGTGGGTATCGGGGGTCACACGGGTCCAGATGATGACGCGGTCCGCCAGGGGGTCGCCCGAGGCCACGCCGTGGTAGAAGGGCTTCAGCCGTTCCTGCAGCACTTCGGTACCCGGCGGATCGAAGGGACGGCTGTTGCGGTAGAGGGTGCTGCCGTATTCGAAGTTGAGGGGCTCCTCCTCCTGGGCGGGCAGGCCGGTGGCCGCCATTAACAGGCTGAGGACAAGGAAGGTGTAGGGAAGCTGCTTCATAGGATTTGGTGGCGTGGATCGCGGGCATTTGGCCGCCGATCGCGGGGCATTGGCCAATAAAGATACGCTTCCTGCTGTGGGCCATTCGGGGCATTATTATGGCGGAGCGGGTGCCGGGGGCCGGTCCGAATGCCCGATCCGCAGTGAGCCCCGGGTGCCCGGTTGCATCATTGGGGGTGGGGCTATATCTTTGCCCGTCTGTTCCCGCAGCCGTGCGGGGATCATTTTATAACGAAGGGTGGAGAGATCAGGCTCTGTGAAACCCTGGCAACCACTTTCCCGATGGCTCGGGAAAAAAGGTGCCAAAGCCTGTCCCGCTGTGCGGGAGACTATAAAACCATTGCACCATGCCAACTTCCACCGCCGCGTCCCGCCGGGACCTGCCCCTTCACCAAGACCACGACGCCCTGCCGGACATCCTGTCCGCCGTCCTGGAAGAAGCCTCCCACTTTCTCGCCACCCTGCCCCAGCGCCGCGCCGGCGCCCGCGTCCCCTTTGCCGAGCAGCTGCCGCCCACCCACTTCCGGGGCGGCTTCATCCGGGGCACCAAGCTGCCCTACGACGCCGCCTTCGGGGAAGGTCGGGGGGCCCTGGCTACCCTGCGCCACTGCGTGCGCCGCTTCGACGACGTCATCGTGGCCTCCGCTTCCCCCCGCTACCTCGGTTACGTCACCGGCGGCGTCACCCCGGCCGCCCTGGCGGGCGACTGGCTGGCGAGCGTCTACGACCAGAATCCCCAGGGGCTGCGGTGGTTCGGCGACACATCCGGCCGCATCGAGTACGAAACCGTAGGCATGCTGCGGGAGCTGCTGGGACTGCCGGTAGACTTCCACGGCGGATTCGTCAGCGGAGCGACCATGAGCAACTTCACCTGTCTGGCCACCGCCCGGCAGTGGTTGGGTGACCAACACGGAGAGGACGTGGCCAGCCAGGGCCTCCGCCGCCCCGTACGGGTGTACGCCGCTACCCCCCACTCGTCGGTGCGCAAGGCGCTGAGTATGCTCGGACTGGGGACGGAGGCCCTCGTACCCGTCGCTACCCTGCCCGACCGGGAAGCCAT
This sequence comes from Neolewinella marina, assembly GCF_002631205.1. Taxonomy (GTDB): domain Bacteria; phylum Bacteroidota; class Bacteroidia; order Chitinophagales; family Saprospiraceae; genus Neolewinella; species Neolewinella marina. The sequence goes on from NZ_PDLO01000010.1 coordinate 39,958, forward strand.
GAACGTGGAAGACCTGGCCCGCCAACTGGCCCTGCACCCCGACGAGCCATCCATCGTAGTGGCCAGCGGGGGCACCGTCAATACCGCCGACTTCGACGACTTCCGCGCCATCGCCGAACTGCGCGACCGCCATCCCTTCTGGCTGCACATCGACGCCGCTTTCGGAGGCTTTGCCGCCCTGTTGCCGGAGAGTGCCGACCCCGTACCGGCCGGACAGTACCCCGGCGGACGGCTGAGGGGCTGGGAGGCCGCGGACAGCATCACCGTCGACAACCACAAGTGGCTGAACGTACCCTACGACAGCGGTACCTGGTTCATCCGCAAGACCCACGAGGCCCTGCAGACCGCTACCTTCCACAACGGCGGCGGCGCCGCCTACCTCGGGGTACAGTCGGCCGACTACAACTACCTCAACCTGGGGCCGGAAAACAGCCGCCGCCTGCGGGCCCTGCCGGTGTGGTTCACCCTGAAGGCCTACGGGAAGGCGGGCTACCGCGACATCGTGAGCCGCTGCGTGGCGGCCGCCCACGCCCTGGGCCGGAAGCTGACCGAATCCGCCGAATTCGAGCTGCTGGCCCCGGTACGCCTCAACGTCGTGGCCTTCGCCCCCCGCGGCGGGGATCCGACGCGCGTCAATCAATTGCTGCAGCGGCTCAACGACAACGGCCGCTACTTCCTGTCGCCCGTGACCCTCGACGGCCGGGCCGGCCTGCGGGCCGCCTTCGTCAACTGGCGCATCAGCGACCGCGACGTGACGTGGCTCTTCTCGGAGCTCCAGCAGACCTGGCTCGGTATTGATTCCCCGGCACCCGCGCCCGCGCCGCCGAAACCATAAGATCCTACCCTACCAAAGCCGAAGCTTTTCCACCCATCGCTAATCTATTCAATCCCGTTTTTTATGCGCTTTGAGACTTTGCAACTTCACGCCGGCCAGGAGGTCGACGAAACCAGCCGCAGCCGTGCCCTGCCGCTGTACCAGACATCCAGCTTCACCTTCCGCGACAGCGAGCACGGCGCCAAACTCTTCGGCCTGCAGGAGTTCGGCAACATCTACACCCGCATCATGAACCCGACCACGGACGTCTTCGAGAAGCGCATCGCGGCGCTCGAGGGTGGCGTGATGGCCCTGGCGACGGCATCGGGTCAGAGCGCGCAGTTCCTGGCCATCAACAACCTGGCCTCGGCCGGCGACAACATCGTCAGCAGCGCCCTGCTCTACGGCGGCACCTACAACCAGTTCAAGGTGGCCTTCCAGCGCATCGGCATCGAGGTGCGCTTCGCCGAGAGCACCGACCCGGCCGATTTCGCGAAACTGATCGACGACAAGACCAAGGCGATCTACACCGAGACACTGCCCAACCCCAGCTTCCTGGTGCCCGACTTTTCCGGACTGAGCGCCCTGGCCGAGGAGCACGACCTGCCCTTGGTGGTCGACAATACCTTCGGCGCGGCCGGCTACCTCTGCCGCCCCATTGAGCACGGTGCCCACATCGTGGTGCAGTCGGCCACCAAGTGGATCGGCGGCCACGGCACCAGCATCGGCGGCGTGATCGTCGACAGCGGCAAGTTCGATTTCGGCAACGGCAAGTACCCCCAGTTCACCGACCCCAGCCCGGGCTACCACGGCATGGTCTTTAATGACGTCTTCGGCAAGGACGGCCCCTTCGGCAACATCGCCTTCGCCATCCGCGCCCGGGTAGAGGGGCTGCGCGACTTCGGTCCGGCGGTCTCCCCCTTCAACGCCTGGATGTTCGTGCAGGGACTGGAAACCCTGAGCCTGCGGGTAGACCGCCACTGCGAAAACGCCCAGGCCCTGGCCGAATGGCTCAACGGCCACGACAAGGTGGAGAGCGTGAGCTACGCTGGACTGCCCGACCACCCCGGCCACGCCAACGCCAAGAAGTACCTGCGCAACGGCTTCGGCGGAGTCCTGAACTTCAACGTGAAGGGCGGCAAGGAGGACGCCACCAAGGTGGTCGATAACCTGAAGCTCATCAGCCACCTGGCCAACGTGGGCGACGCCAAGACCCTCATCATCCAGCCCGCCGCCACCACCCACCAGCAGCTCAACGAGCAGGAGCAGCGCGCGGCCGGCGTGGAGCCCAACGCCCTGCGCATCAGCGTGGGCATCGAGCACATCGACGACATCAAGGCGGACCTGGAGCAGGCCCTGTCCCTGATCTAGCCCCAGGAACGGCGGCGGGCCACCCGGCCCGCCGCTCTCCCTTCCTACCCTAACCCCACCGACCAAAAAGAGACGAACGACCCGGCCTGGCCGCTGGGCGTTTGCTACACGATACCATGGCCCGATACCTCTACATCAACCATCCTTTTCAGCTGGAATCCGGCCGGGTACTCCCGTCGGTCACGGCCGCCTACCACACTTTCGGAACGCTCAACGCGGCCCGGGACAACGTCATCTGGATCTGTCACGCCCTGACGGCCAACAGCGACTGCCAGGACTGGTGGCCGGGGCTGGTGGGCCCGGGGTGTACCATCGACCCCGGGAAGTACTTCATCGTCTGCGTCAATATGCTGGGCAGCAGCTACGGAAGTACCAGTCCGCTCTCCCACGACCCCGAGGCCGGCCGGCCCTACGGCCTGGATTTCCCCCTGGTGACCACCAAGGACAACGCCCGCTTCTTTTCCCTCGTGGCCAACTACCTGGGCCTCGACCGCATCCGTCTGCTCATGGGCGGCAGCATGGGCGGGCAGCACGCCCTGGAGTGGGCCTGTACCGAACCCGACCGCTTCGACCTCCTCTGCGTACTGGCCACGAACGCCCGCCACTCCGCCTGGGGGATCGCCTTCAACGAGAGCCAACGCATGGCCATGCGGGCGGATACCACCCTGGGCACCGATGCACCCGACGCCGGCAAGGCCGGCCTGGAAGCGGCGCGGGCCATCGCCATGCTGTCCTACCGCCACTACCGCACCTACGTCGCTACCCAGTCCGAACCCGAGCCGAACAAGTACGACGACTTCCGGGCCAGCAGCTACCAGCGCTACCAGGGGTACAAGCTGTGGAAGCGCTTCGCCCCCCTGTGCTACTACGCCCTCTCGCGGGGGATGGACAGCCACGACGTGGGGCGCGGCCGGGGCAGCGTAGCCAAAGCCCTGGAGCGGATCTCCGCCTCTACCCTCATCATCAGCATCGATACTGACATCCTCTTCCCCATTGAGGAGCAGGCCGTGCTGAGCCGCCACATTCCCAACAGCCGGCTGGAGGTGATGCACTCCGACTACGGCCACGATGGCTTCCTGACCGAAGCGGTGAAGATCGGGGAGTTCCTGAGCGACTTCCTGAGCGACCAGCTCCGCATCGACGCCACGACCAAGCGGGCGTTCACGGACGCGCTGACGGGCCGCAAATTCGCGGTGCCGGGATCGGAAGAGGTCTAGAACTTTACTGGAATATCGCCAGCGGATCGTGGTGGTTGGCCGGATACGGCACGCAGAGGGCCTCCAATTGGGCCACGGTGCCGGTGAACACGTTGCGGTCCACCGCCCCGACGATGCCGGGGGAAGCCGCGCGGTCGGTGTACTGCCAGAACTGGAAGGGGCGGCCGCAAACCGTTACGGGTTCCCGGTGGCTGTAACGGGCCAGCCAGAGGGGGTACTCATCGAATTGGCCGGCCAGGTGGCGGTTGTAGAAGTTGAGTCCGGTGTAGATGATGGGTTTGACGCCGTAGTGGTCTTCGGCCAGGATGAGCCACTGCCGCACGTGGGCCACGAGTTCGGCGCTGCTGAGGTTGCCCCGCTTTTCCACGTCGAGGACGGGCGGCAGGTCGCCGGGTTCCAGCTTGACCAGGTCGATGAAGTTGCTCAGCTGCCGTTCCACGCTCGTGTGGGGCAGGAAGAAGTGGTAGGCACCGCGGCGGATGCCGGCGCGGCCGGCTTCGGCCCAGTTGGCGCGGAAGGCCAGGTCGCGGTGGTTCCACCCTTCGGAGGCCTTGATGAAGACGAAGTGGTGGCCGGCGTCAGCTACGCTATCCCAGTCGACCACCCCCTGGTAACGGCTCACGTCGAGGCCCGTGATCGCATACCGCGTGCTGACGTCTTCCCGGCTGCACGAGAGCAGCAGGCAGAACAGGCAGCCGAGGAGGGTAAGTGTGCGGGCCAAAGCGGGTGAGGGGTTTGCGAATCAGGTATCTAAACTACGAAATACGGCAGAATCGGCGGAATGCCGCCACTTATTTTATTCTTCGGCGAGTACGCCGCGGATGTTCCAGTTGACGGTTTCGCCGGTAATGTCATTGAAACTGGCCCACTGTGTCGCAGTAGAGAGCAGCAGCAGGTCGCCGTTGGGGTCGTAGCTGCGGCCTGCGTCGCAGCCGACGGAGAAGGGCTGGCCATCGGGGAGCTCCACCTCCACGGCCAGCCAGATGCCTTCGCCGGTGATCTCGATCCCGGGAATGAGGCGGTCCTCGATCCACTCGGTGGTGTTTACGCGGCCGGTGATGTCGCGGCGGTACAGTTCGGGGCCGGGGGTGCGGTTGTCGGGGCCCTCCCCGAATACCAACACGGTGGTGGCGAGGGGCACCTGGGTCAGGTAAAAGGTGATGCGGTCGAGGGTACGCCCGACGTAGGGCTGCGTTTCCGCCGGCGGAAAGTAGGCGGCGAAGAGGTTGCGGCCCGGGGGCAGCTGGGGTGCGGAAGCGTTGGGTCCGTCGTAGTTCAGGGTGGTGAGGGTCGCCGGATCGTCGGATTTGCAGCCGGTCCAGGACAGCACTCCGAAGAGCAGCAGGAGGAGGGGGAGGGTCGGCTTCATGGGTTTCGGGATTTGGGGGATAAGTTCGGCATTCTGCGGCTGTGGTGGTAGGGGTTAGACATCGGATGTTGTCGTGGTGACAAAATGTCAGACATCGGATGTCGCTGGAGCTGTTTTTCTTTAATATCAGACAAATTTGAACCCTCTGACAAATTGTCTTGGTTATCCCCCTCCCAAACTCAATAAAACCAAGGAGCGCCAAAATGTCAGACATCCGATGTCTGACAAAGTAGCAGCCTCCCAACATCCGATGTCTGCTCAGCACCCGCGCGCTACCTTCGCCCGATGAACCGCGAGATCCTGCGCCTGGCCCTGCCCAATATCCTGAGCAACATCTCCGTGCCGCTGATCTCCAGCTTCGATACGGCGCTGATGGGGAGCTTGGGAGGGACACACATCGCCGCGGTGGGGTTGGGTAGCATGGCGTTCAACTTCGTGTACTGGAACTTTGGTTTCCTGCGTATGGGCACCACCGGGCTGACCGCCCAGGCGTTCGGGGGGGAGAGCGAGGCCGGACAGGCCCAGACCCTCATCCGGGGGGCACTGCTGGCGCTCGGAATCGGCGTGCTGCTGGTCATCCTGCAGCAGCCGCTGGTCCGCTTTACGGAATGGCTCCTCAATATCCGCACCGACCAGCTGGCCCTGGTGGAGGAGTACTTCTACATCCGCATCCTGGCCGCGCCGGCGGCACTGTTGCAGATGGTGTTGCTGGGCTGGTTTTTCGGACGGCAGAACGCCGTTTGGCCCCTCCTCCTTACCCTGGTCGTGAACCTCGCCAACCTGGGCCTGAGCTACTACCTGGTAGCCCGGGCCGGCTGGGGCATCTCCGGGGTGGCCTGGGGAACGGTGGCCGCCCAGTACTTTGGATTGTTGCTTGGCATCGGTTTTCTGGTGTACGGGAAACTGCGGGTGCCGCGCTGGCCGCTTTCCCGCCGGACATGGAACCCGCGCGCCGCCGCCCCGGGACAGGTGAGTCTGGGCGCCTTCTTCCGGATCAACCGCGACATCTTCATCCGCACGGTATGCCTGACGCTGAGCTTCGCCTTCTTCTACAACCGGGCCAACGCCCTCGACGCCGCCACCGCTACCGTGGCCGCCAACGTGATCCTGCTGCAGCTGGTGAACTGGCTGAGCTACGGGGTGGATGGTTTCGCCTTCGCCGCCGAAAGCCTGGTGGGCAAGTACGCCGGAGCGGGTGACCCGGCCCGCCTGCACCGCGCCATCCGCCGCATCATGGCCTGGGGTATGGGGCTGGCCGTCATTTACGCCTTGGTGTACGGGCTGGGAGGTCGCGCCCTGCTGGCCCTCTTCGCGCCGGAAGCCAGCGCACCCGAAACCCTCGCCGTGGCCCTCCAGTACCTGCCCATGCTGATCTGCTTCTGCATCCTGGCCACCCCTTGCTACCTGCTCGACGGGGTGTTCGTGGGGCTCACCGCGGCCCGGGCCATGCGGCAGACGATGCTGGTGGCCGTGGCCGGTTACCTGGGGGCCTACTACCTGGTGGGGCAGCACTTCGCCAACTGGGGGCTGTGGGGCAGCCTGCTGTTTTTCATGGTCCTGCGGGCCGTACTGCAGTGGGCCTGGTGGCGGCTCGGTTGGGTATCGGAGTTCCGGAGGATAGAGGCGGGCTAAGCCGGGGCCCGGATTACCCCCGTACTCCCCCCGCCGTTTACCTTTGCGCGATGTTCTACCCCTCCATCGCCGCGACCCAGCAGGCCCTCGCCGCCGGGGAAGTCACCACCGTCCAGCTGGTAGAGAACTACCTGGCCAGCATCGACGACCAGCGCTACCTCAACATCTACGTGGAGGTCTTCGCCGACGAGGCCCTGGACCGGGCCCGGGAGCAGGACCGCCAGCGGCAGAACGGCGACCGGCTCGGCCGCCTGGCCGGGGTGATCATCAGCATCAAGGACGTCATCTGTTACGCCGGTCATGGCGTGAGCGCGGGTTCCCGGATGCTGGAAGACTTCGTTTCCCCCTATACGGCCACCGCCCTGCAGCGGTTGCTGGACGAGGGGGCTATCGTGATCGGGCGGACGAACTGCGACGAATTCGCCATGGGCAGCGGCAACGAAAACAGCCATTACGGCCCCACCCGCAACGCCGCCGACCCCGCCCGGGTGCCCGGGGGCAGCAGCGGTGGCGCCGCCGTATCGGTGCAGGCCAATACCTGTCTGCTCGCGGTAGGCTCCAGCACCGGGGGATCGGTACGGCAACCGGCCTCCTTCTGCGGATTGTACGGCTTCAAGCCCACCTACGGCCGCATCAGCCGCCACGGTCTGATCGCCTACGGCAGCAGCTTCGACCAGATCGGACTGCTCTCGCGCGACCCCGCCGACATCGCCCTGGGCCTGGAGATCATGGCCGGGGCCGACCGCTACGACGCCACCGCCCCCAACCGGCCGGTCCCGCTGTACTCCACGGCGGAAAGCAGCGGACCCCGCCGCATCGCCTACTTCCCCGAGGTACTGGAGAACGAAAGTGTAGACGCCGGCATCCGGCAAACCATGGCCGCCGCCCTGGAGGAACTCCGCCGGGAGGGGCATACCGTGGAACCCGTGGCCTTCGATTACTTCGACTACGTGGTACCAACCTACTACGTGCTCACCACCGCCGAGGCCAGCAGCAACCTGAGCCGCTTCGACGGCATGCGCTACGGCTACCGCAGTCCGGACGCCGGCACCCTGGAGGAAACCTACAAGCGCAGCCGTTCGGAGGGTTTCGGCACCGAGGTACAGCGGCGCATCCTGCTGGGCACCTTCGTGCTGAGCACTGGGTACTACGACGCCTTCTACGGCAAGGCCCAGCGGGCGCGGCGGGTGATCCAGGAGCAACTGCGGGGCGTACTTGCGGAGTACGACTTCATCCTCATGCCCGTATCCCCCAGCCGGCCCTGGCCGGTGGGCAAGCAGATCGACGACCCGGTGGCCAACTACCTGGCCGACATCTACACCGTAATGGCCAACCTGGCCGGACTGCCCGCCATCGCCATCCCCACGGGTACGGAGCCCAATGGCCACCTGCCGGTAGGTTACCAGCTCATGGCCGACCTGTGGCGGGAGGAGGAGTTACTCGCCTTCGTACGGCGGACAAAAAAATAGCGGCGCCCCCGCCGTAGAGGGGACGCCGCCAGTTTGCGAATCAAGAAGTCGTTCCGAGCTTATTCCGGTACGGTAAGGCTACCGTCCTGGGCTTTCTGCTGCAGTTGCTCGTTGGCGGTGATGGCTACCTCCACCCGGCGGTTGGCCTGGCGGCCTTCGGGGGTGTCGTTGCTGGCTACGGGCATGGTTTCACCGTGGCCTACGGTGACCAGTCGGCTGCGGTCCAATCCGAGCTGAACGAGGTAGTCGGCTACGCTGGCGGCCCGCTGTTCGCTGAGGCGCTGGTTGGAGGCTTCGCTGCCCACGCTGTCGGTGTGGCCGTCGATGGTGATGTCGGTTTCGGGGTACTTGTTAAAGATATCGGCCATGCGGCGCAGCTCGACCTTGCTGGCCTCGGTCAGTTGGTACTTGGCGGTGGGGAAGAGGATTCCGCTGTCGAAGGTTACCATGATGCCTTCGCCGACGCGCTCTACCTCGGCGCCTTCGATCTGCTCGATCTCTTCGGCCTGCTTGTCCATGTAATCGCCGATTACGGCACCGGCCGCGCCGCCAACGACGGCTCCGATGATGGCACCCTTGGTGCCGCTGCCATTGTTCTTGCCGATGGCTCCGCCGACTACGCCGCCGACGGTACCGCCGATGGCGCCGCCCTTGACGGCCTTGCTGGTATTACAGCCGGTGGCAAAGACGAGGGCCATGGCCAGCAGCAGGAGGGTGAATGATTTCGTGATAGTTTTCATAATGCTTTGATTGAGGGGTAATGCAACTGGTGAAACCCGGTGTAGCCTCCCCATGTTTGCTAAGCTCCTGTTAAGACTTGGCAACCAGATCCGCGACAATCCGCGCCGACAACAGGCAAAGGGGCACCCCGCCGCCCGGGTGGACGCTCCCGCCCAGGAAGTACAGTCCTTCGATGTCACGACTGAAGTTCGGGTGCCGCAAAAAAGCCGCCATGCGGTTGTTGCTGCTGCTGCCGTAGAGGGCCCCCTGGTGGCTGCCCGTGAGGCGCTCGATGTCGGGCGGGCGCACGATGCGCTCGGCCCGGATGTGATGCTCCAGCCAGTGGGTAGAAGGGCCGGGATCAAGGTGCTTTTCCAGGGCCGCCACGACGCGGGGGCGCAGTTCCGCCGTCATTTGATCCCAGTCCTGTCCGGCGTGGGCCGGGGCGTTGACCATGACGAACCAGTTCTCGTGACCGGGGGGGGCGTCTTCAAGGACCAGCTTGCTGCTGACGTTGACGTAGATGGTGACATCATCGGCCAGGTTGCCCGCTTCCAGGCGGCCGAATTCGGTGGCGTAATCGCGGCTGAAGAAGATGTTGTGCAGGCCCAGTTCGTGGAAGGCCCGGTCGAGGCCCCAGTAAAAGATGACCGCGCTGCTGCTCTTCTGCTGCCGGAGGGTTTTCTCCGGTCGTTTGGCGCCGGCCAGGAGGCGGTCGTAGGCGAGCCAGACGTCCATGTTGCAGACCACGGCGTCGTAGTCGAGGTCCGTGGCACCCACCCGGATCCCCTGCACCCGCGACCCCGCCCGGTTGATGCGGTCGACCCGCTGGTTGAAGTGAAACCGGACCCCCAGTCGCCGGCCGAGGTCGTAGATGCCCTGGGTGATGTCGTACATCCCGCCCGTAGGCAGGTAAGCTCCGAAATGGTGTTCGAAGTGTGGGATCATCGACAGCAGGCCCGGTGCCTTGTAGGGGTTGCTGCCGTTGTAGGTGGCAAAGCGGTCGAAAAGCTGCACCAGCCGGGGGTCGCCCAGGGCCTCGGCGTGCACCTCGTGCATGCTGCGGAAAAGGTCGAGGCCGGGAATCTTCAGCATGGCGTAGGCCACCTGGGGGTCGAGCCAGGTATCCAGCCGGTGGAGGCTCTTTTCAAGAAAGGTGCGGCCCGTGAGCTCGTATTTGCGGGCGGCGGCGGACATAAAATCGCGCATCCGATCCTCGCTGACGTCGAAGGTGTTGGCGGCTTCCCGTACCAGGTCGGCGGTGGCCGCGGGTGCCTGGAAACGGGTACCGTCGGGCCACCAGTAGCGGCAGACCTCCTCCAGCAGTACGTAGTTGAAGTGGTCGCGGGGATCCTCGCCGGCCAGGGCGAAGAGCTCGTCGACGTACTGCGGCATGGTGAACAGTGAGGGCCCAAAATCGAAGCGGTAGCCCCCTGGCAGGCTGAACTGACTGAGTTTGCCGCCGGGCCCCGCGGCGGCCTCGTATACGTCGACGGTATGCCCGGCAACGGCGAGGCGCACGGCGGCGGCGAGTCCAGCAATGCCGGCTCCGATAACGGCGGTTTTCATGTGGGGAACAACCCTGGCGGCGGCAAAGGGTTTACCTTTTTGACCGTCCACTCCACCGCTGGTCCACCCGATCCCGATCGGGGCGGGCAAGAGGAAAGTCCGGGCAACACAGGGCACCACGCCGGCTAACGGCCGGGGTCCCTTCCCCCCCGGGAAGGGGCACGGAAAGTGCAACAGAAAGCAAACCGCCCCGACCCCGCCCCGATAGCTATCGGGATCGGAATCGGGGTAAGGGTGAAACCGTGGGGTAAGAGCCCACGACTTCCCGTAGTAATACGGGATGGAGGTAAACCCCGTGGGTTGAAATACCAAACAGCGTTCCAGCCTTTACGGAGGCTACGGCCGGCCCGGTCGGATACAAGGAACGCGGGTAGGTAGATAGAGCCGTCGGGCAACCGCCGGCCTAGATAAATGGTGGAGCGCCCCGTCGATTACCGTCGGAGGGGCCGACAGAACCCGGCTTACCGGAACGGTCAACTTTGACGGCCTCGTCTCCTCGGAGACGGGGCCGTCGCCTTTTCTAATCATCTCGGGGGCTGGTCGTGCCGGACACTCTGAGGTCGCTCGCTGCGCACGGCGACACTCCGAGGTCCTGATTATCCGTGAAGTGGCCGGACCTCGGAGCGTGGCCGTACGCAGTAGGACACCTCTGAGTGTCCTGCCGGGTGCAATGGGCACTCCGAGGTCCTCTGATTTACCCGGCAGTCGTAGCTTGGCATGAACGATCAAAGTTCCCCTTCCGCCGATGCCTCTTTCAAGATTTCTCCTCCCGCTTTGCCTGTTCATCGCCTGCGCCGCGCCTACGGAGGCGACCGAGGATACCGACAAGGCTCCCATGAACGTGGTATTCATCCTAGCCGACGACCTGGGCTACCACGACCTGGGCGCCACGGGATCTACCTACTACGAAACGCCGAATCTGGATCGCCTGGCCCGCGGCAGTGTTGCCTTCGATCGGGCCTACGCCGGCAGCCGGGTGTGCAGTCCTTCGCGGGCCAGCTTGATGCTCGGGCAGTTCACCGCCACCCACGGCATCACCGACTGGATCGGGGCGGGGGCCGGAGAAGCCTGGCGCAACAACCGCCGCTTCACCACCCACCTGCCGCCGGAGTACGTGAGGGTACTGCCCGATACGGCACTCACCCTCGCCGAGGCGTTCCAGCAGGGGGGCTACCGCACCTTCTTCGCCGGCAAGTGGCACCTGGGTGGCGCGGGGAGCATGCCCACCGACCATGGCTTCGACCAGAACGTAGGCGGCAACGACAAGGGCTCACCGGCCGGTGGGTTTTTCGATCCCTACGACAATCCCCAGCTGCCGAATCGCCGCCCCGGGGAAAACCTGTCGATGCGGCTCGCCGACGAAACCAAAAGCTTCATCGCCGCGAACGCCGAAGCGCCCTTCTTCGCCTTCCTCAGCTTCTACGCCGTCCACGCGCCCATCCAGACCACCGAGGCCAACTGGCGCTACTTCCGTAACAAGGCCGTGGAGGGAGGCACCGCCGACCACGGCTTTGAAATGGAGCGGCGGATGCCTATCCGGACCGTCCAGGATAACCCCGTCTACGCCGGGCTGGTCAGGCAGATGGACGAAGCCGTAGGCCTGGTGCTCGACGCCCTCGACAGCTTGGGCCTGGCCGAGAATACCCTGGTGGTCTTCACCTCCGACAACGGCGGCGTCTCCAGCGGCGACAACTACGCCACCAGCAACCTGCCCCTGCGCGGCGGGAAGGGCTACCAGTGGGAAGGCGGCACGCGGGAGCCCCTCTTCCTGCGCGTCGGCAACCGCGTGGCCCCGACCTCGGTGGCCGCGCCCGTCATCGGAGCCGACCTCTACCCCACCCTGCTGTCCCTGGCCGGCATCCAGGCCGATCTGCCGCAGGTCATCGACGGCCGCGACCTCTCCCCCCTGATCCGCGGCGAAAACTGGCCGGAACGCGACCTGATCTGGCATTACCCCCACTACGGCAACCAGGGCGGCGACCCCAGCAGCGTCATCCAGCGCGGCGACTGGAAACTCATCCACTATTGGGAAGACGGTCACGATGAGCTCTACCACCTGGGGCGCGACCCGCGGGAGCAAATCAACGTGGCCGAGCGCCATGCGGACGTGGCCGCTGAATTACACGGGGCACTGCTCGCCTTCCTGGAAGACCGGGGTGCCCGCTACCCCCGCCCGGATCCCCGGTACGACCCGGCGCTGGACCAGCAAAAGGCAGCCTACTTCCGGGACACCCTGCGGCCGCGGCTGGAGCAGCAGCGGGAGGAAATGTTCCGGCCGGACTGGTCGCCCAACGCCGACTGGTGGGGCAGCAAGATCGAGGAATAAGCTACACTTCGTGGGGGGCCTTCTGCCCGCCCGCCAGGGCGGGGTGGTCCGTGAACTGGACGATCATCATCCGACAGGGTTCCCCGTTGAGGACGCCGGAGCGGTGGCCCTTGCCCTCCTTCGTTCCCTGGTCGGCACCGAAGGAAAGCTCGCCGGTCCGCATCTCTGTGCGCTGCCCGTCCATGGTCTCCACCCACCAGCCGCCGCTGAGGGGGATGATCCACTGGGGGGCGGGGTTTTCGTGCCAGTCGCCGTTGAAGTCGGCCGGCAGCTCGCTGAAGATGACCCGCGTGGCGCCCTCGGTGAGCTTGTTGTTCCACTGGGCGCCGGAATTGCCACCCATGCTTTCCTGATGGAAGTCGGTTAGGTACTTCTTTTTTTGGCGGCTGACGCCTTCCGCGTCGGTGTAGACGTGCCAGTAGGGGATGGTGGGTTTGGGCATGGAGGGTGGGTTTGCGCGGTCGGAGACCGCATTTTGCTGGCGCTGCCTGAGGCAGCATTGTACTGGCGCCCCGATGGCTATCGGGGAGGCAGCATCGTACTAGAGGAGGGCGGCGCCGAACACCCCGGCCGAATCGCCCAGCTTCGGTTTCAGGAAGCGGGTATCCATGCGGGGGTTGAAGAGGTGATCGACCACCTGGGGGATGCCGTCTTCGTACAGTTCCCCGATGTTGCCGAGGCCGCCACCGAGGACGACCACGTCGGGGTCCAGGAAGTTGATGATGTTGGCGATGCCCTTGGCGAAGTAGTGGAAGAAGCGCTCCAGGGTGCGGGTGGCCGCCGCATCACTGCCGGCCCGGTAGCGGGGGACGATCTCGCGCATCGTCAGGGCGCGGCCGCTCATGCGCAGGTAGTAGCGCTCGAGGGCGGGGCCGGAGATGATCTGTTCGGTGCAGCCCACGCGGCCGCAGTAGCAGTAGCCACCGGAGTGGTCGAGAAAGGTGTGGCCCCACTCGCCGCCGATGCCCTGGGCGCCGGCGATGATCTTGCCGTTGACGACGACGCCGCCGCCCGTACCGGTACCGAGGATGACCCCGAAGACTACTTTGGCGTCGGGGGCCGCTTCGGGTACGCAGCCCATGAGGGTTTCCGCCACGGCGAAGCAGTTGGCGTCGTTGGCCAGGGTGAGGGGTTTGTCGATGAGCTTTTCGAGGTCTTTCCCCAGGGGTTTGCCATTGAGGACCACCGTATTGCTGTTCTTCATCAATCCGCTGATCGGATCGATGGTACCGGGGGTACCGATGCCGACGTGTTCGGCCGTCAGTCCGGTTACTTCTTCCATTTCGGAGACCACCCGGGCGATCCCCTGCAGGATATGGTCGTATCCTTTCTCCCGTTCGGTAGGGATGCGGCGGCGTTCGATCACTTCGCCCCGTTCGTCCAGGACGACGCCTTCTATTTTGGTACCGCCGAGGTCAATGCCGAATTTCATGCGCGTGGATTTCCGGCAAAGTATCGATTTTCTGAGTTTCCCCGGCACCCGCGGGCCCCGCCGCCTATTTGGGCAGCATCAGCCGGCGGACCAGCAGGTAGATCAGCGGTCCGAAGATGGGCAGCAGGAGCACGGCGTAGACCAGTCCGTTGCCCCGGCCGGCGGCCTTGCGGAGGGCCATATCGTCGCGGGCGATCTTCAGGATGGGGCGATAGATGAGCACGACCAGGGCGATGACGACGAGGGCGAACAGCAGGCTGCGGGTGGACACGATCGGGATATTTCTCTTTCTGAACCCGGTGGGGGGGTCCTTGTTTCAATGGGCATGACTACACTCCAGCCCGGCGATGCCGCTCCCGACTTTACCGCAACCATACAGGATGGATCCGAGATTTCCCTGAGTGATTTCCGGGGGAAGAAGCTGGTCCTCTTCTTCTACCCCAAGGACGATACACCAGGCTGTACCGCCGCGGCCTGCAGCCTGCGCGATTCCTACGCCGAACTACGCGAACAGGGCTATGAACTGGTGGGGGTAAGTCCGGACCCCATCAAAAAGCACCTGAAGTTCATCGACAAGCACGACCTGCCGATGCCCCTGATTGCCGACGAAGACCACCGCGTCATGGATGCCTACGGCGTATGGGGCCCCAAGAAATTCATGGGCCGGGAGTACGACGGCGTCCACCGCACCACCTTCGTGATCGACGGCGAAGGCAAGATCGAGCGGGTCATCACCAAGGTGAAGACCAAGACCCACGCCGCCCAGCTACTGGAAACGGCGTAAATGCTGGGGTATATCTGGGAAGGAATCCGGGCGGGGCTGGTCCTCTCCCTGCTGGTGGGCCCCCTGGTGGTCCTGCTGGTGCAGCTGAGCCTGCGCCGCGGTACCCTGGCGAGCTTCGCCGCGGCCCTGGGCATCTGGACCAGTGACCTCCTCTACATTTCCCTCTCCCACTTCGGACTGGAAGGGCTGGAGCGGCTGCTCGACTACGAATACCTGAACGAGATCGTGGGTACCGTGGGCTCCGTACTGCTCATGGGCGTGGGCGTGGTGATGTGGTACCGCCAACCGCCCAACCTGAAGGCGAAGAAGATCATGCCCTCCCGCCGCGGACTGCTGAGCGCCTGGGCCCAGGGCTTCGCCGTGAACACCTTCAACCCCTTCACCGCCTTCTTCTGGTCGACCTTCGTGGTCACCCAGGTGCACAACCACGAGTTGCTGCCCGAGCAGGCGCTGGCCGTCTACGGCGGCATCATGGGCACCATCATCATCGCCGACGCCGGCAAGGTACTGGGGGCCCGCAAGCTGCGGGAACTGTTGCGGCCGGCCACCATGCTGAGGGCCCAGCGAGCCGGGGCCGTGGCGCTGGGGCTGTTCGGGGTACTGCTGGCGGCGCGGGTGTGGTTGTAGGGACTCCTTTCCGAGCTAGCGCACCCGGTCGGTATTGGCCTTGAGGAAGCCCTCCCAGCCCGAGAAACTCTTCTTGCCCGGTAGGGCGCTGCGGTTCTGATAGAAGTGGCACATGGCCGCCCCGAGGGCGTCGGTGGCGTCGGCGAGGTAGCGGCTGCTGTCCAGGTCGAATTCATTCTCCAGCATGGCGGCCACCTGTTCCTTGCTGGCGTTGCCGTTGCCGGTGATGCTCTGCTTGATCTTGCGGGGGGCGTATTCGGTCACTTCCAGCCCCTCCCCGATGGCGGCGGCCATGCAGACGCCCTGGGCGCGGCCCAGTTTGAGCATCGACTGGGGGTTCTTGCCGAAAAAGGGCGCCTCGATGGCCATGATGGTGGGCCGGTGTTCGCGGATCACCTGGGTGAGGCGGCGGTGGATCAGCTCCAGGCGACGGGAGTGGTCCTTCAACTGGGCCAGCCTCAGCACCCCCAGTTCGACGATGCGCCGGCTGCGGGGGTGCACCTCCACCACCGCGAACCCCAGCACCACGGTACCGGGGTCGATACCGATGATGCGGTAAACGGCCGGATCGGGCTTGGGGGCGGGGGCGGGGGCGGGCAAGGGCAAACAGTTGAGTGAGTAAATACGAAAAGGGCAACCGGCGCGGGAGTCCACACCAATAAACGTACCGCAAGGTAGGCGGAAAAGGAGGAGTCCAACAAATTTTTTGTTCTGCCGCCCGTCTGAAACGTTTTGGTGGACTGCCCGGGGAAGTCGCCCGGCGTGGGTCCCCGCGGCGTATTTTGGCGCGGCCTATGCCCTACCCCGCCTTCCTTTCGGCCCTGCTACCCTACCGCAAGTGGATCCTCCGCCTGCTGGCCGTTGTGGTGATGCTGGTCTTCATCTACCAGTTCGTGGGCCTGGCGCGGCGGATCGACTGGGTGCGGTTCGGGGAATCCATCGTCCGGCCCGGCAACGGGTGGAAATTGGTGGTCGTCCTCCTGCTCATGCCCCTGAACTGGCTGCTGGAGGCCCGCAAGTGGCAGCTGCTGCTGGACGCCTTCGTGCGCTGGCCCTTCCGGCGGGTGTGGCGGGCTACCCTGGCGGGGGTGAGCCTGAGTGCGGCCACGCCCAACCGCATCGGGGAGATCGGCGGACGGCTGCTGCTGGCCCGCCGGGGGGAATGGGCGGCGGTGACGGCCGCCTCCCTGCTCGGCAGCGTGTGCCAGTGGGTAGCCTTCCTGCTGCTGGCCTGGCCGGCCCTGATCTATACCCTGGACGCTCTGCCCGGCGGGTGGCTGGGCGGACTGCCGCTGCTGGCCCTGCTGCCCCTCGGTCCCCTGGCGCTGGTGATCGTCTACCTGGGCGGCAAACCCCTGATCCGCTGGCTGTTGGACGTAATCGAACGGCGGTTTGGTCGGGACCTCGACGTACTCCGTTCGGCCCTGCCAAACGTTACCCTTTTGTTACTGTTGCGGAGCAGCGTATACGCCTGCCTGCGTTTCGTGGTTTACTGTACGCAGCTGTATCTGTTGCTCGGTTTTTTCGGCTTGTCCCTGCCGTTGTTGTGGGGGCTGGCCGGGATTGCCGCCATCTACCTGATCCAGGCCGGACTGCCCCTGCCCCCCGGACTGAACCTGGTCACCCGTACCGAACTGGGCCTGCTGCTCTGGTCGGTGGACGCCGAGGGTGCCATAGCGGTACTGGCAGCATATACGGCCCTGTTCGGCGTTAATGTATTGCTGCCCGCCCTGCCCGGGTACTGGCTGATTGTCAGAAAAAATAAATTGTCATGAACCCCTTCGGTCTGAAGTTCCTGCTGCTGCTGATGCTGGCCCTGCCCGGTGCCCGGCCCGACGGTTCCGCCCCGGCACCCGCGCCCGCCGCCCAGAACGGTGGTAGCGTAGCCGATGTCTGCGGGATCGACAACACCACCTTCCGCGCCGGGGAGCAGATCGTCTACAAACTGTACTACAACTGGAACTTCGTCTGGCTGCCCGCCGGCGAGGTGACCTTCAACGTCCACGACCTGGAGAACCAGTACCGCATCACCGTCCGCGGCCGCACCTACCCCAGTTACGAGTGGTTCTATAAAGTGACCGACAACTACACCAGCTACCTCGACAAGGAGACCCTGCTGCCCCAGATCCACATCAAGGACATCCAGGAGGGCGGCTACCAGCGTTACGACCGCACCACCTTCTACCAGGACGAACAGCGCATCGTGAGTCACCGCGGCAAGACCCGGCAGGATACCAAGCCGAAGTACATGGACGTGGACCCCTGCATGCACGACCTGATCTCCATCATCTACTTCGCCCGCAACCTCGACTACGCCTCCCTGCAACCGAAGCAGGAGATCCCCATCAAGATCCTGATGGACCAGGAGATGCACCCCCTGAAGATCCGCTACCTCGGCCCCGAACCCGACGTGAAGGTGAAGGGCAGCGGCCGCTTCAACACCCTGCGCTTCAGTCCGCAGCTCATCACCGGTGAGCTCTTCAAGGAGGGCGACGAAATGAAGATCTACGTGAGCAACGACCGGAACAAGATCCCCGTAATGATCGAATCTCCGGTAACGGTGGGCAGCGTCAAGGCCGTACTCAAATCCTACAAGGGGCTGCGCTACCCCATGGAAGCCAAGGTCGGAGAAGAATGAACCGCATCGTACTCACCCTCCTCGTAGTTGCCCTGTCCTTCCTCCTCGGGGTGGCCGCGCTGAGCCTGTGGCAAAGCCACCGGCAGGAACAGCGGGTACAGGAGGAAGCCACCATCCTGCTGGAACGGGTGCGCAACGTGATGAAACTGGTCACCGTGGAGGGCGACGTGAGTGAGATCTTCCACACCACCTCCTCGCGGAACGTGACGCTATACCTGCCCCTGCCCTCCCAGTTTTCCTTCGACAAGAAGGCCACGGTGGAAGTGAGGGGCACGGTGCTGGTGGGCTACGACCTGGAGCAGCTCGACGTCTCCCTGGACCCCGACCGCCGCGTGATGACCATCCGCAACCTGCCGGAACCGGAGATCCTGGCCATCGACCACGACCTGGTGTACCGCAACCTCGACGAGAGCTGGTTCAACACCTTCAGCGCCGAGGACTACAGCCGCCTCAACCGCCGGGCCAAGGAGCGGCTGCACGACGCGGCCCTGAAGAGCGAGCTGATGGCGCGGGCGCGGGAGCAGGGGAACTCCGTAATTGCCGGCATCGCCTACCTGGCCGGCGCCGCGGGCTACGAGCTGGTGGTGGAGGAAGGGACACCGTTGCCGGAGCCTGCCGGATAGCTCTTACTTTTTCAATCGGATTTCGATCACCCCGTTGGCCCCCTGCATGCCGTAGCGGTTGGTGTCGCTCACGTTCTTCAGAACGGTGACGCGGGCGATCTCGTTGATGTCGATGGTATTGTAAACGGAGGCGAAGTTGTTGCCCAGGATGGTGCCGTTGACCACGAAGAGGGGGGTGGCATCCGCGTTGAAGTTCACGTCGCCCCGGATGCGCACCGTAGCGTCGGCCCCGCTGCCGCGCACGATCACCCCGGCCACCTGGCGGAGGTAGGAGGTGAGGTCGTTGCCGGTGGAGCCCGCGTCGACCTCGACGGAGTTGCTGCCCCGGGCGTTGTGGATGGCGCGGTGGGCGGTTTCCGCATCGCTGCTGCCCCGGCGGGAGGTACCGCAGGCGGCGGTGCCGAGGACGAGGAGGATGAGGAGGGCGAGCGTAGAGCGCATGGGCAGGGATTAGGTAAGGAGGGGGCGTTCGCCCAAACACCAATGTTTCAGTGAATATTAAAGATAGCGGCTTACTGATTAGCTTTGCGGCCCCGTTCACCCTTCGTCCGTAAGAAGGCCAAAATCCTTGTATGATGATCAACATCACCCTTCCCGACGGCAGCGTACGCCAGTACGAAGCCGGCATTACCCCCCTCGAAATCGCCCAGAGCATCAGCTCCGGCCTGGCCCGCAACGTGCTCAGTGCCCGCGTCAACGGCACCGTGGTCGACGCCAACCGCCCTATCGAGGAGGACGCCACCGTGGCGCTGCTGACCTGGAACGACCAGGGGGGCAAGGAAACCTTCTGGCACTCCACCGCCCACCTCATGGCCGAGGCTCTGGAGGAGCTCTACCCCGGCGTGAAGCTCGGCATCGGGCCGGCCGTGGAGAACGGCTTCTACTACGACGTGGACACCGGCGACGACCGCACGATCAGCTCCGAAGACCTGCCCCGCATCGAGGAAAAGATGCTGGAACTGGCCCGCCGCAAGGTGGACTACGTACGCCGGCCCATCAGCAAGGCCGACGCGGTGGCCTACTACACCGAAAAGGAGGACCCCTACAAGCTGGAGCTGCTGGAGCGACTGGAAGACGGCAATATCACCTTCTACACCCAGGGCAACTTTACCGACCTGTGCCGGGGGCCCCACATTGCCAACTCCGGCGCCATCAAGGCCGTTAAGCTGATGAAGGTGGCCGGTGCCTACTGGCTCGGCGACGAAAAGCGCAAGCAGCTGACCCGCATCTACGGCATCTCCTTCCCCAAGGCCAAGGAACTCAAGGAGTACCTGGAACTGCTGGAGGAAGCCAAGAAGCGCGACCACCGCAAGCTCGGTCAGGAGCTCGAGCTCTTCATGTTCAGCGAGAAGGTCGGCGCGGGCCTGCCCATGTGGCTGCCGAAGGGCACCCAGCTGCGGGAGCGGCTGGTCAACTACCTGAAGGACCGGCAAGAGAACGCCGGCTACCAGCAGGTGACCACCCCCCACATCGGCAAGAAGGACCTCTACGTGACCAGTGGCCACTGGGACAAGTACGGGGCCGACAGCTTCCAGCCCATCAAGACCCCCCGGGAGGGTGAGGAGTTCATGCTCAAGCCCATGAACTGCCCTCACCACTGCGAGATGTACAAGTTCCGCCCCCGCAGCTACCGCGAACTGCCCCTGCGGCTGGCGGAGTTCGGTACCGTATACCGCTACGAGCAGACCGGCGAGCTCCACGGCCTGAGCCGGGTACGCGGCTTCACCCAGGACGACGCCCACATCTTTTGCATGCCCGAGCAGGTGAAGGGTGAATTCCTGGCCGTGGTCGACATCGTGAAGGAAGTGCTGAGCATGATCGGCTTCGACGACGTCACGGCCCAGATCTCCCTGCGCGACCCCGCCACCCCGGAGAAGTACATCGGCTCGGAAAAGAACTGGGCCTCGGCCGAGCAGGCCATCATCGACGCCTGCGCCGAGATCGACATGCAGACCGTCACCGCCTACGGGGAAGCGGCCTTCTACGGCCCCAAACTCGACTTCATGGTGCGCGACGCCCTCGGCCGGCAGTGGCAGCTGGGCACCGTACAGGTGGACTACAACCTGCCCGAACGCTTCGAGCTGGAATACATCGGCGCCGACAACCAGGCCCACCGGCCGGTGATGATCCACCGAGCCCCCTTCGGCTCCCTGGAACGCTTCACCTCTATCCTGATCGAGCACACCGGCGGCAAGTTCCCCCTGTGGCTCACCCCGGAGCAGCTCACCATCCTGCCCATCAGCGAGAAGTTCAACGCCTACAGCCAGGAAGTACTCGCCGAACTGGCCCGCCACGACATCCGCGGCTCGGTCGACGACCGCAACGAAACCATCGGCCGCAAGATCCGCGACACCGAGCTCAAACGCGTACCCTTCATGCTCATCGTCGGTGAGAAGGAAGTGGAGAACGGCCAGGTGGCCGTCCGAGTACAGGGCGAAGGCGACCGGGGCGCGATGACGGTGGCGGAGTTCGTGGCGTTTTTCCGGACGCAGCTTTAGGGGTAGGATCGCGAGGACCATTCCTCGTTGCACTCGGAATTGACCCCGCTATTTAAAGCCGTCCCTTCTAGGGCCGGGCGTGGGTGGTTCGTGTATAACCGCGAGCTTAGCTCGCGAACCATCAGCGCCCCTCGAAGACCCGCCGTTTCCCGTAATAATTATAGAAGAAGACCACCCCGGTGGCCACGCCTTTGATCAGCCATTCGCGGTCGCCGAGGAGGGGGAAGTAGTGGAGGCCGAACACGATGGCGGCATCCAGCAGGAGGCCACCGAGGCTGACGAGCATGCTCAGGGCGAAGGCCGAGCGCAGCGACCGCCGCAGTTCGAAGACGAAGTAGCGCTGCAGGAAGAAATTCAGTACCACGCTGCTCGAGTAGGCGATCAGGGTGGCGGGTACGGGGGGCAGGTAGCGGTCTACGAGCAGGAGGTAGAGGCCGTAGTTGATGCCCGTGGCCACCAGTCCCGTGAGGGCAAAGGGGAGCTTTTCCCAGCCGAAGTCCCAGACTTTGCGGACTTCGGGTTTCATCCTTCGCCGGCGATCTCTCCCGCGCGCAGTTCGCGGAAGTAATCCCGGATCTCCAGCCAGTTGTCGAAGCGGGGGTAGCCCCCGTCGTCCAGGGTGTTGTGGCTGGCGGTGAAAAGCAGCCCCTGTCCGTTGAAGGTGTTCAGGTTGCTCACCTTGTCGTCGATCATGTAGTCGCCGTGGACGATGCTCTTGTTGCCGCAGAACACGATCCGCTCCCAGTGGATGAAGGGCATGTGTTCCTCCAGCCACTCCCACTTGTCGGTGAAGCAGTGCTTGAATTCGGTGGCGGCGGTCACTACGTATACCTCGTAGTTCTCGTACAATTCCTCCACCACCTCTCGGGCGTCCTTCATCACGGGCAGGTGGCGGAAGAAACCGGGGCGGTGGAGCTCGTCGCGGAGCGACTCGATGCCCGGCAGTTCGTAGATCTTCTTGCCGTAGTACTCCTGGGGGTCGACCTTGCGGCCGAAGTGCTTTTCAAAGAGACGGTGGTACTCCTGGTAGTTGTCTACCATCACCTCGTCCATGTCGATACAAATGCGCATTAAAAACTGGTTTCGGAGCTATTGCTCAACTCTGGTGATGCCGATGGGGCGATCCGGGTCGTGGCCGTCTTCCAGCTCCCGGTAGGCCGGCTCCACCTCGTGATATTCGGGGCGTTTCCCGGTGGTGATCCGTTTGAAGCTGACCCGCCAGCGGTTGAGGAGCACCACCAGGGAGGGCAGTAACAGGAGCAGCACGACCGTAGCCGCCAGCAACCCGAAGGCCACCGAGATGGCCATGGGAATGAGGAACTGGGCCTGCCGGCTCTTCTCCAGCAACAGGGGGGCCAGGCCGGCAAAGGTAGTCACCGACGTGAGCAGGATGGGCCGGAAGCGACTGCGGCCGGCGTCGTTGAGGGCCTCCATCATGCTCATGCCGGCGCGGATGTTGTCGTTGTAGGTAGCAATGAACACCAGACCGTCGTTGACGATGATGCCAACCAAAGCAATGATGCCCAGGCCGGAGAACAGCGAGATGGGCTTGCCCATCAGCCAGTGGCCCAGGATGACGCCGATAAGTCCGAAGGGCAGCAGGAAGAACAGGATGGCCGCCTGCCCGATGGACCGGAAGGTAAGGGCCACCACGAAGAACATCAGTCCCAGCACCACCGGCAGGACGATCTGCAGGGAGGCCGCCGTCTTCTGCTGGTTGCGTACCTGACCGTCGGCTACGGTGGAAACACCGGGGTAGTTGCGCAGTACCCGGGGGATGATCTCCTCCGAGACCAGGGCGTTGATGTCGGTTACGGAAACGGAGTTATCGGCGATGTCGGCCTCTACCTTCACCTCCCGCTTGCCGTCCGTATGGTTGATGGCGATGACGCCGCGCTGGGGTTCCAGGTTGACGATCTCGGAGACCGGGTACTCCCCGCCGCCGGCTACCCGGATGCGCATATTGTTCAGGTCGGCCAGGCTGCGGCGGCTGTCCTCTCCGTAGCGGAGCCACACCCGCACTTCGTCCTCCCCGCGTTGCAGCCGCTGGGCCTCGGCGCCGAAGAAGGCGGAGCGTACCTGTCCGACGATGTCCTGCAGGTCCAGCCCCAGGTAGCGGGCCTTGTCCTTCAGGGTGATGTTGATCTCCCGCAGCCCTTCCTGGTCGTTGTCGACCACGTCGGTCAGTTCGGCCATCTGCTCCAGTTCGGCCTTGACGTCCTCGGTGGCCTTTTCCAGCTCCTCGATGTTGTTGCCGACGAGGCTCACGCTGACGGGCTTGCCGAAGAAGGAGCGGCCGCCGTAGCTGAGGATCTCGGCCTCTTCGATGGGGCCCACCTCTTCGCGGATGGCGTTCTGTACGTCCCGCAGGGCCACGTCGCCGCGCTCCTCACCGGGCAGCAGGGCGATGGTGGCCGACCCCTGGTAGGTGGTGGGGCCGAGGCGGATTTCGATGCGTTCCACGATCTCGCGCCCGTCGCCGAAGACCTCGGCGCTCATCCGCTCGTTCACGCGCTCAGCGGCGGCCTCGATGCGTTCCAGCACCGACCGCGTCCTGTCCTCCGGCGTGCCGGCGGGCATCTGCAGGGTTACCGCCACGTCGTCGCTCTCGATGATGGGAAAGAAGGTGGTCTTGACGAACCCGCCCCCGACCAAGCCGACACTGAGGAAGAGGACGGCCACGCAGATCGCCAGGGTGAGGAACTTGAAGCGCATGGTCCAGGCCAGTACCGGGGCGTACATGCGGTCGCGCAGCAGGTTCATGAGGCGGTCGAACTGCCGCTGCAGCCAATTGGGCTTGTTGTCCTTGTCCAGGGCCTTGGAGTGGGCGATGTGGGTGGGCAGGATGATGGCCCCCTCCACCAGGGAGAAAATGAGGGAGAAAATGACCACGATGGCCATTTCGAGGAAGAAATCCCCGAGGCTGCCGTCCAGGAAGAAGAAGCTCGAGAAGGCAATGACGGTGGTCACGATGGCGGCGAATACCGCCCCGAGCACGTCCATCGTGCCGTTCAGGGCCGCCTTCACCCTGGGCAATCCCTTTTCGTGGTAGCTGTAGATGTTTTCCCCGATCACGATGCCGTCATCGACCAGGATACCGATCACGATGATCATGCCGAAGAGGGAGATGACGTTCAGCGTCACGTCCAGGGCGTTGGCAATGATGAACATGCCCGCGAAGCTGATCGGGATCGACAGGGCCACCCAGAAGGCCAACCGCCAGTGGAGGAAAATGGCCAGCAGCAGGGCCACGATGATGAAGCCCTGGATGCCGTTGGTCTGCAGGGTATTCATGCGTTGCCGCAGCGTCACGCTGGCGTCGCTGATGATGGTGGCCTGGATGGTCAGGTTTTCCTCGTTGAAGCGTTCGATGTACTCCTTCACCATGTCGGTGATGGTGAGCATGTCCTCTTCCAGGGTGTTCTGCACGTCGATGCTCACGCTGGGCGTACCGTCCAGGTAGGTGCGGTTGGGCTGGTCGGCCCAGCGGTCGCGCACGGTGGCCACCTGGCTCAGGCGCACGGTGCCGCCCTCGGGGGTGGTTTTCACCACGATGTCCTTGAGGCCGTCGGCGTAGTATTCCTTGTTGCGGGCGCGCAGCAGCAGTTCTTCCTTGACGCCCTTGACCGTACCGCCGGTGATGTCCACGTTGGTGCGCCGCACGGCGTCCGCCGCCTCCTGGAAGGTGAGGCCGTAGGCCTGGAGGTCCGGCTCCCGGAAGGCGATTTCGATCTCCTCGTTGGGGAAGCCCGACAGCTCCACCTTGGAGATACCGTCCATGGCCAGCAGGTCATCCTCCACCTGGCGGGCGGCGGCCTTCAGGGCGCCCAGGCTGACGCCCTCACCCGACAGGGCGAAGGTGATGGCCCGCCCCAGCCGTTCCTGCTTGAAGATGACCGGCGGCTCCATCCCCACGGGGAAGCTGTTGATGCGGTCCACCTCGTTCTTCACTTCCTGGAGCACCAGGTCGGTGTCGTATCCCTTCAGGACCTCGACGGTGATGTTGCCGCTGTTTTCCGAGCTCACGCTGGTGTATCGCTCGATGCCGGTCAGGCCCTTCAGGTTTTCCTCGATCTTGTTGACGATGCCTTCCTCCACTTCCTCGGGGCTGGCGCCGGGGTAGATGACCTGGATGGAGATCGTGCGGCTGGCGAATTCCGGAAAGAAGGTGGACTTCATCTGCATCAGGCTCACGCCCCCCATGAGGAGCAGCCCGAACATGATGAGGTTGGCCGCGACCGGGTACTTGATAAAGTAGTGTATGAATCCTCTCATGGCTGCTGCTTACTTGAGGGTGCCGTTGTCCCCTGCGGTTTCGCCGCCGGTATCCGCGGTCGTGATCTCCGTAGTCTGTTCCTGTTCCTTGATGCGCACCCGCATCCCGTCGAAGGCCCCCGGCACGGTGCTGGTGAGCAGCTGGGTGCCGTCGGGCAGCCCGCTCACGATGGCCGTGCGCCGGTTGGTTTTCCGTACGGTCACCGGCTGCAGGATGAGCAGGGTATCGTCGCGCACTACGTACACCTCCCGCTCGTCGATCAGCAGGGTGCGGTCGATTTCTACTACGTCCTCCAGGGTACGGGCCGCGGCCTCGCCCCGCATGTACATGCCCTCGCGCAGTTCCCGGCCGTTCACGCCGATGTAGACTTCCACGGTCTGCGACCCTTCGTCGATCTGGTCGCTGATGCGGTTGATGGTGCCGGTCCACTCCCCGTCGATGTCCTCACTGTAGAGCCTCACCTTCCCGCCGGTGGAGAGGTAGCCCAGGTCGGAGAGCGGTACGGTGGCCACCATTTCGTAGTAGCCGGTAGCCATGAGTTCGCCCAGGGCCTGTCCGGCGCGGACTACCGCCCCACGGTCGATGTTCACCGCGGTAAGTACGCCGGCGAAGGGGGCGCGGATGAGGTATTTGCTCAGCCGTTCCTCCTGGCTTTTGATGTTGTAGTACTGGGTGTAGAGGTTGCGGCCGGCCACGAACAGCTTTTCGCGCTGGTCGGCGGCGGTGGGCAGGGGCGGCAGGGGCTCGTCCACGTTGAAGCCGTTCAGGTAGGCCTCCCAGGCGGGGAAGCTGGCCGGGTAGTCGATCTTCAGGTCGGGCATGATCTGGGCGATCGAGTTCAGCAGGGTAGCTTTCTGGGCCTGGAGGTTCAGCCGGGCCTCGTCGTCGTCGATGCGCAGGATCACCGCTCCCTTGGGGAAGTAGGTGCCCTCCTTCAGGGGGCGGCCGGTTTCTTCCACCGCTCCCCCCACCTCGCTGTAGAGTTCAATCTTGTTGTAGGCCTGCAGCCGCCCCTGTACGTCGAGGGTGGTGGCCAGGTCCGCGTTGTTGATGGTCCGGGTCTCCACGGTACGCACCCGCTTTTCGACCGGGCGGCGGGGGGCTTCCTCCTTCAGCGACGAGAGGTATCGCATGCCAAAAAAGCCCAGGGCAATGATGCCGGCTCCCAGCAGGAACTTGAGGATGTTCTTTACGGTCTTGTTTTTCATACTGCTTTGTTGGGGTAACCGGAAGAATAGGAAGGTAACCGGCAGATCAGCGTTGGGTTGCAACCGGTGTATCAATACGGAAATAAGCGGGCGCGGCCGCGGGTGCCGCGGGCGTCAGAAGGGCCAGAACGCCTTGGCCAGGGCACCTACAATTACTAAGATAAGCAATCGGTAGGCCCAAACCCCCGCCCGGGGATGATTGGCGGCGTAGCGGGCGGTGAGGTAGCCCCCCACCGTTTGCCCCACGGCCATGAGCAGGCCGATCTCCCAGTCGATCAGGCCGCGCCAGGCGAAGATCACCACGGCCAGCAGGGTGTAGATCAGCACCACGATCCCCTTGACCACGTTGGCCTGGATGATCTCGTACTTCGCCACCAGCACCATAAGGGCCAGGAAGAAAATGCCCATCCCCATCTGGATGAACCCACCGTAGATGCCCAGGGCAAAGAAGGCCGGCACGCCGATCCACTTCGCCAGCGGGGTCTCCGCCGGCTCGGTGCGCAGCCAGCGCTTGGGGTTGACCAGCACGACCAGCAGCATGACCACCAGCAGGTAGCGGAAGATTGAGCGGTAGGTATCGTTGTCCACCACCAGGCTCAGCCAGATGCCGACCGCGGCCCCCAGGGTGGTGATCATGATGATGCCCCACATCTCCCGGCGGTGATCGTCGGAGAGGGTCAGCCGCCCGCCCCGCTGGAAGGCCCAGGTGCCCGCCCCGCTCTGGGTCACGATCCCGACGCGGTTGGTAGCGTTGGCCACGTCGGCCGGCAGGCCTAGTACCTCCATCAGGATGGTCAGGGTGATCGCCGATCCGTTGCCGGACAGGGTATTAATGCCCCCTGCCAGAAAGGAGCCAACCAGGGCAATGAGGTAATCGGCCATCAACGGGTCAGTACGATATAGTCCAGTAATAAGGTTTCCAGGAAGGCCTCGGCTTCCGGTTCCACCGCCGCCGCGTCGAGGGCCAGTACCTCCAGCAGGCGGGCGCGGGCCAGGGCCAGGGCTTCCCGGTGGGCGCGGTTGGGGTAGCGGCGGTAGCGCAGCAGGCACTGCTGCACGGTCAGCATATCGGCCTCACTGAGGCGCTGCACGGCGGGGTAGCGCACGGGATGATGGTCGCGGTGGCGGATCTTCAGCAGGTCGACCAGGGTCACCCCCGCCGGCGGGTCGGTCTGGATGACCACGGTGCGGGCCACGAGGTCGCCCAGCCGCTGCCCCCGCTGCCCGGTGGTGATGAACAGTACGGCCAGGGTGCCG
Organism: Neolewinella marina; assembly: GCF_002631205.1. Taxonomy (GTDB): domain Bacteria; phylum Bacteroidota; class Bacteroidia; order Chitinophagales; family Saprospiraceae; genus Neolewinella; species Neolewinella marina. The sequence continues at coordinate 67,788 of NZ_PDLO01000010.1, forward strand.
GCGGTAAAGAGGACGTCGGGCAGCAGAAAAACGGCCCGCAGCAGGAAGTCGGCCGGAGTGGGATCCTCGCCGTCCAGCCGGATCACCCGCAGGTTGAGCAGTCGCTTGCCTACCGTGTGCCCCCGCCACAGCCATTCCGCCGTGAAAAAGTAGAGGACCACCCAGAAGACGGGCCCCAGCCGCAGGGCCACGTCGTCGTTCAATCCCGCCCCGAGTTGCTCCACCGCGTAAAGGCAGCAGAGGTAGCTGAGCAGCAGCACGATGGCGTCGATGAACCAGGCCCCGATCCGCGACCCCAGCCGCGCGGTTTCGTAGTCGATCTCGACGTTCTGGGGGGTATGGATGGTGACGGACGGCATCGGGGCGTAGGGGGCGAAGTTACTAAACCTTTAAAGGCAAGAACGTTGTGTATACTAGCGAGGCTCCCGCGCGTACTATTTTTCACCCTTTTTCCGCCGCAGCCTCCCCTGCCCCATGAGCAAAAAATCGATATACCTCATCATCGGCCTGATCGTGACCGCCATCGTCGGGCTGATCATCCTCCAGCTTCGCCTCCTCCAGACCGGCCTGGAGGTGAACAAGGAACGCTACGACCGGGCCATCCAGAGCGCCCTGAAGAAGGTGGCCGACGAGGTAGAGGACAATGAGGAGGACGAAATCCGCCTGACGCTCAACAACGGCTACGCCGGCGGGGTGCCCGACGGGCTCTACGGCGAACTGCGCATCGGGCCCCACTCCCCCGGCCTGCTCGGGGCCACCTCCATCCGCATCAGCCCGAACTCCTTCCGCCTGCGGGCCCAGTTCGCCAACCGCAACCTGGAGGAGCGAATCGACCGGGAGGCGATTCACCAGAAGCTCACCAAGGAACTGCGCAACGCGGGCATTGAAGACCCCCTGGAATACGGCATCTACGATACCCGCCAGCAGCGCTTCCTGTCGCGCAACGGCCGCCTGCTCTCCCCCGCCGGCTCCGATACCTCCCGCCACCAGGATTTGATGAACGGCGAATACGTAGTCAGCCTATTCGACGACGACGCCACGGTACCCGGTGAAATCCGCGCCTACAGCCCCGACAAGGACAGTGTCATCTACAGCTCGCTCTACGAAAACTTCGCCGCCAGCCTCCTCTTCGTACTCATCATCCTGGGCTGTTTCATCTATACCATCTACGTCATCCTGATGCAGAAGAAGGTTTCGGAGATGAAGACCGACTTCATCAACAACATGACCCACGAGTTCAAAACCCCCATCGCCACCATCTCCCTGGCCACGGACAGCATCGTAAGTCCGCGCATCAGTGGCGACCCCGCCAAGGTGCAACGCTTCGCCCGCATCATCAAGCAGGAGAACAAGCGGATGAACGACCAGGTAGAAAAGGTCCTGCAGATGGCAAAACTCGATAAATCACGCCTCAACCTTAACCTGACCGCCGTCGACCTGAACGAAGTCGTGCAGAGCGCCGTGGAATACATCTGCCTGCAGGTGGAACCCCGCGGCGGTACCGTGACCATGAAGCTAAACGCCGATCCCTCGGTGGTGGAGGGCGACCTGACCCACCTTTCCAGCCTCATCAACAACCTCCTCGACAACGCCAACAAGTACTCCCCGGAGGCCCCCCGCATCACCGTAACCACCGCAAATGTGGCCCGCGGGGTGCAGGTGACGGTGGCCGATCAGGGACTGGGAATGACCCGCGAAGCACGAAAAAACATTTTTGACCGTTTTTATCGGGTACATACGGGTGATCGCCACGACGTAAAGGGTTTTGGCCTGGGCCTTTCCTACGTAAAAACCATCACTGAAGTACACGGCGGTAGTATTGAAGTCAAAAGCGAACTGGGCAAAGGCAGCAGTTTTATCGTCACTTTTCCTTATCGTCAGCCCGATTAACGCGTCCCGCGATATATTCTATTTTAAAGCACCCGAACAATGAGTGATAGCAACCCCATCGAAGCCAAACTACTCCTCGTCGAGGACGACCGGAACTTTGGTGACGTACTGCGGTCTTACCTGGAAGCCCACGACTACGACGTAACCCTCGCCACCGACGGGGTTGCCGGCCTGGAGGCCTACCGCCGCGGAGACTGGGACCTGTGCATCTTCGACGTGATGATGCCCCGCCTGAGCGGATTTGAACTGGCCAAGAAGATCCGGGAGAACGATTCACAGACCCCCATCATCTTCCTGACGGCCAAGGCCATGAAGGACGACGTCCTCAATGGCTTTGAGCTCGGGGCCGACGACTACATCACCAAGCCCTTCAACAGCGAGGAACTGCTGGCCCGCATCAACGTGATCCTGCGCCGCAGCCAGACGCCCACCGACCCCAAGGAGGAGCAGACCGAGTTCAGTTTCGGCAATTTCCACTTCAACTTCCCGCTGCGCATCCTCACCTTCACCGACGAGAAGGGAGAGAAAACCAAGGAAAAGCTTAGCCCCAAGGAAGCCCAGCTCCTGCGGTTGTTCGCCATCAACAAGAACGACATCCTGAGCCGCAGCGAAGCCCTGACCAAAATCTGGGGAGAAGACAATTACTTCACCGCCAGGTCCATGGACGTATTCGTGACCAAGCTGCGCAAGTACCTCAAGCTTGACGACTCCATCGAGATCGTCAACATCCACGGCAACGGCTTCCAGCTGCTCGTGCGCGATGAGCAGGAAAGCTAGCTTGTTAAAGCATTTGTTCTGAATACCTATCCGGGACGAATAAATGTTTTGTCTCGGTATGAGAACCTACCGCCGCGGTTGACGCCCCGGCGGATATTTGACAACGACACTCCGTCGTTACACCGTTTAGTTTTTGGGATTATAATTTTAGTAGCCGAAGCCTCCGGGCTTCGGCTTTTTTTGTTGTAGCTATGACCATGCGCCTGCTCCTCTCCCTTTCCTTCCTCGCCTTTCTGGGCTTCAGCAGCTCCGCCCAGGTCATCAGCCACCGCTCCCTGGGCAATTCCCTGGACAACCTCGTGCGGTGGAACACCGTCTACTCCGAGGGGCACACGGGCTTTTCTCTCTCTGATCTGGACAGCGGCGAAGCCCTCTACGGCTATAACGCCGAGCGCTACTTCGTGCCGGCCAGCAACGTGAAGTTGCTCACCTTCTTCGTCGCCCAGCAGATGCTCGGGGAGGAGGCCCCGGCCGTATTCTACCGCGCGCACGGCGATACCACCGACATCTGGGGGACGGGCTACCCCCTGTTGCTCCACCCCTCTTTTTACGCCCACGATACCCTGGGGGGGTGGCTGGCCGACCGCCGCGGCCACCTCGTCTACCATATTCCCGCCGGGGAGGAAGTACCCCGCTACGGGGCCGGCTGGAGCTGGGACGACTACAATTACGGCTACGTCTACGAACGCTCCGCCCTGCCCGTCTACGGCAACCGCCTCTATCTGGACTTCCGCCCCGAGGCCGTGGATGGCGAGGTATCCGGACTCTTCGGTTCCCCGCCCACCGTGGCGGCGGCCCTCATCCAGAACGCCCGTCAGCCCCGGGCCATCTCCCGCCGGGAGGGCAGCAACCAGTTCACCGTCGGTCGCAACTTCTACCACCCCGGCAACTTCCCCCTGGAGCGCTCGCTGAGCGTGTCCCCCGAATTTACCGTCGAACAACTGGATGCCGCCTTCCCCGACGTGGCCGTCTCCCTGGGCGATGCCCCCCGCCCGCCCCGGGCCACCCTGCAGCAGGTGACCACTCCCCTGCCCGACACCCTGCTGCGCAAGATGCTGCAGGTCAGCGACAACTTCCTGGCCGAACAGCTCATCCTGCTGGCGGCCACCGAACGCTACGGTTGGCCCGACGAGGAGACCTTCTTCTCCTACCTCACCGATACCCTTTTCGTGGACATGCAACTCGGGGAGATCCGCTACGCCGACGGCAGCGGCCTGAGCCGCTACAACCTGGTGAAGCCACGGCAGTTTACCCAGCTCCTCACCGCCCTGGACCGGGCCGTGGGCCGCGACCGCCTGCTCGACCTGCTGCCCACCGGCGGCGTCAACGGCACCCTGGAAAAGCGGTTTGACAACCGCCCCGAACCCTACGTATGGGCCAAAACGGGATCCCTCAGTGGGGTAATTTGCGTGAGCGGACTGCTGCGCTCCCGCTCCGGCCGCTGGCTCTCCTTCAGCTTCCTCCACAACAACGTGATGGTGAGCCCCTCAGCCTACTACCACGAGATGGAGAATACCCTGGGCTGGGTCTACGACAACCTCTGAGCCGCCGGGGGGCGACTGCATCTATACCCGTTACGAAGTGGCTTGGGCGTTTATCTCTAGCTCTCTGTGTCCAACTCAGCGTTGGCAAGCCTCACCGACACTTACTCAAACGTGGGTTCCCGGGTCCCACGTTTGAGTTTGCCTGCGTTTGCCGCCTTGACCTGAACACAGATAGCTGCGACCTAAATCTTCAAACCACCACGTGCCGCGTATATCCGCATCTTTGCAGCCCAAAACCCCTCCCCATGGTATACCTCGAACTCGAACGGGTCTCCAAGATCTACGGCGAAAAAGTACTCTTTGACCAGGTCGATCTGCAGGTCGCCCAAAACACGAAAGTGGCCCTGGTGGCCAAGAACGGAACCGGCAAGTCGACCCTGCTGCGGGTAGCCGCCGGCATCGACCAGCCCGAAGGCGTCGGCTCCAGCGTCTACGTACACAAGGACGCCCGCCTGGCCTACCTGCCCCAGGAACCCGACTTTGGCAAAAACGCCACCGTCATGGACGCGGTCTTCGACAGCGACAGCGAACTGGTGCGGGCGGTCCGCGACTACGAATCGGCCCTCTACCGCACCGATCAGCCCCAGCTGCTGCAGGACGCCCTGGCCCGCATGGACCAGCTGCAGGCCTGGGACATCGAGGCCCGCATCAAGGAGGTACTGAGCAAACTCAACATCCACGACGTCAACCAGCGGGTGGATACCCTCTCCGGCGGACAGCGCAAGCGGGTGGCCCTGGCCAAGCTCATCATCGACGAGCCCGACCTGATCATCCTGGACGAACCCACCAACCACCTCGACCTCGACATGATCGAGTGGCTGGAGGAGTGGCTGCAGTCGCCCAACCTCACCCTGCTGATGGTGACCCACGACCGCTACTTCTTGGAACGGGTGTGCAACCGGATCATCGAGCTCGACGGCGGCAACATCTACCACTATACCGGCAACTACTCCGACTTCCTGAACAAGAAGGCCACCCGGGAGGAAACCGAATCCGCCGAACTGGACAAGGACCGCAAGCGCATGAAGCAGGAACTCGAGTGGGTGCGCCGGATGCCCAGTGGCCGCGGCACCAAGGCGAAGAGCCGCCTGAGCGCCTTCAGCGAACTGAAGAACAAGGTGGGCAGCTTCCGCCAGGAAGAGGAGCTCACCCTGGAGATCAAGGGGCAGCGCCTCGGCAGCAAGATCCTGGAGGCCCACAACATCAGCAAGTCCTACGGCGACAAGCAGCTGGTCAAGGGCTTCAGCTACAAGTTCCAGAAAGGAGAACGGGTGGGCATCGTGGGCCGCAACGGCGCCGGCAAGTCGACCCTCCTGCACATGCTCACCAAGGAACTGGAGCCCGACACCGGCAAGGTGGTCCACGGCACCAACACCCACTTCGGCTACTACACCCAGGAGGGCATCAACCTGAGCCAGGACATGCGCGTCATCGACGTGGTACGGGAGATCGCCGAGTTCATCCCCCTGGAAAAGGGGCTGAAGCTCACCGCCCGCGGCCTCCTCGAACGCTTCATGTTCAACAGCAAGCAGCAGCAGGTGTACGTCAGCCAGCTCAGCGGGGGCGAACGCCGCCGCCTCTACCTGCTCACCATCCTGATGAAGAACCCCAACTTCCTCATCCTGGACGAACCCACCAACGACCTCGACATCATGACGCTGAACGTGCTCGAGGACTTCCTGCTCGACTTCCCCGGCTGCGTACTCATCGTCAGCCACGACCGCTTCTTCCTCGACAAACTGGCCCACCACCTCTTCATCTTCGAGGGGGAGGGCAAGATCCGCGACTGGAACGGCCTCTACTCCGAATACCGCGAGCAGCTGAAGCTGGAAAGCCAGCAGGCCCCCAGCCCTTCCGCGGCACCCGCGCCCGCCGCAGCCTCCTCCTCCTCGGCCCCTTCCGAAAACCAGCTGAGCCAGGAGCAGCGCAAGGCCATCCGTCGCGTAGAAGGACAAATCGGCAAGCTCGAGGCCCGCAAGGCGGCCATCAACGAGCAGTTCAACAATATGGCAGGCCTGACGCCGGAAAAGATCGCCGACCTGGGCCGGGAACTCGCCGAAGTGAACGAGCAGATCGAGGAAAAGGAGCTGGAATGGATGGAACTGGTGGGCGAATAGCCCGCCCCCTTTCCTAACACGGCAAAATCACCGATCCGTAAAGTCGCTGTCCAGCAACCCGTTACGCGCGGAGGTTTTCCCCACCCAACGGTGGAAAACGGTGTAAAACAGGGGAGTTATCCACAGGGTAGGCCAAAAAATCCAAATTTTGCCGCGGTTATCCACATTTCCACAGCTTTCCACATTCCCTCTCCACTCACTTTTCACCGGGCGGCCGCCGTATTCCCCAGCCCAGCGTCATAAAAGTTATTTACGCCCGTCTTTCCACAAAAATGTGGATAACCGGCGAATCCCTTTGATTATCGGCTTGTTAGGGTGTGGAATGACGGTGGAAAACGTGTTTGCCCGCGTGGATTCCGGAAATTCCAAACCTTTGCCGGATTCGTTCTCCTCCTTTCCACACCCCTAATGACGATAAAGGGATTAAATTTTTTTAAAGGTTTATAACTATTAAGAGCATGGAAAAATCGTTGCGCGGCTACCCCCGATCCGTCAAAATCTGGCTGCTGGTCGGGCTCGTGATGGTCGTCGGACAAATTGTCATTGGCGGCATCACCCGGCTCACCGAGTCGGGGCTCTCGATTACGGAGTGGGAGGTGCTCAGCGGGGCCATTCCGCCGCTCAACGCCGCCGACTGGCAGGTGGAGTTCGAGAAGTACCAGCAGTCGCCGCAATACGCCAAGATCTTCGCGGACATCACCCTGGCCGACTTCAAGTTCATCTACTTCTGGGAGTGGTTCCACCGGCAGTGGGCCCGCACCATGGGGCTGGTCTTCGCGGTGGGCTTCGTCATCTTCTGGCGGCGGGGCTACCTGGACGGGCCCCTGATGCGCCGTCTGGGCGTGGTGGTGCTCCTGGCGGCCCTGGCGGCCAGCTTCGGCTGGATCATGGTGGCCAGTGGCCTCATCGACCGTCCCTGGGTGAACGCCTACAAGCTCACCCTCCACCTGGCGCTGGGCATCACGCTCTTCGCCTACCTCCTCTGGGTGACGCTGAAGGTAATTCAGCCGCGGACCGCAGGTTTTCCACATTCGCCGGTGGATAAAGTACGCTGGGGACTGAATTTCGTGCTCGCCCTCCAGCTGCTTTTGGGCGGCGTGATGAGCGGAGCGCGGGCCGCCCTGCCCTACCCCACCTGGCCGGACATGAACGGGGACTTCGTCGCTCCGGTGCTGAAGGACGCTTCCGCGTGGACGGTGGAAAACCTCGTCCAGTACGAAGCCAGTCTCTTCCAGCCGGCCCTCTTTCAATTCCTCCACCGCATGACGGCCTATGCGCTGATCCTCATTGCTTTATACTTCGTGTACCGCTGCTACAAGACCTTCCAAAACACCCGATTGCGGGTTACCAACACCCTGTTGATAACCCTGTTGATAACCCAGGCTATCCTGGGGATTTTGACCCTGGTGAACAGTGTAGGACAGGTACCCGTAGGCCTGGGAGTAGCCCATCAGTTCACCGCCATCGCGGTGGTGGCGACGGTCGTATACCTCAACTATTTGTTCCGCCCCGGGAGGCCCTTACGGCCTGTGGAAAAAGTGGTGGAAAACAATCGGAAAAAAAGTTTGGCGGTCTAATGGGCTCCCGGAAGGTGCTCCGACCAGCCCTCGCGGCGCCGTCCCAGGTACTGGGCGGTGAGGAAGATTGCCAGCAGGAAATGGAGCAGGGCCGCCCGCGAATCCGGGTTGTACATACTCTGGACCAGGATCATCAGGTAGTGAAATAGGCTCAGGCTCAGGGTCACCAGCAGGAAGGTGGGTGTATCCCGGCGGCGGAAGAAGGCCCACAGGCTCAGGCCGGCCGTATAAAGGGCGGATAATCCGTACATCTTCATCAGCAGCTGGAAGCTCGGGCCTTCGGAAGTCCCGAAGCCCGGAACCAGGTCGCCGGCTTCGGGATAAAAGAGGAAGAGGAAGGCGACGACGGCCTGGATCAGCGTGTGCAGTAACAGAATCATACCCCTGAAACGCTTTTGCGGCGGGGAGTTGCCCACTGTCGGGCAGCCGCGCATTGGAAAAGCACCCAATTTTATTTCGTGCTTATCCATAATGGATAGCATAAGAATGGCGTTATTGTGGGTGGATAATGTTATTGACGTGGTCACCCTTTGGCGGCCGAATTTTCAACCCCTCATGAACTTTACCAAGCCCCTTACCCGGACCACCGAAATCCGGATTACCCAGCGGGAGCTGGCCCTCCACCTCCGTGGCCACCACGACTTCCTCTGGCACTACGCCCGCAAGATGGCCCGCTGCAACCGCTGCCGCAATGAGGACCCCGCCGCGGGCGACTACCGCATCTACATCAACGGCTGCGGCGATTTCGCCATCTACCACCGCTGTGGCGACTGCGAATACCCCCTGCACAGCTACATCGACCTGAGCCAGGACGTCCACATTCGCCGCGAACTCCGTAAACTGTGGCTCACTAAAGTCAACTGACCATCAGCGCATCTTCCTGGGGCCGGGCCCTCGTCTGGACGCTCATCGCCGCCGCCTTCATCGGCCCCGGGACGGTAGCCACGGCTACCCGCGCCGGTACCCAGGGGGGACTGGCCTACCTGCCCTTCGTCCTGCTGGCCGCGGTAGCCGGTTTCGTATTCATGGAGATGGCCGCCCGCGTCACCATCGTGAGCGGACAATCCCTGGGCGTCCACCTCCACAAGACGGCCCGCTGGCTGCCCACCCTGGTGTTCGGGGCCGTGGCGTTCGGCTGTATGGCCTATCAGGCGGGCAACCTGTCGGGGGCCCTCGGCGGCCTGCAACTCCTCTACCCCTTCGACCGCGGCTGGCTATTGCCCCTGGCCGGGGCCATCGTCGGACTGATGTGGACGGGTAGCGCCGACCGGATCGGCCGCGTCATGGCCCTGGTGGTGGCCCTGATGGGGGTGCTCTTCGTCGTGGCCGCGGCCCTTATCCTGTTCGGGGAGGCGCCGGCGGAGCGGGCGTACACTCCCCTCGACGCTACCGTCCTGCTGGGCCTGGTCGGGACTACCATCGTTCCCTACAATTTCTTCCTGGCGGCCGGACTGGGCGACGGAGGGGAGCTGCCCGAAATGCGACGAGGCTTGCTGGTTTCATTCGGACTGGGCTGGTTGATCACCGCCGCCATCGTGGTCGTGGGCTCCACTACGGACGCCTTTGCTTCCTTCGGCGACCTGGCCACCGGGCTACAGCTTACTCTAGGGGAATACGGCCGCCTGGTGCTGGCCGTGGGGCTCTTTGCCGCCGGGTTCAGCTCGGCCACTACGGCGCCCTTCGCCGCGGCCATGGCCGGCCGGGGACTGATCGGGAGCGGTCCGGGATGGGAAACCAACGGGCGGGCCTTCCGGATCACCTGGGCGGTGGTACTGGGCGTCGGATTGGCGGTAGCCCTGCTGGGGCTGGACATCGTGGGCGTCATCCTGCTGGCGCAGATCTTCAATGGCCTGTTGCTGCCCTTCATCGCCGCGGTGGTGCTGCTGCTGGCCAACCGCCGCTCCCTGCTGGGCGAGGAGGTCAATAGCTGGTGGCAGAACGCCATTGCCGTGGCCGTGCTGGCCTTTCTGACCTACCAGACGGCGGTCTTCTTTTTCGGTCTGATTGCGGGGCGCTGAACGCGGGTGCCAGGCTAACGCTGGGCGTAGTCTTCCCGGTTGATGTTGAGCTTCTTCATCCGGGCGAAGAGCGTCTTGCCGTTGATCTTCAGCAGGCGGCCGGCGCCGTTGGGGCCGGTGACCCGCCCGTTGGTGTACCGCAGGGCACGGATGATGTGGCGGCGCTGGCTTTCTTCCAGGCTGATCATCGTTTCCTTGCCGGCTTCCTCGACGATCTCGTAGTGACCGGTGATGCCGGTGACGGCGCCGCCTTCGAGGCGCGACCACATCACTACCCGCATGAGTACCTGCTGGTCGGCGGCGGCCCGCATCAGGTAGTTCTCGTCCATGCGGTAGAATCCCCGGCGGAAATGCTCGAGGTGGTCGGTCCAGCGCTTGGTGTCCTCCTTGCCCAGGCGGCTGACGATGGCCCGCGGCCGCAACTCGTCTGCGTCCTTTACGCCCAGCATCGCCTTCAGGTTCTGGCTGGCGATCATGCTGTCGTTGGTGATGTCCAGGTCGAAACTGCCGATGCGGTAGGCGCTTTCCACGCTGCCCAGCATGTTGATGTAGCGCTTGCTGTGTTCCACGGAGCGGATCATGGAACAGATCAGCTGTTCGTTGGTCTCGTGGATGAGGTGAGGCACGCTGTACACCGCCACGGGGTAGCAGGTGCCGGAGCAGTTACGGTGGTGGCTGAATACCTGGTCGCTGCCCTGGTCGATGGTGCGCTGGCAGTGGGCGCTCCAGGTCGCCTGCGTCCAGTCGGGGGTATAGTCGGAGATGGATTTTTCCATCATTTCCTCGTAGGCGTAGCCGAGGGTGTTGCAGGCCGCCGGGTTGGCGTAGCGGACCCGCCCGGCCAGGTTATGGCAGAGGAGGCTTGGCTCACCGTGTCCCACCACTCGGTTGGCGAGGGCCATAATCTGGGGGGGCGTAAGGGGCTGCATAGTTTCGGGATTTAAAGCGAAGCACTCATCACGAGGGTCCCGACCACAGCCAACCGCTCACTGTCCACGGGGGCAGGGCGGCGCGTAAAAAGGCAGGTGAGTGGGCAGTTGTTAAAGGTCAGTGCAATTGCTTTACAGTAAACAAAGGTAAATGTTTTCACACATTATTCCGGTAAGCCCGTAGTCCATAAATACTTTCCCCCATTTATACGTTGTACCTTAGGGAAAGCCAAACTTAGTTTTGTACGCCGGCCTTGGCTGTCCCCAAGTCTCTGTTGCTATGGTCCCAACGAATAACTATGAACTGCTGATCACCAAGCTGGATGAATTCATCCGTAAGTACTACATAAATAGTGCAATACGGGGCCTTTTGTACTGTACGGGGCTGATTTTATTGCTTTTTCTGGTCGTTAGCCTGCTGGAATCCCAGTTTTACTTCAGCGGAGGGACCCGCAAACTGCTCTGGTACGGCTTTCTGCTCCTCAGCGGTACCGCTTTGGCCATCGGCGTTGGCCTCCCCCTGGCCCGCTATTTCCGCCTGGGGTCCACCATCTCCCACGAGCGGGCGGCCCAGATCATCGGGGCCCACTTCAGCAACGTGCAGGATAAACTGCTCAACGTACTCCAGCTCCGCCGCCAGGCCGACCGCGAGCAGGATGCGCTCTTGCTGGCTTCCATCGACCAGAAGTCTTCCGAAATATCGCCGGTACCCTTCCGTTCGGCCATCGACCTGACCCAGAACAGCCGCTACCTCAAGTACGCCCTGCCGCCACTGTTGCTGCTGCTCGTGCTGCTGGTGGCCGCGCCCAGCCTGATCCGCGACAGTACCAGCCGCCTCATCCGCAACTCCGAGCACTTCGACCGCCCCGCCCCCTTCCGCTTCGTGCTGTCGGAAACCAATCCCCAGGTCATCCAGTACGGCAGCTACCCCCTGACCGTCCGCGCCGTGGGCGACGTGGTGCCCGCCGAGGCCTTCATCGAGGTAGACGGCTACCGCTACCGACTCATCCGGGAGGATGGCAACACCTTCAGCTACGCCTTCAATAACGTGCAGGAGGATACCCCCTTCCGCATTTCCGCCGGGGAGGTATCCACCCCCGAATACCTGCTGAGCGTGATGCCCAAGCCCACCATTGCCGGCTTCTCCGTGGCCCTGGATTACCCGGCGTACCTGGGGCGGCAGGACGAAGTAACCACCAATATCGGTGACCTCACGGTACCCGCGGGCACCCGCCTGAAATGGTCCTTCGATACGGAAAACACGGAGTCCATCGGACTGCGCTTCGCCGCGGAGGACAGCACGGCCGAGCTGCGCCGCGACGGCCGCGACCTGTACAGCTTCGAAAAGCGCGCCCTGCGCAGCGACCGCTACAGCCTCTACATCGGCAACGAATACCTGCCCCTGGCCGACTCCATCACCTACACCCTGGCCGTAATTCCCGACCAGTACCCCCGCATCAGCGTGGAATCCTTCCAGGACAGCACCGATGAGCAGCTGCTCTTCTTCGTCGGGGAAGCTTCCGACGATTACGGGCTCACTCAGCTCGACTTCGTCTACCGCATCCAGCCCGCCGAAGGGGAAGCTCGCGAAGGCCGACAGCCAATCACCACGCCATCCAACCGGCAGATCCGCTACGACCACGTACTCGACCTGCGTAGCGACCTGCCCCTGGAAGCCGGTGACGCCCTCACCTACTACTTTGAAGTCTACGACAACGACGCCGTCAACGGCCGCAAGAGCGCCAAGACCGCCGTGATGAGCTACCGCGTACCCACCCGCGAGGAGATGGACGCCCGGGCCGAAGCCAACGACAGCAAGGTGAAGGAACAACTGCAGCAGGCGCTGAAGGCCACCCGCGAACTGCAGGACGAAACGAAGAAGGTCCGCGACAAGATGCTCCAGGAAAAGGAGGTGGACTGGAAACTGCGCAAGGAAGTAGAGAAGCTCGCCGAACGGCAGGAAGAGATCCAGCGGCAGATCGAGGAAGCCCGGCAGGCCTTCGAGGAAAATCTCGAGAACCAGCCCCAGGAGAACGAGCAGATCCGCCAGAAGGAGCAGAAGCTCCAGGAGATGTTCGAGAAATCGGTCTCCCAGGAACTGCAGGAGCTGATGCAGGAAATCCAGCGACTGATGGAGGAACTGAACAAGGACGCTACCCTGGAGAAGATGGAAGACATCGAGATGTCCGACGAGGAAGCCGAAGCCGAGCTCGACCGTATGCTCGAATTGTTCAAGCAACTGGAGGTCGAGAAGGAGATGCAGGACGCCATCGAGCAACTCGAGGAACTGGCCGAGGAGCAGGAGGAACTGGCCCGGCAGAACGCCGAGGGGGAGAAGACGCCCGAGGAACTGCAGCGGGAGCAGGAAGCCCTGCGCGAGCAGTTCGAGAAGCTGCAGGAGAAGCTGGAGCAGGCCGAACAAAAGAACGAAGCCCTGGAACGCCCCATGAACCTCGATACGAAGCAGAAGCAGCAGGAAGCCGTGAAGCAGGACATGCAGGAGGCCGAAAAGCAACTGCAGGAGCAACAGGAAAACCAGGAGCAGCAGCAGGGTGAGCAACCGCAGGAACAGTCAGAGGCGGGCGAGCAAGAACAGCAGGAGGGAGAACAACCCCAACAGCAGCAACAGCAGCAGAACCAGCAGCAAAAGCCCCAGAACGGCGCCCAGAAGCAGCAAGACGCCGCCAAGAAGATGCAGCAGATGGCCCAGCAGATGCAGGAGTCCATGGAAAGCATGCAGATGGAGAGCAACCGGGAAGACATGGCGGCCATCCGCCAACTGCTGGAGAACCTCGTGGACCTGAGTTTTGACCAGGAGGAAACGATGGACCAGCTGAACCTGACCACCGTAAATACCCCCCGCTACGTGGAACTGGTGCAGCAGCAATTCCAGATCAACAACGACTTCGAGCTGGTACGCGACTCCCTCCAGGCCCTGGCCAAGCGGAACTTTCAGATCGAATCCTTCATCACCGAGAAGGTGACCGAGATCCGGTCCAACCTCAGCGGGACGGTCGACGAACTCGAAGAACGGCGCATGCCCCAGGCCGCCAACCTGCAGCAGCGCGCCATGACGGGCCTGAACGACCTGGCCCTGATGCTGAGCGAAAGCATGGAACAGATGCAGCAGCAGATGGCCGGGCAGATGAAGGGGCAGCAGCAGTGCCAGAACCCCCGCGACGGTCAGCAGGGGCAGCAGACGGGGCAGCCGAGCGAGAACCCCGGCAGCGACGGACAGAAGGAAGTAGGGGAACAACTCCGCGAACTCAAGGAGGGGCTGGAGAAGGGCGAAGGCGGCAGCAGCAAGGAATTCGCCGAAATGGCGGCCCGGCAGGCGGCCCTGCGCCGCGCCCTGGAGGAAAAGCAGCGCGAACGGCAGCAGAACGGTCAGGGCAAGGACGGCGAACTGGAGCACCTGATCGAGCAGATGAACGCCGCCGAGGAAGATATGGTCAACAAAAGGTTGACCAATGAGACCCTCATGCGTCAACAGGATATCCTGACGCGGATGCTGGAACACGAACGCGCCGAACGTGAACAGAAGCTGGATGAAAAACGTAAATCTGAAACCGCCGAGCAGCAGCGGCGCGAATTGCCCCCCAGCCTGGAAGACTATATCCGGCAGCGGCGTGCCGAAGTGGAACAGTTTAAACGGGTCACTCCGGAGTTAAAACCCTATTATCAGGGATTAGTCGACGAATATTTCCGTTCCCTGTCTACCAGTCCGTTATGAACTATTGCCCGTGTCTATGATGTTATTTTATTTTCGGCCTACCCCTAATCCCCTATTGAAACTCTGAACAACCTCAATTCATGCTCACTCTCGCTTCCGATCCCAGTAACATCTCCCAGGTTGAGCAATTGGTCAACCAAATAGCCAATCGGTTTAAACTTGACCAGGAAAAACACGACAATCTCCTCATCAGCCTGACGGAAGCCGTCAACAACGCGATCATCCACGGCAACAAGCAGGATCGTTCCAAGACGGTTAGCATCTGCATGGATCGGATCAGCGACGGCCTATCGATCCGCGTCTCCGACCAGGGCCGCGGCTTCAATTACCAAAGTCTGCCCGACCCCACCTGTCCCGAGCGCATTTGCGAATGCGGTGGCCGGGGGGTATTCCTCATGACCCAACTGTGCGACCGGATGCGATTCATCGACGGTGGTTCCACGGTAGAAATGCAGTTCCGGCTCTGACCCCTTCACCTTCCATTTCCTTCCACGAGGAGGGCGGGCAGCTGCCCGCAGCTCCCGAGACCGCGATCACCGACTGGATCCGGTCGATCATTGCTGCCCGGGGCGGAACGCCCGGCGAGATCAACTACATATTCTGCTCCGACGACTACCTCCACCAGATCAATGTGGAGTACCTGCAGCACGATACCCTCACGGACATCATCACCTTCCCCTACGCCGACTTTCCGCTGGTGTCGGGTGACCTGTTCATCTCCACCGACCGCATCGCGGATAATGCCCGGGAATTCGGGGAGCAATACGCCGACGAGCTCCACCGGGTGATGATCCACGGCATCCTCCACCTCTGCGGGCAGGGCGACAAGAGCGAGAGTGAGGCCTCCGGCATGCGCGAACTCGAACAATGGGCCCTGGGGCAGCGCCCCCCCACCCTGCTGCCCCGTCCGTCGTAAAACGGCATTTCAATTGTGCGGCGAAGCCACTCCCGAACCAGCCATTTAAGGCATCTTTGGGGTTGAATCAGGTATACCGCAGATGAAAGTTTTAAAATTCGGAGGCTCTTCCGTCGCCCAGCCCGACCGGATCCGGGGCATCGTCGACATCCTGAAGGGGTACTACGCCGCCGGCGACCACTTCACGGTGGTCTTTTCCGCCTTTGGCGGCGTCACGGACGGCCTGATCGAAATGAGTGAGCTGGCCGCCCGCGGCGACGACCGCTACGGGCAGTTGTTCCAGGACTTCGCCGACCGCCACCAGCGCGCCATCCGGGAGCTGCTCACCGACGAAAAACTGCAGCAGGAGACCGCCCAGCAGATGCGGCGGAGCCACGAAGTGCTCAAGAACCTCCTCTACGGCATTTTCCTGGTCCGCGAAGCCTCTCCCCGCACGATGGACTACGTGTTGAGCTTTGGAGAACGTTCCTCTTCCTACATCATTTCCCAGGTGCTGCAGCAGGCCGGGGTACCCGCCGAATTCCTCGATGCCCGCCGCATCATCAAGACCGACAAGACCTTCGGCAACGCCAAGGTAGCCTTCGAGAAAACCTACGCCAGGATCAAGGAACACTACCTGGAACACCCTAAGGTTCAGGTAGTTACGGGCTTTATCGCTTCGGCCAAGGGCGGACTTACTACAACCCTTGGCCGGGGTGGCTCGGACTACACCGCCTCCCTGCTGGCCGCCGGCCTCGACGCAGACGTGATCGAGATTTGGACCGACGTCAGCGGCGTACTCACCGCCGATCCGCGACGGGTGGCCAAGGCCTTCACCATCCCGAAGATGACCTACGCCGAGGCTATGGAAATGTCCCACTTCGGCGCCAAGGTGATCTACCCGCCTACCCTGATGCCGGCGCTGCAGAAGCGCATTCCGCTATATATCAAGAACACCTTTGAGCCCGACTTCCCCGGTACCAAAGTGAGCGAGGAAAGCGATCCCGACGGCGAGGCTGTACGGGGCATCAGTTCGATCAATAACGTGGCCCTCTGTACCGTCTCCGGTACGGGCATGTTTGGCGTTCCCGGTATCGCGGGCCGGATCTTTGGTTCCCTGGCTACCGCCGACATCAACGTCATCCTGATCACCCAGGGCTCCAGCGAACATGCAATCAGTTTTGCTGTTCAGCCTTCCGCCGCCGAGCGCGCGCGGGAGGCCGTAGAGGAGGCTTTCGCCTTCGAAATCGAGCGGGGAGTGGTCAACGCCGTGAAGGTCGAGCGCGACCTCAGCGTCGTGGCCATCATCGGCGAGAACATGCGCTACCAGCCCGGCATCTCCGGTCGCCTCTTCCGTGCCCTCGGCAAGAACGGCATCAACGCCGTGGCCATCGCCCAGGGTTCGAGTGAACTGAACGTCTCTGTAGTCATTAGCCGCGACGACGAAACCAAGGCGCTGAACGCCCTGCACGAAGCCTTCTTCCTTTCCGATTACAAGACCCTCCACCTCTTCATTGTCGGGGTGGGTCTGATCGGCGGTACCCTGCTCAAGCAGATCGACCAGCAGAACGACTACCTCCGCGAACGCCGGGGCATGGAATTGAAGGTGGTCGGCCTGGCCAACTCAAAGAAGATGCTCTTCGATGCAGGGGGCATCGATCTGAGCCGCTGGAAGGAGTCATTGAGCGAATCCACCACCCCTATCGACCTGGCCGTATTCGTGGGCCGGATGCGCGACCTGAACCTGAGCAACAGCATCTTCATCGACAATACCGCCGACAGCAAGATCGCCACCTTCTACGAGGCGATCCTCGACGAGAGCATCAGCATCTCTACCCCGAACAAGATCGCCACCTCCTCCGGCTACCTCCAGTACCAGCGACTGAAAAACATCGCCGACAAGCGCGGGGTACAATTCCGCTACGAAACGAACGTCGGTGCCGGCCTGCCCGTCATCTCTACCCTGCGCGACCTGATCGACAGCGGTGACCGCATCAACAAGATTGAGGGGGTACTGAGTGGCTCCCTCAGCTACATCTTCAATAACCTGGACGGCGAGCGTCCCTTCAGCGAGATCGTCCGCGAAGCGAAGGAAAAGGGCTTTACCGAGCCCGACCCGCGTATTGACCTCTCCGGCAAGGACGTGGCCCGCAAAATCCTCATCCTCGCCCGGGAGACCGGGGTAGCCCTGAACGCCGAGGACGTAAACGTCAGTGGCTTCCTGCCCGACGAAGCCATGGCGGCGGAATCGGTGGACGAATTCTTTACGACCCTGGAGGAGCGGGCGGATTACTTCGCCGAGATGTACGCGAAGGCGGCCCGCGAGCAAAAAGTACTGCGGATGATCGCCACCCTGGAAGGGGAAACCGCCACCGTAGGCGTACAGGCGGTAGGGCCGGACAATCCCTTCTACACCCTCAGCGGCAGCGACAATATGATCGTCTTCACCACCGACCGCTACCGGGTACGCCCGCTGGTGGTCCGGGGCCCCGGTGCGGGCGCGGAGGTCACCGCCGCGGGCGTCTTCGCCGAAATCATCCAGATCGGTTCTTCCCTAAGTTAGCAGCATGCGAGAAGTAAGAGTATTTGCCCCGGCTACCGTAGCCAACGTCGCCGTCGGCTTCGACATCCTCGGTTTTGCCATCAACCGCCCCGGCGACGAGATTGTGGCCCGCCTGAATCCCGCCTTCTCCGGAGTGCGCATCACCGCCATCACCGGTACGGGCGATAAGGTTCTGCCCCTCGATACCGAAAAGAATACCGCCGGAGTCTCGGCCCAGCGGCTGTTGCACCACCTGGGGCAGCCGGAAACCGGCGTTGAACTGGAAATTCACAAAAAAATGCCCTTCGGCTCCGGCCTGGGCTCCTCAGCGGCCAGCGCCGCTGGTGCGGCGGTGGCCGTGAACGAACTGCTGGGCGCCCCCCTGACCCGGGAGGCCCTCCTGTACTTTACCGTCCTGGGGGAAGAAGTTGCCGACGGCAGCTTTCACGCCGACAACGTGGCCCCCTGCCTGGTGGGTGGCATCACCTTGATCCGGTCCAACGACTCCCTCGACGTCCACCACCTGCCCGTACCGAACGGATTGCACGTAGCGGTGGTCCACCCCGAAATAGAGATCCTCACCCGCGACGCCCGCGCGGTACTCAGCGACCAGGTGCCGCTGTCGGTGGCCATCCGGCAAACGGGCAGTCTGGCCAGCTTCATCACCGCCCTGTACACCAACGACATTTCCCTGCTGGGCCGCTCGCTGCACGACCACATGATCGAGCCCCAGCGCAAGCAGCTGATCACCGGCTTCGACGACGTCAAGGCGGCCGCCCTGCAGCGCGGAGCCCTGGGCTGCAGCATCAGTGGTGCCGGCCCCAGCATCTTTGCCCTCTGCGACAGTGGCTACCTCGCCCAGGCCGTTGGCCAGGGGATGCAGGCCGCCTTCCAGCAGCACGGCGTCGAAAGCCAGCTTTATGTTTCTCCCATCAACCAGCGGGGCGTGGAGATCCTGTCGGTCACCGACTGACGGCAACCACCCCACCCCGCGGCCATCCCCTCCGCCATGAAGTTTTACAGCACCAACGATCCCGACCACCGCGTCGACCTCCGGGAAGCCATCTTCCGCGGCCTGCCCGCCGATAACGGACTCTATATGCCGGAGCGGATCGAACCCCTGCCCCCCGCCTTCTTTGACGAACTGCCTTCCCTCAGCTTTGCCGAAATTGGCTACCGCGTCAGCCGCCAATTGCTCGGCGACGCCGTGCCCGAAGCAGACCTGCGCCGGATCGTGGCGGAAACCGTCGACTTTCCCGCCCCGGTGGTCGAGCTCGACGAGCGGATCTACGTGCTGGAGCTCTTTCACGGACCTTCCCTCGCCTTTAAGGACTTCGGGGCCCGCTTCATGTCGCGGCTGATGCACCACTTTAACGAGGCGGATTCCGGCGACCTCACCATCCTGGTGGCTACTTCCGGCGATACCGGCGGGGCGGTGGCCGCGGGTTTTTACGATACACCGGGCATCCAGGTGGTCATCCTCTACCCCAGCGGAAAGGTCAGCGACCTTCAGGAGAAGCAGCTCACTACCCTCGGCAAAAACATCCACGCCCTGGAGGTCGACGGCAGCTTCGACGACTGCCAGGCCCTGGTCAAGCGCGCCTTTCTGGATGATGAATTGCGCAGCCGGTTCCGGCTCAGCTCGGCCAACAGCATCAACATCTCCCGGCTCATTCCCCAGACCTTCTACTACTTCGAAGCCTACAAGCAACTGCTGGCGGCCGGTGGACCTACACCCCCGGTGGCCTTCTGCGTACCGAGCGGCAACTTCGGCAACCTTACAGCCGGACTCATCGCCCAGCGGCTCGGGCTGCCGGTTCACCACTTCATCGCGGCCACGAACGCCAACGACGTAGTGCCCCGCTACTTGGAGAGTGGGGACTACCAGCCCGCTCCCTCCGTCCCTACCCTGTCGAATGCCATGGACGTCGGTGCTCCCAGCAACTTCGCGCGCATGACCAACCTCTTCGGCCACCTCCTTGGAAAGGAAAAGCCCCTGCCCGAGGTACACGCCGAACTGGGCCGACGGGTATCCGGCTACGCCTACGACGATGCGGCTACCGAGGCGGCCGTCAGGGAAGTAAAAGCGAAGTACGGCTACACCATCGACCCCCACGGGGCGGTGGGTTACCTGGCCTTGCGGGAATGGCAGCAAGGCCACCCCGCTACTCGCGGCGTTATTCTGGAGACAGCCCACCCCAGCAAGTTTTTGCCGGATATGGAGCGGATCCTCGGTGAGGAGGTAGCGGTGCCCGAGCGGCTGTCCCAACTCGCCGACGCCGAGAAGGTGGCCGATCCCATGACGACCGAGTACACGGATTTTCGGTCTTGGCTGGAGGGTAATTTATAGCCTCTGGGGAATGTTCCACGTGGAACAATTGGGGGAGCGGAGATCAATTGTTCCACGTGGAACATCGAATACGGAGTCGGGATTTCACGACGAATCCGGCACCCGCTCCGCCATAATCCGGCTTTAAGTCGTTGTTGCGGCAAGTGTTCCGGCGGTAGTTTGATACCTTAGCAAAACAAAAATTCAGCCAAATGAAATTACCGTTGATCTGGTGCCTGCTGTTGCTGGCCGCCGGGACCGTCCAGGCGCAGGTGCCGGGCGAAAACCCCTTCAAACAGCTCGAAAACGAACTGCCCACCCCGAACGTCTACCGCAACGCGGCCGGCGCCCCGGGCCATATGTACTGGCAGCAGAAGGCCGATTACCAAATGGACATCCGTCTGGACGACGAGCAGCAGCGGGTATACGGCACGGAGAAGATCACCTACCACAACAACTCCCCCGACCCCCTCGACTACTTGTGGGTGCAGCTGGACCAGAACGTCCGGGCCCTGGATTCCGATACCTACTCCACCTCCACCAGCGAGATGGGTGAGCGGATGTCGCTCGGACAGCTCTCCCGCCTGGAGCCCACCTTCGACGGTGGCTTCAAGATCGACTGGGTGCGTGACGCCGCCGGTAAGGACATGGCCTACTTCATCCAGAAAACCATGATGCGTGTCGACCTGCCGAAGACCCTCAAGCCCGGCGAGAGTACCGTGCTGCAGATCAAATACTGGTACAACATCAACGACCGGATGAAGGACGGCGGTGGTCGCTCCGGCTCGGAGTACTTCGAGGAGGACGACAACTACCTCTACACCATCGCCCAGTTCTACCCCCGCATGGCCCTGTACAGCGACAACGTGGGCTGGCAGAACAAGCAGTTCCTCGGACGGGGGGAATTCACCCTCACCTTCGGCGACTACGATGTGAAGATCACCGTACCCGCCGACCACCTCGTAGCCGCCACCGGTACCCTGCAAAACGACAGTGAGGTGCTGACCCGCGAGCAGCGGCAGCGACTGGAAAAGGCCCGCAAGGAGCGTGTCCAGCCGGTCATCATCGCCAGCCAGGAAGAAGCCATTGAGCGGGAAAAGACGAAGGTCAAGAAAGAAAAGACCTGGCACTTCAAGGCCGAGAACGTCCGCGACTTCGCCTTCGCCTCCTCCCGGAAGTTCATCTGGGACGCCATGGGCGTCGAGCAGGAAGACGGCAGCGTAGTGATGGCCATGTCGATGTACCCCAAGGAGGGCAACCCCCTCTGGGAGCGCTTCTCGACCAAGGCCGTGGCTCACACCCTGAAGTGGTACACCCATTACACCTTCAACTACCCCTACCCCGTGGCCTGGTCGATCAACGCGGCCGACATCGGCATGGAGTACCCCATGATCTGCTTCAACTTCGGCCGCACCGAGGCCGATGGCACCTACAGCGACCGTACCAAGTACGGCATGATCGGCGTGATCATCCACGAGGTAGGCCACAACTACTTCCCGATGATCGTAAACAGCGACGAGCGGCAGTGGACGTGGATGGACGAGGGCCTGAACACCTTCCTCCAGTACCTCGCCGAGCAGCAGTGGGAGCGCGACTACCCCAGCCGCCGCGGACCCGCCAACAAGATCGTCGACTACATGAAGGGCGACAAGCGCTACATCTCCCCCATCATGACGAACTCGGAGTCGATCTGGCAGTTCGGCAACAACGCCTACGGCAAGCCGGCCACCGCCCTGAACATCCTCCGGGAAACCATCATGGGCCGCGAGGCATTTGACTACGCCTTCAAGACCTACGCCAACCGCTGGAAATTCAAGCACCCCGCCCCGGCCGACCTGTTCCGGACGATGGAGGACGCCTCGGCCATTGACCTTGACTGGTTCTGGCGCGGCTGGTTCTTTACCACCGACCACGTCGACATCGCCCTGGCCGACGTGAAGGAGTTCCGGATCAACAGCATGGACCCCGTCGCCGAAAAGGCCCGGGAGCGGCAGGCCGAGGAGGAAGCCCCCCGCAACATCAGCAGCATCCGCAACGAGCAGGAGATCACCCAGACCTACGACGAGATCGATACTACCCTGCGCGACTTCTACACCGACTACGATCCCTTCGAAGCGACCGTGATCGACCGCGACGAGTACCACCATTACCTGCAGGGACTGAGCGAAGCCGAACGCGCCGTCCTCCAGGCCAACAAGTACTACTACGAGCTGACCTTCGAAAACATCGGCGGACTGGTGATGCCGATCATTCTGGAGTTCACCTTCGCCGACGGCACCAAGGAGGTGCTGCGCATCCCCGCCGAGATCTGGCGCATGGGCACCGAGGAGGTGACCAAGGTCTTTCCCTTCACCCAGCAGGTAAAGTCGATCGTCCTGGATCCCTTCCTGGAAACCGCCGATACGGATACCAGCAATAACTACTACCCCTCCAAGCCCGCCGTCAACCGCTTTGACCTCTACCAGAGCCGGGAGCGGAACGGAGAAAACCCCATGCAGCGCAACCGTCGGGCCGAACAGCAGGACGCCTCCGGTTCGCGCCGCTAAGTCGCGCCCGATTACACACATGACCTATACCAATCCCGCGCTCACCGTCGTCAGCGACGAAGTTACCCCCGGGGCCCTGCGCTGGCGCAGCCCTTCCAACATTGCCCTGGTCAAGTACTGGGGCAAGCACGGAAACCAGCTGCCGCAGAACGCCTCGGTCAGCTTCACCCTTGACGCCGCGGCGACCGATACTACCCTACACTATCACCCGCGCCGGGAAGCCGGCGCGGGGGTAGATGTGGCCCTCTACTTTGACGGGGAGCTGCACCCCGGATTCACCGACCGCACCCGCCGCTTCCTGGAGGGCCTGCTGCCGATCTACCCCTTCCTGCGGCAGTTCTCGCTGCGGATCGATACCACGAACAGCTTCCCCCACTCGGCCGGCATCGCCAGTTCGGCGTCGGGCATGAGTGCCCTGGCGTTGTGTCTGGTCAGCCTGGAAGAGGCGCTCTTTGAGCCGCTCCCCGATACCGCTGCTTTCTTCCGCAAGGCCAGCTACCTTTCCCGCCTGGGATCGGGCAGCGCCTGCCGGTCGGTCTACGGTACGGCGGCGGTGTGGGGCACGGTCTCCGGGCTGGCGGACAGCAGCGACGAATACGCCGTCGGCATCGCCGACCACCTCCACCCCGTTTTCCAGTCTTACCACGACGACATCCTGCTGGTTTCCCGGTCGGAGAAGTCGGTAAGCAGCCGTGCCGGACACGGCCTCATGGAGCAAAATCCCTACGCGCCGGCCCGCTACGCCCAGGCCAATCAGCGCACCCGGGAAATGCTGGACGTATTGCGGCGGGGTGACACCGAAAGGTTCGGGCAACTACTTGAAAGTGAGGCACTTACCCTGCATGCACTGATGATGAGCAGCCAGCCTTCGTATACCCTCATCGAGCCCAATACGCTCAAGGTTATCACCACCCTGCAGCAGTTCCGGCGGGAAACCGGCCACCCCGTCCACTTCACCCTGGACGCCGGCCCAAACGTCCACCTGATGTACCCGGACGCGATTGCGGCGGAGGTATCCATCTTCGTAACGGATCACCTGCTGCACTACTGCGAGGACCGGCAGTACCTCGCCGACCACGTCGGCAAGGGACCCCACCAATTGGCGATCGACGGAACGTCCGGGGCGTGAAGGCTGTTTAAGTAGTGATGCGCTACCTCAACGTTTCCCTTCTCACCCTGGTCGCCTGCTTCGTTTACGCCTGCGGCCTCGGCAGCCAGGAACTTCCTCCCCGCCTCCGCACGGGCTACCCGCCCCTCGACGAGCGGCTGTCAAGGATGGTTACGGTCGATTCCCTGAGCCTGAGTCCGGCGGAAGTGCGGCGACTCCCCCACCCCCTGCTGCTCGACGCCCGGGAGCCCGAGGAGTACGCCGTCAGCCACCTGCCAGGCGCGGAGAACATCGGCTACGACGATGCCCGTTACGGTTTGCTGGAGGGCGTCGACCGCGACCGCCCCGTGGTGGTGTACTGCACCATCGGTTACCGCAGCGAGCGGATGGCCGAGGAGCTGCGCAGCCGCGGCTTCCGCCGGGTGTATAACCTCTACGGCAGTATCTATGCCTGGGCGCTGGCCGGTTACCCCCTCGTCGACGAAGACGGGCCCACCCGCCGCCTGCATACCTACAACCGCAAGTGGGGAACCTATTTTCCCGATAGCTTAGCTACCAAAGTTTACTAGTCCCGTATCCATGACCCTTTACCAACAAATCCAGGAGTGTGTTGCATTCATCAAACAAAGAGCCCGTACCGAGCCCCGGGTGGGCATCATCCTGGGCACGGGACTGAGTACCCTGGTGGAAGAGATCGAGATTGAGCAGGAATTTGTCTACGGCCTCCTCCCCTACTTTTCGGTGTCTACGGTGGCCAGTCACCGGGGCAAACTGGTACTGGGCAAGCTGCGGGGCGTGCCCGTGGTGGCCATGGCCGGCCGCCTCCACTACTACGAGGGCTACAGCATGCAGCAGCTCACCTTTCCGGTGCGGGTGCTGAAGGCTCTCGGCATCGAGCACCTGCTCATTTCCAATGCGTCCGGGAGCGTTAATCCCGACATCTGCGCCGGCGACGTGGTCTTCCTCAACGACCACATCAATATGCAGCCCGATAACCCCCTGCGCGGCCACAACGACGACCGCCTGGGGCCCCGCTTTCCCGATATGCTGAATACCTATAACCGGGAGCTGAACGCCAAAGCCATGGAAATGGCCAAGAAACGCGGGCTGACCACCCATGAGGGGGTATACCTGGCCCTCCCCGGCCCCAACCTGGAGACCCCGGCCGAGTACCGCATGGCCAACATCATCGGGGCCGACGTCATCGGCATGTCGACCGTTCCGGAAGTTTTGGTGGCCCGCCACGCCGATCTGCCGGTATTTGTGGCCTCGGTGGTAAGCAACAAATGCTTCCCCATCGCCGACATCCAGCCCACCACCGTGGAGGACGTCATTGCCACCGTACAGGTCGTGGAGCCCAAGCTCCGCCTGCTTATGGCGGACCTGGTGGAGTACCTGGCCGCGGAGGGTTAGGCGCGGCCGCGGGTGCCGGGAAACGGTGTTCCGCCGGGCTGCAATCGGAAGTCCGAAATGGAAAGAAGGACAAAAACATGGTGCCCCGGACAACTAACGATTGCGCTCGAACCTTTAAAACAAGTTAACCCTGATCGAAAGCTGAATGAACGGAGCCCTTCGCGCCGCCTGGAAAAATCTTAGTACTACCGACCGCGACGTAGCGACGGCAATGAGTATAGTGTACGAGGAACGCTCCGTGCTCGACTTGTCCCGCTTGTTGAACAAGATTGGTATGGCCCCACCCCCGGGTGAGTCCAGGTTTACCCACGCAGATACTGAACAAATTGTCCACCGCCTGTACGAGCAGGGAATCCTGATCAAGCAGAGCGACCACGGCTGGCGGATCAATCCCCGCCACAGCGAGGCCATCATGCGGCAGGCCAGCCGCCGGCCCGACTTCAGCGTACTCGTCAACGAGATCCGCCGGGAGCTGCCCTACAAGACCTACTGGCAACCCAGCAGTCCCCACGCCCTGATGCGGGAGATCCGCATTGCCTTCTACCTGCAGAACGAGGCCGGCTTCGACCGCCTGCAACGGGAAACGGAGAACTTTTACCCCGACCAGGCCCGTACCGGGGTGTTCATCGATCCCCTCTTCGCCGAGTTCGACCCGCGCTGGGTAGAGAACCTGCTGCCCGCCTGGCAGGAGATCAACCTGCGCAACGCCTTCCGCCGCGCGCTGGTGGCCATGGAGCCCCTGGATACCCTGGTGGAGTTCCTGGAACAGCACGAGAAGATCCGCGAGCCCGAATCCGGCCCCCTGCGGGAGTTGCTGGCCGAAGCCTTCGTCCTCCAGGGCGCCTGGAGCCGCCTGCAGCTGTGGGCCGACCTGGAAACGGCCGAGTGGCGCAGCAGCGCCAACCACCTGATCTACCACGTCCTCCGCGACGAGGACGAGATCGCCCAGGACCTCATCGAGGAAGTCCGCAAGGGCTACCGCCGCGAGTACGAGAACAAGTACCCCGCCCACCTGGCCGGTTACCTCTACCTGCTTTCCCTCCTCCGCAACGGGGGGGTGAAAAGCGCGGAGATCATCGGGCACCACCTGGAAAACCTCGACCCCGTACAGAACCTGCGCCTCGGCGGCACCTACCTCGTCTTCAAGGCCCTGCACGCCTACCTCCGCAACGACGAGGACGCCCAGGCCGTGGCCCAGCAGGGGCTCGACCGCATGGAAGCCAACGCCTTCGCCCGCACCTTCCACGCTCTGTTCCGCCTCTGGACCGACAGCAGCACCGAAGCGCCCAGCGACGCCTACCTCCAGGAGCTGGAGACCTTCCGCGAGCAGGCCCAGGACAGCGGCTACCAGTGGGTGGAAATGGAGATCACCCGCGTACTCTCCCTGCGCCACCCCGACACCGACGCCCGGGAAGCCTACGCGACCCGCGCCCAGCAACTGAGCGACCAGCTCCGGATCTACTCCCTGGCCGACGCCATGCCGCGCATCGAGCCCTGGGAACGGGCCCTGGAGGTACTGGTGGGCATGGGAACCCCCGACCGCAACCACGAAAAGCGCAGCAAGAAGACCAGCCGCTTCGTCTGGTTCGTCGACTTCGAGAAGCGGGAGCTGGAACCCCGCGAACAGACCCTGAGCAAGGGCGGCAGCTGGTCCAAGGGCCGTAAAGTGGCCCTGAAGCGCGTCAAACAGGGCGACGTGGAGGGCATGACCCCCCAGGACGTGGCCGTAGCCAAGGCCATCGAGGAGGACTACAGCCGCTACCACCCCAACGGCAGCTACACCATCAACTACGAGGAGGCCCTGCTGGCCCTGGTCGGCCACCCCCACCTCTACCTCAGCAAGAACTCCGCCATCGGCGTGGAGCTGGTGCGCCGCAACCCCCAGCTGCTCATCGAGGAGACGAACAACCGCCTCCACCTCCGCTTCGCCCAGGACTTCACCGGTACCGGCGTCCAGGTGGTCAAGGAAACCCCCACCCGCTACCAGGTCATCGAGGTAAATGACGGCCACAACCTGATCCACCGGCAGATCGGCGCCGGACTGGAGATCCCCAAACGGGCCCGCCACCGCCTGCTGGAGGTAGCCCGCAACCTGAGCAAATTCACCGAGGTACAGAATACCCTGGCCGGGGTGATCGACGACCTCGACGAAACGAAGGCCGACTCCCGCACCTACGTCCACCTGCTGCCCATCGGGGAAACCTTCAAGGTGGAATTCTTCGTGCGCCCCCTGCCGGAGGAGGACCAGTACTTCAAGCCCGGCCGCGGCCGTAACAAGGTAATCAGCGACGTAGACGGCCACCGCCGCCTGGCCGAGCGCGACCTGAGCCGCGAGATCGAGCGGGCGGAGGGCGTCATCCTGGACTGCCCTACCCTGCAGAAGCTCGTCCACCGCGACTACGAATGGCAGGTCGACGAAGTAGAGGACTGCCTCAACATCCTGCTGGAGCTGCAGCCCCTGCGCGCCCTGGACCGCATCATTCTGGAGCACCCCCGCGGCGAACGCATCAAGCTGATCGGCAGCGTGGATTTCTCCGACCTCTCCCTGGGCGTCAAGGAATCCGCCGGCTGGTTCGACGTGGAAGGCTCCCTGGCCGTCGACGACAACCAGGTGATCAGTTTCCGCGAGCTCATCGACAAGGTGAGCCAGAACGAACAGAGCAACTTCATCCAGCTCAGCGAAGGGCAGTACGTCGCCCTCACCGAGCAACTCCGTCGCAAGCTGCGGGAAATGGAGGGACTTATGACCCAGAAGGGCGACGGCATGCAGCTGCACCCCCTCGCTACGGGCATCCTCGACGACGTGGCCGACCAGCTCGGGGCCTTCGAGGCCGACATCGCCTGGCGCGAAAGCCTGCAGCGTATCCAGAGCGTCAACCACACCATCGCCCGCGTACCCTCTACCTTCCGGGCGGAACTGCGGCCCTACCAGCTCGACGGTTTCCGCTGGCTGATGCGGCTGGCCGACTGGGGCGTAGGCGCCTGTTTGGCGGACGATATGGGACTGGGTAAGACCATCCAGGCCCTGGCCATGATGCAGGCCCGGGCGGAAGAAGGTCCGGCCCTGGTCATCGCACCGGCCTCCGTGACGCGGAACTGGATGCGGGAAGCCTCCCGCTTCGCCCCCACCCTGAACCCCATCCTACTGGTTGGTGCCGACCGCCAGGAGATCATCGATAACGTAGGTCCCTACGACCTGCTGGTGGTAAGCTACGGCCTGCTGCCCTTCGAGGGTGAGGCCCTGGCCCAGAAGCGCTTCGGCACCATCGTCCTGGACGAAGCCCAGGCCATCAAGAACCGCGGTACCAAACGCAGCCAGATCGCCATGCAGCTGCAGGGCGACTTCCGCGTGGCCACCACCGGTACCCCCATCGAGAACCACCTGGGCGAGCTCTGGAACCTCTTCACCTTCCTGAACCCGGGGCTGCTGGGCTCCTTCCAGCGCTTCAACGAGAAGTACACCGTACCGATCACCCGGAACAACGACAACGAGCGCCGGCAGCAGCTGCGGCGCCTCATCCAGCCCTTCATTCTGCGCCGCCGCAAGGAAGAGGTACTGGAGGAGCTGCCCCCGAAAACGGAGGTCACCCTCACCGTCGAGCTTTCCCAGCCCGAACGCGCCTTCTACGAAGCCCTGCGGCAACACGCCCTGGAAAGCATCGACGAGAGCGACGGGCCGAACCGCCGTTTCCAGATCCTGGCCGAGCTCATGAAGCTGCGGCAGGCCGCTTGCCACCCCAAGCTGGTGAACCCCGACGTCGACATCTCCAGCAGCAAGCTGGAACTGCTCGCCGAAACCGTACAGGAATTGCGGGAAAACGGCCACAAGGCACTGATCTTCAGCCAGTTCGTACGCCACCTAAAGATTGTGGAGGCCTGGGCCATCGAGAACAACGTACCCTACCAGTACCTCGACGGCAGCACCCCCGGCGCCAAGCGCGACGAGGCCGTGCAGGCCTTCCAGCGTGGTGAGGGCGACATCTTCCTCATCAGCCTCAAGGCGGGCGGTACCGGCCTAACCCTTACGGCGGCCGACTACGTCCTCCACCTCGACCCCTGGTGGAACCCCGCCGTGGAGGACCAGGCCAGCGACCGCGCCCACCGGATCGGGCAGCAGCGACCCGTTACGGTCTACCGCTTCGTATCCGAGAACACCATCGAGGAAAAAATCGTCAAATTGCACGCCGAGAAACGCGATCTGGCCGACAGCCTGCTAGCCGGTACCGAACAGAGCGGCAGCCTGAGTGCCGATGACCTCCTAGACCTGATCAAGCATGGATAAACCCACCCCCCGACCCCACCTCCACGTATACGACGACGGCCCGGCCGTGGCCCGCGCCTTCGCCGACCACCTGGTCGAGAAACTGCGGCAGCAGCCCGAAGGCCCCCTCTTCTGGGCGCTGTCCGGTGGATCCACCCCCAAGCTGCTGTTCAAGCTGCTGGCGGAGGAGTACGGAGAGAAAATCGACTGGTCGCGCCTCCACTTCTTCTGGGGCGACGACCGCATGGTGCCCTACAACGACCCCGAAAGCAACTATGGCGAGGTAAAGAGCCTGCTGTTCGACCACGTAGCGGTAGTGGAAGACCAGATCCACCCCGTGCCCACCGATCTGCCCGCCGAAGAAGCCGCCGAGGCATACGCGGCCACCATCACCGAACTGCTGCCCCAGAACTCCGACGGACTGCCCATCTTCGACATCAATATGCTGGGCATGGGCGGCGACGGCCACACGGCCTCCATCTTCCCCGACAGCATGGAGCTCCTCACCGACGACCGTGTCTGCGCCGTGGCCAAGCACCCGGAAAGCGGTCAGCTGCGGGTTACCCTTACCGGTCCCGTAATCAACGCCTCCGATGAGGTGGTCTTCCTGGTCACCGGCGGCTCCAAAACGGAGCGGGTAGCCCAGATCCTGAACGACACCCCCGAAGGGGAACAGTTCCCGGCCGCTCACATCCGCCCCACCTCGGGCAATCTCCACTGGTTCATGGACCGGGACGCGGCAAAGGAGGTGAAGTAGTAGAAGTATTGGGCCATTTCCGCCACAAATATTGTTCCTCCCCACAAATATTGGGTTAAAAGGGCCTTTTGCAGCAATAAATACGGATATACGGAAACCGACCCGGGTAAATGCCCGTAGGTTAGGGTGTAATAGCTCGCCGCCACCCAGGTACGGCGGGTGCCATTCCTAGCCATATTAACCCGATATCCCATGCTAAAGACACTTCGACTCCTCCCCCTGTTTGCCCTGCTGCTGGTGTTCACCGCCTGCGAAAAAGAAGAATACACCATTGCCGAGCCGCAATCGCAATCACTGAAGGGCGGAGACCTCGCCAAAGCCCACAAATCCAAGGACCGCTACGTAGCCGACCTGTCCAGCCTGAACGGTTCCGGCGTTATGGGGCAGGCTACCCTCACTCTGGAGGACGGCATGCTCACCGTCCACATCGAAGCCTCGGGCATGGTACCCGACGTAGCCCACGCCCAGCATATTCACGGCCACATGGACAGCCCCCGGGCCAGCGTATGCCCACCCCCCGCCGCCGACACCAACAACGACGGAATGATCTCGGTAGGTGAAGGGGCCCCCTTCTACGGCGGCATCCTGCTTGCCCTGACCCCCTTCCCGGTCGCCGATGCCAGCGGCAACATCGACTACACCAACACCTTTGAGTACACCGGCGACCTCGGCCAGCTGCAGAAGCGGGCCATCGTCCTCCACGGCGGCAACTTCGGCGGTGACTTCATCCCCAGCCTGCCCGTAGCTTGCGGCAAGATCTCGGTGAAGAAGTAGGTCCCACCCTACCCCCGGGGTAATCCACCCCAAAAACCAATACGCCGATCGGGCGGTTACGGATAATGCCCGTAGCCGCCCTTTCTTTTTTCGGTTTGCGCTACCTTTGTGCCACAAATTTGTACCCCATGACCTCCCAAAAGGCCGTTTCCGCCACCGACCAGCCCCACACCAGTACCAAGAACTACTGGATCTACTTCCTGATCTCGATGGTGATCTTCTTTTTGATGCTCATCTTCCTGAACCAGTGGTTCTGGGTAGCCATGCCCTTCATGCTGACCTTCCTGGTCATGGCCCTGGGGTATATGTAAGGCCGAGGCCTTTTAGGCCGAGGGGCTCCGTTGTTTTGGCGCGCCATGCCCTTCGCACTTCGTGCTACAGACATGGCTTGGGGTTTTACGTCCCTTCCAGGGCCGGCTGTTCCTAATCCGTTCGCGATTTCCTTCGCTCGCCATGCCCTGCGGGCTGCGCGCTACAGACATGGCTTGGGGTTTAACGTCCCTTCCAGGGCCGTTTGCTCCTCATTATTTGCGCTTTAAGGTCGAGGTCTTGCAGGCCGAGGGGTTCCGGTGGTTTAGCGGAACGTTTCTTTACGCTATGCCCTGTGCGTCATAACCCATGCTCGCCATGCCCTTCGCACTTCGTGCTACAGACATGGCTTGGGGTTTGACGTCCCTTCCAGGGCCGTTTGCTCCTCATTATTTGCGCTGTAACGTCGAGGCCTTGTAGGCCGAGGGGCTCCGTTGTTTTCGCGGAACTTTTGATTACGCTATGCCCTGTGCGTCATAACCCGTTGCGCGCCATGCCCTGCGGGCTGCGCGCTACAGACATGGCTTGGGGTTTGACGTCCCTTCCAGGGCCGTTATGTGGCGGGGATAATCCCTAATACTGCAGGTACATCACCTCCTTTTCGGAGAAGAAGTCTTCGGAGAACCACTTATCGATGGGGTATTCCTCGACGTAGGCGCCTTTGGGGAGGGCGGAGAGTTCCTGTTTGAGGCCGCGGCCTTTCAGGGCGAGGATGCCGTTGGGCAGGCCGTGGCGCTGTTTGTCGGCAATGAGGCGCAGGCTCCAGGCGGCAAGCTGATCGATTTTGGCCACGGCGCGGGTGACCACGAAATCGTAGGCGGGGCGTTTCAGTTCCTCGGCGCGCTTCTGTTCGGCGCGGCAGTTCTTGAGGCCGAGGGCGGAGATGACCTCCTGGCACACCCGGATCTTCTTGGCGGTACCGTCGATGAGGTGGAAATCGGCTTCGGGGAACAGGATGGCCAGGGGGATGCCCGGGAACCCGCCGCCGGTACCCAGGTCCAGCACCCGCGCTCCGGCGCGAAACTGGATGACCTTGGCGATGGCCAGGGAATGCAGCACGTGGTGGACGTAGAGGTTATCAATGTCCTTGCGGCTGATGACGTTAATCTTGGCGTTCCAGTCGCGGTAGAGGCCGTCCAGGGCGGCAAACTGCTCGCGCTGCCGCTCGCTGAGGTTGGGAAAGTAGGAAAAAATGACGTCTGCTGACATAGATCGGGAAGCTGCCGGCCGCACTAGGCCTTGGCGGGGAGTTTGTCGATGATTTCGGTGAAGGCCTGCCACACGGGCTCCTCGGGCAGGGGCGCCTGCAGGGTGACGCGGGAACCGCTGATGGGATGGTCGAAGGCCAGGGTGAAGGCGTGGAGGTCGATGGTCTTGTCTGGATTGCCGCGCTTGAAGCCGTACTTCTCGTCGCCCCGCAGCGGACTGCCGATGGCACCCAGCTGGGCCCGGATCTGGTGTTTGCGGCCCGTCACGAGCTTGATCTCGAGGAGGTGGTAGCGGTCGCTGCTCCCCAGGTAACGGTAGCGGAGTTCGGCCCGCTTGGCGGCCTGGTCCGACTGGTCGACGACCTCAGAGCTGTTGCCTTTCGCTTCCCGGATGAAGTGGACCAGGGTGGCCTCGTCCTCCGCGGGGCGCTCGCCCACGATGGCCAGGTAGGTCTTCTCGATGGTGCGCGCCTGGAACTGCTCCGACACGCTGGCCTGGGCCGACGGCTTCTTCCCGAAGAGCACCACCCCGGAAACTGGCCGGTCGAGGCGGTGAATGGGGTACAGGTCGTGGTGGGCGTAGGCAGCGCCGATCTGCAGGAGGTTGGCGCTCCCCTTCTTATCGGGTACCACGGCCAGTCCGGCGGGCTTGTTGAAGGCGATCAGCTGGTTGTCCTTGTAGAGAACCCAGTCGCCCGGGCGGCCGGGGAAATGTTGCTTGGGAGTGGCGGGCATGGAAGGGGAGTTGTGGAAGCCGGTGGCTTTTTGCAAAGGTACGTACTTCGTAGGTCGAGGCCCCTACGGCCGGCCCGTCATCCGATGTTGACCGACGCAGGATTAACGGGCTGAGGGCCTCCAGGCCCGATTGTTTTGTCACCACAGAGGCGCAGAGGTACACGGAGAAATTGCTGGTCCAGGCCGGCCCGTCATCAGATGTTGACCGACGCAGGAGGGAATCATCTGATGTCTTAGCCGGCCGGTGGCATTTACCATTTACCAGGTACCATTTCCAATGTACCATTTGCGTGGCCGCTCGCTCCGCTCGTTTTTACCGCGGATGGCGCAGATTTCGTTTCGCAGATTCCGCGGATTTCTCTGTTCGCTTCGCTCGCACCAACGGGCTGAGGGCCTCCAGGCCCGATTGTTTTGTCACCACAAAGGCACTGAGGTGCACGGAGAAATTCCTTATCCAGGCCGGCCCGTCATCCGATGTTGACCGACGCAGGAGGGAATCATCGGATGTCTTAGCCGGCCCCCCTACTTCACCTCCTCGTAATCGATATAATCGTCGTGGTCCTCCTTCGGGGTGATGTCGATCTTGTCGTGGGGCTTGGGCCCGCGGCCGACCTGCTGCTGCATGCGGGAATACCACTGGTAACCGCGGTAGGCGAAGTAGATCAGGGCGATGGTGAAGATGAAATCCATAGTACAAAGGTAATCCCGGCGCAACGACCGGTGTAATTTTCGGGCAGACTATCTGACGCCCGGCAGACTCACAGCCACCGGTGCAGCCTTTCGACGAGCCGGCGGACCCGGTCGGTGTAGGGCGGGTAGACTACGGAGAGGTCGAAGAACTTCCGCTCCAGTACCGAGCGCTCGTTGCAAAAACCAACCCAGCCATGATACCCAAAACTCTTCCCGATGCCACTGTTGTTCACCCCGCCGAAGGGTAATGCAGGATTCCCCTGGGAAAGAAAGAATTCGTTCACCATGGTGCCCCCGGCGCTGGTCTCGGCGAGGAAGCGGCGGATGAAATTGCGGTCGTTCGCCTGGAGGTAAAAGGCCAGCGGCTTCGGCAATCCGTGGATGACCGCCAGGGCCTCCTCCGGCGTGCGGTAGGTGAGAACGGGCAGGATGGGACCGAAGATTTCCTCCCGCATGATGCGCATGGCCGGGGTCACCCGGGTGAGGATGGTGGGGGCAAAGTAGCGGTCGGCCGCGTCGTGCTGCCCGCCCGCCGCGGTGGTAGCGCCGGCGGTGAGGGCTTCGGCGAGCAGACCGCTCAGGTGGTCGTGCTGCCTGCGGTTAACGATGCGGGCCAGGCTGTTCGAGGCCCGGGGGTCGGAGCCGTAGTAGTCGTGCAGGGCTTCCGTAAGCGCCCTTACGTAGTTGGCGGCGATGCTTTCGTGGACGAGCAGGTAGTCGGGGGCCGTGCAGGTCTGTCCGGCGTTGAAGAATTTGCCCCAGGCCACGTTGCGGGCCGACTTATGGATGTCCACGTCCGGGGCCACCACGCAGGGCGATTTGCCGCCGAGCTCCAGGGTCACGCTGCTCAGGTTTTCCGCGGCGGCGGCCATCACTTTCTTGCCCACGGCCGGACTGCCGGTGAAGAAGATGTGGTCGAAGGGCAGCCGCGTCAGGGCGGCGGCGGTATCGGCCTCCCCCTCCACTACCGTCACCTCGTGGGGGTCGTAGAGTTCCTCCACCATGCGTTTCAGGTAGGCCGTGGTGGCCGGACTGGCCTCCGAAGGCTTCAGTACCACCGGACAGCCCGCCGCCATGGCGTAGAGCAGGGGTACCACGGCCAGGTTGAAGGGGTAGTTCCAGGGCGAGAGGATCAGCACGCAGCCCTTGGGCTCGTAGTAGATGTAGTTCACCGTGCCCGCCATGCTCAGGGGGGTGGCCACGCGGCGGGGCTCCATCCACCGCTGGAGGTGTTGGCAGATGTACTTGATGTGGCCGTGTACGGCACCGACCTCGCTGAGGAGGCTCTCCACCGCCGGTTTGCCGAGGTCGCTGGACAGGGCCCGGACGAGCCGCTGCCGGTGGTCGTCGTTCCCGAGGTAGGTGGCTATCCTTTCCAGCTTCGCCTTCCGTTCGTCCACGCTGCTGCGGGCGAGCGCGGGTGCCCGGGAACGCTGCTGCGCCAAAAGGTCGTGGTAGGGTAAAGGGGGCCGGGCCGTATCCATAGGCTGAGAACGGCCACGGGAGCCGCGCGGTTTCGGGGGGAACATCGATTTCCTCGGGGCGTTATGCCCAACAAAGCAACCGCTAGCCATGGATTTCTCCGAGATGTTCTACCAGGACTGGACCGGTCTGCTGCGCACCCTTATCGTGGGGACGCTGGGGTACATCTTCATCGTCTTCTCCCTGCGCATCTCCGGCAACCGCACCCTCTCCAAACTCAACGCCTTCGACCTGGCCATCTCCGTGGCCTTCGGCTCCACCTTCGCTTCCATGCTGCTCTCGGAAGACGTGGCCCTGGCCGAAGGCATGCTGGCCATCGCCCTGCTGTGTTTTCTGCAGTACGCCCTGGCCTTCCTGTCCGTCCGCTCCCGTTGGTTCGCTAAACTGGTCCGTTCCGAACCCGTCCTCCTGGTGCGTCACGGCGAGATGCTCATCCAGGCCATCCACGACGCCCGCCTCACCAAACGCGAGCTCTTGGCCGTAGCCCGCTCCCATGGCCACCGCGACCTGAGCGACATCGACCTCATCATCCTGGAATCCGACGGCGGCTTCTCCGTCATCGGCAAGCAGAACGACGGCGCCAACGAGGAAGAGGAGAACGACGACGGGGAGGACGATGACAGTCCGGAGCCGGTTGGTTCCTGAGGGGAAAAGGCGTCCTCGAGTTTTTCCATTGAGCCCCTACCCTATCTACTCTCCATTTTCGGCAAGCACCTGAGCTTCCACCCGGTCGAGTACCGCCACCGCTCGGGATTTCAGCGCATCCAGTTGTGCGCGGTCGTATACCCGGCCCCGGTTGATCACCGCTGCGATGGTGAGGGTATTCCGGATGTCATCCAGTGGATTCTCCTCCAACAGGACCAGGTTGGCCCGCTTTCCGGCTTCCACCGTCCCCGTTTCCGCGGTATGGCCGAGATATTCAGCGGGATTGAGCGTAGCGGTCCTGAGGGCTGCGGCGGGAGTGAGGCCGCTTTCGACCATCAGCTGAAGTTCCACGTGGAGCGGTATGCCTCCATTCATGTCGGAGCCGGCCAGGATCTTGCCGCCCCGGTCATGCAGTCGCTTGAGGGAGCGCATCCGGTAGTCGATGGTGGGCTTCAGGCGACCGCGCGCTTGATAGTCGCGCTCGAGCAAGGTATCCCGGTTATGGATGTCGATATACCGTTGGAAGTCGTCGTCCCAGAACTGCTCGTCCTCCGGATAAGAAATTATCCGCTGGAGGACCAGGGTCGGGACCACCCAGGTATCGCGGTCGGCCAACAGCGCAAAGAGGGAATCCTCCTTCGCGGGATCCACGTGGGGGACGGGTTCGTATTCGATGGCCAGGAAGGTTTCCCGGCTTACGTCTGCGGGGGAGTCGGGTTGGATGGCCCGTATCCTTTGCTGCAATCGCTCCCGCAGTTCGCCTTCGTTGCTGGCGGCGGACAGCTCCAGACCGATCATGTGCTCGATCGTGCGGTGGCCGGCCTCGATCGCTTCGAAGGCGCTCACCTCATTGGGGATGTGGCCGTTGACCTCGATGTCCAGCTCGCGGGCGCGCTGCATTATCGCGAGATAGTTGTCGCGGGAGAGGAAGGAGTAGGTCTTGACGAAGTCGTAGCCCTGGGCCTTGATGGTGTCGACGATGGCGCGGGCCGCCGCTTCGTCGGGGATGGTCAGGTGGTGGTCGCCCACGTTCCAGGTGCTCAGTCCGTCCACCAGGGGGCTGCCCATGACGATGGTGGGCCCTACGAGGAGCTCCTGGTCGACGCTGTCCTTCATCAGAAAATCCTCCGGCAGGCCCGACATCTCCCGTATCCCGGTAATCCCGTGGGCGATGTAGAGCGGCAAGAAGGCCGTCCGCATCAGTTCGTCACCGGTGTTGTGCACGTGCATGTCCCACAGGCCGGGCATGAGGTACCTCCCCTCCCCTTCGATGACGGTGGTGGCCTCAAGTGGCCGGTCCTGATCGGCGTCCAGGATGGCGTGGATGGTGTCTCCCCGGAGTAATACTTGCTGGGAGGATACTACCACTCCCCTTTCTACGTCGATTACGTTTACGTTGGTGATCAGGACGTCGCCTTTCAGGGGTTCTGGGCGCTGGCAGGTTAGGATGTTGACCAGGAGGAGGCAGAGTGCGGCTGTATACACTCTTCCGCGGAAGAGCCAGTGTATATCATTGTTGACCTTGTATCTATAGGGGTGTAGAGGATCCTTCATTTCTTGCTGCTTTGGGTGTCGTCTTCTGCTGTGGGCCCGTGTTTGAAGTAGTAGATACGTTCTTGGCCACTGCCTTGATCCTTAAGGTAGGGGGAGGATTGGGGTGGCGCAAGGGGTGGACGGGCGGCGGGGCGCTGGTGCCTGGGGTTTGACCGTGGAAGCCGATTAAGCCCGGTAGGCGTATTTTCTACGAGTAAACCAGAGGGACAGCCACCAGTACTATCGCCCTCTACCAAGGGGATAAATTGGAGTTTTATGAGTAGATGAGCAATGATCAGTTCAATCGGTACGAGCTCAAATAAGGGTTGCTACCAGCCCGCATCGTACCGATGCGCCCGATGGTACGCCAGAAAAGACTGACCCAGCGCGTGTTTCGGATGAACGAACAGCCTCCCCTTTTCTCCGATCAACTCCAGGGTATCGGATACCGTGAACCCACCATAGTCAAACCGCACGTGGTGATTCGGGCACAGGCAAAGAATATTGGAGATGACATCCGGCCCGTTGTGGGGTGTACCCAGGGGCTGGATGTGGGCCGCCTCGATGTACAATCCCGCGTTCGTCTGAATGCTAGTCCGGCACACCTGACACTCATAACTGTACAGTTCCTTTAGCTTTCGCGAAGCCACCGTATCCCGGATGATCCTGGAAACCTGTGTCAGTACCCGCTTGGGTGAGCCGTACGTTGATTCACGATCGCTCAGTTCGTTATCCTGTATTTCGAAGTTGGCGCCGGAGAAATAGTCCAGTTTCCTCAGTCTGAAGCGCCAAACCAAGCCCCGCTCCTCCCCTTCTCCTTCCAGTATTCTTCTACGCGGAAGAGTCCATCGTACCGATACCCTTCCTGAGGCGCATGACTGGATAGATTGGTATACCCACGAATCACCCGCACGGGTAGCCCCCGTTGACAGCTGAGGGCCAGTGCCAGATTACCCCTAATCATATCCTGATCCGTGACTTGCTTTCCGGACGAAATATCCCTGCCCCCGTGCCCGGTATAGACAATGACGTTCTCATAATCCACGTCGTCCTCGTAGCCTCCACTTAAAACAATGCAGTCCGCCCCCTCCAGCTGAGAACCCGATATTCCTGCCTGCCTTGGGCGATGGACCAATGAAAGGGAAAGCTCAATCCTGTTGGCGAAGGTTTGGCCTTCTGCTATTCCTGGGATTTCACCGAAGATTCTGTCTGACATTGAGATGAGTGTGGTGGTTTGGTCAGGAGAGCAGGCGGGTTGACCTGGCCATCATGAACCGCACTTAAATGTTTATTGGTGTCAAGCTAAGCTGCTTTTGAATTATATTTATCATTATACTTACGGAAGATTTATGAACCATGATGGGTCCTGCTATTCTACACGCTTGTGTATGTAACCCCCCTGTCACCCTCATACTGGGGCGAGAGAGGAGAAGCTGCATCACGTGCGGGAGTTGCCGGCCCAAAGTGGATACGGAACCAGCTAAAATTACACCTGATGCCAGACCAAAGCATGGGGCGTGCTATTCCTCCGCTTGATGATGTGTAAAGAATTTTAGGCCGGTCATGGTGTAGCGGTTTTACGGCTCTCGTGAGAGCACAATCACGTCAACCAACGCGCGCGGTCACCTCCGCAATCTGGTTAGCGTGCGACTGATACCTTTGGTGGTTGAGTTAGTAGTTCGGGACTACGGTGTATTTATACGCAATGCGGTTTTATGTGATTGCGGCAATCAAATAGCCAACTCAATATTTAACTTGTACATTAGATAAAATTGAACTTGTTCCTATGTCAGAAAAAGTAAAGCTCCCTAGAAACAGCTATGAAGAACTACGGAAGCTGATTCTGGGTTATCATTATATTGGTAAGCCATCTGGGTTACAAGAACTGGCCCAAACCACAGGTATGGCACGGACTACAATTAGTAGTAACAATGCTTTCCTATTATATATAGGAGTAGTAGAGGGTGCCAACAAGAAATCCTTAACTGAAACAGGGTCAAGGCTAGCTAGAGCAATAGAGCACGAGATCATTATTGAAGTTCAGAAACTATGGTCGGAAATAATTTCTGATAATGAGTTTTTGACTAAAATGATTCAGGCAGTCAAAGTCAGAAGAGGAATGGAGTACGCTCAACTTGAAAATCATATCGCTTTTAGTTCAGGTGAGTCTAAGAACAGCAAGGTTATGACTGGCGCTCGCGCCGTTATTGATATTTTCTTATCGGCCGGAGCTCTTGTTCAAGATGGTGAGAAACTTATTGTAAACGATCATGTACCAGGACTTAATGAATCGCCACATCCTGGAAGTCGTTCGAACATAAACAACTCTGAAGACGTCACAGAGCCCGAAATTATCACTGAGCCGCACTACGATGAGAAAAACACACAACAAATCTACAAGAAAGAAATAGGCCAAGTATCGCTGAAGATTGAATTATTAATCAAGGCAGGCCCCGAAGAACTTGAAGGATTAGGAAAACGGATCAAACAGATCATAGATGAGGTAAATGAATAATGGCGCATACTATACCGCAAACAACAGCAGAAGAAATAGTTGGTGCGACCGATTGCATTGTGTTGTCAAATGGTACTGCCACTGATCAAATAATTGCAGATTTTATTGGAACAACGTTAGCGAATGCTGGAAATGCTGCGGTTCTATCTGAGCAATTGGGTTTAGTCCAAAGAGATGTTAATAATGTATATTCTAAAGCCAGTTTGTTATCCAATTACTTGGTAACTGCTTCTTTAGATCAAAGGGCTAGCATTTTAAGGATGGTGCTCGAAGAGTACGATCCTTACGCATTGTTTAAATACCGCTTAGCAATTGCGCCAACTTTTCAAGATGCAGCTAATCAGGTGAAAGCCATTTACTGTATTCCCCAGCATCGGAATGAGATTGCTAATACTCTAATCAGCTTAGGAACATATACGAATAGCCTTCAGACCCAGGGGGGCGGTCAGTATTTGACAAGCTCAACAAAGTTAAGTCAAGATGACATCAGAGTAATCCGCTCTCTTGCAGATGATAGACAAGTGGTTGAACACTCCTTAATAACTAGGCTATCAGAAGAGTTATACCAATCACTGAATCGGCCAGATGTTTTTATTCCGCTGGTAGATGCTTTAATGCTAGTGGGAAATCAACAAAACGATTTCAGGGCACCTATCGTCCATGCGGGTAACGCTGTAGAAACATATCTCAGCGCGGTCGGAGCTCATTATGGTGTGAATATGGCAGGGGCACATGGTATTAATGCAAAGATTAATCGTATTACCCAAGCCAATCACCTATCAGACAAACATAAGAACATGGTCAACTATCTAGGGCATGTTCGAAATGCGTGTGATCATGGTATCGATGGAGCAATAGGAGCAGCATGGCAGATCTCCGAGTCTACATCCAAAGAGTATGTTCATGTCGCGATATCATCTATAAAAGCTATACACGAATCTATGAATGGCAGGCACATACTTTAAATAAATGCCGCTAACACCGCCTACAACGCACAGCCGCCGGTTGACCATATCAGGGGAGTATTGAATAAAGAGTGTCAAGAGTAATTCTTAGGATTAAAGATTAGGAGAAAATAAGAGTGAAGTCAAGCCTTCCCGGCCCTGGTTCTAGAACCAGGGCCGGGAAGGCTTGCGCCACCGGCTCAGAAGTCCAGGCGCAATCAGTCGTCGTAGAGGATGACCAGCTGGGCCAGGATCCAGGTTTGCTGGGCAGTACTTCGTGCCCAGTTGTGCATGGGCTTCCGTTACTCACCGGTCACGTCACGCTAAACGAAGAACGGCAGGTGAGATGCCCTACTGCCTGCAACGGTCATGAGAGGTGAAAAAGCTGCCTTGCAGAGCACTGATGGCTATTAGAGATGGATGGCTTCGATGGTTTTCGTGATGTAGCTTGGGCTGGTGAAGTCTCATTTCCGAGGTGAAACGCTTTTCTCGCGGCTAGCTTTCTCAATTTCCCTTTTACATTTCCTTCTACTTTCATAAATTGATGTAGAACTTTCCATTTGTAGTTGGTCGGGCTTGTGGCGCCATTCCATCATATTGCTCACTTCAGTCACCGTTTCAAATGGGCTAATAACTATGCTTATCGTCTCGGATCAACTCCGAAGCACGCTTGATAACACTGGAGTATTATGTAATCAATAGGGTTGTTCCCGGGAAATAGTGTATTAATAATACCTATACGAATGTCAATTCTTGTGGTTATCATCATTGTAGTCTTTGTTGCCGGGCTTTGTCAAGAAGTGGGTTCATCCGCAAGGAGCAGGCCTAAGTCAAAGCCAGAAACAAATCAGAAGAACCAGAGCCACCCTTGGAATGGTTCAGTAAGGCGTAGAAATAAAAGAAATTATAAAAATGTAGGTGTATATAAGTCTGCGAAAATAAGCTATGATGTCAAGGGTATATGGGCTGAAGAAGCTAGGATAAGAGCTTTTAATAAACTTGATCAAAACGATGTCTTGATACTGGAATTTGAACCGGACAATGCCTATGATGAAAATGCATTAGCTGTCAAGACAAAAGAAGGAGTAAAGCTAGGCTACATTGAAAAGAACCAAAGGAAATTAATTAAAACTTTAGATCAAAACCCCTGCAATTTTGCAACGATTAAATATGTAAATGGCTATTATTGCCAGAAATACAAAAGACCAGTATATAAATTGGAAATTTTAGTTTATGTAGGATTTAGTAAAGAGGAGCTTGCGAATGAAAAAAATAAATTAAGAGAAATAAGAATAATATCTATTGATAAGGAAAAGATCAAAATGCAGCTAAAAGAGTTTAATGCAAACTATAAACATTTCAAAGAAACAAAAGCTTATTTAGATTTCAACAATTTGGAAAAGCTTTGTGATGAAATAGTGTTATATAATGAAAGGATAAAACAATTGGGGGTTAATGCCAAAACTTTTGTGCCTCCAATTGACAAGATTACTATGCTAACAAATCATTATGGAGAATATTATAAAACCTTAGATTTTTTAGAAAAGTTTGGAGACAAATACCCCTACTCTGAT
Source organism: Neolewinella marina (assembly GCF_002631205.1). Taxonomy (GTDB): domain Bacteria; phylum Bacteroidota; class Bacteroidia; order Chitinophagales; family Saprospiraceae; genus Neolewinella; species Neolewinella marina. The sequence continues at coordinate 110,633 of NZ_PDLO01000010.1, forward strand.
AATCAGAGAACAAAGTTCCACAAGCGAATTGACCAAGCTGAATCTAAAATCAACGAGTACTAAATATGGTGTTTAACTACGGTTGCTTAGGGAGTATTGCTTTAGATGTGTCAAGGGTTATTATTAGAGTTAGTGACTAGAAAAGAAGGGGAAGGGTGCGGGCGGTTGGCCTATAAGTCTAGCCTCATAGGGCACTATAAAGGATGATCCCCTATGTCATAAGCGAATTTACCTTAAGTATTACTGCATGTCCAGTAGTGCCATTGCTTGTTCCACCTGCCAGTCACGCCCCGCGAAACAAAAAAGAGCAGGTGATCAACGCTACTGCCCGAGCACAGTGAAGAAAACGAAAACCAAAATCCTCAACAGCCCCCCACCCCCCAAACCAAAATCTATCCACCATACGAAAATCCGTATAAGATGGCCGGCTGGAGGCCCGCCTAATTTTGTGGTGTTCTTAAAACCAAACAGGAATAACCATGAATACTACAGGATTTGGCAAGGAGGGGTGGACCCCCGAAGGGCTGGGAAAATTGGCCGGTAAGACCTACCTCATCACCGGAGCGAATACGGGGGCGGGCTTTGCAGCGGCGCGGATACTGCTGAGGAAGGGTGCCGCGGTGGTGATGCTGAACCGGAGCCGACAGAAATCCGAGTGGGCGATGGCGGATTTGCGGAAAGAGCTCGGCGCGAACGCCAGGGTTTCCTTTATCCGGATGGACCTGGCCGATCTTTCCTCCGTCCGCGAGGCGGTCGCGGAGGTCCTGCGGACGGTACCCCGGATCGACGCCTTGATTTGCAACGCGGCGGTGGCCCAGGTGGCGAAGCAGTCCTTTACCGTTGATGGCTTCGAGAGCCAGTTGGGCATCAACCATTACGGTCACTTTCTCCTGACCAACCTGCTGTTTGCGCGGGTGGAGGAATCCCGGGGCCGCATCGTGGTCGTATCGAGCGAGGGGTACAAGATGGGACTGAAGACCATCCAGTTCGACGACATGAACTTCGACGCGAACTACCACCCGAATACGACCTACTGCCACAGCAAGCTCGCCCAGATGATGTTTGCCTACGAACTGCAACGGCGGATCGCGGAGGCCAACCGGAAGGTGAGGTGTACGTTTGCCACCCCGGAGCTTCCAATACCTCCCTCATCAACGAAAATACTCCCCTGCTCACTCGCATCACCTTTTCCCTGATGGCGCTGTCGCCCATGGTGCAGTCGGCGGAGAAGGGCGCCTACCCGGAAGTGATGTGCGCCACCGAGGAGGGGCTCCCGCAGGATGCCTACTACGGGCCGACCGGCAGGATGAACTGGGTAGGTCCGGTGGGCGCGTGTGACATGGAGCCCTTCGTACTGGACCGGGATATTGCCCGCCGGCTATGGGAGGTCTCCGAGGCGGAAACCGGGTGCCAGTGGGACTTGCCGGTCGGCAAGCCGGGGAGTATTCGCCGCGCTGCCAGTCAGGGAACCGGTAATTTACAGACCACCAACAAAGTATAAAGCCATGGATATCCTGAAAGCGGCAACGGACTGGGGGAAGGCCGAAGTCTTCTCCGCCCAGTTCTTCATCCTGTTCGGCGTCCTGTTCCTGCTGGCCAGCGCGGGGTTCTGGCAGCTGGGGAAAACCGACCTGGCCCGGGCGTATGTCGTCCCTGTGCTGGTCGCGGGGGTACTGCTCCTGGTCATCGGACTGGGGCTGTACTTCACGAACCAGTCCCGGCTCACAAATTTCGCGGCGGCGTACGACAGCGATGCCTCGGCCTTTGTGGAGGCTGAAATTGCCCGGACCGAGCGCACCCTGAAGGAGTACCAGCTCGTAGTGCTGAAGGTGATCCCCCTGATCATCGTGGTGGCGGCCCTGTTGATCGTCTTCCTCGACCAGCCGAACTGGCGGGCCATCAGCATCACCTGCATTGCCATGATGGCGGTAATTTTATTGATCGACACCAACGCCCACGCCCGGATCGAAGCGTACCACGGGCAGTTGGAGATGGCCCTGGTACAACTCAAAAGCTAGCGGATATGCAACACTTCAAAACCCTGTCCGCCTACCTGGACTACATGCAGCTGCCGGCCCCGGAGCACCCCATGCTGAGCGTCATGCTGGCCCTGGGCGACAGTCCCCTGCCGTGCCCCCGGGAGAGCTCGCCGCCGATCTCCACCGACTGCTACTCCATCAGCCTGAAGAAGATCGTCGAGGGCAACCTGAACTATGGCCGCACGGCGTACGACTTCACGAACGGAGCGATGATCTTCCTGGCCCCCCGCCAGGTGGTACAGTGGGACAGCAGCATCGTGTACGAGCAACAGGGCTTCTCCATCAACTTCCACGAGGACTTCCTCAAGGGGACGGAGCTGGCCCAGCAGATCAAGAAGTATGGCTTCTTTTCCTACTCCGCCAACGAAGCCCTCCACCTTTCGCCCAGCGAGGAAAGGCTCATCGAATCCATCGCCCACAATATCGACGTTGAATACCGCAACAACCAGGACGCGTTCAGCAAGGACATCATCGTATCCCAGCTGAGCACCCTGCTGAAGTACGCAAACCGCTTCTACGAAAGGCAGTTCCTGCACCGGAAGGAACTCTCCAACGACCTGCTGGAGCAGTTCAACCAACTGCTGGACGAATACTTCGAGTCCGGAAAGCTACAGGATGAGGGCATCCCGAGTATCGAACAACTGGCCGACCACCTGTCGGTCTCCCAGCGCTACCTCAGCGACACCCTCAAGAAGGAAACGGGTAAAACGACCACCGAGCACCTGCAGCTCTACCTAATCGACGAGGCGAAGAACATCCTCCTGCAGCCCAACAAGAGCATCGCCGAGGTGGCGTACGAACTGGGGTTTGAGTACCCCCAGTATTTCTCCCGGCTGTTCAAGAAGAAGGAGGGGGTCAGCCCTTCGGAGTACCGGGAAAAGTATAAGCTGAACTAGGGGGTGACGGGAGTTTGGCAGGAGTTGATCGGGGGATGGATTTAAGAGTGGTCCTTGGCACCCGCGCCCCGCCGCCACCGGTCGTCGTACAGGATGTCCAGCAGAGTCAGGATCCCGTTTCAGTTGTGGTGTGCAAATTCGGCCGGCGGTACAAGGGCCTTGGCTACCGAGGTCTGGAAGTCAACGGGGGATCAGCTTTCGAGCGGTTTGCGGCTAAGGGGAGACGTACGGTAGTCATCAGCAAACAGCCTTTTTCTTGTCAAAAGCGTTACCTAAAAAGCTACCATCATCGTCAAGCGATTGGCGCACCGACATTAACCATGCATACGCTGATAAAAGATAACATTGGTCAAATTGCCGCGGCGTGTAGAAAATACGCTGTCAAAGAGCTATCCGTTTTTGGATCGGTTCTCGAGGAAAAACGGTTTGCTGCCAGCAGTGACGTGGATGTGTATGTCGATTTCGACGAAAGTAACATGAGCCTGGAGCGGTATGCGGATTGCTATTTTGCCCTGCACGCAGAGCTAGAAAATATTCTCGACAGACCCGTCGACATAACGACCAAAAGGAGCTTGAAAAATCCATTTTTCAAGGAGGAACTGAATAGGACGAAGCAAAGTATCTTTCAACTTTCAGAAAAGATTGATGGATAACAAGATTAAGCAATCGCTATTTGACATTGAAAATTCCATTGAAACGGTGGGTGAGTTCATGAAGGAGGTGAACTCCTTCGATGAATATCTTAAGCACAAAATGCTTCGCAGGGCTATCGAACGGGAGATTGAAATCATCGGTGAGGCGATGAATCGAATCCTGAGAGTATACCCAGATATCAAAATACCCGATGCAAGAAAAATAATAGCTACCCGGAATAAGATAATCCACGGATACGACGAGGTCGATGATGTGGTAATTTATGTTATTGCTACGAAGCACCTAAAGGATTTACGGGATAGTATTAGCAAACTGTAGTCGATCCAAGGATCATTTATGATTGGGGTTTTGGTGGGGCCCGGCTCACATGGCCAACTGCCACCGGTCGTGGTACAGGAAAGTCAGCCGAGTCAGCATCCCGTTTCAGTTGTGTGTAAGGGCTCCCTCCACTTGCCGGTCGCGTAGCGATAGACGAGAAAAGCGAACGAGGATCTCTACTTTCAAGCGGTTGCACCCCGGGGAAGCGTACACTTGTGCCTGCCGCAGGGCGGAAAGCCACCTTTCTTCACCTTCGGTGAGCGGCAGTGTGGGCAAATGCTTACCTTTAGCAGCTTGCTCGTTTCACCAATAACCAAATCGTAAGTTGTCAACCTCTTCCTATGCTGCAGTCTTGCAATTTCCATGTTGCCTGAACTTACAATAGCAAAATTGTGATCGCAGCCGGAAAGCCAGACAACGAAGCAGCCAGGCAGGAAGCCCTCCTGGAATACCAGCTTCTGGACACATTGCCTGAAAAGGAATACGACGCCATCACAAAGTTGGCCACTCAGGTTTGTGGAGCAAAGATGTCTACGATTACCCTGGTAGACAATGACCGCCAATGGTTTAAATCCACCTACAATCTGGCAGCATCTGAAACGATCCGCACCGAGGGGTTCTGTGCGCATTGCATTCTCGATCCGCACCATCCCACAATTGTAGAAAATACCCTCAAAGACGAGCGGTTTCAGGGCAATCCCTTCACTACCGGAGAATTTGCCAATTTCCATTTTTACGCTGGTGTCCCGCTGCTATCCACTGAAGGGCTACCGGTGGGCACCCTGTGTGTTCTTGACGACCGTCCGCGTAGTCTGTCGCCGGAGCAGCAAGAATCCCTGGAAGCCCTGGCCAATCAGGTGGTTCAGCTTATGGAACTGCGGAAGAAAGTCTTTCAGTACCAGGAGTCGGAGGAGCAACTGAAGCGGATCAATCAAAACCTGGAAGATTTTTCCTACATCGTATCCCACGATATAAAGTCGCCCCTCAACAGTATTACGCAAATGGTAGAAGCTTTCGTGGAGGATACGGAATGTACGTGGTCCACGGAATCCCAGTCATGCCTCGACCTCATCAGAGACTCTGCTACCGGCCTGGAGCAAATGATCGACAATATTTTAAAGTATTCGAAGGCGGTAAATTACCTTGAAAGCGACAGAAAGTTAATCGATCTCAATACCTTCCTACCCGGAATTGTGAGAAGTATTAATACTTCGCCACAGGTTCAAATCGTCATTTCCCCCGACCTGCCGTCCGTTTTTTCGTCCCCAACTGCGTTGCGGCAAATTTTTGCTAACCTGGTTTCTAACTCCATTAAGTACAACGACAAATCCGAAGGGAGAATAGCCCTCAGCTGTCGTCAAATGGGTAGCGAAGAGTATAAATTTGAAGTCAGCGATAACGGGATGGGCATTCCAAAGGATAAACTGGAAAGCATCTTTGATCTATTTTATCGGGTCAACCAAAGCAGCAGCTGTATGAAGCATAGCTCGGGAGTCGGGCTGGCCATCGTGAAAAAATTGATCAACGATCTGGGGGGCAGGATAGAAGTGGAATCGGCAGTAAATGAAGGGACGACTTTTAAGTTTTATTTGCCTTCGAGGTAAAAGCCGCTTTACGTGGATAGGGAGTAGGGAATGGGCAGCTGGGCAGTGATGCGTCATTCCCACCAAACAGCGAAAAAACCCAATGACCAACTTCAACCTCCACAAACAAAAATTCAAAACCGCCTTCAGACAAATACTGTCAGAAGGTGACAGCTACGAAATCGGCGAAGCCGCCCTGCCCGCCTACGCTCACCGGAATCCGCTGATCGACTGGCTGTTTTGGGAGCGGATCAGGGTGGCGTATGATTTTGCTGGAAGCCGGGAAGGGGGCCAAAATGTCCTTGATTTTGGGTGCGGGTCGGGCGTGCTGAGTTATCTGTTGGCGCAGAACGGGTGCTCGGTCACGGCGTGTGACGTAAATCTTAGGCCCCTGAATTTGGTGAGAAAGAAAGTAGCGTTTCCCGCCAGTATCAAATTCGTAGAAGGAGACATCCTTACCGGGGCACTGAAGGATGGTTCCTTCGACGTAATCTTTGCCCTAGATGTGTTGGAGCACATCAACGATCTCAATCCCTACGTTGCCGCGTTCCGGAGGTTACTGAAGCCGAATGGTGTGGTTGTCGTGTCGGGACCGACGGAGAACCTGTTCTATAAAATCGGACGGAGAATCGCCGGTAATCGGTTCACGGGAGACTACCACGTCACGAATATCGCCCACGTAAAGGCAGCCTTTGAACGGGAGATGCGGGTAACCACGCTCAAGAAACTGCTCTTTCCCGTGGTGCTGTTTGAGGTGTTTACGGCCCGTCCGGAGTAGGAGTTAGGCGGGAGCGTTGGCTTTTGTGCGGATATGGCACCTGCGTCCGCGGCAGTTCCGAGCCGAGTCCTGTGGAGGGAAATAACCTTACTACCGTATACAGGTCTACCCTACCCCAAAGTCAGCTGACCTCCCCAACCAGAAATCATCCTGAGTGCACGAATCTGATATTGTTTTGCTAGAACGGCCAAAGCACTTCCTTGAAGGACATCAAACCGGATCACTGCCTAAACACCCTCACCGACAGGCAGCCATCTCCATGTTGCAGGGCACCGTATTGGGAGTGGGACTGAAGGCGCAGGTAAAAGTATCCCCCGCCCCAGGGTGAACTGTACTGAATGATGCATCCGTATACCCGGGCGGAAAGCGCGAGCGTGGTTCCGTCGGGGTAGGTGTAGGTTACTGTCCCGTCCGACTTAACGGTAATGGTGTTCGTTCCGGCATAGGCTGGAGTACCGTCAGGGTTAGGATAACAGGTGTTATAGGCTTCTTCACGCCACACCCCCAGCAAGGAGTCGGGCTCGCACGTCCGTGGCTTGATGGTGGCTTGTACGACCTTCTCTTCGGTAAAGCCTTCCTTGCTGGCCCTGATCGTATAGCTGAACTTTTCTTCCTTCCTGGATTTATTTTCGAAGGTGGCTGATTCACCCGTATGCTTCTTCAACTGTACGTTGGGGTTGGAGATATCGGTGATGGAAATATCACTGGAATCGAGTTGCACCGTGGTCTCCGATTGCTGGAAGTCGGGATAGGAGCCGAAGATCCGGTTCAGCTTGTTCCAGTAGCCGCGCAGGTTGCCCATGGCCCTTACTAGCAATGCGCTTCCTGCGCTCAGGCCCCCGTCCTGCGCGGTAAACGAACGGAAGGTGGGTTGGAGGTTCAGTTCGGTGCTGAGATTATCAACAAACTCATCAGCTACCACTTCAAATACGGCCTGGGTAAAGATCCAGTTGGCCGCCAGAAAGGGGAAAATGGAGTGCTTAAAGCGCAGGGCGGCCGGCCGTACCTCGGTGATCAGCAGGTAGCCCGCCGTACCCAGCGCCAGGGCGGTACCGGCCGTGGAAAGGCCGAACGAGGCGGGGGCGAGGTAGGCGGACGCACCGGCCAGCAGCAGCATCTCGACAAACTGTTTGGATGCGTCCTTCAGTGCGATGGCTGTGTTCCCGAGGTTTCCGGCGGTGCATCCGTAAAACGCTTTGTAATCGGAACGCGGGCAATTGGACTGCCGCTTCATGGTGGTCTGGGCGTCCAGGATGGAGAAGGTGCCTTCGGCGAAGGTTCGGAACACCGCCTGGTTGGCGTGGTAGAAGGATATGGCTTGCCGCCGTTCGTCGGCCGTGAGCCCGCTGAATAGCTGCATCACTTCCTTGCGGTAACCTTTAAGGCTATCTACTTCTGCCTTCTCGGTTTCGGTGGTGGGGTCCAGTAAAGCGAGATCCCTCTCGAAACGCTGATTGGTGGCGGCGAGGAACTCCGCCTCGCTGGGCGCCGCCGTCTTTTGTACGCTGAACCTGATGCGCGCCAGATCGAATTCCAGAAAGTGAGTGCCCACCTCAACATCAGGTACGTAAAAGGTGAGGGTGCTGTCGGACGTACGCATCAGTTGCACGGGCAGGCCACCAAAGTCGGCGGTGTACTGCCCGCGGATGTTCCCCGCGGCGACCAGACTGACGATTTCGAAGGTGCTTACGCTGGTTTTCTCCGCCGTGATGCCCTCGCTGAATTCCTCCTTGGTGGGCGTGATTTCCGCTTCCTCTTTCTCGCAGGCTGGCAAACCGAATAGCGTGAGCAGGAGAAATAGCGACAGGAATTTGTTCATGTTACGTGGGATGCATACCCGCCACCCGCGCAGGGTGGAGCAAAAGCAATGGTTGAGTGATTTAGTAGCGGCAGCCAGCGCGGGGTCAGTACCCTATTCAGCAAAAATGCTCAACTGTCTAATACCGTGGATCTGGAAAGATAGGCATAAAGGGCCAAATGACCCCGGCTGGCGGCGCTGGAAGGTTTCCCCCGCATATGTTTGCAGAACATCCGATACCGCAATGCAAAGTTAATTACTGACCACTGCGCACCACCTCCACTCCCAAAAACATGACCGGATTCTCGCTAACCCGCAGTGCCTTTCCGCTGGCGGTGGTGACGTCACGCAGGATCACCCGCTCGGTGAGGATGTAGGGGTAGGGCTCGGCGTAGGAGGTGTCCTTGCGTTCGGGATTGAAGTCGGCGAAGAGGGCCGGCCCCGGATAGTCGGCGGGCAGGTGGGCATCGTCGATGTGGAGGCCGGAGATGGTGATGGTGTCCGGCATGTAGCATACGTAGCCGAAATCGTGTTGTGCGGAGTAGTGGCCGTCGATCACCGCCGCGCCGCCGTTGGTGGGTACGAAGGTGCAGTCGCGCAGCCGCAGTTGGCCGCGCCAGGTACTGCCGTAATCGGAGCGGAGGTTGACGAAGCGGCCGCCGCGCACCGTGGTATTCTCCACGGTCAGGGTGCCGCTGCCAATGGCGTTGATGCCCATGTGGCCGAGGGTGGAGTTGCGGATGGTCGCGTTGGCCACCCCCTTATGGGCGTCGAAGCGGGAGAGGACACAGCCGTCGTAGACCAGGTTCTTGCAGTAGTTGGAGCCCATGATCCCCCAGTAGGTGCGGTCGTTGATGTCGTTGGTCTGGGTGCAGTTCACGAAGGAGACGTTCAGGGCCCCGTTGGCCAGGATGTCGTAGCTGCCCATGCTCACCGGGCGACCGGCCGAGCCGATGGTGGAGTAGGTCTTGTGGCCGGTCAGTACGCAGTTGCGCACCGTCACGTAGGCGCAGTTGCGCAGGTTGATGAAGCCGCCGTAGGGCGCCCCGTGCTCGCCTTCGCCGGTGATGAGGTGGGTGAGGCCGTCGACCACCACCCGCGACCGCTCGACGACGATGTTGCGGGAGTAGTAGGTGTATTTCGATTCCGCCTGGTTGGCTACGGTGACAAAGCGTCCACCGGTGATGTAGAGGGTGTCCTCCTCGATCGGCCGGGCGGTAATCCCGGTAATGCGGTCGAAGTCCCAGATGATGGGCGTTTGGGGGTCCACCCTCCCGTCGGCGTCGACGACGAAGATGTCGGTCTGCGCCGACCCCCGGTCCTGGTTCAGTCCGTAGCGGATGTAGTGGCGCACGGAGTCGTTGGTCACCGTCACCAGGCTGGCGGCGGGCAGCTTGATCGGGAGGGTTTCCTGGCCGCGCCCCAGGCGGGTGATGCCCTCAGGCACGAAGGTCTCCTCCCGCGAGCCTATCAGAAATACCGGCGCCGAGATATTTTCCACCGCCGTATCGTCGATGAGGAAGGTGGCGGTGCCGAAGTCGGTCGAAGTCAGTACCTCCGCCGTCCGATCCTTTCCGCCGATGTAGTAGGTGCCCTCCCCGGCCTGCACCGGCAGTTCGTGGCGATTGGCGTAGGCATGCGCTGCCCGGATGGCCGCACTGGCGTCGGTGGTGCCGTCGTCCGCGGCGCCGAAGTCGCGGTAGGTCACGTAGCCGCGTTGGCGGATGGCCGCTGCTTGCTGGGATTCCGGTTCGGCGGGCACAATCTCCTGGGCCAGGGCGGTGGCGGCGACTAAAACGAAAAGCAGAAGTAGGAGAGGACGCATGGTTGGAGGGGTGTGGGTTTAAGGTAGGTGTTTGGGTTGGTTTCTGGTTGGCTGGTTCGCGGACGGTGAATTCTCCTTGTTGGTGTGGAGTTGGCTTGGTTAGGTGGTTTCTGGTTACTGGTTGGTTGGTTCGCGGACGGTGAATTCTCTTTGCTGGCTTGGAGTATGTTTGGTTAGGTGGTTTCTGGTTGCTGGTTTGTAGCGCCGACTTTAGTCGGGATGCTGCATGTTTATCTAGCTGGTTGCTGGTTTCTGGTTTCTGGTTGGCTGGTTGTCCGTGCCTAATATAGCTTGACGGATTAGTGTAAATGATTAGGCGGGAACAGGTCTAGCTGCCCGGTATTGTTTATTATCTGCGTATTCTGTTCGGTGTACACGTGTACACCCGGC
>NZ_PDLO01000011.1 GCF_002631205.1 Neolewinella marina
GGTCAACATCTGATGACATGCCGGCCTGGACGAGCGAAGCGAGCTGCCCCGCAAATGGTACATGGTACGTCGTCCTTTGTAAATGGTAAATTATTACCCGCCGGCTGAGACATCAGATGATGGCCTCCTACGTCGGTCAACATCTGGTGACATGCCGGCCTGGACGAGCGAAGCGAGCTGCCCCGCAAATGGTACATGGTACGTCGTCCTTTGTAAATGGTAAATTATTACCCGCCGGCTAAGACATCCGATGGTGCCCTCCTGCGTCGGTCAACATCTGATGACATGCCGGCTGGTGATGATGGACCGGCTGTCAACCCCTTCCACGGCACCCGCGCGCCGCCGCCCGCGTGGAGTATATTTGGCACCATGACGATCCCGGAAAAACTGACTGCCCTGCGCCAGCAATTGCTCGAGCACCAGCTGGACGCCTACGTGGTGCCCAGCACCGACCCCCACCAGAGTGAGTACCCCGCCCCGCGGTGGGCCTCCCGGGAATGGCTGACCGGCTTCACCGGTTCGGCCGGCACCCTGGTGGTGACCCTCCACGAAGCCCGGCTCTGGACCGACAGCCGCTATTTCCTGCAGGCGGAGCAGGAACTGGACGGAACCGGTATCCAACTCATGAAACTCAAAACGCCGCATACCCCGGAGTACGCCGAATGGCTCACCGACCACCTGCTGAGCGGGCAAACCGTGGGAGTGGACGGCCGCGTCTTCAGCGCCCACGCCGCCAAACGGCTGCACAAGAAACTGGAAAAGGCCGGACTGCACCTGCGCACCGACCACGACCTGATCGACTTCATCTGGGAAGACCGGCCGGCCCTGCCCAACCGGCCCGTGAGCGAGCATCTGGCCGACTTCAGCGGAGAACGGTGGGAAGACCGGCTGCAACAGCTGGTGGACTGGATGGCGGAGCAGGAGCTGGACTACTTCCTCGTTTCCGCCCTGGACGAACTGGCTTGGCTGCTGAACCTGCGCGGTACCGACATCGACTTCAACCCCCTGATGGTGGGCTACTTCATCGCCGGCCGCCGGGGCGACCACGCGGTCTTCGCCGAACAGTCCGAAGCCCTGGCCGCCTGGGCCGATAAACTGCCCGAACTGCAGCGACTGCCCTACCGCGAAACCAGTCACTACCTGCGCCGCCTCAACGCCGAGGACGCCGACATCGGCTTCGACCCGACCACCACTTCCGTATTCCTGGCGCGGGCGGCGGGCGGCAAGGATGCCGGAAACATCACCAGCCCCATTCCCGGCTGGAAGGCAAAGAAGAACCCTACCGCCCTGCAGCACCTGCGGGAGGTAATGGCCCACGACGCCGTGGCCCTGCTGCGGTTGCGCCGCTGGCTGGACGAGGCCGTATCGAAGGGAGTGACGGAATACGATGTAGGCGAAAAGCTGGCGGAATTCCGCGGACAGTACAAGAACTACGTCAGTGAAAGTTTCCACCCCATCGTAGGCTACCAGGGCAACGGTGCCATCGTGCACTACCACGCCACCGAGGAATCCGCCGCCACCCTGCAGCCGGAAGGCATCCTGCTGGTCGACAGCGGCGGACAGTACCACAACGGCACCACCGATATCACCCGCACCTTTGCCCTGGGCACGCCCAGCGCGGAGCAGCGCCTTCACTTCACCCTCGTCCTCCAGGGTCACATCGACCTGGCGATGGCCCGCTTTCCCGTCGGAACCGGAGGCGTGCAGCTCGACATTCTGGCGCGGCGCCCGCTGTGGCAGCACGAGCTGAACTACGGCCACGGCACCGGTCACGGGGTAGGCTTCTTCCTGAACGTCCACGAAGGCCCGGCGGGGATCAGTCCGAACCCCCGCTCCCCCTCCGCCCAGCACGAACTGGAGCCCGGCATGGTCCTGAGCAACGAGCCGGGTTACTACCGCGACGGGCAGTACGGCATCCGCACGGAAGACCTGGTCGTGGTCACCGAATCCGAGCGCGAAGGTTGGCTGTACTTCGAGACCGTCACCCTCTTCCCGATCGACCGCCGCCTGATCGACGTCGAATTACTGACGAAGGAGCAGCTCCGCTGGCTGAACGACTACCACCGAATGGTATGGGAACGCGTTTCCCCCCTGCTGGAAGGGGAGGAGAGTGAGTGGCTCCGCCGGGAATGCGCCGAACTGTAGAATGGATGCGGCCCGCCTGGGCGCACGCAGGGAGCTATCCCGCGAATTGGTACATGGTACCTGGTAAATTGTAAATCCCGTGCTCCTGCGTCGGTCAACATCCGATGACGGGCCGGCGCCGCGACCTGCTCCTCCAACTATCCGCCCCGGCAAACGTTCCATCCCCGATCGCAGAACCCCGACTCCCTTGCGCGAACTCAAATTCCTAAACCGTTTCTTCTGGAAGTACCGCTGGCGCCTGGCGTTGGGCATTGTCTTCATCTGTATTTCCAACTACTTCCAGGTACTGCAGCCGCAGGTAATCCGGGAAGCGTTGGACCTGGTCATTGATTACGTCAATACCTACCGGATCTACGACGGCTTTGAGGTGCAGGGGGAGTTCTTCGGCATCCTGAGCCACACCCTGATGCTCTTTGCCGGTCTGGTACTGCTGCTGGCCCTGATCATGGGCTTCTTCCTCTACCTGACGCGGCAGACGATCATCGTTATGTCGCGGCTCATCGAGTACGACCTGCGGGAGGTGATCTTTGAGCACTACGAGGACCTGAGCCTGGAGTTCTACAAGCGGAACAACACCGGTGACCTGATGAACCGGATCACCGAGGACGTGAACAAGGTGCGGATGTACCTCGGTCCGGCGGTGATGTACCTGGCCAACCTCATCTCCACCATCATCTTCGTGATTGCGAGCATGCTGGCGGTAAGCCCGACCCTGACGCTCTATACCCTGATCCCGCTTCCGGTGCTGGCGGTGAGCATTTACTACGTGAGTAACATCATCCACACCCGCTCTACGCTGATCCAGCAGCAGCTCTCCAAGCTGACCAGCATCGCCCAGGAGGTGTTCTCCGGCATCCGGGTGGTGAAAAGCTACGTGCGGGAGCGGCAGCAGGTGCAGTTTTTCGCCAAGCAAAGTGATGTGTACAAGGACATGAGCGTAGACCTGGCAAAGGTCGATGCCTGGTTCTTCCCCCTGATGGTCTTCATGGTAGGCGCGGCAACGGTACTGACGGTCTACGTGGGCGGACTGCAGGTAGTCGCCGGAGAGATCTCCGCCGGCAACATCGCCGAGTTTGTCATCTACGTCAATATGCTCACCTGGCCGGTGACCGCCATCGGCTGGATCGCCAGCATCGTGCAGCAGGCCGCCGCCAGCCAGAAACGGATCAACGAATTCCTGGATACGAAGGCCACGATCACCGACCCCCATCCCGAATACCGGGGCGGATTGAAGGGCGACATCACCTTCGAGAACGTCACCTTCGTCTACCCCGATACCGGCATCAAGGCGCTGGATAACCTCAATTTCACCCTCAAGGCCGGCGAAAAGCTGGCCATCATCGGCCGCACCGGCTCGGGCAAGACCTCGGTAGCCGACCTGCTGCTGCGGATGTACGACGTGACCAGCGGCCGTATCCTCATCGACGGGCAGGACATCCGCGAGATCGGACTGGCCAACCTGCGCCGCAAGATCGGCTACGTACCCCAGGACGTATTCCTCTTCTCCGACACCATCAAGGCCAACATCGCCTTCGGGGCCGACCACGATCCCGACGACGCCGAAATCGAGCAGTTCGCCAAACACGCCGCCGTGTACAAGGACATCGAAGGCCTCACCCTCGGCTTCGACACCCTGGTGGGCGAACGCGGTGTAACCCTTTCCGGTGGACAAAAGCAGCGCGTAAGCATTGCCCGGGCCCTCATCAAACGACCCGACATCGTCATCCTGGACGACAGCCTCAGCGCCGTGGACACCAACACCGAACAGCAGATTCTGGGCTACTTCAACCAGGCCCTGCAGGAGAAGACCTCCATTATCATCACCCACCGCATCTACGGCCACCTCACCTTCGACAAGATCATCGTGCTGGACCAGGGCCGCGTAGCCGAAATGGGCACCCACGAAGAACTGCTGGCCAATGGCGGCTACTACAGCGAGATCGTGGAGCGGCAGATGGCCGAAGAGGTAGAGGTGGATGAAGACGCGGAGTAGGTAGGATTTACGATTTCTGATTTACGAGGTGCGATTTCGCTGCCGGAGGTTTCTGCGCGCGTCATAGCCGGCATGTCATCAGATGTTGACCGACGCGGGAGGGCATCATCTGATGTCTTAGCCGGCGGAAGGGTGAGGGGTTTCCCGGCCTGATTCGGTTGCCTCACGCCCTTTGACCGCGAGGCCCATTCCTCGGTTCCCTCAGAATTGACCTCGCTGATTCGGACCCGTCCCTTCCAGGGCCGGTTGAATTTACCATTTACGAGGTACCATGTACCATTGCGGGGCAGCTCGCTACTCGTAGGTCAGGGCCCAGGTAAGGGATAGCGGGGTGAGGACCTCCAGGCCCGATTTCGACGCCTCACGCCCTTTGACCGCGAGGCCCATTCCTGGGAATTGACCCCGCTAATTCGGGGCCGTCCCTTCCAGGGCCGGTTGAATTTACCGTTTACGAGGTACCATGTACCATTGCGGGGCAGCTCGCTACTCGTAGGTCAGGGCCCAGGTAAGGGATAGCGGGGTGAGGGCCTCCAGGACCGATTTCGACGCCTCACGCCCTTCGACCGCGAGGCCCATACCTGGGAATTGACCTCGCTAATTCGGGACCCGTCCCTTCCAGGGCCGGGTGAGGGATATACGATCTACCAATTACACAGTACGAATTCGCTGCAGGAGGTTTCTGCGCGCCACGCTCGTCTCAGCCGTCCCTACACCCCTACCTCCACCGCCCAGGCGGCGTAGAGGGTGGCCATCTCCTCCACCCGTTGCGGTTGGTCGGGGGCAATGTCGCGGAGTTCGGTGGGGTCGGTATGGAGGTCGAAGAGGCGCCAGGGGGCGTCGGCGGCTTCGCGGCTGAGTTTGTAGCGGCCCAGGCGGACGGCGGCGCGGCCGTAGTGTTCCCAGAAGAGGGGGCGTTCCTGTTGGTGGGATTGCTGGTCGATCACCGCGAAGATGTCGCCGCCCGGGAGGTTCATGGCACCCGCGTCCCCGCCCGCAGCCGTTACGCAGGTGGGCAGCAGGTCGATGACGTGGGCGTAGGCGTCGATCCAGTCGGAGTGGCGCGGCAGGCCGGCGGGCCAGTGGGCGATCAGGGGGGTGGCGATGCCGCCTTCATCGGTCCACTGCTTGAACTTGCGGAAGGGGACGTTGCTGAGTTGGCTCCATGGTTTGCGGTAGGCCACGTAGCTGCCCGGTTGACCGATGGCGGCGGTATCTCGATGGAGGTTGCGGCCGGAGATGTCCTCGGCGGAGCCGCCATTGTCGGAAAGGAAAAGGATGAGGGTATTGTCGAGTTGTCCGGTGGCTTCGAGCTGGCGGACCAGGCGGCCGATGCCCTCGTCCATGCGCTGTACCATGGCGGCGTAGACCTCCATACGGCGTTCCCATTGCAGGGCGGGATCGGCGGCGGACCAGTCGGAAACGTCGTCGTCGAGGGGGGGCAGCACGTAGCGATCGTCGGTGAGGCCCAACTGCTGTTGCCGGGCGTGGCGTTCGTGGCGGAGGCTGTCCCACCCCGCGGCGTAGCGACCGGCGTACTGCTCCACGATTTCTTCCGGGGCGTGCAGCGGCCAGTGGGGGGCGGTGTAGGAGAGGTAGAGGAAGAAGGGTCGGTCGGGGTCGTGGTCGGCGAGCACCTCAAGCGCGAAATCGGTATACGCATCCGTTGCGTACCAGCCGCGGGCCGGGGGCACCCAGGGCAGGGAGTCGAGGACCATCTGCCGGAGGCGATCCTGGTCGCGACGGATGGTGTAGTAGCTACTGGCACCGCTGATGAGTCCGAAGTAGCGGTCGAATCCCCGCCGCAGGGGCCAGTGTTCCGGCCGTTCGCCGACGTGCCATTTGCCGGACATATACGTGCGGTACCCCTGCACCCTCAGCACCTCGGCCAGGGTAGGGATGCTGTCGGTGAGGTAACCCTGGTAAGGGCCGGGGGAAGGTTCGCTGTCGCGGTCACTGACCATCTTGCCCATACCGGCGGTGTGGGGGTATTGCCCCGTGAGCAGGGAAGCGCGGGTGGGGCAGCAGCGGGCGGCGTTGTAGAAATGACGGAACTTCAGCCCGCTGGCGGCCAGGCGGTCCAGGGTGGGCGTGGCGATCTCCCCTCCGTAGCAGCCGAGGTCGGAGTAGCCCAGGTCGTCGGCCAGGATGACTACAAGGTTCGGGGGCGCGGGTTCCGGAAGGGACACCGCGGATGCCGGGGCGGTCGCCGGAGATTGGCAAGCGCCCAGTAGCAGAAGGCACAGGAGGGCAGTAGCGGCGCGCACGGAGGTCACTTGGTGGTGGGGCCTCCCATCGCCGTAAACACATGGTCGACCGGCTCCCAGAGCTCGATCTTGTTGCCTTCGGGGTCCAGGATGTGGACGAACTTGCCGTAGTCGTAGGTCGCGATCTCGTCGAGCACGGTGACACCGTTGGCCCGGAACTGCTCCACCAGGGCCTCGATCCCTTCCACCCGGTAATTGATCATAAAGGGCTTCTCGGAGGGCGCGAAGTAGTCGGTGTCGGCCGCGAAGGGGCTCCACTGCAGGTAGTTGATCTCCTCGGGGCGGTGGGCGTTGCGGAACTCGAAGGAGGAGCCGTAGGGGGTGGTAGCCAGTCCGAGGTGGCGGCTGTACCACTCCTTGGTCCGCTCAGTGTCCTCACACTTGAAGAATATGCCGCCGATGCCGGTTACGCGGGGCTTTGTGGTAGACTTTTCGGAGGTTGATTTCAGGTCTTCTGCCATGATCGTTGGTCGGGGATGCGTTAGTGTGGCTTGGAAGATAGGGGATAGCGGCGGTTCACCAGAAAAAGGGTAAGTAGGGGGATGGCCAGGTACAGCAGCAGGGAGACCAGTGAGGCCGCCTCCTCAGAGACGGGCCTCAGCAACAGGGCTCCGAAGGGACCGGCGGCAAACAGGGTATGGTTCACCAGGTTCCACCCCAGGTGGAGGCCGAAGGGCAGGGCAATGGATGAGGTGCGGGCGTAGGCGAAAGCGAAGACGTAGCCCATAAGACCGGTAGCCAGGAAGACCACGGCCATGGCCACCGGATTGCCCCAGGCACCCTGGGTGAACCAGTGGTATACGCCAAAGGCGGCTGCGGAAATCAAACAGGCCCCAATCTCGGGCAGGCGCCGCAGGAGCATATACAGGAGAATGCCCCGGAAGATCAGTTCCTCGAACAGCACGGAGTTGAGGTCGTACCAGAGGGATTGGGCCAGCTGGCCGGGCACGATTTGCTCCACCCACGTCCACTGGATATCCTGGATGAGGGTAGAAATGCCATGGTAGGCCACGCACGCCAGGGCCAGTACCGCGAAGCCCCAGCTGAATTCCCGGCCGCGACGGGAGAGGGGTAGGATCCAGCTGCGGAGAAGGTGCCCGGGTCCGGTAGCGCGGGAGAGCCCCGCCGTGAATATCAGTAAGCCGAGATTGTAGAAGATGGTCATGCCGAAGCGTAAATACGGAATGACGGCGAAAATAACCGACGGGGCGGGGCAAGGGTAACCCCACTCCATCAACCATGGACCTTACCTTACGGAAAGGGGCTGGACAACACACACTTACTACCGCGATGAGATTTCTCCCGATCGTCTTCTCCCTTCTGTTTCTGACCGCCTGCCGCAGTGGCGGCTTACCCCCGGCCGGAAAAGCGGGGGCGGCGCCGGGTACGCCCAACGGCCGCATCGCCTTCGTCAGCAATCGATCGGGCGACTACGAGGTCTACACCGTGCATGCCGACGGCAGCGGACTGACCAACCTGACGAACCACCCGGCGCTGGACTTCAGCGTATCCGGCTCCCCGGACGGGCGTGAGTTGGCCTTCTATTCCGACCGCGACGGCAACCGGGAAATCTACCTGATGCCCGCCGCGGGTGGCCCGCCACAGCGACTCACCGACCACCCGGCTGCGGACGTACTGCCGAGTTTCTCTCCGGACGGTCAACTCATCGCCTTCGTAAGCGAACGGGGCGGAAAGGGCCGTGACCTCTACCGGATGAACCACGACGGATCGGGTGTCGCCGCCCTGACCGACAACGCGGACTACGAAGAAAGCCCGTCGTGGTCCCCCGACGGGCGCTACATCCTGTTCACCCTCCAGCTGCGGGAGGCTACCGACACCACCCACGCGGCCAACGGGGAGATCTTCCGCATGGAGGCTGACGGGAGCAAGGTGCAGTGACTGACCGACAAAGAGGGGTACGATTCGGGAGCGGTGTATTCCCCCGACGGGACACGCGTCGCCTTTTACGGACTGGCCGACGACCGTTGGGACCTCTACCTCATGGACGCCGACGGCAGCAACCTCAGTAACCTTACCCAGGACACCACCGAATGCTACTCTCTGAGCTGGTCGCCCGACGGGCAGTGGATCGCCTACACCGCCGGCTCAGCGGGAGCGTACGACCTGTGGCTGATCCACGTGGCAAGCAAGCAACGCCTCCGGCTGACCGACGGACCGGCCCGCAGCGAAGCCCCCGCCTGGCTCCGGGAGTGAAGGTGGGGGTGGTCACTTCCTCCGAAAAAGGCTGGCGATGGTCTTTCCGATCTCGTCAAGCTTTTCGAAGGGTTCCAACATCGTGGGGTTCCTGAAATCGATGCCGGCGTCGTCCGTCACCCCGATCTGTATGGGGTAGACGAGGATGAAACTCTTGTCGGCAAAATACTTGTTGAGGTAGTAGGGGACCTTGACCATGCTGGACTGAAAGGAGGGGTGCTCCCTGCGGCTCATCACGATGATGAGGTTGTCGTTTTTCTGGATTTCCCGGGTGAGGACCAGGAAGTCGTCCCAGTCGTCAAACGCATTAAATTCGGCGTGCACCGGATGTTTGGCCTGCACGCCCCGGAGGTATTCGAGGGTATCGGCGGGGCCGTAGAAGACCAGTTTGGCCCCGGAATTGCGAGCGATATTCCACACCTTCACCAGCCAGAAGGGAAAGCCGATCTCCTTCTCGGCGTCGGCCGGAATGATGACCACGTGCCGCTGGACGGTGGCGAAGGGCTGGTAGGGTTTGTAGATGAGGGTGGTGGTGTTGCACTTGGTCAGAATGCCCTCAGTAAGGTTTCCTAGGAAGGTGTCACTGATGTCCTTCTTGACGTGGAGGCCCAGAATCAGGTCGCTGATGCGCTGCTCCTTCACCACGCTGATGATGCCGTTGGCGATGTTCAGGTCGTAGCGCAGCAGCTCGTGCAGGGGGGTGTCGGTGGCGGAGGCCGTCACGGCCGCCTTGTGCAGGATCTTCTTGGCCTTGGTATTGCCGCTGTTGCCGGCTGCGGTATTGTCGACGATGCTCAGGGCGTACAGCCCGTCCTTGTTGTTCCTGGATTTTACCGTGATGCCCAGGTTGATCAACTCATCCGTCGTTTCCACGTTGCTGATGGGGATGAGGATGCGCTCCTGGTGTTCCTCCTCCTCCCCGACGGCGTCTCCCGCCTCGGCCAGGGCAATGTTCTTGGCGCCCTTCTGGGCCACGAAAGAGGCCATGGTGCAGGTGAAGAGGATCATCAGGATCGTACCGTTCAGGACGGTCTCGTCGAGCAGGCGGATCGGGGCGCCGGCCGCCGTTTCACCCAGGATGATGTTGTAGCCCACCAGCACGGCGGCCAGGGTGGCGGCGGCCTGGGCGTTGCTGAGGCCGAAGATCAGCCGCCGCTCGTCCAGGGAGAAGCCGTAGGTCTGCTGCGTCAGCCAGGCGGCCAGGAACTTGGCGGAAGTGGCCACCACGATCATGACCGTACCCACCCATAGGGTATCGAGGTCGGAGAAGAAGGCACGGTAATCGATCAGCATGCCCACCCCGATGAGGAAGAAGGGAATGAAAATGGCGTTCCCCACGAACTCGATCCGGTTCATCAGCGGAGAGGTATGGGGGATGAGCCGGTTCAGCGCCAGGCCAGACAAAAAGGCCCCGATGATAGCCTCGATACCCGCCAGCTCCGCCAGGGCGGCACCGAGGAAGACCATTACCAGGACGAAGATGTACTGGGACACGTTGTCGTCAAACCGCCGCAGGAACCACCGGCCAATAATGGGGAACAGCAACATCACGGTAAGCCCGAAAGCCAGGATGGAAAGCGTAAGCCTGACCCAGAACTGAGCATTCACCTCCCCGGAAGTCATGCCCACCACTACCGCCAGCACCAACAGCGCCAGGGTATCAGTGATCATGGTGCCCCCCACGGTAACGTTCACGGCCTTGTTCTTCGCCACCCCGAGCTTGCTCACGAGGGGGTAGGCAATCAGCGTATGGGAGGCGAACATGCTGGCCAGCAGCACCGACGTGAGCCCGGAGAACTTCAGCACGTAGAGGCCCGTCAGGGTGCCCAGTGTCATAGGGATGATGAACGTATAGAGTCCGAAGACGAGGCTCTTGCCACTGTTCTTCTTGAAGTCCACCAGGTCGATCTCCAGTCCGGCCAGGAACATGATGTAGAGCAGTCCCGCCGTACCGGAAAGGATGATGCTGCTGTCGCGCTCGATCAGGTTAAAGCCGTTGGGCCCCACGACCGCCCCGGCAATGATGAGGCCGAGCAGGTGGGGGATCTTCAACTTGTTCAACAGCAGTGGCGCAATCAGGATGATCACCAGGATCAGCAGGAACTTCACGACCGGGTTGGTCAGCGGGAGGGCGACGTCGAATAAATACGGTAGCGGCATACTCTCTCCCGGTGATCTGGTGATGCGCCCGTCCTGTCCAATATTCCGTTGGGCGGGTACGCGGGTGCCGCGCAACCGGGTGGAGCCGGAGTGGGTAGCACGGAACGCCGATCGAAGATAGGGCTACGGTACCGCCCTTTTCTCCAAATTATGCCCAGCAGGAAAAGGCGTCGGCTTACCCCCGGACACCCCTCAACATCATAAAGGCCGGGAAGGCGTTCAGCTCCCGGAAGTGCTTCGGATCGTGCTGCTCGAATTCGGGAACGGGGCGGGGCTCTAGGAGCCTGTCCAGGTAAAATCCGTTCTCGGTCAACGGGGTGATACAGGCCTGCAGCGGGCGGCGATAGCCGGGCATCTCCACCGGGGTGCCGAAGCCGGTCCAGGTGGCCGTGACCTCCTCGGTGTCGAAGTACGCCCCAGAATTATAGTACCCGTAGTCGAAGAAGGGGTGCTCCAGGGAAAGCACAAGGCACCCTCCCGGCCGGAGTACGCGGTGGAACTCCCGGATCGTAGGTCCCCAGTCGCGCAGGTAGTGCAGGGCGAGGGCGCAGAGCACCACGTCGCAGCTAGCTTCTCCCAGCATCTCCAGCGGATTAGCCAGGTCGTGAACGAAGAAGGTCCCGCCGTTGGGATTGCGACGGCGCGCAAGTTCCACCATCCGCGGACTCAGGTCGCAGCCCGTCACCCGCGCCCCCCGCTCCAGCAGGATTTCGGCGTACTTGCCCGGGCCGCAGCCCGCGTCGAGTACGTGCTTGCCCTCCACCTCGGGCAGTAGCGACAGCGTATTGGGCCGGTCGTAGTAGGCATTGTGCGGCTTGTCGTCAATGTGGGCGTCAAAATCGGCCGCGAGCTGATCGTACGTTTGCCTGATCTTGAGGGTCAAGGGATCCATGGTCAGGAAAGATACGGGCCATTACCCTGTACGTAGCCGGCTAAGACATCCCACCCGCCCGGCCCTGGAAGGGACGGCCCCGAATTAGCGGGGTCAATTCCGGGTAATGGGCCTCGCGGGCATTAAGTATGATTCCCCCCGGGGCGGCGATACCATCAAGTCGCGTTCAAATTGGACGTTGGGAGATATGCGATTCTCGATTCTCGATACTCGATTCTCGATTCTCGATACTTGATTCTCGATTTTGCTACCGCACGGCTCTGCTCGCTACCGCTCGTTGGAATTACTTACCAGAAGGCACTGAGGGACACGGAGGTTGGTGGGGGAGCTCCCTTCATGGCGCTCTGTGGACCTCCGCGCCCCAGGGGTGAGAATAAATCGGGTCTGGAGACCCTCCACCCTAGTGGGCACGAGCGCAGTGAGCCGCCAATCGGAAATGGTAATTCTCAACCGGCCCTGGAAGGGACGGCACCCGAATTAGCGGGGTCAATTCCGAGGGAACCGAGTAATGGGCCTCGCGGGGATAAGGGGGATTTACGATTTCTGATTTACGATTTGGCTACCGCACGGCTCCGCTCGCTGCGCTTGTGGACATGGGATGTTGTCGGAACCTGAGGAGATATGCGATTCTCGATTCTCGATACTCGATTCTCGATTTGGCTACCGCACGGCTCTGCTCGCTACGCTCGTCGTCGGGCCTGGAGGCCCTCACCCCGCCCCCTCATCCCAGGCCCTGACATAGTGCGCAGCGATCTACCCCATAATGGTACATGGTACCTCGTAAATGGTAAATCCACCCGGCCCTGGAAGGGACGGCACCCGAATTGGCGGGGTCAATTCCCAGGAATGGGCCTCGCGGTCAATGGGCGTGAGGCAACCGAATCGGGCCTGGAGGCCCTACACCCGGCCCCGGAGCGAGCGGCCCCGTAAATGGTAAATCAATCTTCCCCACCAGCGAGGCGCCATCAATCCAGATCAATGAGTCCCCACCCAAACGCAAGCAGGGAGCCCAGCGTCAGGTGGACGATGCCCCAAAGGATGGATACGGCCGTAACCCCGCCCAGGGCGGGGAAGAAGGCGATGCCGAGCCCGATGGCCAGCGCCACGTTCTGGAAGGCCACCTCAATGACGACGGCGCGGCGTTCCGCTGCCCGTAGGCCCGCCAAACGCCCAAGTCCCCAGCCCAGCCCAATGGCAACGAAGAAGGTGACCAGAACCGGGACCAGGGCCAGCTTGGCCAATAGCGCCAGGGAGTTGAAGTTGCTGCCAATCAACAGGGTAACAATCACGCCGAAAATGACGCCCGCGCCAAGCCGCACCTTTCCCCGTATGCGGCCGGCCGTGTTGGGACGGGTGTCACGGAGTAGCATGCCCGCCGTAACTGGGAGCAACAGCATGATCACCAGGGTAAGGGCCGTTCGGCGCGGGTCCATACTGATGTGCTGAAGGATTTCCAGGGTTGAAGGGTTCCGGGAGGCCCAGAAAGTAAACAGCAAGGGGGTGAGTAGGATACTGAAAAGGGTAGAGGCTGTCGTCATACTAATAGAGGTAGCCACGTCCCCCCGGGCCACACCGGTGAGGTAATTTGACAGGGCACCTCCGGGACAACAGGTCACCAGCAACAGCCCAAGCGCAATACTCGGGACATTGGTCAGGTACATACCGGCCAAAAAGGCGACCGCGGGTAGAATAACAAATTGGGCGATAAGCCCGATGATGGGGGATTTGGGCCGCTGGAGCACATTGCGCAGATTCTCCCAGGTCAGGTCCAGGGATACGGCAAAAACCAGGAATCCCACCATCAGACTGACCAGCAGGCCGATGCGGGGATTAAAATTGAAGGGGATCTGGTTGATAGCATCCATACGCCACGCCAGTTACTTAACAACCGCCTTTTCTCCCAGCATGCAGTTGGCCCCAAAGCGTACCGCATCGTTGCGTTCAGTCCTGGAGTGCACAAAACCCGCGTCACGAAAGGCCTGTTGCAGGTCCGCCAATGGGTGGAGATAAAAACCTGTGGCCCGTACCGGCTTGAATTTCATGAAGTTTTCTCGCACGGGGAAGGTCACGGCGGCCCGCCCGCCGGGTTTGAGTACCCTGTACATCTCCCTGAACACAGCCCCCGGATCTGCGATAACGTAGGCCGTAGCCACGGTACAGGCCTTGTCGAATACGTCCGCGGCGAAGGGGAGGGCATCGCCGGCCGCCAGGTGCAATTGCACTTTGCCCCGCGAAATGGCGGCGGCATTCTTTTTGGAGGCCATTTCGATCGCAGTTTGTGAAATCTCGACTCCGGTCACGGTGCCTCCGGGTGCCCTTTGCAGAAGTAATTCTATGTTTGCTCCGTTCCCGAAGCCTATTTCGATGATGTGGTCATCGGGTTTGATGTCCATCAAGCTCAGTGTCCACCGGGCATGCGCGATGGTGTTTCTCGTCATCCAGGCGAACAGTATCTTACCGAATAGGCCCTGCGGGTATTGCATTTGCTTGCCGATCGCTTCGAATAAGTTCATCGTTCGGCGGTTTTGTATATAAGATACGGGAATTCAGGCCTGTTGTCAATGACCTCCCGGCCGGGTAGGAGAGGTCCGCCCGAGACGAGCGCCGGCGAGAAGCAACCTGCGGCAGCCAAATCGTACCTCGTGAATGGTAATTCTCAACCGGCCCTGGAAGGGACGGCCCCGAATTAGCGGGGTCAATTTCGAGGGAACCGAGGAATGGGCCTCGCGGTCAATGGGCGTGATGCGTCGAAATCAGGCCTGGAGGCCCTCACCCCGCCCCCTCATCCCGGGCCCTGACATAGTGCGCAGCGATCTACCCCGTAATGGTACATGGTACCTCGTAAATAGTAAATCCGCCCGGCCCTGGAAGGGACGGCTCCCGAATTAGCGAGGTCAATTTCGAGGGAACCGAGGAATGGGCCTCGCGGTTAACGGGCGTGATGCGTCGAAATCGGGCCTGAACACCCTCCACCCGGGTAGACACGACCGCAGTGAGCCGCCAATCGGAAATGGTAATTCTCAACCGGCCCTGGAAGGGACGGCTCCCGAATTAGCGGGGTCAATTCCGAGGGAACCGAGGAATGGGCCTCGCGGGGATAAGGGGGATTTACGATTTCTGATTCTCGATTTTGCTACCGCACGGCTCCGCTCGCTGTGCTTGTGGACATTGGATGTTGTCGGAACCTGAGGGGATATGCGATTCTCGATTCTCGATACTTGATTCTCGATTTTGCTACCGCACGGCTCTGCTCGCTACGCTCGTCGTCGGGCCTGGAGGCCCTCACCCCGCCCCCTCATTCCGGGCCCTGGCCTAGTGCGCAGCGAGCTGCCCCACAATGGTACATGGTACCTTGTAAATAGTAAATCCACCCGGCCCTGAAAGGGACGGCACCGAATTAGCGGGGTCAATTCCCAGGAATGGGCCTCGCGGTCGAAGGGCATGATGCGTCGAAATCGGGTCTGGACACCCTCCACCCGGGTGCGCACGAACGCAGTGAGCAGAGCCATAAATCGGAAATGGTACTTCGGAAATGGTAAATGGTAATTCCCCCCACCCGGCCCTGGAAGGGACGGCCCCGAAATAGCGGGGTCAATTCCGAGGGAACCG
Organism: Neolewinella marina; assembly: GCF_002631205.1. Lineage (GTDB taxonomy): Bacteria > Bacteroidota > Bacteroidia > Chitinophagales > Saprospiraceae > Neolewinella > Neolewinella marina. The sequence goes on from NZ_PDLO01000011.1 coordinate 15,278, forward strand.
AGGAATGGGCCTCGCGGTCAATGGGCGTGATGCGTCGAAATTGGGTCTGGAGACCCTCCACCCGGGTGCGCACGAACGCAGTGAGCAGAGCCGTAAATCACAAATCGGAAATCCCACCCCCCCCTCCCCAACCCCGCCGTATCTTTCCCCCGATGAGCATCTGGGATACCCTCTTCAGCCGCAGCGTCGGGCGGGCCGACGGTGACGAGCCGGACCACCACTTCGGCCGCTACACCGATGCGTACAAGTCGCGGGAGAACTACGCCGCCTGGGATGCCGCCATCGATGCCTTCGAGGAGGGGGAATTCCTGCAGAGCTGCACCGCCTTTATGGCCTATCTCTACGACCGCCAGGAACACAACGTGAAATGGAAGCGGGAGGACGGCACCCTCTACTTCGAATTCTACCAGGGCAGCAAGCGGGTCACGGGCTTCGCCGACCGCGAGCAACTGCGGGCCTCGGCCCGCATCGCGCGGCTGAACCGCACCGACGCCGAGCTGCTACGCCGCCTCACGGCCATGAACTACGAGTTGAAGTACAGCCGCTTCGGACTGGACGAGGACAACTGCCTCACCATCATCTTCGATACGCCGGTACACGACGCCAGCCCCCACAAGCTCTACCACGCCCTGAAGGAAATGGCCCAGCGGGCCGACAAGCAGGATGACCTCCTGCTCGAAGAGTTCAGCGGATACCTGAGCCCGGTGGAGGTGACCCACCTCGAGCCCCTCTCCCATGAGCTGAAGGGCATCAAACTGGGGTTCCTGAGGGAACAGATCCAGGCCCTCATCGACTACCTCGCCTCCAACGCCATCAACCCGGAGGAGCACCCCGGCGCCGTAGCCTACCTGCTGCTCGATCTCGTGTACCGCCTCGACTACCTGCTGCGCCCCGAGGGCCACACCATGGAGGCCCTGGAGCGGATGCACCGCATGTACTTTGCCCGGGAGGAGGAGCCCCAACCCGTGACCTACAAGAACGTCCGCCTGCTCGGGGAGCTCCAGGAACTGCTGCAACGGGCCCCGGAAAGCTTTGCCGAGGAACTCTACGCCGGCAAGTACACCTTCGGCATCACCCTGCCGGCAAGCCACGATCGCCTGGCCAGCCTCATCAACAATGAGCTGCCGAATATGGACTGGTACCAGGACAACGGCTACGCCCCCGTGGCTCGCGCCATCCCCGGATACATCGCCGGCTACGCCCTGTTCAATTACGCCGTGCCGCCGCCCGACCGCGAACTGCTGCACCTGTACTACCGGGTGACGGAGAACGATTACTTCCAGCGGCTGGGGTATACCCAGTCCTTCGTCGATCGCGACGGCCGCCCCGCCCGCCGGGCCATTCGGACCGCCGTCACCGAGATCGCCGAACGCCACCGCGCCGACTACCCCCAGCTCCGCCCTGCCGTCTCCCAACTGAATTTTAGCGACCTCACCGAGTTCAGCCGCAGCTACCTGGAGATGATCCGCAACCTCGAGCTGGGGCAGCGGCCGTAGGATCGTTTACTCTACGTACAGGCCACCCTTCAGTACGCCCCGGCTGATCACGATCTTCTGCACCTCGCTGGTGCCCTCGTAGATCTGGGTGATCTTGGCGTCGCGCATCAGCCGCTCCACGTGGTATTCCTTCACGTAGCCGTAGCCGCCGTGCACCTGTACGGCTTCCACCGTGTGCTTCATGGCCGCGGCACTGGCGAACAACTTCGCCATGGCACCGGCCTGGTCGTAATTACCGCCGGATTGCTTCAGCCAGGCGGCGCGGTAGACGAGCATGCGGGCCGCCTCGATGTCGGTGGCCATGTCGGCCAGCTTGAAGGCGATGGCCTGGTGGTGGGCAATGGGCTTGCCGAAGGCCTCCCGCTCCTGGGAGTAGGCCACGGCCAGTTCGTAGGCCCCGCCGGTGATGCCGAGGGCCTGGGCCGCGATGCCGATGCGCCCGCCGGAAAGGATCTTCATGGCGAACTTGAAGCCAAAGCCGTCCGCCCCGATGCGGTTCTCCTTCGGCACCTTCACGTTGTTGTACATGATGGTGTGGGTGTCGCTGGAGCGGATGCCGAGCTTGTCCTCCTTGGCGCCGATCTCCACCCCTTCCCATTCGGTATCCACGATGAAGGCGTTGATGCCGTGGTGGCCGGCCTCGGGGTTGGACTGGGCAATGACCAGGTGAATGCGGCTGGTGCCACCGCTGGTGATCCAGTTCTTTGTGCCGTTGAGCAGGTAGTGGTCGCCCTGGTCCACGGCCGTGGTACGCTGGTGGGTGGCGTCGGAACCGGCCTCGGGTTCGCTCAGGCAGAAGCTGCCGATCCATTCGCCGGTGGCCAGCTTCGTCAGGTATTGTTGTTTCTGTTCCTCGGTGCCGTAGGCCTCCAGGCCGGAGCACACCAGGCTGTTGTTCACCGACATGATGACCGAGCAGCTGTTGTCCACCTTCGAGATCTCCTCCAGGGCCAGCACGTAACTGATGTAGTCCAGCCCGCTGCCGCCGTACTCGGGGCTCACCGTCATGCCCAGGAAACCCATCTCGGCCATCTGCCGGATCTGCTCGGTGGGGTAGGTCATGTGGGTATCGCGCTCGATGACCCCGGGCTTGCATATCTGCTGGGCAAAATCACGGGCGGCCTCGCGTACGGCAAGGTGTTCTTCGGTGAGTTGGAAATTCATGATCGGCTTGGTTTAGGGGTGGTGAAAATAGCGAAAATTCGCAAGGTGATTGCGGCGGCGCGCGGGTGCCGGGGAACGGTCGGGCTCCCGCGCCCGCCGGGAAATTCCGTAACCTCCAGTTCCGGAAATCGGCATAAACCGGCAACTTAGGGGACGACACCCGATCACCCTGCCCATTAATTGACTTTCCCATGAAAGGCATTTTTACCACCCTTCTGCTCTCGGCTACCTTTCTGCTACCCGCCCAGGATACCCTCCACCTGCCGGCCACCCACGCCGCCTACGACGCGGTCGACAAACTGTTGCTGATCCAGATGGCCGGACCGGACTCCTTCCCCCCGCCCGAAGTGATCGCCACCCCGACATTCACCGCCACCTTCCCGGAGGCACCCGCCTTGTTGAGGTTCGACAGCAGCTACCAGGTAGTCACCTCGGCGGCGGAAACCCTTACAGTGGCCTTCACCCCCCTGCCCCTTTTCCAGATCCACAGCGCGGAGGAGATTATCCGGGAGGGAAAGGTGCCCGGCAGCATTTCCTATGCCTTCGGGGCGGACAGCCTCACTTCCCCAATCGGGGTGAGGTACCGGGGCAGTTTTACCCTGCGCTACCCCAAGAAGTCGCTGGACCTGGAGTTCCGTGAGTGGCAGGACCGCGACGAGAGCCGCGACGTACAGTTCCTCGACCTGCGTGAGGACGACGACTGGGTACTCGATGCCCTCTACAACGAGCCCTCCCGCGTCAACGCCTACGTCGGCCACAAGCTGTGGCTAGACCTTCATTCCCCCAGCTACGCCACCGAGGAACCGAAAGCCAGGGCGGGGGCCGACGTTGCCTTCGCCGAGCTCTTCCTCAACGGCCGCTACCACGGGCTATATATGCTCAGCGAGCAGGTGGACCGCAGCCAGCTCAAGCTGAAAAAGTACGACGACGATGCAGGGGTGCGCGGCGAACTCTACAAATCGGAGGAGTACACCATCGCTACCAGTTTCCAGGGCGTACCGAACGAAACGCCGGTAGACGACGACTGGGCCGGCTGGGAAGTGAAGCACCCGGACGAAGACGAGGTCGACTGGGACCGGCTGCGCCAACTGATCCGCTTCGTCGCCAATACCCCCGACGCCGAGTTCCGGGCCGCCGCGGACCAGCACTTTGACCTGGAAAACCTCATCGACTACCTACTCTTCGTGAATGGGCTGTCGCTGACCGACAATATGTCCAAGAATACCTACCTGGCCCGCTACGATACCGACTATCCATACTTCTTCGCCCCCTGGGACCTCGACGCCGGCCTCGGCAACCGCCACGACGGTACCCGCCAGGAATCGGCCACCACCTGGCGCACGAACCAACTGTTCACTCGCCTGAGCGAACTCGATGCGGCCGACTTCAACCAGCAGCTCTGCAACCGGTACACCGAGCTGCGTACGGGGCTACTGCGGCCCGATTCCTTGGAGGCCCGGGTGACCAACGCCATGGACGTCCTGCAAAGCAGCGGCGCCTATCGCCGTGAAGCCCGGCGTTGGCCGGAGCTTCTGGATTTCAGTGAGGACCAGGTATCGTTCACCCATTCCTTCATCCAGGAACGCATCGACTTCCTGGACGGCTACGTCTGCAACCTCTCCACACCCACCACGGATCCGCTGCTGGCTGATGCCCAGGCCCTGAGGGTGTATCCCAACCCATCCCGGGCCTATCTCATGGTTGAAGGTATAGCCGGCCCGGCGCCCTACGGCCTGTATTCGGTCGCGGGTCGGCGGGTACTGAGCGGTGAACTGTTCGGTCCGGGGCGCATCGCGCTGCCCGAACTGCCCGCGGGGCTGTACTTTCTCCGGGTGGGCCGGCAGCTGGCGAGGGTCGTCATTGGTGGCTGAACGCCGGTGTGGCGCTTACTCCGGTTCTCCCGCAAATTCTGACATGGGCATTCTCCGAACCAACCGGGCACCCGCGACCCCGCCCGCCCCGAGGTCGCGGCGGTACTCGACCAGCCCCAGCCCCTCGGCGTAAATCTCGTAGCCGGTGAAGGTGGGACTGATGTCGCCCAGCTCCGGATCGCGCTGACTTACCTCCCCGCGCAGGTCGAAGACCACGGCCCGCCGCTCCTCACCGAGCACCGTCAGGGTCGTATCGCGGCGGTAGTAGCGGTTGAGGGAGACGAAGTTCTGGCCGTCGCTGTTCTCCGGCACCCGGAAGCGCACCCGGTAGCCGCTGGCCAGCCCGTCGTTCGGATAGAAGGGGAATACCCGGTCGTAGAGCACCTCGGTTTCCACTTGTTGCCGTTGGCCGCTCGGGCCGGGGGGGTAGAGCGTCAGTTGCTCCAGGTGTATGCCCTCGTTTCTGACGCGCTCCGTGGAGACCTGCACCGGGGTAATCCCGTTGGCGTAGCGGGTGGCGCTGAGGTAAAGGGCCGTGTCGCGGTCCAGACCCAGGTAATACCAGTATTCGAAGGGTTCCTGGTTCACGTCGCCGGTATTCTGGTAGGCGTACACCAGTCCGTCGGTGAGCTCCCGCACGGGATAGTAGTAGTCGCGGATGTCCTCCTCGTCGGCGCAGCCGAAAAACAGGGGCAGCAGGAGGAGGTAAAGCCACCGCCGCTGCCTCATTTCGTGCAGTAGAGTACCCAGGCCGGCGGGAGGTTCAGGTAGACGCGGCGCGCGTCGACCTTTCCGAAGGCGCGCTCGTAGTAGGATTTCGTTTTCAGGCTGTAGTGCACCTGGTTGTAGCAGCCTCCTTCCCGCAGGTTGTCGCGGGCGGCGGTGACGATGCGGCGGCCGAGGTCTTCGGGCAGGGCGGCGAAGGGGATGGCCGAGACAATGTGGTCGGCCCGGTCAGCGCCGATGCGGTCCAGCCAGTGGCGGATATTTTCGGCACTGTCCTGGGCCACCACCAGGCGGGGGTCGCCGATGGCGCGCATGTCGTCGCAGAGGTCTTCGCTCACCTCGAAGGCGATCACCTTCCCTTCGGGGTGGAGGCGTTCCAGCAGGTGGCGGGTGATGACGCCGTCGCCGGCCCCGAGCTCAACGATGGTGCGGGCGGTGCGGAAGTCGATGCGGTCGATGGCGGCTTTGCAGAGGGCCGGGCTGCTGCGGGTGATGGTGCCCGTGGTACCGATGTTGCGCAGTCCCTCGAGCAGGAATGATAGTGTGCTCATGCTGTTACGTTCCAACCACGAAGCGTGGCGGGCGGGAAAAGGTTCGCTATACGTCGCTGCGCTGGGGGTCGAAGGCCTCCAGGTAGTCGCCGATGCGTCGCAGGAAAGAGCCACCGAGGAAGCCGTCGACCACCCGGTGGTCGTAGCTGAGGCTCATGTACATCATCTGGCGCACGGCGATCAGGTCACCGTATTCGGTCTCCACCACGGCGGGTTTCTTGCGGATGGCGCCCACGGCCAGGATGGCCACCTGGGGCTGGTTGATGATGGGGGTGCCCATGACGTTGCCGAAGGTGCCCACGTTGGTCACCGTGAAGGTGCCGTCCTTGATCTCCTCGGGCTTCAGCTTGTTCTGGCGGGCGCGGCTGGCCAGGTCGTTCACCCGCTTGGTGAGGCCCATCAGGTTCAGCTGATCGGCGTTGCGGATCACGGGTACGATCAGGTTGCCGCTGGGCAGGGCGGCGGCCATGCCGATGTTGATGTTGGCCTTCTTGATGATTTTGGTGCCGTCGACGCTGACATTGACCAGGGGGAAGTCCTTGATGGCCTTGGCCACGGCCTCGATGAAGATCGGGGTGTAGGTGATCTTCTCGCCGTGCTGCTGCTGGAAGTTCTTCTTGACGCGTTCCCGCCAGTTAACGATGTCGGTGACGTCGACCTCGATGAAGCTGGTTACGTGGGGGCTGGTGCGCTTGCTGTCGACCATGTGGTCGGCGATGAGCTTGCGCATGCGGTCCATCTCGATGATCTCATCGGAAGAACCGGAGGCAAGGCTGCCAGCTGGTGCGACAGGGGGGCGGGGGGGAAGGGTTGTCGCGGAGGTTCCAGCCGTTGGTGCAGCCTTGCCAGGACCGGTTATGAAGCGGTTATCGCGCCGCTTCAGGTAGGCCTGAATGTCTTGTTTGTTTACCCGGCCGCCATTACCCGTGCCGGGGATCTGGTCGAGCTCGGCCTGGCCGATGCCCTCCTTCTCCGCAATAGTACGAACTAGCGGGGAATAAAAACGACCATTTTCCTGCTTTTCTGTGGCTTCTGCCGGCTCCTGGGCGGGCGCGGCCGCGGGTGCCGGGCTGGGGGTGGCCGCCGGGGCCGCCGCGGTGGGTTCCGGTTCCGGAGCCGCATCCTCGGGCGGGGCAACGCTGGGGGAGGCCTCTACTTCGGCGCCGGCCTCCGTCTCGATCAGGGCAATTACTTCTCCCACGGCCACCGTGGTGTCGGGCTCGAAGCGGATCTCCTTGATGGTGCCGGCGACGGGGGCGGGCACCTCACTGTCGACCTTGTCGGTGGCAATCTCCAGCACGGTTTCGTCTACTTCGACGGTGTCGCCCACCTGCTTCACCCAGTTCAGGATGGTTGCTTCGATGATGCTTTCGCCCATCTTGGGCATTATGAGCTCTACTTGGGCCATGGTTGTACTTTGGTTTTTGCCGGCTGGTCAGGCCGCGATCGACTAGGGGACAGCAAATTTAGTGGGTAGCGCCGACATTATCCGTTGCGCCCGCTTCAGCCGGCAAGCTGCCCCCGAGCCGGGAACCGAAGATGGCCTGACGGCGGAAGCCGTCGCTACTTTTTACGGATCGGTCGACGCTTGGGCTTGGCCTTCACCTCCTCCTGGGGCTTCGTTTCCGTCTCCGCTTTTGGCTTGGCCTTTGCTTTTGGCTTCGGCTTAGTGGCGGCCTTGGGGCTCCGTTTGGCCTTCGCGGGAGCCTTGGGTGTTGCTTCGGCTTCGGGTTGGGGGTCGACTTTGGGGGTTGCTTTCGCCCTGGGCTTGCGCTTGGGTTTCGGCTTGGCTTTGGGCTGGGGGGCGGGATCCGGCACGTCGGTCAGCTCCAGCCGCAGCAGGTTGAGGGCGTGGTGGCAGGTGTAGGTGATGTTCCGGGCGCGGTCCTTGCCATTGCGGAGCAGCTTGGTGCGGGTGCCGTTGGGGGTGGCCAGGGCGATCCAGATGGTGCCAACGGGCTTTTCCTGGGTGCCGCCGCCCGGACCGGCGATGCCGGAGGTGGCCAGGGCGTAGGTGGCTCCCAAGCGTTCGCGGGCCCCTTCGGCCATGGCGGTGACGGTTTCCTCACTCACTGCACCGTACTTGTCCAGGGTTTCTTCGGGTACGCCCAGGGCGCCCATTTTCACGTCGTTCGAGTAGGCGATGATGCCCCCCAGGAAGTGCTTGCTGGAGCCGGGGTGGATGGTGATCATGTGGCCCAGCGCCCCGCCCGTACAGCTTTCGGCGGTGGCCACGGTTTGCTCACGCTCCTCGAGGCGCCGACCGACCATGGAGGCGAGGTTGTCGTTGCCGTAGCCGTAGACGAGGTTGCCGAGGGCGCCTTCGATGTGGTTGCGGTATTCGTCGAGTTGGGCCTGCAGCAGGGCCTCGACCTGGCCGCGGGCGCTCAGGCGCAGGCGCACGGTGCCGGTGTCGGGGAGGTAGGCCAGCGACATATTCTCGGGCAGGTTATCCTCGATCCGCTCGAGCCGCTCGGCGATGGTGCTCTCGCCGGCGCCGGCGGTGAGCAGGGTGACGGAGCGCAGCAGCTCGGCGTCGAGGTTACGCTTCTGGATCCGGCGGATGACCTCGTGTTCCATCAGGTAGACCATCTCGTGGGGGACGCCGGGCATGGAGACCACGATCTGGTCTTCCTTTTCCAGCCAGAGGCCGGGGGCGGTTCCGTGCTCGTTGGGCAGCACCTTGGCGCCGGTGGGCAGGCGGCACTGTTGGCGGTGGTGCTCGGTGCATTCCCGACCGAGGCGGGCGTATATCTTCTGCAGCCGCTTCCAGGTGGGGTTGTGGAGGCGGAGCTCGGCGCCGAAGTAGTCGGCCAGCACCTGCTTGGTGATGTCGTCCTTGGTAGGACCGAGGCCGCCGGTCATCAGGACCAGGTCGGACTGCTGCAGGGCCCGCTCCAGTCCGCCCATAATGGCCATCCGGTTGTCGCCCACGCTCAGGTGCTCTACCACGGTGATACCTTCCGCGCTGAGGGCGGCGGCCATGAAGGTGGCGTTGGTATCGATGACCTGGCCGATGAGGATTTCGTCGCCGACGGTGAGAATGGTTGCTTGCATAAACAGACAATGGGTGAACACGGGTAGGCCAAAACAGACCGCAACGGACCGGTGGCATCCGTAACGGAAAACACAATTGTAATACCATTGAGCATTTAAGGGGCGATAAAAGTTCAATCCGCGGGTCGGAGACTCCCCCCGGGAGCCGTGCAGCAGCCCTTACCTTTGCCGCATGCACAAGAGTGGATTCGTCAACATCATCGGCCGGCCCAACGCCGGAAAATCAACCCTCATGAACGCCCTCGTGGGGGAGCGCATGAGCATCATCACCGCCAAGCCGCAAACGACGCGCCACCGCATCATCGGCATCCTGACGGAAGACGACTACCAGATTGTCTTCAGCGATACCCCGGGCTACATCGAGGAGGCCAGCTACAAGATGCAGGAGAAGATGAACAGCTACGTAAACTCCAGCTTCGAGGACGCCGACGTGATGATTTATCTGGTGGACCCCCAGGAGACCTACGCCGAGGACGACCTGCTGGTGGGCAAGCTGCGGCGGATGGACGTCCCCCTCTTCCTGGTCTTCAACAAGCTGGACCTGGTGGACGAACGCCGCGTAGGGGAGCTGGAGCGGGAGTTCAAGCGCTGGATCAAGCCCCAAAGGATATTCGGCATCTCGGCCCAGTCCGGCCTCGGCGTAGATGAACTGCTCGACGCCATCAAGGAAGCCCTGCCGGAAGGCCCCGTGTACTACCCGGCCGACCAGCTGACGGACCGCTCGGAGCGCTTCTTCGTCTCCGAAATCCTCCGCGAACAGATCCTGGAGCAGTACCACCAGGAAGTGCCCTACAGCGTCGAAATCGAGATCGAGACCTTCGAGGAAACCCACACCAAGGACGGAGAGGAGCTGGCCCGCATCAGCGCCGTGATTTACGTGAGCCGCAAAACCCAGAAGCCCATCCTCATCGGCAAGGGCGGCAGCAGCATCAAGAAACTCGGCACCAACGCCCGCAAACGGATGGAGGAATTCCTGGGGCGGAAGGTTTTCCTGGAGATGCACGTGAAGATCCGTGAGGACTGGCGCGATGATGAAAGCTGGCTGAAGCGGTTTGGGTATGATCGGTAGGAGGTATCGTATGGCAGTACAGTAGTAGGGCAGCAGGGCAGTACGGTAGAGCAGTACGGCAGTACAACAGTAGGGCCGTACTGAAGAACTGCCGTACTACCGTACCGTACCACCGAACCCAAAGCTGCCATTTCTACGTTGCAAGGTTGACATCATTACCACCCAACCATGACCAACGCCACCACCACCGACCACGACACCATCAAGGCCTGGGCCGCAAAGCACAATGGCGTGCCCGGCGTCGTCGAGGAAGCCACCACCGCCAACGACAGTCGCCCGCTGGCCATCATCTGGCCCGAGAACCGCAGCGACGCGAAGCTGCGCGAGATCAGTTGGGACACCTTCTTCGACCATTTTGAACTGCGGCAGTTGGCCCTTTCCTACGATAGCGCCGGGATGAACAAGGACCACAAATTTGTCAGCAGGGGGTAGGAGAATACGTCAAGGTGAAGGAGACGTGACGTCAGACCAATGGTTCTGATATACTGCTGTAAAGTTTAAATACTTAAAGTTTATCTCAAAGGAGGGAGCATTGACTCCTGTTTTCTAGCGTTACGAAAACGAAGGATACGGACCAGTTCTGCCAGGCTCTAATCTCCCGCATCGGCGCCGTCGCCTGCCATATTTTCTGATTCATTGTAGGGCACGAAAATCGAAGATCCCTTTCCCCCCAGGAGGAAAGCCAACACAGCCTGCCGCCGGCGGAACAGACGGTGGCTGCTCGACTGCCTTTGACGGTAGGCAATTTTCCAATAGATATGGGTAGGGCAAGAAAAGCCTGAACATGGCTCCACAAAACCCATCCCCCAACCAACATTAGCTACACCGCGCGCCACCAGCCCCCGGTAGGGGAACCGGAGCACACCTGCACCGACTATCTCCCCAAAAGCCAACGCAAAAAAGTTGGGCCAATCCGTAACGGCCACGCATCTGTCGCTATACAGAAGCAACACACTACTATCATATGGTCCCTGAATCCTCCTCTTCCCATCAATGACTCAGGCGGCTGTCTGTCAGCAGTAGGCCGTATCCGTCCTTTCCAAAAGGCCGTGGTCGGGTCGCTTCAGGACGCTCATGAAATCGTAGAATCTCTTCGGGGAAGGGGTGAAAGCCAAACTACCGGCGCCGGTCAATGACCGGCCCTTAGGAGGCAAGATTTATTGTGAAAAATACTGGCACCTGAATGTCATAACCCATATATTAGGGAAGGCGGTATTTGCTGTTGCGTTCACCCTATTCACGAGCACACCTACCCATAAGCTATGTTACTTGAGTCCCTCCGATTAGTTGAGCAGTCGCTCAATACCTACCTCTTCCAGCGCCTGGGCGCCGTGGCCGGGGTAGTGGAGGTAGCGCTGGGCAACGTAGCGGCCATCGAGCAACCCGGCGCCAACCTGGACGACAAGCTCATCATCAGCCTGGTCAACATCGAAGAGGAGCGTTCCCTTAAGAATGCCCGGTCGGTTCGGGCCAACGGGCTCACCGGCGCCCTGGAGTACCGCAACCCACCCGTAAGCCTGAACCTCTACCTGCTGTTCTCGGCCCACTTCACCAACAATTACGACAAGGCCCTGCGGGTACTGTCGCTGGTCATCGAGTTCTTCCAGGGACAGACCACCTTCCGCACTCCGGCCCCCGGCGCCCCCGGTGCCCTGGCGGAGGGGCGCGCCGAGCTCACCTTCAATCTGTACACGATGACCTTCGAGCAGCTCAACCACCTCTGGGGCGCGCTCGGAGGCAAGCAACTCCCCAGCGCCCTGTACCGGGTGTACCTGGTACAGCTGGAAGACGGCGCCATCCGCGAGGGAGGCCGACTCATCGAAGAGATCACCGCCCAAGAAACCGTCTCCTGATCATGGGCTTCCGCATCACCTATACCCGCCTGTTTCGCTGTCTGCTGCGGCACGATTACTACCTGAATCTGGGCGACGGGGTATTCTTCAATGATCTGGATCCGGTGGCAAACGCGGCCGATCGGGCCCACCTTCTCGATACCTTCGACGTCAGGAACCTGCTGCACATTCGCCCGCTGGGGCCCACCGCCCGTAGCCTCGCCGGCCACCGGATGAGGCTGGTCATCGACCGGGAGGGCTTCTACGTTGGTATAGCTACGGATCCCGCGACGACGGGTGGGCGAATCCCCGCCACGACACCGTCGCCGGACACCACCTGGCACTTTGCCCTCCTCCCCCGCGACGGATCCGAATGGAACAACGTGACCAATCAGCGCATGCGGCCCAACGTCCCGGCCCTGTACTACTTTAGCAACCGCCGCCCGGGCTGGTCCACGGGGGCGCCCACGGCTCCCCTGAGTCTGGCCGTACCCGCGCCCGCCCGGCAACGACGCTACTACGCCGCTGGAGAGGTGGTCCGGGAAGGGGGGACGCGGTATCAAGCCCTGCGGGACGTTGCCACGGATGCCACGCCCGTGACAGATACCGCTTTCTGGGGCGTCGAAGCGCAGGTTCGGGGAGAAGCCACGGATGCCGACCGCGCCCTGCTACCCACCCGTTTCGACTATACGCTGACCCCCGAGAGTGGCGTATCGCCGACCTCGCTGACCGCCAACCTGCAACGAACCGACGGTACGCCCGCCATGCCACCGCTGAACCTTACCCTCGCTCCCGGCCGGCAGAGCGTGCACCTGGACTTCTCCGCCGTGCCGCCCGACTGGTACGACCTGATCATCACTACCGACACCGCCTACACAACTACTCACCGCACTTACCTGAACGACGAGCTGTACGATCCCACCTCCTGGGGGGTAGTCAGCATCGGCACCCCCGCTACCGACCCGGGATTGCGTCTTTTCGAACCCGACGGCCGCCTGCGGCAGGACGGGGCCGGAACGACTACCCCTCCCGAATTCCAGCTTAGAATCCCCAACCGACGCACCTACTGGCGCTACGTGGCTCACCCCACTCAGACGCTGCCGGCCAGCGCTGGCTTCAGCCTGGATCTCCAGAACCGACTCGTGGCTACCGCCCCCCGGTCGCTCACGCGGTGGGGATCCCCCGTGCAGATCGTGGGGGGCAATGGACCCGTGGCGTTGCCCAGCCCCCAGGCCCGCGCCCTCCTGCCTGAAGCCGATGGCCGGGTCTACTCCGACCTCTACCTCGGCGTCCTGGACCTGTAGGTCACCCCAATCGCCCCGCCCCGGCGAGAAAACCAAAGCCTAAAAGAAACGACTACCGCAAGGTTAGCGCTAGCTACTGCTTTCGGCGGTCCGACCGGAACGGGGGCTCGTGCCCGCGGCCAAACCACCTTAGATCACCCAATTAAACGCGCAAGCATTCTACTATGGCAAGTACTTATAAGACCCCCGGCGTATACGTGGAGGAGGTTTCCATCTTCCCACCCTCCGTCGCAGCGGTAGAAACGGCCATACCGGCCTTTATCGGCTATACGGAAAAAGCCAAACGGCGGGTAGACGGCGATCTGTTCAATGTCCCGCACCGCATTAGCTCCCTGAAGGAGTACGAGCTGCACTTCGGCTTCGCCGTGAAGGAAGCCGGCATTACGGTCACCATAGATACGACGGTCACGCCGACGGACGTGCTGGCCAGCATCGCCACCCGGTCCAACTACCTGATGTATTACTCCCTACAGGCCTTCTTCGCCAACGGGGGCGGACCCTGCTGGATCGTGGCCGTGGATTCCTACACCAACGGCGGCGAGGTGGTGGATCTGGCTACCCTCCAGGCCGGTCTCGGCGAAGTGGCCAAGATCGACGAAGTCACCCTGCTGGTCTTCCCCGACAGCACTAACCTGCCCAGCGCGGCCGACTATTACGGACTACATGGGGAAGCCCTGGACCAATGCGTGGATCTGCAGGATCGCTTTACGGTACTGGACGTCTGGCTCGATCCGGCCGATCCCACGGCTAATAACGTCCAGACGATGCGCGACAATCTGTCGGGCACCGTCGACCGCCTCAAGTACGGCGCGGTGTATTATCCCATGGTCGACACCATCCTGGATTACCAGTACGATGAGAGTGCCGTCACCGTGACCATCGACGGCACCGATGCGCAGATGGATACCCTGCCGAGCGTCTCCAACGCCCAGTACAACCAGGCCAAGGCGGCCATCAACCAGATCGACCTGACGCTGCCCGTCGCCTCGCCCGTCGTCGGGGTGTACGCCCGGGTGGACAACAACCGCGGCGTTTGGAAAGCGCCGGCCAACGAGAGCATCGACCTAGCGATCCGCCCGACCATCAAAATCAGTAAGCAGGACCAGGAGGACCTGAACGTGGACGTTACCGGTGGCAAGTCGGTCAACGCCATTCGGGCCTTTGCGGGCCGCAGTCCGGCCCTCATCTGGGGTTCACGGACTTTGGCTGGCAACGACAACGAATGGCGCTACGTGCCCGTGCGTCGCTTCTTTAATATGGCCGAAGAGTCAATCAAGAAGGCCAGCGAGCAATTTGTTTTCGAGCCCAACGACGCCAATACCTGGGTGCGTGTACGCGGCATGATCGAAAACTTCCTCACCCTCCAGTGGCGGGCCGGCGCCCTGGCCGGCGCGGTACCGGAAGATGCCTTTTTCGTCCGCGTGGGCCTCGGTACCACGATGACCGCCCTTGACATCCTGGAAGGCCGCATGATCGTCGAGATCGGTATGGCGGTCGTCCGTCCGGCTGAATTCATCATCCTGCGCTTCAGCCACAAGATGCAGGAGAGTTAGGGCCCATTCCCCGCTATTCATCTAACCGCAACCATCACCCTGCACCTCGTAAATAATCCTTACTCATGGCCAACGACAAGAACGATACTCCCCAAACCCCGGTAGATCCCGGGGAAGCCCCCCCCGGCGGAGAAGAACCCACCCAGACCCTCTGCCAGAAGTGGTTCAATGACTACCTGGAAAAGCCCCTGGAGATCGACCTGGAAGTAGCCGAAGGGGCCGCTACGGTCGGTTGCCTGGGCTACGACGAGGGCAAGATCGGCACCCAGCTGCGGGTCTGCCGCGTGGAAGACGCCCGCAAGATCCGCGGCGAATACCGCGGCATCAAGAACTGCATCTCTACGGCACTGGCCGCCCACGCCGCCGGGGTAACCGCCAACGTGACGGGCTACGTGGACAAGCAGAAGGTGCTCGAAACCAAGCTCAACAAGGCCCTGGAAGGAATCAAGGCCGCCAAATCGGGCATGGCCAAGGTACACGCCCTGGCCTGCAAGCTGGAAACGGCCCGCAAGGATTCCTGTAACTCCGAACAATGCAAGGCGATCGACAAGGGATTGCCCAAAGTCGACGGCGTGGGCGGATTGCAGCGCTTCAACAACAAAATCAGCGCCTTTCAGGCTACCATTTCCACCCTGAACGGAAACGCGGATGCCCTCTTCGAAATGGGCATTAAGTACGCTGGCATCCAGGCCTCCACCAACGTCACCAGCATCAAGCCCATGACGGACCTGCTGAAGCAGGACGCCGACGGCCTGGCCACCGACGTCACCGAGCAGTGCGCCGCCCTCGACAAGAAGATCGCCGAACAGGCCGAGGCCCTGGCCGGAGAGATCACCGGGCTGAGTACCGCCCTGTATCTCCGACAGAAGACCCAGCTGACGCACGATTTCCTGTCGGACCTCAAGGCGGACCTGACCGACATCCGCGACCAGGACTGTGGTGCGCTCGACTACGCGGCCGCCAAAGACCGACTGACCGTCATCTGCGAAACCGCCGTGACCACCTTCAATACCACGGCGACCTGTGGGGAAGGGGAAGAGAGCGGGGGCAACAAATTCAACACCCAGGACGCCCCGTCCTGCTAACCTCTAAATCCCACCATCATCATGGGCATGAATATGAAATCCGGACTTTCCCAAGACTACATCGATGGTCTGGAAAAAGCGCTGGTCACGGCCAAGGCCGCCTTTGACAACTTCGCCAAGGCGGCGACCAAGGCCAAGAACGAGCACGATCTGGCCAAGCTCTACTACAACGACCTGAAGGGCTACTGCGTCCAGGTATCGGCTACCTACGTCCGCATCAGCGACCTGTACGATTACCTCGGCACCCTGGTGACCCAGGGAACCAACATCAGCACCAATCTCAGCCTCAGTCTCGAATCGCTGACCCTCATCGCCAGATTCCTGAAGTGTCTCTGCGAGGACACGGAGGGGCTACGTGCCGACGTCCGCTCCCTCATCGACGCGATCGAGGGCATCGGCAGCGAGGTACTCGCCAGCAACGGTGCCACCCTGGTCAAGTGCATCCGCGACCTGGAGGAGGAGATCAAAAACACGGTAACTGCCATCGGCGCGGCTATCGTGGCGGTCATCGAACTCTACCGCTGCGTGCTGGAGCTAAACTGGCTCGTAGGCAAGAATGAGAACGGCCAACTGACCGGCCTGGTCTACGACCTCGAGCAGATGCGCAAGGTGCTCTGCTGCGACTACTGCGCGGGCATCAACGCTCAGATCCCGCCCTGCATCGCCGATACCATGGACAAGGGTGCCGCGGATGAACTGGCCGAATGCTGCAAAAACCCCCGGGAAGTAAGGGCCTGCGAATGCGACCTGGACCGACCCGCCGTATGCGACGGGGGCTTCCAAAGCCAGTTTTTCCAGGCCACCATCAAGGGCACCATGGACGAGACGAAGCTGCTCGTCGAGTACAAGAAATGTGTCTGGCAATTCTACGACAAGAAGCGGGCCGGCGCCCTGGCCAAGTACGACGCCATCAAGAAGTCGTACGACGCGGCCAAAGCGGCCAAGGCACTCTGCAAGTAACCGCCCCTTTCACCCACCCCTCCCTAAATCACACCCATCATGGCGAATTATCCATTACCCAAGTTTCACTTCCAGGTGGACTGGGGCGGCACCAGTATTGGATTCACGGAAGTCTCCGGCCTGGACGTCGAGACCGAAGTTATCGAATACCGGCACGGTGCCAGCAACGAATACTTCAAGACCAAGCAACCCGGCATGGTCAAGTACAGCAACCTGACCTTCAAGCGCGGGACCTTCAAGGACGACAATGAGTTCTTTGAGTGGTACAAGAAGAACCTCATGTTCGAGAACCCGGAACGACGGGACATCACCATCAGTCTGCTCGGTGAAGACCATACCCCCCGGGTGGTCTGGAAGGTGAAGAACGCCTTCATCACCAAAGTGCAGAGTACCGACCTGAAGGCCGACGGCAACGAGATCGCCATCGAAACCATGGAGGTAGTGCACGAAGGGCTCGAGATCCAGCATGGAAGCTAGTTCGATCACCAACTACCACCCGATGGTGGGCTTTCACTTCCGGGTCACCTTCGGCCTGGGCGCATCGGAACTGGACGTCAACTTCCAGTCCGTAGCCGGCCTGGACGCGAGCCTCGACGTAGAGACCGTCCGCGAAGGCGGCGAGAACCGCTACGAACACGGGCTGCCCGGTCGTGCCAAGTACGCCAGCCTCACCCTGAAGCGGGGCATGCTGCGCAACGAGCAGTCAGATGTCACGAAGTGGTGCGTGGAAGCCTTCAAGAACAATCGGGTAACCCCCATCGACCTGGAAGTCGCTCTGCTCGGGGAAGACCATACGGCCCGCGTGGTCTGGAAGGTCATCCACGCCTGGCCGAAGAGCTGGAAGTTCAACGAACTCAACGCCGAGCGGGGGGAGGTCTTTCTGGAAACCCTCGAGCTGCAGTACAACCGCTTCGAGGTGCAGGACGCTTGAAGAATTTTTCGAATACGCCTCTACGGGCCCGGTTACCGGGTGTACGAACCCGGCACCCGCGTACCCGCCCGAAACCGCACCGCAAACCTTGACCCAACATAATTCTACCATGCCACTAGAAGTCCGCGAATTGAACATCAAGATTACCGTCGGCGACGACCCTGCCGATACCGCCTCCGAGCCCGCAGCGGGGGGAAACGGCTCTCCGGATCAGGTCCGCCAGATCGTGGAAAAGGTGCTCGAAGTACTCGATAAAAGAAAAGACAGATGAGCCTGGGAAGACTGGTAAAGGTGTGCCTGCTGGCCTACGAGGACAAGAGCAAGGAGAAGAAGATCAACATCTTCATCCTGCCCATCAACCCTGAGTCGTACAGTCTCAACCTGAAGATCGAATACGAGAAGAAGCAGGGGCAGGGCAACCAGGGTACCGCCCCGAAGTACACCGGTACGAAACCCAAGGAACTGAAACTGGACTTCGTGCTGGACGGTACCCGGACCGTGGAGGGGTACCACAAGGACCTGGTCGATAAGACCGTCCCCCAGCAAATACGCGAACTGCTGGCCACGGTCTACGACATGAATGCCAAGACCCACGTACCCAACCGCCTGAAGGTCAATTGGGGCGAAGAGCTCGTCTTCGACTGCGTACTCACGAATCTGGACGTGAACTATACCCTCTTCGACCGCGACGGCACCCCCCTGCGGGCCAAGCTCAGCGCCACCTTCCTGGGGCACAAGGAAGAACAAAAGCGGGTGCGCGAAGAGAACAAGAACAGCCCCGACCTGACGCACGTATTCCTCCTCTCCGCCGCGGAAACCCTGCCCCGGCGCGCCCACGAGGTGTACGGCGGCGGCGAGTACTACCGGCAGGTGGCCGCCGCCAACGACCTGACCAGCTTCCGGAACGTCCCCGTGGGAACGGCCCTGGTGTATCCCCCCATCCTGAAAACTACCGACCGTGAATAATGCCCAGACCCTGCCCGATGACTCCGTCGCCGGCGTCGTGACCTTCGACCTGCTGACCGACGGACAGGCCGTGCCCCCCACCGTGGAGGTGCTGGCGATCCAGGTCAGCAACGCCGCCAACCGCATCCCCTTCGCCCGGATCAACCTGCGGGACGGAGAGACGGAGACGGCCACCTTCCCCCTCAGCGACGGGGATACTTTCCGGCCCGGCAAGGAGATCGAAATCAAGGTCGGCCACGACGGCGACAACGAGAGCATCTTCAAGGGCAAGATCGTCCGGCAGCGCGTGAAGGTGAACGAGAGCGGCGCCTCCTTTCTTCAGCTGGAATGCCGCCACCCGGCCTTCGCCATGACACTGGGGCGGAAGAACCGCTACTTCACCGACGTAACGGACTCCGACGCCTTCGGGACCATCCTCGGCGACTACGGATTGGCCAACGCGGTGGCCACCACTACCGTCACGCACCGCGAACTGGTGCAGTACCACGTCACCGACTGGGATTACCTGCTGACCCGCGCCGAGGCCAACGGACTGCTGGTCATCGCCAAGGCGGGACTGGTCAATGTAGTGGCCCCGGAGATTGCGGGCAGCCCGAAGCTCCAGCTCAGTTTCGGGGGCAATCTGCTGGCCTTCGACGCCGAGCTGGACGCCGTGCACCAGTGGAATGAGGTGACCGCCCAGGCCTGGAACCCGGCCGACCAGTCTCTCTTCGAATCTACCGCCACCAGTGTGGACTTCACCGAGCCCGGCAACCTGAGCGGCCAGGAACTCTCGGAGGTAGGCGGACTGGAAACCTACGCGCTGCGGCACGCCGGATTTATGGCCGAGGACGAATTGCAAAGCTGGGCGGACGCCGCCCTCCTCAAGAGCCGTTTGGCCAAGATCCGGGGGCGTGCCCGCTTCATCAGTCCCACCGTCCTACTGCCCGGTGACGTGCTCGAACTGCAGGGGGTGGGTGACCGCTTCAACGGACTGGTCTTCGTCACGGGCGTCAACTACGAAGTCGTCGACGGTGCCTGCTTCGTCGATGCCCAGTTCGGGCTTTCCCCGAAGTGGTTTACGGAGGATTTCGAGATCGCCACCCCGGCGGCCGGCGGCGTGACGGCGGGCGTGGCCGGGCTGCAGGTCGCCACGGTCAAGCAACTGGAAGGGGACCCCGACGGGGAAGATCGCATCCTGGTCACCCTGCCCCTGGTGGACGGCAACGGCGACGGCACCTGGGCACGACTGGCCACTCTGGACGCGGGACAGAACCGCGGCTGGGTGGTGCGGCCCGAGATCGGCGATGAGGTCATCGTCGGCTTCATCAACGATGACCCCCGCGATGCCGTGGTGCTCGGGCAGCTGCACAGCAGCAACAAGCCCGCCCCGATCCCCGGCTCGGATGACAACCACGAAAAGGGCTACACCAGCCGCAGCGAGATGCACTTCACCTTTGACGACGACCAGAAGATCGTCACGCTGGACACCCCCGCCGGCAACCGGATCGTGCTCGACGAGTCCGATACCTCCATCACGGTGGAGGACCAGAATGGCAACAGCATCGTGCTGAACGCCGACGGCATCAAGATCAGCAGCGCTAAGGATATCGTCATCGAAGCCCCGATGGGCAAGATCGACATCACCGCCACCCAGGACCTCGGGGCCGAGGGCCTCAACGTGAATATTGCCGCCCAGGCGCAATTCAAGGCCGAGGGTTCGGCGGCCGCCGAACTATCCAGCGGCGGCAGTACGACCGTCAAGGGGAGCATGGTCATGGTGAACTGACGCCTATGCCAAGTACCCCACCGTAATCCACCCACCATCAATAGCAAAAACCCACTCATGCCACCCGCCGCCCGCCTTACCGACATGCACGTTTGCCCCATGGTCACCGCCCTGGTACCCCACGTTGGTGGACCGATCGTCGGGCCCGGCGTCCCCACCGTCCTTATCGCCGGCATGCCCGCCGCGGTAGTGGGGGATTCCTGCGTCTGCGTCGGTCCCCCGGACACCATCGTCAAAGGCTCCTCCACCGTGATGATCGGCGGCATGCCCGCTGCCAGGATGGGAGACTCTACGGCCCACGGGGGCACCATCGTTGTCGGGGCACCCACCGTCATGATTGGCGGATAATCCAAAACCCTACACACCCATGTCCCAAGAAAAAGATTTCCTCGGTACCGGTTGGTCCTTTCCCCCCTCCTTCGCCCGACGGGGTGGGGTGGCCCTGGTCAGTGGCCGGGAAGACATCGAGCAAAGCCTGGGTATCCTGCTGTCCACCACCCTGGGCGAGCGCGTACTCCAGCCCCGCTACGGTTGCAACCTGAGCGAGTACCAGTTCGAAGCCATGGACGCGGCCTTCGTGGGCCTGCTGCGCGACCTCGTGTCTACCGCTATCCTTTACCACGAGGCCCGGATCGACGTAGAGGACGTACGGGTGACCGACGATTCCTCCCAGTTCGCGATCGAGGGCAAGGTCATCATCACCGTCACCTACCGCATCCGGGCGACCAACTCCCGCTTCAACTTCGTCTACGACTTCTACCGCACCGAAGGCGCAACCCCCTGATATGAGCCAGCACTTCCGCCAGATCGACCATCCCCTGCGCCGGGGCGGCCTCAGCCGCCCGGAACGGGACAACCCGGCCCTGCCGGCGGAGACGGCACCGGTGGACGGGCGTGGGATGGGCGACCTGCTGCGGTTCTGGTACGATTACGCGCGGCAAATTAACTTCTACGAAGCACGGGCCGGGGAGGCCATGCCGACCGTAACCGGGGATTGGCTCGACTTCTTCCGGCGCAGTATCCCGTTTCAGTATGCCAACATCGGCGCCTACGATCTGGACGGACTGGAAGCGCGTTTCGTCGCCATTCGCGACAGTATCGAGCGCCGGAGGACATTGGCCGCCCTCAACCCGCTGTTCGATCTCCTGCTGGAGATGGCCGGACTGCTGGCCACCTGGAAGGGCGACCTGACGGCGGATACCACTGGCCTGCAAGCGACCATCCAGGGGTTGATCGATACCAGCCTGCGGGATCCGGTGACCCAGCTGCTCGGTCTGGCCAACGGCGCGGCCCGCTGGGGTTACCGCCCGGGTATCCGGTTGGGGGAGGTGGGTACGGCTTTCGGAATGGACCCGCTGGCCGTTTTCGCGGTAGACCGGTCCATCAGTGGCCGGCGGGGCAGCCCCAAAAACAAGGTGTTCTACGGACGGGACATCCTGGAGGAGCTCTACCGGATCCTGTGGAAGGGACTGGAGGCCACCGTGGAGGCGGCCAGCGACGACGGCCGCCTGGAGGCGAGCCTACGGGAGCCTGAAACGGCCGACACGCCCCCCTCCCTCGGGCTGGTGTATGCTTTTCTCCTCCTTTTCCGGGAAGCCCAGGGGGGACTGAATCAACTGAGTGGTAAGCATCTCAATTTCTTTTATCGTAAAACGCTTCTTCTAAAGGAGCTGCCATTGGTGGAAGATCGGGCCCATCTGGTTTTCGAGCTTGGTAAGCAGGTAAAGGAAAGCCTCGAACTGAAACAGGGCCTTCGCTTCAAGGCGGGCAAGGACGCCAGTGGCCAGGAGATCGTCTTCGAACTGCCCGCCGACCTCATCCTCACCAAAGCCCAGGTAGCGGATGTCAAAACCTTCTACATCGATCCCGAGGACATCAAGGACAAGCTGGGAGTGGACGTTGCGAATATCTACGCCGCACCGGTGGCCAACTCCGGTGACGGGCTGGGTGAGAAGTTCCCCAAGGGTGTGCCCTTGGCCTGGCCGACGGTAGGGGGCTCAGCGGCCGTCTACCCCGATCCGGAAACCGAACGCGCCACGCCGCTGCCCGTCGCCACCCTGGCCTTCGTGTTGGCTTCTCCGGTGCTGTTGCTGCGGGAGGGGCTGCGCAAGATTACGGTCACCCTTACCCTGGGCCCCGTGCTCGGAACGCTCCCGGCCGCCTCCGTCTTGAACAGTCTTCGGCCGTTCGTACCGTATTTGTCTACCGAAGATGGCTGGCTGGAAGTGTCGGACCCAGTGTGGCAATTTACAGTGGCGGCTGATGAACTGGAGGTGCGGCTCACGCTTACCCTGGCGCCTGATTATCCGGCCGTTCTGCATCCGGAGGACGATGAGGTACTGCCCCTGGTCATCCCTCAGCGGTATCCGGCCCTGAAAATGGACTTCCGGACCGACCTACCCCAGCGGCGGTCGTGGTACTGTCGCCTCGGGCAGCTGGCGGTGAAGGCGGCCGACATCGAAGTGACCGTCTGCGGGCTGCGGCAGCTGGTGGTCGAGAATGATCTGGCGGCCCTGGATCCCGCCAAGCCGTTCCCGCCCTTCGGTCCGGTGCCGAAGCAGGACAGCTCCCACCTGTACGTAGGCAGTGAGGAGGTATTTGCCAAGGCGTGGTCCAGGTTGGATCTCCGGCTGAACTGGCAGGACCTGCCCGACTTCACGGGGTACTACGATTGCTATCCCGGCCCCCCCTTCGTGGCCGCGAACGTTAAGATCGACCCGGCGATCCGGAACAACTACCGCTGGGCACCCGCTGCACCGGCCCCCAAGCCCCTGATCACCGGGGGGGATGCCACACTGCCCGATTGCCCGCCGGCCGGCAGCCAGGAAATCGTGGTGAGCCTGACCAACGACGGTGTCCCCCCGCTGCCGCCCTGCCCCTGGCCGCTCTCCCTGGAGGGCAACATCTCCTCCCTGGCGCCCTGCGGCGTACTGCGGCTGCGGCTGACGGGGGATGATTTTCGCCACGACGGCTTCGCCCAGGCCATCCTGAACGCGGCGGCCAAGAACGAGACCATCACGGTGAACAACGAGGCCATCAAGACCGCCAACGCCCTTATCGTCTTTAACAACGCCCTCAACGGGACCAACAACCCCCTGGCGGCGGAGACCGAACTGGTGGTCCTCAATCCGCCCTATACCCCTCAGCTCGCCGGCGTCAGTATCGATTACCGGGCGGGGGATACCCTGGATGGCGACCTCCTGTTCGGGCACCTGCATCCCTGGGAAAACAGCTACGAATGGATGGCGGGCGGGAACGCGGGTGCCATGTCAGGCGGGAATGCCGGCTTCCCCCTGCTGGCCACCTTTCTCCACGAGGGCTACCTCTACGTCGGACTGGCCGACTACCAGCCCGGAGAACTGATCCACCTGTACTTCGAACTGGATGCCCCCACTGCCGACCCAAGGTTGCCCAAAGCCGAAGTTCAGTGGGCCTACCTGCGCGGAAACGACTGGACCGGGCTGCAGGACGAAACCCAGGTCCTGAGTGATACCACGGAAGGACTCATCCGCCCCGGCATCGTCCAAATCGCCGTACCCAGCGACATCAGCCGGAAGGACACGACCGTCCTGCCAGCCGCCCTGCACTGGCTGCGGGCCACCGTACCCACCGGAGCGGCGGCCATCGCGGCTACCCTGCGGGTATCGACCCAGGTCGCGGAGGTCATTGCCGTCACCGACCCCGCGAATGACGCCCAGCGGCTGTCCGACCCCCTGCCGGAAGGGTCGATCGCGAAAGTACTGGCGCCCGTCGGCGGACTGAAGGGAATCGAACAACCCTATCCCACGTACGGTGGCCGTGCCCCCGAGGATACGGCCCGCTTCGACCGCCGCGTCAGTGAACTGCTCAAGCACAAGGACCGGGCCATCACCCTCAACGACTACGAGAGCCTGGTCATGGAAGCCTTTCCCCGGGTCTACCGCGTCAAATGCCTCACCCATACCCGGGGCGTGCGGGGCAACGCGGAAGATGACCTGGAACTGGCGCCGGGCTTCGTCACCCTGGTGGTGGTGCCGGACGTCCGGCTGGTGTCCGCCGTCAACCCCTTTGAGCCCCGGCTGCCCGCGGCCGAGCTGGAGGAAATCCGTCAGTACGTCAGCGAAAGAAGTGCCCCCTGCGCGGCGGTGAACGTCCTCAATCCGGAATACGAAACCGTACGCCTCACCCTGTGCGTCCGCTTCCACCCCGGAAAGAGCACGGCCTTCTACCGCAAAAAACTACAGGAGGACCTGCGGAGCCTGCTGGCCCCCTGGACCCGCGCTGAAGCCGGGGCGGACATCAGCTTCGGGGGGCGCTTCTACCACTCCACGGCGGTCCACTTCGTGGAGGAGCTGGACTACGTGGATTTCGTCCGCGACCTCCGCATCCTGGTGCCGGGAAGCAGCCCCCTCACCTCCCAGCCCGCCCGCCACGCCCGCTCCGTCCTCACGACCGTCAACGGCTCCGAAGCGGCCGACCAACATCACATCACCGTCCTCGAAGACTAACAAACTATACCACCATGGCCCTCAAGAATCGCAACGCGCTCAAAACCCTCTTTACCGGTGGGGTTATCCCGACGAAGGAGAACTACGCCGACCTGATCGACTCCATGCTCAACCGCAAGGACGATCACTTCTTCGGAGTCTGGCAGCAGGGCAAGCGCTACTGCCAGGGGGATGTCGTCATCTACGGCAAGAGCCTCTATCTGCTGAATATTCAGGACGTGGAGGAACTCGTTCTCTGCCCTGGGGATACGCTGCCGGAAGACGACCAGCAGGGGGAGATGCAGCAGCAGAAGGTATACTCCACCCAGGAAACCGCCCCGGCGGATCCGCTCTGTATCTGCTCGGACATTCCACCCCCCGACGACAAGGAAAGATGGTGCGAGCTGCAGTTGGAAGTAGACGACCGGGACTGGGAGGTTGTCCTGGACGAGGAAGGGGGAGAACCGCTGATAGTCCACCAAATCCGCGCAAGGATTGGGATGGGGACCGACGATCCTGGCACCCGGCTGCAGGTATCCGGATCCGCCGGGGATATTCAGGCTGATCCGGACGGCAGCAACCCCACGGTGAGTTTGCTGTCCCGGGGCGAGCGGGCCTGCCGGGTCGATTGGTCGCTGGACGAAACGGTCCAATACCTGACGGACAGCCTGGGCTACGCTTTTTTCCGTCAGCCCAAACCGTCGTCGGAATCCGGAGCAAAGCCAAAGGGTATGCCCGCGCCCACCTTGCTGTTTTTCCTCACTGAGGAGGGGAACCGTCCCGCCGCCGGCGTCGGTACCGACCGCCCGAAGGGGATCCTCCACGTCGAGGACGAAGGCTACGGCCGACTAGTGGTCAATCACCGCAAGGGCAACGAGGCCGCCACCGTGTTGCTGGTTAACTGTACCGACGGCGGCAACGGCCACTACCTGCTCAGTGGCGTCAACCAGAACTACGCCTACTGGCAGACGGACGCCAGTCAGGGCCTGCGCATCATCATGGGGGGCAGCTATGACAAGCTCTCGAAGGAGATGGGTCAAGGCCTCACCGCCGTTGCCGTAGACCGGGAAGGCCGGGTGGGGATCGGCACCGAAAAGCCCCGCTCGAAGCTGGAGGTTACCGAGGCCAATATGGGGAGCGTGCGGGTGGACTTCAGTAACGACAATGTGTCGATCAGTGCCCTCAACGAGCGGCCGCGGCCCCAGCGGCCCGCGACCTACCACGCCCTGGGGGTGGACGACGAGTTCGCCACCCTGATCACCGATGCGCCCAGCGGGTTCGCCTTCAAGGCCGGACGGCAGACGGCCGAGGGGCAGGACTACGCCGTCGACATCAACCAGGGGGAGATCGTCGGTTACCTTACCCGTACCGGCCGCCTCGGTCTGCGTACGCCGCACCCGCCGGAAGACTTTGACCTCCACGTCAACGGCCACCAGCTCTCCCAAACCGCCTACCTGGAGACCAACGGCAAGCGCATCGTGTCGGACGGCAAGCTGGACGGCGCCGAAGTGCTGGAGCAACTCCAGAAGCTGCACCCCATCTACTTCAACTGGCGGTCCTCCGCCAACGCCGCCGACGCCGGCCGGCAGATCGGCTTCAACGCCCAGAACGTCTTTGAGTGCTTCCCGGAGTTGACCCGACAACTGGAAAAGGACAAGACTGTCGCCTACGGCAACCTCACCGCCGTGCTCACCGCCGCCATTAAGGAACAGCAACGCCTCATCCGGGAACTCGACCAGCGGGTCAGCGACCTGGAGGAACAACTCCACGGCAAATCCGAAAACCTCTGACCCCATACACGCAACACTCCTAACCCTTTCTCCTCTTTCCCATGTCCACCCATCTGGCCCAGCATATTCTCAAGGACGACCCCCGCTTCGCGGAGGTGCCGGATTTCCGGGCGCTGCGCGAGTTGGGCATTGCGCACATCGCCGCCCTGTCGAGTGACCTGTGGACGGACCACAACCTCCACGACCCCGGCATCACGCTGCTGGAACTGCTCTGCTACGCCCTGACCGACCTGGGCTACCGGACCAGCCTGGGCGAGGCCCAGCTGTTCGCTCCCGCGATGAAGGGGGAACCGGACGGCAACTTCTTCACCCCGGCGGAGATCCTCACCAATAATCCGGTCACCCTGCTCGACTACCGGAAGATGCTGGTCGATGTCCCCGGGGTCCGCAACGCCTGGATCGAAAAGGTGGAGGAACAGGAGGTGCCCCTGGCCTATCGGGTTCCTACCCAGGAAAACTGCGCCCCCCGGCCCTTGCATACCCGCATCCCGGCGGGGGAACAAGAGGCTGCGCTGCGCCTCAAGGGCTTGTACCGGGTCTTGCTGGATATTGACCCCCGGCTGACGGCGGCGACCGAAGCCTGTAGCGGGCCCACCAATACCTTCGGGGCCACCCTGGCGGAGGTGGGGCGCCGCCTCCATGCCCACCGCAACCTGTGTGAAGACTTCGTGGAGATCGCCGTCCTGCGGGACGAGGAAATCGGCTTCTGCCTCGACCTCGACCTGGATCCGAAGGCCGACCCCGCTACGGTGCTGGGGGAGGTCTTCACCGCCATTGAAAACTTCATTTCTCCCCGTGTCCGCTTCGCCAGCCTGAAAAGCCTGCTGGCGGAGGGCCGGCCCATCGAGGCCATCTTTCGCGGTCGCCCTTACCTGCCCGCCTACGCCGCCGAATACGGTCTCGCGGCCCTCAGCCACGGCTTCGTGGATACCGAGCAGCTCGAGCAACTGCACCGCCCCACGGTGTTGCGGGCTTCGGACCTGTACCGGGTAATCATGAACGTGGCGGGCGTGCGGGCCATTCGGGAACTCAAACTGGCCAGTTTTCTGGACGCGCGCGAGACGCCCACCGGAGCGGACTGGGTACTGCCCCTCACGCCGGACCACCGGCCCCTGTTCGCACCCGAAAGGGGGAAATACACCATCCACAAGGGGCCACTGCTGGTACCCTTCGATGCGGCGGCTGTCATCAACCGTTTCCGCCAGCGGCTGGGCGACTACCGCAAGACCACCTACGCCCACGCCGAGTTGGACGTGGCCATTCCCTACGGCAAGCACCGGGGTGACCTGATCGACTACTACTCCATCCAGCATGAGCTGCCCGTCACCTACGGGGTGGGGGAGGGGGACCTGTCCGCCGAAGCCCCCGCCGCCCGTAAGGCCCAGGTGCTGCAGCTGCGGGGTTTCCTTACCTTCTTCGATCAGTTTCTGGCCAACTACTGCGCCCAGCTCTTCCACACGCGGTCCATCTATTCCTGGCTGCCCGGGACGAATAAGACCCTCTTCGCCCAGCCGGTAGCGGGAGCCCCGGGAGGAGCGGATCTGCTGCGGTTTCCGCCGAATACTACGCCGCGAACCGGGGCTACACCGGCACTCGTCCGCAGCCTGGTCTACTACGACCACCCCTTGAACCGCGACCAGGCCGTGGCCTCTCTCGTCAATACTTTCCAGGCCATGAGCCTGGACACCCTGCGGTCGCGCCTGCGCGTGGAGGAAGCCGCGGATGGGACCTTCCACTTCGCTCTCGACGATG
Organism: Neolewinella marina; assembly: GCF_002631205.1. Classification (GTDB taxonomy): domain Bacteria; phylum Bacteroidota; class Bacteroidia; order Chitinophagales; family Saprospiraceae; genus Neolewinella; species Neolewinella marina. The sequence continues at coordinate 43,619 of NZ_PDLO01000011.1, forward strand.
CCCTCGGCCGGCCCCTGCTCCGGGGCGAGGAGGACTACCAGCTGGAGGCTTCGGCCCTGGAGGCCGGGGAACGCGTTGTGTTGCAGTTGATCTACCAGGGGGGGCTGGCGGAGAACTACCGGTCGGACAACTACCCGGCCGACCACCGCTACACCTTTACCATCCTCGATGGGACGACTGACTACGGCAGGATCCTGGACGGGATCACCGAGCGGCCCCACGAATTCGCCCGCAACCGCAACCTCGTCCTCGACCACCTGCTGGCGCGCTTCAACGAGCAGTTCACGGACTACGTACTCCTCATGTACGCCCTGAACCGGGAGGCCCCCGATCCCAACCGCATTATTGGTGATAAGGAGGCCTTCCTGGCCGATTACCCGCGGATCAGCCGCGAACGGGGCAAGGGTTTCGACTACCGGCATCCCGACCTCCCCGACAACCGTTCCGGGCTGGAGCAGCGCGTCGGATCCCTGATGGGCCTGCGGGACGGCGGGCCAAAGGACCTCAACCCCTTCTCCGTCCACCTGCGGGATCAGCAAATGCGCCTGGTTTGGTACGACCACCGGGGTCGTGTAGTGCTGCGCACCCATTGGGCCTATCCCCTGACCACGGACCGGGAGGGGCTCGCTGACCGCCTCTTACAACGGCTGGCCCAACCCGCCGCCTACCGCCGGATGGATTGCCCGGAGGAAGGAATCTACCGCTACCAGCTCGTGGACGAGGAGGGCTTGCCCTTGGCTGATTTTCCGGTCACCCACCCCAGTGCCGATGCCCGGGACGAGCACCTGGCCTGTGTCCAGGCCTTTTTCGGTGAGGTGTTGTCTCTGCACGTGGTGGCCCACCGGACAGCGTCTGATGAATACGGTTTCGAACTGCACGGAGAAGAATACAGTAAGGGGGTGGCGGACATCATTCCCTTCTGGCGGAGTGCGGCGGACTACCCCTCACGCGGTGAGGCCCTGCGGGCGGGAAGGGCGCTAAGGGATGGCATTCGGCGGGGGGCGGCGAAGATCACCAACGTAAGCCGTGGTAAACAGCGGGAATACGGCCTTAAAGTGAAGGCCGGATCGACCTCGGCGCTTTCCACCACCATCACCGACTCCACCGAAGCCCGCAAGGCCCTGCGGGAACAACTGATCAGCTACCACGCCGCGCTGTTGCCCGACTGTCCCGGCCTCCGGCTGCGACTGAAGGGCGAACGGCAGGGCTTTTTCTTTTCGCTCCTCGGCCCCGACGGGACGGTGTGGCTCCGTACCCCCGGACACTTTTCCGATCCCCGTACGGCGGAGGTGGCGGGGCTGCACCTGATGCGGGCCGCCCGCGACCCCAAGGCGTACCGTAACACGGCCGAGGGCCGGTATGGCTTCACGGTAGTCGGAAGCGGGGGGGAAGAGGTGGGTGTACATCCCCTGACCTACGCTACGGAAGCCGAGCGAGACGGCACCCGGGACAAGGTGCAGACCTTCTTCTCCGGCCGGCAATTTGACTACCGCTTGCGGCAGGCGGCGGATCGCTTCGTCTGGTGCCTCACCGCCGGCGAAAGTGGGGCCACCCTGCGCGGGGAAGTACCCTTCGCCGACGCTGAAAATGCCGCCGCCCACTGGCGATTGGTACGTAAGGATCTCCTAACCACCGCCTACTGGCGGACCCGTGAGCGGGAAGACCAAACCTGGTGGCTGGAGGTAGAACGCGCCGATGGGTTATTGCTGGCGGGTAGTGGCCCCTTCGCCACGGAGGTGGCGGCCTACGCGGCCCGTACCAAGCTGCGGGAGTGGATCGGACTGGGCATACCGGGGGGAGAGGGCGTGGAAAAGTTGCCCGGTACGTGGTCGTATCACCTCTATTTGGAGGGGCGGGAAGTGCTGCACGGTACCGAAAATTACCCCGACGAAACGGCGACCGATCTGGCATTCCTGGCCCTGACCAAACTGGCTGGAGAACCGGATAACTACCGTGACCGACCTGATCCCGACGGCTGCCTGTTCTCCTTCGATGTGGTGGACGAACGGGGGGTAGTGGCCCGCCACCCGGAATTCTACCCGGAAGAAACGGCCCGGGATTTGCGGGATCGGGTCATGGCCCACGTGCAGGAAAACACCCTGGCGTGCCGCATCGGCTACCGGGAATACCGGTGGACCTACTGCCTCGACTGGGAGGACTGCAGCGGCTGCTGTGGCACCCTGCTGTCGAGTATGGGGGCCGATTGGGATACGCCGGTGGCTGCCAAGGCCGCCGTCAAGAAGCTGCTGGCCCTGCTGCGATCGGGGGTCGCGCTGGCCGACTGGACCAACGGGGAGTGGTACAGCTTCGGGGTAAGTGAAGGGGGTGAACCCATCGCCGAGCACCCCCGGGAATACCCGACGATGGCCGAGCGGGACCGGGTGCGCAACGATGCACGGGCCTATCTGGAAGCGTATTTCGGGCGCTGTGAACGGGGGGAAAGCGGCTTTACCATGGAGGATGAACTGTACGTCCACTGCAAGAGCATTCCGGTTTGCTGCACCAACGATGAGGCGGAGGAACCTACTGCCGCGGGCGCGGATTGCATCCTGAGTGCATACCGGCTGTCGGCGGCCGCGGCGGTGGCGGAACACCCCCTGGCGCTGTGTCCGGCCGCGGAGCGGGACGCGCTGGTGGAAGAAATTCAGGGGGCCAGCCAGCGGGGGGAACTGGAATACGTGGAGTTCTCTGTGGCGGGGACGCAGGTTCCATTCGCAGACCAAGCGCCGGGGACCACCGGCCTGGCACGCTACCACTACGCATGGTCGGTCAACGGACTGCCGCCCCTGCGCAGCGTCCGCTCCTTCGCCAGTGAAGCAGAGGCCCTGGCCGGTTTTGAAGCGGACCTGCCGGAGCTCCTGGCGGTCGCCGGCAAGGCCAAAAACTACGCCTCGGTGTCCCTGGGCTCATTCCTGGATGCGCACTACCGGAACTGCTGGCCGGAGGCAGCCGGACCCTTTACCGATTACCGTCCGGGACCCTTCAGTACGGCACCCTACCTCGTCCTTCACGGGAAGACCGGGTGGCCCCTGGTCTACTCGCCGGGTCCCGAAGACGCTGGCACAACGCGGCGGGGCTGGCAGGACTACGCGCTGCACTACCCGTTTCGGTATGTGGCCGGACGGGGCTGGCGCTATCACCTGATCGAGCCCGGGGGAACTGCGGAGTGGCTGCGGAGTACCCGTTTCTATTCCAGCCGCCTGGAGGCCCGACGGGCTTTTGGGGTGTTGCTCGAACTCCTCCGTTTTCCACCTAACTACCGCACCGATGATCGGCCCGAGGCCGGCATCTTCCGTCTGGAAATCATCGAAACGCTGCTGGAAGCCGCGGTGACCTACGCCGACGCCGCCCCGGTAATTAATACGGAAACGCCCTGCTGGGTAATCTGTCCGGCCACCTATCACCACCCTCGCTACACCATCGGCGAAGATTCCTGGCCCGTACTGTCCGATTGCCCGGAGGTGGCGGACGTCGACCCGCTTTGCCCCCGGGCGTGGGGGGAGGGACTTGAAACCTTCCTGCTCTACGGCACCGATGCCCGTAACTACTATGACTTTCTGGACGGGGCCGCGGACTGCTGCCACGGATTTCGCGTTGTCAAGCCCGGTTACCGCGTTGCCCGCAATCCCCGCGAGAGCCACACCTCAGCCGAACGGGAAGCCCTGATGAACTGGCTGAACCAATACGGGAACTGCCGGCTGGACAAGGAGGAGCAACCGTACCAGCAGTGCGTGAGCTTCGGCGCCGGAGTATACCGGCCGGCCCTGCGCGCGGCCGACGGTACCATTCACTGGTTGGCTACCGCCCGCTTTGAAGATCCTGAAAAGGCTAATGCATACTGGAAGGAGCAGATGATCGCCCTGCTCGGCTACGCCAGGGAACCTGACTACTACCAACCCCGCAAGACGGAACCCGACGCGGAAGGCAATATGCAGTACCGCCTAGAAGTCCTCGACGACGACGGCTCGGTGGTGCTGGAGAGCCAACAAAGCTTCGTGCGGGAGACGCTCGCCGCCGCCGCGCGGGAGCGCATCGCGCTGGCGAGACAATTCCCGATTTACGTATTTCGGGAGGCATACGGCTTCATGTGCTACAGTGCCGGAAAGGTGCCGGATTTCCAACGGCCCTCGGATTCCCCCTGCCTTCCCGCGGACCTGGAACCCGCGTCCGCGCCCCAGTGGGAGGAAGCCGAAACCACCCTGTTCAACGGGCTGCTGGAACTACAGGTGATGATGCCCGGCGAGGTCATCTGGGAAAGCAGTGAGGAATTCGGTTCACCGGAAGCAGCCTGGTCGGCCTACCGCTGTTTCCTGCGACTACTGGCGGATCGGCGGAACTACCAGCGGATCCAGCTGGCCGACTGCAACCTGTTTGGCATCGAACTGACCCGCCCGGACCACGTGCTGGCCGAGCACCCCCGCCGCTACCCCGGAGTTACCACGCTGGAAGAGGCCCGGCAGGGCGTACTGGCCCGCGTCAACGGGGAAGGGATGCGACTCGTGGAGCACCTGCTGCTCCGGCCCCGGGTGGTGGGTGATGCGACCATTCCGAATATCTGTCCCGCCCCGCCGCCGCCACCGGAAGAAACGCCGGAAGGGTGTCCGAACCGCGACCAGTGGGCACCCAGTCCCGCGGCGGAGGAGTTGAACGCCCCCAAAACCGGTCTATCCGGCCAGCCCGAGCCGTTGCCGGAACTGCCCTACGTACCGGGGGCCGACCCCTATTCCTACTGGGCAACCATCGTGCTGCCGTACTGGCCGTACCGCTTTCAGAATATCAACTTCCGGGCCTTCTTCGCCGATACCCTGCGCCGGGAGGCCCCGGCCCACGTGGCCCTCAAGATCTGCTGGCTGGACCCAAAACAGATGCGGGATTTCACCCTCCGCTACCGAAGGTGGCTCCAGACGCTCGGCTGGGAGGACGCCTGCGACCGCAGCGATGCTCAGAAAGACCTGATCGACTTCCTGGATGGCATGACCTCCGTGTACCCGCCCGCCCGGCTGCAGTCCGATGACTGCGAGGCGGGAGGAGTGACCGATCCGGGGGCCGTTTTGCTCGGCAGCACCCAATTATCGTAAATCCGAAAATCGCGAACCATGGCCTTGGTAATCAACAATAACTCCTCCCACTCCCTGCCGCTATTCAGCGAGCACCAGGTACTGCGCGCCCGGGATCTGAACAATCTGGTCAGCGCCGTTTTCGCCCAGCTGCGGCAAAATCGCATTTTCAACGTCGGGCTGGGGATCGTCGAGGGCTTCTCGGTGCGGTGGGATGAGGATCGCGGAGCCCTGGTCGTTGGCCGGGGATTTGGAGTGAGTTCGGACGGTTACGCCTTTGACCTCGACGAGTGCGCCTTCACCCACTTCCGGGGGGCAAATAGCCTGGGAGTAAGTCCGGAGCAGCGGGTGGGCGGCTGTGATGACTACTATACGCTGCTTGACAAGATCTCCGGCGGCGGCGGGAACTACGAGTTGGGGGCTCCAGGGGAAGTAGTGGCCCTGCGGGAGAATTGGCAGCGGCTCGTGCCGGACGCCGCGGAGGGGGCCGTAATTCCGGCGGGCCGTTACTGTCTGCTATACCTGTATCGGGAGGCCCAGGAAGCGCGGGCCTCCTGCTTCAGCGATTGCGAGGCGGCGGGGGCCGACCAGGTGGGGCAGTATCACGCCGTTCTGGTACCGATGGAGGACCGGGAGGACGGGCCGGAAGCGGAGGTGGTAAAGATCGATCTGCCCGAGGTGCCCCGACTGCCCGCCTTCGGGCTGGTAGAGCAAGAGATAAAGCTCTGCCGCATCCGGAACTGGGAGGATCTCTACCAAAGCTACCGAGCTGCCTGTGTGGGCATCCGGGAGGAACTGGCCCTCGCCTACGGCGCCGCGGCCCGGCTGCTGAATGCACCTGGGGGCACCCAACCCGATGCTGCGGACACGGCCCTCTACGCGGCTACCCAGGCGGTACTGGGGCGGCTGACGGAGGAGGTATATCCCGCTGACCCCGGCGGTGAATGCACCGACATCCAGTACCTCTACACCTACCACGAAGACCTGATCCTGGCTTATGCGGCCTTCTACCGGCTGCTGCAGGGGCAAACCATCACCCTGGGCAATACCGAGGAGAGCGCCACCGGGGCCACTCGCTGTGCCTTTTCCCGCCACCTGGAATTGCGGACCATTTACTTCGACGGCGAGTCGGGGGGGCGGGCCCTGATCTCCGACGAGGCCGAGGCCGCCGACCCCTGCCGGACCGGGCGCATCTTGCCGGATAACGGGGAGGAACGGCGTACCCTGCTGGATGAGGGGCAGCAGTACCTCGTCCGGATGCAACGCCTGGTGGAGGAGGGCCACCTCTTTTTCTCCACCTGGAAGCGGGAGGCATTATTCGATCCGCGGATCACGCCCGGGGACCGCCGCTTTCCCTTCCTGAAGGGGAACGCCCTGCCCTTCTACTACCACCCCGACGTTATGGACGACTGGCGGGTAGGGGTACAGCCTACGATAGCGGCCTACCGCTACGTGGCGCATTCTGTCGAACACCCCCTGCTGTACCGACCGGAAAACTGGGATTTTTACCGCATTGAGGGGCACCTGGGCCACCCGCTCAGGCAAAACACACTTGGGGACAATCCCGACAACCTCCGCGAGGGTGGCGTCCGGGCCCGCATCGAAGAGTTGCGGGACTGCCTGAACCTGGCCTTCGATGTGGTAGACGTCTCCCTGGACGAACCCGATGAGGAGAAACGGCTGGAGGTCATCACCGGGTCGGATCGTGACAACTGGTACAAGAATGTCCGGAACGATATTCTCGGCACCCTCATTCCGCTCGCCGGTGGGGCAAAGACCGACGGGAGCGACCCGGACGATCCCGCCCTGCAGCGCTGCCGGTCCGTGGTCGAGTTCCTGCACGCCCACCCCCACCTGACGACGATTAACGACTGGGAAGAACTAAAGGGGCCCGTCGATTTTTGTGCTCCTCTCCCGGCTACGCTCACCTCCCAGCGACTGGACACCTTCGTGCAGGTCTACCGGGAGTTGGTACGCCTCCTCGAGGAAATGCGGGCCAAGAGGGACTCCGACGATCCCTTACCGTACCTGGATCTAGAGTTGGCCGAGTGCATCCGGGAAGCCGCCATCGAGGAGGTGCGGTACCGGGAGAGTCTGTGGAGACGGTGCTACCTGGCCGGCTTTTCCCGGCTGCACCCCGGATTGGTCCACTGGGGGGGCGTACCCCGTGGAGGGACTTTCGTGCTGGTACACAAGTCCAGCTTCGACCGGGAGGGACTGATCCAGATCCTGCGGCGGTACACAGATGCTTCGTCCGGCGCCTTTGCCAATAGTTCCGATGCCGACCTGATCACCTACGCCCGCCGGTTGCAGATCAACCCGGAAAGCTTTCGCCGTAAGGAGGTCGTAGCGGATTTCTGCCTGCCCTACCTCTGCTGCGGAGCGGGTGCGGTCAACCTGCAGGCAACTACGCCTTTGCCGCCGGAGCCTCTGACCCTGGAGGTGCGTACGGAAGCCTGTACCACCCTGAAACAATTACTGGCGGAACTGGGGCTCTCGGTCACGGTGAACGAGACCGGTGGCGACCTGACCGTCGCCACGGCGGACAACGTAGAAATTGGCAACGCCGTGCGGATACATACGCTTACCCAGGGCGTTGCTTTCGAGGGGCTCACGCCGGCCCAACTGGCGGACGCCACCCTGGAACTGGTGGCCACCTACCGGAAAGGGGACCGCAGCGTTAACCAGGCATTCACCGTGAGCCGGCAGCCGGAATGGATTCGGATGAACGTCAACTTCGCGGGCCGGGAAACGGTGGACGACGTGCGTTACTGTCGCTACGACCTCCGTTTTGAAATCTCCCCGTCCAACGCCAGGGTAAGTCTCGACAATCCACCGGCGGGCGTCACCTACGATGCCACCGAACAGTCGCTGCGGGTACCGGAGGACATTGCCGGTCAGATCGATGGCCTTTCCCTCATCGCCACGGCGGGGGACTGTACCGCACGGCACACCTTTATCCTGCCGCCCAAGCCCGGCGATGACGTAGTGGCACCCCCCGCCGGTAATACTACGCCCCCGGCCTTGGCCATCGTCCTGAATACCCGCCGCAGTACCCGGGAGGAGACCCTGGAGGGCCTGGGCGTGGCAGAGACCGAAACGACGGTGAAGGGGGAGGCCTACGGCAAGACCCAGGAATACGTCAGCGATTCCATTACGGATGTCCAGCCGGACCGTGGACTGGATCCCGCCCTGACCGCCCTTACCCGACTCCATACCGAAGAGGCAGAGCAGGCGGTCTTCATACGTAAGGCCGCAATGCTCGTGGCCACCAGTTTTCTCGATAAGCTGGCGCTGGCCGGGAAGGGAGAGGAACTGACCGACGACCAGGAAAAGCTGATGAACTCTCTGAAGCAAACCCTGACCGCGTTAGGGATCACTGGAGACCAGGTCTTTAAAAATTGGAAGGTCAGCGAGCTCTACACCGGCATCGACCGCAAGCGCCTGGGATATATCGGCAATCAACTCCGCGCGAATGAGAAAGGCTGACGACCACATTATTGAGCGCGTCACTTTGGACGTAGTAACCGACCGGGGCGATTACGCCACCCAGCAGGCCTATACCGACTGGCTGCGGGGGAGCGCCCTGCCGGCGATGGAGGCCGTGTGCGACGAGCTCATCCCCCGGGGAGAACGCTGGCGGATGGACCGGCTGAACCTGGACCTGGGGTGGTTCCGGACCCTCGACCTGGATCTCCCCGGATCGCGGGCGGCCCTGCTCGATCGGCTGCTGGGCGCCCTGCGGTCAAGCCTGAAGGAGCAACTTGCGGCGGGGAAGGCCAGGGAATCCCAACGGACGGGGAAGCTACCGTTGCCGGCTCTGGAAGCCTCCGACCGAATGGCACCCGCGGCAACCGACCGCCCCTACGCCGCCTGGCTCCATTTCCTGAGCACCGGACACCTGCCCTGGTGGGCCGGATCGTTTCCACCCCCGGAGGAATGGGCGGCGGAACTGACGGAACGGCTCATCACCCCGAGCGCGCAGGAGTCACGGCGAATGCTCCGGGAACTGATGGCGCGGGATCGGGTGGCGGTCCGCCGACTGGTTTTGGATCCCCGCCACGAGCCTGCCTTTGGCGCGCTATTGCAAAGGTTCCCACCTGCGGCGGCCGCCTGGGCAAAGTGGGTGGCGGCAGGTGCGCTTTTCGATGTTGCCAATCTTCCTTCACTTGGTTACCCGATAGAGAAGCGCGCGTGGATCCAGTCCGGGAAAGGGTACTTCTGGTGGACAGTTCTCGGAAACCAGCGCGAGGATATGGCCGCGGAGGACGTGCTCGCCAGTGCACTGGCAGCGGTATACCCCGAATTTATAAAGTGGCCTCCGGCCTTGCGAAATAAACTATTTACCACCCTGGACATGCCCCGGAAGGCTGATGGGCGGCCCGCCAAAAAGAAGGCAGGTGAAAGCAAGGGACCGCAGCGGAAAGATAGCGGCACCCGCGATCGACCAGCGGAATTGGAAGGGGACTTTGGACCTACGCCGGGCACTTCCGGAAAAGGGACCGGAGAGAGGGCTGACCAGTGGGCCAGAGACGGTCGTGACCCGTACAAAGAAATAATCAGGAGCACCGGAGCAGCCGATCACAAAGCAGAACCGCGGTCGCCAGACCAAGAACCGACCGACCGAAAAAGCCCGGACACTCCGGATGAACGCCGTGCGTCCGTCCGCGACGCTGTACCCCCGAAAGCTGAAGCCCCATTAGGTCAGGCAGGACACCGGAACCCCGGGGCGTCCCCCCCGCCGACCCTGCAGCGTGCCGCTACCGATAATGATCCGGCCCGGGAACCGGAGGCCACACCGGAGCCCGTGGGCACCTATTTTTACCTCGATCACGCGGGGGTGGTGCTTGCCCATCCCTTTCTGGCCCCGTTGTTTACCGCCCTCGGGTACTGGCAGGAGGAGGCCTTCGCGGATGCGTTGGCGCGGCAGCGGGCGGTCTTCCTGACCCACTACCTGGCGACCGGCGATCCGGCGGGGCGGGAGGAGGAAATGCAGTTGTCGAAACTGCTCTGTGGCTGGCCGGTTACCGGGGCGGGGGTGCAGCTGACGGAGCCCCTCACCGCTACCGAATGCCACGAGGCGGACGAAGTACTGCGGGCCGTGATCGGTCACTGGACGGCCCTGGGTAAGGCCAGTCCGGCCGGCCTGCGGGAAGGCTTCTTTGCCCGGGAAGGCCGACTGGAAAAGCAGGAAAACGTTTGGAAAATCACGGTGGAACGCAAGGCCCAGGATATCCTGCTGGGTCAGCTCCCCTGGGGAATCAGTCAGGTACTGCTGCCCTGGCACGAACGCATCATCAAGGTCGAATGGTAGATGAAGATCGCCGCCGACCATACCACCCACAGCGTATCGCGGATTCAACGGAAATCCGACCACGCACCATTCTTCTCCCCCCGGGGGGGGCAGCAGGAGCGGGGTGATGTGGCCCGGAACCAGCCGTTCTTCCAGCCGAAGTTGAAGGTAGGAGCCCCCAACGACGGCTACGAGCGGGAGGCGGATGCGGTGGCGGACCGGGTGGTACAGCGACTGGCGACCCACGAGGGCGGCGGCGCGCGGGAGCCAGGTAATAACAATAAATGCCAAACAGATCAGGCTGGCAGTCAGTCTCCGCCGGCCGTACGGAAGCAGCCCCTCGCGGTAGTCATACCGATCTCCCGCATACAGCGAAAACCGGAACCGGAGCCGGAAGAACCCAGGGAGACCGATGTCGAGGAGGGGGGGCTGCAACGCAAACCCATCTTCGAGAGTGGGGCGGCGGACGACGGGGAGGTACAGCGCAAATGCGCGGCCTGCGCGGCGGAAGAAGAGAGCGTCCAGCGTAAGTGTGCACCCTGCACCGGGGAAGCGGAAGCCCACATTCGGCGATATCCGATGGGTTTGGGTATGCCGGCGGGGCTGCAGCGCAAGTGCAGTCACTGTGCCGTGGAAGAGCGGCTGCAACCCCTCCTGCGGCGCTCGGGCGATGGCAGCTTCACCGCCTCCGACGATTTTTCGGGCCAGCTGCGGGCCAGTAAGGGTGGGGGAGCCCAGCTTCCGGCGACCACCCGCAGTAGCATGGAATCGGCCATCGGGGCGGATTTCTCGGGGGTAAGGGTGCACACTGGCAGCCACGCGGCGGCGCTCAGCGACCAGATCGGCGCCCAAGCCTTTACCCACGGCTCCGACATTTATTTTAACTCGGGGAAGTACGATCCGGACAGCACCGGCGGGCAGCGGCTGCTGGCGCATGAGTTGACGCATACGGTGCAGCAGGGGGGAAGTCCCGCCCGCCCTGATGGAGGGCAAGTCCAGCGCCGGACCGGAGGAGTGGTCCAGCGTGCCTGGTACGACTTCGCAACTGACGCGGCCGGATGGGTAGGGGACAAGGTGTCTTCCGGAGCCAGCGCGGCCTGGGATGGCGCCAAATGGGCTGCCGGCAAAGCCTACGGCGGAGCGGTCTGGGTAAAGGACAAGGCGGTAGATGCCGTAATGTGGATCTACGATAGAGCCGTATCCATTCTCAATGCCGGAAAAAAATGGGTGAAGGACAAATGGAACTCCCTAAAATCCTTCGCCAGCAAGGGAATTGAATACTTCAAGACCATACTGAGCAACATTCTTTCCTTCGTAAAAAGCCCCTTGAGCATGATCGGCAATGCGATCATGAATATGAATGGTGAGGTAATCCAGATGTTCTGGAACGGCCTAACCGGGCAGGTGCAGTTCGTCTGGAACCTGTTTCAGATCATGGGGGAGGGACTCATCAATCAGGTCACCAGCCTGTGGGATGCGATCAGCAGCTTCGTGGGGGGCATCTTCGATAAGATCAACGGCATTACCAACCACTGGGCCTTCACGAAGCTGCCATCCGCCCTCCAATCCGCGATCCGGAGCCTTATGGGCACTTTTACCAGCTTATGGAATTCCATCCGTGAGGTCGGAACGGCGCTGGTGACCAGGGTCAAAACCCTGGTCCGGGATGCTTTCAATACCGTCCGCAAGTTCATCGGGCGCGTGATGAGTTTCGCCATTGATACCATCATCAACGGTATCGTCGGCCTGGGTAAGGTGTTGCTATTTCTCAGGAAATTCTTGGCCAATCCCACGCCCTACCTGAACGACCTGATGATGCGTCTGCTGCCGGATATGTTGCAGTCCGAAAGTCAGTTTCCCGCGCAAGTGGCCCGAATTGTTGGTAGTGACCAAACGGGTGGTCCGACCCCCGTGAAAGATGCCGCCCCGACAACCGTTCAGCGGTCTACCGCCCCGGGTGGTAAGGTCAAGACCAACTCGAGCTGGTCCGAAATCGGTGACGGGATCTTGCACATGATGGGGGAGAAGTGGGAGGCCGTAAAGGCAAATCCGGGCAGTATCCTGCTGACCCTGCTCATGGATATGGTCATCCCGATTGTAGGGAACGTAAAGGACGTTATCAAATTGTTTCAGGATATCAAGGCGATCGTAACCAAACCCCTGAGCGCCGGTTCGCTGGATGAATTCTGGAACAGCCTGATGCGCCTGCTGGATATTCCAATTCTTATTTATAACACCGTCTGGACAATCATCGGCCGGACCCTAATGCTTCCCCTGCTGATTGCCTCCTTCGTACCGCATCCGGTAGTGAAGGGGATTGCCGCGGCGGTGGGGTACGGACTGCTCGGTGCCATGATTCAGGGGGAGCTGGCCAACATCGGCCATAAGTTGCTGCTCCTGCGAACGGGTAAAACGGACGAGGAAGAGAAAAAACAGGCGTATAACCGCTTGTCGGACAGCGTGATTGCCTTTGCCATGGAAATTGCCATGGCCGCCCTCATGATCATTCTTTCAGTGGTGGGCAGTATTGTAAAGGGAGTATTCAGTTTCGTGCGCAGTAAAGTCGTTGCGCCAAAGGTGAAAGCATCTAAGGGGATTGATCCCGGTACGGGTAAGGTGGACGTGGACCCCAACGCGCCGAAATCCGGCCCGGAAGTCGACGGGGGTAAGCCAAAGGGGAGCGTGGATGAAGGGAAGGTCGACCTGGACACGACTAAGCCCAAAGAGGGGAAAGACCTCACCCCCAAGGATATCGAAGTGGAGGTAGGCAGTTTCAAGGACGGAAAGGTCAAGAAACTGGAGCACCCCGAGTATGACCTCGAAATAGAACTACCCAACGGACACAAGTACAAGCGAAAGAAGAACGGGAAGTGGTGCCGCTTTACCGATCCGTACTGCTTCATCAATAGCGATCCCTTCCCCTCGGACCGTGAGATGTTTGAACACCTGAAGCGGGAAGGCCTGGAGTCGGGAACTTATGAAGACTTTCTGAAAGCCAAGCCGGGAGGGGTGCCGGAAGGGACCGATTTATCCGCAGACATTCGCAACGGGTTGGTGGATAAGCCCAAACACGGAGATTGGAACTCGGCACCCAACTGGGATAAGTGGGTCAAGGAAAAGGGCGGTTCGGTGATTCAGCACGGGGATGGATCGGTAACCTACGTGAATAGAGACGGTACCTGGGTGAAGTACAATAATCAGGGGTATCCGGATTTCTCCAACCACCTCACCCACCCGGAAGTGAAGTCAGTAGATATCGACGGCTTTTCAAAGAGCCGTACCCCCGACTACCGAAAAGCCAATGAAAAGGCCGGTAAATTATTGGAATGGGGAGACAAGCCGCCGGAAGGGTACTACTGGCACCACCACGAAAATGGAAGAACCATGCAACTCGTACCCGCGGGTATTCACGATAAGTTTTTTCACGCGGGTGGGGTATCCACCAGTGGCACCTAATCCATCAACTACACAACAGAAACTACCATGAAACTCAAGGATACAGGCCCCCAGTTGAACGAAGCATCCCTGGACCGATTGGCGTCAGCGGTTCACGGTGACCTTCCCCCAGCGTATGTCAGCTTTCTGCTGGAGCATAATGGGGGTACCCCCCAGGAAGACTGGGTGGTAGACGTGGACCAGGATCACTGGAAGGAGGTAATCCTGGGGCGATTTTTATCTTATTACCCCCAAGACGAGGGTTACGGCATCACTCAGGTCTTAGAGAACAAGGGGGACCTATTCCCCCAGGGGGCCATCCCGATAGCCAGTGATCCGGGAGGGAATTACTTCCTTTTGCTGACCAATACGAATGGCCCGGTACACTTCTGGGATCACGAGCAGGAGTCACAGGACCGTAAAGGCTCCATTGAGGAATACGATAACCTGTACTTCATCGCGTCCGATTTCAAAACTTTTCTTAATCGTCTCAGGACGGATCCCTAAGCGTATGCCCACCCTAGTCCCGCCCCCGGCTCTTGCCCCCCTTCCCCCGCACCCGCGCGCCGCCGCCCAACTACTTACCCATGCAGTCCCAGCAAAATCCCCACTTTCAGTCCCACCAGAAGGATCACTTCACCCGCCTGTTCCCGGAGCTGGAACCGCTCGAACTGTCCGACGCCGACTGCTGGGCCTACGCCCAGAAGATGATGGACTGGGGTTCCCTCGACTACCCGGACTCCACGACGATCACCAACGGAGTGGCCATCTTCAGTCAGTTCCTGGCCCACGACATTACCTTCGACGCCAACAGCCGACTGCGGGGGCAGAACCGGCTGGCCACAATCGCCAACGACCGGACGATCAACCTCGACCTGGACTGCCTCTACGGGCAGAAGACCCAGGACTTCTACTACGACGCCCGGGATACCGACAAGCTGCTCCTGGGCGAGGAATACACCGATGGCAACCACCGCTGGCGCGACCTGCAGCGCAACCCCCAGCATAAGGCCATCATCGGGGACAGCCGCAACGATGAGAACATCATCGTCTCCCGGATGCACGTACTCTTTATCGAATTCCACAACCGGATGGTCGACCACATTCGCGCTACCGGGGGGCCGCAGTCGGCCTTCGCCCTCGCCCGCCGACAGGTGATCTGGCACTACCACTGGCTCATTGTGCACGAGTTCCTGGGCAAGATGCTGGACCCCAGCATCCACAGCCGGTTGCTGCGCGAACCGGCGCGCCACTATCCCTGGCCCGGGTCACTGCCACTCGAATTTACCGGAGCTGCCTTCCGGACCGGCCACAGCCAGACGCGCGACGAAAACCGCATTAACGAGCAGACGGAAAAGAAACTGATGGAGCTCGGCTTCTTCACCACCATGAAGGAGTTTGTGGACTGGCGCTACCTCTTCGACTTCGGCGATGGTAGGGTGCAGTACGCCCGGCGGATAGACCCCTTCATCGGGCGGTCCTTCCATCGGCTTCCCTTCATCAGATCCAGCGACCGGCGGGAGCAATCGCTGCCTTTCCGAAACATCCGTCGCGGGGTAGGGTACGGACTGCCGAGCGGGGAGGCGGTAGCCATGCGGCTGGGTTTCGTTCCGCTTTCGGTACCCCTCACCGAAAAACTGTGTACGGCCGGCACCCCCCTATGGTATTATATGCTCCACGAAGCCGCGGAACTCGGCAACGGTGGCGAATCACTGGGGCCCGTAGGGGGCACCATTCTGGGGGAGTGCTTCCTGACCATTTTGCGGCACGACGACGAGAGCTACCTCAAGCGCTACCCCCGCTGGCGACCTACGCTGGGCCGGGAGCCTCACCGCTTCGACTTTGTCGACCTCATTCAGTTCGCCAACCGTGAAACACATTAGGGTCACACCGTCATTAACCATCAAGCGCGCTACCATGTCCTTCAAAGCAACCCGCCAATCCCGTCGCCTTCGCATCCCCCGCCCGGAAAGCCAGGAGGGTGACCAGCCCTTTTTCAAGCCCCTGGCGGCCGCTCCGCCCGTACAGACCAAGCTGACCGTCGGTGCCCCGGACGACCGCTACGAGCGGGAAGCGGATACCGTGGCCAACCGAGTCGTAAGCGGAGGAAAGCAGAACGAAGCGCCCGCCATCCAATCCATGGCCGATAGTCGGATGGAAGAGGATCGCGCGATACAGGAGAAGCGGGACCAGGGGGCGGGGCCGCGGGTCCAACGATCGTCCCTCAAGGAGGAAGAGCCGGTTCAGCAGCCACCGATCCAACAGTCTGCCGTCGAGGAAGAGGAGCCGCTGCAGCGGATGGACACTGAGGAGGAGGAGCCGCTGCAAACCAAGCGCACGGCGGCCAGCGCGGCGCCCCGGGGGCTGGGAGCCCGTTTACGGGGGCGGGCCGGCACGGGGCGACCGCTGGACGGTGCCGTCCAGCAACAAATGGAGGCGGGCTTCGGCCGCGATTTCTCGAACGTGAACGTGCATACCGACGCGGCCGCCGATGAAATGAACCGGGAACTGGGGGCCCGGGCCTTCGCGCGGGGCAACGACGTCTACTTCCGTTCGGGGGAGTACAATCCGGATACGGCCCAGGGTCAGCGGCTGCTGGCGCACGAACTAACGCATACGGTGCAGCAGGGTGGGGAAGTCGCCGTACCCCGAAAGCCGGCCCCCGCGGCTGCCGTACCGATCCGGAGCAACCGCACCGGCACCAGCGTACAGCGACAGGCGGTTGCCTTCCCCTGGGAGGGGGTAATCGATACCCGGTGGAATGCCGCCCTGCGCAGTACCGCAGCGAATGGCCCCGGCAACTTCGTAACCTCGCTCAACCGCAATACCCGGGTAACGGTGACCGGCAATACCAACGGGTGGTTAGCGGTAAGTACAACGATCGATGGATCGGTGGTGGCGGGGTTCGTCCACCGCAGGCTGGTTTCCCCCATACCCGCTGCCGGCACCCTCAGCCCCGCCAATGCGGACTCCCGCCGCGAACCCACCGCCTTCGGAACCTATAATGTTTACCCCAACGCGGCAACCGGACTTGCCGCCGGCACCAACGATGTTTACGAAGCAGAATTTCAACGCCTGCAAACCGCCTGGAATCACGTAACCAACAGCACCGGAGGCATCCGGATCAACGGCACCCCCGCCGATGTGGCCGACATGATCAGCCTGATCGGCCGGGAAATGGGCCGATCGCAGACCTTCCGCAACCTTATTCAGGAAATCACCGCCGATGCCGCCCGACCCGTGACAATCAACGCAGGAAGGAATAACGCCTCGTGGATCGACAGTTTTGCCACCAACAACGTCGACCTGAACGATACCGAAGTCCTGGACGATGCGCCGCGCCCTGGGTACGAATGGGCCACTTCACAGGGGGAAATGACTACCCACTGGTTGACGGAACGCCGCCACGCGGCCGTACACGGCGGCGGATTTGGACCAGCTCATGCCGAACCGCTTGCGGCCGGCGGGACCCAGCAACAGTATCGACGAGACCTCGGCGCGCCGGGGCGAATTGTTTCCCAGGTCAGAAACAACCAAACGGATGCCGCCGGGAACTATGCCGGCCTGCACCAGGGTGAATACACCGACGACGCCGGCAACCTGCAAATCATCCGGCGCGACGACTCCGGCGGCGACCCGGTACCGTACGAGATCGAGTATGCTCCGGCCGCCCCGACCGCCGCTGCGCCGGGGGTAACGCGCCACAACCGCCTCCACCTTCGACTGACCTCCAGCGCCGCCGGAGGTGATGATCACTACCTGAAGATCAGGTCGGCCGGGGGGGCAACGGTCACAACGGCCACCCACTTCACCAACGCAGGTGCACCCCTGGTGCAAAGCGAGCGCCTGGGCAACCTCGTACCGACCGGAGCGAATATTTCCATCACCATTATCAAAGACCCCGGTTTTTGGTCGGACGAACAAATCGGGACCCTCCTATGGGCCCATCCCTTCGATTCCGATAGCCTGTCGGTGGTCCACGACGGCGTCACCTACCGTCTTACCGTAGGCTTACACATGGACCCGTGACCACTATCTGCCTGCCGCTTGGCCTTTGCCTGGCCATTCTCCTCTGTTTAGGCAACTGCGCGGCGTGTACCGGTCCGACGTCCCCTTCCAACAGTTCTTCCGCTATGAATGCACCATCCGATACCCAGGCCATGCTCGAAAAACGATATCCGCCCGAACGGCTGCAGGTAGACCGGGTGAGGTACGACCCCGTCGACAAGCTCGTGCCGCTGCCGAATGGATCGCCGGTGGTGGAATATTTGCCGCAAACCCGCTTCTACCGGACCTGGATGACGACGAACTACGAGAACTACTATAAGGTGCCGGTGATCGTCGCTCATCCGGAACACGGACAGCCCGCGGTGCTATGGTCGCCCCTCTTCCGGAATGATTCTCCGGAGTTTACCTCACTATTCACGGGAATAAAACTGTCAGCTTCCGGGGCGGACAAGTTCGGGCTGGCCCTGGCGGAACTTTACGCCAGTCTCTATCCGGATGGCACCTTCCACAAAGACCAGTCGGGTAGTCATGTGGCCTTCTTGCTTCTCCGCAACGACTCACCATTTCGCCAATTAATAGTGCGGGTGTCGGAGGAGGATACCCTAACCGAGATAGCGTGTTTGCCCGCTGCCGCCCTTGAGAACCGTCCGGACAAAAAATAAACACCCCGTGACTGCCGCACAAACTCAGAACATTTACGCGCTGCTCCGCGATCTCCTGACCTTCCAGCTCTCCGAATCCGACGACGGGAGAGAACGTCGGGGGCTGCTTCGACGGAGTCAAGGCTTCGAGGGGATCTACCCCCTGCCGGACGCACCCTGGACCGACGAGGCGCGGGTGGCCTGGCTACTGGCGCTGTTGCCCCACGCCAGCCCCGACTTGCTGGATCGCCTCCTGCGCGAGCAACTGACCGAGGCCGGAGACTTTCCCCGCCTGGGCGGCACGAAGGGGGAGCAGTACCGGGGCATCCTCCCAACGGGGGAAACCGCCCTCTTCCTGCTGGCTGGCGACCGCGCGGATTGGCGGATGGAAGCCCGCACACTTTTCAGCGGAGATCACTTCCTGGCCGAACGTCGGCTACTGCTCCTGGCTGATGTCCCGCCGGGAGAACCGCGATTGTGCGGGAAGCTGCTGCCGGAGCCGGATGCGGTGGAAAAGATCCTGACCGGCCACGAGGCCAAACCTCACTTCAGCACCCGCTTCCCCGCCGAGCGGCTGACTACGAAAATGGAGTGGGAGGATCTCATCCTTTCGCCGCGTACCCACGACCAACTCGCCGAGGTAATTGCCTGGGTGGACCACGGCACTACACTACTCCAGGATTGGGGCATGGGGAAACGGATTAAGCCAGGCTACCGCACCCTGTTTCACGGCCCCCCGGGGACGGGCAAGACGCTCACCGCAAGCCTGCTCGGCAAGCGAACGGGCCAGGACGTCTACCGCGTAGATCTTTCCATGGTAGTCTCCAAATACATCGGCGAAACCGAAAAGAACCTGTCCGCCCTCTTTGCCAAGGCCGAAAACAAACAGTGGATCCTCTTCTTCGACGAGGCGGATGCCCTCTTCGGGAAGCGCACGGCCACTAAAGACGCCCATGACCGCCACGCCAACCAGGAGGTCAGCTACCTGCTGCAGCGGGTCGAGGCCTACGACGGCCTGATCATCCTGGCCTCTAACTTCAAGAGCAACATCGACGACGCCTTCATGCGCCGTTTTCAGTCCGTCATTCCCTTCCTGCAACCCTCCGCCGACGAGCGCCGCCGCCTCTGGGCCAACGCCTGGCCGGAGGGGGACCGCCTGGTACTGGACAAAGCGTGTCGCCCTGAAATTTTGGCGGAAGAGTACGAAATCACGGGGGCCACAATTAATAATGTCGTCCAGAAAGTTTGCCTGCGGCTCCTGGCTGACGACCGGCGGGAGGTGAACCAGGAGCTGGTCCTCGAAATTCTCCGTCGGGAACTGGGGAAGGAGGGAAAGCTCGTATAGGCGCGCGCCGTGCTATTCTTACTTGCGCACCGGCACCGACTCCAATATCTCCAGCTGGGCCACAATGTCATCCAGCGGCACGCCGGGTTGGGCCCCCTGGGTGATGACCTGATATACGTTGTCGAACAGGTCGTACCAGCGCCCCGGGAGGGACTGTACCGGACCGCGCACGGTTACTCCGCCGGTGGTCGTATGGAGCAGGCCGTGTTGTTCGGCGGGCTCTTGGCCAAAGTGGTCGTGGTCAGGCTGAATGCCCGCCTTAAGCTGGTCCTCCTGGATGTCGATGCCGAACTTAACGAAGCTCCCCTGCCGGCCGTGCAGGCGATAGCGGGGCGTAGGCTCGCGGACGAGCAGGCTGCAGGAAAGGCGCACCCGCAGGGGGCCACCGTAGACCAGTTGCAGGTCGAATGCGTCCGGGATATCGGAGCCCGTGCGCTGCATCCACTGGTCGCCGATGACGTCTTTGGGTCGACCGAATAGGGCGATGGCCTGATCCAGGATGTGGGCTCCGAGGTCGTACAGCATGCCCGAGGCCGGGCCGGGCTTTTCCTTCCACGGCTTGGCGTTGGGCTCGGGCTTCCAGCGGTCGAAGCGTGCCTCGTAGGCCACCAGTTCGCCCAGGCTTCCCCCCTTGAGCACCTGCTTTACGGTAAGGAAATCGCTGTCCCACCGGCGGTTCTGGAAGACGAACAGGTGGCGGTCCCTAGCCTTGGCCAGGTCGCGCAGCTCCCGCAACTGGGCGGCGGTGGCGCAGGCGGGTTTGTCCACCAGTACGTGCTTGTTGGCTTCCAGGGCAGCCCGCGCCAGATCGTAGTGGGTAGCGTTGGGGGTGGCGATGCTGACCAGGTCTATGTCCGGGTCGGCCAGCACGGTTTCCAAGTCGTCGGTGGGTTCCATGCCGGGGAACTCCTCGGCTACTTCAGCGGCGCGGCTGGTGACTATCCGGCCGACGGTAAAGCCGGGGTGGGCGCGGAAAAAAGGCGACTGGAGATAGCGGCCGGAAAGGCCGAAGCCGATCAGGCCGACGTTAATCGGGGTACTCATATTTGGGGTGTTTCTATCCCAAGGTATGCACCGCCGCGCAAACCGCTTGCGTGGACCCGCACGGGACAAATGCACATAAAAAGCCCTTCTCTCCGGCGACGGGGGGAAGGGCTTTGTGTACCGTTCCTTTAACGGTGGATGCGGATGAAGGGCCGAATGTGCGGTGATCCTGTTTCAGGTATTAGGATCATCTTGTACAGTCCGGATGGCAGGTTCGTCACCTCAAAATCGACCTGGTTAAAGCCTTCGCTGGTGATGATTCGCCGGACAAGCTGCAGTCGGCCGGTAGCGTCGTAGACCTGCACCATGACGGGTTGTCCGGTGGGATTAACGAAGCGCAGGGTGAACATCTCGTCCACCGGGTTGGGGAAGAGCTGAACGTCGGAAAGGCCCTCGGCACCGCGCTGGTCGAAGTACACGGGCTCGTTTGCCAGTTCTTGAGGGGTAAGCGCTCCGGCTTCTTTGGTGCAGGAGCAGGTTGGTCCCACGTCCTCGAAACCGAGTCCTCCCTGGTTTCCTGCTTTAATGGAAACGTCGGTTTCCCAATCCCTGAGGTCGCCCCTGATCAGGTAGCTGTAGGTAGCGCACTGACCGGGTTCTTGCTGAAGTGCTCCGTCAGAGAAGCCATCGAATTGTACGTCGTAGCGGGTACATCTGCCGGTCCTTCCATTGATCTCCGCACGCAAACCATCCACGCTGCTGTAGGTGTCCAGCAGGTAGGACTTCGGCAAGTCACAGGGAATCGAGAAGCGGATATTCGAGATGTCCTTACAATCTTCGCCAATGAGGCACAGCTCCCAGGTGAATCGGGTAGTATTGTCCTCCTCGTTGTACTCGAGTTCAAAGGTGATCGAGTAGCAGGGGTCAGTCAGTCGGGTATTGACGGTGATGACCTGCTCACCGGTGGTGGCATTGCCGCAGTTGTCGGTAGCGGTCCAGCTGCGGGTGAGGGTGTAGTAGTCCTCACTGCAGGAGTCGTCGCGCACTTCGCCGTTGTAGACTACGTCGACTTCATTGTCGCAGTTGTCGGTAGCCTGCGGGTAGGCCACGGGCGGAACGTCCTCGGTGCACGTCAGTTCTACATCGGCAGGGCAATCCACGAAGGTCGGTGGAATGGTATCGACCACGTTGATGGTCTGCAGCGGCGAGGCGGTATTTCCACAGGTGTCGGTGGCACTCCAGGTACGCTCAATGGTGTAGCAGTCCACCCCGGCACCTTCCACGATCACGTCGGAATAGGTGGCCGCAAGTTCCCCGTCACAGTTGTCCGTTGCCGTTGCCCCGCCGGTGTTGGCCGGGTCGGTGGATTTGGTACAGGAGAGTGCCGGAATGTCCGCCGGGGCGGTCACCACCGGTGCCAGGGTATCGAGCACGGTGATGGTCTGGCTTACTGAGCTCGTATTTCCACAGGTGTCGGTGAAGGTCCAGGTGCGGACCATGGTGAAGTCGTTCAGGCAGGCACCGGGGATGACCGTCGTTGTTGGACTCACGGAGATGTCTCCGTTGCAGTTGTCGGTAGCGGTGAGATTTACCGGCGGTGGCACGTCGTCGGCACATTCCAGGCTCAGGTCAGTGGGTGCCGCTTGCGGAACTGGGGCTAGGGTATCGAGCACGGTGATGGTTTGGCTGACGCTGCTGGTATTACCACAGGTGTCAGAGAAGGTCCAGGTACGGATCATCGTGAAATCGTTTATACAGCTACCAGGGATGACCTGGGTATTGGGGCTCACGGTGATGTATCCGTCGCAGTTGTCGGTTGCCGTCAGGTCGATCGGTGCGGGTACGTCGTCAGCGCATTCCAGGCTGAGGTCGGCCGGGGCCGCGGACGCGACGGGCGCCAGGGTATCCAGCACGGTGATGGTCTGGCTCACTGAGCTCGTATTGCCACAGGTGTCGGAGAAGGTCCAGGTGCGGACCATGGTGAAGTCGTTCAGGCAGGCACCAGGAATGACCAGGGTAGTGGGGCTCACGGTGATGTCCCCGTCGCAATTGTCGGTGGCGGTCAGGTTTACGGGAGGTGGTACGTCGCTGGCGCACGCCAGGTTCAAGTCGGCGGGCACTGCCTGGGGCACCGACGCCAGGGTATCAAGTACGATGATGGTCTGACTGACGCTGCTCGTATTCCCACAGGTGTCGGAGAAGGTCCAGGTGCGGACCAGGGTGAAGTCGTTCAGGCAGGCACCGGGCGTGACCTGTACCGTGGGACTCACGGTGATGTCCCCGTCGCAGTTGTCGGTGGCGGTCAGATTTACCGGCGGTGGCACGTCATCGGCACATTCCAGGCTCAGGGCGGCGGGTGCCGCTTGCGGAACCGGTGCCAGGGTATCCAGCACGGTAATCGTCTGGCTGACGGAACTGGTATTGCCGCAAGTATCGGTGAAGGTCCAGGTACGGACCATGGTGAAGTCGTTCAGGCAGGCACCGGGAGTGACCAGGGTAGTGGGGCTCACGGTGATGTCGCCATGACAGTTGTCGGTAGCGGTCAGATTTACCGGTGGTGGTACGTCCTCGGCACATTCCAGACTCAGGTCAGCGGGGGCTGTTTGTGGCACGGGCGCCAGGGTATCGAGCACGGTGATGGTCTGGCTGACGCTGCTCGTATTCCCGCAGGTATCGGAGAAGGTCCAGGTGCGGACCATAGAGTAGTCGTTCAGACAGCCGCCGGGCGTGATATGTACCGTAGGACTCACCGTGATGTCCCCGTCGCAATTGTCGGTGGCGGTCAGGTTAACGGGGGGTGGTACGTCACTAACGCACGCTAGGTTCAGGTCAGCGGGGGCTGCTTGCGGCACGGGCGCCAGGGTATCGAGCACGATGATGGTCTGAGTAACCGATTCCTTGTTGCCGCAGGCGTCGGTAAAAATCCAGGTACGGTTGATGGTGAAGTCATGGAGACATTCGCCAATCGAGTGCTTCTTATCGATGGGGCTGACCGTGATCTCCTCACCGCAATCGTCTATGGCGGTCAAATCTTCGGCTGGTGGCACCTTGTCGCTGCATTCCACGGTTAAATCCTCCGGGGGATGGGGCAGTTTGCTGATTCCTCCTCCGCTAACCGTGATTTTTTGGCTGACGCTGCTGATTTTTCGGCAGGCGTTGACAAAGGACCAGGTGCGGGTGATGGTGTAGCCGTCGCATTCCTCACCTGGTTCTACAGCCTCGTTCAATTGGCCGGTGAGTTTATTGCCGCAATTATCGAACGCCACAAGAGAGTCGGGTGGCGGCACCTTGTCGCTGCAAGCCAAGACCAGCGCCTTTGGAGGCTCGGGGAGTTGGGTTGTTTCGATGCCCAGCACCGTGATTTTTTGACGAATTTGGCTATCGGTGCCGCAGGCATCGGTGAAGGTCCAGCTGCGGGTAATGCTGTAGCCAGAGCATTCGTCTGGTTGCTTTACAGCGTCGTACGGTTGGCCGATGATCTCCTTCCCACAATCGTCGATTGCAATTAGGGGCTCAGCTTCTGGTACCTTACTGGCACATTCCACGATCAAATCCTTGGGAGGCTGGGGCAGTTCGCTTATTCCTCTGCCCAGCACGGTGATGTCCTGACTGACCTGGCCGGTGTTGCCGCAGTCATCGGTGAAGGTCCAGGTGCGTAGAACGGAGTAGCCCTCGCAATCGCTACCGGGCCCTAGAGCGTCTTTGGGGAAGGCGGTGATCTTTGTGCCGCAATCGTCGATGACTGTGAGGGGGGAGCCCGGCGGCACCTTTCCGCCACATTCCACGATCAGTTTCCCCGGGGGGGTGGGCAGGTGGCTTATTCCACTGCCGCGCATGGTGATCTTCTGGCTGACGCTGCTGATTTGTTTGCAGGCGTTGATGAAGGTCCAGGTCCGGGTGATGGTGTAGCCGTCGCATTCGTCTGCTGGCCCTGCGACGTCGTTCGGTTGGCCCGTAATCTGGTTGCCGCAATCGTCGATGGCAATCACTGTTTCGGCCGGCGGTACTTCGCCACCGCATTCCACGATCAGGTCCTTTGGCGGCTCGGGCAGCTGGCTTACGGTATGGCCCAGTACCTTGATCTTTTGGCTGACGCGGCTATCGAGGCCGCAGGCGTCGGTAAAGGTCCAGCTGCGAACGATGGTGTAACCGGTACATTCGTTGGGTCTCGCCGCGTCGTTCGGTTGGCCGATAAATTCCTCTCCACAATCGCTGAGGGCCGTAAGGGGCTCAGCCTCTGGAACTCCACCACCGCACTCCACGATCAAATCCTCTGGGGGCTGGGGCAGTTTGCTTATTGCATTGCCGGGTACCGTAATGGACTGCCTGGCCGTACTGCGGTTGCCGCAGGAGTCGGTGAAGGTCCAGGTGCGGTGTATGGTGTAGCCCTCGCATTTGTCTGGGAAAATCTCTGTCGTTAACGCTCCGCTAATTTGGTTGTCCTGGCATTTATCTATTGCCGTCAAGTCCGGGGCGGGGGGCACTTCCTCGCCGCAGGAAAGGGTTCGGTCGGCAGGCACAGCTGCCGGTACGGGAGGGTCCTTGTCCACCAAGGTGATGATCAGAACACATTTGGTCCCTTCCCCCTCTCCATTGACGGCGGTCCAGGTGCGGAAAATGACGGATTCATTCGCACACTCGCCGGGCTCTACTACGTCGGAATAAGCGATGTGGGCGTCATTACATTCGAGGGTGGTCGGGGTCCCTTCCTCATCGTATATGACTCCGGCTTTACAACTAGCTTTTCCGGTGTTTACCGGGTCGATTGAAGCCGAGCAAGGCAGGGAAATGTCCGGCGGACACTCAATCTGCGGGACCGACTCCGGGGGGGCACGAAAGGTAAGCCCATGACGAGGCCCCGCTATTTTTGCGTCGGCAGCGTACCCAAGCGGTGCAGACGGTATGGATCGCTTTTCCATCCGATCTCCACTGTCGGCCAGGTCGGGTGCGGGCGAGGTAAAATTGTTGTAATTCCCGGCCACCATTGCCGCCGGAAACAGTAACGTAAGCAGCAAAACCCAAAGGATCGGGGGGAAGGACCAGGCTGGGCGCACCGGCGTGTTGGTCAGCGGGGAAAGAGTAGAGTGTTTCATCATTGACAGTTTTGTTATAGCAATAGAAAGGGACTCTACGGACCCTGGGGAAAGAGCCGGCACAGTACATCCTCCTGCCAGCGCGGGAGGCGCTGGCCAGTAGGGAGAAATCAGAAGTTGAGGTAGGTGGGGGTATTGTTGCGGTGTACCTCCACGGGGGAGGTGCCAATACATATGCCTGTCCGCTGCCTTATGCCAATAATCATGACCAGGCAGACTGGCCGGCCTGAACCGTTCGGACTAAAGCGATCGTTCCAGCTGAATAGCAGAAATAAATGGGCGGTGCTCGGGGAGAACCAGGGCGCTACAATAGAAACTCGCGCCTCGATGCCGAAATGGGGGCAATACTTAATATAGGGTTTATTTGTTTAAACTCAAAATGTGGCGACAATAAAGTGAATGTCCGGCAGTGCAATACATGTATGTTAATAATTAATTTATAGGGTGGCTGGATAGCGCCATTCTGGCGGCGGAGCGCAGGTGCCAGGCACAAAAAAACCTCCTCCCTGCCGGAGCAGAGAGGAGGTTGGTTATTCCGGTGGAAGTAGTGGTTACTGCAGTCGGAGGAAGGTGCGGACGGTGCGCTCACCCTCCGCGGGGGTCACCACCATTTGGTAGAGTCCGGCGGGTACGTCGCCCAGGCTCAACTCTACGGTGTTGGTGCCGCTGGCGGCCTCCAGGGCGCGGGCGAAGGACACCCGGCCGGTGGCGTCGTATACCTGCAGGTCAACCCGCTGGTCGCTGGCAGATTCAAAGCGCAGGGTGATCAGGTCGCGGGCCGGGTTCGGGAACACGGCTACGGCGTTGATGCCGGTGGCGTCAGAGGTAGACTGTACGAGCGACTTGCCCTTCTTTTTGCCAAAGCTCTCACTGCTGGAAACTTGGGTAGAAGAGGAGGTACGCTCCACGTTACAACCATCCAGGCTGATGCCGGGGAAGTCCAGTCCCTCCTGGTTACCGGCCTTGATGGCTACGTCGGTCACGTATTCGCGCAGGTCGGCGTCGATCAGGTAGCTGAAGGTGACGCACTGGTTGGGCTCACGCTTCATGGCTCCGTCTCCGAAGCCTTCAAACTGTACGTCATAGCGCTCGCAGCGGCCGGTGCGGCCGTTGATCTCTACTTTCAGTCCGCTCATGCTGGAGGAGGACTCCAGGAGGGCGGACTTGGGAAGGTCACAGGGGATGGAGAAGCGGATATTGGAAATGTCCTTACACTCGTCGCCGATCAGGCACAGCTCCCAGGTAAAGCGGGTGGTGCCCGCCTCGCTGTCGTATTCCATACAGGGGGCCAGGGAGTAGCACTCGTTCTCCAGCGGGGGCGGGGTACGGGTAATAATCTGGACATCCTGACCTTCTCCGCACTCATTGGAGGCGGTCCAGGTCCGGATTATTGTGCTGCAATCGTCTTCAGGCTCACCTACCGTTTCGTCGGTATAGGTTACGGGACCACTGGCATCGGTGGCGGTGGCCATACCGGTATCGGCGGGATCGGTTGACGCTCCACAGGTGATGGTGATGTCAGCGGGAGCGGTGACCACGGGCTCCTTTCCTTTTATGACGCGGATGATCTGAGTACAGGATTTGGGCTCCCCATTTACGTTGGCCGACCATACCCGGGTAATGATGGCGGAAAGTTCCGGATCATCGGGGTTATTGTTAATGTGATCTTCCCAGGTCAAGTCCGTCACTTCGCAATTGTCGTCTCCGGCGTTGGGTAGGTCATTGGGGGCCGGTGGATTTGGCACGTCCGCATCGGCAATGCAGTTTACCTCGTAGTCTCGTTGACAGACGAGGGTGTTACAGGTAAAAGCAACCGAAGCATCGGCCAAGAAGGGAATTTCGAAGGACGTGGAACCCGCCTCCGGGGCCTCATCCGCCGCAGCGTAGAGTTCGGAGAGGTAGAAGGGAGTTGCCGTACTGCTCGCCGCGGTTAGCCCCCCGGCAAGGAGCAGGCAGAGGAGGCCGAGGCCCCACCGGCGGTTAGCGAAATAAGCGTAAGTGTGTCTCATGTGGATGTTATTTATAGTGTTGAAAAGAGGTTGAACAGCAAGGCCCTGACCGGCCGCACCAGCAAGCCATCTCCGCTTCCGGCGCAATGGGAAGGGCAACAACTGGGGTGGGGCAGTACAGGTGTTATCGGAGCTGCGATTCCCGAAGTCGGGAAGTGGCTTCACCGGGGCGGGAACATCAGCTTAAGGTCGTGTTGCGTCAGAGTGATTAGTGGGTGTGCAAATACAGTTCATAGTGTGGTATGCTTGTAAATTATATGTTTTTCATTGAAATGCAAAATTTTATTTGCGCGCATTGGGGAGGGGGGTGTGCTGTCCGCCGGACGGCCTTGGCGGGGTAGCCCAACCGCGTATGACTGGCTAAAATGAAAAACCTCCTCCCTACCGGAGTAGAGAGGAGGTTGGTTATTCCGGCGGTTCCGGGGCGTTACTGCAGGCGCAGGAAACTCCGGACGGTGCGCTCGCCGTCATTGGGGGTCACCACCATCTGGTAGAGGCCGGCGGGGGTGTCGCCCAGGCTCAGCTCGACCGAGTTGTTGCCGGTCATGGCATCGTAGGCCCGGGTAAGGGTCACCCGTCCGGTGGCGTCAATGACCTGGATGTTCACCCGCTGGTCGCTGGAAGAGGCGAAGCGCAGGGTGATCAGGTCGTGGGCCGGGTTGGGGAAGACGGCCAGCGCTCCAATACCCATTGACTCGGTCGGGGCCAAGGATTCGCGGAGCGGGAGGTCCCAATCGCTTCCTGTATCCAGGCGCTTGGAGGTCAAACGCTTGTCGTCGCAGTCGTCTTCGGTCACATCGCAGAAGTCCAGTCCGGTCTGGTGACCAGCCTTGATAAGGACGTCGGTGGCGTATTCACGGTAGTCTCCTTTCAGGATGTAGCAGAAGGTGACGCACTGACCGGGGGCGTGCTCCATTGCGCCGTCGCGGAAGCCGTCGTATTTGATGTAGCAGGGGGCACACTTATCATCGCCGCCCTCGCAGGGACCACAGTGCTCGTCGTCGTGGCCGCAGTCATTGTCGTCATCATCGTCGTCATCGTATCCGCAATCATCGTCTTTATCGTCGCGATCGTCATCGTCATCCTTGTCGTCGTCCTTATCGTCGCGATCATCGTCCTTGTCATCGTCGTCGTCCTTATCGTCGCGATC
>NZ_PDLO01000012.1 GCF_002631205.1 Neolewinella marina
CCCCACCCCCCCCTACCCCGCCGAGCCTTCCAGAAAATCCGTCACCACCCGGTAGCTTTCCTCGATGAGGTCAGTGTCAAACAGCCGCTCCGAATTCATGAAGATGGCGATCGTGAGGGGCCGGTCCAGGGCGTGGATGACGAAGGTTTGGGTACCAAACCATCCCCCTCCGTGCACCGCTAAACGGTCGGTCACCTCCCAGCCCATGGCGTAGTATTTGTCGCCGGGATAGACGAAGGGAACGTGGGGGTGTTCCTCCAGCTGCATCGAGCTGGGCTGGAATATCTTCCGGTGCAACCCGGGGGAAAGTATCCGCTGTTCCCGCAGCGCCTGGTCGTAGGCGAAGTAGTCGGCCACGCTGGTGTACACCCCGCCGGCGCCGAGCAGACCGTTGAGGTAGTGTCCGTCCACCGGTTTCCACTGGCCGGTGGAATCGCGGTCGTAGGCGCGGGCCCGCTCCGGCAGCTCTATCGGTGCGGCCGTATTGTAGAAGACGGTATGCTCCATACCCGCCGGCCGGAACACCTGCTCGCGGGCGTAGGCGGCAAAGTCCTGTCCGCTCACCTCCTCCACGATGGCGGCGAGCAGCTCGTAGGCGCCGTTGTTGTAGCGGAAAACCTCCCCCGGGGGCGATTCGGTGGGCGGATTGGTCTGGTACCATTCGACCAGGTCCCGGTTCGTAGCGATCCGGGTCGAATCCCATATTTCGAAGAAGGCTTCCTCCCCGTCCGGAATGCCGGAGGTGTGGTTGAGCAATTGCTCGATGGTCACGCCACGAAAGACCTCAAAGGGGAAGATGCGGTAGACGGTATCGGAGAGCGACAGCCGGCCCGCGTCCACCAGGCTCAGTACCGCCAGGGCCGTGAACTGCTTGCTTACGGAAGCCATACGCATTTGGGTATTGACGGTGATGGGTTGCCCCGCCTCCAGGTCGCGCAGCCCGTAGCCCTTGCCGATCACCAGGCGACCGTCGTAAGCCACCATCAAAGCGGCACCCGGCTCGTCCGGCGCGATTTCCGTGGCGAACAGGGAGTCGAGTCGGGCCTCCAGGAGAGCTGTCCCCCGAGCGGTTCCGGAATCCGGTTCATCCCCGTCATGACAGCCCACCAGTAAATGCATCAGCAACAATTGAAGGATCAGGTATCTCATCCGTACTGGGTTGCGGCCGCGGCAGGCGGGCCGGTTTCCGTTTTGCTTCCTATGCGCCGGGGGCAGTGGTTGTTACCCCCGCTCCGATTGATTTTTACGCGGTTAATGCGTGGTCGAGTCGGCGAGGTACGCCGGCAGCCGCTGCTGCAGAAAGTATTCCCAGCCGCCGCGGCAGCTTTCCTCGGTGAACTCCGGCACGTCATCCGGGAAGGTCTCCAGTCCCTCGTTGTATACCGTTACCCGGGTGCCGCCGTCGTCGGCGTCGGCCAGGCGGAAGGTGACGGGGCCAGCGCCCGGGTACTCCTCGTAGGTCCACACGTAGGTGATCTCCTCACCGGGTACCACCCGGGTCACTTCCCAGTGGGCGGTGAAGGTGCGTTCCTCCGACTGCATGGTGAAGCTGGTGGTGAACCCCACTTCGGGCCGGAAGTCGGGGATATTGGCGAAGTACCATTCCCGCATTCGCCCGGGTTCAGTGAGGGCGGCCCACACTTCGGCGCGGGGGGCGGGGACTTCAGTGGTCAGGGTAACGGGCATATCAGGTCAGTTGAATAAGTTGGAGGTAGTTGCCGTTGTCGTCGTCCAGTACGGCCTCGTAGCCGTAGGAGGTCTGCTTGGGGTCCTTGCGGAAGACCACGCCCCGGTCCTTCAGTTCCGCCGTCGTGGCGTGGATGTCCTCGGCGCTGAAGGTCATCACCGGCATCCCCATTTCGTAGAGTTCCCGCTTGTACTGCCGTGCGATGGCGATGCCCTCCGGCTCGGTGGGTTCCAGCAGGATGGACACCGCCCCCTCCCCCGCCCCGGCCGATTTGACGATGGCCAGGTAGGCCTCGGGCATGAACATCACCTCCTCAAAGCCGAGCACCTCGGTATAGTAACGGAAGGCCTTCGCGGGATCCGCGACGAAGATGCTGACCATCGACAGCTTCATGGGGTGTTTGCAGGGAGTCATACGGCAAAAGTTGTGCCCTAACCTACGCATTGTAGGGCAAAAGTCGGTGTCACTCCTTTCATCCCACGTTCCGGTGGGCGGAGTAGACGACGTCGTAGGCCCGCGGCTGGGGCTTGTAGGGCCCGATCACCGGCCGGATCCGCTGTTGCTTTTCCTCGTCCCGCCGGAATTCGTCGAAGGCGTCCCGGCTCTCCCACTGGAAGTAGTTGATCACCTTCTCGCCATCCTGGCTCAGGTGGAGGTGGGAAGAGATGAACCCCGGTTGGTGGCACACGATGTCGTGCACCAGCGCCTGTATCTTCTCGCTCAGTTCCTTCTGCTGCCACGGCTCCACCGTAAACTCAAAAATGACGGTGTATACGTCGTACCCCTCCCCCAGGTGTGCGTGTGCCATGGTGCTCGTGTTGTGGGGCGGATGGGCTTGAGCGTCCGTCCTCCCGTGGTTGCTGGTTATGCTCACTCGTAATTTAGGCCCTAGGGGTAAGTGGGGCAACCGCGGTGGGGTTTTTCGGGGGCGCGGCCGCGGGTGCCGGGGGAATACTTACGCTTCGCGTGCCAGGGGTTTCTTTACCGCGGATGGCCGCGGATTCGTTTCGCCGATTAACGCAGATAGGCCCACGCGCCGCGTGGCCGGACACTTCCACTCGCCGAGTGGAAGACAACAATCGAGAAGGAGGACACTACGTAAATCAATCTGCGGCCCAATCCGCGTAATTTGCGGTATTAATCCCTCCAGTTTACCGCAGATATACGCAGATTAATTTTTGCCACGTAACGCAGATAGGACCCACTCGGCGCGTGGGCGGACACTTCCACTCGCCGAGTGGAAGACACCAATCGATTAGGAGGACACTACCCTACGACCATCTGCGACCAAATCCGCGCAATCTGCGGTATTACCCCCCTCCAGTTTACCGCAGATACCCGCAGATTTATTTTCGCGGATTAACGCAGATTCTCTCTCACTGGACATTAAATAGTAATGGGTTCGCCCTTACAGCCGGCCGGATGACGGGCCGCGGCAGGGCGTTAAAAAATACACACTGTATGAGCCGGGAAAATGCTATTGGGTGAGGAGAAATACAATATGGATCGCAGGCACAATTGGTTGAGGCCAGGATCATGCGAGTTTGTGGATTTTAGTCCTGCCGGGGTTCGGCAGCCGATTAAGCCGGATGTACAGGCTTGATTTTTTGTTTCTTTTTCATCAAGGAAAAAGAAAAGAGAACTATACATAAGCCCACGCGGCGCGTGGGCGGCCCGCCCCCCCCTCGCCGAGTGGAAGACAACAATCGAGTAGGAGGCCGACACCACTTAAATCTATCTGCGGCCCAATCCAAGTAATCTGCGGTAACCCATTCACAAGCTTCCGAAGGAAGCGAAACCCCGCCCTACCGATCATCCAATCCCAGCCCCGCCAAAATCCGCGGTATATGCTTCTCCACCCGGGCCGTGCGGGTTTTCGACTGCTTGGCAGAGGCGAAGTGCAGCAAATAGGCCCGCTGCCGACCGGGGGTGAGGCCCTCGAAGGCGGATTTCAACTCAGGGTCGCGGTCAAGCGCCGTGCGGAATTCCTCCGGGACCGGGTAATCCTTCGTGGCCTTGCGCTTCACTTCCTTCCCCGCCCGCTCGGCGGCGATGGCTTCCCGGAGGTAGGCGACGATGGTATCCTTCCGCTCGGCGATCTCCTCCGCGGTGGTGAAGCGCAGCTGCCGGGCCGCCTGGGTGTTTTCGCCGGCTTGCACGAGCAGTCCTGCCGGATCCTGGAGCAGGGCGCCCTTGAAGAACATCAGCGCGCAGTACGCCTTGAAGGGCATCAGGATGGCTACGTTCTTGCCGTCGAGGGTATAGCAGGGCTTGCCCCACTTCATGGTCTCCGTCAGACCGCATTGCAGACAGATTTCCCGCAGTTGCACCTGCGCCTGCCGCCACTTTGTCGTTTTCTGGAAGTAGGTATCGACCGTAGGATTCATAGGGGGATTTTTAAAATGGACATCCGGTGTCGCCTTACACCGAGATGAAGGTGCGATTGCGGTACATGTACCAGAGGAGGAGGTACAGCAGGGCGAACCCGCCCAGGGTGGTCAGCGCCGGATAGTAGTCGCCGGTGAACTGCTCCAGGCCGAACAGCAGGTCGCCGGCGATGGAGGGGAAGCTGATGACGTGCGACAGTACGTACGCCGTAATGGCGTTCACCCCGATGACCTCCAGGGGGAAGGCCCAGCGGGTGTGGCCGCGCACGTCCACGATCCAGTAAAAGAGGGCCAGGAGGAGGAAGCAGACCCCGGAGGAGGCCAGTACGAAGCTGCTCGTCCAGAGCTTCTTCACGATGGGGTGCCAGGTGCCCCAGAGGAGGCCCGCCGCCAGGCTGATTACCCCGGCGAGGACCAGGTAGAGGGTGATCTTTTTGGGCGGGGTGGCCGACTTGATCAGTTCGCCGGCGAACAGTCCCGACAGCGTAGTGGCCGTGAAGCCCAGTCCGCTCAGCAGCCAGGTGTACTGCAGTCCGTCGTCGAAGCGGCCGAAGACGAGCCGGTCGACGTAGAGGGCGAAGTTGCGGTCGGGCAGCAGCTCACTCCGCCCCACCCCCGGCACCGTGGGCAGGGTCAGCAGGGCGGCGTACCCCAACAGGCAGCCGGCGAAAAGGAGGTAGCGTCCCCGGCGGTCGAGATGCAGAAAGGCCAGACAGGAAAAGAAGTAGCCCACGGCAATGGCCTGCAGGGTGTTGCTGAAGACGTGGAACCGCTCCGCGTCCCAGGCCAGCAGGTTGCCCTGCACGATCCAGCCGAGGATGAAGAGGATGACCACGCGGCGGATCAGCTTGCGGTAGATGGCCGCCCGGGTCGTCTCCTCCTGCATCCGCCGGGAAAGGCTGAAGGGGATGACGGCCCCCACCACGAAGAGGAAGAGGGGCATGATGATGTCGTAGGCCGTGGAACCGAACCACTCCGGGTGGTTGAACTGCCCGGCCACGGCCGCGGTAACCGGGGTGTCGGCCGCCTGGTGCAGCTGGGCGAAAAAGCGGTCGGCCACGATGATCATCAGCATGTCGAATCCCCGCAACACGTCAATGGAGAGGATACGCCGGGGCCGGACTTCAGGATTGTGCATGTAAGATCGACGAATTCAGTTTTCCCCCTCCCCGCTGCTCAAAGTACGTATTGCCGCCGCAACGGGAAAGCCGGTCTTCACCGCGGCAGAAAAACGAAACCGTTGGGGCGATTCACCCGCCCGAAGGGCGCGACGCTGAAGTCGGTCAGGTCGATCCGGCTCAGGTGGTCGTCCATGGCGTTGCTGACCAGGGCGTGGGCCCCGTCGGGCGTCAGCTGTACGTAGATGGGGGCCCGGCCACAGTTGAGTCGGTGGAGCACCGCACCGGTGGCGGCGTCAATCACCAGCACCACGTTGTCGAAGGGAGCCGGCGCGAAGATCAGCCGCTCGTCGGCGCTGAGGGCGGAATAGAGGAGCTGCCCCACCCCGAAGCCCCGGAGGTGGCGGACTACCGACAGGTCACTGGTGTCGATCACGTAGAGCTCGTCGCGGCAGCTCAGCAGCAGCCGGCGGTGATCGTCCAGCGGAGCCACGCCCCGCAGCGGACTATCGGTAGCGAAGTGTCCCCGCGGCGCCCCCGTAGTAGCGTCGAAGCGGTGGAGGCCCGCCGGCCCGGCCTGGAGATAGACGGTGGCACCGTCGGGAGAAAAGGTGAAGTTGTGGTTGCCCGCCGGCAGGGGAAAGGAACGCCGGATGTGGCCGTCGCGGGTGTCGTACACCAGCATCGAGTCGCCATACTCCACGTTCACGAACAGCTCGCGGGGGTGGCCGGGCCGCAGGCGGATGCCGTGGGGGCCCCGGCTGCTGTCCACCGCTCCGGGGCGGTAGGTGGGCCAGTGGGCCGCGGTAGCGAGGTCGTCAGTACTGATGACCGACACCGTGGTGCCCGGCACGCCGATGGTGTAGTCGTAGTCCTCCACCCCGAAATTGGAAACGTAGGCCAGGCGCCGGGGGCCATCCAGTTCAATTTCGTGGGGATTATAGCCCACCCGAACGCTGTCGAGGGTGGTGCCGCTGGCGTCGAGCAGCTTCACCTGCCCACTGCCCTGTTCGACCACGAGGACGCGCCAGCCCGCCGGGCGGGGCCGCAGGGTGTGGCAGCCCAGGAACAGGCAGATACTCAGCAAGGCAGCGAGGGCGGGGCGCATGATTCGACCGTTGGCTTACCAGTAAGATAACGGCTTTTGGCCTCCCCAATGCGGGAATTCAGGTGTCCCGGACGGCCCGGTAGGCGAACACGGCCAGGGTACCGAATACGGCCAGCAGGAAGAGGGGGGTGAACCAGGCGCCCAGTCCGTCCTGCTGCCCCAGGGCCACCCGCACCGTAGCGGAGGTGATGTAGACGAAGGCCCAGACGGTCACCGCCGTCACGGCCCTCACCATCCGGATGGCATTGCGGTACTGCCGGCGGGCGTTCTCGTGGGTGATGCGGCGGGGGTAATTGAAGGTGTGGGGGTGTCGGGCCGCCCAGTAGCTGCCGACCTGCAGCAGCAGTCCCAGCCCCACCAGCCACCAGATGTGGACCTTGTCGCCGTAGCGGTCGGGCATTCCGAACAGGTCGAAGTGGAGGGGTATGCGCTCCGGCAGTTCGCCGTAGGCCAGCAGCACCACGGTGAAGTGGGCGATCACCCCCAGCCAGCCGGCCAGGGCGAGCCGCTGATCGCCGGGGGTGGGCGGCAGATCGGGGCGCGGGCGGGCGGGATCGCGGGGCATCACGGCCGGGGAGTATGGAAGGTGAGTAAGGCGTACATCACCTCCATAAGATACGGCGGGACAAAAAAACGCAGGCCCGTATCGCTACGGGCCTGCGCTGATCAATAAAGCCGAAGCTTTGGGATTATTGCTGTACGGAGCCGAGTACCTGCTGAACCTGAGCCAGCAGGGTTTCGATTTCGGTGCGGTCGGTTACCTCACCGGCGCGTACGCCTTCGGTGACGGTGTCGAGCTGCTCGATTACGTTCTCCAGTTGCTGTTGGGCATCGCCTTCCAGCATGGTCACCTGGTTCTCCAGCGAGGAGATACCGAGTTCCATTTTTTCGGCGGCGGTAGCGAACTGACCACCGTCGATGTCAGCCAGGGCGGCTTCGAAGTGGGTGGTGTAAGCGGTGGCGTCCTCCATCATGGCGGCGTCCTCCATTTCAACGGGTTCGGCGGCTACTTCCATGCCGGGGGTGAGTTCCTGCTCGGTACCGTCAACGGTCTCGGTGGAAGAAGAATCGCTACAGCTGGCAAAAACGAGGCCGAGAAAGCCTGCAATCAAAACGTGTTTCATGGTAATCTGAAGGTTATGTGAACTGCCCTCCCCCCTGCGCCCTGGCCAACGTGGCGCGGCGATCGGGTGAAAGACATGGTGAAGACGCACGGCCGCCGTTCGGTCACATCTTTTCTTAAAAATCTTTTAAAGTTTTTTTGGCCCCGGGGGGCGGGTGCCGTGTGACGGGTCCGCAGGGCCCGGGTTCACAGGGCCACCGCGTTGGTGCCGCCGCTCAGGGGGGTGGTGGTACCCTCCCAGATAAATTCGCCGGTCACTCCCTCCGGCAGGGTGACGGTGGCGCGGCCGGCGTCCAGATCGTAGTCCACCGCGATGGTCCCCGCCGGGTGGGGCATCTCGCCGCCGATCTTCCGCAAAGCGCCCAGGTGGGGCTCGATGCGTACCGTACGGAAGTGGGGGGAGGCCGAGTCGATGCCGAGCACGGTGCGGTAGAGCTCCACGTTGGGGCTCGACCCCCAGGCGTGGCAGTCCGAGCGGGCCCCGGCCACGTTCGAGTCCTCCGCCCAGGTGGTCAGGCCCAGGTCCAAGTTGGTGCGCCAGACGTCGAGCCAGCTGAGGTAATCGTCGCCGCGGCCCGCCCGCACCAGGGCCCGGTGCAGGTAGTAGCGGAAATAGATAGAGGCGGGAGATAACCCCTCCCCGGTGAGCAGTCGGTCGGCCAGGCGGGGCATTTCCTCCTCACCTACCAGGCCCGCCAGGATGGCCAGGGTATTGGCGTGCTGGGAGTAGGTGTCGTGTTCCGGCGTATCGGCGTATAGTCCGCGGCCGGCATTCCAGTACTTGGCCTGGATGGTGGTGGCCAGCTGTTCGGCCCGATTGCGGTACTGCTCCGCGAAGGCCGCCATGCCCAGCTCCCGTTCCAGGGCCTCGGCGTTCTGGTAGGCCAGCAGCAGCTGGAGGTCGAGGATGGCCGACTGCCCCCGGGGTCCCATGGGAGGGATGCCGCGGGGCCACTCCTCCACCCAGTCGGTGAAGGACCAGTTGGGCAAGTTGACCAGCGAGCCGTCGGCCGCCTGGAAACCGGCGAAGTAGTCCATCACCTGCCGGGCCCCGAAGAGCTGTTCCTGGACGAATTCACGGTCGGCCCCGTACATCATGTAATCTCGCAGCATCCCCACGTACCAGAGGGAGAAGGGGGCGATGATCTGCTTGATGTTCGTGGGGTAACGGCTCAGGGTGACGCCCTCGGGTTGCCGCGACTGGTGCATGAGGTTCAGGGCGTTCTTCACCAGGCGGTCGTCGCCGGTGTTGTAGAGGGTTACCATGGCCTGGATGCGGGTATCGCCGATGTACTGCAGCTGCTCCCAGTAGGGGCAGTCCATATAGGTATCCATGGCGCAGAGGCGGGCCGTGCGCCAGCCCACGTCGAGCAGGGCCTCCACGGCGGGGTCCGCCCCCGTCAGCCGGGCCCGCCGCTCGAAGGGGTAGCCGACCGCCTCGGCCGTGATGTCCTCGATGACCAGCGGATCGTCGGCGGTGCGGATGGCCACCTCCACGTAGCGGTAGGTGCGGTAGGACAGCGGGGTAAACACCTGCCGGGGGGAGCCGTCGGTGAAGAGGCTGTCCTGGCGGCCCAGGATGACCTTCCCATCGATGTCGTTGCGGTTGTTCTTGGTGCGCAGGTCCTCCTCGTAGAGCGCTTCGGCGTAGGTAAGTACCACTCGCCCCCCGGCTCCGCCACGGAAGGTGAAGGTGGGGTAGGCGTTGGTGAGGTACGACTGGTCGAGCAGCAGGGTGGCCGTGGTCCGGGGGGGTACCACCAGGGGTACCGGCCGGGCCGGGAATCCCGCCGGCGGGGTCACCCCGCTGGCCCGCCGCACGGCGGCGAAGCGCTCCGCCGTCCGCCCCATTTGGGGCAGCAGGGAGGGCTGCAGCCGCCAGGGTTCGCGGGCGTCCATGCCCACGCTGTTGCGCGGCACCCCGTAGGAAACGACGCGGGCGGGTACCCAGCTGGTCGGGTCGGCGGTGCGGGGGTCCACGCGGCGGGCCATCTCCACCCAGTCGCCGGGGCCGGCCACGTAGTAGCCGTACATGCCGATCATGTCCGGGCGGGGGCCGTAGACGCTCACCGGTACCGGTCGGAAGCTGTCGTCCTGCAGGTAGGCCCAGCTGGTATCGGTATTGACCCGGGCCGACTGGGGCGTGGCCCCCTGCACGATCAGGCCAGTCATGTAGGTGATCTGGGCTTCCTGCCGGTAGTCGCCGGCGTTCCAGACCCGGGCGACCAGGGTATTGGTGCCCGGCTGCAGGAAGGGCGCCAGGTCAAGGCGGTCGTAGTTCCAGTGGTCCAGGTCGCCCTTGGCGGGGCCCCGGGCGGCGAGTTCACCGTTCACGAAGAGGGCGTATTGGTTGTCGGCCGAGAGGAATACGGGAAAGGAGTCGACGGCGGCGGCCAATTCAATGCGTTTGCCAAAATAGTGGACGCCGTAAGCTTCCGCGTCGCCCGTCGGCTGGGTGATCCAGGCGGCGGGCCACGGCTGTTGCAGGAACTCCGGGGCCACCTTCTGGGCGGTAGCCCGGTGGGGGATCAGCAGGGCCAGGAGCAGGAAGCAGCAAAGACAGGTCGGGCGCATCGGCGGGGGGATTGGGTTGCCCTAAAGTAGGACGCGCGCCGGCAATCTCCAGCCCGTTACTTCAGCGATGCCTGGAAATGCTGGATGCGCGAATCCACCGGTTCCAGGGTACGCAGGTAAGCGTAGATGGCGCGCAGGTCTTCCTCCTTCATCTGGCTGTACATCATCCAGGGCATGATGGTCTGGGGATCACCGTCGCCGACGGCGGGGGACTGGTAACTGGAGTCGCGGTACTGCTTGAACCGGGCCACGAACTGATCTTCCGTCCAGTTCCCGAGGCCACTTGGGTGGGGGGTCAGGTTTGCCGAGGTGACGGTCGATCGGTTGGGGAGGGGAAAGACGGTGCCGCCGGCGTAGGGCTTACCGGTGATCTGCCCCCCCTCCTGCTTGGTATGGCACTCCGCGCAGGCGGCGATATTGACCAGGTATTCCCCGTAGCGGACGCGGTCCGCCGGGTCGGGCGGATCCGACAGTTGGGGGTTCTGCGGGATGGTGTTGATGATGAAGTTCATCGGAAAATCGGAGCGGGAGGGCTCAGGCACATAGTCGATGGGGGGCAGGGTGCGCAGGTAGGCGATCACGGCGTGGATGTCCTCCTCGGCGGCCTTGCCGTAGGCCGGATACGGCATGATGGGGAACAGGGCGCGCCCGTCCCGACTTACCCCGGAGGTGATGGCGCGGAAGATCTCGCCGTCTGTCCAGTCGCCGAGGTGGGCGGGGGTCAGGTTGGCGGATACATAGCGCCCCGGCAGGCCCATTTGCTGGTCGAATATTTCCCCACCCCGACCGAGGGAATGTGGAACCAGGGGGGCGGCGTACTGCGACCAGTCGCGGGGGGAGTGGCAGTCGGTGCACGACATGACGTAGTTGGCCAGATACTCCCCGCGGGCGACGCGCTCGGGGGTGAGTTCCACCTTCAGGTCCGGGGCCGGGTCGACGGCGGGCAGCGCCGTTGATACGTAAATCAATACCCCGGTGACCACGACGAGGAGGCCAGCCAGAAGGTAGAGTCCGATTTTGAGAATTTTCTTGCTCATAGTGTGTGTGAGTGGGTGAATACAATCGCCGGTAGGCCTGCAGGGGGGTGCAGGGCCGGGGCGGATAACTGAATGGGTATTCAGGCGGGGCGGTCTTAAGGGGGAAGTACCCGAAAATTAAGGAATTGGCAGGAGGGATGCAAGGGCTGTTCCACGGGGTTTTTGGCACCGGCGCGTGGCGACGGAAATTCCGCCTGGTCTGGAAGGAGCGAAATAAGCTATCACCAAAGTTGTATCTTCCCTATCCGGGTACGCCCCGCCAAAGTCGTTGCATGCCACTTGTTTACCGCCCGGTTGTGGGGTTCATCCTGCTGTGCCTGATCGCGTTCGCCCCGCGGCTGGACGCCCAGCTCAGCAAGCAGATCCACTTCAAGAATATCTCAACGCGGGAGGGACTTTCCTTCCCCCGGGTGACGTGCATCCTGCAGGACCGCAAGGGGTTCATCTGGGTGGGTACCCACCTGGGACTGAACCGCTACGACAGCCGGCAGGTAGCCGTTCACCTGGCGGACCCGGCCGACAGCACCCGCCTGTCCAATGATGAGATCACGGCCCTGTACGAAGACGGGCAGGACCAGCTGTGGGTGGGGACCGAGGTAGGGCTGAACGTCTACGACCGCCACACCTCAAGGTTCCGGCGCTTCGCCCATCCGGCGCTGCGCGCCGGGGCCATCAACGCAATTTCCGGGGACCATCGGGGGCGGGTATTCGTGGTTACCGACCGCGTGCTGCTGCAGTTGAACGAACAACTGCAGGTGGTCCGGGAAACCCGGTTGGAGGACCTATCCTCGGCTCCCGGGATGGAGGCCATGACCGCCCTCCACGTCGATGACCAGCGGAACGTCTGGATCAATACGAACCTGGGCCTGCGGCGGTACGAACCGGAAGCGGGGCGGCTGACCGATCCCCTGGGCGACGACTTCCGCCGCGAGCCGGGGGTAATCGAGTTCGTATCTACCATCTACGTGGATTCAGCGGACCGCATCTGGGTCAGTGACCGGGGCAATGGCCTGCGGTACTACGACCCCGGCCACCGGGAATGGACGGTAGTAGCGGGCCTCAGCTCCCGCTACATCAACGGGGTCATCGAGGACCGGGAGGGGCGGATCTGGGTGTGCACCGGGCGCAACGGGCTGAACATCCTGGATCCCGCCACGGGGGCCGTAGAGGTGATGCTGTACGGAGATCAGCCGGAGAGCAATTTCGTCACCAACTCCCTTTCCTGCATTTACGCGGACAACAACGGGGGCATCTGGATCGGCACCTTCACGAGTGGCCTGGAGTACTACCACCAGCACCAGATGCGCTACAACCTGTTTTTCCCGAAGGGAGAAAACAACGGGATCAACAGCAACTACATCACCTCCTTCGCCCCGACCAAAAATAACGACCTGTGGGTAGGGGCCGGCGAGGAAGGCCTGCTGTTCTACGACCGGAGCGCGGACCGGTTTGAGAAGTTCACGCCCACCGATTCCGACTCACTGAACCTGGGCACGCGCAAGGAAAACAATTACATCATCAGCCTGCTGCTCACGGAAGCGGAGGACCACCTCCTGATTGGCACCCTCAGCGGATTTTACGACTACCACCTCGCCACTGGCCGTTGGAAATACTTCCACCACTCCAACCGCAGCAAGAAACTGCGGCCCGGCAGCCTGGTCAGTTCCATGGTCCAGGACGGCGATACCATCTACCTGTCCAACCTGGACGGCCTGCAGATCTATGACCTCAAGACCGGGGGGCTGGAAAACTACCCCCTGCCCAATCCCGAGCCCGAACACATGGTCACCGCGCTGGTCCACAACGACAGCGTGGTCTACCTCTCTACCCGTTCGGGGACCCTCTACGTATTTTCCAAACGGGAACGCAGCCTGCGCCGCCACGCCTTCCCCGCCGACCAACCGCAGCCCACCAACCTTACCACCCTCTACCTCGACACCCGCAACCGGCTGATCATCTGCTCGGACCACCAGGGGCAGATCCGCTACAGCCCGGACCTCACCACCTACGAAAAGCTGAGCGGGCTGGTCGCGGACAAGCATCTGACGGTGATGGCCGTGTGCGAAGACCCTACGGAGGGCTACTGGCTGGCCACGAACCAGGGGCTGGTGCAGGTCGACGAACAGTGGAAGGTGCGCAACGTGCTCGACCACAATGAGGGATTTCAGCCCACCTACTTCAGTCGGAATGGACTGGCCACCACCCCCGGGGGGGAAGTCGTCGTAGGGGGCAACAGCGGCATGTACGCTTTCGACCCGCGCAACCTCCTCGCCGCGCCCCCGCCGAACGCCCAGGTGCACCTTACGGATTTCCTGCTGATGAACCGGTCGGCGGTGGAGTCGGAGGTGGCCGGGTTCCGCGTACCGGGGGACCTGATGTACCTCGACGGACTGCGCCTGCCGGTCTACCAGAACCTGGTCACTTTCGAGTACACCGCCCTGGATTACCACAACCCCTCGCGGCTGAACTACGCCTACCGCCTCCACCCCTACGAGAAGGAGTGGAACTACGTGGGCAACCGCAATTACGCCACCTACCGCGACCTGCCCGCCGGGGCGTACAACTTCGAGGTAAGGTACCTGGCCCCGGACGGGACCTTCACCGACCAGACGGCCAGCCTTTCCCTGTACATGCCCCCGAAACCCTGGCAGAGCGGCTGGGCCTACCTGGGGTACGGCATCGTACTTTTCCTCCTGGCCCGCCAGTTTTTCCTCTACCGCCGCAACCGGCGCCGGCTGTGGAAGGAGGTGGCAGTGCAGCGGATCCAGCGGGAGAAAATGGAGGAGTTGTACAACTTCAAGATCGACTTCTTCACCCAGATCACCCACGAACTCCGGACGCCCCTGACCCTGATCATCGGGCCGCTGGAAGAGATCATCAGCCGGCGGGGAGGGGGCGGGGAAGGCCGGTTGCTGAGGCTCATCCACCGCAACACCCACAAACTCCTCCACCGCGTCAACCAGATTCTGGACTTCAGGAAAATAGAGCAATCCGACATGAAAGTATTTGCGAAAAAAGGGAACATCGTAGCCTTTGCCGAAGACACCCTGTACAGCTTCCTGGGGATGGCGGAGGAGAAAGGGATAGCCCTCCACTTCGAGACGAATATGGAGAAGTACCCCTACGTACTCTTCGACCGGGACATCCTGGAAAAAATCCTCGTCAACCTGGTGGCCAACGCCGTGAAGTTTACGGACCGCGGCAGCGTATCCGTAGAAGTGATGGAGCCGGAGCACGCCCCCCACCCCACCCACTTCACCATCCGGGTCAGGGATACCGGCCGGGGGATACTGCCCGAAAACCTCGACCAGGTATTCACCACCTTCTTCCAGGAACAGCGGGGGGAAAAGCGGCTGGGTTCAGGCCTGGGCCTCCATATGGTCAAACAGCTCACCACCCTCCACCGCGGCACGATCGAGGTGGCGTCGACCCCCGACGTGGGGACCACCTTTTCACTCACGCTGCCGAAGGCCGACCTCGACCTCATGAGCGAGGAACCCCAGCAACCCCGGGCCAGTACCGTCCCTCCGGCGGTGGCCGCCGGTGATGTCCAGGAAAACCGCACTACGCCCCCTGCGGAAAGCAGCAAGCTGCTGGTGGTGGACGACGAGCCCGACGTGCGTGAGCTCATCGAGGAAATGTTCGCGGATACCCACACCGTGGTTACCGCCGATTCGGGCGAACGCGCGCTGGAGCTGGCCCGGTCGGAGATGCCGGACCTCATCATCAGCGACGTCATGATGCCCGGAATGGACGGGTACGCCCTGTGCGCAACGGCCAAAGCCGATTTCCTGCTGGGCCACATCCCGATTGTCCTGCTGACCGCCCTGAACTCCACCGACCACGAAATAGAAGGGCTCCGCACCGGCGCCGACGCCTACGTAACCAAGCCCTTCCCCACCAGCCTGCTGCGGGCCCGGGTGGAGAACTTGTTGCAATCCCGCAAGCGCCTCAAGCAGTCTTTCCTCCACTCCACCCTGCTGGCCACCGACGACCTCGCGCTCAACCACGCCGACCAGGAGTTCATCGATCGGGTCATCGCCTACATCGACCAGCGGCTGGACGACTGTACCCTCGAGGTAACCGACATCTCGGAGGCCCTGGGGATGTCGTCCTCCACCTTTTACCGCAAACTCAAGAGCCTGACGGACCTCAGCGGCAACGAATTCATCCGCACCATCCGCCTGAAACGCGCCCTGGGGCTGCTGCAGCGGACGAAGCTGTCCATCGCCGAGGTGGGCTACCAGACGGGCTTTTCCGACCCCCGCTACTTTTCCACCTGCTTCAAGCGGCTGTACCAGATGACGCCCTCCGAATTTCAGTCGCAGCACCGCGACAAGGCACTATCGTGACCGATATTTCAACGCATTTGACCGATATGTAGAAGGCAAACGGGGTGCAACGGGCCGAAATTTGGAACAAAATATGGTCATGCGCACATTTGCCCCAATCTTCTTCCTCATACTGCTCTCCCTGACGGCCCAGGCCCAGGAGCGGCCACCCAACATTGTGGTCGTCTTCACCGACGACCTGGGTTACGGCGACCTCAGC
Source organism: Neolewinella marina (assembly GCF_002631205.1). Lineage (GTDB taxonomy): Bacteria > Bacteroidota > Bacteroidia > Chitinophagales > Saprospiraceae > Neolewinella > Neolewinella marina. The sequence continues at coordinate 15,586 of NZ_PDLO01000012.1, forward strand.
TCCTTCGGTCATCCCACCATCCGCACCCCCCACATCGACGGCATCGGCCGCCGGGGGGCCAAACTGACCAGCTTCTACGTAGGGGCCAACGTCTGCTCCCCGAGCCGGGCCGCCCTGCTCACCGGTCGCCTGCCCGTCCGCAGCGGAATGGTAGGCGAAAAACTGGGGGTACTCTTCCCCTTCTCCACGGGCGGCATGCCCCAGACGGAAGTTACCCTGGCGGAAGCCCTCCGGGACGCCGGGTACGCCACCGGCATGGTGGGCAAGTGGCACCTGGGGCACCTGCCGGACTACCTGCCCACCCGCCACGGCTTCGACTACTACTACGGCATCCCCTACTCCAATGACATGCGGTCCAACAGCGACTCCGAAGGGCCGCTGAAGCAGCTCTACTCCACCCTCTATATGCTGGAGGGGGAGAACGTGGTGATCGAAGACGTGGACCAGCACCAGCTGACCATCGACTACACGGAAAAAGTACTCGACTACATCGACGACCACCGGCAGGAGCCCTTCTTCATGTACTACGCCCCGAACTTTCCCCACGTGCCCCTCTACGCGAGTGAAGCCTTCGAGGGCAGTACCCGCCGCGGGCTGTACGGCGACGTGGTCGAGGAACTCGACTGGAGCGTGGGGCAGATCCTCGACCGCCTGCGTCAGCACGGGCTGGAGGAAAACACCATCGTCGTGTTCACCAGCGACAACGGCCCCTGGACTACCCAGGACGAGGAAGGGGGGTCCGCCGGTCTCCTCCGCGGCGGCAAGGGAAGCTGCTGGGAGGGGGGCATGCGGGTCCCCGCCGTGGTGCAGTGGCCGGGCACGATCCCCGGCGACCAGATCATCCAGTCGCTGGGGACCACCATGGACCTCTACACCACCCTGATCAAGGCCGGCGGCGGGCGGGTGCCTACGGACCGCCCCGTCGACGGGAACGACCTCATGCCCGTCTGGAAGGGGGAGCAGGAGGAAGCTACGGAGACCCTTTTCTACTACCACCTCGACCAGCTCTACGCAGTACGGTCGGGCCCCTGGAAGATGCACCTCAAGTCCATCGAATCCTACAGCAACGTGACCCTCTACACTCGTCCCCAGCTGTACCACCTCGACCACGACCCCAGTGAGCAGTACGAAGTGAGCGCCCGCCACGGCGACGTGGTGCGCAGGCTGCGCGAACTGGTGCGGCAGCACGAGGAGGAAATGGAAGAGGTCCGGCCCATCTTCGACGACATCAATGATCCGGCCCGCGCGGTACTGTCGCAACTCGGCTTCTGAGCCTCCTAGGCCCCTCGCATTCATCAGGTTCAAACTTATCAACTATCGATCATGAAATCACTACTCTACATCCTGACCTGCAGCCTGTTCTGCACGGCCAACATCCTTGCCCAGACGGTAAGCGGCAATGTCTCCGGCACCGACGGGGAACCCCTCATCGGGGCCACCATCATGGTGAAGGGGACTACCCGCGGCACCATTACGGACTTTAACGGCGACTTCACCCTCGAAGAAGTGGCGGACACCAATACCCTGGTCTTCTCCTATACCGGCTACGCCTCCCAGGAGGTACCGGCTACCGGCGACCTCAACATCGTCCTCTCCGAGGGCATCGCCATGGACGAGGTCGTGGTGGTCGGCTACGGCACCGTGAAGAAGAGCGACCTGACGGGGGCGGTGTCCTCCCTGAAGACCGAGGACCTGAACCCCGGGGCGAACGCCTCCGTCGACCAGATGATGCAGGGGCGCGCCGCCGGTGTACAGATCAATCAGAGCAGCGCCGAGCCCGGCGGCGGACTATCCATCCGGGTACGCGGCGCCAGTTCCATCAATGCCGGCAACGAGCCGCTCTACGTCATCGACGGATTCCCCATCGACAACAGCCCGAACCTCTCCTCCGGTGGAGCCGGCGGGATCGGCGCCAACGAAAGCCCCCGCAACCCCCTCAACTCCCTTAACCCCAATGATATCGCTTCCATTGAAATCCTGAAGGACGCCTCCGCAACCGCCATTTACGGTTCGCGGGGCGCCAACGGGGTGATCATCATTACTACGAAGAAGGGGAAGGGTGAACAGCTGTCGGTGAACTACAACGCCTACGCCGGTTTGCAGACCGTAGCCCGGCAAATGGACATTCTGTCCACCGAGGAGTACATCACCCTGATGAACGACCTTTCGGTAGCCCGCGGACAGGACCCCGTGTTCAGCGCCTCCGACATTGCCGCGATCGGCGCCGGCACCAACTGGCAGGATGAGGTGTACCGCGATGCGCCGGTCACCGACCACAACCTCTCGCTGAGCGGACGGGCGGGCAGCACCTCGATGTACGCCTCGGTGAACTACTTCAACCAGCAGGGGGTAGTGGAGAATTCCGGAATCGAGAAATTCATCGGCCGCATCAACGTGGAGTCTGAACTCAGCGACCGGGTAACCACGGGCATCAACATCAACACCAGCCTGGTTTCCGACAACAACAACATCGACGGCATCCAGACGAACGAGAATGCCGGCCCCATCTACTCCTCCCTGCTGTACGACCCCACGGAGCCCATCTTCGCCCCCGACGGCAGTTACAACCAGTCGACCAACCTGACCGTCAACAACCCCGTGGCCCTGATCCGGGGCGTGCAGAGCCAGGGGCAGACGAACCGCACCCTGGGCAACGCCTTCCTCTCCGTCGAGGCCCTGCCCAACCTGACGGCCAAGCTCAACTTCGGCACCGACCGGCAGTCGACCCGGAGGGACATCTACAACACCCGCGCCACCTTCTACGGCGGCCCGGCGGGCGGTATCGCCAACATCGTGAACCTGGAGCGTTCCAGCACCCTGCTGGAGTACACCATGAACTACAACACCTCGCTGAACGAGAACCACGCCTTCACCTTCCTGGGCGGGGTTACCTACCAGTGGTTCCAGAACCGGATCTTCGGCGGTAGCATCAGCGGCTTCCCCACCGACGAGATCGGTACCGGCAACCTGAGCCTGGGCGACACGAATACCGACGCCCTGGTGAGCGGGCGGGAAGAAAACACCCTGCTGTCCTACCTGGCGCGCGCCAACTACAACCTCTACGACAAGTTCCTCTTCACGGCCTCCATCCGGGCCGACGGCTCCTCCCGCTTCGGGGAGAACCAGAAATACGGCTACTTCCCCTCCTTCGCCGTGGGCTACAAGCTTTCGGGCGAGCCCTTCGTGCCGGCGGTATTCGAGGAGCTCAAGCTGCGCGCCAGCTGGGGGCAGACGGGCAACCAGGAGATCGGCAACTACGCCTCCCAGTTGACCTTCGGTACGGGCCCCAGCGTGGTTTTCAACGGCAACGTCCAGGGTAGCGTCACCCCCCGGCGCATCGCCAACCCCGACCTGCGGTGGGAAACCACCGAGCAGTTCAACGTAGGCATCGACGCCAGCATCCTGAACGGCCGCATCTACGGCTCGGTGGACTACTTCGTGAAGAACACCAAGGACCTGCTGTTCAACCTGCCGCTGCCGCGGTCCTCCGGCTTCCAGTCCGTGCTAACGAACGTGGGAGAGGTACGCAACCAGGGATTTGAGCTCCTGGCCAACTCCGTCAACGTCTCCACCGCCCGCATCAAGTGGAAGTCTTCCCTCAACTTTTCGACGATCAAAAATGAGGTCCTTGACCTGGGACGCGCTTCCTCCATCGTGACGGGCGACATCCAGTCCGTGGGGAACACCGCCGTCATCCAGGTGGGGCAGCCGCTGGCTTCCTACTACGGCTACGTGGTCACGGGCATCTTCCAGGAGAGCGACAACATCGGCGAATCGCCCCAGCCCAATGCCCGGGCGGGCTTCCCCATCTTCGAGGACCGCAACGGCGACGGCGTCATCACCCCGGCCGACCAGACCATCATTGGCAGTCCGTTCCCCGACTTCACCTACGGCCTGTCGAACTCCTTCTCTTACGGCAACTGGCAGCTGGACATCTTCTTCCAGGGGCAGCAGGGGGCGGACCTCCTCAACATCAACGTGATCGAGAGCCTCTACCCAGCCAACTTCCGCCGCAACCGCCTGGCGGAGCAGTCCCTCGACCGCTGGACGCCCCAGAACCCGAACGCGAAGTGGCCCTCCGGCGTCGACCCCAACGCCTACGGGGCTGGGAAGGTCAATACCCTGGTGCTCCAGGACGCCTCCTACTTCCGCCTGAAGAACGTACAGCTCAGCTATACCGTGCCCACCACCGGCCAGGGCCTGCTGAGCAACCTGCGGTTGTACGTCACGGGGCAGAACCTCTTCACCATCACCGATTACATCGGCTTCGACCCCGAGGCTAACTCCTTCGGCCGCAGCAACGTGCGGGTAGACTACAGCAGCTACCCCCTGGCCCGGACGTACATCGTAGGATTGAACGCCAGCTTCTAACCGGAAAAAATACAAAGATCATGAAAGCCATATATCACTACCTCCTTGTCGTTTGTTTCGTCGGATTCACCGCCTGTGAAGGCCCCCTGGAAGAGGAGATCTTCAGCGAACTGGCCCCCTCTACCCTCTTCACTTCCGAAAGCGGGATCGAGGCGGTCCTCAACTCGGCCTACGCCTACAGCCACCGTTCCGGCTACCAGGAATCCTGGGCACCGCTGTTCATGCAGGGCATGACCGCCGGGGAGGCTCACGGACTCGGGGGCTCGATAGAATCCCTCTGGGCCAGCCTGATCACCTTCACCTGGGACGCCAACCACGCCCACGTGCTGGCGATGTGGACGGTCTACTACAACGCCATCCGCGACGCTAACCTCGTGCTGGACAACCTGGACAATGAAGCGCTGAGCGCCGACTTCCGCCAACGGGCCGCCGCCGAGGTTCACTTTCTCCGGGGCTGGAACTACGCCGAGTTATACAACCTGTACGGCCCCGTTCCGGTGTACACCTCCTCCACCGACGCCCCCCTGCAACCCCGGGCCAGCGATGCGGAGATGCGCGCCCTGATCGAAACGGAACTCCAGCTGGCCATCGAAGGACTGCCCGCGGAGCCCCTGGCGTACGGCAAGGCCACCCGGGGAGCGGCCATGGGCATCCTGACCAAATTCTACCTCAACACCCGGCAGTGGCAAAAGGCCGCCGACATGGCCCAGCGGGTCATCGACTCCGGGGACTACGGACTGGTACCGGTCTACTCTGACGTATTCGCGGTAGCCAATGAAGGCAACCGGGAAATGGTGTGGGCCCTGCCCAAATCGTCGGTTTCCGGTACGACCGGCCAGGCCATCAACGCCCTGCTCTTCCCCCCCGACTACCCCCGCCCCTACCCCAACAATGGCGTCTTCGCGGCCCGGACCTACCTCTTCGACGACTTCGTGAATTCCTTCGCCGAGGGGGACACCCGCCGGGATATGATCGTCACCGAATACGTAAGTACCTCCTCCGGTCAGCGGGTGGGCGGATTGGGCTTCGACCGCTCCTTCCCCTACAAATATGAATTCGACCCGAACTCGGTTGGCGTCAACTCCGGCAACGACCTGCCCGTCGTCCGCTACGCCGACATCCTGATCAGCCGGGCCGAGGCCCTGAACGAGTTGGAAGGCCCCACCCAGGAGGCCATCGATCTGGTGAGCCAGGTGCGGCAGCGCGCGGGTGCCGAACCCCTCCGGCTGGCCGACTACGACCAGGCCTCCCTGCGCGACGCCATCCTGCGGGAGCGCGAGTGGGAATTCTGGTTCGAAGCCAAGCGCCGGGAAGACCAGCTGCGCCACGGCCGCTTCATTGCCCAGGCCCGCGACCGGGGCCACAATGCGGAGGACTTCCACGTCCTCTTCCCCCTGCCCCAGGTGGAAATGAACGCCAACAACCTCTTGGAGCAAAATACGGGGTACTAGATGACCATCGGCAACCTGCTTTCCGCCCACCAATGGGCCACTCTCTGCTGTCTGCTGCTCCTGCTCCCGCCTGCGGGAGCAAGAGCGCAGGCATCCCCACCCCCCTCGCAACCGCCGAACATCATCGTCATCTTCGCCGACGACCTCGGCTACGGTGACCTGGGGGCGTACGGCCACCCGACGATCCGCACTCCAAACCTCGACCGTATGGCCGCCACCGGCCAGAAGTGGACCAACTTCTACGTGGGCGCCAGCGTATGCACCCCCAGCCGCGTGGCGCTACTGACCGGTCGGCTGCCGGTAAGGAGCGGGATGGTCAGCCGGCCCAAACGGGTGCTCTACCCCCACTCCAGAAGGGGATTGCCGGAAGAAGAAATCACCCTGGCCGACCAGTTGAAGTCGGCCGGCTACGCCACGGCCTGCATCGGCAAATGGCACCTGGGCCACCGCCCCCAATACCTGCCCACCCGTAACGGCTTCGACTACTACTTCGGCATTCCCTACTCCAACGATATGGACATCGTGGCCGACCTGGAAGCCGAGGGCGGCTACTACAACTTCTTCACCAGCCAGGCCAGCTACGACACGGAGAGCTACCACGTGCCCCTGATGCGGAATACCGAGATCATCGAGCGGCCGGCGAACCAGCACACCATTACCGACCGGTATACCCGGGAAACGATGGACTTCATCCGCAACCACCGCGACGGGCCGTTTTTTGTCTACCTGGCCCACAACCTGCCCCACATCCCCCTCTTTGCTTCGGATGCCTTCGTGGGAAAAAGTGAACGGGGGCTGTACGGCGACGTGGTGGAGGAGATCGACGCCGGCGTCGGCCAAATCCTCGACCTGCTCGAAGCGGAAGGGATCGCCGAGAATACCATCGTGGTATTCACCTCCGACAATGGCCCCTGGCTGCCCTTCGGGGTGCAGGGCGGCAGCGCCGGCCTGCTGCGCGACGGCAAGGGGACGACCTGGGAAGGGGGAATGCGGGAACCGTTCATCGCCTGGGGCCCGGGCCGGATCGCCCCCGGGGTAGTCACGGAACTGGGTACCACCATGGACCTCTTCACCACCTTCAGCAAGCTGGCGGGGGTGGCGGAGCCACAAGACCGCATCATTGATGGCCTGGACCTGTCCCCGGTGCTATTCGGTGGGGGGAGGAGTCCGCGCAACACCGTGTTCTACTACCGCAGCGCCGAACTCTACGCCGTCCGGGTAGGCGCCTACAAGGCCCACTTCATCACGGAAGGTGGCTACGGAGGGGAAGCCCGGACGGTACACGCCACCCCCCTGTTGTACAATGTGAACGTGGACCCCTCCGAAATCCACAACATCGCGGAAGACCACCCGGAAGTCCTGGCCGAAATCCGGACCGTCGTGGAAGCCCACAACCGCGATATGGTAAAGGGGCCCGATCAGCTCAGTGACGTCGAAGAACGGTAGGCGATTCGGTACCTTGCTTGCTCCAAATCCGCACCCTAAATAATTACCCTCCCTTCATGCGTAAGCTTTACACCCTGCTCCTGGCCCTGATCCTTGGCTCCTGCGGCCCCGCCCCCGAAACCGAAAGTTCCGCCGGGACCCAGGCGCGCAACGGCCGCCCGAACATCATCTTCATCATGTCGGACGACCACGCCCAGCGGGCCCTTTCCGCCTATACCGATGAGCTGACCGAAACGCCGAACCTGGACCGGATCGCGGACGGGGGGATGCTCTTCCGCAACAGCTTCGTGACCAACTCCATCTGTGCGCCCAGCCGCGCGGCCATCCTGACCGGAAAGTACAGCCACATCAACGGCAAGATCGATAACCTGAGCCCCTTCGATCCCAACCAGTGGACCTTCCCCGAGGCCCTGCACCGGGCCGGATACCGGACCAGCCTCTTCGGCAAGCACCACCTGAAGGAAATCCCCCACGGCCTGGACGAGTACCGGGCCCTGATCGACCAGGGAGACTACTACAACCCCACCTTCGTGCACAACGGGGATACTTTGGCCCCCACCGAGGGGTACACCACCACCCTGATCACCGACTACGCCCTGGCGGAACTGAAGCGGAACGCGGAGAGCGACCAGCCCTTCATGATGCTGTACTGGCACAAGGCGCCCCACCGCAACTGGATGCCCGACACGAGTGACCTGGCGGGACTGCTGGACAAGCGCTACCCCGAGCCCGCGAACCTGCGCGACGACTACGCCGGCCGGCCCGCCGCGGCAAATGCCGATATGCGCATCGCTGATATGTTCGTGAGCCAGGACCTGAAGGTGCTGAAAGAGTACGAGCCCAATGACCCCGGTACCGGCGGCGCGACCTTCTGGCCGGATGGCACGAAATACATGGCCGAGTACTTCTACCGGGAGATCGACCGGCTGAACCCCGCACAACGGGCCGCCTGGGAACCCTTCCTTAAGCGGGTCGGCGAGGAATGGCAGTCCGTTAAGGGTACCGACCAGGAACTTGGCTGGCGTTACCAGCGGTACATGCAGGACTACCTGGCCAGCGTGAAAAGCGTCGACGACAACGTGGGGCGGGTGCTGGACTACCTGGAAGAAAGCGGCCTCGACGAGAACACCATCGTCATCTACACCAGCGACCAGGGCTTCTACCTGGGTGAGCATGGCTGGTACGACAAGCGCTTCATGTACGAGGAAAGTCACCGGACGCCCCTGCTCATTAAGTATCCCGAGCAAATCGAAGGCGGGACTACCTCGGATGCCCTGGTGATGAATATCGACCTGGCCACCACCCTGCTGGAGCTCGCCGGCGTCGAAGTGCCCGCTGATTTGCAGGGGAGGAGCCTGACGCCACTCTTCAACGGAACTACGCCCGACAACTGGCGCGACCATATCTACTACCGCTACTACCAGGAAATGAACAGCTTCCACCGGGTGGCCCGCCACGAGGGGGTACGCGGCGAGCGCTACAAGCTGATCCACTTCACCGAGCCGGGCTTCGAGGGCTACGAGCTCTACGACCTGCGGGAGGACCCCCAGGAAATGGAAAACCGGATCGACGATCCCGCACTGGCCGCGGAAAAGGAACGGCTACAAACGGAACTGCGGGAACTGCGGCGGGAACTGAAGGTGACGGACTAACCCCCTACACCACCCACCATTCGAACAGGTAGATCGTGAGCAGCCCCCATACCGTTCCGGTCGCCATGCTCAGGATCGCGAGCAGTACGGCGTGGGGCATCCAGCGCTTTTCGTAGGCGGCGGTGACCGCGGGTGCCGTGGCGATGCCCCCCACGTTGGCCATGCTGCCAATGGGTACCCAGGCGGCGTTCACGTTGAGGGCCCGGGCCACGAGCAACATGAAGGCGAAGTGGCTGCTGAGCCAAACCACTAGAAAGCCCGTCAGGGCACCGTCGAACCGCACCAGGTCGAACCGCAGCCGCAGGCCCAGTACGGCCATGACCACCAGGATCATCACCGCCCCCACCCGGAGGGCCACGGCGTGGTTCCAGCGGGGGAGCAGGTTGCCGAACAGCAGTCCGGCCGCTGAAAGGATGAGCACGCCAGCCACGAAGGACTCCACGAGGTGGTTGATCACCAGCACGCTCCCCACCAGCAGGGCGATAGACCACAGCGGGTGGAGGGGCTCCCCCATTCGGGGACTCAGGTCGGCCGGCATGGTGCGGTCGGTGATCCCCAGGCGATCATTCAGGGCGTCGCTGCGCTTGATGCCCTGGAACATGAGGATGGTCCAGATATTGACCAGGATGTTGTCGAGGACGAGGATCGACAGGAAGATGTGCTCCGGGCAATCCACCGCCACCTTGAGCACCAGCTGGCTGCTGCTGCCCCCGATCCAGCTGCCGACGATGGGGGGCAGGCCCTTCCAGTAGCCGGCCGAGACCAGGGTATCGGTTACGAAGTCCGAACCGGCCAGGAAAAAGGCCAGTACCGCTGGAAAAACGGCGATCCACGCCGATCCGGCCACGAATACCGCCAGCGGCTTCCAGCCAATGGAACGGAGCTGCCCTACCGATAGCCCGCTCATCACGGCCACGATGGCCAGCGGGATAAAGTAGGCCCGGCTGTAGTCGTGGATGGTGTGCCCAGAGTAGTCCGCCCCCGTAACCCAGGAAACGCCCGCCGGCAGCAGGTAGGCCAGCAGGATAGCAGGCACCCAGGCGAACAGCCGGCGGAACCAGGGGGTATCCCACCGGTCCAGCAGATAGGTAAGCACTACGGTAACACCGGTGATCAGCCAGGGAGTCATGAGGGCGGGTGACGGGCGGCGGATTACCGCCCGGTAGTGGTGAAGCTAAGTTGGCGGGGCCTAATCTCGGTCTGCCCCGGGAGGTAAAGGTGAAGGATCATCGCTCCCCGAGCCGGAAGCTCGCGTGCCGGATCGTCCGCCGGTCGTAGGTATAGACCACGTGCACGGTCCCGTCCGCCGCCTGGATGATGGCCGGGTAGCTGTATTCCCCCTCCGCGTGGCGCTCGAGGTCGAAGAGCGACTGCCACTCCAGCCCGTCGGTGGACCACTCCACGTCCAGGACGCTGCGGCCGTTCCACCAGTTTTTGCCCCGTGGGAGGGGGTTGTTGACCAGCAGGAAGTCGCCGGAAGCGAGGGTCACGGCATCGACGCCGGAGTTTGAATTGGGGACGGCCACGGTGTCCGCCTCCGTCCAGTTGTTGCCCTTGTCGTAAGACCAGCTGCTTACGAGGCGGTCGTGCTTGCTGCGGCACAGGATCTGCAGGGTATCGCCGCCGTGTTGGAGGAAGGTAGGCTGGATGATCTCGAAGTCTTGCGGGTTCGGCACGGCGATCCTTTCCCAGCTTCCCGCGGATTCATTGTACTGTTCTAGGTGAACGCGCCAGGCATCGGTGGTGGGGTTTTCCGTGCTGCTGCCGCAGAGCAGTACGCCCGGTTCCGGCTCGATGGGCTTGTTGCGTATTGGCCCGAGGAAGCCGTCCGGCAGGTAGCGGGGGGCGCTCCACTGCGCTCCGTCGTCGTCGGAGGTCAACATGGCGCCGAACCACTCCCGGGGGTTCTTTCCCACCTTGTAGAAGAGGTACAGCTTTCCACCCAGGCTGCGGTACAGCACTGGATTCCAGCACGGCAGGGTGTCGCCTTCGGTGACCAGGGGAGTCACCAATTGCCGGGGTTCTGACCAACTTCCTCCTTCCCGGTTGCTGGCGTAGATGCCGACGTCCTTGGCCCCCTCATGGCTGCCCCCGAACCAGGCAACGAGCAACCGGTCCGGTCCGAGTTCGACGATCGTCGAAGCGTGACTGTTTTGGGTGACGGGCTCCTCGAAGACATCGGTCAGGACGAGGTTACTGTAGGTTGGAGGCTGGGCGAACATGAGGGCGGGCAGGAGGAAAGCAAGCGAGAGGAGGTGCAGGTACATGGGGCGCAGGAATTGTCCGCGAGCATATGTCGCGGGGACGGCGGGTGGCTGTTCACCGTCCCGTAGTCGTGAAGCTAAGCCGATTGGGGGAATGTTCCGCCCCGGCCCTAGAGATTCAGCGACGAGCGGTTCCGCTCCACCGTCTTATACTTCTCGGCATCGAAGCGGTAGAGGAAGGACCCCTTGCGGGAGGAGGTCTTGTCCTTTTCGTCCAGCTTTTCCAGGATGTCGAGGGAGCGGACCTTGCTGATGAAGTTGCGCTTGTCGAGGGAGACGTTCCAGATGGCTTCGTACAGGTTTTGCAACTGCCGCATGGTGAACTTCTCGGGGAGCAGTTCGAAGCCGATGGGCTCGGTTTCCGCCTTGGTGCGCAGCCGCTTCAGGGCGTGGCGGACCATCTTGTCGTGGTCGAAAATCAGGGGCGGGGCCTCCTCCACGCTGAACCACTGGGCGGAGAACTGCCGGTTCAGCTTCTGGCTGTGGTTCTTGATGTTGATGAGGGCGTAGTAGGCCGTGGAGACCGTCCGCTCCTCGGGGTCGCGGTCGATGTCGCTGAAGGTGCCCACCTGCTCCATGTAGATGTCGTCCAGACCGGTGTAACGATTCAGGATGCGGGTGGCGGCGTCGTGGAGCACCTCGCTCTTGTGCAGGAATCCCCCCACCAGCGACCACTTGCCGCGCTCGGGCTCGAAACCGCGCTTGATGAGGAGAATTTTCAGCTTTTCCCCGTCGAATCCGAAGATGATACAGTCGACCGCCAGCAGCAGCCGCTCCTTGTCCGTGTGATCATACATGACTGCCGGGGAAATAGGTGAACAGGTTTCCAGGTGCTGCAAACCTATGGTTTTCACCCAACATCCGATGTCAAGATAAGTGTAAAGTATACACCAAAACAGCATGGTGGATGAGCCCTCCCGTGAAATTAAATAAGACCATACCCCAGCCACGGGGAATATAATTTTGGTGAGTACCGAACGGGGGATTACATTTGTAAGTGTAACAATCACACTTATAAACCATCAATCCGCTCCCATGACAACGAACGAAATAGTCACGGCCTTGAAGCCCTCCGCATTTTATCCCTCAAAATGGATCCCCTTCCTGATCGTTGCCTTATTGTTGGCTGGCACGGCGGTGCTGGAGGCCCAAACGGTAGCCATGCGGGCCGCCCCCCAGCCCGACGCCCCCACCATCAGCCGCCACATCTACGGCCACTTCGCCGAGCACCTCGGCCGCAACATCTATGGTGGCTTTTACGTGGGTGAGGACAGCCCCATCCCGAACACCCAAGGGGTGCGCAACGACATCATCGAGGCCCTCCGCGAGCTGAAGATCCCCAACCTCCGCTGGCCGGGTGGCTGCTTTGCCGACACCTACCACTGGAAGGACGGTATTGGCCCCAAGGAAGACCGTCCGTCCATCCTCAACGTCTGGTGGGGCAACGTGAAGGAAGACAACAGCTTCGGCACCCACGAATTCCTGAACATGTGTGAACTCCTCGGTACGGAGCCCTACCTGTCGGCCAACGTGGGTAGCGGCACTCCCCAGGAATTCGCCGATTGGATCAAATACACCAACCACCCCGCCGGTACCAGCCCGATGCCGAACCTGCGGGCGGAGAACGGCCGCGAAAAACCCTGGGGGGTCAAGTACTGGGGTATCGGCAACGAGGCCTGGGGCTGTGGCGGTAATATGCGCCCCGAGTACTACGCCGACGTCTACCGCCAATTCGCCACCTACGCCAGCGACTGGAACAACTCCGACGGCATCTACAAGATCGCCTCGGGCGCCAGCAGCAGCGACTACAAGTGGACGGAGGTGCTCATGAAGAACATCCCCAAAAACCTGATCGACGCCATCGCGCTCCACCACTACTCGGTGATCGACTGGGGCAACAAGGGGCCGGCCAAGGACTTCACCGAGGACCACTACTTCGCCATCATGCGTGAAGCCCTGCGAATGGACGAGCTGGTGACCAAGCACGTGGCCATCATGGACGAGCACGACCCCAAAAAGAAGGTCGACCTCTTCGTCGACGAATGGGGCGGCTGGTACGAGGTGGAACCCGGTACCAACCCCGGATTCCTCTACCAGCAGAACACCATGCGCGACGCCATGGTCGCCGGAGCAACCCTGAACATCTTCAACAACCACGCCGACCGGGTGAAGATGGCCAACCTGGCCCAGGCCGTGAACGTACTGCAGGCCGTCATCCTCACCGATGAGGAGAAGATGCTGCTCACCCCCACCTACCACGTGATGAAGATGTACGCCGACCACCACGACGCCACCCTCATCCCCCTGGAGTTTGAATCGCCCACCTACAGCTACCAGGGGGAATCCCTGCCGGCCATCTCCGCCTCGGCTTCCCGCGATTCCCTCGGCGAGGTGCACGTCTCCCTGGTCAACATCGACGCCCATAAGCCCCACACCGTGCGCCTGGACGTATCGGCCCTCAACCTGCAATCCCTCTCCGGAGAGATTCTGGCCTCCGAAGCCCTCCAGGACCACAACACCTTCGACCAGCCCAACCGCGTGACCACCCGGCCCTTCGACGGTGCCCGCCTCGCCAACGGAACCATTTCCCTGGAGCTGCCCCCCTTCTCGGTGGTGATGCTGTCGGCAAGGGGCAAGTAGCCGTTCCCCGGCACCCGCGCCCCGCCGCAAAAAGAAATAAAATGCAACACTACCCATCCATGCGACCATTACTCACCGCCTGCCTCCTGCTGCTGTTCCTGAGCGGCTGCAGCCCCCGGGTCCTGACCGGCCAATCCGACGCCCGCACCCTGGAGCTCAACGCGGCTACCTCCGTGGCGGCCATCCAGCCCACCATGTACGGGATCTTTTTCGAGGACATCAACTTCGCCGCCGACGGGGGGCTCTACGCCGAAATGGTCAAGAACCGGAGCTTCGAATTCACCCTGCCGAAGACCGGGTGGCTGGAGCCACAGACCGACCAGTTTTCCCTGAATGCCCGCTCCGGCAAGAGCGACGTCATCAAAACGGGGCAGGACCAGGCCAACGTAAACTTCCTCCGGGTGACCGTGAAGGGGCCCGACTACGTACTGATCAACGAAGGATTCCGGGGCATGGGTGTCAAGGTCGGCGCGGAGTATGACCTGACCTTCGACGCCGCCGTGGGGGACGGCTCCATCTCGGAGGCCCGGTTCGAACTGATCGATACGGCGGGAAGTGTGCTCGGCGCCACCAGCGTGAAGCTGTCCGGCTCGGACTGGAAGGAATATTCGGGGACCCTCAAATCCGGGGGCACGGCGGCCAAGGCCCGGCTGCGCATCTCTTTCCAGGGCACCGGCGTGGTGGACCTGGACATGATCTCTCTCTTTCCCCGCGACACCTGGAAGGGACGTAAAAAGGGGCTGCGCAAGGACCTCGTTCAACTGCTCGACGACATGGACCCCGGCTTCCTCCGCTTCCCTGGGGGCTGCATCGTGGAAGGCCGTACCCTGGCCCGCCGCTACCAGTGGAAGAAGACGGTCGGCCCCGTAGCCGAGCGGGAGTACTTGGTGAACCGCTGGAACACCGAGTTCAACCACCGCCCCACGCCCGACTACTACCAGAGTTTCGGGCTGGGCTTCTTCGAGTACTTCCAGCTGGCCGAGGATATGGGCGCCGAACCCCTGCCCATCCTGAGCTGCGGTATGGCCTGCCAGTTCAACACCGGGGAACTCGTGCCCCTGGATGAACTGGACCCCTACGTACAGGACGCCCTGGACCTGATCGAATTCGCCAACGGGGACGTAAGCACTCCCTGGGGCAAGGTGCGCCGCGATATGGGCCACCCGGAACCCTTCAACCTGAAGTACATCGGCGTGGGCAATGAACAGTGGGGCCCCGAATACATCGAGCGGTACAAGGTCTTCAATGACGCGATCAAGGAAGCCTATCCGGACATCGTCATCGTATCGGGGAGCGGGCCCTTCCCGGATGGAGAGTTCTTCGAGTACGGCATGGAGCAGCTCACGGCGCTCGGCGCGGAGCTCGTGGACGAGCACTACTACCGCTCACCGGAGTGGTTCCGGGAAAATGCCACCCGCTACGACAACTACGACCGCAGCGGGCCCAAAATCTTCGCCGGGGAATACGCCGCCCAGAGCGTGGCCATCGCCAGCCCCGACAACAAGAACAACTGGAACACCGCCCTCTCCGAAGCGGCCTACATGACCGGCATGGAACGCAACGCCGACCTGGTCGTGATGACCTCCTACGCCCCCCTGATGGCCCACGCGGATGCCTGGCAGTGGACCCCCGACATGATCTGGTTCAACAACCTGGAATCTTACGGCACGGCGAATTACTACGTACAGAAGCTGTACGCCAACCACGCGGGTACCGACCTGCTCACCATCACCGAAGGCGGGCAACCACTCACCGGGCAACGGGAGCTGTACGCCTCGGCCGTCAAGGATGCCGGGAAAAATGAAATCTACCTCAAGGTGGCCAATACGGGTACCAGCCCCCAGCGGCTGACCATCAACATTAAGGGCGCCAAACCAGGTGCCACCGTCACCGTCCTGACCATGGCATCCGACGACCTGGAGGCCGTAAATTCATTTACGGCGCCGACAAAACTCAGTCCGGCGGAATCCACCGTTGCCCTGCAGCGCAACCAACTGGACGTCGAGGTACCTTCCCACGCCTTCGTGGTGTACAAACTGAAACTGTGATATGACTGAAGACAAGAACTACGTCATCGGCCTCGACTACGGCTCCGATTCCGTACGGGCCGTCCTGATCGATGCCGCCAACGGCCGGGAACTGGCCTCCGAAGTTTACTGGTACCCCCGCTGGAAGGCGGGACGCTACTGCGATCCGGCGCGCAACCAGTTCCGCCAACACCCCCTGGATCACATCGAGGGACTGGAAACCACCGTCCGGGCCGTCGTCACCAACAGCGGCGTGGAGCCCCGGCGGGTGCGCGGCATCTGCGTGGACACCACGGGCAGCTCCCCGGTGCCCGTCACCCGGGCCGGCACCCCCCTCTGCCTTGAACCGGGGATGGAAGAGAATCCGAATGCCATGATGGTCCTCTGGAAGGACCACACCGCCCTGGCCGAGGCCGAGGAGATCAACGCCCTGGCCCGTTCCTGGGGCGGGGAGGATTACACCCGCTACGAGGGGGGGATCTATTCCTCCGAGTGGTTCTGGGCCAAGATCCTGCACGTGATCCGCGAAGACGCCGCCGTGCGGGAGCGGGCCTACTCCTGGGTGGAGCACTGCGACCTGATGACCCACCTGCTTACCGGCCATTCCGATATCGCCGAGCTGAAGCGCAGCCGCTGCGCCGCCGGCCACAAGGCGATGTGGCACGAAGACTGGGACGGCCTGCCGCCCCGCGACTTCCTGGTCCGCCTCCACCCCCACCTGGCCGAACTGCGCGATCGCCTCTACCGGGACACCTACACCAGCGACACCGCCGCCGGCCACCTCAGTCCGGAATGGGCGGGGCGGCTGGGGCTGACCACCGATACCGTGGTGGCCGTAGGCACCTTCGACGCCCACGCTGGCGCCATCGGGGCGGGCATCACCGAGAACTGCCTGGTGCGAGTGATGGGTACCTCTACCTGTGATATGATGGTGGCCTCCCCGGAGGTGCTCGACGGCCACGCCGTGCGGGGCATTTGCGGGCAGGTCGACGGGTCCATCATCCCCGGCATGATCGGCCTGGAAGCCGGGCAGTCCGCCTTCGGCGACGTACTGGCGTGGTTCAAGTCGGTACTGCTCTGGCCTACCCGCGAGCTGCTGCCCGCCAGCGACTGGCTCTCCGACGAGCAGCGGCAACGGCTGGCCGACGACCTCGACGGGGCCCTGATCCGGACGCTCAGCGACCGGGCCGCAGCCCTGCCCCTGTCCGATCAGCTGCCTACCGCCCTGGACTGGGTGAACGGCCGCCGGACGCCCGACGCTGACCAGTCGCTGAAGAGCGCCATCATGAACATCTCTCTGGGCACCGGTGCCCCGGAACTGTTTCAGGCGCTGGTACACGCCATCTGCTTCGGTTCCCGCAAGATCGTGGAACGGTTCGAGTCGGAAGGCGTGCGCATCGACAAAGTGATCGGTATCGGCGGGGTGGCGCGCAAGTCACCCTACATCATGCAGACCCTGGCCAACGTGCTCGACCGGCCGATCGCGGTGGCCACCTCGGATTACGCCCCGGCCCTCGGGGCGGCCATTTACGCCGCCGTAGCCGCGGGCCTCTACCCCGATATCCTCACCGCCAGCGCCCGGCTGGCCAGTCGCTACGAAGCCGAATACCAACCCGACCCGGAGCAGGTGCGGCAACTGCGTCCGCTGTTCCGCCGCTACGAGGCCCTCGGGCAATTCGTGGAGGAGCAAACCAGCGCCACCCACGTCGCCCAGACCGCCTGATCCGCCCCACCCCAAAACCACCCAAGCCATGGCCTACAAAGAACTGAAACGCGCCTGCTACGAAGCCAACCTCGAGCTCAACACCCTCGGGCTGGTGATCTATACCTTCGGCAACGTCAGCGCGGTGGACCGCGACCGCGGCACCTTCGCCATCAAACCCAGCGGGGTAGCCTACGACGCCCTGCGGCCGGAAGACATCGTCATCGTGGACTTCGACAACCAGGTGGTGGAAGGCAAACTGCGCCCCTCTTCGGATACCAAGACCCACGCCTGGCTCTACCGCAGCTGGGAAGGCATTGGCGGCATCGCCCACACCCACGCCACCTACTCCGTATCCTGGGCCCAGGCCCAGATGGACATCCCCATCCTGGGGACCACCCACGCCGACCACCTGACCGAGGACGTGCCCTGTGCTCCGCCGATGAGCGACGAACTCATCAGTGGCAACTACGAGCACAACACGGGCCGGCAGATCACCGACTGCTTCCGGGAACGGGGACTCGACTACGGGGAGGTGCCCATGGTACTGCTCGGCAACCACGGCCCCTTCACCTGGGGCGACAGCGCCGCCAAGGCAGTCTACCACAGCAAGGTGCTGGAAGAGGTGGCCCGCATGGCCTTCCTCACCCGCCAGATTAACCCCGGGGCGCCGCGACTCAAGGAGGCCCTCATCCGCAAGCACTACGAAAGAAAACACGGCAAATCCGCCTACTACGGCCAATAACCCCACCAAGAAATTATGCTGAAGAATAATCAAACGCTCTGGTTCATCACCGGCAGCCAACACCTCTACGGTGCCGAAACCCTTGCGCAGGTCGCCCGCAACTCCGCCACCGTAGTGGCGGGCATCAACGAGCAGGGAAGCCTGCCCGTCAAGCTGGTCGCCCAGCCGGTGGTGACCACCCCGGACGAGATCCTGAGCGTCTGCCAACGCGCCAATACCGACGCCGACTGCATCGGAGTGGTGGTGTGGATGCACACCTTCTCCCCGGCCAAGATGTGGATCCGTGGCCTTACCGTCCTGACCAGGCCCCTCTGCCACCTTCACACCCAGTTCAACGCCGAGATTCCCTGGGGAACCATCGATATGGACTTCATGAACCTGAACCAGTCGGCCCACGGCGACCGGGAGTTCGGTTTCATGATGTCGCGTATGCGCAAGAAGCGCAAGGTGATCGTTGGCCACTGGCAAAGCCCAGTTATTCTCCAGAAGCTGAACGTATGGGCCCGGGTCGCCCGCGGTTGGGCAGAGCTTCAGCGGTTGCGGGTGGCGCGCATTGGAGATAATATGCGGCAGGTGGCCGTCACCGAGGGCAACAAGGTTTCCGCCGAAATGCGCTTCGGGTTCAGCGTGAACGGATACGCCGTATCGGACGTGCTGGCCCACCGGTCCGCCGCGACCGAATCCGCCGTCCAACAGCTCGTAGAGGAATACGAAGCGACTTACCGCCTCACGGATGCCCTGCGGGCGGGGGGGCAGCAACGGGAATCCCTGCTGGAAGCCGCCCGTATCGAGCTGACCCTGAAGTCCTTCCTGGAGGCGGGCGGTTTCGGGGCCTTCACCGATACCTTCGAGAACCTGGGCGAGTTCACCCAGCTGCCCGGCCTGGCCGTTCAGCGGCTGATGCAGCAGGGCTACGGCTTCGGGGCCGAGGGCGACTGGAAGACCGCCGCCCTGCTGCGCTGCATGAAGGTGATGGCCGAAGGACTGGACGGCGGCACCTCCTTCATGGAAGACTACACCTACCACTTTACCCCGGAGCGGTCTTACGTACTGGGCTCCCACATGCTGGAGATTTGCCCCTCTATCGCAGCGGGCAAACCCTCCTGCGAGATCCACCCCCTCGGCATCGGGGGCAAGAGCGACCCCGTACGCCTGGTCTTCGACGGGAGGGCGGGCAAGGCCCTGAACGCCTCCCTGATCGACATGGGCAACCGCTTCCGCCTGCTGGTGAACGAGGTGGAAAGCGTAAAACCGACCGAAGCCCTGCCGAACCTTCCAGTGGCCCGCGTCCTCTGGGACCCCCAACCCAATCTGGACGTGGCCGCTACCGCCTGGATCCTGGCGGGCGGTGCCCACCATACGGTATACACCCAGGCCCTGACTACCGAGTACCTCGAAGACCTGGCGGACATCGCCGGCATCGAACTGGCAGTCATCGACGACCGCACCCGCGTCCGCGAATTCAAGGACCACCTCAACGCCAACGAGGCCTACTATCACCTGTTCCAGCACGGCTACTGACCTTCCTAAAACAAGTATCATGCACACCAACTTCAGCGGCTACGTCCCCACGTTTGCCGGTCTTTTCCTGCTCCTCATCCTTACGCCTGGGTGCGGCGACCAAGCGGCACCGGTTCCCGAGGCGGCACCCGCTGCCGCCTCCATTGTCCGCGCAGACTACGGCACCACCACGGCGGGAGAGCCGGTAGAAAGCTACACCCTCCGCAATGCCGCCGGGATGGAAGTCACCATCATCACCTACGGAGGAATCATTACCGCGCTGACCGCCCCGGATCGCGAAGGGAAATTCGAAAACGTGGTGCTGGGCTACGACAGCCTCGGGCAGTACGAGGCCAGCAATCCGTACTTCGGTGCCCTCATCGGGCGCTACGGCAACCGGATCGCCGGAGGCAACTTCCAACTTGACGGGGAGACCTACCAACTGGAAACCAACGACGGGCCCAATCACCTCCACGGGGGGGTGACCGGTTTCGACAAGGTGGTATGGGAGGCCACTGAACTACCTTCGGCGACCGACCCCGGACTGCGCCTCACCCACCTGAGCCCGGATGGCGCGGGGGGCTACCCGGGCAACCTGTCCACCACCGTGACCTACACCCTGGGTGAGGACAACCGCCTGGAGGTAGCCTACGAAGCCACCACCGACCGGCCCACGATCGTTAACCTGACGCAGCATACGTACTTCAACCTGTCGGCCGACCCCTCCCGCGACATCCTCGACCACGTGCTGTCCATCGACGCCGAGCGGTACCTGCCGGTCGACCCCACCCTGATCCCCACCGGTGAGCTGGAGGAGGTGGCGGGTACTCCGTTCGACTTTACCGAGCCTAAAGCGATCGGGAAAGAAATTGGGCAGGAGCACGAGCAACTGCGGCGGGGCAAGGGCTACGACCACTGCTGGGTGCTGGACGCCCCCGGTGGGGAGGCTCCCGTGGCCACCCTCCACCACCCCGGCAGCGGCCGTCGGGTGGAAGTATTTACCGATGAGCCCGGCCTGCAGTTCTACAGCGGCAACTTCCTGGACGGCACCCTGCCCGCTCCCGGCGGCGGGACCTACGGTCATCGGACCGGTCTCTGTCTGGAAACGCAGCACTTCCCGGATTCTCCCAACCAGGACGGATTCCCCTCCGTGGTCCTGCGCCCCGGGGAGGCCTACGCCACCACGACCACCTACCAGTTTTCCACCAAGTAATATCTGATCGCGATGTCCGTACTAGCTACCCTTGACTGGGTAATCATCCTCCTCTACTTCGTCCTGATTCTCGGCATTGCCTGGTGGGTGATCCGGCAGAAGAACAATACCTCCGACGATTACTTCCTGGCCGGGCGCAACCTCGGGTGGTTCGTGATCGGTTCCTCCATTTTCGCCTCCAACATTGGCTCGGAGCACATCGTCGGGCTGGCCGGGTCCGGGGCAACGGATGGTGTAGCCATGGCCCACTACGAACTACACGCCTGGTGCCTGCTGGTTTTGGGCTGGGTCCTGGCACCCTTTTATATGCGGTCCAAGATCTATACCATGCCGGAATTCCTGGAGAAGCGCTTCAGTCCGGCCTCCCGCTGGGTACTGTCGATCATTTCCCTGATCGCCTACGTGCTGACCAAGGTGGCCGTAGGGATCTTCGCCGGGGGAATCGTCTTCGGCGTGCTGTTGCCTGACGTTAACTTCATGGGTCTTGACAGTTTCTGGGTAGGATCTATCCTGATGATCCTTCTCACCGGTGCCTATACCATCCTCGGCGGACTGAAGGCGGTGGCCTACACGGAAGCCATCCAGACGGTCATCCTCATATTTGGCGCGGTCACGGTAACGGTGTACGGCCTGGACGCCATCGGAGGCTGGGAAGAGCTGAAGCGCATTGCCGGCTCCGAAATGTTCAACCTCTGGAAACCCCTGGTCCCCGAAGGTGTAGAGGGTACCTGGGCACCCGTCAAGACCGAGACCCGGATGGCGTGGTACTTCAATACCAACTACCCCTGGGTGGGCATGCTGTTCTGCGCCCCCATCATCGGCCTGTGGTACTGGTGTACGGACCAGTATATCGTCCAGCGGATGCTCGGAGCCGCGAACCTCACGGAAGCGCGCCGTGGCACCATCGCCGCGGCATTTTTCAAATTGCTACCGGTCTTCATCTTCATCATTCCCGGCATCATCACCTTTGCCCTCGCGGCCAGCGGCAAAATGCCACAGCTGGCCGAAAACCTGCTCGACGCCGACGGCAACATCATCAATGCCAACGCCCAACAGGTCTTTCCCATGCTGGTAGCCAAGGTGCTGCCCGCGGGCATCCGGGGACTGGTGGTGGCCGGCCTGCTGGCCGCGCTGATGTCTTCACTGGCCGGGGTGTTCAACGCCTCGTCCACCCTGTTTACCATGGACCTATATTCCAAGTTCCGGCCCAACGTAAGCGAGGCCCAGCTGGTGCGGGTTGGCCGCATCGCCACCGCCGTGATGGTGGTGATCGGCCTGCTGTGGATCCCGGTGATCCAGGGCAGCCGCGGGCTCTACGACTACCTCCAGAGCGTGCAGGGCTACCTGGCCCCACCGATCTTCGTGGTTTTCTTCTTCGGGGTGTTCAACCAGCGGCTCAACGCCAACGGCGCCCTGGCGGCCATGCTAGTGGGCTTTGCCCTCGGCCTGTTTCGGCTGATGATCGATACCCCCGTCATGCTCAACGAGGGCTTCGCCTACGCCGAAGGCAGCTTCTTCTGGATCATGAACAACATGTTCTTCCAGTACTACAGCCTGTTGATCTTCCTGGTTTCGGCCATCACCATGGTCGCCGTGAGTTACGCTACCGCCCCCCCGCCCGCAGTTAAGGTGGACGGACTGACGGTATCAACCGTATCGGCAGAACAACGGGCGGAAACCCGGTCCAGCGTCCGGACGATCGACATCATCTTCTCCGTACTCGTGATCGTGCTGATCCTGGTGGCTTACCTCTACTTTACCGGGTGATCGCTCAGGAACTTTCCCAGGTCGAGGCCCTCCGGGCCGAGTAGCATTGGAACCACTGAGTTGCGGAGGTATAAAGAGAAGCCCCCCCGTGGTGATTTACCGGACAATCTGAGGTCACCCGCTGCGCAGGGCGACACTCCGAGGTCCCTCGCACCAAATTTTACGGCCAACTCCAGGACCTCGGAGTGTGCACAGCACCTCTGAGCGTCCGGGCTACCAGCAACAAGCGGACACTCCCGAGTCGCTCGCTGCGCAGGGCGACACACCGAGGTCCTACGCACCAAATTTTACGGCCAGCACCAGGACCTCGGAGTGTGCACAGCACCTCTGAGCGTCTGGGTTACCGCTCCCCCCTACCAGAGTTTCTTGAACGCCTTCATCCAGGCTTCCGCCATGATGTAGCTGCCGGCGAGGCTGGGGTGCACTCCGTCGTGGCTCCAGTGGGCGGCGGGGGCGTCTTCGAGGGCCTCGTCGAATACCCGCTGGTAGGGGATCCAGGCGGCATCGAAGGCGTCGGCGACCTCCCGGGCGGCGGCCTGGTAGGCGGGGAACTCCTGTTTCCAGCGCGCGTCCGTAACGGCCTTGCCGCCGCGGATGATGAACGGCTCACCGATGATGAACTTCACCTTCGGAAGGGCCTCACGGGTCCGCTTCAGCAGGTCGGTGAAGTCGTTGTGGTATACCTCGACGGTGCCGTTGTATTTCCCGTTGAGCATGTGCCAGAAATCGTTCACGCCGATGAGGATGCTGACGACGTCGGGCTGAAGGGCCAAGGCATCTTCCTCCCACCGTTCGTCGAGCTGGTAGACCTTGTTGCCGCTGATGCCGCGGTTGTAGTAGGTCAGCTCCGTTTCCGGGTAGCGGCCCACCAGCATGGCGGAGGCCAGTAGGGAGTAGCCTACCCCCATTTTGCCGTAGTCGTTGGCTTCCTGCCGTTCGCGGTCGCGGCCGGCGTCGGTGATGGAGTCGCCCTGGAAGAGGACGGTGAGCTGATCGGGCGGGTTGGCGGGCATGGCGGCGGGGTGCGGCAGGGCGGCACTCCCCGCCAGGGCGGCGGGCAGGAGGGCGGCATTCTTGATGAAGTCTCGGCGGTTGTTCGGCATGATCGGTTATTTACCGCCTAATGTACAAAGCTGCTTCCGGCCGCGCAGTACAAAGCGGCCTCCCCGACAGCCATCGGGGCGCCAGCAAAATGCGGCCTCCGGCCGCGCACCCCGCCCCTACTCCAGCCGCACCGTCTCCCCAGTCTGCGCACTACGCACCGCCGCGTCCAGTATTTCCACCACGGTCAGGTTGTTCTCCAGGGCGGACAGGTCCGCCGGTTCCACCTCCACTTCCCCGGCGATCACCGCGGCCAGGTAGGAGAAGGCGTCATCGTAGGGGGCGGGGCGATCCTCCAGGGTCATGGACTTTTCCTCGAAGCCGTCGTAGCCTTCGGGGATGCGCAGCCGCAGGTCGCTGCGGTTGTCGGCGTAGATGACCCCGTCGAGGCCGTATATTTCCATGTCCTTGCGGCCGATGGTCCAGTTCCAGGAGGCCTGGATCACGGCCACCGCGTTCGAGTAGGTGAGGATGATGAGGGCTTCGTCGTCTACCTTCGGGTTGTTCTGCGGCTGCAGTTGCTGGGTGACGGCGGTGACCGTCTCGGGGCGGCGGCCCTCCATCAGCCAGGTCATGAGGTTGGCGCCGTAGCAGCCGAAGTCGATGATGGCCCCTCCGCCGTTCAGCACCGGATCGGTGAGCCACTCCAGGAATTCCGGGTCGACGCCGATTTTCTTCGGTCCGCGGTGGCCGTCGCGGATGACCACCTTGCGGATCTCGCCCACCAGGCTGTCCTGCACCATGGCGTAGGCCCGGTGGTTGGTGGGGTACCAGGTCGTTTCGTAGTTGGTCAGCAGGTGGATGCCGTGGGTTTCGGCGAGGGCCTGCATCCGACGGGCGTGGTCGAGGCTCACCGCCAGGGGCTTTTCGACCATTACGTGGATCCCGCGCGGCGCGCAAGCTTCCACCACCGCCAGGTGCTCGTAGATGGAGTTGAAGGCCGTTACCGCCTCAGGTTTGCGGGCCTCGATCAAGCTTTCGAGGTCGTCGTACACCATCTCCATCGGGAAGCCGTACTGCTCGGCGTAGCGCTGGGCCAGTGCCCGGTTGGGTTCAGCGATGCCGACGATCTCGATGTCGCCCCGGCCTTCGCTGTTGAAGATGCCGTGGACGTGGGTGTGGGTCAGGCCGGCAATCCCCACGCGGAGGGGCTCCCGCTGGGCGGAAAGGACGGAGGAGAGCATGAGCAGCAGGGTGAGGCCGGTAAGGAATCGGAGCATAGGAGGGGACATTCGGAACGCTACAAGGTAATCCACCCGTTTCGTTTCCGGGCGCGGACGCGGGTGCCGGGGAATGGGGCGGTGCCGCCTGCTTACCTTGCCGGAAATCGTCGTCATGTACCAAGGCTTCCTCCTCATCCTGTGGCTCCTCCTGCCCACCCTGCTGACCGCCCAGTCCTGGCCGCAGGGCCGGGTGGTAGTGGACTCCCTCTACTCCGAACGACTGGAAAACGACTACGGCGAAAATCCCACCCGGGCCGTTTCCGTGTACCTGCCCCCGGGCTACGCCGAGGGAAGCGGGCGCTACCCGGTGATCTATTACCTCCACGGTTTCCTGAACGACCATACCCTTACGGCGGAAATGGTGGACGCCCTCGACTACGCCATCGCCCACCGCCGGGTGCGGCCGTTCATTCTGGTGGTGGCCGACAACCGCACCCGGATCGACGGCAGCTTCTACAGCAATTCCGAGCTGTTCGGCGACTGGGAGGACTTCGTGGCCATCGACCTGGTCCGCTACGCCGACGAAAATTACCGCACCCTCCCCCGCCGCGCGAGCCGCGGCATCACTGGCCACAGCATGGGGGGCTACGGGGCCCTGAAACTGGCCATGCGCCACCCCGAGACCTTCAGCAGCGTCTATGCCCTGAGCCCCGGGGGACTGACGGTGGTGGGCGAATACGGCCCCAACAGCTACACCTTTCAGGAACTGGCCGGCATCAAGGATATGGAAACGCTGATGGACGCCTACTTCCCGAAGGTGATCGTGGCCTTTGGGCGGGCCTGGTCGCCGAATCCCGACAAGCCGCCCTTCTACGTGGACCTGCCCTTTGAATACGTAGGCGACAGCCTGGTGGTCCACCCCGAAATCCTCGATAAGTGGTACGACGAGATGCCCCTCCACCTGATAGAGGACCACCTGCCGGCCCTGCGCTCGCTGTCGGGCATCGCCCTTGACTGGGGCCGCAACGCCGGGGACCGCTTCGTGCGGCAGTGCGAGATGTTCAGCCAGCGGCTCGAGAATGTGGGCATCGCCCACCAGGCGGAAGAATACATCGGCACCCACACCAGCGGCATCTTCACCCGCGACGGGCGGGTCCCCACCGATATGCTCCCCTTCTTCGATGCGCGGCTGGAGTTCGGGGAGTGAACCGTCCGTTGTATTCCATTTCGTCATAAATCCCTGAGCCAAATACCTGCGTAACTGTTGGTGGTAATCAAACCGACCACCATGTCCCGAATTTTCTATCTCCTCCCCCTTCTGCTGCTGGCCTGTGGTCGTTACCAGGCCCCGGCCGGATTCGCCGGCGGGGAGCTTCAGCCCTCCCCCAATGCGCTGAGCCAACAATTCCTGGAGGGCCTGCGGGACGGGCGTGAGGTTACGGACATCGTCGATCAGCTCGCCGCCTATGACCCCGGCAAACTTTCCGCCGCCCTCGATTCCCGCAACGAGCAGCTGGCCTTCTGGATCAACGTCTACAACGGCATGGTGCAGTACCTGCTCACCAGGAATCCGGAGCTCTACGACGACCGTGCCGACTTCTTCGACACCCCCCGGTTTACGGTGGCCGGTCAGCCGCTGAGCCCGAACGAGATCGAGCACGGCATCATCCGCGGCGGGGAGAACCGTTTTGGGCTGGGCTTCATCCCCCAGTTCTTCCCCAGCAAGTTCGAACGCACCTTCCGCATCCGGGGCGGCGATTCCCGTATCCACTTCGCCCTCAACTGCGGGGCCAGCGACTGTCCGCCGGTAGCCATCTACGCCCCCGACACCTTCGATGAGCAGATCAACACACGCGTGCGCAGCTACCTGGCCACCCACTCGGCGATCCGCGAGGAGGACGGGGAACCAGTGCTCGTCACCTCTCCCCTCTTCTCCTGGTTCCGGGGGGATTTCCGCGACCACGACGGCGTCGACGACTTCCTGGTGAACTACGGTGTCGTGGAACCCACCCGCAAAAACATCCGCCGGGAGTACAAGGATTACGACTGGACCCTGGAAACCGGTATCTGGGCGGAGTAGCAGGCCTGACCATCCCCGCCGTGCATCATTTGATTACCTTATCTTTGAAGGCATGAGCACCCCGACTGCCCGATCGGTTTCGGCCTTCAATTCCGAACTCAAGTTGCGCGGATTCAAGGCGTTCCGGATCGAGGAGGACGGAGCGGCCACCCGCGTGTACAGCAGGAAGGACTTTTACAAGATCTGCCTGACCACCGGCCGTAGTTTCATTCACTACGCCAGCCGCAGTTTTGAGCAGAAAGGCACGGTGCTCTTTTTCGGCAACCCCCACATTCCCTATTCCTGGGAAACTAGATCCCGGACCTACACCGGGTATACCTGTCTTTTTTCGGAGCGTTTCCTGCAATTGTCGGAACGTTCGGAGGCCGTACTGCAATCCCCCCTCTTCCGGCTCGGCGGCACCCCGGTACTCACCATCGATCCCGGGCGGTGTGATTTCCTGGCGGCCATCTTTCAGAAAATGATCGATGAACAGGAAACCGACTATCCCTACAAGGACGAGCTGATCAGAAACTACATCCAGCTGATTGTTCATGAGGCACTGAAGTTGCACCCCGTGGCCAACCCCGCCGATCCGGTTGGCAATGCGGCGTCGCGGCTGACGGCGGTTTTCCTGGAACTCCTCGAACGGCAGTTTCCGGTGGAAACCCCCGACCGGCCACTGGAATTGAAAAGCCCGCAGGACTACGCCCACCAACTGTCGGTACACGTCAATCACCTGAACAGCTCGGTAAAGTCCGTAACCGGCAAGACCACTTCCGCCCACATTTCCGACCGGATCGTCGCCGAAGCGCGGGCACTGCTGGAGCACACCGACTGGAACATCAGCGCGATTGGCTACGCCCTGGGCTTCGACTACCCCACTTACTTCAGCAATTTCTTCAAAAAGCTTACCGGCCAGTCGCCCCGGGCCGTGCGCAAGTCGCTGCTTTGAATATTATAGGTATTCCTTTGGAGAGCATAAGTGAGCAGGGAGGGGGTAAACCTACTTTTGCGGATAAGTAATCCGCTGGTTCCTGGGTCACCCGCCCGGCACCGGCAAACACCCTGCGACCAATGTTTGCTAAATCACTGCCCCTATTGTCTCCGGCATTTGTCCTCCTGAGCGGCTGGCTGGTATTCGGGGGCCCTGCCTGTGCTCAACCCACCGGAAACTCCCTGTCGGATGACACCGATCCGCAACTCAGCCAAGCCAACAGGACCCTCCACATCGGCCAGGATACCTTCGAGGTCCTCCTTACGGAATCGGCCTCCACCACCGAACTGCTTTCGCTACTTCCCCTGACGCTCGAAATGGAGGACCTGCACGCCAATGAAAAGTACGCGGAATTGCCCCGCGCCCTGCCCACTTCCCCTTACAAGCCGGGCGAAATTCAGGCCGGCGACGTCATGCTTTACGGCAGCACTACCCTGGTGATCTTTTACGAGACATTCCCTACCTCATACCGATACACGAAGCTCGGCCGGATCGGGAATGTATCCGGTCTCAAGGCCGCACTCGGGGCGGGGTCCGTGGCCGTACGGCTTGAACGAGGCCAGTGAGCCAGACACTGCTGTCTGCCATCCTTTAACTAATAAAAGCCCGCTTGAAGGCTGTCGCCCTGCCGGCTGCGATCCGATCAACTGCTTTCATGCTTCAGAAAATATCACTACTAGTGTTTTGCCTCTTGGGCCTGATTTCTCCGGTATACAGTCAGACTGCCGACAGTACCGTGCAGGTCGGTACGGTAGCGGGCTCGGCGGGGGTCACCCACAACGGAATTTCCCTCATTCCGAGCTTTTCGCTGGAACAACCGGCGGCCATCTTCAACCTTTCGCTCACCCGGGGCCGCTTCAGCCTGGAACCGGAATTCACCTTTTCCTGGGAGGGCAAGCCCTGGTACGCCCTGTTCTGGTTGCGGTACCGCCTGCCGGAAGCCGGCCGTTTCCGAATGGGCCTCGGCACCCACCTGGGCCTGAACTACATCAGCGCCCGCTGGCCCGGCAACCGGAATCCGCGCGACGTCATCCTGACCGAGCGCTACCTGGTTGGTGAGCTCAGTCCCTCCTATGCCCTGACCAACAGGATCAGCGTAGGATCATATATGTTATTCGCCCGGGGATTCGATGTGGGGAATAACCAGCTTACCCGGTTCGTCACCCTGAATACGGTGGTTTCCGACATCCCCCTGGCCGGGAAGTACCGGCTTACCGTGGTGCCCCAGGTCTACTACCTGAAACTGTACGGCGACCGGGGGTTCTACGCCACTTCGTCGTTTACGGTTCGCCGGCCGGGTAGCCCGCTGTCACTCTCCTCCCTGGTCAACAAGGTCATTCGCACTGAGATTGACGGCAGTAGGAGCTTCCTGTGGAACCTTACGCTGACGTATTCCTTCGGAAAGCGGGAGGTGGTGCGGCCCTTTCCGGTGCCCGCCGTGCCGGTCAGGGGGGCTGATTGAGGGCATTCCCATTGAGCACCACCGCATGACCACCACTCTCGGGCGCGGCCGCGGGTGCAAAGTTCGTCGGGAAATTCCTACGGGATTGGGTGGCTGGCTTTTACCTTTGGCGCCTCGTCAGCCTGGGCGAAGAAAGGACACAGACTAAATGTACAATTTACACTAAGTGTCTTACCTTTGAACATTCCGGCGGGCAAACCTTTATGTAGGCGCCGTATTCACCCGCCACGGCACCTGCGCTTTCGCCGCCCCGAAACCGGCGGGGAAACCCAACAACAGACAAAATCACTTCCCACCTATGGCAAAGATTGCAATTAACGGCTTCGGCCGCATCGGACGTATCACGCTGCGTAACCTCCTGGAAAAGGGACTGGACGTAGTAGCCATCAACGACCTGACCGACAACGCCACCCTGGCCCACCTCTTCAAGTACGACAGCGTACAGGGCAACTACCCCGGTGAGGTAACTTCCGACGATGATTACATCTACATCGACGGCAAGAAGATCGATGCCCTGAGCCAGCGCGATCCAAGCAAACTGCCCTGGGGCGATCTGGGCGTGGACGTAGTGCTGGAGTGCACCGGCCGCTTCGTAGACAAGGACAGCGCGAGCCAGCACCTGCAGGCCGGCGCCAAGAAGGTGCTCATCTCGGCTCCCGCCAAGGGCGACGTAGCCACCGTAGTCCTCGGCGTCAACGACGACGTGATCGATGCCGAAACCAAGATTTACAGCAACGCCAGCTGTACCACCAACTGTCTGGCCCCCATGGTGAAGGTACTGGACGACGCCTTCGGCGTTGAGAAGGGCTTCATCACCACGGTACACGCCTACACCTCGGACCAGAACATCCAGGACGGCCCCCACAAGGACCTGCGCCGCGCCCGCGCCGCCGCCATCAACATCGTACCTACCACTACCGGTGCCGCCAAGGCCGTAGGTCTGGTACTGCCCCACCTCAACGGCAAGCTCGATGGTGGTGCCATGCGCGTACCCGTCCCCACCGGCTCGCTGACCGACCTGACGGCCATCGTCAAGCGCGACGTGACCCTGGAGGAGGTAGACAACGCCTTCAAGCAGGCCGCCGAGGGTGACCTGAAGGGCATCCTGGCCTACGTCGACGCCCCCTACGTGAGCAGCGACATCGTGGGCAGCAAGTACAGCAGCCTCTACGACAAGGACCAGACCATCGTCAGTGGCAGCCTGGTAAAGGTGGTCGCCTGGTACGACAACGAAGCCGGCTACAGCGCCCGCCTCGCCGACCTTTGCGAGCGCATCGCCAGCCTGTAACACAATCAACCCATGGGGGGCGCGCCGGTCCGGCGCGCCCCTTTTTACTTTCTGATAAGCACCCTCCGCTATGAAACTCGAAGATCTAGATGTAAAGGACAAGACCGTATTGGTCCGGGTCGACTTCAACGTACCCGTCGACGAGGACGGACAAGTCACCGACGCCACCCGCATCGAGAAGGCCGCCCCCACCATCCGCTACCTGCTCGAGCACGGTGCCGCCGTCGTACTCATGTCCCACCTCGGACGCCCCCAGCAGGAAAAGCTGGAGGACGGCACGGTGGACAAGGAAGCCTTCACCCTGGCCCCGGTGATCACCACCCTGGAGGACCACGTGGGCTGCCAGGTGCAGTTCGTGGAGGACACCATCGGCGAGCAGGCAAAGGCCGCCGTGCAGCAGCTGGAGTCCGGACAGGTACTGCTGCTGGAAAACACCCGCTTCTACGCCGGTGAGGAAAAGGGCGACCAGGACCTGGCCAAGGCCATGGCCGAGCTGGCCGACATCTACGTGAACGATGCCTTCGGCACCGCCCACCGCGAGCACGCCTCTACGGCTACGGTAGCGAAGTTCTTCCCCGCCGACAAGAAAAGCTTCGGCTTCCTCATGGGAGCCGAACTCGACGGCGCCGACCGGCTGCTGAACAACCCCGCCCGCCCGGTGACCGCCATCGTGGGCGGCGCCAAGGTGAGCGACAAGATCCTGCTCCTGGAGAAGCTGCTCGACTTCGCCGACAACATCATCATCGGTGGCGCCATGGCCTACACCTTCAGCCTGGCCCAGGGCGGCAAGGTGGGCAACTCCCTCGTGGAGCGCAACAAAACCGATAACGCCCTGGCCCTGCTCAAGAAGGCCGAGGAGAAAGGAACCAGGATCTACCTGCCCGTGGATACGGTGGTCGGCAAGGAATTCAGCAACGAAACCCCCTCCGACGTGGTGGCCGCTGGCGAGATCGGCGACGAGTGGCAGGGCCTCGACATCGGTCCCAAATCCGTGGAACTGTTCAAGGAGGTGATCGCCCGCAGCAAATCCATCCTCTGGAACGGCCCCATGGGCGTCTTCGAGATGAAGAACTTCGCCAAGGGCACCAACGCCATCGCCGAAGCCGTAGCCGACGCGACGAAGAACAACGGCGCCTACAGCCTCATCGGTGGTGGCGACTCGGTATCGGCCATCAACCAGGCCGGCCTGGCCGATCAGGTGAGCTTCGTCTCCACCGGCGGCGGCGCCATGCTTGAACTGCTGGAAGGCAAGGAACTGCCTGGTATCAAGGCGATTCGCGCCTGAAGCCAACCCTCCCCCCCCGCCGGAGCGTTTGTTATCTATGGATGTGGAAATCGTAGTCAACGAGCGGAATCAGGGGGCGGGGGTACCGCGACAATACCGGGATACCCCCCAGGGGGTATCCCCCTTTGATCCCCTCGCGGTGCCCTACACCAGCATCCTCTCCTTCGAGGTGCTGATCCGGGAAATCGTACGGCTCAAAGAGACCGGCGATTCGGGCACCCGCTTCCTGGCCAACGCCATCCTCGAGCGGCTGGAAGACACCCCGCAGCTGCGCGGCCCCATACGCGACCTCACCCTCCTCGACCAGCACCGCGAAATCGTGGACCTGCTGATGCTGTTCGTCACCTCCCCCGTCGACCGGTCGTCCCAGCTCTTCAAGGTTTGCCTTCCCTTTCATTTTGAGCCCCTGCTGACCAGCCAATCCCTGCTCCGGATGATGGGTAAGCAGGACGTCTGCTACACCTTCAGCGAAAAGGCCGGAGAGGTCCTCCAGAAGCACCTCATCACCATTGGCTGCATCATTCTGCAGCAGTGTTACGGGGTGGACGTGGACATAAACGTACACGTCATGCTCACCGTGCCCGACCCGGCTACCGGCCTCAAACGCTTTTATAAGCCCCTGCTCAATGAGGATTACGCCGAAGTTGTCGTGGAGGGGGAGCTTCCCGACCTTAGCGAGGCCGACATCCGGCGCCTGCTCAACAACCTCCACGATACCGACCTCTGGTTGAAAATGCTGCCCCCGGATCGATTCAGTTTCCAGGGCTTTTCCCTGGCCCACCTTTACGAAGTCACGGAGGAGGAAAGCCTGAGCCGCCTCAAGCACCGCCTGATCAGCCGCGATGCGGTGCTGGACGTGGAGCGGGTGAAGGAACTGGCGAACCTGGTGCGGCTGCACTTTCAGCGCCCCCACCTGCAATTGGGGCTTACGGCCGTGGACTACCCCATCGAACGCGCCATCGACCACGAATACCGCATCCGGTACAACCTGCTCTCGGATGAGGTGGACCGCCTCACCGACCGAAACTACGCGGGCAGCATCTACGACCAGGTCTTTCGCTCCGGGGAAATGATGGTCATCCAGGACCTGCGTGACCTGCCCACTACTACCTTTCTCGAAGACAAACTCATCGACCTGGGCTACCGCAGCATGCTGCTGGCCCCCCTGCTGAGCCAGGAAAAGAACGTGATCGGGCTGGTGGAACTGGCCAGTCCGGTGCCCTACGCCCTCAATGCCTTCATGGAACGGAAGTTTGAGGAAATCCGCGGACTGTTCCGTACGGCCGTGGAGCGCAGCCGGGAGTACATCGATAACCTCATCGAGGTGATCATGCGCGAGCAGTTCACCAGCCTCCACCCCACCGTGGAGTGGCGCTTTACCGAGGCGGCCTTTAACATCCTCAAGCGGCAGGAAGAGGGGCTGCCCCAGATCAACGAGGAGATCCGCTTCAAAAAAGTATTCCCCCTGTACGGGCAGGCGGACATCGTGGGCAGCAGCAACCTGCGCAACGCCGCCATCTATCAGGATCTGATCGATAACCTGCGGGCCGGGCGGCTGTTCCTGGTGCGGGCCCTGGATCTTGCGGTTTTCCCCATCATCGACCAGGTGATCATGACGCTAGACACCCACCTGGCGACCACCCTTGGTGACTTCGACAACAGCCACGAGATCCGGATCGGCGACTTCATCCAGAAGCAACTCACCCCGCTGGTGCGCCAGCTGGGCCAACAACTGCCGGAGCTCCGCGACCTTTACCAGCAATACGAGGACCAGCTGAGCCCCGACCTGGGCCTGTTCTACCGCGTGCGCCGCGACTACGAGCAGAGCGTGCACAGCCTGAACCGCCTCATCAGCGATTTCCTGACCGAGCGCAACCAGGCCGCCCAGCGCATCCTGCCCCACTACTTCGAGAAATACAAGACCGACGGGGTGGAATACGAAATCTACGCCGGCCAGAGCCTGCTCAAGCGGCAAAAGTTCTCCAACATCCACCTGAAGAACCTGCGCCTCAGCCAGCTGGTCGACCTCTGCGACCTGACCCGCCGGGTGGCGGAACACAGCGCTACCCTGCCCATGCCCCTGCGGACCGCCCAACT
This sequence comes from Neolewinella marina, assembly GCF_002631205.1. Classification (GTDB taxonomy): domain Bacteria; phylum Bacteroidota; class Bacteroidia; order Chitinophagales; family Saprospiraceae; genus Neolewinella; species Neolewinella marina. The sequence continues at coordinate 49,816 of NZ_PDLO01000012.1, forward strand.
GGTGTTCGCCTATACCTCCCCGTTGAACATCCGCTTCCGCATGGACGAAAAGCGGTTCGACGTGGATGGCGACTACAACGTCCGCTACGAAATCCTCAAAAAGCGGATCGACAAGGCCACCATCCACCAGGGCAGCGAACGGCTCACCCAGCCGGGGATGGTGAGCATCGTTTACCTCCAGGATCGCGACCGGGAGGAGTACGACGACTACCTCCGCTACCTCCACCAGGCGGGCTACATCGATGGCGAAATCGAGTACCTAGTGCTGGACCCCCTGCAATCGGTTAACGGACTGAGGGCGTTACGTTTCAGGGTGCGCACCTGACGCGTTCCTGAAACTTTGACCTTACAATTTCAGTTTAATAAGCCAGTTGCCGTGACCTTTCCTCACGGCCAAAACTTATACGTTTGAGCGAAATTGTAATGTCCATTAACGGGGTCGACCCCGTAGAGCTTCTTGGCGAGAACAACAAGAAGCTGAACCTGATCCGTGCCGCCTATCCTCAGGCTACGGTTACCCAGCGGGGTACCAACGTCAAGATCAAGGCGGAGAAACCGGAAGCCCAGCAGATTAAACACCATCTGGAACTCATGATGCGGTTGTTGCAGGACAACCGCGAGCTGAGTACCCATACCGTGGAGGATCTCCTGGCCGGCGAAAATCCCTTCCAGACCAGGTTGGGCACGGGCAGCAAGAACAAGACCATCGTCTTCGGCCGGAACGGGCGCCCCATCAAGGCCCGCACCCCCAACCAGATGTTGATGATCGAAGCGGCGGAAGCCAACGACATCGTCTTCGCGGTGGGCCCCGCGGGTACCGGCAAGACCTATACGGCGGTTGCACTGGCCATCCGGGCCCTCAAGAACAAGCTGGTCAAGAAGATCATCCTGACGCGCCCCGCCGTGGAGGCCGGCGAAAGCCTGGGCTTCCTGCCGGGCGACCTCCAGGACAAGATCGACCCCTACCTGCGCCCCCTCTACGACGCCCTGGACGACATGCTCCCCCGGGAACGATTGGACAAATTTCGGGAGGACGGCACAATAGAAATCGCTCCCCTGGCGTACATGCGGGGACGAACGCTGGATAATTGCTTCGTAATCATGGATGAGGCGCAAAACACCACGACCTCCCAGATTAAGATGTTTCTGACCCGTTTGGGTCCTTCCGCCAAGTGTATCGTCACCGGAGACCTCAGTCAGGTAGACCTTCCCCGCAACCAGGTATCTGGTTTGCGGCGGGCGATCAATCTGTTGGCCCCCATCAAGGGCATTGCGGTCATCCGGCTCAGCGCAGAGGATGTCGTCCGTCACCGCCTCGTCAAGGCCATCATCAAAGCCTACGACGCCGACGACGAAGCCGAGGGCCGCGGCCGCTTCGGGCCGCCCCCGGAAAGCACGTTTGAGCGCCTGGGACCTCCGGGCAGAAGCCGGAAAGGAGATTTTTTACAAGAAAATCTTCCTGAAGAGGAAATATAAAATTCGTTCCTACGTTACGGACGCTGCGAAAGCCAATGGTGCAAACCATTGGCTTTCAGTGTTTTAGGGAGAATGCGATTGTTTAAGCCCCCGTTTTCGTGTTTGAATCGACCGAAAAGTGCCTGTTTGTGGGGCACCCCGGCATGGCATCTTTGGGACATCGATAACGCACAATGATTGTGCATCTCGTGAAATAAACCACACCAACCACCTTCACCCGGCCGTCCCACGCCATAATTCATCCCACCATGGTAGAAGATATCATCCTGTAAGAGTCCGCCACAGCAACTGCCGCCCTCTCACCGAAAAACTACCCGTTTACGGGCCCCCAATCTCTCTCATCTCCAATTTCATAGTGTCATGTCTTTCTTTAACGAACTCCTCTCCCCCGAAGTAATCCAAACCGCCCAAGCCGCCGTCGACTTTCTCGGCAGCCTGTCCAGCCAGATCGTCGTCGAAGACATCATCATGCGCGGTTCCGAAGTCGCCAGCAACAACATCGTTGTTGAGGACATCATCATGCGCGGTGCCGAAGTAGCCAGCAACAACATCGTCGTCGAAGACATCATCATGCGCGGTGCCGAAGTAGCCAGCAACAACATCGTTGTTGAGGACATCATCATGCGCGGTGCCGAAGTAGCCAGCAACAACATCGTCGTCGAAGACATCATCATGCGCGGTGCCGAAATGGCCAGCAACAACATCGTCGTCGAGGACATCATCATGCGCGGTGCCGAAGTAGCCAGCAACAACATCGTCGTCGAGGACATCATCATGCGCGGTGCCGAGGTAGCCAGCAGCAACATCGTCGTCGAGGACATCATCATGCGCGGTGCCGAAATGGCCAGCAACAGCATCGTTGTCGAGGACATCATCATGCGCGCCTAGTCAGGTCACCCGACAGGACCAATGACCTGATGTCCGCCAGCCGGACATCCCCCCAGAACGGCAGTTGCTGTTCCCTTTTATCGAAACCGGCAATACAGTGACCGCCGGCTCGTTAAGTTCCGGCACCATTTGTCGGCCCAGTGCCACAAAACTACCCGAACGAAATTTTTATCCGCCTGCTTCGAACACCCTGGGCGATTTACGATTTAGCCGTAGCAAGGCGAAGCAGCCAAGATTTTTCCCAAACACCTATACACATGGCCCGCTGGGTCACAAAACCCTTACTCATGGTTGAAGATATCATCTACTAGACCCTTCCGAGGGCCCCACTCCGACGCCGCTGCCATCCTTACTTGGCCCTCGCCCGCAGCTTTCTTCCGTCGGTACTCGTAGTTTCCAGGTTGTCGAGCACAACTTCCCACAGGGTTTCGTACCGCACGATTTCCGTGCTGTTCGCCCTGCCCAGAAGCTTAGCCTGCGGGCTGGTCATCTTCTGGTAGGTTTTATTGGACTTCCGCGTCGTGGCCGCGCGATGGAAGTTGCACTTCTCAGCGGTCAGCAGCAGCTTAAAGAAGCAGTTGTTCCTCAGGTTTTCGTTATTCATCAGGTAGCGGCTTCCGTACCGCGCCAGGGCATCCGTCCGGTCGATGATCTTTCCGTACTGTTTCTGGATGATGAAGTAAATCACCTGGAGGATCAGAATCTGGACGTTCATCCCCTGTTTGTCCTTGGAATAGGACGGGACGTTATTGACGAACTTGTACAGCTTGAAATCCGGCAGCTTGCCGTTCATCTTCTCCGGATCGATCTTTCCGGCCAGCACGAGGATGTTGATGTACGCCTCGAGGATGAGCCAGTACTCTACGTGTTGCTGCTTCAGCATGCGGTCCAGTGCCCGCCGGTCTACCTGCGCCAGCTGTTCGTAGGCGTAGTCGAAGTGGCCGGTCTGCAATCCCAGCGTAATGGCGTATTCCGAAAGTTTCAGGTCGTTGATCGAATTTTCGGCGATCATGGTCCGGGCCCGTTTTACCTGCAGGTAGCCTTCCTTGAAGTCCCGCAGCTTGACCGAGCATTCCACCCGCGTGAGCGCCATCAGCGACAAAGACTGATAACCCGCACCCTTACAGCCCAGCAGTACCGTCTCCGCCCGGTTGGCCGTCTGGATGGCTTCCAGGTAATTTCCCAGCAGCGTTAGCCCGTGCACCTTCATAATGTAGAAGGTCGCCTGCATGGCCGACACCTTGGGATACTTGACCACGAGGGGTTCACATTCCGCGACGAATTCCGCCACCTTGCTGCCGATCTCGTTGGGCAAGAGCTTGTGGGCGTAGATCAGTCGCCGCATCTCCCGGTAGTAGCTCGTCACCTTGTTCAGTACCTGTTCGGCTTCGGCGTAGTAGTCGGATTGCTCCTGGTACTTAAGAAATTGCTTCTCATCGAAGCCCACCCCCAGGTAAAGGCCCGCGAGAATGGACGTAAGCCGGCTGTTGATCGGCAGGATCTCGTACTCCTGTACCCGCCGCAGGGTCAGGTGAGCCAGGTACTTCACGCTCTGCCAGGCCCGACGGTTCATCAGCAGGGTGATCAGGTTCAGCTGCTGATAGCCATTGACCAGGGCGCTGTCGTAGGTGCGGTAGTTGGAGGAGTAGACGTTGTCGTCCATAATGGCCGTCGTCAACAAATCCCGCAGGCGCCCCTTCAGGGCCCGGTAGGCCGGATAGCTCGGGGTGTAATCCTTGCCGTACAGGCGCTCGACGACCTCTTCTTCGGTCAGATCGCCCTTGTTAACCAGTGTGTGCAACTCGCCGATCATCGACGGTTTGCCCTTTAACTGGGTGATTTTCAGAAGTTTTCCCACTTTATTCGTGGGGGCAACCTCTAAAAGCTCTCTAATATCTTCCATCGGGATGTTCCGAAAATGGGGGTTTGTGACAAATTTCGGAGCCTCTAAGATAAAGCTAATCAATCAATTAGCAAAAGTACCCCCCAAAAACGGGCCAAAATACGTGCTTCAAAAGAGGCGATTTTGCTTGTTTTTCGTGCCCTACCCCCCTCTATATTTGTATCATCGAAAACGGAAAAACACCTAAAACTACCCTTTTAAAGATCTAATTCTTGAGTTTTATGAAATTGTGTTTGTTCATAGTGTCTCTTTAGTTATAGTTCGCAACCCTTGAATGTGGGGTTCTAATTTCATCAAAGGAGTGGTTGACATAACTAGCCTCGTGTCAGCTAACCGGTTTAGCGAAATTATAACGACAGCGCCAACCGCCATCCGGTTGGCGCTTTTTTTGTGCCTACCGGATACTAATGCGCCAAATGTACCACTTCCATGGCTTTTCTGCTAATTTGTTAAAGGATTAGCGGAACATACCAAGGCAATCGTTGTAGCGATCGGCGTAACGCCGGCGCTGCACCTCGGCGCTGCTGCCGAAATCAATGGCAAAACTCAGTTCAAAGGTGGCTCCCAGTCCGCCCGGCACGTTCCTTAACCCGGAAATCACGCTGTCGTAGCTGAGGCCGATTTTTAATATGTCCTCACGAAAGGTTACCGCGGCAATAAAGCCGTCCGGGTTCCCGAAAGCGTGGCGGTACCACCCTCCCAGGGAGAAAAGACCGTACCCGAAGTAGGCCCCCACGTTCAATTGCTGGAAACTGGCCTGGCTGGTAAACAGCAGGTTGGGTGTCACGTAGACGGGCCGCCGCGGATTGCTGTATCGTTTGACGTCGAACTGGGCTCCGGTATGGAGGCTCAACCGCTGGGGCCGTCCGGCGTAGAGGTTGTTGTCGAGGGCCAGCAATCCCTCTTCCGGGCGGTTGAGGTGCTCGATGCTGAGGCCTCCGTATACGTTGTGGGCGTAGAACAGCACGCCGGTTCCCAGATCCACCGAGGTTTTGGAAACGCCGGCCAGTTCTTCCTGGGTGACGCCACCCGCTCCGGTGGCCGGGTCGATGATGTCCCCGAAAATGAGTCCGCCAAAATCCAGCTTGCTGCTGAGGAGTCCGGCACTCAGCCCGATGCGGGCGTAGAAGTCGCGGTTGATCCGGACCTCGTAGGCGTAGACGAAGGCAAACTGGCTGTTGCGGTAGAGCCCCTCGAGCTGGCTGTCCGTCAGCATCCGGAAGCCGAAGTTGGACGGGGAGTTCTGAATGGGTTGCTCGTAACTCGCCGCGAAGGTGGTGAAGGCGCTCGGGTAGCTGGTGTGCTGGCTGCGGTAGTTCAGGGTGATGCGCGGCGCGGCGCTTACTCCGGCGAAGGCCGGGTTCAGTTGCAGGGGGGAGGCGTAAAACTGGGAGAATACCGCATCCTGGGCCGTTCCCCGGCCGAAACAGCAAAACAGCCAGACCAATACGATACCCAGGGTGCGCATGCCTAAAGCTAATCGCTGAACCGCCACTTTCCAAATTTCCTCATCCGGCGGTCGGCACTCCGACAGCCCGCCCCACCCCCCCGGCAATCTTGCCAGCGGGAACAACGTTTCCGCCCCGGGAGCGTATCTTATTTTCAGGTCCAAGGCCGAACCATGCTGCAGCACTTTCTTTCCTTTTTTTGCCTGATTTTCTCGCTCTCGCTCGCGGCCCAGTCCGGCATCCGTCAGGAACTCCGCTGGAACCCGCCGACCACCATCGAATGGGAGGGAAGCCGACGGGTGATCCTGTCGTTTACCCTCCATACTCCCGGAACCAGCGGTCCCGGCGTGGAGAAATCGGGGGAACTTCCCTCCTTTGTCCACACCTTCCCGGTGGGCTCGGGGGCGGCGCAGTCGGTGGAAATCATCGGCCTGGAAAGCGAACCCTTCACGGCACCCGCGGGCTTCGCCGCCGAACCCCTTACGGAATTCACCTTTGCGTACAGCGCGGTCCGGCAACCGGAGGGCTGGCGAGGGAAAGTCAGCGGACCGGCCATCATTCGTACGCCGGCCGGCCTCCAGCGGTTGCTGTCCGTGGAATTGCGCCTGACGCCCGCTGCGGCGACCGGCCCCGGGGCGGGGCGGACCACTTTTGCATCCCAATCCGTACTGCGCGAAGGCGAGATCTACCGATTCGCGGTGACGACTACGGGAATGCACAAGCTCACCCGTTCCTTCCTCGCCGACCAGCTCAAGGTGGCCAACCTCGGCGGCATCGACCCCCGGGACATCAAGATCTACGGTCAGCCCGGCGGTATGCTCCCCGAAACGGTGAACGCCATGCCGCCCGACGACCTCTACGAGCAGGCCGTATATATAGCCGGTGAAGGCGACGGTACTTTCGACGGCGGAGATTACATCCTCCTTTACGCCGAGGGCCCCAATGCGCGGAGCTATGACCCGGTCACCGACCGTTTTTCCTTTACCCCCAACATTTACACCCAGCGCAGCTACTACTACCTGCAGATCGGGGGCGCGGGGCGCGGGCGCCGGGTAACTCCGCTGGCCGCCGGGGCCGGTGGGGGTGCCGTCACCGATACCTACGACGCCCTCTTCCACTACGAGGAAGACCGCTATAACGTGCTCCACGAGCTGGGCGGGAACAACCACGGGTCGGGACAGACCTGGTTCGGGGAGTTCTTCAAGGTTTCCCGGGAAAAGAAGTTTACCAAGCTGGTCACCTTCCCGGACCTCGTCACGGAAGAGCCTTTGGGCGTCCGGGCCCGCATGGGCCTGCGCTCGGCCGCGAGCAGCCGCTTCGTGCTGGAAGTGAACGGCAGCCAGATCAGCAGCGGAACGGCCGCGGCCGTGGTGTTCGGGGCCGAAGAGCAGCGCTCGGCCGTCATACCCACCGAGCTCAACGGGACGGCCCCCGCTACGGGACCCCAGGTGGACGTATCGGTGATCTACCCGATCCCGGCCGGTACGGATCGCAGCGAGGGGTGGCTCGACTGGATCCAGCTCCGGGGCCGGCGGCGGCTGACTTTCGCCAACCAGGAGCAGTTTGCCTTCCGCGATACCCGGACCCGGGAGCAGGCTACCGTCACTTACCGCTTCGGGGGCACCCTGCCGGCCGACGCCCGGGTGTGGCGGATCGACGGGGCCGACGTGCGGGAGGCATCCCTGGCGGGATCGGCGTTCAACGCCCCAGCCGGTGGCAAGCTGTATGAATACGTTGCTTTCCGCCCGGGGAGCTCCTTGCTCACCCCCGTGGCGCTGGGCCAGGTCCCCAATCAGAACCTCCACGCCATCCGCACGGCCGACATGGTGATCGTCACCCACCCCGATTTCCTGGCCCAGGCCGAGAAACTGGCGGACCACCGGCGCAGCCACAACGGGTACACCGTACAGCTCGTCACCACCCAGCAGATCTACCACGAGTTCAGTGGAGGCCGCGACGACCCGGCCGCGATCCGCAACTTCGTCCGCATGGTGTACGAGCGAGACCCGAACCTGCGGTACCTCCTGCTGTTCGGCGACGGCAGTTTTGACCACCGGAACATCTACCAGATGGGGACCAACTTCATTCCCGTCTTCCAGCACGAGGGAGCCTTTACCCAGGTGAAGAGTTTTCCGGCGGACGATTTCTACGGTATCATGACACCGGCCGTTGGCGGTCAGCCCCTGGCCCCCGACCTCAGCATCGCCGTGGGCCGCCTGCCGATCAAGTCGGCCGACGAAGCCGGCCCCGTAATTGAAAAACTCATCCGCTACGACACCGACCCCTCGGCCTTCGGCGACTGGCGCACCCGCATGGTATTCGTCGGTGACGACGAGGACGGCGGCAAGCACACCATCGACGTCAACCGGGTAGCCAAGGCCGTCGCGGCCCGGAAACCCGACCTCAATTTCGACAAGCTCTATTTCGACCTCTTCCCCCAGCAAAGCCTGTCCTCCGGCGACCGCTTCCCGGACATCACCGAGGGGCTGGACCGGGCTGTGTTCCGGGGTGCCCTGGCCGTCACCTATCTCGGCCACGGCGGCCCGCGGGGCTGGGCGCAGGAGCGGGTGCTGACCATCCCCCAGATTCGCAACTGGACCCGGCCGGCCGGATCGCCGGACCCCATCCAGCCGCCGGTCTTCATCACGGCCACCTGTACCTTCAGCAACTACGACGACGCCTCCTTCGTCAGCGCCGGCGAAGAGGCTCTGCTCACGCCCCGGGGCGGGGTGGTCGCCCTGATGACCACTACCCGCCCGGTGTTTGCCACCCGCAACTACGAATTGACCAATAATACGGTGCAGGCCATGCTGGACCGCCCCGATGGCGAATGGCGGAGCCTGGGCGACATCATCCGGATCGCCAAAAACGAGACCACCCCCATCGACCGGGGTTCCTTCCTGGCCGGTGATACGGAGAACGCCCGCAAGTACACCCTCCTGGGGGATCCCGCCACGGTGATCGCCTTCCCCCGCCACGCGGTACGAACGACCTTCATCGATACCCTGGCAGTGGATTCCGTGCGCACCGATACCGTACGCGCTCTCCAGAAAATGCGCATCAGCGGGGAAATCACCGACGGTAGCGGTAACCTGCTGATTGACTTCAACGGGGAGGTCTACCCTACCATCTACGACAAGGAGCAAACGGTCCCCACCCTGCAACAGGACCCCGGCAGCCCCCTGCTGGAGATTGAGGTACAACGCAACATCGTCTTCCGGGGAAGGGCCACCGTGACCGGCGGCAAGTTCTCTTTTGAATTCGTGGTCCCCAGCGACATCGCCTACGACTTCGGGCCGGCCAAGATCAGCTACTACGCCGCCGACCGCAGCCGCCGCACCGACGCCGCCGGCTATTACGACCGGCTCATCATCGGCGGGACCAGCGATGAAAGCAACGCCAACGACGAGGGCCCCACCGTAGACGTCTACCTCGACGATACCGACTTTGTAACCGGCGGACAGGTGAGTACGGATCCCGTCCTGCTGCTCCACCTCTCCGACGACCTCGGCATAAACGTCACGGGCAACAGCATCGGCCACGACCTGGAGGCTGTACTGGATGAGGATACCCGCAATGCCATCGTCCTGAACGACTACTACGAGGCCGACATCGACGACTTCCGCAGCGGCAAGGTGCGCTACCCCCTGTTCGACCTGGAACCCGGCCCCCACACCCTTACCGTCCGCGCCTGGGACGTCGCCAACAACAGCACGGTGGCGACCACCGATTTTGTCGTGGCCACCGACCTCGGGGACGCCCTCACCCACGTCCTGAACTACCCCAACCCCTTTACCACCTCCACCTGCTTCCAGTTTGACCATACCCTGGTGGGTCAGGAGGTCACGGCCATCGTACAAATCTTTACGGTGAGCGGTCGCTTGGTCAAGACCCTGGAAGCCTCCTTCCCCTTCAGCGACGGCACCGTCAGACAGGACGACTGCATCCGCTGGGACGGCCTCGACGATTATGGTGATCGCCTCGGCCGCGGCGTTTACCTCTATCAGGTCCGCCTGCTCGGCGATGGAACCACAACCGTGAACGGGGAGCTGGAAAAGCTGGTCATTCTCCGGTAGTCTTTCCGCCAGAAACTGAACACAACAATTCACTGAGGTAGACGGACAGGAAACTTCGTGCCCCTCCTCGCCTTGTAGTTATTTCTTGCCATCGGGCCTGGAGGCCCTCCACCCGCGTACTTCTCGGCCCGTGACCTTTGGGGTACGAGCGCAGCTGTCCATACCTGAAATAGCTTGACACAATCGTACACATCGATTATGTCATCAAATTCAGAACAGCCCACCCTGAAGCAGAAGTACACGCGGCGCTTCAGCGAGCCCTTCAAACGCCG
>NZ_PDLO01000013.1 GCF_002631205.1 Neolewinella marina
GGCCGGGTGTACACGTGTACACCGAACAGAATACGCAGATAATAAACAATACCGGGCAGCTAGACCTGTTCCCGCCTAATCATTTACACTAATCCGTCAAGCTATATTAGGCACGGACACATTGTCCATGGTACTTTGTAAATGGTATATGGTAAATCTCCCCCGGCCCTGGAAGGGACGGCGCCGAATTAGCGGGGTCAATTCCGAGGGGACCGAGGAATGGGCCTCGCGGTCATTGGGCGTGATTTCCCATACCTCCCACATCAAAGGTTAAACAACCACGGAGGCCGCAGAGAATCACAGAAAGTTACGGTTGTTCCCTCCATGATTCTCCGTGTACCTCTGTGCCTCGGTGGTTCAAACCAATCGGGCCGGGAGGCCCTCCACCCTTTACCGTCTTGTACGCAAACACTCGGCCCAAAGGGCCTCGACCTGCCATTCCTACTCCAGCTTCAGCAGCTCAGTCTCCGAGTACTCCACCCCGCGGATCTTCGCGAAATCCCGCACCAGTTCCTTCAGTTTCTCGGGGTGGGTGGCGGCCAGGTTGTTTTGCTGGCCGATGTCTTCGGTGAGGTTGTAGAGCTGGTAGTCGGGGGCGTTGCCGAGTTCGATGTTGACCTGCCGCTGGACGGGCGGGCCGCTGTAGGGCGGGATCATGAGCCATTCGCCGCTGCGCAGGGCGGTGCGGGAGGTGGCTTCCAGCACGAGTTGCTCGCGGCCGCGGTCGCTCTCTCCCAGGAAGGTGGGGAGGAGGTCCTGTCCGTCTACCGAAGGGGTGGCCGCGCCGACGAGGGACGCCAGGGAGGGCAGCAGGTCGAGCTGGCTGACCAGGGCGTCGGATACTCCCGGCTCGATGCGGCCGGGCCAGTAGGTGATGAAGGGCACCCGCGTTCCCGCCTCGTAAAGGCTGTACTTGCCGCCGCGCAGGGGGCCGGCCGGCTGGTGGTCGCCCACGAGTTCCACGGCCTGGTCGTAGTAGCCGTCGTTGAGTACGGGGCCGTTGTCAGAGCTCAGGACGATGAGGGTGTTTTCCAGCAGGCCCTCTTCCTTCAGGGTCTTCACGAATTCCCCGATGGCCCAGTCGGCCTCCACGATGGCGTCGCCGCGGGGACCCATGCCCGATTTGCCCACGAAGCGGGGATGGGGGGTGCGCGGCACGTGGGGCTGCTGCAGGGCGTAGTAGAGGAAGAAGGGCTCGTCGTCGCGTTCACGCACGTAGGCCTGGGCTTCGGCGAGGAAGTGGTCGGCCATGTCCACGTCGCTCCACCGGGCGGCTGCTCCGCCCTTCATGAAGCCGATGCGGGGGATGCCGTTCACGATGCTGTTGTTGTGGCCGTGGTGCCACTTCATGGTGGTGAGCTCGGGGTTGTCCTTGCCGGTAGGTTCGCCGGGGAAGTTCTCCGAGTAGCTCACTTCGATGGGGTCGTTGGGGTCCAGCCCCACCACGTGGCCGTTCTCGAGGTAGACGGTGGGTACCCGGTCCTGGGTGGCGGCGAGGATGTAGCTGTGGTCGAAGCCCACTTCATTGGGGCCGGGGCTCACCGGGCCGTTCCAGTCCACGTTGCCGCGGCCGAGTCCGAGGTGCCACTTGCCCACCACGGCGGTGTGGTAGCCGCGCTGCCGGAGCATGCGGGGCACCGTCATCCGCGCGGTATCGATGATGAGGGGGGCGGTGCCGGGCAGGATCTTCGCGTCCTGGTTGCGCCAGGGGTAGACGCCCGTGAGCAGGGCGTAGCGGCTGGGCGTGCAGGTGGCCGAGGAGGCGTAACCGTTGGTGAACCGGCGTCCGCCTTCGGCCAGGGCGTCCATGTTCGGGGTGGCCAGGGCGGTAGCTCCGTAGGCGCCCACGTCGCCGTAGCCGAGGTCATCCAGGTAGATGAAGACGATGTTCGGCCGGTCAGCGGCGGCGTTCGGGGTGTCGGGGTCGGTTTCGGGGGCGGGGCCGCAGGAGCCGAGGAACAGGGCGAGGAGCCCGGCGAGGAGGAGCACAGATCGTTTCATTTTGCCAATTTAGAAAGTCTGTCCCTATATGGCACGCCGCGGACCCCGGTGCGCCCTACGTCCCCCGCCGCCGGACGAAGAAGGCCACGATCGCCGCGGTGAGCAGCCCGAGCACCAGGCTGCCGATGAAGGCCTGGAAGACGTAGCTGCTGAGGTTGAAGTTAGCCTCCGCCTCGGCCTGGGTGAGATACCCCTGCTCCACCGAGTAGCGGATCACGTTGGTGAAGTAGTCCGGCGTGACGATGGTGTGGGTGATGAGCTGGGCCAGGGGGCTGAGCACGGCCACCATGACCGTCATGACCACCCCCGCGGTGAAGCCCTGGCGGTAGCTCATCTCCCCGCCGTAGTAGTGCTCCCGCTTGTCGCGCAGCGCCAGTACGTAAACGATGGCGGCCGGAATGGCCACCAGGTTGGTGTAGGTGGGGTGGTAGGCCAGGTAGACGTCGTGGAGGCCCGCCAGCCGCTCCAGGAACAGCCAGCCTAGCATCATGAGGGTGAAGATGACGGCCCACTTGAGTTCGATGCGGTAACGGTTCATGGTCGGGGAGTGCGTAAAGAGGGTGTAGGGTTAAGGTAAGGGGCACGCGGGACAAGGAAGGCTACCCAGTACGCTTTCAAAGGCGTACTTTAGAATCCGCAATCTTGAAACCGATTGCAAAGCCGCTATGTACTTACCCCTGACGTCCCGATCGATTCCGCTGATTATCCTGCTGAGCTTGCTAGGGGGTGCAATGGCTGCCCAGTCCGTGCCGCTGGTGTACCCCCGGGAACATACGGGGGCGGACTGCCCTGAACCGCCGCTGCCCGGGCTAGAGGAGTTGCCGGTGGTGGCTACCCTGCCGGACCCCTTCGCTGCTTCCGACGGCAGCGGGCGAGATACCACCCTGATCGGCTGGCGGTGCCGGCGGGCGGAAATTTTGGCCGAGATCCAGCATTACGAGGTAGGCCGCAAGCCCCCGCGCCCGGATACCCTGACCGCCCGTTTCGATGGCGACAGCCTCTACGTAGCGGTGACGCGGAACGGATATACCCTGCAGCTTTCCGCCGCTGTGGCGCTGCCCGCGGGTGCCGGGCCTTTCCCCGCGGTGATCGGCATAGGGCCGGGTGCGGGTAGCCTACCCCCGGAGCTGTTCGCGGAGCGCGGGATAGCACAGATCGCCTTCAACTTCAGCCAGGTTATGGCCAACACCCAGACGCGCGGGGCTGAGCCCATCAACCACCTCTACCCCGAGCAGACCGACATGGGCGCCTACGCGGCCTGGCCCTGGGGGGTGAGCCGCCTCATCGACGGCCTCGAGCTGACGCAGGACGTGCTGCCCATCGACCTCAGCCGCCTCGGCGTCACTGGTTGCTCCTTCGCGGGGAAGATGGCGCTGTTCGCCGGGGCCTTTGACGAGCGCATTGCCCTGACCATCGCCCAGGAACCCGGGGGCGGGGGCGGAGCCGCCTGGCGGGTATCGGAAACCCTCGGCGAGGTGGAAACCCTGGGCCGCACCAGCCACGCCTGGTTCAAGGAAAGCATGTTCCAGTTTGCCAACGCGGTGGACCGCCTGCCCTTTGACCACCACGAGCTGATGGCCCTCATTGCGCCCCGCGCCTTCCTGTTTTTGGGAAACACGGATTATGAGTGGCTGGCCGACGAGTCGGGCTACGTCTCCGCCCGCGCCGCCCACGAAGTGTGGAAGGCGTTGGGGGTGGCCGATCGCTTCGGCTTCTCCATCAACGGAGGCCACGGCCATTGCCAGTTGCCCGCTGAGCAGTGGCCCGAGGTGGGGGCCTTCATCGATAAATTCCTCCTCGGCGATCAGGCGGCAGATACCGAGGTGATGATTCACCCCTTCAAAACGGTAGATTATGCACGCTGGATGGAGTGGTAACTGGTCGGACCATTTACCGGTCGGACCACGTAATGGTCCCACCCGTTTTCGGCGGACCACCTTTCTCCCGGTCCTGCTCTGTCTATTGGTTTCCGGAGGGCTCGGTGCCCAGGCCGGGTCAATCGAATGGCGCGACGCCCTGCGCCAACCCGCGGAGTGGTACGCCGGCCCCGAGGCCGCCCGCATCGCCGATAACCTCCTGGTCTACCAGCACCCCATCGGCGGCTGGCCCAAAAACCTGGATATGGCCGCTGCCCTGGACCAGGAGGCGAAGGAGCGCATCCGCCGGCAGCAGGCTACTCGGGACCACGACCTCGGCCGGCCAACCATTGATAATGGCGCCACCTACACCCAGTTGCGCTACCTGGCCAGGGTGTACGCCGCCGGGGGAGGGGAGCGCTACCGGGAAGCCTTCAACAAGGGCATCGACTACCTGCTGGAAGCCCAGTACCCGAACGGTGGCTGGCCGCAGTACTACCCGCTGCGCAAAGGCTATTACTCCCACATCACCTTCAACGACGGCGCCATGATCGGGGCCCTCGAGCTGCTGCGGGAGGTAGCCACGGGAACCTACCCCTTCGTGGACCGCCGGAGGGTGAGGGCCGCCCGCGCGGCGGTGGAGAAAGGGGTAGAGCTGATTCTGGCCACCCAGATCGAAGTTGATGGCCAGCTAACCGCCTGGTGCGCCCAGTACGACCCGCAAACCCTGGAACCCACTACGGCCCGGGCCTACGAGCTGGTCTCCCTGAGCGGGGCGGAAAGCGTGGGCATCGTTAATTTTCTGATGGGAATACCGGAACCCACGGTCGCCATCACCCGGGCGGTCGAGGGAGCGGTAGACTGGTTCGAAAGGGTACAGCTGTCGGAACTGCGCCTCATCCGGCAAGAGAACCCCGCCCTGCCCAAGGGCTACGACCTGATCGTGGGCTTCGACCCCGAACACGCCACCCCCCTGTGGGCCCGCTTCTACGAGATCGGTACGAACTACCCGATGTTCGTGGGGCGCGACGGGGTGGTGCGCTACGCCCTCTCCGAGATCGAGTACGAACGGCGGGTGGGCTACCGCTGGCTCAACGACTGGGCTACGGAGCTGCTGGAAAAGGACTATCCCGCCTGGCGGAAAGCGTGGAATTAGGCACCTGCCCTCCGGGGCCTCCCTGAAATACCAGAAAAAAAATTGACCGCGAGCGTAACAACCAGGCAGGCCAGCGCATGATGCAGTAGCCCCGGCGACCGATTGGCACGGGGTGATTCGACCGCTTCTTCACTCACTCCTGGCGTATGGGCAAGTACGGCAATTTGCACCTCTGGATGATCCTCCCTTTCCTGGTGATGCAATTGGGCATCTACGAGGACTACTGGGGAGACTTTACCGACAACGCCTGGTCGGTGCACGTGCACTACTGGACCGGGACGGTCTGGTACCTCTACCTGATCGTCCAGCCCTACTACGCCACCCACGGGCAGCTCGTGCGCCACCGGACCAACGGCATCATCGGTATGTTCCTGGCGGGGGGCGTATGCCTCACGGCACTGAGCATGATGCACCGGGACGTCAACAACGCCCATCTGGCGGCGGAAATGGCCGACCGCTTCGGCCCCTTCGAGCCCTGGTTCTTCTACGGGGTGGCGGCCGTGGAGATCCCCATGATGGCCGCCTTCGGGGTTGCGGTGATCATGAGTATCGTGCAGCGCAAGCAACTGGAAAACCACGCCTGGTGGCTTATCACCACCGTCTTCATCATCATGATGCCGGCCCTGGCGCGGGGGATCCAGAACCTGTACGTGGATTACTACCGGGATAACTGGCCGGACATCGACATCATGGCCCCGATCTACTTTTCCCAGTTCCTCATCGTGCTGATGGTACTGGCTGCGGCGCGCTACTACCGCAAACTGAATCACCCGGCCACCTTCGTGGCCATTGCCGTGAATCTCTACGCTTGCCTGATCAAGCCCCTCGGGCAATCGCCGGCGGTGCAGGCCTTCTTCGAGGGGGTGGTGAAGGGATAGTTGGGGCGGAGCTCGTCCGACCAGCCAATACCGGACGAATGGTTAAATTACAAATCCACCCAACCTCCCGCTTATGCAAGGCCTGATGATGCAATACCCCCTCACCACCAATACCATCCTGGAGTACGGCAACCGGGTCTTTCACCACAAGCGGATCATCACCCACCTGCCCGACGGTACCCGGCGGGTCTGCACCTTCGGCGACCTCTACCGCCGGTGCAAACAGCTGGCCAATGCCCTGCGGCACACCCTCGGCGTCCAACCCGGGGATGTGGTGGGCACCTTCGCCTGGAACCACGGCCCCCACGTGGAGCTCTACTACGGCATTTCAGGCATCGGAGCGGTCTGCCACACGATCAACGTGCGGCTGTCGCCCCAGCAGATCGAGTACAGCATCAACCACTCCGAGGACAAGGTGATCTTCGTCGACGCCACCCTCGTTCCCCTGCTGGAGAAGATTGCCCCCCTGGCCGAGACGGTCCGCCACTACGTGATCCTGAACGCCCCGGCCGACTTCACCACCACCTTGGAGCCTATCCTCCACTACGAAGAACTGCTGGCCGAGCAGCCCGACGAGTTCGAGTGGCCGGAACTCGACGAAAACACCGCCTGCGGCATGTGCTACACCAGCGGCACCACCGGACTGCCCAAGGGGGTACTGTACTCCCACCGGTCCACCTACCTCCACGCCATGGCCATCATGTCGCCGAACGCCGGCAACCTGAGCAGTCGGGATACGGCCCTGCTCATCGTGCCCCAGTTCCACGTCATGGCCTGGGGCTACCCCTACGTATGCCTCCTGGCCGGGGCCAATATGGTCCTGCCGTCTTCCAACCTCCAGCCCGCCGCCCTCATCCGCATCCTGCAGGAGGAGCAGGTGACCCGGGCCAACGGGGTGCCCACGATCTGGCTGGGCATCTACGAAGAGCTGAAAAATAACCCACCCGCCGAACCCCTGGCGCTGGAGGAGTACGTGGTGGGCGGTTCGGCCCTGCCGGCCAGCCTGATCGAGGCCTTCGAGCGCGACTTCGGCATTCGGGGCGTCCACGCTTGGGGCATGACGGAAACCTCCCCCCTGGGTACCCTGAGCCGGCTGCAGCCCCGCCACGAATCCCTTCCGCCCAAGGACCAGCTGGCCGTCCGCGCCAAACAGGGGATCCCCTTCCCGGGGGTGGAGATCCGCATCGTATCCGACGAAGGGACGGTGTTGCCGTGGGACGGTAAGACGATGGGGGAACTTCAGGTGCGGGGTGCCTGGACGATCAGCGCCTACTTCAAGACGGCGAACCAGGAAAGCTTCACCGACGACGGATGGTTCCGCACCGGCGACGTGAGCACCATCGATGAAGCCGGTTATATGGAGATCAAGGACCGCACCAAGGACCTCATCAAGAGCGGCGGGGAGTGGATCTCGAGCGTCGCCCTGGAAAGCGCCCTGATGGCCCACCCCCGGGTGAAGGAGGCGGCCGTCATCGCCATCCCCGACCAGAAGTGGATCGAGCGCCCCCTGGCCGCCGTCGTCTTTCACGACCGGCGGCAAGCGGCCACCAAGGAGGAGCTCATGGATTTCCTGGCCCGCGACTTCGTCAGCTACCAGATTCCCCACGACTACGTCTTCCTGGATGAGGTGCCCAAGACCAGCGTCGGAAAGTTCAACAAGAAGGAACTGCGCCGGCGCTACGCCGAGGAGGAGCTGATCTGACCTACCCCCCGAAAACCGAAAAGCGGTGCCGAATTGCTTCGACACCGCTTTCCGGTTTCAGGGATCAGCCGGTTTACCGCCGGATGAATGATTGGGTAGTGCTGCGGTCGCCTTCCACCACGCGCACCTGGTACATGCCGCTGGGCAGGGATCCGATGGTGAGTTTGGTGGAGATTTGCTCGCTTTCCTTTTCCAGTACCTGCTCCTGTATGCGGCGGCCGTGGAGGTCGTAGACGATCAGGTCTACCGGACCGGTGTAGTCGCTGTTGATGGACAGGGTAACCTGCTCCACGGCGGGGTTCGGGTAGGCCGATACGCTGGGCGCGGCCACCGGGGAGGTGAAGGAAGCCGGGGTGGTCGACATCGACATCTGGTTGATATCCATGCTTTCGCTCGTCGTGCCGCAGCCGCCAACGTTGGGGCCGAGTCCGGCGGGGGCGGTCACCCCGGAAGTCAGGACCACCTTGTCGATTTTGGTGCCGGGCTCGCGGTTGGCGATCCGGATGGTGTGGTATCCGATACCGAGGTCGATGGCTGCGGCATTGCCGTCGTGATTCACCTGCCGCCATTCGAAGCCGGAGGTCAGCAGCTGGTCGCCGTTGGTTTCCCGCCAGAACTTCATCCAGGGGCGGTTGTCCACCTTCACCCACACGCTGTTGCGGCCAGGATCCGGAGCATCGAGGCGGATGTAGAGGTGGTGAAGTCCTGGCTTGGTAGCGACTACTTCGTACTGCAGTTCCTGGCCGACCACGTCGGAAGCGGGCTCATCCAGCTGCCGCTCCCCGGCGAAGACCATATAGGTTCCTTCGGAGGCGTCGGCGGAGGACCGCTCCTGCCAGCCGTTGTTCACCAGGGCGCATT
The DNA here is from genome assembly GCF_002631205.1 of Neolewinella marina. GTDB lineage: Bacteria > Bacteroidota > Bacteroidia > Chitinophagales > Saprospiraceae > Neolewinella > Neolewinella marina. The sequence goes on from NZ_PDLO01000013.1 coordinate 8,455, forward strand.
CGGCTTCGGAGGCGCCGGCGGGGTTGGCCGCCTCACAGTTCGAGGCGTCAGAGCCAAAGCCGGTGGGGAGACTGCCGCGCTGGGTGAGGTAAATCTTGTCGAGTTGGGCACCCGCTTCGCGGAAGGCGAAGTCGATAGTGTTCACCCCTTCGGCGAGGGTCAGGCCAGTGGGCATTTTATTCCAGCTGAAGCCACTGCTCTGGGCGATGCCGCTGCTCCACTTGTACCAGCCGCCGTTGTTTACGCGGACCCAGTAGGAGTCGGCCGTGTTGGTCGGGGCGTTGATGCGGGCAAAGAGTTGGTAAGTGCCGGCGGCGGCGGAGGCCAGGGTAAAGCGGACGCGGTTCTCGGCGCGGTCCTCGGGGGCGGCCGTCATGGCGCTGCCGCGGGGAGTCACTACGTACTTCTGTCCGGAGGCGAGGAGGGCTGTCTCGGTGGTCCAGTTGCTGCCGACTACGGCGCACTCGGCTTCCAGCCAGAAGTCACCGGCCAGGGCGGGCGGGGCTTCGTTCACCTGGATGGTCACCACGTCGCGGTCTTCCAGTCCGCCGTCGTCGGTTACCGTCAGGGTGACGGAGTAGGTACCCGTGGTCAGCAGGGCGGTGGGGCGCACGCCTTCGGCCGAGCCGCCGTTCCACTTCCACTGGTAGGAAACGATGCGGCCGTCCAGGTCGGCGGAATTGCTGCCGTCAAGGGTTACGGCCAGCGGGGTGGCTCCGTAGGGCTGGTCCACGGTGGCCACCGCTACGGGGGGCTCATTGGGGGCGTTGCAGCTGTAGTCGATGCCGCCCAGGCCCGAGGGGCGCTCACCGGTGGCCGAGAGGAAGAGTTTGTCGATCCGGGTACCGGCTTCGCGGAAGGCGATGTCGATGGTGTTGGTACCGGCGACCAGGTTTACCGCTTCCAGCATTTCGTTCCACTGGAAGCCGGCGCTGCGGGTCAGGCCCGATTTCCAGGCGTACCAGGCACCGCCGTTCACCCGCAGGTAGTAGGAGTCGCTGAAGCCACTCGGGGCGTCCACGCGGGCAAAGAGGCGGAAGGGCCCTTCCTGGGCGTCGCGGATGGTGAAGGTGAGGAGGTTTTCGGGCGCGGCCGCGGGTGCCGCCTGAGTGGCATTGCGCGGGGAAGCCGCATAAGCCTCACCGGAGGCTGCGCTGCTGGTGTGGGTAGCCCAGTTTTCGCCGACGCGGGCACACTCGGCTTCCAGCCAGAAGGTAGCATAGGTGGGGGGCGCAAAGGCCGTAACGTAGACGCGGTCGGTGGAGCGGGCACCGGTATCATCGGTCACCTGCAGGATAACCTCGTGGACGCCTTTGGGGAAAACCACCCGGGGGCGGGGGCCGGTAGCCGAGCCACCTTCCCACGACCAGCGGTAGTTGAGCACCTGTCCGTCGGCGTCCTTGGAGGTGGTGGCGTCGAACTGGACGGTCAGCGGACCGGTGCCGGTGAGGCGGTCGGCGCGGATCAGGGCGGTAGGGATGAGGTTGCGGTCGGGGTCGGCGGCACAGTCTTCGATCTGGACGACTTCCACCACGGCCCGGTTGGGACAGGCGGCGGTGCCGGAGGCCAGTACGTAGAGGCCGGGAGCGGTTACCCGGGGTTCGCTGGCCGAGGAGGAGAATCCGTTCGGCCCCGTCCAGCGGTAGGCATCGCTGGCCGAATAGCCGCGCAGGGTGACGGTGTCACCGGCGCAGTGGAGGATCTTGCCCAGCCGGTCGGTATTGGCGTCGACGCGGCAATCCGGCAGGTTGGTGCCAACCGCCAGGGGGAAGGAGACGCTTGCCTGGAAACCCAGGGCGTCGAGGGCCGTCACCCGCAGCTGGTACAGCTCACCCACGGCCGCGGCGGGCGCCTGGATGGTAAAGGTGGCTTCGGCGGGGGAGAACTTTACCCAGTCCGGTAGCCGACTGCCGTCGGCCAGGGTGGCGGCAAATCCCAACCCTTCACCGGTGAAGGAGCCGTTTACGACGTAGGTCCATTCTGTATCGGCGGTCACCGTCAGGGCCGGAATCGACCGGACGGCGGGTCCCTCAAAGTACGACGCGGCCCCGGCGGGACCGACGCTGCAAAGGAGACAGAAAGCCAAGAGGCTGGGTAAGGGTAAAGCGGTAGCTATTACGCCCTTGAGCGTTGGAATAATTTTCATGAGAGAGAGATAAAATCAGAGAGAGAATCAGGTGCAAATACCAATCACGCTTTAAACGAACGTGAACAACACAGAGAGAATCAAATAAGTCACCCTCAAACGGTCTACCCCCACCGACTAATTTTGCAGGTTGGGTGTTTTAACTCCGGATGTTCGTTGAGCGGAGTTAAAAAGACCTTGATTTCCTAGTAAACGTCAGGTAGCCGACATATTATTTTTGACTTGCTATAAAGAAAGTGGCCATTTGTCGGGCCACCACCAGTTCTCATACGGTAGGGAAGGTGAGTGCCGCTATCAGCGGACGGGGCTGAGGAGGAAGCTGTAGGTATAGTCGCCCGCCGGCAGGGTGTACTGGGCGTGGGGGCGGGCCCCCCAGCTGTCGTCGCCGCCGACGCCCGATTGTTTGTAGTCCACGTTTACGGTCACCAGCGGGCGCACGGGAATGTCGTAGGTGTGGCGCTGCACCTTTTCCGGGCCCTCGTCGTAGTCGCTGTTCAGCTGGTGGTGGGCGTTGAAGCCGAGGAGGGCCGATTCTGCCCGCACCGCGATGCCCCGTCCATTCCCGTCGAGGAACTGCACCTCCCGCACCCCGGTGCGGTAGCCGTTCTCCTGGGGGCGGGTATAGGCGTAGCCAAGGTCACCCACGCTACTGGAATAGCGGCCCACCAAGGCGGCGGTGTTGCGGTCCTGGTAGTTCTCCACGGGGCCCCGTCCGTAGTAGGTCACGGCGTCGTAGGCCGGTTGCAGGGCGAAGGTGTTGCCGAGGCGGGGGATGGCCGCCAGTTCCTTGTTGACGCCTCTTAATTGGTTGCTTACCCGCAGTTCGCCCCGGGCGTTGAAGGTGTAGCTGACCTTTACCGTGCCACCGGTACCCGGCAGGTCGTATTCGGCCGTGAGGCACTGCAGCCCGTTCTCGGCCGGATCCACCGTGAAGGATTTCAGTACGGGTTCCTGGCTGGCCTTTTTCCAGACCTTTGCTTCGCGGGGCATGCCGTAGCCGTAATCGTTGTCGGTGGGTGCCCGCCAGAAGTTGGGCTTGAGGGGGCTCACCAGCAAGTTGCCCGCGCCGTAGTCGAGGCGGTAGAGCAGGCCGGTTTCCTTGTCGAAGGCCGCGGTGAAGTCTTCTCCACTCAGGGTAACGGTTTCCGGCCCTTCCTCCACCTCGGGCGAGTTACCGGGGGTGGCCGTCAGCCGGGCGAAATGGGGTTTTGAGAGGGGAAACTCTGCCCTGGCAACCACGTGGCCCGACGCCAGCAGGGGCTCGGCTTCCTTCAGGCGGGCCTGTACGCGCAGGTAGTATTCCTGGCCGGTTTCCCGGGCGGGCAGTTCGAGGGCAAGCGTGGTGTCCCGTCGCGCGGCCAGGGCGGTGGGGGGCAGGTCGCCGGAGGCCACCTCTTCACCGTCGGCCAGGAGGCTCCACGAGAGGGCGAACCGGTCCAGGCTGATGAAGTCGTAGCCGTTATAGAGGGTCAACCGGCCGGCCACCGGGTCGTAGTCGGGGAACTTGATGTACTGGTACACCTGCTTCACCTCGTGGAGGGCGGGGTGGGGGGAGCGGTCGGGGCTCACCAGGCCATTGAGGTTGAAGTTGCGGTCGTTCTGGAGGTACTGTCCGCCCAGGTCGCCGCCGTAGGCGTAGTAGGTGACGCCGTCGGGGGTGGTGGCGTCGAGGCCCTGGTCGACCCAGTCCCAGATGAATCCGCCCTGCAGCACGTCGTAGCGCTCGATGACGTCCCAGTAGTCCTGCAGGTTGCCGACACTGTTGCCCATGGCGTGGGCGTATTCACACAGGATCAGCGGGCGTTGGGGATCGTCCTCGGCGTAGGCGATGAGGTCCGGGATGCGGGCGTACATCGGGGCCTGGATGTCGGTGTTCTCGTACTGGGTGGCGCCTTCGTACTGCACGGGGCGGGTGGGGTCCACCTTTTTGAGCCACTGGTAGGTGACGTAGAAGTTCTCCCCGTTGCCGGCCTCGTTGCCGAGCGACCAGGTGACGATGCTGGGGAAGTTCTTGTCGCGCTCGTACATCCTTACCGTGCGGTCCAGGTGGGCGGCCCGCCACTCGGGCAGGTAGGCGGGGTGGATGGCCTGCCGCTGGAAGTCATCGTCGAGGCCCTGGTTGGTGGTACCCATGCCGTGGGTCTCGATGTTGGCCTCGTCCACTACGTAGAAGCCGTACTCGTCACACATCCGGTAGAAGAACTCATTCTTCGGGTAGTGGCTGCACCGGATGGCGTTGATGTTGAATTCCTTCATCCGCTGCATGTCCTGGCGGGTGAGTTCCTCGGAGATCACGTGGCCCGTGGCCGGGTCGTGGTCGTGGAGGTTGACGCCCTTGAGGTAGACGGGCACTCCGTTGACCAGGAACTGGTTGTCGCGGATCTCGATGGTCCGGAAGCCCACGCGGGAGCTGGTGGACTCCACCGCCCGGCCCACGGAATCCCGCAGGGTAATGACCAGGGTATAGAGGTTGGGCGTCTCGGCGGTCCAGGGCCGGGCCGCGGGGACCGTCCCCGAGAACTCCACCGCCCCGCCGCCAACGGGCACCCGGAGCGGGCGGTTGAACTCCAGGACGGGCCGCTCGCCTTCCAGCAGGGTGGCTTCCACCCGGTAGGCGTCACTCACCGTGCCGGTGGTGTTGCGGTACTCCAGTTCAAGGTGGAAGTCGCCGTCGCGGTAGGCTATGGTGTCCAGGGAGGCCACCACGCGGAAGTCGCGCAGGGTCACCTTCGGCGTGGCGTAGAGATAAACGTCGCGGTCGATGCCGCTGAGCCGCCAGAAGTCCTGGTCCTCCAGGTAGCTGCCGTCCGACCAGCGGTACACCTCCACGGCCAGGGTGTTCTCCCCCGGGCGGAGGTAGTGGGTGATGCGGAATTCGGCCGGTGTCTTGCTGCCCTCGCTGTAGCCTACCCGCTCGCCGTTCACCCAGACGTAGAAGGCCGAGCTGACCCCACCGAAGTGGAGGTAGATCTCCTGCCCCGCCCAGTCGGCCGGCACGGTGAAGTTGCGACGGTAGCTGCCCACGGGGTTGTGGTCGTGGTCGATGAAGGGCGGATTGGCCGGGAAGGGGTAGGTGATGTTGGTGTAGATCGGCGTGCCGTGGCCCTCCAGTTCCCAATTGGCGGGCACGGGGATGTCAGCCCAGGCGGACACATCGAAATCCGGCTGGTAAAAGTACACCGGCCGGTCGGAGGGAGTGGGCACCCAGTTGAATTTCCAACTGCCGTTCAGGCTGCGGTAGAAGGGAGACTGTTCGTACGGCACCTGCGCCCGCGCCGCCTCGGGAGACGCGTAGCGGTAAAAGGCAGCGTGGGGGTACTCCCGGTTGATCTGGTAAACTTCGGGGTCCTCCCATTCGCGGAGGGTTTGGGCGGAGAGAACGATGGGAAGCAGGACAAGGCAAACAAGAACGGAGAAAACCAGGCGCATAGGGATCGAGGGGTTAAAGGAGCAACTTACGACTTAAGCCACAACCTTTTGCCGGGTTCTCCCCGGCGACCCGGCCATCGGTCAGCGGCCCGTCAACCCGGGGGCACCGTGCGCGAATTGCGGCTGCGGAAGGAGTAGCACGCAAAAACGGGAGACGCCAATCGGCATCTCCCGTTCCCCTTACCGGCCGCTGCCGGACCTAGCCGCCGATCATATCGCCACCCTGGGAGGTGTTGTTGGTGTTCTTGCGCTGGAAGAGGGAGGTGTCCATCTTGCCGAAGCGGTAGGCGAAGTTCAGGCGTACCGTCTGGGGGTTCATGAGCCGGGAGGTTTCCTGGCTGAAGAAGTCCGTCTGGGTAAAGGTCCCGAATTCCCGGCTGCCAAAGACGTCCTGCACGCTCAGGGTGAGGGAGGCGGCATTATCCCAGAAGCTCTTGCGCAGGGAGGCGTCGACGAACCAAACCGACTGGGTGTACCCCTGGGCGGTGTTCTGGGTGCCACCCCCGCCCCCGCGGAAGGCGTCGTTGTTGGTCGTAGGCGTGAAGGAGGCCTGGCTGCGGTACTCACCATTGAGCTGGAGGGCGAAGTTGTTCGGCAGCCTGATCTGGGCGGTTTCCTTCAGGAAGGCACTCATCCGGTTTACCTGCAGGCCGGCCTCCAGGTTGGAGGCGTTGACGTTGGACTGGTACACGTTCAGGTTGGAGGTCAGGTCGAGCCAGCCGAAGAGGTTGGTCTTCAGGGTGGCCTCGGCCCCGTAGGCGGTGGCCTGGTCGGTGTTGGCGTAGCTGGTTACGATGACCTCCTCGCCGAGGGTTTCGTTGAACTCGGTGAACTGGTAGCCGGCGATCAGGTCGGTGGCCTGCTTATAGTAGACGGACACGAGGAGGTTGTTGCCGCTGGGAAAGATGTTCTGGTACGAGAGCTCCAGGGAGGTGGTGAATTCCGGTAGCAGCTGGGGGTTGCCGCGGCGCAGGTTCAGCGAATCCGAGAAGTCGGTGAAGGGCATCGTCTGGAAGAAGTTCGGGCGGTTCACCCGGCGGGTGTAAGCGAGTTGCAACTGGTCGGTTTCGTTGAGCTTGCGGGTAATGAAGGCACTGGGGAAGAGGCTAAGGGGGTAGTCGATGGAGAAGGAGGAGTCGCGGTCGGCAAGCTCACCCCGGTAGAAGGAGCTCTCGGCGCGCAGCCCGGCCTGGAATCCCCAGGCGCCCACCTCGCGGCCGGCCTGCAGGTAGCCGGCGAAGACGTTGTCGTTGAAGGCGAAGTAGTCGGAGAGCTGCACCACCTGGGTCCAATCGTCCCCCTCGCCGGGGTTGACGAAGTTGGCCTGGTCGCTGACGTTGCCGCGCAGGGTGGCCTTGATGCCGCCTTCCAGCTTGGTCTTGGCGTCGAGGGGTGCCACGAAGTCGGACTGCAGCGTCAGGAAGCTGCCCGAGCCCGTGGACTCCTGCCGCTCCTGGCTCAGGGCGCCGCTGTCGTATTCGTTGCGGTAGAGGCTGTTGCCCGAGAAGCTCACCGCATTGTAGCTGAGGTCGGCGGTCCACTCGGCGCCCGGCTGGGGGAAGAGGTGCTTGAACTGCAGGGCGGCGCCGTAGTTGCTGAAGTTGCGGTCCTGGACGCTGAAGCGATCGTAGGAAGCATTCTCGGTTCCGGAAGCGTAGAGGTAATCGGTGGAGGTGGTGATGGTGCCCTTGGGGGCAAACTGACCATTCATATAGCTGCCGCTCAGGGTCAGGGTGTTGCGGTTGTCGAGGAAGTAGTCCAGCCCGGCCCGTACGTTGCCGAAGGTGCCCTGGTTGGTGGATTCCGACGTCTGGGAAATGAGGGTATTGGGGTCGCCGAAGTAGCTCTCGCGCAGGGTGGTGGACAGGGAGGTGCGGCGGTTGCTCATCAGCATGCCGGAAGCAAAGGCGTTCACCTTCTCGCCCCGGGCGTTGAGGTCGCCACCGAGGTTGTAGCCCCCCTGGGAGTCGCCGCCCACCCGCAGGTTGCCATTGTAGCCGACCTGCTGGTTCTTCTTCAACACGATGTTCACGATGCCCGCCGCGCCGCCGCCGGCGTCGAACTTGGCCGATGGGTTGGTGATCACCTCCACGCTTTCGATGGTATTGGCGGAGATCTGGTCGAGGGAGAGGGTAGTCGGCCGCCCGTCGATGAATACCTGGGGGGAGCCGTTGCGCAGGCTTACGTTGTCGTCGAGGTCGACCGACAGGGAGGGGACGTTCTTCAGGGCATCCACGGCGGTGCCACCGGCGGAGCTGAGGTCCTTGTCTACCCGGTAGCTCTTGCGGTCCAGGGACAGGGTGGACAGGGAGGCCTCCGCGGTAACGGTCACCTCGCTGAGGGTGCTGGCGGAGGTTTCCAGCGTCAGGTTGCCAAGGTCGCGGCTGGCGGCGCCACCGAAGTCAAAGGGCTGGCGCATCTCCGCGTAGCCGAGGAAGGAGATCACCAGTTCGTAGTTGCCCCTCACGGCCAGGTTCTCAATGTTGAAGTCGCCATTGTCCTCGGTAAATTGGCCGGCGAGGAGGGTGTCCTTCAGGGACTGGGTAGCGGGGTCCACCACCTGGCCGGCTACCTGGACGGTGGCGTAACCGACGGGGGCTCCGGCTTCATCCACTACCTTGCCGTACACCCGCCCCGTAGGTGCCGGGCGACCGGGAAACTGGGCGAACAGGGAGGTGGTGGTGGCCAGTAAAAGGGCAAGAAGGAGGAAGGGATGTCTCATGGCGGAGGGTTGAAAAGCGCCCGGCGGCAGTGCCGGAACTACTGATTGCAACACGAAGGTGGGGGGATATATGGCCCCCAAACCGGGTGTCTCGGTGAACCCGGGAAGTGTCTCGGTGAACGCCCCGGACCACCCCCGCCGGGGGGGCGGAAAAAGCCGACCTTTGGAGCGTCAGCTGTCCTTTATATGTCCACAACGCGCATTTCCCGGTCCGTTCTTACCCAGGCATCCGTGTGGGTGGGCCTCCTGCTCCTCTTCACCCTGTCGGGGGATACGACCCACCGTACGACGGCCGACTACTGGCTTATCGTGGTGCGCATTGGCGGCTTCGCGGCCTTCTTTAACCTGCTGTACTATCTGGTCCTCCCCCTTTACTTCGCCGGCCGGAAGCGGGCGTTCTACGGTTGGGTGGTGGTGGTCTTTCTGGGGTACGTGGCCTACTCCATCGGCACCGACTACTGGCTGCTCGACCTTGCTCACCGGGGCGCGGACGCGGGTGCCGGGGAAGCCCCCCCACGCCGGGAACGCCCGTGGACCTTCCTGCTGTTTGTGGCCACCTTCATCGGGCTGGCCATTTTCGGGGTGGCGGCCACCTTCCGGGGATTCGCCGCCTTCGAAAGCAAGCGCAAGGCCGAGGAGGAAGCCAACCGCCAGCGGCTGGAAGCCGAGATCGCCCTGCTGAAGTCCCAGATCAACCCCCATTTCCTGCTCAATACCATCAACAACCTTTACGCCCTGGCCCTTACCGCGCCGGACAAGACCCCCGATGCCCTGCTGAAGTTGTCGGAGATGGTGAGCTACATCCTCTACGAATGCGCCAGCCCGCGGGTGACGCTGGCGCGCGACCTCGACTTCATCGCCAGCTACGTCGACCTCCAGCGGCTGCGCCTCCCACCGAACGCCGAACTCCGCCTGGAACTGCCCGCCGCCACGCCCGAGCGGCTGCTCATCGAGCCCATGCTGCTGGTCCCCTTCGTCGAGAATGCCTTCAAGCACGGGCTGACCACCAGCCAACCCTGCACCATCAGCATCCGCATCCTGCTGGAAGGAAACGAGCTGCGGCTGCAAGTGAAAAACCTCCTGCTGCCGCCGAAACAACGGCAAAACGGACAGCCCTCCGGCATCGGCATGGCCAACACCCGGCAGCGGCTGCAGCACGCCTACCCGGACCGCCATACCCTGCACGTGGAGCAGCGGGACGGCCACCACCACGTAGAACTCCAACTCAACCTCGCCCCATGACCTTCATCGCCCTCGACGACGAGCCCCTGGCCCTGGTGCTGATCGAACGGCTGGCCCGTGAGGCCCCCGACTGGCAGTTGCTCCGGACCTTCACCGACGCGGCGGCCGCCGCGGAGTACCTGGGCCGCAACACGGTCGACCTGTTGATCACCGACATCAACATGCCCGACATCAGCGGACTGGAGTTCGTCCGCCAGCTCCCCGACGAGCGGCCCCTGGTCATCTTCCTGACCGCCTACAAGGACCACGCCCTGGAAGGGTTCGAACTGGACGTGGTGGACTACCTCGTCAAGCCCGTAGCCCCGGCCAGGTTCCAACGCGCCCTGGCCAAGGCCGGTGAGTGGCTCCGCCTGCGGGAACCGGCACCCGCGGGCCCCGCCCCGGAAGACCACTTTTTCGTCTTCTCCGAATACCAGGAGATCCGCATCACCACGGCCGACATCCGCTACATCGAGGGCATGGGCGACTACGTAAAGATCCACCTCGCAGGCAGCCCCCGCCCGGTGGTGACCCTGGGTCGCCTGAAGCACATGGCCGACCGGCTCCGCGACCATGGCTTTCAGCGCATCCACCGCTCCTACCTCATCAACCTCGCACGCGTGGACGCGAAGCAGAAGTCCCGGGTGCGCATCGGCGAAGACTGGCTGCCCGTGGGAGAGACCTACGCCGCTGCCCTGCACAAGGTATGGGAAGACTAACGCGCCCCGCCCCCCAACCGCTCATCCACCTCGGCGAAGCGTTCCGGGGTCGGTAACGGATCCACCCAGTTGCCGATCACCTTGCCGTTATCGTAGAGCAGGAGGGTCAGGCGGGCCTCCGAGTGGAGGCTAAGGGCGCTTACTTCCGAAGCCGTATCCTGCAGGTTCGGAACGAGGGTAAGGGCTACGTTGCTCAGGTTCAGGCAGGTGGCCATTTCTTCGAGGCGCCTGATGCGTTCGGCCCGGGGCAGCTTCGAGTCGTCTCCGTCTACGAGAAATACCCGCAGCGCGCCGGCCCCTTGTGCTGCTTGCCCTTCCAGAAAAGCGAGCCAGCGCTCGATGGCCGACCAGTCGGCTCCGGCCCCGGCGAAGAGGAGGGCACCCCGGTATTTGCCGTATTTGCAAACCGGGCAGACGCGGGTGCCGGCATCCGGCCCGTGGACGTGGTAAGGGGTGAAGGAGGTCAGGTCTTCCCCGATGGCCGGACCGGACCGCGGGCCCCTGGTGGCTTCGGCCGGATGCCCCGGGATGTTGAGACCCACGATGATGTTGTGTTCGGCGATCTGCCGGTCGCCTACCTCCTTGACCCTCAGCACCCCGCTGCCCCCGCGGTTTTCGGCTCCCCGGCGGCGGGCGGTGGTCAACAGGGAATCGTCGTCGAAGACGAAGGCGTCGAGGTAATAGGGCACCTCAATGCCGGGTTCCAGCAGGGCGGGATGAATATGGGCGGGATCGTCGCGGCCTGGGTAGGGGGCGGGACGGACGGTGTAAATCGCATAGCGGCCCTCCTTGTCCGATTTCACCCAGCCCCGCAGGGAACCGTGGCGCGCCACCCGGGGGTCGGATAGATCATGCGTGGGGTAGACGCCCGTAGCGTCCGTTTGGTAGTAGTAGAGGACGACGCCGGCAGCGGGGGTGACGCCGTCGGGCCGCAGCATCCTGCCCCGGATCACGAGCCGTTGCCCCCCGGAATGCCAGCCGGCCGTGGTGTCAGTGGCAGCAATCTCCGCGGGCATGCCGTAGTAAAAGAACTCACGGTTTTCAAAGGGGCCACCGACGGTTTCGGGGCCGGTCGCCTGGGCGGAACAGCGGTGGAGAGCGCCCGACAGCAACAGCAGCAGGGTACAGAAGGGAAAACGTAGCATAGCGGCTTTTTTTCCAAAATGGCGGGAAATTCACTGGCCTGCAGCTTGGGTTGGCTGACCCGTGTACCCCGTTTGCCCACCCGTGTCGGCCGTCACCGCGGCAAAGAAATCATCGCGGTAGTGCCGGCTCAGCCGCAGGGTCCGTCCACCCTCCAGGGCCAGGTCGTAGTCGCCGTTGCGGCGGGAAACGTAGGCGGATACGGCGGACAGCCGCACCACGGCGGACTTGTGGACGCGCAGAAAGCCGTGGGGAGCCAGCCGCTCGGTCAATTCGTTCAGGGAATCGCTGACGAGGTACTTCCGGTCGGCGGTATGCAGGGCCACGTAGGGCTTTTCCGCCACCGCGTAGCGCAGCTCGGCGATGGGCAGCAGGGTGGTTTGCCCGCCCGACTTCACGGTGAGGGTAGGCGGGGCCGCGGGGGCCAGGGAACCCTCAACAGGCCGCCGGGGGAGGGTAGCGCCACCCCAGAGGGCGAAAACCGACAGCAGACCGTAGCCCAGGAGGCAGCCGAAGAGGTTCTCGGAGACCAGGTAATTCAGGCTGCGGCCGTAGGGAAAGGTGGAGTCGAGCATCCAGGTTGACCAGCCGTACACCAGGGCCGGGAACAGCAGGAAGTGGACGAAGGCCGTGGACAGTACCCCCCCGGCGACGACCACTGGTATAGGATACCCGCGGAAAAATCCCCACCGACACAGCCACCGCAGCAGGGGGTAGAGGGGGAGCATCAACAGCCAGAAGGCCGCGAAAAGGCCGGATTCGGAAAGGTAAAAGGCCGAATCCCGCCGGCTGGCATCGAGAATGTCCTGAAAGACCACCAGCAGGAATACGCCGCCGGCCGCGACCAGCAACCAGCGCCACCTCAGCCGGGGCAGGGAAGTGGGCTGTGAAGTGGGCGGGGGCATGGCGGCAGCGTTCGGTCCTCCTGAAGTTACGACAATTGCCGCGGACGCGGGTGGGCCCTAGCGCCGGTACACCGGGTACGCCCGGCCGCCCACCACCAGGTAATAAAGGCCCCGGGGGAGGCCAGTTGCATACTGCTGTGAGAAGCAGCCGGTTACTGCCACGGCAGCAGGGGGTGCTATCTTTACCCCCCTAAATACCTCCTCTCCCGTGCGTACGATTGCTGTCTTTCTGTTGGTGCTACTGTTCCATGCCCTGCCGGGGCAGGCGGTGTATTCCGTGCGGGAAACCCTCCTCTTGCCGGACGGGGTAACCCTGGAGGGGGCGGCGGTGTATGCCCGATTGCCCTTGTCGGGCAGCGGGCAAGTGGTAAGCCACGTCCTGTTCTCCTCTTCCCCGGCTGACGGCTCCGGGAACAGTTACCGCTGGGACCTCGACCGCCTGCCGCAGACCGATAGCCTGCGGTTCAGCTACCGGGTTAGCCTGGCCCCGACCCCGGCGTGGAACCGCGACAGCCTGGACCAGCACCCCCGCCCCGCCTTCACCTGGCCCGACACCGACGATGGCCCCTACGTACTGCCCCCGCTGGTGCGGGAGGACGTGGGCAAGACGGAGTTCAGTACCCTTACGCCCGGGGATACCAGCCTGGCGGATGTGGATCGCCTCATCCGGCGACTGGACCGGCGGGTGCGGACGGTGAGGAGCGCGGAAGGTTTTGACTACTCCCAGCCCCTGCTGGAAGACCTCTTCCGGCGGCGCACCACGGCGCGCCGCAAGCATCTGTTACTTTCCCTGGGCCTGCAACACCTGGAACTACCCCACAGGGTGGTCGCCGGCAAGGTGCTGAGCTACGGGGAGGTGAGGGAAAATGAATTGTGGGTGGAGATCCCGGTAAACGGTCGCTGGTACCGGGTGTACTACGGCGACGGTATCGATCGCCGGGAGTGGGGGGAACCCGCCGAGCCCGACCGCTTCCTGGCCTGCTCCTACGACTGGCGCGACTTCACCCTGGAGGTGGTCAACGCCCCCGGCATGCCGCCGGTACCTACTACCCTGAGCGGGGAATATTCCAATGTGGTGGTGGATTTCTGGGTGGCCAAGGATGAGGCCCTGGCGCGGCAGCGGTACGCCCAGGCGCTCGTGTACCTGGACTCGGTGCTGACCTACCTGCCCCGGAGCGTGGTGGCGATCTCGGAAGTTGGCCTGGTGTATACCCAGGCGGGGCGGCCCGACGATGGGCTACCGTTTCTGCAGCAGGCCCTGCGGCTGGCGGCCACGCCGGCGGACCAGAGCCTGGCCATGGTGCAGATGGCGAAATACTTTTCCCTGCAGCGGCAGGCGGAGGAGTCGCTCCAGGCCCTCGCGCGGGCCTACCGGCTTACGCCGGTCGACCTGTCGGTGATCTACACCGACCCGCGCTTCCAGTACCTGGCCCGTCAGGGGAACCTGGAGCAACGCCTTTCCGCCTACGTGCGGAGGCTGGACTAGGAGAGCATGTCTACCTTGCCCGTGTGAAGGTTGTAGTAGGCGGGTACGATCTTCACCTTGCCGTCCTGTACGGCCTGGCGGATGATGCTGCTGCGGTCCTGCAGTTCTTGGGCGGTGAGGCGAGCATTCTCCTTCACGACTTCGTTCACGGACGCGCCCTGGGGGGAAGACTTGATGGCCGGCTTGATGTGGGCCGTGAGGTGGTTGAGGTTGTAGCCGTTGTCGCCTCCCTGGAGGGCGGCCGTGACGGCGCCGCAGCTCTCGTGGCCGAGGACTACGATGACCGGGCTACCGATGTGGGCCACCGCGTACTCGATGCTGGCGATGGAGGAGGTGTTGGCAATGTTGCCGGCTACCCGCACGACGAAAATCTCGCCGAGGCCGGTGTCGAAGGCCAGTTCGGGCACAACGCGGCTGTCGGCGCAGCTGAGCACGATGGCGTAGGGCTTCTGGCCGGAGGTGAGTTCTCCGCGGCGGGAAGAGTTCTGCAGTTTGCCGTCGAGCTTGTCGGCTACGAAGCGTTCGTTGCCTTCCTGGAGGCGGGATACTACCTGGTCAATGGTCATAGGGGTATGTCTTTAGTGCATGATGGTTACGCCCCTGGAAAGGGACACGGTGAATAATGTTTGCTGCAAAAAAAAGAACATTGGCGCTTTCCACCGGCCAAAACCGGGAATAATTTCCCTCGTGACCGCCTAAACCTTACTTTCGATGGCCTTCCCCCCGGCCCATATGTCTGAACTACCTGCCCCGCTATGGCTGATCCCACTTACCGCATTCCCGCCGCTACCCGTATCGGGCACGTCCACCTGAAGGTAGCCGATTTGGAGCGGGCCCTCGGCTTCTACTGCGGCCTGCTGGGGTTCGAGGAGACCACCCGCTATGGCAGCCAGGCCGCCTTCATCTCCGCCGGCGGCTACCACCACCACATCGGGCTCAATACCTGGCAAAGCCTCGGCGCGCCCCCGGCCCCGAAACGGGGCGTCGGACTGTTCCACACGGCCATCCTTTATCCGGAACGCCGCGACCTGGCCCGGGCCCTGCAGCGGTTGCGGGAGGCGGACTACCCCCTGACCGGCGCGGCCGACCACGGCGTGAGCGAGGCAATCTACCTGGACGATCCGGACGGTAACGGGGTGGAGCTGTACTGGGACCGCCCCCGTGAGGAATGGCCCCAATCTCCCGACGGCGGCATCGAGATGTTCACCCGCCACCTGGACCTGGAAGCCCTGCTCCGCGAGCAGTAGCAACAAAAAAAACAGGCCCCCCGGTCAAGAAACCGGAGGGCCAGGATTAATACTGAGAGAACGCGGTCTTACTGTTTACGGAGCTTGACCGTAAACTGTCCCCGGGCCGTGGAAACCAAGGCTACGTAGAGGCCGGGGCGGAGGTCGCCCATGGGCAGGGTGTACTGCTCTCCTCCGGGGCGGTGCTCTCCGATCAGGCGGCCGGTGGCGTCGAACAGCAGCAGGGATTCCATCCGCACCGGAGCGGTGATGATGGCCTGGTCGGTTACCGGATTGGGGTAAGCCGACAGGATGCCCATTTCGGGCCGCTCGTTGGCTACCGTCGCGGCATTGTAGAAGTAGATGTTGTCGAGGTAGATCGCTCCGGTGCCGGTGGGCAGGGCGGAGATGATGAACTGGTTGACGTCGGACTGATTCATGCCCGCAAAATCCGTGAGGGGAATATCAAGACGCACCCACTGCCCCTGGGTCACCTTGAAGGCGAGCTCAAACTCGGTGTCGGTCCCGTTGTCGAAGCCGTCCTTGCCGAAGTCGACCAGCTTGATGCGGAAGGTATCCAGATTGGCCGACCAGTAGTCGACGTGCAGGTGGGTCATACCGGTGAGGTCAAGGGCATTGTTGCCGGTAGTCTCAATGCCGGCAAAGTCGAGGTTGCCGTACACCTTGGTGGCGTTGCCGTCGATGGAGACCTCGGCGTAGGTGGCGCTGCTCCAGTCGGTACGCCAGGTGTCGACCGCCACGTTCGTGTAGGCTTCGCTGAAGAGGGAGATGATGTCGTTGCCCTCGTGGACGGGAGCGGGGGCCGCCGTGGTAGGCTCGTCGTCTCCGCCGCCACCGCCGTTGCTTTCACCGCCGAAGTAGACATCGTCCCAGTAGTAGGTAGCGGCCTCGGCCGGCTGGGTGCCAAAGTTGAAGAAGATAGACATCTTGTTGTAGGCCGCGGCCAGGTTCAGGGCGGCGGTGCCCGGGGCTTCGTTGGCGAAGTCGAAGACCAGGGTTTCCCACTCCATGGCCTTGGTGGTGGTGGTTTCGGTTTCCACGGTGACGGTGACATCCGCGCTGTTCTCCACCTTCAGGCGGACGGGCGTTCCGGCCGTCGGCGACCAGACCCTCACGGAGACGGTAGTGGCCTCGGCGGTGAAGGGCACGGGGTTAGCGAAGCCGGGGTCATTCGGGCTGCCGCCCTGGTCCACGGTCAGGGTGGTACCGGCCCAGGTTTCCGCCCCGGCCGTTTTCGTGGTTTCGGCTACGTGGTTCTCCTCATCGGTTGGGTCGGTGACCACCTGGGAGACGGCGCCGCCGAAGTCGACGAGGCCGTAGGTGACGTCCTCATCCTCGAAGGTGACGGGCAGGTCGAGGGGGGTGCCGCCGCCGGTTTCACTCCGGTAGAAGAAGATGTTGTCCAAATACACCTTGCTGCTGCCCACGGGCAGGCTGGAGATGATGAACTGGCTGATGTCGTCCTTGTTGAGGCCGGCAAAGCTGGCCAGGGGGTAGTCCACGCTCACCCACTGCCCGCGGGGCAGGTCGCGGGCGATCTCCGCGTCGGTATCGTTGCCGCCATCGAATCCGTCGCCGCCGAAGTCGACCAGTTTCACGCGGAAAGTGGTGCTGTTGGGCGACCAGAAGTCGAAGTGCAGGTGGGTCATGCCGGCGGCCATCAGGTCGAGGGCGTTCTCGCCGGTCATTTCAATGCCCGCGAAGTCGAGGTCGTAGTACACCTTCACGGCGCTTTCGGCGATGACCGTATCCTTCAGTTTGGCCGAACTCCATTCCGTCAGCCAGGTATCCACGCTCACGTCGGTATAGGCATCGCTGAAGAGGGAAACGACGGTGGAGGCGTCCCGCGTCGGGGTCGGGGCGGCCACGATGGGGGCCGACAGTTCCGCGGCGGCCTCTCCCTGGTAGAAGAAGATGTTGTCGAGGAAGACCACGCTGCTGCCGGCCGGCAGGCTGGAGATGATGAACTGGTTGATGTCCGACATATTCATGCCGGAAAACTCCGTCAGGGGGAGGTCCAGGCTCATCCATTCGCCCTGGGTCACGGCCCGGACCACTTCCTTTTCGGTGTCGGTCCCGTTGTCGAAACCGTCGCCGCCGAAGTCGACCAGCTTCACGCGGAAGGTGGTGCTGTTGGCCGACCACAGGTCGAGGTGGAGGTGGGTCATGCCGGCGGCCATCAGGTCGAGGGCGTTCTCGCCGGTCATTTCGATGCCAGCGAAGTCGAGGTTCTCGTAGACGCGGACGTAGTTGTCGCCGATGAGCACTTCACTGGCGTCGGCCATGCTCCAGTCGGTGCGCCAGGTGTCGACCGTCACGTCGGTGTAGGCGTCACTGTAGAGGGAAATCACCTTCGCGGCCTCCACCGTGGGAGTGGGTGGGGCCGTCGTGGGCCCCTGGGCGGCCAGCAGGCCGGAGGCGAGGATGAGGATCAGAGTGTAAATGTGTTGCATAGGATCTGTTTTAAGCTTCGTTGATTTGAAAGGTTATTCCGGGGCGTATACCCGGACGTAGTCGATGATGTACTCCTGGGGGAAGATGGAATCGTCCACCCCGGGGCCGCCGAAGTTGCCGCCGATGGCCAGGTTGATCAGGATGTAAAAGGGCTGGTCGAAGGGCCATACGTCCTCGTTCCGCTCCTCGGGGTCGTAGGTGTACACCAGCTGGTCGTCGACGAAGAAGGAGATCTCATCGGCGGTCCATTCGGCGGCGTAGCGGTGGAAGCCCTCCTCGATGTCCGCGAAGCGGCTCTTCTTGGTACTGGCGGTAGCCCCGTGGGTGGCCGGGGTGTGCAGGGAGGTGAACACCTCGCCGGGCTCACGGCCTACGTATTCCAGGATGTCGATCTCGCCGCAGCGGGGCCAGCCCACCGAATCGATGTTCTTCCCCAGCATCCAGAAGGCGGGCCACAGGCCCTCACCCACCGGTAGCTTGGCGCGGGTTTCGATGCGGCCGTACTGGAAGGCGTGCTTGTTCTTGGTCGTGATGCGGGTCGAGGTGTAGCCCTCTCCTTCCTTGCGGGCGGTGATCACGAGGTGGCCGTCCTCAAGCCGGTGGTTGTCGCGGGTATAGTGCTGCCGCTCGGCGTTGCCCCAGCCGCAGAGGTTCGGGCAGCCGTCGCCGAGTTCGTAGTTCCAGGCCGTGGTATCGAGGGCCTCTCCGTTGAACTCATCCGACCAGACCAGCTCCCGGTCCGGAGCGGCGGGTGAAGGGGTGGTGATCGGGCTGTTTGCCTCGGCCTGAAAGCAGCCGGACAGGCCAAATGCCGCCAGGGAGAGGATAGAAATGGAAAGTTTCATCTGAGCTTATTGGTATACGCGTACATAGTCCACCTCCATGGTGGACTGCTGGAAATCCGCGTCGATATTGCCTCCGAAGTTGCCACCCATGGCGACGTTGAAGATGAGGAAGAAGTCCTTGTTGAAGGGCAGTCCGGCGCGGTTGCTGAAGGTATGGTAGAGGTTATCGTCCACGTAGAAGCGGATGGTGTTTTCCGACCAGATGGCCTTGTACACGTGGAATTCAGTGGAGGCCGTTTCCACCACCGTGCTCTCGGTCACGGCGTTGCCCCCGGAGTTGCCGGGGAAGTGGAGGGAGGAGAAGACACGGTTCTGCTGGTTGCCCACGTGCTCCATGATGTCGATCTCGCCGCAGGCGGGCCAGGTGTTCGTCTGGTAGTCGGCGCCGAGCATCCACAGGGCGGGCCAGGTGCCGCCGCCGGAGGGGAGCTTGGCGCGGATCTCGATGCGGCCGTAGGTGAACTCGAATTTGTCCTCCGTAACGATGCGCGAGGAGGTAAAGTCCGAGCCGCGGTAGTTCTCCCGCTGGGCCGTGATCTTGAGCGTACCGTCGGATACGCTGATGTTTTCGGGGCGGTTGGTGTAGTACTGCGACTCGTTGTTGCCCCAGCCGTCGGTGCCCGTGCCGGTGTTGTAGCTCCAGGAGGTGTCGGCCAGTGCGGTGCCATCGAATTCATCCGCCCAGACGAGCTGGTTGAATTCCGGTTCCTCACCGCCGCCACCCTGGACGGGCTTCGTGGAGGTGAAGATGTGGTACCAGGCCAGGCCGGCGTTGTTGCCCTGCACGGCCCGCACCACGAGACGGTTTTCGGTGAGTGAAAGGATCTCGTACCGCGAGGTGCCAATGTAGTAGCTCATGAAGCCGCCATCGGTGAAGTTGAGCACCGTGCCGCGGGTCTGTCCGGGGATGCCGTTGGCCGCCACTACCGACTCCGAGGGGGAGAGGGTGACTAGCTGGGGCTCGTCCTTTACGTCGAATTCGTAGCAAAAGTCGTAGCCCTGGCTACCGCCGGCCACGTCCTGGTAGGCGGCGTTGAAGTAGGTGAGGCCGAAGTTGTTCAGCTCGTAGTAGAGCTGGTCGCCCTGGCGGCTGAAGACCAGTTCGTCTTCGTAGAGGCACTGGCTCTCTCCGGCGCCGTCTTTCTCGAAGGGGGCGGCCTGGTAGTAGTTGGCGAAGTAGTTCTTGGTGGCGTCGCCGTCGTTCTGACCTACGCCCAGTTGGCCGGGCTCGTCGGCGGCCCAGTACCAGGTCTTGGTCCCGTCGCCGGTCAGCAGCCGCAGGGCCTCGGCGTCGCTGAAGGTGCTCTCCACGGTCACTTCGGTGGTGGCGGTGGTGGCCACGCCCCCGGTTCCGGAGGCCACTACGGTCACTTCATAGTTTTGTACGCCCACCTGGGTAAAGCGCTTGGTGAGCTGGCCGCTGGGGGCCACTTCCTGGGTGCCGTCGCTGAAGACGAATTTGTAGGTGATGGCGTCCTCGGCGGTGGCGGTGAAGATCACCACCCCGCTGCCGTCGCCGTTCGGGGTATCGGCGGTTTGCCCTACCACGGTGGCCTCGATCTGGAGGTTCCGGGGTGCCCGGATGTCGCCGAAGGCGTATTCTTCCTGGTTGCAGGCGGTCAGGCCCAGGGCCAGCAGCAACAGTAGGTATTGGAATTTCATGCTTGAATTTTTCTGGATGGAAAAAGCTTCCGGGGCGCGGACGCGGGTGCCGGCCGCGCCCCGGGTGCCGGGGGGAAGGGCTACTGCGTCAGCCGGATGTCGTCGAAGTAGTAGTCGGTGCCCGTGCCGGCGGTTCCGAAGTCGAAAAAGAGGACCACCTTGGAGTAGTCGCGGCTCAGGTCGGCGCCGCTGAGGTCGAAGGTGAGCTCCTCCCACTGGTTGGCTACCGTGGTGTTGGCGGTCGCCTCGAGGAAGACGTTGCCGTCGGTTCCGTTCTCGAGCTTGAAGAGGACGGGGATGTTCGCCCGGGGCGACCACACCTTCACCCGGGCGGTCTGCCGGCCGGCGAAGTCGATCGGTCGGGAAAGGGCGATCACCGCGCCGGCCCATACTTCGGATCCTTGTCCCTTGTTGAGCTTGACCACCCGGTTGCTGGGGTTGAGGCCGCTGGCGTCGGGGTTGTCGATCACCTCGGCCGATGCTCCGCCGAAGCCGCTGAAAGGGTAGGTCTGATCGGTCGACTCGAAGGTCAGGGGCAGCACCAACTCGGTGGGCTCGCTGCCCCCCGCCAGGCGGATGTCGTCGAAGTAGTAGTCGGCGCCGGTGCCGGCGGTTCCGAAGTCGAAGAAGAGGACCACCTTGGCGTAGTCGCGGCTCAGGTCCGCACCGCTGAGGTCGAAGGTGAGCTCCTCCCACTGGTTGGCTACCGTAGTGTTGACCGTCACTTCGAGGAAGATGTCGGGATTATCGGCGTTCTCCAGCTTCAGGAGGACCGGGATGCCGGCCTGGGGCGACCACACCTTGACGGCGATCTGGTTGCCGGCCGTGAAGTCGATGGGGCGGGGCAGCTGCAGCACCGCGCCGGCCCATACTTCCGAACCTTCGCTCTTGTTGAGCTTGCCTACCCGGCCGCTGATATTGAGGCCCCTGGCGTCGGGGTTGTCGACGATCTCCGCCGTGGCGCCGCCGAAGCCGATCCACTCGTAGGTTAGGTCGGTTGATTCGAAGGTCAACGGCAGGCTCACCTCGGGGCGCCCGCCGGTGAGGGCCACCTCGTCGAAGTAGTAGTCGGCGCCGGTACCGGCCGTGCCGAAGTCGAAGAAGAGGACCAGCTTGGAGTAGCTCTGGCCAAGGTCGGCCCCGCTGAAGTCAAAGGTGAGCTCCTCCCACTGGTCGGCTACGGTGGTGTTGACCGTCACCTCGGCGAAGATGTCGCCGTCGGTGGCGTTCTCCAGCTTGAGCAGGACGGAGATGCCGGCCTGCGGCGACCAGACCTTCATGCTCAGTTGCTGCGTCTCGCTGAAGTCGATGGGCGCACCAAGCTCAAATACCGTACCGGCCCACACCTCCGATCCCTGGCTTTTGGTGAGTTTGCCTACCCGGGCGCTGGTATTGATGCCACTGGCGTCGGGGTTGTCGACCACCTCGGCGGTGGCTCCGCCAAAGCCGATGAAGGTGTAGGTCTTGGTGGGATCCTCAAAGGTGAGGGGCAGTAGCACGGGGTTGTCGATGGTTACCGTCACGGTGTCCTCCACCCGCGCGGAACCGCCGCTGAGGGCCGCTACCCGTACCTCGTAGGTGCCCGTGGCGGCGTATTCGTGGCTGACGGTTTCCCCCTCCTGGAAGGAAACGGGTTCCTCGTCGGGGTCTTCCCCGAAGTAGGCCAGGAAATTGGTCTCAAGATCGGCCGTGGCGCTTACGTCGATCGACAGGGGGTTGCCCGGGGTGGGCACCACCGTGACCTCCAGGTTTTCGGGGGCCTGGAAGCTTACGGTCAGCTCTTCGCTATAGGAGGTGGTCTCTCCGTTGATGTTCATGGCTTCCAGGGAGACGGTGTACACGCCCTCGGGATAGACGTGGGTGATGGACGCTCCCGGGGCCAGGGTGACGGGGGCGGAGCCGCCGTCGCCGAAGTCGACGGAGAAGGAGGTTACCCC
This sequence comes from Neolewinella marina, assembly GCF_002631205.1. Classification (GTDB taxonomy): domain Bacteria; phylum Bacteroidota; class Bacteroidia; order Chitinophagales; family Saprospiraceae; genus Neolewinella; species Neolewinella marina. The sequence goes on from NZ_PDLO01000013.1 coordinate 30,371, forward strand.
CCGCCCGCCGGGGCGGATGGTGGTGGTACCGGTATTGTCGGGGGTAATGGAAAAGTCCAGGGAAAGCTCGCTGGGCGCCTCGGCGTCTTCCAGGGCCGGCAGGAACATCTCATCATTGCACCCGCTGACGAGCACGAAGAGAAAAAGGAAGTAAAGGATGGTGGTTGGTTGCATCACTGTAGATTTTGGCGGCCGGATCAGTAGCCGGGGTTCTGCACCCAGTTGCCGTTGGAAAACTGAATCTCTTGGAAGGGGACCGGGAACAGCTCGTGCTTGCCGGTCTGGAAACCCTCGATGGCGTCGGCGGCGCGGCCGGTGCGGACCAGGTCGAAGAAGCGGTGGCCTTCGCCCAGCAGCTCGAGGCGGCGTTCCCGCAGGATGAAGTCGCGCAGGGCATCACCGGAGGCGCTGATGTCGTGGTCGGTGTCTCCGAAGGCGCGGCGGCGTACCCGGTTGAGGTACTCCCGCGCCAGCTCGTCCTGACCGATGGCGTTCAGGGCCTCGGCGGCCATCAGCAGTACGTCGGCGTAGCGGATGGCGCGGTAATTGTTGGGGTTGGTCAGGTTCTGGTCGCCGATGTTGCTGTCGCCCTTGCGGGCCAGGTACTTGCGGTTGAAGTAGCCGGTATGCTCGTAGCCGGTGCCGTAGGTGGCCCCCGTTTGCTGGGCCCAGTCCTCGATATCGAGAATGGCCACTTCGCGGCGGGCGTCGCCGGGTTCGTAGGCCTCGTAGGCCTCCTGGGTGGGGACGTTGAAGCTGAAGCCGCCGTCGAAGACCGGTCCGGCGTAGTTGCGGATGCCGTTAAAGCCTACTGCCACGTTGCCCTCGCTGCACTGGAGGCAGCCGAATCCGGCGCCCTCGGCGTCGGTGTACTGGACTTCAAAGATGGAGCCCGGACCGTTCTCTCCGGACTGCTCGAAGATGCCGTCGTAGTCCTCGGGCAGGCTGTAGTTGCCGGCGTTGATCACCGCCTGCAGCACTTCGGCGGCGGCGGCGTACTCCTCTTGGTAGAGGTAGGCCTTGCCGAGCAGGGCCTGGGCGGCAGCCCGCGGGGCCCGGCCCACCTGGGGCGCGGTTACGGCCAGGTCGGGAATGGCGGCCAGCAGGTCCGCCTCGATGGCGGCGTAGACCTCTGAGACGGGGGCGCGGGGGATGGTGGTCTCGTCGCCCAGGCTGAAACGGGCATCGGTCTTCAGGGGGATGGGCCCGAACCACTTTACCAGTTCAAAATTGTAGTAGGCCCGGAGGAAGCGCGCCTCGGCCAGGATCTGCTCCTTGCCGGGGAAGTCAATCTTGTCCTGGAATTCCAGGATGTAGCTGGCGCGGTTCACCCCGGCGAACATCCAGTCCCAGATGTTATCGAGCTGGTCGTTGACCGGGGTGTGGATCATGTCGTCCACCTGCTGGATGCCGATCACGTCGGTTGCGCTCTCGCCGCCGGCCAGTGTGTTGTCGGAGGCGATTTCCCCCAGCATCACGTTCAGGTAGGTGGGCTGCAGCAGGTCGTAGGCCCCGATGAGGGCTTTCTCGTAGTCGGAGGGGGTGTTGAAGTAGTTCTCCGAGTCGATGGAGTAGACCGGGTCGCGGCCGATGAACTCGTCCTCACAGGCCGTAAGGGGAAGGGCAAGTAGCGCCCAGAGGATATATTTCACTTGCTTGTGGTGCATGGTGGTCGGGGTTAGAGGCTGAGGTTGGCGCCGATGAGGAAGGAGCGGGCGATGGGGTAGAAGCCGAAGTCGATACCGCCGCCCAGGGGGGAGCCGCTGGAGGCGGCCGGGTCGTAGCCCAGGTAGTCGGAGGCGGTCAGCAGGTTGTTGCCGCTGAAGTAGACCCGCAGGCTGCTGCCCTCCCGGCCGGCGATGGGCAGGGGCAGGGTGTAGCCGAGGGTAATGGTCTGCAGGCGCAGGAAGGAACCGTCCTCCACGAAGAAGTCGGAAAACACCCGGTTGGAGGTAGCGGCGGTGGTTACCCGCGGCACTTCGTTGGTGGAGCCGGGGCCGGTCCACCGCTGCAGGTAGTAGTCGAGGCGGTTCACGTCGGAAAGGGCGCGCTCGTAGTTGCGCACGATTTCGTTGCCCAGGGAGGCAAAGGCGTAGGCCGTGAAGTCGAAACGGCGGAATTCCAGCTGGGTGTTGAAGCCCATGGTCACGTTGGCGATCGGGTCGCCGAGGTAGGTGCGGTCGTTGGGGTCGATTACGCCGTCGCCGTTCACGTCGACGTAGCGCAGGTCGCCGGGCTGGGCGGCGGCGCCCAGGGCAATCTGGCTGGGCGCGCCCTCGATCTCGTCGGCGCTCTGGAAGATGCCGGCGGTGCGGTAGCCGTAGAAATAGCCGATGGGCAGCCCCACTTCCATGCGGGAGGGCGCCAGCTGGCCAACGCCGAAGGAGCCCCCTTCGATGAAGCCCGTGCCGTTGTTGACCTCCAGCACCTCGTTGTCGAGGGTGGTGAAGTTGTAGCTCAGGCTGAGCCGCCAGTCGTTGTTCAGCCGCTGCCGGTAGTTGAGGGCCAGCTCCAGTCCCTGGTTGCGCACGGCCCCGGCATTGACGGTGGGCGAGGCGCTGCCGGGGGCGGCCGTGCCTACGATACCGGAGACGGGAATGTTGCTGATCAGGAGGTTGTCGCGGGTATTGATGAAGTAGTCGGCCGTGACGTTCAGCTTGTAATCCAGCAGGCTCAGGTCGAAACCGGCGTTGAATTTCTTGGCTTCCTCCCACTGCAGGGCGGGGTTGGGCAGGGCCCCGATGGCGGTGCCGTTCACGAGCACCCCGTCGAAGACGTAGGTGGCCTCCCCGCTCAGGCTACCGATGTAGCCGTTGTTCAGGATCTGGTCGTTGCCCAGGATACCGTAGCTGATGCGCAGCTTCAGGAGGTCGACCGGGCTGGCCTCCCCGAGGCTGCCTTCCTCCACGGCGATGTAGCCGGCGGTGAAGGAGGGGAAGAGCGCCGCCCGGTTCTGGGGACCAAACTTGGTGGAGGCGTCGCGCCGCAGCATGGCGGTCAGGAAATAACGCTCGGCGTAGTTGTACTGCACCCGCCCGAAGTAGGACAGCCGCCGCTCGTCGTAGGAGTAGGACCCCACGTCGCGGGCGCCTTCCGGACTGGTGCCGGTAGCCAGGCTGATGTCGGCAAATTCAAAGGCGTTGTTCGGTACGTCGTAACCGGTGGCGAACAGACCGTTGCCCAGTTCCCGGAATATGGTGGTGCCGGCCGTGGCGGTCAGATGGTGGTTGCCGCCGAAGGCCTTGTCGTAGGTGCCGTAAAGGTCCAGGGAGTAGTTGTTGTCGTTGATGGCGTTCTGGTTGACGCTGCTGCGGGTGACGTCGAACACCTTGCCGCCGTAGCTCACCTGGCGGTTGAAGTTGCGCCCTTCGCTGTTGGCGGTGTTGAAGCCGACGCGGCCGGTGAGGGTCAGGGCGTCGACGACGTTCCAGTCCAGGGTGGCCTGTCCGTTAAGCTTGTTCAGGCCGTAGTCGTTGAAGGTGTTGGCGATCTGGGCGGCGGGGTTGATGACCTCGATGCCAAGGCCGGTGGTACTCGGGACGAGGCTGAACTCGCCGTCCGCGTCGCGCACCGCCAGGGTGGGCGGGGCGTTGAGGGCGTTGAAGAGGACGGAGCCGAGGCCGTTCTCGCTCAGCGAGCGGCGGTCGATGTGGGTGTAGATCGCGTTGGTGGTCAGCTTGAGGCGGCTGGTGAGGTCCAGGCCCAGTGATACCCGGGCGGTGCTGCGGGAGAAGTCGGACTTGTCGCCACCGATGATGCCTTCCTGGTTGAGCAGGGAGCCGCCGATGGAGTAGGTGACCCGGTCACTGCCGCCCGAGACGGTCACGTCGTGGTTCATGATGGGCGCGTTGCCAAAGACTTCCGCCTGGTAGTCGGTGCCGAAGCCCAGGCCGGAGGCGTCGGGGTAGGGGAGGGGCTCACCGCCGGCGGCGTAGGCCTCGTTGAGCAGCAGGGCGTACTCAGTGGCGTTGAGCAGGTTCAGGGAACGCGAGCTTTCCTGGGTGCCTACGTAGGTGTTGTAGCTCAGGCGGGCGGGCTGGTTCTTTTTGCCGGTCTTGGTGGTGACCAGGATGACGCCGTTGGCGCCGATGGTGCCGTAGACGGCCGCCTGGGCATCCTTGAGGACGGTGATGGTCTCAATGTCCGAGGGGTTGAGGGTACCCAGGTCGCCCTGGTAGCCGTCGATGATCACCAGGGGGGCGTTTTGCCCGTTGGTGGACACCCCGCGGATCCGGATGTTGAGGCCCGCGCCGGGGGCGCCCGACTGGGTGGTCACGTTGACCCCGGCCACGGTGCCCTGCAGGGCCTGCTCGATCTTGATGGGCTTGAGGTCGGTGATGGTCTCCGAATCCACCGTGGAAACGGCGCCGGTCACGTTCCGCTTCTGCTGAGTGCCGTAGCCGATTACCACCACCTCGTCGAGGGCCTGGACGTCGGGGGAAAGGGCGATGTTCAGGGGGCTGTTGTCCGCTACCGTTATGGTGGTGGGTTCGTAGCCGGTGTAGGTGATGCGCAGTTCCGTGCCGGCACTGACATCGGCTATACTAAAGGAACCGTCAAAATCCGTTACCGTACCCCGCACGCCGCCGGTGGAGGCGGCTTCCACTACGATTACGCTGGCGCCGATGAGGGGGTCGCCGTTGTCGGCGTCGGTGATGGTTCCGGTGGCCGTAAAGGACTGGGCGGTCAGGCCGATACTCGCGCCGCAGAGCGCGAGTAGGAGTAAAAGATATCTATGCATGAGACTTTACGTTAGGCACGACCGCCGCCGAAAAAATCGACGATAACCGGTCGCACTTTTGGTTGCCCAACAAAGCTAGGGGCGTAGGGGTGGCCCCGGAGAATGTATGACCCCTACAAAAACTCCCGACGCAACAAATGCCTGCGTAGCCTAGCAATACCGGGGGTCGTGCACGTCTTCCATCTGACAGCCAGCGAACGCTGTATAGGCGATGTATAGGTGTTGTAGGGGTGGCTACAGCCCCGCTGAGGCCGGGCTATTGCGGGGTTAGGGGCTTTTCCGCGCCGCCGCCCCGGTCAGATCTCGAGGATGTACTCCGTCAGTCCCGTATCCCGTTCCAGCCCCATCTTTTTACGCAGCCGGTACCGTTTTACTTCCACGCTGCGGGGGGAGATGTTCAGCATCGGGGCGATTTCCTTGGAGCTGAGATTGAGCCGCAGGTAGGCGCAGAGCTTGAGGTCGTTGGGCGTGAGTTCCGGGTGGCGGTCCTTCACTTTCTTGAAGAAGTCGCGGTCGGCGTTCTCGAAGGCGTCCCGGAACAACTCCCAGGTTTCGGCCTCGTCGATGTTGCGGTCGATTTGCTTGACGACTTCGCGGATGTTCTTCTGGGGGTCGCGGGCGGCCAGCAGTTCTTCCTTGATCTGCTGGAGCAGTTCGTTCTTCTTCACCAGGTTCATGGTGGAGAGGGCCGCCTCCCGGTTCTTGGCCTCGATGTCTTCCCGCAACCGCTCGTTGTTGAGGCGGGTGAGTTCGAGTTCGGCCTGCCGCTCCCGGGCGGCCAGGGCGCGGTCCTGCTCCACCTGCCACAGCCTTTGCTTGCGGCGGTAGTATCGGGTGTAGGCGCGGTGCAGCAGGAAGACGGCACCGGCCGCCCCCAGAAAGTAAAGGATCAGGGCGAGGTAGGAGGCGTACCAGGGCCGCAGAATGGTGAAGGAGTAGGTCACCGTGTTTTCTGACATCCGCCGGCCGAGCAGTGAGCGGGCTTCCAGCTGGTATTTCCCGTAGGGCAGGCCGGGGAAGTTCACCGTCATGCTTTCCTTCCATTCGCTCCAGCGGTCGTCGAGGCCACTTAACCGATACTGCAGCCGCGGCCGGAAGTATTCGCTGTAGTCCGGCACTGAAAAAGCAAACCCCAGGTTGCGCTCGCCAAAGGGGATGCGGGGCTCGCCCGTCAGCGGCAGGGCCGCCGCCGGTTGCTGCCCACCGGCGTGGGTCACCCGGGTGAGGTAGAGTTCGTGGCGCTGCAGGGGCAGGGCGGCGCGCGCCAGCATCAGGTAGCCGTCGGCGGTGCCCAGCAGCAGGGTGTCTCCCCCCAGGGGGGTGATGTTTTCGTAGCCGAGGGGGGAATCGAGGAGGTTCGCGGCCAGGGGGATGGTGACCCGGCTCAGGGATTTCGACAGCGCGCCCTGGTGAAAATATCCGAGCCCCGCCCGCGAGACGAACCAGAGCCGGTCGGCGGTGGCCGTCATGCGGCCCGAGAGGTACTCCGGCCCCGGCAGGGCTTCATTCAGCTGGGGCGACCGGCGAAAGCCCGCACGGAAGTCCTCCAGCACAAATATGCCCTCCCGCGAATAGTAATAGACGCTGTTCTGAAAGGCCACCAGACCCGCGTTCTTGCCCTTCGCCGGGGTGGGGTACTCCAGCAGTTCGGTTACGCGGCGGAAGGCGGGGTCGAACCGCAGCCCGTAGACGCCCCGGTATTCGTGGCTGACGTAGGCCTCCCGGCCGGGTCTCAGGACGAGGTAGCGGGCCGACAGGTCAAAGCCCTCGATCGAGTTGCGGAGGGCCCAGCCCCCTGGCCCCCGTTCCAGCACCGACAGCCCCCTGTAGTGGCCCTGCAGCAGCAGGTCGGGTTCGCCGGGTACCACCTGGAAGGTCCAGGTGCCCGGCAGGTCGGAGATCAGCCGGGCGCGGTCGCCCTCCACCAGGAAGGTGCCCGAATCGTGGCCGCAGAACAACTGCCCGTCGTGCACAAACAGTGACCACACCTGCCCCCGGGTGCCGGCAATGGGGGTAAACCCTCCGTTAGCGTCGCGGACGAACAGCCCCTGGTTGCTGCCGAGGTACAGCCGGCCGGCGTGGCGGGCGGAAGCGTGGACCGTCCCGAGGCGACCGCTGCGGTCAGTGTACTTCCTGACGGGGGAGGGCAGGTTGATGCAGTTGAGGCCGTGGTCGGAACCCACCCAGAGGTTGCTCTGGGCGTCCTGGAACAGCGAAAGGACGGTGTTGTTGGTCAGGCCGTTCACCTGATTAAGGTGGTGGGTGAGGCGGCCGGAGGCGTCGGTGAGGTAAACGCCGTTGGAGATCGTGCCGAAGGCGTGTCCGCCCCGCTGCAGGGCCAGGGCGCGGTAGATGCGCTTGTCGCTCAGGAAGGGGAAGCGGTCCACGGGCAGCAGGGTGGTGCCGGCGAGGCGGAAGGTGCCCGCCGCATCGGTCTGCAGGAAGAGTTCGTCGCCTTCCGCCCAGGCGTGCACCAGTTGACCGGGAGCACCACCGGGCGGGAGCAGGGTATCTACGGCGCCGCCTTCCAGGGCGTACAGCCCCCGGTCCGGGTTGGTGAAGTAGAGCTCACTCCCGACGCGGAAGGTCTTCGTTACCCCGCCGGGCGGGCGAATGGAGGTAATCTCTCCGGTGGCGGGGTGGTAGAGGAAGAACTGCTGGAGGGATTGAAAGACGAGGGCATCTCCGTAGGCCAGGATGTCCCAGAATTGCTCGTCGGGGAGCAGTTGGCCGGTCACCCCATCCGTCAGGGAGTGGTAGCACAGTCCCCCGTCGGCCTGCCGGTCCCAGTAACCGAATTCCATATAACTGCCGGTGTACACCCGGTCTTCGGCCACGTAGACGGACCGCAGTACGGATTCATTCGGGGAGGGGTAGTGGCGCCACTGGCTGCCGTTGAATTCCAGCAGTCCTTCGTTGTTGGCCACGTAGATGAACTGGCGGTCGTCCTGGCCCACCATCCAGTTCTGGCTGCCCGCTCCGTAGGTCGTGGGCGCGTAGCGGATCACCGGCGGCAGCTCCTGGGCGGCGGCGCGCAGGTGCAAGAGCGTAAGCAGGATGGCGATCAGGAAAAGACGCATGACAGGGGTACCAACGCCGGAAGGTACGCATGCGGTGCGTCAGCTGGCCGCCATACCGGTGGGCTAGAGGCTGTTCAGGGCCGAGTCCAACAGGGCGTTCAGCTGGCTGCCGTTGTAGCGCTTTATGATTTCCCGCTGGTTGTTGTTCCAGTTCAGCTTCAGGTTGGAGTCGAGGAGGTTGAGGTCCTGGAAGGCGTCGATCCGCTGGTTGGGGTACAGCAGGTAGAGGGTCTCGTAGTGCGTCTTGAGGCTGGCCAGCACCTGCTGGTAGTCCTCGCGGACGGTCAGGATGCTGTTGGTCGCCAGCTGGAGCTGCTGCTCCAGGGCGTCGATGGTCTCGATCTCGATGGCATCCGCGGAGGGGAAGTTCGAGTTGAACTCGTTGGTGGCCAGGGTGAAGTTGATGCGGTTGTTCTCGATGAAGTCGGTGGGTGACTTTTTAGTGAATCGCCGCAGCATCTGCCACTCCAGGGCTTCCAGCTCCTCGCGGAGCTTCTTGGCCAGGGAGATGTCCTGGTTGATCTTGTTCTGCAGGTCCAGGTCCTGGCCGATGTACTGCTGCAGGTGGCCGAGGTAATCCTGGTACTGGCGGTTCTTTTCGTTCAGCTGCTGGATCTTCTCCAGGACGAGGGGGTCATCGATGGGCTCGAACTGGATCTTGTTGCGCTTGTCGCTGCGCATGTAATATTGGTTCTCGTAGCGGACGATGTCCATCTCCTGCTTGGGGGTGATCTGGACGGACTGGATGCCCTCGAAGACGTTGCCGACCAGGGAGATCAGGGTGGCGAATTTGCCGCCGAGCAGGAGGTTATCCAGGGTGAGGGCCACGTCCTGGAACTTGAATTTGGAGATGTCCTGCCGCAGCCCCTGCAGCTGGGGTTTGGTGGAGGCGTCGGCTTTCGCGACCACCTCCTCGAAGTAGCGGACGAATTCCGGGGAGGTGAAGGGGTTCGAGCTGTTCGCTTTCAGGTTGGCCAGTTCCGTGCTTTCGTTGCGGTTGATGAGGTTGCTCAGGACCTGGTGGTACTGCTCGATACGCTGGAACTCCTCGATGTAGTTGGCGTTGAGCTGGCGGTGGCGGATGGGCTTGGTGGCCAGCTCGTTCTGGTAGCGCTTGCGGTTCCTGATGATGGTCAGGCCGGTAGAGGAGTAGGGGATGATCTCGACCTGTTGCACCAGGAAGTAGCCGTCCTGGGTGGAGAACTTGATCTCTACCTGGTCCACGTCGGGCTCCTGGATGATGTGGTAGATCTGCTTGTAGGCGTCGGACCGGCTGAAGCGGTAGGTCTTCTTGTTGCTTTCGATTCGGGTATTGGCCTGGATGGGGGTGATGGTGATGCTGCCCCTCACTTCCGGGGCGTCCATCCAGATGGTGGTGTCGTTCGGCGCCAGCAGGCGGGCGTAGAGGATCACCTGGCCGATGTGCTCTCCCCGGGTGGTCAGCGTGCTTACCCCGTCGATGGTGGTGGTGTAACTGCCGTCCTTGAGGCCCTCCACGTTGTTGATCACGCGGCCGAACTTGAAGTTCACCAGGTCCGGAGTTGCGGTGCCGAGGTTGAGGGTCTGCGCTTTGGACTCGTCAAAAATATCGTCCTGGGCCATCGCGCGGGGTCCGGCCAGCAGAAGGGAGAGCAACAGCAAAAACGAGAGGTAATGGTGCATCGGGGGAGGATTTGGGGAAAACGGGGCTGAGCCGGCCAGCGGCCTGTCGTAGTAAACGCCGGACCACTACCCGAAAGTACACAGCCCGCCGGCAGGATCGCAACGGCTAAACTAGGAAAAGCCGCGGAACTACCCCCTCCCCGGCGACCTGCCTCGTCCGCCGTGAAGTGGTCGGACGACTTAAGTGGTCCGACCACTACCTTAGGGGGACACAATCGATTCCGTATGCGTCTTGCGTTTTTATCCCTTTTTCTGATTTTGCTGGCCGCTCCTGTTGCCGCCCAGGTTCGGTTACCCCGTTTGCTGAGTGATGGCGTAGTGTTGCAGCGTGATACCGAGTTGAATCTCTGGGGGTGGGCCAGCCCCGGGGAGCGGGTGTCGTTGAACCTGGATGGCGCGCGATACCGGACCCGTGCCGGGGCGGATGGTAAATGGAGGATTACCCTGCCCGCCCGCCCCGCCGGTGGGCCATACGATTTGGAATTCCGCGCAACCAACCGGGTATGGCTTCGAGACGTGCTTTTCGGCGACGTGTGGCTTTGCTCGGGGCAATCGAATATGGAACTTGCCCTGGACCGGGTGCGCGATGAATATCCTGATATCGTGAACCATTATACCAACGACCGGATCCGCCAATTCCTGGTGCCGGACCGCTACGATTTCAATCGTCCCCATGACGACCTGGAAGCCGGTGCCTGGGAATCGGCCCGCCCGGAAAACCTGCCAGGGTTCACCGCGGTAGGCTTCTTCTTTGCCCGGGAGATCTACGAACGGGAGCAGGTGCCCATCGGCCTCATCAATGCCGCGCTGGGGGGCAGTCCGGTGGAATCCTGGATGAGCGAGGACGCCCTGAAGCGCTTCCCCGAGGCCTACGCCGAGATGCAGCGATTCCGGGATACGGCGATGGTAGCGGAACTCGAGGCCCGGGAACGGGCCGCCCAGGCCGAATGGCTCCGCCAGCTCAACGCTTCCGACGCCGGCCTGGAGTCCACCACCCGGTGGTCGGCCGCAAACCTCGACGAGTCAAACTGGCGCGAGATGCAGGTACCCGGCTACTGGGCCGACCAGGGCACGGGCTTGCTCAACGGTTCAGTGTGGCTCCGGCGCAGCGTGGAGGTGCCAACCGCCATGGCGGGCCGGGAGGCCAGGTTATGGCTGGGCCGGGTGGTAGACCAGGATTCCGTGTGGCTCAATGGCACTTTCATCGGTACTACCAGCTACCAGTACCCGCCCCGCAAGTACACGGTTCCGGCCGGCGAGCTCAGGGCCGGTAAGAATACCCTGGCCGTGCGGGTCATCAACGGCGGAGGCAAGGGTGGATTCGTACCCGACAAGCCCTACTTCCTGGCCGTCGGTGGCGTGGATACTATCGACCTGCGCGGTACCTGGAAGTACCGCGTCGGCGCGCCGATGGATCCCCAGCCCGGCACCACCTTCGTGCGCTGGAAGGCGGGCGGGCTGTTCAACCGGATGATCGCTCCCCTGCGGGATTTTCCGCTCAAGGGGGTGCTCTGGTACCAGGGAGAATCGAATACCGGCGACCCGGCAGGCTACGCAAAAACCTTTCCCGCCCTGATCCAGGACTGGCGGCGACAATGGGGTCACGAAGGTCTCCCGTTTCTGTTCGTTCAGTTAACCAACTTCATGGACCCCGCCCCCGGCCCCTCGGAAAGCAACTGGGCAGCCCTGCGGCAGGCCCAGTTGGAAACCCTCCGCCTGCCCCACACCGGTATGGCGGTAGCCATCGACGTGGGTGAATGGAACGACATCCACCCCCTCAACAAGGAATCGGTGGGCCACCGGCTGGCCCTCGCCGCCCGAAGGGTTGCTTACGGCGATCCGGAATCCCCCTTCAGTCCGTACCCCTCCGAAACCACCTTCTTGCCCGGGGTAGTCCGCATCACCCTCGCCGGCACCGACCAACTGACCGTTAAGGACGGCGACGACCGCCCCCGCTACTTCGAAATCTCCGGCGACGGCAAGCGCTTCGTGCGGGCCAGCGCCCGCCTCGAAGGTAACACCGTGATCGTGAGCAGTCCGGAAGTGCCGCAGCCGGTGGCCGTCCGCTATGCCTGGGCCGACAACCCCGCCGAAGCCAACCTCTATTCCGCGGAAGGGCTTCCGGTGAGCCCCTTCGAGGTGCGCAAGGATGGACAGCGGTAGATTAACCTTGATGACCATGCTACGGAAATTGTTCTGCCTCGCCGCGCTCTCACTCTTCGGCGCCCTGCCCGCCCAGGAGGCCACCTGGACCGCCGACAATGGCAACGGCACCTTCACCAATCCTCTCTTCTACGAGGAATTTTCCGACCCCGACCTGATTCGGGTAGGCGACGATTATTATATGACCGGCACCACGATGCACGCCATGCCTGGGCTGCCCGTACTGCACTCCCGCGACCTGGTCAACTGGGAACTGCTCACCTATGCGGCCGATCGGCTCGACCTGGGGCCGGAATTTCGCCTCGAGGAGGGGAAAGATATTTATGGACAGGGATTTTGGGCCCCCTGCCTCCGCTACCACGAAGGCACCTTCTACATCTTCTCCAACGTGAACGGACAGGGGACCCAGGTATTTACCGCCACCGATCCCGGCGGCCCCTGGCAGCGTCAACAGATGCGGGCCAACCTTCACGACCTTACGGTGCTCTTCGACGACGACGGCAAGAAGTATGCTGTCTGGGGTTACCGCGAAGTGAAGATGGTACAGCTCACCGATGACCTGCTCGACGTGGTGCCAGGCACGGAGCGCGTCATCGTGGAAGCGGGCAGCGGAGCCGGGGAAGGCAGTCACATCTACAAGATTGACGGCAAGTACTACATCACGAACACCAATTACGATCCGGTTTGCTATCAGGTATGCCTCCGGGCCGACCAGCCGTACGGTCCCTACGAGGTCAAGGTCATGAGCGCCGAGGAGAACCTCGGGGTGGGGCAGCGCGCCCGGGTATTCGATACCCGCACTGGCCCGCCCTATACCGTCGTCCGCTACCCTGAAAACTACGTTGGCTGCATCCCCATGCACCAGGGTGGTATCGTGCAAACGCAGACCGGCGAATGGTGGGGCTGGTCGATGATGGATTACAACAGCGTGGGCCGAGTCACCGCCCTTTCGCCCGTAACCTGGCAGGATGGCTGGCCATACTTCGGCCTGCCCGGCAATCTCACCCGCAGTCCCCGTACCTGGGTGAAGCCGAATACCGGATCCACTTCCGTACCGACTGCACCCTTCAGGCGCGACGACACCTTTGACGGCCCTACGCTCAACCCCGTATGGCAATGGAACCACGTGCCCGACGACAGCCGTTTGTCACTCACGGAGCGACCGGGATACCTGCGCCTGCACGCCCTCCCGGCGGAGGGGTTCTGGCGCGCCCGCAATTCGCTGACGCAGCGTGGCATCGGACCGGAATCCACCGCGACGGCGGAAGTGGACGTTTCCGGTCTGCGCAGCGGCGACCTGGCCGGCCTGGGCCTCCTCAACCTCCCCTACGCCTGGATCGGCGTGGCGCGGGAAGGCGACCGGCAGACCATCCGCTACTACAACCAACAGACCGGGGAACAGCGGGAGGTGGCCCTGGCCCAGGACCGCCTCTGGCTGCGGGCCCACGGCAATTTCGAAACCGATACCGCCTACCTCAGCTACAGTCTCAATGGAAAGGCATTCCTGCGCCTGGGCGGTCCGGTACACCTGCCTTATCAGCTGCGCACCTTTCAGGGGGTACGTTACGCCCTGTTCAACTTCAATCGGCTGGGGGAGGTGGGTGGCCAATTCGACGTCGCGGACTTCACCGTCGATGAGCCGCGGCACCGGGCACTTACCCGTCCGATCCCCTACGGCCGGACGATACGCCTGACGAGTCTGGCCGACAGCAGCGTCCTCGTGAACTGGCGCAATTACCTGCGCCCGGTCGGTGCCAATACCCCGTATACCGCCGACCACGCCGACGAATTCCGCGTACTCGACCGCGGCCAGGGGCGCATTTCCTTGCAATCGGTCGCCACCGGGGAATACCTGACGGTGCGGGGCAGCGGCGGAATGGCCGAAGTTCGACTCACCGCGGAGGACGCCGGGGCGGAATCCACCTTCCAGTGGCAGGATATGCTCCGGGGCGACCTCATGCTGATGTCGCTGGCTACCCACCGCTATTTATCGGTCGATCCTGGTGCCGGCAGCCTGGCGCGGGCCGACGCCCGCGGCGCACGACCGGATCGCCGGGGTGGGGCCTGCTTTCGCTGGGAGCTGCTGGATTGATTTCCTGAGGACCGTCCAAAGGGGGGGCGCTGATGGTGGGGGCGGCGGCGCGCCGGTTCCGGGGTCCGGTACCACAAATGGCCGGGCGGAAGGGTTATAGCAGAAAAGCGAACCCCTATGATGAAATATGCCCTGTTGCCCTGTGTTGCCTTGATCCTGATGACCTGCGGCCCCGTGTCGGAACCCCTGGAAGAAGTCGGGGTGGGGCCGGGTGAAGTAACCGACACGGCCGGCGACCTCCAGGGCCTCTGGCGCAGCGAGGACGACAGCCTGAGTACGGTACGCTTCGAGGGCAACCTGATGATCTTCGGCTACGAAGGCGAACCGGACGCCACCCCGGAAAACTTCGTGGTGGGCCGCAGCTGTCCCGACGTATCCGACGCCGTAGCACCCACCGGGGAGGGCAACTACCTCGCCGTACCGGACGATGGCCGCTGCTACTTCATCACCCGGCTGACGGAAGACAAGCTGCACATGAGCCTGGTGGGGCGGGGCAACACCATCCGCTACGTGAAGGTGGCGGGCGGGATTTCGGGAGAGGAGGATTAGGTACCCGCGCGCCGGCGCCCAACAGGATCGCCCCGAAAACCAAACCCCCGGGCGGCCGTTAGGCGGGCATGGACGACCTCAAGCACTTCAGTATCGCGCCCGAGCGCATCCGCCAGCTCAACGACCAACCCCTGCGGGAGGACGGCAGGTACGTAGTCTACTGGATGCAGGAAAGTATGCGCGCCTGGGAGAACCCGGCCCTGGAGTACGCCATCCGCTGGGCCAACGACCTGGACAAGGCCTGCGTAGTCGTCTTCACCCTCATCGACGACTTTCCGGAGGCCAACCTGCGCCACTACCGCTTCCTGCTGGAGGGACTGAAGGAGGTGGCCGACCGGGTGGCGGAGCGCGAGCTGAAGTTTGTCCTGCTCCACGGTGACCGGGTAGAGAAAATTACTGCCTTTGCCTCGGCGAACGATGTTTGCGCCGTAGTCACCGATCGGGCTTACCTCCGCCACGAACGCGGCTGGCGGGCCGGGGCGGCGGAGCGACTGGACGTTCCCTTGGTGCAAGTAGAGGGCAACGTAGTGGTGCCGGTGGAGACGGCCAGTAACAAGCGGGAATACGCCGCCCGCACCATCCGCAAGAAAATCATGGAGCGGGTGGATGAATTCAGCGGGGAAACGACCGAGACTGAGCCGCTACACGCCAGCAAGGACGATCAACTGGACAGTGACCTGGACTTCACTAGCGTGGACGCCGTGCTCGACCAGCTGAAGATAGACCGCAGCGTGCCACCGAGCCCGGACTTCACCGGCGGCACCAGCGAGGCCCGCCGCCGGCTGACTTCCTTTCTCCGTAGTGACCTGAAAGGCTACGGCGACGGCCGCCTGGACCCCGCCGACGACGCCACCAGCCACCTGAGCCCTTACCTCCATTTTGGCCACATCAGTCCGTGCGAGATCCTGCGCAAGGTCCGCGACTCCAGCGCCCCCCAGAGCGACCGCGAGGCCTACGTGGAGGAACTGGTGGTGCGCCGGGAGCTGGCCCACAACTTCGTTTTCTACTCCCCGGACGACTACGACAGCCTGAACGCGCTGCCCAACTGGGCGAAGGAAACAATGGAAAAACACGCGGATGACCCCCGCCCGAACCACTTTACGCGGGAACAACTGGAAAACGGGGCAACCGACGATGAGGCCTGGAACGCCGCCATGAAGGAGATGCGGGAACGCGGGTTCCTGCCCAACTACCTGCGCATGTACTGGGGAAAGCAGATCATCCGCTGGACCAACACCTACGAATACGCCTACCGCACCACCCTCTACCTGAACAACAAGTACTTCATGGACGGCCGCGACGCCAACAGCTTCACTAACGTGCTGTGGCTCTTTGGCTTACACGATCGGGCGTGGACGGAGCGGGAGGTGTTCGGCAAACTCCGGATGCTGAGTAAAGGGGGGCTGGAACGGAAGTTTGATGTGGGGGCTTATTTGAAAAGGGTGAGTGATCTGGGGGAATAGGTGCTCTAAAAAGTAGCATAGCGTCAAGACCAAATGTTTCCTAAGCGGTGAAATATTATTCTAAAACGGAGGCCGTAAACGAGAAATTATTTACGGAAATGGGGGTTTTTGTAAAATTTATTTTGTTTTGTCTTATATTCGTTCAATTGTAATACGCGCACTTCTTCGCCGCGCACCCCTTAATCCATTATTACACCTTCATTTGTTAAGGCCCCGCCAGCGGAGGCCCTAAAATTTATATTTCCCAAAAACACTCTACCATGCTACGCTTTTTTCGCTCCGGCCTGATGGTCGGCCTGTGCCTCTGTGCCGGTTACGGAAGTCTTCTGGCTACGGCTACCGACCCCTGTGCAGTGCCGGCGGGGCCGTACTTGGTTGACTACGGTCAGCTGGAAGCTTGTGAAACACCACTATATAAGGATGTTTTTGCTGACCAAGTTTTGAACTCCGGGGGACAAAGCATTTTGGTTGATCCCACATTTTCCAGCGTACATGGTGAAAGTGACCACTTTGCTACGGTAACGTTTAAGGATTTGCCCCGCCCACCATATGACTGTAGTAGGTATCTATCAAATAGCGACTCTGCTCAAATGAGGATTGAGTTACGGTTCTCTCCTGGAGATTATTTCTCTCCGGCTGACACCATCATCGGCCCTTTCACCTACGTAAGCGAAGGTACTTTTCGAATAGACAACCTACCTCCCGACTATACCTTCAATTTTTATGTTCGATTAAGGTATATTCCTGAACATTCTGGTACATCTAATTATGATTGGGCTTTTGCTTGTTACACTAATAATATAGATGAGCCGCTGACTATATCGACCTCCCCGCTTAAAGACCCGGAGCAAGTCAACGCACAGGATAGCATAGGGCTCGATCGGGTGACCATCACCTGGGAGCAGGGGTCTGACGTGCCGGAAAACCGCCTCCTCTATCGCATTTACCGGGATGGGGTTCTGATTCATACGACTCCCTCGCCGGGTATTTTTAATTATACTGATGTAGGACTTTTGCCGGGGAGTCAGCATGTATATAAAGTAGCTACTTACCTAATGGATTCAGGGGTTATCGGTTTTGAATCCCCCGGTGTTTCCGACCAGGGATCCACCACTTCCATTGGCCTCACCGCCACTGACGGCACCAAGTACGGCAACACCAACCTGTCGTGGAACGACCTCTCCACCATTGCCACCGAGATTCGGATCGAGCGCAGTATTCCCGGCAGCACCGAACGGGAGGAGTTGGATATTCTGAGCAAAAATGCCAGGGGATACAACGACGACACCGGCATTCCGGGCTATGCTTATACGTATTATTTAACACCGCTTGGTGGGAGCTTTTATACGGATAGCGATACTGGCTACAGCCGTCCTGACGGGATCGTAAAAGGTCACGTTCGTTCCCAGTTAGGTGCCGGCGTATCGGGGGTTGATATCACCCTGTCCCTTCAGGGGGCACTGCCGGCCGGGGGAGGAAACCTTCCGACCAACTGTGCGGCGACTTACTGCACCACCACCGACTCAGAGGGGTATTACGAATTTCAGAACGTGTACTACTACGAGGAGGCGGACTTCGTGGTTACTCCCGATAAAAGCGGTAGCGGGATTCCTCATGAATTTTCACCCATCTCAGCTTCCCGCAGGCTTACTACTGTCTCTAAAAATGCGTTGGGAGTAGATTTTACCGACCTGACGGTCTTTACCGCAGCGGGGCAAGTCACCTTTCCGGAGTCGCCCAATTTCGTGACCTGTGGCGTTGAGGGGGTGCGTATTCTGATCAACGATAAAGATTACGGAATCCAGACGGATCGGGATGGCAACTGGTCCTTTGCCCTGCAGGATGAAGGGACATACGAGTTCACCCCGGTCTACCTGCACCACCGGCTTGAGGACGCCGATTCTGCTTCTTCCACGGTCGTCTACATCGACCAGGACAAAACCGACCTCAACTTCGAGGACATGGAAACCGACACCCTACAGGTGATCGTCCAGGGCAGCTGTCAGACGCCCCTGGGCGATTATGCGGTCGTGCGGATCACCTCACCGCGCAACTGCTATTATAAAGATTACCTAACCGACGCGAACGGCATCCTTGAACTGCCCGAGATGCCGGCGCGCGACTACAGTGTGGAGGTAGTGGACCTCATCGGAACCTCGACCAACATCACCAATATTCTGGATCAGATTGGCAACACCGCGATCAAGGTGGACCTAACCCGGCGGGACACCAGCGAGATCGTGACCGAGGCGGAGACTACCACCTACATTCCCCAGATCCTAGATACGCTCAGCAACGACTCCGTGATCGTGTTGCAGGCAGCTGATACCATTTTGGCAGGCAGTACCGACACTATACGGGCGGCCGTCAATCCGGTGGTGTCGTTCATCTACCGGGCGCCACTTAACATCAGCATTGATTATGCCATGGCCGGAGCCACCGTCACTACTTGTCCTTCTCCGGACAGCGACAGTAACATAGTGGTCATGGAGCAAGGTTTTTCCTATAACCTCGACATTAATGTTCGGGAGCTGCTCGGCACCGACTGTTACATTGATACCGGGTTTCTGAAAATTTACGATTTCGTATCGGATCGGGGCGGTGAATTCGTCCGCGTTCCCATCCGCGGCGGAATTGCGAGCTATCAGGTCGACGCCGGCGAGCCGATTATCGCCACCAGTACGGTTCACAATCACGAGAAACTGCTCTACATCATCCCGGAGGTCGACCTGGTCGAACCCGTTCCGGTGGAGTCGTGGATCCTCGTCACCGGGGCCCGCAGCAACACCCCCAGTTTCATTACCCGGACACCCGATATCCCGATGCTCATCCTGCATGATCCTCCCGGTGACAACAGCTACAGCTACGTGGAAAAGGGCACTTCCTTTACCAACTTCACCACCAATGAAACCCAAAGGGGGGATGATCTGGGAACCTTCGCCAACCTGGTGACGGGCGCCAATTTCAAGACGCCCTTCAGTACGAACGCCTTCGGAGCCATCATCAAATTTTCGGCCGAGGCGGGACGGGACCAGTTCGACCGCAATGGCATGTATACCACGATGACCTTCACGGAGAATTTCTCGACCTCGGCCATGGACAATTTGACCGGCCACGCCGGGGACGTATACATCGGGGCGGCCTACAACCAGGAATTTGCCCTGGCGGATTTCCTCACCTACGATGAGGGCAGCTGTACGGCGACCGTCGATGTGGTGCCGTCGATCTCTTCCCAGGATTTTGCCACCACCTTCGTCTATACGGAAACCCACATCAAGAACACCCTGCTGCCCACGCTGGGGCTGCTGCGGGCCAACATCATTGACGATCAACCCTTCGCCTCCCTCTCCCTGGAGGACCAGGCGGAGGTCAGCAACCTCATCGCCGACAGCCTGATGTGGGAGAACATCCTGGCCCAGAACGATACCGCCCGGGGTCGGGACGCCACCTTTGAGGAAAATGTATCCTTCAGTGCCGGAGCCCCCCTGACGCGGGAATACGAGAGTTCGACGACCACTGAAGTCTCGTACGAGTACAACCTGTTTGTTAATTCCGAATTTGCCCTTGGAGGAAAGATCAAAAATGAGAACGGCATCTGGCACGACAGTGAACTGGGGGTCATGGGCAAGTTCCGGTTTTCGACCACCACGAATACGGGTTCCAACAATACCCAAAGCCGGAAGGTGGGCTACGTGCTCGACGATGGCGATATCGGGGATTTCTTTTCGATCGATATCGCTACCGACAATTCCTATAACGTGCCGGCTTTTAACCTGAAAGTAGGTACCACCAGCTGTCCCCAGGAACCGGGCTCCCAGGCCCGCGACCGGCCCGCCATCACCATCCTACCTCCGGAGATCACCAACGTGCCCGCGGACGGTACGGCGAATTTCCTCTGCCAGGTCGTCAACAACAGCGAAAGCCGGGAAACCCGGGAGTATGCCGTGCGGGTGGTTTCAACCACCAACCCCGACGGCGCCCAGGTACGACTCGGTGGCCAGCTCATCAACAATGGGGCAGCCAACTTCTTCCTTCCCTACGGGGAGACGGCCAACCTGAACCTGTCCGTCACCCGCGGTCCCCTGGCCAGTAATTACAAAGACATCGGCATCATGATCTACCCGCCCTGCGAGTACGACCTCTGGCAGGACAACGGAAGCCTGATCAACTCCGATACGGCCTACATCCGCACCCTGAATTTTGAAACGGAGTGTACCAACATCACCCTGCGGAACCCCGATGACGGCTGGCTAATCAACCAAAACTCCGGAAATACACTGGTGACTACACTCTCCGGCTACGACCTGAATAACGAGGATTTCAGCGAAGTCACCGTCGAGATAAAGAAGGAAGGTGAAGGTTTTCGGACCGCCGCCCGACTAGACAAGTCGGTGCTCGTGGGCGCCAATTACGACCTGAGCCTGGATATGTCTAACTACGGAGACGGCGCCTACCGGATCCGCGCCAGTGCCAACTGCGGACTGAGCGGCATCACCTACTCCTCGGAAAAGCGGGGCAACATCGACCGCAACTCCCTGGCGCCCTTCGGCATCCCGACCCCGAGCGATGGCTTCCTGCGCTTCGGCGAGGAAATTTCCGTGGCCTTTGACAAGGAAGTCGACTGCACCTTCACCCCCGGCTACTCCCCCGTGGTACGTCTCACCCGCGCCGATACCGGAGCGGAAATACCGGTCACCGCCTCCTGCTTCGGCAACAAGCTGGTGCTGAATACTACCCCTCACCTGACGGAAATGCCTCAGCTGCAGGGGGTTGAGATCATTGCTACGGTGGACAGCCTCCAGGACCTCAGCGGCAACATCCAGAAGTACGCCACCAACTGGTCGTTCCTGGTCAATGTCAATCCCGTGTTCTGGGATCCCGATCCGATCTATTCGGCGGGCCTCGTGGGTCGATCGCACCTCGTCACCGGAGTGTTGAAGAACAACACCCTGGCCAGCAAGGCCTTCTCGCTGGATACCCTCGACGATGCCACGGTGATCCGTTATCCCGACTGGCTCACGCCCCTGCAGTTTCGCGGCACCATCCTGCCGAGCGACGACTACCGCATCGACTTCGCCGTCAGTGATGAGCTCACGCCGGGCATCTACCACGACACCATCACCGCCCTGGTGGAAGACCGCCCCGTTTCGGTACCCGTAACCTTCGAGTTGCTGGCGCAGGAAGTCAACTGGGCCTTCAATCCGGACCAGTACGAGTATGACATGACCATCGTGGCCCAGTTCAGTCTGGATGGAACGGACAACCTCCTCTCCGACGACCCGCGTGACCTCATTGGCGCTTTTGTGAACGGACAGATCCGCGGCGTAGCCAAGGTGGAATACATCCCGGCTTCCAACTCCTACGCCGCCTACCTCAAGGTGCACAGCAATACGCTGGGCGGCGGTCAGGCGGATGAGATCACCTTCCGCTTCTGGCACGCCCTGAACGGGGTGGAATACGGAGCGGTCGAAAGGCTGACCTTCCAGGCCAACGCCCACGTCGGCTCGGCCAGCCAGCCCTATATCCTCCACCCGGAAGGCATCTTCCAGGTCATCCCCCTCAATCAGGGGTGGAACTGGATCTCGCTGAACGTGGAAACCGACGATATGTCGCGGGAGTACGTTTTCCAGAGCATACTCAACAGCACCTCCGGCAACGATATCATGGTGAAGTCCCAGGCAAATTCCGCCCAGTACAGCTCAGGATCCGGCTGGAACGGCAATCTGAGGAACCTGGCCCTGGGCCAGGGCTATCTGGTGCACCTTTCGAATGCCCCCGACACCCTCAAGGTGGTCGGACTGCCCAGCCCGACCCCCGTATCGGTGGCGATCAACAACAGCTGGAACTGGATCGGTTATCCGCGTATCCATCCCGAGCCCGTGAACGACGTGCTGGTTGACCTGAACCCCGCAGAAGGGGATATCCTGAAGGGGAAAGCCGATTTTGCCCTCTTTGAAGCCGCCTCCGGCGGCTGGACGGGCAGTATGCGGCAGTTCTTCCCCGGGGCGGGCTACAAGCTGAAGTCCTCCCGGAAAGGAACCATTGTCCACCCCGCTCAGAAGAGCCTGAACTATGAGGTGGAACGTGGTCGCTACGAGCACAACATGAACGTGACGGGCGTCTTCGACGCCGGGCTGCTGGGCGAGGATACCTACGACGTCCTTGAAGTGATCGCCCTGGTCAACGGAGAATGCCGGGGTATCGGCGGCATGGAGTACTGCCCCTCGGAGGACAGCTACCGCGCCTTCGTGCTGATCTCAGGTAACCTGCCGGATTACGGATTGCCGGTCGAGTTCCGCATCGTCAATACCGTCACCGGAGCGGAATACCGCACGAACGGAGAGGAACAGACCTTCGGAGCCGACTACATCGTAGGCTCGGTATCCGAACCCTACCCCTTCTTCTCGTCCACCACCGCGGTCGGGGACGTTGGCGCCATCGGCTACGAGCTGGGCACCAACAGGCCCAATCCGGCCACTGGCACCACGGTGATCCCCTTCAGCATCCCCACCGCCCAGGCCGTTCGCCTCCAGGTGTACGACCTGAACGGGCGACTGATGACCACCCTGGCCGACCGCAACTTCGCGGCCGGCGACCACGCCGTCACCGTCGACATCTCCGCTTACCCCACCGGCATCTACCTCTACCGGATGGAGACCGAAGGGTTTGAACGGGCCCGCCGGATGATCGTCCGGTAACGGTTCCCCGCCAGAGCTGACCTAACCGCCGCAGCGCGATACTGAAGAAATTCGGTATCGCGCTGCTTTTTGTGGGCTAAGTAGAATCAGCTCCTACGCGCCAGCCGCGCCGACTTCCGCTTCTTCAGCGACCGCTTCTTACCAATGGGGCGGTTGGAAGGTTCGGCCACTTCCTCCAGCAGCCGCAGTACTCGCGCGGTGTTGTCGATCTGGGCGTTGGACAGCGTCATGTACTGCTGGAGCACCGATTCCTGGGCCTTCACCAGGCCGGGAATGTCGCTGGCCTGCTGCTGGATACTGATGAGATTGGCCTGGATGTTCTGGGTCATGGCCTGCTTGTCGATCAGGTCGGTGAACCAGGCCAGCACCCCCACCGTCAGCTGGGTATAGTTGGAGCGGCTGTCCTGCAGCTTCAGTGGCGGATCGGAGAGCATCAGCCCCACGATACTCGCCATGCCGAAGGTGCCGAAGGTGACCGACAGGATCTCCTCACCCAGGGTGCCGAAGTAGACCGCCACGCAGATGAGTCCGAAGCCCAGCGCGTAGGTGAGCACGTACATCGTCTTGGCCACCCATTGGGTGTGCTTGCTTTCGTGGAGGGTGAGGTTCAGGGAGTCCTTGAGTGACTTGATCAGGGCGAAGGTGTCGGTGGCCGATTCCTCCATGAATTGCTGCTGCTTCCTCACCTGTTCCTGCTGGAGGGTTAGGTGCTGCTGCAGCTGCAGCCGTATATACTGCACCTTCTGGATGGTGTCGGGGTCGTAGCCGGCGGCCGCCAGCGACTCCGCAGAGTAGGCGTTCTGGGTATCCAGGACGAGGTCCAGGGGATCGGGCAGTTCGGTCCGTCGGTCGGCCGTGGGGGGTGAGTCGTGCACGGGTTCCGGTTTGCCCCGTCGGGGGAATTCCCGGCGCGGACAGATAAATTAGGGGTGGGGGCCCATACCGCGCAACCGGGGTCTACTGGACCCGCCGCTCCTCGTCGATCCGGTTGATGAAGTTGATCACCCCGCGGAAGTAGTTCTGCTGGTCGTCGTACATGGCCATATGGCTGCCGGCGGGCAGGTAGAGGTAGTAGCCCCGGGGCAGGCGGTCGGCCATCTGCTCCATGTGGGCGGGATCCATGGTGTCGTGCTCGGCGCCGATGACCAGGGTGGGCACGGTGACTTGGTCAAGGTCCTCGCTGCGGTCCCAGTTGGCCAGGCTGGCGCTGGGGAGGATGCCGAATTCACTGGGCCCCTGCATGGCCAGGTAGACGTCGTAATTGATGTTGCTCAACCCCCGCATGGCCGGGTCGGGCCACTCCTCCACCGGCATCCGCAATACGTGCTCGGTGTAGTAGTGGTTCATGAGTAGTTCCTCGTAGCGGGGGTTGCCGTAGTCCTCGGCGGCTTCCAGGGATTTGATCTCTTCCAGCACCGCGGGATCCAGCTTGGGCCCCAGTACCTCCTGGGCGTAGCGGTTGTACTCGGGTACGGAGGACATCATATTGGAAATGATCAGCCCCTTGAGGTGCTCCTGGTGGGCCAGGGCGTACTCCAGGGCCAGAATGCCGCCCCAGCTGTGGCCCAGGAGGAAGAAGTTGGTGGAGTCGAGGCCCAGCGCCTGCCGCACCTGCTCCACTTCACTGACGAAGCGGGGGATGGTCCAGAGGCTGGAGTCGCCCGGCTGGTCGCTGCGCCCGCTTTCCAGCTGGTCGTAGTAATAGTACTCGATCCCTTCGCCAGGGAAGTAGCTGTCGGCCGCCTCGAAGTATTCGTGGGTGGCGCCGGGGCCGCCGTGGAGGAGGAGCACCTTCTTGTAGGGGTTGTTGCCCACCCGCTTCGTCCATACCCGGTACTCCCCGGCGGGGGTCGAGATTGGGATCATGCGTACCCCGCCGGACAGCACGTCGTCGCGGCCGGTGTTGTCGAAGTAGTCGGCAGCTTCGGTCTGGGCGGGCGCGGACGCGGGTTCCGTTTCCGGTTGACAGCCCAGCAGGGGCAGGGTGATCAGCAGCAGAAGCAGGCAGCGCAGCATAGGTCAGGAATTTTATCCCAAGGTACTTCTTAGTACCGTCAGGGGCAGCACCTCGGAGCGTCGCAGACCTCCGAGGGTGCTGCGGCGATCAGGACACTCGCCGGAGGCCTTCGCTGCGCTCGGCCACACGACGAGGTCCGCCGGTAACCCTAATTTACCGTAGCTTGGGCTACCCCCCCTCGACCCTTGTTGGCGACACGGGGCCATTCACTCCATTCACCCTTCAACAATTCAATCGCTATGGCCAGCGTAGGCACCTACCTTAACTTCTCCAACCAGACGGAAGAAGTCTTCAACTTCTACAAGTCGGTTTTTGGCGGCGAATTTGTCGGCGGTATTTCCCGCTTCGGCGAAGCACCGCCCCAGGAGGGCATGCCCCCGATGTCCGAGGAAGACAAGAACCTGGTCATGAACGTCCAGCTGCCTATCCTGGGCGGTCACCTGCTGATGGGTAGCGATTCACCGTCCAGCATGGGCATGACCGTCAACCCCGGCAACAACACCCACATCGTCCTCAATCCCGATAGCCGGGAGGAGACCGACCGCCTCTTCCACGCCCTCTCCGAAGGCGGTAAGGTCACAATGGAGCTGCAGGAAACTTTCTGGAATGCCTACTTCGGGATGTGCACCGACAAGTACGGCATACAGTGGATGGTCAATCACGACCTGTAAAACGCGGTCTCCCCGATGGCTATCGGGGCGCCAGTACAACGCGGCCTCCCCCGATAGCTATCGGGGCGCCAGCAAGTAGCGATCTAACCCCCCCGAGTCCCCAGCACATTCTATATTAACGGCAGCTTAATTCGATCACCCCACCCGATATGCCCCTAGCAATTCACAACTGGATGCGCGCCGAGCCCCTGGAGGCCACCCTCGCCCGCATCAAGCCCCTCGGTTACGACTACCTCGAAATTCAGGGTACGCCCGCCGACTACGACATCCCCACCGTACGCCAGCAGCTGAAAAAGCACGGCGTCAAATGCTGGGGCTCCGTTACCCTGATGCTCGGCGAGCGCAACCTCCTGGCCGCGGACGCCGGTGCCCGCGCCCGCTCCGTGCAGTACGTGAAGGACATCATCACCATGGTGAAGGAGCTGGACGGGGAGATGGTTTCCGTGGTGCCGGGTACCGTAGGCAAGATCGTACCCGGCGCCCGCCCCGAGGAGGAATGGGACTGGGCGGTAGCCTCCATGCAGGAGTGCTACGAATTCGCCCAGGCGGCCGGCATCAAGCTGGGCATCGAGCCCATCAACCGCTTCGAGACCTACTTCATCAACCGCGGCGACCAGGCCCTCGCCCTGGCCGAAGCCACCGGGCCCGACTGCGGCGTCTGCCTCGACATCTTCCACATGAACATCGAGGAGGAGGACTACCTGGACACCATCCGCCGCTGCAGCGACCGACTGGTCGGGTTCCACGTGGCCGACAACAACCGCATGGCCCCCGGCATGGGGCGCATCGACTGGCGTGAGTTGGTCGCCACCCTGCAGGAAGTCGGCTTCCAGGGACCCCTCTCGGTGGAGTTCGCCGCCCCCGTGGACCGCACCCCGGCCAACCCCTATCCGGACAGCATAGATACCGACCCCCAGGGCCTGACCGAGGAAGCCCGCAAATTCCTCGAGGATCACGGCAGCTCCGCCCTCACCGAGGACTTCTACACCATGCTTACGCGGCGGTCGGCGGAAACCCTGCTGCCCTTGCTAAATGAGCACCAGGATTAAGGGCCTCCGGGCCCGAAGCAGCAGCGTTCGCAACGATTTAAAGTTATACCAATCATCACCGGGCCGGGCGATCCGCAACCGGAAGCCGGTCACCCCAATTGACCCCCAGCACCCATGAAAATCAAGCGTATCCAGGCCTACTGGCTCCGTTGTCCCATTCCCGCCGGCCGACAATGGCGGTCCGACTACGGGCAATTGACCCACTTCGACATGACCCTGGTCGAGGTGGAAGACACCGACGGCAACCGGGGCTACGGTGAAGCCAAGGCCGCCGTGGGCGCCTCGGGAGCTTGCGCCTCCATCGTCACCTGCATCGAGCAGGAGCTCGCCCCCCAGCTGGTGGGCCGGGAAGTGGAGGACATCACCGCCGTCTGGGAGGCCGTGTACAGCGGCAGCCGCGACCACTACGCCCGCGACCGGGGGCGCGGCTTCCCCATCCTCGGCAACCGGGGCACCACCATCTCCGCCCTCAGTGGCATCGACACCGCCCTCTGGGACCTGAAGGGCAAGCGCCTAGGCGTACCCGTGGTGGACCTGCTCGGCGGAGGCTGCCGCGAAAGCATGCCCTGCTACGCCAGCGGCGGCTGGGCCGACAAGGAGCAGATCGGCGCCCAGCTGCAGGGCTACGTCGACCACGGTTACGGTGGCATCAAGATGCGCGTCGGCGTCATGGACGAAACCGTGAACCGCACCGTCGATCGGGTAGGGGAGGCCCGCCGAACGCTCGGCCCCGATATTGATATCATGGTCGACGCCCACGGCACCTTCTCGGTCACCGAAGCCCGTCGCTTCGCCCGGCAAACCGAAGACCTGGGCCTCTACTGGTTCGAAGAGCCGGTTTCCCCGGACAACAAGTCGGGTACGGCGGAAGTCCGCCAGGGCACCACCACCCCCATCGCCGCCGGGGAGAGCGAATTCACCCGCTTCGATTTTCGCGACCTCGTCGAACACCGCGCCGTGGACGTCCTCCAGCCCGATTGCGCCATCGTTGGCGGCATCACCGAAGCCCGCCGCGTGGCCGCCCTGGCCGAAACCTGGCAATTAGAGCTGGCCCCCCACTGCTGGGGCTCCGCTTTCAGCTTCATGGCCGGCGTCCACCTGGCCTTCAGCAGCCCCTCGGCCGTCTACATCGAACACTCCCTGGGTGGCAACCCCATGCTCTACGACCTGGTCAAGGAGCCCCCCCGGGTCACCGACGGCCGGATCCAGCGCCCCGACCGCCCCGGACTCGGCATGGAAATAAATCCCGAATTTGTTGCCCAGTACACCGTAACCCCTTAACCCCCTCACCCCCCCAACCCCCCCCCCC
>NZ_PDLO01000014.1 GCF_002631205.1 Neolewinella marina
TGGAGCCGCTCACCCCGCTTACCACTCACGGACTGAGGGCTTTCTTGCCCGATAAAAATCGAGCCTGGAGTCGCTCACCCCGCTTACCACTCACGGGCTGAGGGCTTTCTTGCCCGATAAAAATCGCGCCTGGAGTCGCTCACCCCGCTTACCACTCACGGGCTGAGGGCTTTCTTGCCCGATAAAAATCGCGCCAGGAGTCGCTCACCCCGCTTACCACTCACGGGCTGAGGGCTTTCTAGCCTAATAAAAATCGCGCCTGGAGTCGCTCATCCCGCTTACCACTCACGGGCTAAGGGCTTTCTAGCCCGATAAAAATCGCGCCTGGAGTCGCTCATCCCGCTTACCACTCAAGGGTTGAGGGCTTTCTAGCCCGATCCAAAATAGTCATCAACTGAAGTAGATAAATAAACTAAGCACGGAATATTTCAAACAAAATTTAGTATAATTGTTTAAAATGCAGCTTTCCAAACAGAATATGTCATGCCTTCATCACTACCTCATGACCCACTGACCAATGGAGCATACCACATAACCTACCGTTTGGCTGGGAGTCTACCGCGTTCAATTCTATTGGACCTAACCAACCGGAGACTAAGGAACCTAAGCCAGTTGGAGGCAGAAGTTACCCACCTGCAGGAAGGCGACCGCGAAGAACTCCTACGGGTAGGTCAAAACAGAATAAACGAGAGACATGAACTTGCCATTGATGAAGCACTGGACGCTTTATCTTCCAGTACACCTTATCACCTGCAGCGGACAGACATCGCAGCGATAGTTTTAAACTCCTGGCAGTATTTGGATAAATCCGGTCAGGTTAACGTCTGGGCAGTTTGCATAATGGGTAACCACGTCCATGTGATATTGTCAGCGGGAATAGAGCTCGACGAAGTTGACCTGGGAGAAGTAATGGAAAGGCACAAAGGATTTACCGCTCGTATGGCTAACCGCCTATTAGGTTTAACCGGTTCACCCTTTTGGGAACCCGGATATTTTGATCGTCGTATTCGTTCGGGGAAATTCCAACGCGTGATGTGGTATGTGCTTAATAATCCTGTGAAGGCAAAGCTGGTCAATAAGTGGACCGAATGGCCGCATACTTGGGTACATCCAGAATACGAACCAATGTTTACGGGTGTGATTCCAGCGTAGTACAGACGAATGCAGATTCTATGATTTATTGATCGCGCCTGGAGGCGCTCAACCCGTTTACTCATCGGGTGGAGGTCCTCCAGGCCCGATCATTATCCACTTTTAAAACCATCGCGCCTGGAGGCGCTCAACCCGTTGGATCCATCACGCCTGGAGGCGTCCAACTCCCCCAATCCCCACCAAGCAGTAACTTTCTACCATGCCATACCTAGCCCTTCTCCTGCTGCTGCTCACTACCGCCTGCCGCGCCCCCGTGGTGGCCCAGGCTTCGACGGAGCCCGTGCCCTTCATCCTCGACGCCGACACGGCCAATGAGATTGATGATCTCTACGCCATCGCCTACCTGTTCGCGGAGGAGGGGGTCGACTGGCGCGGCCTCACCTCCGCCCAGTGGTTCCACCATATGTCGGGCGACAGCACTGTGTACCAAAGCCAGCGGCTGAACGAGGAACTGCTGGCCGTGGCCGGTCGTATGGACCTGCCGCACCCGCGCGGTGCCGACACCATCATGGGACACCCCTGGGGCGGCTACGACCCCCGCGACAGTCCGGCCGCCCGCTTCATCATCGAACAGGCGCGGAGCGCGGGTGCCGGGAAACTCGTGGTGATGTGCATCGGCGCAAGCACCAACCTGGCCTCGGCCATCGCCCTGGCGCCGGACATCAAGGACAAGATCAGGGCCTACGTCCTCGGTTTCCAGTACGACACCGAAGGGGGCTTCTGGAACAAGGATGAGTTCAACATCCGCCGCGACCTCAACGCGGCCAACTACCTGCTGAACGCCGAGGGGCTGGAACTCCACATCATGTCCACCTCCACCGCCCGGCAGTACCA
This sequence comes from Neolewinella marina, assembly GCF_002631205.1. GTDB lineage: Bacteria > Bacteroidota > Bacteroidia > Chitinophagales > Saprospiraceae > Neolewinella > Neolewinella marina. Next base: position 1,987 of record NZ_PDLO01000014.1, read on the forward strand.
GTGGCAGCGCGACCCCACCTTCGAGCGGCTCGACCGCAGTGGCCCCATCGGCGCCTACCTGAAGGCCCGCTGGGAAACCTTCGCCCCCGGAGCCACCTCCTGGATCATGTGGGACGTAGCCCTGCTGCAGGCCTTCCTCAAACCCGAACAGGCCACCGAGATCCAGGTGACCACGCCACCCGAAAATACCCGGCGGCAGGTGTGGCTCTACACCGACATCGACGAGGAGGCCATGGCCCGCGATTTCTGGCAACGACTGCTTTCCTACCCATGAAACTGCTGCGCACCACCCCCGACCACCCCGAGTACCGGCGGCTGATCCCGGCCCTTGACCGCGAACTGGCCATCACTGACGGGGAGGACCACGCCTTCTACGACCAGTTCAACAAGTCGGACGACATCCACCACGTAGTCCTCCTGCTCGAAGGCGACCGGGCCCTGGCCTGCGGTGCCCTCAAGGCCTTCCACGGGGCTACCGCCGAGGTGAAGCGGATGTACACTGCCAGTGAGGTCCGGGGCAGGGGACTGGCCGGCCGCATCCTGGAAGAGCTGGAGCGCTGGGCCGCCGAACTGGGCTACACCCGCCTCATCCTGGAAACCGGCATCCGGCAGACGCCCGCTATCAGCCTGTACACCCGCCACGGCTACCAACGGATGGCGGAAAACTACGGGCCCTACGCGGGCATCACCGAAAGCGTTTGCATGGAAAAGGAGGTAGGGTAATAGCCCTTGCCAATCCGCCGCGAGGCTTTCGCGACCTCCCACCTTATATTTGGCCGCACATCACCGATCATGTCCATGTCTTACCGTTTCTTCCCCTCCCTGGTCCTGCTGCTCATCGCCGTCGTCTGCCTGTTTCAGGCGTGCTCCGAGCAGCCCGAACCGGCCATTCTGGTCTTCAGCAAAACCGCGGGTTTCCGCCATGAGGCCATCGAGGCGGGGCAGGAAGCCATCCGGGAAATGGCCAAGGAAAAGGGCTTCCGGGCCGACTTCACCGAGGACGCCACGGCCTTTACCGAGCAGAACCTCGGCGGCTACCACGCCGTGGTCTTCCTGAACACCACGGGCGACGTGCTCGATGCCCAACAGCAGGAGTCCTTCGAGCGCTACATCCAGGCGGGTGGCGGCTACGTGGGCGTCCACTCAGCCACCGACACCGAGTACGACTGGCCCTGGTACGGCCGTCTGGCGGGAGCCTACTTCCTGGACCACCCCAGCGAGCCCAGCAACGTACAGACCGGCCGCTTCACCGTCCTGGACACCAGCAGCTGGGCCACGGCCGGAATGCCCGCCGAATTCGAGTGGACGGACGAGTTCTACAGCTTCCGCAACCTCTCCGACGACGTCCACCACGTGCTGGCCGTCGATGAAACCACCTACCAGGGCGGCAAGAACCCCGACTTCCACCCCATGAGCTGGTACCACGAGTTCGACGGGGGTCGCGCCTTCTACACCGCCCTCGGCCACACCCCCGAGGCCTACGGCGAACCCCTGTTCCTGAACCACCTGGCCGCCGGCATCCACTACGCCATCGGCGGCGACAATCCCCAGGCGGTAGACTTCGCCCGCTCGCGGCCGGAAGAGAACCGCTTCACCAAGGTGGTCCTGGCCCAGAACCTCGACGAGCCCATGGAACTTACCCTCCTCGACGAGGACCGCGTCCTGTTCATCGAGCGGAAAGGCGCCATCAAGCTCTACCGCAACAGCACCGGTGAGCTGACCACCATCGCCAAGCTCCCGGTGAGCACCCTCTACACCAATAAAGAAGGAGAGACCTCAGTGGCCGAAGACGGACTGCTGGGCCTCAACAAGGACCCCAACTTCGCCACCAACCAGCACATCTACCTCTACTACTCCGACCCGGACACCTCGGCCAACGTGCTGTCGCGCTTCACCATGGACGGCGACGAAATCCTGCTGGAATCCGAGAAGGTGATGATTACCGTGCCCGTACAGCGCGAGCAGTGCTGCCACACGGCGGGCTCCATCGCCTTCGACGCCAACGGCAACCTCTTCCTCTCCACCGGCGACAACACCAACCCCTTCGCCTCCGACGGCTACAGCCCCAGCGACGAGCGCCCCGGCCGCAGCCCCTGGGATGCCCAGAAGTCCTCGGCCAACACCAACGACCTGCGCGGCAAGATCCTCCGCATCACCCCCCAGCCCGACGGCAGCTACACGATTCCAGAAGGCAACCTCTTCCCCGAGGGTACCGAAGGCACCCGCCCGGAGATCTACACCATGGGTCACCGCAACCCCTTCCGCATCTTCATCGACCCCCACACCGGCTACCTCTACTGGGGCGACGTGGGCCCGGATGCTTCGGACCCCGACTCCACCCGCGGCCCCGCCGGCCACGACGAGGTAGGGCAGGCCCGCGAAGCCGGGAACTACGGCTGGCCGCACTTTGTTGGCAACAACAAGGCCTACCACCGCTACGATTTCGCGAACCAGACCTCGGGTGAGCCGTGGGACCCCGCCGCCCCCGTCAACTCTTCCCCCAACAACACCGGCCTCCAGCAGCTGCCGCCCGCCCGCGAGGCCTTCATCTGGTACCCCTACGGTGCCTCCCCGGAATTCCCGCTGGTCGGCAACGGTGGCCGCAATGCCATGGCCGGAGCCGTCTACTACCACGACGATTTCGCCGGCGCCGAGCGCGCCTTCCCCGCCTACTACGACGGCAAGTTGCTGGCCTATGACTGGATCCGCGGCTGGATCATGGCCGTAACCATGGACGAGAATGGCGACTATGTCTCCATGGAGCGCTTCTTGCCCAACACCACCTTCAACAACCCCATGGACATGGTCTTCGCCGACAACGGCGACCTGTATATGCTCGAGTACGGCTCGGGGTGGTTCTCCCAGAACCAGGACGCCCGCCTGATCCGCATTGAATACAACGGCGGCAACCGCCAGCCCCAGGCCATCGCCACCGCCGACAAGGCCGGTGGAACCCTGCCCCTGTCGGTCACCCTGCAGGCGGAGGAAGCCACTGACGCCGACAACGATCCCCTTACCTACCGCTGGACGGTGAAGAGCGACAAGGGCTACTCCGAAACCTTCGAAGGCCAGCAGGTGGAACTCACCCTGGATGAGGCCGGACTCTACCAGGCTACCCTCACCGTCGACGACGGACAGGGCGGAACCACCACCTCAACGGTCGACATCGCCGCGGGCAACGCCGTACCGGAAGTACAACTCGCCCTCTCCGGAGCCAGCCGCAGCTTCTACACCCCCGGCACGCCCATCGGCTACGAGGTGAAGGTGAGCGACGCCGAGGACGGCAGCCTGGGCCAGGGCATCGACGCCAGCCAGGTAGTGCTGACGATGGACTACCTCGCCGAAGGCTACGACCAGGTTGAAATCGCCCGCGGCCACCGGGGCGCGGACGCGGGGGCCCTGGCCAGCCAGGGAGAAACCCTCATCAGCGAAAACGACTGCGTAAGCTGCCATGCCCTCGACAAGGAATCCATCGGCCCCACCTACCGCGCCATTGCCGCCCGCTACCAGGATGACCCCGAGGCCCGGGAATACCTGAAGGGCAAGATCATCGCCGGGGGCAGCGGCGTGTGGGGTGAAAACGCCATGGCCGCCCACCCCGACCTGCCGGAATCCGACGTCTCGCGCATGGTGGACTACATCCTGAGCCTGAACAACGTCGCCGCCGCCGAGGACCGCCGCCCCCTGAAGGGAAGCTATACCCCGGAACTGCCCGAGGGTGACCCCGGCAAGGGCGTCTTGCTGCTGCGCGCGGCCTACAGCGACCGCGGTGCCCAGGGCCTGCCGTCCGTCTGGGCGGAAGACGTGGTGGTGCTGCGCAACGCCAACGTCGGCGTCCACGACTACGACGACAGCAAGGACATGCGGCCCGTTACCCACAACGACATGAAGATCAACCTCGCCGACGGATCAGGGGCCTACCTGATGCTTCGCGATATCGACCTGAGCGGGGTGCAGTCGCTTACCGTAGCGGCCCTGGCCCCCAAGCCCCAGGTCAACAGCGTGGGCGGCAAGGTGGAACTCCGCATCGACAGCCCCACGGGACCCCTCCTGGGCACCTCCGCAATGCTGAAGCCCACGGAAGAGATGTCCATGCAACCCAGTATGCTCACCGTCCCCGTCAGCCTTCCGTCCGGCGCGGCGAAGCAGCCCCACGACCTCTACCTGGTTTTCGTGAACGAAGATAGCCCCGAGGGTACCCTCATGGTAGTAGTGGGTACCGAGTTCCAGCTGGCCACGGGGAAAGCCGTGCCGAGCCGCTAGATGTTCCACGTGGAAACGCGCCGGGGTGGCTATTCGTCGCCCCGGAAGTGAAAGCCCAGTCCCCGCGCCAGTTCTTCGGGCAGGTCGGGGAGGGCCGAGCGTGGAATAAGCAGGGAGGAGATGTTGTGCAGGTCGCGGAAGATCTTGTGCTGCTCGGCCGTGCGGGCCAGGTAGTCGTGGCCCGAGGAGCCCCCCGTGCCGATCTTGTTGCCGATCATCCGCATCACCATCTGGGCGTGGCGGTAGCGCCAGGTGGTAAGGCCCTCGTCGATGACCATCAGTTCCGTGAGGAGCTGGAAGGGGATATTGAGGATCGGCTGGTCGCGGTAGAGGTTGATCAGCAGGGCGGCGATGGTGGCGTCGTAGCTCAGGCGGGCCTCACCGGCGGCCACCATCCGCTCGTGCTCCTCCCGGTCGAGGACGTGGCGGAAGTAGGTCGTGGTATCCCCCAGGACGCGCAGCCGCATCTCCTTCATCTTGGGACTCAGCTCGCTGTCGCGGATGTGCTGCTGGTCGCGGGCGATCATGCGCTCCACGGCTTCCTTGTAGGCGCTCAGGAAGTCAAATCCCCGGAACCGCAGGAAGGGGGTACGCTCCAGCCACCGCGCCACCAGGTCGAAAAGGCTGCCGCCCCGCTCAATGTCCGTAAGGCGGGCCTTCTGTTCCTCGGAGAAGACGATCTTGTACGACTTGCCGTGGTAGGTGAGCCGGTCCTCCTCCCGTAAGCCGAGGGTGGTTTCGATCATGCGAAATTGCCAGCTTTGAAAGCCCGAGGCGGGGAAGAGGTAGTCGCGGAAATCCAGGAAGTCCAGCGGCGTCATCGTCTCCATCACCTTCACCTGCTCGATCAGCAGGTCGATGATCGAATTGACGCGCCGCAGCCGCAGCAGCACGGTGTGCATATTGTCTTCCCTCACCCTTTCCTCCCGGAACAGGAGAATGACGGAGTCGAGCTCAGTCAGGATCTGCTTGAACCACAACTCGCACACCTGGTGCATGATGATGAAGAGCGTCTCGTCGTGGGCCGCCTCCCCCAGGGCCTTGCTGCGCTCCTTCTGCAGAGAGAGCAGGGCGTCCAGCTCCAGGTAGTTGTGGTAGTGGATGGTGGAGTATTTCTCGGACATGGGAAGGGTATTTTGCCGCTCACAAGGTACCGTCTAGAAAGGAGCTGAAGGCCACCGGCTAACACCTCAGCGCCTTCAGCGAACTGAGTGGTGAAAAATAGGGGGTACCGCAGATGGCCGCGGATTGGCTTTCGCGGATGTACGCGGATGGTTCGGCTGTACCCGGTCTGTCAGTTCGGTTTCAGCGCCTGGCTACTAAACCGAGAACGGGGCTGAGGATCAGCCTCTCCGTGTCCTCAGCGAACTCCGTGGTAATAAAACCAACGCCAGCCCGCCTACCGCCGCGCCGTGCTACCCGAGTGTTCCAGGATGAACTCGTCCACCAGCCGCTTCCACTTGCGGCGGGATTCCTCCTCCACGTACATCATGTGACCGGCTTCGAAGTACTCGATCGCGATGTTGTCCCGGATGCTGGGGTCCAGTCCGAGGTGGTGGACCGTGTGCTCGATGCCGTAAAATGGGGTGGCCGCATCGTAGTAGCCCTGCAGGATGAGGACATCGAGGTTGGGGTTGGCTGACATGGCCGCCGCCAGGTCCGCCGCGGTGCTCACCGCCGCCTGGGTGCCCCAGCCCATGTTGCCGGCGTGCGACCAGTCCCACTTGAAGCCTTCGCGGCCGCCGCTGGAGCTGGTGTAGGTCATGCTGCGGTCGGCGCCCAGCTCCCGGTAGAGGTAGTCGCGGAAAGCCGTGATGTAGGCCCCCTGGATGGCCTCCGAGAAGGGGTCGTCGCGTTCGGGGCGCTGGGTCATCGGGTCCTGGTTGATGGCGGTGAAGCGGGCGTCGAGCCGGCCGGTGGTGGCCCGGGCTTCCCGGTTCAGCTCCTGGAAGAACTCCCCGTCGTTGAGGCGCAGGTTGGCCCTCAGCCATACGTTGCTGCCAATGCCCGTGTAGCGTTCGAGCTGGCCGGCAATGCGCTGCCGTTCGTTGTCCGTCAGGCGGTCGCCCCGCAGCAGGGCGGGGGCGTACTCCTCCTCGGTGAAGGTGCGCACTTCATCCAGGAATTCTTCCAGGCTGGCCGGGCGCTCCGGGACGAGCTCGTGGAACCAGCCCGCCGCGGCGTAGGTGGGCAAGAACACCAGGTAGCTCTGGTCGTGGCCCGCTCCGAAGAAGAGGTCGTGGACGTCCAGGGTGGCCGAGACCATGATGACGCCGTTCATCATCAGCCCCTTCTCCTGCAGGTGGCGCACCAGTCCGGCGTTGCGGTAGGTGCCGTAGCTCTCGCCGAGGAGGAACTTGGCCGCGTTCATCCGGTCGTGGTGGATGAGGAACTGCTCGATGAAGAGTCCGATGCTGCGAATGTCCTGGTCGGTGCCCCAGAAGTCGGCCCACTTGGCCTCGCCCACCGGCTTGCTGAAGCCCACGCCCACGGGGTCGATCATCACCAGGTCGGCCACCTCCAGCAGGGAGTAGTCGTTGTTCACCAGCTGATAGGGGGGCACGGTGTTGAAGACCAGGTCTTCGGTGGCGATGCGCTTCGGCCCCAGGATGCCCACGTGCAGCCAGAAGGAGGCCGAGAGCGGGCCGCCGTTGTAGGCAAACACCACCGGGCGGGGGCGGGCCGGATCGGCGTTGCGCGCCAGGTAGCTGGTGTAGCCAAAGTGGGCGATCGGCTTGTCGTCCTCGTCGCGCAGCAGGAAGGTGCCCGTGGTGGCGTCGAGGTCAATGGTTTTGCTTCCGAAGGTGACGCTCTGCCGCGAGGTGAAGGTACGGGAGGGGGGCACGGCGGTGGTGTCGACGGCCAACTGGGCAAACAGATCCGCGCCCATCAGCAGAATGAGCAGCAAGGGGACAAGAAAGGGTCGCAGCATGAGAGTTGGAGTTAGCGGTCAGGGGAAAACGGGAATCAGCGGTAGGCCGCGTCGATCTGCTCGCGCAGGGTGCGGTAGGCGGCGGGCCCCTGGCGGGCGAGGTCGTCCCAGCGGGCCTCGATCAGGATCTTGCCGGTATAGCCTTCGGCCGCCAGGGCGGCGAGGTAGGGGGTGAAGTCGGTACCCTGCTCACCCGGTGGGGTGCGCCCGTCGCGTTCGGCGATCTCGCAGTAGGCGGCGTAGGGGCCGGTACCCACGATGTCGGAGGCGGGCTGCCCGTCCTTCAGCATGTGGTAGATGTCGACGCAAAGCCGGAAGTTGGGGTGGTCCACCGCCCGCACCACGGCCAGGGCTTCGGGGATGGAGTTGATGAAGTTGCACTCAGAGGAGTTCAGGTTTTCCAGCACCAGCAGCATGTCGTAGCGGGCCGCCACCTCGGCTACCCGCTTGGCCATGTAGATGAACTGGGCCGTGGCCGTTACCCGGTCGAAGCCCTCCGGCACCCGCCGCGATCCGCCGCTGCCCCAGGTAATCAGTGTTAGCCCGGCCACCTGCGCCCGCCGCAGTACCACCTCCACGTACTCGAGCACGGCCTCCTCGTCGACGTTCGGGCCTACCACCTTCAGGTCGGAGGGGATAAAGATGTTACAGCCATACAGCGGCACCTCCAAGGCCCTGACCTGCCGCAGCCGCTCCTGAAATTCGGCGTCGCTGAGGGTCCTGGGCGACAAAATATTCGCCGTCTGCTCCAGCATGTACTTGAACTGAAGGGCCTTCACCAGGCTGTCATGCTCCATGTCCACTACCACCCCGATCTCCGGGGCGGGCAGCGACGACTGGGCACGAACGGACAGCCCGAGCAGACAGGCGGCCAATAAAGAATATAGCTTGATCATCCGATCAAAGTAGCGAGAAAATCGGTAGGTGCAAAATCGATTGCAAGTCCGGGTGGCCCCGGCCGCATCATGCCTGGTTCACCGCCGCGAGTAAGGTGGCCAGCCGCGACTGCAATTCCGCCAGCGGCTCGCCGGACAGCCGGCCGTCCACCATGGTGTGGTTGAAGGAGGGCAGGCTGTAAGTAGCCACCACCTCGGCCCCGAGCCGGGGCAGGGCTCCCTCCAGGTAGGGCAGTTGCCGGGAGGCTCCCCCCCGCCCGGTCGAGGTGGCCATGAGCAGCAGGGGCTTGCCGTCCAGTACGCGTTTGGAGCGGCGGGTGAGCCAGTCGAAGATGTTCTTCAGGAAGGCCGAGGGGCCACTGTTGTGTTCGGGGGAGGCTAGGATGAACCCGTCGTGCTCCTTCAGTTGCTCGATCAGGAAGGTGATGCGCCCGGGGGTCTCGTCGGGGTCCATGTCGATGGAGTACACCGGGATGTCCCAGCTGCGCAGGTCCAGTACGGTCACCTCGGCCTCGTGGATCAGGGTGGCCGCGAAGGTGACCAGCTGGTGGTTGATCGAGCGGGAGTGGTTGCTGCCGGCAAAGGCCAGGATACGTTTCATCGGGAGGTGGGTTGGTGGTGGTCGTAGGGTAGGTAATTCTCCCACGCCCAGGGGGTGAAGGTATCGCCGATGGCCACTTCCAGAACCTCCTTGAAGATGCTCTCGGCGTTGTCGCTGTTCGACATCAGCAGGATGCCCGTTCCCGCTTCCGGAAACAGGATGGAATAGTGCTGGAAACCCTCGCCGTGGCCTTCCTTAAACACCCCCTTTCCGTATGGGCTCTGCAGGATGCCCCAGCCGAGTCCGTAGCTCAGCTGGATGTCGTCGTTCGCGTCCGTCGTTTCCAGGGCGCCGGGACCGAACTGCCGTTTGGTGCGGATGCGCATCCCCGGTTCAAACATTCGCCCGGTCACCGGTGACCCTTCGCGGCTCAAGGTCAGAATGTGCTCCAGAAAGCGGGCGTATTCCACCGGGGTGGTTTCCATCGACCCCGCCGCGGCGCTTTCGTCCGCTACGTCCTTCGGGATCACCCCCTGGTCGGTGGTGTGGCCGTGACAGTAGTTCCCTTCGAAGCGGTCCTGCCAGAGGTAGCTGCTCATCTCCATCCCCAGGGGATCGAAGACGCGCTCCCGCGCCAGTTGTTCCAGGCCCTTACCCGTTATTTCCTCCACCACGTACTGCAGCAGCTGCATGCCCTCCCCGGAATAGCTGTAGGCGGTGCCGGGGTCGAAGTAGAGGTACAGTTCCCCCTCCGGCTGGAACTCCCCCGTGCGGCTGATCCACCGCCAGTTGGGCAGGCCGCTGGTGTGTGACAGGCACATCCGGGCGGTGATGTCGCGGTAGCGTTCGTCGCCGGCCAGGTTGTGGAAACCACGCCATTCCTTTTCGAACTCCAGCTCGGGGATCGCCACGTCGAGGTAGTCCTGCAGCGGCCGGTCCAGGTCGATGATCCCCTCCTCGGCCAGTTGAGCTACCAGGTAACCGAATACCGCCTTGCTCAGGGAGGCACCGTAGAATCCGTGGTCGACCCTCAGCGAATCCCCGGTCACGGCGCTGGCGTAGCCGAAGGCCCGCTGGTAGGCTACGGTATCCTGGTTGAAGACCGTCACCGTCAGCCCGGTTACCCCCGCCGTATCTACCAGTCGCTGGATCCGGGCGTCGAGCGCGGGTGCCGTGAGAACGCTGCCATCCAGGCGGGTCAGGGTAGGAGGATCATCCGTGGTGGAACAGCCGGCGAGCGTCAGAAACATGAGAAAAACGGCAAGCTTCATTGGAGGTGTTCGGTGCAGAGGGCAACGGATAAGGTAAGCGAATTTCCCGAAGGAGCCTCAGGCCTGCCGCCGGCACAGGGCCAGCAGCCCCAGTGCCGGACCCGGCGCCAGCCAGGCGTAAATCAGCGGGGAATCGGTGAGCCCCCGCAGCCCCGTCACCAACTGGATGCTCACGATCGTGATCGCGAAACCGATGCAGTTGACGATCGTCAGGGCCGTGCCCCGGCTTTCGGCGGGGGCGTTGGCCGCCACCAGGGTGGAGAAGAGCGGAGAGTCGGCTACCACCACCATCCCCCAGAACAGCAGGAAGGCGATGAAGCCCGCGGGCCAATTCAAGGAAAAAGCCACCGGAGCCAGTACGCAACACACCCCGGATAACAGGAGGGCCGTGGAGGCCGTCCGCCGTGCCCCCCAGTGCTCGGCCAGGTACCCTCCGGCTACGCAGGCTACACCGCCCGCCCCGATGACCAGGAAGGACACCACCGGCACGTCGATGCTCACCCCCGGGTGGAGGCTGGCGTAGGTCTGCAGCATCACCGGCACGAAGGCCCAAAAGGCGTAGAGCTCCCACATATGTCCGAAGTAGCCGAAGGCCGCGGCCCGGAACTTGGGCTCACGGAACACCCGCAGGAAGGCCGCGGGCTGGAGACCAACGCCCGGCCGGCGGTGGGGACCGTCGGGCACCAGCAAGACCAGCAGCGTACCGCCGGCCAGGGCCAGACCGGAAGTAGTGTACAGCACCCACCGCCAGGGCAGGCCCTCCGCCGTAAGTCCCTTGAGCAGGTGGGGAAAGGCGGTGCCCACCACCAGGGCCCCCACCAGGTAGCCCAGCGACCGCCCCAGGCCCGTGGCGTAGTAGTCGGACGCGATCTTCATGCCCACGGGGTAAATGCCCGCCAGGAAGAAACCGGTGAGGAACCGCAGCGCCAGCAGGCTTCCGAACCCGTGGCCCGCCCAGCTTACGCCGGCGTTGCAGGTGGCCCCGAGCAGGGCGCAGACGAAGAAGACCCGCGACGGCGAGAAGCGGTCGGCCACCGTAAAGAGGGCAAAGAGGAAGGTCCCCGTGATGAAGCCGAATTGCACCGCCGAAGTGAGGTGCCCGAGGGCGCTGTCGGCCAGGCCGAATACCGCCACCAGGTCGGCCATCACCCCGTTGCCAGCAAACCACAAGGAAGTACAGCAGAACTGGGCACCCACAATGACGGGCAGGAGGTAGGCGGGCCGTTGCATGCGGTGAAGGTAGCGGTCACGGGGAACCCGGAACATCCCCCCCGGGGTCACGTTCCAATTTCATGCACACCTTAAGAAACATCTTTTATTACCTGGTCATCGCGGTCGGTACCCTGGTCATTCTCGCCAGTATGTTTTCGCTGATTCACGACGTATCCTACTGGTATACCAAGGTGCTCGACTTCCCCCGCACCCAGTACCTCATCCTCGGCCTGGTGTGCCTGCTGCTGTTCCTCCCCCTGAACCGGAAATGGAAAGCCGCGTCCGTCGCCTGGGTGGTGGGACTGCTGGCCGCCATCGGCGTACAGGCCGCCTTCATCGCGCCCTACTACCTGGGCGAGGAAAAGGTGCCCGAAGCGGCCGCCGAGACGGCCCGGGCGGAAAACACCGTCAGTGTCCTCATCGCCAACGTCCTGATCGAGAACAAGTCAGCCGATGCCTTCCTCGACATCGTCCGCTCCCGGGATCCGGATATGCTGCTGGCCATGGAAACCGACCAGTGGTGGATCGACGCCCTCTCGCCCCTGGAGGAGACCTACCCCCACGTAGTGAAATACCCCACGGACAACGCCTACGGTATGGCCCTCTACTCCCGCCTGCCCCTCGTCGGCACCGAGATCAAGTTCTTCAACCACGACGATGTGCCCTCCATCCACACCCGGGTCGAACTCCCCTCCGGTCAGGCGTTCTTCTTCCACGGGGTACACCCGGTAGCCCCGGTGCCCAGCAAGAAATACCCGGACAACCAGGGGGAGAAGGAAGTAGCCCTCGGCAAGGTAGCCGAGATGGTGGCCCAGGAATCGCTGCCCGCCATCGTGGCCGGTGACCTCAACGATGTATCCTGGTCCAACACCGCCCGACTCTTCGAGCAGCAGAGCGACCTGAGGAATGTGCGCCTGGGCCGCGGGCTGTATAACTCCTTCGACGCCCACTCCTTCATCATGCGGTGGCCGCTGGACCATTACTTCGTCAGCGAGGAATTCTCCCTGTTGGAACTGGAGCGCCTGCCCGAGTTCGGCTCGGACCACTTCCCGATGTACGCCACTTTCGTGCTGAACTGATTTTCCAGGGTTACCCCAGGATCTGATCCATCACCCAGCTGCTGTGGGCCGCAGCCTGTCCCGTAGCGGGGTGGAGGTACCCCTCTCCGCCCAGCAGTTGGCGGCGCATGTTTTCTACGTGGGGCAGCTGTACGTGTCTGGGGTGGTCGATCCACACTTCCTCCTGCCCGGATTCGCTGTCCAGCCGGACCGGCGCCTCGGCAAAGACCGCGAACTCGATCTTTCCCTTGCTGCCCAGGATTTCCACCCGGTCCTCGCTGCGGTGGCAGCCGAAGTTCCAGCTGCCGGCACCGGTCACCCCGCCCTCGTGCCGCCAGCAGGCGCTGAAGGCATCGCGGGCGCCGTAGAGTTTTTGCTGGTTCAGGCTGACGCCGTGGACCGACTCGATGTCGCCCAGGTAGTGGGTGAACAGGTCGATGCCGTGGCTGGCCAGGTCGTCGAAGTAGCCGCCGGGCGCGACCGCGGGATCCGTGCGCCAGTTGTAATCGCCGGACAAATCCATCGCACCGGGGGCCTTGTACAGCTGCCAGTTGATGTGGCGCACCTCGCCGATCCGCCCCTCCCGAAGCCATTCGTGCACCCGGGTGAACCGGGGCAGCGAACGCCGGTAGTAGGCTACAAACAGGGGCAGCCCCTCCTCCTCGAAGGCCGCGCAGATGGCCCGGCTTTCCGCATAGCTCGGCGCCAGGGGTTTCTCCACGCAGCAGGGCTTTCCGGCCGCCGCCACCATCAGGGCGTAGTGGGCGTGGGTGTCCGGCGGGGTAGCGATGTACACCGCGTCGATCGTTTCGTCGTTGATGAGCGCCGCGGCGTCGGTGTAGTACTTGTCGATGCCGTGGCGTTCGGCGTAGTCGCGCAGTTTCGCTTCGTTGCGTCGCATGACCGCCGTCAGCGCGAACCCCTTGGTCAGCTGGTACGCCGGTCCGCTCTTCACTTCGGTTACGTCGCCGCAGCCGATGATGCCCCAGCGCACGGGGGCTTGCATTGTCTTGTAGGCCATACGCCGAAGATAACCGGTTTGGGGGGCAACCCCGGGGGGAGGGCCGGTTCGTGCCCCCGGGATCAACAGGGCATTCGTGGGCGTGCCGAAGTTCCCCTGCCATTGGACTTTCGTGGCGGGACTGGAGGTAACACCGCACAGGCCAGTGCAGATTCTGTAGGTTAATTCGTCCAATATTCCGTAAAACCCTTTATGCCACTCACATTCCCCCTATATTATAAGAAACAGATCATTATCGCTGTTATATGGCAATGGTAAATACTCAATTGATCCGTAGAGATAGTATCAGCTTATATTTTATTTAATCACATACCAATAAAGACAAATCACTATGAAGATCGCCAAAAACGACATTGAGGTTAAAATGCAGATCCCCGGAGCGGTGGTTCGCCAGCACAACGATTTCGGAGATGCTTCCGGGTATGGCAAGATCAGCGGGGAATACTTCAGCCTTTCGGCCGGGGTGGACACCACCCCCTTATTCATCGGCCTGAAGGGCAATATGTGCCAGTGCCCCCACTGGGGTTACGTGCTGAGTGGCCAACTGACAACCACCGACGCCGACGGCACCGAGGAGACGGTCGACGCCCAGGAGCTCTTTTTCTGGCCGGCCGGTCATAACGTGAAGGTCAACGCGGATGCGGAGATCATCATGTTCAGTCCCCAGCACGAGCACGGTGAGGTGATCGATCACATGATCAAGATGACCTCCTAGGCATTGAGGGCTGAGAGGTCTTCCAGGAGGTTGGTAGTGGAGTCCATTTTGGCTTCCGGGAACCGTTGGGGGATAAGGACGATCGGGCACCCGCCATCGCGGGAGATGGCCTTGGCGATGCCTCCGAAGAAGTCGCGGCGCGCCCCGGACCCGGTGCCGATGCCGCCCATTACGATCATGGCGACGTCCTTTTCCTTGCTCATCCACTGGAGATACACCGGGGGGATGCCTTCCGCCACCCGGATCTCGATCGGGGGGTGGGTAGACACTTTTCCTACGTGGCGGCGGGTAAAGGCTTCCAGCTGCTCGTGGAGCACCCGGCGGTCCTCGGCCAGTTCGTCCTGGGTTTCCCGCAGGTTGGTGGTTACCAGGGAATTGAATACGTACACCACCGTGAGCCCCATGCCGGTGGATCGGGAGAGTTTGGCGGCAAACCGCAGGGCGGTAGCGGCTGCGGCCGAGAAATCTACGGGAACGACAATCTTATTCATGGGACGGTGACTTGGTGGCCTACTAAAATATTCCCCGGCGGCCACAACCGGAATGACCAAGGTCATTCGGGCCCGTGACCCCCGTCATCACCGCCGCCCGGCGGGCCACCGAACTTGGGGTTAAACAAGAGCTATTGACACTCCTGCAAGACGCGGCTCCCCCCGGCCCGGGCCATCCCATCCTTGGTCTTTCAACAATTATTCCGTACCAACTCCGGTGCCGGGGCGGAGCAGCAGGGGCGACTTGCCACTTCCCGCGGCACCCGCGTCCGCGCCCCGCAAACCGGCGGCCGTCCCGGAGGAATCATCCCCCGTATCCCAATGATCATGGATAATCTCTGGCAGCAACTCACCGAATGGGGACGTGCCTACCTCGTACCCGGCAACCTGGTTATCTTTTTGTTGCTGATCGTGGCCATCCTGGTGACTATCCAGTGGATGCGCCGGCAGGTGAAGCAGCGGGTCGCGAACACCGGGGTCCGCTATAAATCCCAGAAGGCGATCGAGATCTTCGGCTACCTGCTCATCATCCTGCTTTCACTGTCGTACTTCACGGGCACCATCAAGAACTTCGGGGTGATCGTGGGGCTGCTCACGGCGGGCATCACCATCACCCTGCAGGAGCTCATTTTGAGCGTCGCCGGTTCCTTTTACATCTTTTTCGTCAAGGTGTACAAACCGGGGGACCGCATCGAGATCAACGGCATCAAGGGCGACGTGATCGACATCGACAGCATCTACACCACCATGATGGAGATCGGGCAGTGGGTGTCGAGCGACAACTACTCCGGCCGCATCGTCAAGCTCAGCAACGCCTTCGTGTTCCGCGGACCGATCTACAACTACTCCCAGGATTTCCCCTTCGTGTGGGACGAGCTCAACGTACCCGTCCGCCACGGTTCCGACCTGGTCGCCGCCCGGGAGATCATTCAGCGTAGCGCGGACGAGAAGCTGGGGGAATACGTAGCGGCCTCCACCCGCGAGTGGAAGGAGGTAGTCAATAAATACTACATCGAGAACGCCCGGGTAGTACCGACGGTAGCCCTGACGATAACCGACAACTGGAACGAATTCAACCTGCGGTACATCGTCGATTATCGCCTGCGGCGCGGGGTGAAGCAGGACCTCTTCACGGCCATTCAGCGGGAGATCGCCGCCACCGGGGGCAGGGTGGAGCTGGCCTCCGCAACGGTGGAGCTTACCGGGCAGTCGAGCCTGAGGGTCCGCACCGAAGCGTTCCGGCCGCCCTGTAGCCCCGAGTAATCACATCGGGTGCACCCCGCCCGGTGCGGGCCGGGGACTGGCGAACAGGAGGAGAAGGTCCCACATCGCTTCGGAAACGGAGTGGCCCAGGGCGCGGATCGCCGTCTGGTCTTTTCCCTGGGCGGCCCGGTAGAAGGCTTCCACTTCCCCGTTCAGGGTGGCGTGGGCCGCGGCAAAGGCCTGGCGGTCCACGCCCCGGTCGAAGTACAGGTCCGTGGCCGGCCGGGTCCCCTTTACCGCCCGCCACGCCCGGCGGGCATCGCGGCTGCAACTGCCGAGCAGTTGGCCGGAGGGAAGCTCCGCCGGATCCCGGAGCAGGTAGTCGACCTCCAGCCAGGCGGCGACGAAGTCGTAGATGCTGCCCACGTACAGTTCCTCCAGTGACGCCTGGTCGCCGGCGCGCAGTTCGTACACCGCTCGGTCGAGCTGTACCATGGCCCAGTCGAGCTGCCCGTCCTCGATGGACTCCCGGGCATCTTCGTAGGCACACTCCGCCAGGTCGACGTGGTAGCGCATCCGGTCCAGCTCGTCCGCCGGGCGGGGGCGGTACCACCGCTGCCGCAGTTCCCGCACGGGGCGGTCGAGGGCGGCGGCGGCGGCCAGACTGCCGGGTTGGTCGCCGGCCTGCAGGGCGTAGAGCAGGTCGACGTAGCTGCGCTCCGCCTGGAGGCCGAATTCCTGCTGGTCTGCGGTACAGCCGTAGCCGAGTAGGAAAAGCAGGAGCATAAGGGGGAGGGGGTGGTATTTCACGCGGACCTGGATTTAAAGTAGGCCCTTCAAAGGTCGGAGGCGGGGCGGGCCGCGGAAGTGAGGTTAATCACGGCGGGGGGTGATGTACATCAGTGCCCCGGCGGCGCAAAGGCTGCAGTTTTGGAGTCCAAGCAAGCAAAACCACAGCATGAAGACCATCACCTCCATCCTGGTCCCCACGGACTTTTCCGATGTCGCCCTGTCGGCCTTTACCTACGCCCTCCAGCTGGCAGACGCCCTCGACGCCAGTATCGACCTGATGCACGCCATCCCCCCGACGACCGACAACCCGGGCTACGACATCTTCATCAACCACCTCACCACCGACCTGCAGGAAGAAGCCCGCCACTGCCTGAGCAAGTTCTTCGCCCGGGGCATCGGGCAGGTGAACCAGCAGCTCAGCCGGGTGCCGCAGGTGGAGAACCACGTCATGGTGGGCGACCTGCGGCTGTGCATCCGCCAGCACATCGAGGACCACGGCAACCAGCTCATCGTCATGGGCACCGCCGGCCGTCGCAACGCCTGGGACGATTTTCTGGGCACCAATGCCTCCTACCTCGTCAACCGGGCCCCCTGCCCCGTACTGGTCATCCCCCCCGGGGCCACCTACCGGGAGATCAAATCCATCTGCTTTGCCACCGACCTCCACGACGTGGGCACCTTCCAGGCCGGCAAACTGCTGCGGGCCCTGCGCCCCTTCCAGCCGGATCTCCACTTCCTGCACGTGCGGCAGGCGGGGCAGCAGGAGGCAGCCGAGTACGACCTGGACCTCCTGCGGGAGGTCTTCGACCGCCCGGAGGCGGGGCTGAAGGCCAGCTTCAACGACCTGCCGGCCGAGGACCTGGTGGAAGCCGTCTTCTCCTTCGCCCAGGAAAAAGAATGCGAGCTGGTGGTCATGCACCGCCCCGACCGTACCTGGCTGCGGCGGCTCCTCCTCAAGAGCAACACCAGCGAGGCCGTACGGCGGGCCCGCCTGCCGCTGCTCATCATCACCGCCGAAGACCTGGTGGCCACCGACCAACCCGCCCAGGGTCAGCCCGTGCGGGAATTGAACCCCTGACCGACCACAATGCCCCTCCCCATGAAAGTTTCCAAAATCGCCTGGCTGGCCGCTATCCTGCTCGCGATCACCGTGGCCTACTTCGCCTGGTATCATTACACCTTCTCCATGGGGCAAACCACGGGCTACGAGGTCAATACCCCCGCGGCGGAAAAGAGCCTGCTCATCGCCACCCAGGACAGCCCCTTCAAACGGAACCTGACCACCCAGCTGGTAGAACGGCTGGACACCTCCGCCCTCTTCATCCGCGTCGTCGACGTGACGGAGCTGGCGACCTACAAATGCTTCGAACTGGACGGGGGCTACGCCTACGACGCCGTGGTCATCATGCACACCTGGGAATACGGGCGGGAACCCCGGGCGGTCACCGACTTCCTGCGAAGCGTGGAGTGCGACGGGATCATCTACGTGCTCACCACTTCGGGCTCCGGGGTGGGGCGGCTGCCGGACTACGACGGCATGAGCGCCGCCTCCCTCCACGGAGAAATACCCACCGCCCTGGAAGCGACGGAGCAATGGGTCAGGCGCACCCTCTGGCAGGAAGGGCTTCCCGAAACGGCCGCGGGCGGGCTCGCGGGTGCCGGGAACGGTCCTGAGTAGCCAAGCCACTGGCCGGAAAATATCTTGATAAATACCACACCTCATTCCTTATGAAATCCACGAATATCAAGCCTGTATCCAGTAAATTAGGACAGCCGCCGGTTTGCAACCGCAATACCCACCAACGCCGGTGGAGTGGGGCGGGGGGGAAGGGCCGCGCACTGGACGTTCACTCGCACTACCGCATGAATACAGACCATGGACATTCGGTCGGCCTCATCATGGTGGTCGGGCTGCCGGGCACGGGGAAATCAACCTTCGCCCGGGCGCTGGCCGAACGCACGGGTGCGGTACATCTGAATACCGACGTCATCCGTCAGGAATTGGGCCTGCGCAGCCGCTATCGTCCCGAGGACAAGCAAAGGGTATACCGCGAGCTGCTCCACCGTACGGAGCGCGCCCTGAGCAGCGGGAAGTCCGCCATCGTAGACGCTACCCTCTACCTGGAAAGACTGCGGATGCCCTACCGCGCCCTGGCCCGGAAAATGAATTGCCCCATCTCATGGATCCAGCTGCAGACCAGCCCGGCGGTGGTCCGGGAGCGACTGATCCGCCCCCGCCAATACAGCGAGGCGGACTTCTCCGTCTACACCAGGATCCAGCGGGCCTACGAGCCCCTGGCCGACCCTCACTTGGGACTGCCCTCCGACCGGCTGTCGCAGGAGGAAATGGTGGACCTGGCGCTGCAGTACGTGGCCAGCGTATGAAACGGGGCTCCACGCCCCGTCGACTATTATTCCCGTATCGGCAGCCTCAGGTGGGATGCCGTACCGGTTTTCGTGCCGCGCTGCCAGACTGCTCCAGGGCCCGGGCGTAGGCGCAGTACAGTTGATGGTAGCGGTTGAGGAGGGTCGTTTCTTCTTTGCTCTCCGGCGTACGGTTCATTTTGAGGGCGGTGACCTTCAGGCGGACGCCGGCCCGGTAGCAGCGGTAATAGTCGAACAACTGCCGGTCTTCTTCCGTGTGCATGGAGGGGTTGTACCGCTGGTAGTGGTTGGCGAACTGCTCCGCCAGGTCGCGGCGGCCGCGGGCTTCCAGGTCCACGTAAAGAAAGGCGACTTCGTCGAGGACGTCGATCCGGCGCATGGCGTCGTCAAACTCAATACAGTCGAACAGGATGGGGTTGCCATGCTCCACAAAGACGTTGCCGACGTGGAGGTCGCCGTGGCCGTCGACGGTGTAGCCCGAGCGGGCCCGCTCCCGCAGCCTTTCCCCCCGCCGGCGGAGGAACAGGCGCGCCAGGTCGCCTCCCTCGTAGAGTTCGGAGAGGCCGGAAGCGCCCAGGTGGGGCTCCAGTTCGTTGGGGTAGTTGCCGACGTCGATGAAGTTGCGCAGGGCGCGTCTTTCGTCGAAGGGTACGTCGGTCACCACATTCCTCCGGTGGAATACGGCCAGCTGCCGGGCGATCCGCCGCATATCGGCCGCCGTTACTTCCCGGTGGCTGAGCAGGTTGGCCAGTTCCCAGCGGGCGGCCACCCGCCGCATCCTTACGGCGTAGTCGACGGTCTGGGGGGTACGGGGTCCGAAGGTCAGACCTTCCACGCTGGGGTTGACGGCCACCACCGCCTCGTAGAGGTCGGGGGCCAGCCGACGGTTGAGGGCCAGTTCGCGCTGGCAGTAGTGCTTGCGCCGCTGCAGCGTGGAAAAATCCAGGAAGGAGAACCGTACGCCCTTCTTCATCTTGTACACCTTGTCGGGCAGCAGGAGCAGCCACGAGATGTGGGTTTCCCTGACCACGGATCCGGCCAGGGTGGGATTGCGTTGCAGCAACTCGATTTGTCGGAGATTCATAGGTTGCGGTAGTTACTTACTAAAGGTCAGGGACGGGGCCGCGGCCTTCACTGACCGATATCAGCCGGGGGGTGGATCTTCGTCAGCCTTACTTCTTGGTGCGGGCGGCTTTGCGGGCCTCCCGGGCCTGGCGGCGGAAGTAGCCCCGGAAGAACCAGTTGGACTGCAGGGCTTCCATATTGATGTCGAACTTTTGGGTACCGTGGTCCAGGTTGGTGAGGATGGCACTGAGGTGATCGGCCGCCAGGGGGTCGCCCGTCAGGGTAGTAATCATGCCTTCTTCTTCGGAAAGCTGCTCCATGAGCAGGTTCAACTGTTCGCTGGAGGCGCGCAGCGCGCCGGCCGTGGTGGCCAGTTCGGAGAGGATGGGTTCGGTGCGCAGGCGGATCAGGGTATCGAGGTTTTCGCCCACCTTTTCCACCTCGGCCTCCAGGTGGTCGTCGTGCAGCAGGAAGCCGAGGTTGCCCCGTCCTGCGGCCGCGCCGGTGAGCAAGCGGTCGAGGGTCTGGCTCATCCGGTTGAGGTTGCGGGTACTTTCCTGCAACTGCTGGCCGGTGGCCGACAGGTTGGTGGCCAGGCCGCGGTCGTTCAGCAGGGCGCCTACGGTGCCGTGGCCGGCGTTCATCTTTTCGCTTACCGCCAGCAGGTTGTCGGTGATGACCGACAGCTTGCGGTTGGTCACGGCCAACTCGTCCAGCATCCCACTCAACTGGGCTTTGGGCTGGCTGCGCAGTACCTCCCCGGCGGTGATGAGGGGGGCCTCGCCCTGCCCCGGGAGGATGGTAACGATCATATTACCTACCAGCCCGTCGGTGGCGATGTCCACCTCCATGTTGCGTCGCAGGTAATCGCCGGTGGCGGCGTCGAGGTCGAGCCGCACCCGCAGGGTGGTATCGTTGCGGATGTCGATGGCGTCCACCTCACCCACCTCCACGCCGGCGAAGCGTACGCTGTTGCCGGGCTGCAGCCCCTTTACGTCGCGGAAGTCGACGTAGACCGTAAGGGTATTGCCGAACCAGTCGAGGCCGTCGCTGACCCGCAGCAGGGCGTAGATGAACAGGGCGCAGGCCACGGTGACGAAGATGCCCAGGCGGACGGGATTAGATTGAGGCATGGTGTCGCTGGTTTACGTCTTTGAAGAAGGCCCGGACCTTGGGGTCCTCCGACCGGGAGAGGTCGGCGTAGGTCCCCTCCGCGTAGTTGATCCCGTCGTAGAGGATGATGACGCGGTTGGAGATGACGCGGGCGCAGTCCATATCGTGGGTGATGATGAGGGCGGTGGTGCCCAGCTCCTCCTGCAGTTTCAGCATCAGCTGAATGATCTCGTTGGCGGTGATGGGGTCCAGGCCGGTGGTGGGCTCGTCGTAGAGGATGATGCGGGGCTTCAGGATGAGGGTGCGCGCCAGGGCCACGCGGCGCTTCATGCCCCCGGACAGCTCGGCGGGCATCAGGTCGATGGCGTGTTCCAGGCCCACGCTGCGCAGGGAAGCCAGGATCAGCTGCTCTTCCCCAACCCCCTGGGCGCGTTCCGGGTGGCGGCGCAGGGGGAAACGCAGGTTTTCCCGCACCGTCATGGAGTCGTAGAGGGCGCTGCCCTGG
The DNA here is from genome assembly GCF_002631205.1 of Neolewinella marina. GTDB lineage: Bacteria > Bacteroidota > Bacteroidia > Chitinophagales > Saprospiraceae > Neolewinella > Neolewinella marina. The sequence continues at coordinate 23,450 of NZ_PDLO01000014.1, forward strand.
AAGAGGAAGCCGACCTCGGTGCGTACCCGGTCGAGGGCGCCCTGGTCGAGGCCGAGGATTGATTTGCCCAGCACCTGGATGTCGCCCCCGTCGGGTTCCATGAGCCGGATGAGGCACTTGATCAGCACCGACTTGCCCGAGCCCGACTTGCCCAGGATCACCACGTTCTCCCCGGCAAAGAGCTGGAGGTTGAAGCCCCGCAGCACCTGGTTGTCGCCGAAGGCCTTGGTGAGGTTGCGGATCTCGATCAGGGGTTCCTGTCCGTGCTGGGGTTGGCGGGCGGTCATATCTCGTAGAAGATGTCCGCGATCAGCACGGCGATGAAGTCGACCAGGAAGAGCAGCAGGCTGGAGATGACGACGGCGGAATTCGCGGCGATGCCCACGCCGGCCGTACCCTTGTTGGAGTAGTATCCCCGGTAGCAGCCCACCACTCCGATGACGAGGCCGAAGAAGAAGGTCTTCACCGTAGCGGGAATGATGTCGCCCATGGCCATGGCCGAGAAGGCCCGGTTGAAGTAGAGGGCCAGGCTGACCTGACCCCGGGTGGATTCGATGAAGTAGGATCCCAAGAGGCCCACGGCGTCGGCGGCGATGACCAGCAGGGGCAGCATGAGGATGCAGGCCCATACCCGCGTCACTACCAGGAAGCGGAAGGGATTGGTGCCCGACACCTCCATGGCGTCGATCTGCTCCGTGACGCGCATTGAGCCCAGCTCCGCCCCGATGCCCGAGCCGATCTTGCCGGCACAGATCAGGGCGGTCACCATCGGGCCGATCTCCCGCACGAAGGCGATGCCCACCATGTCGGGCATGAAGGACACCGCCCCGAAGTCGGTCATGGTCGGCCGCAGCTGCAGGGTGAGCACCAGCCCCATGATGAAGCCGGTAGCCACCACCAGAAACAGCGAATGGTAGCCGATGGCGTAACACTGGTAAATGAGTTCCCGGCCCTCGAAGGGGCGGCTCAGGGCGGATCGCAGGAAGCGGCCCGTGAAGGCGGACAGCCGGCCGATCTCCCCGAGCAGCCCGGTGAGGGAGGAGGATACTTCTCCTACCGATTTGCGTACCGCGGCCAGCATCTCAGGCTTCCGCTACGGCCAGGGGGACCACCAGCACGGGTACCCCACTGCTGCTGATCAGCCCGGCGACGCCGGAACCCGCCAGCATCTGGGTAAAGAAGTTGCGGGGGTAACGGCCCACGATGAGCAGGTCCACGTCTTCTTCCTCGGCGTATTCGAGGATGCGGTCGTTCACGTCGCCCGGCGGCAGGAAGCGGAAGTCGGCCTCGTAGCCGGGGAAGGCATCTAGGAACATGGCCTCCATGAGGTCCAGCTCCATCACCTCCTCCTGTACGGGGTCGCGGAACATCACGTGGGTGAAGGCCATCTGCGGCATCAGGGCCTCGCGGAGGAAGGCGATCCGTTCGCTGATCTCGGTGAGGGTTTCCACCCCGTCGAAGGCCACGGCGGCCCGGTAGATGTCGGGCACCCCGGCAAGCTGGGGAATCAGGAGCACCGGACAGGAAGCGCGCAGGGCCACGGCCCGGGCCACGCTGCCGAAGACCGGCGTTACGGTGCTCGACTGCCCCGTGCCGACGCCGCCCATAACAATGAGTGCTACGTCGTCGCGCTGGCTCTGGAGCACCAGCTGCTGGATGGCGCTGCCGATGACTTCCCGGGTGCGGATCGGGCGTACCTCATCCTCCTCGGGCGGCATCCCCGCCGGGCTGCGCCGGGGGGCGTGCACCCGGACGAACTTCTCGAGCATCTCGTGTACCCGGGCCTGGATGCGGGCGCTGCCCTTCTTGATGACGTACTGGGGGTTCTCACCGTCGTAACCGTCGTAGACGTGCACGGCTTCGAGTTCGTAGCCCGTTTGGTCCGACAGGTAGCAGCCAAAGCGGAGGGCATCGGCCGAGGTGATGGAAAAATCGATGGGGACAATAATCTTGGGCATGGCTGTTGAATTGGTTTCTACCCAATTTCTGCCCCGCCCGGGGTGGGGGCGGTGATCTATGTCAGCCCGGAGGATGATTCTCTGCGCAGGTCGAGACGCTGCGCGTCGAGCTACCTGTCAATGCATCGGGCCTGGATGCCCTCCTCCCGAGTCAATGTCCTCGCGGTGGAGATGACTACTCGGCCGACACGGCCTCGACCTTAACCACCAGCCGCCGGTAGGCGATCAGGTTGGGCGAACCGCCGTCATGGACTTCGAGGATCAGGTGGAGGGTGGTTCCGGCCGCGTCGCCGGGAATGGGCAACTCGGGGGTGGGGGTGTCCGCCTTCCGGAGGGTCAGCTCACCGCCATAGGTGGTGGGCTCCTCATAGATGGACCAGCGATAGGACAGCGCGTCCCCGTCCGGATCGGTGGAACCCGCCGCCGAAGGTTGGAGGGTGGTACCCGGTTTCGCGCTGGTGTAGAGGACCTGGCGGGTGCGGTCACCGTTCAGGACGGCCACGGGGTGGTGGTTGGCGTCGGCGTAGCGGGGGGTGATGGACCAGTCCATCCGCGCCGCGAAGTCGTTGTCGAAGCCCTCCCGCCAGCGCTTGATGGCGGCGCCCCCCTCTTCGGTATTGCCGTACATATAGTAGGGGTCGTAGGAGGGTTCGGCCTGGGGGTCGATCTTGGCTACTTCCGACATACTCCGGATGCCCGCCTGCTTTTCGGGGCTGAAGCGGCCGCCCCAGCCGCCCTGCTCGATCCGTTCGGGGTCGTTCAGTCCGTTGGGGTAGACGTGGAGGAAGGCCGGGGAGTCGCCCTCGGTGGCCCACTGCCGGTCGGGGTAGACGGCGCCCAGGGGGCCGTGGTTCTGGATGTGCTCGTCCAGGTACTCGTCGGAGGGGGCCCAGCCGTAAACCCCGGTGGCGCGGATGTAGAATACCTCCGGGAAGTTCTTGGCGATCCAGGCGCCGGCGTCGTCCTGCCCCAGGATGTCGAAAAGCCGCAGCTTGCTGAGGAAGCGGCGCAGCTCTTCCGGCGACCGCGTTTCCTTCACCTTCCAGATGGCCTGGGCGGCGGTGTTCATACCGCCCCAGCCCATGACCCACAGCGGACGGGGGTCGTCGCGGTCGGCGGCGGTGATGATCAGCTCCGAGCCGGGACTGTCGCGGCCCTCACCCACGTCGCCCATACCGTAGCCCGTCTGCCCCATCACGGAAACCGAGCGGAGGTAGTCGGGGGTAGGGAAGCCTTCAGCGTGGACGCTCAGGTTGGGGTAGGCGGCGGCGTAGGCGTCAATGATGCGGTCTAGCATATCCGTATTGCCCTGTTCCTTTTTCCAGCAGCCGGTGGCGACGATCAGTCCTTCGAGGTCGAACTCGTTGGCAGAGACCAGCTGCCGCACCAGCGACTGCTCGTCGTCGGGGTCCGCGCCCAGGTCGGTGGTGTTGATGACGCGGGGCTTTCCGGTGGATTCGGCACCCGCGGGCACCGACGACAGGGAAAGGACCAGGGCGACAAAAAGGAACAGTAAACAGGGCATGGGGATGGATTACGGGGGCAGAAAGAAAGGTACAAAACAGGGCAGGTTAAAAGGGGGAACCAGGGGCCGTATTTCCAGCCGGAATGGTACTGAATCAGAATAAAATAAATGTGAGAACACCAACATCAACCGGCGGCAAATGCCCGTAAATTATAGGTGGTTTTGTAGTACGCCACCCCCATTCCCTGCCCGCGCCCCCGGGCGTAACTGAATCCTATTTCCGCTGTCCCGCCCGGACGTGAGCCCGTTCCGTCCGTCCCCTTCCTGCCGTGTCTACCGCGGACAGGCGGCCCTGCGTATGGCAAATCCGGCTGTTCCCGCGTCTCGCCGTCACACCACAAAATATGACTCGATGGAAGCCCGAAAATCTACCCTCTATGCGCTACTCCTGGCCGTGTTTCCCTTCTTTTTCATCAGTCTGTCGCCGGTCCGGACGGAAGTGTGCAGCATTACGGGGGTGCGCCTCGGCGGGCAGGCGGGCGACCAGTTCATCGGGCCCACCTGCAATAACGACGGCACCTACCGCAGTTGCTTTTATCTCAGTGGCCCGGATCTCCCCACCAATGCAGCCGCCTATACTCTCACGATCGAGGGCGTGCCGTACGCGGCCGTCTTTCTGCAGGTCATCGGGCCCCAGGAGGTGGTGGTCTGCGTCTCCGGTGTGCCGGGCAATGGAACCCAGGACGTTGACGTAACGGTGGACGCGGGTAGCGGCTGCATCTACACAGCCACCGACCTAATCGACGAGCCCCAGTGCACCTGCAACATCACCGACGTGCGCGTGGGCGGGGAACCGGGAGACCAGTACATCGGGCCCACCTGCAACAACGACGGCACCTACCGTACCTGCCTGTACGTGACCGGCTCCTTTCTGCCGACAAATGCCGCCGCCTACACCATCACCATCGACGGTGTTGACTATCCGGCCGCCTTCGCGCAGGTGCTGAGTCCGCAACTGGCCGTGGTCTGCGTTACCGGTGTCCCGGGTGACGCCAGCGCCAACGTGGACGTCACCATCGACGCCGGAAACGGCTGCATCTATACGGCCACCGACCTCTTCGACGAGCCCCCGTGCACCTGCAACATCACCGACGTGCGTGTGGGCGGGGAACCGGGAGACCAGTACATCGGTCTCACCTGCAACAACGATGGTACCTACCGTACCTGCCTGTACGTCACCGGCAGTTTCCTGCCGACAAGTGCCGCCGACTACACCGTCACCATCGACGGTGTTGATTATCCGGCCGCCTTCGCGCAGGTGCTGGGTCCGCAACTGGCCGTGGTCTGCGTTACCGGTGTCCCGGGTGACGCCAGCGCCAACGTGGACGTCACCATCGACGCCGGAAACGGCTGCACCTACACGGCCACCGACCTCTTCGACGAGCCCCAATGCACCTGCAACATCACCGACGTGCGCGTGGCTGGGCAACCCGGGGACGCTTACATCGGACCCACCTGCAATAACGACGGTACCTACCGCAGCTGCCTGTACGTGACCGGCAGTTTCCTGCCGACAAATGCTGCCGCCTACACCATCACCATCGATGGGGTTGATTATCCGGCCGCCTTCGCGCAGGTGCTGGGTCCGCAACTGGCCGTGGTCTGCGTTTCCGGCGTCCCGGGCGACGCCAGCCCCAACGTCGACGTAACCATCGACGCCGGAAACGGCTGCACCTACACGTCCACCGACCTCTTCGACGAGCCCCAGTGCACCTGCAACATCACCGACGTGCGCGTGGCTGGGCAACCCGGGGACGCTTACATCGGGCCCACCTGCAACAACGACGGCACCTATCGCAGCTGCCTGTACCTGACCGGCAGTTTCCTGCCGACAAATGCTGCCGAATACACCATCAACATCGATGGCGTTGATTATCCGGCCGCCTTCGCGCAGGTGCTGAGTCCGCAACTGGCCGTGGTCTGTGTTTCCGGCGTCCCGGCCGACGGCACGCGGGGGGTACCCGTCAGGGTCAGCGTAGTGGCTGACCCCGACTGCCAAATTTCGGTCTGCCCGCTGTACGATGAGCCCTTGTCTTGTCCGGGCGGCAATCATCCGCCGGACCCCATTTCCGGCCCCTGGTCGGTGAAGTCCATCGGCGGGGCCGGGGGCGGGGCGGACTTTGACGCCTGCAATCCGGAGGTGATCACCATTCGCGCTACGGGCGATTCCAAGCAGACCCGCGACGAGCAGCAGCTGGTGTACCGGGACATGTGCGGCAACGCCGAGATCATCGCCCGCGTACGCAGCCAGAGTGGCATTGGCTGGGTGGGCCTGGAGATGCGACGGGACCTTTCCGCCAATTCACCTATGGTGGTCCTCAAGCGCAAACGCAACCCCATCGTGCGGGGCGAGTATCGCCTGACCACCGGTGGGAAGACGGACTTTGCGCAGGATAACCGTCCGCACGACAACTGGCTGCGGCTGGTCCGCATCGGCAACACGTTCACTGGCTATACCTCCACCAACGGTGTGCAGTGGCGCAAGCTCTTCACCCGCAACGTGGCCATGCCCAACTGCCTCAAGGTGGGCCTCTTCGCCGAAAGCCTGAACGACCGGCAGCTGACGGTGGGCGTCTTCGACCACATCTCGGTGAACGGCGCACCCGTTGTCCCCCTGGCCGCCTCCGACGAACCGGTGGTCTTCCTGCCGGACCTTCCCCGGGAAACCCCGCTCGACTTCGACCTCTACCCGAACCCGGCTTACGACCGGGTGACCGTCGGACTGTCCGCCTTTGCCGGCCAGCCGGTAGTGGTGGAACTGCGGTCCCTCACCGGGGCCCTGGTGCTGCGCCAGAGCTTCTCCGACGGGGATTCACCCACCACTACCCTCGACGTGGGCCGTCTGCCTCCGGGTGCCTACCTGGTTTCGGTGAGCAGCCCCACCGGCAGGATGGTGAAACGACTGGTGGTTGGGGGGGCGTAGGGAGGCGCAAGCAGCCTGGACGGATTAAGCCGCTCGGTGAAAGCAACTGATCGGGCCGGGAGGCCCTCAGCCCGTGCAGGTCGAGCCCCTGAGGGGCGAGTCACCGAATCGGCCACCCTCACTATTCAAACTCTACCATCATGATACAAAGGCGCCAACGGGTTGAGCCCCTCCAGGGGCGATCGCTGGATCATTAACATTTCACTTTGAGGCTATAAATCGGGCCTGGAGGCCCTCAACCCGTGCAGGTCGAGCCCCTCAGGGGTGCGCGCCAACGGTGTACCCTACACACCGTGCAGCAGAAATAACAAATCGGGCCGGGAGGCCCTCAGCCCATGCAGGTCGAGCCCCTGAGGGGCGAGTCACCGAATCAGCCACCTTCACAATTCAAACTCCACCATCCTGACATGAAGGCGGCAACGGGTTGAGCCCCTCCAGGGGCGATTACAAAGGAGTACCCTACACACCGCTCGGTGAAAGCAACTGATCGGGCCGGGAGGCCCTCAGCCCAAGCAGGTCGTGCCCCTCCAGGGTGAGCGCCAACGGTGTACCCTACACACCGCTCAGCAGAAACAACAAATCGGGCCGGGAGGCCCTCAGCCCGTGCTCGTCGAGATGAAAACTCGGCCGACACGGCCTCGACCTTAGGGGAGTAGGTGCCCATCATCTCGCTATGGAGGCGACGTCCAGCTTCCCTACGGATTTGGCGACGGCCATCGATACCGTGGCGTCGCCCGTCACGTTGGCGATGGTACGGCACATGTCCAGGGGGCGATCGACGGCGAAGATCAGGGCGATGCCCTCGACGGGGATGCCCGCCTGTCCGAGGACGATGACCAGCATGACGATGCCGGCGCTGGGAACGGCCGCCGCGCCGATCGACGCCATACTGGCGGTCACGATGATCCCGAGTTGGGTAACCAGGTCGAGCTCCAGTCCGAAAACCTGGGCAACGAAGACGGCGGCGACCGCCTGGTGCAGACTGGTGCCGTCCATGTTGACGGTAGCGCCAATGGGCAGCACGAAGCTGGCGATGTCCTCGGATACGCCCAGGTGACCGGTGGTGCGCTCCAGGGTTACGGGCAGGGTAGCGGCGCTGGAGCTGGTGCTGAAGGCCAGCAGTTGCGCCGGCGCAATGCCGCGGAAAAACGCCCCGTAACCAACACCCGTGAACAGGCGGACCATCAGGGGATAGAGTCCCAGGATAAGGATACCCAGTCCCAGCAGTACGCACACACTATACGACAGCAGCGCTGCGAACAGGTCGGCGCTCGGTGCCTCGACCACCAGGGCCGCCAGCAGGGCGAATACGGCGTAGGGCGCGGTGGCCATCAGCAGGTCGATCAACTTGAGGACGACCTCGTTCACCCCGTCGAAAAAGGCCTTGACGGGCCGCGCCTTGTCGGGGGGAATCAGGATGAGTCCGATGCCAAAGAAGACGACGAAAAAGATCACCTGCAGCATATTGCCGTTGAAGGAGGCCGCCCCGACGATGTTATCCGGCACCATATCCACGAAGAAACTCAGCGGCCCCTGGTCGGCCTGGGAGGTAGCGATCTCGATCCGTTGGGAAGCGTCGTTGGCGTAGGCGGCCAAGAGGTTTTCCCGCGTTTCCTGGGAAACGACCTTGCCCGGATTCACCAGGTTGACGATGCCCAGTCCAATGGTCACCGCGGTTACGGTCGTCAGCAGGAAGAGGCCCAGCGTACGGCCACCGATCCGCGAGAGTTGGGAGATGTCCTGCAGGTCACTGATCCCCTTGATGAGGGAGGCAACGATGAGCGGAATGGCGATCAGCTTCAGCGCGTTAATGAAGATGATGCCGAAGGGTTTGATCCAGTCCACGACGAAGTCCGTGGCCCCCACCGCACTGGCGGCAAAGCCGAACGCCACGCCCAGTACCATGCCGATGATGATTTTCCAGTGTAGGGCTAGTTTCTTCAAGGAGGGAAGAGGTGAATTAGTGAATTACTGAATTACTGAATAAGCTGCCGCACGTTTCTGCTCGCTGGCGCTCGTTTTGGTCAAGGGGATAAGGGGTCAAGGGCTACCGCACGACTCTGCTCGCTCGCGCTCGTGGGGTAGGGATCAGAGGTAAAGCTACGCTGGGAGAGTGGTATTATTACGGCCCGTGGCAGACCACCCCAACATAAAAATCCAGCTCCACCAGGCCTGCGTAGCCGACACCGACCGCCGCATCGCTACCCTCCAGCATATCCTGGACGGGATCAATACCGCACGCGAAAGCGAAACCAAAAGCAGCGCGGGAGATAAGTACGAAACCGGCCGCGAAATGCTGCACCGGGAGGAAGTCCAGGCCCACCGACAACTGCTGCAGGTCATGGAGGACCAGCGGACGCTGACGGCCCTGAAACCGCAGGATAACCACGACCGTGTCTCCCAGGGTAGCCTGGTGGTGACCCAACACGGGAGCTACTACCTGTCCGTAGGACTGGGCAAGGTCAAACTGGGCAACCAGGTCTATTACTGCATCTCCGTGCAGTCGCCCATTGGCCAGGCCTTCCTGAACCGCGGGGTAGGGGAGACCGTCACCTTCAACGGGACCACGCATACCATCGAGGGTATCTTCTAGGGGGAACCCTTGCCGGCGGGCGCGGGATCCCGGGAATGTCGTGGCACCCGCGCGCCGCCGCCCAACCAGCAACCAGCAACCAGCCAACCAGCTAACCAGCTAACCAGACAAACCCCAAGCCAGCAAGGAGGATTCACCGTCCGCGAACCAACCAACCAGCAACCCAATCAAGCAGCAACCAGCAATTAATATTCTCATTTCAGTCGCCGGACGAACTCCACGCCAGCGCGGAGGATTCGTCGTGCGACTAACCAGCCACCAGCTAACCAGACATACTCCAAGCCAGCAAGGAGGATTCACAGTCCGCGAACCAGCCAACCAGAAACCTGTCCATACCTGAAATAGCTTGACACAATCGTACACATCGATTATGTCATCAAATTCAGAACAGCCCACCCTGAAGCAGAAGTACACGCGGCGCTTCAGCGAGCCCTTCAAACGCCGC
>NZ_PDLO01000015.1 GCF_002631205.1 Neolewinella marina
AGCGGCGTTTGAAGGGCTCGCTGAAGCGCCGCGTGTACTTCTGCTTCAGGGTGGGCTGTTCTGAATTTGATGACATAATCGATGTGTACGATTGTGTCAAGCTATTTCAGGTATGGACAATGCACGCCCATGCTCGCTGGCGCTCGTGGCAGGTCGAGGCCCTCTGGGCCGAGTGTTTACGTCCAGCACGGAAAAGGGCTGAGGGCCTTCCGGCCCGATTCATTTTAACCACAGAGCAACACAGAGAGCCACAGAGGAAATCCCCTAATTACCTCTGTGCCCCTCAGTGTCCTTCCGTGGTTTTTAAACCCTTGCAGTCAAAGCAATGGCCGAAGGCCATAATTCTGTGGAATCGGCGAAAGCCAATCCGCGAAAATCTGCGGTTGCCCAACAACGTAACGGACCAACGTAGCCTTCAAAAAACCACAGAACAGCACAGGGCACCACGGAGAACCAATCAGCATCCCCCGTGCCCTCAGTGGTTTCCACTCCCTGGGTAATCAGTAGCGACTGCAGCACCTCCCAGTGTCCACAGCACAATGGAAAGCGCCAGCGGAAACGGGGCAACCGGCGGGGATAATCTCCTGTAAATGAGAAAATTTGGCCGGATTGCGGAGCGGGGGCCGGGTCGGGGTACCAGTTTAAACTTCCGGTTGCGGGCCAGTAGAATTCTCCCTAACTTCCACAACAGGGTTCTGGTCGCTGACCGCAAGACACTTACACATGAACATTCACTCCCGCCAAGGAACAGTAGGCTCTGTTCCCCTTTTCTCCTATCCGCCACTCAAGGGTTTTCGGGCATTTACCACCACACTGCTTTTCTTCGCTGCCTGGCTCGCGTTCAGCAGTTCGGCGGCGGCCCAGAACGTACGTACCTACACCACCACCGGGGGAAGTGACGACTGGCTCAGTTCCGCGGCCTGGAGCTGCAGTGGCGGGGGGTGTAATGCGAACCCCGTTCCGAGTCGGCAGCTGACGCGGCAGGTGGTCATCATCGGTCACTCGATCAACTATACCCAGAACCAGGCGATCGACGTGCCGGCTTCGGGCTCGATCACCATTCAGAATGGCGCGGCCCTGCGCCTGTCTTCCAACCTGAACGTGCAGGCGGGCGGGGAAGTCACCATCAACACGGGCCGGCTCGAAATCGGTCCGGGGGTATTCAACAACGGCGGCACCCTGCATGCGACCAACGCCTTCATCGTCAAGGACGGCAACTTCAACAACAACGGAACGACCGTCCTGGACCGTTCGTGCCTGGACTTAATTGACGGCAACTTCAACAACTACGGCACGCTCTCCGGCCAGGGCACCGTCACCACCCAGGATGGCAACATCAACAACTACGGGCAATGGGCGGCCACGGGCATCCTCTACTGCTCCAGCGGCAACACCAGCAACGTGCCCGGCGCGGAGGACTGTGCCGGCGTGACGCAGTTCTGCCTATGCATCAGCGGCAACTGCGACATCCTGCCGGGCTACAATCCGACCACCAAGGTGGAAGCACTCATCGGTTCGGAACTGACCTCCCTGGCGGCCAACTACGACTCGGCCAACCCCCCTTCCCCGCGCATCTACCGCATCCAGTCGGATGAGGTACTGATCGACATCATCGTCGTGGATGGCCAACGGCAGCAGGTGGTTGACCTGCTGAACAATACCTACGGCATCCCGTCCGCCGCCTTCATCGACAACGGGGCGAATCAGTTGATCATCACGGTATACTTCCCCATCAGCCAGCTGAACTCGCTGAATTCCCGGGACGACATCATCAACTACGTACGGCCCGCCTTTCCGGCCATCATCAATACCGGATTGATCACCAGCCAGGGCGACACCGCCCAGGGATCCTTTCCGGCGCGGGACGGATTCGGGCTGAGCGGGGCCGGAATGAAGATCGGCGTGATCTCCGACAGCTACAAAACCAACCTGGCGGGCCTTAACGCCGATATCGGCAACGGCGACCTGCCCGGCGGAGACCGGGCGGTAACGGAGGTGCCGGTCATCGTCAACGGGGCACCGCTCACCGTGGCGGGTTCCGACGAGGGGCGGGCGATGCTGCAGATCGTGCACGACGTGGCGCCGGACGCCGAGCTTTTCTTCCGGACCGGCTTCATCAGTGCCGGGAACTTCGCCGCCGGCATCACCGACCTGGCCAAAAATTACGATTGCGACGTGATCGTGGATGACCTGATCTACCTCACCGAACCCTACCTGAAGGACGGAATGGTGGCGCAAGCCATCCAGTCGGCTACCGCGGAAGAGGACGTCACCTACGTGACCGCGGCCGGCAATTTCGCCTCCCGCTCCTACGAAGGCACCCTCGCCGCCGGCCGCGGCCAACACGACTTCGGCGGCGGAGATGTCCTGCAACGGGTTACCCTGGACAAAGGCTTTTACCTGCTGGTGCTGCAGTGGGAAGACAACTTCTACTCCATTGGCGAGACGGCCCAGGGCACCGTGGAGGACCTGGACATTTACCTCACCGAGGAAGACGGTACCACCCTGTACGGATTCAACCGCAACAACCTGGGGGGCGATCCCCTCGAGGTCCTGCCTTTCCAGGTCGTGAACCCCACCACTACCAACATCCGGATCGAACGGGGCCCGGGCAGCGGCGGCGGACCGGTGAAGTTCAAGTACGTGGTCTTCCTCGCCGGCGACAAGGGGGTCTTTGATGCCGAATACATCAGCGCCACCCCGAATCCCGAAAATTCAACGATCGTTGGGCACGCGAACGCTACCGAGGCCCTGACGGTGGGAGCCGTACGCTACAACAACACGGGGGCGGTGGAATCCTTCTCGTCAACCGGCGGTACGCCCATCGCGGGTGAAGCCACGGGGCGCGAAAAGCCGGACTTTACCGGCCCCAACGGCGGGAATACCAGCGTCAATTTCGGCTCGCTGGACCTGGAAAAGGACGGCATCCCCAACTTTTTCGGCACCTCGGCCGCCGCCCCCCACGTGGCCGCCACGGCCGCCTTGCTGCTGGAAGCCCGGCAGAAGTTCGGGATCGACCCTGGCGGACAATCCGCCAGCCAATGGGTAGGCAATCTGCTGCGGCAAACCGCCTCCTACGGCGGCACTTACGACCTTGCGGGGGGCTACGGCTTCATCTCCGCCTTCGCCGCGATCGATGAATTCTCGAATCCCCGCCCCCGGCTTACGGCCCTCAACGTAGAAAACCTGCCAGACGGACAACAGCCCGGCGACGTAGCCTTCGACCTCATTCTCGAGGGAGACTTCCTCGATCCCGCCACCCTCGTTTTCTTCCGGGATCAGACGCTGGAGATAACCTCCATCAGTCCCGACGGCAGGCGCGCCGAGGTGGTGGTTCCGCCATTCGTGGGCAATCCCCCCATCTACCTGGTCAATCCACCCAACGTGCCCCTCACCAACGGCGCCGGCGGCGGTGCGTCCGATACCCTGACCTTTCAGGATATCCCCCTCACCGACGTGCGGATCATCGCCGATAACCAGCGCAAGAAATACGGGACTCCGCTGCCCGAGCTAACCTTCCGGATCGAAAGTACGGGAGCGCCCGTCGACCCGGCGGTACTGCCCCTGATCGAAGCCGCCATCAGTCTGCAGACCGCGGCCACTTCCAACAGCCTGATCGTCGACGTCGGTTATGCCATCACCCCGGTCTGGGATCCGGCTGCCCTCGACCCGGCCATCAATGAATTGTACCGGCTGCAGGCGGTACCCGGGATCCTGTCGGTAGACCCCCTGCCGCTGACCATCCGGCCCAAACCGGCCGCCATGACCTACGGCGCCCCGATCCCCCCCATTGAATACGACTATATCTTCGAAGGGGAGGTGGATCCGGTCATCGCCAACGCCGTGCAGCAACAGCACGAAGCCGCCTTGGGCAGGACCGACGGAGTAGCGATCGTCAAGGGCATCCCCCTCGTCAACGGTATCCCGCTGGTCAATGGTCAGCCCTACCTCGACGGCAGCGACGATGGGGTGGACAATGGCATCTCTCTGCTGAATCGCACCTTTTACGTCAGCGAAAATACCGTGAGCAGCGCCCCCACCGCCGCTTCCTTCGGGATTCCGCTGGTTAACGGCAGCACCACGGCCAGGCTGTTCGAGATCGGAGCGGACGTCTTCAGTGTGCCCTCGATCGAACTGGGCGAAGACTCCGACCTGGTGCCGGGCACCGTGCTGGTCAACGGCATCCCACTGGTGAACGGACAGGCGAAGCTGTTTGGCATTCCGCTGGTCAACGGTATTCCCCTGGTTAACGGGATCCCCATCGTCAACGGCATCCCGCTGGTCAACGGCATCCCCCTCGTTAACGGCATCCCCCTGGTGAACGGCGTGACCCTGATCAATGGCATTCCCCTGGTGAACGCCGAAGCCGAGGGGCGGGTAGAGCGCATCCTGAACGCCTTCGAGGGCAGTCTGGTGGCCCTGGACTCCGCCGACGCGGGCCTGGGCGCTACCGACACCCTGAAGTTCACGCCGGTGACGCTGCTGACGGGCCTGACCGTCGGCACCCAGTACATCGTCCCGGGTGCCCTGATCAACGACCAGCTCGTGATCAGTTACGCACCCGCGCCGCTGGAAATCAATCCGGCCACGCTGGTGGTTACCGTCGACGATGAAACCATCACCTACGGTGAAGCCCCCACGGGTTCGGCCACCCTTTCGGGCCTGGTGCTTGGGGATAGCGTCGACACGGTCTTCCCCGACGGCCTGACGCTTACGACCGATTGTCCCTACCCCTGTCCGGTGGACGGCCCCCACGTCCTTTCGGCCAGCACCACCCCCTTCCCCCACAACTACCAGCTGGTTTTCGTGGACGGACAGCTGACGGTTACCCGCAAGGCCCTGGACGTTACGATCGATGACGCGACCGTCAACTACGGCGATCCGCTTTACCCCACCTTCCGGTATGATGGCTTCATTTCCGGTGAGGGGGCCTCCACGGTATTTCCCGGTGGATTTACCACCACGCCGGCCGACGGCTGTACCACGGCTGACCGCATTCAATTCGTGAACCCTCCGCTCACGAACAATTACGCCGTGAGCTATCATCCCGGGGCCCTGACCATCCTGCCCGCCCCCCTCGACATTGTCGTGAACAACCAGGTGATGACGGTAGGTGATCCGATCCCGGCCTCCTTCTCGGCCACGGTGACCGGGTTGCGGTGCGGGGAAACGACCGTGCCGGACCTCAGCTATTCGGTGCAGTTGCCCGACCCGGTGGTACCCGGGGTGTACCCGATTACTGCCGGGCTTCCCGCGGGCGGTCCGTATACCGCGAACGTGACGGATGGCCAGCTGTACGTCAATCCCTCCGGCGGCTGCCAAAGCAAGATCAGGGTACAGATCGAATGCCGGGAGAAGCTGGCTACCCCGGTGGTGATCAACGGGGTGAGCTACTCCCTGCGGCTGCGGCTCAGCTATACCAACCGCACCCCTGACGCTTATTTCGTGCCCGCGGGTTCCAGGAACCGGTTGACGCCTGCGGCGGCCGCCCGGGAATCCGCCGCCGTCCTGCCGGAACTGTTCGCGGCCAATACCGTCCACACCTTCGACATCTACACGAACAACGACCGCATCAGGTGGGAACTGGAAACCTTCGGCTGCCTGGACAAGTCGCGCATGGGCTCCCAGGCCAACCCCTGCCCCGCGAACAGCAGTCAGTCTGCACCGCCGGACTACCTCCGGGAGGCTCCGCGCCCCACCGCCACCCTGGAGGCCTACCCCAACCCGGCCGGTAGTGAAGTTCGGGTAACCTACTCCCTGCCCGAAGCAGGAGACGCACGCCTGAGCCTGACCGACGTACTCGGCCGGGTGATCTGGAACGAAGCATCCACCGGAACCGGGGAAGCCAACACCACCATCGACCTGACGGATGCACCGTCGGGGATGTATTATTTGCGACTACAGTATGGAAACGCGCTGGAGACGGTAGTCGTGATCAAGGAATAGCGCTATGCCAACAACAGTATTCAATAACCGTAACATCAATGCCGCAAGGGCACCGGGCGGCCGACAGCTGTTCCTTCTGATCCTCCTGTTCATCGGATTGGCACAGGGTGCGCGGGCGGCCGATCCGGCCGTCGACAGCTTACGCGGGGTCCTGAGCGCGGCCCGGAGCGACACCCTCCGATTGCGGACGCTGCTCGAGTTGAGCACCCTCACCTTCCGGT
Organism: Neolewinella marina; assembly: GCF_002631205.1. Classification (GTDB taxonomy): domain Bacteria; phylum Bacteroidota; class Bacteroidia; order Chitinophagales; family Saprospiraceae; genus Neolewinella; species Neolewinella marina. Next base: position 6,168 of record NZ_PDLO01000015.1, read on the forward strand.
CGGACCCCAGCTCCGCCATTGCGTACGCCGAGGATGCCCGTGAGCTGGCCCGCGAGATCGACGATCAGACCAGTCTGGCCTACGCGCTGAAGAACATCGGTTTGGCGCACTACATCACGGGCGACTACCTCCAGGTACTGGAGAACTGGCAGCAATCGTTGGATATCTTCGAATCCATCAACGACCGCCTCGGCATCAGCAACCTGACCAGCAACATCGGGGCGGTCTATTTCAACCAGGGCGACGACCCCAAGGCGCTGGAGTACTACCTGCGCTCCCTGCAGGTATCCGAACGGATCAACGACTCCCTCCGCATCGCCACCGCCCTGAACAACATTGGAGCGGTATACTTTAACGACACCACCACCCATGGCCGAGCGCTTGACTATTACTCACGGGCCCTGACCATCAGTGAGCAGCTTGGCGACCTGGAGGCCATCGCGACTTCGGCGGTCAACCTGGGTGAAATCTACCTGGAGCAGGGGGCCTTCGAGCGGGCCATTCTCTACTTTGAAAAAGCGCTGGCGGCCTACGAGCAGTCGGGAGGCAACGCACCCTATGCCCTTTACAACCTCGGCAAGACCTACGCCGCGCGGGGAGATTACCGCAAGGCCCTGGAATACCACCGCCGCGCTTTCGCGGTGGCCGACGGGCGGGACGCCCGTCTGGAAATGGCAACCGCCCTGGTCGGCATAGGGGGAACCCAGTTGCTCAGCCAGCAATTTGACCAGGCGGTGGAGACGTTCAAACAGGCCCTGGTGCTGGCCCGCGAAGTAGGCTCCCTCATCCGCATCCGGGATGCCTTCGCCGGTCTGACGGAAGCCTACGCCAGCCAGTCCGATTACCGTGAGGCTTACCGGTACCAGAGTCTGCTCAATTCCATCCGCGATACCCTCTACACTATCGAGAAGGACAATCGCATCCAGGGGCTGCAGTTCAAGTACGACATCGAAAAGAAGGAGAACGAGATCGCGATGCTCAACAAGGACAACGACCTGAAAGAGGTGCAGATCCAGCGGGCGCATACCCTGCGCAACTTCCTGTTCGCCATCGCCTTCTTCCTTACCCTGATGGTGGGGGGTGTCTTCTACCAGTACCGGTTCGCCAAGAAAATCAACCGCCTCATCCGGAAGGAGCGCAACCGTTCCGAGCGCATCCTGCTCAACATCCTGCCCAGCGATACCGCCGAGGAACTCAAGCAGAACGGCTACGTCAAGGCCAAGCGCTACGAGCGCGTCACGGTGCTGTTCACCGACTTCAAGCGCTTCACGGAGTTTGCCGAAAACTATCCGCCGACGGAACTGGTCAAAAGCCTCGACTACTACTTCCGGGCCTTCGACGAGATCACCGGCCGCTATCAGCTGGAAAAGATCAAGACCATCGGGGACTCTTACATGTGCGCGGGCGGACTGCCGGTAGCCAACGAGACCAATCCCTACGATGCCATCTATGCCGCCTTCGAGATGGCCGCCTTCGTCCGGAACGTCAAAACCGAACAGCCAGAGGGTATCATCCCCTTCGAAATGCGCATTGGTCTCAGCACCGGTCCCGTCGTGGCCGGCGTAGTAGGCACCAAAAAGTTCCAGTACGACATCTGGGGCCCCACCGTGAACATCGCCAGCCGCATGGAAACCTGCTCGGAACCCGGCCGCATCAACATTTCGGACCTTACCTACGAACTCGTCCGCGACCAGTTCGCCTGCACCTACCGCGGCCGGGTGGAAGCCAAAAACGGAGAGCAACTGAATATGTACTTCGTGGAGCGGCCGATGGTGGAAGACCAGCCTTTGGAACGTGAAGCCCGGGGGATGGCGCCGCCGCAATAGGAGATTTTACAATTTCTGATTTGCGAGGTTTGATTGTCTCACGCCTTTTGACCGCGAGGCCCATTCCTGGGAATTACCCCGCTAGTTTGGGGCCGTCCCTTCCAGGGCCGGGGGGATTTACGATTGGCAGGTCGAGGCCCTTAGGGCCGAGTGTTTACGTACAAGACGGTAAAGGGTTGAGGGCCTCCCGGCCCGATTCATTTGAACCACGGAGCAACACAGAGAGCCACTGAGGAAAGCCCATAATTATCTCTGTGGTCCTCAGCGCTCTCCGTGGTTGTTGAATTTTTGATTCCCAGCTACCGGCCGAAGGCCATAAATCCGCGTAATCGGCGAAACGAAATCCGCGAAAATCTGCGGTTCCATAAATAGGTCACGCAGTGACCGAACAGAACCTCCGTGTTTCTCAGTGCGCTCCGTGGTGAGTTATTTCACCTTTGATGTTAGGGGGATTTTCGGGAGATCACGCCCTATCACCGAGAGGCCCATTCCTGGGAATTGACCCCGCTAATTCGGAGCCGTCCCTTCCAGGGCCGGGTGAGATTTACCATATACCATTTACAAAGTACCATGTAAAAATTTGCGGCCATGCTCGCTGCCGCTCGTGGTAGGTCGAGGCCCTTTGGGCCGAGTGTTTACGTACAAGACAGTAAAGGGCTGAGGGCCTCCCGGCCCGATTCATGTTAACCACGGAGCAACACAGAGAGCCACTGAGGATAGCCCATAATTACCTCTGTAGTCCTCCGCGCCCTCAGTGGTTGTTGAATTTTTGATCTCCACCGTCATGGCCGAAGACCATAAAATCTACGTAATCGGCGAAACCCAAACTGCGAAAATCTACGGTAATTGTCCCCAGGCATTAAGTACGTACACGGAACCCGCCTACGGGCCAAAAAAGAAATATTCCCTACCCTATAGTAATAATGGCTAACCCTTCCGTAATTTAGGAAAGCCTTAGCACCCATTTTTGCCTTTTGTCCACCCCACACCTATTGGTCATCACCCATTGCACTTAAATTTTATGGTCCAACGGGTTACCCGCCCTGGCCCCGGGGGATAGACACCGCACACCGACGACTCATAGCACTATGCACCCATTACACGACTTAGCCGCCGGCCGGGACCGGGGTGGTACCGCGTTGCCGCCCCTCAGTCCGGACCTCGCCTTCGAGCACCTGCTGGCCCACTCCCACGTCTACTGCTACTCCGTAGACTATCAGACGGGAAGGTTCCGGTACGTGAGCCCGGGGATCTTCCACCTGCTGGGCTACGACCGCGAATCGTGGCAGTTCAGCGGACCGCTGGAAGCCTTCCGGCAGGTACACCCCGACGACCGCGACTGCGTACAGAAGATCTACGCGGAAATCAACCGCGAACTGCTCCGCCACGACCCCGCCCTGCGCGGCGACCTGAGCTTCGTGTTCACCTGTCGCATGAAAACCCGGCTGGGCGACTACCTCCACCTCAGTCACCACCTCTCCTTCCCCAACCTCGACCACCGCGGCCGCCCCCTGGCCGACTTCACCCTGGTCTCCGACATCACCGCCCTGAAGGTGCCCCAGGCCTGCCAGCTGCAGATCCACTCCCCCACCCCGGACGGATCCACCCACTGCAAGATCCTCTCCTTCAGCTGCACCGCTGCCGCCGCCGAGCTCACCCGCCGCGAGATTGAGATCCTCAAACTCGTAGCCCAGGGCCTCGACAGCCACGCCATCGCCCGCCTACTCTTCATCAGCTACCATACCGTATGCACCCACCGCAAGAACCTGCTGCGGAAGGCCGGAGCCAAGAGCCCGGTGGAACTGGTGGGTTGGGGGCGGGGGGTGGGGGTGGTGTAGGCTCTACTAAAGTCAGCTAATGAAATATACCGACCTCTAGTGAGGTAAAAATATTGCTACCCGCATAATCTTTCGCCTGCAAATTAGATTAACAAATTACAGCTTAGTCTAGAAACCATTGCATTATTGTTAAAATTGAAAAGTAATGAAACATGCAAATTAAAATTAAATTGTTGATTGCTTTGATGTCTCTTTGTGCTAACACCTGTATAGCCCAGATAATAGACCTTAAAAGTAATCGAGAGTACTACTCACCGGATGGCGCAGTATTACCAACAAGTGAGACACTAAAGTTAAGGCTAATTAACCCTGACACTCTTGCTGATAATTGGCTAGGGCTGAAGTCGGCGGATATTGAATCCATAAAGAGGTTGGACGAAGAAGGGAATAACGTTTTCTTAATTGACGAATCTTCAATAAAGAACACCCCCCTAAACAAAGCCACTCAGCCCACAATTAATTGGTTAAATTATGGAAAGTTAGGCTTTACGGGTGGAACACAGCCTATCGCTTCCCTCGACATATTGAGATTAAATATCGGAAATCCGAATATTAGGACTGTCCAACTAGATTTAACTACTACTGTGACGCAAGAGGGCTTCGACGAAACCCCTGACAATCAATTAACATTCAACTCGCTAATTCAACCAACTGGAGGATTAGTAAATCTCATTTTTTCAAAAAACGACATGCGCTTTTATCCTTTAAAGAACGATCCAAAAAGAAGTGACAAAACTTCATCTTTGGACTTTGGAGTTAGTGGTGGTTTCAAACTTCTTGGAACTAGATCAGAAACTGATAGCGTCAGCTCAACTATTCCGACTGGTTATGCAGATGCCGGAATCATATTCACCGCCGATGCCTTCGACAGAAATAATTCATTAACTAATAAGGGCCGATTTTTAGCTCAAGCTCGACTATTCACAACAGCGATTTTAACTGGCGCTGAACCTATTGACGAAGCACTTGGAATATCCGAAAAAAGTTTCGTGCATGGAATAACTGCAGATTTAGTAGTTGAGGTTAGCGGTTTGCTTCAACTTCGAGTCAACTTTGCTCAAGCATTTTCTTTTTCAGGCTTATCGAAATCCAACTTAAATAGACATGTGTTTACAATTGCCGCGAACTATGATGTGTCAAATTCGCATGGGAACAGTAACAACTAGCATTTTTCCGTATCTGTGACAATAACCCCCTGAAACTATCATCCGTGTATATCCCCCTTAATTAAAAATCTTCCAAAACATTAAGGATGTTGGTATATCACTCAGAAATAGCTACTCACTATAAACACCCCTGTATGAAAATCAGCATCAAAACAAAAGCTCTGATATTGCTGTCCCAAACCTTTTTAGGTTGTGATCAATCCATTCCAATTCAAGACCGGACTACGATTGAAACAGTAGAGACGACGCGTGACACTGTTTATATAGCAATGATAGACGAGGATGATATTGATCCTACTCTTATTTTAAGCCAAAGAGAATGGAAGGTGCCGGAGGGCATAGAAAGCAATTGGGAACAAGCAGTAGAAACATCCCATTCCTATTCTGTTCAATTTGATGACATCGACGCTTCTGTTGCAATAACCTTTACTACTCTGAACAAGGATTCTGCAAATTTCTTTATAAAAGAGCTGCGAGTGTACAACCTTGTCCAGAACAAGGAATATATAATTGCTACAAATATATCCGATCAAGTTAATATGGGGACGAAACAGGCATTTAACACATATGTAATGGTGGGTTTACAGGGTATCTTGAAGGAAGGACAGAGATCTACTTTAAAGCTGACTGGAGACGTAGTGGCAGCTTACGCAAAATCAGGAACCGTTGAACCCCTATAGGAAACCACAGCTGATCCATCATAGGCTGTCAAACACAAAGGTTTTCACGAAGATCAGATTCAAGCAGTTGTATGATGTAATATTCTCCGCCCCATCGCGGTTTGGCACCTAGCGATGTGATCGCTGCTCCAAGATTCTTAAATTCAGCAAGGTCAGGGTCGAATGCATATTCCGGAGTGTTTGCCCCCCTTTTCCGGGAGCTAGATCTCTTGTTCTTTCCTGAACGACTTCCGCTTTAATTCGCCCACCTTCGGTGCTTACCAATAGCCGCTACCCAACTCTTCCCCTATACAAATTCTCCAAGGTCTTACTGACTCTTCCCCAAATACCAGACCGCCTGCAGTAGCAGCTGCCCCTCCTGCGCGTCGGTCATTTTGGGGTAGAACTCCTGCCAGAGGCTGGTGAGGCGGGCGAAGTCAATTAGTTCGATGTGCTTGTGGGATTCACGGGCATACCGTTCTGAGTCGGCGGTGAAGCGGCCGCTGGTGATGAAGAGGCCAATGTCTCCTTCCTCGTTGAGCAGAGCAACAAGCTAAAGGGTAAAACGGTACTTGACACGAGTTACCTGCTTACGGGAATCGTATAAACACTTAAACCACATCCCCCTCAAAATAATCAGTATCCACCCGCTTAACGTGGTAGGTATCCCGAATGGAAACCCCAACGTTATAGTCGATCATAAGCTGGGTAAGCTGTTCGCCGTCGATGAGGACGATGCGGTAGTCGGTTCGGTCCAGGAAGTCCTGCGCCGTGCGGGAGAAGGTTGAGGTAGTGATGAAAATACCTTTCTTCACCCCATGAGGGGCCAACGCTCCCAAAAAGCTTTGCAACTCCGGTCGGCCGACGGCCTTATCCGTATACCGTTTGGCCTGCACGTAGATTCCGTCCAACCCTAGCTTGTCCTGATTAATTACTCCATCAATGCCACCGTCACCGTAAGCCTGAGTTACCATTCCGTTTTCGGCTTTCGCCCCGCCATAGCCCATCGCGATAAGTAAGTCAACTACCAATTGCTCAAAGAACTGGAAGGTGTTTGACTTGATCTTCTCCAGCAACTCTGCCGCCACTGCCTTGCGTATGCTCTTGTAGGCCGAGGCTAGCCTGATTTCTGGAGTGTCCTGCTCCTCGGCTACCGTTTCCGGGCTGGAGGACATCTTGTTATCCGTTTCGACGTTACCGCTGCTTTCGACCGAATAGAAATCTGCGAACTCCTCAGAGTACTCTTTGAGGTACCGGACGTTTAATTGACCGGAGACGTCAGATAGCACCTTCCTGCCCCGTTTGGTAATTTCAACATAACCTCTGCGCGGCTGATCGATGAGGCCGGCCTTTTTGAGGTACGTTTTTGACCACCCGATTCGGTTCTGGTAAAGCAGTTGCTTCCCGCTCGGGATTTGTTCCTGCCGTGCCTGTTCACTCAGCTGAAAGTAGTCGGCCAGTGCCCCATATAAATCGCGGACGTGGTGAGTCTTTCCGTCGCTCAAAACTTCTAGCAATGGACGGAAGAACGTTTGAAAATCAGGTACTGTGTCTGTCATTTTCGGTAGTTTAACTCCAAGTTGTTCCGCTCGCACTTTATAAATTCTGTCTTTATTGTTAACAGGTATTGGGATGGAAAGCCATGATATATGGTCTTGCTCAATGACCGCTCCCAACAATACCTTTTGAGGGATTTTGAATGAATATTTTGAAAGTCATCCTACGCCCGGAAAGTACTGCAGGTGAGTGGGATGGGGTGATAAATATGGGATTTTTAAATGGGTGTTTGACCTTGGGTTTTGGCTCGTGAGTTGTTATCGTAGGCTTGTCCTCTGTACAGCCTTATGACCGCGAGGCCCATTCCTGGGAATTGACCTCGCTAGTTTGGGGCCGTCCCTTCCAGGGCCGGGGGGATTTACGATTGGCAGGTCGAGGCCCTTTGGGCCGAGTGTTTACGCACAAGACGGTAAAGGGGTGAGGGCCTCCCGGCCCGATTCATTCAAACCACTGAGGCACAGAGAGCCATGGCGGGAATAACAAAAACCCTCCGTGTCCCTCAGTGCCTTCCGTGGTCCTTAAACCTTTGCAGTCAAAGCAAAGGCCAAAGGCCATAAAATCTGCGTAATCTGCGAAACCAAATCCGCGAGAATCTGCGGTTCTTTAATTCTGGTCACGCAGTGACCGACCGAAAACCTCCGTGTTTCTCAGTGCCCTCCGTGGTTTTCAAAGCTTTGCAGTAAAAGCAATGGCCGAAGGCCATAAATCTCCGTAATCAGCGAAACCAAATCCGCGGTTCCAAAAAATAGGTGACCGATAGAGTCCTGTCGTAAATCCTCGCCCGCCCACGCGCCATCACTTCGCGGAGGGCCCGGTAAATCCCCACCAAGACTATTGCGCCACATACCTCCCCGCCCGTAACTTCAAGGACGGCTACCGATGACAGTCCCGCCACCAGGGAACACCCGTACGGAAATTACAGACATAGTATGCTTTATCCTCCCTCCCTGGGGATCCGGAGGGGCCGCAACTGGTGGGGGCAGCCGGAGCTTTTCTCGTATTCGCTCACAGGGCCAGGGCGGGCGCATTCTCAGGTGCCCGGCCGCGGGCCCGCAACGCGCTGATCAACATGAAACACCTGTTCTACCTCTGCCTTGTACTGCCTTCTTTGCTGCTGTCCCAGGTCACCGAGAACGACGGCGACTGGGTAGAGCACTCCGTCACCCTCACCAATACTCCGGAGGCCGAACTGATGGTCCGCAAGGGGGACATCGACAACCTGGGCTTCGGCTGGCCGGCCGGATTTGACCCCTTCTCCGGCAACAGCACCCCCGCCCACGGCTTTCCCTGGACGGTAGACCCCGTAGACCCGGTGGGTACGGACCGGATCATGGTCATCACCAGCTATGTGGGCACGCCCCCCAACGGCCGCGATGGATACACCAGCACGACCAGTCGGCCGGCGAATGATGTCCAGGGCATCACCCTCACCTTCGATGCCGAGCTGGACATCACCGCGGCTACGCTGCAGTTCTTCGTGGACGACTTTCAGGCTCCGGTGTGGAACGCCAACTACGTCGTCTTCCTCGACGGCGTGCGGGCCAGTGGCCTGGAGGCCATCGTCAACGCCCTGCGGCAGACCGGTCCCATCGGCAAAATCATCACCTACAGCATTCCCAACGACCTGCTGTACCTGCTCGACGACGGTAGCCTGACGGTCGTCTTTGATGACTTCACCACCGGGGCCGGCGACGGCTACGCGATCGACTTCGCCAAGCTCCTCATCAATCCCAAGGCCGGATCGGAGCGACAGGCCACCGTAACCGGTCTGGTCACCGACGCGGCGAGCAACCAACCCATCGCGGGCGCCATCGTGCGCACCAGCAACAACCTGAGCGACACCACCGACGCGGCGGGCTACTACACCATCGCGAACCTCACCCCCGGCATCAATCAGCTGACCACCTTCGCCCCCGGCTACGGGGCGGCTACCCAGTCGGTCGACATCGCCGAGGAACAGACCCTCACGGTCGATTTCCAGCTGGTCTCGCCGGCTCCCCAGCTGACCTTCCTGTCGCCCGCCAACGGAGCCACCAGCGTGGATACCGCCGCCCGCATCATGATGGTTTTCGACCAGGATATGGACGCGGCCACCTTCAGCACCGCCTCCGTCATCCTCACCGGCGATCAGCAAAACGTGACTGGCACCTTCACTACCTCGGGGGATACGCTGATCTTCACTCCCGACAGCCTCCGCGCCAATACCGACTACTCGCTCACCATCACCTCCGCCCTGCGCAGCGCCACGGGCATCCGCCTCGCGGAGGACCTGCACTACAGCTTCTCTACCAACGAGGCCTCTACGGCCCTGGCACCCCGGCCTGCGCTGCCGGTGTTTACGGTCTACCCCAACCCGATACAGGGGAACGTACTGCGCCTCGCCGCCCCTTCAACCACCACCGCCTTTCGGATCTACGACTACGGCGGTCAGGTAGTACAATCGGGCACCTACCGCCCCGCCCTAGGCCTCACCGCTGACCTACCCCCCGGCATCTACTACCTCCAGCTGCTGGACCACGGGAACCGGCCAGTGGGGGTGGCTCGGTTTGTGCGGTAAGAGGATTTACGATTTCTGATTTACGGTCAGGTCGAGGCCCTTTGGGCCGAGTGTTTGCGTCCAGGACGGTTGAAAAGATTCGTGCGCCTAACGCCCTATCACCGCGAGGCCCATTCCTGGGAATTGACCCCGCTAATTCTAGGCCGTCCCTTCCAGGGCCGGGGGAGATTTACCATTTACCATTTACAAAGTACCATGGCCAATTTGCGGCAAAGCTCGCTGACGCTCGTGGGTGCCGGGTAGAGGGGTGGAGGGCCTCCCGGCCCGATTTATTTGAACCACTGAGGCACAGGGAGCCACGGAGGGAGTATCCAAGACCCTCTGTGTCCCTCAGTGCCTTCTGTGGTTTTAAACCCTTTTGAAGTCCAGGAAATGGCCGAAGGCCATTGAATCTCTGGAATCCGCGAAATCCAATCCGCGGAAATCCGCGGTACAATAAACCAGGTCACGCAGTGACCGACTGAAAATCTCCGTGGTCCTCCGCGCGCTCAGTGGTGTCAAAACCCGATCCCGACAGAACTTCGGATTGTCTGCAGGACCTGCAAGGGTGTGGTGTATTACCCCGCGAAAGGAAGGTCAGCAGCAAATCGCATACCCTCCCGGCCCTGGAAGGGACGGCCTCAAAATAGCGGGGTCAATTCCGGGGCACCCGGAGAATGGGCCTCGCGGTCATAACGCGCGAGGCGACGCCATTTTCCTTCTCAAACACTGTCCAGTTTGTTCATCGCGGTCATGGCGCGTGATCGCTCCCCACGGGGCCTAGACCAGCAAATCGCATACCCTCCCGGCCCTGGAAGGGACGGCCTCAAAATAGCGGGGTCAATTCCGGGGCACCCGGAGAATGGGCCTCGCGGTCACAGCGCGTGATCCTTCCCCATGGCATCTCAATCTCCAAACCAGAAATCGTAAATCCCTACTTGCCCACCGGCGGCGGTCCCTCGGGCACCATCGGGGAGTACTTGTAGTCGCCCCGGTCTTCCTTAAATTCCGCTTTGATGCGTTCGCGCAACTGCTCATCCTGGTAGATGTCGACCATGGTGCGGGCCAGGGCCTCGGCGGCGAAGGCCATGCCCTTGTGACCGATGCTCATGCCGCCGCAGGCTACTACGGCCCAGCTGTGCCAAGGCGTACCGTTCGGGGCGGTGGTGGCCCGCAGGCGGATCACCGGGACTACGTAGCTCACGTCGCCCACGTCCGTGGAGCCGCCACTGGCGACCTCCTGGGTGGGCTCCAGGGGCTCGATCTTGCTGACAACACCGATCTGCGGCTTTTTCACGGCGTCCTGAATGGCCTTGGCGAATTCCTGCTCCTCGGCGGTGTACTCGATGGGGCCCATCTCCTCCAGGTTCTTTTGCAGTACCTCGGCGCCGGTGCGGTTGACGAGCACCTCGTGGATGCCGGACACCAGCTTGACCTCGTACTCCACGTTGGCCATCAGGGCGGCGCCCTCAGCGATACGCTTGATCTGTTCGTAGACCGGGCGCACGCCCTCGAAGTTGGCGTCGCGGACGCGGGTCCAGATGCGGGCGTAGTCGGGCACTACGTTGACCACCTCCCCGGCGACCTCGATGTCGTAGTGGATGCGCACGCTAGGTTTTACGTGCTCCCGGTAGTAGTTGATGCCGGTGGTGTAGAGCTCCAGTCCGTCGGAGGCGTCGCGGCCATTCCAGGGGTCACCCGCGGCGTGGGCGGCCTGCCCGTGGAATTCCACGATGAAGTCGATCAGGGCCAGGCCGGTCTGCACCCCCGTCTTCGTTTCGTCGGAGGGGTGCCAGTCCATGACCACGTCGACGTCCTCGAAGGCCCCGGCGCGGATCATCCACAGCTTGCCGAAGTATTTCTCCTCCGCCGGCGTACCGTAGAAGCGGATGGTGCCCTTCAGCTCACCGCTCTCGATCAGTTCCTTGATGGCCGTGGCCGCGCCCAGACTGGCGGTTCCGAACAGGTTGTGACCACAACCGTGGCCGGCGCCGCCCTCGTTCAGGGGCTGTTTGTGGGGCACGGTGGCTTGGCTGAGTCCCGGCAGCGCGTCGAACTCCCCGAGGATCCCGATCACCGGTTTCCCACTTCCGTACTCCGCCGTGAAGGCGGTAGGCATGCCACCAATATTTTCCTTGATCGTGAAGCCCTGGGCGCGCGCGTATTCCTTCAGGGCCTCGGCCGACTGGCTTTCCTGGAAAGCGACTTCCTCGTACGACCAGATCTTGTCGCTCACCGCGGTCAGGTCCTCGTATTGCTGCTCAATGCTCTTGCTCACGGCTTCCTTGAGGTTGCCCTGGGCGGCGAGCGCGGGTGCCAGGTGAGGGACCGGAAGGCCAAGCAATACCCAGCAAAAAATAAGTGGTAGACGGTAATTCATACGGATCAATTTGCTCCAATATAGTCACGACAACCTTTACGTTGCCCCCCGCCTGGCCTCGTCGGACGAATTCCGGCGATAGCCGGTTCGTCCGACGAGTTGCCAGGCGGGGCGGTTCGTCCGACGAGGCCCGGCACCCGCGCGCCGCCGCCCCCCGGTTGCGCCTGTCCGCTAAAGCCGTCGCTACGCGGGGCCGACAAAACCCCCGCCCCCTCCCGGCCGTTTCCTACCCATGTCCACCAACCGAAACGAGCATTCGGCGGCCGATCTGCGCACCGCCATTTTCATCAAGGGAGCCAACGCCAATAACCTGAAGAACGTCGACCTGACGATCCCCAAGAACCAGCTGGTGGTGGTCACCGGGGTGAGCGGCAGCGGGAAGTCCAGCATCACCATGGACACCCTCTTCGCCGAGGGGCAGCGCCGCTACGTGGAGAGCCTGAGCAGCTACGCCCGGCAGTTCCTGATGCGGATGAAGAAGCCGGAGGTCGACTACATCCGCGGCATCTGTCCGGCCATCGCCATCGAGCAGAAGACCACCACGGCCAACGCCCGCTCCACCGTGGGCACCCTCACCGAGATTTACGACTACCTGCGGCTGCTCTACGCCCGGGTGGGCCGCACCTACAGTCCCATTAGCGGCGAAGAGGTGAAGCGCCACGCCGTCTCCGACGTGGTGGACCACATCCTCTCCCTCGAGGAGGGCAGCCGGGTGTACCTCTACGCCCCCATCCCGCGCAGCTACGGCGACCGCACCCTGCGCCGCGAACTGGAGCTGCTGCAACAGAAGGGCTACACCCGCGTGCTGGCCGAAGACGAGCCGCACCGCATCGAGGAGGTGCTGGAGAGCGACCGCGGCAGCCTGGAAAAGGTGCTGAACACGCTGAGCACCGAGGAGGAGATGATGGTGCTGGTGGACCGCTTCGTGGTCCGCGCCGAAGACGAGGAGAACAACAAGCGCATCGCCGACTCCGTACAGACGGCCTTCGTGGAGGGCGACGGCGAGGTGATCGTGAGCCTGGACGGCGGTGAGTGGACGGCCTTCAACAACCGCTTCGAACTTGACGGCATGACCTTCCTGGAGCCCTCCCCCGCCCTGTTCAACTTCAACAACCCCTACGGCGCCTGCCCCGTCTGCGAGGGCTTCAGCCGTACCATGGGCATCGACGAGGACAAGGTGATCCCCAACCCGAGCCTGTCCATCTACGACGGCGCCGTGGCCCCCTGGAGCGGCAGCACCTACGGACAGTGGCAGACCGACTTCCTGCGAGTGGCCAACCGCTTTGAATTCCCCGTCCACACCCCCTACGGCGACCTCACCGACGAGCAGAAGGCCATCGTGTGGGACGGCAACCGCCACGTGCAGGGCATCCACGCCTTCTTCGAGGAGCTGCAGAAGAAACTCTACAAGATCCAGAACCGGGTGATGCTGGCCCGCTACCGCGGCCGCACCCTCTGCCACAACTGCAAGGGCAAGCGCCTGCGCAAGGAAGCCACCTACGTGAAGGTGGGCGGCGTGGCCATCACCGAACTGGTGGACCTGCCCATCGACCTGCTGCAGGCCCACTTCGAGCAGCTGGAGCTGAACGAGCACGACGCCACCATCGCCCGTCGCCTGCTGCTGGAGATTCACAACCGGCTGCAGAGCATGCTGGACCTCGGCCTGGGCTACCTGACCATCAACCGACTGAGCAACACCCTCTCCGGCGGCGAGAGCCAGCGCATCAACCTGACGCGCACCCTGGGCAGCAACCTGACGGCCAGCCTCTACATCCTCGACGAGCCCAGCGTGGGCCTCCACCCCCGCGATACCGAACGGCTGGTAAGGGTACTGCGGCGGCTGCGCGACCTCGGTAATACCGTGCTGGTAGTCGAGCACGAGGAGGGCATCATCGCCGCGGCGGACTACCTCATCGACATCGGTCCGCGCGCCGGCGTCCACGGGGGCGAGGTGATCTTCGCCGGCCCCTACGAGAACATCTACGATGAGGCCACCGAGAGCCTCACCACCAAGTACATGAACGGCACAATGGCCATCGAGCCGCCCGCCGAGCCGCGCCGCCTCACCAACTGGATCCGGCTGGAAGGGGCCCGCATGCACAATTTGAAGAAGGTGGACGTACAGATCCCCCTGAACGCCATTACCGTGGTTTCGGGGGTCTCCGGCAGCGGCAAGACGAGCCTCGTGAAGGGCATCCTCCACCCCGCCCTGCTGCGGCACCTCGGGGAGGGTACCTCCCAGGCCCCGGGCCCCTACTCGAAGCTGGACGGCGACCTGAAGTTCCTCGACGGCGTGGAGATGGTGAACCAGAGCCCCATCGGCAAGAGCAGCCGTTCAAACCCCGTGACCTACGTCGGCGCCTACGACCCCATCCGCAACCTGATGGTGAAGCAGCAGCTCTCGAAGATCCGCGGCTACAAGCCCAGCTTCTTCAGCTTTAACGTGGACGGCGGCCGCTGTCCGACCTGTAAGGGAGAAGGCGAACAGATCGTGGAGATGCAGTTCCTCGCCGACGTCCGCCTCGAGTGCGAGGAATGCCGCGGCGCCCGCTTCAAGCGGGAGATCCTCGACGTACAGTACAACGGCATGAACATCGCCGAGATCCTCGACCTGAGCATCAACGAGGCCATCGACTTCTTCGCCGAAGAGGAGGAGATCATGAAGAAGCTGCAGCCCCTGCAGGACGTCGGCCTAGGCTACGTGACCCTGGGGCAGTCCAGCTCCACCCTCTCCGGCGGCGAGGCCCAGCGGGTCAAGCTGGCCAGCTTCCTGACCAAGGACAAGGCCGGCCAGCACCTGCTCTTCATCTTCGATGAGCCCACCACCGGCCTCCACTTCGACGACGTGCGGGTACTGCTCACCGCCTTCAACGCCCTGGTCGAAAACGGCCACACGGTACTCATCGTGGAGCACAACCTCGACGTAATCCGCTCGGCCGACTACGTCATCGACCTCGGCCCCGAAGGCGGCCGCGACGGAGGTCACCTGGTGTTCCAGGGCCGGCCGGCGGAGCTGAAAGGGGTGGAAGGAAGTTATACGGGGCGGTACCTTTAAGGTCATGGGCCGAGTGTTGTAATCCTCGGAGGTTACTGGTTGATATGCGATTCTCGATACTCGATTCTTGATAGGCGATTTGGCTGCCGCACGCGAACGCCATACCCGCGGGGCCCCTTCCGCGGTGTTCCCCCGCGGAACTGACCCCGCTAATTTTACCCGTCCCTTCCAGGGCCGGAGGATTTACGAAGTCCAATTTGTGCCTGCGCTCGCACCCCAAAGGTGATGGGCCGAATGGTCAAATCCACGTCGGTTGCCGCTTGATATGCGATTCTCGATACTCGATTCTTGATATGCGATTTGGCTACCGCACGGCGCTGCTTGCTGTGGTTCGCGAACGTCATACCCGCAGGGCCCCTTCCGCGGTATTCCCCCGCGGAACTGACCCCGCTCATTTTACCCGTCCCTTCCAGGGCCGGGAGGAGAGTAGTATTTGCGGCTCCACTCACTGCGGTTGCCCTAAACGTGGCGGGCCGAGCTTAGGATCACCACAGAGTCACTGAGGGGCACGGAGAAAATGGTTATGCCTCGGTTGCCCTCCGTGCCTCAGTGGTTCGTTTTTTTCGGGTGGAGGGGCTCCAGGCCCGACTCATGGCCGCCGTGGTACTGATTATCGCGCCGGGAGGCGCTCAGCCCGATTCCTCCGTGAATTCCACTTAGGTCGAGGCCCTTTGGGCCGAGTGCTATATACCTCCGAGGTTGCCGCTTGATATGCGATTCTCGATACTCGATTCTTGATATGCGATTTGGCTACCGCACGGCGCTGCTTGCTGTGGTTCGCGAACGTCATACCCGCAGGGCCCCTTCCGCGGTATTCCCCCGCGAAACTGACCCCGCTCATTTTACCCGTCCCTTCCAGGGCCGGGAGGAGAGTAGTATTTGCGGCTCCACTCACTGCGGTTGCCCTAAACGTGGCGGGCCGAGCTTAGGATCACCACAGAGTCACTGAGGGGCACGGAGAAAACGAGTGTAGCCTCTGTGCCTCAGTAGTTCGTTCCTTTCGGGTGGAGGGGCTCCAGGCCCGACTCATGGCCGCCGTGGTACTGATTATCGCGCCGGGAGACGCTCAGCCCGATTCCTCCGTGCTTCCTACTTAGGCCGAAGCCCTTTGGGCCGAGTGCTATATACCTCCGAGGTTGCCGCTTGATATGCGATTCTCGATACTCGATTCTTGATGTGCGATTTCACTGCCGCTCGTGAACGCCATACCCGCGGGGCCCCTTCCGCGGTGTTCCCCCGCGAAACTGACCCCGCTCATTTTACTCGTCCCTTCCAGGGCCGGGAGGAGAGTAGTATTTGCGGGTCCACTCACTGTGCTCCTGCCTTAAAGGTGGCGGGCCGAGCTTGGGGACACCACAGAGTCACTGAGGGGCACGGAGAAAATGGTTACGCCTCGGTGGTCCTCCGTGACTCTGTGGTTCGTTTCTTTAGGGCGGAGGGCCTCCAGGCCCGACTAAAGGCCGCCGCGGTACCGATCATCGCGCCGGGAGGCGCTCAGCCCGATTCCTCCGTGCTTCCCACTTAGGCCGAGGCCCTTTGGGCCGAGTGCTATATGCCTTGGAGGTTACCGCTTGATATGCGATACTCGATTCTTGATATTCGATTTGGCTGCCGCACGGCACTGCTTGGTGTGGTTCGCGAACGCCATACCCGCAGGGCCCCTTCCGCGGTGTTCCCCCGCGGAACTGACCCCGCTCGTTTTACCCGTCCCTTCCAGGGCCGGGAGAAGAGTAGTATTTGCGGGTCCACTCACTGTGCTCCTGCCCTAAAGGTGGCGGGCCGAGCTGAGGACTACAACCACAGAGTCACTGAGGGGCACGGAGAAAATGGTTACGCCTCGGTGCCCCTCCGTGCCTCCGTGGTTCGTTCCTTTCGGGCGGAGGGGCTCCAGGCCCGACTCATGGCCGCCGCGGCAATGATTATCGCGCCGGGAGGCGCTCAGCCCGTGGCCTCCGTGCCTCAGTAGTTCGTTCCTTTCGGGTGGAGGGGCTCCAGGCCCGACTCATGGCCGCCGCGGTACTGGTTCTCGCGATGGAAAGCGCTCAACCCGTGGCCGCCCCCAAAACAGCAGCGAGTAACTTCCACCTCCTCCGCGCCAGAATGTCCCAATCGATCACTACATTCATGCAATCGGTAGCAAGGCCACGTAACTGGTGCCCCGGCCCGAGCGAAGCGAGGGACAAATGCAACACCGCCTTGACCCCTTATACCCTTAACCCCGTGATCCCTTGACGAACCCGAGCGAAGCGAGGGACAAATGCAACGCCCATTCACCCCTTCACCCCTTGACTCCCATGCAAGACCTAATCATCACCCAGGTAGAACTCTTCAAGGTAGCCCCCCGCTGGCTGTTCCTCAAACTGACCACCGCCGAAGGCATCGTCGGTTGGGGGGAACCGGTAGTGGAGGGCCGGGCGGCCACCGTGGAGGCCTGCGTGCGGGAGCTGGAGGAGCATATCGTAGGGCACTCGGCGCACCGGATCGAGGACTTCTGGCAGATGGTCTACCGGGGGGGCTTCTACCGGGGCGGACCGGTGCTGATGAGCGCGCTCTCGGGCATCGACCAGGCGATGTGGGACATCAAGGGCAAGGCCCTCGGCGTACCAGTGCATGAGCTGCTGGGCGGGGCCGTCCGCGACCGGATGCGGGTGTACGGCTGGATTGGCGGAGAAACCCCGGAGGCCCTGGCCGCCGCGGCCCGCAAGCGGGTAGAGAATGGGTTCACAGCCGTCAAAATGACGATCTGCGACCAGATGGAGTGGATCGATACCCCGGCCAAGGTGGCGGCGGTGGGCGACAAGATGGCCGCCATGCGGGAGGCCGTCGGCGATGAGGTGCTGATCGGCGTCGACCTCCACGGCCGCGTCCACAAGGGGCAGGCCAAGGCCATCGCCCGGGTACTGGAACCCTACCACCCCTTCTTCCTGGAAGAGCTGGTGCTGGCCGAGAATAACGACGCCCTGAAGGCCCTCCACGACTTCACCTCCATCCCCATGGCCACCGGAGAGCGGATGTACTCCCGCTGGGACTTCAAGCGCATCCTCGAGCAGAACGCGGTGGACATCGTGCAGCCCGACTTGAGCCACGCCGGCGGCATCACCGAGGTAAAGAAGATCGCTACCCTGGCCGAGGCCTACGACGTGGCCCTGGCGCCCCACTGTCCGCTCGGCCCCATCAGCTTCGCCGCCGCCCTGCAGGTCGACTTCAACTGCATCAACGCCCTCATCCAGGAAACCAGCCTGGGCATCCACTACAACGTGGGGGCCGACCTCACCGACTACCTCGTGGACCCCGACGGCTTCCAGCTGCGCGACGGCCACGTGCCCCTGCTCACCGGACCGGGACTCGGCATCGAAATTGACGAGGACAAGGTGAGGGAAGCCGCCCGCGAAGGACACAACTGGAAGAGCCCCATCTGGCGCAACGCCGACGGCTCGGTCACGGAATGGTAGCCCGGACCCTGATGACCAGAAAACGCTACAACATCCTCGCCCTCGTCTTCGTCACGGTGGTGATCAACTACATGGACCGGAGCAACATCTCCGTCGCCGCCGCCGCCATCGGGGAGGAGCTGGAACTGACCAAGGTGCAGCTGGGACTCATCTTCTCCGCCTTCGGCCTCACCTACTCCCTGCTACAGATTCCCGGCGGGGTACTGGCCGACCACCTGCGCCCGCGGCTGCTCTACCCCATCATCCTGGTGCTGTGGTCGCTCGCTACCCTGCTGCAGGGACTGGTGAGCTCACTGGCCGCCCTCATCGGGCTCCGGGCGGCGGTAGGCGTATTCGAGGCGCCCTCCTACCCCACCAACAACCGCATCGTGACCAGCTGGTTCCCGGACCGGGAGCGGGCCTCGGCCATTGCGGTCTATACCTCCGGACAATTCATCGGGTTGGCCTTCCTCACGCCCGTGCTGGTGGCCATCCAGGCCTACTTCGGCTGGCGCGGACTGTTCATCTTCTCCGGCGTCGTGGGCCTGGTGTGGGCCGTCGTCTGGTGGTTCCTGTACCGCGACCCCCGGGAGCACGAATCCGTCAGCCAGGACGAACTCGACCTCATCGCGGAGGGCGGCGGACTCATCGGCGCCGAAAAACAGGATGCCGCCGACGGCCGCGTCAACTTCACCCTTCGGGACCTCCGTGAGGCCTTCATCCACCGCAAGCTGTGGGGCATCTACCTGGGGCAGTTCTGCCTGGTCACCCTGTTCACCTTCTTCCTCACCTGGTTCCCTACTTACCTGGTGGAGTTCCGGGGACTGGACTTCATCAAGTTCGGTTTCCTGGCCAGCATCCCCTTCCTAGCGGCCTTCGTGGGGGTGCTGCTGTCGGGCTTCGTCTCCGATTTCCTGGTGCGGCGCGGCGTTTCCAACGAGGCTTCCCGCAAGGGGCCCATCATCCTGGGCATGCTGCTGTCGATCCTCATCATCGGGGCGAACTACACCGACCATACCGCCCTCATCATCTTCTTTCTGGCGATCGCCTTCTTCGGCAACGGGCTGGCGTCCATCACCTGGGTCTTCGTTTCCCTGCTGGCCCCGAAGCGGCTGATCGGACTGGTAGGTGGGGTATTCAACTTCATCGGCGGACTGGGGGCCGTGGTATCGCCCACCGTCATCGGCTACCTGGCCCGGGGGGGCGACTTCACCCCCGCCCTGCTCTTCGTGGGCTTCATGGCCTTTCTCGGGCTCTGCAGCTACCTCTTCCTCGTGGGCAAGATCGAGCGCGTGGAGGAGAGCTGGCGGTAATTGTTGGGCGCGTACGCGGGTTCCAGGGTTCAACTCAGGTAGCCCGGCTCCTCCGCGCTTCCCCGGCACCCGCGGCCGCGCCTATTGGCCGAGCAGGTCGGCAATCTCCGCCTTCACGCTCTGGAGATGGCGACGGAGACCAGCGTAATCCTTCTGGCGGATCAGCTCGGCGTCCAGGAGGGAGCTGCCCATCCCCACGCCGGTGGCGCCGGCCGCGAACCACTCCCGGATGTTTTTCTTGCTTACCCCACCGGTGGGCAGCATGCGTACCTCGTTCAGGGGCGACAGCACGTCGCGCATGTAGGCGGGGCCCAGTTGGCCGGCGGGAAACAGTTTGACGGCCGTTGCTCCGAGGCTCCAGGCGCGGTAGATCTCCGTCGGGGTGAACGCCCCGGGGAAGACGGGCAGGTCCTGGGCGACGGCGGCTACGATGACGTCCTCATCGAGTACGGGGGTGACGATAAAGCGCGCGCCGGCGGCGACGGCGTCCTCGAAGTCGTCGAGGTTGCAGACGGTCCCCGCCCCGATGTTCAGCTCGGGGAAGGAGCTTACCAGGTCAGCGATAATATCGGTGGCGCCCGGAGTATTCATGGTGACTTCCAGGGTATGGAAATCGGCCACGGCGCATACTTCGGCTACCCGGCGGCATTCGTCGGGGGAGGCACCCCGCAGGATGCCAATGATGGGGGTGCGCTGGAAAAGGGACCAGGAAAACAGCGTTTCAGCCGCCATGCTGCAGGAGGATTTTGATTTGGCCCGCAAGTAACGCGCTTTCCAGCGCATCGCCACCAAAGCTTCGCAGGCGATCGCTGACCACCAACGTAGTGAGGGCGCGGTGGTAGAGGGAAAAGACCGGCTCGGCGGCCGCCAGGTATACGGTGCCCTGGGTATTGGCCAGTCCGCCCAGCTCCTCCCCGAGCAGCAGTCCGCTGAGGTAGTAGTAGTTGGTTTCCGGGGTATGTCCGTGCACGACCTGTCGAACCCTCACCCCGAACAGGCTGCGGCTGAGACTACCCGACCGCCCCTGCTCCACGCCCTCCCCGAAGGCCGCTTCGGCGGCCGCATCGAACGGCCCGGCGGCTACGGATCCCGACAGGATGCCGTGGTTCGTCAGCAAGGCGAAGAGCTCGCCGGTGAGGTAGGTGGAGAAATCGGTGAAGGCCCCGCCTTCGTACGTCAGGTGCTTGCTATGGGTACCCGGCAGGATGAGGGTCCCGTCATCCGGCATGTTGGCCATGAGGCCCAGCGCCTGGACTTCCTCCCCCCGCATGATGCTGTCCGCGGTACGCACCCCGGAGATCAACAGCAAGTCGTTGCCGGCGGGCAAGGTGAACCGCCGGGTGATGAGGTTGTCGCCCGATGGATTAATGGGCAGGTTGGCGTAGGGCAGTTCGCACATTCCGATGTTGGCCGAGGCCATCCCGGAGGCCACCATCGGCGCGCGACGGTATTCGGCCGGTAGCTGGTCGATCTGTTCGGATAAGTAGGCGGCGAAGAAGTCGAAGCGCCCGGCCTGCCCACTGGCCAGGAAGCCCTCGTTGGTGGCACGAATGCCCTGGTCGGTGTTCCACTCTGCGCGTACTGCTGCGGTATTGGTTTCCACGGCCCGGAGGCGGAAGTTGGTGGTGCCCCAGTCGCAGCTGATGAAGTACATGCGCTTGATTTGGGGGAATGTACAGCGAATACTGGGAGCGGCGCTCGCCTCGCGGTTGGAAACCGCGTTGTACTTCGCGGCCTGAGGCCGCTTTTTACCAGCGCGGCCGGAGGCCGCATCTTACTGGCGCGGTCTGAGACCGCGTCGTACTAACGGAGAAAGCCCCACCGCTGGGTAGCGATGAGGCTTTCATTAAATTGGCGGCGACCTACTCTCCCGGGGACGAACCCAAGTACCATCGGCGCGGGGCAGCTTAACTTCTCTGTTCGGAATGGTAAGAGGTGATCCTGCCCGCAATAGCCACCAAAGTCTTTGTCCACCGACGCCTGAGCGCCGACGGTCGTTTCTTTTGATAACGATCAACAAGTTAGATAAGAGAGCTTCAGTCCTTTTCAACGGCTCGATCGGATTGACCGATCAACCAAAGACCGTAATTGCGAAGGAAATACTTTTCCCTCTAACAAGCGTGCTGCCAGTTACTTTTCAATACTCATAAGTCTCAGGCCGGTTGATTCAACCACTACCATTAACCCATTTCGAAGAAAAAATAAAAGGAAGCTGTCGGGCGATTAGTACTGCTCGGCTCCATGCGTTACCACACTTCCACCTACAGCCTATCAACGCAGTCATCTTCTGCGA
>NZ_PDLO01000016.1 GCF_002631205.1 Neolewinella marina
GTAAAAGTTAGTTGCCTGGTACGCTGGTCCTGCAGGATCACACCGGGCCACAGGCCCGGAAGCCCGGCTACTCCTTAGCCCGGGCCGTCGGGCCTGTGGCCCGGCCGAAAATAACCGACGGGCGGAAAGCAAACGATTCTCAGAACGGCCGGCGTAGAGCGGCGGCGTAACAGGCCTAGCGAGCGGGGTGAAAGTTAGTTGCCTGGTACGCTGGTCCTGCAAGATCACACCGGGCCACAGGCCCGGAAGCCCGGCTACTCCTTAACCCGGGCCGTCGGGCCTGTGGCCCGGCTGAAAAACAACCGACGGGAGGAAAGCAAACGCTTCTCAGAACGGTCGGCGTAGAGCGGCGGCGTAACAGGCCTAGCGAGCGGGGTGAAAGTTAGTCGCCTGATACGCTGGTCCAGCAGTTTCACACCGGGCCACAGGCCCGGAAGCCCGGCTACTCCTGAGCCCGGGCCGTCGGGCCTGTGGCCCGGCTGAAAAATGACCAACGGGAGGAAAGCAGACGCTTCTCAGAACGGCCGGCGTAGAGCGGCGTCGACACAGGCCTAGCAAGAGGGGCAAAAGTTAGTCGCCTGGTACGCCAGTCCAGCCTGTTCACACCGGGCCACAGGCCCGGAAGCCCGGCTACTCCTTACCCGGGCCGTCGGGCCTGTGGCCCGGCTGAAAAATGACCGACGGGAGGAAAGCAAACGCTTCTCAGAACGGCCGGCGTAGAGCGGCGGTGTAACGGACCTCGCTAGCGGAGCAAAAGTTAGTCGCCTGGTGAGCCAGTCCGGCAGTTTCACACCGGGCCACAGGCCCGGAAGCCCGGCTACTCCGAAACCCGTCTTGGCACCCGCGCGCCGCCGCCCCGCCTACACCTCCTGGGCGATCTGCAGCCCCAGGTATACCCCGTAGACGAGCAGCAGCAAACCGGCCTCCCAGCGGTCGAGGCGCTTGCGCCCCCCGAGAAACATGGCCGTAAATAGGAAAATAGTACCCCCGATGAGAAGATAGATTTCCCGGTTGAAGCTCGCGTTGTAGCCGATGGGGTGTACCACCGCACTGAGGGAGATGACGAACAGCGCGTTGAAGATATTTGAGCCCACGACGTTGCCGATGGCGATGTCGCTGTTCTTCTTGAAGGCGGCCACGGCGGAGGTAACCAGTTCGGGCAGGGAGGTGCCCGCCGCGATGATGGTGAGGCCGATGATCTTCTCGCTCACCCCCAGGCTGGTGGCAATGGCGATGGCGTGGTCTACGACCAGCTTGCCCCCGAACACCAGTCCGGCCAACCCGAAAACGATCAGGCCGACGATCCGGAGGGTCGTTGGATACACCGGCGACGAAGGCTCCAAAGGAGGCACCTCGGCCCGCATCTGCCGGAATACGTACCACAGGAAGGCCGCGAAGCAAACCAGCAGCAGGACCCCGTCCAGCCGAGAAAGGGACAGCGCGCCCCCGAGGAAGAAGTTGTTCGACAACAGCAGCAGCACCACCGCCGCGGCCAGCGACATGGGGATCTCCTGCCACACGGTACTCCGTTGCACCGTAATGGGCAGGATGAGCCCCGCGATGCCCAGGATGACGAACAGGTTGAAGTTGTTGCTCCCCACCACGTTGCCGTAGACGATGTCGGAATGCCCCTCCAGGGAGGCGATGAGGTTGACGACCAGCTCCGGGGCGGAAGTGCCGAAGGAAACGATCGTGAGCCCGATCACCAGGTCGGATACCCGGTGCTTGCGCGCCAGGCTGGACGCTCCGTCCACCAGCCAGTCCGCGCCGAAAATCAGCAGGACGAAGCCCGCCAGAATAAACCCGATCGAAAGAAGCATATGCTTATGGATTGGCCACCCCGACACCCACCGGCAAACTACCGGCCAGGCCCAGCAGCGGAATCGTAAGCGAAAGTAGGCCGACGATAAACTGCCCGGAAATATTTTTTTACCCCCGCAACACTGAATTGAACGCCCCCCAAGCGGGGTCTGCAGCGCGAAGCGCGAAGGGCCCCGCAAGCCCCCCAAAAACCAATAACCCTACCGGCCCAGCGGCCCTGGAAGGGACACCCACTCCATACGCGGGGTCTGTAGCGCGAATCGCGCAGGGCCCCGCAAGAACACCCCCCCAAAACCCAATAACCCTACCGCCCCAGCGGCCCTGGAAGGGACGCCCAACCCCCAAGCGGGGTCTGAAGCGCGCAGCGCGCAGGGCCCCGCAAGAACACCCCCCCCAAACCCAATAATCCTACCGCCCCAGCG
>NZ_PDLO01000018.1 GCF_002631205.1 Neolewinella marina
GATTATTCTTTTGCTCTGAACGTGACAAGTCAGGGTGCGGTGGAGGTTAGATTTTTGCTGAATGGGGCCAATGCCAATACCAGCACGCGGGGTAAAGCCATTGTGGAAGGACAATGGCACCACATAGCCGCAACCTACGATGGGTCGACAGTTGCGTTATATCTCGACGGAACATTGGTGACAACTTCCAATAGGACCGGAGCCCTTCTCAATACAACCAACATGAAATTGGGTATTGGAAACCGCCCCGAGGGCGCAACGCCTGATCACCCCTTTGATGGAATGATTGATGAACTGCGGGTCTACGACCGCAGCCTGTCAGGGAGTGAAGTCAATAACCTGACCACCACCGAGGCCTACCGCCAACTGCCGGTAACGTTCACTTCATTCCAGGCTACACCAGCTTTTTCCGGAGTGGAATTGTACTGGACGGTTGAGGACCAGCGCGACAACGCCGGCTTCGCCGTAGAGCGGGCCACCGGCAATGCGGGTGTATTCACCGAAGTCGGATTTGTGGCAGCCCACGCTCACGGTGACTATAGCTACACGGACTACTCCGCACCGGCGGAGGCCACCCTGTACTACCGGCTGCGGCAGGTGGATCACGACGGCAGCGAGATGTACTCCAGCCTGGTCACCGTGGCTCCCCAGCAGCGCAATGAATTGACGGTTTTTCCGAATCCGGCCTCCGCTTCCGTAACCGTCAGCGGCAGCGGGGCCTACGTCATCCTGGATGGGTTCGGGAGGCGGGTAGCCTCCGGGACGGTAGTGGGGCAAGAGCGTGTTGCGGTAGCCGATCTCCCCGCCGGAACTTATACCCTCATGGTAAACCAGCAAGCTACCCGCTTCGTCAAGCAATAGTAAATCCGGGCCAGACTCCATCTGTCAGGAGTATAGTCCTTGCACCACTAGTGCCCCGCCTCCATTCGGAAGCGGGGCGCTTTTTTAATTGTGGGAAACCCGGAAAATTTTCTTAACGGATAATCTCAGGTTGTTACACGGGTTATGATGGTGTCCCTGGCAGCTAATGAGGCTAAGTAGCTGATGGGGAGGGGGTTGTTCCGCCGCTTGGCGGGCAGCTCCAAAATTGCCTTTGCCCCGTCTGATGCGGGGCAGCGGGCAAGTGTTTTGGTTTTTCACAGGTTATAAGACGTTAACATGAACATTCACACAATCGGGGTGAGCCTCCTTTTATGGGCTCTTCCCCTGGCCGTTCTGGCCCAGGCCCCTTCCACCAATGGCCTTGTCGCCTACTGGAAATTCGACGAAACCTCGGGCACGACCGCGAATGATAGGGCTGGGAATTACAATGCGACCCTTAATTCCGGTGCCTCTTTTGCACCCGGCCAGGGACAGTCCGGAGGTGCCCTGCAGTTGAATGACCTAACGGGTGGAGC
>NZ_PDLO01000019.1 GCF_002631205.1 Neolewinella marina
TGTCCATACCTGAAATAGCTTGACACAATCGTACACATCGATTATGTCATCAAATTCAGAACAGCCCACCCTGAAGCAGAAGTACACGCGGCGCTTCAGCGAGCCCTTCAAACGCCGCTGCGTTGCGCAACTCACCGCCGGGGAGGTATCCATCGCCCAGGGATGTCGGCTCTGGCAGGTCAGTCGCACCTCGCTTTACCAGTGGATCTACCTATATTCAGATCGCATCAAAGGAACCCATACGGTGGTAGAAATGGAAAGCGAAGGCAAGCGTATCGAACGCCTACTGGCGCGACTGGCCGAACTGGAACGGATTGTTGGTTGCAAGCAAATGGAAATCGACCTGTTGCAGACCACGCTCGACCTGGCGAGTCAGGAGGTGGGTTATGACCTAAAAAAAAAGTACGCTACCCGGTCATTGAGTACTGGCGCGGTCACCCCCAGCGGCCTTACCCCATGAGTCAGATCTACGCTTACTACGGCATCACCCGTCAGGCGCACTTCGATCAGGGCCAGCGACTGGATCATCAGGCGACGCTGCACAACGTGTACGCCGGCATGATTGCGCAGACGCGGCAATTACACCCGGCTATGGGCTTACGTAAAATGTTCCACCAGCTGCAACCCGAGGGCATTGGCCGGGATGCCTTCATCGCCCTGGGGCTCCAGGAAGGCTACCGCCTCCACGTACCGGCCAATCCTGGTCGCACTACCGTAGCCGTACGCAGTTCTCGCTACGGCAACCTGTTGGTGGATGGCCGCTTTAGTACGGTTAATCAGGTGTGGGTAAGCGACCTGTTCTACTTCCCCTGGCAGGACCAGCACCTCTACGTTGTACTGATCATGGACGTGGTCTCGCGCCGCATCGTGGGAGCCGCCGGGGGCGATCACATGCGGGCCGAACTGTTTACCCAAGCCTTACGCCGGGCGCTGACGTTACGGGGAATCCGGGACTACGCCCAGGGGCTGATCCATCACTCAGATCGGGGTAGCCAGTACGCCAGCGCCGTCTACACCGGGTTGCTGGAGGACCACGGCATCCGGGTGAGTATGTGCGCCACCGTGCTGGAGAATGCACACGCCGAACGGGTCAACGGCATCATCAAGAACGACTACCTGCGCCACTGGACCTTGCACCGACCAGGTGACTTTGATGCCCTGGTGACCAAAGCTTGTGATCACTACAATGCGCGCTTCCACAGTAGTCTGAACATGGCCCCCCTGGAATACGAAGTATGGCTGCGCAGCTGCCAGCCCCAAGACCGGCCGGGTGTACACGTGTACACCGAACAGAATACGCAGATAATAAACAATACCGGGCAGCTAGACCTGTTCCCGCCTAATCATTTACACTAATCCGTCAAGCTATATTAGGCACGGACA
>NZ_PDLO01000002.1 GCF_002631205.1 Neolewinella marina
GCCGGGTGTACACGTGTACACCGAACAGAATACGCAGATAATAAACAATACCGGGCAGCTAGACCTGTTCCCGCCTAATCATTTACACTAATCCGTCAAGCTATATTAGGCACGGACAGGCAGCCAACCAGAAACCAGAAACCAGCAACCAGCAACCAGCAACCTACCCCAAACTACGCCCCACCAGTTCCCGCACGGTCAGGGAAAGCAGGAGTTGTTCTTCCTTGTCGTTGAGGTCGTCGGGGATGAATTCAAAGGCGCGCTGGCTCAGGGGGTCGTCCGTGCTGACGGGCAGGGTTTTGAGGGCAGCTACTTCGCGTTTGCCGACGCTGACGGGCAGGTAGTTCTCGCGGGGGGTGGCCTCGATGCGGGCCAGTTCCATGCCGGTGCGCTCACCCAGCAAGGTGCTGCCATCAATGGTACCTACGGGCTGCCCATCGATTTCCAGGCGGGTTTTGCCTTTCTCCGTCCAGTAGACGTAATCGTGGTCGGCGGTGCGGGCGTAGAGCAGGGCATTGACCTGCTTGCCGAGGTAGCGCCGGTAGCTGTAGCTCACCACGGGCTCGTGGAAGATGGTCGTGAAGGTGCCCTTGGCGGTGGTGCCGGTGCCCCGCTTGATCACCTGTTTCTCCTGGGTCAGGCTGAACAAGTCGAGTTCCTCCCGGTGAATTTTGACCAGGTCGGCACTCCAGCCGTCCATGTCCTGCTGGACTTCCCGCAGGACGCGGTCGCGCTGCTTGCGGGAGGGCATGCGGTTGCGGCTCCACTGGTTGAAGAGGTAGACCAGCAGGGCGACGAGGAGAACGGAGAGGATGAGTAGCACGATCATACCCAACAAACACTACTGGCGGGCCGCCGGGTTTACCGTTCGTCGAATTGATAACTGCGTTGGTCCGTGCCGGTGGCGAACCCGCCCCCCTACCCCGTCCGTTCAAGGGTCGACTGCCCCGAAAACGCGATTTGTCTTGTCTACCAAAGTCACCCAGCGCGGCCCTGCCACCCTGATCCAGTTGGACCCGTGGGAATGGATCCCGAACAGCTGCCTGCCCGTCATTGTCTACCCCGGTGCCTTCGCCGACGACCGCCCCGGAATGATCGAGCGGATAAAGAAGCGGCTGCACGCCACCAACTGGGGTAACATGTGGGTAGCCGGCATCTACCCCTACCCCCATTACCACAGCAACACCCACGAAGCGCTGGTGATGGTGGAAGGAAGCTGCACCATTCAACTCGGCGGCCCCGGAGGGTATACCCTGGAAGCTGGTACCGGCGACGTAGTCCTGCTGCCGGCGGGCACCGGACATTCCTCACCTACTGAATCCGGCTACCGGGTACTGGGCGCCTACCCCGGTGGCCGGTCGTGGGACCTGATCACCGACGCCGCCGATCACCGTCCCCCGGACGATCTGCCACTACCCGCCCACGACCCCACCGGTGAACGGGGGGTGATGCGGGAGGTGTGGCAGTAAGGTTGGGCGGGCGGCCAGGCTATTCCCCTTGGGTTTGGCACCGGCGCTCCGCCGCAAAAAAGATTACCGCATCCGCTCATAAAACTGCACTACCTCGGGATCGACCAGCACATCGCGCAGGGTGAGGGGTTGCCGCAGTACGATCCCGTCAAGGGTGCGGCACCGGCTGAGGGCCACGTAGGTCTGTCCGTGCTCGAAGGCCCCGGAACGGCCCAGGTCCACGATGATCTTGTCGAAGGTTTTGCCCTGGGCCTTGTGAATGGTGACGGCCCAGGCCAGGCGCACGGGCAGCTGGCGGTAGGTGCCCAGGGTTTCAGTGGCGATCTTGCGTAGGTCGGCCCCGTCGGCGGTGTAGCGGATGATGTCCCATTCGTCGTATTCGACCTCCACCTCTGCGGGGCGGCCGTTCTCTACGATTTCGAGTACGACCGAGCGGGGCTTGCACTCCTTGACCGTGCCGATGGTACCGTTCACGAAGCGGCGCTCGCTGTCGTTGCGCAGGGTCATCACCTGGGCGCCGACCTTGAGCCGCAGCAGCTGGGGCACCGGGAAGAGGCGGTCCGGGAAGTTGCCCTTCACCTCGGCGGTGTAGAGGTGCTCCGGGGAGTCGAGGGCCTCCAGGGCGTTGGCGTTGATGCGGGTGACGGTGGCGTTGCGGGCGGCCAGCGTCAGGTAGTTGCTGCCTTCCTCGGGCTCGAAATCGGGCTGGTAGCGGGCGTTGAGGTCCTCGAGCTCGTCGCGGTCCACGGTGGCGTTGCGGATACTTTCCAGGAGTCGGAGGAAGTGGCGGCTGTCCTGTCGGTACACCTGCCGGAGTTCGATCATTTCCAGGTCGATGTAGTCGAGGCAGTCGGCGCTGAAAAAGTAGGGGCTCGCGTAGCGGAGACTGAAGAATTCCCGCTCCGTCTCACTGCTCACTACCGGGGGCAACTGGAAGAGGTCGCCGAACAGGATCAGCTGTACCCCACCAAAGGGTTCGCCGCTGCCGCGATTGAGGCGTAGGCCGTAGTCGATGGCCTCCATCACGTCGGCCCTCACCATGCTGATCTCGTCGATCACCAGCGTTTCCAGGTTGGCGAACAGCCGCTGGTAGCGGCGGTTGGGCCGGATGTCCTTTGACTGTAGCAGGCGGGGCGGGAAATTGAAGAAGGAGTGGATCGTCTGTCCGCCCACGTTCAGGGCCGCCACGCCGGTGGGCGCCAGGACCACTACGTTCTTGCGGGTACTGCGCTTAAAGATCTGCAGCAAGGTCGACTTGCCGGTGCCGGCCCGGCCGGTAACGAAAAGGTGGGCACCGGACTCCATCCGCTCCAGGGCGTAGTTAAAATCATCGGACAGTTGCAGGGGTTCAGGCATGGGCGCGAAGGTAACGGAGTGGAGGTTGACGCGGGCGACGGGCGGGGTGGAAAGGGACTGGATGTACTCCGGTACGGTCGCAAAAAATAAATCTGCGGGGCCGGCAACGGAGCATCTGACCAGGGACTAATTTCAAATGGTTTCTCCACCCTTTAACCTCTTCGGGCCATGAGCAAGTTCCTGTGGCTGGTGTGCTGCCTCTTCCTTTCCGCCGCCCTCAGTGGCCAAACGGATGCCAAGATCAACGTCGGTTCCGCCCTCGGCGGCGGCATCAACGTGGCGGCCGAGTTCCCCCTGGGTGGGCAGTCGGCACTCTCCGTCGGTGCGGCCTATTCCAGCCTGGCGTATTTCGACACGGATAATGAGGACTACCGCTACCGAAGCCTGCGGCTCATCCCGGAATACCGCTACTACTTCGCGCCGCGGGCGGGATTTGATCGCTTCTTCGTCGGGGGCTACGGCAAGGTCGGGCGCGTAGCGGGAACCGACATCTGGTCCCATGAGGAAATCCGCGCCATGCGCGCCGCCATCGGCATGCTTTCCGGCCACAAATGGATCGCACCCTCCGGCTTTCTCTACGAACTGAATGCCGGCATCGGGCGGTCGGTTACATTCGGTGGCAATGAGGATGAGGCTGTATACCAGAAGGTAATCGGGGACCTGTCGGGGCTCGACCTGCGACTGGGGATATTGGTGGGCTGGCGCTTCACGAAGCAGGATCCGGGGCGGCGGCGTTCGGCACGCTAGCGTCCCTGCGTTGTACCTTTGCGGCATGCTTACCTCCCGATTTCTCGCCCTCCTGGGCGGCGTGACCCTGCTGGCCGGTGCCGGCGTTGTACTGAGCCATGTGCTGTTGCCCATCGGTTACTCCCTGCCCTTCACCATCACCACCATGGTGCTCTTCATTCTGGTGTGCGTGGCCATCTTTTTCCTGGGGCGCCGAAGCGCGGGTGCCGAGAACAAGTTGCTGTTCAGCAACGTGTTCCTGGCCTCCACCATCGCCAAAATGTTCCTCTGCGGCATGCTGGTAGTGGGTTACGTCATCCTGGGTGAGCCCAGCAGCAAGCTGTTCATCGTTCCCTTTTTCTGGCTTTACCTGGTGTATACGGGCTTCGAGGTCTACTTTCTGATGAAGCTGTCGGCCATCGTCGCACGCTGACTTTCTGTCAGACATCGGATGTCTGACTTTTCGGCAGACATCCGATGTGGTTAGCTGGCCTATAGATGTATTTTACGAAATGCAGGAAGAAGCAGGTAAGTTGACACATGTTCGCGTCCCATTCTTACCATTTTCTCGGACTTTCTGGCAGACATCGGATGTCTGACATCCTGTCAGACATCCGATGTCTGCGTCTCAGGTCTGTGCCCTATTTTCGCCGACCTATGAAGCATCTCTTCCTTTCCCTGACAGTAATTGCCGCCCTGGGCTGCGGCACCGGCGAAGCACTCCCCCCCGAGACAATGGACAAGGGTCCTGCGGTGGTCGATTCCACTGAGCAGGGAATTACGGCACCCGCGCCCGCGCCCAGCCTCAGCGACAGCATCGGGGGGATACCTACCTATGAATACCTGACCGGGAAGTTCGATCCGGCCGCCCACCCCGACTTCGTGAAGGTGGCCGACCGCTACACCGACGGAGACCCCTACCTGCTGCACCGGGAAACCTACACCGCCTTCGAGCGGATGCACGCCGCCGCCCTGGCCGACGGGGTACGACTGCGGATCGTCTCCGCTACCCGGAACTTCGCCCGGCAGAAGCAGATCTGGGAAGCCAAGTGGAACGGACAGCGCCTGCTCGAGGGCAAGGAAAAAGCCGATGAAGTTTACCCCGACCCCGCCGACCGCGCCCGGGCCATCCTACGCTACTCCAGCATGCCCGGCACCAGTCGCCACCACTGGGGTACGGACATAGACCTGAATGCCCTGAACAACGACTATTTCCGGCAGGGAGAGGGACAGAAGATCTACGACTGGCTTACCACCCACGGTGGGGAGTACGGCTTCTGTCAGCCCTATACGGCCAAGGGTCCCGAACGCCCTAACGGCTACGAGGAAGAGCGCTGGCACTGGAGCTACCGGCCGCTGGCCACCCGCCTGACCGACTATGCGGCCAATGAACTGCAGGACACCGACATCAGCGGATTTGCCGGTGCGGAGGCCGCCCCGCGGATCGGGGTGGTAGAAAACTACGTCCTCGGCGTGAATTCCGACTGCAAGAAATAAGGAGCGGGGCCTGACTACCAACAAGTTGTCCACGGGAGGCCAAGCTTTCCCCTACCCCGGCAAAATAGCGGTAAACTTATGGCGGGGTACCCCGCGTTTACCCTTACACACAAGAACTGCCTATGGAACTTTACGACATCAATCGCTACGCCCTCATCGTTACGCCTAGTGAGGCCCTGCTGCGCTGGGCCATCCGTGAAGACCCCACCATCGAGGAGGAGATCGACTTCGACGACACCTCGGAACTCACCACCGTCTACCTGCTGCCCGACTTCGACGAGATGGACGAAGCTGAGGACTGGCTGGAGCAGAACTTCATGCCCATCCTGGAAAACCTGCTCGCCGAATGGGTGGAGGACGACTCCAACTGGCCCGACAACCTGGCCTTTAACCACTTCGAGAAGTTCAGCGACTACACCATCACGAATATGGTGATCGACACCCAAGACGCCAGCTACGACCAGGAAGAAGACTGACCCTCCCGGCTCACCCCACTGATTTCAGGCACACACTAGCGCAAGGCCCTCCCGGGCCGCACCGCTGCTCCGGTTTTGCTGGCGATCTGCCCCCGGTCAGTGTACCCCTTTTCGAAATCCGTGGCCCCACGGCCACCCTCGCCCAGTCTTATGAATTACCAACGCCCCCCCGAAGCAATCGCCGATCTGGTCAACCTGAAGCCGGATCCCCTCATGCTGTTCGGCCCCGACCGCGACTACATCATCATCGCGGACCGGCCGATGTACCCCAGCGTTGAGGAGCTGAAGGAGCCGAAGGTCAAGCTCGCGGGGCGGCAGATCAATCCCGACCGCTTTTCCCCCCACGGCAGCCGCGGCTTTTACCACCCCCGGCTGCGCCGAATTTCCACCGGGGAGGACCGCTCCTTCCAGGGGCTGCCCAAGGGAGGCATGTACCGCTACTTCTCCTGGTCGCCCGACGGCAACCGCATCGCTTTCTGCCTGGTCACCGAGGATGGCCTACAGCTCTGGACCTGCGACCGCAAGTCGCTCCACTGCCAGCCGGTAGGCGAAAGCGACATCAACAACAGCCTTGGTGGCGTGCCCTACGACTTCATCGGCAACGAGCGCTTCCTCATCAAGCGCCGCATCCCCGGTGCGAAGAAGCCGTCGATGTCGGAGAACGTCACCGGCCCCATCGTCCAGGATTCCTCCGGCAAGGAGGGCTCGAACCGCACCTACACCAACCTGCTGCAGAGCGACTACGACGTGGCCCTGTTCCGCTACTACGCTTCCAGCCAGCTCTACCTCCACCGTCTGGATACGGGCCACGAAACCCCCTGGGCGGAGCCGGGCATTATTGCTGGCCTGGGTGATTCGCCGAACGGCAAGTACTTCCTGATTACCTACGTGGTGGAGCCCTTCAGCTTCAACGTACCCTACGACAAGTTCGCCGACCGGGTGCTGCTGCTGGACCGGGAGGGAAGCGTAATCCGGGAACTCACCCAGCGGCCCGTCGTGGAGCACCTGCCCCCGGCCTTCGGGGCCGTCATAACCCAGCCGCGGCGCTTCAATTGGCGCAGCGACCACCCGGCCCAGCTGTACTGGACTGAGGCCCTCGACGGCGGCGACCCCCGCAAGAACGTCCCCTACCGCGAGCAACTCTACTACCTGGAATCCCCCTTTACCGGCGAGCCCCAGAAAACCATTAAGCTGCCCATGCGCTTCGGTGCCCTGCGGTGGTGCCGGGGCGACCTGGCCATCGTGGTCGACTGGGAGTGGGCCACCCGCCGGCAGGTGACGCGCCGCTGGTTCCCGGACGCCCCCCAGCGCCAGCCCGAAGTGCTTTTCGACCACAACTGGGAAGACAACTACAACGACCCGGGCAGCGTGGTCACCGTATCCCTGCCCAGCGACCACAGCGTGCTGCTCACCCGCGACGGGGGCGACACCCTGGTGATGGTCGGCAACGGTCACCGCCCCGAGGGGCCGCAGCCCTTCATCGACGGCTTTAACCTGACTACCCGCCAGAAAACCCGGCTGTGGGAGAGCACTCCTCCCTACTTCGAGCGCCCCCTGTTCTTCCTGGACGAGGATCCCGACTACTTCCTGCTGGCCCGGGAGCAGGCCAGTGAGCGCCCCAACTTCTTCCTCAGGCATCTGCTGACTGGCGAGGAGGTGCGCATCACCGACTTTCCCCACCCCTACCCCCAGCTGCGGCATACCAACTACGAGCTGATCACCTACGAGCGGGCCGACGGGGTACAGCTGAGTGGCGAGCTACACACCCCGGAGGGCTTCGAGCCGGGTCGCGAAGCCCCCCTGCCGGTGTTGATGTGGGCCTACCCCCAGGAGTACAAGGACGCCGACAAGGCCGGGCAGGTACTCACCAGCGCCCATCAGTTCAGGCGCATCAGTCCGCTGTCGCCCCTGCCCTTCCTGGCCGCCGGTTACGCCGTATTCGACGACTTCGCCATGCCCATCGTGGGCGAAGGGGACGAGGAGCCCAACGAAACCTTCATCGAGCAGGTACGCATGAATGCGGAGGCGGCGGTGCGCAGGTTGGTTGAACTCGGAGTGGCCGACCCCCGCCGCATCTTCGTGGGGGGCCACAGCTACGGGGCCTTCATGACCGCCCACCTGCTGGCGCACACCGATCTTTTTGCCGGGGGCATTGCCCGCAGCGGTGCCTTCAACCGCACCCTGACCCCCTTCGGCTTCCAGGCCGAAGAACGCACCTTCTGGCAGGTTCCGGAAACCTACGTCCGGCTGTCGCCTTTCGTACACGCCGACAAGATCGACAGCCCGCTGCTGCTCATCCACGGAGAGGAGGACAGCAACAGCGGTACCTACCCCGTGCAATCCAAGCGAATGTTCACCGCCCTGGACAACCTGGGCAAGAACGCCCGCCTGTGCCTGCTGCCCTACGAGGATCACGGCTACGCGGCCGAGGAGAGCATCCTGCATATGCTCTGGGAGATGCACCGCTGGATGGAGATGCACCAGCGCCCCGCCGCGGAGAAAGCAGCCGCCACCGCACGTCGGGAGGAGGCCCACCGCCAGCGGTAGTTTGCCAACGGAAAATGGTGGCCTTTAAGTAAGTTTACCGGAAACCGTTGCCGTGCTCCGATTCCTTTCCCTGCTGGCGGGGGTAGCCACCGTACTTTCCGGCTGCCGCAGCGCCATGACCTTTACCCACCCCGACCTGGATAAGTGGGAAAAGCTGACCCTGTCCTTCCCGGGTCCCGAAACCGGCGAGTCGGCTCCCGTAAACCCCTTCGTGCAGTACCGCCTCGACGTCACCTTCACCCAGGACGATTACCAGATCACGGTGCCGGGCTTCTACGCCGCCGACGGCAACGCCGCGGAGAGCAGCGCCGACCTGGGCAACGTCTGGCAGGTGCGCTTCCGCCCCGACCGCAGCGGGGAGTGGACCTACGAAGGCCGGCTCGTGACCGGCGACAGCATCTACCTAGCCGAACCCGGGGAGGGAAAGGTGGTGGAGCGCTACACGGGCGCCTTCTTCGTGGGTGAGGCGCGCGCCGGAGAAACCGGCCGCCTCGTTCGCAATCACCCCCGCTACCTGCAGTGGGCCGAAACGGGCGATTACTTCCTCAAAACCGGGGTGGACAGTCCGGAAAACCTGCTCGGTTACGAGGACTTCGACGGCACCTACCGCCACAGCAACACCTTCCGGGAAGGAGAGAGCAAAACGGAAGGCCTGCACGTCTTCGCGGCCCATATAGACGACCACGGCACCCGCGACCCCGCCTGGAAAAACGGACGCGGGAAGGGCCTCATCGGAGGGATCAGCTACCTGGCCTCCGCCGGGGTGAACAGCATCTACTTTCTCACCCTGAACATCAACGGGGACGGCAAGGACGTTTGGCCCTACACCAGTCACGAGGAGCGTTTCCGCTTCGACGTGAGCAAGCTCGACCAGTGGGAAATCGTCTTCGACCACGCCGACAGCCTGGGCATGATGCTCCACTTCGTGCTGAACGAAACCGAGAACGAAACCCTCCTCGACGGTGGGGAAACCGGCCCGGAGCGGCAACTTTACTTCCGGGAACTCGTGGCCCGCTTCGGCCACCACCGCGCCGTGACCTGGAACCTGGGCGAGGAAAATGGTCCCAACAGCTGGTCGGAGAGCTGGCAAGACAACCGGCAGCAGCGGGAAGTGATGGACTGGTTCGCCCGCCACGACCCTTACCACAATTACGTGGTGCTGCACACCCACCCCGGGGAGGAGGCCTTCGCGAAAATCTACGCTCCCCTGCTCGGCGACCAGCGGCTCGGAGGGCTATCGCTGCAACTCGGCGACCCCTACTCCGCCAACGCCGTGACGCGAAAGTGGCTCCAGCTGTCCGCCGAGGCCGGGGCACCCTGGATCATGACCCTGGACGAAGTAGGGCCCTGGTGGCGCGGACTGGACCCTGACGACGCCACCCCCAACAACCAGGACAGCCTGCGGGCGCTGACCCTCTGGGGTAACCTGCTGGCGGGCGGGGCCGGGGTGGAATGGTACTTTGGCGCCCGCAGCCCCCACAACGACCTGAACCTCGAAGACTGGCGCAGTCGCGACCGTGCCTACCGCTGGTCGGCCCACGCCCGCCGCTTCTTCACGGACCACCTGCCCTTCTGGAATATGGAGGCCCGCAACGAACTTACGCGGGAGGAGAATGAATTCTGCTTCGCCGAACGGGGAGAGGTGTACGTGGTGAACCTGCCCTTCGGCGAACCGGCCACCCTGGACCTGAGCGGCACGGAGGGAGAATACACCGTAAGGTGGTTCAATCCCCGGGAGGGAGGCGAACTGGAGGACTATGGCGAATTGGTACAGGCCAGCGACGGGGAGGTCGAGCTGGTGCCGCCGGGCGACGGTCACTGGATCAGTCTGCTGAAGCGGCGGCCGCGCTAGCGCCAGCGCAGGCTGAGTACTCCGAGTACGGCTTCCTTGATGATCGACTTGTGCATCTTGCTGTTGCCCGCGATCCGGTCGGTAAACACGATGGGCACTTCCACGATGCGGAAGCCGAGTTGGCGGGCCGTGTACTTCATCTCGATCTGGAAGGCGTATCCGATGAAACGGATTTCGTCCAGGTCCATCTTCTCCAGCACCGGCCGGCTGTAGCACATGAAGCCCGCGGTGGGGTCCTTGACGGGCATGCCGGTGACGATGCGGGTATAGAGACTGGCACCGTAGGAAAGGATGATGCGGTCGAGCGGCCAGTTCTTCACCTTGCCGCCGCGGGTGTAGCGGCTGCCCACGGCTACGTCCGCCGGCCCCTCGTGGCAGGCGGCCCGCAACCGGATGAGGTCGGCGGGCGTATGGCTGAAGTCGGCGTCCATCTCGAAGAAGTAGCGGTACTTTTCGGGGCGGGCCAGTCCCCAGCGGAAACCGTCGAGGTAGGCGGTACCCAAGCCGAGCTTGCCGGCCCGCTCGAGCAGGTGGAGGGCACCCGGGTACCGTTGCTGCAGTTCCCGCACCAGATCTGCCGTTCCGTCGGGGGAGCCGTCGTCTACAATGAGAAGGTGAAAGGGCTCGGACAGACCTAATACCGCCTCCACCATTCGCGTTATGTTTTCGCGTTCGTTGTAGGTGGGGATAATTACCAGACTGTCGCTCAAGGAAGATTTCATTAAGCGGCCAAAGATAGGACAGCCACATGATAGATAGGATACGGCGGATTTCATTGTATTGGCTGAGCCCCGCCGCGCTGGTGAGCCTGCTGCTGGTATCTCCCAACCTGGCGGCCCAGGGACCGATCGGCGGCTTCCCCGTGGCCCGGGGCGAAGTGGCCATCGCGCCGGCCTACAGCGTGGAGCGCTACGACACCTACTTAGGGGCCGGCGGAGCCCCGGAAGACCGCAGCGTCACCACCACGGGGTACAGCCTCTTCGTCGAAGCCGGCCTGAACGACCAGACGGCCCTAGTGGCCACCCTGCCCTACCTGCGTACTGAAGACCGCTCCGGTAGCCTGCAGGACGCCTCCCTGTGGATCAAGTACAAGAACTTCGACCAGCGGGAGCGCAAGGGGGCCCAGCGGGTCTTTACCGCCGTAGGACTCAGCTTCCCGGTGGGCAACTACGCCACCACCGGCATCGCTGCCCTGGGGCAGCGGGCGAGCGTCTTCCACGGGCGGCTGGTGTACCAGTACCAGTTTGACAGCGGCTTTTTCGTGCACGGGCAGTCCGGTATCGACTTCCAGTTCGCCCCCGAGAGCCGGTCTACCTGGCCCCTGCTGCTCCGTACCGGCTACGGCAGCCGCTACTTCTACCTGGAGGGGTGGATGGAGTTCATCACGGCCCTGGAACCTGGCACGGCGGTACAGACCGCCACGGCGGGTTCCGGCAGCAGCTGGCGGCGGTTGGGGGGTACGGTTTACCTGCCGGTGCTGCCCTGGGCGGGCGTGGTGGCCGGGGGCGCCTACGTGCTCGGGGGGGAATACATTGGCCAGAGCAGCCGCTACAACCTCGGGCTGGTCATCAAGCTGGTGCCCGAGGCGGCGGAGTAACGCTCTTCCCGGCTAGCGGGCCGGCACCGCCGCTTCCGCACTGTTGAGGATTTCCGCCACGTGCATCACGCGCAGGGGCAGCTTCTCCCGGCGCATCAGCCCTTCGAGGTGCATGAGGCAGGACATATCCCCACTGGTGACCACCTCGGCACCGTGGCGCAGGTGATCGGCGATGCGGTCCCTGCCCATCTTGGTAGACAGCTCCGGCTGGTTGACGCTGAAGGTGCCACCGAAGCCGCAGCACTCGTCGACGCGGTCCAGGGTGACCAGTTCCACCCCCTCCACCATGCCAAGCAGGTAGCGGTAGTAGCTGAAGTCGGCCCCCACCCGCTCGGAACTGGCACCCAGCCGCAGTCCTCGCAGGCCATGGCAGCTGTTGTGGATGCCCACCCGCGCCGGGAAGCGGGCACCGGGCAGTTTCTGCAGGCCGATGACGTTCACCAGGAAGTCGGCCAGTTCAAAAGTGCGCTGGCGGATGTCGGTTACCTCCTCGCTCGGTGGCAGCACGTCGTAGTGGTGGTTCACGTGATAGACGCAGCTGCCAGACGGGCACACGATATAATCGAATGCCCGAAAGGTCTCCACGAAATGCTCATAAATGGGCCGGGCCTCCTCTTCCATACCGCTGTTGGCGAGGGGTTGTCCGCAGCACGTCTGTTCCCGGGGGTAGACCACGGTGCACCCCACCTTTTCCAGCAGCTCCAGGGTAGCAATGCCCGCCCGGGGGTAAAATTGATCGATGTAGCAGGGAATGAAGAGGCCGACAGTCATGTGCGCGGAGGAATAATGGGTTCGCTCCGAAAGGTAAGTCGGGCTTCCGGCTTGGGTATCCGGGGATGTCCTGCCCGGTCATTTTGTCAGACATCCGATGTCCCGTAGCCGAATTGCAGCTTCTCCAGCCGCAGCAGCAGGCCGGAAAGGGCCTCGCGCACCTCTTCCAGGTTGGCGGTGACCACCCCAGCGAAGGCGGCGTCGACGAAGAGGTGGTCGGCGATGCCCGCCAACTCCTGAGGACCGTGGTCCGTGATGGCCGCCAGCTGCTCCTCCATATACTTGCGCAGCCGATCGGCCCGCTCGTCCCAGAAATCCCGCAGGACGCGGTGGGGATTCTTGCGGATCACCTCCCGCCGTTCGGCCAGGCGAGTGCGAAGGCGGAAGACGATGTCCGTCCCGTTGAAGTTGACCTCGATGGTATTTTCCCGGGGCCCCTTCCGGCCGCGGATGCGGTTCACCAGGTTCAGGTCCTCGTCGTAGAAATTGACGCTGGTGAATTCCGTATCGCTCAGTCCGCGGAACTGCTCAATGGCCACCAGCACGCCCCGGAACTGGCTCACGTCCTTCTCCAGCTCGTAGTAGCTCTCCCGCACC
Organism: Neolewinella marina; assembly: GCF_002631205.1. Taxonomy (GTDB): domain Bacteria; phylum Bacteroidota; class Bacteroidia; order Chitinophagales; family Saprospiraceae; genus Neolewinella; species Neolewinella marina. The sequence goes on from NZ_PDLO01000002.1 coordinate 12,889, forward strand.
GGCAGCAGCTGTTCCTCTTCCTGTACGTGGGTGATGTGGGTTTCTTCCCGCACGTCGGCCTCGAACTCGCGGATCTCCTTCTTCAGGTTGCCCAGGTTGACGGCCACCGAATAGCCGTGCTTGCGGACGGCATCCACGATCATCTCGCGGATGGTTTCCCGCTGCTCCGGACCATTCCAGAGGCAGTGCTCCAGGAGGAAGCAGTCCATAAGGTTCACCCGCCCCCGCCCGTGCAGGAAGGCGGAGGTGCGCAGCAGGCGGACGGCCTTCTTCCACCGCCGGTCGTAGATCATGATGGGGTTGGCGGCGTGGTTGGGCTGAGCGTTGTACTCCTCGATGCGGTAGAGGAGCAGCTGCAGGGTATTGAGCACCTCGGCGGGCACCTCCACCGCGTCGATGCGGGCGGACCAGGCGTCGAGTTCTTCCTCGGTGAGCTTGGCGGACTGGGGCACGTTGTCCTCGTACACGTCCTGGGTATCCACCACCATCTTCACGAAGTTGCGGTACTCACTGATCCGGTCCAGTTCCAGGCGGACGAGGAAGCGGTCCCAGATGGGCGCCAGGTTGGCACTGCGGGGTGGCAGTTCGTTGCTGGCGGTGATGATGCCGCGAATATTGACCTTCAGGTCCTCGTCGCCGTTGCGGTAGATCTTCTCGTTGAGGATGGTCAGCAGGGCATTCTGGATGGCCGGCCCCGCCTTCCAGATCTCGTCCAGGAAGACGATGTTGGCGCCGGGCAGGTAGCGGTCGGTTAGCCGTTCGTACTTGTCCTCGTCGCGGAGCTTCTTGATGGAGATGGGGCCGAATACCTCATCCGGTGTCGAGAACTTCGACATCAGGTATTCGAAGCTCACCCCGTCGCGGAAGGCGTACTTCAGCCGGCGGGCGATCAGGCTTTTGCCCACGCCCGGGGGGCCTAGCAGGAAAATGCTTTCCCCGGCCACGGCGGTGAGCAGGGCAAGGCCCATGGCGCGGTCTCTTTCGTAGAGTCCGGCGGTCAGGGCGTCGAGCAGGGCTTCGGTGCGGAGGCGGAGGTCTTGTGCGCGATGAGCGGTCATGCGGGGGTAACGGCGCCGGGAAAGGATGGTTTGCCTACAAACAGACAAACGGCTTCCGGAGGTGATTCTCCGAAAGCCGTTCGCGGATCGGGAAGCGGGGCTTCCTGCAGTCGCGGGACCTTACTGGTCGCCGTACTTCTCCAGGCGGTATTCTGCCTTCAGTTTTTCCTTCCGGCGCTTAACGCTAGGCTTGGTGAACTCGCGGCGGTTGCGCAGCTCACGGATGACGCGGGTGTTGATAGACTTGCGCTTGTAGCGCTTCAGGGCGCGGTCGATGTTTTCGCCCTCACGTACATTGATAATTAGCATTAAGCGTTCCTATTTTTTGAATTGGAGCGCAAAGGTAACGACTAATTCTTGATCGCGCAAGCTATTTCCACGATGGTTCGCCCGGTTTCGGTGCGATAATTCAGTTTTTCGACGTCCAGTTTACCCAGCAGGGCCCGGGGGTCGGGAGCGGGGGTGGTAGTTTGAGGCTTGGGCGAAGGCACTTCCGTCGGAGCGGGGGGCGCGGGCGCGGGTGCCGTGAGCTGTGCCAGCAATTCGTGAATGCCCAGGTTGATCAGGTCGTCGGAGAGGGAAAGCTGGCCCTCCACGCGGCTGCCGGCGAGGTCGCGGAAGTCGTTATCAATGAGGTGTTGGAGCACGGGGTGCATGGGGTCAATCGGTTTTGAGGTGAAGTTGAAGGATCAGCCGGTTGGCTTCGCTGTGGAGATCGAGTTCGCGGATGAGGGGCACCAACTGCTGGTAGCCCAAGTGGGTCAGCAGGGCCGGCACGTGCAAGCGGAGGTACTTGCTGGTCAGCTCCACTCCCTGTGGGAGGCGGGCTTCGATCTGCCCCTGCAGCAGACTGATGAGGGAGCGGTCCAGGAACCCCAGTCCGTCGACGATGTCGAACCGCAACCAGGGCTGATCCGGGAAGGCCACCGCGGGGCCCGGCACGAAGGTGATGCGGCGGGTTACCGAACCCACCACCGGGGCGTGGGCCGTGAGGTGCACCCGGAAACGGTTGCCACTTTCGGGATCAATGAGCAGCTGCTGCACCGGTGTATCCGGCGGGCGGGCCGCCAGGACCTCGTTGAGCAGCGACCGGGTCAGCGGCAGCGAAATGCGCAGGTCCGTCCCCGCCAGGGCCGCGGCGGGCGTACGCAACAGGGACGCGATGGTGGGGGAAGCAGGAATCGGCATAGTGGCATAACCGCCGCCCTATTGGCGGGTTCGCAGATGCCGGTGGGATAGTCGCTTCCCGGAGAAAATGGGGCCAATCGCGGCCGAATTGGGGCACTCGCGGCCTCCGGTCGATCATCCGGGTAGTTTGCTCGACGATCCGGGGGGCTGCCTCTACGCTTTCCTGAACGGTATTCCCGGGACCACGTTAGAACAGGTAAATCCCCTGACCCCAATACCATGAAACCCCTCTACACCCTGCTTTTCCTTTTGCTTTGCACCTGCGTCCGCGCCCAGACCGACGGTACCACCCCTACCCTGGCCCCCAACACCGGGGGCGTCGGCGGCACCCTGATGGACGCCGCGAACGATGAGCCGGTGGGGTTTGCCAACATTGCCGTATACCGGGTAGAGAGTGGCGAAATGGTGACCGGTACCACCAGCGACATCGACGGCAAGTTTTTCATCAAGGACCTCCCCTACGGTGACTACCGCCTGGAAGTGACCTTCATCGGCTACGAAGAAGAGGAAATGATGCTGGAGCTCAATAACTCCGAGCGCTTTATCGAAGTGGGGGCCATCGACCTTGCCGCCGGCGGGGCTACCGACCTGGATGAGGTGGTGGTGACCGCCGAGCGCGCCATTATGGAACTGGGCCTGGACCGCAAGTCCTTCAACGTGGAAAAGAGCGTGGCCTCCAGCGGCGGCTCCGCCGAAGACCTCCTGCGGCAGATCCCGGGCATCACGGTGGACCTCGAAGGCAACGTAAGCCTGCGCGGCAGCGGCGGGGTGCGCTTCCTGATCAACGGCAAGCCCAGTGGACTGGTGGGCACCGACCCGGCAACCTACCTGAAGTCCCTTAGCTCCTCCAGCATCGAGCGGGTGGAGGTGATCACCAACCCCGGCGCGGCCTTTGACCCCGAGGGTACGGCCGGCATCATCAACATTGTACTGAAAAAGAAGCAGGACGACGGCTTCAACGCTACCGTAAACCTGAACGCCGGCACCGGCAACAAATTCGACGGCAACCTCGACCTGAACTGGCGCAAGGGAAGGTTCAACTCCTTCGCCGGCATCAGTGGTCGCTACGACGAACGCTTTTTCCGGGGCTTCCGCGACCAGTCGGGCACCCTGGGCGACAGCCTCTTCAGCCGCTACTTCACCTTCGAGGGCGACCGGGTACGCGAGTCGCAGATGTTCAAGCTCGGCACTGAATACAGCATCGGGGAACGCGGACTCATTGCGCTGCAGGGCAACTACCAGCTCGAGGAGGGCGACAACAGCAACCTGCGCACGACGCAGTTCTTCAACAGCGAAGGCGAACTGGACCGCACTAGCATCCGCACCGAAACCGAACCGAACGACGAGAGCGACTACGAGATCCAGGCCAGCTACAGCCAGACCTTCCGGCAGGAAGGCCGTCAACTGACCGGCCAGCTGCAGTACAGCAACAACGACGAAAGCGAAATCGAGAACTACGATGAGGTCATCGTCGACGCCTTCGACGACCTGCTGGAAACGAACCGCCAGCGCTCTCCCACCCTGGAGGGCCGCAGACGCTGGCTGGGACAGCTCGATTACGAGCAGACCATGGGCGACTTCAAGTTCACCACCGGCTGGCGCTCAACGCTGGAGCGGCTGGAGGAGGACGCCGAGTTCCAGACGTTCGGGATCAGTGATTTCGAGAAGGTGGACAGCCTGAGCAACCTCTTCCGCTACGAGGAAGACATCCACGCCATCTACGCCAGTTTCGGGGGCAAGGTGGACAACATCACCTTCAACCTGGGACTGCGGGCCGAGCAGGCCTACACCACCAGCCGCCTCCTGGAACCCAACCCTGAGACCTTCGAGAACGACTACTTCAGCGTCTATCCAAGCGTTTTTGCCGGCTACGCCTTTACCGAAAGCACCACCCTGCAGGCCAGCTACAGCCGCCGGGTGGAGCGGCCCCGGGCCTGGGCCCTGAACCCCTTCGTGGACCGCGGCGACCCCTTCAACCTCCGCGCCGGCAACCCCTTCCTGCTGCCCGAGCGCATCAACAGCTTCGAGCTCAACCTGCAACAGCAGTACGGCAAGGGCACCTTTACCGGCGGGGTATACTTCCGCCAACGGAACGACATCATCAGCCGCATCACCCGCGTACTGCCGGGGGGCGTGAGCCTGAGCACCCGCGATAACCTCGACCGGGGCCGCGACTACGGAGTGGAGATCATCAACACCTACCGCCCTACCGAGAAACTCGACCTGACGTTCAGCGCCAATGGCTACCGCTCGGAAATTATCGGCAACAACCAGGACGAGAGCATTGATCAGAACGGCTACCTCTTCAGCGGCAATGTGCAGGGGAGTTACGAGCTTCCCTGGGACGTGAAGGGGCAGTTCACCTACTTCTACCGCAGTCCGGGCGTGCGCCCACAGGGACGCATCCGGGCCATCCAGAGCCTAGACATTGGCTTCCGCAAGGACATCCTGGACGGCAAGGGGGCCGTCACCCTGCGGGCCACGGACGTATTCAACACCCGCCGCTACCGCTTCACCACGGAGACCGGCGGCCTGGTTACCGAAAGTGAGTTCCAGCGCGAAAGCCGCATCGTATACCTTGGCTTTCAGTACAGCCTCAACCAGCTCGGACAGCAGCGGGAAGGTGGCCGCCGCGGTGGCGGGGGCGGTGGCGGCGAGGACGACTTCTAGTCTGCCCCTCCGATCAGCCCAATCTCCCGCAGGAATCGGTCGCTGGTTTCCAGGGTAGCGCGGAAGTTTTCGGTATGGTTCACGTTGAAAAAGCCGTGGCGGCCACCCGGGTACAGGTCCAGTTCGCAGCGGCCGCCGACGCGTTCCACGGCCATGCAGAAATATTCCGCGGTGACGACGGGGATCAGGTGATCCTCCGTACCGAGAAGGAAAAGGGTTGGCGGGGTATCCGCGTCGATATTGTGCAGGGGGGAAAAGCGGGAATAGGCCTCCCCTATCCTTTCGTAGCCGTATCCCGCCGGCCCGTTGTCCACCACCGGGTTGAACAGCAGCAGGGCGGCGGGCTGGCTGCTGACCGAGAGGTCATCCGCGGGGTCATTGTAGTCGTTGATCAGGGCGGTGGCCGCCGCCAGGTGGCCGCCGGCCGAACCGCCCGCCGCGACGATGCGGGACGTATCCACCCGCCAGCGTTCGGCGTTGGCCCGCACGTAGCGCATGGCCGACTTCGCGTCCATCACGGCGGTAAAGGGGTCGGTGCCGTGGCCCTTCCGGGTGCGGTAATCCGCGAGAAAGCAGACGAAGCCCAGCTCGTTGAAGTGCTCCGCTTGGGGGCGGAATTGCTCGCGGGTGCCCTGGTTCCACCCGCCGCCGAAGAAGAAGACGATGGCCGGCCGGAGCGTCGCTGGATCCCCTTCGGGGGGAAAGAGGATTTCCAGTTGGAGGGCGGAGCTGTCGAGCTGTTTGTAGGTTACCACCTCGGCCGGCTGAGCCGCCACGGTAAAGGAGGTCAGCCACAGCAGGAGCAGGGCAATTGGTTTCATAGCCTGGGGTTTGACACGTAAGATAGCTGCGTGCGCAAAGTTTCTCCGAACTTAGGTAGCGGTATGCCCCACGAATCCCACGGTGGTGGATGGATTACATCAACTCAAGTACTGCCAATCCCTGCGCCCGGCGCGCGGAGTAAATCAAATGTGACCATGCACAAGCTTCTATCCTGCTTCCTGATCCTATTCCTCACGGCCTGCCCCGGCCCTTCGGACACCTCCTCATCCCCGCCCACCGACGGGAAGACGTACGCCAACCCGGAAATCGGCGCGCAGCTGCAGTACCCGGAGGAATGGACGGCGGTGGAAAACACCCGGGCCCCTGCGGGAATCGTGGTCAGCCTATTCCCCCTTGATCGGTCAAAAGGCCTGAACCTGCCGCTGGACGTTCACGGTCCGGGCGACCTGCCCTACCTGAGCCTCTGGCCCGGCGGGCTGGGCACCGAGCCCCCGGCTGGCCGCTCCATGACCTGGGCTGCCGCGGAGGAACCGCTGCCGCAATTGAACTTCGCCGTCGACGAGGAGCAGTCTACCGTATTTCAGCTCGCGGACGGCCCCCCCTGGGCTTACCTGATCTATCCCGCGGACCATCCGGCCGGCTGGCGGGAAGGGGGGTTCGTCTTTGCCCAGTACCGCACGGATGAACTCACCGTCACCTGCGCGGGTGCCGATGGCACGGCCAAAGCCATGCGCGGGTGTGATCCCCTGGGCGGCGATATAGTGAGCCGTACGGGCACCGTCGACGCCGCCTCCCGGGAGACGGTCAACGCCATGCTGGCCTCTATCACCCTGACCGAGGGCGACGGGAAATCAACCGAAGAAATGATCCGGGTTACCTCCCCCGGCCCCAATACCGAGGTAAGCTCCCCCCTGGAATTTTCCGGAGAAGCGCGGGGCCCCTACTACTTCGAAGCCGATTTCCCGGTGCGCCTGGAGAGGGCGGATGGTACCGTGGTGGCGACCGGTATTGCCACCGCCCAAAGCGAGTGGATGACCGAAGATTGGGTACCCTTTACCGGTCGCCTGGAATTTGTTGTGCCCGACGATGCGCGGGGCTACCTGGTCTTCGAGCGGGACAATCCTTCCGGTCTCGAAGAGCACGCGCGCAGCTACCGGCTGCCGGTGGTTTTTTCCCGGCGTTAATCCCCGGCGACCGACATCGGATGTCGATTTGGGCGAAAACCGGCCCATATCCGAGGCTGGTCGCCTAAATTGGGCGCAATTCCTGCGTTTGCGGCGCGGCGACATCCGATGTCGGCCGGCGGCCCGGCACCCGCGGCCCCGCCCCCGTAAACATTTGCCGGGGGGTGGGTTTATGGCAGTACACACAATCAGGACACCCTATGAAAAAGATCGGTATTCTCTACGGGCGCGAGCGCTCCTTCCCCCCCGCGGTCATCCAGCGGATCAACGACAAGAACGTGGACGGCATCACCGCCGAACCGGTGAAGATCGACAAGGTGGGCCAGGGGCTGAACCCCGGCTACGCCGTCATCATCGACCGCATCAGCCAGGACGTTCCCTTTTACCGCGCCCTGTTGAAGAATGCCGCCGCCACTGGCACCGCCGTCATCAACAACCCCTTCTGGTGGAGTGCCGACGAGAAGTTCTTCAACAACGTAGTGGCCGTGGGCCCCGCCGGCGTACCCGTTCCGAAGACGGTGCTGCTGCCCAGCCACGAGCACCCGGACGATACCAGTGACGAGAGCTTCACCAACATGGCCTACCCGCTGGACTGGCAGAGTATCTTTAACTACATCGGTTGGCCGGCCTTCATGAAGCCCCACGCCGGCGGCGGCTGGAAGAGCGTCTACAAGCTGGAAAACGCCGAGGAGCTCTGGAAGGCCCACAAAGAGACCGGTCAGCTCGTGATGATGCTGCAGGAGGCCATCGACTTCACCAGCTACTTCCGCTGCTACTGCATCGGCCGCAAGCACGTGAAAATCATGCACTACGAGCCCCGCAACGAATTCCTCGACCGCTACCGGGTGCACCACGACGTGAGCCAGGAACTGCTCAACACCATCCACGACTACGTCCTGAAGCTGAACGACTGGCTGGGCTACGACTTCAACACGGTGGAATTCGCCGTGCGCGACGGCATCCCCTACGCCATCGACTTCTGCAATCCGGCCCCCGACGCCGACAAGTTCAGCGTGGGTGAGGAGAACTTCGAATGGGTAATCGAAACGGCGGCGAACTACGCCATCGAGCGGGCCCAGCAACAGCAGCCCGGGCGCGACAACCTGACCTGGGGCAAGTACATCCGCACCGCGGTGGACGGCACCTACGCTTTCGGACGGTAAGGAGATTGGGCTCGCTGCGCTCGCTATTAGACGCGCTGCGCGCTGGTTGGAGTTGCTCGCTGCGCTCGCTACTGGACGCGCTTCGCGCTGGTTAGAGGCACTCGCTACGCTCGTTTGTTAGATGCTCACTACGCTCGCCGTCAGACCATCCGGTGGGGGATTTTTTGTTCGCAATACCACGCCCGCTACCAGGAGACTAACCACAGCACGATCGTGATTCTTACATCCGCCATTGACGAACGAGCAAAGCAAGCGATTCTAACCAGCGCGAAGCGCGTCTAACCAGCGAAGCGCGTCTAACCAGCGAGCGTAGCGAGCAATTCTAACGAGCGAAGCGCAGCAAGCTCCCCCTACCGCACCTTCTCCACGAACAGCTTATGGTCCAGTGAATACCGCCCCGGGCCGGCGATCAGGATGGCCGTGGCCGCTACCGCATAGTGAAGCGGGGTAGCGACGCGGCCCCAGGGATCTCCGCCCGCGTAGTGCACCAGGAAGGCCGCCACCAGCATGGTGAAGATGTAGGGAACGGTAGCCAGGCGGGTGAAGAAGCCGACGGCGATGAGAATACCGGCAATGAACTCCGCCGACCCGGCCAATACCAAACTGGTAGCGGGGCCCAGTCCGAGCGGATCACCGAATTTGAAGTCGCCAGCGAATATTTTCAGCATTTTGCCCAGCCCGTGGCCGAAAGCCATTTCCAGGCCGAACCAGAGGCGGAGGACGAGTAAGGCGATATCGATATTCCCTTTAGTCATGGATCAGGTTTATTTGAGGGGAAAATAGGAAATGCCCCCTATACCCCGGGAGGGTGTTCTACCCTACCCCCGATTCACTCTACGGTTCCGGCTTTTGGGCGGATGGGTTACTGTTTTCTCGTGAAGCCCTGCTTTACCGCGTTCCACAACGCCCCCGCCGCCCGGCTGTCGCCGGCTTCCTTGGTCTGCTCGATGAATTCGAGGCTGTCGGCCAGCAGGTAACGGACGCCGCCTAGCTGAAGGGGGAAGTAATTGGCCACTTCGAAGTGGAGCCCCAGTCGGCCGGGATCGTAGCCGAAGAGGATCACCTTCGTGACGGCCAGTTCGCGGACCAGCCCGGCCAGGTCCAGTGGTTGATCCAGGGGCCATTCCAGCAGGTGGAGTTCGGTGCCCGGGTCCCGGTAGCCGGCCGCGGCCAGGATGCGCTGCAGGAAGGCGCGGCGCGAGAGTTCACCGTAGTAGACCACCAGGAGGGGCAGGTCGCGGGCGGGCGAGAGCCTGGCCAGGGCGTCGGAACGCTCCGGCTGTCCGATCAGATTAAAGGGTAGCATGGGCCAAAGGTAGCCCTTTTGGTCAGCCGGTTGTCCTGGTCGGGGTGAGGGCGGATGGTACATCCAAAAGTAGACCGTACATTTCTGCTTGTCTTACCTTTACACCAAATAGTGCCCCAATGACCACCACTACCAGTTCCATCCGGGTCGAGCGCGTTCAGCAGTCGCGCCTGGATACCGTAAACTTCAATGACCTTCCCTTCGGGAAGATCTTCAGCGATCACATGTTCGTCAGCGACTACCGTGACGGCGAGTGGACCGACGACCGCATCATTCCCTTCGGCCACTTTACCATGCACCCCGCCAGCATGGTGCTCCACTACGGCCAGGCCGTATTCGAGGGCATGAAGGCCAGCCTCCACGAGGACGGCACCCCCCTGCTGCTGCGTCCCGACGAGCACGCCAAGCGCATCAACGCCAGTGCCCGCCGCATGATGATGGCCGAGTTCCCCGAGGACCGCTTCGTCGAAGCCATCAGCCAGCTGGTGGCCCTGGACAAGGACTGGATCCCACCCACCGAGGGCAGTGCCCTGTACCTCCGCCCCTATATGTACGCCACCGATGAGTTCATCGGCGTGCGGCCCAGTGAATCCTACCGTTTCTGTGTATTCACTGCCCCCGTAGGCCCCTACTACGCCAAGCCGGTACGACTGGTGGTGGAGCAGGAGTACGTCCGCGCCGTCCCCGGCGGCACCGGAGAGGCCAAGGCCGCCGGCAACTACGCCGGTTCCCTGCTGCCCGCCCACCTGGCCCAGCAGCGCGGTTTCGATCAGGTCGTCTGGATGGGTGGCCCCAACCGCAAGCAGATCCAGGAGGTAGGCACCATGAACATCTTCTTCGTCATCGACGGAGAGGTGATCACCCCTGCCACCGACGGAGCGATCCTGAAGGGCATCACCCGCAAGATGTTTATCCAGATTCTCAAGGACCGGGGCATCCCCGTTACCGAGCGGGTGATCGAGATCGACGAAGTGGTCGCCGCTTCCGAGGCCGGCACCCTGCAGGAAATGTTTGGCGCCGGTACGGCCGCCGTGGTCAGCCACGTTTCCGAACTGCAGTACAAGGATAAGCTCATGACCCTGCCCCCCGTCGAGGGCCGCAAGATCGGGCCCATGCTGAAGCGCTACATCGACGGACTGCGCGCCGGCAAGGTCGAAGACCCCCACGGCTGGATCGTACGGGTGTAAAACCCCGCCCCGCTACATGCAGAAGGCACGCCGACTTTGGTCAGGCGTGCCTTCTGCTTTTCGGGGGGTATTGTTCTGGAATTGCTCTCCTAGCCTTCCTCTAACTTTTCCCGCAGTCCGGCCGTGGCCCGGATCTCCAATGAGTCGTTCGTGCCTCGCACCAGGAAATACCCGTCCATTTCCGGATGCTGCTCGATCAGTTGAAGGGCGCGATCGGGGCCCAGCACCATACAGGCCGTGGCGTAGGCGTCGGCCGTGGCGCAATCGTCGGCCAGGATACTGGCGCTGAGCAGGCGGTTGCGTTCCACGTATCCGGTGCGGGGGTTGATGGTGTGACTGTAGGTTTCCCCGTCCACCTTGTAGTAATTCAGGTAGTTACCGCTGGTAGCGATGGCCCGGCCATTCTCCAGGGGCAGGGTTCCGGCGGCGGCCACCTGGCGGGCATCCTCTTCGGGCAGCCGGATGGCCACCGTCCAAGGGCGGCCGTTCTTGGTCCCCCCGGCCCGCATTTCTCCGCCGATGTCGATGAGGTGATTGGGCCGCCCCAGCTCCGTGAGCAGCTCACTGATGAGGTCGACGCCGTAGCCCTTCGCGCTGGCATTCAGGTCCAGGGCTACCCCGGGCAGTTCCTTGTGGAGGAACCCGCTGTCGTAGCGGATCAGTTCAAAGCCTACCAGCTTGCGGATGGCGTTCAGTTCGGCGGTATCGACCACGGTAGTCTTCCGCTTGTCGGCCGTCCCGAACCCCCAGTACGTGACCAGGGGGGCTACCGTGGGGTCGTAGGCACCTTCGGTGGCCCGGACCACCTCCGCCGCCAGTTCGAGGTTGGGAACGAAGTGGTGGGTGCCGGCGAGCGTCACCCCAGTGTCGCTGCGGTTGAAGCGGGTAATCGTGCTCTCCTCTTCCCAGGGTGAAAGTTCCAGATTGTAGGCTTCCAGCAGGCTGTCGACGCTCTCCTGCAGCCCGCCGACGCGGTCGCCCAGGTAGGTGATCCGGTAATAACTGCCCATGGCTTCCCCACTGATCCGGTTCGCCGGCAGGTAGTCGTTCGGGTCGCGGTTATCGCAGGCGACAAGCAGCACGAGGAGGAGCAGGAGGGCGGGTACGCGGGTGCAAGGTTTCATAGAATCCAGCGGGATAATTTGGCATATGCAACCAGTGCCGGCGCGGCATAGTTCCCGGCCGTGGCAAATGTTGCTGGCAGATTTGGGGAGGGTCGTCACTGCTCCTGCGACAGCGGGCGGGCCTCCACTCCGGTGAAGGTCATCTGCACCGGACGGATGGTGCCGTCCTCGTTGAAGTACATCCGGTCGATGCAGGTGACACGGTGATCGCGGTCTTCGTTGGGAATGGGCCGGCGGTGGTACACCATGTACCAGTCGTCGGTCTCCGGTACGCGGATCACGCTGTTGTGCCCCGCCCCGGTAGCGATGGTGGTATCCGCCTCCAGGATAGTGCCCTGCCGGGGGAAGGGCCCCAGGGGAGAATCCGCCATCCCGTAGGCGACCTTGTAGGTGGCATTCGTCCATCCCCCTTCCGACCACATGAGGTAGTAGATGCCGTTTCGCCGGAAGAGGAAGGGGCCTTCGACGTAGTTCTCCGGCGTGATGTCGTGGAAGAGCTGTCCGTCGTCCCAGGGCAGAAAGCCGGTGAAGTCCTCGTTCAGCCGGCCCACGTTGCAGTGCCCCCAGCCGCCGTAGTAGAAGTAATGGGCACCATCTTCACCACGGTAGACAAACTGGTCAATGGGCTGGGCGTCGTGGTAGAAGGTGTCGAGCAGGGGCCCGCCCACGTGGTCGCGGTAGGGGCCGGCGGGGTGGTCCGCTACGGCCACGCCGATGCCGCCGTGGTGGTTGATGTCGTTGTCGGGGTCCCAGCCCGGCCGGCTCGGCCGCTGCACATCATTACCAGCGAAGAAAAGGTAGTAGCGGCCGTCCTTCTCGATGGCCGCGGGTGCCCACATGGCCTGCCGGACCCAGGGTACTATGGAGGTATCCAGAATCCGGTCGTGCCTGGTCCAGTTGACCAGGTCGGGAGAGGAAAAGGCGTCTAGGTGGAGCTGCTGGTCGTAGTCCGCTGAATAGGTCGGGAAGATCCAGTACTCATCACCGAAGATCACCGCTTCGGGGTCGGCGTACCAGCCCGGGAAAATAGGGTTACCGGAGGTGGCTGGTCCGGAAGGGTCGGATGCCGGTACGGTGCCCGGTTGACAGCCGGTAGTGAGCAATAAGAAGCAGCAGAAGGGAAGCAGGAGGTGCCGGAACAAAGGGGAAGGGGTTGGTGGCTTCAGCAAGATACACCAGCCCGGAAATCCTGCCGTCAGCGATCCGTCCCTACCCCAAATGACAAGCCGCCGGCTCCCCTGGGGAAGCCGGCGGCTTGTTTGGCCATCCGCTGGATCGGGCATCTTACCAGCCCGGCAGGAGGTTCACGCCGAAGTTCCAGCTGCCGCCCTGGATCAGCGGGCGGGCCAGGTAGGGTTCGACGACGATCTGTCCGAAGACGTTGACCCGCGTACTCACCCCGGCGGTGAAGATGGGCTGCACCCCGGGCCGCACCACGAAGGGCTCGCCGGTGGCGGGGTTGACGATGATCTCCCCGTCCTTGTCCAGGGTATACTGCGGACCGCTGAACTGGCTGAACTCGGTGAAGGCCAGTCCACCGTCGATGAACAGGTTCAGGTCGCTGAACAGGAACTTCGACTTAATGAGGGCCAGCTGCTCGGGGCCGGTGAAGGGGATGCGGAGTTCCAGGTTGGTGATCAGCAGCTTGCTGCCGATCAGCTCGTTGATGTTCCGGCCGGCGGCGTCCAGGGCGCTCACCGCCTTGTTGGCGCTGAGGCCGCGCATGTACCAGGGGCTGCCCACGTAGAGGGGGAAGAGGTCATTACCCCCCTGACCGTAGCGACCGTAGTGGAGGCTGCGGAAGGCCAGGGCACCCTTGCCGAACCAGAGGTAGCGGCGGTAGTCGGCGTTCACCGCGGTGAAGTTGAACTCCCCGAGGTACTGGTCGGCCCCCAGGCGGAAGCGGTGGCCACGGATCGGGGCGGTTAGGCCGAAGTCGGCATTGTCGCCCACCAGGGCCAGACCGCCGTTCACCAGACTGAAGCTTTCACTCTCCAGATCGCGGCGACGCTCGGGCTGTACGGGGGCATTGATGGGAAAGCCGGTCACGGGGTTGAAGTAGCGTGCGTATTCGTCCACCCGGTTGTTGTAGTGGCTGGCGCTTACACTGCCCTCCAGCCGCAGGTTGGTATTGAACGGCAGGGAGGCAAAGGCCCCCACCTGGTTCTGGTACAGGCGGCTGATGATGTAGGGGGCGTTGATGAGGTTGACGTATTGGTCTTCACTCACCTGCAGGGAATCCATGAAGGGGGCGATGGTCCCGAAATTCCGGTACGGGATGCGGCTCAGGCTGAAGCCGTAGTTGAGCCGCGTCTTGCGGTTCACCCAGGCTACGCTGCCGCCGAAGTCGGAGATCTCGCCGTTCATGCTCAAAGAGGTGAACAGCTGGTTGTTGCCGAGGATGTCGCTGAAGAGCAACTGCACGCCGCCGGCCAGTCCGGAGGTGGTGCCGAATACCTGGTTGGCACCCACTCCCGCTCCGGCGCCGCCGCTGGCGTAGTCGAGCTTGAACTTGGGCTTGTACTCCTGGCGGGTGATGTCGGACAGCGCGATCACGTCCTCCTTGTCCATGTTGGTCAGCAGCTCGTCCACGATCAGGGCGGCGCGGCGGTTGAGCCGCGGCAGGGTGGCCGGGGTCAGGTCGACGGAGTCCTTGCTCACGGGCTTGGCCTCCATGTTCTTGACCATGGTGCCGTAAAGCTTGTAGCCGTTCTGGTTGAAGTAGGTGTAGATCAGCCGGTTGTTGCTGCGGTCGATGCTCATGGCCGGCGCGTAGTGGGTGATGCCCGATACGCCGGTGAGCAGGTCGGTCATCTGCTCCACGCCATCCGTAGCCGGATCGTAGCGGTAGATGTTGCGGAAGCCGTCGCGGTTGCTCAGGAAGTACAGCTTGCCGTCGGCTCCCTCTACGGGGTTCAGGTTATCGGCGCCGGGGAAGACCTTGATCTCGCGGCTCTCGCGGGAAGCCACGTCCAGGGCGGCCAGGTTGAAGCGCAGGGCCCCGTGGGGGCGCTCCTTCAGCTGCATGCCACGGGCGTCGGTGCTGAAGTAGATCGTCTGGCCGTCGGCCGACCAGCTGGGGTGAATCTCGCTGTAGATGTCGTTGGTCAGCTGAGTGGCCCGGCCGCTGCGCACGTTGATGGCGAAGAGGTCGGTCTGACCTTCCACCAGTCCGGATACCACAATGGATTCCCCGTCGGGCGACCAGCTCGGGAAGGTGAAGGCAGGCAGGTCCTCCACGCGGATCTCCCGCTCAGCCTTGCCGCTTTCCACGTCGGCGATGACCAGGATATTCTGTCCCTTGCTCACGGCCACGTAGGCGAACTGCTTGCTGTCGGGGCTCCAGGTACCGCTGTTCTCAATGTAGCTGATCTCGTCGACGTGGCTCTTCAGGGAGGAGGTGCGAATCTTGCGGATCTTCTCTCCGGTGCGGGCGTCGGCCAGGAAGAGGTCGATGCTGAACAGGTCCTGCTCCGAGAGGTAGATCATGTACTTGCCGTTCGGGCTGATCTCGGGCGAGACGTTGATGCGGCCGCCGTTGTTGCCGGGGCCCACCAGTTCCTTGCCCACGAAGCGGTCGGTCTTGGCGTCGCCGATCTGCTCGGCGTAGGTCTTGCGCAGGGCGTCTTCCCAGAGCTTGCTGAAGTCGTCGAATTCGTAGCCCAGCACCAGTTCGGTGGCCCGCTCCAGTCCCCACTTGGCGGTGGCCCGGAAGTAGGGGTTGATCACGTCATCGCCGTGCAGGCCGGTGACGAACGACCAGAAGGCCTGGCCGTAGCGGTAGGGAAAGTAGCGGCCGCGGCTCAGGTCCTTCAGGCTGGGCACGTCGTCGTTCAGCACGGCGTCGCGCATCCACATGGCAGTGAAGGGGTCCACGGAGCCGATGCTGAGGTATTCGGCTAGTCCCTCCACCATCCACAGGGGCAGCTTCTGCAGGTCGCGCAGGCTGGTGCTGTCGCCCCGGATCACCATATCGTACTGGAAGGCGTGGACCAGCTCGTGGCCCAGTACGTGGTGGGTCTGGGCGTTGGTATGGGCCACGGGCAGGATGACGCGGTTCTTGAAGGCTTCGGTGACCCCGCCGGTGCCCGACCCGATGGGGCCGCTGATGGCGTTGGTCTGCTGGAAGTCCGCGTGGTTCGCGTAGATGATCATCGGGTTCCTGAAGTCGATGGTATCCTTCAGCACCAGCTGGTGCACCCGGTACCACTCCTCACTGTCGTTGAGGAAGTTCTTCAGCCACTCTTCGTTGTCGATGTAGGTATAGAGCTCGAAGTTGGGCGACTGGTAGACGTCGTACTCGAAGTTTTCGTAGTTCGGTTTATTCTGGCCGAAGGAGTTGAATCCCTGGCCCGTCAGGGCGGGCGGCAGCGACAGTAGCGCGGCGAGCAGGCTGAGGTATATGGTTTTCATCGGATGGACTGGTCTTAAGGGAATACTTTCACTGTATGGACACCCGCTAGACGCGCCTCCCCCCAAGCCGCGCTTGTCGTACACACTTAACAAAACGTTATTTTCCGTAGTTCGGGCGGCGGCGCGCCGGTGCCGGGGTCCGGCGGAGGAGGCCGGCCGCCGGGGGCTTTCCTCCTGGAATTCCGGCACCCGCGCTCCGGCGCCCCGATTTCTAAACCCCCCGGGGAATTCGCCGTTGAAGCAGTCAATGAGCTCCTCCCCCTTTACCTACCCGGACCGCTACCTCCCCATCGCCGAGCACGGCATCATCGGCAACCTCCACACCACGGCCCTGGTGAGCGTGACGGGCAGCATCGACTTCATGTGCCTGCCGCGTTTCGACTCGCCTACGGTATTCGGCCGCATCCTGGACGCCGACAAGGGGGGCTTCTTCGCCTTTGAATGCGTGACCGAGGGCGTACAGAACAAACAACTTTACCTGCCGGGCACCAATATCCTGATCACCCGCTTCCTGGGCGAAGACGGAATCGCCGAGCTTACCGACTTCATGCCCATCGTGGAGGGGGAGCGGGACTTCGCGGTCTTCCGCCGCCTCAAGGGCGTCTACGGTCACCACCGCGTTCGGGTGAAGGTGGCCCCCCGCTACAACTACGGCAAGGCGGGCGTCATCGCCGAAAAGAACCCCGGCGGGCGCGGCTACCGACTGCGCGACCCGGAGGGGAAGCAACCCACGATGCTGCTGCTCTGCGACCTGGACCTGGAAATTACGGATGAGGGCCTGAGCGGCATCATCGACCTCCACCAGGACGACAACATCGACTTCATCCTGACCCTGGAGGAGGGCATCGACTTCGACCTGGACTGGATGAATTGCTTTAACGAGTGCCGCAGGTACTGGACGGACTGGTCGGCCAAATGCCACTACGACGGCGTATGGCGAGAAGCCGTGCTGCGGTCCGCCCTGGCGCTGAAGTTGCTGACCTCCGCCCGTTATGGCAGCACCATCGCGGCGGCCACCTTCGGGCTCCCGGAAAAGATGGGCGGCCCCCGGAACTGGGACTACCGCTACACCTGGATCCGCGATGCGGCCTTCACCATGTACGCCTTTCTGCGGCTGGGCTATACCCATGAGGCGGAGCAATTCATGGACTGGATCCGCGACAAGTGCATGCACCACCTGCAGCTGATGTACGCCGTGGACGGGGAGACAAATCTGGAGGAGGAGACGCTGGAACACCTGGAGGGCTACCACGGCAGCCGGCCGGTGCGGATCGGCAACGGGGCCTACAACCAGAAGCAGCTCGACATCTACGGCGAGCTCATCGATACCATCTACCTCTACAACAAGGCCGGCGGCAGCATCACCCACGCCTTCTGGCAGTCGATCGTGGTACTGGTGGAGTACGTGGTAGAGCACTGGCACGACAAGGACCACGGCATCTGGGAAGTCCGCAGCGGCAAGCAGCGCTTCCTCCACTCAGCCGTCTGCTGCTGGGTAGCCATCGACCGCGCCATGAAGATCGCCGACGACCGCAGCCTGCCCTGCCCCTACGAGGAGTGGCGCAAGGTCCGCGACGATATCTACGCCGAGATCTACGACGGCTACTGGAACGAGGACCTCCAGGCCTACGTGCAGTACAAGGGCAGCGACGTGCTCGACGCCAGCGCCCTGCTGATGCCCCTGCTGCGCTTCGTGAGCAGCCAGGAACCCCGGTGGATCAGCACCTTCAACGCCATTGAGGAGAACCTATCGGCCGACGTACTGATCTTCCGCTACAAGCTCGAGCACGGGGCGGCGGACGGGCTGGAGGGCGACGAGGGGGCCTTTGCCATTTGCTCATTCTGGTACGTGGAATGCCTGGCGCGCATCGGACAGCTCGACAAGGCTACGGTCGTCTTCGAAAAGATGCTGGGCTACGCCAATCACCTGGGACTGCTCAGCGAGGAAATCGGACTGCACGGGGAGCAACTGGGGAATTTCCCGCAGGCCTTTTCCCACCTTAGTCTGATCTCTGCTGCTTTTCAGATTAATAAGAAGAAGCGGTAATCTAGTACGGCAGTATCGCAGTATAGTAGTACGGCAGTATGGTAGTCTTTCAGTAGGTAGTATTCCAGGGCAGTGCCTCTGTCATTCTATTGCCTGATCATAATGCACCCCAACTAAATGAAAAACAATTATCGCGCTGCCCTAAGGGTACCGTAGCTATATCGCACTGTTGGACTGACGTACTGTACACATTAGCGGTAGCCGGCGGCCTGCAGGTCGAAGAGCTCGGCGTAGCGTCCTCCGAGGGCGATGAGTTCTTCGTGGCTGCCTTCTTCTACCAGTCCGCCGTACTCGAGGAAGAGGATGTGGTCGGCCATGCGGACGGTGCTGAAGCGGTGGCTGATCAGGACGGCGGTCTTGCCCTGGATGAGGGCGGTGAAGCGCTGGAACACCTCATATTCGGCGCGGGCGTCGAGGGCGCTGGTGGGCTCATCGAGGATGAGCAACTGGGCGTCGCGCATGTAGGCACGGGCCAGGGCGATCTTCTGCCACTGTCCGCCACTGAGGTCGACGGAGTTGGCGAAGCGGCGGCCCAGCAGCTGGTTGTAACCATCGGGGAGGGATTCCACCACCTCTTCGGCGAGGGATTTGCGGGCGCTGTCGGTGATGCGGTCCTCGTTGTCGCTCTCCTCCACGCGGCCGACGACGATGTTTTCCCGGGCGGTCATCTGGTAGCGGAAGAAGTCCTGGAAGATGACGCCCACGTTATCCCGCAGCGAAGAGATCTCGTACTCCCGCAGGTCGCGGCCGTCGAGCAGGATGCGGCCTTCGGAGGGTTCGTACAGTCGGGCCAGCAGCTTCACCAGGGTGGTTTTACCGGCACCATTCTCCCCTACCAGGGCCACCTTTTCCCCGGCGGGCAGGCGGAAGGAAAGGTTGCGGATGGCGTAGTTCTCGCTGTTGGGGTACTTGAAGCTGACGTTCTGAAATTCCCAGCCCTCCCTGACGGTTTCCGGGAAGGGGATAGCCCCCTTGCGGTCGGCGATGTTGGGCCGGATGGCGAAGAAGTCGAAAAGGTCCTGGAGGTAAAGGGCATTCTCGCCGATGGTGGCAAAGCGGGAAAGGATGGTCTGTAGCCCGGTCTGCATGCGGCGGAAGGCTCCGGCCAGGAAGGTCAGCGACCCCACCGTGATGATGCCGTTGATGGTCTGGAAGATGATGAGCACGTAGGCGCCGTAGTAGGTAAGCGAACTCACGGCGCTGAAGAAAGCCCCCCACCCCGCCCGGCGGATGGCCAGCTTGCGGTTGACGTGGTAGTACTTCATCGACAGTTCCCGGAACCGCTCCGTGATGAAATCCGCCAGCCCGAAGATCTTCACCTCCTTGGCGGTGATGTCGCTGGCGCCGATGTAGCGCAGGTAGTCGAGTTCGCGGCGCTCGGGCGTCCAGCTGCGGGTGAGGCTGTACACCTGCTGGTTGAAGTAGTTCTCCTGCACGAAACTGGGGATGACGGCCACCACCAGCAGCAGGATCAGCCAGGGGTTGAAGGCGGCCACGCTGACGCCGAGCACGACCAGGGTAACCGTACTCTGGAACTGGGCCAGCAGCTGGGAGATCAGGGTGGACCGGCCGGTGGTTTGTCGGCGGGCGCGTTCCATCTTGTCGTAGAACTCCGAATCTTCGAAGTGGTAGAGGTCGAGGATGGCCGCGTGGCGCATCAGGTCGACGCTGGTCTGGTTGGTGTACAGGTCCCCCAGCAGGCTATCGACGAGGCTAATGCCGCGACTGAGCAGGTCGGAGGCCAGGGCCAGGACGAGCTCCAGGGCGATCATCTTCCACAGGAAGGTGGTACTGCCGGTGCCGTCGATGATGAGCAGCACTTCATCGATGATGAGTTTGCCGACGTAGAGGATCGCCGTAGGCAGGGCCGCTTGCAGCACCCGCAGGACGATGTTGGTCACCGTCAGCGAGGGGCTCGTTTTCCAGATCAGCCGGAAGAAGGGGGGAATGTTCCGGAGGGCCGTGAGCTGGTCACGCCAGGTCCTTTCCTCTGCAGTTCCGCCGCGGCTTTTTACTGGTGGCATGGCTAGCTAACAGCGGGCCGCGGGCAGAGGTTGCTGGGCGCCGGGCTAGTCGTCCTTGCGCTTGAAATCGCCCCGCTTCCAGCCGTCGAAGAACTGCTTCCAGGCGATGGGGCTGAAGATGTTCATGGGGGGCTTCTGGCCGATGTAGTAGGTCTGCCGGGCCTGCTGCCGCAGGTAGTAGCTGCTGTTCTCGGCGCCGGACCGGGGTACGGTTTCCTGCAGCCGTTCCAGCTTGTCGGCCGAGAGGTTCTCGGAGGCGCGGGTCTGGAGCTCGGGGGTGACGTCCATGGCCAGGAATTCCAGTTTGAAGTGCTCGCGGCTGGGCCAGGGGAAGACCACGGCCTCGGGCAGGTCGATGGCGTTGTAGGTCATGAGCTGCACCAGGCTGTACTTGTCGTCCTCCAGTTCCGGGTCGATGACGAACTCCACGTCGTCATAGCCCAGGGCACTGAACAGTATGGTATCCCCCTTGTGGGCCACGATGCTGAAGAACCCTTCCAGGTTGGCGTAGGTGCCGCGGCCGTCGTTCTTGATCAGTACGGTGGCGTAGGGCACGGGCTGCAACTGGCTGTTGGTCCCGTCGAGCACCATCCCCGAGAACTGTACCAGCGGCTCACCGTGTTGGTCGACCAACTGGGCGCGGGCCGCCGTCGAGAAGCCAAAACAGAGCAGGAGAAAGAACAGGTACTTCATAAGCGGGGGGAACGTGAGTCGCGATAAAGGACGCCCCGGTGGCGGCCGGGGTTGGGTGCCTCGCAGATGTTAACGAATTATTTATCGCGGGAGTTGTCGTCTTCGGCCGGCATCAGGGCCAGTTCCAGCACTTCCAGCATATTGTCTACGTAGCTGACTTCCAGCCCCTTCAGGTAGCGCTCCTCCACTTCGCGGACGTGGCGTTCGTTGGAGCGGCTCAGGATGACCTGCTTCATGCCGGCGCGGCGGGCGGCCAGCAGTTTCTCCTTGATGCCGCCGACGGGCAGGACGCGGCCCCGCAGGGTGATCTCGCCGGACATGGCCAAGTAGGGCCGGATGGGGCGGTTGGTGAAGGCGCTGGCCATGGCGGTGAGCATGGTGATGCCCGCGCTGGGACCGTCCTTGGGCGTGGCGCCCTCCGGAACGTGGAGGTGGAGGTCCTGCGACTTCAGCGCCTCCTGCTCGATGCCGATGGCCGCGGCGTTGGCCCGCAGGTAGGAACGGGCCGTGGTGGCGCTTTCCTTCATCACGGTACCCAGGTTGCCGGTCTGCTGCAGGCTGCCCTTGCCGGGGCTCAGGCTGGCTTCCACGAAGAGGATTTCGCCGCCCACCTGGGTCCAGGCCAGGCCGATGGCGATGCCGGGCTGGTTGCCCACGCGATAGGGCTCCCGCTCGAAGATCCGGGGCCCGAGTACGTCCTCCAGGCTGCCCTTGTCGATCTTGACCGTTTCCTCCCCTTCCATGGCTATGCCCTTGGCGGCGTGGCGCATCAGGCCGGCGATCTGCCGGTCCAGGGAGCGTACGCCGCTTTCGCGGGTGTAGCCGTCGATCACCTCCCGGAGGGTGGTGACGGGGATCTTCACCTGACGGGCCTTCAGGCCGTGGGCTTCCCGCTGCTTCGGTACTAGGTGGCGCTTGGCGATTTCCAGTTTCTCCTCGGTGGAGTAGCCGCTGAGGCGGATGATCTCCATCCGGTCGCGCAGGGCCGGCTGGATGGACTGCAGGCTGTTGGCCGTAGCGATGAAGAGCACCTTGCTCAGGTCCACGTCCAGGTCGAGGTAGTTGTCGTGGAAGGTCGAATTCTGCTCGGGGTCCAGCACCTCCAGCAGGGCCGAGGAGGGGTCGCCGCGGTGGCTCTGTCCGATCTTGTCGATCTCGTCCAGGATGAAGACGGGGTTCGCGCTGCCCACCTTGCGGAGCGACTGTACGATACGGCCCGGCATGGCGCCGATGTAGGTCTTGCGGTGGCCGCGGATCTCGCTTTCGTCGTGGAGGCCGCCGAGGCTGATGCGGACGAACTTGCGGCCGAGGGCGTGGGCGATGCTTTTGCCCAGGCTCGTCTTGCCGACCCCCGGAGGGCCCAGCAGCATCAGGATGGGGGCGGTCATGTCGCCCTTCAGTTTCAGCACGGCCAGGTGGCCCAGGATGCGGTCCTTGATCTTTTCCAGCCCGTAGTGGTCGTTGTCGAGCACCTGGGCGACCGACTTCAGGTCAAAGTTGTCTTCGGTGTATTCCTGCCAGGGCAGGTCGAGCAGCATTTCCAGGTAGGAAAGTTGCACGCTGAACTCGGCCACCTGAGGGTTCATCCTTTTGAGGCGCACCAGTTCGCGGTCGAAGGTCTGGGCCACTTCCTTGGGCCACTGCTTCTTTTCGGCGCGGGCCTCGAGTTCGCTGATTTGCTGGTCGTTGGGGTTTTCGCCCAGCTCGTCCTGGATGGCCTTGATCTGCTGGTTCAGGAAGTACTGCCGCTGCTGCTGCTCGATGTCGCCGCGGGTCTTGTTCTCGATCTGGTCGCGCAGTTCCAGGATGTGGAGCTCGCGCCGGAGTTCATTCAGCACGCCTTCGGCCTTTTTGGCCAGGTCGTTGGTCTCCAGCAACTGCTGCTTGGCCTTCATCTCGGCGTTGAGGTTGCTGGCGATGAAGTTCAGCAGCTGGCTGGGCCGGTTGATGTTGTCCAGCATCACCCGCGCTTCGGTGGGGATGTTGGGACTCAGCTCCACGGCCCGCACCGCCATGTCGCGGATGCTGTCGACGGTGGCCTGGAAGGTCATTTCCTCGGTCGGCTCCCCGTACTCCAGCGGCTCGATGGTGCCGGCCATGTAGGGGGTTTCCTGGGTGATGGAGGTGCGGCGCACCCGCTGCCCGCCCCGCAGCACGGCGGTGAGGCTGCCGTCGGGCATGCGCAGCATTTTTAGGATGCGGGCCAGGGTACCCACTTCGTAGAGGTCTTTCACCTCGGGTTCTTCCACATTGAGGTCGCGCTGGGCGAAGACCGCCACCAGCCGGTTGCTTTCCGCGGCCTTGTTCACGGCGTTGATGGAGCGGTCACGTCCGATGTTGATCGGCGTGACGATGGTGGGAAACAGGACGGCGTTCTTCAGGGCCAGAATGGGGATGGGGCTCGGGGTATCGCCGTCTACCAGCTCCTCGTCGCCGTCCTCCAATCCCAGGAAGGGCAGCATATCGGGATCCTCGTCAATTCCTCGCTTGTCCATTTGTATCGTAATCTTTGGTCGGGCCACGGTCGTTCTTTGCGCTATTTTGCAATGGGCAAAGGTAAGCAAGGAAACGGCGATACTTACCGGGGGCGGACCAGCAGTTCTTTCAGGATGGCCGACAGCGGCGGGCTGGCGAAGAGGTCATCCCACCCCTTGACCTCCTGTTCGCGGGCCGCTTCCAGCCATTCCCGCCAGGCAGCGGGGGGCAGGCCGGGGGGCACGATCCGGGTCAGCCCATGGCGCTGCAGCGCTTCCATCTTGCAGTGCTGTTCGTCGAAGGGACGGGGTTCGGGCAGGCTGAGGTAAGGCACCCGGGCGGCACCGATCTCGAACATGGTATTCGTGCCGCCGCTGCCCACTACCACGTCGGCCGCCCGCAGCCAGGGGAAGGTATCCGACTGTCGGCCGGCGGCGCGCAGGTTCCCGGGACCGGTCGCGGAATCCGGGTCCACCTCCCCCACCAGCAGGAACAGCCAGTCCGGTACGGCCGCGGCGATTTTCGCCCACTCGCTCGGCACCCGCGCGCCGCCGCCCCTGCCGTTGATGACGGTAGCGATGCGCGCGTCCGGCGGCAACCCCAGCAATTGCCGGCAGCTGAGGCGATCCTCCGTGCGGTGGTCGTAGCGACTGAAGGCCCCGAGGTAGGTTGTCTTGCCCCGGACCCAGGCGGGCGTATGGGCATCCTCCAGTTCCGCCGGAAAGGGGGCCAGGAGACGGTCCGCCAGACCGAAAGCCCCCCGGTGGGCCAGGTCATCCCGGTGGCCGTGCAGCCGCACCAGCGCTACCCTCACCCCGCAGAGGCGGACAAAGAGGGCTACCTCCACCGACAGGTCGACGATGAACCAGGCCGGGCGGTGTTCCGCGATCCAATTGGCGATTAGCGCCATGCGCCGGGAAACGTCGGGGACCTCCACGGGGGCGTAGTGCAGCACCTGGTCTTCGAGCAGGTCCCGGGCCGGATCCCGGTCGGGAGCCACGTCCGGCGGCAGGGTGTGTACGGTACCCCTCTCCCACCCCTTGAACCGCTCCGGGGCGGAGGTAAAGACGTGGACGGGTACCTCCGACGGGAGGGCCGCTGCCAGTACCCGGGTGCGGGTGGCGTGGCCCGAGCCATGGTGGTGAACGTAAAAGGCTACGGGATCAGGCGACACTGACGGACGGGCTTCGGTGGGCGGTAGTGGAATACAAACCGGGCACCAACTGGTGGTACAGCGCTTCGTAGCGGTCGATCATCTGGTCGAAGGTGAAGTGGTGGTCCACCCGCTGCCGGCAGTGGGCGCGGTTGAGGGCGGCTGCCTTGGGCAAGGCGTCCGCCAGGGCGGCAACGTCGCATTTGGGGACAATTATGCCGGAGCGCTCGTCGAGGATCTCCCGCGCCGCTCCACTGTCGAAGGCCGCTACCGGGGTACCGCAAGCCAGCAGCTCGGGCAGCACCAGTCCGAAGGGCTCCTCCCATACGGAGGTGAACAGGCCCACCGCGGCCCGGCCGGCTTCCCGGCAAACCTCGGCGTGGTTCAGGTGGCCGATGTATTCGACGTCGCCTCCCAGTTCCGGGGCGATGGTACGGTCGAAGTAGTCCTGATCGTAAATGGAACCCGCCAGCCGCAGGCGGAATCCCGCAAGCCGGGCTGCGCGAATGGCGTACTCCGGACCCTTCTCCGGGCAGATCCGGCCGAACCAGAAGGCCGTCCGCTCCGTAGCCGCCGGGGAAAAGGCCCAGCCGTCCACCGCGATGCCGTTGGGGATGACGGAGTATTGCTGCAGGTCGGGGGCCCACTCCCGCCCCAGGCTCTGGCTGACGGCCACGAAGTGGTTGCCGGCGTAGGGACTCGCGAGGATCACCCCGGCCCGCAGGGATTCGAAGGGCGGGCAGTGGAGGGTAGTCACCATGGGGCAGTGCAGGGTGTGCCCCAGGGCCAGCGGCAGGTAGTGCAGGCTGTTGTTGTGGACGAGGTCGAAGGGCTCCTGGCCGATCTTGCGCAGGACGGCGGAGTAGGCGTAGAACTTATTGATGAAGTCCCGCCCGAATACCGGCTCCTCCCGGAACCGCTTCGCATCGTCCAGCTGGTCGGTGGCCTGCAGCGGCGGTGCGATGGTGCGGAAGTTGGGATCGGAGTCGGGCAGGGCGAAAAGGGTCACCTCGTGCCCCCGGGCCATCAGCTGCTGGACCAGGGCGTGGGTGTGCATTTCCAGTCCTCCGTGGAAGGGTTCGGAGATGGGAAACTTGAGGTGAGCAATGACGGCAATTTTCATGGTTCTGGGGCTGTTCCGGGGATGAGGGGGCGGGGCAAAAGCTGGATTCCTCGACCGCCGGAAGTGCCGACATTTGAGAATTTCCTACAATTGTTGGTCTAACTGACGGAACTCACCAGAGGTTCCGAAATAAGCCGTTTGCTTTTCCACATCGACCGCAGGGGGCGGCTCGTCGATAAATTGGAAAGGTGGTAATCCTAAGCCCACTTACCGTAGTTTACCCAGAAAAGCAACGATATGGTTACCATCTTCCCCCTTTCCCAGGACAACATGCTCGGTTTCACCCTCGACGGCGAGGTGGACGAGGAAGGGATGCGCAAGTTGCTCATGGCGGTGGAGGCCAAGGTGCTTACCCACGGCCGGCTGCGGCTGCTCGGCAACATCAAGAACGTGAGCGGTTTCTCGAGCTACGAATCCTTCTGGAACACCATCAAGACCAAGAAGGAGCTGCTGGACAAGGTGGAGAAATACGCCATCCTGACCGATCACGGCTGGCTCTCTACCCTCAGTGAGGGCATCGACTGGCTGACCCCGCGCATGGAGGTGAAGACTTTTCGCCTGAAGGAGGGCGAGATTGCCCACCAGTGGTTGCAGCAGGACCGCGAGGAGGAGGATGTCCAGCGTCCGCCGGCCGTCAAGGAGGTAGACCTCGGCGATCCCCGCCTGCTGGGGCTGGCCATCGTGGGCAAGCTAACCCAGGCCGACTACGACCGGATCAACCTGCTGGTCGAGGAAAAGGTGAAGCACTACGGCCGGGCCCGCATCCTGCTGGAGATCGTCAGCACCGACGGCATCAACGCCCGCACGCTTTGGGAAGACCTGAAGACCAGTCTGAAGCTGTACAAGGACCTCGAGCGGGTCGCCATCATCGGCGACCAGTCGTGGCTCAAGACCAGCGTGAAACTCAGCGACCTGCTCACGCCCGGCCTGGACCTGGCGGCCTTCTCCACCGTAGAGCGCAAGCGGGCCATCGCCTGGCTGGACTAGGGCGTGCGCTCCGCCGGTACCTTCCGGGGCCGGATGATGAGCCGGAGGCTCTGGTTGTAGTTGATGTAGTTGTACACCCAGTTCAGGAAGACGAACACCTTGTTGCGCGACCCCAGGATGGCGAACAGGTGCACCACCAGCCACACCAGCCAGGCCATGACGCCGCCGAAGTGGAACTCCGGCTTGGGGATATCGACCACCGCCCGGCCGCGGCCGATGGTGGCCATGCTGCCCTTGTCGCGGTAGTGGAAGGGCTCCCACTCCTCCCCTCTCAGGTGACGGTAGCGGAAGTTGCGGGCGAGGTGCTCGCCCATCTGAATGGCCACCTGGGCCACCTGGGGGTGCCCCTTCGGGAACGCAGGTTCTTCCATATAGGCCACGTCGCCGATGGCGTAGATGTTTTCGGTGCCCTTTACCCGGTTAAAGCGGTCGACCGCCAGCCGATTGCCGTAGGTGATGCTTTCCGGGGGCAGTCCCTTCAGGGGTTCACCCCGGATGCCCGCAGCCCAGATCACCTTCTGGGAGACGATGGTACTACCGTCGTCCAGGGTCACCTGCTTGCCGTCGAATGACTCCACCCGGCTGTTCAGCAGCACCTTTACCCCCAGGTCCTCCAGGTACTTCAGGGCCTTTGCGCTGCTGTTGGCGCTCATCCCCTTCAGGATGACGTCACCCGACTGTACCAGGTAGATGTCGAACTCCGCTTCCACGTCGAGCTCCGGGTAGTCCTTTGGCAGGACGTGTTTTTTCATCTCGGCGAGGGAGCCGGCCAGCTCCACCCCGGTGGCCCCGCCGCCCACGATGACGATGTCGACCAGCTCCTGGCGGTCATCGTAGGAAGGCGTGGTCAGGGCGTCCTCGTAGTCGTCGAGGATGGAGTTGCGCAGGTAGAGGGCTTCGGACACCGACTTCATGGGCAGGGTACGCCGGGCCAGTTCCTCATTGCCGTAGTAGTTGGTATCCGCACCGGTGGCCACGATCAGGTGGTCGTAGTTGCAGTGCCCCAGCGGGGTTTGCAGTTGACGGGCTACCGGATCGACGTGGGTGACCTCGGCCATGCGAATGAAGATGTTCTCCCGCCCCTGGAACAACTTGCGGAAGGGGAAGACAATGCTGCTCGGCTCCAGCCCCGCCATGGCCACCTGGTAAAACAGGGGCTGGAACTGATGGTAGTTGTTGCGGTCGATCAGGACGACCTGGTAATTGGCCTTGACCAGTTTGCGGGCCATCTGCAGCCCACCGAAGCCGCCGCCGACGATGACGATGCGCTCGAGTTCGCTTTCCGGAATGTTGATTTTGGTAGTCGGATCCATATGCTCGGTGTAAGCCCGTGGCGGTACATAAGGTTCGCGGCGGAGCGCGGGTGCCGTGTTATACGCCGTGAGGGACTGTAATAAGACAAAAATTGGTGGTTGCCGGTAAATGGGGAAACTTCCCAATATGTATATTGGCCGTTATTAACCACCCGATCATGCCCAAAAAGACAATCCCGACGAATCGTCGGCAGTTTCTTCGCACGGCCGCTACTGCAGCCGCTGCCTTCACCATTGTACCCCGCCACGTCCTCGGAGGCAAGGGCTACAAAGCCCCCTCGGATACCGTCAACATCGGTGCCATCGGTGCCGGCGGCAAGGCCACCAGTACCCTCAAAAACCTTGCGAGCCAGAACATCGTCGCGCTTTGTGACGTCGACGACTCCCGCGCCGCCGAAACCCGCGCCGCCTATCCCAAGGCTTCCTACACCCGCGACTTCCGGGTGATGCTGGAGAAGTACGGCAAGGACCTCGACGCCGTGGTGGTGACCACCCCCGACCATACCCACGCCATTGCCGGCCTGGCCGCCATGAATCTCGACAAGCACGTCTACATCGAGAAACCCCTGGCGCGCACCATCGCCGAGGTGCGGATGCTCACCGAAATGGCCAAAAGCAAGCCCCACCTCGTCACCCAGATGGGCAACCAGGGTGCCAGCGGCGAGGGCATCCGCCGCACCCAGGAGCTTTACGAGGCCGGCCTGATCGGCGACGTGCATACCGTCTACGCCTGGACCAACCGCCCCATCTGGCCCCAGGGTGGCCGCGTGCCCCAGGGTACCGACCCCATCCCCGCCGATTTTGATTGGAACCTCTGGCTCGGACCGGCCGCCATGCGCCCCCACAACAACGCCTACCACCCCTTCGCCTGGCGGGGTTACTGGGACTTCGGCACCGGCGCCCTCGGCGATATGGGTTGCCACATCGTGGATACCCCCTTCTACATCCTTGACCTGGGTTACCCCGATAGCGCCGAGGCCAGCGTGGTGCAGGTCTTCAGCCAGAACTGGAACCCGGACTATACCCCCGAGACCTGCCCGCCGGCGGCGAAGATCCACGTGAAGTTCCCCGCCCGCGGCGAGAAGCCACCCGTGGAACTCATCTGGACCGACGGCGGAATCCTGCCCGGCCGCCCCGAAGAACTCGGCGTGGACGAGCAGATGGGCGACGGCGGCAGCGGCATCATCATGGTTGGCGACAAGGGCAAGCTGATGGCCAACACCTACGGCCAGAACCCCCGCCTGCTGCCCACCAGCCGCATGGAGGAAATCAACGTACCCGAGACCCTGCCCCGCGTGGAGACTTCTCACGAGATGGACTGGATCAACGGCATCAAGGAAGGTTACCAGCCCAGCAGCCACCTCGGCAAGGCCGGTCCTCTCACCGAAACCATCCTGATGGGCAATCTGGCCGTGCGCGGCTACGAGTACCGCTTCCCGAAGGCCGGCGGCAGCGCCGACGAATACGAGATCCGCGGACGTACGCGGCTGCTCTGGGACGGCGAGGAAATGCGCGTCACTAACGTCGACGAAATGAACCAGTTCGTAGGCCCCGGCGAGATGCGCAAGTTCTAGCCCCCCGGGTCACCAGGCTATAGCTGCCACTTCCCCCGCTCCGTGTCCTCGGCGTCTATTTCCGCCAGATGGTCGATGAATGCGGTGCGGGGGATGGCCCTGGCCCCCAGGCTTTTCAGGTGGCCGGTTTCCTGCTGGCAATCTACCAGGCGGTACCCCCTTTCCCTTAGACGCTTGACGAGGCTGATGAAGCCGAATTTGCTGGCGTTGGGCCGCTTGAAGTACATGCTTTCCCCGAAGAAGACCTTGCCGAGGGCCAGTCCGTACAGTCCCCCCACCAGTTCGTCGCCTTCGTAGACTTCCACGCTGTGGGCGATGCCCATGCGGTGCAGGCTCACGTAGCCTTCGATCAGGTCGTCGGTGATCCAGCTGCCGCGCTGTTCAGGGCGGTAGATCTTGCGACACTCCTCCATCACTTCGCGGAAGCGCTCGTCGTAGGTCACCCGGTACTTTTGCTGGTTGAAATAGGGCCGCATGCTCTTGCTCACCTTCAGCTCCTCCGGAAAGAGGACGAAGCGGGGATCGGGATGCCACCACAGGATGGGCTCCCCTTCGGCGAACCACGGAAAATAACCGAGGCGGTAGGCGCTGAAGAGGCGTTCGGGGCTCAGGTCACCGCCGAAGCAGGCGGGGCCTTCCCCGTTCGACCGCAACGGATCGGGGAACAACTCCGGGAACCGGGGGTCGAGGCGGTAGAAGGACATTAATTTAGCCTTTGCCCTCAATCACGGCGCTGAGGCCCCGGTCGCAGAGGGCTTCCTTTTTGGGCCGCAGTTCATTGAAGGCGGCTGATTTGACGGTGGCCCGCCCTTTCAGGTGGATCATCAGGGCCAGCTGTTCGGATTGTTCGGAGGAGTGGCCGAGGATCTCCACAAAACTCTGCATCACCCAATCGAAGGTGTTGTGATCGTCGTTGAACACGATCAGGTCGGCCGGCTCCCCGGTGCCGATGCTGATGTCTTCGTCTAACAGGACGTCTTCCTGGCCGGATGCATAAATACTCATAAGTTCAAGGCGCTAATTCTGGAAAAAACTACTGGAGGGCCGCCAAAGTTGCCCGGATAGCAGAATAATCGGGTTGCTTGCCGGCCGATTCCAGGACTTCCGCGTAACGGACGATTCCCTCCCCATCCAGCACAAAGGCCGCCCGTTTGCTGACGCCGTGCATATCAAAGGCGTAGGTGTCGTAGAGGCAGCCATACTGCCGGCTCACTTCTTTATTGAAGTCGCTGAGCAGGGGGAAGTTCAGCCCCTGGCCGGCTTTAAACTGCGCCAGGGTGTAGAGGCTGTCCACGCTGACGGCCGCCACCGCCGCGTCCAGCTTGCCGTAGTCCGGCAGGGCATCCCGCACGGTGCATAATTCCTGGGTGCAGACGCTGGAAAAGGCCAGCGGAAAGAACAGGAGCACGAGCGGGCTGCCGCTGTAGTCTTCCAGGCGGACCAGGCTGCGGGAGTCGGAGTACAGCTGGAAGGCGGGCGCTTTGTCGCCGATTTTCAGGGGCATGGGGTAAATTTCTGTGCGGTGGTAAAGACAAAGTCCATTGGGGATTGTTTATTGTGGGTGCCGAACGGCGGGTCGCTTTATCCGGCCTTTGTTTTCTTTGCGGCCGCCCCGGCAAAGGGGTTGACCCAAGCTACGTTACACTTCCAAGCCTCACCATATGTCTTCCGTAATTGTCGACCACAACATCAACGAAAGTGGCGTCCCCGACGGGCAGCCCATCGTATTTGCCCACGGCTTCGGTTGCGACCAGCAGATGTGGCGGCACGTGGCCCCCCACTTTGAGGACCGCTACCGGGTTGTCCTCTTCGATTACGTGGGCGCGGGCGACGCCCAAAAACCCTTCGATCCGGATCGCTACGCTGCCCTGGACGGCTACGCCGACGACCTGGTCAGCATCTGCGAGGGGTTGGAGCTCAACAACATCATCCTGGTCAGCCACTCGGTAAGTTGCATGATCGGGGTACTGGCGGGTCACAAGTTGCCCGGCCGCTTCAGCAAGCACGTTATGATCGGCCCCTCCCCTCACTATATGAACGACGGGAATTACCGCGGTGGCTTCGATCGCGACGATATTGAGGAGCTGCTGGAGAGCCTCGACAGCAATTACCGCGGCTGGTCGAGCGCCATGGCCCCGGTGATCATGGGCCCGGAAAACGGGGAGGAATTGTCCGAGGAATTGCGGGAATCGTTCTGCCGGATGCACCCCGACGTGGCCGGCGTTTTCGCCAAGGCTACCTTCCTGAGCGACAACCGCGAGGACCTGCCCGGGTACCGCGTCCCTACCCTCGTGCTTCAGGGCCGCAACGACCGCATCGCCGGGGTGGAGGTCGGGCAGTACACAGTCGAACAAATACCCGACTCTCAGATTCTGTATTTAAACGCTACAGGCCACTGCCCCCACCTGAGCGCCCCGGATGAAATCGTCGATTCCATCGAATCGTTCCTCTAATTTGCTCACCATGCACTTCCTCAACCCGTCGCTAAGTGCGGAGACATCGCGAACGATTGAGGACCACGCCCGCCAATTCGTCGATAACGCCCCCTGCGGCTACGTAATCACCGATCCCGACGGCCAGATGCTGGTGGTGAACGACACCCTGCTGGAATGGCTGGGCTACGAAGAGGAAGAATTTCGCGGCGCCCGACGCACCTTTCAGGACATCCTGAACCGCGGAGGGGCGATTTACTTTGACACCCACCTGGCCCCCCTACTCGGCATCCAGGGCAGCGTCCGTGAGATTAACCTGACGCTGGTGCGCCAGGATGGTGGCAAGCTCCCCGTACTGCTGTCGGCCACCCAGCACCTCGCCCCGGACGGCCGCACGCGCTTCAACAGCATCATCGTTACCAACTTCACCGACCGAAAGAAGTACGAACGGGAACTGCTGGAAGCCCGCAAGCGGGCCGAAAATTCAGACCGGGCCAAAACCACCTTCCTGTCCACCATCAGCCACGAGGTACTCACGCCCCTCAACGCCATCATCGGCACGGCCGATCTGTTGGGGGTTACCGAGCTGGACGCCAACCAGCGACGGCTGCAGTCGATCCTGGCCCAGTCCGGCAACCACCTCCTTTCCCTGTTCAAGAATATCCTCGTGGTGGCCAAATCCGGCCTCGGAGAACTGAAGGTTTCCCACAAGCCCTTCTCCCCCCGCCGGCTGGTGCACTCCATCGTCGACAGCTTTCGCTTCGGCGGGGCGGATGAGACCACCGCTTACCACATCGAGATCGATGACCGGGTACCCCGCGGACTGGTGGGCGACCCCACCCTCTTCAACCAGGTACTCACCAACCTGATCGGCAACGCGGCCAAGTTCGCCCGGGGCGGCAAGGTGCGCATCACCGTGGAGTCCCTGGGCGAAAACGACCACGGCCATCACATCCGCTTTTCGGTCGCCGACGACGGCATCGGCATCCAGCCCGAACACCTCGAAAAGTTATTTGAACCCTTCAGTCAGGCCACTCAGCACATCCACCAGAAGTACGGGGGATCCGGACTCGGGCTGTCGATCTGCCAGCGGATCCTTGAGTATTTCGACAGTGAGATCCAGGTGGAGAGTACCCCCAACGAGGGCTCCCGCTTCTGGTTTGAGGTGGTACTGCCCGAGGGGGAGATTCCGGCCGACACTACTCAAGGTATCGGCGAGCTGCCCATCATCGGCACTGGCCGGGTGCTCATCGTGGAGGACAACCGTACGAATTCCTTCTTGGTGGCCCGCTACTTCCGAAGGTGGAAGGTCGGCTTCGACCTGGCGGCCAATGGAAAGGAAGCCCTCCATTGCCTCCAGCAGAAGGACTACGACCTCATCCTGATGGACCTCAAGATGCCGGTGATGGACGGCTATACGGCTTCCAAAAAGATCCGTCAACTCCCGCCGCCCAAGTCACTGACCCCCATCATCGCCTTTTCAGCCAGTGCGCGCATGGTCATAACCGAGCAGATGCGCGACGCCAACATCGACGACTTCACCCTCAAGCCCTTTGACCCCCGGCAGCTACACGCCATCGTGCGGCGCTACCTCATTCCCTCCACCATGAACTTCCGCGAACTGCGCAGTACCCTGGACAATGACCCCGAAGAGCTCCAGGCCTTTTCCGGCATCCTGCAGAAAGAGCTTACCCAGGCCGCTACGGACCTGGACCAGGCATTCGCCCAGGACGACGTGGAACAGATCGGCGACCTGAAGCACAAGCTCAAGACCACCCTCCAGCTGCTGGAGGCCAACGAGGTCAAGCAGAACCTGCAGGAGATCGTTGACGACCTGCGGGCGGGCCGGTCCGCCGACCGCACCATGAAGATCGAAGTGCAGAACCGCCTCCAGCAACTGACGCGGCAGCTGGGGCGGCAGCAGTGGTAACCCTATTCTAGTTTAAATCCTGCCCTTTCATGGCCGCGGCTACGTTGCGGTCCAGCGCCTCGTGCGCCAGCGGTGCGGTATAGGTGTTCAGCTCCTCCAGGCGGCGGTTGATCTCGTCCTTGTCGGAACCCTCCACGCTTTCCGCCAGGGCATCGACGTGGCGCTGGATCTCCTCCACCTGCTCAGGGGTGAGCCAGCTATCGTTCTGCCGGGTGAATTTCCTGGCGCTCAACAGCACGTTGTTGGCTTCCGTACGGGCCTCGGCCAGGGCGCGGGCGGCCATGTCGGCCTCGGCGTTTTGCAGGCTGTCCATGAGCATCAGGGCCATCTCTTCTTCGCTGATGCCGTACTGCGACTTGATGGTTACGCTCTGCTCGGTGCCGCTGCGGTTCTCGGTGGCCTTTACCCGGAGGATGCCGTCGGCGTCGAGGTAGAAGTGGATCTCGATCTGGGGGATGCCGGCCGGCATCGGGGGAATATTTTCGAGGATGAATTCTCCCAGTTTACGGTTGTCGGCGACCATGTCGCGTTCGCCCTGGTAGACGGCCACTTTCAGTTTCACCTGTCCGTCGACGCTGGTGGTGTACTTGCGGCCCACCTTGGTCGGCACCTTGGAGTTCCGGGGGATGATGGGGTCCATGAGCCCGCCCACCGTCTCGATGCCCAGGCTCAGGGGGGTTATGTCGAGCAGCAGCACGTCCTTCTGGTTGCCGGCCAGCACGTCGGCCTGGATGGCGGCGCCCAGGGCCACGACCTGGTCGGGATCCAGGCTGTCGTTCACCTCTTTCCCAAAGAATTCGCTGACCCGGCGCTTCACGAGCGGCACGCGGGTACTACCGCCCACCATGATGACGTGGTCGATGGCCGACCGTTCCAGTCCGGCGTCGTTCAGGGCGCGTTCGCAGGAGCCCAGGGTCCGCTCGACCAGCGGGGCCAGGCGGCTCTCCAGTTCGGTGCGGGTAAGGCTGAGCACCTTGCCGGCAAATTCCGCCGTGAAGTGCTCCTCCGTGGAGAGGGCCTTCTTGGCGCGTTCGGCCAGCAGGCGGATGCCGCCCCGCGCTTCCGGACTGTTCAGGTCCAGGTCATAGCCTTCCCGCCAGTGATCGACGATGGCCTGGTCGAAATCGTCGCCCCCGAGGAAGGTGTCGCCGTTGGTGGCCAGTACCTCGAAGATGCCCTGCTCGATGCGCAGCAGGGAGACGTCGAAGGTGCCACCTCCGAGGTCGTATACGGCGATGGTGCGCCCTTCGTCCTCGTCGGTGAGGCCGATGCCGTAGGCCAGGCTGCTCGCCGTGGGTTCATTTACGATACGGAGTACGTCCAGTCCGGCGAGCTTGCCGGCGTCGCGGGTGGCCTGCCGCTGGGCGTCGTTGAAGTAGGCGGGAACGGTGATCACCGCCCGGCTGACGGTGGTACCAAGTTCGGATTCGATGCGGGCTTTGAGGGTTTTGAGGATCTCGGCCGACAGCTCGATGGGGCTGTAGTAGCGGTCGCGGCCATCGGGGCCGGCCACGGCGATCTTGACCAGCCGGTCCTCGTCCTCATCGATGATCCGGTAGCCGAAGCGGTCCTTCACGGCGGTGAGGTCGCCGTAGCTCTTGCCCAGCAGCCGCTTCACGGAGTAGATCGTGCGTTCCGGATCGGACTCCAAGAGGGACTTTGCCTCCTCCCCCACTACGGTACCTCCTTCCCGGGGGAAGTGGACGATGCTGGGGACGAGTACGCTCTTGCCGTCGGGGCCGGAAACGGCCACGGCGTGGCCGTCCCTGACGTGGGCCACCAGGCTGTTGGTGGTTCCCAGGTCGATGCCGACGATTGTCTCTCCTACGGATGAAACCGCTTCGTCTTCCTTAACTTTTCCTGCCTGCAGGTCGATGCTATACTTTGCCATAGTGGGAATACGCGCGGAAGCGGCAGCTGGTTGGGTGGGCGGCGGGAGACTTCCGGGAATTGAAAAGGTGTTTCCACGCAATTCCGCTGCCTTCCCGGGGCTTGCCGCGAACATAAACGGCCGTCCGTCACTTGATGGAGCAAAAGACCGGGGGCACGATCGGCCTTCGTATGTATATTGCCACAAAACCCACGCTATGCTAGTAAGTATCAACCCTGACAATCCCCAGCCACGCCTCATCAAGCAGATGGTCGACATCCTCGAGGCGGGCGGCGTGATCATCTACCCCACGGATACCGTGTATGGCATCGGCTGCGACATCACCAACAAGAATGCGGTAGAGCGGGTGGCCCAGATCCGCGGGATCGACCCCAACAAGGCCATGTTCAGCTTCATCTGCCAGGACATCAGCCAGGTCACCGAGTACTCGGCCACCATCAACAACGACATCTTCCGGGTGATGAAGCACAACCTGCCCGGTCCCTTCACCTTTATCCTAAAATCAAACAACCGCACCCCCAAGGTGCTCAAGAACCGCAAAGAGACGATCGGCGTACGCATCATCGACAACAACATCGTCGACGCCCTGGTCCGCGGACTGGGCCGCCCCATCCTCACGGCCAGTGTCAAGCACAGCGATTCGGTCAAGGAATACTACACCGACCCCCACGAGATCAACGAAGCCTTCGGCAAGCGGGTCGACGCCGTGATCGACGGCGGCATCGGTGGCAACGAAGCCAGCACCATCATCGACTGTACCGGGGAGGAAGCCCTGCTGCAACGCGAAGGAGTCGGGGTACTCAAGTAACCCGCCCTTGCCCAGGTTTATCTTTTCCCCGCGAGGGGCATCGCGGCGGCGGTTCCGGCTGCTGTTGCTGTTGCTTTGCCTCACGGCGGCGGCCGGCACCTGCGTACGCGCCCAGAACGGAATCATCCGCGGCAAGCTGTTCGACGCCGCCGACGGTGCCCCCGTACCCTTCGCAACCGTACAGCTCTCCCGCTCCGGAAGCAACGAACCCCGGGGCACGAACACCGATGCCGAAGGATTTTTCTCCTTCAGCCAGCTCACCCCCGGTGAGTACCGCCTCCTGGCCACCTTCGTGGGCTACGACTCCACGGTCACACTGGTTACCCTGTCCGCCACGAACGAGATCGAATACCTCCGGTTGCTGCTCGACCCCGCCGCCGTCAGCCTGACCGCCGTGCAGGTTTCCGCCCGGCGGCAGCGGCAGCGGGATGACGTAGCCGTGTCCCGACTGACGGTCATGGCCGAGGACATCCTCAACGTTCCCGCCGTGGGCGGCACGCCCGACCTGGCCCAGTACCTGAGCGTGCTGCCGGGGGTGGTCAGCAGTGGCGACCAGGGTGGTCAACTCTACATCCGCGGGGGCAGTCCGGTGCAGAACAAGATCCTGCTGGACGGCATGACCCTTTACAATCCCTTCCACAGCATCGGACTGTTCTCGGTCTTCGAGACGGAGGCCATTGGGGTAGCGGAGGTGCATACCGCCGGCTTCAACGCCGAGTACGGAGGGCGCATTTCGGCCATTGTCGACCTGAGCACCCGGGCCGGCAACAAGCGGCGCCTGGCCGGACTGGCAGCGGTGAGCCCCTTCCAGGCGCGGGCACTGGTGGAAGGCCCACTGCGCCCCCTCGGAGAATCCGGTGGCAGCGTCTCCTTTCTGCTTACTGGTAAGCAGAGCCTCCTGCCCTACACCGGCGAGCGCCTCTACGGCTACGCCGCCCCCGACAACTTCTTCACCGCCGGGTCGGACAGTACGGCCACCGGCGCGGCCCTGCCCTACGACTACCGCGACCTGTACGGAAAGCTGACCGTCTCCGGAGGCAACGGTTCCCAGCTGGACCTCTTCGGCTTCCGGTTTACGGACGATTTCTCCCTCGGCGAACAAACCGGCCTGAACTGGAGCAACGCCGGGGGCGGGGGGCGCTTCACGCTGGTGCCTCCCACCAGCGACATCGTCATCGACGGGGTGCTGGCCGCCTCCGCCTACAATATCGCCCTGAGGGAGGGGGACCGGGGGCCGCGCAGCAGTGGCATCGCCCACTACACCGCCCGCCTGGATTTCACCTGGTTCGGCGGGGCGGACCAACTGGCCTACGGCTTTGAATTCAACGGGATCAACACCGACTTCACCTTCCTGAACGACGGCGGGGTCACCTTCCGGCAGGAGGACTTCACCTCGGAGCTCAACGGCTACGCCCGCTACAAGCGGCGGCTCGGAGACCTGATCGTGGAACCAGGACTGCGGGTGCAGTACTACGCCTCCCTGAACACCGTGTCGGTGGAGCCGCGGCTGGGGATGAAGTACGCCCTGAACGACGGGCTGCGGCTGAAGGCCGCCGGCGGTTGGTACAGCCAGAACCTCATCGCCACCCAGAACGACCTGGACATCGTCAATTTCTTCCAGGGCTACCTCGTAGGACCGGAAAGCAGCATCGCGGGGGCCTCCGACAACCTCCAGCGGGCGGTGCACGCCGTGGGCGGCCTCGAATGGGAAGCCTCCTCCGCCCTGACCCTCAACCTGGAGGGCTACTACAAGGGCTTCACGCGGTTGCTGGAACTCAATCGGGGAAAACTGCGGGCGACGGACCCGGACTTCGTGGCCCTCAGCGGCACGGCCACCGGCGCCGACGTGGCCCTGGAATACCGCTCCGGCGGGCTCCGGCTGGCCGGCAACTACGGACTGGCCTGGGTGAACCGCACCGAGGACGGCGTGGATTACCCCACCAGCTACGACCGGCGGCACACCGTCAACCTCTACGGCAGCCACGAATTCGGACCGCAGCAACGCTGGAATGCGGGCTTCCGCTTCACCTTCGGGTCCGCTTTCCCCTTCACCCAGACTTTGGGCATTATCCAGGATTCCGGACTGGACAGGAATCCCGTGCTGGCGGATTTTCTGACGGGCAACGGCTCCCCCACGGTGCTGCTCAGTGCGGACCGGAACGGAGGGCGGCTGAGTGACCTCCACCGCCTCGACCTGAGCCTGACGCGCACCTTGCCCCTCGGCGGAAACGCCAACCTCGAGATCACCGGGACGGTAACCAATGCCTACAACCGGGAAAACACCTTCTACGTGGATCGCCTGAGGGGCGGGCGGGTCAACCAGCTGCCGCTGCTGCCGGCGCTAGCGGCCACGCTACGGTGGTAAAGCTTAAATTTCCTCCTGCTCCCAGTCCGTCTGCGCCAGATAAATCAGAATGATCCCCCCAATTATCATCAGCAAGCGGACGAAAATGGAGATGCCCACGCCGAGCTCGTACAGCCAGGTCAGGAAAAAAATGTCGACGCCCACGAAATTCAGCAGCAGGGATACCAGCCCCAGGAACAGGAGCACGAAGCCGATGACGGTGAGGGTGGTGGAATGCTTGAACATGGGGGCGCGTTTAGAAGGAAACTACCCGGGGGCCGGGGGTGTTGTCGCAGCAATGGTGATATTAGCCGCAAAATTATCCATCTTTGACTAACGTCAAGCTCATCGAATGTCCGCGCGACGCCATGCAGGGTCGCCACGAATTCATCCCTACCGAGGTGAAGGTCGCTTATTTGCAGGGGCTGCTCGCCTGCGGATTCGATACGCTCGACTTCGGCAGTTTCGTCTCTCCTAAGGCCATCCCCCAGATGCGGGACACCGCCGAGGTGGTGGCCGGCCTCGACCTGAGCCAGACGCGGACGAAGTTGCTCGCCATCGTGGCCAACCGCCGCGGCGCCGTGGCGGCCCTCTCCCACCCCGAGATCGACTACCTGGGCTACCCCTTCAGCGTGAGCGAGACCTTTCAGCTCAGGAATACCAACGCCAGCCTGGCCGACAGCCTCGAGCGGGTCAAGCAGATCCAGGAACTCACCGTGGCCGCCGGCCGCAAGATGGTCGTTTACCTGAGCATGGGATTCGGGAACCCTTACGGCGACCCCTGGAACGCCGAGGTGGTTGAGCAGTGGGTGGAGCGCCTGGCGGCCCTGGACATCACCATCTTCCAGCTCTCCGACACCATCGGAGTAAGCTCGCCAGCCAGCATCACCTACCTGTTTGCCAACCTCATTCCCCGCTACCCCGAGTTGGAGATCGGCGCCCACCTGCACACCACCCCCGACACCTGGCGGGAGAAGGTGGTGGCCGCCGCCGAGGCCGGTTGCCGCCGCTTCGACGGGGCCATTCGCGGTTTTGGCGGCTGCCCGATGGCCCGCGACGAGCTCACCGGCAATATGCCCACCGAGCGCCTCGTTGAATACTTTGGAAGTCAGGCTACCGGGGTGGACACCACGCAATTCGCACAGTCCCTGGAGGCCTCGCTGGACGTCTTCCGCTAGGCTTGGCGCGGAAGCGTTATCTTGGTACTGCCCAGCGTTTTATCCCCCGGAACTTTACCCCATGCGTCTAATCCTCACCAGTCTGCTCCTACTGTTCTCCGCACTCGCTCTGGCCCAGGAAGGGTACACCAAGGTGAACGGACAGTACTATCCCTATACCCTGGACGACTGCGGCGACACCATCATCATTGCCCAGCTGGACGACATCTCGGTGAGCTCCCCGGAGTTCTTTGACTCCGATGAGGAGTACAAGCTCTACCGCCGCTACCGCATCTACGCCCAGCGCGCCTACCCCTACGCCGTGGACGCCATCCGTATCTTCCGGGAAACGGAGTACATGACCCAGAACATGAGCAAGCGCGACCGCCGCCGCTACATCAAGCGCCTGCAGGACGAACTCGAACAGAAGTTTGAAGAGCCCCTGAAGAAGATGTCCAAAACCCAGGGCAAGGTCCTCATCGCCATGATAGAGAGGGAAACCGACGAGCCGATCTACGACCTCATCAAGGAGCTCCGCGGCGGACTCACCGCCCGCTACTGGGCTACCCTGGCCGGCTTCTACGGCCACAAGCTCAAACAGCAGTACACCATCGGCGACGACCGCATCCTGGACGCCGTGCTCGACGATTTTGACGTCAGCTATGAGTTGCCGGAGCGGCAGGTGCGTAGGTAGGGGGTTTGGGGGTGAGTTTTTGAGTGGGTGAATTATTGAATTGGTGGGCGTTTTTGCCTCGCTTTGCTGTGGTCAAGGTGCTAAGGGGCTAAGGAGTCAAGGGGACAAGGGCAGGACATTTAACCCTCGCTTCGCTCGGGCCGGGCCAAGGGAAACACGTGCTTTTGGTGGCGCACGCAACAGAGCGAAGCAAAGGGCGGTAGTGACCCAATTGCCCACTTAATCCCTTTAGTTATTGACCCTTTGCCTGACGTACCCGAGCGAAGCGAGGGGCAAATGAAACACAATTGACCCCTTAGCCCCGGAACCCCTTGGTGACCCGACCCGAGCGAAGCGAGGGACAAGTGAAACGCAATTGACCCCTTAGCCCCTTAACCCCTTGGTGACCCGACCCGAGCGAAGCGAGGGGCAAATGAAACGCTATTGCCCCCTTAGCCCCTTAACCCCTTGGTTACCCGACCCGAACAAAGCGAGGGACAACCCCCTGACGGCAAACTCACCAACTCACCAACCCAGAGACTACTCCTCCCAGATCTGAATATCCTCAATAAGAAATTCCAGGGGTTCGTGGGCGGGCACCAGGGTATCGCCGTTGGGGGCGGCCAGGCCGGCGGCGCCGTAGGCCAGGTCGCTCGGGGTGAGGATGCGCAGTCGGGCACCGGGACGGACGCGCTGCAGGGCCAGGTTCCAGGCGGGGATGAGGTCGCCGACGCGGAAGCGGAGGGGGGTGCCGCGGCGGTGGCTGTTGTCGAATTCCGTGCCGTCGAGGAAGTTACCGGTGTAGTGGACCGTCACTATGTCGCCACTATCCAGCGGATTGAAGGAGCCTTCTTCCAGGATTTCGTAGAAATAGCCTTCCGGGGCCGCGTAGACATCGTAATTGCGGTCGATGGCGCGGTTGATGATGGCGTTGCGCTGGCGGCCGGCGCGGTCGTCAGAGGGGCTGAGTTCGGTGATCAGCCGGGCTTCGATGGCGGAGCGCTCGGCCTCCGGGCGTGCCTCTTCGGTGGGGTTTTCGGCGGGGCCGCAGGAGCCAAGGCCAAGCATGAGGGCTACGGCCAGGGGGAAGGATAGATAAATTTTCATGGGACCAACTTAGCCATTGTAGAGTTCATCGGCGTAGGCCAGGATGCGCAGCAGGTCGGCGCGCCGCTGCGGGTCGAGGTTATGCTCCCGGATGAAGCGGCTGACGGGCCCCTTGAGGCCCAGGTCGGAGGGCAAGCGGCGCGGATTCAGGCGCAGGGTGGTGAGTTCGCCGTCGACAAAGGCGTAGTAGTGGGGGCTGGGGGTGAAGCGCCGCAGGCGCATGGTCTTACCCACGTCCTGCACCACCTTCACGTCGTTGGCAACGTCGTAGACCAGGGTGGCGGTTACGAAGTCGCCGGTGTAGACCAACTCGGCGTATTTGTTGGGGAACTTGGGGTTGATGCCGAAGGCGTAGATGTGCTCCTCCCCTTCGTCGCCGGTGGTGTGTACCCGCAGGAAGTGGCGGTTGGCCAGCTCCCGCAGCTTCCCCTCGTGGCGGTACTCAAACTGACTGGTGAACCCGTTGAAGTTCAGGGAGTCCACGGCGTAGCGCTTCAGGGCCGCGTCGTAGAGGACCCCGGGGCGGAAGGTGGCGTAGCGATAGGGATCGCCCCTCACCTCCCGGTAGCGGTCGGGATCTACCGCCCGGCTGGAGGATTCCAGATACTGGGCCGCGGTCTGCTGGGCGGCCATTCCCAGGGGGAGGCAGAATACGAGAAGCAGGCGGCACAGCGTTGGGACGAACATGATCGGGGGGGAGTTGTATTCACGAAGTTAAACAACCTGTGCCATGCTGATTCGAGCCCTGACGGCCCTGCTCTTGCTCACCCTGCTTTGCACCTGCGGCCGCGCCCGCGAAACCCGGGAAGAAACCGACGCCCTGGGCTTCCGTACCGAATACGAAGTGTCGTCCGAAACCGGGGAACGGGAAGGCTTCGCCCGCCGCTACGATCCGGCCGGCAACCTCATCGCCGAAGAACTCTACGTGGACGGGCAACTGGACGGAACGCGCACTACCTATTACCCCGACGGGCACCCGGAGATCGTGGAGAATTACCGCGAGGGGCAGTTCGAAGGGGAGTACATGACCTACGATTCAGTGGGCAACCTGCGGCTGCACGGGCAGTACATCGGGGGGGTAATGGGCAAGGTGTGGACCCGCTACTGGCCGGACGGCACCGTCAGGGAGGTGGTCACCTTCGCCGATAACCGCGAGAACGGGCCCTTCCGGGAGTGGTACGAAAACGGACAACCCCGGGCGGCGGGGGCCTACGCCGACGGCAAGGAGCAGGGCATGCTCTGGCAGTTCGACGAAAGCGGACAGTTGACGACCATCCGGAACTGCGAGGCCGGTATCTGCACCGCGGTGTGGCGGGCCGCTGACGGCACCCCGCCCCCCTCCGAAGCGCCAAATATGACGCGGCCGGCCGACGCCGGGGCCACGAATTAGGGCGGCAAGGCATCCGGCTTGCGTACCTTGTGGCCATGCGAATCCCCGTGCTGTTCTGCCTCTTCCTGTCCGCCGCGGCACCGCTGTCGGCGCAGATCGGGGGCATCTCCGCCTACGAGTTCCTCAACCTGCCCAACTCCGCCAGCGTAGCGGCCCTGGGGGGGCACCACATCGCCGTGCAGGACGACGACCTGACCCTCGCCGCCCGCAACCCCGCCCTGCTGAACCCCGACCACCACGGGGCCCTCACCCTCAGCCACGCCTTCCTGCCGGCGGGCATCCACAACAGCTACCTCGCCTACGCCCGCCACCGCCCCGAATGGGGTACCACCCTGGCCGCCGGACTGCAGTACGTGGGCTACGGCAACGACCTGGTGCGCCGCGACCCCACCGGCCAGGACCTGGGCACCTTCGGCGCGGCCGACTATGCGCTGACGCTGGGTGCCGCCCGGCAGATCGAGGAGCGACTCACGGTTGGGGCTAATCTGAAGGTGATCGCCTCCCAGCTGGCGGGCTATGGCAGCCTGGGCGTGGGGCTGGACGCCGCCGTCCACTACCGCGACACCTCCGGCCGCTTTGGCATCACCCTGGTGGCCCGCAACTTCGGCCGTCAGCTCACTCGCTACGACGACGTTCGCGAGCCCATGCCCTTCGAGTTGCAAGCCGGACTGAGCCGGGAACTCAAGTACCTGCCCTTCCGGTTTTCGGTCATGTACCGCTACCTGGACCGCTGGAACGTACTCTACGACGACCCCGACGCCACCGACGATTTCCAGCTGCTCACCCCCGACGGCGCCGAGGCCGGCGGGCGGGGCCCAGGGGCGCTGTTCTTCGACAACCTGGCGCGCCACTTCGTGGTGAGCGGTGAGCTGCTCATTGGGCCCCGACGAAATTTCCGCCTGCGGGCGGGCTACAACCACGGACTGCGGCGGGAGCTGCGGC
Source organism: Neolewinella marina (assembly GCF_002631205.1). Taxonomy (GTDB): domain Bacteria; phylum Bacteroidota; class Bacteroidia; order Chitinophagales; family Saprospiraceae; genus Neolewinella; species Neolewinella marina. Next base: position 57,028 of record NZ_PDLO01000002.1, read on the forward strand.
TGTCGGAATTCCGGTCGGCGGCCGGCTACAGCTTCGGCTTCGCCTGGTACACCCGGCGGTTCCAGCTGGCCTACGGGCGGGGCAGCTACCACCTCGGCGGGGGCGTCAACCAGCTCACCCTCGGCACCGCCCTGCGCTAGCGGTGGAACCTTTTGTTTGTCCTTCCGTATTAGAGTACTCTCCACCTATTGTACCTTCCCCCCATGAAAGCCATCATCCCCGTTGCCGGGGCGGGCATGCGTCTGCGACCCCTAACCTATACCCAGCCCAAGCCACTGATCCCCGTGGCCGGCAAACCCATTCTCAGCTTCATCGTTGACCAGCTGGTAGAGCTGGGGGTGACGGACTTCATCTTCATCATCGGTTACCTGGGCGAAAAGATCCGCGAATACATCGAGCGGGTGTACCCCCAGCTGGATACCGTCTTCGTCAACCAGGAAGAGCGGATGGGCTCGGCCCACGCCATATGGCTGGCGCGCGACCACTACGTGGACGCTGATGAGATCATCATCTTCTTCGGCGACGCCATCATCGACGCCGACCTGAGCGAATTCGTCGACTCCGAGGTGAGCTGCATCGGGGTAAAGACGGTGGAGGATCCCCGGCAGTTCGGCGTGATCGAGCAGGACCCTGAGGGAAACATCCGCGGGCTCATCGAGAAGCCCACCATCCCCCGTTCCAACCTGGCCATGGTGGGCTGCTACAAGATCCGCGAGGTACAGAAATTCATAGAGGCCTGCGCCCACAACCTCGAGCACAAGATCCGCAGCATCGGGGAGTACCCCCTGACCGACGCCCTGGCGCGGATGCTGGAGTGGGGCGTTGAGCTGCGCACCATCCGGGTGGACAACTGGTTCGACTGCGGGCGGCGGGAGGTGCTGCTGCAGACGAACGCCACCTTCCTGGACCGGCCGGGCTTCGCCACCGACGATCCCCCACCCTACGACAACAGCATCATCATTCACCCGGTACATATCGGCAAGGACTGCGTGATCAGTAATTCCATCGTGGGTCCCCACGTGACCGTCGGTGCCAACACCAAGCTGGAGAACGCCATCGTTTCGGACAGCATCATCGGAGACTACGCCCGCATCCACGACATCGTCCTGCGTAAGTCGGTGGTGGGCAACGACGCCAGCATCGGCGGCATGCGGCAGAGCCTCAACATCGGCGACAACACCGAAATCGACTTCGGCGGATAGATTTGCCTAAATTCACCCCATGAGCCTGGCAGTCGCCATTATCATTTGCCTGTTGATGTCCGCCCTGTTCAGCGGCGCCGAGATCGCCTACGTCTCGGCCAACAAGCTGCGGGTCGAACTGAAGAAGAAGCGGAACAACACCCGCAGCCGCATCCTCACGCGCTGGTTCGAGCAACCCGCCCAGTTCCTCAGCACCATGCTGGTAGGCAACAACATTGCCCTCGTGGCCTTCACCTCCCTGGTCACCGTGCCGCTCACCTTCGTACTGAACGGTTACCTGGGCATTGGGTCCGACATTGCGGTGCTGTTGCTCAATACCCTGGTCATCACCATCACGGTGCTGATCTTCGGCGAGTATGTGCCCAAGACCATTTTTCGGTTGTACTCCGACAACGCCCTCTACTTCTGGGCACTTCCCCTGCGGGCGTTCCAGGTCCTGCTCTACCTCCCCAGCCGGGTAATGACCACCACCAGCGACTGGGTGCTGCGGCTCTTCTTCAAGCGGCCAAGCGAGGAGCTCGATACGGTACTGACCCGCCTCGACCTGGAGAACTTCGTGAACCGCAGCCAGACCAGTGAAGAGCAGGAGGCGGCCATCGACACCAAGCTGTTCGGCAATGCCCTGAACCTGGCCGACGTGCGCATCCGCGACTGCATGGTGCCCCGCACCGAGATCGAAAGCATCGACGTGAACGCCACGGTGGAGGAGCTGGAACAGAAATTCATCGACACCCACCTGAGCCGCCTGCTGGTGATCGACGGCGACGCCGACAATGTCCTCGGCTACGTCCACCACCAGCAACTGCTGGAGTACCCCGAGAACATCCGGCAGTGCATCCTGGAGCTGACCTTCGTACCCGAAGTGGGCCGGGTGGCCGACCTCCTCGACCGGGCCGTCAAGGACCAGCTGAGCATCGCCTGCGTGGTGGACGAATTCGGCGGCATCGCCGGGGTGGTCACCATGGAAGACCTGCTGGAGGAGATCTTCGGCGAGATTGAAGACGAATACGACGAGGACGACTACGTGGAAGTCGACGAAGGCAACGGCTACTACCGCTTCAGTGGGCGGCTGGAGATCAGCTACCTCAACGACAAATACAACATCGGCCTGCCCGAAGGCGACTACCAGACGCTCTCCGGCTTCATCGTCACCACGGCCGAGCGGGTACCCGAACCGGACGAGCGCATCGAGCTCGAAGGCTTCCACTTCCAGATGCTGGAAGTGAGCAATACCCGCATCGAGGTGGTCCGCCTGCACCTGCTGCCCCCGGGAGATCCCGACTGAGCGAACCCGTCGGAGGCTGACCCGTTACCCGTTTTTGACTTAGCCCCCGAATCCGCATGGAATACATCACTGAATATATCAACACGACGCCCCTCTACGTCCAGATGGCCGTCTTCGTTGGCATAGCCTTGATCCTTTCGACCATCCTGACTTCCATCCTCTTTGCCGTCGTGGCCGGCTGGGCCAAGCGGTCCGACAGCTACACCCTCGACACCATTCGCAAGAGGTCCTGGAATGCTTTTTTCTGGGTGGTGACCTTTGCCCTCATCGTCGTATTCTGGAACGGATTGCAGGCCGTGGACCCCGATGCCGAGCCGGGTGATCCCTGGTATCTCCGCCCCCTGGTACTGGTGGCCCGGACCATCCTCTACATCGCCGGGGCGTTGCTGCTGATCCGCATCGTCAACATTGCCGCCGATACCGTACGCCACCGCTACAGCATCGACGAGCAGAACAACCTGCGGGAACGCAAGATCCTGACCCAGCTGCAGTACATCCAGCGCATCGTGGGCATTGTCATCTTCATCGTCACCTTTGCCTTGGTCCTGCTGCAGTTCGACGCCGTCCGCAGCGTAGGCACCGCCCTGCTCACCTCCGCCGGGGTGGGTGGTATCATCATCGGTTTCGCGGCCCAGAAGTCGATCGCCAACCTGCTGGCCGGCTTCCAGATCGCCTTTACCCAGCCCATCCGCATCGACGACGCCCTGATCGTGAACGGTGAGTTCGGCCGCGTGGAAGAGATCACCCTCACCTACGTCACCCTCAAGATCTGGGACCAGCGCCGCATGATCGTGCCCCTGAACGTGTTCATCGACGAAACCTTCCAGAACTGGACGCGCAGCACCACCCAGCTGATCGGCAGCGTGTTCATGTACGTCGACTACACCTTTCCGGTGGAGAAACTGCGGGAAGAGGCCCAGCGCTTCGTGGAAACCCAGGAGCTCTGGGACAAGCAGGTCTTCGGCGTGGCGGTCACCGACAACAACGCCGACGTGATGACCATCCGCATCATCGCCAGCGCGGCGGATTCCGGCCTGACCTTCAACCTGCGCTGCGCCATCCGCGAACACCTTATCGGCTGGATCCAGCAGCACTACCCCGACCACCTGCCGAAGACGCGACTGGAGATGAGCCCCTCCACTACCACGAACGAGCGGACCCCCGCGGCCAGCGAATTGCCCATACAGGAAGGCGACCGCTCCTGATCTCAGGGCAGCCGCCCCCGGATGAAGTCCAACGTAAGTACACTCGCCGGCCGCGCCATGCCGCCGTGGTCGAAGCCCTGCAGTTCGTAGAGCCAGGTATTGGGGTGGCCGCTGAGCTTCAGCATCCGCCAGAAGTAGGCGTTTTCCTCGTAGCGCCCGAAGAGCTCCCGCTCCCGGTCGCCCGTGATGATCAGCAGGGGTGGCGCGTCGGGCCGCAGGTGGCTGATGGGCGCGTAGCGGTCGACCACCACGTCGTTCCACTCCAGCCCCCGCTCCTGCCGGGGCGTGAAGTGGGTAATGGTGTGCCCGCTGAAGGGGATGAGGCCGGCCAGGCTGTCGGGGTGGCGGCCGTGGACGGCGAGGTAGGTGGTATCCAGCCCGATCATGCTGGTCAGGTAGCCGCCGGCGGAGTGGCCGCTGACGTAGATCCTGGCCGGGTCGCCGCCGTACTCCTCTATGTGTTCCATTACCCAGGCTACCGCGGCGGCGGCGTCGCGGATGTAGGTCGGATTCTTCACCCGGGGGTGCAGGCGGTAGTTGGCAGTGGCCACGGCAATGCCCTGGTCGAGCCAGGCTTCCGGGATGAATTTGGCACCCGCGCTGAGTCCGCCCCCGTGAAAAAAGACCACGGTAGCGAAGCCACTGCTGTCGGTCGGATGGTAAAAGTCCAGCACGCAGCGCTCCTGGATGTAGGCGTCGGTGCTGTCGGGCCGGTAGTTGAGGTCGGTCAGGGTTTCGTACGCCGATTGGGCGCTGCCGCAGGTGCAGAGGGCCAGCAGAAGGCCGAGAAAGGTGGTTCGCATGCCGGAAGTTACTGCCCCGCCGGAAAGTGGCGCCGGCCACAACCATACGTACCCCACCGGGTTACGTTCTCAGCAATCAACACCACGGAAACATGAGCAAACGAGCGGCAATTGTATGGTTCAGGCGGGATCTCCGGCTGCACGACAACGAAGCGCTGACGGACGCCATGAAGCACGCTGACGAGCTCCTCCCCGTGTACATTTTTGACCCCCGCGAGTGGCGTGGCACCCTGCCCCTGACCGGCCTGCCAAAGATCGGTCCCCACCGCGCGAAGTTCATCCTGGAAAGCGTCGCCGACCTGCGCCAGAACCTCCGGGCGCGCGGCGCCGAGCTGGTGGTGCGCACCGGCCACCCCGAAGACATCCTGCCCGAGCTGTCGAAGCAGTGTCAGGCCAGTTGGGTGTTCTGCAACCGCGAGCGGACCAGCGAGGAACTGAGGGTACAGAACCTGGTCGAGCAGAACCTCTGGACCATCGGCCGGGAGGTGTACTACTCCCGTGGCAAGCTGCTGTACTACACTTCCGACCTGCCCTTCCCCATCACCCAGACGCCGGATACCTTCAGCCAGTTCCGCAAGGAAACCGAGCGGCTCACGCCCGTGCGCGAACCCATCCCCACCCCGGCCCGCGTCCCCCTGGCCGAGAACACCGGCATCGACCCCGGGGAGATTCCCGGGCTTGAAGACTTCGGCATTCCGGAGCCCCCGCACGACGAGCGCGCAGCCATCGACTGGCACGGTGGCGAAACGGCCGGTCTCGACCGCCTGGCCTACTACCTCTTCGGCAGCCAGGCCATCTCCACCTACAAGGAAACCCGCAATGGCCTGATCGGCGGCGACTACAGCACGAAGTTTTCCGCCTGGCTGGCCCTCGGCTGCCTGAGCCCCAAGCAGGTCTACGCCGAGATCCGCGCCTACGAGGCCAAGAACGGTGCAAACGACAGCACCTACGCGGTGATCTACGAACTGCTCTGGCGCGACTTCTTCCGTCTGATGGGCAAGAAGCACGGCGACAAGATCTTCCACAAGAGCGGCTTCCGCGAGGAGGGCCACCCGGAGTGGACCAAGGACCAGTCCCTGCTCAAGCGGTGGACCGAGGGGCAAACCGGCACCCCCTTCGTCGACGCCAACATGCGGGAAATCGCCCGCACCGGCTTCATGAGCAACCGCGGCCGGCAGAACGTGGCCAGCTACCTCGTCAAAGACCTCAAGGTGGACTGGCGCCTCGGGGCCGAGTACTTCGAGCACATGCTGATCGACTACGACGTGACCAGCAACTGGTGCAACTGGAACTACGTCGCCGGGGTAGGCTCCGACCCGCGGGAAGACCGCTACTTCAACCTGCTGAGCCAGGCCGAGCGCTACGACCCCCAGGGGGAATACGTACGCCGCTGGTGCCCGGAACTTGCGGCCCTGCCCGCGGAGTACGTCCACCAGCCCGACGCCCTGCCCGCCAACGAGCAATCGGACTACGGACTCGATCTGGGCCGTAACTATCCGCAACCCCTGGTGCCCAGCGCCCGCTACCGCGACAAGCCCGCCACCAAGCCGACTACCGGGCGGAGGGGGCGGGGCCGCGGGGGGCGCCGCGCAATCTCCTAGAAGGTATTCACCCTTACCTCGATCCGGTTTACCCCCGGCTCCAGCCGCAGGGTCGGGAAGGCGGGGTTGACGGCCTTCCCGTTGAGGGTGAGCACCTGGTTTTCCTTCAGGTCGAGGGAAAACTCGGCCACCATGTTGGCGGGCAGGGTGATGGTGTAGTTCTGGGCGCGGGGACTGACGTTCTCGTACACTCCTTCAATCTTCCCCCGTAAGGTGGGCACGGTGATGGTTGATTCCTTCAAGCTGCCCATTTGCGGATGGATGACCGCCACCCCGTAGCCCGGTGTCTTGGGCTGTATGCCCCACAGGAAGCGCGGAATGATGTTGGCCGGCACGGCTCCCCAGGCGTGGTTGAGGTCGAGATTGGGCTTGTACTTCAGGTCCCAGGCCTCCATGGTCATGGTGGAGCCGGCGCGGATCATGTTGTACCAGCTGCGGTCGGAGGTGGAGGTGAGCAGCTCAAGGGCGTAGTCCTCCATGCCGGCGTTGTAGAGCGCTTCCATCAGGTACTGGGCGCCGTAAACGCTGGCCGCCATGCCGCGGCTTTTGATGTACTCCCCTACCGATTGCACGTACGGTTCCGGTACCATGCCAAAGGCCAGCGGGAACATATTGGCGTGTACCGAGGCGTGGTCGGTGCCTTCTCCGTCGACGTAGATGCCCCGCTCCTTGTCGAAGAGCTTTTCGTTCACGGCGCGCAGGGCCTGGAGGGCAAGCAGTTCGAATTCGAGCTGCTCTTCGTGTTTGTCCAGGGCACCCGCGAACTCCGCCATGATCTTCAGATTGCGGTAGAAGAGGGCGTTGATGACGGTGTTATTGGGCATGAATACGAAGCCGTCGCGTTCCCCTTCGGCCGTGGCCAGTTTCCAGCCGGTGTCCTTCTGGGCGGGTGGCCAGTCGACGATGTCCCGCAGTTTCTCGTCCCGATCGCCGAAGCCCAACTTGCGCATGTATTCGGGGGTGATGCGGCTGGAGCTGATCAGGTGGTCCTCCCCCAGCAGCCCGATGAGGGTCTTGTATTTCAGGTCTTCGTAGTAGCGCTCGATCAGTTCGGTGTTGCCGGTGTACATATAGTCGGCGTGGAACATCAGCGCCACGTGCTGCTGCCACTCGGTGGGCCAGGTGGGGTGCTCCATGAAATATTCGATGGTGCGGCGGGCGATGGCGTACTCCCGGTCGGTGGTGTAGTGGCTCAGCTGGTTGAGGTAGGCGTCCGCTTCGTAGGGGATGCGCTCCCGGTCGCCGTCGACGTACAGTCCGGCGAAGGTCGTCGCCTTGATGGTGTACTTGCACAGGTCCCAGACCTGGTTGAGGATGGTGTCGCTGCTCGTGAAAGAGCTCTGGTCGTCTTCCCAGTACCCGTGGTAGGCCAGCTGGGTAACCCCCCGTAGCCCTGCTCCCTTCACGCCCTCAATCTCCGCGTATCGGAAGGGCAGCAGGACGGGGAAGGAATCGGGCAGTTGCACCGCCATTTCCTTGGTGTTGCGCTTGTCGGGTACCAGGGGCAGGAGATAGGTGTGGGTGCCCTTCCTTACGGGCAACTCGACTTCCTGAAAACGAATGGTGCCCCCCGGCTCGGGATCGATGGTCCCGTCATCTTTCAGCAGCTCCCCTACCCTTACGGTGAGGGTATGCGGGCGCCGCGCGGTGTAGCTCACCTCCATATTGGCGAAGGCATCCTTGCCGAAGTCGACGAAGTATCCCCCGTCCGTAGCCCGCATCTCCACGGGCTCGATCCGGGTTACCTGGAAGCGGTTTTCGGTGGTCAGATACCCCATTCCCGGGTCCCTGGCCGGACCGGTGAATTCCTGGACGTCGGAGTAGCGGGTGAGGCGGTTGACATCGTCCCAGATGCGAACCCTCCAGAAGTAGGTTTTCCCCGCCTCCAGTTCCGGACCGCCGTACTCAACGCCTATCGAGGTACTACTGCCTACGCGACCGCTGTTCCAGACGTCCCCGACACTGTTATCGATCATTTCCCGGCTGCCTGCCACGAGGATCTGGTAGGCGCCCTGCACTACGGAACCCTCCGGCACCACCCAGCCGAATTCCGGCCTGCCGTCCCGCAGGGGCAGCCCCCTGGGCTGTCGCAAGTACTCGACCGAGAGGTCGGTGGGGGCCGCGGAGTAGTCATCGCTGTACCGCTCGACCAGCTCGTCGCATTTGCGGCGGAATTCGAGCAGCTTCTCCCGGTATTCGGCCTGGGTAGCCAGGTTGTTCGTTTCGGCCGGGTCTGATGCCAGGTGGTAGAGTTCTTCGTCGCGCTTGTCGTTGAGGTAGCGGAAGTACTTCCAGTCTTTGGTCCGTACGCCCTCACTGGGCGGGATTTCGTCGAACTCCCAAAGGTGCTCGATCAGGACGGTGTCGCGTAGCCCCCCGGTCGCTGCGCCTTTGACCAGCGGCAACAGGCTCTTTCCCTGGTAGGTGCCGGGTTCCGGCAAGCCGGCCAGGTCCACGATGGTGGCCGGCACGTCGATGTTCAGGGCCAGGGCCTCGCTGTCGTGGTGCTGTGGGGCCCGCGGGTCGTAGACGATCAGCGGCACGCGTACGGAGTTGTCGTACATCAGCCACTTGCCCGCCAGCTGTCGCTCGCCCAGGAAGTAGCCGTTGTCGCCCATCACGATGATAACGGTATGCTTGTCGATGCCTTTCTCGGCCAGTTTCTTGCGGAGTTTGCCGATCTCCAGGTCGATGCCCGCGATCATGCGGTAGTATCCCTTGACGCTGTGCTGGTACTTTTCCGGGGTGTCGTAGCGCCAGGTCCACCGCAGTCGGTTGAATCCCTCCCGGACGGGCCGGGGCAGGGCGTCAAAGTAGCTTTGGGCGGCGAGCGCGGGTGCCGGGACGTCCCCGTTCTGCAATAATCCATCCGTTTCCGTTTGCCAGAAATACTGCTCCTCCGCCGGGTCGTGGGCGTGGGGCGCGCTGAAGCTGAGGCTCAGGCAGAAGGGTTTGTCCTGATCCGCGTTGCGGTCCACGAAATCCAGGGCCTGCTGTCCGGTATAGCGGGTAAGGTGGACGGTGTCGCCGTCCAGTGTCTTGTAGTAGTATCCCCGCCGGTCGGGGAAGGCGTTGTTGCGGTCGTAGGTATCGTACTCGTCGAACAGGCGGTCCTCGCCATCGTAGCGGATGCCGTACTTCCCGTAAAAGCCGGTGTGATAGCCCGCCCTCCGCAGTACGGCCGGATAGGCGTCAGCCATGTATTCCTCGCGGAGGTTGCCCGTCTGGAAGTTGAAGCGGTGGGTACGCTCGTATACCCCTGAAAGGATGGAGGCGCGGCTCGCCGCGCAAATCGGGGTGGTCACCGCGGCCTGGGAGAAGTAGGTGCCCTCTTCGGCCAGCCGGTCCATTTCCGGTGTATGGGCCAGGGGGTTGCCGACGTAGCCGATGGCATCGTAGCGCTGATCGTCGGTGAGAATGAAGATGATGTTGGGGCGGTCGTCGGACTGGGCGCAAAGTCCGGCGGCCCCAAAAGTGAGCAGCAGGGGGAGGAGGATTCGGTACATGACCCCTAAACTTAGTACAGTTGGTGGTAGGGGGTATCCTGCTGTGGAGGGGTGGATGGTTCTGATGGTTTCCACACCGGACACTAGCAGGTGCTAGCCGCCCAGGGCGGGCACGCTGCAAGGTCCTCGCCTAGCCGATTTACCGCGGCGCTGAAGCGTACGCCGGGCCACAGGCCAGACAACCCGGCTGGCACCCGTAGCAACGGCTTCAGCCGTCATGCTGCTCAAGACACCGGACACTAGCAGGTGCTAGCCGCCCAGGGCAGGCACACTGCAAGGTCCTCGCCTAGCCGATTTACCGCGGCGCTGAAGCGTGCGCCGGGCCACAGGCCCGACAACCCGGCTGGCACCCGTAGCGACGGCTTCAGCCGTCATGCTGCTCAAGACACCGGACACTAGCAGGTGCTAGCCGCCCAGGGCGGGCACACTGCAAGGTCCTCGCCTAGCCGATTTGCCGCGGCGCTGAAGCGTGCGCCGGGCCACAGGCCCGACAACCCGGCTGGCACCCGTAGCGACGGCTTCAGCCGTCATGCTGCTCAAGACACCGGACACTAGCAGGTGCTAGCCGCCCAGGGCGGGCACACTGCAAGGTCCTCGCCTAGTCGATTTTTAGGAGTGTTTTATCGCAGTCAGGCCACAGGCCCGACTACCCGGCAGGACCTCGCGGGGTGCCCAGCGCAGCGGCGCACCCGCGAGCGTCCGTATTGCAGTTCCCGGCCGGGCCACAGTCCCGACTACCCGGCAGGACCTCGCGGGGTGCCCAGTTCAGCGGAACACTCGGGAGCGTCCGTATCCACAGCCCCGACGGCCCGGAGGTGCCAATTGTTAACTTCCTTGTCCCCGCCCCCGGCGTTCTCCCCTTTTATCGTAATTTCGCCGCCCGGCCCCACAAGCCACTTACTGCATGGCCAAAGCACAAAAAAAGAGCGGACAACTGGGTCTCCGAATGGGACTGAGAGACGAGCGCATTCCGAAACTCTTCGGGCTGTTGCTGCTCTTCATCGCCGTCTACCTCACGGTAGCCTTCGTCTCCTACCTGTTCACCTGGAAGATCGACCAGGACCGCGTACTGCGTTTCAGCTGGAAATTGCTGAGCGAGGACGCCGCCTCGGTGGACAACTGGCTCGGGAGGCTGGGCGCTTTTCTGTCCAATTTCTTCATTTATTTCTGCTTCGGGCTGCCGAGCTTCCTGCTGGTGTACTTCATTGGCCGGCTGGGCCTGAACCGCCTGCGGCGGGCGCCCCTGAAGCCCATGGCCAACCTCTTCGTGAAGCTGATGCTGTTCACGATCGGCCTGGCGGTGCTGCTGAGCTTTGCCTTCGGCGGGCTGACCGACTTCCCCCTCGGCGGCGGCGTGGGCGACTACCTGGTCTCCCACCTCAGCGGCGTACTCGGTGGCTTCGGGGTCATCCTGCTGCTGCTGTTGTTGTTCGGGCTCTACCTCATTTTCGAGGCGCGCATTGATTTCAACGGCTCTCCCGGTCAGATCCGCAACGACGTAATCGACCACTTCTCGGAGCTGATGCGCTTGGGCCGCAAGCCGCGTCGCCCGGCGCCCCCGGCGGCCCGTACCCCGGCACCAGCGGCCGCGCCCCCCGCCGTTGCCCGTGACCGTCCGGCCAACCCACCTTCCCTGACGCCCGGTGACCGCGGCAACTTCGAGATCGAAGGGCCCCGCACCCTTTCCGAGAAAGGACTGGAGCAAGTGCGCGGCGACCAGATGGAAATGCCCCTGGAATCCGTGGGCGACGTCACCCTCGTCAACCCCGACCCGCTGGCGGCCGGCGCCGACAACCTCATCGTGGCCGACGGCGACAACGGCATCGACACCAGCCTGGCCGTGACCGAGGAAAACCACGACCACACCGAGCCTTACGACCCCACGCTGGACCTGCCCGCCTACGAAAAGCCCCACCTGCAGCTGCTCGTGGAGGGCGACACCAGCAAGCACGAGGTGGACCGCGCCGAACTGGAGGCCAACAAGGACCAGATCATCGAGACGCTGCTCAACTACAAGATCGAGATCACCAAGATCCGGGCCACCATCGGGCCCACGGTCACCCTCTACGAGATCGTGCCCGCCCCCGGTGTACGCATCTCCAAGATCAAGAACCTGGAGGACGACATCGCCCTCTCCCTGGCCGCCCTCGGCATCCGGATCATCGCGCCCATCCCCGGCCGCGGCACCATCGGTATCGAAGTGCCGAACACCAACCCCCAGATGGTGAGCATGCGGGAGGTGCTGGAGAGCGAAAAGTTCCGCAACGCCAAGATGGACCTCCCCCTGGCCCTCGGCAAGACCATCAAGAACGAGGTACTGATCGCCGACCTGGCCAAAATGCCCCACCTGCTGGTGGCCGGCGCCACCGGTCAGGGTAAGTCGGTCGGTATCAACTCGATCATCATGTCGCTGCTCTACAAGAAGCACCCCAGCCAGGTGAAGCTGGTGATGATCGACCCCAAAAAGGTGGAACTCTTCCCCTACGCCAAGCTCGAGAGCCACTTCCTGGCCTTCCTGCCCGGTCAGACGGAGCCCATCACCACGGAAACCACCAAGGTGATCCACATCCTGAACTCCCTCTGTATCGAGATGGATCAGCGCTACGACCTGCTGAAGAAGGCCGCCGCGCGGAACATCAAGGAGTACAACGAGAAGTTCGTGGCCCGCCGCCTGAACCCCGAGAAGGGCCACAAGTTCCTGCCCTTCATCGTACTGGTGATCGACGAATTCGCCGACCTCATCATGACCGCCGGCAAGGAAGTGGAAATGCCCATCGCCCGCCTGGCCCAGCTGTCGCGTGCCGTAGGCATCCACCTCGTAATCGCTACCCAGCGCCCTTCGGTGAACATCATCACCGGGGTAATCAAGGCCAACTTCCCCGCCCGGATCGCCTACAAGGTGACGGCCAAGGTCGACTCCCGCACCATCCTCGACGCCGGCGGCGCCGACCAGCTCATCGGTCGCGGCGATATGCTGCTGAGCAACGGTGGCGACGTGGTACGCCTGCAGGGTGCCTTCGTGGACACCCCCGAAGTGGAAGAGGTCATTAACTTCATCGGCAACCAGCGCGGCTACGTGGAACCCTACCTCCTGCCCGAGTACAATACCGACGAGGAGATGGCCGGCTCCGGCGCCCTCACCTATGCCGACCTCGACGACATGTTCGAGGAGGCCGCCCGCCTCATCATCCAGCAGCAGCACGGCTCCACCAGCATGGTACAGCGCCGCCTCAAGCTCGGCTACAACCGCGCCGGCCGCATCATGGACCAGATGGAGCAACTCGGCATCGTAGGGCCCTCCCAGGGCTCCAAGCCACGGGAAGTACTCGTGTACGACGAGATGGAACTCACGCGCTTTATCGACGACCTGAGGAACCGGGGGTAGGTCGGCTTCGGTTCGCTGACCACCCCTATCGCACCGCTTACTGTCTGTACTGCCCCATTCCGTAAAAAGGACCCTTAAAACTTTGGAGACAAGCAATCCCGCACAGTATGGCGGGTTATATAGGCATTGACATCCCCTCCGTTTATGCGGAGGATAAGCAACAGCTACCACGTTTCGACATTTAATTCCTGGCAAGGGAATGCCGGTCATCGGTTGTATTCCTGCCCGGGGTTCCTGGACGCAGATTGCGATTCAGGGTGAATTAGATAATTAAGATTTTCCCCGAGGTTAATCATTTCCCCTTCACCGGATGAGGCTCCGCGTAAAGGAATTCGGAAGTGATAACCCCTGGTTTACTGAGATATTGGTGTATATACACCTGTTGTACAGTTTGGATATGGAGGCCTATGATAAGAATGCTACTCACTTCCCTTCGGGGTCCCTTTTCACGATACTGCGAGTGGCGGCTATTGCTGCCCACTGCGGTGCTTCTCGCCGTGGCCACCCCGGCAATGGCCTCCCCCGGCTGCCACGATGGTACCGCGGTAACCTACACCCAAAAAGTGGTAGATGGAGGAGACCGAGTAGTGATGGAAGCCGAGCGCCCCACCACCAGCAGCGCCTCGGTCCGGGCGGGCCACGGACCGGAGGTAGCGTGGGAAGAATTCACCACCAACCAGGCGGGAAATGGTGCTTACGTGCGCATACCGACCACCGGCAATGAGATGTACGACCTCCCGGCGGATGGGGCCCGCCTGAATTACGAGATCGATTTCCTGCAGACCGGGACGTACTACGTCCATTTCCGCTACCGCGCCGACAGTGACGCGGACAACTCCGTCCGTCTGAGCCTGGACGGAAACCTGTTTTTGGAAGCCTGGCACCTGGACGTGACCAACACCGAGTGGGTCTGGGGTGTAGCACCGGTTACCATGAGTGTCACCTCCACCGGCATCCATACCTTCACCGTTCACCAGCGGGAAGACGGCCTCTACCTGGACCGGATCATCATCACCTCCACCGCGGGAGCCTCCTACTACCGCTTCGGACCCAACGTTACCGAAACCGTTTACAGCCGGGAGGTCAAGGGACAGAACGGCCGCATCAGTTATTCCGAAGATTCCCGTACCGGCCATGGCATCCTCGTGATGGAGGCCGAGGAAGCCACCAACACCGTCTACGGAAGCCGCACCTACGAGTGCCGCAACTGGGTGTCTACCAACGACACCGGGGCCAGTGGGGGAAAGTACATGACCACGGCGGAAGCTGCTGAAATAAGTGACTCTTCCAACTTCCGCCAGGCTCCCCGCCTGGATTTTGAGCTCGAGATCGGCCATACCGGCAACCACTATATCCATTTGCGCCACAAGGCCATGCTGGACGACAACTCCGTCTGGATTACCATCAACGACCGCCTGGTCAGTGCCTTTCACCTGGATATCGTGGATGCCTGGCAATGGCAGGTGGCCCCGGAACTGTTTGCCGCCTCGGCCGGTGAGGTAGTAATCATGAGCATCTACATGCGGGAGGATTACACCCCCATAGACAAGATCATCGTAACGACCGATCCGGCCTACGCTCCCTCCGGGCTGGGCCAGCACACCACGATCGAAACCCCGCCGGACCTGGTCTACAAGCAGAGCGCCCAGGTGGGGAACATCGTCGAGCTCCCCATGGAAACCCCCTCCCGTAACCGCGCCGGCACCGGACAGTACGAAGGCCTGCGCTGGGCCTACGTCAGCGACGCTACCGCCGAGGGCCGGAAGTACGCCATCGTGGAGAACGACGCGGCGGACACCCTCATCATGTCCGGCGCCCGGTCGGACCTCGCGCCCCTGCAGGAGTTCGACATCAACTTCGTAGTGACCGGCACCCATTACCTCTACGTCCGCCACGCCGCGCCGAATGGGTCGAACAATTCCTTTACCTACTACCTGGACGGCATCAAGATCCGGGAGCAGCACCTGGATGAGTTGAGTCCGAATGCCTGGACTACCTACTATTCAGAGGTATTGACCATCGAAATACCCACGACCGGTCTTCACGTCCTGGGCATTGCCCTGCGGGAGGACGGCACACCCATCGACCATTTCACCCTCACCACTACCTCGCCGTACGCCGGCGGGGGGGATATGTCGCTGCCCATCTCCCTCACCGATTTCACGGCTGAAGCCGACGGGGCTACCAATCTCCTGGAGTGGACCAGCAGTTACGAAGCCGACACCGACTTCCACCGGGTGGAACGCAGCCACAACGGCACCGACAACTGGGAAGTGATCGGCACCGTAGCGGCGGCCGGCAACAGCGACGGATACCTCGACTACCGGTTTACCGACGAGCACCCCATTGAAAAGGCCTACTACCGCCTCACCACGGTGGACCTGGACGGTACGGAGTCCACCAGCTCCATCGTCTCGGTGATCCGCGAACCGGCTGGTATCCGGCTGTCCGTCTACCCCAACCCCGCCACCGACCGCGCCGTTCTCACCTTCGAGCACCGCGGCGGAGCGGAAGCCCTGCTGCGCCTGACTTCGCTCACGGGACAAGTGGTCGCTACCCGGCCAGTCGCCGTGACGCCGGGAAGGAATACCATCGACATTCCCCTGGACCGCTTCACCCCCGGCACCTATATCCTGAGCCTCATGCTTAGTGGTGAATGGCAGACCCAGCGCATCGTCGTGACCCGCTAGCCAGGTACCTCCCCTCAGGGGTGAAACACATCCCCCAGCACCGCCCCCTCTCCGACCAGTCGTTCGGGGAGGGGGCTGTCGTAAATGACCAGGTGGGTGCCGTCGGCCAGGATGGCCATGCCTTCCGCCTTGTCCTTTCCGTAGGCGTGCTGCCCGCCGTGGGTGACGTCGTACAGCCGCTCCGGGTGGTGGCAGACGGTGACTTCCTTCTCCGGGAAGCCGCCGCGGATGCACCAGGCACTGATGGTCCCGTCAAGGTCCATGGTGGGCCCGGCCAGCAATAGCACATCGCCGGTGCGCGGGTCGATGTTGATTTCGCGGATGCCCATGCCGGCCAGTTTGACAAAGTGCTTGCGGTATGGCTTGTCGTGGTGGCCGCGGCCGTCCAGGTGGAGAAAGTCTCCCCGCTCATGTACCCCGAACTCCAGTACCACGGCCCAGCCTCCGATGACCGGTCCGCGCAGTCCGATAAAGATGCGACCGTGGTGAACGGCCAGCCCCTCAATGTCGAAGCCGTTGTCCTTGCAGGGGATGTGCATGAAGGGGCTCAGGTGGGCGTCGGTGCTCAGCAGTTCAGTCAGGACGGTGCTGTCGGAGCCCCCTTCGAGCAGTTTGGCCGTGTGTTTCTTCCCGTCGATGGTGACCTGATGCAGGGGCGTCCAGGTGCCCGTTTTCCGGTTTACCCGACAGGGGATACGCCCGAGGGAAAAGCGGTTGCGGTCCACCGTGATGGTGCCCAGGGCCGCGGCGCCGGTTTGGTCGTCATCGTCCTCGTCTGGAGTGGCACGCTTAAGCGACATACTGCCGGTAAACCACAGGTAGGGCTCCTCCCAGGCCAACCCCTCAATGTCCATCTCCCCCTCGCTGCCGTCGGGCAGGTCGAAGAAGTCGGCCAGTTCATAGGTCTCGTGGTTGCCGTAGCCTCCTTCTTCTTCGAGTAGCCGCTCGATGGCCGAGCTTTCGTCGTAGGCCACGAAGAGGGTCTGGTCCACCACCACCGAGGTAGACAACTGGCCGCGGATTTCCTCGATGTTTGCAGCCCGGTGGTTGAAGGTCAGCCTGACCTGCCGGATGGGGTCCCGTCGCTTCATTTTCATACCCTCTAGAATTCCCGGCGCGGCCGTTTTGTGCACGGGCGGCGGCGCGCGGGTGCCGGACGATTGGTCAGGTTTCCCTCGCCCCCGGCCACCGAGGAGCGGGAACGCTACCTGGCCTTCAGGCGCGACTTTGCGCCCCTGCTGCCCTGGGCGTAGGACGGCACGAAGCGAAACCACCCGGTGCCTTAACTTATACCCGAGCCAACTACACCACTATGCGAGTCATTTTACTGTTGATGCTGCTTTGCTCGGCCTCCCTCTCCGCCCAGGACACGGGAATCGAATCCGCCGCCATGGCCGCCGAGCGGTTGCTGGACCAGGAAAACACAGCCGACATCACGGCCTTCATCGATACCTACATGGGCGAGGTGGCCGACCGCCCGGCCCTCGTAGCCCAAATACGCGCCCTGCAACGGGAGCTCGCCGGACTGCGCGACGGCATCATGCTCGATGTCGAGGACGCCGGGGCCATCCTGACCCTCATCGGCAACGGCGTGGAAAAGCGGCTGCTCGTCGCCTATGATTTCGATGCCCGGCGGGTGACCGGCTTGTCCGTGCTGCCACCGGAAGAGCGGCTCACCTTCGATCCGGAGCATCCGGAAGGCGCCGTGAAGTATATGCTGGAGCGGGGGATGGCCGGACTACTCTACGTCGAATCCGACGGCAAGGTGCTGATCGAGCAACCCTTCGGAATGGCCAACGAAAGCCTGGGCGTGGCCAACGATACGTCCACCATCTTCGCCATCGGATCCCGGCCGATCGACTTCACCGTTGCGGCCATCCTGCTGCTGGACCAGCGGGGCGAGCTGAGCCTGGACGATACCCTGGGGGTGCACCTGGAAGGGGTGCCCGCTGACAAGCGCGACATGACCCTGAGTCACCTGATGACGGGCCAGTCGGGGTTGCCGGACTTCTTTCACAACGATTCAGACTGGGACGCCGACCTGCAGTGGATTGGCCGTGAGGAGGCCGTTAACCGACTTCTGTCCCAGCCGCTGCGCTTCGCCCCCGGCACCGGGCGCGCCCACTCCCACGGCGCCTACGGACTGCTGGCGGCCATCGTGGAGCTGGTCAGCGGGAAATCGTATATGGCTTTTCTCAAAGAGAACTTCTTTATCCCCGCCGGAATGGAGCGCACCGGCGAATACGGCGACCGCCAGGACTTCTCCCTTGAGGATTTCGCCGTGGGCGGCGGCCCCCAGTTCGTGGGCCTGCCCAATATCCCCCCGAACTGGGGCCCCACCTCCTGGCTGATCAAGGGCAGCGGGGGGATGTACTCCACCCTCGGGGACCTGCGGCGATTCTACACCCTGGTCCGGGGAGACCAGGTCTTCGATGCGGAGCATTCCCGCCGCTTCCGTGGGTCATCCGTGGAAGTGGACGGCTCCGTGCGGGGATTTGAACTGTTCAGCGTATCCGAGCCCCCGTCTGCCCAGCTCTTCCTCTTCCTGAACCGACCCGGTGACCCGGCGGAGCGCCGCAAGATCTTCAGGGGCCTCGAGGGACTGGTGAAGTAGCTTTTTCTGCCCAATTTCTTACTGGAAAGGAGGAGGATGAGCTAGTGCCAATTGATACTTTGCGGCGTTTGCTGTGCAGCGGGAACCCCTTGCGGTCCCGCTTTCATTTCCACTCCGCCATGACCCGTGGCTGCGTCACCCCCCCGAAACCATGAACCTGACCATTGAAAATATCCTGCTGATCGGCTCTATCCTGCTGCTGATCAGCATCGTCGCGGGCAAGACCTCCTACAAGTTCGGCGTACCCACCCTGCTGCTGTTTTTGGCCATCGGCATGCTGGCGGGGTCCGACGGCATCGGCGGAATCTTTTTCAACGATCCGAGCCTCGCTCAGTTTATCGGCATCGTTTCCCTCAATTTCATCCTCTTTTCCGGCGGACTGGACACCAACTGGGCCACCGTAAAACCCATCCTGCGGGAGGGCGTGGCCTTGTCCACCCTGGGCGTCCTGTTCACGGCGGTTTCCCTCGGGACCTTCGTCTGGTACGTAACCGACTTCACCATCTACGAAAGCATGCTGCTGGGGTCCATCGTATCCTCAACGGATGCCGCGGCGGTGTTTTCCATCCTGAGGTCGAAGAACCTGGCCCTGAAAACCAACCTCCGCCCTACCCTCGAGCTGGAAAGCGGCAGTAACGACCCCATGGCCTACGTATTGACCCTGGCCTTCCTGACGCTGGTGGTGAACCAGGACCAGAGCCTGGCCTCCGTGATTCCTATGTTCCTGCTGCAGATGGCCCTGGGCGGCGTCGGGGGCTTTGCCTTCGGCCACCTCAGCAAGCAGATCATCAACCGGATCAAGCTTGACTTCGAAGGGCTCTACCCCGTGCTCGTCATTGCCCTCATGTTCATCACCTTTTCGGCCACCGACGCGGTGGGCGGCAACGGCTTCCTGGCGATTTACATCTGCGCGGTTTATCTCGGCAACCAGGACCTGATCCACAAGCGGACCATCCTGAAGATGTTTGACGGGCTGGCCTGGCTCATGCAGATCGTACTGTTCCTTACCCTGGGGCTGCTGGTCTTTCCTTCCCAGATGATGCCCTACGCCGGCATCGGGCTGCTGGTCTCCCTCTTCCTGATCGTCGTGGCCCGACCCGTAGGGGTGCTGCTCAGTCTGATGTTCTTCCGGATGAAGATGAGGAGGCGGCTGTACATCTCCTGGGTGGGGCTGAGGGGGGCGGTACCGATCGTCTTCGCTACCTATCCCCTGCTGGCCGGCATCGACAAGGCCACCGCCATTTTCAACATCGTCTTTTTCATTTCCGTTTCCTCCGTCCTCATCCAGGGCACCACCCTCTCGCTGTTCGCCAAGTGGCTCAAGGTGGCGCTGCCCGAACAGGCGAAGAAGTTGAACGCCACCGACCTCCTGCTGGCGGATAACCCCAAGGCCGAGATGCAGGAGTTTACCATCACCCCGGACTGCTACGCGGTGGAAAAGGAAATCGTGCAACTGGGCTTCCCGAAGAACGCCATCATCGCCATGATCAAGCGGGAGGGTAATTACCTCCTGCCCAATGGTTCCACGAAACTGGAAACGGGGGATTCCCTGATCGTCCTGGCCGACGGGCCGGGCGTACTGGATGCCGTGGCCAAAACGCTGAAGGGGGGCAACGCCTGAGGCTGGATTCCTGCTACCCCGGGGGACGTATGAATAACTAATAATTATCTTAATCCCGGACATCTGCCCGCAGCCCAGACCCTCACCCCTTTACCACTGGCCTCACCATGCTAACCCCTCAGGAAAAAGACTTTCTAGATACCCACGGCTACCTCAACCTCGGCCAATTGCTCACGCCCGCTGAGGTCGATCAAATCAACGCCCGCCTGGCGGAACTACAGCAACAGGAAGGCGACCGCGCCGGAGCCGAGCTGGCCGAATCAAAGTACATCCGCCACCCGAAGGAAGAAGGAGCCGACCGGCTGGCGGACCTGGTCAACAAAGGGCCCGTATTCGATATCTGCTACACCCACCCCCGGGTACTGGCCGCCATCGAGGCCGTGCTGGGTGCCGAGTACAAGCTGTCCTCCCTGAACTACCGGGCGGCCAAACCCGGGAAGGGCCAACAGAAGCTACACGTCGACTACAAGAATGCCGTGGCGGAAGACAGTTTCAAGGTCTGCAACAGCATCTGGATCCTCGATGATTTTACCGAACGCAACGGCGCCACCCGGATCGTGCCGGGCACCCACCGGTCGAGGGAATTGCCGGAAGCGGCCATGCCCGATCCCCACGCCAGTCACCCGGATGAAATCCTCATCACCGCGCCCGCCGGTTCCGTAGTAATCTTCAATTCCCACGTCTGGCACGGCGGCACCACCAACCACACCGACCGCGACCGCCGGAGCATCCACAGCTATTTCTGCACCCGGGACCAACCCCAGCAGATCGACCAGCGGAAGTACATCACCCCGGAAACCCGAAAGCGGATCGGGAAAAGGGGCCGGGCGATACTGGATGTGTAGGGTTTTAACCGCCCCATTACACCTTGCGAATCCTTTCCCGCGAGGAGTTTCTTAACCCTACCTTCCCTTCATGCCCAAACTGCCCTCCCTCTCCGCCGGACTGCTGGTGGCCGCCACCGGCGTCGGGGCGGGCGACCTGGTGATCTCGTCGCTGAGTGGGGCACGCTACGGCCTCACCCTGCTCTGGGCGATCGCGGTCGGGGCGGTACTGAAGTTCGCACTCAACGAGGGACTGGCCCGCTGGGAACTCGCCACGAACACCACCCTGCTGGAGGGCTGGGTGGAACGGCTCCCGAGAATCGTCGCCCTCACCTTCG
This sequence comes from Neolewinella marina, assembly GCF_002631205.1. Classification (GTDB taxonomy): domain Bacteria; phylum Bacteroidota; class Bacteroidia; order Chitinophagales; family Saprospiraceae; genus Neolewinella; species Neolewinella marina. The sequence continues at coordinate 78,102 of NZ_PDLO01000002.1, forward strand.
GTGTCTACCTCTGCTTCTGGGCCTTGCTGGTGGCGGGCACCCTTATCTCCTACAACGGGGTGGTGGCCAACAGCATCTTCCCCCTGCCCTTTTCCGAAAAGACGGGCGCAACAGTTTGGGGGGCGATCCAGTCCGTGCTGGGCCTGGCGCTGGTCCGCTGGGGCGGTTACCGGGGGGTGGAGAAGGTGATGAAGGGAGTGATCGCCCTGCTGTTTGCGGTGGTAATCGGCTGCGCGGTGGTAGTGGCGCCTTCCTACGGAGCGGTGGTGTCCAACACCTTCATTCCTACGGTGCCCGGGACTACCGACGGCCTGCTGTTCAGTTTCGCGCTGGTGGGCGCCGTGGGGGGCACCCTGACGATTATGTGCTACGCCTACTGGCTGCGCGAAAAGCGGCAGCTGGGAGACGTGCGCATCGGGGAAATCAGAATGGACCTGGGGGTGGCCTACGTACTGACGGCCCTTTTCGGGATGGCGGTAACCGTCATCGCGGCCGGAGTACGCCCGGAAGCCGTGGGCGGTTATGCCCTGGTAACCAGCATCGCCGGACAACTGGCTACGGTGATGGGACAGGTTGGATACTGGAGCTTCCTGGTGGGCTTCTGGGCCGCCGTACTCACCTCCATGGTGGGAGTATACAGCGGAGTCCCCTACCTTTTCGCTGACCTCTGGGGCCGGTACCGGAAGCGGTACGCGAACATCGACCTCCCCGCCCAACCCCTGCGGCAAACCCCGGCTTATCGCTGGTTCCTCCTCTACCTGGCGCTGCCGCCTATTCTGCTGACCGTCTTTCAGCGCCCAGCCTGGATCGCCATTGTATACGCCGTTTCCGGCGCGGCCTTCATGCCATTCCTGGCCCTCACCCTGCTGTATATGAACAACCAGTCGCGCTGGCTCGGATCGTTGCGCAACGGCTGGATCACCAATACGCTGCTGGGAATCTGCCTGCTGCTGTTTCTGGTGTTGCTGGGGGTTCAGCTGGAGGTTTTTGGGTAAGCTGGAGGGGTTGATATGCGATTCTTGATTCTCGATACTCGATTCTCGATTTGGCTACCGCTGTTACCTGCTCGCTACGCTCGTCGGAGGAGTTGCCCGGCCTACCCAATTATCCGCCACGAATTACCTTAACCGGAACAACCACTCCCGCCTTGCGATTCACTCTCTTGTCCTGTACCCGCGCTTGCGCCACTCTCTTCCTGTTACTGTTCGTGCTGGGCTGCCAGCCGGCCGGAAATGATGATTCCCCGGCACCCGCGGTACCCGCCCGCCCCAACATCCTGTGGATCGTGGCCGAGGACCTGAGTCCGCTCATCGCCGCCTTTGGCGACTCCACCATACAGACGCCCAACCTGAGCCGGCTGGCCGCCCGCGGCGTCCGCTTTCCGAATACCTTCAGCGTGGCCGGAGTATGTGCACCGAGTCGCTTCGCCATCGCCACGGGCGTATACCCCATCAGCGGCGGTGGTCACCACATGCGCACCCTGGGTAACGAGGAGCGGCTGCGCAACATCGGCCTGCCCGGCGAGTACGGCGCCCTGGTCGACCCGGAGGTGAAGATGATGTCGCAGGTAATGCGGGAACACGGCTACTTCGCCACTAACAACCAGAAGACAGACTACCAGTTCCACGCCCCGAAGACCGCCTGGGACGAGCAGGGGCCCCGCGCCCACTGGCGCCACCGGCCGGCGGGGCAGCCCTTCTTCAGCGTCTTCAACCTGGAAATCACCCACGAAAGTCAGGTGTGGCAAACCAGCAAGGGCAATCTGCGCTTCCGGCCCGGGTTCGAGAACGACACCTCCACCATCTACGGCTGGGGCGACGTATACCCCGAAGGAGAACGCCCAGAACCGCAAATTGAGGTAGCCGACGATGAACTGCCCCTGCCCCCCTACCTCGCGGACACCGAGCTGACGCGGCGGGACGTGCGCCGGGTGTACGACAACATTCGCATCATGGATGAGCAGGTGGGCGTACTCCTCGACCAGTTGGAGGCCGACGGGCTCACCGACAGCACCGTCATCTTCTGGTACACCGATCACGGCGGGCCATTGCCCCGGCAAAAAAGGCTGCTTTACGACTCCGGCATCCGCGTACCCATGATCGTAGCCTGGCCGGGTGACCGCCACGCGGGAGAGATCGATAGCCTGCTGTTCAGCTTCGTAGATTTTGCCCCCACGGTGTTCAGCTTGGCCGGTATCGAACCGCCGGCCTACCTACAGGGGCAGGCCAATTTCGGCGATTTCGCGGCGCCGGCAAGGGAATATGTCTTCGCCGCCTCCGACCGCCTGGACGAGCACTACGACCGCATCCGGGCCGCCCGCGACCACCGGTTCAAATACCTGCGCAACTATTACCCCGACCGCCCCTACTACCTGCCCCTCCCCTACCGCGAGCAGATGAACAGCATGCAGGAACTGCTGCGGCTGCGCGACGCCGGCCAACTCACCGACGTACAGGCCCAGTGGTTCCGCGACCGCAAGCCGGTGGAGGAGCTCTTTGATACACAGAATGACCCCCACGAGCTGGAAAATCTCGCCAGCCGGCCCGAATACCAGGACAAACTCGAAGAATTGCGCAGCGCCACCGACGCCTGGCTGACCCGGGTGGGCGACCTCGGCGGGGAACCCGAACCGGAGATGATCCGCCGCTTCTGGAACGGTGAGGAGGAAATGCCCACCACCGGCCGGCCCCAGCTGCGGCGCGACAGCATCGGCCGTTTCATCCTGGAAAGCAAGACCCCCGGTGCCCAGATCGCCTACCGCATCCTGCCCGACGACAGCGACCGGCCGGGCTGGCGGGTATACACCGGCCCCTTCGCCTTCGACCTCGACGGCGGCGATACCCTGCGGGCGGTGGCCCAACGGATTGGCTACCGCGAGAGCGGCGTCAGTGAGGGTTGGTAGCGGGCCGCGAACGGTGGGATAAGGGGCCTTATTCTTTCACGATCCCGCCGCCGACGATCACCTCCCAGTCGAGTTCGGGGCGCAGGTAGCGGCCGGCCAGGTCACGAAGTTCCTGAGCGCTGATGTGGCGGATGGTATCGTCCAGCCTCCGGAGGTGTTCCGGGGCGTCGTACTCCTTGATGATGGCCGAGCGGTAGCGGCTGCTTACGGCCAGGGGGCCGTCCAGGTCCATGATCAAGCCTCCCAGCAGATAGGCGCGGACCATATCCAGCTCGGCGGCGGGAATGAGGTCCTGCCGCAGTTTTTCCATCTCGGTGCGGATCTCGGCGCGGACCGCGTCCAGGTTTTCGTTGGCCACGTCGGCGGCAATCCCCAGGGTGCCGTCGTAACGGTAGGTATCCAGGTCGGAATCAATTCCGTAGGTATACCCTTTTTCCTCGCGGATGTTGCGCATCAGTCGGCTGCCGTAGTAGCCGCCCAGGATGGTTTCCAGCACGGCCAGTCCGGGATAATCCTCGTCCGTCACCCGAAACCCCCGCCGGCCCTGGCGGATCATGGTCTGCTGGGCCCGGGGCCGGTGCACCTGGATCAGTTTGGGGGGGGCGGCCGCTACCCGGTAATCGGGGGGCGTCACCAGCGGGCCGGGCGCGAGCTGTCCGAAGGTGCGCTCCAGCAGCGCCTCCACCTCCGCATTCAGCTGCCCCACCACCCGGAGGGTAGCGTTGGCGGCCCCGTAGAAATTACGGTAGTGGCGCTTAACGGCCTCCAGGGTGAGGGCGTCGTAGTCTTCCTTGCCGCCGCCGTAGCCGTAGGGGTTCTCGGCGCCAAAGGCGGCTTCCGACAGGTGGCGGTAGGCCAGCCAGTCGGGGTCCTGCAGGTCCTCGCGGAGCTGTTGCCGGCTGCGTTTGCGGTAGCGCTTGAACTCCCGTTCGCTGAAGGCCGGCTCGGCGATCACCTCCGTCATGACGGGCAGCAATCGGTCGGCGTGGCGGGTGATGGTGGCCAGGGCCAGGTTGGCCGTGTCGTAGTCGTCCGGGGTGTCCAGGCTGGTCCCGTACTGCTCGAAGAGCCGCTCCAGTTCGGCGGCGCTGTGGCGGCGGGTACCCTCAGTGAGCAGGGCGTTGGTTGCCGCAGCCAGGAAGCGCTGGGATTCGTAGGGGCGGCCGGCCCGCCAGATCATCTCGACGGTCAGGATGGGGGCCTGCTCCACGTGGACGGCCACCACCCGCAGGCCATTGCTCAGCGTCCATTCCCGGGCGGGCGGCAGGGGCGGTACCCGGGGCGGGTGAATGAGGGGGGCGGTGCGGTTCTTGATGGTAATGACGGCTCGTTAGGGACAGTACAAAAACCCACGAGGCCGGCAGTAGTTCAGGGCGGCGGCGCGCGGGTGCCGGGCCAAACACCGGGGAAGCCGTGGATTCCATCCGGGTATTTCCCCACGCATCGGTTACAGTGTGGCGGGCTGTCGTATTATTACTTACCAAATCCCACCGCTTAACCACCTTGCCATGCACCTGCGTCCGCGCCAGATTCTCCTGCTGTGTACCTTCCTTTTCACCACCGGGCTCGTCGCCCAGGGCACCCGCCTGCTCCGGCAGCCCGACCTGGGTACCGACCGGATCGCCTTCGTCTACGGCGCCGATATCTGGACCGCCGACCTGAACGGGGGGAACGTGCGCCGCATCACCAGCACCCCGGCCGTGGAAGCCAATCCCCACCTGAGCCCCGACGGACAGTGGCTGGCTTTCACTTCCAACCGCGACGGCAGCGACGACGTATACGTGGTGCCCCGAGCCGGCGGCATCCCCACCCGCCTGACCTGGCACCCCGCGGACGACCAGGTGCGCGGCTGGAGCCCCGACGGCTCCCGCATCCTGTTTGCCTCCACCCGCGAATCGGCCCCCGTGCCCTTCCACCACCTCTATACCGTAGCCGCTACCGGCGGGCCCGCCGAACGGCTGAGTGAACAATGGGGCTACGACGGCAGCTACTCCCCCGACGGCCAACGCCTGGCCCTGGACAAGATGAGCCGATGGGACAGCGAATGGCGGGCCTACCGCGGCGGACAGAATACCCCCCTGATCCTGCTCGACCTGCAAACCCAGGCGGAGGTGCTCCTGCCCAACGAAAAGACCACCGACATCCAGCCCACCTGGCTGGGCGAAGTGGTTTACTTCCTCTCGGACCGCGACGGCACGATGAACGTCTGGGCCTACGAGGTCACCGGCGGGGAGCTGCGGCAGGTCACCGAACTGACCGGCTCCGACATCAAGTGGCTGAGTGGCAACGGCAGCCAACTGATGGTGGAACGCGACGGCTACCTCCACCGGCTGGATCCCGGTACCGGGGCCCTGGAGCAACTGAACATCGAAGTGATCGGTGATTTCCCATGGGCCGAACCCGAATGGAAGGACGTGAGCGAGGCCGCCGGATCGGTATCCCTTTCCCCCACCGGCAAACGGGCGCTGATGGAAGCAAGGGGAGAGATCTTCACCGTGCCCACCGAGAAGGGCGACTCCCGCAACCTGACCCGCAGCGCCGGCACCGCTGATCGCGCACCGGTGTGGTCGCCCAAGGGGGACCGCATCGCCTGGTTCACCGACGCCGGCGGGAATGGCTACGCCCTCCACCTGGCGGACCAGACGGGCCGCGGCGACACCACCAACATCCCCATCGGTGCCTCGAAGATGGCCTGGAACCCGGCCTGGTCGCCCGACGGAAAGTCCATCGCCTTCGTGGACGACGACGTCCGCATCCGGGTCGTGGACCTCGCCACCAAGCGCATCCGCACCGTGGACACGGGCACCAACAACATCGACCGCGGCCGCACCGAGCCGGTGTGGTCGCCCGACAGCCGCTACCTGGCCTACGTCAAGAGCGGCAGCAACCGCTTCCGCCAGATCTGGGTTTGGGACCGGCAGGACAACGCCATCCACCCCCTCACCGACGCCTTCGCCGATTCTTTCTCGCCGGCCTGGGACCGGGACGGACAGCACCTCTACCTCCTGGCCAGTACCGACCTGGCGCTAGGGGCCGGGTGGGCCAACACCAGCTCCATGCAGGCCGACCCGAATTACAAGGCCTACGTGGTGGTGCTGCCGGCCGACCTCGACTCCCCTTTCCTGCCGGAGAGCGACGAGGAGGAGGTGACTAAGGAATCAACCGACGAAGAGGAGGAAACTGACTCCGAGGAGGAAGAAAACGAAGCGGACAAGGCCGACGACAGCAAGGCGCCCCGGGTGGTGATCGACTTCGACCGCGTGAGCCGCCGCACCATCGCCCTGCCGGTTTCCGGGGCCAACTACTACGCCACCGCCGCCGGGCCGGCCGGCACCCTCTTCCTGGCCGAGGAGAACCCCGGTGGGGAGGGCGCTACCCTGAAGAAATTCACCTTGAAGAAGCGGGAGGCCAAGGACTTCGCCAAGAACGTCCGGAACTTCGCCATCTCCGCCGACGGGGAAAAGATCCTCTTCCAGTCCGCCGGCAAATGGACCCTGGCCAAGACCGGCGCCGACAGCGGCGAATCCGGGGACGCCATCAAGCCAGAGCTGACCATGAAGCTGGACCGCCTGGCGGAGTGGAAGCAGATCTTCGAGGAAGCCTACCGCTACGAGCGCGACTACTTCTACGACCCGGGGCTGCACGGCCGCGACTGGCAGGCGGTCTACGCGCGCTACGCGCCACTGGTGCCCTACCTCCGCCACCGCGAGGACCTGAGCTACGTCCTCGACCAGCTGGGCGGCGAGTTGTCAGTAGGCCACAGCTTCGTATTCGGCGGCGATATGCCCGAAACCGAGAAGGTGAAGGTGGGCCTGCTGGGCGCCGACCTCACGCGCGACCGGGGCCGCTGGCGCATCGCCCGCATCTACACCACCGAAAGCTGGAACCCCAACCTCTCCAGCCCCCTGGACCGGCCCGGCCTGGAGGTGAGCGAAGGGACCTATCTGGTGGGCATCAACGGGGTGGAACTCACCGCGGAAGACAACCCTTACCGCCTGCTCGACGGTACCGTAGGCAAGCAGACGGTGCTCCACCTCAACGACAACCCCGCCTTCTCCGGCAACCGCGAAGTGGTGGTCGAACCCATCGACAGCGAAAATGCCCTGCGGCAGCGGGCCTGGGTGGAAGACAACCGCCGCATGGTCGACTCCCTCTCCGGCGGGCGACTGGCCTACGTGTGGGTGCCCAACACCGGGGGCTCCGGCTTCGTCAACTTCAACCGCTACTACTTCGCCCAGCAGGACAAGGAAGGGGCAGTGATCGATGAACGCTTCAACGGCGGCGGACTACTGGACGATTACATGGTCGACCTGATGACGCGCTCCCTGCGCGCCGCCCTGACCAACGAGGTCCCGGATGGAAATCCCTTCACCCTGCCAGCGGGCATCCTCGGCCCCAAGGCCCTCCTCATCAACGAGCGGGCGGGCTCCGGGGGCGACTTCTTCCCCTGGGCCTTTCGCCAGCAGGAAGCCGGCCCCCTCATCGGCGCCACCACCTGGGGCGGACTGGTGAAGTCCTCCGTACACTACGGCTTTATCGACGGTGGCGCGATGACCGCCCCGGACAATGCGGTCTTCGACCCCGTAGCCGGCGAATACATCGCCGAAAACGTGGGCATCGCGCCGGACATCGTCGTACGACAGGACGCTCGCTCCCTCAATGAAGGCAAAGATCCCCAGTTGCAACGGGCCGTGGAGGAGGTACTGCAACTGCTGGAAAAGCAATCTCCGCGGGAGGTTAAGAATCCGCCCTACCCCCGCCCGGCTTTGGGAGATGACAGGAAGTGAATGGGTGAATGAGGGAATTAGTGAATGGGTGCCAAATCACGCATTCACTAATTCATTCCTTCACTAATTACTGAGCATGACGGGCATCACCAACATCATAATGTCCTGTCCGCTTTGCTGTTCGGTGGGCAGGAGGATGCCGGCGCGGGTGGCGGTGGACATTTCCAGGCGCACTTCCTCGCCTTCCAGTACGCCGAGCATTTCCACGAGGAATTTGGCGTTGAAGCCAATCTGCAGCGGTGCACCTTCGTAGGAGCAGCTGAGCTGTTCGGTGGCTTCGTTGCTGAAGTCCAGGTCCTGGGCGCTGACCGTCAGGCTGCCGTCGGCGATGTTCAGGATGACCTGGTTGGTGGTCTTGTTGGCGTAGATGACGATCCGCTTCAGGCTGTTCTGGAAGTCGCTGCGGTTGACCAGCAACACGTTGGGGTTGTCGACGGGAATGACCGCGTTGTAGTCGGGGTAGCGGGCGTCGATAAGGCGGCAGGCCAGTTTGGTATCGCCGAATTCGAAAAAGGCGTTCGACTTGTCGAAGGTGACGGTGACGGCAACGTCCGAGTGCGGCAGGGCTCCCTTGAGGAGGTTCAGGGCCTTTTTGGGGATGATGAAGCTGCTGGTTACTTCGCCGCTGAGTTCGTTGAGGCTGAACTTGACCAGCTTGTGGGCGTCGGTGGCCACCATGGTCAGCTTGGAGAAGTCGACCTGGAAGAATACGCCGGTCATGGCGGGCCGCAGTTCGTCCGTGCTGGTGGCGAAGAGGGTCTTGTTGATGCCCTCCTGCAGGGCGGCGGCCGTGACGCTTACTTCATCGGCTTCGGTGGGCTCGGGAATATTGGGGTAGTCGCCGCCGGGCTCGCCCGCCAGCTTGTACTTGCCGTAGGCCGAGGTGATGGAGATTCCGTAGTTGTCTTCGTTCACGTCGAAGGTGATCGGCTGCTGGGGCAGGGCCTTCAGGGTGTCGATCAGAATCTTGGCCGGTACGGCTACCTCACCGTCTCCGTCGGCGTTGACTTCCAGGCTGGTCACCACGCTGGTTTCCAGGTCGGTGGCGGCAATTTTCAGGGTGTTGCCCTCAATGGTGAAGAGAAAATCTTCCAGGATCGGCAGTACCGGATTGGAGGCGATGGCCCCGCCGGCGAGCTGTAATTTCTTCTGCAGATCGGAACTGGAAACGGAAAACTTCATAGTTGCTAAGCTTTTGGCAAACTTACGCATTTAGACGGTTCGCGGAGGCAGAACTCTGCGTCCGCCGCGGTCCACATGCGGGATTAGGAATTCGGCTACCCGCTCCACCCCCCGGGGCGCCAGCGCAATCCGATCACCCCCCAGACCCCGTACTGGGTGGAGGAGAGAAGCAGGGAATCGTCCTGGTCGGGTTTTCCGAGGTAGCGTTCGGAGGCGTGGTCGGTGGCGTTGTTGAGGCGGGCGTAGGCGGAGATGTCGCGGAATAGTTCGTAATCCGCGGCCAGGTCGAGGCTGATCACGGCGTTGATCCACACGGGTTGTCCGTCCTGCAAGAGGTCAAGGGTGGAGCTGCGGTAGTTACCGGCGATAACCAGGTTGAGGCGCTGCCGGGGGTTGCTGTACACCAGGCTCAGGTTGGCCGACCGCCGGGGGGCCTGGGCCAGGGTGGATTCTCCCCCACTCATTCCTTCCATGCGATAGTTGTTGAAGTTGACGTTGCCGTTCAGGTTCAGGTAGCGCCAGGTGGGGTTGAGGAAAGCCAGGTTCTGGTAGAAACCGAGCTCCACGCCCAGCAACCGCGCGTCGGCGGTATTGGCCAGGGAATAGCCCAGGGAGGGCTGGTCATTGATGAGGGCAAATTCGGCGGTGCGCACCGTGGGGTTTTCCAGGAATTTGGCGTAGGCCCCGATGCTGATAAGGCCGTCGTTGCGACCGTATCGCTCGTAGGCCAGGTCGAAGTTCCGGCTGTAGGTGGGGTCGACGCCGGGGTTGCCCACGGAAAACACATCCAGGCGGGCCTGTCGCCGCTCCGCGTAGTCGATGGTCGGCACCAGGGTGGCGTAGGGTACGCGGGCAATGGCCTCATAGTAGGCGAAGCGGAACTGCCGGTCGCGCCGGATCCGGTAGGTGACGTTGAGGCTCGGGAACAGGTCGCTGTACCCGGTAGAGTCGGTCAGGGGGGAGCGCGACAGGGCATAGCCCACGTCGGTATACTCGTACCGCAATCCGACCGAGGTGCTAAGGCGGGCGTTCCAGTTATTGACGTACATCAGGTAGCCGGCGGCAATCTCTTCGTTGGCGGTGTAGTTGGGGCCGGCGTCCAGGTCGGGATTCTCTACGAGGTCATCCTCCGTGGCTACGTCAGCGTAACCACCGGCCTCGATGGGTATACCCCGGTCTCCGTCCCGCCGCAGATAGAATTCCTGGTAGCTGCGCTCCTTGATGCGGTAGCGGGCCCCGACCCGCAGGAAGCTCGTCCGGGCGTCGTTGGTAAACCGGGTCAGGTTGATGCCGCCGATGGCAATGTCTTCTTCCAGGTTGAGGCGCTCCTGCTCGGTAGAGGTACGGGGCAGGCCCCGGTCGGGGTAGCGGGTATCTTCGGGGGTGAGGTTGCGGTAATCCTCCGTTGAAAAGGGCTCCGCTCCGCCGCCGGCCAGGGTATTGAAGGCCCGCAGGCGGTTCGGCAGCCGCTCGCTGGTACTGGCGAAGCTGAGGGCGTAGGCCAGCTGGGTTTTTGAAAAGTTGTTCTCCACCTCCAGGGCCACCATATTCAGGCGGCGCTCCTCCTTCCACTGGCTGGCAATACGGGTTTCCCGCTCCTCGTCCGCCCCCCAGAAGTTGGCCTCGCGGGTCAGCACCTCCTCGTCCACCGCGCTGTAGTTGTAGCTCAGCCGCAGGCGGTTGTAGATGCTGGGGCGCAGTTCCACGGCCCCGATCAGTCCCGTCTTGGCGGTTACCCGGTCGGTATCAATGGGCCGCACCCGGCTGATCTGCCGGCCCGTCACCCCGTTTTCACCGTAGTCAAAGCGCTGCATGCGGTTGCCGCGGGCGTGGCGGAAGTAGCTGCCGGCCATTAGTCCGTAGATGGTCTCATCGCTGAGTTCGGAGTTCAATACCGCCGCCGCCTGCTGGATGCCGGAACCCTGGGGATTGAAGCCGTCGAAACCGAAGTTCTCCCCAAAACCGCCCTGGACCAGCACCTCAAACTGCCGTTCGGGCTGGCGGATGCGGAAGTCCACCGTTCCCCCGATGGCGTCCGCGTCCATATCAGCGCTGCGGGCCTTGACCACCCGTACCTGCTCAACCAGGTTGGACTGGATGATGTCGAGGCTGCCCGCCCGGTCGGCTTCCGGCTGGACGGCCGGCAGCCGCTGCCCGTTCAGGCTGATGGCCGTGTACTGCTCCGGAAGGCCGCGCACCTGCACCAGCTCCCCCTCCCCCCGATTGCGGGTGATGGTAACGCCGGGCATTCGCTGAACGGTTTCGGCCAGGGTGATGTCGGGGTATTTATTGAAGAGCTCGGAGTGAATGATCGTTTGCTGGGTGATGGCCGACTGCTGCAACCGCAGGGCCTGGGCCTGGCCGGATGCCCGACGACCGTAGACGATTACCTCCCCCATCTCCACGAAGGATTCCCCCATGCGGATATCCAGGTGAAGCTCCCGGTCGGTGGTGGACACCCGCACCACGGTATCAAAATTCTCGTAGCCGATGTAAGAGGCCAGGATACGGATGCGCCCCGGCGGAACCTCTAGGCGGTAGTGGCCGTGCTCGTCGGTCACGTCGCCAATGACCGAGCCGACCACTTGCACCGAACACCCTACCAGGGTATCCCCCCCGATCCCGGTTACCGTGCCGAATATTTCGGCTTCCTGGGCCGTCAGGGTAAGGGAAAACAGAAAAGCGCAGAACAGCTGACAGATGGAAAGATGACGCATACCGACTAAAGCGACCCTAGGGATTCTTTTGTTTACCGCCGGATTTATAATTTGTCCGACTCAAGCCCCGACCATGACCCCAACCCCAAAGATTGTCTTTCTCGACGCTTCTTCACTAAGTGACCTTCCCGCCTTTGACCGACTGAATGAAGTGGGCGACTTTACGTCCTACGACCTTACCGAGCCTTCGGAGGTCCCCGAACGGGCCGCGGACGCCCAGGTGATCATCACCAACAAACTGGAAATTACCGCGGAGGTCATCGAGCAACTCCCCGAACTGAAGCTCATTTGCGTCTCCGCCACCGGCACCAACAACGTGGACCACAAGGCGGCGGAAAAACGGAACATCCCGGTGCGCAATGTAGCCGGCTATAGCACCGATTCGGTGGCCCAGCTCACGCTTACGGCCTACTTCACCGTGGCCATGGACCTGCTCCACCTCAACGAACTGGTGTACAACGGCGCGTACAGCAAGGCGCGCGACTTCACCATGTGGCGCCACCCCTTTCACGAACTTCCCGGCAAGCGCTTCGGCATCATCGGCCTCGGCGCCATCGGCCAACGGGTAGCCGAACTGGCCGCCTGCTACGGCGCCGAAGTGGTGTACCACAGCATCAGCGGCTCCGACCACGACGTGCCCTACCGCCGAGTGGACCTCGAGGAACTCCTCACCACCTCCGACGTCGTCAGCATCCACTGCGCCCTTTCCGACGATACCCGCCACCTGATCGGTTACGCGGAGCTCGAGCGGATGAAGTCCACGGCCTACCTGATCAATATGGCCCGGGGGGGCATCGTAGTGGAGGCCGACCTGGCACGGGCCATCGACGCCCGGGAGATCGCCGGGGCGGCGGTCGACACCTTCTCCACCGAGCCGCTACCGGACGACCACCCCTACCTGGGAGTAAAGCAGCGGGAGCACCTGCTGCTCACCCCCCACGTGGCCTGGGCCAGCGTGGAGGCCCGCACCCGCCTGATCGACGGCGTCATCGAGAACATCAAAGCGGGCTGGTAAGGAATGATCGCTTTTCCCTGGCACCCGCGCTCCGCCGCCCTCCTGCTTCTGCTGGTGATTGGCGCTGCGGTGGGTGCACAGACGGAAGCGGAAATCGTTCAACTGGTAGAGGACGTCGTGGCCCAACAGGCCGAGGAGGGTGGCGAGTTCACCTATAATGCCGCCTTAGCCGAGCTGGAAACCTACGCCCGGCGACCGCTCGACCTGAACGCCGCCACACCGGAAGAACTCGGGGCCCTCTACCTGCTCACGCCCCCGCAGATCGACCGCCTCCTGGCCTACCGGGAACGGCTCGGGGGCTTCATCAGCATCTACGAACTGCAGGCCGTGCCAGGGCTGGACCTGGAGACCATCCGCCGCCTGCTGCCTTACGTGCGGGTCGGGGGCGGACTAGATGACGTGAACGTGCCCCTGACCTCCCTCTTTACCGGAGGCAATCGAGAGCTCTTCCTGAGGACCGGAGCACGACTGGAGCGGGCACGCGGCTACCAGGGGCCCCAACCTGCCTACGCGGGAGGCCCACTGCGCCTCTACTCCAAATACCGTCAGCGCTACGGCAAGCAACTCAGCCTGGGAATGGTGGCCGAAAAGGACCCGGGAGAAGCACTCCTCGGCCGGGGGGGCGGGGTGGACTACTTCAGTGCCCACCTCTTCCTGCGCAATCTCAACCCCCGAATACAGGCCCTGGCCCTGGGCGATTTTTCGGTCAGTTTCGGTCAGGGGCTGATCCTGTACACGGGTTTCGGCTTCGGCAAGAGCAGCTACACCACTAGCGTGGCGCGCACCTCCCCTACCCTTCAGCCCTACGCCAGCGTGAACGAATTCAACTTCATGCGGGGAGCGGGGCTCACCCTGACCCTGGGCAAGCATACTGAACTCACCTTGTTCGCCAGCCGACGCGCGCGCACCGCGAACGTGGCCCACGACTCCGTAAGCGTAACCTCCCTGGACCTCAGCGGCTACCACCGTACCGCAGGGGAAAGGGACGACCGCAACAGCCTGCGGCAGAGCAGCTACGGAGGCAGCCTGCGCTACCGGCCCTTCGAGCGGCTGCAACTGGGATTGAACGTACTCGGGGAACACCTCAGTCGCCCCCTCCGGCCCACGTCCCGACCCTATAACCAGTTCTATTTCCAGGGCAGCGATCTGCACAACGTGAGCGTCGACTACCGCTACCGCCTGAGGAACTTTTCCTTCTTTGGCGAGGTCGCAGGTGCCGTGGGCGCGGGAACGGCCATGCTCCACGGCCTCAACCTGGGGCTGGATCGCCGCGCCGACGTGGCCCTGGTCTACCGCAACTACGGTCGGAACTACCAGGCCCTCAGCGCCCAGCCCTTCGGCGAAGCGGGGGGCGGACGCAACGAGGAGGGTATTTACCTGGGGCTCGAGCTGCGCCCCGCCACCCGCTGGCGCATCAATGCCTACTACGACCTCTGGCGGCACGAGTGGCTGCGCTTCAACCTCGATGCGCCCACCGCCGGTCGGGAATACCGCCTGCGCCTGACCTACGCCGTGCGCCGCAAGCTGGACAGCTACCTCGAGATCCGGGGAGAAACCAAGGGTGCGGGCCGGGGACGCGACGCCCTTGCGAAAGTTGATGCTGTGGTGGACCGTACCCGCTTCCAGTCGCGGTTGCACCTGGGCTACCATCTAAGTCCGGTGGTGGAGTGGCGCAGCCGGATCGACCTGGGGTATACCCGGTATGCCTCCGAATACGCCCAACGCGGGGGCATGGTGTACCAGGACCTCCTCTACCGGCCCACCGGCCCCCTGAGCCTCACCGCCCGGGTAGCCGCCTACGCCACGCCGGGATACGACGTCCGCTTCTACGAGTATGAGAATGGCCTGACCTACAACGCCTACGTGCTGCCCTACTACGGCGAAGGGTTGCGGAGCTACCTGTTGGTGCGCTACAAGGGCATTCGCGGACTGACCCTTGAGGCTCGCCTGGCCCGCAGTCAGACTACCGACGGTGCCACCTTCGGCAGCGGGCAGGAGGCTACCGACCGCACCCACCGGACCGACGTGGCGGGGCAGGTGATCTGGCGGTGGTAAAGCCGGGAGATTGGGCGTTAAACATCCTCCACGAAAAACACCGCGTTGCCATTCGGATCGTACAGCCCGAACTCGTGGGTGCCCCAGGCGGTATCCCGGCGGAGGGCATCGGAAGCGACACCTCCGCGGCGGACGATCTCCGCGAACCACGACTCAATGTCACCAACGAAGATGCGGATAACGGAGCCGCCCAGCAGGGGGTCGGCGGGCGTTCCGGCGTGCCACTAAAGGTGGAGAAAATGGCGGTTCCGCTGCAGCACGGCGTACCTCCCGTCGTGGAACACCGGCTGGAACCCAAGTATTTCCTCGTACCAAAGTACGTCCCGGGGGATGTCCGCACTGGGCAGTACGGGGGTGATGTGCAGCAGTTGTTGGTCCATGGAACCGACGAAGTTATGCCCCGCACCGGACCTTGAGGCGGGCCTTTGTGAGTTCGGCCCTTACCGGACTGCTGCCCAGATACTCCCCGTCGGCCTCCAGACCGGTGGTTCCTTCTACCGTGATTACCGAGGCGTGGGTGGTGGTGACGCCGGGGACCTGGCCGATGCTCCCCGTATAGAGCCGCCAGCCGTTGGCGGCAATCCGGTGCAGGGGAACGTCTACGGCGTAGGTGAGAGCCAGGGTATCCGCCGTGGGTTCGGCGTGGGGCAGGACGCGCATGCCTCCGCCCTTGCAGCGCCCCATACCGAAGCCGATGGTGTGGAATTGGCCTGCCACGCGGGTGCCGTCGTAGGTAAGGGTCAGCGCCGGCGGGCGGTAAGTTGGCAGGTGGAGGGCCGTCAGGAAGGGGTACAGCAGGCGGTGCTTGTAACCGGCCGTGGCGGATCGGCGTACCACTTCGGCGTCGTAGGCAAGTCCCGCGGCGTTGACGAAGTAACGCAGGTTCCCGTCCCCGTATGCCAGCTGGCCGATGCGGTGGAGGATGGTGCGGTCCTCCTCCACCATCTGTAGCCACTGCAGGATATGACGGGGTACGCCCAGCGAACGGCACCAGTCGTTTCCGGATCCGAGGGGGAGCGGGGTGTAGGTACAGGCCTGGGTGAGTCCTCGATTTACGGCTGCATTGACCAGGTCGTGGTGGGTGCCGTCGCCGCCTACGCCCACGATTTCGCGGTGGACGGCCCCGACGGCGGACTCGAGGCGATCGGCCAGGGAATGTTGGCGGTCGGCGACGGAGAAGGTGGCTTTCGGCAACCGCTTCAGCAGCACCGGCCAGGCGTAGCGCCACCAGCGTGCTGCCCGCCCGCCGGCGGCGGCGGGGTTGACGATGAAGTGGGGCGCGGAGATCATATTGCAATAGTACGGAAGTGAATGTTGGCCCCCGCCGTTTGTCTATGCAGGGTGTTCCCTCGTCCTTTTTCGGCTGGATTCTTCGTATTATGAGTAATCTTGGTCCCCATCACTCATTTTGACTTTTCCGGTGAGCCTGGGAATCCTTCCTTCCTCCCAAGCCACCCTGTTACAAGCTCTACCCCATGACTGACCTATCCAGCGCACCCGTGATCGAGGTTCGGAACGTCCGCAAGGCCTACGGCGAGAAGGTAGCCGTCGACGACGTATCCTTCGCCATGCCCCCGGATGCGATCCTGGGTCTGCTGGGACCCAACGGTGCCGGTAAGACCAGCCTGATCCGCATGATCACCACCATTACGGCTCCGGACAGCGGCGCCATCTACTTTTCCGGCCAACCGCTGAGTGGCTATCACCCCCGGCAGATCGGCTACCTGCCCGAGGAACGCGGCCTCTACAAATCAATGTTCGTGGGGGAGCAACTCCTCTACCTCGGCCAACTCAAGGGCATGAGCGCCCGCGACGCCGAGGACCGCGCCCGGGAATGGCTGGCCAAGTTCGAGTTGGAAGGACAGTGGAAGAAAAAAGTCGAAGAACTCAGCAAGGGCATGCAGCAGCAGGTGCAGTTCATCGCCACCGTGCTGCACGACCCCAAGCTGCTGATCCTGGACGAGCCCTTCAGCGGCCTTGACCCCGTTAATGCCAACCGGATGCGGGCGGAAATCCTGCGGCTCCACGCCGACGGAACGGCCGTTATCTTCAGTACCCACCGCATGGAGCAGGTGGAGGAACTCTGTGAGTACATCGTCCTGATCGACCACGGCCGCAACATATTACAGGGTAAGGTGAGGGACATCCGCCGGGAATTTAACGAGCACCGCTACCGCCTGACCTACTCCGGTGCCCTGCCCGCGGCGGTCGGCGAGCGCCACCACCTGATGAACCCGACGGTATCCACCGTGGACATCCAGCTCGCCCCCGGCGAGAGCAGCAACGACCTGCTGCGCAGTCTCCTCAACCTGGGCGTCCAGATCCAGGGCTTCCAGGAGCTGCTGCCCAGCCTCAACGAAATCTTCATCAAGCGGGTCACCCGCCTGGACAAGTCCGCCACCCCCGAGCCCCGGACCGCCACCACTCCTTCCGCCCACGCCAACCACTAAGCTACCATGTCGAATCTCTGGCTCGTTATCCGCCGCGAGTACCTCACCCGCGTACGCCGCCGCTCCTTCATCCTGGCCACCCTCCTCACCCCGGTGGGGCTGGCCCTCTTCGTGGTTATCGCCAACGCCGTTTTCAGCTACGAGAACGACGACGTCAAACGGATCGCCGTCATCGACGACGGCAACCTCTTCCAGGGTGCCCTGCCCGACGAGAACGGACTCTACTTCCGCTTCGTGGACCAGCCCCTCAATGAATTGCGGGAGCACCCCGAGGACAACCGCGATTTCTCGGGCATCCTGGTAATCCCCGAAGTGACCAATCCCCGCAGCCGCAATTTCCGGGTGCAGCTGTTCAGCGACGAGACCCTCAGCATTGATGCCCAGTCGCGCATCAAGCGGCGGGTGGCCGACGCCCTGCGCGACTACAAGATCGAGGCCCTGGAGATCGACCAGTCCACCCTGGCCAGCCTCGACACCGACGTCAACATCAGCGTGCGCAGCCTCACCGCTACCGCCGAGGGCGAGTCCGACGACCGCAGCATGGCCGCGGCCATCGGGGCCGGTATCGGCACCGTGATGGGATTCCTGATGTACATCTCCGTCTTCGTCTACGGTATGATGGTGATGCGGTCGGTGATGGAAGAGAAGACCAACCGGATCGTGGAGGTCGTGATCTCATCGGTGCGCCCCTTCACCCTGCTGCTGGGCAAGATCATCGGCGTTGGAGCCCTGGGCCTCACCCAGGTACTGGCGTGGATGATCATGATTCCCGGATTGCTTTTTCTGGTCGGGCTGTTCTTCGGCCTCGATGCAGAACCCAGCCAGATGCCAAACAGCCCGGATATCGATCCGGAGGAAATGCAGTCCATGGTCGCGAAGCTGGCTGGTGGACTTTCCGACCTGAACTGGTGGCTTATTCTGCCCTGCTTCATCCTCTACTTCTTGGGCGGCTACTTCATGTACGCGGCCCTCTTTGCGGCCGTTGGCAGCGCCATGGGCGACGATATGGGCGAGAGTCAGACGCTCACCATCCCCATCACCATCCCGGTCATCCTGGCCTTCTACATCATGATGGCGGCTATCCAGAACCCGAATTCCAGCCTGGCGGTATGGTCCTCGATCTTCCCCCTCTTCGCGCCCATCGTCATGCCGGCGCGCCTGGCGTTCGACCCGCCCCTGTGGCAGGTTGCCCTCAGCCTGGTGGTCGTATTCCTATTCGCTGCCCTGATGGTATGGATGGCCTCGCGAATCTACCGCATCGGCATCCTGAACTACGGTAAAAAGTCCAGCCTCAAGGATATGGGCCGCTGGATCACGGCGAAGTACTAGACCTCCACCACGCGGCCGGGTTCGATGGCCACGTTCAGGAGCTTGATCACGAAGGAGCAGGCGGCCTCACCCCGTAGCGTGGGCCGCATGGCTTCGGTCAGCACTTTCATGACGGTGTCGTAGTCGCCCGTCAGCTGGGTGCTGAGGGGGTTGGTGGCTACCTGGACGTCGCTGGCCCGGAGGCGCTTGATGAAGTCGGTGATTACCGGTTCGTAATTCGGAGTCAGGGGATAGAGGGAAAGTTCTACGGAAACGTTCATGGGCGGCGGGTACGCGGGTGCAAGGGTTAAGGTGAAGCCGTGAATATATAACCCCACGGCTGATTGTCCACGCGGTGACGGAAGTCGGCCCCCGCTTTACTGCGACAGCCCCACGGGAATCAGAAAGTCCACCGGCTGACTGAGCCCCGCCGCTACGGTTGCGGAATCCGCCGCCAGGTCGATTTCTCCCAGCAGGTCAGCCAACTGCGCCTGGAGGTCGATGCGCAGATCGAAGCCCCGTAGTGGCTGCAGGTCCTGACCGAAGTCCAGCAGGAATGGGACACTGCCGTAGGAGCTTACCGAAAGCGTATCGCCCCCCGGGGTCAGGGTGTACTCGAGCCGTGCCTGCACGTAGCCGCGGCCGTCGCGGTAGTTCAGCCGGCCGGGCTGGGTGCGCAGGGCATCGCCGCTGGGCAAACTGCCGGGGATAACCCAGCGATAGCGGTCAGGCAGGCCGTAGTTCCCGGCCAATCCATTGATGGTGGCATCGCCCGTTTGCAGGGTACCGACCGTGGTAGTGACCGTGCTCGTGGAGGCCAATAAATAATTGCCGTTGATGGAGGTCGACAGGGTATCGCCGTCGCGCAATTCAAGCGCCTCAACCGGTCGCAGGGGCAGGGGCAATTCCGCCGCGGCGGAAATGAGATGAAGGTCACCGAGGTAATAGCGGAAGCGGACAATCTGGAAGTCGTTGCCTGCCCCGTCAGAGTAAGTTTTACCAACCACCACGGCGGAATCTTCCCAGCTGGGCGTGACCCGTACGGATATCGTAGGGTAGGTACAACAGTCCGGACAGGCCACGTCGGCCAGAAGGTCGTAGTTCGCCGCGTCAGGATCCAGGCAGCCTACCCGCTCCTCGTAGCAGCCGAACAGCAGACAGCCAAAAACGACGGCGGTGATCAGGGGCAGGCGCAAGGGTCGGGAGATTTAGATGATCATGCCCGCGGCAACCGTTTCATTGGTTTGCTCGTCCACCAGGATGATGGAGCCGGTGATGCGGTTCTGGCGGTAAGGATCGGTGAGCAAGGGGGCGGTGGTGCGCAGCAGCACCCGGCAGATGTCATTCATCTTGATCTCCTTGTTCTCCTCATCGCGGTGGAGGGTATTGATGTCGAGGCGGTAACGTACATCCTTGATGATACAGCGGGCCTCCTGGGTAGTGTGCATGATGGAGTACTTCCCGCGCGGCTGCAGGGGCCGTTCGTTGAACCAGCACAGCATGACTTCCACATCTTGGGACACGTCGGGCTGGTTGTTGGGCCGGACGATCATGTCGCCGCGGCTGATGTCAATATCGTCTTCCAGCAACAGGGTAACCGACATTGGGGGGAAGGCCTCTTCCAGCTCGCCGTCGAAGGTGTCGATCTTGGCAATGCGGGAGGTGAAACCACTGGGCAGGACCACCACCTCATCGCCTTTCTTGAAGACGCCGCCAGCGATCCGGCCGGCGTAGCCCCGGTAATCGTGATATTCGTCGCTATAGGGCCGGATGACCGTCTGTACCGGGAAGCGACAGTCGATAAAGTTGTTGTCGCTACCGATGTGGACGTTCTCCAGGGAGTAGAGCAGGGTGCTACCACCGTACCAGTCCATATTCTTGCTCTTCTCCACGACATTGTCACCGAGCAGGGCCGACATGGGGATGAAATCCACGTCCTTGACGTCGAGGCGGTGGCTGAAGGAGCTGAAATCGTCCTTGATGCGTTGGTAGGCTTCCTCGCTGAAGTCTACCAGGTCCATCTTGTTGATGCAAACGATCAGGTGGGGGATCTGGAGCAGGGACGCGATGAAGGCGTGACGACGGGTTTGCTCGACCACTCCCTTGCGGGCATCTACGAGAATGAGGGCCACGTTGGCCGTAGAGGCACCGGTCACCATGTTGCGGGTGTACTGGATGTGTCCCGGGGTATCGGCGATGATGAATTTCCGCTTCGGGGTAGCGAAGTAGCGGTAGGCCACGTCGATGGTGATTCCCTGCTCCCGCTCGGCCTTCAGTCCGTCGGTGAGCAGGGCCAGGTTGACGCCCTCCTCGCCGCGCTTGGCGCTGGTCTGGGAGATGGCCTCGTACTGGTCCTCGAAGATCGACTTCGAATCATAGAGCAGCCGTCCGATGAGGGTAGACTTGCCGTCGTCCACCGATCCGGCGGTGGTGAATCGAAGCAGTTCGGTGTGTTCTAGAGCAGTAACCATGAATTAAAATTTACGAAGTACGATATACGAAAGACGAGTGGCGGCGTGGGCCGCTCTAGAAATACCCTTGTTTTTTGCGGTCTTCCATCGCCGTTTCCGACCGCTTGTCGTCGGCGCGTCCGCCGCGCTCGGTCTGGCGGGCGATGCTGACCTCGGCGATGATGTCCTCCAGGGTGGAGGCGTCGGATTTCCAGACGCCGGTACAGGTGATGTCACCTATGGTACGGCAGCGGACGGTCATTCTTTCCAGTTTCTCTTCCGGGCGGCGGGGCAGGTGCTCGGACTCGGCCAGCAGCATGCCATCGCGGCGGAATACGTTGCGCTCGTGGGCGAAGTAGAGGCTGGGAAGTTCCACTCCCTCCACGGCCAGGTACTGCCATACGTCGAGCTCCGTCCAGTTGGAGATCGGGAAAACGCGGAAGTGCTCACCGTACTGCTTGCGTCCGTTGAACAGGTTCCAGAGCTCGGGGCGCTGGTTCTTGGGGTCCCACTGACCGAATTCGTCGCGGTGGCTGAAGAAGCGCTCCTTGGCGCGGGCCTTCTCCTCATCGCGGCGGCCTCCACCGAGGGCGGCGTCGTACTTCCCTTTTTCCAGGGAGTCGAGGAGGACGGCAGTCTGCAGGTAGTTACGGGTAGCGTTGTAGCCAGTTTCCTCCCGGACCATTCCGTTGTCGATGGCTTCCTGGACGGAGCCGACGATGAGCTTGGCCCCGATGCGCTCCACGAGGCGGTCGCGGTAGTCGATCGTCTCCTGGAAGTTGTGGCCGGTATCGACGTGCAGCAGGGTAAAGGGGATCTTTGCCGGGTGGAAGGCCTTCACGGCCAGGTGGACCATCAGGATGGAGTCCTTCCCACCGCTGAACAGCAGGACGGGATTTTCGAACTGAGCGGCGACTTCCCGCAGCACGAAGATGCTCTCGGATTCGAGCTCGCGGAGGTGGTTGAGCTGGTAGTTGGTGGTCATAGGGGGAGTGCTTCGATGAGTTGGTTGGCGGCTTCCTCAACGGTCAGGTTGGCCGTCCGCAGTTCCAGAAAGGGGTTTTCGGGGGCCTCATAGGGGCTGTCGATGCCGGTAAAGTTCTTGATTTCGCCGGCGCGGGCCTTGGCGTACAGGCCCTTGACGTCGCGCTGCTCGCAGATTTCAAGGGGGGTGTTGACGAATACCTCGAGAAAATCATCGGGGCCCACGATGTCGGCCACCGTCTGCCGCATGGCCCGGGTGGGGCTGACGAAAGAGCAGAGCACAACAGCACCGGTCTGGGCAAATAGTTTAGCCACCTCAGCCACGCGGCGGGTGTTTTCACAGCGGTCCTCGAGGCTGAAACCCAGGTTACCGTTCAGTCCGTCGCGCACGTTATCGCCGTCGAGGACCCGGGCGAATACGCCCCGTTCAAACAATTTGCGTTCGGCGGCGGCGGCAATGGTGCTTTTGCCGCTACCGGACAGGCCCGTGAGCCAGACTACTGCACCGCGGTGTCCATTGGCAGCTTCCCGCTCGCTGCGCTGCACCAGTTGGTCTTCGATGGGATAAATATTCTCGGCCATACTGAGTATTAGGCCGCAAAGATAGAACAGCTTTGAGCTTAGACCGTACCGTTAAGCCGGGTTTAAACAGGAAGCTTTCATCATATATACCGGTTTATACGTAGGCTATCGGGTTGGGTGCGATAGCTTTAAGGTCACGGATGACCGCCGCCGGATCATCGGCGCCAAAGACGGCGCTGCCCGCCACCAGCACCCGGGCACCGGCTTCCAGCACCTTCTGGGCATTCTGTAGGCCGATACCGCCATCTACCTCGATGATCGCCCGCGAATTGCGTACCGCGATCAGCTCGGCGGTCTGCCGCACCTTTTCCAGGCTGTGGTAAATGAACTTTTGCCCCCCAAAACCCGGATTGACGGTCATTATGAGCACAAGGTCAAGGTCCTCGATCACGTGGTCGAGGACATTCACGGGAGTATGGGGGTTGAGGGCTACACCGGCTTTGGCACCGGACTCCCGGATCACCTGGATCACCCGATGGAGATGGGTACAGGCCTCCGCATGCACCGTGATACCCGTGGCTCCGGCGCGGGCGAAACTTTCCACATAACGCACCGGGTCCTCGATCATGAGGTGGACATCGACGTACTTACTAGCCTCAGCGGCGATCTGCTCGACGATAAACTGCCCGAAGGAAATATTAGGCACGAAACGCCCGTCCATGACATCCAGGTGGAACCAGTCCGCCTCGGAGGTATTTACCAGTTCGATCGCCCGGTCAAGGCGACGGAAATCGGCGGCAAGCAGGGAGGGGGCTACGAGGTGAGACATAGGCGATGCTGAGATTCGGTGAATGCTCAAAGGTAAGTGTTCGGCGCAGACATCGGATGCCTGTCAAAATGACAGACATCCGATGTCTGACAGAACGGCAGTCGCGCTCCCTTCACGCTAAATTTAACTTTGCGGCGTTATCCATTCTCAGCTTTCCCGATGACGCGAGCCTTACCCACTTTGCTTTTCCTGTTGTGCCTGGCACCCGTGTGCAGCGCCCTCCTGGCCCAGGGCAGCGACGGACCGCGTTACCGCTATACTGAACGCGACCCCTTGGCCGACGTGGCCGGCGATGGCTGGCTACGGCCCGCGGACACCTTCCACGCCGACCGGTTCTATACGGCAGCGGCCATCGGCGCCAGTACGTATGCGGGCTTCGGGGTGGGGCTCTATTCCATCTGGTACAAGGGCTACGAGCTGGAGCGATTCCACACCTTCAATGACTGGCCGGAGTGGGAACAGATGGACAAAGCCGGCCATGCCTTCACGGCCTACGCCTTCAACCGGATGGCCTTCGCCGGACTTCGGTGGACGGGCCTGAAGCGCCCCGCGGCCCGCTACACCGCCCTGGGCGTAGCCAACCTCCTGCAAGCCACGATAGAGACCATGGATGGCTTCTCGGCCAACTGGGGCTTCAGCCTGGGCGACATGGGCGCCAACCTGGCCGGTAGTCTCGTCTTTACGGCCCAGGACGCCCTGTGGCAGGAGCAGCGGATGCTGCTGAAGGTCTCCAATGACTTTCGCCCACCCCCGGACGTACCACTCTACGGCCGCAACGGTGTAGAAGGTAACCTGGGATACGTATCCCGCATGCGGTTCGGCGAAAACCCTTTTGAACGCTACTTGAAGGACTACAACGCCCAAACCATCTGGCTGTCCGTCAATCCGGCCGCCTTCGCTCCCCGGAGTTTTCTGCCCCCCTGGCTGAACCTGGCGGTGGGTTACGGCGTGGAGGACGTCTACGGCGCCTACTACAACACCTGGCGACAGGACGGTGCCGGCTTCAGTTACCGCAACGACGACCGCCGCCGGCAGTGGTTCCTCAGCCCGGACCTTTACCTGAGCCGAATCCCTACCAACAAGAGGTGGGTGCGCATGGTACTTGGCATCCTTGACTTTGTGAAGGTGCCCTCCCCCGCCCTCGAGTACAGCCGGGGCCGCTTCTACGGTCACTGGATCATGTGAGGGCGGTAACCTACCTTGCGGGGCATGGCCAAATTACGCAGAAACCACGCGCGGCGGGGCCGCTCGGCCTCCGGGGGAACCATCCTTAAAATCACCCTTTTTGCCCTCATCCTCTTCGGGATGGTCTGGGCCTTTCACCGCTGGAACGGGGCGCGGACGCCGGTGCCGTACGACTCCGGTTACGCCGCGGAAGCGTGGTTCCTACCTGCCGGCGGCAGCGGGGAAGTAGTGGAACACACGGGCTTCACCCTCTCCTACCTGGAAGACTGGGAACAGGCCGAGTGGGTGGCCTACGTTCTGACCCGTGACCACCTGGATCGGGAATGGACCCCGCGCCGCGACAACTTCCGGGAGGACCCGCTGGTCACCACCGGGTCGGCAACCGACTTCGACTTTCGCGGGAGTGGCTACGACCGGGGCCACCTGGCGCCCTTTGCCGACTTTGCCTGGGATGCGGACCAGGCCGACGAGACCTTCTACCTCTCCAACATCAGCCCCCAGATACCGGCCTTTAACCAGGGCATCTGGCGGGAACTGGAAGAAAATGTGCGGGAGTGGGCCCGCCACGATGGCCGCCTGTACGTGGTCACCGGACCGGTAACCAGCCTGCCCCCGAGGGCCTACATTGGTCGCGACAACCGGGTGGCCATTCCCCAGTCCTACTATAAGGTGGTTCTGGATCTGGAAGACCCGGAACAGAAGGGAATTGGCTTTGTGATCCCTAACGAAGTCAGTACCCACCCCCTGGCCCACTACGCTATGAGCATCGACGAGGTGGAAAAGATCACCGGCATCGACTTCTTTCCCGAACTTATGCCCGCTGATCTGGAGGCCACCATCGAAGCCCGGGCGGACCCCGCCCGCTGGGACGTTGACCCGGCCACCTACGATCGGCGCATTACCAAGTGGAACAACGTAAATTAGAGCAGACCATGCAGCAGACTGAATCCTTTCGCCAGACCATCACCGCAGGCTACACTTTCGAGGGCCCATCGTTCGTCCTCGGCGGGGCCATGCTCGGGGAGGAAGCCCAACGCGACACCCTGGTCCGCATCCCCCTGGGCACCCTCAACCGCCACGGGCTCATCGCGGGCGCTACGGGTACGGGCAAGACCAAGACGCTGCAGATCATTGCCGAGCAGCTTAGCCGCGAGGGAGTTCCCAGCCTGCTCATGGACATCAAGGGCGACCTCAGCGGCATCGCCGTGCCCGGCAATGACCACCCCAAGATCGATGAGCGCCACGCGGCCATCGGCATTCCCTTTGCCGCGGCCGGCAGCCCGGTGGAGCTGCTCAGCCTGAGCGACGAACCCGGCGCACGGTTGCGGGCCACCGTGCTGGAGTTCGGCCCGGTGCTGTTCTCCAAGATGCTGGACCTGAACGATACCCAGTCGGGCATCATCGCCGTGGCCTTCAAGTACGCAGAGGATGAGGGCCTGCCCCTGCTCGACCTGAAGGACCTGCGCAAGGTGCTCCAGTATATGACCAATGAAGGCAAGGAAGCCGCAGAAAAGGAATACGGACGCATCTCCACTGCTTCCGTGGGTGCCATTATGCGCCGCGTAGTGGAACTGGAGGGGCAGGGGGCCGAGAAGTTCTTCGGCGAGCGGAGCTTCGAGGTGGAAGACCTCGTCCGCCTGGACGACCGGGGCCGCGGGGTGGTATCCATCGTGCGCCTCACCGACGTCCAGGACCGGCCGAAGCTGTTCTCGACCTTCATGCTGCAGTTGCTGGCCGAGATCTATGCCACCTTCCCCGAGGAGGGGGACCTGGATCGCCCCAAGCTGATGGTATTCATCGATGAGGCCCACCTGGTATTCGAGGAGGCCACCGACGCCCTGCTGGACCAGCTGGAGGCCATCATCAAGCTGATCCGCTCCAAGGGGGTCGGCCTGATCTTCGTGACCCAGAACCCGGCCGATATTCCCTCCGACGTGCTCGGTCAGCTGGGCCTCAAGGTGCAGCATGCCCTGCGGGCCTTCACCGCCAAGGACCGCAAGGCCATCAAGTTGGCCAGTGAGAATTACCCCCTGAGCGAATTCTACGACATTGACCAGACCCTGACGGAGCTGGGTACCGGTGAGGCCTTCGTCACCGCCCTGGACCGCAAGGGCCGCCCCACCCCACTGGTCCGCACCCTGCTGCGCGCCCCCGAAAGCCGCATGGACGTACTCACCGACCGCGAGATCAGCAGCCTGGTTTCCGGTTCCCCGCTGGCGCGGAAATACAACGAGGAGGTCGACCGGGAAAGCGCATACGAAATCCTGGAGAAGAAACTGGAGCGGGCCCGGACCGAAGAGCACCAGGCCAAAATGGAGGAACAGCGTAAACAGGCCCAGAAAACCTCCACGGGAAGTACGCGGCGGCGCGGCCGTCCCCGCCAGGAGAAGTCGATGCTGGAGGATATCATGTCCAGTACCATGTCGCGGCAGATCGGCCGCACGGTAGCCCGGGAGGTTACGCGGGGTATCCTGGGCATTCTGGGCATCAGGCGGCGGAGGTGATTACTGCTGGTGGGCAGCAAATACAGCAACTGGAAAAAGATTTCTGGTAGTACCGTTACCAGCATAAAATCCTACGTCCGAATCAGTTAGACGCTTTCGAACAACAGCCACATGACACAATCTCTTCCCGCGCTGATCAATTGGTCGGCCCTGTTTTCTGCGATTTTCGGGCAGCTCGTCCCGGTTGCGCACCCCTGCATCACCAAATCGCCGTTCGAGGCTCAGCCCTGGCCATCATTGGAAGCAAAAGGCTGGCGCATTGGTGGAGGGTCGGTGCAATCCGAACGTCCACCCTGGCTATGGAATATTCGGTGACGTGACCATTCTGACCCGAAACACACTGTATTCATGGTCGCAACATTAGCCTCCAGCTTGATTGGGCACCTTTTGGGTGTCAATGCTCATTGTACAGTTACGCGTGGGCCATTCAATGATGCGCCTCTGGGTACCCCTGCCAAGTAGTTTTATGTAGTGTGACGCGCTGTACCACCAACGTACAAGTGTCCATCTGGCGTGGCATGCAATAAACTACCCAATCAACAGAAAGCCTGGCCAATAACAATAATCACCTTTCCTGTTGATGATAACAACGATACACTATATTAGCACACCGCCTTTATCACTCTGAGACTTTCACACACTTTGAACACACAATTCGCTATGAAAAACCTTTACTTCGTTTTTTTCTGCACCCTGATTTGGTCATTCCCTGTAGTCGGACAATATGCCGTTAAAGGAGATGTACCATTTAGTGTGACGCCAACCACGCCCAACCCAAATGGTGACGTACTTTTCACCGAACTACCTGGAACAGGTGGAACCTATCGAGGAACGGTAACTACAACTACCGGTACTCCCCGAAATTTTCGACTAGTGACGAGAAGTTCAACGGGAGTCAGACAAGAAGTTGGCCCTCTAAATTGCCCTAACGGTGCTCAAACATCCGTCGGATCTGAAGATGGAAAAACAATAGTAGGAACTTATCCATGCACAGCGGCTACATACAGAACCGTCGGCGGCCAACACACTTACGTTTTCAAAACCCCCCAACCTAACCAGTCAGGCACATTCGTGTTTTGGAGATTAAGCGGGCCAATACGTGAGATAACTGACGTGAATTTCACTGTTAACAATGGCCCCTCTACAAATGACCAAAACGTTCAGGTTACAGCAAAGTTAGGCACCCAAACTACCTCAAATTTGCAAACCATGTGGATTCGCTATTCTACAAATCAGAATATGACTGGTTCAACTGTGGTCGCCATGTCAAATACTACTGGCACCAATATTTATGGTGGCAACATTCCCGGGGGCGCCGGTAACGTAGGACAAACAGTTTACTTTTACGTATTTTCCTCCGGTGGTACTACTACCACAGCTAATGCATCTATTGTGGTGCCTACTGATGCAGATGCCAATCTTAGAACTATAACTTTAAACAACAATGGAGGGGCAATGTACAGCTATGTAGTTGCCCCCCTACCCGTCACCTACACCAGCTGGCTGGGCGAACGCAGGGGCGGTGAGGCGCAACTAGAATGGGCCACCGAATCCGAGGAGGATGCGGAACTGTTTGAAGTACAGCGTAGCGTCGACAGCGGGCGCAACTGGTCATCCGTAGGCGAAGTACCTGCCATGAACCGCAGTACGGGAGCGGACTACAAATTCACCGACTTTGGCGTGCCGGGTACGGAACTGCAGTACCGGTTAAAGCAAATCGATTTTGACGGGGCCTTCCATTTCTCCGACATCATCACTATAGAGGCGACCGATAATGCCCAGGTGCTGTCCGTCTGGCCCCAGCCGGCTCCCGCAGGAGCCCTTCAACTGCGCGCGGCGGGTTTCGCCGGCCACACGGCCAGTCTGTATTCCATCACCGGCAGGATGCTGGTCACCTTCCCGCTGACCGGGGAAATACAGCCCCTGCCCGCCGCCGACTTGCCGAAGGGAATTTACCTCCTGCGCATCAACGGCGAGCGGGGACTGACCCGGCGAATTCTAATCGACTAATGCAATTCTTTACTGCCCCTTGTACTTCTTGACGGCCTCCGTCAGGCGGGGCAGTACTTCGAAGAGGTCGCCGACTACCCCGTAGTCGGCGGCCTTGAAGAAGGGCGCCTCGGGATCTTTGTTGACCACCACGATGGTTTTGCTGTTGTTCACGCCGGCCAGGTGTTGAATCGCTCCACTGATGCCCGCGGCGATGTAGAGATTCGGGCGGATGGCCACCCCGGTTTGTCCTACGTGCTCGTGGTGGGGCCGCCAGTCGCTGTCGGCCACGGGGCGGCTGCAGGCGGTGGTGGCTCCGAGGGCCTCGGCGAGGTCCTCGATGACCGACCAGTTTTCGGGGCCTTTCAGGCCCCGGCCTCCACTGACTACCAGCTCTGCTTCGGGCAGGGGTACCCGACCGCTGGCCACCTGGTGCTTAACGACCCTAGTTTTCGGCTGTGGCAGATCGATCGAGAGGTCGCTAACGGCGGCCTCGCCGCCGGTTTCGGTGACGGGGATGGAGTTGCCGGCCAGGCTGATCACCTTCACGTCGGTGAGCAACTGTACGTGGGCGAATGCCTTGCCCGAAAATACCGGTTTGGTCACGGTGAAGTATCCGTCCTTCATTTCCGGGACCGCGTTGGCACCGGTCACCGATCCCGCTTCCAGCCGGGCGGCCAGACGACCGGTGATGTTCTTGCCGGTGCTGTTGTGGGGCAGGATGATGACCGTTGCCCCGAGTTGTTTGGCCGCTTCCGACAGGGCTACGGTATACACCGCGGCGTCAAAGTTCTTCAGCGGTTCGCCGCTGATGCGGTGCACTTTAGTGGCGCCGAACTTGCCCAGCGCTTCGGCGCCGGCGTGGTCGCCGAGCACTACAGCGTGGCATTCCGTGCCCAGTACTTCGGCCGTCTTCCGGCCGTAAACGACAGCCTCCTGGGCTACCTTCTTGAATTCTCCGTTGGTCGCTTCCGCGTATACGAGTACCATATCTTTTTCTTTATTATCGTTTGGGGATGGGGCGTGGCGGGGGTTCGCAACGCCGGGTGGGGGCAGCTTCCTGAGCTAGATCACCTTGGCCTCCTCGTGGAGCAGGCGGACGAGTTCGTCCATGTTCTCGGGATCGATCAGCTTCACGCTGCCCTTCTCGGCCGGCTTGTGGTAACCGGCGATCCGGGTGGTATCGGGGAAGTCGACGGGCGGGACCACTTCCAGGGGCTTGCGCTTGGCCATCATGATGCCGCGCATATTCGGGATACGCTGCTCGGCCATTCCCTTGGCGGCGCTGAGCGCAAGCGGGGTCTGTACTTCAATGACCTCCTCACCGCCTTCGATGTCGCGGGTAACCGTTGCGGCCGTCCCTTCCACCTCCAGGTGGGTAGCATCGCCGATGTAGGGCCAGTCCAGGAATTCGGCCACCATGGCACCTACCTCCGATCCGTTGTAGCTGATGGTTTCCTTGCCGAAAAGGATGAGGTCGTAGGCCTGGTCCCGGGAGTACTCGGCGATTTGCCGGGCGGTGTAGAGGCTGTCCTTCTCGTCGGATACGTCGATGCGCACGGCGTCGTCGGCTCCGATGGCCAGTCCCTTGCGGATGATGGGGTCGTTCTCGGCGGGCCCTACGTTCAGGAGGGTGACGGTGCCCCCGGCGGCTTCCTTCAGTTCCAGGGCGCGCACCAGGGCGTACCACTCGTCGTAGGGGTTCATGATGTACTGAACTCCGGAGCGGTCGATTTCGCTACCGTCGGAAGTGAGCTGGATTTTGGTGGTGGTCTCCGGCGTCTTACTGACGCAGACAAGCAATTTCATAGATCTCGTTTAAGCACAAATATAAAGTTGCCGTCCACCCAAAAGTGTGCACGGCGAAATTTCGCAGTTGGAACGGTCGGAAGGAATGGATGGTTGAGGAAAAAGCACAATGGGTGGTTCAGGCTCCGGTACGGTGTCCGCGGATCACGGCACCCGCGACCGCGCCGCCCAGCAGCACGCCCGCGGCGGCGTCCGTCGGCCAGTGCTTGCCGGCTTTCACCCGGAGGAATGCGGTGGTTCCCGCCACGGCCATCGCCAGCCAGCGGCCGTACTTTGCCAGGGGGCGGTCGTAGGCTTCCAGCAGGTAGGCGAAGAGCACCGCCCCCGCCGTTGCGTTGGCGGCGTGGCCGGACAGAAAGGCCGCCCGGTCCTTGCGGGAAAGTTCCCGTTCGGGGTGCCAGTCCGCATTGTAGATGTAGGGCCGTGGCCGGTTGGCGACGTTCTTGATCAGGCTCGTCAGGGAAAAGGTGAGCAGCAGGGTCTGGAACCAGAGCAGGAGGATGAGGGGGTAATGCGGGCGGGTCCGGCGGTCGAAGGAGAGCAACAAAGGAAGCGCCGGTCCTCCGTACAGCCCGGCATCCGCCAGGTTACCGGCCCGCTCATCGCGCACGGTATACCCCAGGCGGTCAAAGGGGTTGATCTCGTCCCCCTGGTACTCCCCGCTATAGGGGGAATATACCGGTTCAGGGTTGCGGCGGTCGATCCAAAGGGCCAGGGCCAGCAGCCCGAAGCCGGTACACAAAATGGCAAACTCACGTGGTGGATGTGGTTGGAACGGCATAGCTGTTCCTTAGATAGCGGCCGCAGGCCAAAAGGTTCTGACGAACCACGGGCTTTAGTCACCCCATGAGCATGAGGCGGACATTCTTGATGACGGCCCGATTGGAAACCCACGACAGAACCAAAGCCTCGATGACCCGCATTTGGAGCGCGGCAAGACAAGTGGCCAGGACAATAACCAGGGGGTATTCCGCCTCAAAAGGCAGGTCTACGTAGCCGGCGGCCCGCACCAGGGGAATGTGCCAAAGGTAGAGCCAGATCGAGTGCCGGGAAATAAAATGGATATAACGCCGGCCCCAGTTGCCCAACCTGGACCAGATGTCTTCCCCCTTGATCCACAGCAACAGGGAAACGGCCATGGCGTACGACAGATAGTAAAAGGCAACGGGGTATTTATACTGCTGGGTGGATACCCAGTCGCCGGTGAATTGGGCCAGCCCGATGCCCCACAGCGCGAACGAGGCCATAAAGAACCAGAACAATCGCCACTGCACCGGTCTGCTCAGGTTGATCAGCCGCATACCCAGCAGGTACACCAGGCCGTATGGAATCAGGTAGTAAAGGGCCGAATGGGCGAACCCGGTGAACATGGCACCAAAAATAGTCTCCAGTTCAAGGTGCCGGGCCAGCTGATATGCCCCCATTCCAAAGAAAAGCAGCGAGAAAAAAACGCGCCCCGAGCGGATCTTCTGATTCAGGCGATACAGGAGGGGAGCTACCAGGGCCACCAGGAAGAATACGCGGATGATCCAGAGGTAGTCGATCCGGTCCGAAAGCAGGTAGCTGTCGCGAATACCGGCCGGATCCATAATGGGGTGGTTGGGAGAAGCCAGGTAGAAAACCACGAACCGCAAGGTGAGGAAAATCCACACGGGCACGATCAGGCGTTTGAAACGCTTCCACACGTACCTGGGATATAGTTCCCCGGAGCGGTGACTGGTCTGAAAGGAAGCTCCTGAAATCAGCACCATCAACGGGACATCAAAGTTCCTCAACTGGTGCAGCAGGGCCGGGGGCGATAAGTGGGCAGCAATAATCATCAACAGCCCAATCGACCGCAACAGGTCGATCTTGTGAATTCTCATAGTGTATGGCGTAACCTAAAAAGGTTTGCGAATGAAGCAAGTGTCTCTGCCCATCAATTTAGGTTGTTGCAACACGCCAATCAAGGGGAAAAAGAGCCAAAACTCCCATTTTCCCTACCGTTCAAAACATTTTCGCCCCATCCCCGTTCGTCCGCCCCTACCGAACCGTCCAACCGTTGCCAAAACCGGTTGGGGGAGATACGAACTGGAGCGTACCCTCTCCGTCTTCCGCCATCAGGATCATGGCCTCACTCCGCACCCCGGCCATCTTGCGGGGGGCCAGATTGGTGACCACCACGACGGGCTGGCCGGGCAGGTCTGCCGGATCGAAATGCTTGGCAATGCCGCTGACCACGCTGCGGGTTTCCCCACCCCCGAGGTCGATGGTGAGGTGCAAGAGCTTGTTCGACTTCTTGATGGGCTCCGCCGTGAGCACCGTGGCGGTGCGCAGGTCCAACTTGGTGAAGTCCTCGAAGCTGATCTCCGGCTTGGCGGGCGGGAGGGCGCTGGCGGGGGTTTCCGCTACCGGCGCCGCCGCGGCGTCGCGCTCCTGCAAAGCCGCGGTGAGTTTATCGCGCTGGCGCTGGATGATTTGCAGCAGGCGGTCGTCCTTGCGGTCGACGATCTTGGGGAAGAGTACTCCGGCTTCTCCGATCGCGTGGCCGGGGCGGAGCAGGGGTTTGCCGGCGGAAAGCTGGTCGCGAGCCTGGGCCCAGTCGCCGTTCTCAACGATCTCCTGTCGGAGTACGGTTCTCACCTTGGCGCTGACCAGCGGCACGAAGGGGTGGGCGGTCAGGGCCAGTACAGCGGCGATCTGCAGGCAGTCGTACATCACCTCCGCGATGCGGGGGTCGTCCGGGTCGGCTTTTGCCAGCGTCCACGGGGCGGCCTCCTGCAGGAAGGTGTTGCCGAAGGTGGCCAGTTCCACGAAGGCGGTGGCGGCGTCCTTGAAGCGGAAGGCTTCGATGTGGGAGCCGATCCGTTCCAGGGCTTCGCTGAGCCGCTCCTGCACCCGCGCGCCGCCGGCCGGGGTGGGCACCTTGCCGTTGAAAAACTTGTGGGTGAGCACCGTCACGCGGTTGAGGAAGTTGCCGAGTTTGTCGGCCAGGTCCTTGTCGTAGTATTCGGTGAAGCCGTCCCAGGTGAAGTCGGCGTCCTGCTGTTCGGGCAGGTTGCGGATCAGGGCCCAGCGCAGGGCGTCCTCCCCGTTGGGGAAGTCCTTGAATTCCTCCACGTACTCGTGGAGCTCGATGCCCCAGCCGCGGGACTTGCTGAACTTGTCGCCCTCGAAATTGAGAAACTGGTTGGCCGGCACGTTTTTGGGCAGGACGTAACCGCCGTGGGCCCGCAGCATGGCCGGGAAAATGAGGCAGTGGAAAACTATGTTGTCCTTCCCAATGAAGTGGATCAGTTCGGTATCCGGGTTCTGCCAGTAGTCTTTCCAGTCGCGGCCGTTTTCCAGACACCACTGCCGGGTACTGCTGATGTAGCCGATGGGAGCGTCGAACCAGACGTAGAGTACTTTGCCCTCCGCCTCCGGATGGGGTACGCTGATGCCCCAGTCGAGGTCGCGGGTGATGGCCCGGGGCTGCAGGCCTTCGTTGAGCCAGCTCATGCACTGGCCGATGACGTGCTTCTTCCACTGGGCCGGATCGTGCTGTTGCTCCCCGTCGACGGTGCCTTCCTGAATCCACGTACGCAGGAATTCCTCATGCTTGGCCAGGTCGAAGTACCAGTGCTTGGTTTCCCGCAGGATCGGCTGGGTTCCGCTCAGGGTGGACACGGGGTTGATGAGTTCGGTGGGGCTCAGGTCGCTGCCGCAGTGCTCGCACTGGTCGCCGTAGGCTTCGGCGAAGCCGCAGCGGGGACAGGTACCTTTTATATAGCGGTCGGCGAGGAATTGTCCGAACTCGGGGTCGTAGTACTGCTCGGTGCTGCGCACGATGAACTCGTCGCCTTTCTTGTCCAGGGTGCGGAAAAATTCCTGGCTGGTTTCGTGGTGGAGGGGGGCGCTGGTGCGGTGGTAGTAATCGAAACTGATGCCGAGGGCCGCGAAGCTCTCCTTGTTTAAGGTATGGTACTTGTCGATGATGTCCCGCGGACTGATCCCCTCCTTCTTGGCCCGCAGGGTGATGGCCGCTCCGTGCTCATCGCTGCCGCAGACCCAGAGTACGTCCTTGCCCATGAGGCGGAGGTAACGGGCGTAAATGTCGGCGGGCAGGTAGGCGCCGGCCAGGTGTCCGAGGTGGAGGGGGCCGTTGGCGTACGGCAGGGCGGAGGTGAGCAGGTGGGGCATGGCCGCAAAGTAAATGGAGAATCGGGACACCGTCCGCCTTCCTGGAAAAATTACCTGCCTCGGGTTTCGGCTAGTAATATGTTAAAAAATAGGGGGGCTGTAATACCAAACGATATTCTGCCAGGGTGGAAAAAGCGGTCACTGGGGGGATTGAAACCGGTTCCAGCACCGATAAATTTATGTAAATACATAAAACGATTCCCCCGCCGGGAAAACCCCTGACGTGGGCAATTCCCGGTTATAATCAGCGTTTTATAAGGGAATCACGCTTAATTCAGGTTTTACACTAAGCGGATTCGATCGCCGGTATTTCCCGGGATCATACACCAGAGACCTTAACATGAAACTGTTTTACACCCTTCTCTTCACCGGGTTATCCCTCGTCCTGGGCGCCCAAGGCGTATGCGTCATTGACGCCAGCAATGCCAACCAGGATTTTTGTACCGCCTGCACCACCGGCGTAAATAGTGGCAACCCAGCGTTGGTAAACGGTGTGTTTACCGGCAGCCTCGAAGTCCACACCAGCTACACCATCAGCGCCGACTGCCTGGCAGGAATTGAATTCGCCGGCAATTTCGACATCTGGATTGCCCGCCACACTAATTTGACCTTTGCCGCGGATCCGATGATCGCCGACGGTACCACGACTACGGTTTCCGAAGCTCACCACGTACACAGCGGCTACATCTGGGTATTTGGGGTACAGTATACCCCGCGGAGCAACAACGGCACTTCCTACAATGACCTGGCCGCCCTGATGACCAGTCCGGAGAACAATCGCACCACCGTTCCCGGCCCCGCCCCCGCCCCGGGTGGTGGCGGAGAGACCATGCTGCCCATCACCCTCCTCGAATGGGAAGCCAGCCTCCTGCGCGAAGGCGTGGAAGTGCGGTGGTCGACCCTGCGGGAAGCTAATAACGACTTCTTCGTGGTAGAGCACAGCACCGACGGACTGAACTTCACTATCCTGACCCAGCAGTCCGGCGCCGGCAACAGCAAAGGCAAGCTTACCTACAACTACTACCACGCCACACCGGCGGCGGGTACCAACTTCTACCGCCTCACCCAGTACGACCTGGACGGCAGCTTCACCACCTACCCCGTTATCACCTCGGAATTCCAGGGCGTAACGCCGACCACCGGCATTTACCCCAACCCCGCAACCGCCGGTCAGGCCATTCGTTTCGCGGCCCCGTCGGCCCGCACCACCGCCAACCTGTACCACCTTGACGGCCGCCTCATCGCCTCTACTCCGGTCGGCACCAATGCCTTCGACGCACAGTTCCAATTGCCAAACTCCCTGCAGCCCGGCGTCTATCTTTTGCGGGTGGGCAGCCAGGGGCAACGGCTGCTGGTGCGGTAAGCCATCACTGGGTTCCGGCAATCGCTGCCGCGGACGCACCCCTACCCCCCCCCAAAAAATCAAAAGCTCCTGCCTTTCCGCAGGAGCTTTTTTGGTTTAGGCTCCGTCCGGCAGCAGGCTAGCAAATATTTTAATTAATGTACTTACATTAAATATGACTTAGTGAATATCGCGGCGTCAAATCCTATGTTCAATGCGGGATAGTCCCCTTGATACGATCGATTGCCGGAATTTCCCGGGATCGGGCACCAGACTCATTATTCATGAAACACATTTTCAGCCTATTCCTCGTCGGTCTTGTGGCCGTGATGAACGGCCAGGCTTTGTGTACCATCAACAGCACCAACCTCAACCAGAGTTTCCGTACGATTTGCAGCCAGGGTAGCAACCCTGCGCTGGTTAACGGCATATTCACCGGCACCCTGGTGGTTGACAACGTTTCCTATACCATCGCTGCGGCCGACCTATCGGCCGTTACCTTCTCGGTCGACGTGATCATCCGGACCGAATTCAAGTCCCACCTCACCTTTGCCCAACCCCCCACCGTGGCCCGGGGGACCACCGTCACCGCAGAGTTCGGCAAGCACGTACACTCCAGCATCTCGGCTTACGGAGTGTTGTACCAACCCAACCAAACGGGCCGCAACTATTCCGACTTCGCCAACCGCATGTCGGGCTCCGCAACGGTAGCCCCCCCTGCCGGAGGCGGCGAAGCAATCCTGCCCATCACCCTGGTGGACTGGAAGGCCCGCTCCGCGCGCAACAGCGTGGAGTTGGAATGGACGACGGAGCGGGAGGTCAATAATCACTCCTTTCTAGTGGAGCACAGCACCGACGGACGGAACTTCATTCCAATTACGCAAATTTCCGGATTCGCCCAAAGCACCGCCACCCTCACTTACCGCTACCGCCACGCCTCCCCGAGCCCAGGCACCAACTACTACCGCCTGACCCAGTACGACCTGGACGGCACCGCAGCGGTCTACGCCGTCATCACATCCGAGTACCCCGACGACCAGGCCGCCCCCACCGCCGGCGGCGTCTACCCCAACCCCGCCCTCGCCGGCCAGGCCCTTCGTTTCGCGGCCCCGTCGGCCCCCACCACGGCCAACCTGTACCACCTTGACGGTCGCCTCATCGCCTCCGCCCCCGTGGCCGCCACCGGCTTCGACGGACAGTTCTACCTGCCCTCCGGACTGCAGGCCGGCGTGTACGTCCTGCGGATTGGCAACCGCAGCCAACGCCTGCTGGTGCGCTAAATCCGCCCCACCTAAAGAGCTTTAATTTTGTCGTTCAATAACGTGGCGGCTCTCCCGAATTCCGGGGGAGCCGCTTTTGCATTCGGATATATTGCGTTTAGGTAAAACTTTAACGTTTCGAATATATATCCCACCGGGGAACTCCCTATTTTGGGTGACGAAAGCGGAGGGTCGGGCTTTTCAACCCCCACTGCTTTGGGCTTATACACTTGAACAACACTTACCCAATGAAGCACTTTTTACTAACTGCTTTGGTACTCGGCTACCTCACCTCCCTCGACGCCCAGTGTGTCATCACAACTTCAAGCAGCAGTGGAGCTAACTTTTGCTCCAATCCCAACTGCAACACCACCTATCAAAACAGCGGTGGCTCCCTGACCGGAAATATTTCAGTTATCATCAACGGCAACGGGACTTTCACGTTTCCGACGCAATGCGGAAACTCCTCTCTTTCATTGGGGGCGGTTAACTTAACTGTAGGTGCAAATGAAAGAGTAACAATTTCAACGGTTGTGGGCAGCCAGTTGGTCGGATTAATGTTGAACGAGGAAGCTAAAAACTTTACCCTCACCGGACAGGCTACAAACTCTCAAATTATTTTTCGAGGTATTGTATACACCAACAATACAGGAACCAACAATTTTGCCGATGCCCAGGCAGCCATACGGGCCGAAGCCCAGGCACTCCCCGTAAACCTCTACTACTGGGACGCCCGGATAAACAGTGGCAAGGTAGTTCTGAGCTGGGCGACTACCCTGGAAACCGATAACGATTACTTCCTTATTGAGCACAGCACGGACGGTCGCGCCTTTACCGAGATCGCCCGGATTGACGGACAGGGTTCTTCCGAAACAATTGCTGAGTATTCGTTCGTAGATACCGATCCCGCTGCGGGGTTGAACCTCTACCGACTGAGCCAGGTAGATTATGACGGTACACGCACCGACTTTACCGTTCGCAGTGCGAACCTCGGTGAAATCACCACCCTCTCCGCCCTCTACCCCAACCCGGCCCGCGCCGGGCAGCGGGTTTCCGTGCTGGCCCCGGAGGGGGTTAGCGAGTTGTCGCTCTATTCCGTTACCGGACACCTCGTCCAACGCTATCCCGCGGCGAACGGCGGGATCGACCTTGACCCCGCCCTCCCCGCCGGAGTGTACCTCCTACGGGCGGGTTCCGTCAACACCCGCCTGCTGGTCAGGTAGGGAAAGTACATAACCCCCGCACGGCCGGTTTGGGCCTTAACGAACCGACCCTGCGCAAGGAAATTTGACCACCGGTCTGCCGCCCGTCCCGACGGGCGCAGGCCGGTTACTTTTTTGACCCAAGGGAAATTTATTGCGTGTTTGGGTGCACAAATGCCCCGGTTTTTGCGCTTCATGAGTGTCTTGATAGCAGTTCCATCTGGTAGGGCTGCTATCCTATTTGCTAGAACACTTTAACAACATAACCCCATGAAGCAGTTTTTACTAGTATTCGTATGCCTATTGGCATGCGCAACCCCCGCTTACGCCCAAGGCAATTGTGGGTTCCGCACCGACGCCAGTTCCGACCTCTTCTGCAGCACCTGCAACAACAACGGACAGCCCGTCCATGACATCATTAATGCCAATCGAGAACTCGAGGGGGTATTGAAAGTCGACAATGACAACAACTCCGGCATTGCTGTAGAGGTGCCCCTCGGTTGTGGGGAAGATAGCCCCCTGAATATTGGCGCCTTCACTATTAATATTGGAGAAGGAGATTCAGTGATCTTTGACAGTTCAATCGGCGTTAGTTCCGCAGCTGTGGATTTTGACGTGTTCATTAAGCCATCTGCAACCAATGCTGTAATCTTCTTTCAAGGAACTGAATACCAGTCGAACAGTACAGGGCCCATTCCCTCCTTTGACGATCTAGAAACTTTTATCGAGGCCCAGGCCCAGGCCCTGCCCGTAGACATGTACTACTGGAAGGCCGAGGCCACTCCCAAAGGCGTAAAGCTGAAGTGGGCCACCCGCTCCGAGATCGACAACGACTTCTACAGCATCGAATACAGTACCGACGGCCGCAACTTCACCGAAATTGCCCGGGTCGACGGCAAGGGCAGCTCTGATGGTGTAGTCCGCTACGAGCACCTTGACGTGCCCAGCACCGGGGGCACCCACTACTACCGCCTGATCCAGCAGGACTTCGACGGTACCCGGGAAACCTTCGAGGTGCGCAGTGTAACCTACGGCAGCGAGGCCGCCGCCCTGAAGTCCCTCTACCCGAACCCGGCCCGTGCCGGACAGCGGGTGTCCTTCCAGGCACCGGCCCACGTTACCGAGGTAGTGCTCCACAGCATCACCGGCCGGGAAATCCAGCGGTCTCCCGCCACGAACGGGGGCATCGACCTGCCGGCTAACCTCCCCGGCGGCATCTACGTGCTACGCGCCGGCGGGGAAAGCACCCGCCTGCTGGTGCGCTAGCACCCACGGCCAGTTCCCGGCAACGGAATTGAAAAGCCCACCGCGGAGGTTTCCGCGGTGGGCTTTTTTCGTCTTGCAGTTAGCCTCCTCAGCGCCCCCAAGCCCGGCAGGGAATGGCCGAAGCCATCGCTACGAGACGAATGATGGGGCAAAAAGGGCAGTTAAGGAAATCATAATTGTTTTATGCCGAGACAAACAAAATCGGGGCGGGGCCTTGCTCCGTGGCCGGCGTGGCGAGGCTAGAGGCCAGCGGGAGGGTAATACATGCAGGGGGGTGGGCGTAATTTGCATCAACAACCTACACCAACATGCTGAAACAAGCCCTGCTCTTCGAAGCGGCCCTGATTACTTGCATGGTGGGGACGTCGCTGCGTCCCGCGCCACCGCCCCCGCAGCTTTCCACCGGTGAAGGCAGCTTCTGCATCCAGGAGGAGCCGCCCCTGCCGCCAACCACCATGCTAACGGTGGCCCCCGTGGCCGCCCTCCCCAAACCTCCCGCCCCGGTAGTGGTGGCCCCACCCCCGCCCGTGAAGATCGGCGACGATGAACCGGCGCTGTACTTCCCCGTGGAGGGACTGTCCCCCGAGGCCATCATCAGCGTATTCGGCGATAAGCGCGGGGCCCACCGCCTCCACAAAGGCATCGACATCAGCGCTCCACGGGGCACCGCCGTGGTAGCCGTGGCTGCGGGTACCGTGGAACGTCGCCGCGAAGGCGGCATTGGCGGAAGGCAGTTGTACCTGCGCGACGCCGCCGGCCGGCTGTACTACTACGCCCACCTGGACGACTGGGCCGTGGAGGAAGGACAAACCGTGGCCGCCGGTGAAGTGCTCGGCACCGTCGGGAATACCGGCAATGCCCGCTCCACCCTGCCCCACCTCCACTTCGAAGTGCTGATCGGCAAGAAACGGCAGGCCGTCGACCCCCAGCAGTTCTGGATTCGGCCTTAATAGGGAACCGCACTGGGGTATTCTGTGTATATTTGACGCACAAGAATATACCATGCAGACCCGCTACGGCATCCACCCCACCCACTTTACCCGCCTCAACACCCAGGAGATCCGCGACGAATACCTGGCCACCGGCCTCCTGCAGGAAGGGCGCATCGAATTGCTGCATTCCCACTACGACCGCTTCATTTTCGGGGGCGCAGTACCTACCACCACGCCGCTCAGCCTGGAAAACGACGACGACCTGCGGGCCGAATTCTTCCTCGAACGCCGCGAGCTGGGCATCCTGAACCTCGGCGGCGCCGGGGCGGTGACCGTCGACGGCACCCGTTACTCCATGGCGCGTTTCGACTGCCTTTACGTGGGCCGCGGCGCCCGCGAGGTGACCTTTTCCAGTTCGGCGGCGGCCAATCCCGCCCGCTTTTACCTGAACAGCGCCCCCTCCCACGCCGAGCACCCCACCACACACTGCAGCCAGCAGGACGCCAACCGGGTGGAACTGGGCAACAAGGACCACGCCAACCAGCGGGTGCTCTACCAGTACATTCACGAAAACGGCATCCAGAGTTCCCAACTGGTAATGGGCTTTACCGAGTTGCTCCCCGGCAACATCTGGAATACCTTCCCCCCCCACACCCACGAGCGCCGCATGGAGGTGTACCTTTACTTTGACCTGCCGGAGGACGAGCTCGTGATGCATTTCATGGGCCAGCCCCGGGAAACCCGCCACCTGGCCGTCCGCAACTTCGAGGCCGTTATCTCCCCGCC
Organism: Neolewinella marina; assembly: GCF_002631205.1. Taxonomy (GTDB): domain Bacteria; phylum Bacteroidota; class Bacteroidia; order Chitinophagales; family Saprospiraceae; genus Neolewinella; species Neolewinella marina. The sequence continues at coordinate 119,738 of NZ_PDLO01000002.1, forward strand.
CTGGTCCATCCACAGCGGAGCCGGTACGGCCAACTACCGCTTCGTCTGGGGTATGGCCGGCGAGAACCAGTCGTTCAGCGACATGGACGCCGCCGCCCTCGACGAAATCCGCTAACCAAACCAGCCTCAACCAAGGACCATGACATCATTTGACCTGAGCGGCAAGACGGCGGTGGTAACCGGCTGCAAGCGCGGCATCGGCTACGCCATGGCCCTCGGACTGGCGGAGGCCGGCGCCGACATCATCGGGGTATCCGCTACCCTCGCGCCGGATTCGGCCATCGAGCGGGCGGTAAATGCCACCGGCCGCCGGTTTACCCCCTACCAGTGTGACTTCGCCAACCGCGAAAGCCTCTACACCTTCGTCCGGGCCGTAACGGCCGATCACGGGGTGCCCGACATCCTCGTCAATAACGCCGGCACCATTCTGCGGGCCCCCGCCGCGGAGCACAGCGACGCGTACTGGGACCGGGTGATCGAAATCAACCAGACGGCCCAGTTCATTCTCTCCCGGGAGTTCGGGCGCGGCATGGTGGCGCGGGGCAGCGGCAAGATCATCTTCACGGCCTCCCTGCTCACCTTCCAGGGGGGCATCACGGTGCCGGGCTACGCCGCTTCCAAGGGCGCCATCGGCCAGCTCACCATGGCACTCTCCAATGAATGGGCCAGCCGCGGCGTCCAGGTGAATGCGATCGCCCCCGGCTACGTACGCACCGACAATACCCAGGCCCTGCAGGACAACACCGAACGCTCCCAAACCATTTTGGGGCGGATCCCCGCCGGGCGCTGGGGGGAGCCCGACGACTTCAAGGGACCCGTAGTCTTTTTGGCCAGCGCGGCATCCGATTATGTAAACGGAACCATCCTCGTGGTGGACGGCGGATGGATGGGACGCTAAATACCCGGGTAACGCCCCAGAGCGCGGCGGCCACCCACACGGCCGACTGCGCCGTGTTCGGCTTCTCGGAAGGCGTACTCAAGGTGCTGCTCGTGCAGCGCAACGTAGAACCCTTCGCCGGCCACTGGGTGCTCCCCGGCGGGGCCATGGGCGAAGACGAACGGCTGGAACAGACCGCCCGCCGGGTCATGCTTGAACTCGTGGGGGTCCGCGACCTCTTCCTACAGCAAGTAGCTACCTACAGCGAACCCGACCGCCACCCCGTGCGCCGGGTAGTGACCACCTGCTACTACGCTCTCGTCAAGCCCGAAAACCACACCCCGGTGGCAAAAGGCTACCTGAGCGACGTGGCCTGGCACCCGCTTAGCGAAGTCCCCCCCCTGGGCTTCGACCACGGCCGCCTGCTCAACGACGCCCACCAGCGACTCATCCAGCAGCTCCGGGACCGCCCCCTGGCCTTCGACCTCCTCCCCGACCGCTTTACCCTCACCGAGGCCCAGCAACTGTACGAAGGGATCCTCGGCGAGGCCCTTGACCGCCGCAACTTCCGCCGCAAAATTCTGGCCTACGATTTCCTCATCGAAACCAGGGCCAAACGCGCCGGCGTGAAGGGCGGCCCCGTACTCTACCGCCTCGACCGCGCCGCCCTGGACCGGGAAATGCGGAAGTAGCATCACCGATTGACGAAATAACAGCAATTCGCCCCCAAAATGTGGCGCGCCGCAATTATTTTGCTGGCGACACGGCCCCTCATGGGTCAATCCTTTTTTACACACTCACCCAACTATGCGAATTTTCTCCTTCATCCTTTTCCTGGCCTTGCTGTGCCTGACCGCCTGTGGTCCCAAGGTCTACGAGGCCCCGAACATGGCGTCCGTCAGCCGCAGCCACCAACTCATCGCCATCGTCCCCCCGTCGGTGGCCATCAAGGGACGCCCCAAGGACGACCAGTCCCAACTCGAGGCCGCGGCCCGCGAGGACACCTACACCTTCCAGCGAGAAATCTACAGCTGGATGCTGCGCCGCAAGCAGCAGGGCAAGATTCGCGGCCTGGAGATCATGGATCCGGAAACCACCAACGCCAAGCTGGAACGCGCTGGCTACACCATCGACTCCCGTATCCTGACGCCCGCCGAAATGGCCGAGGCCCTCGGGGTCGACGCCGTCATCACCACCCGCTTTAACATGAGCAAGCCCATGAGCCAGGGGGCCGCCATCGCCCTGGGCCTGCTGGTCGGGGTATCTGGCGCCACCAACGCCACTACCGTGAACATGGACATCCACGATGCGCGTGAGGGCATGATCTGGAACTACGACTGGGAAGCCAGCGGTGGCGTCCTGAACAAGGCCGAGGACCTGGTGGAGATGCTGATGCGCAACGCGAGCAAGCGCATGCCCTACACCCTGGGCTAGTCCGACGGCGGCGAAAGCCTCCACTGCCGGTCACCGATCGGGTCGTCCTCCACCCCGGTGGCCAGCCCCCGGTGACCGGCTTTTTTTTATGCCGGCAGGCCGGGTGATTCCCTCGCTTTCCCAGCACAATTTTCTGTTTCACCAGGGTATAGGTTCCTGAGAAAACCGGCCGTAATTTTAATTATTCCATTCACCTAATCTACGGCTATGAAGACGATTCTGTGTTTCCTCCTGCCGGGTATCCTGCTGCTGCTTCCCGGCTGTGGGCCCAAGGTGTACGAGGCTCCCAATATGGCTTCGGTGACCCGCAACCACCAGCTGATCGCCATCGCCCCGCCCATGGTAGCCATCAAGGGGCGGCCCAAGGACGACCAGGCCCAGCTCGACGCCGCGGCCCGCGAAGACACCTACACCTTCCAGCGGGAACTCTACAGCTGGATGCTGCGCCGCAAGCAGCAGGGCAAGATTCGCAACCTGGAAATCATGGACCCCCAGACTACCAACGCGAAGCTTGAACGCGCTGGCTACACCCTCGATAACCGCAACCTGACGCCCGCCGAAATGGCCGAAGCCCTCGGGGTCGACGCCGTGATCACCACCCGCTTCAATACCAGCAAACCCATGAGCCAGGGGGCCGCCATCGCCCTGGGCGTACTGGCCGGCGTAGCGGGAACCACCAACGCCACCACCGTCAATATGGACGTCCACGACGCCCAGGCGGGCATGGTCTGGAACTACGACTGGGAAGCCAGCGGCGGCGTATTCAACAAACCCGAAGACCTCATCGAGGACCTGATGCGCAACGCCAGCAAGCGCATGCCCTACACCATCAACTAGGAAAGAACCAAGCCTGCCCCCAGGAGACGAACGGCCGCCGGAAGCCTTACCTTTGCGCGCTTAAACCACCCGCGCACCTTGAAGCTATTCTTTTCCCTGTTCGCCCTGCTTTGTTGCACCAGCCTGAACGCCCAGGACCGCCAGTTTGGCCCCAGCGGTGAAACGGTCGTACGCATCGACCTGTCGGCCCTCGATGAGGCGGTGCTGGAAATGAAGCAGACGGTCCGCGCGCCCACGGGCATTCACGCCGTCCAGGGCAGTGGAGATATCAGTCCGCTGGCCGGCAGCACCGTCACTGTACAGGGGGTGGTCACCGGCGATTTTCAGGATGGGCTGCGGGGTTTCTACCTTCAGGAGGAGGACGCGGACGTAGACGCGGATTCGACGACCTCCGAAGGCATTTTCGTATTCGCCCAGACGCCGGAGGTGGCGGTGGGTGACCTGGTCACGGTCACGGCCGAGGTAGAGGAATACTTCGGACAAACCCAACTGCGGGGCGCGGACGCCGGTGCCAGCATCACCGTAAACCGCCGGGGCGTGCCGTTGCCCGCTGCGGTGCCCCTTACCCTCCCCCAGTCCGCCGCTGCCCTGGAAGCCCGTGAAGGGATGCGCGTGTCGCCCCAGGACATCGTCGTTACCCGCGTCGACAACCTGGATCGCTTCGGGGAGGTAGAGGTGACTTCAGGCGAGCGCCTGGCTCAGTTCACCGAATGCCACCGCCCCGACTCCGCCGCCTACCGGGCCTATCTCGCAGAACTGGCTACGGACGTCCTCGTCATCGACGACGGTCGCGGCGGCAGCAACCTGGAGCCCGTCCGGCTACCGGATGGTTCCACCCTTTCGGCCACCAACAGCCTCCGCGCCGGACAGACCATCCAGGGGCTCACCGGGGTGCTGGGCTACGGCTTTGACCGCTACCGCCTGCAACCCACGGAAACGGCTGTAGTGACTTTCGGGGGCGAAGTCCGCCCCGAAAGTGCGCCGGAAGTAGGCGGAGACCTACGGGTGGTCAGCGCGAATGTGCTCAACTACTTCACTACCCTGGGCAGCCGGGGTGCGGAAACCGACGCTGAACTTCAGCGGCAGGAAGCCAAGATCATCGCGGCCCTATGTGCCCTCCGGGGCGACATCGTCGGGCTGCTAGAAATCGAGAACAACGACAACGTGGCCCTGCAGCGGCTCACCGATGCCCTGAACGCCGCCTGCGGCCTTAATTACGCCTACGTCCGTTCCCCCGATACCGGGGAAGATGAGATCGCTGTGGCCCTGATCTACCGCAGCGACCGGCTGGAGGAATCGGGCACCGCCGCGACCCTGTCTACCCCCCGCGAACTCTTCGTGGGCCGCGGCAGCAATCGCGTACCCCTGGCGCAGACCTTCCGCGTGATCGATCCCGCCAGCGACAGCCAGGGTGAGGAAGTAACCGTGGCCGTCAATCATTTCAAAAGCAAGGGCAGTGGCTGCGGGGCGGGAGACGACGACACCACCCGGGGCGCCGGAAACTGCAACGGTACCCGCACCGCCGCGGCCCGGGCGGTAGCGGACTGGCTAGCCACCCACCCAACGGGGGTAGCGGAAGAAAATATCCTGGTGGTCGGCGACCTGAACAGCTACCGGATGGAAGATCCCATCGAGGTTTTCCGGGAAGCCGGATACCACAACACCAAGACCATGGACAACGACCGTTTCCCCTGCGGCGGCGGGCCACCCTCTTACGTCTTCGGCGGACAGTGGGGTAGCCTCGATTATGCCCTGGCCAGTGCCGCCCTGGCGCCCCGCGTCACCGGAGCTACGGCCTGGACCGTCAACGCACCGGAACCCGACGTCCTCGACTACCGGCAAACCGGCACGGACAACGCGCTGTACGCTCCGGATTTTTACCGTTTCAGCGACCACGACCCCATCGTGGTGGGACTAGACCTCTCCGCAACCACCGGAACCACAAAGGGAAAGGCGGCCGCCCCCATTCGGCTGGAGCGCCGGGGCGACGTGGACTACGCTTTCGTGGGGGTCACCCGTGGCGGCCGCTACCTGCTCTCGGATGCCGGAGGCCAAGTGATCGCCTCGGGAACGGTGGAGGCCGGCACCCACGGCCAGTTCAGCGTAGCCGGCCTGCCCGCCGGCATATACTTCGTGGTGCTGAACAGCCCCGGGGCCGCCCCGCTGACTTTCAAGGTGGTGGTGCCCTAGCAGATTTCACATTCGGGTAACCTGAATCCCTCATCGTCCGCTTACCTTCGTCAGCGGCCGGCCTGCTGGCCGTACCCCACACTTTCTCTACCACACCACTACCAAACACAACACATGCGGATATTTCTACTTCTGCTGTCGGTACTCGGCGGCACCCTTTCCCTTTATTCCCAGCGAGTCATCCTGACCGGCATTATGGACGGTGACGCCCCGGGCGGCCTCCCCAAGGCCATCGAGCTCTTCGTCGAGGGCACGGTGAACCTGGGCGACTACACCCTGGTCCGCTACGCCAACGGCGGCACTTCGGGTACCGACATTTCCCTTAACGGCACCTTCACCGATCGCTACGTCTACGTGGTCAGCGACCTGGCTTCCTTCGAGGCCACCTTCGGTACGGGCGGTGATTTCGCCGACCCCATCCGCAACGGCAACGTAAGCGGCAATGGCGACGACGTCTTTGCCCTGCAACAGGGTGCCACCATCGTGGACGTAACCGGCGGCACCATCGGCGTGCGGGAAAACCTTTACCAGGACGGATTCCTCTACCGCCTGGACAACACGGGCCCCTCCCCCACCTTCGACCTGAGCGAATGGGCCGGTGGCAATAAAGTCCTGGACGGCCTCAACAACGCCGAAATGGGCGCTGCCACCCCCTTCGGTACTTACCGGGCCGGAGCGGCGGGTCCCCAGGTCACCGTGACGGCCGAGGCCAACCTGGAAGAACCGGCCACGGACGGGGGCTTCTCCATTGCCCTTTCCCGCCCCGCTACCGGTCCCGTAACGATCACCTACGCGCTGAGCGGAACGGCTACGACCGGCACGGACTACAGCGACCCGAACGGGGGTAGCGTAACCATTTCCTCCGGTCAGAACGCCGCGGCGGTACTCCTCCAGGTTATTGACGACACGGCCATCGAAGGGGACGAGACCATTGAACTTACCGTGACGGGAGTTTCCGACCCGGCCTACTCCCCGGGTGCCGGAGCCACCCTCAGCATCATCGACGAGGACCTCTTCGGCACCATCCTGATCAGCACTGTGCAGGGCGCAGGTTCCTCCACTCCCCTGGCGGGTGAAACGGTAACAGTGGAAGCCGTCGTCACCGGCAGCTTCCCCGGCGGCAGCGGCGAGGGACTGCGTGGATTCTACATCCAGGAAGAGGACAAGGACAACGACAGTGACCCGGCTACCTCCGAAGGACTGTTCGTCTTTGCCGACAACGCCAGCGTGAGCGTGGGCGACCTCGTAAAGATTACCGGACGGGCGGCGGAGTTCTCCGGCCAGACCCAGCTCACCAACGCCAGCATTACCGTTCTCGAATCCGGCCTGCCCCTGCCCGTAGCAATTAACCTTACCCTGCCGCTCAGCGAAGCGGAGCTGGAAGCCCTCGAAGGCATGCGGGTGACGCCCCTGGACCTGGTCGTAACCGACAACTCCAACCTGGCCCGCTTCGGGGAAGTGACGGTCACTTCCGGCGAGCGGCTGATCCAGTTCACCGAATGTAATGCGCCCGACGCGGCCGCCCTGGCGGCCTACACCGCCTCCCAGCAGTCCGATGTCATCCTCGTGGACGACGGCCGCGGCGGCAGCAACGTCTCCCCCGTCCGCCTGCCCGACGGCAGCACGCTGAGCGCCACCAACACCCTGCGCGCCGGCCAGACCATCGAAAACCTCACCGGCATCCTCGGCTACGGCTTCAACAATTACCGGATTCAGCCCACCGAAACCGACCAGGTTGTGCTGGGCGGCAACGTACGCCCCGCGACCGCGCCGGTCGTTGGCGGTGAGGTCACCGTCGTGAGCGCCAACGTGCTGAACTACTTCACCACCCTGGGCGGATCCGGCCGCGGAGCCGACAACGCCGAGGAATTCGAGCGGCAGCAAGCCAAGATCGTCAACGCCCTCTGTGCCCTGAACGCGGACATCGTGGGCCTCATCGAGATTGAAAACAAAAACTATGCGGCCCTGCAGGACCTCATAGCCGCCCTCAACGCCAGCTGCGGCACGCAATACACCTACGTGACTTCCCCCAACACCGGCAGCGACCAGATCATGGTGGCCCTGATCTACCAGGCCGACCGCGTAGCGGAAAGCGGCACCGCCGCGGCCCTGGCCGAACCGGCTTCGGTATTCGTAGGCCCCGGTACCAACCGCGTGCCCCTGGCCCAGACCTTCCGGGTGATCGACCCCGCAAGTGAGAACTACGGCCAGCAGCTGACCGTGGTCGTCAACCACTTCAAGAGCAAGGGCAGTGGCTGCGGCGACAATACCGGCGACGGATCCGGCAACTGCAATACCGTACGCGACGCGGCGGCCCGGGCCATCACCGAGTGGCTTGCCACTAACCCGACGGGGGTGGACGAAGAGGACATCCTCATCATCGGCGACCTGAATGCCTACCGCATGGAAGATCCCATCCAGACCATCCTCGAGGCCGGCTACTTCAATACCAAGGTGGCCGTTTCCGATCCTGCCAGCTTCCCCTGCGGCGGTGGCGCGGCCTCCTATGGCTTCCAGGGGCAGTGGGGCAGCCTGGACTACGTACTGGCCAGCAACAGCCTGGCGGATGCCCTTGCGGGTGCCGCCACCTGGGGCGTGAACTCCGCGGAACCCGCCGTCCTGGACTACAATACGGAGGGACTGAGCGATGGGCTCTACGCCCCGGACTTCTACCGCTTCAGCGACCACGATCCGCTGATCGTTGGCCTCGACCTGGGTCCCGCGCTGACGGACGAGCTGATGGAATTCACCGCCGCCCCCTCGGGGAACAAGGTGAAGCTGCAGTGGGTGGCCGTACCCGGCATCACCGCCGAATACTTCGCGGTTGAGCGGCTGGACGCTACGGGCGCCTTCCAGACCATCGGTACCGTCAAGGTTTCCGGCGGCAACAGCAACGCCAACCGCCAGTACGTCTTCAACGACCAGGGCGCGGTGTCCGGCATGAATACCTACCGGCTGAAACTGGTGGGTACCGACGGCATGGCCCGTTACAGCCACGAAGCCTCGGCCACCCTGCTGAAAGGCAAATCGGCCCGGGCCACCGTCGAGCGGGTGGGCCACCGGGCCTACCGCGTGGTGGCTTTCGACGCCAGCAGCCAGTACAGCCTGATCGCCATGAGCGGGCAGGTGCTGCGGCGGGGTGCCCTGCAGGCTACGGGTGGCCTCGTTAGCATGGACGGCCTGCCCGCAGGTCTCTACCTGCTGCACTTCATACAGGGCGACGGCTCCACCCAGGCCGTCAAGGTGGTGGTGCCGTAACGCCGCTACCTCACCCAAAAGGAAAGGGGGTAGTTGCCAGTGTGCAACTACCCCCTTTTTCGTTGTGCCACCGGTGCCTCAGCCGTCCACCGAGCTCCCGAGGCGGACGTCAACCTTGCCCTCGCGGTCGCCGCGGATGATGGTCAGGGTGACCACCTGGCCGGGCTTGTACTTTTCGAGTTCGAGGTAGAGATCGGAAGTGGTGCGGATGGGATTGTCGTTAATGGCGACCAGTACGTCGCCGAGTACCAGGCTACCGCGTGCGTCGCGGCTCAGCCCCTGCAGCCCGGCAGCCTGCGCTCCGCCGCCCGGATCCACGGTGACGAAGATGAGCCCCTTGATGCGGCCGTACTGCCGCAGGTCGGCACCGAGTACCGGCCGCCGCACCTCCCCGTAGCGGATGACGTCGTTCACCACGTAGCGCACCACGTCCACGGGAATGGAAAACCCGATTCCCGCCGAAGCGCCGGATGGGCTGTAGATGCTGGTGTTGACGCCGATGAGCTCCCCGGAACTGTTCAGCAGGGGGCCGCCGGAGTTGCCCGGGTTGATGGCCGCGTCGGTCTGGATAGCGCCCTTGATGGGTACGCCGGCCTGGCTGCGGATCTCCCGGTCGAGGGCCGACACGACACCGGTGGTCAGGGTCTGGTCCAGCCCGAAGGGGTTGCCGATGGCGTAGACCGACTGGCCTACGCGGATGTTCTGGCTGCTGCCCACGCGGATGGGCTGCAACTCCGAAGCGGGGGCGTCGATCTTGAGGACGGCCAGGTCCTTCTCCCGCTCAAAGCCCACGACCCGGGCCTTGTAGGTCTTGCCGTTGCTCAGGGTGACGGCGATGGAGCTCGTATTTGCCCCGTTAATGACGTGAAAGTTGGTGATGACGTGCCCCTGCCGGTCCCAAAGGAAGCCGGATCCCGAACCGCTCTCCACCTCCCCGTAGCTCCAGAAGGAGCGGCGGATGGCTTTGGTGGTAATGAAGCACACGGCCGGAGAAGCCTCCTCGAAGAGGCGAATGGTGCGCTCCTCCTCGGGGGTGGAGGCCAGGGTTACGTCACCCGGTTCAACGCGCTCCCCCGGGCCGCCAACATTGAGTACCGGCTGGGGGGAGACCACGTTCAGCATGGCCGGCGGGGAAGCCGCTTCGGCGGGGAAGAGATAGCGCCCGGCGGCGAAGGCAGCCAGGATGATGAGGAAGGAAAGCAGGAAATTTTTCACGTGTCGTCCGGTTATTCGCCCTAACAACGCAAAAATAACGGCGAGGGGTGCTTAAGGAAGCGTTACCAGGACGCGAAATGCGCCCTCTCCGGGGGAAAGGGCGCAGGATGTTATCCAGTCTACAGCGTCACCCCGAAGCTCAGCATGAAATTCCGCCCCGCCTGGGGGTACATGCCCATCAGCGTCGTGGGTGCGCCATCCAACTGATAGCGGTAGCCCCAGCCGTTGCTGCTGTAGAGCTGGCCGGTGAGGTTGCGCAGCATAAAGGTGATGCGGTACCGTTCCTGCAGGGTATAGCCCAGGCGCAGGTCGGTGTAGTAGTAGCCGTCCAGTTTGCTCTCTGCGGCGCCGCTGTTGTCCACGTAGCGGTCGCCGACGTACTTGGTCTGCAGGGCGGCCGACAGGCCGTGCTCCCGGATGGTGCGGTCGTAGCCTAGCTCCACGGCGCCGGTGACGTTGGGGCTGAAGGCCAGGGGGGTATCCTCCCGTACCACCTCCACCTGACCGAGGTATTCAAAGTTGGCGTCGTAGTCGTCCAGGATTTCCGTGAACCGGCCTACCCGGTTGCGGCTCAGGGTCAGGTTGCCGCCCAGGGTGAAGTAGTCGGCGAGTTGCACCCCACCCTGCAGCTCCAGTCCGAGGCGGTAGCTCTCCGGGACGTTCGTGCGGATGTACTCCCCTACGTCGTTGAGGGCACCGGTGAGGACGAGCTGGTCCTGGTAGGCCATATGGTAGACGTTGACGCCGTAGTTGGCGCGGCCGGTTGTGCGGTTGTAGCCGATTTCGGTGTTGTACAGCTTTTCGGGGACGGGGCGGGTGGCGGCGGGGTTGTCGACGAAGTCGTTGCGGTTGGGTTCCCGCTGGGCCACGCCGAAGCTGCCGTACAGGCGGGTACCGCGGGCGGGCTGGTAGACGAGACCGGCCTTGGGGTTGAAGAAGGTATGGGCGGCCCGTTGCTCGAGTTCGTTGAAGTTTTCGTCCGGCCCCAGGAATTCGTAGGCCACGTGGCGGATCTGCCCGTCGAGGTAGGCGCTCAGTCCTTCGGCCAGGGTATAGTTGGCGCGCAGGTAGTTGCTGAAGTCCCGCTTCGTGGCGTCGTTGGCGTAGTAGCGGTCGCGGATCTCGGAGTCGCCGGCGTTGCGGGCCCAGATGACCTCACCGTAGTGGTCGCCCAGGTACTCGTTGGCCGAGCCGCCCAGGGTCACGTCCCACCCGGCGTGGCGGTACCGCAGGCTGTAGACGGTTCCGTAGAAGTGGTTGTCGAGCCAGCGGCGGCGGATCAGGTCGCTCTCGGCCACCGCGGCGGCGATGCCGTAGTCGGACAGGCTCTCGTCGGCCTTGTACTGCTCAAAGTAGCCCAGCCCCCGGGTGTAGTGGCCGCTGATGGTGAGGTCGTAGCGGTCGTTGAGGCGATCGTTGTAGTGCAGCTGGTAGTGGTTCTGCCGGTAGTTGTCGACCTCGTTGTCGTAGGGCTCGCCTTCCTTTTCGGTGCCCACCGAGTTGTAGGTGCGGCCGTAGGTGTCGATTTCGTCCTGGGTCACGCCGTTCCAGCTCTGGTAGGTCACCTCGTGCCCCCCGAAGGCCACGAAACTGAGCAGGGCGGAGCCCACTTCCTTGCCGATGGAGGCGTAGTAGCCGTCGAGGTCGGCGCGGGCGCGGTCCACGTAGCCGTCGGAATGGATCTTGCTGTAGCGGGCGGAAACGCGCAGCCCGTCTTCCGTGCGGCCGCGGTACTGCACCACGCCGCGGCGAGTGCCGAAGCTCCCCACGCCGCCGTCGATCTCCAGTCCCGGTTCGGCGTCCTCGCTGGTGGTGGTGAAATTGATGGTAGCCCCGAACGCCCCGGCCCCGTTGGTGCTCGTACCCACGCCCCGCTGTATCTGCACCATATCGGCGGAGGAGCTGAAGTCGGGCAGGTTGACCCAGTAGACGCCCTGGCTTTCGGAGTCGTTGTAGGGGATGCCGTTGATGGTCACGTTGGTGCGGGTGGGGTCGCTGCCACGGATCCAGATGCCGGTGTACCCTACCCCTGTGCCGGCGTCGGAGTTGACCACCACCGAGGGCGTCCACTTGAGGAGGTAGGGGGCGTCCTGACCGAGGTTGCGCGCGGCGAGGTCCTTGCGGGTCAGGTTGACGAAGGTGACCGGCGTTTCTGCCCGGGCGGCCGTGGCCGTCACGGTGATGGGATAGTCAAAGTCGTAGACACTGCTGATGGTGTCGACGGTTTGCTGGGCAGCCACGAATTGGAGGAAGAGGAGCGCGACGGCGCTCAGCGTAATACGCTTCATGCGAACTTGTTTTTCCCTTCCCGGCATTACCCGGGCAGGTTCCTTGAATGAATCTCAAAGGGTATGATCTCAGCCGCCCCGAAGGAGGGACAGCACCCCGTTATCGCCGCAAAGGTAAAGCCACCCCGCTGGTTTCCGGCCCGGAATTTTGGAGATTTCCAGTGGCCGCCCCCTTTTTTGCGCTTCCCATTTTTGAATTACCTTTCCCTTCTACCAAATCTCAGTTATTCCGTGGTGCGTTTCTTCCCCCTGCTTTTCCTGGCCTTCCTGACCGCCTGCGGCAGTGAGCCGCCCCCCAAACCCGCCGAGGTACCCGCCCTGTCGGAACTGCCGCTCATCCCGCTGCCGGCCTCCATCACCGACGGCGAGGGCGACGCCTACTACGAGACCTACACCGGTCAGGTGATGCCCAGCTCCGACGCCATCATCGGTGACGCCCAGCGCTACCTGTACAGCCGCCTGCCCGACCTGGTGCTGCCGCTGCAGTTCGACGTGCGCAGCGACCTTGCCGAGGGGGCCTACCGCATCAATTTCCGCGACGGCAACATCGAGGTGAGTGCGGGTACCCGCGACGGCATGCTCAACGCCGTCAAGACCCTCGAGCAGGTGCTTCATTTTTCGGGCGCGGACGCGGGTGCCGTGTACATCTCCGAAGGCACCATTTCGGATGAGGCGCGCTTCCCCTACCGCGGCTTCATGCTGGACGTGGCCCGCCACTTCTTCGAAGTCGAGGAGGTCAAGGCCGTCATTGACCGCATTGCGCCCTACAAGATCAATCACCTCCACCTCCACCTGAGCGACGACCAGGGCTGGCGCATCGAAATCAAGTCGTGGCCCAAGCTCACCGAGATTGGCGGCAAGTCGGAGGTCGGCGGCACCCCCGGCGGCTTCTACACCCAGGAGCAGTACAGCGACATCGTGGCCTACGCCGCCGCCCGGGGCATCACCATCGTCCCCGAAATCGATATGCCCGGCCACACCAACGCGGCCCTGTCGGCCTACCCCATCCTCAACGAAGACGGCAAGGCCACCGAGCCCTACACCGGTACGCGGGTGGGCTTCAGCACCCTGGATACTGACCAGGATTCCGTCTACGTCTTCATCGACGACGTAGTCCGGGAAATCGGCGCCCTGACCCCTGGCCCCTACTTCCACCTCGGCGGCGACGAGAGCGACGCCACCGACCACGAGGACTACGTCAAGTTCGTCAACGAAGTACAGAAGATCATCAAGCGCAACGGCAAGCAGCCCATGGGCTGGGACGAAGTGGCCACCGCCGCCCTCGATCCCGGTACCGTCGTCCAGCTGTGGGCCCACCCCGATTACGCCCTGAAGGCAAAGGCCGCCGGCAACCCCGTACTGATGAGTCCCGCCACCCGCGCTTACCTCGACATGCAGTACGACAGCACCTCCCGCATCGGACTCCACTGGGCCGCGTACATCGAGGTGGACTCGGCCTACCTGTGGGACCCCGCCAACCTGGCCGAGGGCCTCACCGACTCCGACATCATGGGCGTGGAAGCCCCGCTGTGGGGAGAGACCATCCAGAACCTGGAGGACATCGACTACCTCACCTTCCCCCGCCTGCTGGCCCTGGCCGAAGTCGGGTGGACGCCCCAGGAGCGGCGCGACTGGGACGACTTCCGCCGCCGCCTCCGCGCCCACCAGACCTGGCTCAAGGACCAGGGCATCGGCACCTACGACACCCGGGTGCTGCAGGAGGAGGAAAATGAGGCACCCGCTGAGCCGGCACCTTCCACCGACAACTGAACCAAGGGGGTGCCCGCCCCCTGAATCACCCGCCATGCTACCATGCAGTCTGTTCGCCGCCCTCCTCCTCATCCCCCTTCTATGCGGGTTGCGGGCGGAGGGCGGCGGCGATTTTACCCCTTTGGTCAGCGACAGCCTCCGCCCCCAGGATCCGACGGACTTCCCCTACCGGCGGGAGGCCGTCCGCTTCCCGGGCGGGGCCCCGGGGGTGGAACTGGCCGGTGAACTGACCGTGCCCGATTCGGGGGCCATCCGTGCCGTGGCCATTCTCCTGACGGGCTCCGGCCCCCAAGATCGGAACGAAGACCTCGGTCCCCACATCAACCACCGCCCCTTCCTGGTGCTGAGCGACTACCTCACCCGGCGGGGCTACGGGGTGCTGCGGTACGACGACCGGGGCGTGGGGGAAAGCAGCGGCCGGTTCTCCGGCGCCACCTCTGCCGATTTCGCCGCCGATGCCGCCGCAGCGGTTGCCTACCTGCGCCACCTCCCCGACGTGCAGCACCTGCCCCTGGGCCTGATCGGTCACAGTGAAGGCGGATTGATCGCTCCCATGGTTGTGGCCTCGGGAGCCGCCGTTGACTACCTGATTCTGCTGGCCGCACCGGGGCTCCCGATCGATAGCCTCATGCTCGAGCAACGACGGATGATCGCCGGGCAGACCACCCCCGACGAGCCCGTGGTGCGTGGGGCCTTCACTTTTGTCCGCCGGCATCCCGAGCTAGACTCGGCGACTTTCGTGGCCGGACTGCAGGACACCATCCTCTCTCTCTTGCCCCAGCTGGCTCCGCCCGTGCGGGCGAGTATCTCCGACCCGGAGTTATTTGCCGCTACCTACGCCCGGGGGTTGAGCAGTGCCTGGTTCCGCTACTTCCTCTCCCTGGACCCGGCGGATTACCTGTCCCAGGTCTCCGTACCGGTACTGGCCCTGAACGGGGAGAAAGATCTGCAGGTCAGCCCCGGCAACCTCACCGCCCTGGAAGAGTCCCTCACCCGTGCCGGCAATCTGGAGGTAACGGCCATCGTCCTGCCCGGTCTGAATCACCTGTTCCAGCCCGCCACTACGGGCCACCCGGCCGAGTACGGCGCCATTGAAACCACCCTCGCCCCGGAAGTGCTCCAGCGCATTGCCGACTGGCTGGACAACCGCTTCTGAAGCTGCTATATTAGCGGACACCCCGCACAAACACCCTCCATGAAAAGACGCGCCTTTCTCCAGACCGCCCCCGTATTGCTCACGGGCCTGCCGCTCAGTGCCCTTCCCCACCGGACCCCGCACCCGCGCTCCGCCGCCCCCCGGAAAGTAGCCCTGATCGGCTGTGGATGGTACGGCAAGAGTGACCTCCTGCGGCTGCTGCAGGTTGCCGACGTGGAAGTAGTGGGACTTTGTGACGTGGACGAACACATGCTGGAAGGCGCCGCGGCCCTGCTGAAGGAGCGGCAGCCCGGTGCCCGCCCCCGGCGCTACGCCGACTACCGGCAACTATTGGAAAAAGAAAAACCGGAGATCGTCCTGGTGGGTACCCCCGACCACTGGCACGCCCTGCAGGCCGTCGCCGCCATCGAGGCCGGCGCCCACGTCTACCTGCAAAAGCCCGTCGGGGTAGACATCCGGGAGTGTGAGGCCGTGCTCGACGCCGCCCGCCGCCACGAACGGGTGGTACAGGTAGGATTGCAGCGCCGCAGCACCCCCCACCTGGTACAGGCCAAGCGCGACATTGTCGACGCCGGAAAGCTAGGTACGGTGGCCCACGTCGAAATCTGCTGCTACTACAGCATGCGCGACCGGGCGGTGCGGCAGGAAGAACCGGTGCCGGCCTTTTTCGACTACGACCGCTGGACGGGCCCCGCGCCCCTGCTGCCGTACAAGGGGCTGCCCCACCGGCGCTGGCGAGCCTTCTGGGCCTACGGCAACGGCATCGTGGGCGACATGTGCGTCCACATGTTCGACATGACCCGCTGGATGCTTGACCTGGGCTGGCCCCTGGAGGTGAGCAGTACCGGGGGCATCTACGTGGAAACGGCCGCTGACGCTACCATTACCGATACCCAGCACGTGGTCTTTGAGTACGACGGCCTGAGCTGCGTGTGGCAGCACCGCACCTGGGGCAAGGCCCCCGATCCGGAATTCCCCTGGTCGATGAAAATTTACGGCGACCGCGGCACCCTGGAGGCCGACCCCCACAAATACGACTTCACCCCCACCGGCGGAGAAACGCAGCGGGTAGAGGCCCTGTACGAACGGGAGAAATTTCCGGAAGACGTTACCGAGAAGGACATCGAGCTCCACGCCGCACCGGCCACCCGGGCCCATATGCTTGACTTCCTGCACGCCATCGATACGGGCAGTCGTCCGGTAGCCGATATCGAGGAAGGGGTGATCTCGTCGGCGGCCTGCATCCTGGGTAACCTGGCCATGCTCGACGGCGGCAGCCTCAGCTACGACCCCGACGCCCGCACCCTGACGGGCGGCGATTCCGCCCTGCTGGCCCGCCGCTACCGCCCCCCCTATAAACGGCCGTAGCGGGGCTATCTTCGCGCCCATGTCGCAATCGCTTACGAACCTGCTGAAGTTCATCGTCTTCATCGGACTGGGCTTCGGTATCCTGTACCTGGTGTACCGCAACCAACAAGACGCCTACGCCGCCGACTGTGCCCTACGGGGCGTGGCCGCGGGGGAATGCAGCCTCCTGGACAAGGTGCTGCGCGACTTCGCCGGCGCCAATTTCGGCTGGCTGGGCATGACCCTGCTGGCCTTCTGCGTGAGCAACCTCAGCCGGGCCCTGCGCTGGAACATGCTGCTGCGCACCTTCGGCAAGCGCCCCCGCCTGATCAACGCCTTCCTGACCATCAACCTCGGCTACCTGGCGAACCTGGGCTTTCCCCGCCTCGGCGAGATTGCCCGCCCGGCGGCCATGGCGCGCTACGAAAAGATGAAACTGGAAAAGGTGATCGGAACCGTGGTCGTGGACCGCATGGTCGACGTCATCTGCCTCCTAACGCTCTCGGGACTCACCCTGCTGCTGGCCGGCGACCGCATCATGAACTGGCTGGTGGAAAACGCCTCCCTCGGTGACCGGTTTGCCGGCCTCGAATGGCTGCTCATTACCCTGGTTGTGCTGGGCACGGCCGGACTGGCTCTTGCCTGGTTCCAGCGCCGCCGCATCGGGGCTACCCGCCTCGGCGACCGGCTGATCGGGGTGATCCGCGGCTTCGTGGACGGGCTGCGGACCATTGCCGCGGTAGAGAAGCCCTGGCTCTTCGTCCTCCACAGCATCAACATCTGGCTGATGTACTTCCTGATGACGGTATTCGTCTTCCAGGCCTACGGCCCCACCGCCGGGCTGGGTGCGGAAGCCGCCCTGACCACCTTCGTCAGCGGGGGCTGGGGCATCGTCATTCCCAGTCCGGGGGGCATGGGCAGCTACCACTTCCTGGCCCAGAGTGCCCTGGGACTTTACGGGGTGGCCGGAGAAGACGGCTTCGCCTGGGCGAATATTTCCTTCTTTTCCATCAATATCGGCTGTAACGTGTTGATCGGCTTGATAGCGCTGTTGTTCCTTCCCCGGATCAACCGCAACTACGAGCCAACCTAAACTTCCCCCTTGTTCCGCACCTGGCGCATCGGCCGCATCCTTGGCATCCCCACCGAACTGCACTGGTCCTTCCTGCTGGTGCCGGCCGCCATCCTGGTATATGCTTACCAGCCGGGACTGGGGTTGCGGTGGACGCAGGTGCAATGGTGGACGGGCATTACGCTCCTCCTGTTCCTCTTCGTGCTCGTCCACGAACTCGGTCACGCCCTCACCGCCCGGGCCCGTGGAGTAAGGGCCGAAAAGATTATTCTGTTCCCCCTCGGCGGTGGGGCCCTCATCCCCGAGGAACCGGAGCGCACCTTCGACCAGGTACTGATCTACGCCGCCGGCCCCCTGGCCAACATCCTTTTGGCACTGGTGGCCCTGCCGCTGCTCCTCTGGCAGCCCAATGGGGCCTACCTCCTTCAATTTTACCTCAATCCCTTCGGCAACCTCATCGTACTGCCGAGCCTGACCGAGCAACTGCTGGGGATCACCCTGGCGGTGAACGCCATCCTGGCCCTCGGCAACCTCCTGCCCGCCTACCCTCTCGACGGGGGGCGCATCCTGCGGGCCTTGCTGAAAAAGCCCCTGGGGGAACGCTCCGCCACCGTGATCACCACCCTGCTCGGCATGCTGATCGGGGGCGGGCTGGTGGGGGTGTCCTTCTACCTCGGCGATCCCCTGCTGGGGCTGAGCGCCCTGTTCATCGTCTCCTTTTCCGCCATCGAACTCAACCGGGGCTGGCAGCGGCGGCGGCTCGCCCGGGCCAGCATCACGGAAATGCTGCGGCCGCCGCTGAACGAGCGGATCTACGCCGCCGACCGGGTGTACCGCGCGCGGGCCATCTTCGCCGGCACCGACGCGAAGGTGCTGCCGGTCTACGACAACTGGAACCAGTTGAGTGGCTTCGTGGAGCGGGAGGTACTGATGCGGGAGGCCGACCGGGAGCACCCGGTGGAGTTCTACTACGAAGCGGAATTCATCACCGCTACCGCGGCCGAAAGCCTGCTCGTACTGACCGAACGGATCGTAGACGCCGACGTTTACGGGGCGGCGATCTACTCCCGGGGTGAGGTCGTTGGCTTCATCCTTACGGAGGACGTCATCCTGCACCTGGACCGCTCGCGGCGGCGGTTCTACAAGCGGTTTACAAACCGAGCTGCTTCCTGACCAGCTCCATGAGGTCGTCGGATTCCCGGGCGAAGAGCACCGTATTGAACTGGGAGGTATCAAACACCAGTTCATACCCGTTCTCCCGGGCTACCGTCTGGACGGCGGCGCGGGCTTCAGCCACCAGGGGACCGAGTAGTTCCCGGCGGCGGGCTTCCAGTTTCTGGCCCACCTCCTGCTCGTACGCGGCAATCTCCCGGCGCCCCTGCTCGATCTCGGCGCGGTACTTGTCCAGTTCTACGGGAGGGAGGTCCTCTACCATTGCTTCGATCTCCGCCACGCGGGCCCGCAGGGCTGCCACCATGCGCTCCCCTTCCTCCACCAGCTCATCGTTGTAGGCGGACAATTCGGCTTCGGCGGCCTCGGTCCCGGGGATGGTAGCCAGCAGGTTGCCGAAGTTGAGGTGGCCGTACTTCTGGGCCGGCAGTACGCCAACGGCCAGCAGAAACGAGGCGGCAAGGAGAAGGTGACGTAGCATGGGCAGGGATTTGACGCTACGCAAGATACTGCCGCCGTAGCTACCACCTCCTTGGAGTGGGTGGCATAGCGGCAAATCACCCCCCCCCAATCAACTTTTTGTTTTAAAATGTTTTAATTTAAAACATTTGCCCTACCTTGCAGCCACAAGCAACCCGATCGATATGAACCTACCCATTCCTTCCAGCTGGCGGCTTTACTTCGAGAACCTGTACCACCGGCTGCACCAGCAGATCACCAGTCCGTGGACCAAGGTGGCCGTGCTTGCCCTGTTGGCAATTATTGTTACCCGCAAGGAACTGAGCTTGTCGCTCAGCATTGACGGCGGTAGCTGGCTCGGGATCAAACAATCTTCGGTGTTCAGTAACGGCGGCGGCGGTTCCGAGAATCACTTCACACTCTTCGGGGGAAACAAACAGGAGTGGACGGCCCGGGAGCTGGAGCAACTGGACTACGTAAAGCAGTACAAACACATTGCCCTGGAACAGATGGAGCAGGAGGGCATTCCGGCCAGCATCACCCTGGCCCAGGGCCTGCTGGAAAGTGGCGTGGGCCAAAGCACCCTGGCCCTGGAGAACAACAACCACTTCGGCCTGAAATGCTTCAGCAAGAACTGCAGCAAGGGCCACTGCAGCAACCACAGCGACGACCACCACAAGGATTTCTTCCGGATTTTCTCCAGTCCGGAAGAGAGCTACCGCGCCCACGGGGAGTTGCTTCGCAAGGACCGCTACCAGGATCTCTTCCGCCTCGACCGTACCGACTACCGCAGTTGGGCCCGGGGGCTGAGCGAAGCGGGTTACGCTACCGATCCGAAGTACGCCGACAAGCTGATCCGGATGATCGAGTCGCTCGAGCTCTACCGCCTCGACGCGTAAAGAAATTTAGGTTTGACGTTTTGAGTGTATATCGGGCCCGCCGTTTCGGCGGGCTTTTTTTATTTACTTCCCGATACAGAAGTTGGAAAAGATGTTGCCGAGCAGGTCGTCCGTGGTGATCTCGCCGGTGATCTCTCCGAGGTCGCGTAGGCTCTGGCGGATGTCCATGGCCACGAAATCCTGCGAGAGGCCACTCTGCAGCCCCTCGGCCACCCGTTCGAGGGCCGCATCGGCCCGGCGCAGGGCGTCGTAGTGGCGGGCATTGCTCAGGATGATCTCCTGGGCGTCTATGCCGCCGCGGCCGTCGGTAACAATATTGAGGAGGGTATCCTGGAGGTACTGGAGGTTGCTGCGTTCGCTGGCGATCATGGGAACGAAGCGCTCGGGGGGTACCTGCCATTTGCCCGCGTACTCGGGGCCGAAATAGTGGACGTACTTCGTGTACGGGTTCAGGTCCATCTTGTTGGCCACGACCACCAGTTCGAGGTCTTCGCGGTACAGTCGGTCGAGGTCGGCGGCCAGGGTTTCCGGTGAAGTCTCCACCACATCGAAAACATAAACGAGTACGTGACCCACGGCTACCTGTTGCAGGGTGCGCTCTACCCCCATTGCCTCGATGGCGTCGGAGGCGTCGCGGATGCCGGCGGTATCGACCAGGCGGAAGCGGATGCCGCCGATGTTGACGGCTTCCTCGATGGTATCGCGGGTGGTGCCGGGGATGTTGGAAACGATGGCGCGGTCCTCGTTCAGCAGGGCATTCAGCAGCGTTGACTTTCCTGCGTTGGGGCGACCGGCGATGACGGTGGAGACGCCTTCCTTGATCGCGTTTCCGAGGCGGAAGGAGGTGGTGAGGGTGCCGATCCGGGACCGGATCTCGGCCACCAGTTCGGAGAGCTGGCCGCGGTCGGCGAACTCCACGTCTTCCTCCGCGAAGTCCAGTTCGAGTTCGATCAGGCTGGCGAAGTCGATCAGGCGGGCCCGCAGGTCGCCAATTTCGTTGCTGACGCCGCCCCGGAGCTGTCCGAGGGCGATCCGGTGGGCCGCCGCCGAGCGGGAGGCGATGAGGTCGGATACGGCCTCGGCCTGGCTCAGGTCGAGCTTGCCGTTCAGGAAGGCCCGTTGGCTGAATTCCCCGGGCCCGGCGGGCCGGGCACCCGCGTCCCCGCCCAATTGCACGATGCGCTGCAGGATGTAGGGGCTGCCGTGGCAACTGATTTCCACCGCGTCCTCTCCGGTGTAGGAGGCCGGCGCCCGGTAGAGGGTGAGCACCACCTCGTCGATTTCCTCCCCTTCCGCATCCCGGAGGGTGCCGAAGTAGGCCTGCCGGGCCCGGGCCCGCAGCAGGTCGCGGGAGGGGAAGAAGGGATTGATCAGTTGAATGGCGTCGGGGCCACTGAGGCGGACGATGCCGATCGCGCCCTCGCCCGGGGGCGTGGCGACGGCAATGATGGTGTCTTGGCTCATGGTTTGGTGGGGGTAGCGCGGGGTAAAACGATGCGAAAGGTAGTGCCCTTGCCGGGTTCGGACGACAACACCGAGATGCGGCCCTGGTGGTACTCCTCGATGATGCGCTGCACGAGGCTGAGGCCGAGCCCCCACCCCCGCTTCTTGGTGGTGAATCCGGGCTTGAAAACCCGGCGCACGTGGCGGGGGGCGATGCCCTTGCCGGTGTCGCTGATGTCGATGATCACCTTGTTGTCCTTCTCGTGGACCACGCTGCTGATCTGCCCCTTGCCGTCCATGGCGTCAAGGGCGTTGCGGAGGAGGTTTTCGATCACCCAGTCGAAGAGCAGGGGGTTGATGGCCACGGGCAGGTCACCGGCGTCGGGCGGCGGAAAGTCGAAGCGTACGCGGCGGGGGGCCCGCTTCTCCATGTACTCCCGGCACTTGGCCAGTTCGGTGTAGATATTGGTGGGGTATAGCTCCGGCGTGGCGCCAATCTTGCTGAAGCGGTTGGCCACCATTTCCAGCCGCTGGACGTCCTTGTGGAGTTCCCCGGACACCTCCATGAGGTCGGGGTCATCGGCGTACGTCAGGTTCAGGTGCTCGATCCATCCCATGATGGCGCTGATGGGGGTGCCGAGCTGGTGGGCCGTTTCCTTGGCCATGCCCACCCAGACGCGGTTCTGCTCCGCCCGCCGGGCCTGGTTGATGCCGAAGATTCCCACTACGAGGAAAGTGCCGATGAGGGCCAGCTGGATGTAGGGGAATAACCGCAGCTTCTGGATGAGGGTACTGGTGCCGAAATACATCAGCCCGCCGTAGGGCATCTCCACCGGGGGCTTACCGTACTCCTTGAGGTAGTCGAGTTGCTCGAGGATGTAGGCCGTATCGGCTTCCCGGCCGCCCCAGTTGATGGCTTCCACGTAGCCTCCCCCCTGGAGGGCCCAGATGGCGGGGATGGTGGTGTTGTTTTCAATGATGGCCTGCTGGGTGGACACGTCCTCGGCGGCGGCGGCCCCGTCGAAGTTGTTGATGTCGCGCATCGAGGCCTCGTAGAAGCGCACGTAGTTCTCCTCGATCACCGAAAGCTGGTTGGCCAGGCGGTTGGTGTACCACACCGAAGCCACCACGATGACCAGTCCGATCAGGGACAGGTAGAGGGGCCAGCGGGAGGTGGTGGGCAGGGGCATGGTTGATGGCTTCGCCCGGTGAACATACCGAAAATAGCGGCCAAGCGCGGGCGCTCCGGACGGGAGTACTGCACCAACGCGGGCGGGGCGCTTTTATTTTCGCGGCGCGGCCTACTGGTTGCCGGCCTCGACCCCGAGGTCCTTCAGGGCGCGGCGGCTGGCCAGCTGTTCGGCGCTCTTCTTGTTAAAATCCTCCCCGACGGCCATGCGGCGGCCGTTGATGGTGACGGCGACGCGGAAGCGGTCGCGCTTGTCCTGCTTGAAACGTTTGAGGATTTCGTAGTCGACTTTCTGGCCGTTCTTCTGGCAGTGTTCCAGCAACTGGCTCTTGTAGTTGTCGTCGTAGGTTTCCAGGTTCTCGATGTCGACGTAGTCGCGCAGCATGCGCTGAACCACGAAGTTGGTCGTACCCGTGTAGCCCTGCTCGACGTATACGGCCCCGACGAGGGCTTCCACGGCATTGCCCAGCATGGAGCGGGCGATGCGGGTGTTGTTGTAGGTACTGAGGAGTTCATCGAGGCCCATATCGTAGCCGATGGCGTTGAGCGACTTGCGCTTCACGATCTTGGAGCGCATCTTGGTCAGGAAGCCCTCGTCGGCCGTGGGGTACTTTTTATAGAGGTACTCGGCTACAATGGTGCCTAGGACGGCGTCGCCCAGAAATTCCAGCCGCTCGTTGTTCTGCCCGCCGTAGGGCTGGTGACGGTTGTTGTCGTTGCTGCTTTTGTGGGAGAAAGCGAGCTTGAAGATATTGAGGTAGGCGGGGGTAAAACCCAACAGCCGACGCAGCCGCCGCACCAGTTCCTTCTCCGGGGAGAAGTAAAGATTGTAAATCCTTCGTACTGCTTTGATCACAAGGCGGGCGATATGGGGGCTAAACGCTCAATAGCAAGCTGTCTGTATAACGATTTACTCCGCAAAACGCTTAAAGATCGTCGCCGAGTTGTGTCCGCCGAATCCGAAGGTATTGCTCAGGGCCACGCTAACGGGCCGCTCGACGGCCTCGTTGAAGGTGAGGTTGAGTTTGGGGTCGATGGCCGGATCGTCCGTGAAGTGGTTGATCGTCGGCGGAATGAAGTCGTGCTGGATGGCCAGTACGCAGGCGATCGACTCGATGGCGGCCGCAGCGCCCAGCAGGTGGCCGGTCATCGACTTGGTGGAGCTGATGTTGAGGTCATACACCGATTCGCCGAAGGCCAGTTGGATGGCCTTGAGTTCGGCCGTATCGCCCAGGGGGGTGGAGGTGCCGTGGGTATTGATGTAATCGACCTGCTCGGGCGACAGCCCGGCGTCCTTCATGGCGTTGAGCATGGCCATCTTGGCGCCGGTTCCTTCCGGGTGGGGGGCCGAGATGTGGTAGGCATCCGAGCTGGCGGCGTAGCCGCCAATTTCGGCCAGGATGGTGGCACCGCGGGCCTGGGCGTGTTCCAGGCTTTCCAGCACCAGCGCACCGGCGCCTTCGCCGAGCACGAAGCCGTCGCGGTCGGCGTCGTAGGGGCGGGAGGCGGAGGCCGGGTCGTCGTTGCGGGTACTGAGGGCCTTCATGGAGTTGAAGCCGCCGATGGCCACCTTGGAGATAACGGCTTCGGAGCCGCCGGTCACCATCACGTCGGCCCGGCCGAGGCGGATGTCGTCGGCCGCGGCGGCCAGGGCGTGGCCTCCGGAGGCGCAGGCGCTCACCGTAGCGTAGCTGGGCCCACGCAGGTTGTACCGCATGCTGATGTGTCCGGCGCCCATGTTGGCGATCATGCGGGGGATCATGAAGGGGTTGTAGCGGGGGGTACCGTCGCCGGCGTCGAAGATCTCGATCTGTTCTTCCAGCGACTGCAGTCCGCCGATGCCGCTGGCCCAGATGCAGCCGGCGCGGTCGGGGTCAACGGAAGCGATGGTCTGCCGGTCCTCTCCGAGGAGGCCGGCCATTTCCAGGGCCTCGTCGGCGGTATAGAGGGCCATGAGGGTGTAGCGATCCTGCCGGCGGGCCTCCCGCTTGTCGACGCGGGTGGTGGGGTCCCAGTCCTTCACTTCGCAGGCGAACTGCGTTTTGAATTTTTCGGCGTCGAATTGGGTAATGGGCGTGGCCCCGCTGCGGCCCTGGCGGAGACCTTCAAGGTATTCGGGGACGGAATTGCCGATTGCGGTAAGGGCGCCAATGCCGGTGATGACTACTCGCTTCATGTTGCTGCTGCTAATTCTAGAAAAACCGCCGCCCGCTACCTGTCAGGGTAATCGGGCGGCGGAAGAAAAGCGGTGACGGGAAAATTACTTTTCCACGCTGCTTTCAAGGTAAGTAACGGCCTGGCCGACAGTCTGGATGTTCTCCGCCTGCTCGTCCGGGATGCTGATGTCAAATTCTTTTTCGAACTCCATGATGAGTTCTACGGTGTCGAGGGAGTCGGCGCCCAGATCGTTCTGGAAGCTGGCGTCCCGGGTTACCTCAGACTCGTCAACACCAAGCTTGTCAACGATGATCTGCTTTACTTTTTCTTCAATACTTGCCATAATCAGGGGGTGGCTTTTGTGATTAAATGCGGCCGCAAAGAAAGCCCGAAAGGTTTACTTGCGCAAGTTCAGCGTCAAATGAGGGCTGGCCGGGCGGCAAGGTAACACTCCTGACGACAACCGGAAGTAACTGAACCTCTTTTAGAATCAGAATGAAGGCCGCCCCCTGCCTACAGCCGTATCCCCAGGGTAAGCATCCACTGAGGGACCACCTCCCGGTCCGGGGGATAATGATCCGTAAAGCTGCCGAAGTAGTGCACCCCCAGGGTTACGTAGTCCAGGTACAGGCGGACGCCGCCGCGCAGGCTCCAGTCCAGGTTGCCCTCGAAACCGGGGGCCGTGCCGCCGCCGGCTACCCACCCCGGCGCGACGGCCAGGTTGGCCACCAGGTTGAGATCGAAGTCGGGCGGCAATACGCGGTAGGCCAGCCCCAGCGGCAGGTGGACGCTGCCGTAGCTAAAGTCGGTACCGCCATCCCCGGAGAATTTCCGGTGAACGTACAGCAATCCGCCCGAGGGCGCGAGTTGCCGTGCCCCGAGCAGGGCGTCGACGCCTACCGCGTAGCGGGTGCCGGTGAACTCCCGGACGGAACCACCCTCCCCTACCGTGAGCCGGTCCTCCCCCAGTAGGTAACCGATATAGGGGTTCACTTCGACCTGGGCCGCGAGGGGCGACAGAGATAGGAGAGCAAGAAAGAACAGGGGGTAACGGGCAAACATTCTTGGGCTATTGAAGATCCGTAGTGAACTGTTTCAACGTAATTTTGTCCCGATGTGCCCCGTCCGGGTCCTAAATCTGCGCCCTAGGCGGAAAATAAGGACGCGAAGCCCCGCGTTTGGGTAGTCTCAAACCCCAGGCGGCGCCCACCGGTTAGCCTTTTGCGCCTGACTACGTCGGAATCTTAATCAACCTATGCGACAACTACTGTTTACCCTGCTTGCCCTCACTGCGCTCTGCGGCCCGGGAACCTCCCTCCACGCCCAGATCGGCGCTTGCGTCGTGGGTCCCGACGGCAACAAGACCATGCCCGGCACCGGCGGCCCCTGCGTTAATACCGTGGTTTCGGCCGTTCCCTTCCTGCGGATCGCCCCCGACGCCCGCGGCGCGGCCATGGGAGACGTGGGCGTGGCCCTGAGCCCCGACGCCAACGCCATGCACTACAACGCCAGCCGCCTGGCGTTCTCCGAGGAAGACCTCGCCCTCAGCGCAACTTACACCCCCTGGCTGCAGGCCCTGGGACTGAACGACGTCTACCTGGCCTACCTCGGCGGCTTCAAGAAGCTGGACGAAAACCAGGCCGTAGGGGCCAGCCTCCGCTACTTCAGCCTGGGTGACATTCAGTATACCGACGAGAACAACACCTCCCTCGGTACCGGCAAACCCAACGAATTCGAGGTAGCCCTGGCCTACAGCCGCCGGCTGACCCAGAACCTGGGCCTGTCGATCACCGCGAAGTACATCAACTCCAACCTGGCCTCCGGACAGCAGGTGCAAGGGCAGATCATCCAGGCCGGACAGGCCTTCGCCGCCGACCTCGGCGTCAATTTCCGCAGTGAGCCCCTGGGCCCCAACGGCAACATCCTGTCGGTAGGCGGTGCGGTGACCAACATCGGCAACAAGATCTCCTACACCCTGGACACCATCCGCGACTTCCTGCCGGCCAACCTGGCCCTGGGCGCGGCCTACACCATCAACCTCGACGAGTACAACCAGATCACCCTCACCGCCGAGACCAACAAACTGCTGGTACCTACCCCCTGCGACGGAACGGCCACCTGCCAGCGCACCCAGAACGAGATCGACGACCTCTCCCCCATCGCCGGCATTTTGACCAGCTTCAGCGATGCGCCGGACGGATTCAGCGAGGAGCTGCGGGAGTTCACCATCGGCGTCGGTGCCGAATACTGGTACGCCCAGCAGTTCGCCGTGCGGGCCGGCTACTTCCACGAAAACCAGACCAAGGGCGGCCGACGCTACCTGACCGCGGGACTGGGCCTGAAGTACAATATCTTCGGCATCAACCTGAGCTACCTGGTGCCCACCAGCAACCAACGGAACCCCCTGGACAATACCCTGCGCTTCAGCCTGCTCTTCGATTTCGGTGCCACCACCCAACCGTAATGTGCGGCGGCGCCCCATGGGGTGTAGAAATTGAAATCATGGGGTTTCCCGGGTAAATTTTTTACCATTTTACAATAATTTGTCGGCCACGGCCGTATATTGCAGACAGACTACCGGCGGCGCCACGCCGCCACAAGATTTTTTATAACTGGGGTTTAGTTCAGGAAAGGTGGGGCACTTGTGCCCCGCCTTTCTCTTTTTGGCCAATTGGTGGTACATTTCCCACCCCTCTCATGATGCCAGCCCTCCACCCCTTCCCCCGCTTTTACCACCCCGCCCCCGGGATCCACGAGGCCCTGCCCGTCACCCGTGCCGGTGTCCGCCAGTTGTCTCCCTTCCCCTTCGCCTGTACGGAGGGGCCCTGCTTTCCGAGTTTGACCATCCGCAACGGAGAGGACGGTCGCACCGCCCACGGTGTCTGCGGACTGCTGTCCGCCGATTGTTTCTCCGACGGTACGGTGAGCCCCCACGAAAAGACCCTCACCGCCCGCCTCAACCGGCAGCAACAGCTGGTTTCCGCCGATCGCGGGGCCCTGGGAAAACCCGTCCTGCTGACCACACCCAGTCTGAACGGCGCCCTGTCCGGCAACCTGCCCGACGCCCAGTCGGACCCGGTGGTCTTTTACGGCGACAATCACATCTACCGCCTCCAGCGCGGCGCCCTGCCGGGCAACGGGCCGCTGCCCCTCACCGGCCCCCTGGTCATTGCCGACGGCCACCACCGGGCCTACACCCACGCCCAACTGGCCGCGGGAGGGCGGGCGGACTGCCAGTTCATCCCGGTGGTGATCGTGGAGGCCGGAGAGCTTTTTATCGGCACCTTTTTACGCCTGATCGACGGCGAAGGACGCTCCCTCCCTACCCTGCTGGACCAGCTGGAACCGTTCTTTACCATCTCGGCCACCTCCTGCCCCCGTCCGCCCGGCCACGCCGGGGAATGGCTACTGAGCTACCGGGACAACCACTTCCTGCTGTCGCGGCGCGACGGCGCTTCCACCGATACCGATCCGGGCTGGATCAATGCGGAAGTCCTGCCACGCGTCTTCGGCATCACCGATACCCGCAGCGACCCCCGCATCACTTCCGTGGATCCACCCCCGGTGATCGAGGGACAGGTGCACTACGACGCGGGCTACGAAGAAAAGATAAAATTGCTGGGCTTCCCCCTCAGCCGCGACCGCTTCTTCACAGAGGTACAGGCCGGGCGCACCCTGCCCCCCAAGAGTACCCGTTTTGAGCCGCGAGTGCCCAGCGGGTTGCTGGTGTGGATACCTGGAAACGCGAGCTAAGCTCGCGAACCGGGCGCGGGGACCGGGCTACTTGAACCGAATGGCCTTTACCGGGTCGATCTTGGTAACCAGGTAAGACGGCAGCACCAGGAACAGCAGGGTGACGCAGAAGGTACCCACGTTCAGTCCCAGGATGGTGAGCCACTCCAGCTTGATGGGTGCCACGGCCAGGTAGTAGCTTTCTTCGTCGAGCTGGACGACGCCGTAGGTCTTTTGTACCCAGGCCAGTCCCAGTCCGAGTCCGTTGCCGAGCAGCAGCCCCACCACCACGATGAAGCCCGCGTAGTAGAGGAAGATCTTGCGGATGCCCCAGTTGTGCTGCCCGAGTGCCTTCAGGGTACCGATCATATTGGTCCGCTCCAGGATGAGAATGAGCAGTGCGGTCATCATGTTGATGATGGCCACCAGCACTACCAGGATCAGGATGATGATGCCGTTGTAGTCCTGGATGTCCAGCCAGTTGAAGAGTTCGCGCAGCTTGTTGCGGATGCTGTCGGCGTATAGGTGCTGGGGCAGGACGTCGTAGTGGATGTAATCGGAAAAGGCGTCCAGGTCGTCGATGTCTTCCAGGATCACCTCGAATCCGCCCACCTGGTCGTCCTGCCAGTTGAGCAAGCGGCGGAGCTGCTTGATGTCGACAATGGCGAATTTGCTGTCGTACTCCTCCAGGCCGGTCTTGTAGATGCCCCGTACGGTGAAGGCCCGGTTCTTCTCCTCCCGCAGTCCGCTGAAGTAAACGAAGTCGACCCGGTCGCCCACCCCGATCCGGAGCCGGCGGGCCGTGCTGTTGGAGATCAGGATGTCGCGGGAGGTGGAGTCCGGGACCACGTTCAGCGGTTCGCCCTCCACGAGGTACTGCCCGAAGTCATCCCAGCCGAAGTCTTCGGCGATGCCCTTCAGGATGAGGGGCTCGGTATCGGCCAGCCGCTCCCCTTCCTGGAAGGAGGAGATGATGCCGGGTAGCAGAATGAACTGCTGGATGTGCTTCACTCCGGCCTGGGTGGTACGCAGTTCACCGCCGTTGCCGCCGAGGGGGTCGGTGAAATCCCGGTACTCGATGGGCCCCAGGTCCGCCAGGCCCGGGTAGAATTCCTGCCGGTTGCTGATCGGAAACTCCGAGGTGAGCATGATGTCGCTGGCAGCCTGCTCCTCGGTGATGTGGATGTGCCCCCAGAAACCGAAAATCTTGGCCGAGATTTCGGACTTGAAGCCGGAGATGAGGGCGCTAGCGAGCACCATGACGGCCATGGAAATGGCCACGGCCGCCACGGCAATACCGATGATGGTACGGCTGATCGACTGACTGCCGCCCTTGGCGACGCCCCGGGCCAGGAAGAGGGGAAGGTTCATGGACGGGCAAAGATAGTACGTTCGGCTCCGCGTCCGGAACCAAAAAGCCCGGCCTTTCCGTTTGTCGTGGCACCCGCGGTCGCGCCAACGGTTGCCCCCATGCTATATTTGCGCCCTTCTACGCATAACCCCTAATCGCATTATGGATTTCATTGCCGAACTCGAGTGGCGTGGCATGCTCCACCAGCTTACCCCGGGCATCCGGGAACACCTTGCCGAAGCCCCCCGCCGGGCCTATATCGGCTTCGACCCCACCGCCCCCTCCCTGACCATCGGCAACTACGTACAGGTGATGCTGCTGCTCCACTGGATGCGGGCCGGGCATGAGGCCGTGGTGCTCTTTGGCGGCGCTACCGGCCGCATCGGCGACCCCAGCTTCAAGGAGCAGGAGCGCGACCTGAAGACCTACGACGAGCTCGATGGGAACCTGGCTCACCAGCGGCAACAGATGGAGCGGCTGCTGCGGGCGGGCGCGGGTGCCGGGCAAGGCAGTGAAGCCACGGTGGTCAACAACCTCGACTTCTACCGCGAAATGAACGTACTGGACTTCCTGCGGGTGGTGGGCAAAACCCTGACCGTGAGCTACATGATGAGCAAGGACAGCGTGAAAAACCGCCTGGAAACCGGCATGTCGTTCACCGAATTCAGCTACCAGTTGCTGCAGGGCTACGACTTCCAGAAGCTTTACGCCGAGCGGGGGGTGACCGTCCAGATGGGCGGCTCCGACCAGTGGGGCAACATCACCAGTGGCACCGAATTCGTGCGTCGCAACCTGGAGGCAAAAGCCTACGCCGTGACCACCCCATTGCTGACCAAGGCCGACGGCAGCAAGTTCGGCAAGAGCGCCGAAGGCAACATCTGGCTGGACGCCGAGCTGACCAGCCCCTACGATTTCTACCAGTTCTGGGTGCGGGCCGACGACGCCGACGTGGCCACCTACCTGAAGTACTTCTCCCTGCGCGACAAGGAGGATATTCTGGCCGACTGCGCCGTACTGGAGGCCCACCTGGGCGGGGAGGACCGCTACCGGGAGGTGAGTGCCATCAAGACCGGGCTCGCCGCCGAGCTCACCCGCCGCATCCACGGGGACGAAGGACTGCTGACCGCCGAACGGGTCACCAACCTCCTGTGGGGCAAGGGTGCCACGCCGGAAGACCTGCGGGCCCTGGACGCCAAGGCCTTCCGGTCGCTGAGCGGCAACATTCCCACCTTTGCGATTGCTGCGGATGTCCTCCCCGTATCCCTGTTGGACCTCCTCTCCGAGCACAGCACCGTGACCGGTAGCAAGAGCGAAGCGAAGCGGGCGGTGCAGGGGAATGCCATCTCGGTGAACAAGGAAAAGGTTTCCGACGTGGACGCCGAGGTCAGCCCCGCCGATCTCCTCCACGGCCGCTACCTCATGGTGGAAAACGGCAAGAAAAACCGCTACCTCTTCACCGTGGAAGGGGCCGCCTAACGACCTTACTACCTGAATATTGCCCCGACAAGGGCCTTTTTTCACCTTTCACCGGATTTTTCCGGGGGAAAGTTGGCCGCGGATGGCCGGCGGCGTACCTTGTCGGGGTATTACAACTTTCTGTGGGAGATTTCTTCCACCACTTGCCTAACTAACCCGCTCCGGCTTTCCGATGGTCGTTTTGCAAGTCCTCCTTTTTAGAGGACGTTGCTCCTTCCCCACGGTAACTGTGAACGATGGCCCGCCTGCCCCATAGCCTAACACCACGATGTTGCGCGCAACACCCCGCGTCTGTCGTTGGGGTTGTATATTGAAGATCACTAGGCTCACCGCCTTATTGCTTATACGTCTTTTGTTTTTCATCCCGGTTTTCCGGGCGACACACTTTGAACACACATGAAAGCTTTTGCCCTGGCAGCCTTTGGCCTGCTGTTGACCTGCCTGTTGGTGTCGGCCACCGGCGCGCCGGTTGACGCCCCCACCCTCACTTTTTCGGAATCCTCCCTGTCGTTTTCCAGCGACGGGACCGCTCCGGTTGGCAACCGTACCGTCACCCTGACGACGAGTGACAACGCCGCGCCGCTGATCACCCTCTCCGACGATCCCCACGCCGGGGAATGGCTGGTGTTCCCCGCTCAGACGGCAAAGGGAGAACTGACCATCGGGGTGAAGGCCGGACTGGCCCCTGGTACCTACCAGACCAGTCTGTTCGCCACCGCCAACGGCTTCGATGCGGCCGAGCTGCCGGTCACCTTCCAGGTGACCGCCGCCACCGCGGAGCAGCCCCGGGTTACCGGTGTGTTCCCGCCGAACGGGTTGCAGGGCGTTTCGACCAATACCTCCATCTCGGCCAATGCCCTCTACCTGCCCAACGGACAGAACGGCATTTTCGGCGTGGACAATGAGAGCATTACCACCCAGACGGTGCGGCTGTTCAAGCTGCCCTCGGGCACCGAGGTACCCGCCACCGTCAACGGTACCGGCGGGGGCGACGCCATCAACCTGACGCCCCTGCTGCCGCTGGAGCCCAATACCTCCTACCTCTTCACCATCAACGGGGTGAAGGACCTGACGGGCGCGCCCTTTGAGTTGTTTTACTCCACCTTCCGCACCGACGACGGCGGTGGCAACGGGGGCGGCAACCTGGAGGACGTGGCCTTTGTCTCGGCCGGCCCGGTCGGCGGTTCCGGCCACTTCACCTCCCTCACCGTCGGTCCCGACGGCCTGCTGTACGCCCTCAGCCTGGAAGGTGTCATCAGCCGGTGGACCATCGAGGCGGATGGCACCCTTTCCAACCGCACCGACATCACCACCCTGAGCGACAACTACGGATCGCGGTCGGCCATCGGCTTCACTTTCGCCCCTACGGCTACGGCCAGCCAGCTGGTGGCCTACGTCACCCACGTTTCTGGTGGCCTGACCAACGGTCCGGCCTGGGACGGCAAGATCAGCCGCCTGTCGGGCCCCGATCTGGCCGACGAGGACCTCATCGTAACCAACCTGCCGCGGTCGCGCCGCGACCACCTGACCAACAGCATCGCCTTCCGGCCCGGTGAGGACCGCGTACTCTACTTCCTGCAGGGCAGCAATACGGCCGGTGGGGCTCCGGACAAGTCGTGGGGCAACCGCAAGGAGCGGCTGCTTTCCGCCGCCGCCCTGCGGCTCGACCTGGACAAACTGCCCGAAAGTGCCTGGCCGCTGAACGCCAAGACGACGATGAACGCGGCCGCCATTAATGCCGCCGACGTCAATAGTCCTACCCTCGGCACTGGCCAGGGAACCTACACCGAGAACGGTGAGACCTTCCCCGACGACGGAACCTATAACCCCTACTACCGCGAGGCACCCCTTACCCTCTACGCCACCGGCGTGCGCAACGCCTACGACCTGGTGTGGCACTCCAACGGCCAGCTCTACATCCCCACCAACGGCACGGCCGGCGGCAGCAACTCCCCCGCTTCGATCGACGGTACCCGCCGCCCCGACGGAACCTTTTACCGCTACGCCGACGCCTCCGGTGCCTACCCCGTAGTCCCCGAAGCCCTGGGCAACAACACCCAGCGCGACTGGCTCTTCCGGATCGACCCCACCGCCGGCCTGGGCTACTACGGCCACCCCAATCCCCTTCGCGGACAGTTCGTCATGAACCGCGGAGCGGTGGACGTGGACCAGTACCCCGCCGGCGTACTCCCCGACGACAACTACCGGGGCGCCGCATTCGATTTTGAATTCAACAAGAGCCCGAACGGGGTGATCGAATACCAGTCGAACGCCGAGAACGGTGCCTTGCGCGGTGCCCTCATCGTCTGTCGGTACAGCGGCGGCAGCGACCTGATCGTCCTGAAGCCGGACGGCCCGAACGGCGACATCGGCACGGCCCGCACCGGCGTACCCGGATTCACTGGTCTGACGGACCCCCTGGACCTCACCGAGGATCCCGCTACCGGCAACCTCTACGTTTCCGATTTCGGGGTTCAGGGCATCATTCTGCTCAAGCCCAGTAACCAGGCTACCCCCCAGCCGGCCATTACCCTGAACCCCGAGGCGGTACTGACCGACGCGGTAGTGGGCAGCAGTGCCTCGACCACCGTCTTCATTGCCAATACGGGGAACGCCGCCCTGGAGAACGCTACGGTAACCCTTACCGGCCCAGCTTCCTCCCAATTCGCCCTCGACGCCACTTCCCTGCCGTCCACCCTGGCCGCCAACAGCACGGCTTCGGTGGAGGTCCGCTTTGTGCCTACTTCGGCCGGGGCCAAATTCGCCACCCTTACCCTGGTCGGCAGCAATACCGAGCCGGTCTCCATCCCCCTGAGCGGACTGGGAAAGAACGGCACCGCCGGCGACCTGGAGCCCTCCCTACAACACATCTTCGACGTGTACCAGTTGCCGCTGACCGTCGGCGACCAAAACCCCGCCACACCGACCATCGAAACCGCGGCCGGCGACTACAACCTCCGCCTCGGCGACGAGGCGGACGTGCCGGCCTTCGTGCGGGCAACGGACGGCCCCGTAACGGTGGAGGTATTATCGGTCTTTGCGCCCCAGACCAATGATCCCGTACTCTCCCTGGGCTGGTACGAAACCGGCGACGCGGCCTCCACCACGGAGGTGCTGGTCTTGGGCAACGGCATTACCGGAAACGGCCAGACCCTCCAGCCCAAGGTGACCGGTGGCACGAGTTTCGACCCCGGCTCCCTGCCCTTCGGATTTTACACCCAGTGGCCCGTCCACGGGGACCGGACGGTTTACAGTGAGGACAGCCTGAACACCTTCACCGGTGCCGTGCCCCGCCACGTAAGGGTATACCCCCTGCCCGGCGAGGAAAACGCCTACCTACTGGCCTTCGAGGCGACCACCGACACCTACGCCTACCAGGACGTGGTCGTCGTGGCCCGTAACGTAGAGCCCGTACCGGGCACCACCCTGGTTGCCGCTCCTGGGGAATTGCTGTTTGAGACCACGGTGAATACCGAAGGGGTCCAGACGATGACCAAAACCGTAAGCGTCACCAACCAGGGCCGCCGCCCCCTTTCCATCATTGGGGTAGCGCTGGCGGGTCCCTTTGCCGACCAGTTCTCGGTGGCGGGCCCCACGGCACAGACCCTGGCACCCGCGGCCGCGCAAACTTACACCATCACTTACGCCCCGGACCTTACGGCCAGCGACCTGGGTCACCAACCCGCCTCCCTGGTCATCACCACCGACGTGGAAGGGGAAGCCCCCCTCACCATCGGGCTGCATGGCCTGAAGAAAGCCGGCTACGAGGGCAACCAGGAACCCGCATTACAGTCCATCGTGGACGTGCTCGGCTACGGCATCGACGTGGGCTGGACTACCCTGGCCCACCACACCCTGGTCGACCCCCAGGGCGACGAGGCAATAGCCCCGATCTTCGAAGCCGCGGCGCCCGGCCCCGTGACCCTGCGGCCACTGGCCCGCTATTCCCCGGCGGAGTCTCTGCCCTTTGGCTACTACACCAACGGAGGTAACCTGGCCCTCAACCAACTGGGCGTACTGGCTTCCGGACTGAACGAGGCCCAGACCCTCTTCCCCTCCCTGCAGTCGGGCTACACTTCCTTCGTGGCCCCGGCCGAGCCCTTCGGCATTTTCGTGGAGTCCAAGACCTTCAACCGTTTCAACTACACCGAGGACGGACTGAATACCGAGGTGGCCCACCGGGTCCGGGTCTATCCCGCCCGCGACCGCAGCGGCACCCTGCTGCCCCACACTTACCTGGTTTGCTTTGAGGACGCCACCAATGGCGACTACCAGGACTACGTATTCCTTCTTTCCAACGCCCGGCCCGTGGAGTTGGGGTCGCAGGTGCTGCGGTTCGCCGAAGACCGCATTGCGCTGGAGGCACCCACCGGTGGTCTTTCCGCGGCCTACCCTACCCAGCTTACGGCCAGCGTACCACTGAGCGGTCAGCCCATCACCCTCTCGGCCGACCAGCCCTGGGTGGTGCTGCCCCAAAATCCGGCCACGAATACCCCCCTGTCGTTCGCCGTCAACGCCATTGACCTGCAGAACGGCCACTACGAAGCCACCGTGGTGGCCCGTGCCCAGGGGTACGTGCCCGCCATCCTCCAGCTGGAGGTTTTCGTCAAGGACGAAGTAGCCTACGCCGTGAAGGTCAATTTCCAGGACGGTTCCTTCACTCCGCCCGCCGGCTACCTGGCCGATGCGGGAGCAGCCTACGGCATGCAGGGTCAGGGCCTCCAGTACGGATGGATCGACGCGGACAGCCGGCAGCCGGCCTCGAACACCGGGGAAGCCACCGGGTCCCTGCGCGGAATCACCAACGGCAGTCCGGGCACGGAGAAGCTCATGCACTCCTTCAACATGTTCGACTACACCAAGGCCGCCACGCGCCAGCACCGGCTCTGGGAGGTAGCGGTACCCAACGGCCGCTACCGCGTGGAAACCGCCGTCGGCGACGCCACCAAGTCGAACAGTCGCCACAGCGTACGGGCGGAAGGCGTGACCTTGATCGAGGACCACAAGACCACTTCCGCGGAACTGTTTGAGGTAGCCACTGGCATCGTGGAGGTTATCGACGGCAAACTGACCATCGACGACTACTCGATCAACCCCGACGGCAATACGAAGATCATTTACCTGACGGCCACCCAGCTGAGCGGGGAGTGGTCGGCTCCCGCCCTGATCGCGAATGCCGACGGTCCGCGGGATGCGTCCGGTAACCTGCGCGGCGCGGCCACGATCGAACTGCTGGCCACGGCCGCCTCGGCCAACGCCGGTATCCAGTCGCTGACCTACAGCGTAAACGGTGCGGCTACCCAGCCGTACACCCAGCCGCTGTCGCTGTCCGTTTCGGGAAGTCCGCAGACCTTCCGCATCACCGCCCGCGCCGTCGATACCCGGGGGCGGGCCACTACCCTGGACACCACTTTCGCCCTGGTGCCAAGCAGTGGTGCCCGGCTCCGCCTGGAGAACCTGACCAAGATCCCCGGCACCAACCGCTCCTTCCCGGCCGATAACTTGCTGGCCTTCCACCGCTTCAAGTCGGAAAAAACCTTCAATGGCCAGCGGCCTGCCTTCTGGGATAACAACCGCCTGCGGCTGCACAATGAAGGCACGGCTTCCCTGGTAATCCAGGACCTGGGAGTGACCGACCCGGTCCGCTTCACGGTGGAAGGAGCGCCCACCGCGGGGAACCCCCTGACCATACCCGCCGGTGGATACACCGACGTAACGGTGCGCTTCATCGCCGACGAGCCCAGCGGGGTGGAGAAGGCCACCTTCTACGATTCCCTGCGGGTAGTTTCCAATGCCGACAACGGCGGGGAGGTATCCGCCCACTTCCGTGGCGCCTACTCGGAATTCATCGAGGGGATCAATGAGCTGACCAACCAGCACGTCTTTGAAGCCCTGTGGTTCGGTACCGAGATGGGGCGTGACGAGCAGTTCGAATACCTGGTGTTCCCCAGTTCCGACCGGCCTACCCCGGCCGACGTGACCAACGGGGTGCACGGTGACCTGATCCTGTCCGACTACTTCGAGCAGGCCGACCCCAACAAACCCGTTCGGATGGTCCATCTGGGTGCTTTCCATGGATTCGGCGGGGAGGACAGCCGCTTGCTGACCAGCAGTGGGCAGACCATCTTCTCCTACAACCACGGCTCCTACTGGTTCCAGACCATCCTGCCCCGGGCCACCAACTCTTCCACGGTTCAGGCCGGCAACGCCACCAACACCATCAACGGGCCTTTCCAGGTTTCCATTGCGGGCTACAAGTCGACCGGCGGCAACCGCAGCGGCAACTACGCCAGCCAGATCCTGGGCATCCGGATGTACGCCGCCCTCGATCACCGGGGTGAGCCCATTCCGAACGAGTACATCGTGCTGCAGGATTACATCGGCAACGGCTGCGCCCAGGGTGGCGGCAACTGCGACTGGCAGGACAACGTGGCCTACCTCATCAACGCCCGCCCGGTGAACCAGTCCTCGGTGAGTTCCCTACCCGTATTCTACGCTACGGCCAATGAGCCGGAGCACTACGAGGCAGCACCCTACTACAACCCCGGCTACCCCGGCAACCGCTTCCGCTACTCGGCCACCCTGGCCGGCGGCGGTGCCCTCCCCCACTGGGTGCAGATCGACCGCCGCAGCGGCAGGATAACGGCCCGCCCGCCCTTCTCCCTGTCGGGACAATCGGTGAACCTGACCGTGACGGGTGCGGACAACAACGGAAGGAATCTCTCCGCCAACCTGCGGATAGAAATCAGCACCTCGGCTACCCCCTGCACGGTCAACGCCAACGCGGACGGGCTGCCCAAGGTCATCTTCTGCCAGGGAACTTCGGTCCAACTGAGGGGGGATGCCTCCACGGGCGTCTACCGCTGGACGGGCCCCAACGGCTTTGTTTCCTCCCTGCAAAACCCCGTCGTCACCACCCCGGGCACCTACCAGCTGGCTTCGGTGACCATGGACGGCAGCAGCTGCGGCACGGCCGCTACGGTAACCGTGACGGAGGACTTTACCCAGGGCCCGCCCCTGGCCATCGATGCCCCCACTACCGTTCTGGGCTGCACCGTTGGTTCCATCGACCTGGTGGCCGACAGTGAAAGCGAGAACCCCACTTACGTCTGGTACGCGGGAACAACGCGCATCGGTACGGGAGCTGCACTCACCGTTACCGAGGCCGGCACGTACACGGTGGAGGCCACGGCCGCCAACGGGTGCCGCACTTCTACTACGATAAACATCAC
This sequence comes from Neolewinella marina, assembly GCF_002631205.1. Taxonomy (GTDB): domain Bacteria; phylum Bacteroidota; class Bacteroidia; order Chitinophagales; family Saprospiraceae; genus Neolewinella; species Neolewinella marina. The sequence continues at coordinate 158,290 of NZ_PDLO01000002.1, forward strand.
CGAAGACTACTCCCCCCCGAGCGCCGGCAACGATGGCAGCATTACCGTATGCGCCGCCGATGCCCCCTTCAGCCTCTTCGACGAACTGTCGGCCTTTGGGGGCAACCCCCAGTCCGGTGGCAGCTGGACGTTCTACGGTGAGGCCATGCCCGACACCTTCGACCCGGCCACCGGCTACCCCGGAACCTACACCTATTGGGTCGGCGGACGGGCGGGGTGCCCCATTGATGAGGCTACCCTCAGCGTTTCGGTCACCCCGGCCACGACCTACTTCCGCGATGCGGACGGGGACGGCTTCGGAGACTCCTCCCTCACCCTCCAGGGCTGTGTGGGCGGCAAGACCGGCTACGTCAGCAATGGATCCGACTGCAACGATGGAGACGCCTCGGTGCACCCGGGCGCGGGCGAAGCCTGTGATGGCCTCGACAACAACTGCGACGGACAAGTAGACGAAGGCGCTGCCTGTGTTGCCCAGGGGCCGGTAAAACGCATCAACGCCGGCGGTCCGGAGGTATTCCTGAACGGACTGCGGTTCGAAGCCGACCAGGCCTACTACGACGGATACGCCTCGGGCAACAGCCAGCTGGACATTCCGAGCCTTTACCAGACCATGCGTACAGCGGGAAGCCCCTACTACGTCCGGTATTACTTCCCCATGGAAGCCGGAGAATACCGGGTGCGCCTGCACTTTGCCGAAACTTACTGGGGTGCCCCGGGAGGCGGATCGGGCGGACCGGGCAGCCGCGTGTTTGACGTGGTGATCGAGGGCAACCGGGTACTGAACAATTACGACATCGCCGCCGAGGTAGGCAGCGGTCAGCCCGTAGTGAAGGAGTTTACGGTCAACAACAGTGACGGTAACTTCTTTATGTACGTCGACGCCCGGTCCACCTCCGGCGGCGTCAACCAGCCGCTAATTTCGGGCTTTGAAGTGATCAGCACGGCCAACACCAACACCGGTCCCAACCAGGATCCCGTGGCGGTGGTCACGGCCGAACCCGGTAGCGGAACCGCCCCTCACACCGTACGCCTTGACGGCTCGGCCAGCAGTGACCCTGACGGCAGCATCTCAGCCTATGAATGGAGCTGGGCCGGGGGCACCCTGAGTGGCCCGAGCCACGCCCTGCAGCTGAACCAGGGCAGTCATACTTTCTCGCTTACCGTGACGGATGACCGCGGCGCCCAGAACAGCGCCTCCGTAACCGTAACCGTGGGCGACCCCGTGTACGACGCGGATGGCGACGGCATTGCCGACGCCGAGGACAATTGCCCCACCCGTTACAACCCCGACCAGTCGCTGAGCACCTACTACGCCGACGCCGACGCCGATGGCCTCGGTGACCCCAACGTATCCATACTGGCCTGTGTCCCTCCGACCGGCTACGTAGACAATGCCCTGGACCTCTGCCCCGAAGTAAGCGACCCCAATCCGGCCGATACCGACAACGACGGCCTGGGTGACGCCTGTGATCCGGACGACGACAACGACGGGGTTCCCGACACCCAGGACTGTGCCCCCCTGGACGACCGCTACGGGTCTCCCCAGGTATTCTACGCGGACCTGGACGGCGACGGATTTGGTGACCCCAGCCAGGCGACCCTGGCCTGCGTGCCCCCCCAGGGCTACGTCAAGAACCGCACCGACAACTGCCCGGCTACCTACAACCCTGCCCAGACCGATACGGACGGCGACGGCGTGGGCGATGCCTGTCCGAACCAGAACCAGGCCGCTACCTCCTTCTGGCTGGAAGCCGAATGTGGGACCGTGGGTTCGGTCTGGACCATCCGGCCCGACCCCCAGGCCTCGAACGGCCGCTACGTGGATGCCGTGGGCAACTACAACCTCGCGGCACCTCCGGCCGATATCCCATCGAACCGCATCCGCTTCAGCCTGACCAATGCCCAGGCCGGCAACTACAACCTGTTCGGACGGGTACGGGCCGCCAATGGAGACGGTGACTCCTTCTTCCTGCGCCTCAACGGGGGGGAATGGGTGAAGTGGTCCGGTGGCATCACCGTCGACGGAAACTTCAACTGGAACCTTTACCGGGGAGGCACCCTGCCCCTGGTGGCGGGCACCAACACCCTGGACATTGCCTGGCGGGAAGGCGAGGCCCAGTTGGACAAGCTCCACCTGGACCTGGATGCCACCCTGCCCACCAACCTGGGAGAAACCGCCGCCAACTGCAACGGCGCGCCGAACGTGCCGCCTACCGCCGTAGCGGTGGCCAACCCCACGGAGGGCCCCGCCCCCCTGACGGTTACCCTCGACGCCAGTGGCTCGAGTGATTCCGACGGGCAAATCGACACCTATTTCTGGGAATGGCCCACCGGTTACGCTACCGGGCGCACCCCGACCGTAACCTTCCCGGCCGGCAGCTACCCCATCACCCTGACCGTAATCGACGATCGCGGCGGTGCCGACAGTGATGAATTGGCGGTGTTGTCGCTGGACGCAGGTGCCGACACGGACGGCGACGGGTTCGCGGATCTGGAAGACAGCTGTCCGACGGTCTACAACCCCGACCAGCAATTGCTGACCTACTACGCCGACTTTGACGGCGACGGCTTTGGTGACCCCGCCAACAGCGTACAATCCTGCGAAGCCCCCGACGGCTACGTTGCCGTGGCCGGCGACAACTGCCCGACCGTAGCCAACCCCGACCAGGCGGATACCGACAACGACGGGCTCGGCGATGCCTGTGACAATGATTCCGACAACGACGGGGTAACCGACGCCAACGACTGTGCCCCCACGGATCCGACCATCGGCCGCGGCACCCTCTACTACGCCGACCAGGACGGCGACGGCTTTGGTGACCCCAATGAACCGATCCGTTCCTGCACCCCGGTAGCCGGCTACGTAACCAACGCTGACGACAACTGCCCCTACGCCGCCAACCCCGACCAGGCCGACAGCGACAACAATGGCGTCGGTGACGTCTGTGAAGGAGTGGTCTACCGCGACGATGCCTTCTGGCTGGAAGCCGAATGTGCCGTAGTAGGCAGCGCCTGGACCACGGTGTCCGACGCCGCGGCCAGCAACGGTGAATACGTACACGCTCCCGGCAACAGCACCCTGGCCACCCCACCGGCCGACATCGAGGACAACCACCTGCGATTCCTCCTCGACAACGCCGCGGAGGGAAGCTACCAGCTTTTCGCCCGCATTTCGGCCCCCAATCCCGACAACGACTCCTACTGGGTCCGCGTCAATAACGGAGCCTGGTTCAAATGGTCCGGCGGCATCACCGTGGACGGAAACTTCAACTGGAACAAGTTCAACGGCAGCCTTAGCCTGGTGGACGACATCAACCTGATCGACATCGCCTGGCGGGAAGGGGGTGCCAAACTCGACAAGCTATACCTGGCCATCGCAGGTACCCTGCCCACTACCCTCGGGGAAGACGCCTCCAACTGCGGCGGCGGCGGCAACTCCGACCCCGTGGCGGTGGCCAAGGCCAACCCCACTTCCGGTCCGGCTCCCCTCGCGGTAAGCCTCAACGGAAGCGAGTCGATTGATATAGACGGCAGCATTGTTGACTACGCCTGGGCGTGGAACGGAGGTACGGCTTCCGGAGCCACCCCACAGGTGAGCTTCCCGACCGGCAACTACGTGGTAACCCTCACCGTCACCGACGACCTCGGCGCGGTAGCTACCGACGTGGTTTCCATCAGCGTCTACGATCCCAACCAGGATGCGGATGCGGATGGCGTGCCGGACGCAACCGACAATTGCCCGGCGGTCTACAATCCCGACCAGCAACTCCCGACCTTCTACGCCGACCATGACGGAGACGGATACGGTGACCCCGGCGAATGGGTACGCAGTTGCACGCCCCCGGCCAACTTCGTGGACAACGCCGACGACAACTGCCCCTACGCTACCAACCCCGACCAGGCCGACAGCGACAACAACGGCGTGGGTGACGTCTGCGAGGGCGTAACCTACCTCGTGAACGAGTTCTGGCTGGAAGGCGAGTGCGCCACCGTCGGAAGCAGCTGGACGGTCGGCAGTGACCCCGCCGCCAGCAACGAGGAATACGTGCACGCTCCCGGACAGCGGTCCATGACGAATGCCCCGGCGGACGTGGCCGACAACCAGGTGCGGTTCTTCCTTGACCGGGCCGAAGCCGGCAGTTATCATCTCTTCGCCCGGATTTCCGCGGCTAACGCCGACAGCGACTCCTACTGGGTCCGCCTCAACGACGGAGCCTGGATCAAGTGGTCCGGCGGCATCGTCAACAACGGCAGCTACCAGTGGAACAAGCTCAACCAAACACTGGCCCTGAGCGAAGGAGTGAACGTAATCGACTTCGCCTGGCGTGAGGGCGACGCCAGGCTCGACAAAATTCACCTCGGCCTGGAAGCCACCCCGCCCACCGGACTGGGAACCCCGGCAACCAACTGCGGACAGACGGGCAACCGTCCGCCCCTGGCTGTAGCCGATGCTACCCCCCGCAGCGGCCCCACGCCCCTGAACGTTACCCTGGATGGCACCGGATCCTCCGATATCGATGGCAACATCGCCAGCTACGCCTGGTCGTGGGAGGGCGGTTCCACTACTGGCCCCCAGCCCCAGGCCACCTTCCCGGCCGGCAGCTTCGAGGTGACCCTGACGGTGACCGACGACCTCGGGCTGTCGAATTCCGACCAGGTAACCATCAACGTGTATGACCCATCGGTCGACACCGACAACGACGGCGTACCCGACGCCAGCGACAACTGCCCGACGGTAGCCAACCCTGACCAGAGCCTGCCGGTATTCTACGCCGACTTCGACGGCGACGGACTGGGCGACCCCAACGACCAGGTGGAAGCCTGCACGGCCCCGGCCAACTACGTGGCCAACGCCGACGACCGCTGCCCTACCGTATACGACCCCACCAATGCGGACAGCGACGGGGACGGAATCGGTGATCCCTGTGACGGATACGCGGGAGAAAGCACCGACTACGCCTTTGAGGCCGAGTGTGCCACCGTAGGCGGCGGCTGGATAACCGTAAGCGCCCCCGAAGCTTCGGCCGGTAGCTACGCCGTCTTCCAGGGCGGCAACCAGTCTACCGCCCCGGTAACGGAGGATCCTTACCAACAGGTGTCTTACTCCCTCGAGGTCACGGAATCCGCTACCTACTACCTGTACCTGCGCCTCGACGCCCCGGACGGCAACCGGAACTCCCTGTGGGTCCGCGTCGACAATGGGAACTGGATGAAGTTCTGGCGGGAAACGAACGGCGACAACCTGCAAACCGCGGGCCTGGAATGGCGCAAGGTGATGGACGACCGCACCCCCGTTTCCTTTGCCCTGGCGGCGGGTTCCCACACGGTGACCATCGCCAACCGCGAAGCCGGAACCATGGTCGATAAGGTGCAGCTGAGCAACGCCGACCAGGTGCCCATCGCTCTCGGAGCAACGGCCACCAACTGCGGGCCGGCCAACGAAGCACCCACCGCCGTAGCCGGCGCCTCCCCCACTACGGGAGTAGCCCCCCTGGCGGTCACCCTGGACGCAACGGCCTCCTCCGATCCCGACGGTAGTATCGTCGACTACGCCTGGTCCTGGACTGGCGGATCGGCCAGCGGCGCTACCGCTACCGCGACCTTCACCGCCGGAACCTACAACGTAAGCCTGATCGTGACCGACGACCAGGGTGCCGTGGATACCGACGTGGTGGTGATCAGCGTCACGGAAGCCGATACCGATAACGACGGCGTGGCCGACGGTACGGACAACTGCCCGACGGTCTACAACCCCGACCAGACGTTGCCGGTGTTCTACGCTGACTTTGACGGCGACGGGCTAGGTGACCCCAACGACCAGGTGGAAGCCTGTACGGCACCGGCCAACTACGTAGCCAACGCCAACGACAACTGCCCGACGGTCCATAACCCCGATGGCAGCCTGCCGGTGTTCTACGCCGACTTCGACGGCGACGGACTGGGTGACCCCAACGACCAGCTAGAAGCCTGTACGGCACCGGCCAACTACGTAGCCAACGCCGACGACCGTTGTCCCTCGGTGTACGACCCGAGCAACGCCGACAGTGACGGTGACGGCATCGGTGACGCCTGCGAAACGGCCGTAACGGAGTTTGGCCTGGAAGCCGAGTGCGGAACGGCCGGCAGCGGCTGGATGCGCCGCAACGGCAATAACTCCTCCAACGGCAGCTACCTGGAATACGCGGGGAATTCCTACCTCTCCGCTCCCCAGACCAATGATCCCAGCCAGTACATCACCTACTCGGTGGCCGTGGAGGAGGCCGGCACTTATCGCCTGTTTGCCCGCATCAACGCCCCGAGTCTGTCCAGCAATTCCCTGTGGATCCGGGTGGACAACGGCAACTGGATCAAATTCTGGAAGAAAGCCGGTGGCGCTGACCTGCTGACCGATGGCTTCGAATGGCATACGGTGAATCAGGAAGGCAACGCCCTCTCCTTCGGCCTGACCGCCGGCAACCATACCATCACGGTCATCAACCGCGAGGCAGGGACCGGGCTGGACAAGCTGGTACTGGCGAAATCCACCACCGTACCTACGGGTATGGGCGTGGAGGCCACGAACTGCAACAGCGGTATTGCCGATTACGCCTACGAGGCCAATTGCGGCAGCGGCGGTACGGGCTGGGAATACCGGGACGACGCTACCGCTTCCGGCGGCAGCTACCGGGTATTCACCGGTTCCACCAACCGCAACCAACCGACTTCGACCAGCACCTATTCGCAGATGGTCTTCACCGTCGACCTGGCTCAGGCGGCTAACTACCACTTGTTCATCCGCATGAACGGACCGGTGGAAGCCAGCAACTCCTTTTGGGTACGGGTGGACAACGGCAGCTGGATCCAGTTCTGGCAGACCATCGGTGGCGGCCAGCTCATCACCGACGGATTTGAGTGGCGCAAAGTGAACCACAATGGTACCGACGTTTCCTTCAACCTGAGCGCCGGCACCCACACCATCACCATAGCGAACCGCGAGGCGGGCACCGGGCTGGACAAGTTGCTGCTTAGCAAGTTCAGCAATGAACCGGACGGCTTCGGCCCCACCTCCCTGAGTTGCGGAACGGTACAGGCCACCACCGCCCGGACGAATGTCCGCACCACCGCCCCCCTCACCCCGACCAGTGAACTGGCGATTGAAGCCTACCCCAACCCCACCCGGGGTACGCTGAACGTCAGTGTATCCGGTGCTGCGCCGGGACGGGTAAGTGTCCGTATCCTCGGGCCCACCGGACAGGTGGTCCGGTCAGCCGACCGGGACACCGAAACGGGAACGGAGCACCTGGAGTTCCGCGTCGAAGACCTGCCTTCCGGCATGTACTTCCTGCGGGTGACGGGCGGCGACCGGCAGGTAACCCGCAGCTTCATCAAGGTGGAGTAAGGGTCGCTGACCACCGACTATTGTGCAAGGCCCCCGCCGCGGCGGGGGCCTTTTCTATATCCGGAATCCAGAGAATCTGCGGGATAACACCATTTTATCCAGTACTTTGGCCCTCCAGCGGACTAAGCCCCCCAACACGCTTTTACATGCACTGGAAGTTTACTGTTTTTTCTTCTCCCCCGAACCGCTGCGTTCAGGCGGTGCTGATGGGTTTATTGCTGCTCCTTACGGCCACCCTTGCGGCCGGCAGTGGCGCCACGGCCCGCATCGAAAACCTGACGAAACTGCCCGGTACCAACCGGGGTTTCCCGGCGGAAGATTTCTTCACCTTTCACCGCAGCCAGCGACAAACCAACAGCAGGGGAACGGTCCTGTGGTTTGCCAACCGGGCCACGATGCGGATCCACAATGACGGCACCAATCCCCTGGTCATCACCCGGCTGACCACCACCAACACCAGCAACTTTACCATCTCCGGCGTCATCATCCCTACGGGCGGGCTGAAGGTGGCCCCGGGGGGTTACGTAGACGCCACCGTCAACTTCGTGACCGACGGCGGGGAAGCCCGGCGACTGCTCACTGAGCGGCTGGTCATGGACAGCAACGCGGACAACGCGGCCAGCGTCAAAGCCACCTTTCGAGGGGCGTACATGACCTACGTTGAGGGGGGCAGCGAGATCAACGTCCAGCAGGTGTACGAGTCCTTCGGCTTCGGTACGCGGATGGGGGTTGACAACAACGGCAACCTGCAAGTACGGCCCGGTTCCGACTTCCCCCAGGAGAAAAACGTCAACTCCGGCAAGGAGGGCGACTTGATCATTCCCGGGCTCTTCGTCCAGGCCAATCCGGCCAAACCGGTAAGTATGATCCAGATGGCGGCCTTTCACGGACCCGGCTACGCCCCCACGGAGCTCCGCAACGCCGCGGCCTCCCACCTGGTGGGCGGGATGAAGTACCTCCACGGCGAGCGCAGCCACCAGACCCTGTTGCCCCGACTTTCGGACACCAGCAACGACCCGGCCGGTGACTACGCCGCCTCAATCGGGGAACCCTTCCAGATACTGGTGGCGGGCTTTAAAAGCACCGGTGGGGCCTACGACGGATCGCGGCCCGACGAGCTCCTCGGCGTACGCATCTACCGGGCAGTGGACGGCAGTGGCCGAACCATTCCCAATGAGTACATCATCGTGCAAGATTACATCGGTACGGGCTGCGGGGCCGGCTCCAGTAACTGCGACTGGAACGACAACGTGTCCTACATCGCCAACGTACGCCCCCAGGCCGTACCCAGCAGCCTGGAAATCCCGGACCTGATTGTCACCGGGGGCGTCACGAAAGTTTATCCGGTGGCCGACTACTTCGACCGTGGGTACCCCGGCAACCGGCTAACGTACTCCGCCCGCCTGGTCGGCGGGGGCAGCCTGCCCAACTGGATCACCCTGGATCCGAACAGCGCTACGTTCACCGTGAATGCCCCGGAGAACGCCACAGACCGCAGCTACAGCATCGCGGTAACGGCCACCGACTACAACGGCCTCAAGACTGTCTCCACGCTGGACCTGCAGGTCATGGCGTCAGAGGGCGATCCAGACCCCGACCCGGAACCCGCGCCCGCGCCTACCCAAGGCGACTTCTGGCTGGAAGCCGAGTGTGCCCTCGTTGGCGGCCGGTGGACAGAGGAAGCTTCCCCGGCCGCTTCGGGCGGTAAATACGTAGTCTTCCAGGACGGCAACTTCTACGGCGCCCCCCCAGCCGACGAGGCCGGCAACCGCGTACGGTTCGTCCTGATGGATGCCATTCCCGGTGACTATCGGCTGTTTGCCCGCATCGACGCGCCTTCCGGCCTGGACGACAGCTACTGGGTACGCGTAAATAACGGCGGCTGGTACAAGTGGGCCAGCGGGATGCAGCAGGGCGTGGGCTTCGCCTGGAACCAACTGCCCGGCGCGCCCCTGAGCTTGCAGGAAGGGACCAACACCGTTGACTTTGCCTTCCGGGAGGACGGAACCCGACTGGACAAGATCTTCCTGACCTCCGGCGGCACCACCCCCACCGGAACGGGGGCCGCGGCCACCAACTGCGATGCACCCGCGGAGGCCACGGCTTTCTGGCTCGAGGCCGAATGCGGCAGTCTGGGCAGCGGCTGGCAATCCTTCACCGAACAGAATGCCGCCAACTCCGCGTACGTGGAATTTACCGGCGACCGGCACATTGCCGAGCCGACCACCAACGAGCCCGCTCAGCAGGTCACCTTCCCGGTCGATCTGGCCAGCGGTGGTGAGTACCACCTCTTCCTGCGCCTCGACGCCCCCGACCCAGGCCGGAATTCCCTCTGGGTACGCATTGACGATGGCGAGTGGGTCAAGATGTGGGAGGAGATCGGTGGCGCCCAACTGTTGACCTCGGGCTTCGAGTGGCGCAAGGTCAACGACGACGGTGCGGACATTTCCTTTACGCTGGCCGCCGGCCCCCACCTGATCCGAATCGCGAACCGCGAGCCCGGGACGCGGCTCGACAAGGTGTACCTATCGCCCTCCAGCGAACTGCCCACCGGCCTGGGTGCATCGGCTACCAACTGCGGGACCGCCGCGGCGACCCTGCGTCCCGAGCGCACCGAGTTTTCCGCTGTCGCTCCACAACAGACCCGCATGGATGGCCAACCCGCCCTCTACCCCAACCCCAGCCGGGGAGAGATCAACCTGTCCTGGGAAAGCCCGTTCACCGGTACGGTCGAAGTACAGGTGTTCGACCTGACCGGCCGGGAAGTGCACCGGACCAGGCTCGAGAAAGCGACTACGTTCATTGAGGCACAATTGGACCTGCCCCACCTGCCACAGGGTAGCTACCGCCTGCTGTTGACCGAAGGTGACCACCGTACCATATTGCCCTTTGCCAGGTTGCAATAACGTTGAATTACCGGGTATATCAATCGGAGGGGCCGCGTCGAATGACGCGGCCCCTTTTTTTGTGCTTTACAATCACACGCATAACGTCCGACCTACTCTACAGCCTTTTGTTCAATACAAAACATAAAATCGATTCCTATAAAGCAAATATTATTAAAAATTAAGACATATATACATATTATTATTTTTCGAGGCATTCATAAAAGTGCATTTTTTTCAAATTAATCCGGTAACTTATAGTAAGCCGACTCGATAAACAGTCGACAACCACCTTATCGTCTCCGGTGGGGCCCGATCTCCCGGTATTCTGGTTCCGCTCCGGCGCACGGCGCTTCATCCTTACCCTGTACCGGGAGGCGTGAGCCTTACTCTCCTTGACGCTAGAACAACACCGATGAAACTCTCCTGCACTACGGCCTTGGTGGGCATCCTCACCCTGATTACTTCATTGACTCTTGGCGGCACGCCCCCCTCATACCTGCATGGTCCGGCCCATAGCCTGACAGCCGCTACGGATACCATCCGGATCAACTTTGCCGACCAGTCCACTCCCGCTCCGGCGGGTTACCTGCCCGATTTCGGCCTTGGCTACGCCATCCAGACGGGCTATACCTACGGTTGGGTGGATCCCGGCAGTGGCACCCCCCTTTCACTGGTGGGCAACGGGCGCAACCGGGGGCCATTTCCGGACGTCGACCCCCTGCTGGAAACCCTGCTGCACATGCAATTCGGCGACACGGGCAGTGGAAACGGGGTACCCCAGGAGGGTGCATGGGAAATTGCCCTGCCCAATGGCGCCTACCGGGTGACGGTCACCGCCGGCGATTCCGATGTGGAGAATCGGGTAGGCACCACCCACGTCCTGAACGTGGAGAACCTGAACGTACTGTACCAGCCCACGACCTACGGGGCGGTGAATCAGTTTACCGGCAGCATCGTAGTCGAGGTAACCGACGGCCGGCTCACCATCGACCCCCTGGGGGGCTACAACACCAAAATCAATACGGTCGTAATAGCACCCGCCACTCCCGAGCCTGAGGCCTTCTGCTCCCACCCCAATCCGGCCGATGGGGCCACCGGGGTGCCTGTTCCCGGCTTTCAGATCACGGTGTCGATCAACGTTCCCGCTGGTTACGAACTGGACCAGACTACCCTGACGGGCAACGTCCGGCTGTTCGAACAATCGGACGCCGGGCTGGTGGAGGTCCCTTCCAACGCCAACGACACCGGCGGGGGAGACGCCATTACGCTGACCCCCAACTCTTCCCTCAAGGCAGCCACTACCTACGTATTCCTCCTGGAGGGGCTGGAGGCCAACCGCATCGGTGACCTGAACGACCGCATCGTCTTCCGGACCTTTTCCTCTCAGTTCACCACCGCGGCGGAAGCCGACACCACCCCTCCGGCCAACCTGGACGGAGTGGCCTTTACCCAGGTTTCGGGCGACTTGCTGGGGGCCGGCACCGCCGACCGTTTCACCACCCTGACCATTGGCCCCGACGGAAAGCTGTACGCCTCCACCCTCAGCAACGTAATCAAGCGGTGGACCATCCTGCCCGACGGCACCCTGACCAATCTGGAGGAACTTACCGTCAACCTGCAGCCCAGTCCCCATCCCGTCACCGGGGTGCTCTCGCCGGACCCGCGCCTGATCATCGGACTGGTATTTTCACCGACCGCCACGGCGGGCAATCTGGAGGCCTACGTCACCCACAGCGCCCTTACCCTCACCGACGGTCCTGAATGGGACGGCAAGCTCACCCGCCTGAGCGGGCCCCAGCTGGAAAACGCCCAGGACATCCTGGAACACCTGCCGCGCTCCAAAAAGGACCACCTGACGAACAGTCTGGTATTCGGCCCCAACGACGACCTCTTCTTCCTCCAGGGCAGCAACACGGCCGGGGGGGAGCCCGATATCCTCTGGGGTATGCGCCTGGAGCGCCTGCTCTCCGCCGCTGTGCTGCGGCTTAATCTGGCCAAATTGCCCGCCAGTCTGCCCCTGAGCGTATACACCACCAATGACATTTCCGTCATCAACCAGGCACCGGCGACCGGGCTTACCCTGGCCGACGGCACCTACAATCCTTACGCTCAGGACTCCCCCCTGACCCTCTACGCCACGGGCATCCGCAACGCTTACGACCTGGTCTTCCACAGTAATGGCTGGCTGTACATCCCCACCAACGGTACGGCGGGAAACAACAATAACTCCCCGAATGCGCCGGCCTCCAACATCTACGTCGCGCGCGACACCTCAGGCGTGGGCATCCGCCGGCCGAACGGCACCTACTTCACCGACCCCACCATTCCCGGCGTCGAAGGAGGAGAAACCCAAAAGGACTGGCTGTTCAAATCCCAGGGCGGCAGCTACCACGGCCACCCGAACCCCTACCGGGGACAGTTCGTCCTTAACCACGGCGGCATACCCTACTCCGGACTGCCGGGGCAGCTGATCGACAACTACCGCGACGTCAGCAAGTACCCGGCCGACCTGCCCCCCGACCCGAACTACCGGGAGGTGGCCTACGACTTCGGCATGAACAAGTCGCCCAACGGCGTCATCGAATACCAGTCGGCCGCCTTTGGCGGAAAGCTGCAGGGCATGCTGCTCGTGGCCCGCTTCAGCGGACAGGACGACATCATCGTACTCCAACCCGGCAACAACTCGGGCGATATTATCGAGGCCTTCCAGGACGTGCCCGGCTTGCAGAGCCTCGACGACCCCCTGGACATCATCGAACACACTCCCTCCGGTAACCTGTACGTTTCCCAGTACGACCGCGGGGGCGACGGCCACGAAATGCTCATCCTGATGCGCGTAGCCGACCCCAACGCGCCGGCCCCCCAGATCGCCGCTTCCGCTCCGGAGGCCATCCTGCAGGCCACTATCGGGGAAGCGGGCGCCGAAACGGACGACTTTCCCCTCACCATCAGTAATACGGGACAACAGGATCTCCACGTGACGTCCGTACTCCTCACCGGGGTTTTTGCTACCCAGTTCAGTTTCACCGGACCGGAGACCGTCACCCTCCCTCCAGGGCAGAGTCAGGCTTACACCGTGCATTACGCCCCCAACCCAGACAACAGTGCTCCGGGCCACCAACCCGCCGAGCTGGTCTTCAACAGCGATGGCAACCTCGGGGCACCTTTCCGCATTGGACTGCACGGCCTCAAGACGCTGGGTTACGGCGGGGCCAATGAACCGCCCCTCCAGGAAGTCGTGGACGTGGTCGGGGTGACCATCGACGTGGGCTGGACGGACCTCACAACGGATCCCCAGGCCCCATCCCTCGGAGATGAAGTTGCTGTTGAGTGGTTCGCGGCCGCGGGTGCCGGACCGGTTCTTGTTCGCCCCCTGGCACGCTACTCCTCCGCTGAGTCCCTGCCCTTCGGGTATTTCACCCATACGGGCGGGCAGGTTTCGGGGACTGAAGTCGGGGTTGCCGCGAGCAGCCTCGCGGAATCCCAAACCCTTTTCCCGGAACTGTCCGGTGGAGGAACGTCATTTACTCCGCCCGCCGATCCCTTCGGTTTTTACGTGTTCTCCGCGGCGGGAAACCAGCATACCTATAGTGAGCAGGCCCTGAACGGGGCTGGCACCCACCGGGTAAGGGTATACCCCGTGCTCGACCGCGATGGGAAGCCCGTTGCGGACCACTTCCTCATTTGCTTCGACATCGACGGAGACGGGGACTACCAGGACTATGTGCTGCAGGCCGAAAACGTCGTACCCTTTCAGCCGCCCTCGCCCGTGCTCGGGTTCTCTCCGGACAACCTGAACTTCGTGGTTTCCCACGGCGGTGCCGCACAGTCGCTGAAGAGCCTGATCGGTGCTAGCGGCGGTACGGCGGGGGATGCCGTCATCCTCACCGCCAGTGAACCCTGGGTAGTGCTCCCCCCCTCGGCCGCCGTCGGTGATTCAGCCACCATTGCCGTGGACCCACCCGGACTTGCCCAGGGCACCTACCAGGCCACCGTCACCGCCTCGGCTCAGGGCTATACCCCGGCGGAACTTACCCTGACCGCCACCGTTACTGAAAGCTTTGAATTTTCGGCTCGCATTAATTTCCAGGACAACACCTTCTCTCCTCCGGCGGGCTATACCGCGGATATAGGTCTGCCGTTTGGCGACCAGAACGGATTGCAGTACGGCTGGATCAATCCCGCGACCAAGGACCCCCAGGACAATACCGCCGCGGCCCGCGGTGCCGATCGCCAGGTTACGGAAACGAGTCCGGACGAAAACAAACTCCTCCACTCCTTCAATATGCTGGACTGGCGCAAACAGGACCCTCCGGTTCCCCGGGACTGGGAAATTGCCGTGCCCAACGGCATTTACCTGGTGGAACTCGCCGCGGGTGACCCAAGCAGCGTGGACAGCCGCCACACCATCCGCGCCGAGGGCGTCATACTGGTATCCGACTTCATCCCATCCTACTCCGACTACTACCGCACGGGCTCCGGTTACGTGGAAGTTACCGACGGGCGGCTCACCATCGACGACAATGGCGCACAGGGGGTAGGCAACTCCAAACTCATCTATGTCACCCTGGAAAAATTTGACCCCGGCACCCCCACCGGGGCGTTCGTCCGCATTGAGAACCTGACGAAGGCCCCCTTCAACAACCGCTCCCTGCCCGGCGATGACTTTTTCAGTTTTAATCGCCTGGACCAGCCATACAACGGCAACGGGCAGCTGATCTACGCCCACGATGAGAACGTGGCGCGTATCCACAACGACGGCACGGCCCCCCTGCTCATCACCGATCTGACCACAACCTCTCCGGAGGACTTTGCCATTTCCGGCATCAACATCCCCCCGGGGGGATTGAGCGTCGCGCCGGGGGACCATGTGGACGCCACCATCACCTTTGTCACCACCGGTCTGCCCGGTCAGCAGTTGATCACCGAGAAACTCGTCCTGGAATCCAATGCGGACAACCAACTGACCACCCACGTGACCTTGCGGGGGGCCTTTATGGTTCAGGCCGAGGGCGGCAACGAAATCACCACCGAACAGGCCTTCAACGTCATGGGCTTCATCACCGAAGTGGCCCGGGACGAAAACGGCAACGTGATTGACCGGCCGAGCTCGGATTATCCCTCGGACGAGGAAGTAAACAGCGGCCGGATGGGCGACCTGATCCTGTCGCGCTTCTACACCCAGGCGGATCCCAGCCAACCGGTGCGGGTGTACCAACTGGTGGCCCTCCACGGCCCGGGCTACGCCCCTACCGAACTCCGCGACGCCAACCGCCACCCAATTCCCGGATTCGTCTTCCGCCACGACGAGATGCACTACCAGTCGCTGATGCCCCACAACATCGACGGTTCCGGCATCATCGCCGGCCACGAAACCCCCACGATCGGTATTCCCTTCCAGATCATGATCGCCGGGTACAGCTCTGCCGGCGGCACGGTAGACGGTTCGATGAGCGACGAAATTCTGGGTATGCGGGCCTACAAGGCGGTTGACCGGGACGGCAATGTCGTGCCCAACGAATTCCTGTTGGTTCAGGATTACATCGTCAACGGTTGCGGCGCGGGCACGGCCAACTGCGACTTCCAGGACAACGTTTGTTACATCACCAACGTCCGCCCCGTGGACGTACCGTCGGCGGGCAACATCGCCGACTTTACCGTTGAGTCCCTGACGCCCACGGATTACCGCATCGATGGCTCCTTCCAGCGCGGCTACGCCGGCAACCGCCTCATCTACCGCGCCAACCTGAGCGACGGGGCCAGCCTGCCCCGCTGGATGACGCTGGAGGGACTGACGGGCACCTTTACCTTCACCGCTCCGGACGCCGTCGTGGGCCAGTCCTTCGACATCGTGGTGCGGGCCATCGACGACAACCAGCGGGTAGTCACCTCCGACTTCCGGCTGACGGTGGTCCAGGGAACCGGCGGCCCGCCGAATCAGCTTCCCCAGGCCGTGGCCTCAGCCTCCCCGCCGGCGGGAACCGAGCCGCTCACTGTCACCCTGGACGGCGGTGGTTCTTCCGACCCCGACGGCTTTATTGAAACCTACCAATGGGCATGGGACGGCGGTTCTGCCACGGGTGTCACTTCCCAGGTCACCTTCCCCGCCGGCTCCTACTCGATTACCCTGACGGTGACCGACGACCAGGGCGGCCAGGATACCGACGTGGTAAACGTACTGGCCAGTCCACCCTCGACCGGCGACCGCACCTCTTCCTTCTGGCTGGAAGCCGAATGCGCGTTGGTCGGGGGGCAGTGGACCACCCTGGCCCACGCCGAGGCCAGCAACAGCAGCTACGTGGTCCGACAGGGTAGTAACTCCCAGAATACACCCCCGCCCGACGTGTCGGAAAACCGCGTCCGCTTCAACCTTTTTGACGTAGAGGCGGGGTACTATAATCTCTTTGCCCGGATTGGGGCGCCCGACGGCCTGACCGATTCCTACTGGGTGCGCATCAACAGCGCCGAGTGGATCAAGTGGAACAGCGGCATGGCGCGCGGGGAGGGCTTCTCCTGGAACAAACTGCCCGGATCGCTGCCTTTCCTGGTGGATGGCTTCAATACCATTGACTTTGCATTCCGGGAAGCGGGAACGAAGCTGGACAAACTGCACCTGGACAAGGATCCGGCGCTGCCCGTTGGCATGGGAGAGAACGCCGACAACTGCGGCACCTCCTCCAACCAACCCCCGAACGCGGTGGCGGTGGCTACCCCCGACAGCGGTCCAGCCCCGCTGAACGTGCAGCTGGACGCTACGGGATCCACGGATCCCGACGGCACCATTGTGCAGTACGACTGGAACTGGAACGGCGGAAGCGCCTCCGGAAGCCTGGCCTCGGCTACCTTCAACGCCGGCGTCCACGACGTAACCCTTACAGTCACTGATGACGCGGGTACCCCGGCCTTTGCCGTAGTGACCATCACCGCGACCGGCCCTCCGGGAGGAGAAGTTACCGCCACCTGGCTGGAGGCCGAATGTGCCGCGGTAGGCAGCAATTGGGAAAGCCCCCCGGACGGCGGCGCTTCTAATGGCCTGTTCGTACGGCCTACTACGGGAAGCCCGAGTTCCACTCCACCGCCAGACCTCCCCGAAAACCGAATCCGCTTCGTCATTAACAACCTGGAAGCGGGCAGTTACCACCTGTTTGCCCGCATCAGCGCCCCGGATGGCAACAGCGACAGCTACTGGGTACGGGTGAACGGCGAAAGCTGGTTCAAATGGAACAGCGGCATCCTGCGGAGTGGTGGCTTCGCCTGGAACCGCTACCCGGGAGGGCTGCTCACCCTGGCTACCGGCACAAATACCCTCGACTTCGCGTACCGTGAAGCGGGAACCGCCCTGGATAAGATCCACCTCGACCAGGATTCCGCCCTGCCCACCGGGCTCGGCGATCCGGCGACCAACTGCACTCCCAACGACGATACGGACGGGGATGGCGTAGCCAACGCCGAGGATAACTGTCCCGACTACTACAATCCCGACCAGTCGCTACCCACCTTTTACGCCGACTTTGACGGCGACGGCTACGGGGACCCGAACGACTCGCTGGAAAGTTGCCCCACCCCGGCCAATTACGTGACCAATAACCTGGACAATTGCCCGGCGGTATACGCTACCGACCTGACCGACTCCGACGGTGACGGCCTCGGAGACGCCTGTGACCCGGACACCCCGCCGGCCGAATCCTTCGCCCTGGAAGCAGAGTGCGGAACCGCGGGAAGCGACTGGCAGATCCGGGCGTCCAGCTCAGCATCCGGAAATCAGTACCGGGTATTTACGGGTAGCAGGCATACCTCCATGCCCACGGACAGTGACCCGGCCCAGGAACTGACTTTCACCGTTTCTACCGCGACCGCTGCTAACTATCACCTGTTCCTGCGGGTGAATGCCCCGGACGGGGGAAGGAACTCCGTCTGGATCAAGGTGAATGACGGCAGCTGGATCAAAATGTGGAAGGAGATCGGAGGTGGCCAGTTGCTGACCTCCGGATTCGAGTGGCGCAAGGTGAACGACGACGGCGTGGACCTGTCTTTCCCCCTCACCGCGGGCAACCACCTCATCACGGTGGCCAACCGGGAACCGGGGACGGAAGTGGATAAACTCCTGCTCTCGGTTGACCCCACCCTACCCACGGGCTATGGCCTGGCCGCCACGAACTGTGCCGCCCCAGGTGCACTTGCCGCTCCTGGCAATCGCCCTGCAGCAGGTGGAATGGAGCGGACGGTCGAGTCGGAGCTGACGGTTCACCCGAACCCCACCCATGACGAGCTGAACATCCGGTGGCAAAGCCGTACCCGGGGAGTAGCCACCATGGTGGTAACCGATCTGGCGGGGCGCCGGGTACTGGAAGTGCCCCTGCACAAGGAAACCGAGGAACTTCACTACCGGCTCACGACGGAATACCTGCCGCCGGGAACCTACCGGCTGGTGATCCATACGGCCACCGAGCGACCAAGGACGATTCTTTTTGTCCGATTGTAAACCCGGCAAAATGTCATCCTTCTGTCATATAAGCGGAAGGTGATCCGACGTTCAGACCCGGAGTTACCCCCTTTGTATCTACTAACGCAGAATTGAAAGTTGGTACAGTCGTTGCGCATGGCCGGATATATAGTATTTATCCGTACAGCGTTTCTTGCCGCGCCATCCCCGGCAAGAAAATCGCGGTAACGGAGGGCAACCGTGCATGGTTCGGTAAAGCCTATTATCTTCGTCCTGCTTTTACTACCGGAATAACTAAAAAGGAATTTAGAGGATGGCTTTAGCTTGCACACTCCGGACCGGACAGGTTCGGGCTATACTCCTACGTGGGAGTTTCATCTTATTACTCACCCTGCTGGCCACGATTACTAGTCTCTCTGCCGCGACGGCCTTTGGGCTCGTAACCAGCGAAATACCTTCCCTTACCGTATCCACTGAAGTGGAGCACGCCTACATCGTCAATGGCGCGTTTGAAACCGACGAGCAATCCACCAGAATGACCTTCGCCGCTACCCAGACCAACGGTAGCAGCCTTCCTTCCTGGATCACCCTGAACCCCGAGACGGGCATCTTTACCGTCCGGGCTCCCACCTCCACCCGCGGACAAGTGATCCAGGTCCGTGTTACCGCCACGGATGCCGGCGGCGCCAAAAAATCGGTCGATTTCTCCGTTGTTGTTGACGACGAAAGTCTGGGTTGCACCCTGGACGCCAATACCGACCGTCTGGCGCGGGTGATCAACTGCGAGACCGGCAAGGCCCGCCTGCGGGGCTACAGCTCCACTGGTTCCTACCGGTGGACCGGGCCCAACGGATTCACTTCTACCTCCCAGGAACCCGACGTCACCGTTCCCGGGCTCTACGTACTCACTACCGGCGAAAGCGGTTGCGCCCGCAAAGTAGCCGTGGAGGTGAAAGCGGCCCCCGCGGGATGTAAGGAAGCTGAGAAAAACAAAATCCCCGTAGCGAAAATCGACGCCAATCAGTTCAGTGGCAAAGCGCCGCTGACGGTTAACTTCGACGGCCTGCTGTCCTACGACTCAGATGGCACCGTGGCAGACTACCAATGGAGTTGGGAAGGCGCCACCGCCGCCGGTCCGACCCCTACCGCTACCTTTGAAGCGGGAACCCACAAGGTGGTTCTCACCGTAACGGACAACACGGGTGCCAAATCCACCGACTACGTAACGGTAGAGGTAGCCAATTCCGACTACGTACGCTACCGCTCCTACTGGCTGGAAGCCGAGTGTGCTGAAATCGGTGGGAAATGGTCCACCGGAAAGAGCAGCAGCGCTTCCGAGGGAAGCTACGTGTTTGCCAAGGGAGAATCTACCTCCTCGGCTCCTTCGGACGTACCGGAGAACCGCATTCGTTTCACCCTGACCAACGCCGAGGCGGGCAACTTCTTCCTGTTCGCCCGGGTAGATGCCGCCAGCAACCTGAACGATTCGTACTGGGTGCGGGTAAACGGCAAATCCTGGATCGAGTGGAACTCCGGGATTGAGTCCGGCCGTGGATTCCAGTGGAACGAAATGTTCGGCCAACAACTGTACCTCAACGACGGCACCAACACCCTCGACTTTGCTTTCCGCGAAGCGGATGCCCGGCTCGATAAAATCCACCTGAACCAACAGAACCGTAAGCCCAGCGGTACGGGTGAAGCGGCCGACAATTGCTACGCTCCGGCTAACACGCCCCCCGTTGCTGTAGCCTCCGCGTCCACCTATTCGGGCGTTGCCCCGCTGGCGGTAATGCTGGATGCCGGAAAATCGACCGACAACGACGGCAAGATCGTCGAGTACAACTGGTCGTGGACCGGAGGATCAGCCAGTGGAGTTACTCCCGAGACTACCCTCTCCGCCGGCACCTACAAAGTGACCCTGACGGTGAAGGACGATGACGGGGCCACGGCTTCCAATGTCATCACCATCCAGGTGGCCGATGAGCCGGTATCCAACAACAATTCGATCTGGCTCGAAGCGGAATGCGCCGCGGTAGGCTCCACCTGGGCCACCAAAAAATCGACTTCCGCATCGGGCGAATCCTACGTGATTGCGAACGGTAAGAACTCCTACAACAGCGCACCCGCCGACGTACCCGAGAACCGTATCCGCTTCACCTTCGACAGCCCCGGAAAGGGACTCTATAAGGTATTTGCCCGCATCAGTGCCCCCACCAACGGAGACGACTCCTTCTGGGTCCGCATCAATGGTGGCTCCTGGATCAAGTGGTACCAGGGCATTGTCCAGGGCGGAGGTTTCAACTGGAACCGCCTGCCGGGCAACTCCCACCAACTGGAGGCCGGCACGAACACCATCGACTTCGCCTTCCGGGAGGACGGTGCGATGCTCGACAAACTGTACCTGACCGGATCCAACACCGTACCCTCGGGAATGGGCGGTACCGCAACGAACTGCCAGACGGCGGCGACCGAAACCGTGTACACCCACTGGCTGGAAGCCGAATGCGCCCAGGTAGGTAAGGGCTGGGAACAAAACCTCAGCTCCGGCGCCTCCAACGGCAAGTATATCGTCTTCACCGGCAACAATCAGACCAACGAACCCGCCGCTGATGACCTCAGCCAGCAGGTGAAGTTCACCGCCTACGCCCAGGGCAGCGGCACCTTCCACCTCTACCTCCGCCTGGATGCGCCCGACCTGGGCAGCAACTCGATCTGGGTTAAGGTTGACGAAGGAAAGTGGATGAAACTCTGGACCGAAATCGGCGGCAACAACCTGCTGACGAATGGCTTCGAATGGCGGCGCATGAACGACGACGGCAAGGCCGTTTCCTTCACCCTGAACGCCGGCAACCACACGGTGACCATCGCCAACCGGGAGGCCGGGCTCAAACTGGACAAAGTAGCCTTCTCCCTGTCCAGCGCCGTGCCCACCAATATGGGAGGCAGTGCCGCCAACTGCAGTGCTCAGTCCCAGGCCATGGCTTCCTCCAGCAAGTCCATGACCCAGTCCACCACCCAGCCGGAAGCCGCGGCTGAGGTAGCCGAGGGCGTGACCGTCTACCCCAACCCCGCCGTGGAAAACATCAATATTGCCCTGAGCAGCGACTACGAGGGAGACGTCCGCCTGACCATCATCGACGTGAACGGCCGCGAGGTAAGCACCTCTATCCATAATAAGGTGGGTGAGCTGCTGAGCGTCGACCTGAGCGTCCGGGACCTGCCGAGCGGCCTGTACCGGGTGCGCATCATTGAAGGTGAGAACCAGCGGGTGCAGTCCTTCGTGCGCCTCTAGTTTCCGCCAACGTATTAGTTTTGTGATCCGCAGGGCCAGGTGCATACACCTGGCCCTGCGTCGTTAATCCCCCGCATGACCCGACAACGCATCGAAGCGGCCATTGCCGTAAAGCAGGCCATACTGGCCGACCAGGACCTCCTGGACCGCCTGCAGGCGGCCACGGAAGCCTGTGTAGCCACCTTCCGGCGGGGCGGCAAGGTGCTCTTCTGCGGCAACGGTGGCTCCGCCGCCGACGCCCAGCACCTGGCCGCAGAACTCAGCGGTCGCTTTTACCTCGACCGGCCGCCGCTCTTCGCCGAGGCCATGCACGTCAATACCAGCTTCCTCACCGCCGTCGCCAACGACTACGGTTACGACCACGCCTTCTCCCGCCTCACCACCGCCATGGGCCGCCCGGGCGACGTGCTCTTCCTGCTCAGCACCAGCGGCAACAGCCGCAACGTGCTGGCGGCGGCCGTGGCCGGTAAAAAAGCCGGCTGCACCCTCATCGCCATGACGGGCCGCAGCGGCGGCGAACTCGGCGAACTGGTCGACATCCTGATCAACATCCCGAGCCGGGACACCCCCCGCATCCAGGAAGGCCACATGCTGCTGGGCCACATCCTGTGCGAGGACGTAGAACGCCACCTCTTCGGACCAAGCTCCCAAGCATGATGCTCCCCCCTGACCTGAAACTGATCCTGGCCAGCAAATCACCCCGCCGCAGCTACCTGCTGGAACAGGCCGGCATCCCCTTCACCATCCGCACCGCCGAGGTGGAGGAAATATACCCCCCGGAAACTCCCGTGCTGGAGGTGGCCCCTTACCTCGCCCGGCTGAAGGCCGAAGCCGCCGATCACCTGCTGGAATCCGACCGGGAGGTGCTGCTGACGGCCGACAGCGTCGTCATCCTGGACAATGAGATTTTCGGCAAACCCCGCGACCGCCAAGATGCCATTGCCACCATCGGCCGCCTATCCGGCCAGCGGCATACCGTGGTGACGGGCTGCTGCCTCCGGTCGCGCCACAAGCAGATCGTCTTCAGCGGCATCGCCCAGGTATACATGCACGACATCGCCCCCACGGAAATTGAAGCCTACGTGGACCGCTACCAGCCCTACGACAAGGCCGGGGCCTACGCCATCCAGGAATGGATCGGGCTGGCGAAAATCCGGCGTATTGAAGGCACCTACCCTACCATTATGGGACTGCCCGTGGACCTCGTCTACGAGCGGCTCCTCAACTTTTAGGGCTACCGGGCTGGAAAAAAACGGGGACGCCCACCCCGGGAATTACTGGTCATTTTCCTGGCACCCGCGACCGCGCCGCCGGATCGCGCTTATTTGACCGGACAAATTATAGTATCTTCGCGGCCCATCCGTAAAGGGTGGAGACAAACGTATAAGCTGACTTATGGCACTGATTGGTAAGATTCGAAACAACCCTCTCCTGGTACTCCTCTTCATCGGGGGTGGTATCCTTCTGTTCGTGTTATCCGACATCATGAACAGCGGCAGCAGCGGCCCCATCGGGCCGGCCGAAGCCATGATGGCCCGGGTGGGTGAAATCGAGATCGAGCGCAATGATTTTGAGCGTACCCTTTCGGTAGCCGGCAGCTCGGCCGACGCTTACCAAAGCCGGGAGAACCTGTGGCGCTACTACCTGACGGAAAGCCTGCTCCGCAACGAAACGGAACTGCTCGGCCTGGAGGTAACCCGCCCGGAACTCGAGGAGCTGACCTACGGCCCCCGTTACAGCCCCGTCATTCGCCAGTCCTACGGCGATCCGCAGACCGGACAGGTGAATGCCCAGCTGCTCAACAGCGTACGCACCCGCATCCAGGAAAACAGCATCACCGAGGCCATCGAAGCCGGTGAACTGCCCCCCAACTTCGTCGACATCTGGAAGTACCAGAACCGCCAGGTAAGCACCCAGCGGCTGCAGGAAAAACTGAGCGCCCTGGTCTCCAAGGCCATGTACGCCCCGAGCTGGATGGCCCAGAAATACGCCGATGAAATGTCGGCCAACCGCCGCGTAGCCGTGGTGCGCATCCCCTTCGATGAACTGGACAACGACGCGGTGGAAGTGACCGACGCCGACGTGCAGCGCTTCATCGAGGAGAACGAGAGCCAGTTCAACAACCTGGAAGAAACCCGGCAGCTGGCCTACGTTTCCTTCGACGTGAACGCCACCCCGGAAGACTCCGCCGCCGTGCGCAGCCTGCTCGAGGAGGCCGCCGAGGAATGGCGCAATACGCCCAGCCGCGACGACAGCCTCTTTGCCCTGACCGCCAATGGTTCCTACACCGGCACCTACCTGACCGAAGCCGAACTGGCTCCTTCCGTGGCCGACGTGGTCATGAATGAAATGGAGATCGGCGAGGTGTACGGCCCCTTCACCGAAGGATCCATCATGGCCCTGGTGAAGCTCATCGACCGTCGCCCCATGGCCGACAGCGTCACCATCCGCCGCATTGTCCGCAACGCCACCATCCCCACTCAGTTTACCGAGGCCAACCGGCTGATCGACAGCCTGCAGAACGTGCTTTCCGCTAACCCCGGACAGTTTGCCCAGCTCGCCGGCGAATTCAATCGCGACCCCCGCAGCCTGGCCACCAATGGCGTACTGGAAAATGTGACCCCCGGCGAACTCCAGCCCCCGGTCAACCGCCTGGCCTTCGTGACGGGTGAAACCGGCCGCTTCTACAAGGTGCGTACCCAGACCGGCGTTCAGCTGGTAGAGATCGTGCGCCGCAGCAGCACCACCACCCCCCGCGCCAAAGTGGCCTACGCTACCGAATCGATGATCCCGAGCAAGGACACTGAGGACAATGCCCGGGCCCGCGCCGAGCAATTCCTGGCCGGCAAGTCCAGCCTGGAAGAACTGAAGTCCGCCGCCCAGGCAGAAGGCTACACCGTAGGCACCACCGGCCCCCTGGGTATTGGCACCTTCAACATCCCCGCCATGGGTAACGGACAGGACGTCCGCGAGATGATCTGCTGGGCCTTTGGTGCCGACAAGGGCGACGTGAGCGGATTCGTCTACACCTTCACCGATCCCAACTTCTTCTACGAGAACAAGTACGTGGTCGTTGGACTGGAGAACATCCTGGCCGAGGGCGTTCCGCCGGTGGCTGCCCTCCGCGAGACCGTCACCCCCGCCGTCCGCAACCAGCTCAAAGGTGAAAAGCTTGCTTCCGAGCTCTCCGGTCAGGACCTGGCCGCCGCGGCCAGCCGCTACTCGGTTCCCGTTGACACCCTCAACGCCGTAAACTTCACCCAGTCCTCCCTGGCCCAGGGCATCGGTGCCGAGCCCAAGGTGATCGCCGCGGCCGCTACGGTGGCCACCGGAACCGTAAGCCAGCCCATCGTCGGCCGCAACGGCGTGTACCTGGTCATGCCCCTCTCCGACGCCCCTACCGGCGCGAGTGGAAACCTGCCCGGCGCCCGCCAGGTCATCAATGCCAACAGCCGGAACCGCGTGCCCCAGCAGCTGCTGACGGCTCTGCGCAACGAAATTGAGGTGGAGGACCAGCGGGTCAACACCGAGTGCAGCGGACTGCGTTAAATCACCCCAGCCGCCGGGATTATTTCTAGTTTTGGCGGGAAAAATTTGAGAAGAGATGTCTGAAATCAAGCATGCCGGTACCAAGGGTTACATCCTCCTCGGTGGCTTCATTGCCTTTCTGTTGTTCGTGATCCTGGTGGTTTACCTCTACAAGGCCAACCAGGCGTTCGTGCCCGAACAGCCCGACCTCTACGGTCAGCTGCAGGCCGCGTTCTCCTCCCGGTGGGGCTGATCCGCGGGCTCACCCTCTGTTTGCTGTTGACGGGCTGCGTCAACGACCCTGCTGAAGTTGCCCGGCTGGAAGAAACCCTTAACGACCAGGTGGAACTGGCCGAAGGCGTCCGCATCCTGTATAGCGATTCGGCCCGCGTGCGCCTCGTACTCGAGGCACCCCGGATGCTCAACCACCTGACGCCGGCCGACCCCCGGCAGGAGTTCCCCGATGGGGTAACCGCTTACTTCCTGGACGAGAACCAGGACACCAGCAGCACCCTGGTGGCACAGTACGGAGTGTACCGCCGCCGCAACAACCTCATCACCGTCAGCGACAGCGTGGTCTGGCAATCGGCCACCCAGCAGCGACTGGAGACCGAGGAATTGAACTGGGACGAGCAGCGCGAACTGATCTACACGAACAAGTTCGTCGTCCTGACCCAGCCCGACTACATCATCACCGGATACGGCCTGGAAAGCGACCCCAACTTTACCAATGCGCGGGTGCTGCAGGTCGACGGGCGCATCCCCGTCAACCGGCCGGCCAACTGATATTTCCGTAGCTTTGGAGGTATCATTCCGTCCGCATGCTACTGAACGCCGTAATCATTGAAGACGAACGCAAAGGCCTCGTCAACCTCAAACAAATGCTCAACCTCCACTGCCCCGACGTGGAGGTAATCGGCGACGCCGACGGGGTGGCTTCCGGCTGCGCCCTTTTCGCCCGCCCCGACATCCGGCCCGACGTGGCCTTTCTCGACATCAACCTGGGCGACGGCAAGGTCTTCCAGATGATTGAGCGGATCCAGCCCATCGATTTCGATATCATCTTCGTGACGGCCTACGACCACTTCGCGATGAAGGCCTGTGAGTACTCCAGCATCGGGTACATCCTCAAGCCCATCGACCCCGACCGGCTGGTGGAGGCCGTATCCCGCGTCCGCCCCCGTCAGCTGGCCCGCACCGACGAGCGGCTCGAAGTGCTGCGGCAGTACCAAAACCAGCCCAACTCCTTCGAAAAGATGAGCATCGGCGGGGTCGACGGCATCCACTTCGTCAAGATCCGCGACATCATCCGCCTGGAGGCCGAGGACAACTACACCCACCTCTACCTGGTGAACGGGCAGCGGATCACCGCCTCCAAGACCATCAAGCTGTACGAGGACATGCTGGCCCCCTTCAACTTCTACCGGGTGCACAAGCGGCACGTGATCAACATGAACTACATGAAGAAATTCGTGAAGGGGGAAGGCGGTTACCTGGTCATGGACGACGATATGCGCATCGAGGTAAGCCGGCGGCGGCGATCCGCCTTCATGACGCAGCTACGAATGCTACAAGAATTATAGTTAACTTACACATATTGCATACATTTGGAGCGTTCACTCCTCAGGGCAACCTGAGTGGACCGTTCCTTACGGATCGCCCATTGTCCATTAACCAAGTACAAAGACACCCTTCCCCATGGCGCAAAACGGGAAAAAAACAATTGAGGAACTTCGCAACGACCAGCAGGTAAAGGCGCTGGACCGTAACGCGATGGACCAGGTAACCGGCGGCAAGCGCCGCGGTCACTGGTTTCGCCGGGTCTGCGGCGGCATCATGCCCCAGTAACCCACTTCCTCCGACCGCAGTCTACCCTTCCATGATTCATCCGCAGGGCGAGGTCCCTTCGCGGGACGAGGACTTTGAGCAAATCGAAGTCGTACGGGAGCTGCTGGACGACTACGTCTATACCAAACCAAGGCTGGCCCGCGAACTGCTCGACCGGCAGCGCGACCTGCTGGAAACCTACGAGGCCCAGCTGCCGGGCCTGGAGCACCGGACGGGCCACGATTATCACCTGGCCTACCACCTCCACCTGGCCAACCTGGAAAGCCAGGAGTACCGCCACGCCGCCGCAGCGGCCCCCTTCCGGGCCGCCCTGGAGATCGCCGAACAGCGGGGCGACATCGCCGACCGGCTCGAGGTCTACCTGGCCTACACCGGCCACCTCAGCAACCTGGGAGAGATCGAAGCCGCGGGGGACTACCTCGACCGCTGCCAGCGACTGCTGGAATCCTACCCCAGCGACCGGCTGAGCGCCCACGCCGCCTGCCGCCACGGCTACCTTTACCTCCTCTTCTTCAGCTATCCGAAGGCCACGATGAAGTTTCTGGAGGCGGAAACCCTCCTCGAGGGGGGCACCTTCGAGCTTTCTCCCCAGGACCACTACTTCTACTCCCTCACCCAGTCGGGTATGGGAACCATCTACCAGAACAGCGGAGAGAGTGAACTCGCCGTGGCCGCCTTCGTAAAGGCGATCCACCGCTGCGAAACCATCGGACTTCGGGCCCGCCTCCCCTGGCACCAGCTGAACCTCGGCAAGGAACTCATCAGCGGTGGAGAGTACCAGGAAGCCCTCTCCTACTTCGAGGCCGTGGTGGAGAGTGCCGCCAACGGTTCCTCACGGGCCCTGGCCGCCGCCTACGCCAATATGGGTTTCTGCTACCACCACCTGGAACAGCCCGAGCGCGCCAGCGGCTACCTCGACCGCGCCGAAGAAATCTACCGCAGTGAAGCGGACCCCGACCTGGTGGAACTGGCCAGCATCGGCTTTATGCGCGCCACCCTCCTCATGGACGCCTCCCGCTGGGAGGAGGCCATCGCCCAGTTGCAGCAGTCGCTGCCCGTGGCCCAGGTGGACGAACATACCAGCGACCCCCGCCTGCTGAGCATGGTAGCCGACGCCTACCTCTACCTGTCGATGGCCCACGCCACCACCGGCGATTACCGCTCCGCCTACGAGCACCACTGCACCTACGACCACTACAACCTCCGCTTCCACAAGCAGATCGACATCCTGCGGCAACAGCAGTTTGCCGCCCAGTTCCGGGCCGAGGAGCGCGAACAGGAAAACCGCCAGCTGAAACTGAGGGCCAGCCAGCTCAAGCTGAAGGCCCTGCGCGCCCAGATGAACCCCCACTTCCTGTACAATGCCCTGAACAGCATCCAGTCGTTCATCTCGACCAACAACGCCGCGACCGCCAGCAAACACCTGGCCAAGTTCGCCATGCTGATGCGGCAGAGCCTGGAATACGCCAACCGGGAATACATCACCCTGGAGGAGGAGCGGCAGTTCCTGACCGACTACCTGGAAATCAACCGCCACCTGCGCTACGAAGGCAAGCTCACCTACCGCGTAAGCCTCCACCCCGACCTCGAGGAGGACATCATCGGCGTACCCACCATGATCCTTCAGCCCTACGTCGAGAACGCCATCGAGCACGGACTCCGCGGGCAACCGGAAGGCCACATCGACGTGGAATTCTTCCCCGACGATGACGACCACCTCCTGGCTATCGTGACCGACAACGGCATCGGCCGGGTACGTGTCCGAGAGATCCAGGCCCGCGACGCCACCCGCCTCCACCACAAATCGCGCGGTACCCAGATCACCGAGTCGCGGTTGCAGTTGCTTTCCGACGAAGACCGTGAGTGGGTCAAAATTATCGACCTCTACGGCCCCGACCAGGAAGCACTCGGTACCCAGGTGAAAGTGAGGATTCCCGTCTCGGAGATGCTGCCCCGCCGCGGCGGCCCGAACGCCTAGTCCGGCATCTGCGCCGGTAGGCGTACCTTACCTCCCACAATTGTTCCCGGAACATGCCCTCCAGAAGTCTGCGTCACCGTATCCACGAAATTATTTTCGAGGCCGATACTCCGGCCGGCAAGTACTTCGACGTAATCCTGCTGGGACTGATCTGCCTCTCCATCCTGGTGGTCATGCTGGAGAGTTCGGCGGATTTCAACCAGACTTACGGCACCCTTTTTTTCTACATCGAGTGGTTCCTGACGATCGTATTCACCATTGAGTACATCCTGCGGCTGTGGGTCACCATCAATCCGGTGAGGTACGCCCTGAGCTTCTACGGCATCGTAGACATCCTGGCCATTCTCCCCTCCTACCTCGCCCTGTTCCTGGCCAATGCCCAGTACTTCCTCATCATCCGCATCCTGCGGCTCATGCGGGTCTTCCGGATCTTCAAGCTGGGACAGTACCTGACCGAGGGCGACCAGCTCATGCGGGCGGTGCTGGCCAGCCGGAACAAGATCTCCGTCTTTCTCTTCGTGGTGACCATCCTGGTCATCATCATCGGCTCCTTCATGTACCTGATCGAGGGCGGCAGTAATCCCGGATTCTCCTCAATTCCCCGGGCGGTATACTGGGCCATCGTCACCATCACCACGGTGGGCTACGGCGACATCACCCCCCAAACCCGGGTCGGACAGTTTGTATCGGCGGTGGTGATGATCCTGGGCTACGCCATCATCGCCGTTCCCACGGGGATCGTCACCAACGAGATCATCCGCACCACCAAAAAGGTGAGCACCCAGGTGTGTCGCTACTGCGCCCGCGAGGGCCACGCCGACGATGCCATCTACTGCAAGTATTGCGGCGGACGCCTGAACCCCGCCGGGGGCGGCCGGCTGCCCAGGGAAATCAAGGGTCAGTAGCAGGCCCGCACCACTTGCCGCGCGAGCATTTCGTAGCCCCGCTCACTGAAGTGGATGCCGTCGTCGCTGAACTCCAGCACCGCGTCCCCCGGGCGTGCCTGCCAGTCTACCAGACACAATCCCCGTTCGGCGGCAATGCGGCGCACCTCTGCACTGAGGGCGGCTGTACAAGCCCGGGCACCCTGGAAGGAAGCGTTGACCACCGCGTCCTCCCCGACGGGGGGCGGGGTCAGCAGCACGATGCGCGGCAGGTCCTGCCCCCGGTCGGCGAAGAAGGTGCCGATTCGGTCGAGCAGGGTGATCAGATTGGCGGCAATCTGCCCGTGCTCGTCCGCGAACTGCTCCTTACAGTCGTTGGTGCCCAGGCCGATGAGGATTTCGTCGATGCCGCCCATTTCGGCGTACCCCCGCCGCAGGTAGGGGGTGAGGTTTTCCAGGGTATTGCGTTCCCGGTTCCCGGCGTCGGTAAAGCCGATGGTATTACCAGACAGGGCGGTATTCACCAGGGGACCTCCGCCCCGCTGCTGCTGGAACTGGTAGACCCAGCCCCGGCCCGCGGCTCCGTTGCTGTCGCCAATCACCAGTACGTTCCGCTTTTTGAGGGGCTGCTGGCAACTGCCCAGCAGGAGCAGGACCACAAGCCCAGACAGGAAAGCCGGTATCTTCATCATTTGCTGCTTTAAACGGCACCCGCGGCCGCGCCCCGAAAGGTACGCAGCAGCCACGGACGCTCGATCCATCCGAAAGCCAAGATAGTAAACAGCAGCAGGCACAGCCGCCACAACAGGTGGTCGGAAAGCATCCCCGCCGTGCAGGCCGCCGCGGCGATAACGGCGTACAGCAGCAGCCGGGCAAAGGGGTAGCGCACCGGAAAATAACGGCGGGAAACCAGGTAGGCCAGCCCGCACATCACCGCGAAGCACAGTAGCATACCCACCGCGGGGGCCCAGATGCCGTAGCGGGCGGTGAACAGCAGGGGGCCACCCACCGCAAAGATGGAGCCCACCAGGGCGATGCCCCCGCCGAGGAAGGTCTGGTCGGTAAGCTTGTAGGCGATGCTGAGGTTGCTGTACACCCCGAAGAGCAGGTTGGCCGCCAGCAGCAGGGGCAGCACCACCAGTCCAGGCCGCACGTCGGCACCGATGAAGTGCTGCAGCCACGGCAGGCCCAGCAGGATTCCGGTACTGGCCAGGGTGCCCACCAGCCCGTAGGCCCGCATCGCATCGGCGTAGATGGTCCGGTCAGCGGTGGCCAGGTCCTTGCCCGACTGCCGGAAGAAGAAGGGCTCGGCCGCGTACTGATAGGCGGTCACGAAGAGGTTGAGAAAGACGGCCATGCGCAGGGCCGCGGTGAAGTAACCGGCCGCCGCCTCATCATAGCCGATGAGGACGGTGGGGCCCACCAGGGCATTGGCAATCCCCGCTACCGATACGACCGTCAGGGGCAGGCTGTAGGAAAAAAGCTGCCGCAGGGGCGGGGCCGCGGGTGCCGGGGTCCCCGTGGGCAGGCGGTCCAGGGGCGCGGCGGCGGGCTTCTCGCTGGTCCGGAGGAACCCGTCGGCCACCAGCACGCAGTAGCGGAAGCCTGCCGCGACGGTCATGGCCAGCAAATAGTACCCCACCCGGAAGGCCGGATCGAACCACTCCGCCACGTAAACCGGCAGGTAGAAGAGCAGGCCGTAGATGAGCAGTACGTTCAGCACGACGTTGCCCAGGTTTACGGCTACGAAGAACCAGGCCCGTTGCTGCAGCCGCAGGCGGGCCAGGGGCACGGCGCTGAGGGCGTCAAATGCTACCATGAGCAACACCAGGCGGACGTAGGTGGTGGCGGAGGGCGCGTCCAGCCATGCCGCGATGCCCTCGGAGAAGAACAGCAGGGGGCCGATGACCACTCCTACTCCCAGCCACACCAGCCGCTGACACTGGCGGAACACCGCCTCGGGATCATGATCTCCACGGCTGGCAAAGCGAAACACGGCGGTATCCATCCGAAACACCACCAGGGCGATCAGGAAGGCGGTCCAGAACATCAGGTTACCTATCTCGCCGAACTCCCCTTCCGTCAGCACCCGGGTGATGAAAGGGGTAACCAGCACGAAATTCAGCAGTCGGCCCAGGATGCTGCTGAGGCCGTAGACCAGGGTTTCACCGGAGAGTTTCTTCAGAGACACGCCGCAAGGTACGGGCTTCGGGCGGCTCCCCTGGGCCTAGTTCACCAGCAGGAAAATGACCATCTCGCTCAGCAGAATCAGGAAGCTGGCAATGAAGAAGCGGATGGAGGAACTGACGTTCTTGAACTTCAGCGACGCAATCCGCGCATTGATGTAAATCTGGGCGGCGAGGTCGTCGTCCAGCCCCCGTGGAGAGTCCAGCACCTCGTGGCTGAACTTGCGGAAGGTCTGCATGTCCGGACTGTGCTGCACGATCGACCCGAAGAAGATGATGGACCGGTAGTGCTGCTGCACCAGTCGCGGACTGATACTTCGAAAGCCGAAGTAAATCGCTACCAGGGAGGAGAGTCCCGAAGAGGTCGTCAGCCCGATCAGCATCCAGGAAGTGCTGATCACCTCCAGGATGTCGAGGATGCGGGTGAAGGCCACGGTGATGAGGACGCCGTAGATGGTGAGAATGCCCGTCGCCTTGGCGTCGGAGTAGCGGATCCACTCGAGGTTGGCCTCCAGGATGCGCCAGTAATTTTCCGTTTTTTCGTCCATAGCGTAACCTTCTTCCACGGCCCACGGTAGCCGGGGCAATCGCTGATTCGCCCCGGGCGTTCAACTCCCGCCGCGACCGGGGGTTCTCTGTTGCAGCGGGCGCCGGTCGGGGGTGCCGTCTTTGTTTGTCTGTCGTAAGATAATTAGATGGCCGACATTCCCCCGACGTCGAATCCGGCCGCCCCCAAAAATCTTTTCGCATGTACATCATCGGTTCCATCCTCGTCAGCGACGACATCACCGACGAACACTTCGCCTGTAACCTCAGCGCCTGCAAGGGCGCCTGCTGCTGGGAAGGCGACTATGGCGCCCCCCTGGAAGCGGACGAACTCGAGATCCTGGACGAGATCTACCCCGCCGTGAGCCCCTACCTCACCGAGGCCGGGCGGGCCGCCATTGCCGAGCAGGGACGCTACGTGCGCAACGGCAACAGTCACGACACCACCCTCGTCGACGGCGGCGCCTGCGCCTACATGACCCTCGACGCCACCGGTACCGCCCAGTGCGGCATCGAACAGGCCTACAACGACGGCCGCATCGACTGGAAGAAGCCCATCAGCTGCCACCTCTACCCCATCCGCGTCAAGAAGAATCCCCAAACGGGCTTCGAGGCCCTCAACTACGACGTCTGGGACATCTGTTCCGCCGCCTGCAGCCGGGGGAAGCGGGAAAAGATTCGCATCTACGAATTCGCCAAACCCGCCCTCATCCGCAAGTACGGATCGGAGTGGTACGAAGAACTGGTGGCCGCCGCCGAGCGGGAGCAGTAAGCCCTAGCGCTGCTCGTTGACCACCCTGAGGTCCACCAGAAAGCGTTCTTGGTCCACCCGCACCTCGTCGGGGTCGATGCCGCGGCCCATCGGCTGCCACTCTGCCGTGGTGAGCAGGCGAACGGCTTCTTCCCCGATATAGACCCCTAGTGGCATCGACAGTCCGGCTACGTCGGCCGCCAGCCGGTATTCCAGCTGGTCACCGCTGCGGCGGAGTTCGAGTACGGGCAGGTTGGGGTACTTCAGGTACTGGTTGAAAAAGGGTTGCAGGTCGCGTTCGGTGAACCGGCTGAAGTAGTCGATCACCTCCTGGGTGCTGACGATGCTTCGCTCGTGATCCTGGTAGAAGCTGCGCAACAGTCCGAAAAAGAGGGGATCGTCGTTCAGTACGCCCCTCAGGGTGTGCAGCATCCAGGCCCCCTTGTAGTAGTGGTCGGAGGAGGCGAAATCGGTGAAATTCACGTGCAGGGGCCCCAGCATCGGCTCCGCGTTGGTGACGAAGCGCAGCTGGCTTTTAAGGTAGCGGCGGGCGGCCGCCTCCCCGAAGTGGTATTCTACGTACAGGGCCTCCATATAGGTGGTAAAGGACTCGTGCACCCACATTTCGGCGTGGTCGGCGACGCTGATGGAATTGCCAAAGTATTCGTGGCCGGTTTCGTGTACGATGATATAGTCCCAGTCCATATCGCTCGGGATCAAGCCGCCCAGGTAACCCCGCATGTAGCGGTTGCCGTAGGCGATACCGCTCTGGTGCTCCATCCCCAGGTAGGGCACCTCGATGAGGGCGAATCCGTCTTCCCAGAAGGGGTACTTGCCGAAGTAGTGCTCGTAGGCCTCCAGCATAGGGTGTACTTCGCGGAACTGTTTGCGGGCCTTCTCGATGTTGTAGTCGATGACGTAGTAGTCCAGGGCCAGCTCCTCGCCGTCGAAGCTGCGGTAGGTGGTATCGAAGTGGACGTAGTGACCGATGCCCAGGGAGACGTTGTAGTTGTTGATTGGGTAGCTCACGAACCAGTCGAAGCGGCGTTTCCGCTCGTCTTCCAGTTCCTCCTCGGCGCGCAGGTTGCCGTTGCTGGCCACGGAGAGGCGCTCGGGCACGGTGACGCTGATGAGCATGCTGTCGGGCTCGTCGCTCAGGTGGTCCTTGTTGGGCCACCACAGGCTGGCGCCGTCGCCCTCACAGGCCACGCCTACCCAGTAGCGGTTCTTCTGGTCCAGGGCCCACACGAAGCCACCGTCCCAGGGGGCATTATGGGCTTCCGTGGGGGTACCCCCGTAGTAGATCGTCATCCGGTGACGGCTGCCAATTTCCGCCGGGCGTGGGAGTTCCACGAAGACCGCGTTGCCACGGCGGGTGAAGCGGAGGTCCTGACCTGCCTGTTCGATGCCGTCGATCTCCAGGTTCTGGTACAGGTCCAGTTGCAGCAGGGGCAGTTCCCCGGTCACGGTATAGTCCATCTCCACCCGACCGTCGATCAGCCGCTCCACGGGGTCCACGTCGAGGTGGAGCTCGTAATAGGTGACGTCGAAGTTGGCCCGGGCGGGGTTGAGCATACCCCTCAGGGTATCGGCTTCGGTAAAGGAGTGGTCTTTCCAGAAGTCCTGGGCGCTTCCGCAGGTGCCGAGGAGAAGACCGAGGATCAGGGTAAGTTGGCTACGCAGCATACTGCAAATAACGCGCGAAGCGGGGAAATGCTTTCCCCGGGTCAGGCCGGCGAGGGCTGGGGGGCGGTTACCCGCTGCAGAAAATTCCCCATGATCCGGTTGAATTCCCGGGGCCGCTCCATCATGGGCGCGTGGGCACACTTGTCGATGAAGTGCAGCTCAGAGTCCGCGATAAGTTCCTGGAACTGCTCCCCGACGAAGGGTGGCGTAATGGTGTCCTGCTTGCCCCACACCAGCAGGGTGGGCGCGGTTACGTTGTGCAGTTTGTGGGCCAGGTTGTGGCGCACGGCCGACTTGGCGGTCATCACGATGCGGATGCCGCGGTTGCGGTCGTTCACGGTATTGTAGACCTCGTCCACCAGCTCCTGGGTGGAGGTAGCCGGATCGTAGAAGGTGCTTTCCACCTTTTTCTTGATGAATTCGTAGTTGCCCCGCGGGGGGAAGCTGTTGCCCATGGCGCTCTCGAACAGCCCACTGCTGCCGGTAAGGGTGATTGAGGCGATCCGCTCCGGGTGATCGATGGCGTAGAGGATACCCACGTGGCCGCCCAGGCTGTTGCCCATCAGGTGCACCCT
The DNA here is from genome assembly GCF_002631205.1 of Neolewinella marina. Taxonomy (GTDB): domain Bacteria; phylum Bacteroidota; class Bacteroidia; order Chitinophagales; family Saprospiraceae; genus Neolewinella; species Neolewinella marina. The sequence goes on from NZ_PDLO01000002.1 coordinate 194,273, forward strand.
GTCGAACTGCTTGAAGGCGACGAAGTCGGCCAGGTGGTCTACGAGGCCAGCCAGGGAGACCTTGCGCAGCGGCAGGGTAAAGATGGGCAGGGTGGGAATTACCACGTTGAACCGACCGCGGAATTCCTCGATCTGCGCACCAAAATTACTCAGACCCCCGAAGAGCCCATGCAACAAAAGGAGGGGTTCGCCGGACCCACCCGTTTCCAGGTAGTCAAACTTGCCCTCTTTCTTCATCTTCAAATCCATGGAGGGGAAATTACAATTTTGGCCTCATTACACGTGATTAACTTCTGAACGGATAGTCGATACGTATAGTTTGTTTATATAAAACCCACGGACATCACCACCCTTACGCTCATTCATTATTCGGGCTGGAGCAACCGCCTCTGGGCGCTTTCCCAGATGCAGCTTGCCCAGCCCCGCCTCGCGAAGGTAAGCGGATTGTCCTTTTCGCGGCTGATGGGCAGCGGCGGGGGCAATGGTTTCAGCCTCTGGCCCAATTTCGGGGTCTTTGCCCTGGTGGGCCACTGGCACGACCGGGAGGCCGCCGACGCTTTCTTCCGCAACGATGGTTGGTACGCCGAGGTGGTGGGCCACTCCGACCGCCGCATTTCCTTTTTCCTGGAGGCCACGATGGCCCACGGCGCCTGGGGGGGTGGCAATCCCTTCACGCCCCGCCCCGAGGAATACGACCCCGCCGCGCCGGTTGCCGTCATCACCCGGGCCACCATTCACCCTTCGAAGCTCCCCGACTTCTGGCGGTACGTCCCCGCCACCAGCCGTTCGGTCCAGGACTACCCCGCGCGGTTGCTGAGCGTGGGCATCGGCGAATACCCGGTTTTCATGCAGGCCACCTTCAGCGTGTGGAGCAGCGGCCGGGCGATGACGGAGTTCGCCTACGCCGGCGATCACCACCGGCGGGTAGTGGCCCTCACCCGCGAGCGGGGCTGGTACCGGGAGGAGCTCTTCAGCCGGTTCCGCATCCTGGAAACCCGGGGGGAGTGGCCGGGATTCACCCCTCCGGAGGGTAAGCCGCATTCCCCGGCGGACAAACGTTAAAGTTGTGGGGTGCCGGAATTCTTTTGGTACCTTATCTACGAACGAAATGCCACCGCGCCCCGCCCCCATGCCACAGTACTCCTGGAACATTACCGGTCACCAAGGGGCGAACTACAAATTGGGCCTCTTCCACGGCGACAAGACCCACCACGTGGTCCTCCACTGCAACGATCGGGTGGTGCAGATCGATTTCGAAGTCCGGGAATCCAAGACCTACTCCGTTTTCCTCGACCAGGAGCTTTGCGAGGTCAGCATCGACCATACCGGCGGCAACCACTACGACTACTCCTGCCGGATCAACCACGAGGCGAAAACCCCGCTGAACCAGCTGCGCAAATCCCACCGCGACAGCCAGAGCCGCATGGAGCGTACCCGCATCGTGGTGGCCGGCTGCGTGGTGCTGCTCGTTTTCGCCCTGCTGCTGGGCACCTCCCTCGGCTGAAGCGCAAGGATCGGATTGCTCCCCTACCCCGCCGGTCGCATCTTTGTCCTATGCCCGATCCCGATACCTACGACCGCATCGCCCGCGCCATCCACTTCATCCGCAGCCAGCAGTCCGCACAGCCCGACCTGGCCACTATCGCGGCGCACGTCAACCTCAGCAAGTTTCACTTTCAGCGACTGTTCTCCGCCTGGGCCGGCGTTTCCCCGAAGGCCTACCTGCAGTTCCTGACCACCGAACGCGCGCGCCGCGCCCTGGGATCCGGACATTCTACCCTGTCCACCTCCTTCGCCAGCGGCCTGTCCGGCAACGCCCGCCTCCACGATCACTTCATCAAGGTACTTGCCTGTACCCCCGGGGAATACCGCAGTGGCGGCGCCGGACTTACCCTGCGGCACACCACCTTCTCCTCCCCCTTCGGAGCGGCCCTGGTGGCCGAGACCGACCGTGGCGTATGCAGCCTTTCCTTCTCCGATGGCACTCCAGACCCGGAATCGCTGCGCCGGGAATTCCCCCGGGCCACCGTGGTGGCGGGCACGGGGCAACATTCTGCCGCAGTAATTGATTTTTTCACCAACTGGCAACGCCCCCCCCGCCCCATCGGCATCGACCTGCGGGGCACGCCCTTTCAGCTGCAGGTGTGGCGTGCCTTGCTCAGCATTCCCGCCGGTGAGCTGCGCACCTACGGGGCGGTAGCCGAACACATCGGCCAACCCACCGCCAGCCGGGCCGTAGGCACGGCGATCGGCCGCAATCCGGTGGCCTACCTCATCCCCTGCCACCGCGTCATCCGCAGCGACGGGGCCCTGGGCGGCTACCGCTGGGGACCAGACCGCAAGGTCGTCATCAATGATTGGGAAAAATTACGCCACAACCAGTAACCAGGAAGCCGGCGCAACCAGCAACCAGCAACCAGCCAGCCGGCGCCAGCCGGCGAGCCACCAACCAGAAACCAGTAACCAGCCAGCCGGCGCAAGCCGGCGAGTAAGCAACCAGCAACCAGAAACCCTACTCAGGCACCACCCGCACGATCCCCGTACCCTCCACGCTCGCGTAGATGTAGTTGTCGGGGCCCATGCGGACGTCGCGGACGCGGCCGGTGTTCTTGATCAGTTCCTGCTCTCCGGTGACTTCGTCGCCATTGAGGTGGACCAGCTTGATGTAGCTGAACTTGAGGCTGCCCACCAGCAGGTCGCCTTCCCAGCCGGGGTAGCGGTCGCCGGTCACGAAAGCCATGCCGCTCGGCGCGATGCTCGGCACCCAGTAGTGGAGGGGCTGTTCCATGCCCGACATACCCACTTCGGGGGTGATCTGGCTGCCGTCGTAGTTGATGCCGTAGGTGATCACCGGCCAGCCGTAGTTCTTGCCCGGCTCGATGACGTTCACTTCGTCGCCACCGCGGGGGCCGTGTTCGTGCTCCCATATCTTACCCGTTGTGGGGTGTACGGCCAGTCCCTGGGGGTTGCGGTGGCCCAGGGAGTAGATGGCTTCCTTGGCGTTGGGGGTGCCTGCGAAGGGGTTGTCCTCGGGGATATCGCCGTCGGCGGTGATGCGGTACACCTTACCACCGTCGCGGGTGCTGTCCTGGGGATTTTCGTCCCGGTTGCCCCGGTCACCGATGGTGAAGTAGAGGTGGCCATCGTTCGGGCCCCAGACCATCCGGCTGCCGAAGTGCTGCCCCTTGTCGGTGGCCGGCCCTCCGTCGTAGAGGGAGGTGAATTCTTCCAGGCGGGTGCCGTCTTCGCTCAGCTTACCCCGGCCTACGGAGGTGAATCCCGTGGCTCCATCTTCCTCCGAGCGGCTGTAGCTGAGGTATACGTAGCGGTTGGTCGCGAAATCCTGGTCGAGGAGCACGTCCAGCAAACCGCCCTGTCCGGCGTCGCGCACTTCCGGCACGCCGCTGACCTGGGTGGCGGAGTCGCCTTCCACCAGCAGCAGGCGGCCGTCCTTCACCGTAGCGAGGATGCGTCCGTCGGGCAGCCAGGTGAACCCCCAGATGATGTCCTCGAAGTTGAAGACCGTTTCCGGTTCTACCCCGGCGGCCGTGAGCATCATGGTGGGCTCTCCGTCGGCGGAGCGGTCGGGGGCCTGGGTGGTGGTTTCCTCGGTGGAGCCTCCTTCGGGGCCACAGGCGGTGAACAGGATCAGCAGGATCGGTAGAAACAGGTAGCGCATGGTAATTGGGTATAAGTACGGCGGGGCCGCCGGTGCCTCTTGCACCGGCGGCCCCGCCAAAAGTAACGTCAATTCGCCGAAAGGGTTACGGCTTGATCTCGCCTTCCGATTTGGCGAAGTCACCGGCGCGCAGCAGCACCATCTTGTCGACGTCGATGTACTTGCGAATGGCGGCGTTGACCTGCTCGGGGGTGAGCGCCATCATCCGTTCTTCCAGGGCCTTGTCCCACTGCATGCTGCGATCCAGGTAGGCGTTGTCGCTGAGGGTGGAGGCCATACTGCGGTCCTGGGCGCGGCTCACGGCGGCGTTCTGCTTCCATCCGCTCTTGGCCGCGGCGAGCTCCTCGGCCGTGAAGCCCTGGGTCCGCGCCTTTTCGATCTCCTCCCGGTAGGCCTTTTCCAGGGCTTCCCGGTTCTCGGGGTTGTAAATGGCGTACGACAGGAAGGTAGCCCGCTCGTCGAGGGAGCTGGCGCCCAGTTGGCTGCCAACGCCGTAGCTCAGTCCGTCCTGCTGACGGATCCGGGTAGCCAGCCGGCTGTTCAGGAATCCGCCACCGAGGATGTAGTTGCCCATCACGAGGGCCGGGTAGTCGGGGTGGGCGTCGCCGACGGGGAGGGTCTGCACGGCCACGAACCAGGCGTTGGCCTTGTCCGGAGTCTCGATCTTGACGGCCTCGGGGGTCACGGGCTGGTAGTCCCGCGCGATGCGTTCAAACTTCACCGGGCTCTTCCAGTCGCCGAAGTTGCGGACCAGGGCCTCCTTCACGGCCTCCACGTCCATATCGCCGCTGGCCGCGAAGATGGTGTTGCTTCCGCCGTAGACATCCTGGTAGTAGGAGCGGACATCTTCGAGCTTCAGGGTCTTCAGGGCCTCCACCTGCTCGTCGAAGGTGGGGACGTAGGCCGGGTGCCCCTTGGGGTAGTTGTTGGTGCGCCGCTGCATTTCGTTGAAGACGATGGCCTGGGGGTCGCTGCGGCGCTCCTCGATGGCCGCGAGCTGCTCCTTTACCATCTTGTCGAACTCCTCCTGGGGGAAGGTGGGGTTGCGCATGATCTCACCCAGCAGGTCGATCACGGCGGGCAGCTTCTCATTTTCGGTTTCGATGTAGGCGATGGCCATGCTTTCGTCGCCCGACAGGTTGACGCGGGCCTTCAGCTCGTCGAGCTTGTCCTGGATCTCCTGCCGGCTGTATTGCTCGGTGCCCGTCATCAGCAGTTGGCCGATCTTGCCGGCGGCGAAGGCGCGACCGGTGGCGGCCTTCAGGTTGCCGACGTTGAACCGCAGCTGGGCGTTCACGCTGTTCCCGCGGGTCTCCTTGGGCAGCAGCATGTACTCGATGTTCTTGCTCCGCCCAAGGGTACCGGAAACGGTGCGACTATCGATGTTCTCGTAGGAAGGGTCGAACTCCTCGCCCTCGGCGATGGCTTCCCGACCCTGGTAGTCGGCGGTAATGGCCTCCAGGTCATTCACTTCGGGAATCACGGCGCGGTCGGGCTCGGCTACCGGGAAGAAGCGGCCGATGGTCCGGTTCTGGGGCTTGAAGTACTGGCTGGCCACGCGGACGACGTCGGCCTGGGTCACCTGTTCCACGCGGTCGCGGTAGATGTAGCCCAGCCGCCAGTCGCCCTGGGCGATGTAGCCACTCATCAGCAGGCCCACGCGGTTGGCGTCGCGCTGGTTGAGTTCGAAGTTCTTCAGAATGCCGTCCTTGGCCCGCTTTACCTGCTCCTCGCTGGGGGGATGCTGGGCAAGGCTGTCCAGGGTATTCTTGAGTTTGGTTTCCACTTCCGCCAGGTCATTTTCCTTCAGCACGTTGGCGTTGAAGAAGGCGAAACCCGGTTCGGCCAGGGCGGGGGCGAATCCCCAGAGGCTGCTGGCGTTGCCGTTTTCGACCAGGGCCTGGTAGAGCAGTCCGCTGGGCTCATCCACCAGGGTGTTCATCAGTACGGAAAGGGCGGCAAAGTCGGGATGGGGGCCGGCGGGGATGTGGTAGGCGGCCTGCACCACCTGTACGTCCCCTACCCGCTTCAGTTCCACGAAGCGTTCACCGTCCTGGACGGGTTCGCGGGTATAGGTGGGGTACAGTTCCCGCTCCGGCTTCGGAATGCGGCCGAACTTCTCCTGAATGAGCTCCAGGGCGCGGGCGGGGTCAAATTTTCCGGCGACCACCAGTACCGCGTTGTCCGGCTGGTAGTACTTGCGGTAGAACCCCTGCAACCGCTCGATGGGCACGTTTTCGAGGTCGGCCTTGGAGCCGATGGTCGACTTCCCGTAGTTGTGCCAGAGGTAGGCCGTACTCAGTACCCGCTCCATCAGCACGCCGCCGGGGTCGTTCTCCCCGCTTTCGAATTCGTTGCGCACCACGGTCATCTCGCTTTCGAGGTCCTTCTTGGCGATGAAGGAATTGACCATGCGGTCGGCCTCCATATCGAGGGCCCACTCCAGGTTCTCATCGCTGGCCGAGAAGGTTTCGAAGTAGTTGGTGCGGTCGTACCAGGTGGTGCCGTTGGGCCGGGCCCCGTGCTCGGTGAGCTCCTGGGGGATGTTCGGGTGGTCGGGCGTGCCCTTGAACACCAGGTGTTCCAGCAGGTGGGCCATGCCGGTTTCCCCGTAGGCCTCGTGGCGGGAACCGACCTTGTAAGTGACATTGACGGTGGTGGTGGGTACCGACTGGTCGGGGAAGAGCAGCACCGACAGCCCGTTGTCCAGGCGGTACTCGGTCACGCCCTCGACGCTGGTGATCTTCTCGGGCGGGGTGTCCGCCTGGGCGTGCAGGGTGCCGCTGAAAGTAAATAGCAACCCACCGCACAGGCTCAGGGTAGAAAGTAAGCTGTAGCGCATTTTCGTTATTTGGTGAAGGATAATCCTCCTTAAAGGACTCTATTTATTTCACAACTCCACCCCGGATTAGACCAATCCGGCGGATTACCCGACCAGCGGTTACGGGGCGGGGTCTGCTGGGCTGGGTGTACTTTTGGTATGATTGTTGTAAAGTCGTCCTTCGAAAATTGGTCGGACCACTTAGTGGTCCGACCGGTTAGTCGTCCGACCACTACACCCCGGACCAGGTGCCCCACCCGCCGAAACCCCTGTTTTAAGGGGAAAGAACACCCACCCCCATGCTCGATCCGAAAACCCGGCGGCAAATGGTACGCCTGTTGCCGTTCGGGGCGATTTGGCTGATCAGCTCCATGATTTTCCTGCTGCTGGATTGGTCAGCGGCCGGTGGCCAATTCCCCGAAAACGACACGGCCATCCTCCCCGACCTCGGCATCCTGATCTATGCCGTCTCCGCCATGGGCCTCCTCGGCCTGGTGGTTGGGTACATTGAACTGACCCTCTTCAGCCGGTGGTTCACCCACACCACTTTTCTGCGCAAATCGATCTACAAGTTTCTGGCCTACCTGGTCTTCGTCCACCTGGTGGTGTTGGTCACCTACCCCCTGGCTGCAGCCATGGAGATGGGTACCTCCCCGCTCGACCCGGCCGTGTGGGCCAAACTGGGCCGCTACCTGACGAGCGTTGTTCACCTCAACACGGTGCTGCAACTGGCCGTCGTCATCGCCTTGTCCATAGTATACGCCCAGGTCAGCGAGGTGATCGGCCACACCACCCTCCTGAACCTGCTTTCCGGAACCTACCACCATCCCATCGAGGAGGACCGCATCTACCTCTTCCTCGACATGCGCTCCTCCACCACCATTGCCGAACAACTCGGGCACCGCCGCTACTTCGACTTGCTCAAGGCGTACTACGAAGACCTGTCCGACGCCGTGGTGCGCCACGAAGGAGAAGTGTACCTGTACGTGGGCGATGAAATGATCGTATCCTGGAAGTTGCGGGAAGGGCTAGAAGCCCAGAACTGCCTGCGCTGCTTCTTCTCCATGGAGACCGACCTGCGGGCCCGCGGCGACTGGTACGTCAAGGAATTTGGTGTCAAACCCAGCTTCAAGGCCGGGTTGCACTGCGGTACCGTCACCACCGGCGAGGTCGGCGTCCTGAAGCGCCACGTCATGTTCACCGGCGACGTGCTCAACGCTACGGCGCGCATCCAGGCCCTCTGCAACACCTTCAACGTAGAACTACTGGTCTCCGCTCCCCTGCTGGAAGCCCTGGGACCCATTCCCGACTTCACCACCCGGTCCGTAGGCCGGCAGGAACTCCGCGGCCGGAAGGAACCGCTGGAGGTGTTCGCGGTCGCCCCCTTGACTCATTGACTCATTGCCACCTTAACCCATTGACCTTTAGTAAGCCCGCTCCCCGCTGCCTTCCATGTAATTCACGAAGGCCCGGTTCACCACCCGGAAACCGCCCGGCGTGGGGTAGTTGCCGCTGAAGTACCAGTCGCCGTTGTTGTTCGGGCAGGCCTCGCGCAGGTCCTCGATCGTCTGGTAGATCACGTCAACCTTCGGCTTGGTACCCTTGGGCGTCATGATCTGGGCGATCTTGCTGCTCACGTCCTCGTACTTGAACTGGTCGTAGAGTTCCTTGACCACGTTCTTCTGCTGGTTGTCGGGTTTCTTCAGCTCGGCAAGGGCTTTCTTGTAGACCTGCTTCAGCAGCCGCTTTTTCCCTTTCTGTTCTAGCAGGGCCTCCATGGCCTTGAAGGCCACGAACTCGCCCATCTTCGACATGTCGATGCCGTAGCAGTCGGGGTAACGGATCTGGGGGGCGCTGCTCACGATGATGATGCGCTTCGGCTTCAGTCGGCTCACGATCTTGATGATGGAGTCGCGCATGGTGGTGCCGCGCACGATGCTGTCGTCCAGCAGCACCAGGGTGTCCACCTCGTCGCGCACGATGCCGTAGGTGACGTCGTAGACGTGGCTGACCATATCGTCGCGGCTGGAGGTGTCGGCGATGAAGGTGCGGGTCTTGCCGTCCTTCACCACGATCATCTCGTTGCGGACCTTGGTCTTGAGCACTTTGCCGAAGCCCTTCTTGCCGTCCTTCTTGCGGCGCTTCATTTCTTTCTTGCGCCAGTCGTGGAGCTCGTCCTCCAGTCCCTGGATCATGCCGTAGAAGGCCGTCTCGGCAGTATTCGGGATGTAGCTGAACACCGTATTGTCGAAGTCGTACTTCACGGCCTGGGCGACCGACCTGGCCAGGCGGCGGCCGAGTTCCTTCCGCTCCAGATAGATGTCGCGGTCGTTGCCGCGGCTGAAGTAGATCCGCTCGAAGGAGCAGGCGGCCCGGGGCAGGGGCTTGGTGAAGGGCTCCATGGAGGTCTTGCCGCTCTTCTTGATGATGAGGGCGTGGCCGGGTTCGACCTCCTTGATGGAGGCAATGGGGATGTTGAAGACCGTCTGCAGGGCCGGCCGCTCGGAGGCCACGGCCACGAACTCGTCGTCCTCGAAGTAGAAGGCCGGCCGGATGCCCGCCGGGTCGCGCATCACGAAGGCATCGCCGTGGCCGATCATGCCGCCCATGACGTAGCCACCGTCGAACTTCTTGCTGGCGCGCTTCAGCAGCCGCTGCACGTCGAGTTCCTCGGCGATGATGTCGTTGATCTCGATGTTGGTGTAGCCCTCGGGCTTGTGCCAGGTGTGGATGCGCTGTACCTCGTCGTCGAGGAAGTGGCCAATTTTTTCGAGCACGGTCACCGTGTCCGACTTTTCCTTGGGGTACTGCCCGAGGTCCACCAGCTCCTGGAAAAGCTCATTGACGTTCGTCAGGTTAAAGTTGCCGGCCACGATCAGGCAGCGCGTCTTCCAGTTGCTCTGCCGCAGGAAGGGGTGGCAGGTTTCGATGGCGTTGGTGGAGTGGGTGCCGTAGCGCAGGTGGCCCATCATCAGCTCGCCGGTGTAGGGCAGGTTCTCCTTCATCCACTGCCCGTTGGCCAGCTGCTTGGGGGTCAGCTCGTCAAATCGGCGGTAGACGCCGCTCCACAGGTCGTCCAGGTAGTTGGAGGCGTTGGAGCGTTTGCGGCTGATGAATTTCTTTCCAGGGGGGTGGTCCAGCTTGATGGTGGCCATGCCGGCCCCGTCCTGTCCGCGGTTGCGCATCTTGCGCATCAGCAGCTGCAGGCATTTCAGGCCGTGCAGCGGCGTACCGTACTTCTTGTTGTAGTAATCAAGTGGCTGCTTGAGCCGGATCATTGCAAGACCGCACTCGTGGTGGATGGCTTCACTCATAAGGGGACACCCTTTTTTCGGGAGGGTCAAAGGTACAACGTTTTGTCGGGCACGTGGGGTATACGCCGGGCGGCGGCGCGCGGGTGCCACGACGCCCAGCAACCGGCCTCTACCATCCGCCCGGAACCCGGCGGCCGGGCCGAACCGCTCTCCAGCGCCCTGTTTCCGGACCGCCACTCCTGTCGTTTACCCTCAAAATTCCGCTGTCTACCCTCCAGGATCCCACCTACACATAACAATTGCCATTTCCGAGGGGACGCAGCCGGTAAATTCGGGCACATCACCCACCGATTAGCCGATGGGCGAGGTACGCCGGGGCGATTTCACGGCCCGTTCCATTTTTCCTATTTCCAATCCACTATGAGCACACCCCCTACCTCTGCACTGCATCCTTCGTTACCCACCCCCGGTGCCCGGCAAGCCTTGGCGCCTGCCTGCTATTGCTGTTCCTGGCACCCGCGCCCGCCGCCGCCCAGGCACTTACCGCATGACGGTAAATACCTTTCTCAAGTTGTAATCCCTTAGGCTCATAGTGTTGCGTGCGGTATCGGTGTTGTTGCGCCGGTACCGCTTTTTTGCGGGGGAATGCGAACTTCCGGGGTGCTGCCCACTAAGCATAAGCGTGCCTCCAATTATTCCCCAACGTTCCCCCATGAAAATCTTCGTCCACCAATTCAACGCCGAACTCGGGGCCGTCGACCGCAACCTGAAGCGGATCGAAGGCCTGCTGGCAGAGCTCGTCCCCGGAGAAACCGACCTCGTGCTGTTCCCGGAAATGTGCGATACCGGCTACGCCATGGACGTCATCGTGGAGCGGGCCGTGACCTGGGACGAAAATCACCTCGCGGGCATCAAGCGGGAGGCGGCACGACTCGGCGCTACCGTGGTAGTCGGCGTCTCCGAACGCACCGGCAACGATGTCTTCAACACCGCGGCCGTGATCGACGCCGCCGGCAAGCTGGCCTGTAAGTACCGCAAGACCCACCTGGTTTCCATTGCCCCCATCCACGAAGACCGCTACCTCACCCCCGGCGGTGCCCTGGGCTTTTTCGCGGCGGGTGGTACCAATTTCGGCGTGATGACCTGCTACGAGCTCCGTTTCCCGGAAGTAGCCCGCACCCTCACGCTACGGGGTGCCCGGGTGCTGCTGGTCCCGACGGCCTGGCCCGCCGTGCGGGTGGAACACCTGACCAGCCTGTTGCGGGCCCGCGCCATCGAGAACCAGGTATTCGTGGTTTGTGCCGGCCGGGTGGGCACCGACGCGGGCACCACCTTCTCCGGCAACAGTATGATCATCGACCCCAACGGAACGGTGTTGGCCCGCGGCTCGGCCGGGACGGAGGAATGGATCAGCGCGGACATTGACCTCGCCGCCGTCGACGCCTCCCGGGAAAGGATCGCGGCCCTGGACGAGCGACGGCCCCGGCTTTACGACTTATGATTCCGGCACCCGCGCGCCGCCGCCCCCGTTCAGAAAGCCCCCCGGAGCGCAAACATATCCCGCCGGAATGACCTGCATAGGTACCACCCTCAATCCGTATCGTCATGGCCAACTGTGAATTCCCCATCACCTTCCACCAGTCCGTCGAGGAGCTCGTCGCACGCTTCGATGAGGCCATCACCGCCCGGGGCGGACAGTTCTCCGGCGACGCGGACCAGGCGACGTTTACCATCCCCACCGCCCGCGGCCCGGTAGAGGGCAGCTACCGCACGGAGGACAATACCTTTCACTTCATCCTCACCGCCATGCCCGACGGCCTCACCTGCCACAAGGCCGACAACACCTTCCGCAGCCTGATCGGCTCGCCGCCGGATTTGTCGCTGGATTTTCTCTAAGCCGACCGCAGAGTCCCACAGGCTTGCCCGCTGTCCTTTCCGGGCCTATCTTATAGGTCTACCCTGATTCGTGCTGCAAGGTCTCCACTCCCGGAGTCGTGCCGATTGCCGGACCGGAAATCACGAAGCTATGCGGGCCGCCACGACCATCCGTTACCTGTTCCCCCTGCTGTTGCTCAGCAGCGGCTACTTCCATGCCCAACCGCCCGCGATCCGCCACCTCGGACAGCCGCTGGACCTGCCTTCGGTGCTCAGCGAGTACATCAAGTACCCATCCGTCAGCGGGAGCGAGAAAGCGGCCGGTGATTTCCTGAGAACCCTGTGCGCCGAAAACGGACTCCACATCACGCCCATGGGGGAAGCGGACGGCAACTACAACTTTGCCGCCTCCATCCGTCCGCTGGAGGCGGGATTGCCGAACATCATCTTTCTGAACCACATCGACGTGGTGCCCGCCGAAGACCCCAGCACCTGGGAACACCCTCCGTATGCCGGTACCGTCACCGAGACGGAAGTATGGGGGCGGGGCGCCTTCGACAACAAGGGAGTGGCTATGATACAACTGTCCACCGTGCTGGAGGCCCAGGCCAGCTACCGTGGGCAACCCATCCCCTACAACGTGACGTTGCTGGCCGTTTCCTGCGAGGAAAACCAGTGCGCGGGGGGAGCCCGGTACGTAGTGGAAAACTACCTGCAGCTCCTGAATCCGGCGGTAGTCATCGGCGAAGGGCCACCCGCCGTTACAGAAGTCCTCCGGCGGTTCCCGGAGCGGGAGATATTCGGCATTTCCGTAGCCCACAAGAATGCCCTGTGGCTTAAACTGGAAGTCTCCGTGGAAACCACTGGCCACGGGTCCATCACCCCACTGAAGTACGCCAACCGGGAAATGGTGACGGCCCTGAACCGCCTGCTGCGCAAGCGGCAGCGGGGTATTTATACCGACCTGAATGTATCCCTGCTGCGCCAACTCGGCCGGATGGAAAAGGGCGTCACGGGCTTCGTCATGAAGCACCCGCGCATGTTCAGGCCGCTGCTGATGGCGCAACTGCGAAAGCAACCGGAGATCTTCGCGCTGTTTTCCAACACCATCACGCTGACCGGCCTCGACAGTCGGAATGAGGTGGTCAATATTCTGGCGCCGACCGCTACGGCGTTGCTGGATTGCCGCCTGTTGCCAATGACTTCTCCGGAAAAGTTCCTGGCGCGGCTTGAGCGACGGATGAATAACCCGGACATCAGGATCACCGTCCTCAAGCAAATGCCGGAAACCCTGCCATCAAGCCCCCGGAGCCCCTTCTTTCAATACCTCTCCGCGAGCATCCGGGAACACTACCTCGACAGCGAGGTGGCCAGCATCTTCCTGCCAAGTTCTTCCGACCTGGGGCTCTTCCGTTCCCATGGTGTACCCGCTTTCGCCTCAGTGCCCGTCCGGCTGGATCGCAGCTACCTCGACCGGGTGCACAACAGGGACGAGCACATACCCCACGCCATCCTGCACGAGGGCCCGAAGGTCTACACCACCTTTCTGCAAAAGTGCATGGGTGAAATAAATGTCGGTTCGACAAATTAAGTCCGGAAACCCTTGCGCCTGCCCCCGGCTGCGCTCTATCTTGGGCCGCACGTTACGCTGCCCGTGGCTGCCGCGGGTAAAAACCTGTTCTGTTATGTTGTCTCGTTCCTGGCTTGGCTTTGGCCTGCTTAACCTTTTGTTGCTGGCCGCCTGCGGCTCCGACCGGCCGGTGTCTACCACTGCCGACCTGGCTGAATTCGACGAATACTTCACGCCTTCCGCGGACAGTGCCTCCCTCGTCATGGAGAACATCGCCGGCCCGGAGATCGTCCCCAGCCCAGCCTGCCTGGCGGTACTCCCCACCGGCGAAGTATTTGTGGGGGTGGATAAAATGGGTTCCCTCGGCAAGGACCCCGGCTACGGCAGCATCGTCCGCCTGGTCGACGCCGACAACGACGGCACCTACGAGTCGCACACGGAATTCACCCGGGTGGACAACCCCCGGGGCATCATGGCCGTCGGTGACCGCGTCTACGTACTGCACACCGCCTTCGAGGGCGACGACGACGTGGCGACGGGCATGGACCTGGTCGTTTTCGAGGACAAAGACCGCGACGGCGTAGCTGACGGCCCCGCCACTCCCCTGATCAAGCACATCAGCTCCCCCACCCCCCTCAGCGACCGGGGTACGGACCACGCCACCAACGGCATCCGGATGGGCATCGACGGATGGATCTACATCGCGGTGGGCGACTTCGGCTACCACGAGGCCACCGACCGCTCCGGCAACAAGCACACCATGCTCGGCGGTGGCATCGTGAGGGTGCGCCCGGACGGCACGGAGATGGAGGTGTACGCCCACGGCACCCGCAACATCTACGACGTGGCCATCGACCCCTTCATGAACATCTTCACCCGCGGCAACACCAACGACGGTGGCGGGTGGAACGTGCGCTTCATCCACTACCTCCAGAGCGGGGAGTACGGCTACCCTACTCTCTTCAAGCACTTCACGGATGAGATCCTGCCGGCTTTGGTCGACGTGGGCGGCGGATCAGGCACCGGCAGCTACTTCCTGGACGACAACCGCTGGCCGGCCCGCTACAACCACGTGCCCCTGATGGCCGACTGGGGCCGGAACCAGCTCTACATCCACCGGGTGGAACGGGACGGGCCTACTTTCACCCAGACGGAGGAGCCGTTCATCGAACTCCCCCAGATCACCGACGTGGACGTTGACGGCTCCGGCCGGATGTTCCTGGCTGCCTGGGACGGTGCCGGCTACCGCGGCAGCCCCGACAAGGGCTACGTGGTGAAGGTGGTGCCGGAGGGCTGGTCCTACGAGCCGTTTCCCGAATTGCGGACGGCCTCCGTGGCCCGGCTCGGAGAACTCCTGCGGGCGGGTAATTCCGTCACCCGCTTCCACGCCCAACAGGAACTGCTGAACCGCCCCGCCGAAGAAGCCGCCGCCGCGGCCTGGACCGTGGCGAGCGACCCTACCCAGTCGCTGGCCGCCCGGGTAGCCGGCGTGTATACCTACGCCCAGATCACCTGCGGCGAGGGTACGGAAAAGCTGCTTGAGCTGAGCGAAGAAAACAAGATGCGGGAGTTCGCCCTCCGCGCCCTGGCCGACCGGAAAAGCTGTCTGGCCTCCGTACCCCTCGAACCCTTCCTCACCGCCGTCCACGACGCCAACCCCCGGGTGCAGGCAGCCGCCATCGTAGCCCTGGGCCGCCTCGGCCGTCCGGAAGCCGCACCTACGCTGCTGGAAGTTTCCGTACCCGCCTCCCTGAAAGCACCCGCCGCCGGCACGGAAGGCCCCCACGCCACCCCCAATGCTGGTGTTGTCCTGCCCCACCTGGCGGTCCGTTCCCTGGTGGAATTAAAGGCCGTGGACGCCGCGGTCGCTGCCATCGACGACAATCCCCGGCTGGCGCTGTGGACCCTTCGCTACCTTCACGACCCCGCCGCCGTGGAGGGGCTGACCACCGCCTACGCTAAGCAGGACGACCCCGAACTCCAGCAAGAGATCCTGAACACCCTGGCCCGCCTCTACCACCGGGAGGCACCCTACAAGGGCGACTGGTGGTGGAGCACCCGCCCGGACACCCACGGCCCCTACTACAAGGGTGAAAGCTGGGAATCCTCGGAACGCATCAAGTCCTTTCTCCTCCAAGAAGCCGACGCCGGAAAATCCGAAAAGGCGGCCTTCTTCGCCGGCCTGAACGACCGCTACCGCCTGGGCATCGACGAGTTGGGCAGCGTGGAAACCGAGGAAGCCATTGCGGAAACCGAGGTAGACCTCTCCGCCATCTCCAAGGAGAAGGGGCAGGTAGGCAAGGCCTCCATCGAGGACGTCATCCTGGCCCTGGCCGAACTGGAGGGCGACCCCGCCCGTGGCAAGGAACTCTTCGTGAGCCAGGGCTGTATGGCGTGCCACAGCATCGAAAAAGGGCAGGTGATGAAGGGGCCTTTCATGGGGCAGATCGGGTCCATCATGTCGCGCGACCAGATCGCGGAGTCGATCCTGAAACCCAACGCCTCCATTTCCCAGGGCTTCTCTTCCTACCTCATCGAGACCCGCGACGGGGAGGCCCACGTGGGCTTCGTCACCGCCGAATCCGCCGATGCCCTGACCATCCGCGACGTGGCCGGCAACAGCGCCCGGTTGAAGAAGAGCGACATCACCAACCGGGAGGAACTGCCAATGTCGATGATGCCGGAAGGCCTGGCCAACGCCCTCTCCTTTGAGGAACTCGCTTCTTTGGTAACTTACCTGGCACAACAGAAATAGACCGTCCTCATATGGCCACCGACCCGATCACCGTCCGCACCACCGCCCGGGCTCCCCGCGACCTTACCTGGCACTACTACACCGACTCCGACCACATCGTCAACTGGAACTTCGCTTCCAGCGACTGGCACTGCCCGGCGGCGGAGAACGACCTCCGGATCGGCGGCGACTTCCGGATTACCATGGCGGCCCGGGACGGCAGCATGAGTTTCGACATGGCCGGCACCTACAATGCGGTGCAACCGGAAAAACACCTGGCCTACACCTTCACCAACGGCCGGCGGGTGACGGTTGACTTTGCGGAGGAAGGGGGGGCAACCGAAGTCACCGTTACTTTTGACCCCGAAAATGAATACCCCCTGGAGCAGCAGCGGGAGGGCTGGCAGGCCATTCTGGATAACTTCGGCCGCTACGCCGGGGAACAGGCCGCTCAAGGATAGCCACTCCGGGATCGATTGTCGGATTGAAGTCTGCACCCCATTTACTTTCCTTTCCAAAGAACTTAAGGAACAGGCTTTCGTAGAAGAGGTAGCCCTGCATTATACCAGTACGGAGGTGCAGACAGGCCTACAACCTCCTGAGCATGCCCCCTTTCGTCGCCCCTCACTCCATCGTCCGCCGCATTTGGGGCAACGGCGATACCATCCTGTTCATCTTCGCGGGGGCGGCCGCCGAATTTGCGTTGAACAAGGCCGTTGACTGGCTTTACTTCACCGGCAGGCTCCCGACCGACCCCATGGGACGGCTGTTTTCCACGGTGGCCTACGCCCGCACCATCGTCTTCTCGGAGGAGGCCGCCGCCCACCGCGCCATCGACGCCATGGCCCACATCCACTCCGCCGTAGAAGCCCAGCGGGGCACCCGCATTCCCGACTGGGCCTACCGTGACGTCCTCTACCTCCTCATCGATTACTCCATGCGAGCCCATGAGATCCTGGAGCACCCCCTGACCCCACCGGAAAAGGAAGAGGTATTCACCGTCTTCCACCGGGTGGGCAGCCGAATGGGGGTAAAGGACCTGCCCGCCACCTTCCCCGAGTGGGAAGACGACCGCCAGGCCCACCTCAACCGGAACCTGGCGCGCAGCCCCTACACGGACGACCTGTTCCGCCAGTACCGCAAGCACCTTGGCCCGCTGCGCTACTTCCTGCTGGGCGAAGCCCAGCGCCTGGTCGTACCCGGGCGCGTTGCCGAATTGCTGGATTACCGCCGCGACTCCCTCATCCGCCCCCTCCTCGGATCCTACAAGTGGAGCCGGCGCTTCCGGCTGGACGGCCTGCTGAAGTCGCTCATCCTGCCCTCGGCCTACAAGAATGAAATCCGGAGTCTCGACGTCGCCCCGGGCCACCGGATGCCCTGACAAACCTGATTCGGGCAGGAACGCGTCACCATGGCCCCGCGACCATCAACATTAGGGGTAAAGGTCGGGTTAGGCACTGCATGCCGGTTCCATATGCACCGCGCAACCGCCCCCCTGACACCAAGCCAAACCCATGAGCCACCGCACCACCGCCGAAGTACTGGAATCCCACCGCGCCGCCGGCAGATTCATCACCGTGGAAGGACTGCAAACCTTCGTCCTGGAGAAGGGGCAGGGCGAGCCCGTCCTCTGCCTCCACGGCGTGCCCACCTCCTCCTTCCTGTACCGGAAGGTGATCGACGGATTGGCGGAACGCGGCCTCCGGGGGATTTCCTTCGACCTGCCCGGACTGGGCTTTTCGGATCGCCCCAAGGATTTCGATTATGGCTTTTCCAACCTGGCACGCTTCACCGGAAAGGTGGCGGAAACACTTGGACTGGACCGCTACCACCTGGTGGTCCACGACGTGGGCGGGCCCGTTGGTTTTGCCCTGGCCGCCGACCACCGGGACCGGATCCGGTCGCTGACCATCCTGAACACCTGGATCGACGTGGTCAACTTCAAAAAGCCTCTGCCCATGCGCCCCTTCGAACTGCCGGTGGCGGGGGAAGCGGAGCTGGCTACCATCAATCACCTCACCTGGCAGGTCATGTGGAAAGGCCTGGGCGTGGCCGACAGTGAGCAGATCCCCGCCGAGGAACGCAACGCCTACGTGGACCTGCTGAAACGGGACGACGGAGGTTCCGCCTTTCTTAAGATCATGCGGAGCTTCGATAAATCCGAGGCCTTCCGCGACCGCTGCTACCGGGCCGTGCACGGTGCCCCCTACCCCATCCAGGCCATCTGGGGCAGCGAGGACCCGACCCTGACCTACGACCGCTACGGAAAGGAGGTCAAACGGGTGGCCGGCCTCTCGACCATTCACCAGGTGCCTGCCAAACATTTCCTGCAGGAAGACCAGGCGCCGGCCATCGCGGAACGCATCGCCGCCTTCATCCACCCCCAAAACCAATAGGCCATGCCCCGCTCCCCCAGGGTGATCTTCTTCGACGTCAACGAAACCCTGCTCGACCTGCAGCCGGTAAAGGACAGCGTGGCCCGGGCCCTGAACGGCCGCCAGGAGCTCGTCGCCACCTGGTTCACCACCCTCTTGCAGTATTCCCTGGTGGTCACCGTGGCGGACCGCTATACCGACTTCGGAGCCATCGGTGCCGCTACCCTACGGATGGTGGCCGACAAGCACGACATCGCGCTCTCGCAGCAGGAGGCCGAAACGGCCCTGAAGCCCATCCGTTCCCTGCCGCCCCACCCCGAAGTAGCCGGGGCCCTGGAGCGGCTGAGGGGAGCGGGCTACCGCCTCTTTACCCTTACGAATTCTGGTACCGACGCCCTGGCCGAGCAGATGGCCAATAGCGGCCTGGCCCCCTACTTCGAGGACTTGCTCAGCGTGGAGGCGGTGGGCAAGTTCAAGCCCGCCACTGAGGTATACCACTGGGCCGCCGGGCGCGTCGGGGTATCACCGGAAGATTGTCTCCTCGTAGCCGCCCACGGCTGGGACGTAGCCGGTGCCGCCTGGGCTGGACTGCAAACGGCCTTCATCAGCCGACCGGGGCAGACCACCTATCCGCTGGCCGATCCGCCGACGTGGACCGCTACCGACCTAACTATATTAGCCAATCGCCTGACCGACAATATGACATAGTCCGGTCCAAACTGAACTTAATACCGCAGAACC
This sequence comes from Neolewinella marina, assembly GCF_002631205.1. Taxonomy (GTDB): domain Bacteria; phylum Bacteroidota; class Bacteroidia; order Chitinophagales; family Saprospiraceae; genus Neolewinella; species Neolewinella marina. The sequence continues at coordinate 213,322 of NZ_PDLO01000002.1, forward strand.
GCAATTTGCACCACCCTGCGGTGTTATTATGGGGAGTAATCTCCTGAACCCTTGATTCCTATGCAATTACTACCTGCACTCATTTCAGTACTGGAACGCTCCGGCCTGCTTCCCTCGCCCCGCCCCGAGCCCGTACCGGTAACCCTACCATCAGACCGCAAACCTTCCCTGCCGGGTAATTAAGCCTGGTTATGCGGCCACGGCGTCCCTAACGGCCGCCAGACTATCCGTCCATCAAGGTCAGCTGGGCCTTGGGCACTTACCTGTTCTTTGTCCGCCTGCCCAATCCCGCACGGAGGCTTGTCTTCGCAAGGGGGGTGCATTGCGCCTTCGGCATATCAGCGTGGGCACGGGTTTGCTGTGTGGCCTGATCACTTACGGACCTGGATCATTATTTTTTATACCCTTTTGATCTACACTCTCCCCTCCGATAGGAACCGGTAACCCCTTCCGGCAGCGCGACCGGAGATCATGGGCCACCGGCTGACGGGGAAATAACCGCCACGCCCCGTTATCCCGAGGCTTCCCTTTGGGAATGAGGAACCGTCCAATCAGCGAGAAAGCGTACTTTTTCGGTAAAGTTCCCGTTCATGCGCTTTCTCGTTTTCCTGGCTATGCTGCTCTTTATGCCCCGATGGACGGCGGCACAGGACTCCCGCTCCCCCAACATCATCGTCATCTTCGCCGACGACCTGGGCTACGGAGACCTGGAAAGCTACGGCCACCCCACCATCCGCACGCCGCGGCTGGACGAGATGGGGCGGGAAGGACAGCGGTGGACGAGCTTCTACGTCGCGGCCAACGTCTGCACCCCCAGCCGCGCGGCCCTGCTCACGGGTCGCTACCCCGTCCGCAGCGGCATGGCCAGCGACCACCACCGGGTGCTGTTCCCCAACAGTACGGGTGGCCTGCCCGCCACGGAAATCACCCTGGCCGAGCAGCTGAAGTCGGCCGGCTACGCCACCGCCGCCATCGGCAAGTGGCACCTGGGGCATCTGCCGAAGTATCTGCCTACCGCCCACGGCTTTGATACCTACTTCGGTATCCCCTACTCCAACGACATGGATATGTCCTCCCACCTGCCGTACCACCAGTTCTGGCAGCAGCCCCACGACTCGATCCGCAGCGAAAACTTCAACGTCCCCCTCCTGCGCGACACCACCGTCGTGGAGCGCCCCGCCGACCAACGCACCATCACGCGGCGGTACACGCAGGAAGCCATGGATTTCATCAAGCGCCAGGGGGACAATCCTTTCTTCATCTACCTGGCCCATAACCTACCCCACGTACCCCTCTTCGCCTCCGACGACTTCCTGGGCAGCAGCCACCGGGGACTCTACGGCGACGTCATTGAGGAGATCGACCACGGCGTGGGGCAGATCCTGGACCTGCTCCGCACCGAGGGGCTGGCCGAAAACACCATCGTGGTCTTCACCTCGGACAATGGCCCCTGGCTCTCCTACGGCCTCGACGGCGGCAGCGCCGGCCCCCTGTACGCCGGCAAGGGCACCACCTGGGAAGGCGGCCACCGGGTGCCGGCCATTTTCTGGGGGCCGGGGCGGGTAGCCCCGGCTACCGTACGCGGCATCGGCAGCACACTGGACTTCCTGCCCACCTTTTCCGCCCTGGCCGGAGTGGCGGTCCCCGACGACCGCCCCATCGACGGGATCGACCTCTCCGTCACCCTCCTCACCGCGGCCGAAAGTCCCCGCCGGGAGATGATCTACTACCGCGGTTCCAGGCCCTACGCCGTGCGCCTGGGCGACTACAAGGTTCACTACGTTACCCAGGGTGCCTACGGGCAGTTCGGGGAGCGGGAAGAGCACGCCAAGCCCCTGCTGTATCACCTCGGTCACGACCCCGGAGAGACCACCAACATTGCCGAACTCCACCCGGAGGTGATCCAGCAAATTACCGACCACCTGTCCCGCCACCGGGCCACCGTTAAACCGGCCCCGGACCAGTTGTCCGAACGGCTCAACTGACGCCCATGCGCCCCACCATCGACACCCAGGCCAGTGATTCACCGGAAGAAGCCTTCCAGAATGCCACCCTGCGCCCGGTACTCAAGCAGCAGCACGAATTGCTCACCGCCATGCTGCGCCACTACCTGGTGAAGCGGAAGGTCAACCCGGAACAGGTCCCCGCCGCCCGCCGCTTCGAGAAAATCAAGGAGCTGGTTACCCGCGATAACCGCCTCCGCGGCCTGCTCTTCGGCATCGTGATCGGGCAGTTCTCGGCCGAGGAGTTGGGGTACTACCTGCAGCAGGAGAGTGAGATCAATCGCCGCATCACGAACCTGCTGGTGGAGCGGCTCCGCTCGGCGTGGTAGGCACCTGCGTCAGCGAGCGGACGTGCCGTGCCGTAGGCCCCGTTTTTTCCCTGGCCGGTTAATACCTTGGGGGAAGCCAGCGTTTTTTAGCCATGCCGTTCCTCCCCCTCCTTTTCCTGCTGCTGTTCGCCGCTGCCCTTCCGGCACAGATGGACCTGCCCCCGGACTTCATCACGCGACTGGACAGCATGGACATCCGATTCACCGCCCCCCTGGACAGTGACTTCCGGGAAACCACCCTGCGCAACGAAAACCGCTGGCTGGAGGACCACTACGCCATGGCTTCCCGGCGCGAAAAGCTGGAACTGCGGTTCCACCTGCGCCCCGAGCACGAGGGCGACCGCTACTACCAACTGCCCCACCTGGCCGCCACCACCCTGGCCATGAACCTGGGCAGCAACGACGAGGACGCCGTGACCGCCGTGCACAGCTTCGGGGAGGAGGAGCTGGCGCTGTACGGGGCCGACTGGGCGCGGATGTACACCTTCCGCCCGAAGCGTAGCTTCAGCGACAAGGAGCAGGCCCAACTCATTGCCCTGTACCGGGAGGGACGGGGACTGGCCTACACCATCCTCCTTTTCGACAAGGCACCCGAAACCCTGGAGGGACGGCAGCTTTCCCTGCGCTTCCGCTGAACAACCCCGCCTCAGTGCACCGGCAGCACGGCCTGCTCGGCCAGGACGAAGACGCGGTCCCCCGGCCGCACCTTCACTTCGGCGCAGCCCGTAAATTCCCCGAAGGCGGGCAGAATTCCTTCCCGGACTCCGAAGTAGAAGGCCGGCAGCTTCATGCCCCGCCCACTCCCGTCGAGCAACTTTACGCAGGGGTGCACGTGACCGCAAAGGTTGTAGTGCCCCGGCAGCCGCTGGTCTTCCTTTAGCGGATGGTGGCTGAAACTGAAGGCCCCCTCCGTGATGATTTCCGGGTGGTACACCAAGCTGGCCTCCGCGTAGGCCGTCGGGGGCAATACGTCGTGGTTGCCCGGCACCAGCTCAAAGCTCAGATCGGGATAGGCCGTTGTGAAGTCGCAGAAGTCGCGCCAGACATGGTTGTGGTCGCTGTGGAACAGGTCGCCCAGCAGCAGTACCCGGCGGGGACGAAATACCCGCAGCAGCTCGTGCAGCCGGGCGAAATTCACCGCGCTTACCCCCCGGGGAACGGGGATTCCCGCCCGCCGGAAGTGGGCTCCCTTGCCGAGGTGGAGGTCGGCGAGCAGCAGGATGCTCCGCGCCGGCCAGTAGATGGCGCGGTCGGGATGGAGCTGCAGTTGCTCCCCGGCGATGGTGACGGATTCCATGGGGGCGCAAAAGTACGATCTGGCGGGGTCCTGTTCTTCTGCCGGGCCGGATCACAATAGCCAATCCCGCGGTTTGTGTACTGGCTTACCCGCAGCCACATTGCCGCCATCAAATTTCCGGAAGAAAGAAACCCTCGCCCCCCCGGCAACTCGCGGGCGAACCAGGGGAACCAATTCGCCCTGTCAAGACTTCTAGGGTCATGCATCCGTACCTGATTGCCCTGCTCTTGCTGCTTTCCATCGGCACCTGCGGCCCCGCCCCCCTGGCTGCCCAGTTCCCCTATGATCTGGACAACCCCCAGCTGGTGGGGGAACTGCCCGAGGAACTGGACGAAATCTCCGGCCTGACCATCCGCAACGGTGACTTGCTGGCCGTTGAGGACGAATACGGCATCCTGTACCGCCTGGCCCTGGCCGATGGTTCCATCCTGGAGCGCACCGAGTTCTGGGAAAGCGGCGACTACGAGGGACTGGCCACCGTGGGCGAGAACGAAGTATGGGTAACCAAAAGCAACGGCCGGCTGTACCGCATCACCGCCCCCGGCACCAACGAGCAGCGGGTGAAGGAATACAACACCTGGCTGAAGGGGGAAAACGACGTGGAGGGTCTGGCCTACGACGCCACCCGCAACCGCCTGCTGCTGGCCTGCAAGGATGACCCCAAGGGCAACGGTATGTCGAAGGAGAACCGTTACATCTTCGCCTTCGATTTGGAGACGAAAAAACTCGGCGAAGAAGCTGCGTACAGCATCCCCCGGGAGGACGACTTCAGCCCTTCCGCCCTGGCGATCCACCCCCTCACCGGCCAGCTGTTCCTGACCAGCAGCGTGGGCAACCGCCTCCTGGTCGCGGATGCGGAGGGGCGCATAGAAACGGTGCGCAAACTCGACAAGCGGTTCCTGCCCCAGGCCGAGGGACTGGCCTTCACCGCGGACGGCACCCTCTACATCAGCACCGAGGCCCGCGACGGTGAACCGGCCCGGATATATAGGCTACCTTTGGCGCCCTAATCATCCGCAACTCCCCCCGATGGCCACTGGCCTGGACCTGATAAAGCAACCGATCGCCCGTGAGCTCGAGACCTTCGAGAAGCGGTTTCGCGAGACCCTGCGGTCGCCGGTGCCCCTGATGGACCGCATCACCTACTACATCGTGCGCCGCAAGGGGAAGCAGATGCGCCCCATGTTCACCTTCTTCAGCGCCCAGGCCTGCGGTGGCATCAACGACGATACCTACACCGCCGCCAGCCTGATCGAGCTGGTGCATACCGCCAGCCTGGTCCACGACGACGTGGTGGACGAAAGCTACGAGCGCCGCGGCTTCTTCAGCATCAATGCCCTGTGGAAGAACAAGATCGCCGTACTCGTGGGCGACTACTTCCTGGCCCGCGGATTGTCCATCGCCCTGGCCAACAAGCAGTACCGCACCCTGGAGATCAGCTCCGACGCCGTGCAAGCCCTGGCCGAGGGCGAGCTGTTGCAGATCGAGAAGGCCCGCCGCCTGGACATCGACGAGGAGATCTACTTCGAGGTGATCCGCCAGAAAACGGCCAGCCTCATCGCCGCCTCCTGTGCCGCCGGTGCCGCCTCGGCCACCGACGACGAAGCCACCCTGAAGCGGATGCACGCCTTCGGGGAAAAGATCGGGATCGCCTTCCAGATCCGGGACGACCTCTTTGATTTCGGGCTCGACAACGTTGGCAAGCCCCGTGGCATCGACATCAAGGAAAAGAAGATGACCCTGCCGCTGATCCACGCCCTTAACCAGGCCACGCGCTCCGAGCGGCGGCGGATGATCCGCAACATCAAGAAGCACAGCGACGACCCCGCCCGGGTGCAGGAGGTATTGCGCTTCGTACGCGAAAGCGAGGGGATATCCTACGCGGAGGCCGCCATGTTCCGCTACCGCGATGAAGCCTTTGCCCTGCTCAGGGGGCTGCCCCCCAGCTCCGCCCGCGACGGATTGGAACAATTGGTAAATTATGTGGTAGATCGGGATTACTAATCGCAGGTTCGGGGTATGAACTTTAAGTAGCGGTGATTCTTGTAATCAGCGCGCCCTAACCCCAACCGATTGATTATGCCCCCGAAGACCAGTCTGCTTACCATCGTACACGGCCGCCGCGCCCACCTCCACAACCTGTTGCGGGGCATCGCCGGGCAACGCACCCGCCCCCACGAGGTAATCGTCGTCTTCATGAACGAGGACATTCCGGGCGATTTGCCCGACCCGGGTTGTCCGCTCCGTCCGCTCCAGTTGAATTCCGACCACCATCAATTGCCGCTGGCCGCCGCGCGCAACCGGGCCGCGTCCGCCGCCGAGGGGGATATTCTGGCCTTCCTCGACGTAGACTGTATCCCCGCCCCCCACTACCTGGAACAACTGGAAGCGGCCGTCGGGCTTACCCACGGTCTGGTGATGGGTGAGGTGCGCTACCTGCCGGAGGGAGCGGCGGCTCCCGGCTGGTCCTTCAGCCTGCTCAACCAGGTGGCCCAGCCCCATCCCCGGCGGCCCCGGCTTCCCGCGGGGCGGGATATCATGACCCTGCCCTACCCCCTCTTCTGGTCGCTGGCCTTCGGCTTGCGGGCCACGGATTTTGCCCGCCTCGGCGGGTTCGACGAAGGATACGTCGGTTACGGGGGCGAAGACACCGATTTCGCCTTCAACGCCCGGGCTACCCGGCTGCCCCTTTACGGCTGCGGTGCCCGCGTCTTCCACCAATACCATCCGGTATACTCCCCGCCCTACAACCACCTGAGTGACATCGTCAGTAACGCGCGCCGCTTTCATTCCAAATGGCAGATGTGGCCTATGGAGTCCTGGCTGAAGCAGTTCGAGCGGGACGGCCTCATCCGCTGGGAACCCAACGACATTGAGATCCTGCGCGAGCCGCATTCCGAACAGGTCGAGGATGCCCTGAGGGAAACCCTCTTCGGCTAGGGTCAATAGATTCCGCCGCTGTGGAGGATTACGAGAGACGCCCCCCGCGGGTATTCCCCCCTGGCCAGGCGGTGCAACACCCCCGTGAAAAGCTTCGCGGTATAGACGGGTTCCAGGGGAGGAAGCAATTGATCTCCCAGGTCGGCCCGCTTGGCGATTGCCCCTTCCGGCGTGTACAGTCGCCAGTCCGTCGGAAACTTGCCGTACCCTCCAAAAGCGTAGCCGGTAATCACGTCCAGGTGGCCCGTGTCGGTGCCCGGGGGTAACCACGATTCAATTTCGCTGCGCATCCAGTTCCCCCGCAGCGCCGGGTAGACTTCAACGCGGGTTCTGCCCCCCGATGCGGCCGCAACCACCCCCGCGGCCGTGCCACCCGTGCCCGCGCTGAGACAGAAATAGTCGGGCGCGCGTCCGAGTTGTTTTACCGTTTCTCCGTAAACCGCCCCCACGAACGGAAGCGCGGAGGGTTGGGTCCCCCCTTCCGGCACCACGATTTCGTCGGCGGTGATTCCGATCTCACGTTGCACTTCGGGATGGTGTTTTTGGCGGTAGGTGGTCCGGTCGACGAAGGTCAACTGGCTCCCGTTACGGGCGACAAAATCCAGGGTGAGATTGCGGACAGCCTCCCCCCGAATGTAAAAGCGGGTCCGGAATCCGAAGCGCACGCCCGCAGCGCTGAGGGCGGCGACGTGGTTGCTGAAGGCCCCGCCGAAGGAAACTACGGTACGCCCGTCCAGATCAGTCCGGTTGAGCAGCGGGGCCAGTTTCCGGACTTTATTCCCCTGCAGGGGGTCGTGGGGTGCCCACGCGTAGTGATCGTCGCGCTTGACGTACAGCGCAACGCCGGCGGCGGTGGCCACGGGGTGATCCAGCCGTTGGAGGGGGCTGGGCGGTAGCGGCCTCAGGCCCGAACGGGTCGGATGTCGTAACCGGCGTCCTCGACGACCTGCATGATTTCGGCCTCGGTGGCGGTGCCTTCCACCGTAAGCAGTTTGCGGTCGTCTTCCACGTCAACGCGCCAGATCGTCACTCCTTCCAGCTCGTCCAGGAAGGGGGTGACGCTGCGCACGCAGCTGCCGCAGTTGATGTTGGTGGCGAAGGACTTGAGCGTAGCGGTCATGGGTTCTATCGGTCTAATTCGGTCACAGAACACCCCAAAATGAAAAATGGGTCACCCTCCGTTCGGAAGGTGACCCACTTTTAACGGTCGTTGCGGGGGGATTAACCCAGGGCGACGTGCTTGAAGTCGGTGACTTTCAGTCCTTTCTCGACGCTGTCGAGGTACTGGGCCACGGTCTGCTTGTCGCTCTTGACGAAGGCCTGGGCTTCCAGGGTGTTCTCCTTGTAGAACTTGTTGAGGCGTCCCTGGCCGATCTTCTCGAGCATGGCTTCGGGCTTGCCCTCCTGGCGGGCCAGGTCCATGGCGATGTCGAGCTCCTGGTCAACGGTGGCCTGGTCGATGCCCTCCTTGTTGACGGCGATCGGCTTCATGGCGGCAACCTGCATGGCAACGTCACGGCCGGCGTCGAAGGCGGCTTCGTTGTTCTTGGTCAGGGCCACGAGTACACCGGCGCGGTATCCGCTGTGGATGTAGGGAGCCACGAGGGGGGCACTGAGTTGCTCGTAGGCGGTGATGCTGATCTTCTCGTTGATCTTGCCTACCATCTCGGTAACCTTCTCACCGATGGTGAGGTTGCCTTCCATCTTGAGGCCGTTGAGGGCGTTGAGGTCGGCGGGGCGGTTCTCGAGGGCCAGGTCAGCGACCTTCTGGGCGAAAGCCACGAAGTCGTCGTTCTTGGCCACGAAGTCGGTTTCGCTGCTCAGGCGCACGATCACGCCATAGTCGTTGGCGTCGTTTACCTGGGCGATCACTACGCCTTCGTTGGCTTCCCGGTCGCCGCGCTTGGCAGCTACCTTTTCGCCGCGCTTGCGGAGGATCTCGATGGCCTTGTCAAAATCGCCTTCCGCTTCCGCGAGGGCTTTCTTGCAGTCCATCATACCGGAACCGGTCATGTCCCGCAGTTTCTTTACGTCTTTAGCCGAAATAGCCATTTGTATAGATGTTTTTTATTGGAATAATCTGGTAGAGGAGTACAGCAGTAAAGTAGTACGGTAGTATGGCAGTACGGTAGTACCGTACTGCTGTACTGCCATACTACCGTACTACCCTACCGATTCGTTACTCTGCGCTGGCGGCCTGTTCTTCTCCGCTGCTGGCTTTCTCTTCCTTCTCCTCGCTGCGCTCGGCCAGGCCTTCCTTGATGCACTCGACGAGGTAGTTGGTGATCACGCCTACGGCCTTGCTGGCGTCGTCGTTGCCGGGGATGGCGTAGTCGACGCTGGTGGGGTCGGCGTTGGTATCGACGATACCGAAGGTGCGCATACCGAGCTTTTTGGCTTCGGCGATGGCCAGGTGTTCGTGTACGATGTCGACCACGAAGATGGCGTTGGGGATCCGCTGCATGTCAGCGATACCGCCCAGTACCTTGTTCATCTTCTCGTGCTCGCGGGTGAGGGTGAGGCGCTCCTTTTTGGTTACGCTGTCGAGGGTACCGTCGTTCAGCATCCGGTCGATGTTCTGCATCTTGCGGATCGAGCGGCGGATGGTGTTGAAGTTGGTCAGCATACCTCCCTGCCACCGGTCGGTAACGTAGGGCATGTTGACTTCCTGAGCGGCGGCGGTGACGATATCGCGGGCCTGCTTCTTGGTGGCCACGAAGAGGATCTTCTTACCGGCACGGGCGATCTGCCGCATGGCGTTTCCGGCGCGGTCGATGCTCTCCAGGGTACGGTTCAGGTCGATGAGGTGGATGCCGTTCTTCTCGGTGAAGATGTAAGGGGACATCTTGGGGTTCCACTTGCGGCGCAGGTGACCGAAGTGTACGCCGGCGTCCAGGAGCTGCTGATGGGTGGGCTTAGCCATGGTTTTTTTATTGTTGAATCCGGGCGGGAGCCCGAATGGTTTTTTATGCACCGTGATACGATAATACAGGGGTCCGGCAGAGGCGCAAGCGCAAGACGGAACGGCTGTACCGGTGTACCACCGTTATCAATCTATCGCTTGGAGAACTGGAAGCTCTTACGGGCCTTGGGCTTACCGTACTTCTTGCGCTCTACTACGCGGGCGTCGCGGGTCAGCAGCTTGTTGCTCTTCAGGGGGCTGCGGAAGTCTTCGTTCAACTTCACGAGGGCACGGCTGATGGCCATGCGGATCGCTTCGGCCTGTCCTTTGTAACCACCACCGTCGACGTTGACTTTCACGTCGTAGATGCTGTTGTCCACCTCGATGACGTGGAAGGGCTGTACGATCTTGCCCTGGACGTGGGTCTGGGGGAAGTAGGCTTTGTAGTCCTTACCGTTAACGGTGATATTACCCTTGCCCTGCATGAGGTAAACGCGGGCGACGGCGGCCTTGCGGCGACCTATGGCATTGATTTGTTCCATGGATTATTGTTGCTTTGTGGCGTTCGTGCGTGGGTAGGTTGCCTGGGCCGGAGGGGCTGCTGGCGCGGTAGCTCCCGGACGCACCAACTGACTATTTGAGTTCCTGCGGTTGCTGGGCGGCGTGGGGATGCTCGGCACCGGCGTACACGTGAAGTTTGCGGTACTGGGCCCGACCGAGCTTGGTCTTGGGCATCATGCCTTTGATGGCGTGCTCCAGCACCAGCTCGGGCTTGCGCGCCAGCAGTTGCCGGGGCGTAGCCTGCCGCTGGCCACCGGGGTAGCCGGTGTGGCGCAGGTAAATCTTGTTGTTGAACTTCTGGCCCGTGAAACGGACCTTGTCGGCGTTGATTACGATTACGTGGTCGCCGTTGTCGAAGTGGGGCGTGTAGTCGGGCTTGTGCTTGCCGCGCAGTACGCGGGCAATACGGCTGGCGAGTCGTCCAACGACTTCACCCTCAGCGTCGATTACGTGCCACTTGCGCTCAACGGTGCTGGCGTTGGCCGACTGGGTTTTGTAGGATAGTGTATTCACGGGAAATACTTGATTTTACTGATTCAATGCCCCGCACACCGGCGGGACGGACGCGCCCCCGGGGAACGGGGTCCACGAAAGCGGACGCAAAGGTACGTGGAACGAAAAACAGAAACAAGCATTTGAAAGCTTATTTTTCACTTCCGACCCTCATAAGTCGCTGAAAAACAGTTGAAATTTCGCACAGCTCCCACCATGGGCGGCTTTTCACCCCCTTCCTCCGCACGCAACTGCCTAATCTTCCACCACTTGCGCGGGTAAGGTTCTGGGGGGAGTATCCAATGAAATAATCGGGGGCCTCAGTCCTGATCGGGAATGGTAAAGGTGAAAGTCGTCCCCTGCCCGACCTCGGAAGCCACGCTAACGGTGCCGCCGATGGTTTCCACGAGGCGTTTGACGATCGAAAGACCTACGCCGTGGCTGCGCGTTTTACCCGTCCCAGCGCTGTGGAACAGGCGGAAAATATCCCGCTGGTTCTCGGCGGGGATGCCGGGGCCGTTATCGTTGACCGTAAACACGAACTGGTTGCCCGGTTCATGGACGCAATCGATCACCACCCGGCAGTCGTCGCGGTTGCTGAACTTGATGGCGTTGCCGATGAGGTTCTGGATCACCTGCAACAGGGCCAGGGAGGAGGTGTACACTCGTTCCACCGCGCCCACGTAGACCACGCGGCAATCGTCCGGGTACCCGAGGTGGCGCAGGGCCTGGTCGATACACTGCTGGACCACCACTTCCTCGTGGGCTTCCCGCAGGTTGCGGGCCACCTGGCTGTAGCGCAGCACGCCCTCGATCATATCCGTGGCGTCCTCCGCCCGTTCCTGGATCATCTGCAGGAGCTCGGCACCGTCTTCGGGCAACAGCGACAGATAATCCTCCTCGAGCATTTCCCCGGCCTGGCGGATATTCCGCAGGGGGGCTTTCAGGTCGTGGGCGATGACGTGGCTGAAGTCGCGCAGGATCCGGTAGGCCTGCTCCCGCTCCCGGGCCCGCTGCTTGGCCTCGGCCAGGGCCTTGCGGAGTTCGAACAGCTTGATCACCTGGCGGGCCAGCCGCTTCAGCGCCTGCATCTGGCTGTCCGACAGTTCCCGTGGTACATGATCGATAACGCACAGGCTGCCCAGGGCGTATCCCTCCCGGCTCACCAGCGGCACCCCCGCGTAAAAGACGACGTGGGGTTCCTGGTGCACCAGTTCATTGTTCTCAAAGCGGGGATCAACCCGCGCGTCGGGCACGACCAGCGGAGCCGCAGGGTCCAGGATATTATAGGAGCAAAAGGCCGCATCCCGGGGCGAACCCTCCATACCTTCCGGTACGCCGACGGCCGACTTGAACCACTGCCGCTGTTCATCCAGCAGACTGATCAACGATACCGGGGTACCGCAGATGTGAGCCGCGATGGTGGTCAGGTCATCGAACTCATCCTCGGGCAGGCTGTCAAGAATCGCGTATTCGCGCAAGTTGGCCAACCGCGCGGCTTCGTTTTCCGGTCTGGGGGGGATCACGCCGCAAAGGTAACCCACGCAAGTTGTTTTGGCATCCAGGAACGTAGGAGGCGCGGCCGCCGGTGCCGGACCAGGGGAAAAGCCGCCGGGCAGGTCAGAGAACCGCGCCGAAGTGTGTACCTTTTCCCCAAGCTACTCACTAACCATGACACGAACCATCAACTGGTGGGCGATACTGGGCGCTACGGTTGCGGCCATGTTCGTCGGATTCCTCTTTTACGGTGCCCTCTTCAACGCACCCTGGACGGCCGCCGTAGGCCTGACCACCACCGATGAGGTCAACTACTTCAAGCACGGTACCCCGGTCACCATCGACCCCGTCACCCCCATGCTGATCAACGCCTTCGTGATGGCGGCCTACGCCCTGTTCCTGTCGTGGCTTATGCAGCGGACCAAGCGCAAGACCTTTGCCGAGGGTGCCCTGCTGGGCCTCCTTGTCGGATTGGTGGTTGCCGCCAGCCACGGCCTGACCAACCTGTTCGCCATGAACCCCGCCATCCTCACCATTATCGATGGCAGCTACCACGCTGTGCTGTTCGCGATAATCGGGGGCATCGTGGCCCGCTGGCCGGTGGTGCGGCGGATTCCCTGACTCCCACTTATCGGGGATTCGAATAAGCAATCTACAAGCCTTATCTTTTAGGGTTACTCGGTCGCGGGCTGCAACCCTTCCGGCGGGGTATCGTCGTTCCGGAAACTCTCTCGCATTCCGCCCTGAGCCAGTATCCCCATGCCCGTACTTGTACTCCTCTTTATTGCCCTGCTATCCTGCCCGTTAACCGCCCAGCAAAAGCCCACCCTGGAAGCGGTCCGTACCGACGCATCCATCAAGATCGACGGCATCCTCGACGAGGCGGCCTGGGCCGACGCCCCCGCCGCCACCGACTTCACCACCCTGCGGCCCACCCCCGGCCTGGCGGCCAGCCAGCCTACTGCCATCAAGGTGCTCTACGACAACAAGGGAATTTACCTCGCCGCCCAGCTGTTCGACAGCCAGCCGGACAGCATCCTGGCCGAACTGACGGAAAGGGACGACCTGGGCAACACCGACTTTTTCGGCTTCGTCCTCGACCCCTACCAAAGCGGGATCGACGGATTCACCTTCCTGGTCACCCCCTCAAACGTCCAATTCGACGCCAAGCAGAACGACGGCCGCGAGGACGAAAACTGGGACGCCGTCTGGGTAAGTGAAACCCAGCGCAACGACGACGGATGGGTGGCCGAGATCTTCCTCCCCTACTCCGCCCTCCGCTTCCCCTCCACGGCCGAGCAGCGGTGGACCGTCAATTTCGTGCGCATGATCCGCCGCGCCAACGAGCAGAGCTTCTGGGCCGAGATCGACCCCACCATCGACGGCTTCCTCAACCAGTCGGGCACCCTGACGGGCCTCTACGACATCAAGGCGCCCCTGCGGCTCCAGGCCACCCCTTTCGTAGCCGTGTACGGATTGCAGGGGCGGGAATCCAACGAAAAGACCACCTACGGCACCAGCATCACCGGGGGTATGGACGTCAAACTCGGCCTCAGCGACGCCTTCACCCTGGACATGACCCTGATTCCCGACTTCGGCGAGGCCCGCAGCGACGACCAGATCCTCAACCTCGGCCCCTTCGAGCAGCGCTTCGACGAGCAGCGGGCCTTCTTCACCGAGGGTACGGAGCTATTCAACAAGGGTGGACTTTTCTACAGTCGTCGGGTGGGCGGCCGCAATTTTTACCAGCATCGGGTTTACGACCAGCTCGGAGAAGGCGAAGAGATCGTCCACAACCCCCAACGCGCCAAGCTCTACAACGCCACCAAAATCAGCGGCCGCACGGCCCAGGGTACCGGACTCGGCTTTTTCAACGCCGTGGAACAGGAGAATTACGCCACCATCCGCAACACCGAGGGCGAGGAACGGGAAGTCCTCACCAATCCCCTGACGAACTATAACGTGGTGACCGTCGACCAGAACCTCCCCAACAACTCCTCGGCCACCCTCATCAATACCAACGTGCTGCGGGAGGGCGAGGCCCGCGACGCCAACGTAACCGGCCTGCTCTTCGATATCCACAACAACGCCAACGCCTACGCCGTACGCGGCGGGTTCAACCACAGCCGTAAATACGAGCCCGACAACTTGATAACCGGCCACGCCCTGGAACTCGAACTCGCCCGCATCTCCGGTCAGTGGACCTGGGAGGCCAGCTACGGCGAGGAAAGCGACACCTACGACGTCAACGACCTGGGGATCATCTTCGCCAACAACTCCCGCTTCTGGAGCGCCGAGCTCAACTACAACCGGCCGCAGGCCTTCTTCAACGGTAAATTCCTCAACGGCGGTGGCGGCATTGACCTCGACTACCGCCGCCTGTACGCCCCCAGCCGCTACGTGGGCACCAACCTGGAGGCCTACGTATACGCCACCACCAAGGGCTTCTGGAACCTCAACCTGTGGACGGAGCACGACATCGGCGACCAGTTCGACTTCTTCGAACCCCGGGTAAAGGGCCGGTACTGGCGCGGCCCGGGTTACAGCAACTTCGGCGGCTGGATCGGTACCGACGGACGGAAAAAGCTGCGGCTCAGTACCAACTTCAACCTGAACCGCTGGTGGGACGACACCGATCGCCACTCGCTGAGTTTCGCCTTCAACGCCCGCTACCGTTTCAGTGACCGCCTCAGCCTCAGTGGTTTCGCCTGGCGCGGCAATTTCTACCGCGACGTGGGCTACGTGAACCGGGAAACCATCCCCGCCAACGGCAGCTCCCGCACCGACATCTACTTCGGCACCCGAAACCGCAGCAGCGTGGAGGCGGGACTGAGCGGCAAGTACAGTTTCAGCGCCCGCATGACCCTGAACCTGCGCCTGCGCCACTACTGGAGCGGGGTGGCCTATTCCCGCTTTCACCTGCTCGATACGGACGGGCGTCTGGTCGACACCGACTACCAGTCAAACCACGACCAGGACTTCGACGCCCTCAACGTCGACCTGATCTACCGCTGGCGCTTCGCTCCGGGCAGCGACATTTTCGTGGTGTACAAGTCCAACATCACGGACTTCGACAGCGAGAAGGCGGATTCCTATTCCGACAGTTTCTCCCAGCTCTGGGGAAGGGACACGCCACGGTCCGGATCACTGTCCGTGAAGGTGGTGTACTGGCTGGATTACGCCAGCCTGTTTCCGGGCTAGCCCATTCGTCGTTCAGGCTTACCTTTCGCAAAACCCCGCGAATGTCACCCCTCTTCCGCTGCGCAGTGGCCATCCTGATTACCCTGGCGGCTCCGCTCGCCGCCCAAACCGATAGCGTGTTCCTCTTCTCTTATTTCCAGGGCAACGGAGAGGACGGCCTCCACCTGGCCTACAGCGAAGACGGAATGGCCTGGACGCCCCTGAACGGCAACGCCTCGGTGCTCACGCCCTACGTCGGGGAGGACCAACTCATGCGCGACCCCTGCATCATCCGGGGGGGCGACGGGGAATTCCATATGGTCTGGACCGTCAGCTGGCACGAACGGGGCATCGGCTACGCCCACTCCCCCGACCTGATCCACTGGTCGGACCAACGCTACCTGCCCGTCATGGAACACGAGCCCACCGCCGGCAACTGCTGGGCCCCGGAACTCTACTACGACCCCGACTCCGCCCGCTACCTCATCTACTGGGCCACCACCATCCCCGGCCGTTTCCCGGAAACGGACTCCAGCGGCGACAACGGGCTCAACCACCGCATGTACTACACCCTGACTCCTGACTTCCGGAGCTTCTCCCCCACCCGGCACCTCTACGATCGGGGCTTCAACGTGATCGACGCGACCATCCAGCGGCGGGAGGACGAGTACATCATGTTCCTCAAGGATGAAACCAAACACCCCAAAGCGGAAAAGAACATTCGCGTAGCCCGCAGCGGGAACCTCACCGGCCCCTACTCCGCCCCCTCCCCACCCATTACCGACCATTGGGTGGAAGGGCCTACCGTTACGAAGACGGAAGACGGCTGGGTGGTATACTTCGACCGCTACACCGACCACGAGATGGGGGCGGTGCGCTCTTCCGACCTTGAGTCCTGGACCGATATTTCCGACGAACTGGACTTTCCGGAAGGTACCCGCCACGGAACGGTCCTGCGGGTGGAGCGGAGCGTCCTGGACCGCCTCCTGGCGGAATTCGGGGCGGAATAAGCCCTATACCGCCTGGGCGCGCAGGGAACTGCCGCTCATGATGGGCAGCATGCCGGAAGCGGAAAAGAAGATGACCCTGGCCACCTCGTCCGCGTCGGCCTGCATGGCCAGGCTCGGATCGATGGCCAGCACGCGGATGTTCCGGTCGGCCAGTTCCCCGGCCAGGGCCCGGGTGAAGCCGTGCACGGCCCCCTTGGTAGACAGGTAGGGGTCCTTGCGGCTCATCGGTTTACGCTGGGCGGGAGCGATGACGTTGATGATGGTGCCTTCGGTTCCGGCCTCAATCATGCTGCGGGCGGCCTGCTGCCCGGAGAAAAAGGTCGCCTTCAGGTTAAGGTCGATCATCCGCTGGAAACTGTCGGGGTCCATCTCCAGCGTCGGGGCGCAGGGAAAGATGCTGGCGATGGTGCACCAGACGGCCAGGTGACCGTGTTCGCGGCTGATGTGGTCGACCACCTCGCGGATCTGCTCTGGATCCGAGATGTCCATTTCGTGGCTGTGTGCCCGGTAGCCCTGGGCGGTGACGGCGTCGACCAGTTCGGCCAACCCTTCCGCATCGGCGTCCAGCAGGATCACCCGGGCGCCCGATTCAGCGAACCGCATCGCCGTGCGCCGGCCGATCTCCGAGCAGGCACCGGTCACCGCTACGAATTTGCCTTCGAATGAAATGAGTTTGGATAGTGGGGGGTAGTTCATAGTGCCTCTTTGAATGTGATAAATAGCCTCGACCGCTCTCGCCAAAAAGCGAAAGGGGCCTATTCATCTATAATTAAGGCAGATACGGTTAAGTTCGCGCATCCATGCGTACGCCGCTCACCTTCCGCTCCATTTGATCAGCCGCACGGTGCCAATCAGTCCCGCGGGGTGCAGGGGCCACTCCGCCGCCACGAATGGTCGGTAGGTGATGTCCACGAAGTTGATGTCGTAGAATCGCTTCCATTCCGGGTGCTCGCGGTCGTACTTGCGCAGGTAGTTCGCCGACACGTTCTGGATCACCACTTCAAGTTCATTTTCCTCATGCAGGTCGGCGGCGCGCAGGTCCAGGGTATTGGGGAAAGCCCAGATCGTGCCCTGGCTCACTCCGTTCAGGATGACTTCCGCCGACTCCCGGATCTCGTCGAAATGCAGCCGGTAACCATCCGCCGCTGCGGGTTCGGCCAGGTGAAAGGTAGTCCGGTAAGTAGCCTTGCCCGTGAAGTACTCCAGGGTATCGTTGCCCCACCCGGTCCAGGAGGTTAACGTGTCGTGGTGAAACACTTGCCGGGGGGCACCCGACCGCCCGGGCGAGAAGGAAACCTCCCAGGAATTCCGCAGCGCCATCGTATCCCTAGTCCGGCGATATTGCCAGGGTTCCCCGTTGGGCCGCTCCCGGCTCGTCTGCAGGAAGTAGGACGTCCCCGGGGCCACCTCCAGCGTAAACGAATCCCGGGTAGCCACGTAGCCACTGCGCCCGGTCAGGGGGTCGGTGATGGTCACGTAGGCGTAGTCGGCCGCCAGCTGCAGCGGACGGGCATTCGCCCGTTCTCCCAGGTTGGTGATGAAGTACAACTGGCCGGAAGCATTCTTCTTGCGGAGGAAGTCCAGCCCGGATTTCTTCAATTCCTCCCGGCGGGCTCCCGCGGCCACGAGCGCTTCGGGCAGCCGTTCGACCACCCTGGCCGATCCCGTCCCGCCGGGGAGTCGATCAGCCGGCCCCTCGCTTAACTGCTGGTGCCCTAACCCGGCGTAGGCCCGCGGCAGGTGTTCTTCGTAGAGGATGGTAGCGCCCGCCGAGGCCAGCCGGCGCAGGGCCTCCACCGTTGCGGCGGGTAGATAGTCCACGGGCGGAACGACGATCGTCCGGTAGCGGACCTGGGGATTGTCGGCGTGGAAGACCTCTCCCCTCGCGCTGACTTCCAGTTTCTGCAGTTGCTGGTCAGAAATGTAATCAAAGGCAAACCCCTCCTTCTCCAGTTGAGCAGCCGTGCGGCCAAAGGGCGTAGCCCCGAACCAGGTATCGTAGTGGTGGACGTTCAGGAAGACGGTCACCGGAGAGGGGGCCTTTGTCCACAGGTCGGAAATGGGAAAGTAAAGCAGCACGTCGTTGTCGCTCTCCGCCGCCTGCAGCCGCGACTGTACCTCCGTCACGTAGCGGTTCATCAGGGGCAGCTCATCGTAGAAGTGAGACGTGGGACCAAAGTTGGTGGAAGCGTAGAACCGCCACCCGGGATAGCCCGCCTCCTCCGGCGAATAGGTAGTGCCGTGGTAGAAGACGTGGTTGATGCCGCTGACGAAAAGCTGGTCGAGGTGGGGCTTGACCTGCCGCAGGGAAACCTTGAAGTGGTTGCCCAGCCAGGTAGCCGTTTCCGAACTCACCAGGGGTTTGCCCATCAGGTGGGCAGGCGAACTGGCAAACTTCATCATCAGGGTGCTGGGCCGACCGAACTGCTCCTCGCTATAGTCGGGATCGCACGCCAGCCCCGGAATCCCAAAGGTGCTGCAGCCGAAAGACTCCGTCTCGGGAATGTCCGCCAGGCCGTAAAGGTCCAGGATGTTGCCCGGTGACCCGTGGGCCTGCAGGCGGGTCAGGAAGCCACGCGCCTTGCTGAATTCCGTCCAGCGCGTAGCAAATTCCGCGTACAGGAGGTCGGAAAGGGTGGCCCGCACGTCGTGCAGGAAAGCCGGCCGCTCAGGATGCAGGGTATCCCGCAGAAGGTGGACCCGGTCGGCGAAGGAGTATCCCCGTTGCTCGGCAATAATGCGGGGGAAGTCGGTGGTCCAGTCCGCCCCGTACGTCTCGTAGGAATCGTGGTAGTACGCCCGGGGCTCCACGGGATGCGCGGTGTGGGTGAACACCGAATCAAAATGCGCCAGGTAGTGGTCCACCGCCGCGCCGGAGAAATAGTCCATCACCGGCCCCTCACCCCCGGGGGCGGCCCGCTTGACCTGCTGCCCCGTGGGTTCTCCGTGAAAACCCTTATCCGTTACCACCAGTTTTTTGGCGGCTTCCCCCTCCCCTACCCACGGACCGCCGAACGGCCAGCCGGTTCCCATGGTCAGGTCGACCCCGAGGCCCAGCGATTCCGCCTCGGCGATGGTGTAGCGTACCGCAGCCATCCATTCTTCCGAGAGAAAGGGAAGGAACTTGTCTTCGTAGCCCTTGGCACCATAGATGGGGATGATGTGCACGCCCCCCAATCCGCTGTCGGCGTACTGCCGCAGCTGCCGGCTGATCTCCGCCTCCTCTACCGCACTGCCCATCCACCACCAGTACGTCCAGGGGCGGGCGGTACGTTCGTTGACAATCGATTGTCCTGTCAGGGCTGCGGACAGCAGGAAAAGAAGGAATACAGTGCAGACTTTCATGCTCCGGAGGAGTTGGGGGGTGAGGATCCACCGTGACGGATTAGCGGCTGCCCTAATGTACGGTGTCTTCCAAAGACGGAGCGCCCGGCAGCGGATGCTGCCGGGCGCTCGTCAAAGGTCGGAAAACCGGATACGCTTAGTCGCGGTCGTCGCGGTCGCGTCCGCCCCGGCGGCCTCCGCCACCGTTGCGCCGCTCTCCGCGGTCACGTCCGCCACCGCCGCGGCGGTCACCACGGTCGCCGCGATCGCCACGGTCGCCACGTCCACGCGACTTGGAGGCCTTGCGTTCTTCCTCGAGCTCCTCATCCGTGGGGATGGTGCCGTCGGCGCGGGGCATGATGGCCTTGCGGCTCAGGCGCAGCTTTCCGGTGCGTTCGTCGATGTCGACGATCTTGAACTTCACCTTGTCGCCTTCGTTGAACTCGTCTTCCACGCTGTCGATGCGGCTGTGGCTCATCTCGCTGACGTGGAGCAGGCCGTCGCGGCCTCCTTCGAATCCGACGAACACGCCGTAGGGCATGATGGTCTTGACGGTACCTTCGTACACCTCTCCCACTTCGGGGGTGAAGGTGATCTTCTTGATGCGGGCAACCGCGTCCTCAATAGCCGCCTTGTCGGAGCTGGCGATGGATACGTGGCCTTTGCCGTCGATCTCGTCGATGTTGATGTTGGTGCCGGTGAGTTCCTGCAGCTCCTGGATGATCTTGCCACCGGGTCCGATAACGGCTCCGATGTAGCTCTTCTCGATGATGAGCTTGACGATCCGGGGGGCGTGGGGCTTGATGTCCTCACGGGGCTCGCTGAGGGTCTTGCCCATTTCACCGAGGATGTGGAGGCGACCGACGCGGGCCTGCTCCAGGGCCTGCTCCAGCTGCTCGTAGGGCAGTCCGTCGATCTTGATGTCCATCTGGCAGGCGGTGATTCCCTTGGAGGTACCGGTGACCTTAAAGTCCATATCGCCCAGGGCGTCCTCGTCGCCGAGGATGTCGCTGAGGATGGCAATCTTGTCGCCTTCGGCAACCATACCCATGGCGATACCGGCTACGGGGCGCTTGATCGGTACGCCGCCGTCCATCAGGGCCAGCGATGCGGCACAGACGGTTGCCATCGAGCTCGAACCGTTGGATTCCAGGATATCGGAAACCAGGCGAATGGTGTGGGTCATGTCATCGGGCAGCACCTGGCGGATGGAGCGGCCGGCCAGGTTGGCGTGGCCTACTTCCCGGCGGCCGGGGCCGCGCATCGGCTTGGTTTCCCCTACCGAGAAGGCCGGGAAGTTGTAGTGCAGGATGAAGTTGTCGTAGGTATTGCTGTGGGCTACGTCAACCATGGCCTGGTCGGTCTTGGTACCGAGGGTGAGGCTGGTCAGCGACTGCGTCTCACCGCGGTTGAAGATGGCCGAACCGTGGGCGGCGGGCAGGTAATCCACCTCCGTCCAGATGGGACGCACTTCGTCGAAGGCGCGGCCGTCCAGGCGCTTCTTCTCGTCGAGCATCACGTTGCGGATGGTGTTTTTCTGCACCTTGTCGTAGGCGGGGATGATGTCGTCCTTGTTGGCGTCCATCCACTCTTCCCCTTTCTCTTCCAGGGCGGCTTCCTTGAAGTTGTCCTTCACTTGCTTGAAGGCATTCTTCCGGTCGGCCTTATTGGAGGCGCTGCGGGCTACGCGGAGGATCTCCTCCTTCACCTTGCTCTCGACGTAGCTGAGTACCTCGGCGTCGATTTCGTGGACTTCCACTTCGCGGGTGATGGCCTTGTCACCCACCATTTCCTTCAGGCGCAGCTGGGCTTCACACATGGTGCGGATGGCCTCGTGGCCCACCTTGAGGGCCTCCAGGATGGCGCTCTCCTCCACTTCCTTTCCTTCGCCTTCCACCATCATGATGTTCTTCTGGTCGGCGGCGACGATCAAGTCGAGGTCGGCGTCGATCAGCTGGCTGCGGTCGGGATTCACGACGTACTCACCGTTGATGCGGGCTACGCGGCATTCGGAGATCGGGCCCTCAAAGGGAATGTTGCTGCAGGTCAGGGCGGCCGAAGCGGCCAGTCCGGCCAGGGCGTCGGGCATCACCTCCTCGTCCAGCGAGATCAGGTTGATGATGATCTGGGTATCGAACATGTAGCCCTTCGGGAAGAGGGGGCGGATGGCCCGGTCGACCAGGCGGGAGATGAGGATCTCGTAGTCGTTCAGGCGGGCTTCGCGGCGGAAGAAGTTACCGGGAATGCGGCCGGCGGCGGCAAACTTCTCCTGGTAATCCACGCTGAGGGGGAAGAAGCTCTGGCCTTCCCGTACGCTGGTGCTGGAAACGGCGGAGCAGAACAGCATGGTCTTGCCACACTTTACGACGACCGATCCGTCGGCCTGGGTGGCCAGCTTGCCGGTCTCGATGGTGACTTCCCGCCCGTTGGGCAGCTCGAAGTTCACCGACATTGGGGTTTGATTACCCATTATTGATTGGACTTTAAATGATAATATGCGTTCGTTGCCTCCCCCGACGAAGCGGAGCGGGAGGGTTGACACAAAACACCAAAGCGGAAGATGGGGGTGAGGGCGGGTCCGCGGGTGCCGAGCGGCACGGAGAACCAGCCGTGGAACGTGGTAAATCCACCACGATTTTCGCTCAATCCCGCCGGGGGTCGCTGAAGACCGACGGATACCGCGCAGTCGCGGCAATTCATTTAGTCATTTTGTATCGCGGCGAATATACGAAACATTTCCGCCGGGCCCGAAAATGTTCCCGTAAACCACCGCGGCGGCCGTTTTTCCCTTATTTTTTAGTGGCTGGCTAACGGGCAGGCCGTAGTTTCGCTCATCCATGGACGCCCTTTATTTGCTTACCTTGACAATCGCACCTTTCAGCTTTCCCCGTCTCCACGTCTGCTCGTCTGACCTTATGACCCTTTAACCCGCTTAGTCGTTGTCCAACGTTCCCATCGATCACGTATCCGGCAAGAGCAACCGCCTCTTCCGTATTCTCTTTGCAGGCCTCAGCCTGCTCACGTTGATTGTATTGGCCTCAATAGTCACCGAAATTGCCGCGATCGACGTCCGGAAAAAACTCAACCACGCCCTGCGCCTGGAGCGCGACCTCGGAGTGCTCCTGCTGACCGTACAGGGGGCTGAAACCGGACAGCGCGGCTACCTGCTCACCCACGAGGACAGCTACCTCACCCCCTATTCCTTCGCCCTCGATTCCGTAGACGCCGTCCTCGCCCGGATCGTCGACGAAGTAAAAAGGGATTCCCTGCAGCAGGCACGGGCCGAACGGCTTCGGTACTTCACCAACCTGAAGTTCCGCGACATCCGCCAAACCCTCAGCCTCCAGTATTCCGGCGACACTACCAGTCTCAACCAACTGCTGCGGTCGCAGCGGGGAAAGGAGTACATGGATAGCGTGCGGCACAACGTACAGCTGCTGCGGCAGGCCGAATACCGCGACGTACGCATCCGCCAGAGCCAGCTCGACAACCTCAGTACGGTAACTACCATTCTCCGCTTTCTTGGCGCCCTGGGCCTGGCCACCGTACTCTACTACATCTACAACCAGCTGCAACCCCTGGTATCGAGCATCAGTGCCTCGAACAAGAAGCTGACGGAAGAGATCATCGAACGCCGCCGTGTGGAGCAGATGAATACCGAGCTGATCCAGAGCCTGAACCTCAAAAACCGCGAGCTCGACCAGTTTGCCTACATCGCTTCCCACGACCTGCGCGAGCCGCTGCGCACGGTACGCAATTACGTCGAAGTGTTGGAGGAGGACTACGGTGACCGCCTCGACGAAGAGGGGCACTCTCACCTCGGAGTCATCCTGCGGGCTACGGACCGCATGAGCAAGCTCATCGACACCTTACTACAGTATGGCCGGGTGGGCCGCACGGAAGCCCCCTCCGAGGTAAGCCTGTCGCGGTCGGTTCAGGAGGCCTTGGAAAACCTCAGCCTCCAGATCGAGGAAATGGGTGCCTCCATTGAGATCGAGGAACTTCCCTCCACCCATGGCTACCCGGTGGCGCTGCGCCAATTGTTTCAGAACCTAATCTCCAACGCCCTTAAGTTCCACCCCCCCGGCGTGCCCCCCCGGGTGGTCATTACCGGCAAGTCCACCGAACAAGCAGTAACCGTCTCGATCCGCGACTTCGGAATCGGGATGGATAGGGCCGACCAGCAAAAAATCTTTGACCTGTTTACCCGCTTGAATCGTCCGGAAGATTACGCCGGACAAGGAATTGGCCTTGCGTTTTGCCAAAAAATAGTACAATTACACCACGGCAGCATCAAGGTTGAAAGCGAGCCGGGAAGGGGAAGTACCTTCACCGTTACTATACCGAGGAGTTATGAGCACGAAGAGGTTGGGTTGCGTTCTGTTCATTGATGATTCCGATGCCGATAACTTCATCCACACGCGTCGCCTGAACAAAATGGGCATCGCTGATGAAATCGTGGTGAGGGCCAATGGCCGGGAAGGGTTACAATACTTCACCACTCCCCTGCCCGACGGCAGCCGCCCTACCCGCCCCGACCTGTTGTTCCTGGACATTAACATGCCCGTCATGGATGGTTGGGAATTTCTGGATGAGTACCAGCACCTCGACGCCGACCGCCGGGCGCGGGTGACCATCACCATGCTTACTTCCTCGATCGGCGACCAGGATTACGAGCGCTGCCAGACCTACAGCGTCGTCGACGGCCACGAAGCCAAACCCCTGACCAAAGACAAGATCACGGCCCTGCTCGACCGGCACTTCAGCTAGCGCCCCCCGGCTCAGACCAGCTTGCGCAGTGCGATCATGGTGCCGAAGTGCATGGCTTCGTGCAGGTTGTTGAACGCCAGGGCATCTTCGAGGCCAGTCAGTTCGACCCCAAAACTTGTCGTATACGGCTGGTAGTTTGACCAGTCGAAATCATTGCAGGCCGCGCGCAGCCGCTGGTGGCCCTCCAATAGTTCAGACCGGATGTAGGCGTACGATTCCGCCGGCTCCTCCCCTTCCGGCCGGGTACCCTTGCGGTAGCGGTTGATGAAATCCTTTCCGCTCGGGGTACGGTGCCCGGCCAGGGCGTACACCAGCAACTCCTGGGTAGCGATCACGTGGCCGGCGTTCCAGATCAGGTTATTGCTCATCAACTCCGGCACCCAGTTCAGTTGCGCCAGGCTCACGCTCTCGGTGAGGGCCAGGATATTGCGGCGCACCTGCAGGTGGTAGGCCAGGGATTGATTCAGGCTGGGAGACATAGGGTGAAAGATTACGGAAGGGAAAGGTAAGGCACTACCCAACGCCGTCCGGCATTCAGGGCGGGCAGGGCGTGGAGGGTGCGCTGCAGGGGGGCGCTGCCGCCGGTGCCATAAAAATCATGCCGGGCCGGGGCCGGAGATTCCGCCGCGACGAAGCCGGGCATTTCCAACAGCCGTTGCACCTGTCGCGCCGCCGCCCCCGAAGGATCTATGACGTTCACCCCGGGGGGCAGGGCCGCCCGAATGTCCGCGATGACCAGCGGATAGTGGGTGCAGCCCAGCACCACGGTATCCAGCTCCCCCGCCGCCGGCTCGGCAAAGAGTTCCTCCAGAAACGCCCGCACCTCGGCCGATCCCGCCCCGTGGCGCTCGATGCGCTCCACCAGACCCCGGCAAGGGCTCTCCCACACCGGCCGGCCGGCCAGGTAGCGCTCCTTGAGGCTTTGGTAGCGGGGACTGCGCAGGGTAACCGCCGTAGCCATCACCCCGATCCGCTGTCCGCCGGCGGCTGGTTTTACGGCCGGCTCCAGTCCCACGAAGGGTACGCCGGGATACGCCTCCCGCAGCCCATCGATGGCGATACTGGTGGCGGTATTGCAGGCCACTACGACGAGTTTCACTCCGGCGCCCAACAGGAAATCGGTGATCCGGCGACTGAAATCGAAGACCTCCGCATCCGTA
The DNA here is from genome assembly GCF_002631205.1 of Neolewinella marina. Classification (GTDB taxonomy): domain Bacteria; phylum Bacteroidota; class Bacteroidia; order Chitinophagales; family Saprospiraceae; genus Neolewinella; species Neolewinella marina. The sequence continues at coordinate 238,787 of NZ_PDLO01000002.1, forward strand.
CGGGCGCCATAGGGGGCATGCCGATTATCGGAGACGTAGAGCAGGCTTTCGCGGGGCAATAGCCCACAAATAGCATTGGCGACCGAGAGGCCGCCAATGCCGGAGTCGAAGACTCCAATTGATCCGTGGTGTCGGGGCAGAAACACTGCGCAGTCTAGAGGCCGAGCTTGGCGCGGACCAGTCCGCTGACGTCCTGGCTGTCCTGTCCGTACAGCAGCACCTGCTGGTCGAAGATGAACTGGTAGCCATTCTCTTCGGCTACGGCCTTGATGGCGTCGTTGACCGACTTGTAGATGGGCTCCAGCAGCTCCTGCCGCTTCTTCTGCAGGTCATTCATCATGCTCTGCTCGAAGTTGCCGATTTCCTGCTCACGCTTCTGCAGCTTGGCAGCCTCCTCTTGCTGCTGCTTGGGGCTCAAGGCACCATCCTGGGCCTTTTGCTGCAGCGCCTGGTAGTCGACCTGGAAGCTCTCTACCATGGCCTGTCCCTTCTTCTGGAGTTGTTTCTGCAACCCTTCCAGGTTGGACTCGGCGGCTTTCATGGCGGGGAGATCGGCGAGGATCTCGGCGGAGTTGACGAAGCCGAACTTCTGGGCGCTGGCCGTGGCGGTTGCTACCATCAGAAGGAGCGCAACGAAGGTGAATTTGAATACTTGGTGCATGGTTGTAATTTAGGGGTTAGTACTTGTGATCCGGACCGGGGGGTTAGTTGCGCAGTGCACGCAGGATCTCATCCGTCTTGTCGTACTGGTCGCTCGAGAAGATGATTCCGGCGGCGCCGGCCCGGTCGAAGATGAAGTCGTAGTTATTCTGGTTGGCGTAGGTTTCCACGGCCTCGTAGACCGCGTCCTGGATCGGCTTGACCAGTTCCTGCCGCCGCTGGAAAAGGGCCCCTTCGGGACCGAAGCGTTCGCGCTGCATGTTGCGGACCTGGGTTTCGCGATCAATGATGGCCTGCTCCTGGCTCTGCCGCTGCTCGTCGGTCATGAGCACCTGCTCGGCCTGGTACTTGTTGTACATCCCCTTGATGGCGTCGTATTCCTGGTTGATCTCCTGCTGCCACTTGGCCGCCAACTGGTCGAGCTGCTCCTGGGCCTCCTGGTATTCGGTAATGCTCGTCAGGATACGCTCCATATCGATGGAGGCGATCTTCTGGGCGGACAGTTGCGCACCAAAGCCGGCAAGGGCCAAAATAGCGACCATCAAATAGTTGCGAATACGCATGGAGGTAATTTTTGGATGACAAAAGTACAGAGGCACGTGCCGTTCTGCTAGGAAATAGACGCATAAACACTAGCGAAGTTACTTCGGTAAGGAAGTTTTAATTCCCGCATTCAGCACGCAAAAAGCTGCTTATCAAACCCTTACACCCCCTCCAGCGCTGATTTCCTGGGGGCTGTTTAACCAAATATTAACGGGTAGGCCAACGCAATCTTCCGGGTAGGGCCTTCCCTTTCCTACCCCAATCACCTCCCTTCCAGGGCCGCCAACTCCGGGACCGCGGGCCTGGAAGGCACGCCCACCCACAAGCCGGGGGCGTAGCGAAGCGGAGCCCTGGGCGAACAATTATCCCACGGGAAGGGCCAACGCAATCCTCCGGATCGCGCCTTCCCTTCCCTAACCCACAGCGTCCCTTTCAGGGCCGCCAATCCTCGGACCGCGGGCTTGGAAGGCACGCCCACCCACAAGCCGGGGGAGTAGCGAAGCATAGCCTTGGGCGAACAATTACCCTACGGGAAGGGCGAACGCAATCCTCCGGATTACGCCTTCCCTTCCCTACCCCACAGCGTCCCTTTCAGGGCCGCCAGCTCCGGGACCGCGGGCCTGGAAGGCACGCCCACCCACGAGCCGGGGGAGTAGCGAAGCGGAGCCCCGGTCGGAAAAAATAGATCTATACCCAATTCATCCGGGGAGGGCCACGCCGCACGGCGGCGCTTCCCTCCCCTATGGGTCAGTGTCCCTTCCAGGGCCACCATTCCTGCGGAGACCGCGGGCCTGGAAGGCACGCCCACCCACGAGCCGGGGGAGTAGCGAAGCGGAGCCCCGGGCGAAAAAAAAGACCCGCGCCCAAATTCATCCGGGGAGGGCCACGCCGCACGGCGGCGCTTCCCTCCCCTATGGGTCAGTGTCTCTTCCAGGGCCACCAACTCCGGGACCGCGGGCCTGGAAGGCACGCCTACCCACAAGCCGGGGGAGTAGCGAAGCGGAGCCCCGGGCGAAAAAAAAGGGACCCGCACCCAAATTCATCCGGGGAGGGCCACGCCGCACGGCGGCGCTTCCCTCCCCTATCGGTACGTGTCCCTTCTAGGGCCACCATTTCTGCGGAGACCGCGGGCCTGAAAGGCACGCCCACCCACAAGCCGGGGGAGCAGCGAAGCGGAGCCCTGGGCGGAAACGATCCCCATCGAAAACGCCCCCCGGCGAAAACGATCCCCCAAGCGAACAAATAAAACCAAGAAAACTAACTCAACCCTTGACTTTAACAAACTTTTCGTTTTACTTAAAAAGAAAATGCCACAATCCTACCTCCGTATTGTATTGCATACTGTCTTTAGCACGAAGTACCGGCTGCCCACCATTCATCCTAGTATAGAAAATCGGCTCCACGAGTACCTGTCCTTCCGGCTAAGGCAAATGGGTTGCCACGTATACACCATTGGCGGAACCCTGGACCATGTCCATATCGTTCACGGGCTACCGCGTACCGTTACTATTGCTAAGGTGCTGGAGGACATCAAGTCGCAAAGTTCCCGGTGGATGGCCAAACAGGGCTACCCCGACTTCTGGTGGCAAAATGGCTACGGTACCCATCCCGTCGACTACAGACGCGTAGCAAGGATCATCCATTACGTGGAGCGACAGAAGGAACACCACTATGGCTCCCTCGACAATTACCGAATGACGGCGAAGCTGACGTTCGAAGATGAAATGCTCGAATTTCTGCGCGACTTTGACCTGGATTACCATCCGGACTACCTGTTCCCTACCGAACCCAACCCTGATAATGACGGGTAGGGGGTTCGGCGCTATGGAGCGACGCGGTAAACTCCGGTGAGAGCCACTACCATCTCCACCGCGGACTCGGCCCCGAGGGGACGAAAACCCACAGCCAAGGGAGCAGCGAAGCGGAGCCTTGGGCGAAAAAAAATGGCCCCGCACCCAAATTCATTCGGGGAGGGCCACGCCGCACGGCGGCGCTTCCCTCCCCAATCCGTACGTGTCCCTTCCAGGGCCACCATTCCTGCGGAGACCGCGGGCCTGGAAGGCACGCCTACCCACAAGCCAAGGGAGCAGCGAAGCGAAGCCCTGGGCGACATCAGGTGAGGACCACCATCATCACCACAGCGCATTTGGCCCCGGAGGGGACAACGACCCTCAGCCAAGGGAGTAGCGAAGCGAAGCCTTGGGCGACCCCTCCCCTACCCGTTCCGCATTTTCCGCCGTTTACCGCGCGATTTCTTCGGCTTGGCGTCCTCTTTGCGCTCGGGTTGCCCGTGTACCTTCAGCACTTTGACGAGCGACATATCGATGCGGCGGCGGTCCAGGTCGACGTCTTCAATGCGGACCCGCACCACGTCGCCCATTTTGAGCTTCTTGCCCGACTGCTTGCCGGTGATGGATAGCTTGCCGGCGCTGATGTCGTAGGCTTCGTCCATCTTGTCGAAGGGGATCATGCCTTCCACGAAGTTGTCGATCAGTTCGATAAATACGCCAAAGTCGGCCAGGCCGTTGATGACGCCGTCGAACTCCTCGCCTACGTTGCCGAGCATGAACTCGGTCTGCTTGTACTTGATGCTTTCGCGCTCGGCGGTCACCGCCTTGCGTTCCTGGCTGCTGATGTGCTTACAGGTTTCCTCCAGCTTTTCCGGATTGGCCTTGTAGAGGCTGCCCTCTTCCAGGTTCTTCTCCAGCAGGCGGTGAACCAATACATCGGCGTAGCGACGAATCGGGGAAGTGAAGTGGGTATAGTTCTCGAAGCCAAGTCCATAGTGCCCGATGTTCTGGGTGGTGTAGACCGCTTTTGACATGGTGCGAATCGCGATCGGGGCGAGCATCTTGACCATCGGATCTTCGTCCGCCTTGGCCAGCAACTTGTTGTAGCTCTCGGTAACTTTCTTGGGCGAGCTCAGGTCCATCTCGTAGCCCAGGGCGGCGGCGAAGTTGGCCAGTTCGGCCACCTTCTCCATATCCGGCTCGTCGTGCACCCGGTACACGAAGGGGATGTTCTGCTTCAGCCGTTCCTCCTTCTTCTTGATGAAGGTGGCCACCTCGCGGTTGGCCAACAGCATAAAGTCCTCGATCAACATGTTCGTGTCGATACGGTCCTTGATGTACACCTCCAGGGGCTTGCCTTCCTCATCCAGACGGAAGCGCACCTCGTTGGTATTGAAGTCGATCGACCCCTCCTTGAAGCGACGCTTGCGGAGTTTGTCCGAGATCCGGTCCATCAGGTCCAGTTCGTCTACGAAGTCACCCTCGCCGGTGTCCAGCACCTCCTGGGCTTCCTCGTAGGTGAAGCGGCGATCGGAGTGAATCACCGTCCGGCCAAACCACCGATCGGTTACCTTGAAGCTCTTCGGGTCGAATTTAAAGACCGCGCTGAAGGTGAGCTTATCTTCATTCGGCCGCAGCGAACAGAGTTCGTTGCTGATTCTTTCCGGCAGCATGGGGCACACGCGGTCGACCAGGTAAACGCTGGTGGTGCGACTGGCCGCTTCCTCATCCAGGGCGCTGCCCGGCTTCACGTAGTGGCTCACGTCGGCGATGTGGACGCCAATTTCAATTTGGCCGTCCTCCAGGGTCTGGATCGACAGGGCATCATCGAAGTCCTTCGCGGTCAGGGGGTCGATCGTGAAGGTGGTCACCTCCCGCATATCGCGGCGGATGTTGATCTCCTGGGGGGTGATTTCACCCGGCAGGGCCTCACTCTCGGCCAGCACGGCGTCGGGGAAGGTGATCTGGAAACCGTTGTTGATCAGGATGGCCTGCATCTCGATGTTGCTCGTACCCGGTTCGCCGAGTACGGCCGTGATCTTGCCGCTGATCTGTCCGAAGCGGTTTTCCTCCCAATCGACGATCTGCACGACCACCTTTTCGCCGCTCTTCGCGCCGATGAGTTCGGAGCGGTGTACGGCTACGCTGATGGATTTGCCACCGGGTCCGTCTACGACGACCTCGGCAAATTTCTCGTGGATCTTGAGGGTGCCCACGAAGTGGGTCACGCTGCGTTCGAGTACTTCGGACACCTCACCCTCCGGCTTGCGGCGGCCGCTGGGCGTCCAGTAGCGCACCTTCACCTTGTCGCCGTCCTGGGCATTGCCGAGGCGGTTCTGGGAAACAAAAATATCGTTGGCCTCCCCATCCATGATGATGTAGGCCGCGCCGCTGCGGGTCATATCGACCCGGCCCTCGGCGTATTGGCTGCTGCGCTTTTCGGCAGCGGCCCGGTTGAATTGGTACAGGTGGTCGCCGTTCTCCTTGACCTTGCCGGTCTTGACCATCTTGTCCAGGGCCGCCTGGATGCTTTCCTGGCTGTTCTTGACCTTGAGTTTCCGCTGGAGTTGCTTGGGATTGAATTGTTTGCGGGCGTTGGACTTGAACTCCTGGTAGAGGGCGCGCTCCAAATCGCGGGCCTTGAGCTTACCGCTCTTCGTGTTCTTTTTAGACATGTAAGGTATCAATACGATCACCCCCTTTGGGCGATCGGTGCGCATAACTGGCGCATCGGTATTTGGGTTTCTGTATACTCCTTTTCGCAACACCTGAATCCGGCAGAAGTTTGTTATGGGCTGTAGCGACAGGGCGGCGGAGCGCGGGTGCCACGGGCCTTTCGCAGGGAGCCGGGGCCACGAGCGCTAGGCCCGCCAGCGGGTCAGAAATCTCGCGCTGCCCTCACCTGCTTCCCCTCCACAATGCCCGGCCAGGGCCCGGCATCGGCACCCGCGCCCCCGCCCGCCGTACCGGATCGAACAATTTACCGCGTTCCCGCGGTTGCCCCACCAAAAGCCTGACCGTGAAAAACGCGCTATACCGTACCCTGCTTCCTCTCCTGTTGGTCCTGGCCATGGGCTCCTGCTCGGAAGACGGCGACATCAACGTCTTCTCCATAGAGCAGGACCTCAAACTGGGGCAACAGGCCGACGCGGAGATCCGCAGCAAGCCCTCCGAATTCCCCATCCTGGACCCGGCGGATCATCCCCAGGCGTATGCTTACCTGCAGGGAATGGTCGATGAGATCGTGGAAAAGGGAATGGTGCCCTACGCCGACGTGTTCCCCTACGACGTGGCCATCATCGACCAGGACGTGGAGAATGCCTTTGCCACCCCCGGAGGGTTCCTCTACGTGTACACCGGACTGATCCTTGCCCTGGAGACGGAGGACGAGCTGGCCGGCGTGCTGGCCCACGAAATCGCCCACTCCGCCGAGCGCCACTCCACCGATCAGCTCACCCAGCAATTCGGCCTCTCCACCCTGCTGAGCCTGATTACGGGCGGGGCGGACCCCGGGCTCATCAGCCAGGTAGCCGGCAGCCTCCTTACCCTCAGCTTCAGCCGGGGCGATGAAACGGAAGCCGATGAGCGGTCGGTGGACTACCTCTGCAACACCCAGTACGCCGCCAACGGAGCCGCGGGCTTCTTTGAATCCATCCAGGATGGTCCCAGTCCGCCGGAGTTCCTCAGCACCCACCCCAACCCCGACAACCGGGTGGAGGCCATCAACCAGCGGGCCGCGGACAAGGGCTGCTCCACCGAAACGGGGAGCCAGGAGCGGTTCCGGACGTTCAAGGATAACCTGATGGAGTAGGCAAGGCAACCTCCTGGATCGGTAGCCTGATCAGGGCATCCCCTGCACCCAAACCTGTCGTGCCCAGCGACGCCCCTCTGGAGTAGTTACCCACAAAGTATACACCCCACGGCCCAGCCGACCCAGCCGGAGGGGTTGGGGAAGTTCGGCCATCAGGTCGAGGCGATATTCTCGAACCATCCGCCCCACGGGGTCAAGTAAGACGATGCGGGCCCCGCGCACGGTTTCTTCGCTTTTCAGGTAGACGTGCCCCTCGGCTGCGGGATTGGGGAAAACGGATATTCCGATTTCGTCAAGCCCCGTTTCAGCTACGGCAACCGTACCCAGGGTGACGGAGAGTTCGGCCCGCGGCTCCTTCGATTCGCGGTTGCCGACCGAATCCTGGGCCACGACGTAAAATTCGTAGGCATAATTGTTGTCCGCGAAGACTTCGGTTTCTCCATCTGCTTCGAGGGGGATTGCCGCCTCTGTCCAGGCATCACCCTCCCGCCGGAAGCGGAGAAAGTAGTTCTCTACCCCACTCTCTTCGTCCACCGCAGCGTACCGGATGCGAATGGTGGTATCATTCACTTCTACGTAAGATGGTTCCAGTTCGGATACGGGCCCGGCCGCGTCGATCCGGTTCGTCCACACATTGGTAGCAATGGGATCATTGTCGTCAAAGTAAATCAATGCCTGGGCCCCGATGCTGTCGTTGTTGGTCACTCCGGGCAGGAGCCGGGAGGAGAAGGTAAGCCCCCCCTCCCCTTCCGGGGAATTCTTGTTGGGAGGCAGAAAGCCCGCCAGGGCATCAGCCGGCAACCCCCCGGTATCGGGATCGAGCGAGGTGAACTGCCAGGATAACCGCCCGGTAAGGGTATCCAGTTTCGCGTTGACCCGGACCACCAGATTCTGTGCTGGCCGCAGGTCGATGTCTCTCCAGTACTCCTGGCGCGACTCCTCCAGGAAGTAGGTGTTACCGCCGAAGGTGACGTGGCCGAGGGTGGTTGTACGCCAGTCAAATTTGGTGGTATCCAGGGCGACTTCTACCCGTACGATCTGGGCGGGTGCTTCGGCAGTGTCTACGTTTTCGAAGGCCACGAAATAGGACAGGACCTCATCCCCGCGGATATATTGCCGGTCGCCCATTCCCGTTTCTCCGTAGATGGCGTTCGGATCGCGGGAGGTGATGGATCGTACCCGCCGGCGGTTGATCCGTTTCGGCCGGTTGTCGTCCGTATCATCCGGAAAATCAATTAACGACTGAATTCCCCGGCTGGTAATATCGATACCGCGGCCCTTTGCCCAGTTTTTAAATTCCAGGGTTGCCAGATCAATGGCTTCCTCCGTGGCCCCCGCCTCGCGCAGGCGGGCCACTTCATTCTTGTAGCGATTGAGTTTGTCGGTAAGTTCTTGTTGCATTCCCTCGCGGAACTTGCCAATCTTCAGCTGCCGTTCCACCACCTTGGCATTCGTGGCATAGTGGTTGGCTTGCTTATTAAAGTCTAGCGCCCGCTCCTGGGCCCCCGTACTTCCTTTTTTGAACTGGGGACCGTGGTTATTGAATACTTCCGCGCCAAGGGATACGCCCTGCTTGGCGTAGAACTCCGCGTCCGCCGTATTGGTCCCGTAGTACAGATCGACCCCTTCCGCGAATACGATCTGGGATCCTATATCAACATACCCGGCTGCCTTGCCAAGGGCCTTCAGCCAGGGATGGGGTGCGGCACCGGCCAGGGCAGCGGCTTGGGTTCCGCCTTCGTGTATCCAGTCCAGGGTTTCTCCGCTAATGGGGTTGTTCCGGATTGTAAAGGGCAGGGCATAGCCTGCCAGCGTAAGCGACTGACTCGTTGGGCTCCGCATTTTGAAGGTTACCTGCCGGGTTTCATTTCCCCGCACCAGGGGGATGTAAAGCATATGCAGCGTCCCCCGGAAAGGGTCGCCGTAAAGGGTGTCAATATCTACCTTCATATAGGTTTCCAGGTGGTTGTAGACGCTGTTGTAATCTACCTCCACCGTATCCACGTCCGGATCAAACTCCCCGTCGAAGTATACCTCATTAAAGTCTTCGCGGTCAATCGTCAGCCGGTTCCACATATCACCCTTGATCAGCAGCTTTCCGGAGCGTCGTTTGACGATGTCCATCAGGTCCGTCTCCACGTTTCGCGGCGTGACAATGCAGGCAACTACTCCATTGGCCAGCCTCGACCGGTTGTTGGTGACCATCAGGCTGAAATTCGCCCAGCGGTTGGTTCGAATGTTGGCCGGCCCGGAGATATCAACGTCCAGGTCAACTTCTTCATCAATATCATCCTGAATGATGGTGAACCCGTTGGGAAAGTCGAAGGTCTCGCCGTTGCCCAGTTTGATGCGCAGGTCATAGGTACCAGGGCCTGCCTGATCAAAGCGGAATATGGCCGTAAGCTCGGCGGGTGATGGTATTCCAATCCGGTCGGCAGCAACAGTGGCCCCTGCGCGTGAAAGCGATACTTCGGTTCCTTCACCGAAACCGGCGCCGAATACCCGAATGGCAAAGAAGCCGCTGGGCACGTACATCGATGCGGAGTGCGGCGTATACGACTCAATCCCCGTAACCTGGATTTGCTCGGTAGTCACCACCGTTTCTTCGCAGGCTTCGTTGGTCGCCGCGAGGGTGACGTCGTACACCCCGATCGGAAACTCCCGTACCGGGTAGCGCTGGGTACTGCTGCTGCCGTCGTCGAAGTCCCACAGAATAGATTCCGCCCGCCGGCTGTTGGCCACGAAGGCGAAGCGGTTGCCGAAGCGGGAGTACTCGATTTCCGCGTGGGGCTGCTCGGCAATAACCTCCAGCCGCACCCGGTAGGAGAAGGCGAAGGAGGAAGAGATCCGCAGGTATACTTCATCAGGATCGAGGCACTCCACCTCGAGGGTGGTGCGTTGGGGACCGAGCGGTTGGTTGATAAGGGGGAACGTCCTCAGTATGCGTCCCTGGCCGTTGTAGAGGTGGACGAAGAGGTCTGCCCCGGTATTGTTGCTCTCGTTCTCGTAATCCAGGTGGATCATGAAGGAAGCCAAGTCCGCGTTCTGGAGCCGGAAATAATCTTCCCGGTCCTGAGTTTCTCCGAGGAAACCAACCCGGCCCACGAAGGAATTCCCGACGGGTGCTCCCTCCATCCTGGTGTTGTTTGGTTCCGGATCCGGCCCGAAGCGCGGTTCGATCAGGTCGTACTTCAGTTCATATCCAAAACAGAAGGTGGAGTAGATGCGGAAAAAAACGGTGTCCCGCGCCCGCCCGTAGGCGAATAGCGTATCGGTCCGGGTCCCCGTAACCGGCTGGTTGTTGTTGGCCCGGCTGGTGAGGAGGGTGCCGCTTTTTGCGTAGATGTAGGCTGAGGCATCGGCGCCTCCGTTGTCGCTGGTGTTGTGGTAGGTGACCATCAGCCGTACGGCACCATCATCGGGCAGCACCGCCTGGAAGTAGTCTTCCCGGTCTTGGGTGGTGGCGGTCAGGTAGCCGATGCGGCCTTCAATTTTCTCGTTGTAGGGGATGGGGGCCGCCTGCTCCCGGGTGTCATTGGGTTCTGTGTTGCCGGCAGTCGGCGGGGGCAGCAGCTCATACTCCAGGGTGTAGCCGAAGCTGAAGGTGGAATACACGCGGAAGTAGATGGTATCCCGCGCCCGGCAGTGGGCGATGAGGGTAGCCGTAGCCTTGCCGTCCACCGCTACATTATTCGACGCGGCGCTGGTGAGCAGGGTACCGTCACCGTCGTAGATGTAGGCTGAAGCATCCGCGCCGGGGTTGTTACTTGTGTTCTCGTAGGTGATGGTCAGGCGCACCGAGCCGTCGTCGGGCAGGATGGCCTGGTAGAAGTCCTCCCGGTCCTGGGAAGTCGCATCTGAATAACCAATGCGGCCCTCCGTCGCCGCCCGGTGAGCAATCGGCGAGGCGTTGAAGCGGTCGTTGTTGGGCTCGGGGTCGGGCTCGGTAGGCGGCGGCAGGACTTCGTAGGTGACCCTGTAGCCAAAGCTGAAGGTCGAGTAAATGCGGAAATACATAGTATCCCTTGCGCGCCCGTAGGCATAGAGGGTGGCGGACTCCTGCCCGCTGGCCGGAACGTTGTTGGTAGCCACGCTCGTCAGCAGGGTGCCGTCGCCGTCGTAGATGTAGGCCGAAGCGTCCGCCCCGGGGTTGCCGCTTTCGTTGAGGTAGGTGACGGATAGTTTCACCGTACCATCGTCCGGCAATACCGCCCGGAAGTAATCCTCCCGGTCCTGTCCGGTGCCGCTACTGAAGCCAATGCGGCCCTCCGTCTCCTGGTTATAGGGCAGCAATGCCGCGGTGGCCCGATCGTCGTTGGGCTCCTGGTCGCCGCCGGTTTCCGGCTCCAGCACATCCACCCGCAGGCGGTAGCCGAAGCTGAAGGTGGAATAGATGCGGAAATACACGACATCCTGCGCCCGCCCGGGGGCGTAGAGGGTGTCGGTTCTGCTGTCGCCGGCGGCCACGTTGTTCGTCGCGCTGGAGCGCAGCAGCGTACCATTGGCGGCGTAGATGTAGGCTGAGGCGTCGGCACCGGAATTGTTGCTGGTGTTGAGGTAGGTGACGATCAGCCGTACCGTGCCATCGTCCGAAAGTGTGGTCTTGAAGTAGTCCTCCCGGTCCTGGGTAGTCGCGTACAGGTAGCCGATGCGCCCCTCGGTGAGGGTGGAGAGTGGCAGGGCGGCCGCCGTTTCCCGCCGGTCGTTCGGCTCCGGGTCGCCGGCGGTGGGCGGGGGCAGCAGCTCGTATTCGAGGGTATAGCCGAAGCTGAAGGTGGAGTACACGCGGAAATAGACCGTATCCTTTCCCCGGCCGTAGGCCGTAAGGGTGGCGGTTTGTTGACTTCCCGCTCCTACGTTGTTGGTGGCCAGGGAGGTCAGCAGGGTGCCGTCTCCGTCGTAGATGTAGGCCGAGGCATCGGCGCCCGGATTATTGCTGGTGTTGTCGTAGGTGATCGTCAGCTGTACCGTGCCGTCGTCGGGCAGTATCGCCCGGTAGTAATCCTCCCTGTCCTGTCCCGAGCCACTGAGGTAACCGATGCGCCCTTCCGTGACTTCCCGGTGGGCCACGGGGGCAGCGGTAGACCGGTCGTCGTTCGGTTCGGGATCTGCATCCGTTGGCGGCGGCAGCAGATCGTAACTGACGGTATAGCCGAAGCAAAAGGTGGAATTAAGCCGGAAGTACATTTTTCCCTTGGCCCGGGAGTAGGCGTAGATCGTATCCGTGACCGTGGCCCCGATGGCTACGTTGTTGCGCGCCTGGCTGGCCAGCAGACTGCCGTTGGCGTCGTAGACGTAGGCTACGGCATCCGCACCCGCATTCCCGCTGGTGTTCGTATACGTAACCCGCAGGCGGACCGTCCCGTCACCGGGAAGTTCCGTGGTGAAGTAATCGTCGCGATCGACGGCAGAGCAGCCCACGGTACCCAGCAGCGACGATGCAGCCGCGAGATCATCCGCGGCATTCAGGCTGTTATTGGGCTCGGTTTCTACCTGTCCAAAGGCAATTAGGGGAAGGACCGTGAAGGCTGCCAAGAGGCAGTTACGGACCAGGGAGTTGATTTTCCTGACCATTTCTCATAGTGTTCGTAAGCGCGCTGCGCACTTCCTACCCAAATACCACCGGTCAGGAAGCATATGCAGCCTCTATAAATTCCGGGTTTTTAAGGGACTACACAAGTTTTCCCCGGATATTTTGGTTGGATGTACCTATTACCCCGGCACCCGCGGCCGCGCCCCCACGGAATGCCCGCACTCCCCACCGCCCTGGCTTACCTTTGCCGCCATGTCTTCAACCCCCATCGTGATCGTTGGTGCCGGGCCCGCCGGTGCCGCCACCGCCCTGCGGCTTTCTTACCTGGGCATCCCCAGCGTCCTCATCGACAAGGCCTCCTTCCCACGCGACAAGGTGTGCGGCGATGCGATTTCCGGCAAGGTCCCCACCCTGCTCAACCGCCTGGATCCGGCCATCATGGACCGCTTCCGCCGCCGCTTCACCCCGGCCGACGTGTGGGGCATCCGCTTTTACCCCCCCAGCCGCAAACTCATCGAACTGCCCTTTAAGGTGGGTTACGAACGCATTCCCGACGAGGCTCCGGGCTACGTGAGCAAGCGCATCGACTTCGATGCCTTCCTGATCGAGGAAGTGCGCCGCCGGCCCGACATCGACCTGCGACTGGAAACGGAGATCGTCGCTACCGAACGCAACGGGCAAGGCTACCACCTGCGGGCTAAAAGCGGAGAGACGTGGGACTGCCAGCTCCTCATCGACGGCAGCGGGGCCCATAGCAAGTTCAGCCGCCACGAAGCAGGCCTCGACACCGACAAGGACCACCACGCCGCCGCCGTGCGGGCCTACTACCGGGGCGTGACGGGCTTTCACCCGGACAACTTCATCGAACTCCACTTCCTGGACGACTATAACCCCGGTTACTTCTGGATCTTTCCCCTGCCGAACGGGGAGGCCAACGTGGGACTCGGCATGCGCTCCGACATCGTGAAGAAGAAGGGACTCAACCTGCGCCGGGAACTCGACGCCATCGTGGCCTCGGAGCAGTTCCGCGACCGCTTCCGCGGCGCGGAGCAGATCACCCCCACGGTGGGGTACGGACTGCCCCTGGGTTCCAAGGACCGCACCCTCTCGGGCGACCATTACCTGCTTACGGGTGATGCCGGTCACCTCATCGACCCCCTCACCGGGGAAGGGATCGGGAATGCCGTCTATTCAGGCTTTATCGCCGCGGAGCTGGCCGAGAAGTGCGTGGCGGAAAACCGCTTCGACGCGGCTTTCCTGGCGGCCTACGACGTGCGGATCGAACGGGTACTGCGCACCGAACTCCGGCTGAGCTACCGCCTGCAGCAGATTATGCAGTATAAATGGATAACAAATTTCCTTACCGGCATCGTCGCGGCCAACCCTAAGGTCATCGAACTACTCTGTAGAATGTACACCGACTTCGAATTGCGCAAGCAGTTGGTTAAGCCGGGCTTCTGGTGGAAAATGTTCCGTACCAAGACGGGGAAATTACCGGCCATCGTCCGCAAATAAGAAAAATGTTAAAGAGATCAAAAAAACTGTGCGCTTTTGTAACAAAAAGCATTCTGCCGTAGTTAGGCAGGTAGTTGATTAAGTTTCATATATACTAGTGAGTGTAAAGTGAGCCTCCGACCCCATTATGCGGGTCAGGAGGTTCTTTTTTTTGCCCCTAGTCGAGCAGCCGCCAGCTGGCGCCCAGTCGCAGGGCAGCGTCCGGATACGGGTGCTGGGCCGTCAGGTACAATAACTGGTCGTTGATCAGGGTCTGCGCCTGGATGTAGCGGACAAAAAATCGAAACCGGGTGACCCGCAGGCTGAAGAAGGGGTCTACCTGTACGTAGAAATTTGTCGCTTGCCGCTCCTGCAGCTGAAAACGCTGTAGTACCGGATTGTAGTAGTAGGGCCGATAGCCCGAGGCATAGCGGACGTCCACGCCCAGGTTCACATTCAGTACGCCAAACCATTTTCCCGCGTAATACAGGCTGTGTTCACCGTACAGTTCTGGCAAGCGGAATACGGTCGCATCGGCCCGTTGCAGCAGCAGCCGGTTGTCCAGCCGGTAGCTGCCGAAGGCCAGATCGCGCTCTGCCGTAAGCTGCAGTATGCTGTGGGGTCCGTTGCTCTGCTGGGGCAGGCCCGCCTCGTCGAAATAGATGTAGTTCGTGAGCACGCTGTAGGCCAGTCCGGCGCGTACGCCCACGAAAGGCAGGGTGTAGGCCCCTTCTACCCGCAACTCCAGCGTCTTGCCGAAGTCGCGGTCGTAAAGCATCCGGTCGTTGAGGTAATAAGTACGTTGGACCAGGTCGGGGGAATAGAGCTGGTTGACGGCCCCGAGTTCCAGTTTGCCGGCCCGGCCGAGATCGAGTTCGCCGGTGGCCGCTACGCGGTAGTCGCCGATCTGTCCGATGAGGTTCAGCTGCCCCTCCACGAACAACTGCAGGCGGTCGCTGGGCCGCAGCCCGACGCCGGCGTTGGCCAGGAGGAAGTTGACGGTACTGTCGCCGCGGTCGCCCCCCAGCCGGTGCCACTGGTGGGTCAGGCTGGCCTCGAGGACGTCGCGCTGCACGGTCTCACGGCTGGCCGACTGTCCGCGGCGGAAGGTCGAGAAGCCCACCTCGTTACTGACCAGGTCGTGGGTGATGCGGTTGCGCAGTCCGCGGGCGTCAAAGTCAAGCTCGGGGTATAGGAGATAAAAGCTGGTATCGGTGTCCGTCCGCTCACTCGTCATGCGGTACTGCTGGCGGTCGACCTTAAACTGGTGCTTCAGGGTGAAGGCCCGCCGCTCCCGCCCCGTCAGGGTATCGGTAGCCGCCCCGAACTGCAGGTACTGGGTAGCGGCAAACTCCCGGTAAGCGTGTCGCAAATAGGTACTGGCCAGGAAGGGCCGCAGCTGGGCGAGGTTGTCGATCTCCCCGAAGTCCTCCGTCTCGCCGAAGTTGGCAATGCCGCCGTTCTGCTCCTCCTCAAAAGTATTGGCCGCATAGCTGAAGAATCCGCTGTAGCGGCTCCCCAGGGGACGGACGGACACCCCCACCCCGACGTGGGTATTGCGTACCCGGGCACCCGGATACTGGTCCTGGTCCCCGACCTGAAAGATGCGTTCGTAGTTCAGCAGGAGGTTTACCCCGTCGGCGAAGTTGCGACTGAACCGGGCGTTTATCAACCCGTCATTCTGCTCGCTGCCGCGCAGGTATTCCAAGTAGGTGAAGGGTCGCTCGAGGCGGTAGAAGTCGAGGTTTTCCGCGTCCACCTTGTACAGGTCGAACTGCCGGAAGCCTACCTCCAGGCCGCGGCGGTGTTCCGGGCGGTAGCGCAGGGGGTAGGCTGCCGACCCCAGCTGTCCCAGGGTGGCGTAGTCGAAGTCCACGGCCCGGTCCGGGGCGTACTGCTGAAAGCCGTTGAGCAGGCTGTCGGAGAAGCGGGTTTCGCGGTTCGGATTGTCGACCCGGTAGAGGAAAATCCCGAAGGTATCCGGCGCGACCAGACGCTGGTCCTGGGGCCGGCCACGGCGGGCGGAGGCGGCGTCGTAATCCGGATCGTCCGGGTCCAGTTCTCCGGTATCGCTGGGATCCAGAATCTGGGCGCGGACGCTGGTGCCGAGCAACAACAGCAGGAGCAGCAGGGAACTGTGGCGCAGGATTCTGGTCATGGGGATTTAAACGAAATTCAGCCGCGATCCGTCTGCCGCCGCCCCCATCCGACGGGTGAGCGGGGGGGGGGGGCGGCGGCGGCGGACCTGGCGGTTACTTCAGCGCCTTGGGATTCATGCCCATGCTGCTGAATCCTCCGTCGTGGAAGAGGTTCTGCATCGTGACGTAGCGGGTCAGGTCGCTGAACAGGGTGGCGCAGTACTCCCCGCAGGCGCGGGCGGAGGCGTTGCCGAGGGGCGACATATTGTCGGCGTAGTCGAAGAACTCCGTGAAGCCCTTGACGCCCTTGCCGGCGGTGGTCATGGTGGGCGACTGGCTGATGGTATTCACCCGTACGTGGTTCTTCTCGCCGAAGTGGTAGCCGAAGCTGCGGGCGAAGCTTTCCAGCAGGGCCTTGGATTCGGCCATTTCGCTGTAGTCCGGGAAGGTGCGCTGGGCGGCGATGTAGGTGAGGCCCAGGATGCTGCCCCAGTCCGCCATATGATCGCCCTTGTAGAGCACCTGACACATCTTGTGGAAGCTTACGGCGCTGATGTCGAAAGTCTTCAGCATCCAGTCGTGCTTCAGGTCGGTGTATTCCTTGCCCTTGCGTACGTTGAGCGACATCCCGATGGCGTGAAGGACGAAGTCGATCTTGCCACCCAGCACCTCCTCGGAACGGGTGAAGAGATTTTCCAGGTCTTCGATGCTGGTGGCGTCGGCCGGGATCACCTCGGCGTTCAGCCGCTCGGCCAACTCGTTGAGGCTGCCGAAACGCAGGGCCACGGGGGCATTGGTGAGGGTGAAGGTAGCGCCCATCTCCGCACAGACCTCGGCGACCTGCCAGGCGATGCTTTGGTTATCGAGGGCTCCGAAGATGACGCCGCGCTTGCCGGCAAGAAGTTGGGTGCTCATATGGTTTTCGTTTACGTATGAGCGCCAAAGGTAACGGTTAGGCTTTGGTACTGCCGTCTACCCGTTCAGAGACTTTTCGGACGATCAGTGGAAGGAGGTCCGACTCCAGGATTCGGTTGTGTACCACCACGGGAGTAGTAAAGCGGGGGGTCCCCTTTTTACTGAGCACCTGCACCCGCATGTCGTAAAGATTTGCGGTGCGTACTACGTCGTAGCGGTACCGCTGCACTTCGTTGTCGTAGGTGAGGACGAAATAGAATTCCAGGGGCAGCGGGCGGCCGATGAGCAGGAGCTGGGGAGCGTCGAGCATGATGTTTTCGCCCTGCTGTACCGGACGGAACCGCCCGGTGAAGGAAGGATATTCCCGGAACTGGGCCCGCACGCCGGCCGTGGCCAGGGCTTGCTGGGCCTCCTGCAGCCGTTCGCGGTTGATGGCCAGGGGGTCGGCGGGCGCCACTCCCGGAGCCAGTGAATGCGGGCGCCACTGCCCGGTGGGGATGTCGCGGTATTCCATCGGGCCCAGCCGCAGCTTGTAGTCGAAGGCGGAGAAGGTCGGGGAATAGTAGCCCGGATAGTAGTACGCCAATCCGGCCTCCAGTCCGAGCTCGACTTCCAGCAGCATGGTGTACAGTCCCAGACTGGCGTCGGCGTAGGCGGGATCGTAGATGCCGGCCTTGGTGTACATCACCCGGCGGCCCACGTCAAAGTAGCTGAAGGCAACCAAGCGATCACCGTCATAGATGCGCAGCACTCGGGTATCCAGTACCTGTTGCCCGTCCTCGCTGAAGACGTTGTACTCCAGGTCCTCGCGGGTCTTTTCCGGGTGCTCGGCCATGTACAGCCGGTTGACGCGCAACAATTCCTCATCCGGCTGGCCAGCCTGCTCGTAGCTCAGTCGGAACCGCTGCTTGTTGCGCCGCAGCAATTTGCGGTGACGTTTTTTAAAGGAGAACCCTTCCAGCGGCAGGCGGATCTGCAGGCAACCGTGGAGTTCGTCGTCGTCCGTCCGCAAGTAATCGGAAGTATAGATGGACTGCCCCGTGGGGCGCCACCCCCGCTCCAGGAAGGCATCCAGGTTTTCCGGCTCAAGAAACTGTCGGGGGTGAATAATGTGAGTGGCCAAGGGGCGGTGGGGTAACGGGTAACGGAGCTATAAAAATAAACCCCGCGGAGTAACCAAATTGTTTTATTGTCCCCCAAGGTTGTCGGGTTATTCCCCCGATTTCTGCTGCTCGGTGACGTCGGTCGCCAACACAATGAAGTTGACCTCCCCGCCGGTGCGCCGGGTGGGCAGGATACACAACTCCAGGAAACGTTGCTCCCCGGATGCGAGGGTTACCGCCCATTGGCCCCGCCAGGGTGTAATGGATGCCTGTTGCAGCAGCTCGGCCATCCGCAGCTGTCGCTCTTCCTGCCGGTTAAGGATTTCGGCGAAAGGGCGGCCGGTGACCGGAGCCGGCGTGCCCAGCAGGTCACGAAACTGCCTGTTCAGATGAACGACCGTACCGTCGCGACTCAGGGAAGCGTACAGGGTTACCTTATCGAGGGTGCCGTAGAGGGCGTAGAGTTCCTGCAGGGTGGCCTCCTTTTCGGCAACCGCCTCCTCCGCCGTATGTCGCGCCGCTTCCTGGGCCCTGCGTTCACTGTCTATGTGCTCGTATTGACGGCGGACCAGCCGGACCACCGGCGGAAAAATGAACAACAACACCAGCAGGAGCAGGCCGAGCGTCAGGGCCGTAAGCCAGCGGTCGAGGGTCTGCACGCGATCCACCTTGCCGGCTGCGGCGGCCGATAATTCATCGACGATCCGGTCCATCCCGGAGAGGAACTCGTCCGCCAGCAGGTTGACCTGTTCCACCCCCGCCGCGGTGTCCCGTGCTGCGCGGGAAAGGGCGTAGACGAGGCTATCCAGGGCGTGCAAATCTTGTTGTACTGGATTACCCTCCAGGTCATCTTTCAGCCACACGTGGCGCGCCTGCCATTCGCTGATGTCGGCTTCTACCTCCGGGTGATTTATCGCAATCCCCTTTACAATTCGCTGGCTGAGCATGCGCTGCCGGCCGGCCACGTTAATGATCTCACCGTCCTTTTTCTGGTTGGCGAGAAAGCCGTCGACGAGGAGCAGCTCCCCGACGAGGGCCAGGCCGATCAGCACAAGCGCCAGCAGGTGGGCGCTGCGGAGTTTTGAGAAGACGCGATTTTCACCCATACCCTACTCGGTTTCCATGGCTTCCAGAACCATCCCCCGCACGGCGGACGGCAGTTCGGCTTCCAGAGCGGCGGCCCGGCCCCGATCGGACATCTTGCCCAGGGTTTTGTGAAGAATGTCGATGACCTTCCCGTGGCGGTGCTCACCGGCGAATTCGGCGGCGTAATGCTTCAGGAATACGATACAGACCACGTCCTCCAGCGTCTGGGTCTCGGCGTCGCGCTTCAGGCGCTTTTTCTGTAGCAGGAAGGCCACTCGCTCCTGCACTTCCGGGGGGTAGCCCACTTCCGCCAGGATCTCTTGGGCCCGGGCGGCGTGGAACTGCTTCAGATCAGTGCGCCACCGCAGGTAACCCTCCCGGTCCATGGGGTAATCTTCCCGGGGGCTGCGCCAGCGTTCCAGGTGCTGAGCCCGGGCGGCAAGTTGCAGGGCAACGGAAGCATCCGGTGCGAAGCGGTTCAGTTCCTCCGTCATCCGGCGGGCGTACAACAACTCGTAGGGCACCTTCTCCCCACCGTCGTCCACCAGTCGTGGGTCGGCGGCGTTGGCGCGGTCGAATGCGGCAAAGGCGGCTGTCAGTTGTGAGCCCTGTTCGGGTTGATCCATTCGCGAAAGGTAGTGCGAATCGGAATATTCGACGTTATCACTCCCTTTACGGACGGGCGAACTCAGTGATCTTCGACGCCTTGGCGTACCCCCCTGGTATGATTCAGAATGCCCTCGGGTCACCCACCCACTTTACCGGTAGAAGGATCTCCTAATAAGTCCCGGACCCGTTCCCGGTCTTCTGGGGTGTTGGCATTGGTCAGCGGCAAATTGTCTTCCAGGTCGATAACGGCCGTGTCGCTGTTGATCAGGAGCTTGCGCGGACAGGAGTAGCCCAGCGCCAGGAATTGCAGCAAGCGTTGGTAGGCACGGGGTTCGTAGATGGCCACCAGGGGTTCGGGCCATTCGCGTCCGGCCCCGCGCAGGGCGGTGGCCACCCGGTCGGGGCGGCGGGCCTCCACCAGGCGACGCACGATGGGTGCCTCCAGCAGCGGCAGGTCGCAGGCCAGGATCAGCCAGGCGGCGTCCGGGTCGGTGAGGAAGGCCGACGCGATAGCTCCGGCCGGGCCCAGGCCTAGGAAGCGGTCGGCGACCGTAGGTTGAGAAAAGCGGCCACTGTCCCCTTCGTCGCGGATCGCTACAAAAGCGGGGATGTTAAGATCGGCACATAGGGCGGCGAGGCGGTCCACCTCCTTCTGCCCGTTGCGGTACACGATCTGGCTCTTGTCCTCGCCCATTCGCTGGCTGCGCCCACCAGCCAAAATCAGGGCCTTCAGGGGCGGTATGGCCTGCTGCAGGGCTTCCGCGATCCGGGGCAGGAGGTCGTCTACCCGCTCCAGGGGGACAACGGGGGCATCCGCCGGGAGCCAGTCGGGCAGCTCTCCGCTTACGTACACCACGGCCAGCACGTCGGTCACCTGTTCGCGGCGGCGCTCGAGGGTACCGGCCTTGCCCGCATCCACGAAGACGATCTGCTGGCTGGCCGGGTAATGGTTGCCGTTGACGAGGGCCAGGTCGTAGGTACTGCCCAGCAGGTGGTCGTCGAACTCATTCCAGTTCTGGCGGGGAGAGGTGAACGCCTTGCGGTCGTGGCGCAGGGCGGTGGCGACTTCGGGCTCCTGGTGCTCACCGGTGACGGTGAGGCAACGGTAGCTGTCCGACAGGGCGTCGGCCCACCGCAGCATGATCGCTTCCATGCGGGCGCAGGTGGATCCAAGGAAGGCAAATTCCGTCCGGGCGTAGTGGCCCAGGGCGGGACGGGCGATCTTGGGGTGTTTCTGGTGCATGGTAGTCTGGCTTAAAGCCGCAGGGGCAGGTAAGGGCAACATTCTCCGGCGGAAAAGACCGTCCGGTCGGGCGGCAATACGGCAAAGCCGTCGGTCCGCAGCAGGCTGACCAGATCACCGCTCCCCCCACTCGTAACGGGATGGGCAAGGTAGCGCCCACCAGCTGGAGAAACCCTCACCGCGCGAAACAGCGTCAGTTCCGGGGCAAATTCAACCGCCTCCGCGAGGGCGACTTCGGTGCGGGGTTCGGTCAGCCCCAGTTGCCGGCGCAGCCAGGGGCCGACGTAGGCCACCGCCCCGACCAGGCTGGAAACGGGGTTGCCGGGCAGGGCGAAAACCATCGTTCCGGTGGAGCGGCCTACCCAGAGGGGTTTGCCGGGGCGCTGGGCCACCCGGTGGAAGAGGCACTCGACCCCGGCCGCGGCGAGCCAGTCGGGTACGTGGTCCAGTTTGCCCTTGGATACGCCGCCGCTGAGCAGCAGCAGGTCATGGTCCTTGAGCAGAGCCTTCAGGATGGCCTGTCCCTGGTCGGCGGCGTCGGGCAGGTGGCCGAGAGTAGGCTCTATGCTCACCGCGCGGAAGAGTCCGGCGAGCTGGTAGACATTTGAACTGCGGATCTGGTGGGGTTCGGGGGGTACGCCCGGATCGATTACTTCATCGCCGGTAGAGGCAATGGCCACGCGGGGCCGCCGGCTTACGGCCACCTTGGTGACGCCGTAGGTAGCCAGTACCGCCAGTTCCGCCGGACCAATGACCCGGCCGGGTTCCATCATCAGGGTTTCGGCCCGGGCGTCGCTACCGCGGCGGTGAATGCTGTTGCCGTCGGTCAGGCCGTCGGGCAGCAGGAAAGCTTCCCCCTCCCGTTGGAGGTCTTCGTAGCGGATCACGGTGGTGGTGCCGGGGGGGAGGGGCGCGCCCGTCATCACTTCCACGCATTTGCCGGGGTCTTCCAGGGGGCGGGGGGCGCGGCCCGCGGGGGCCAAGTGGGCCACCGGAAAGCGCCGCTGCCCGGCGGCGTAGGCGCTGTAGTCGTAGGCAATTCCGTCCATGGCTACCCGGTCGAAAGGCGGCTGGTCGCGGTCGGCGTATACCCGCTGACGCAGTACTCGGCCACCGGAGCGGGACAGGGCCACGCGCTCCACGCCCCAGTCGAAGGACTGCTGCAGCACGCGAGATAGGGCTTCGGGATAACTGATCATGCTAGATATACGACGGTACCTGTCCGCGGGTTGACCAGACCGGCGGTCTACGGCAAATACCGGTCTACGATGGCAATAATCCATTCCTGCAACTGCCTGTTGGGTGCCAGTCCGGTCGGCGGCCTGTAGCAGCGATCAACCCGGAAATTACCGACTGGACCACTTACACATCCGTTGATTCACCCTGGATGCCGATATCGCGCCTGGTCTCCGGCCATATCCCGGCTTAACGTACCAAAGACACCCGTACTGAACTTACGCCCGTTTGGGTGGTCATTGTCACTACGTATTCGCCGTCCGCCAGTCCAGGCGCCGCGAGCCTGATACTATGCTCCCCCGCCCCGTGCCGGCCGTCGGCAAGCGTGGCAACCCTTTGGCCGAGCAGGTCAAACACCTCGATGGTAACCTTACCGGGTGACTGCACGGAATACCGGATAGTCGTCGACGAGCGACCGGGGTTGGGGAAGGCCTCCAAGGCGGAAAGTTGGGGGCCCTCAGGGTTGGTTGCGGCCGTACTGAAAGCTTGCTTGTTGACGGCCAGGTACGGTCCCTCCCCTCGGTCGACAAGCACGGCCAGGTCAATAGCCCCATCGCCGGTAAAGTCGCCGGGAAGGGCAAGGGTCCAGGAATCAACCAGCTGGGGGATTAGTTCCGATTTGTCGATAAACCGTTGGCCCCGGTCATTGTAGAACAGACGCGTCCCCCCGTTCCAGACATTTACGACCAGGTCGGTAAAGCCGTCGTCGTTAAGGTCAGTGGGGTACGAAAACAGTACCCAGGGTGAATTATAGCCCGCGACGGCAGCCAGGTCCTGGTCCACCAGTTCCGTGGCGTCGCGAAAGGTGCCGTCCCGCTGGTTAAGCAGGAGCTGGATCCGCGTTTCGAGCCCTGGATTGGAGTTCGGGTGTTGGGTCGATGACCGGTCGAACAAGGTTCCCATGACCAGATCGGGATACCCGTCGGCATTGAAGTCGGCCGCCTCGATATTCCACGTGGCCCACTCGCTCTTTCGCCAGTCACCCGCCGGAATTTCACTATCGGCGAAGCGCAGCGGCAGGGCCGTTTCGGTGGCCAGGCTGAACTGCCCGCTGCCGTCATTCAGGAGGAGGGCATCGCGGGCCTGAACCGGGTTGCCCCCCAGAATGAGGTCGAGGTCCCCGTCGAGATCAATGTCGGCAAGCTCCGCGGAGGGGTAGTTTTGACGCAGGTGGTGGGGAATGCGTGACGGTTCCGAGCTGAAGTGCCCCGTCCCATCGTTGATATAGAAGCGTGCCTCCGGGTGGCTACCGATGTTGACGTAACTAGCAAGAAAAATGTCCGGCGCTCCGTCACCAGTGACGTCCCCGACGGCGGTCGCGTGGGTAAATGAAGTTTCCCGGGGCAGGCGGTCTGCCGTAACGTCCACCAGCTTCCCCTCCGCCGTCTGCAGAAAAAGGTGGCTCTGCCCCCCCGGCCAGTCTTCAAAGGGTACACCGGCGGGCTCGTCACCGTGGTCGGCGATAAACAGGTCATCAATCCCGTCGCCATTGAAATCAGCCACGGCAAGGTCCCGGGGCCAATCAATCGGCAGGTCCGGATCGAGGGTGCGCAGGCCTGGTCGTTGGGTAAAATTTCCGGCGCCGTCGTTTTCGAGCACCGTCAGTTCATTGCGGTTGGGGTATACAATGTCCAGATCCCCATCCGCTCCGAGATCGAGGGCGGTAGCGTTGGCTACATAGGGTTCAGGCACAGGAGACCAGGCTTGGATCGCGAAGTAGTCTTCGCTTTGCTGGCCATTTACCCCGGAGGGCAGCATGGCGATAAGTAAAAAGGTGAGGAAAAGTGTCTTATGAAAATTCATTCAAAGGTGTTGGTGGTGAGTATTACCCTGGAACTTAAAGGACGGTCCACGGCCGAGCGGTTGCAGTACTAACTGCACCGACTATTTGTACGCGAACGGACGACAATAGTCTTGCTGCCATTGCGCTGGCGGCCCACCGAATGGCCGCGTACCCTCACAAACTTAACCATGTAAAGTCAAAATACCAACGATACCCGGGACCCGATGCAAGTGCCGGAGCCATTATTGCAGCCGGCGTAATTATCGCATGTAGGTGGGCACCAGTAATTTTTCAGTCCAGCTTCTACCCTATTCCGATCAGGATGGCGCACTACGGCAAATACCGGTCCACGATGGCCGCCGCCCGCTCCTGCACGGCCGGGTCGGGCACCAGGCCGGGGGCATGCCATGGCTTTATGCGGGCGTCGATCACGACTGGCCCACGGCAGCCCCAGTGCTTGTGCTCGGTGAAGGCATCCACGCCGTGGACGTCGTGGCTGGGGTTGCTGCGGGTAAAGGTGACCCAGACGAAATTGGCGAAGCTGGCCGCCAGAAACTCGCTGTCGTCGCACACGACAATCAAGGGCACCCGGGCGAGTAGCTCGGCACCCGCGCGCTGCCGCAGGAAGGGTTGCAGGGAAGCGTAGCCGGTTTCCTCGGTGAAGGCGGGACCTTGAACGGCCAGAATACCCGGAGCGACCACCCGCGGCCGCCCGAAGCCCGGTGCCAGTTCCAGGGCATCCGGCACGGTGGCGGACAGCTCCCGCCGGCGATCCCCCCGGCAGGCCCAGATGAGCTTGGAACCCGCGTTCCAGCCCGAGCCCGAGTAGTCCAGGGTATCAATGGTGGTCCGCGTCTGGAAGTGCAGGTCGCGGGTGGGGTCAAAGCGCTCGAGCAGGTGGCGAAAGAAGCCCGGCTGGTCGTCGGCGTTCAGGGCGGGGTCGTCCTCGTCGGCGGCGATCAGGCAGTACTTCGCCAGGCTCGTCTGCCCACTGCCCAGGATGCGGTTGGCCTGGGTGATGATCTCCTCCGGCACCCGCTCGCGGAAGGGCATGTAGCGCTCCGAACCGATGGCCAGCAGCAGGGGGTGGACGCCGGCCTCGTCCACGGCGTTGATCTGCCGGATGCCGGGGAACTCCCCGGGCGTAAGCTTCTTGACGATCTTGTGGATGAGGTAGCCGAAGCTGGAATCCTCGGCCGGCGGGCGGCCCACCACGGTGAAGTGCCACAGGGGGTCCTTGCGGTGCCAGACGGCCTCCACGTCCATGACCGGAAAATCGTGCTCCAGGGAGTAGTAGCCCAGGTGATCGCCGAAGGGGCCCTCCGGCTTCTTCTCTCCCTTGCGGATGGTGCCGGTAATGACGAAATCGGCGTCGGCGGAGAGCAGCCAGTCGCGGTCCCAGGCGTAACCGAAGCGGCGCCCGGCCAGCATGCCGGCGAAGGTCATCTCACTGAGCCCCTCCGGCAGCGGCATGATGGCACTGAAGGCGTGGCTCGGCGGGCCGCCCACGAAGACGGAGCAGCGGAAAGGGGCGTCCGAGCGGTTGTATTCCGTATGGTGGACGCCGATGCCGCGGTGCAGCTGGTAGTGGAGGCCCACCTCCTCATTGAGCCGGTAGTCGTTGCCGGTGAGCTGGATACGGTACATGCCAATGTTGCTTTCCATGGGCTTGCGACTACCCGGTGGCAGGGTACACACCTGGGGCAGGGTCACGAAGGCGCCCCCGTCCATGGGCCACGACTTAACCAGGGGAAGCTGGTCGATGGTGGTGCGGGCGTATTTGACGGCGGGGCGCAGGTGCCGGCGCGGCAGGGCGGACAGCGCCGTGAGGGGGCTGCCCGCGTAGCGCAGGGGATCCTTGGCGAAGCTGGCCGGATCGGCCTTGAGCTCCACCACCTTCTGAACGGCGGGCAGGGTTTTGCGGAACAGGAAATCGGTTCGCTCGGGGGTGCCGTACACGTTGGAGATCGCCTGGAAGGGGCTGCCCTTCACCCGCTCAAATAGGATGGCCGGCCCCCGGCGGTCGAACACCTGACGGTGGATCTCGGCCATTTCCAGGTCGGGGTCGACGGTCTCGGAGATGCGGATGAGCTGACCGGTGCGTTCAAGGTCGGCGGCGGCGGCGCGAAGGGAAGCGTACATGGTGGGTAAATAGGCCGCCGGGGGCTTTGGTTGTCGGAACCCCCGCGCGCACCGCTAAAAAATGAAAACCCCCAACCGTAGTCGATTGGGGGTGGATTACCACTGAATTAAAATCCTGTTCATTCACACCGTAGTGGTATTGACACGTTTGTAGGTCGCTTCAAAACTAGGGGTTGGCCGGTGGTTTTACAAACCGGTTTTCGGGGGACCGGCCGGATTAATCCGGGGCCAGCGGGCAACGCTTGCAATACTTACCCTTGCGGATGTACTTCTCGCAGCATTTCTTTTTCTTGCCCTTTTCTTTTTTCTTGAATTTCTTGTCTTTCTTACCCATGACATGAGAACCCGCCGACGCATCAACCTGTGGTCATCGCCGCGTAATATTAGTACGGCCTTGATGTATTCTTTCGCCCAGCGACCGGATACCACGGTAGTCGACGAACCCCTCTACGCCCACTACCTCACCCACCAGCCCACGGAAGCCGAACACCCCGCCCGGGAAGCCGTGCTAGCCAGCCAGGAGAACGACGGGGCCAGGGTGGTTGATACACTGAAAAACCACGACTACGGCACCGAAAACGTGGTGTTCAAGCAGATGACCCACCACCTGGTGGACCTGGATCCGGCCTTCCTTTACGCCATGTCCAACGTACTGCTGATCCGCGACCCCGACGAGATCCTGGCCTCCTTCGGCCGGGTGGTCGACCGGGTGACCGCCGCGGACGTGGGCCTGCCCCAGCAGGGCGACCTCTTCAACCGACTTACCGTGACGGGCAGCCTTACCGCAGTCGTCGACGCCGGCCGCCTGCTGGACGATCCGCCGGGCGTGCTAGAACGTCTCTGCGACCGCCTCGACCTGCCATTTGACCCCGCCATGCTGCAGTGGGAACCCGGACCCAAACCCTACGACGGGGCCTGGGCCGACCACTGGTACGCCGGCGTTCACCGCAGCGCCGGATTCGAGCCCCGCCCGAAGAAAGTCATCGAACTCCCCCCCAACCTCGCGACGGTAGCCGAGGTGTGCCACCCCATCTACCAGCGGCTGCTGCAACACGCCCTTTAATCCCTCCCCATGCTCCAAGGATTCAACCCCGCCAACGAAAACATCCAGGTTTACATCGACGGCCGGCTGCTGCCCCGTTCGGAAGCCCGGGTAAGCGTCTTCGACAGCAGCGTACAGGGTGGCGACGCCGTCTGGGAGGGACTGCGGGTCTACGACGGCCGGGTATTCAGCCTGGACGCCCACCTCGACCGCCTGTTCGACTCCGCCCACGCCCTGTGGTTCCAGAACGTCCCCAGTCGGGAGACCGTAGTCGACGCCATCCGGCAAACCCTGGAGGCGAATAACATGCACAACGACGTCCACATCCGGCTCACCCTCACCCGCGGCGAGAAGATCACCTCCGGTATGGACCCCCGCCTCAACCAGCGGGGCTGCACCCTCATCGTCCTGGCCGAACACAAGCCCCCGGTTTACCCGGCCTCAATCACCCTCTCCACCAGCTCGGTGCGCCGCAACAGTGCCATGAGCATCGACAGCAAGGTGCACCACAACAACCTGATCAACAACATCCTGGCCAAGATCGAAGCCAACCACGCCGGGGCCGACGCCGGCCTGATGCTCGACAAGGACGGCTTCGTCGCGGAAGCCAACGGCGTAAACGTATTCCTCATCCGCCGCGGCAAGGTGCGGACGCCCTGGGCCGACTACTGCCTGCCCGGCATCACCCGGGCCACGGTGCTGCAACTCTGCCACGACCACGGCATCCCCTGCGAGGAAGCCCGGCTGTCGACCACCGAATTCTACGTCGCCGACGAGGTCTTCACCACCGGCACCATGGGAGAACTCACCCGGGTGAGCGCCATCGACGGCCGGGAGATCGTGAACAAGCACGGGGAGTCGGTGCTGGAACGGATTCAGTCGCTGTTCCGCAAGCTTACGGCTACCGGGGGGACGCGGCTGGTGTAGGTCGTTTTGTTACCGCGGATTCTGTCTGCGCGGCGCGTGGGCGGTCCGCGGGGGCGGTACTCTCTCGCCGAGTGGAAGTCAACAATTGAGAAGTGGGCCACTACCCATAGAAATCTGCGACCCAATCCGTGTAATCCGCGAGAACCTACCCGCAAGATTCCGCAGGAAGCGAAGCGGTACTGGTGCTTCACCAGTGTTGCTTTTTGTTACCGCAGATGGCCACAGATTCGGTTTCGCGGATTAACGCAGATTTTGCCCACGCGGCGCGTGGGCGGTCCGCCCTACCCTTTCCGTTTCCGCAGCGAAAGGTCATACACATCCGTACGCCGGTCGCGCAGGTTGTGGACGCTGCCGTGTACGTGCAGTTCCTTGAGCAAGTCCAGGTCGACGTCGGCGACCAAAATCATCTCCGTGTTCGGGGTGGCTTCTGCCTTGACGCCATTGCTGGGGAAGGCGAAGTCGCAGGGAGTGAAAACCATCGACTGGGCGTACTGAATGTCCATATTGTGCACCTTGGGCAGGTTACCGACGGAGCCGGCGATGGCCACGTAACACTCGTTCTCGATGGCGCGCGCCTGGGCACAGTGGCGCACCCGGCTGTATCCGTTCTGGGTATCGGTGAGGAAGGGGACGAATAGGATGTCGACGCCCTGTTCGGCCAACAGACGGGGCAGTTCGGGGAACTCCACGTCGTAGCAGATCAGGATGCCAATCTTGCCACAGTCGGTATCGAAGGCCCGGAGTTGGTGGCCGCCCACCATGCCCCACACCTTGGCCTCGTCGGGGGTAACGTGCAGCTTGTAGAACTTCTCTACCGTACCATCGCGCTTGCAGAGGTAGCCCACGTTGAAGAGCTGTCCGTCCTCCACCGAAGGCATGGAACCCGTGATGATGTTGATGTTGTAGGAGATGCTGAACTCCGAAAACTTCTTGACCAGCGGCTCGGTGAATTCCGCCAGCTTGCGGATGGCCTCCGGCTCCGGCAGGTCGTTGTAGGCCGCCATCAGGGGGGCGTTGAAGAACTCCGGAAAAAGGGCAAAATCGGAGCGGTAGGCCGCCACCGCATCGACGAAGTACTCCGCCTGCTCCAGCACCTCCGACATGCCGCTGTAGGGGCGCATTTGCCACTGCACCAGTCCCAGGCGCACCACGCTCTTGTCGGTGCCCACCTTGCGGGTCGGGGCGGTGTAGAGTACGTTGTTCCACATCAGCAGGGCGGCGTACTCCTTGCTTTCGTGGTCGCCCTCCAGGTAGTTCTTCATGATCTTCTTGACCACGAAGTCGTTGGCGAACTGGAAATTCAGCACGGGATCATGAATGTCCTTCGACTTCACCCGGTCGATGTACTGCTTGGGCGTCAGCTCGTCGGCGTACTCGTAGTACTTCGGCAGCCGGCCGCCGAACATGATGCCCTCCAGGTTCCACTCCTCACAGAGCTCCTTGCGGTAGTCATACATCCGCCGCCCGAGGCGCAGCCCGCGGAATTGGGGCGCCACGAACACGTCTACGCCGTACAGGATGTTCCCTTCCGGATCGTGGGTATCAAAGGTGTACTTGCCGGTAATTTCCTCGTAGGTGTGGTTGTCGGTGAACTTGGTGTAGTCCACGATGATCGACAGCGCACAGCCCGCCAGCTGCCCGTTGATGTGGATGGCGATCTGCCCCTCCGGAAACCGCTCGATGAGCTGCTTGATCTCCCCCCGCGACCAGGCCGCGTCGGGCAGCATGGCGTAGGCCTTCTCCATGATGGAGCGCAGCTGCTTGTACTCCCGGATCGTGAGGTACTTCAGTTCTACCTTCTCGATTTCGGGGTGGACAAGGGGCGATTTTACTTCCGGCGTATTGGGACTGGCCATAGGAACGGGTTGGTTTCGGGGTGGGGTTAAAGGGATGGAACACGTCGTGGGGGGCGGGAGTTTGCGGCGGCGCGCAGGTGCCGGGGGAAACATGATGCCATGTAACAAGGCGAGATTCAACAAGCCTTCGCCAGTCTACTTATTGTAGACTGAGCCGCCCGACTTTTATCGTCGCAAACAAATTCTACCATACTCCGGATAGGAGAATTTCCACCGCTACCCTACCCATCCATGTACTCTATATCCGCCAAGAAATACATCAAACTACTATTAATCATCGCGGCCTTGGGCATTATCGGTAATCTGCTCTACTACTACAGCGGACTGGCCGGGCATGAATTCGGGCACTGGTGGTACGGCAATGCGGCGGATCATTGATCGCGTCAAGCGATACCTCTGCTATTCCAATTTAGTGGTAGTCTCCCCCACCCTACCATCCTGCTGCGGAGTATCCTAGAACACCAGTCCGAAACCCACCGCCCCCGCATCTCCCACGAAGGAGGCGCTCAGGCCCAGTGAAGAACGGTGCTTCTCCTGCCACCGTTTGTGGATGTGGGGGGTGAGGACGCCTACGGCGGCGCCGATGCCGAAGCCGACCACAGTATCGGTGGGGAAATGGCGCAGGGCCCGCACCCGCTGCACGGCTACGTAAAGCGGCGGGATGCTGGCCGCTCCGAAAAGCAGCGCGCGTTGGCCACCGGTCCAGTCGGGATGGTAATCGGACAGCACCTTGGCCGCGAAGAAGGTACCCGTGGCGGTAGTACTTACGTGACCACTGAAGAAGGCGTTCAGGTCCTTGCCCGGAGCAGTGCCGTCGTCAAATGCCTCCGGGTAATAGGCGGAAGGGCGTACCCGGTCCACTACGCTCGGGCCAATTGGCGTAGCGGCGTACAGCAGGCCATTCAGGGCCTGGGCCTGTAAGTAAAGCGTTGTGATGTCGAACCAGTCCTGCCGGATATCGGGGTGGACGAACAGCGCGAATGGTAAGGCAATTCCGCCGTAGAATCCGATATCGCTGGCTCCGCTGGCTTTGGACACGCGGTCGGTGTTCTCCGGAAAGATCCAGCGGTCGATAGCCGGGACGTCCTCCCGGTCCAGGGCGTTGGCGTCGAAGTCATCTTTCCCGTTGATCTTCTGAAAGGCATAGATGGTCACGCCCAGCCCGGCTGCCGCGGCGGCCAGTTCCGGGAGTGGTTTTACGCGGTAGACTTTTTCGGTATCGTCGTCGGACTTGCGAATGGTGGTCTGGGCAAACGGCGTCATCTGGAGCATAAGCAAACAGATGACGAGCAACAAATAGCGTAGCATAAGTCAGGGTTGTTGAAGAGCTACTACCCCTTGTTCCGCGGATATGTTTGTTTTACCCATCTGATTCAGTATCGCTAATGATCCTCCCTGGAAGGAGCTCATGTCCGTTCCCGCGTACCGAGGACATAATGCATTGCCCAAAAAAAGAGGCGTAACCCTCACGGTCACGCCTCTCGTATGGGGTTCAGCTTAACTGGCTAGTGGACCACCACCTTGCGCGCTACGCTGAAGCCCGGTGATTCTAGGCGGTAGAAGTAAATCCCCGCAGGAAGTCCGCCCAGGTCCACCGTCTGCCGGTTCAGGCCGGCGGCGAAGTCGTTGCGGGTCCCGGGGGCCATTGGGCGACCGTTCAGATCGGTAATGGTGATCCGTACTTCCTCCGGGACGGGGATCCGGAAAGTGATGGTAAGTTCACCGGCCGTCGGGTTCGGGGCGGCACCCAGCAGTTCGTAGCCGGCGGGCAGGGGGTCGTAGGATGAGGTACTCAGACTGAGGTAGGGATAGGGCTCGTCGATGTCTCCGATCAGCAGGTCCGGGGAGAAGGGAATGGCCTCCCCGTCCGCGATGTATTCGAGTTCAGTGTCGGTATTGACGATGCGGAAGGTGACCGGCCGGTCAAAATCGTCCGCATTGCCGTGTACCAGCAAAAAGGTGCGATAGGCGTCTACGGTCGGACAATGCTCCAGGGGCCCACGGCCACGCAACTCTTCACCGATATAGGCCATCACCTCGAGGGGGCCGAAGGCGGCTTCCTCCAGCACGGCCAGGTCGAAGGTACCCACCACGCTGAGGTTGTGTTCGAACAAGCCGGGGTCAACCTCCTCGTCCAGGCTCTTCGCCGCCGGGAAGCTGATGGTACCCGCCCGGGACAGGTGAAGCTTGTAACTGCTGCCGGGAACGAACTGCCGCAGGTTGCCCACCCAGCCACCGGCCGTGGTGTTGAACATGGAGAAGATCCGTTGCCCCTTGAGCTGGTCGCCGGCGGTTGCGTTGAGCCCGGCCAGTACGCTGTCTACCGGACGTTGCTCCAGCTGGGGATAGCCGATCCAGTTCCAGTTGCGGCTCACTGCTACGTCCAGGGGCGTTGGGCTCGGCAGCCCCACCACCTTCAGGGTATCGGGGTGATTGTTGAGGTGGAGGAGATAGCCTTCGCCGAGGGCCAGCGTTTTCAGGTTGCCACTCCAGGTCTTGCCGGCCTCGTGGACCGACATATTGCTCTGGCTCTTGATCACCACGTCGTTGGCCGTCTGGTCGCCGACGATGCTGGCTAGGAGGTGCTCCCGGGTCATGTTATCCGTCGCTACGTTCAACGAGATCCAGTTCCATCCCACGTTCAGGGGAATAACCTGGAAGATTCCCTCGGGGTGAAGGATAAGCGGCTGCTCGGGGGAACCTTGGGAGGTCCCGGTGACGAAGGTCAGCCGCTCGATCGCCCCGTACTCTACCCCGTTCAGGGCGTGCCAGAAGCGGAAGGTTACCGTTTCGCCGTTATTGCCGCCCACGTCGTTGCTGTAAATGGTCAGGAAGGCACGGTAAAGATTGAGGGAGGGAACGTATTCAATATTGGTCACCCCGCGGATTTCCCCGTTGACGAAGGCGCCGACCAGGTCGCGCTCGTCGGTGGACAACAATGCATCGGTGCCATCCAGGCTGAAGGTTGCCACCACCGTCATGCTGTACTGGAAAGCGGTGGGATCAAACGGCCAGTGGACCGGTTGGGCCAGCAGCTCCACCGTTACGGGGGTAGCCACGGCCTCATCGTCCACCAGGGCCACGATCTCGCCGGTGTAGACACCTGGTGTCAGGTCGGGGTCGAGGTCAAAACGAAGCACCTCATCGGCGTTGGGCAGGATGGTGCCGTTGATCCGGCGGGGCGTAAGCCACTCGGGGTAGGTAACTACTCCGGAGCTGTCGAGCAGGTCGAGGGTAAAAGGCTTGGACAACAGGGAATTGTTCTTCAGCACGGCCTCAACCACGTGGGTAGCCCCGGCCTTGCCGGTATAGGTAACGGGTGAGGGATCCCAGAAGACCGGCCGGGCATTCACCTTGAAGGACCATTCGGTGGCGTACTTCTGGATGTTGCCGTTCAGGTCCACCAGGCTGTCGACGCGGGCATTGAGCACCACGCCCGCCAGTTCGGGCCGTTGGGTCAGGGGGGGGCTGGTTTGCAGAATCACCTTGTCGCCGCTACAGCCCACCGTTACCGGTATCTCCTCTCCGGTGTCGCTGCGCGTGAGCCGGAAGACGGGGTTGTTGCCAACGGCGGGGAACGCGCAGTCGATGGGCTTGTCGAAGGTCACTGACACCTCCCCACCGGGCCGCAGGAAGCCGTCGCTCGGCTGGGGATAGCCGAAAGGTGCCAGACTCTTGCGGTCGATAATACCGCGCTTCTCGGTGGAGTAGGTAACCCCCTCCGCGCCGCAGTAGGCCACCGCCCGGAAGGTGTATTTCCCGTCCGGGAAATTGGTCAGGTCAAGACGGTAATCGTAGTTGGCCCCTTCCAGGTCTTCTTTGGATACGTTGAGCACTTCTGCGTACCCCTCGCCCTCACGGCTTACCTCCAGGCTGAGCGACTCGAAGCTTTCGTTGTTCAGGTCGTAGCCCGACATGGTGGTTTTGAGTTCCGTGGGCGAGGCTGCATTGACCACCCAGTTATCGAAGGGAAAGCGCAGGCTCACATTGGTACACTCCGTCGAGAAATTCAGCAACTTGATGTAGGCAGTATCCGCGTTGCGGAGCACGCCGTTGTCCTGCCAGAGTTCGTATTCACAGGGGGGGTACACCATGATGCCGATGTCACGGTAGTTGCTGGCACGGGGGCCCCGCTGTACGGCCAGCTCCAGGGTCATCGTTTCCCCGTAATCGAGGAAGAAGGAGGCCGGGCTGTTATTGATCCGGTGCCCGCCCAGGGTCAGGATGGCCCCGTCGGGATTCGTGGTACTTACGGTACGTACGTGGTACTCCCGGGTCTCCCGGCTCTCGCTGAAGTTGGTGATCTGACAGGCGAAGGTGGCCGTGCCGTCGGAGGGCACGTCGTCGCGCTCGGGCCGCGGGATCAGGATGGTGGGTCGGTCGCGTGCCTGGGTCCCGGGTTCCTGGGGACAGCTCGTAGTGCCGAGTTTCAGGTTAAAGGCCGGCACGTCGTAGCTGGTATCCCGCAGGATGTCCACGCTGAAAAAGTCACCGATGTCGTTATCCTCCAGCACGTAGCCCACCTTGCGGGTATTCGTCGTTTCACTGCCCGAATCGTTGGTCGTGGACCAGCGGAACTTGCCCATGACCCCCAGTTCGCTGTCGAACCAGATGCCACCCTCGTTGTCGATCTTGGCTCCAAGGGCAAATTCAGTATTGACGAAACGGTTGTACTCGTAGGATACGCTGGTGGATTCCGATTCCTCCCAGTCCTCGGCGTAGGAAGCCCCCGCGCTGAAGCTGATGTTCTCCTGGAAGACGGCATTTTCGCCCCGGGCCGTATCGTTCTTGGCCAGGATATTTTCCCAGGAAAGACTGTCGGCGATCAGGTTATTGATCCGGAGCTGTTCTACCAGGGGCAGGGAGTTGAAGTCCTGGTCGTCCAGCAGGTTGGCCCGCAGGAAGCCGAAGGTGGGCAGCAGCACGTTGCGGATGTGCTGCTCGGTATAGACGAAGGTGGTGGCGTAGGTGTTGTCGGCCATGGCGGGAATGATGTCCACCAGCGCCCGGCAACTGTCCTCGTTGAAGGTCAGCGACTCGGAGAGAGAGAACTCCTGGTTGAAGGCCGCGCCCACGTAGACGTCGCCGTCGTGGCCGGTGATGTTCTCCAGGTCCGAGGTCTTGAAGGTCTCGTTGAAGGTCATCGTCGTCTTGATGCCGCTGCGGTTGAAGTTGTCGCGGCCGGCCTCGGCCGAAAAGCGGATGATGGTACCGAAACCATGACCGCTGAAGGGGGTCTTGAATTTGGCGCCCAGCAGCAGGTTGATGAAGCCGCCAGCGGAACCGCCGACCTCGGTTTCCACCGTGGTGAAGGCCTCAATGGTCGTTCCCTTTTCCACGTAGGCGTAACTGTTGTCGCCCGGCGGGTCGTGGAGGATCAGCATGGGGATATCCGGCGTGCGGCTGATAAAGGTTGGAGTGTTCGACTTGACGCCCTCCACCAGGGCCCAGTACTCCACCGGAGTGGCCTCGGCAAAATCCACCTCAGGGATGATGTAGAGCAACTTCTGGTAGTCGCGCACGCCGCCGCTGGTGGCCAGGTTGGGCGCGCCGGGTTCAATGGTGTAGATCACCTGCCCGTTGCGGATCGGCAGGCGTATCGCCTCTCCGCCGCGGTCGGAGATGAAATCGTAGATCTTGACGAAACCCGTATCCAGATAGCAGTCGACGTTTACGTCCTCCCGGATCTCCAGGGTGATGGTGTAGCTCTCTCCCTGCTCCATGATGTACTCCGGGATTCCCGGGGCACCCGCGCAAGCCGGCACCCGGGCTTCCTCGTGCAGGTTGGAAGAAATAATGAGGGGAGCCCGGTAGATGAATCTCGCTTCCGGCTCCACCTCCGCCCGCAGGGTATCCAGGGATCCGGCCAGGACGGTATCGGCGGGCTGTACCACAATGATTGAGTCGTTGGCCAGGGTGTCGAATACGGCCGGCGTGATGGTGGTGGTTTCGTTTTCCGTGATCAGCTCCGCGGTATCACGGACGGTAAGGTCCACGATCAGGGGTTTGTTGCCGATCTGGTCAAATACGTTCGTGCTCGCCACGTCGGTTACCCGTACCCGGTATTCCCGGGCCGGCAGGTCGTAGAGGGTCAGGATTCCGCTTTCGGGGATATCGTACTCTACGTTGTAGCAGAAGGGATCCCGGGCCGCTACCGTCACCTTGGTTTCGGTGCCCAGACTGGTGCCGCAACTGCCCTGGACCACGATACGCAGGGAATCGGTGGTGGTGTTTTCAAAGTCGATGTCGATGACGTCGCTGTCCACCAGGATGTTCTGGGGGTCGGCTACCGCCCCGCTGGGGATGAAGGTGTGGTGGAGGAAGACGGGGGTAACGGAGTAGGTGCCCTCATCCTGGATGGAAAAACTCCACTCACCGTTGCCGTCGGTACGGATACCGAAGTCGGCGTCGTCGATCAGGATCGACACCTCCGGCACCCCGCACTCGGGCCCCAGCCCCTGGTAGGCCGGAAAGTGCACTTTGCCGGCGAGGGTAAAGACCGTCTCGTCGGTGAAGTTTACCCCGCCCAGGGTCTTGGCGTTCACGTCGAGGGTGCGGGTGACCTGGGTGGGATTGAAGACGTGGGTGATGGTGTTGCCAATCTTCTCGGGTTCGATGCGGAAGGTGGCCTGTTCGTGGTAGTAGATGTCACGGATCTCGTAGTAGCCGTCAATGTCGGTAGTGGCGCAGTAGGACATTGCATCACAGGCAACCGGAAAGCCCGCGCCGCCCGGTGGAATCGCCTGATCCAGGCGCACGGTCACGTCCACCCCGCTCACTCCGGCCCCCAGCCGGGAGCGCACGTACCCCTTGATGACCCCGTCGGGCCGGCTGTAGCCCACGTCGCTCAGAGCGGAAGCGGTTCCACCGATGGGTACCAGGTGATAGGTGTAGGCAAAGCCCGGGATGGCGTCCTGGTCGTTGTAACCCTCGGCGTTCTTGCTCAGTACGGCAAGCTCCTCGCGCACCTCCACGTTGTTCTCATCCAGGTAAGACCGCTCGATGCGGATCTCGTCAGCTACGTTGGACATATTGG
The DNA here is from genome assembly GCF_002631205.1 of Neolewinella marina. Classification (GTDB taxonomy): domain Bacteria; phylum Bacteroidota; class Bacteroidia; order Chitinophagales; family Saprospiraceae; genus Neolewinella; species Neolewinella marina. The sequence goes on from NZ_PDLO01000002.1 coordinate 275,734, forward strand.
CCCATTCCAGCCGGACGGAGTTATAACGGGTTCCGTCGCTGGCGTTGAGGAAGGGCAGGTAGGCCGAGCCCTTGTCGGCCACCGCACCGGATTCGTGGCCTCCCCAGAATGCCGTGTAGGTGGTTACCTCGTAGTTGTAGGTTTCGTTGGGCGTGATGGAGGTATCCTCGTACCGGGAAACATTCCCGTTGACGGTGGCAATGAGGGAATCATTGCGGTAGATGCGGTACTGGTGCGAGTTGTCGGGAATATCCGTTTCCCGGGTCCACGTCAGAACGATTTTGTTCTGATGCGCTCCGTCGGTAGCAGACAGGCCGCTGGGCTTGCGGATGTCCTGGGTATACCCGGTGATGGCCCCCAGGCTGCCGGAAGCGTCGCCCCGGGATTCCTCGTAGCAGGTACCGGAGGTCAGACAGGTAATCCGACGGGATTGGCCGGCGTAAACTGCCCGGGGATAGAAATCGTCTTTCTTTCCCGGACCAAATCCATATTGATAGCTTCCGGTCACCTGGTTGCTGGGTGGTGAAAAGCGGAAGTAGTTGTTTCCACTGCGGAAACTGTAGCGGGCTACGATGATTTCCCGTTGGGGTTCACTACAGTCACACACCACCCCCGCCGGGGCGATGTTCTGGTAGCCAAAATTGATGTAGTAGTCGCTTTCGCCCTGGCTGACGCAGAATCGGTGAACGCTGCTGGAGGTTCCCAAACCATTGGCGAGCTCGGCACACTCGGGGAAGAAGCCCTGCTGGGCCTTGGCCATAAATGGGAAGGCCAGTACCAGGCAAAGCGCCGGCAGCCCAAACTTGGAGATGTACATAATCCTGTGTTGCAGCCCCCGTAGAAACAAACGGGCATCTAACTTGCAGCGGATGGCCTGCAGGAGCGGGTGTGTGTGTTAAGTAGCGGGGGATAACAAGGCGCGCCTAAAATATCATTTATTTTTTAGTTTGCAATATTTTCGTAATTAAATATTCACAAACCTCAATTGCTTGGCACTTTATTCTAAAACTACCTCACTAAACCATAACTTATTTTGCACCTCACTTCCTTCCGCCTGGACCGCTTGCACGCAGTGAAAAAACTCCGGCGCCCCGGCCGCATGATGCAGCCGGGGCGCCGGAGTTAATGGAAACATAAGCCTGGGCAGTCCGCCCAGCCTTTAATCCCGCAATTTCAGGGCATAAACCGATTTGTACCGCTCCGGATCCCGGCGCAGGGCGTCGAGTTCGCGGCGGGTTTCCGAGGCCACGAAGGGCAGCAGGGGTTGCTCCACCTGAAAGAGGTTCGGGATGGCGGCGCGGATCTTGCGGTCCCACTCGCGGTAGTGGCGGTCGAAATCGCCGGGGCCGATGCGCTTGCGGCAGCCCGGCTTGCTGCACTCGAGTTGCATCTCCACGTCGAGGTTGAAGATGCCGTACTCGTCGGTGATCTGTTCGCCGGCCTTGATTGGGCGGATGGCCATTTCAAAGCCGTAACCGGTGCTGATCGTGTTGCAGTCGCAGCAGTGGTTGACATACTTGGCGAAGTCCCAGCTCACGATGCGGTTGCCGTTTTCGTCGATGTAGGAGTACTTGTCGACCACCTCCTGCATTTCCGGACTGTGGTTCACGTAGTCACTCGGCGAGATGACGAGCTCCAGGGTGTCCTTGACGTAGACGATAGTCCCTTCGGGAATGTCGGCCGTAGCGAAAACGCCGTAGCCGATGGTGTCGCTGATGTATTCCAGGCGGGTATTGGGATGGATCATTGAAGGGTCGCGGGATTGGGTTTTGGGGCCGCGGCGCTGCAAATTAGTCGCTTTCGCAATACCCCGCCCCCTAAATTTACGACACTTTGGACTACCGCGCTCCGGCTGCCTCGTCGGCCAGTTTCTGGAGCAGTTCGCGGAACTCCTGAGTGTCGTAATCGGCCATCCCGTGGTGGGCCAGCAGCACTTCCCCCGACGGCGCCACCAGGTAGGTGGAGGGCAGGGAGGAGACATCCAGTGGCCCCGACAGTGGACCGGCCAGGTGGTAGATCGGGAATCGGTAACCGCGGCGTTCAACCAGGGCCTTTCCCTTGGCAAAGTCCTGGTCCACGTTCACGAGCACGAAAGCCACGCGGTCGTCGTCGGCAAAGTCGCGGTACAGCTTGTCGATGCCCGGCATTTCGGCCAGACACGGCGGGCACCATTCCGCCCAGAAGTTAAGGAAGACGACTTTGCCCGACAGGCTACCGGCGACCACAGGTTGACCATTCACGTCGACCATCGGGAAGTTCAGGGGATTCGGAGAGGCAGCCGCCGGGGGGGCGGGGACCGCGGGTTCCGGGGCTACATCCGAAAGCCCCACCCCATCGGTATCCGGCCGAATCAGGCCCGTTGCCAGGATGCCCTGCTGGACGTAGGCGATCGCCTGGGTGTGCAGCCCGGTAACGTAGAGTAACAGGGCCACGACTCCGGCGATGCCGTAAAAGGCGAGGTCTTTTTTGGTTCCAGGGCTCACAGGCTGATGGAATAGTACCCGTTCTTCTGCAGGGTGAAGTTATACTGGATGCCGTTTTCGACAATTTCGATGGCGGCCGGTACGGCGGCGCGATCGACGCCGAACTTATTCAGTGAAAAACCGCAGGCGACAATCTTGACGCCCAGGGCTTCGGCCTGCTTCAGAAAGGGATCCATGGTGGCTGCATCGGTGAGCTGGTCCACGTCCTGTCCGCAGACGATAACGCGGAAGTCTCCAAAGGCGGCCCCATCCTCCTGTTTGAAGTGCTCGGCGGTGAGCAGGATGGGTTTCAGCTGGGGAATCTTGCGGGTCAGGACCACGTAGTTCTGCTGCTCCGTATGGTGGGGCGTAACGCGGCTCTGGTCCTGGGCGGACAGCTTATGAGTGAACAAGGTGGTCAGGCTGAGGACGAGTAGTCCGAGAATCAGTCGTTTCATGGGTTGGTTTTACAGGGGTGAAGGAGTTAAGGATAAAGAAGAGTAGTCCGCCGGCAATGGCTACGTTCTTAAACAACGGCCCGAGGGTGGTTGCCTGCCCGACCTGGACGGTAATCGTGATCGGGATTAGGACCAGCAGCAGGACGGCGGCCGCATAGCGGGTGAGGTAGCCGGACATAAAGGTGAGCCCGGCACCCAGCATCACGATCCCCGAAAGGATGACGAGGGTGTCGGGCTCACCGAAGTAAAGGGCAAAATTCTTGAGGCTGGCGCGTTCCATTCGCCCCACCGTCTCATCGACGTGCAGCAGGTGGTTCGCACCGGCCACCAGAAAAATGCCGCTGAGCATTACGCGCAGGATGCGGACGGAGGTCTGGGTGACGGTAAGTTGCATAGGCTGGGTAGTAAGGGTTTCTTTCTTCCAAAGGTAGCCGCCCACCCTGCCCTATTCCGTGATCCAGATCACACAAGGGCGGCGTTTAGAAATCCTTAACGGCCTCGCTGAGGTCGAGCACGCGGGTGTCGCCGTTCAGGTCTGCGGCAACCACGCTGGCCGCTACGGCCGACCGGAATCCGCCGGCACAGTGCACCACTACGGGCTTGCCGCGCGGAATCTCATTCGTCCGCTCGGGCAGTTCGGGCAGGGGGATGTTGACCGCCGACTCGAACTTCCTGCCCGACTGCTCCAGCTCGGAGGCGTTGCGGACATCGACGATGGTGTACTCCTCGGGGTGGGCCCGGAAATGGTCCACGTCCAGGGCGTCCAATTGGGCACCGGCCTGGCCGGCGTCCATGATGAAGGCACCGCGGATGAAGTACTCATAGCCGATCTTGGTCGTCTTGGCGATCACGTCTTCCAGGGCCTCCTCCGAGGCGGCCACGAGGTAGAATTCGGTCTTGGGCGCCACCAGAGCACCGAGCCAGGTTTCAAATTTTCCGCCGTTCTGAATGTTCAGCGCGCCGGGGAGGTAGCCCTGCTTGAAGGTTGCTTCGTCGCGGGTGTCCACGATGACGGCCCCTTCGTCGGGACGGAAATTGCGGTCCAGCTTCTGCACCTTCCGGAGTCCTTCCTGCAGCGCCTGGGCGCCACGCTTGTTCAGTGCCACGTCGTAGGGGAAGTATTTGGGTACGAAGGGCAGGTCGGCCAGCAGCCAGTCGACGAACTGCTCCTCGGATTCCTGCTGGAAGGCGGGGTTGGTACGCAGCTCCTTGCCGAGGGTGCTCGAGCGCTCGTCGCTCATGCCTTTACCACAGAGGCTTCCGGCCCCGTGGGCGGGGTACACCTTCACGTCCTCGTCCAGCTTGGCCAGCTGGTCGTGGAGGCTGTGGTACATGGCGCGGGCCAGTTCCTTACGCTGGCTCTTGACTTCACTGCCGTCCCCTTCGCGGAGGTCGGGCCGGCCGACGTCGCCGACGAAGAGGGTATCGCCGGTGAAGACCGCTAACTGCTTGCCGCTGGCGTCGCTGAGCACGATCGAGATGCTGTCGGGGGAGTGGCCGGGGGTATCGAGGGCCTTCAGGGTATGGTCGCCCAGCTTGATCTCCTTGCCGCCGTCGAAGGCGGTGTGGGTATACTCGGCTCCTACCTTGCCGCTGACGTATATCGGCGCACCCAGGGACTCGTGCAACTCCAGGTGACTGGAGACGAAGTCGGCGTGGGGGTGGGTTTCAATAATGGCCTCCAGCTTGGCGTCGTGCTGGCGGAGGTAGTCGAGGTAAGGTCCGGTATCCCGGGCGGGATCTACCAGGGCCGCGACTCCGTCAACAATGATGGCGTAGGAAGCGTGAGCGAGGCCGTCGTCGAAAAATTGGTGGATGTTCATGATTCGTTATTTTTTGGTTTTGATGAGGGTGGGGCACCAGCGTCCCCGCCCTATAGAAATATTAGTGGGGCAGTTTGTTCCTCAGGACGCCGTAGGTGAAAGTGCCCGCCGTGGCGCTGAGGATCACGAGCCCGATGAGCCAGATCCCCTGGCCGAGCAGGGTGAACATGGGGCCGGGGCAAGCTCCGGTAAGGGCCCAGCCGAGACCGAAGAGGATGCCGCCGTAGAGGTAGCGGGGTACGCTGAACTGCTTGGGATTGAGCTTGAGGGCCTGTCCGTCAAAGGCCGTCAGGCCGAAGCGTTTGGCCAGGGCCACCCCGATGGCGCCCAGTACGACGGCCGTACCGATGATGCCGTACATGTGGAAGCTTTCGAAGCGGAACATTTCCAGGATGCGGTACCAGGAGATGGCCTCCGACTTGGTCATGACGAAGCCGAAAAAGGTACCGATGAGGAGGTAGGTTAGAAATCGCATGGACTTAGAGTTGGAGGATGAAGGGAAGAAGGAACCAGCTCATGAAGAGCCCGCCGATGAAGAAGCCGATCACGGCGATGAGGGAGGGCAGCTGCAGGTTGGACAGGCCACTGATGGCGTGTCCGCTCGTGCAGCCCCCGGCCCAACGGGCCCCGAAACCGACCAGGAAGCCACCAAGGATCACCACCACGAGGGTACGCAGGGTGAACAGCTGGTCCACGGCGAATATCTCCGCGGGAACATAGGAGGAGTGGAAGTCGCCCTCGCCCGGCGCGCTCAGGCCGAGCGACTGCAGGTAGTTGACCGTCTCGGCCGAGATGGTCACCGGCTCGCTGGACGGGAAGACGAAAAAGGCCAGGAAGCCCCCCAGTACCGATCCGGCAATGAAGGTGAGGTTCCAGCGCTGGGCCCGCCAGTCGATGCGGAAGAATTCGTACTTCCGTCCCGCTCCGGCGATGGTACACATGGTGCGCAGGTTGGAGGAGACGCCGAACTCCTTGCCGGCGTACAGCAGCATAAACATAACGGCGGCAATGGCCACCCCGCTGACCGACCAGTGCCAGGGTTCGCTAATCCATTCTATCATATTGATTATTAATTTCTTGTGATTGATTGATAAGGCAAAATTAGGGGTGGGTAGGTGCACAGTCAGTGATGTGCATCACACAGCCCTAACTCAGGTAACATTGGTCTGCAGGGCAAGCTGCAACTGGCCCTCGCCGGCCCCGGCCGCTACGGCGTCGGCTACGTCGAGGTAGAAGTTTTCCCGGCCGATGATCTCGTACAGCCCCCCCTTTTTCAGGGCGTCGCGGGCCGGGCCGATCAGGCCGGCGAACCGGATGGTCAGCCCATTTTCCTTCTGGGTTTCCACGAACTGCCGCAGGGCGTACAGGGCGCTGCTGTCGATCCCGGAAATGCCCTCGGCGTTGATGACTACCACCGAAACTTCCCCGGACCGCTCGGCCAGCAGGCGCTCCAGCTGCGACTGGAAGTAGGACAGGTTGGCGAAGTACAGCGGAGCGTCGAAGCGGACCACCAGGATGCCGGGCAACTCCCGGGCCTCCGTAAAACGGTTGATGTTGCGGAAAGTATGGGTCTCACCAATTTGCCCGAGTACCGCCAGGTGGGGGCGCATGCTGCGGTAGACGTGGACGCCGATCGACAGTACCACCCCGGCGGCAATGCCGTTCTGGATGCCCAGGGCCAGGGTGGCGATGAAGGTGGCCGTAAGCATCCAGAAATCGGAGCGGTCCACCCGCCACAACCGCAGGGCTTCCCGCCAGTCGATGAGCTTGAAAACCGCCACCATGATGATGGAGGCCAGAACGGCTTGTGGGAGGTAGTAAAACCAGGGCGTCAGGAACAGCAGCGTAAGCACGATGAGCGCGGCACTGATGATGGACGCCAGGCCGGTCTGGGCACCCGCCTGATCGTTGACGGCGGTACGGCTGAACCCGCCCGCCACGGGGAATCCGCTCACCAGGGACGAGCCGATGTTGGAGGCACCGATGGCCAGCAGCTCCCGGTTCGGTTCCACGGTGTAGTGGCGGTGACGGGCGTTGACGGCCTTGGCGACCGCGATCCCCTCCATGAATCCGATCAGGGCAATGGTCAAGGCGGTGGGCAGCAGGGCCTGCACGTCACCCCAGGCGATGCCCGGGATACCGAAGGCCGGAAGACCGGCGGGCACTTCCCCCACGATTTTCACGCCACTGTCGGCCAGCCCACCGAAGAATACGGCCAGTGCCGCCACCACGACCACCACCAGGGGGCCGGGTACCACGGGGGCGTACCGCTTGACCAGCAACAGCAGGGCAATACCGGCTACCCCGATCCCGAGGGTCGGCAGGTTGACCTCATTGAGGTGTTGCACCGCGGATATCAGGATGTCGTGGACGAAGGAGCTGCGCCCCAGGTTCACGCCCAAAAGGTGCTGCAGCTGGCTGAGCCCGATGATCAGGGCCGCCGCCGAGGTGAACCCGCTGATGATGGGCCGCGACAGCAGGTCGACCAGGAAGCCGAGCCGGAGTACGCCGGCCGAAAACTGAATGATGCCCACCAGTAAGGCGAGCAGGATGGCCAGGTAGAGGTAGTTCTCCGTCCCGACGGCCGCCAGGGCCCCCACGCCGGTAGCGGTGAGCAGGGAGTCCATGGCTACAGGTCCCACCGCCAGCTGCCGCGAACTGCCCATCAGGGCGTACACCAGCAGGGGAAGGGTAGCCGCGTAAAGTCCGTAGATCGGGGGCAGGCCGGCCAGCATGGCGTAGGCCATGCCCTGGGGGATCAGCATGACGCCAACCGTCAGGCCGGCCACAACGTCGCCGCGCAGCCAGCGGCGGTCGTAGTGAAGGATCCAGTCGGGAAGGGGTAGTCGGCGCAGCAAAGACATAGGGTTTATCATTAATTGACCACAAAGGTCGGGGGGCGGGCAGGCCACCCTTGGTGATGTGCATCACACGCCGCCAAAAAGGTGGTCCGGACGGCCGGGGATTCCCGACCGGTGCGCTCAGCGCTCGTCCAGCAGCCGGATCCGGTTGCGCCCCAGTTCGATACTGCCCCGCTTCTCCAGGGTCTTCAGCAGTCGCGAGATGGCCTCCCGGCTCACGTTGAGGTCGTCGGCGATCTCCTGGTGGGTAGCCTGGATGGTGGCGTCCGGGCGCAGGGAGGCCCGCTTGACGACGTAGTCGTACAGTCGCTCGTCCAACTGGTGAAAAGCCACCTGGTCGATGGTCTGCACCATCTCGTTCATCCGCTGGTCGTAGGCCGTCATGACGAAGTTCTTCCAGCTCTTGTAGCGCATCATCCACTCGTCGAGCGTCTGCTTCGGCAGGGCCAAAATGGTGGTGTCCTCCTCGGCTACGGCGCGGATCTGGCTGCGCTTGTCGGCCATGCAGCAGGTGAAGGTCATGACGCAACTTTCCCCCGGCCGCAGGAAATAGAGGAAGAGTTCGGATCCGTCTTCGCCCAGGCGGCTCACCTTGACGGTGCCGCTCATGATCAGGGGCATCATCCGCACGAAGTTGCCGTAGTCCATCAGCATCCCCCCCGCGGCAATGGTGTGCAGTTGGCCCAGTTCGGCAATGGCCTCCTGCAATTCGGGCTCCACAAAAACGGGAAAGTACCGCCGTACTTCCTGGCTGCTCAGTCGGTCGTTCATCGCGGTAGGTTTCCTACGCCAACGTATGAATACATGACGGAGTTTTCATACGTCGGCAGTTTCGCCTACTCCACCCTTACGCCCCGGGTGGTAAAGGAGATGCCCTGCTGCCCGTAGGTGGAGATGAATATCCCTTCGAAGAGTGGCTCGTGGGTGCCCGGGGGGATGCTCCACTCAAAGTAGAAGTTGTCGCCCGTGCCGCCGGCGCGGTCGTGGGTATCGATGATGATGGCCACGGTTTCCAGCGGGCGCAGCACGATGGGGTCGGCAAAGTAGGTGCGCACCAGTTCGCCGGCGGTGCCGTAGTAGGCGGCGCGGCGGATGAAGATGGAATCGCGCAGGTTGATGTTGCGGACACTGATGGTGCCGGTCAGGTCGAAGGTGTGGTGCTCGGTTTCGGTGTAGATCTGGGAGTAGCTGCTCAGGTAGGTGGCGCCGGACAGGAGGGAATCCGGTAGGGGCAGGGCGGCGCGGCGGATCTCCCAGTTGGTGGGGTCCACGGAGCTGATCGGCCGCTCGGGGTTGCAGGCCGTCAGGGTAAGGAGCAGGAGTAAAAGGCCGAGCTGGTACATGCTTCCAAGGTACGGCAGCGGGGGATTTTGTCGCCTACCCTACCGCAGGAAGCGCACCTCGCGGATTAGGCCGTCTTCCACCAGGTACATGGCCACCACTTCCACGGGCGGCGACTTTGAATCGAACACCACGCTCTCGTGGTCCAGCACCCGGTTGCCCATCACGATTCGGCTCACCAGCCGGCACTGCAGGTCAGGTCGGTTGGCGAACATGGCGCCGTAGGTTTCCCGCATCTTGTCCTTGCCCTCCCCTGTAAGCTCGTCGGGGAAATTGTAGAGGCGGACGTCGTCGGCGTAGGCGCTCAGGAAGAGCTCCAGGTCGCCGGTGTTGTAGGCGTCCAGCTGGGTCTGCACGGGGGTGACCGCCGCAAATGGGTCGACGGACGACTGGCCCACGGCAAAAAATGACAGGACTACAAAAAATAGTGTGAGGGGTAACTGCACCGGACGGGGTTTGGGGTCGAATATACCAAGGCTACCGGTTTGGACGCTCATTTTGTGATCACCACCCTGCGTAGTCCGAACGATTGACTGCCTAGATCGACCAGCCGTAACCAGTAAGTGCCAGCGGGAAGATCCGCCGTTTCGACAAAGGCGCGCGTGCCCGAATATCTTCCATTGCGGGACAATTGTCCGGAAGATGAATAGATCGAATAGGCATAGTCACCGCTTACGGGGCGCTCAATCCAGACCCCCTCACGGGCAGGGTTGGGATAAACCTGTAGCGATAACTCAGTATTGCTGCGAGTATCCCGGGTGGCCACCGAGCCCGCTTCACCGAAGAGCACGGCAAATACCTCCTCTCCGTAACCCTTATCTTTGTCTACGTACAGGAAGCGGTTTCCGACAGACACAATTTCCCCGATTTTGTGCAGGCTGCTGTCCGGTGTTGCCAGGGTAGAATGGCCGCTAAGGGCGTTTACCAGGCGGAGCTCGTCGAAGTAATATGAGTACCCACCCCACCTGCGGGGCACGAGCACCAGACTGTCCTGTACTGCCAACTTATGTGACCCCGCTACATAGGCAAGCTCGTCGAGCAGAAGTTGGGTGCTGAGATCGGCGATCCGGAAGGAGTAGAGGTCGCGGCTGTCGTTGGAAGACCGGGTGTAGATCGCGGTACTTTCGTCCACCCTCCGCAATTCCTCCCCCTGCCGGGGTGCGAAGGCCACCCGTAGGTCGGGCTGGGTGGAGCCATCCCTTAGCAGGTTCAGGCCCTGTTTATTCAGGTAAAGGGTATGACCGGACAGTCGGATTGGTGCCGCGTACGATTTAAGGTCCGCGTCCGGAAGCAATAGCGCCTCTCCCGTATCGTCCCGTAGCAGGTAAGTGGATAGGGCGGGATCGCCGGAGCGGTGTTCGACCTGAAAGCTAACCGCACCGGAAGTACCCGAAATGGTGAGTGGGAAAGCCTGGGCATTTGCCGGCAATCCGGAGACGGCTTGGGTGCCCGCCACGGTACCGTTGCTCCGCCAGAGCCTATAAGTGCGCCCGTTGGTAGTCATGGGAAAGTAAAGCCAGTCACCTGAGGAAGCCAGGGTGGGAGTATAATAGCCCCTGTTCAACGCAAGTTGGGTACTCATTACCTTGCGTTGGGTGCCGGTACGGCCGTCGATTTGGATAAGTCCCAAGAACCGGCTTGTCGTGCCGTCAGGGATATAATTGGTGAGGAAGTAGAGATCTCCCCGGTAGGCCACTACCTGGCTGAGTACCGAATATGCCGGAGGCCCCAGGTCGGTGGTACCGCCGGCAGTACCATCGCTGAAATGCCAGTGATCCCTCCGGCCCGAGAAGTACAGCAACGACCGTCCGGTACCGGGCAGTGGGACTACGTTGACTCGTGACTGGGAGTAAAAAAGTGGCTCGAATTTGTCAGCGGTCGCGGACCCATAGACATAGTCACCATTACTAAAGAAAGCCGCACCGTCTCCGGGCTGGAGGTTACTGGGCGCGGAACTCTGGGTGTAGGGAAAAAGATCATCCAGGGCCCGCTGCTCTCCGGTTACCAGATCGATCTCCACGGCAGCCTCTCCGGTGGCCGGATGCACGCCCAGTCCGTAAAGCCGGTCGCCCACTTGTTGTAAGGCGAGCGTGCCATTCGCGGGACGCACCCCACTGAGATTGAAGCCCAGGTGGCCATCCAAAACATGTGTTGAGTCCCGATAGTGAATGACGGTGTTGAAGGGCCCCTGACCGTAGACTCCGGAGGTTTGCACAAGGATTCCGCCGCCTTTAAGGAGGGTGTAGCCCTGCGACCGCTCGTAATTTGCCAGCGGAGTAAGGTGGTCCGCTCCCAGGTCGTGGGTATACAGGCCGCGGTTGCCGCCGGTCAGCTCGACGAACAGCTGCTTGTCCGTCCGATAATATTTGTTGCCGTAGCCATCGTCGGGGGTGGCATCATGGATTTCCACGGGGACACCGCCCGGCGGTAGTGTCCACAAGGTTGTCGGGTAGACCTCATCCGTTAGAAAGTACAGCGTGCCATCGTCCAGTGCGGCAAGCCCGATGATCTTCCAGTTTGGATTATCGATTGTACGGCCGGCGAAGTTCAGCAGGGACCGGGTGCCGGCGGTAAGGCCATTGGTTACCCAGAGGCTACCGGTCGCATCATTATTTCCCCGAAATACGACCACGCTGTCGTTGGAAGCGGTACCCGAGCTCCCGATAGTGATGGATAGCGGTTCGGTTCCTTCCGCACTACCATCGCTGCGCCACAACTGGCTGTCGTTCGACGCGGTAGAAACGGAAAATACTACGCCATTCGCCGTGGCATGTGGTTGGCCGAAGTAATGCCGTTCTGCCTCAGGGAGGGAGGAGAAATCAATCTGCCGGGTTCCGGAGATGGTCCCGTCGCTGACGTACAATTTGCCGCTATCGGTGAGAAAGTAGAATTTGCTGCCGGCCACGATATATTTGGAGCCGTAGATCGCCGCCGGAGCCGGGAGTTCTACGGTGCCGGCCTTGGTGCCATCGGTGACCCAAGTGGACCGCGGTCCCGCAAATATCGCCCAGTCGCCGAAGGGAGTGAAGGTGTAATTGTACGGAGCAGTATATGCCTCCAGGTCCACGAAGGTCTCCGGACCGTCCTCAATGGCGAATAGTTGTCCCCCGGAGCGGAGCAGGACCCGGCCCCCGGGAAAAGTAAGGGCCAGGGCAAAATTCAATTCGCTCAGCGGGACCGGCGTAAGGGTCTCCTTGTCGAGATAATACGTTTGTGTGCTTTCGTAAGTGCCGTCGTTGGTGTAGAGCAAATAACCACCCCTATCGGCAGCCAAGATGCGGCCATTCAGTAAAATATCCTCTACGGGCCTGGTCAGTTTTTCTCCGTTGAAAAAGAAAAGTGGATTGGGATCGGAATTATAGAAATTAAAGAAAAACCGGCTACCCTCTAGTGGAAAATAGCTTGGAATGGAGGATAGCCGAACGGACGGTTCGGTGTTGACATCCAGCACCCGGGTTTCGAAATCAGGGAATTGGGCTAGAGCAGAAAATGAAAGCAAAAGTGCAAGAAAAACACAGGGAAGATAGTAGTGCACCATATGACCTATAATGGATTGGATCTAATAGATAAACGGTCAGAAAAATACATCCTAGTTCATATAAAATGCAGTCAATTTTGTGAAGCTGTGGAATCAATTTACCCGGCGCCCAGGCGCCGCCGTTCTTAGTTCAGTCGCCGAACGAGTCACTTACCCCGGTTGGCCGACGATCACGCGAGGCTGAGTCCCGGAGGGCCCCTCCTAACGTAGGGAGTTTGTGAAACTCCACGCTACACGTCGCGGTAAACCAAATTATCCGACACCTGCGTGCAGCGCCCGTAAATCCCGCCGCGGATGGTACACGGCCTAGCCCGTCGCTTTTTCTATCTTGGCGGTTCATACACACTTCCAATTTCCCACATATGTACAACTCCATTACCGTGGCGGTGGCCGGTGCCGGATTCATCGGACCCGTTCACGTTGAAGGACTGCGCCGCCTGGGCATCCGCGTCAAGGGACTGCTCGGCAAGGACCTCCAGGAATCAACCGACGCCTGCAAGAAACTGAACCTCGAACACCCCTACGGCAGCTACGAAGACCTGCTGGCCGACGAGGAAATCGACGCCGTCCACCTGGCCGTCCCCAACGTGCTCCACTACAGCATGGTGAAAAAGGCCCTGGCCGCCGGCAAGCACGTGATGTGCGAAAAGCCCCTGGCCATGACCTCCGAGGAAGGGGCCGAACTCGTGGAGCTCGCCCGCAAGAGCAACCTGAAAACCGGGGTGAACTACAACCTCCGCTTCTACCCCATCAACCTGGAGGTGAAGGACCGCCTGGCCAAGTCGGGCAGCCGCATCTTCGCCGTGACGGGCAGCTACCAACAGGACTGGCTCCTCTACGACACCGACTACAACTGGCGGGTACTCGCCGACCAGGGGGGAGCCCTGCGCGCCGTCTCCGACATCGGCACCCACTGGCTCGACCTGGTACACTTCGTCACCGGACTGGAAGCGGAAGCCGTACTGGCCGACCTGACGACCGTCCACCCCCAGCGCAAGCGCCCCATCGGTGAAGTCTCCTCCTTCACCAAGGACTCCGAAAAGGAGCAGGCCACCGAAACCATCGATGTCACCACCGACGACTGCGCCAGCATCCTCTTCAAGTTCAAGGGCGGGGCCCGCGGCCAGCTCTTCGTGAGCCAGGTGAGCGCCGGCCACAAGAACCAGCTGAAGTACGACATCGCTACCCAGGACGCCGCCTACGAGTGGAACAGCGAGCGCCCCAACGAACTGGCCATCGGCCGCCGCGGCGAGCTTAACCAGGTGCTCATGAAGGACCCCGGACTCATGACCGGCACCGCCGCCCCCTACATCAATTACCCCGGAGGACACAACGAAGGATTCCCCGACACCTTCAAGCAGTGTTTCCGCGCCTTCTACGACGCCGTCCTTGGCGATACCGCCGCCGGTGAAGAGCTCTACGCCACCTTCACCGACGGACACCAGGAACTCGTCCTCTGCGACGCCATCCTGAAGAGTAATGCGGAGCAGGCTTGGGTGAAGCTTTAGATTTCAAGGGGTTAAGGGGTCAAGGGGTCAGGGGGCTAAGGAGCCACTGGATCAATTGGTTTTTCAAGTGGCTAACACTGGCGGTCCAAAATAAAATGGATGATGTCCCTACCCGAGCGAAGCGAGGGGCACGCAGCCGCCCTTGACCCCTTAGCCCCTTTACCCCTTGTCCCTTTGACTCCTCCTACCCGAGCGAAGCGAGGGACAATTGCCATACCCTTGACCCCTTAGTCCCTTGCCCCCTTTACCCCTTGCCTCCCCCTACCCGAGCGAAGCGAGGGACACAGAGCCGCCCTTGACTCCTTAGCCCCTTTAACCCTTGCCTCCCCATGCCCAGGTACGCCGTTTCCGACATCCACGGTTGCGCCAAGACCTTCGCGGCCCTGCTGCAGCGGATCGGTTTCGGGCGGGAGGATGAGTTGTTTTTATTGGGGGATTATATCGACCGGGGCCCCGACAGCCGGGGGGTACTCCACCACATCTGGCAACTGCAGGGCGAGGGGTACCGGGTGGTTTGTCTGCGTGGCAACCACGAGCAGATGCTGCTGGACGCCTTGCGGGAAGGACGACCGGCGTGGGATTACCTCCCCCACCGCCGCGAACGCAAGCAGACGGTGCACTGGATGGAGTACCTGCCTTTTTACTACGAGACGCCGGGCTACCTGCTGGTCCACGCCGGCCTGAACTTCGAGATCGACGACCCGCTGGCCGATGAGGAGGCCATGCTCTGGATCCGCGGCTGGGAAGACACCCTGAATTCCGACTGGCTGGGTGACCGAGTCCTCCTCTACGGTCATACGCCCCGGCCGGCCACCCTCGTCCGGGAAGAGATCGGCGAGATGCAACTCACCCGGCGGGCCTGCCTGGATTCCGGCTGTGCCCTCCCCCACCCGGAAATGGGCTACCTGACGGCGCTGAATCTGGACAGTGGGGAGGTGTTTTTCGAGGCCTGGGTGGGGTGACAGACATCGGATGTTGTGCGCAGGACATTTTGTCAGACATCGGATGTCTGACAAAATGACAATCCGCTTAAATGCTGAGGATTTAGCACATCCATGCTTCGACCAAAGGAATTATTCGCGAAATTTCGTAAAAAAGACCTTTCCCAGCCATCACAACATCCGATGTCTGACAAAAAGTCACCCTACCAACATCCGATGTCTGCCACCTAGATCGCCTGCAGAATATCGTACTGGGCGATGAGGTGCTTCCGCCCGCTGCGGTCGGTAGCCATTACGGCCGGGTTTTCCTTGGTGATGTGACGGCCGAGCTCGGATAGCGTGAGATCGGTACCGACTTCGGGGAAGGGCTGCCGCATGATCTCACTTACGGGGCGCTCGGAGTGGTCCATGGGGTTCTGGAGCAGGAAGTTCAGTACGTCCGTTTCCGTAATGGCGCCGACCACTTCCTCGCCGTCGAGGACTGGCATCTGGCTGTATTCGTGCTCCTTCATGGTCTTGAGGGCGGTGCGGACGGTTTCTGCCTTGTCCACGCCGGTGAAGGAGGATTCTTTCTTGTGGTTGAGCAGGTCGCGGACGCGCAGTTCAGTGTCCAGGAACCCGCGGTCGCGCATCCAGTCGTCGTTGTAGACCTTGCCGATGTACCGGCTGCCGTGGTCGTGGATGATTACGACGACCAGGTCATCGGACTTGAGCCGGTCCTTGAGTTGGAGTAGTCCGGCTACCGCGCTACCGGCCGAGTAACCGAGCAGGAGACCTTCCTCCCGGGCCAGGCGGCGGGCCATGACGGCTCCGTCCTTGTCGGAAACCTTCTCGAACAGGTCGATGACCTCGAAATCGACGTTTTTGGGCAGGATGTCCTCCCCGATCCCCTCGGTGATGTAGGGGTAGATTTCCTTGTGGTCGAACTCCCCGGTTTCGTGGTACTTCTTGAAGACCGAGCCGTAGGTATCTACTCCCCAGACCTGCACCCCGGGGTTTTGCTCCTTCAGGTACTTCCCGGTTCCGCTGATGGTGCCGCCCGTTCCGACGCCGACCACCAGGTGGGTGATCTGCCCGTCGGTTTGCCGCCAGATTTCCGGGCCGGTGCTTTCGTAGTGGGCCTTGCGGTTGCTGAGGTTGTCGTACTGATTGAACCAGAAGCTGTTGGGGATTTCCTCACTGAGGCGTTCGGCTACGGAGTAGTAGCTGCGGGGGTCGTCGGCGGATACGTTCGTCGGGCAGACAATGACCTCAGCGCCCATGGCGCGCAGGATATCCAGTTTCTCCTTGCTCTGCTTGTCGCTGGTGGTGAAGATGCAGCGGTATCCCTTGACGCAGGCGGCCAGTGCCAGTCCCATGCCGGTATTTCCGGAGGTACATTCGATGATGGTTCCGCCGGGCTTGAGGCGCCCATCGGCTTCCGCGTCCTCGACCATCTTCAGGGCCATGCGGTCCTTGATGGAGTGCCCGGGATTAAAGGTTTCCACCTTCATCAGCACGCGGCAGGGCAGTCCCTTGACCACCTTGTGGAGTTCTACCAGCGGGGTGTTGCCGATGGTCTCGAGAATGTTGTTTTTTACTTCCATATTATTTTTCGTACTAGTGGTCGGAAGACTTTAGGCGTCCGACCACTATTCAATTTCAATGATCTCCACCCCCAGACCGAACTCCCGGGCGAATGAGCGTGCAATATAGTTGGCCGTCCCCTCGTCGGTGGTCGGCTGGTCGAGATAAAGCAAATAGCCCGTCCCCTCGGGCAGCACGCAGTCGGTCGCCGCAACGGTAACCACCGAGCCGTACAGCCGGTTGAGCTCCAGGGCCCACGCCCGGGCGGTTTCGAAGGACTGGTAACGGCCGAACAAGAGGATAAAGACGGGGGCCTCCTGCTGGTATAGGGGCACGCAGTCGTAGTCCACCATGGCACCGCCCCGTTCATCGATCTGGTAGCGGCGCAGCAACTCCAGGTCCTCGATACGGTCGGTTGCCACCAGCGCCACGCCAGGGCGGGTGGCGGCGGGTTCCTCCCCTTCGGCGGTCAGGGAATCGTTGCTCCTCTGGAACTCCCCGCTTTCGGGGTCGAGGGCGGGGGCCGGATCGCGGGTGGATTCAAGCATATCCAGATCGGGTTCGGCGTAGCGGCCGCCGGCCACGGCCAGGGGGCTGTAGGTCGACTGCCGGTAGAGGCCCCAGCCAAACATTACCACGGCGGGGACTCCCAGCAGGAAGACCCACCACCCCAACTTGTAGTAACCGGGCCGCCGCCGCAACTCATCCGGAAACAGGCTGCGGTACCACCGACGCAGGCGGGCGCGCAACAGCAGCTGGGCGCGGCGGGGATGACGGTAGACCGAAGGGCGGCCCGGGCGGGCGGGCAACAGGGCGGGCGGGGGCGGCGGCAAGGCCAGGGGATCGGTTTCCTCCAGTTCGGGGGGTGGAAGGGCCGGCTGGGGGGGTGCGACGGATTCGGCCCGCGCCAGCCAGCGGGGCAGCAGGCTGCGGTGGCCACTAAACTGGTCGATGCGGCTGGGGCTCATCACGTTGCGGACCACCTTGTCGGCTTCCACGGCCAGTATTCCAAAGCCGTATTTCACGCACTGCCGCTCGAGTTCGCGGTATTGCCGGCGCGTGCGCCAGGTGTCGGGAGCGAAAATTTCTGCGTCGTAGGCCACCCACTGGGCGTCGGCGTAGAAGTGCTTAAACTGGTCGACGGCGTAGATGTAGCGGTATCCCCGCAACCGGCTTAGCAATCCGGCTACCGTGACGAAGAGGGCCGCGAAGGACAGCAAGAGTACCCCGTACACCCGGGGGCTCCCGAACACGGCATACAGGTTCCACTCGGGCACCCGCGCGCCGCCGCCCCACCAGACGAAAGCAGCGGCCAGGGCACACGATAGCACGAGGGCGTGGATGCCGATGCGCCAGTAATTGACGCGGTAAAGGATCTCGTCGCGGCGGTCCAGGCTGGTGGCCTCCACCGTGGCGATGAAGTAGGTGCGGTCGGGCCGCTGGTAGGCCAGCCGCGCGTCAATGAGCACGCCCTGGTAGTAGTGGGGCTTGTCGACGATGCGGGTACCGCTACCACCGTAGCGTGGCCGCAGCTTGTAGTGAAACCGCAGAAAATTGATGGCCAGGCCGCGGATCTGCTGTTCGGAATAGGGCATCGGTTCGCAAAAGTCGCACATAATGCGGTAATTCGCGGATAACTTCCTCCGCCCTTGAGCTTCCAACCCTTCTCCCTCAACTGCAATGGCCGTCTGCTGACCGTCGAACGCCCCGTGGTGATGGGCATCCTGAATGCGACGCCCGACAGCTTTCACGCGGCCAGCCGAACGGATGCACAGGCCGTGGGCGAGGCCGCGGGTGCCATGCAGGAAGCGGGTGCCACGATCGTGGACGTTGGCGGCATGTCTTCCCGGCCCGGCGCGGAACTGATCGGGGCGGAAGAGGAGATCAACCGCGTGATACCCGTTATCGAAGCCGTCCGCCGCGCGGCGCCCAAGGTGGTGATCAGCTGCGATACCGTTTACGCCGCTACCGCCCGCGCCGCCGTGGATGCCGGGGCCGGCATGATCAACGACATCAGCGCTGGCCGCTTTGATGAGGAACTGCTGCCCACGGTGGCCAGCCTCAATGTTCCCTACGTGCTCATGCATATGCCCGAGGGCGCCACCCCGGAAACCATGCAGAAGCATACCCACGATTACGGCCACCGGGTGGTAACCCACATCTGGGATTTTCTGGCGGAACGGCTGGTCGCCCTGCGCGAAATGGGCATCAAGGATGTGATCGTGGACCCCGGGTTCGGATTCGGGAAGTCGCAGTCGCAGAACTACGAACTGCTGAAGAACCTGCACGCTTTCGCTCACCTCGGTGCGCCGGTGCTGGCGGGCATGAGCCGCAAGGGCATGCTTTACAAACCCCTGAAAACGACGGCGGAAGGCAGTCTGCCCGCCACCGCGGCGGTGAACCTTTACGCCCTGCAGCAGGGGGCCTCCATCCTGAGGGTACACGACGTGAAGGAGGGCGTGGAGGTCATCAAACTCTGGCGGTTGCTGGAGGAAGCCCGAATAGTCGGCCGCTGAGGGTACCCAACTTTGGCCGGGCTCTCTTGTTTTCCCTACGCTTAACCCCCGGAAAACCCATGGCCCAATCCCCCGCCCCGTCCAACCAAGGAATCGGCACCGTACAGATCATCATTGCGGTGGCGATTGTGGGCATCCTTGGCCTCCTGGGCTACAAGGCCCTGCGCAATACCCCGGGCAGCTTTCTGGCCGGCCCGGCGGAATATGAGCTGCAGTACCGTCCGGCCGACTTCGCTTTCAACATCGACAACGAGACGGCCCTGGCCATCCTGCGGAACCCGCGGCGGTACCGGCGGGAATTCAACGAGCTGGTGCACGACATCAACACCGATATACTCCGCCACGTGAGCAACCGCCTGGGCCTGAACGACAGCCTCCAACAAGCGGTACTGGAAGAATATGATCTGCAGCACCCCCAGTTTGTCGATCTCTATTATAACGACTTCATGCGGCTGCGCGACACCAGCGCCGCGGTGTACGAAACCTGGTACGACGAGGGTGGGCAGAAGGTGACCGAAATTTTTGAGGAGGTCGCCAGCAACTATACCTGCTTCATGCTCAACAAGGTGCTGGCCGCCGTGATCCGCACCCGCAACGGCAACATCCTGGCGCGGGGGGCGGACGTACAGAACCCCTGCGCCATCGCTATGGGCGAAGCCCTCCAACCGCTGGTGGCGCGCATGCGCGAGCGGGCAGCCATTGAGGACTTCAGCCGGAGCAAGGGGCTCTTCCAGGAGAAGGTGGAGAACGTCATCGGCGAACTCGCCACCATCGAGGTGAGGGACAAAAAAGGCATCAACAAGAACCTCCAGACTACCATCTGGGGTATGAACGTCTCGGAGACCGACGTAGAGATCACTGCCCTGTCGATCCTGAAAGTGGGCTTCCGGCTGAATGAGTACTTCGACCTCCAGCTGGATGAGCAGAATAAGACGGTAAACATCACCCTACCCGAGCCCGTCATCCTCAGTCACGAGGTGCTGCCGAAAGTGGAAAAACTCGACATCGGCTGGTTGCGCGAGGTCAAGGGGGTCAACATCGATGAGGGGGTGAATGCCCTGCGGGAAAGCTTCCGCGAAGACGCCCTGGAAAGCAACATCATGGAAAGGGCCAAAACCCAGGCCGAGCAGCTGATGGATACGATGTTCGGGCCGCTGGTGTCCAATATCGGTCCGGAGTACCGGCTGGTCGTGAGCTTTCGGGGGGCTCCTATTCGCACCACTCAGGGGGAACTCGGGAAGTAGCCCTTCAACCGGCGCTTTGCCGTCTGCCGTCGGAGGGTTAATTTTGCAGCCTTACGCTCCGTTAGCTCAGTTGGATAGAGCAGGAATCTTCTAAATTTCAGGTCAAAGGTTCGAATCCTTTACGGGGCACTTTTTAGTTCTTTAGGCTATTAGTTCTTTAGTGCTTTAGGCGGATAGTTCTTTAGGGCCTAAAGAACTATCCGCCTAAAGCACTACACAGCCTTCCCCCACCGCGTCTCCAGCTCGTCCACCGCGCCGTACAGGCTGGCGAAGCTGTCGATGGCGAAGTAGCGCATCTGTACCTTGTCGATTACGAATTGCTGTTGCATCACCTGATCGAGGTCGAAGGGAAGCACTTCCACGTCGGGATTTTCGAATACGTGTTTGGTTTCCTGGGGGCTGCTGCAGATTCCGGCGCCGTATACCTTTAGTTGTCCTTCCTGGCGGATGACCCCGAACTCAATGGTGAACCAGTAGAGGCGTTGCAGTTGGGTTACCTTTTCTTCGTCGCCGGCGTACTTCACGCCCAGGGCACCGAGCTTCTGGGCGAAGTCGGCGTAGTCCTGGTTCAGGTAGAGGGGGATGTGGCCGAAGATGTCGTGGAACATATCCGGCTCTTCGAGGTAGTCGAGCTGGTTTTCGTTGCGCAGCCAGGTGCTGGAGCAGAACCTACGCCGGGAGAGCAATTCGAAGAATTCATCGACGGGCAGGAATCCCTTGACCACTTCGATCGACCAGCCGTGGGCTTCCCGCAGGGCCCGGTTCAGGTCGCTAAAGCGGGGCGGATGCTCCGGGGAGAGAATGGGGTACAGCTGATGCAGGCAGTGCAGGTATTCGGCGGCGGCTACTGGCTTCAGGGCCGCCATCTGCCGCTGGGCCAGCAAGCGCCAGATCCGGTAATCCGTGGCCGTGTAGGCCTGGTAATTCTGGGTAGGAGTAGCGGGGGCAGTGGCGGGCATGATCGATTAATTTTGTTAAGACAACGGTTGTTACCGCAACTGTAAATGTAGGCGAAAAGTTTGTGGCAAACAACCCCCCGGCGGGCGGCTGGAGGACCAAGTTGGCGAACCGGGAGGCCGGCAAGTTTTTGCCCCGGAACCCGCGCTCGCCGCATTTGGAAAATTCGGGAGCCGGGCCGCGTTTTGCGCACTCAAATTCCCGCAATTCCCAATGAAATAGGGCAACCTGCCCCGGCTTCCAAACGTCTTCTATACAGAGGCCCCATCCATGCTACTGAAGAAAAAAAGGCTGTACCTGCTTGTGGCGGTGTTGGTGTTTATGACCTACGCCATCTACCGCATTGAGCCTTACGTGCGCATTCAGATGAATGATGAACAACTCAGTGCCACCCTCCTGCGGGCCAACATCGACTACGCCGAGATCGGCTACCAGCAGGGGACGAGCCGTCGAATGCGTTTCCTCCAGATTGGCCAGGATTCCACCAAGCCACTGCTGGTGTTCATCCACGGGGCGCCCTCGTCGAGTGCCTGGTGGCTCAGTATGATGCGCGACAGCACCCTGCGCAGTGAGGCGAACCTGCTGGCCATTGACCGACCGGGTTACGGGGGCAGCGGACTGGGCCGGCCAATGACGTCGGTGCAGGAACAGGCGGAAAACGTGGCGGCCGTTATCCGGAGCCGGCGGTTGCCGGGCCAGAAGATTATCATCCACGGGAGCAGCTACGGGGGGACGGTGAGTGCGCGACTGGCCATGGATTTTCCCGAGTTGGTAGACGGACTGCTGCTGCAGTCGGCCAGCCTGGCGCCCAAACAGGAATACACCTACTGGATCTCCCACCCCACTTCTCACTGGACGCTTTCCTGGATGATGCCCAGCGGCATCAATACCGCCAACCACGAGAAACTCGCCCACGAGGCCGAACTCCTCGATATGGCCAACGAGTGGGACCACATCGACGCCAAGACCATCATCCTTCACGGTACCGACGACTGGCTGATCTACCCGCGGAACGCCTACTACGCCTGCGAGAAACTGGTGAATGCCCCCCTGGTGATCCACCACATGGTCGCCGACAAGCAACACGATCTGCTGTACACGGCGCCGAAACTGCTGCGCCACTACCTTCACCTGCTGCTGGACGAGGTCTAGCTGCGGTATTTATCGCCCCACAGCTGCTGCATGCGTTCGGCGATCTTGAGCTCGGTAGGATTGTTCCGCTGGGGTTTAAAGAAGGCCGTTCCGGAGAGGGCGTCCGGCAGGTATTCCTGGGCGCGGAAGTTGCCGGGGTTGTCGTGGCTGTAGTTGTAGTCCTTGCCGTAATCCAGTTGCTTCATCAACTTCGTGGGCGCGTTGCGCAGGTGCAGGGGAACGGGTAAATCGCCGGAGGCCCGCACGGCCTGCTGCGCCGCGCCGATGGCCTGGTAGCTGCTGTTGGACTTCGGGCTGGTGGCCAGGTAGACGGCGGCCTGACTCAGGATGATGCGCGCCTCGGGGTAACCCACCATCTGGGCGGCCTGGGCCGCGGTGGTGGCCATGAGCAGGGCGTTGGGATTGGCCAGTCCGATGTCTTCCGAAGCCGCAATGACCAGCCGGCGGGCGATGAATTTCAGGTCTTCCCCTCCCTCAATCATCCGGGCCAGCCAGTAGACGGCACCGTTGGGGTCGCTGCCGCGGATGCTCTTGATCAGGGCCGAGGCAATATCGTAGTGCTGCTCGCCTGTCTTGTCGTAGCGGGCCATATTCTCCTGGACGCGGCTGGTGATGTAGGCCGTGTCCAGTACGACTTTCTGTCCGTCGGCGGCCTCGTGGGTCACCAGTTCCAGGACGTTGTAGAGGCGGCGGCCGTCGCCGCCGGAGAAGCGAATAAGGGTATCGTAGTCCTTCACCTCCACATCCATCTTCTGCAGGTAAATGTCTTCGGCCAGGGCCCGGTCGATCATTCCGGTAAGCTCTTCCCGCCCGAGAGGCTGCAGGACGTAAACCTGGGCCCGGGAAAGCAGGGCGGGGATGACTTCAAAGCTGGGGTTCTCGGTGGTCGCCCCGATCAGGGTAACCGTCCCGGCCTCCACGGCGCCAAGCAGGCTATCCTGCTGGGATTTGCTGAAGCGGTGGATCTCGTCGATGAACAGGATGGGCGAGGCCGACTCGAAAAACTTGCCCCGCTTGGCCTTGTCGATGGTATCCCGCACATCCTTTACCCCGCTGTTGATGGCGGAGAGCATGTAGAAGGGGACTTCCAACTGATTGGCGACAATCCGGGCCAGGGTGGTTTTGCCCACGCCGGGAGGGCCCCACAGGATGAAACTGGGGAGCCGGCCCGTCTCAATGGCCCGGCGCAACACCGCCCCCTTGCCGACCAGGTGTTGCTGGCCGACGTATTCGTCGAGGGTAGTAGGGCGCATTCTTTCGGCTAGGGGCTGCATAGGTCAGATGTTTGGTGGTCCCCGTGGTCACACGGCGGGGTACATGGGGATACGCAAAGAAAGTAGAATCCTATCGGCTTTGTTTGGCGCGCGTAAGGGGAGCAGGTGGGCCCAAAGTTAAAACAATTTGTATTTATTAATCACAGCCCCTATCTTCCCCTGGCAGCGGTGACCTTTTATGCTGCACACTCATCCGCGGTAGATTCTCCTTCCGCTCCCTGTCCACCTTCGGACCATAGCCATAAATCACCCGCCTTGACCGCTGTTAGGTACCGCCGGTAAAGGGAGGTCGATTACTTAACCTTCCTTCGCCCGCCCGTTGCGCGGTGCGGACGGGCCACCGGCGTGGGCGGTGGCAGGGGCGTGGGGAGGAGGCCAGCGTGGCGGCGGTCGGGTGGGTTCTCCCACCCACTCAGAGGAGCCGTCTACCCGGTCGCGATAGCCCACACCTTTGGCTAGCTTTTGAGCCCAGGGGTGACTGAGGTGGCCACCACACAGCGTGCCTGCCCATCTACTCAGTTGAAATCCTAATCCTCTGCCCCGGATTCCCTCCGCGTGCAGTCACCCTTGATCACCCCTAAGGTAAACCACCTATAAGCTTACCAGTGGCTCTACTGGTCCAGCTTCGCTTCCACCGGGGCGCAGCGGCTAGGTAAGTGCTACGGGACCATGGCCATCAAGGCATTACTTGGGGGGGGGCAGGCGCAGCGTCTATCGCGGTAGTAGGTGGGGATAGCGGTCGGGTATTCCTGCTTACGCAGGCTCCAGCACCATAGACCGGTGGGGGATCCCATCCTCGTCGTAGATCCCCCCTACCCCCACGAAACCCAGGCTACCGTAGAAGTCTTGCAGGTGAGCCTGTGCGCCGATCTTGATGGGCTGCACCCCGTACCTTTCATAGAGCAGACGGATCGATTCCCGCATGAGCGGACGGCCCAGTCCCTCGCCGCGCACCGCCGGTGCCGTGATCACCCTTCCGATACTGGCGTACTCCGGATACGACACGCCCCGGGGCAGCAAGCGGGTATAGGCCACGACCTCCCCCGCCCTCGATCCTACGACGTGGAGGGCCGCCTGGTCCTTGCCATCGGCGTCCTGGTACCAGCAGGTTTGTTCTACGACGAATACTTCCTGCCGCAGGGCCAAAATGGCGTACAGCAGGTGAACGTCGAGTTCGTCGAAGGCGTAGCATTTCCAGGTGACGGACATTGGGAAGAGTTTGGCGGCAAGTTCGGAAGCCGCAGCCAAACGACTCGGCTATCTTTGGGTTTCCCCGGCACCCGCGGCCGCGCCCAACCAAAAATTGAATACTGACTTTCTGACCCACCCCTGATATGCGCTACTACATCATCGCCGGCGAAGCATCGGGCGACCTCCACGGCGCCCGCCTCGTGTCCGCCCTGCGCGCACAGGACCCCGCGGCGGAGATCCGGGCCTGGGGTGGCGACCTGATGCAAGAAGCCGGGGCGGAGGTGGTAAAGCACTACCGCGACCTGGCGTTTATGGGTTTCGTGGAGGTGGTGATGAACCTGCGCACCATTCTGGCAAATTTCAGGGAGTGTCAGGCGGATATTGATGCCTTCCGGCCGGACCGGCTGATCCTCATCGACTACCCCGGCTTTAACCTGCGGATCGCGAAGTGGGCGCGCCCCCGGGGCTACGACATCAGCTACTACATCAGTCCACAGATCTGGGCGTGGCACACCAGCCGAGTACACCAGATCAAGGCCAACGTGGACCGGATGCTGGTAATCCTGCCCTTTGAGCCAGCCTTTTACGCCCGCTACGGAGTGGAGGCCACCTTCGTCGGACACCCCCTGCTCGACGTGGTGCGCGAGGTAGAGGACCGCCCCGCTACCCACATCGCCCTGCTGCCCGGCTCCCGCAAGCAGGAGATCAGCCGCAGCTTACCCGTGATGCTCGCCGCGGCCGCCCGGTTGCCCGGGGAACGGTTCGTGGTGGCCGGAGCCCCGAGCCAGGACCGGGACGTATACGACCGACTGCTGGAGGAATGCGGAAGCCCTGCAAACGTGGAATTGGTCAGCGGACGCACCTACGAGGTACTAGCCGGAGCCCGCGCGGCGGCGGTGACCAGCGGCACGGCTACCCTGGAGACGGCCCTCTTCGGCGTACCCCAGGTGGTATGCTACCGCGGCAACTCGCTGAATTACTGGCTGGCCCGGAAACTGGTGGCGAGTCGGATCAAGTACATTTCCCTGGTCAACCTGGTGATGGACCGCCCGGTAGTAACCGAACTCATCCAGCACAATTTCTCCGCCGAGCGCCTGACCGAAGAGCTACAAAAAACAATTGCCGGCCCCGAGCGGGACCGGCAACTGAGCGATCTGGCCGAATTGCGCCAAGCCCTCGGGGAGGGCGGGGCGGCCGGGCGAGCGGCGGCGGCCATTATTGCGGATAAACCTTAGGCGTTACCGAAGATGACCAACAGGGCGTAGATCAATCCCGGCAGGTAGAACAGCAGGGTGAGCAGCAGGGCAATCCAGAACTTGCTGTTGAGCTCACCCTGGTGTACCAGCACGGCTACCGGGGGCAGCAGGATGGCCAGGATGACCAGCAGGATGGTATTGGTGTCGGCGTCCTGGTAGTCCTTCAGGGCAGATTTGACGGCCTTGCGCTGCTCGCGCTTCAGTTCGCGGCGTTCCTTGCCGGTCATTTCCTTGAGCGACTCACGGTATTCGCGGGCGGCAGCGAGGGCTTCGGCTTCGGTGGGAGTGGTAGCCGCGGGAGAGGAGTTAGCGGGTACGACGATGGCGGCCTGAAGGCTGCCAAAGAGCATCGTCACCAGCAACAAGCTGAGGGTAAGGTAGCGTTGGCTCATAGGATGTGGGAATTGCGTGTCGGCAATATTGCCATTCCCACAAACCGGGTTTATTGGCCAAGGTTTGTTGCCCGCCTGCTGTTTTTACGGTCCTAGAAAGAGTAACATCCGTTACCGCCACCACCCCAGTTGCCCAGGCGGATGCCGAGCGTCAGGTTGATGAGGTAGTAGAAGTCGTTGGACTCTCCGCCCCGTGCGTACACCAGGTCGGCCGGTGCTTCGGCGGGATCGACGGCCGGGTTGGAGAAGTAGGCCCCCTGGGTGCTCGACTGGGGGTTGGACAACACGTCGAGGTAGTTCACCCGCCGACCGGAAATGTCATCCAGGTAGTCGGTTCCGGTAAACCGGCCACTGACCTCACCACCGAGCACGAAACGCTCGCCGAGCTTGGCGCGCACGCCCGCTCCCAGGTGGAAGGTGGTGATGTCCAGCTCGTAGGGCACGGGCTCGTATTCGCCGCCGGCCACGCCCTGGGCTTCCGTCCGCAGTGGCTGCAGGTCATAGTACACCCCATCGATCTGCGACTGGGGGTTGAAGGAGGTCCGCCCGATGCCCGCCATCACGTAGGGAGCAATAAAGCGGTCCTCGGGATCGCCGAGGTAGAACAGGTCCAGTTCCGCAGCGAGGCTGAACTCCCGAATCTTGGAGCGGAAATCCCGGGTGACGGTAACCGAATTACCGCGGCCGTCCGGCAAGTTGGTATTCTGTTCCGCGGCTATGTTGCCGAAGATGCCGTTGAAGCGGAACCCCACCCGGCTCACGGGGCGGTAGCGCAGGTAGAACCCGCCGAAAGTGTTCCAGTCCTTCAGGAAGCCCATTCCGGGATCGCTTAGGTCGCCGTTGTAGGGCATGTCTCCACCCTGCACACCCAGTTCGAAATATTGCTGGGCGGCCAGCTTGGGCGACAGCAGCATACAAAGCGCCACCAGCAGGCTAAAGGAGATCGATGTTTTCATTTTGCTTGGTTTCAATCTGATGCGGTGAAAAGAGACGCGGGGTATAACGCACAATAAACTGTACACCCCCCCGGAAAATTGTTGCAGCCGCCCCGGAGCGCGTCACGCACGGCAAAAGCTGTCCGCCGGGCGCCAGGACGGATACGATGAGGCCGGAAGGGTGAATTGAGGAAGTGAATCGCCGCCGGTAAAGTGTGCGACACATTTCACCCGTTAGTACCCCCTTTCTTCACAGAATGTTCAAAAAACCGACCCCGCGTCACCTTTTGCCCACGAATGCGTTTCCTTTGTGATACATGGTTACCTCCCCCCAACAGCCCGAAGAAGTTAAGCCGCGGATCACCAAGGATCGGCTGAACCGTTCGTTGCGCATTTTCGACTACGTCTGGCGCTACCGCTGGCTCTTTTTACTCAGCTTCGTCATCCTCGGCGTCAGCAGCCTGGTCTTCCTCACCATCCTCCAGTTGCCGGGGGAGGCGCTCAACGTTTACGTGGGCGAGGGGAATTATGGCCTGACCATCGACGAAATCTTCCTCCTCCTGGCGGTCCTCATCGTGGCCCAGGCGCCCCTGAGCTTTCTACGCGTCCGTATCCAGGCCATCGTCAGCGAGCGGGCCATGGCCTCACTGCGCAAGGACCTCTTCGCCAAGATCCTGCGGCTGAACATTCCCTTTTTCGAGCGCAGCCGCGTTGGCGAATTGACCAGCCGGATTACCAACGACATCACCCAGATCCAGGGCATTTTCAGCCTGACGCTCACGGAGTTCGCCCGCCAGATCATCATCCTGCTCGGGGCGATCACCTATATCCTCTTCACCATGTACAAGCTGGCCCTGGTCAGCCTGCTCATCTTCCCGGCGGTGGTGATCGCGGCCATGTTCTTCGGCAAGTACCTGCGGCGCATGACCAAGGAGCGGCAGGAGAAACTGGCCCAGAGCAACGTCATCGTCGAGGAAACCCTCCAGAGCATCGCCACCGTCAAGGCCTACACCAACGAGGAATTTGAACTCGACCGTTACTCCCGCAGCATCGACGATACGGTGGACATTTCCATCCGTACGGCCAACGTTCGCGGACTCTTCTCGGCCTTCATCGTTACGGTGATGTTCGGGGCCCTGTTCTACATCATCTACCGCGCCATCCTGCTGGTCGAAGCCGGTGAGCTGCCGGTCGGCGACCTGTTCTCCTTCGTGGTCTTCACGGCCATCATCGGGGCGGGCATCGCCAGTCTGGGCAATTTCTACACCGAAATTGTCTCCGCCCTGGGCGCCTCCGACCGGGTGGTGGACATTCTGGACAGCGAGGAAACCGAGGAGGTGGCGCGCACGCAGGTGCCACGACCAGTCGCGAATGCCACGACCCGCAGCCCCCTGGCCGGAGCCATCCGCTACCGCAACGTGGGCTTCTCCTACCCTACCCGCCCGGACGTGACCGTACTATCGGGCATCGACCTGAACGTAGCCCCCGGTGAAAAGGTAGCCCTGGTGGGCGCCAGTGGCAGTGGCAAGTCTACCCTGGTAAAACTCCTCCTGCGCTTCTACCCCGTTTCCCACGGGCAGATCACGGTCGACGGCCGGAACATCGAGGATTTCGACCTCCACGACTTCCGCGACCAGCTCGCGCTGGTTCCCCAGGAGGTCCTGCTGTTTGGCGGCACCATCCGCGAGAACATCACCTACGGCAACCTCACGGCCACCGAAGCCGAAATCCGCGAGGCGGCCCGCAAGGCCAACGCCCTGGACTTCATCGACGGCTTCCCGGAAGGGCTGGACACCGTGGTCGGCGACCGGGGCATCCAGCTCAGCGGCGGCCAGCGGCAGCGGGTAGCCATCGCCCGCGCCATCCTCAAGGACCCCAAAATCCTCCTGCTCGACGAGGCCACCAGCAGCCTCGACGCCGAAAGCGAACGGGTAGTGCAGGAAGCCCTCGACAACCTGATGGAGGGCCGCACCAGCATCATCATCGCCCACCGCCTGGCTACCATCCGCGACGTCGACCGCATCTACGTCATCGAGAACGGTACCATCGTCGAGTCCGGCACCCACCACCAACTCAGCGGCCGCCCCCACGGTGCGTACTCCGCCCTGGCCCGCCTGCAATTCGACCTGGCCGAATGAGAGAAAACGTCGACCTGCGCCGCTGCAACACCTTCGGCCTCCCCGCCGTAGCCGAACGCTACCTGCCCCTTACCGACCCCGCCCAGCTGGCCAGCCCCGAATTTCGCCAGCCCCCTACCCTGGTGCTCGGCGGCGGCAGCAACCTCCTCCTCCTGGAGAAAATTCCGGGCCTGACGGTCCACGTTCTGATGAGTGGTATTGCCCACGCCGACGGCCGCGGCCGCTTCCGGGTACGGGCGGGCACCGACTGGAACCAGTTCGTGCGCTACACCCTCGACAACGACTTTCCGGGGCTGGAAAACCTCATCCTCATCCCCGGCACGGTCGGCGCCGCCCCCGTCCAGAACATCGGGGCTTACGGGGCCGAAGTAGCCGAATTCATCACCGCCGTCCACGCCTGGGAGTACGGCCATGGCATGGTAGAGCTCTCCCCGGAAGATTGTGCCTTCGGCTACCGCGACAGCCGCTTCAAGCGTGAGCCCGGTCGCTTTCTGATCACGGCGGTCGACTTCGACCTCAGCGGCCGCCGTCCCCTGAAACTCGAGTACGGCGCCATCACCGCCGAACTGGAAGCCGCCGGCATCACCGACCCCACGCCCCGCGACGTGGCAAATGCCGTCACCCGTATCCGGCGCAGCAAGCTGCCCGACTGGTTCTTCCTCGGCAACAGCGGCAGCTTCTTCAAGAACCCGGTTGTAGCGCGCAGCCACTACGCCGCCCTCCAGGCCGACCACCCCGACCTGCCCGCCTACCCCATCGACGACGACTATGTGAAGCTGCCCGCGGGCTGGCTCATCGACCGCGCCGGACTGCGCGGTGCCGGCAATGAAAAGGTGGGCACCTACGAGCGACAGGCCCTGGTGATGGTCAACCGCGGTGGGGCTACCGGCCGCGACGTACTCGCATTCAGCGAAAACGTCCGGGGCGAAGTGATGAACCGCTTTGGCGTGGAGATCGAGCGGGAAGTCCAGCTCGTACCGAACGGTACGGCCCACTAACCACGGCGGATTTCGCGATTTTTCCGAACCCCGCGGGCACCGGCGGGTTTCACCCGGGCCCCACCATGATTGCCCTTCCCAAACTGCCGCCCCCCGCGCCCGCCCTGCGGATGTGCGTCACCGTCCCCGCCAAGGACGAGGCGGAGTATATCCGCGCTACCCTGCAGGCCCTGCACCGGCAAACCGACGCCCGGGGCCAGCGACTCTGCCCCGAGCTGTTCGAAGTCATCCTGCTGGCCAACAACTGTTCGGACGCCACCGCCGCGGTAGCCCGGCGATTCAGCGCCGATTACCCGGATTTCCGCCTGCACGTAGTGGAGATGACTCTGCCCGGTGAATGGGCCTGCGTGGGCATGGCCCGCAAGCTCATGATGGACGAAGCCGCCCGCCGCCTCCCGCCCGGGGGCATCATCGCCATGACGGACGCTGATACCCGGGTCGACCGCCAGTGGGTACACGCTACGCTTCGCGCCTTCGACCGCGGCGCGCGTGCGGTGGGCGGACGCGTGATCGTCCCCCCCAGCGAACGGCAGGGTTACCGCAAGATCCACCTCCAGGACGTCACCTACCGCAGCCTGCAGACGTTGCTGGAATCGATGATTGACCCCCGCCCGGCCGATCCCTGGCCCCGCCATTTCCAGCACTACGGCCCCAGCCTCGCGGTGGGGGTGGCGGAGTACCTGGCCTGCGGCGGGATGCCCCCCGTGAAGTGCATCGAGGATGCCGCCTTCGCCTGGGCCCTGGAGCGCATCGACGTGGAATTCGTCCACGACCCGTCCGTGCGGGCCTATACTTCCGACCGCGACAGCAACCGCATTGACGGGGTGGCCTTCAGCAAGTCGCTCAACGAGTGGACCCGCATGCTGGACGAAGGACGGCAACCCGTAGTCTTCGGTCTGCAGCACTGCATCCAGTTGTACAAGTGGAAGGTAGCCCTGCGCCGGGCCTTTTACGAACGACGGATCGGGGGACTCCCCGCCCTGCCCCACTTGGCGGAATATCTCTCCATGTCCCAGGATGAACTTCAGCGGCGGGTAGTGGAGGCGCCGACCTTTGGCGCCCTCTACCAGGACATCCGCCAGCTGCTGGAACGTACCCACGCTTTTTCCGACGCCCCCTTTCCGGAGGCCATCCGCGACCTGCGGCGGTTTACCCGTTCGGCCTGGACGCGCCGCGCTTCCTCCAAACGTCCAGCCGGTAGCGATCTTCCCGCCGCTGCCCTGGTTGGTCAAACCCTTTGAGGGCCCGGCTGAAGGCCTCGTGCACTTCGTCGCCCGTCAGTGGGTAGTCCGGAACGTAGGGCGTATAGTGTACCAGCAGCAGTACGCCCCCCGGGCACAGGGCGGTCTGGATCAGTTCAATCGCCCGTTCCAGGTCGGCGTAGCCCCAGTAGTACCCCACTTCCGACAGTACGATGAGGTCGAAGTTCTCGTCGGGGAATTCTGCCGGAATCGACATTTGCCGCAGCCGGACCCCGGACCTTCCGGAAAGCCTTTCCCGGGCTCGCTCCAGGGCGCGTTCGCTTACGTCCACCGCCAGCAGGTCATCGCAGCGTTCGGCGAGTTGCTCGGTGAGCACCCCGATCGAACAGCCGATTTCCAGGGCGTGGCTAAACCTTCCGGCGGGCAAGGCCGCCAGGGTGGCGGCGTACTTGGCGCGTTCGTATTCGCTGGTTTCGAACTGCCACGGGTCCTCACTTTCGCGGTAGACGGCGGCGAAGTAGTCCCCGCCAAGGCTGTGGTGGCGCTTCTCCGCGGGTTCAAAGTAAATTTCCCGGGGCCGGGTAAAGTGGCCGATCATGCCTTCCGTCAGCTGAAAGCCCTCGGGATCGTCGTCGATTACCCCGTTCCACTGGGAAGCGTGGGCCCGGATGGCGGAGAGTTTGCGGTCCATGACGTCGGCAACGTCCAGCGACCAGATCACCATCTCGCCCGGCCGGGGCAGATCCGTTAGATTGGTTGCTTCCCACATCCAGACCGGGTATTCTATCCAGCGCAGGCGTCGCTCAAGACGGTTCACGGTTGCGCGGCAGATGTCCCAGGTTGCCCGGTGATCCTCGTGGAGGTCGCGCCGCCAGGGCACGACGAAGGTATCGGCCTTCCAGGGGGTCACCAGGTTGGTCAGCGCGTCCACCGTGGCGGGAAATTCCGGTTGCCATTCGGCGGGTACTTGCCCGTCAGGCAGGCGGAGGAAGTGCACGTGGTCTTCCGGGATGCCCAGCAGGCCACAGGCGGCTATCGCCTCCCGTTCCCGCAGGGCCACCCGGGCCGCGCGGGGAAATTTCTCCGACCGGGGGTGGGACATCGCTCCGTCGCTCACGAACACCACCCGAACGGTTTGCCCGCGGGAGCTCAGGCGAAGGAGGAGGCCGCCGCAGCCGAGGGATTCATCGTCCGGGTGGGGGGAGAAAACCACGGTTGATTGCCAGGCCGCCAGGTCGCCTGCGGGGTGGACCGGGGCGTCCTCGTAGAGGGTCGCCTTGCGGCGGGCTACCTGGTCCGGATCAGTGGGCAGCAGGGTCATTCAGGTGATATTGTCCGACGGCTTCGAGCACGGCATCGGGGGCGGGTTGACGGAGGTACATCGTGAGATCGGCCTGCAGCCGTGCCAGGGGATGGGGGTGCAGCAGGCCGCGGGCCCCTACGCACCGCTGCGCCAGTTCCAGGCAGGCCTCGCAGTAGCCGGCGATGGCCGTACGGGTCATGTTGGCGTAGTGAACGATGTGTGCCGGGTCGCCGCCCTGGTCGGCCAGTTGACCGGCGCGTTCCAGCCACAGGTGGCCGCTTTCGAGGTAGATGGCCATCTGGCCGACGCGGGTACGCTGGTATGGATCTTCGGTGCGGCCCACTTCACGCAGGTAGTCGCGGGTGGCTTCCAGCAGGGCCGCGCCCCCCCCCAGCTGAACGGCGGCGAAGCGGATGGCTCCGCCACTGAAGTAGGGTTGGCGGTTGTAGTCGTTCGGACCGCCCAGCAGGTCGGCGGCTTCCAGGGTGATGCCTGTGAAGTCGATCTTGTAACTGACGCTGTTCCGCATACCGGCCGGATTCCAGAAGGACTCATCCACCCGCACGGGGTGGTCGTCCAGGGGCACGACCGCCATCTGCCAGCCACCCTGCAGGTTGCCAGTGATGAGGGGGCGGGTCACCCGCACCGATCCGCTGCAGAAGCTCTTGCTGCCGGTCACCTTCACCCGCCCGTCGGGGTCGGGGTGGAAGGAAATGCCATCGGCCATCTGGGTATTCCATACCCCGAAGAGGTGGCCCGCCCGGGCGTCGGCGAACCAGCGCGTCCGCTGGGTTTCCGTTCCGTAAATTCCGATCAGCTGAAGGGCGTTCACGTGGCCCTCGTAGATGCGCCCGACCGACAGGTTGGCCTGGCCGACCTCCTTCAGCAACCGCAGCTGGGCCGGGGTATGGCCGTGGCGTTGATCCAGCGGGGCGCCGGGCAGGGTGACCCCGAGCAGGCCCTCCGTGCGCAGGGCGTCCATCTCCCGGGTGGGGAAGCCGCCATCGGCGAAAGTAGACGGGGCCCAGGCGGCGAACCGCTGGCGCAACTCATCCCACCGGGCGGTGTCGAAGGGCGGGCGCTGATTGGAAATGGGTACGGACATCGTTGTACCAAAAGTGCCAACCCCGCCCCGGTGTTTGGGCCTGCGGGAAAAAATTCAGGAAGGAAGGCACCACGGATGCTTCAGCTGCACAGCCGGACCCCCTGGACCACGGCCAGGATCATGAGCAGTCCGCCCAGGAGGAAATTGATGTTCCGGGTAAGAAAGAAGGCCTTGCGCTGCATCCACTCGGCCAGGCGGGCGTAAGCCCCGAAGATGATCAGGGCACCCGCGCCCGCGCCCAGGGTAAAGCCCAGACGGCCCAGCCCATCCCCCGCCAGGTAGCCGTCGGCCAGCAGCCAGCCGCTGACGGCGAAGAAGTAGGGTACGGTAAGCAGGTTCATCAGGGCCAGCACCAGTCCGCGCAGGAAGGGGCTGCCCCGGTACTGCTGCTCCTCCGCGGCGGCCTCGGCCACCCGCCCCCGGTACCCCTTGAAGAAGAAGAAAATGGCCAGTACGGCGAAGGCCGCGACGGCCCATTCCTTGAGCAGGGGAATGATGGCGGGGTGATCCGTGAAGTAGTTGGCGAAGAACACCGCCAGGCCGGCCTGGACGGTGAAGGTGGTAGCCATCCCCGCGGCGAAGGCGTAACCCGCCCGCCGGCCCGCCCGCAAGCTGACGCTGACGCTGGTCATGTTGAGCATCCCCGGGAAAAAGGTGGCCCCGGCGGCGGCGGCCAGCCCGATCAGAACTGCGGTGAGTGAATACACCCCGCAAAGGTAGCCACCCCCGGGATTTTGCGTACATTTCCCAACGCCATTACGCCGGACGGAGAATATTTAGCAATATTGCCGGCCGGCAACACACCCGGATTCACCCTACAAACTTCTTCCATGAACCCCATCAAGATTAAATTCGGCACCGACGGCTGGCGGGCCATCATCGCCCAGGAATACACGGTCGACAACGTAATGCGCGTGGCCGAGGGTACCGCCCTCTGGCTGAAGCAGCAGGGGGGCTCCCGCGTGGTCATCGGCTACGACTGCCGCTTTGGCGGCGAGCTCTTCACCGAAGCCACCGCCCGGGTGCTGGGCAAGCACGGCATCACCAGCCTGCTGGCCCCGGCCTTCATCTCCACCCCCATGGTGAGCCTCGGCGTGGTGAAAACCGAAGCCGACCTCGGCATCGTGATCACGGCCAGCCACAACCCGCCGTCCTACAACGGCTTCAAGCTGAAGTCGCGCCTCGGCGGTCCCAGCATCCCCGACGACGTGACCGCGGTGGAGAACCTGATCCCCGACGCCGTGCCGACCGACCTGCCGGAGATGGACGAACTGCGCCAGCAGGGCCTGATCGAGGAGCACGATTTCGAACAGATCTACCTCGACCACGTCTACGCCAACTTCGACATGGACCTGATCCGCAACGCCGACTTCGGCATCGCCTACGACGCCATGTACGGCGCCGGGCAGTCCGCCATGATCAAGCTCCTCCCCGAAGCCCGCCACCTCCACTGCGAGTACAACCCGAGCTTCATGGGCCAGGCCCCGGAACCCATTGGCCGCAACCTCACTCAGCTGAGCGACGTCATCAAGAAAGACCCCAAGCTTCAGCTGGGCATCGCCAATGACGGCGACGCCGACCGCATCGGCCTCTTTGACGAGAACGGCGACTTCGTCGACAGCCACCACATCCTCCTGCTCCTGCTCATGTATCAGTACGAGTACAAGGGCATCAAGGAAGGAGAGGTAATCCTCACCTTCTCGGTGACCGACAAGCTCAAGCAGCTGGCCGAGAAATACGGCCTCGAGTACGAGGTAACCAAGATCGGCTTCAAGTACATCGCCGAGATCATGGCCGAACGCAACGTGATCGTCGGCGGCGAAGAATCCGGTGGCCTGGCCGTCAGCGGCCACATCCCC
This sequence comes from Neolewinella marina, assembly GCF_002631205.1. Lineage (GTDB taxonomy): Bacteria > Bacteroidota > Bacteroidia > Chitinophagales > Saprospiraceae > Neolewinella > Neolewinella marina. The sequence goes on from NZ_PDLO01000002.1 coordinate 311,754, forward strand.
GAGCGCGACGGCATCTGGATTGGCCTGATGATCGCGGAGTACATGGCCAAGACCGGCAAGTCGCTCAACGACCTCATCAAGGACGTTTACGACAAGGTGGGCAGCTTCAACTGCGACCGCGACGACGTCCACGTGGAGAACGACCGCAAGTGGGAGATCGTCAAGCAGGCCGAGGAAAACCCCTTCAAGAAGATCGGCCCCTACACCGTCACCGACGTCAAGCACGTGGACGGCACGAAGTTCTACCTCGACGGCGAGGACCGCTGGCTGATGGTCCGCCCCAGCGGTACGGAGCCCGTCCTGCGGGTCTACGCCCAGGGCGCCGACGCCGCCGAGACCCGCAAGATCCTGGACGCCGGACGGGCGGAAATGGGCATCTGACCCGCCGCCATGAGTGACCTGCTCACCCGCGCCTACGCTCCGGCGGAGTTCCGCCGCCAGGGCCACGCCCTCATCGACCAGCTGGCCGATTACCTGGAGCGGGTGGACGACTACCCCGCCAACCCCTACGCAACCCCCGAGGAGAGCCTGGAAGAATTCCGGGCCCTCCTCGCGCGGGGCGCCGGCGCGGAAGAGATTTTCGAGCGGGTCATCGCGCGCAGCGTTCACCTCCACCACCCGGCCTACCTGGGCCACCAGGTGGTCCCCCCCGCCCCGCTCTCGGCCCTCAGCGATGTCGCCGCCAGCCTGCTGAATACCGGCATGGCCATCTTCGAGATGGGCCGCCCGGGCACCGCCATGGAGCGGCTGGTCATCGAACGCTTTGCCGAATTGCTGGAGCTGGATTCCGGTGCCGGTGGATTCCTCACCAGCGGGGGCAGCCTGGCCAACCTGACCGCCCTGCTGGCCGCCCGCGCCCGCCACGAAAGCCGCGACGGTGGAGGGAGGTACTGCCTGCTGGTCAACGAGCACGCCCACTACTGCATCGAGCGGGCCGTGCGTGTCATGGGCTGGGGAGCAGACGGCATCGTGCACGTCCCTACCGACGATCACCTGCGGATGCGCACCGAGCTCATCGACGGACTACTCCAGGACGCCCGCGACCGCGGCCTCACCCCCATCGCCTTGGTCGGCAGTGCCTGCACCACGGCCACCGGCACCTACGACCCCATCACGGCCCTGGCCGATGCGGCGGAGAAACACCAGCTGTGGCTCCACATCGACGGGGCCCACGGGGCCGCGGTGCGACTGGACCCGGCGCGCCGCCACCTGGTCGAGGGGCTCGAGCGGGTGGACAGCCTTACCCTCGACTTCCACAAGATGCTGATGGCCCCGGCCATCACCACCGGACTGTTCTTCCGCCGGGGCACCGACGCCTACCGCACCTTCCAGCAGCGGGCCGAATACCTGCTGACGGCCACGGAGGAGCCGGAAGACTGGGCGAACATCGCCCGGCGCAGCTTCGAATGTACCAAGCGGATGCTGAGCCTCCGCATCTTCACCCTGCTGAGTGTATACGGGTCCCAGCTGTTCGTCGACTACGTAAGCCGGGTGGGCGAGCTCGGACAGGAGCTGGCTCGCGGCGTCAACCGCCGCCCGGAACTGGAGCTCTTTATGCCGCCCGACATCAACATCGTCTGTTTCCGCTTCCACCGCCCTGATCTGGACCTCGCCTCCCGCAACGGACTGAACGGCCTGATCCGGACCCGGATGACGGAAAGCGGGCAGACCTACATCGTGCAAACCACCCTCGACGGGGAGGTGTACCTGCGGTGCACCCTGACCAATGCCTTCACTACCACGGCGGAACTGGACGCGATGCTGGAGCAGGTGGTAGCCCTCGGCAACGAATGGCTGGCCCTGCGCGCAAACCTTGGCGCCTAGCGATGATCATCCCGGAAACAGAACCCTCCCCCGTCTGCGGCGTTAACCCAATACCAATTCGGGGCAAAGACCGATCTTTGCCCAGCTACAAAACCACCCAGCCTTGCGCAAGCCAATGAGAATACATCCGGAAGGTCGCCGGATGTTAGCTTTTCTGTTTATCGGCCTGGCCGTCATCTGTGCCCTGGTTTACTGGAAAGCACCGGCCCAACTGCCCGTCGTCGCCATCGCGTCGGGCATTTTCTTCGTGACCATCCTGCAGTTCTTCCGCAACCCGACCCGCATGGTGCCCGAGGAGGCCGACCACCTCGTTTACGCCCCCGCCGACGGCAAGGTGGTGGTCATCGAGGAAGCCTACGAGCCCGAATATTTCAAGGCCAACCGCCTGCAGGTGAGCATCTTCATGTCGCCCGTCAACGTCCACGTAAACCGCAATCCGGTGAGCGGCCTGGTGAAGTACAACAAGTACCACCCCGGCAAGTACCTGGTGGCCTGGCACCCCAAAAGCAGCACCGAGAACGAACGCACCACGGTGGTGATCGATACCGGGGAAACCGAGATCCTGCTGCGGCAGATCGCCGGGGCCCTCGCCAAGCGCATCAAGAACTACCTGGAAGTCGGCCAGCAGGTCGTCCAGGGCGAAGATTTCGGCTTCATTAAGTTCGGCAGCCGGGTCGACATCTTCCTGCCCCTGGGCACCCAGCTGCGGGTGGACATCGGACAGAAGGTAAAGGGCAACCGGACGGTGATCGCCGAGTTGGAATAAGCCAACCATGGGAAAGAAACGGCGCCGATACGAGCAGAAGACGCTGCGGGAGAAGAAGATCGACTTCCGCCGCCACCTGCGTACCTACCTGGTGATGTGCGCTTTCTTTATCGTGCTCAACCTGCTCACCATTGGCAGCATCGGCTGGGCCATCTGGCCCATTCTGGGCTGGGGCATCGGCGTTTCCATGCAGGCCATGAGCCTCTACGGCCCCCTGGCCGACCCCGATGACATTCACCCTCGGGAGGAAGAGCGGGGCACTGCCCTGCCCGACCTCGAGGATGAAGCCCTGGAACTGCGGGAACTCGAGAAGCGGCCCTACCGCGACGAGGACCTGGTATAAAGCTCCTGGAAAGCCTCCGCCACCGGCACTACCCCCGGCGTTCCTTCCTCCAGCCGCCGCGCCCGCAGCAGACTGTTGCGCCGGTGGGCCGCGTAGTCGGCATCCCCCTCCCGCAATGAATTCTCGGTGATGTATCCGTTGTCGGCACCCGCGTGCAGGAAGCGCCCCTCCCCGAGGTAGAAGCCCACGTGGGTAACCCGCTCGCTGCCGTCCTCCCGGTAGTTGCCAAAGAAGAGCAGATCGCCGCGTTCCAACGCGCTGAAGTCGTCGTCCAGGGGAACGTCCGTTCCGGCGTGCACCTGCTGGCTGGCGTCGCGCGGGATGACGTAGCCGTTGAGGTAGTAGGCCGTCTTGGTGAACCCGCTGCAGTCCATGGCTTTCGGGCTGGTGCCGCCCCACAGGTAGGGTCGTCCCACCTGGGCAAAAGCCGTAGTCAGAACTTCTTCGGTCTGCACCGCTTCCGGGGTGGCCAGGGCGTCGTAGGGAGCCAGGTCACCGGCGGCTACCCAACCGGTCCGCCCGTCGGGAAGCCGGACCTCCTGGTGGCCACTACGGGTTTGTCCGGTAACCTGCAGCAAGTCGCCGGCCACCAGCTCAGAAACGATGGTGGAGGCGCCGGGGGCCGTCAGGACGTTGCTCTGGGCGGGTACGCAGGTGCGGAGGTCGTCGCTGAACCAGTCCGCCAGGGTACCCTGGTCCGCCGGCTGGATGGCCCCTTCTTCCAGCCACGCCAGGTAGCGGTCCGGGGTACGCACCAGGTACCACCCGTGGTCCCGGTCCAGCAATTCCAGGGGGGTACCCATCAGGGCCTGGGAGGTAAGCTCCTGGGAATGACCGGGTTCGGTGCGAATATTGGCCACCGAAACGCGGACAAGGCCGAAAGAATCCCGTTGCCCCAGCAGCCGCACCTCATTATAGATTTCAGGGTCGGCCGCTGCGAGGCTGTCAAGCCGCCGCCAGGCGGCGGCAACCGTGGTATAGCCACTCAGCAACAGGCTGTCCTGCCCCCGCTCTACACTGACCTCCAGACGGTCCGTCCGCCGGTCCGGAGCGTAGTCGCCTTTCCACTCCTGCAGCTGGTCTTCCAGGGCGGTGAGCCGGTCGTTGGCCCGGTCATCGGATGCACAAGCGGTGAAGAGAATGGCCAGAAATAAGTAAAAAGTTAGGTTTCGCATTGATTTGGGGGTTATTTTTGCACGGAAGCCGGAACTTTCCGGTTCAACGTTGTTACTGTAACGTATTATATCACGGTCTTGGAGTAGGCTACCGTTTATTTGATTGTGCATTCATTATCCTTTTAGGCATCGCCTCCAACAATACCATTTGTTTTATCCATTTTCTCTTTCATTATGAATTTATTTGTTGCCCGGCTCAGCTGGGATACCGACGAAGACACGCTTCGCAACACTTTCACCAGCTACGGTGAAGTAGAGTCGGTTAAGATCATCCTAGACCGGGAAACCGGTCGCTCCCGTGGTTTTGGTTTCGTGGAGATGCCAAACGACGACGAAGCACAAGCTGCTATTGAAGCGCTGGACCAAACTGACCTCGACGGTCGCACTATTGTCGTCAAAGAAAACGACCGCAAAGGCGGTGGTGGTGGCGGCGGTGGCGGCTACAGCGGCGGCGGTGGCGGCGGCGGTTACCGCGGAGGCGGTGGCGGCGGCGGTTACCGTGGCGGCGGTGGCGGCGGCGGTTACCGCGGAGGCGGTGGCGGCGGCGGCGGCTATGACCGTGGCGGACGCGGCGGCGGAGGCGGCGGTTACGACCGCGGCGGACGCGGCGGCGGAGGCGGCGGCTACGATCGCGGCGGACGCGGCGGTGGCGGCGGCGGTTACGACCGTGGCGGCTACGGCGGCGGTGGCGGCGGCTACGAGCGCGGCGGTTACGACCGCGGCGGCGACAGCGGCTCGCGCTACGACCGTGGCAATCGCGGCAGCTACGACCGCGGCGGCGACAAGGATTACGAGAGCTTCGGCCGCTACGATGAGCGCAGCCGTCGTCCCCGTAACAATCGCCAGAACGACTACAACGACTAGGAGCCGAAAGGCCCCCAACCAGACAAAGCCCCCCGGAATCGCTTCCGGGGGGCTTTTTTCATTCTATCTTTCGCGCCGCATCCCTAAAATCTGACCATGCAAAAACCGCTACTCCTGTTTTTATTCCTCCTGTTCGGGCTTTCCTGCCTGCAGGCCCAACTGGTGACCACCGATCCGGCCGCGCCGGTGGCCGGACAGGCCCTTACCATCACCTTCGACGCCACCCAGGGAACCGGGGGACTGCAGAACTGCGGCTGCGACGTATACCTCCACGCCGGCGTCATCACCGACGGCAGTACTTCTTCCAGCGACTGGAAGTATGTGAAGACAATATGGGGGGAGGCCAACCCCGACTGGAAGCTGCAGCCCGTCAGCGGTCAGCCCAATAAATACACCTACACCTTCTCCCCCTCCATCCGGGAATACTTCGGCGTGCCATCGGGCACCGAGATCAAGCAGATCGCCCTGGTCTTTCGCGATGGCCCCGGCAACCGCGAGGGCAAAGCCACGGGGGGCAGCGACATCTTCATCGACGTAAACAGCGGCACGGCCCTGGCCGTCAACCTCGTCGGTAACCCCGGCAGCGCCACCTACCCGCTCGGCAAAAGCCTGCCCGTCACCGTGGGCGCCACCGCGGAGGCCACCCTGAAGCTCTACGACAACGACAGCCTGCTCACCACCACTGTGGGTACGGAACTGACCTATGACGTGCGCCTCCGGGATCCGGGTGAGCACGTGCTGAAGGTAGTCGCCAGCGCCGACGGCCAGGAGGTCAAAGACTCCTTCCGCATCACCGGCAAACTGGTGGTGGAACGCTTCCTGCCCAACAGCCCGGTCGTCACGGCCGCCCCCGGCACCCCCGTCACCATCAGCGCCTACTCCTACGTGGAAGCCAGGCTGACGCTGCGGCACGAGGACGAGGTGATTGCCGAGACCACCAGCGACCGCATCACCACCATGGTCAACCTGCCCAACGCATCGGTAACCACCTACACCGTCGTCGCCACCTACCGCGGGGATACGGCCACCACGGCCGTTACCTTCATCACCGGCGACCCCGAAGTAGCTGCCGTACCCGACAACGCACGGCCCGGTGCCACGCGCACGGCCGATGGAGGGGTTCTCCTGCACCTGCGCGCGCCGCTAAAGTCTGACGTATTCGTCGTGGGCAACTTCAACAACTGGACGCCCGTCGCGAGCGCGCGGATGAAGGTGGCCCCGAACGATACCTCCTTCTGGCTGAAAATTGCCCCCGAGGACCTGCCCGCCGGCGACCTGCTTTACCAGTACGCCGTTGACGACGACGGCCGCTTCGCTGACCCCTACAGCACCCTGGTGCTCGACCCCGACGACGATCCCTACATCGGCTCCGAGACCTTTGCCGGCATCCCGGAGTACCCCAGTGGTGAAGCGGAAGGCATCGTAACCTGGCTCCGCCTCGACGCCCCCGAATACCAGTGGGAAACTGAGGAATACACCATGCCCGACCCCGAAAAGATGGTGGTCTACGAACTGCTGGTGCGCGACTTCATCGCCGCCCACGACTTTCAGACCCTCACCGATACCCTCGACTACCTGGAGCGGCTGGGCGTGAACACCATCGAACTCTTGCCCGTAAGTGAGTTCGAGGGCAACATCAGCTGGGGCTACAACCCGAGCTTCCACATGGCGCTGGACAAGTACTACGGCTCCCCCGAAGCACTGAAGGGCTTCGTCGACGCCGCCCACGCCCGCGGTATGGCCGTGGTACTCGACGTGGTGTACAACCACGCCTTCGGCGAAAGCTCCCTCATCCGGATGTGGCCGGGCAACCAGTCCTACGCCCCCGGCCCCGACAACCCCTACGCCAACGTGACGGCCCGCCACCCCTTCAACGTGGGCTATGACCTGAACCACGAAAGTGCCCTGACGCGGGAGTACGTAAAGACCACCCTGCAGTACTGGCTGGAGGAGTTCCGCATCGACGGCTTCCGCTTCGACCTCAGCAAGGGCTTCACTCAGAACTTCAGCAACGACGTCGGCGCCTGGAACCGCTACGATGCCGACCGCATCGCCATCATCAAGGAGTACGCCGACCTGGTCTGGTCGGTCAATGAAGACGCCTACATGATCATGGAGCATCTGGGCGAGAGCCGGGAGGAAAATGAACTGGCCCAGTACGGTCAGGGCATGTACTTCTGGTCGGGCTACCAGCCCCACGATGCCTACCTGGAAGCGGCTATGGGCTACCACGCCGGCAACGGCTCCAACTTCAGCTCCGTACTGGCCGAAAACCGCGGCTTCGGCCAGCGCAGCCTGGTGGCCTACATGGAAAGCCACGATGAGGAGCGGATGGCGTACAAGAACCTGCAGTTCGGCAACGGCAGCGGCAGCTACAGCGTGAAGTACCCCGGTACCGCCCTGGACCGGGTGGAGCTGGCGAGCGCTTTCTTCTACACCCTGCCCGGCCCGAAGATGCTCTGGCAGTTCGGGGAGCTGGGGTACGACTACCCCATCAACTACTGCACGGACGGGACCGTGAATAACGGCTGCCGCACCGGCCCCAAGCCCATCGTCTGGGAATACCGCAACGATCCCAAGCGGCAGGAAATCTACCACACCATCGCCGACCTGCTGTACGTCCGCAACAACTACGATTACTTCCACGGGGAGGTGACGGCCTCCAACTTTGGCGGTGAGGTAAAGTATGTTCACCTGGACAGCGAGGACGGTCCCGCGGCCATCGTTGGCAACTTCGGCGTTACCACCAATACCACCACCCACGCCGTGCCCGCGGCCGGCACCTGGTACGATTACTTCACCGGGGAATCGGTGGAGATCACCAACTCCTCCGCCTCCATTCAGCTGGCACCGGGAGAATACCGCCTCTACCTCTCCCAGCCCGTGGAGCGCAGTGGCGGTCGCCTGACGTCCACCAACGACGAGGAGGTGGCCCGACTGGCCTTCACCCTGAGCCCCAACCCCACGGGTGGGCAGCTGCGGACGTCTTTCTTCCTGGAGCAGGCCGCAACGGTTAGCGTCACCCTGATTGACCTGATGGGCCGCCCGGTGCGTCAGCTGCACAGTGGCTTCCTGCCGGCCGGTCCCCAGCAACTCGCGGCGGAACTGGGCGGCTTGCCCGCGGGCACCTACTTCGTACGGATTACGGAGGGGCGGCAGTCGGCCGTCCGCCCGCTGATCCTGCGGTAAACGGTACCGGCTGGAAACAGAAAAGCCCCGGCATTCGTGAGAATGTCGGGGCTTTTTCTTGGGCCGCAAGCGGCCCGGAAGTGTGGAGGCGGCGAGAGTCGAACTCGCGTCCAGCGAAAGCGCAAGGCAGCTTTCTACATGCTTATTTACCAATCAGATTTTCGAGCACCGGGTAAGTCTGGTAACCCACTCATTCGGTGCCTTAGATCCTTAATCTCACTCGTGACTCAGATCAGGGTCACGGGCCAGCCCGAGGGGGTGATGATATGCGGCGCGGTGTGTATCAGGCGTCAACCACACGGCACATTTAGACAGCTAAACTGAGTTTAGGCTGCCATAGCATAGCTGGGAGTGCCAACTAAAGGGTAGATCGTTATTTTTTACGGAGTAACCAATCATGCTCCGGCATGCTTACTACAAAGCTTACTTCCCTGTCGATTCCGGTACGCCCCCGTTGGGACTCGGCTTTCCGGGGAGAGCCGACCTTCTGGTGGTAAACGCCTGAGGTGGGGGGTTGTTTTGGGTGGAAGAGAATTTTGGTTGTTGGTTGCTGGGTGCTGGGTGCTGGTTGCTGGGTGCTGGGTGCTGGTTGCTGGTTGCTGGCATCCATTTTCCCCTCGCGTTGCTCGGGGGGGATCACTCTCTTACCAAGAACCAGCAACCGAGCGATAGCGAGGACCCAACCAGCACCCGAGCGATAGCGAGGAAGTAACCAGCAACCCGAGCGATAGCGAGAAACCAACCAGCAACCAGCAACCCGAGCGATAGCGAGAAACCAACCAGCAACCAGCAACCCGAGCGATAGCGAGGATGCAACCAGTAACCAGCAACCCGAGCGATAGCGAGAAACCAACCCGAGCGACAGCGAGAACCTACCGTACCCGCGTACGCAGCATTTCCCGCTTTCCTTCCGTGGTGTACAGGTAGCCTACCAGTTCATCGCCCTGGGTGAGGGCCCCTACCCCTTCGGGGGTACCGGTGAAGATCAGGTCGCCCTTTTGCAGGCGGAAGAACTGGCTCACGTAGGTGATGAGCTCGGGGATGGGGAAGAGCATATTGCGGCTGTGGCCGTGCTGTACCTCCTGTCCGTTCTTTTCCAGGCTGAACTCTATGTCGTCGAGTTGGGCGAAGGACGCGGGTGCCAGGAAATCCGGCGAAAGCGGGGCCGAGTGGTCAAAGGCCTTGGCGATCTCCCAGGGGTGCCCTTTTTCCTTGCAGGCCTGCTGGAGGTCGCGGGCGGTGAGGTCGAGGCCCAGTCCGATGCTCTCGACGTAGTCCATGGCGAACTGGGGGTCTACGTGGCGACCGTTCTTGGCGATCTTGACTACAATTTCCACTTCGTAGTGGATGTCCTGGCTGAATTCCGGGTAATAGAAGGGCTTGTTGTTCGGCAGGATGGCCGAGCCCGGCTTCATGAAGACGATGGGTTGCTCCGGGCGGGCGTTGCCGAGCTCGGCGGCGTGGGCGGCGTAGTTGCGCCCGATACAGATTAATTTCATGGGTGTTGCGTCGTCGGGGGGGATATAGAATGGTGGTGACCGTGGCCTATTCCTGTACGCTCCAGCTGGTGGCGGCGAGGTTACGGCGGATGCGGCCTTCGATGTCGGTGGTATCGGCGGGAACGAAGGCCTTGCCGGTGATTTGCTCGTAGAGTTCCGTGTACCGTTGGGTGATGCTTTCCACGAAGGCATCCGGCATTTCCGGCATGGTTTGCCCCTCCAGGCCGCGGAAGCCGTGCTCCATCAGCCACTCGCGGACGAACTCCTTACTGAGTTGCTTCTGGTGCTCCCCCCGCGCCTGGCGGTCGGCGTAGCCCTCGGCGTAGAAGTAGCGGCTGGAGTCGGGGGTGTGGATCTCGTCGATCAGGTAGACCTGGCCGTCGCGGATACCGAATTCGTACTTGGTGTCCACTAGGATCAGCCCCCGCTCTGCGGCCATGGCGGTGCCCCGGTTGAAGAGGCGGCGGGTGTAGTCCTCCAGCTTGCGGTAGGTGAGCTCATCGACGATGCCCCGTTCCAGGATGGCTTCGCGGCTGATGTCCTCGTCGTGGCCCTCCTCGGCCTTGGTGGCGGGGGTGATGATGGGTTCGGGGAACTGGTCGGCCTCCCGCATGCCTTCCGGCAGGGGCACACCACAGAGTTCCCGCTTGCCGGCTGAATACTCCCGCCAGCCGTGGCCCACGAGATAGCCGCGGATGACCATCTCCACGGGGATGGGCTCACAGGCCTTGCCGATGGCCACGTTGGGGTCGGGGTTGCCCTCCAGCCAGTTCGGGCAGATGTCGCGGGTAGCCTCCAGGAAGTGGGCGGCGATCTGGTTCAGGATCTGTCCCTTGTGGGGGATGGCCCGGGGCAGCACGTGGTCGAAGGAGCTGATGCGGTCGCTGGCCACCATCAGCAGCTGTCCGTCGCGGCGGTAGACGTCGCGGACCTTGCCGCGGTACAGTTCGGCGGGGGGATCGAAGGTGAAGTGGGTTTCGCGGAGGGCATCGGCCATGACAGGAGGTTTGGGGGCAATATTACGGCATTTGCGGCAGCGGCTTGCGGTACCCGCGCGCCGCCGGCTACGAAAAAGGCCCGGCCGAATGTATCGGCCGGGCCATTCCCGTTAGGTGATGCTGCTGGCGCTAGGCCTGGTGGTGGGAGTGCTTGTTTTTATGCTTGCGAATCTGGCGACGCAGGGCTTCGGTTACCTCGGCGGTGGCGCGCTCGATGCTTTCGTCGGTGTGGGTGGCAAAAAGGTCGTTGCCGGGGATGGCCAGACGAATTTCAACGGTGTGCCCGTTGGCGGCGCTGCCGTCGTCTTCCTTGATGAATACTTCCGCCCGCTCGATCCGGTCGTAGTAGGTTTCGAGCTTGTTCACCTTGTCGTTGATGACCGCGATGGTGCGGTCGGAGAGCTCGGAAGACTTGTGAATGAGAACCTGCATGCTAGCTTGGTTTTGGTGATGAAATATGCGTAAGCCTGGGGAAGCCTACCTTGCGGCGGCCTGCGGCCGGCGCATTGCCCCTGTCTAACCCTCCGGCCGTCGATTTCGTTCGCCCCGAAGACCATGACTGATCCCCAGCTCTCCTACATCGAATACCGTGGCCATCGACTGGCGACCCTGTCCCATCCCAATCCCGCCGCCAGCCGATTGCCGGTGGTGTGGATCCATGGGTTGACCGCCAGCCTGCGGTTTTGGGAAGCGGCGATGTACCCCGAAATCACCCGCGAGCGATCCTGGTATTCAGTGAGCCTGCCCCTCCACCACCCCAGTGGCTTTGATGGGGAATTTACGCCCGACAGCCTCGACGAAAAAATTTTTGCCGAATTAATCCGCCGATCAATCGATAACGTCCTGCCGGAAGGGCGATTTCACCTGGTGGGTTACTCCCTGGGCGGCTTCGCCTGCCTGAATTACGCGGCCAAATTCCCCGGGCGGGTGGCCTCGGTGGTCAGCATCGGCGGCTTCATGACGGGGCGGGCCCGCGGGCTCGAGGGCGTCCTACAGTTTTTTGCCCGGGGGCGGGGGCTGCGGCGCGCCATTTTCCACCTGAGCTGGTGGGTGATGCAGCGCCACGTCTTCTTCCTCAAGGTCGCTACCCTCTTCTACGCCCGCCGCTGGCGCCACCTCCTGCGCTACCCGCCGCTCGACCCCACCCTCGCGGCCATCTTTCCCGACGTACGCCGCCACAACATCCGGGACCAGCGCGCCCTGTTCCGCTACCTGCTGGATATGGACCTCATGGACGAGATCGAGGACATCCAGACCCCCACCCTGGTGATTGCCGGGGACCGCGACCCCATTATTCCCTATGAACACCAGTGCGCCTACGCCGGGCGGTTGCCGAACTGCGAATTCCTCTCCCTGGAGGGGGTAGGCCACGTATCCTTCGCCGAGGCACCGGAGACCTTCCGCCACGCCGTGCTCAATTGGCTAGTTCAATACGACTGAAGCCGTCGCCCACCGGCTCGAGCCGGATCTGGCAGTGTACCCGTTCACGGAGTTGCTGGACGTGGCTGATGATGCCGATCGTTTTGCCCTGTGCCTGCAGCTGTTCCAGGGTGACCATCGCCTGGTCGAGGGTTTTGCCGTCGAGGGTACCGAATCCTTCATCGATGAACAGGGACTGGATCAGCCGCTTGCCTCCCGCCAGGTCGGCCAGGGCCAGGGCCAAGGCCAGGCTCACCAGGAAGCTTTCTCCCCCGCTGAGGGTCGACATCGTTCGGCGGTTGTCGTTCATGTAGGTGTCGATGATTTCCAGCTCCAGCTCCTCCTTCCCTCCGGCGGGCGGCGGACTGTACACCATGCGGTAGCGGGGGTTGATGGTCTCAAGGTGCTGGTTCCCAAGGCCCACCAACCGCTGGAGGGTAATGCTCTGGGCGAAACTGCGGAATTTCTTGCCGTCCGCTGAGCCAATCAGGTCGTTCATCCGCGCCCACCGGTCGCGTTCCCGCCCCAGTTCCTCCAGCTGCTCTCGCAATTTCTCGTGGTTGCGCAGCCGTTTGTCGTCCTCCTCCTGCTGGTGGCGCAGTTTGCCCGTCTCCTCGCGGGCGGTATTTATGGTGCGGGCGAGTGCTTCCTGGCTGGCGCTCAGCGCGTTTTCGGGCGGCAGTCCGGCCAGTTCCCCGCGGGCCGCCTCCAGTTCGTGCTTCGCCTGCCGGGCCAGCGCCGCAGCGGTCTGTCGCTCGCGGTCCACGAGGTGGAGCTGCTGGCGCAGGGCGGCGGCCTGCTCCACCGGCAGCAACTGCTGCCGGGCCTCGGCCAGGGGCCGGGGGGCGAGGGCCGCGGTGAGGGTTTCCGTCAGTTGTTGGTGTTCTTCGGCCAGCTGGTGTTGCCGGTCCTCGAGGATCGACTGGCGTTCCCTGATGGTCGATGCTTCCTGCTGGCGGGCGTGGAGGGTAGCTTCGGCGGAGTCCCGGGTTTCCCGTAGTGCCTCCTCCCGCCTGGCCAGTTTGCGGCGGCACTCCGCGGCGGTGAATTCACCGATCAGCAGGCGCTTCTCCTCCGTTGCGGCCGTGATCTCTTCGTCCAGTTCTTGTCGGGCTTTCTGAGCGGCATCGATCAGGGCCACGACCTCCGTAAGTTGTTCCTGCAGGCTGGTCAGGCTGGCCTCCCCGCCGCGGAGTTCCGGCAGCAGGGGGCGCAATTGGCGCAGGCCTTCCAGTTCCTTGCGGGCCTGAATCAGCTGCTGCCCGAGTTGTTCGCGCTCCGCCCGCAGTTGATCGGCGCTGGCCACTTCGGGGGTAGCCATGGCGGAGAGTGCCTCACTGAGTTCGGCTTCGTCGGCGGTGGCCTGCCGCAGTTGCTCCTGCAGCGTCTGTACCCGCCGCATCACTCCGGTGTACTGATTGTCGACCTCGGTCAGGGTATTCTGGGCGGTGGTCAGTTCCCGCATAAGGTGGTCCAGCTCGCCCGGTTCCGGTCGGCTGCTGCGGTAGGGGTGGTCGTGACTGCCGCAGAGCGGACAGGGCTGTCCCGCCGCCAGGTTATGGCGGTGTTCCTCCAGGCTCGCGCGGAGACGTATGTTTTCGCGTTTGGTGCGCAGATGGTCGATGTCCTTCTCCGCCGCAGCTACCTCAGTCTTCAGGCGGGCTTCGGTGGCCTCCTCCGCTGCCAGGGTTTCCGCCAACTGGGCGCGTCGCAGTCGTTTGGCGGCCAGTTCGGCTTCCCGGCTGAGGTAGGCCAAGGCGCGTTCGGCTTCCCGGTCGTGGGCTTCCCAGGCGGGGAGTTGGTTTTCCAGTTCGCGGGTACGGTCTTCCAGGGTGGAGCCGTCCACTCCATTGAGCCGCTTGCGGATGTCCTCGACCGTGGCCGAGGTTTTCTGTAGGCGTTCCTCCAGTTGCTGGCGCGTCCGCTGGTGCCGGGCCAATTCAACTTCCGCGTGCTGGCGGCTTTGGTTCAGTTTGGCCAGGCGGGTTTCCAGGGCTTCCGCCTGTGTGAGCTTCTGCTCCCGGCCCGGGGCCGCGGCGCGGAACTCCTCCTGTTTCCGGACCGCTGCTTCCACCTGCTGCTGAGCTTCCCCGAGCGATGCTTCCATCCGGGCGTAGGCCTGCCGGGTGGCGGCCAGTTTCTCGGCCAGGCCGGCGCGTTCGGCTGCCAGCTTGGGTTCCCGGTCCAGTTCCGACCGCCAGGGGTCGAGTTGTTCGCTGCGGAGCAAGGCCTCCCGCTGGGGGGCCATTTCCTCCCAACGCGCCGTGGTTTCTTCCTCCTGTCGGGCGGCGGCTTCGGCGCGGACTTCCAGCTTGGCCGCCTTTTCGTAGGCTCCGAGTTGGTGGGTGACCAGGGCGTGCTGGGCCCCGTCCCGCTCAATGGTTTCCTGCCGGTCGGTGATGGCCTGGTCCAGCGCCTGGCGTTGGTCCGCAGGCAGGGGCATCTTGACCGTCAGGCTGTTGCCGAGCCGTTCGTAGTCCTCTCGGGCCAGTTTGTGGCGCTGGAAGGCCCCCACGCTCAGCTGGCGGTAGATCTCGGTGCCGGTGATCTGCTCCAGGATGGCGGACTTATCGCCGGCATCCGACTTCAGGAAGCGGTCGAATTCTCCCTGGGTCAGCATCACCGAACGCACGAAGCGCTCGTAGTTCAGACCGACGATTTCTTCGGTCAGGGCCGCCACCTTTTTTTTCTTGGTCGCCAGGATATCGTAGCTGTCGGTGGTAGGGTTGTAGCGACTGATCTCGTGCTGGCTCGCCACCAGGTTACCGGTGGGCTTGCGGTGGGCACGGTGGCGCCGCCATACACTGCGGTAGCGGCCGGAAAGGGTTTCGTATTCCACCTCGGCCCGGCACTCGCCGGTACCGTGGGTCATCACCGAATTGACGCCGTCGGGGCGGTCGTTTTCCTTCTTGTTCCGCTCGGTCTGCCCGTAGAGGGCCAGGGTGATGGCGTCGAGGATGGTGGTCTTGCCGGCCCCGGTGGGCCCCACGATGGCGTAGAGGGGGTTGTCGGCCAGGGGGGGAACCGTAAAGTCGATTACCTGCTCCCCTTTCAGGGAGTTCAGGTTGAGTATCCCGATGCGGAGTATCCTCATGCCTCGTCCTGTTCGCTGATCCAGTTGTACAATTCCCGGAAGTCGTTCTTCAATCCGTCCCGGTGGTCCGCCGGGAAAGCCTCCCGTTCACACAGCTGCTCGAAGACGTCGACGGGCTGCAACTCGTCGAGTTGGCGGGGGGTGTCATCCGCTTGTCCACCGGGCCGGGCCGTCTGCCGCTCGGTACTGATGCGGAGGATGTCCACCGGGGCGGCATCGGGGGTGTCGCCGGCGGCTTCCCGGATGACCGCGTAGAGCTTTTCCCGCAGGTTGGGGATGGGGGTATCGGTCTTGATTCTCACTTCCACCCAGGGCTGCAGGGCGGGGGGTGGTGGCAGTTCCCGCACGGCTTCCCGCAGCCGATCCTTTACCTCCGCAAAGGTGGCGTGCAGCCGCAGCAGGGTCCGTGCGGCGGGCACGTTGATCTTGCGGGTACGGACGGCCTCTCCGGCCCGGCCCAATTCCACGAGGCAAACGCTTCGGCTGGCCTGCCCTTCCACGAAGGTGAGGGGGACCAGGCTGCCCGCATAGCGGATGCGGTCGTTGTCGCCGATACGCTGGGCGCGGTGCACGTGTCCCAGGGCCACGTAATCGAAGCAATCGGGGAAATGGGCGGCTTCGATGTTGTTTTCGTCGGCCTGGTAGATGTAGGACTTCTTCTCTTCGTCGTCCGCCGCTCCGGCCGCGAAGAGGTGGCCGGTGGCCACGATGGGTGTTCCCGGATCCTGTCGCATCTCCCTTGCCGCCTCCGCGATTTCGGTAAAGTGCCGTCGGATCCCTTCGCGCAGGGCCTGCAGCCGGTCGGTGCTGCCTTCCCCGAACTGCGCCGAGCGCAGGTCCCGCTCCCGCAGGTAGGGCACGGCGGCCACCAGCAGCTCACCGGCCGCGCAGCGAATGGGCAGCACTCGCTCGGAGGCATCGGTGTGGGCGGCCCCTACCACGTGGAGTTGCAGGGCCCTGAGCAGTCCGCGGGGGGCATCCAGCAGGGAGGCCGAGTCGTGGTTCCCCCCTACGATAACGGCCGACGCACAGCGGGTCTTTACCAGTCCGGCCAGGAATTCGTAGTACAGTTCCTTGGCCTGGTTGGAGGGATTGGTTACGTCGAATACGTCGCCGGCAATGATCACCACGTCCACCGCTTCCTCCTCCACCGTGCGGAGCAGCCACTGGAGGGCGGCGCGGTGCTCGGGGGTGCGGTCGCGGGTGTACAGCCGATGCCCCAAATGCCAGTCTGCCGTATGAAGGATACGCATCAGTCGTTGCCGGTGAATTTGCGGTGGGCGGGGTTGTTCCGGTAGAAGGGGGGGTAATCGCCGTGGGGAATTTCCGCCTTGCCACCGGTCGACTGCTGGTATTCGTAGGTCTGGGCCATGAACTTGCCCCCGGCGGCCACGCGGGCCTCCACCTCAATGCGGCGGTACTCCTCGGACGGCAATCCCGACACCCCTTCGTAGGCGTCCAGCAATTGCCAGGTCTCCTCCTCCTGATCTTCCCGGATGCGGTAGAGCTCCCCCTTGGTCATCGTACCACCGCCGGCGATGAAACCGGGGTAGCCCCCCAGGTCGATCAGCTTCCCGGCCACGGTGGCCTTCCCCACCAGGGTGGCCCGCCGCCGCAGGAATTTGCTCATGCTGGAGGGGATGTCGCTGCGGAGGGTGCCGTAGACGAAGAGGTATTCGGAGGAGCGGCTCATGGAGTGGTGGGTAGGGGGTTACGGTGGCGGTAGGCTTCCGCCAGCTCCAGGTGGTGGGAGCGGACAACGCCATCCTGTTGATGTTCGGCAATGTACGCCAGTACGCCCTTTCGGCCGGCGGTATCGGGTACGGCCCGGATGGCTTCATCGATCCAGTCCATAACCTGGCCGGGCAGCAGGTCCGTGATTTCCAGCTCCTTGCCCTCCCGGTAGGCCCGGGCCAGGTGGGTGTACACCACCGAGGTTTTCAGGCCGCGTTCCCGGGCGATCTCCCGCACTTCACTCCCCCGGAGGTAGGCATCGTAAGTGAGCAGGTGGGGGGCCGCATCGGCGGGGGGGACGGCGGCCCGGCGGGCGGCGGGGGGTTCCCCGCCGTATTGGCGGATGGCCTGCAGGAAGTGGTCGCCGAAGCGGGCCAGCTTCACCTCCCCCACCCCGGAGATGCGCGACAGGGCGCGGGGGGTGGTGGGTGCGGCGGCGGACATCTCTTCCAGGGTTTTGTCGGAAAAGATGAGGTAAGGGGGAATGGCGGCCTCGCGGGCCAGGCTGCGGCGCAGCTCGCGCAGGGCATCGAAGAGGCTGCCCCGGCTTCGGGGGGCGGCGGCGCGCTTGGCCGTCTTGCCCTCTTCCTGTTTCTTCCGCTTCTGGATGGTCTGGAACTTGACCAGCTCCACCGTTTCTCCTTCGAAAAGGACGCGGCGGGCCGCGGGTGCCAGGCGCAGCTTGTTATAGTCCTCGTGGGCCACGTAGAGGTAGCCCAGGCTGATGAGCTGGTTGAAGTACTGATTCCAATCGTAGGTGGACAGGTCGCGGCCGGCGCCGTAGGTCTTCACCTGGTCGTAGCCCTGCTTGAGTATGTCCTGTCGGTTGCTGCCGCGGAGGACGTCGATGGCCATCCCCACCCCCACCGATTGCTGCAGGCGGGCAACGGCGCTCAGGGCCTTCTGGGCCAGCACCGTTCCGTCGAATCGCTCGGGCGGGTTGGCGCAGACGTCGCAGTTGCCGCAGTCGTCGCCGTGGTCCTCGCTAAAGTAATTGAGCAGGATGCGGCGGCGGCAGGCGAGGCTTTCGGCGTACTCCTTCATCCGCTCCAGCTTGGCCAGCTGGATCTCGGCGTTGCCCCCGCCGGAGATCATGTCCTTGAGGGTGGTGTAGTCGTTGTAGGAGTAGAACAGGAGGGTGTCGGCCTTGCTGCCGTCGCGGCCAGCGCGGCCGATCTCCTGGTAGTAGTTCTCGAGGTTTTTGGGCAGGGTGTAGTGGATGACCCAGCGGACGTTGCTCTTGTCGATCCCCATGCCGAAGGCCACCGTGGCGCAGACGATGAGCGTCTTGTCGTTGATGAAGTCGGTCTGCACCTTGCCGCGGCGGTCGGCGCTCAGTCCGGCGTGGTAGGCTTCGGCGTTATAGCCGGCTTCCCGGAGCTTTTCGGCGAGTTGCTCGGTTTGCTTGCGGCTCAGGCAATATACGATCCCGGCCTGTTCGGGCCGCTCGCGGATGAAGCGGACGATCTGCTCGCGCCGCTTCTGCCCGGGGCGGACCTCCAGGCTCAGGTTGGGCCGGTTGAAGGAGGCGATGAACTGCTTGGCGTCGGGGATGCCGAGCTGTTCGGCCATGTCCCGCCGGGTCAGCCGGTCCGCGGTGGCGGTCAGGGCCAGTACGGGCACTTCCGGGAAGGCCGACTTGAGCTGCCGGAGCATGGTGTAATCCGGGCGGAAGTCGTGGCCCCAGGCGGAGATACAGTGGGCCTCGTCGATGGCGAAGAGGCACACCCGCCGCCGCTTGAGGAAGGAGAAGAAGCCCGGCGAAAGGAGCTTTTCCGGACTCACGTACAACAGGTGTAGCTCCCCGTTCTCGTAGGCCTGCTCCACGGCGTGGCTTTCGCTGCCCTGCTGGCTGGAGTTGAGGAAGGCGGCCCGGATACCGGCGGCGCGCAGTCCGTCCACCTGGTCCTTCATCAGGGAGATGAGGGGACTGACTACCACCGCCGTGCCGGTCATCGTGACGGCGGGGATCTGGAAACACATCGATTTGCCCCCCCCGGTAGGCATCAGTACGATGCCGTCGTGGCCCGCGTACACGTGCTCGATGATCGACAGCTGCAGGGGCCGGAAATCATCGTAGCCAAAGTACTTTTTGAGGGCCGTACGGGCCTGGGCGGAGGTCATTTCTTTCTCTTTGAAGTGGGATCGGCAAATATTACAAATTGTTTTACAAAAAGCAAGGGTGTTTGAAAGTTAAAAATGTACTTCATTCCTTTGAACCTGGGAGGTCAGACTATAATTTTAGCTTTTAAGATGGCTGATCGCTTCTGGAACCGGCAAATCAACCGCCTCGAACGCGCGGGGAACAATGATTTTTTACTCATCCTAACGGGAGGAGCCAGCGCCTACGCCACCCACGAGCTTCACCACCTGCTGCGCCGCCTGCGGCTGGAAAGCATGCGGCTGCGGGAGCTGCGCCGCACCATCTTTCGCCTGTCGGCCTGCGTACCCCTGATGCTCTTCGTCGCTTCCGCCGCCGGCTTATTCGGTTGGCACCCCGTCGTTTACGGTACCCTGGCCGCTCTTTTCCTCCTCAGCTTGCTATTGGTGGCGGCGGTTTCCTACGTCCGGGGCCGCTTCAAATGCCACAACCGCGGCAAGCGACTGCGCTGCATCATCCACCAGGAACTGGAGCGGCGGCGCAAGGACGTGGGGGCCGTGTAATCACGGCACCACCGGCAAACGAAGCCGGGCTTTTTTCGTTTACGGGAAAAAGCTACGCCTTATGCACACCCTGACACACCGACTGGTCTGGCCGTTTTTATTGCTTGGTTTATCGCTGGGACTGACCGCCCAGGCCCCGGCCATTGATTTCGTGGAATACGAACTCGACAACGGGCTGAAGGTGCTGCTGCACCAGGACAATACCACCCCCATCGTGGCCGTATCCATCATGTACGAGGTGGGCGGCAAGGACAGTTTCGAAGGCCGTACCGGTTTCGCCCACTTCTTCGAGCACCTTCTTTTCGAGGGGAGTGAGAACCTGGGCCGGGGCGAGATCGACGACTACGTCCAGGCCGCCGGCGGCGCCCTGAACGCCAATACCAGTCTGGACCGCACCTACTACTACGAGATCCTGCCCAGCAACCAACTCGCCCTGGGCCTATGGATCGAGAGTGAGCGGCTGCTGCACGCCCGGGTGCTGATGGAGGGCGTGGAAACCCAGCGGGAGGTCGTCAAGGAAGAACGGCGGCAGAACTACGACAACCGCCCCTACGGCACCATCTCCATGGAGTTGTACAAGCGGGCCTTCAAGGAGCACCCTTACAAGGATCCCAACATCGGCTACATGGAGGACCTGAACAACGCCGAGATGGAAGACTTCCAGCGGTTCTACAAAACCTATTACGTACCCAACAACGCCATCCTGAGCATCGCCGGTGACATCGACATCGAGGAAACCAAGGCCCTCATCGAGAAGTACTTCGCCGACATCCCCCGCGGCCCCGAGCCTCCCCGGATCGACGTGGTGGAAGCCCCGCTGGGTGGCGAGGTGAGGGATACGGTATACGACAACGTCCCCCTGCCCGCCCTCATCATGGGCTACCGCACCGTAGCGCGCAGCCACCCCGACTATTACGCCATCAGCATGATGAACCAGGTTCTCAGCCAGGGACAGAGCAGCCGGCTGAACAAGTCGCTGGTCGACGACAAGCAACTGGCCGTCCAAGTGGGCAGCTTTCCGGCCTCCAGCCAGGATCCCGGCTTGGCCATCGCCTTCGCCATCGCCCGCCCCGGCACCACAGACCTGCAAGCCGTAGAAGAGGCCTTTAACGCCGAGATCACCCGCCTGCAGAATGAGCCCATCACCGACCGTGAGCTGCAGAAGCTGCGCAACCAGGTGGAGGTCGACGCCATTGCGGGCTATGGCAGCGTAGCAGGCATCGCCGAGAGCCTGGCCGACAACGAGATGTTCCTCGGCGACGCCAACCTGATCAATACCGAAACCCAGCGCTACCTCGACGTAACCAAGGAAGACATCCGCCGCGTAGCCCGGGAATACTACACCAACGACAACCGCGTCGTGCTGTACTGGCTCCCCCAGCCCTCCAGCCGCTAGTAGTATTCCCTAACCCACTTACCCCCAAAGCGAATATCCCATGCAACGCATCTGTTTTAGCCTGGCGGCCCTGCTCTTACTGCTCATCACCGCCTGTGGCACCCCGAAGAATACAACGGCTCCGGCCCCTTCCCCGGAACCCGCGCCCGCGCCTACGGAAACCGCGGAAGCCGACTTCCGCGCCACCGCCCCCGAACCGGGACCGGCCCCCGAGATCAAGCTCGGCGACTTTGAAGACTTCACCCTCGACAACGGCCTCCAGGTCGTGCTGGTCGAGAACCACAAACTCCCCCGCGTGAGCTACCAGCTCTTCGTGGACGTCCCCCCCCACCTGGAAGGCAAGTACGCCGGCACCCAGCAATTGCTCGGCAGCATGCTGAGCCGGGCCACCAGCGAGATGAGCAAGGAGGAGATCGACGAGGCCATCGACTTCATCGGTGCCACCCTGAGTACCAGCGGCTCCGGTGCCTACGCCTCCACCATCACCAAGTACAAGGACCAGGTGATGGAACTGATGGCGGACGTCATCCTGAAGGCCGAATTTCCCCAGGAGGAATTTGCCAAGGTGAAAGAGGATACCCGGGCCGCCCTGGTCCAGCAGCTGAGCACCCCCGACGCCATCGCCAGTCGGGTACGGCAAGCCATCACCTACGGCAGCAACCACCCCTACGGGGAACTGATGACCGAAGCCACCCTCGACAGCATCACCCTGGAGGTGGTGAAGGCGGCCTACGAGACCTACTTCGTCCCCAACCGCAGCTACCTGGTGATGGTCGGCGACCTGACCCCCGAGGAGGCCCGCCGCCTGGCCACGGAGCACTTCAGCGACTGGGAAGCGAAGGAGGTAGCTGCCCCCGAATTCCCCACCCCCCAGCCCCCCGCGGGCGTGACGGTGAACTTCGTACCCCGCAACGGCTCGGTCCAATCAAACGTAGTGATCAGCCACCCCGTGGACCTGCAGCCCGGCACCAAGGAGAGTATCCGCGCCAACCTGCTGAACATCGCCCTGGGCAGCGGATTCAACGGACGGCTGTTCGCCAACCTCCGGGAGGATAAAGGATACACCTACGGCGCCTACTCCAGCATCGGCGACGACCCCCTGGTGGGCAATTTCCGGGCCTACGCCAACGTGCGCAACGAAGTCACCGACTCGTCCATCACCGAGTTCATGTACGAGCTGAACCGGATCGCCAGTGAGCCCCTGGATTCCACCGAGCTGGCCAACGCCAAGATGCAAATCGCTGGCTCCTTCGGCCGGGCCCTGGAAAGCCCCCAACGCATCGCCGGTTACGCCCTGAACACCATCCGCTACGACCTCGACCGCGACTTCTACCCCGAGTACCTGCAGGTGGTGCAAAACACCAGCCTCAACGACGTGAGCGAAGTGGCCCGGGACATCATCACCCCCCGCAACACCCACATCATCGTGGTGGGCGACCGGGCCGAAGCCGAAAAGCTTGCCCGCTTTGCCACCTCCGGGAAGGTGAATTATTACGACGTGAACGGTCAGCCGGTACAGCAGGAGGAAATGTCGGCCCCGGTCGACCTGACCCCCGAGAAGGTGATCATGGACTACTTCCAGGCCATCGGCGGCCGCGAACCGGCCCTGGCCCTGGAGAACGTCAGCATGACCATGGAAGGCAGCGTACAGGGGCAGACCATCCGGCAGACCATGGCCACCACCCGCGACGGGCGGATGAGCAGCCAGACCAACATGATGGGCATGACGGTCGCCGATCAGCGCTACGCCGACGGCAAGGCCCAGGTGAAGCAGCAGGGACAAAACATCCCCCTGCCCGAAGCCGCGGTACAGGCCATGGCCGAGCAGGCGGTGATCTTCCCCGAAAGCAATTACCTCGACCGTCTGGATAAGATCACCCTCGAAGGCGTTGAGTCCGTCGACGGGGAACGCGCCTATATCCTGGCCGTGGAAACCCCCGCCGGCACCGTGCGGGAGTACTACGACGCGGAAACCGGACTCAAGCGCCGCACCGAACGGCAGCAGGGCCCGCAGACGGTGACCCAGACCTACTCCGACTACCAGGCCACCCCGGAAGGCATCCTCTTCCCGCGGGAAATGGTACTGGAAGGCATGGCCCCCTTCCCCATCCAACTGCAGGTAACGGAACTGAAGCTCAACACGGAGCTGGACCCCGCCCTGTTCGAGATGGACTGATAAACGGAAACGAATCCGCATCACGGCAAGGTCCGGTTGTCCTTCGGGGCGGCCGGGCCTTGTTGTTTTCGGGGACTAGATCCCGTACTTCACGATACAGTAAATGGCCCGCACCCCGTCGCGCCAGCCGATCTTCTTGCCTTCGGCGTAGGTGCGGCCGTAGTAGCTGATCCCTACCTCGTAGATGCGGACGCCGGGCACGCGGCTGATCTTGGCCGTTACTTCTGGCTCAAAGCCGAAGCGTTGCTCCCTGAGGGTGAGCGACTGCAGCATCTCGGTCCGGAACAGCTTGTAGCAGGTTTCCATGTCCGTGAGGTTGAGGTTATTGAAGGCGTTGCTCAGGGTAGTGAGGAACTTGTTGCCGATGGTGTGCCAGAAAAAGAGAATCCGGTGGGGCTTGCTGCCCTGGAAGCGGCTGCCGTACACCACGTCGGCGAAGCCGTCGAGTACCGGGCGCAGGAGTTCGTTGTACTCCCGGGGGTCGTACTCGAGGTCGGCGTCCTGAATAATGAGGTATTCTCCCGTTGCCAGGGCGATGCCCGTATGCAAGGCGGCCCCCTTCCCCCGGTTCAGCGGATGCCGGTGGTAGCGGAGGTTCAGCCCGGGGTGATCGGCAATGTAGCGGTGGACGGCCTCCTCCGTATTGTCGGTGGAGCAGTCGTTCACCACGATCACCTCCTTGTCCAGTTCGCCGATCAGCACCACCTCCCGCACCCGGTCCAGGATGCGGTGAATGGTTCGGCCCTCGTTAAAGGCCGGGATAACGATGGACAACGTCGGGGGACGATTCAAATCAGGCGTACAGAAGGGCTATCAGCAGTAAAACTACGAATAGCTTTCCGCAAAGGTCGTCGAATTTCATAGGTGTGGGTGTAAACGCAGGGTGATGAGCCGATTACGGCATTATCGCAACGGGTCAGCCGCTCGGTCTTGTTTTTTGGGGTATGTGATACGGCCGGCGTACCCGGAACCGGATCAATACCTGTATAAAACAACGGCTAATTGTAGAAACGTTCAAAGATTTATCAATATTTTCTGCTATTTAATCCAAACCATATTGGTCCCAATTTTCTTTTGACCGCGCGGTGAGCCCGCCCGCGGGCCGTGAGGCTACCTTAGCGCCTATGAATCTGATCCTGTTCGCCAAAGCCCTGCACGTTGTTGGCTTCGTCAGCTGGTTTGCCGGCCTGTTCTTCCTGGGTCGCCTACTGGTGAACCACGCCGAAACGGATACCGTGGCCCGCTCCGGCCGCCCGGACGCCGCCCTCCGCGCCGCGATACTGCGCGAAGAATATGAGGGTATGGAAGACCGCGTATACCGCATCATTACCAATCCGGCCATGATGCTCACCTGGGTTGGGGGCTTACTGATGGTGGCCCTCAATCCGGCCTATTTCGTCAGTGGCACGGCGGGCTGGCTGGCGGTCAAACTCGGAGCAGTGGTCGGCCTGGTGGGGTATCAACTCTACACCAAGCGCCGCATCATGCTGCCCATGCAGGCCGGCAAACGCCCGCTGACGCCCTGGCAACTGCGGCTGTGGAATGAGGTACCCACCTTTTTTCTGGTATTTATCGTGTTTACCGTCGTGTATGGCAAGGTGGGAGAGCTTAGTTATATTTACCTTGGTATTGGCGTATTGATTTTTTGCCTGCTGGTATACCGGGGCGCCGTTGCCTACCGCAACCGCCGCGACCCCGACCCCGGGCCACCCCATCCCAAATCCTAAGCAAACTACTATGATCCACCTGGGCATTATCGAGGACGAGCCTATTATGCTCGCCAGCATTGAAGAATGCTTTGAAGCCAACCGCGACGTGCGGGTAGAACTGGCCGCCACCAGCGTGGAGCAATTCCTGAGCCGACTGCCGGCCAGCAGCCCGCTGAATACCCTGCTGCTGGACATCATGCTGCCCGGTATGGACGGCATTGCCGGCATCCCCCGGCTGCTGGAGCGGTGGCCCGAGATGGACATCATCATGCTGACGAACAGCGACGAGAGCGACAACATCTTCCGGGCCCTGCAGGCGGGTGCCGTGGGCTACATTTCCAAGCGCCGCGTCAACCCCAGCATTATCCGGGATGCGGTGCATACCGTACACCGGGGCGGCAGCTATATGAGTCCGAGTATCGCCCGCCAGGTGGTAGCCTTCCACAACCAGCAGCGCAAGAAGGCCAGCGTTTCCGCCGCCGACCAGTTGACGACGCGTCAATTGGACATCGTACAGGGGCTGGTCGACAACCTCAGCTACCGGGAGATCGGCGAGCGGCTCGACATCAGCATCGAGACCGTCCGCGATCACATCAAGAACATTTACCGCAAGTTGCAGGTGAATTCCAAGATGGAGGTGGTCCACAAGAAACTCAAGGGGGAAATTTAATTCCGAACCGCCCCGACCGGCAGTGCATGATGGTCCGAACCGCTATTGTCCGTATTATGGGGCGCCGTCCGCTTTTGCCGGCCGGCGCGTCCTTCTACCTACTTTACGCTTGCTACGAACATGACCATAGAGCTAATTGCCTACCTCGGTGAAATCATCGGTACCGCTATCCTTATCCTCCTCGGCAACGGGGTCGTAGCCAACGTGCTGCTGGCCCGCACCAAGGGGCACGACAGCGGCCTTATCGTCATCACTTTCGGTTGGGCCATTGCGGTATTCACCGCCGTCTTTATCTCGGCGCCCCTGTCCGGGGCTCACCTCAACCCCGCCGTTACCCTGGGGCTGGCCCTGGCGGGCAAGTTTGCCTGGGGGCTGGTGCCGGGCTACTTCATCGCCCAGGTGATCGGGGCCTTTATCGGGCAGTGCGTGGCCGTGCTGGCCTACCGCGACCACTACCGGGCTACCGAGGACAGCGGCCTGGTGCTGGCCACCTTCAGTACCGATCCGGCCATCCCCCGCTCCTCCTCCAACGTGCTGACGGAGGCCATCGGCACCTTCGTGCTGGTCTTTGCCGTGCTCTACATCACTGGTCCCAAGTTCGGTGACAGCCCGGGGAGCCTCGGTGCCCTCGACGCCCTGCCGGTGGCCCTGGTGGTACTGGGGATTGGCCTTTCGCTGGGTGGCCCGACGGGCTACGCCATCAATCCCGCCCGCGACCTGGGTCCCCGAATCGCCCACGCCGCCCTGCCCCTGCGGCACAAGGGCGACAGCAACTGGTCCTACGCCTGGGTACCCGTGGTGGGTCCCCTGCTCGGCGCGGCCGTGGCCGCGGGTTTGTGGCACTTCGTGCCGGTTGCCCTGTAGGGGGTTAACGTACCGCCGCCCGGATCATATCGGCAAGCTCCGGTTCTCCGCCGCGGCGACCGCAGCCGCTGGCCATCAGTAGGTGGCCGTCGTCGTGCACGATACCGGTACCGTGGCGACCCCGGACCAGCGGGGGCAACGTACGCCACTGGCCGCTGCTTACGTCCAGGGCCTCCACTTCGGCGTGGGCCAGCTCCTGGGTGTCGGATTCTCCGCCGATCACGATCAGTTGACCGGGCAGTCCGATGGCGGCCGTGCCCGCCCGGCGGGTGGGGATTTCCTCCTCCAGGGTAGTCCATTGCTGCGACGCAAGGTCGTATACATCAACCGCGCCGATGGTATTGGCGAAGGGGTTGGTGGCAGCGACGGTGGTGCGACCGGCCGCGGCGTAGAGTTTGCCGTCGACCACGGCCGCCTGGAAGTGATCGCGGGGGCGGGGAGCGTCGGGCAGCCGGGTCCATTCTCCGGTGGCGGGGTCGTAGGCGTCGAGCCAGGGCTTGTGGTCGCCCCGGTGACCGTCGCGGATGCCGGCTACCAGGTAGATGAGACCTTCGTGCAGCACGGCCCCGGCGCCGCCGCGGCGGCGATCCGCGGGAATTTCGTGTCCCTGCCGCCAGGAGTCGGTGGCCGGACTGTAGATGTACACGTGGGGCAGGGGCGTCTCGCCGGGGTAACCGCCGGTCATGGCCCCCAGCAGGTAGACCTCACCGCCGTAGACCACGGGTTGGAAGTGGTGGATCTCCACCGGGGGGCGGGCGCCTTCCGTCCATTGGCGGGTACGGGTATCGTAGATGGACACCGGCCGGATGCCACGGCCTCCCAACAGGTAGTAGCGATCACCTACGGCCACGAAGGCCGCCTCGTGGCGGGCGACGGGTTTGGTAGCGGTTTCCACCGTTTCCCACTCCCCCACCCTGGCCACTTCCGTCCGACGGGTAGCGCAGCTGAAGCAGAGCAGGAGCAGAAGGGCCAGGGCGGGCGGGAGGGAGCGGGTCAGCATTACAGGGGCTTGATTTCAATGTCGCGCCAGCGCACCTTGATGCCGCCGCCGTCGTGAATCTGGAGGGCTACGGCACCCTTACCCTGTCCGATCTTTTCGTCTTCCAGTTCCACCATCTGGACGCCATTCAGCCAGGTAGTGACCTTGGGGCCGACGGCGCGGATCTTCAGTTTGTTCCACTCACCCATTTTCAGGGCGCTGTCCTTTTCCGGGTCGGGCTTGATGATCCAGCCGCGGCCGTAGGATTCGTAGATGCCGCCGGTATCGTGGCCCGGAGGGGCTACCTCTACCTGCCATCCGCTGACCTTGGTGCCCTCGAAGGTCGAACGGATGAATACTCCGCTGTTGCCGTCGGCTTCCTGCTTGAACTCGAGGGTAAGCTCGAAATCGTCGTAGAATTTTTCGGTGGACAGGTAGCCGTATTCTGCGTCGGGGCCGCTTTCGCAGACGAGCTCTCCGTCTTCGACGTACCATTTTTCGGTGCCGTGGACTTCCCAGCCGGCTAGGCTTTCGCCGTTAAACAAATCAGTGGTCTGGCGGCTGCAGCTCATCATGAACAGCAGGCCGAGGAGGGGGATAATGTTCTTCATGCCGGGAAAATACGCTATCGGTTGTTAACCGGCACCCGCGCTCCGCCGCCTAATTGTCGAACCGCAACCGCAGGGACAGGCCGGCCTCCAACTGGGCCACCGCCTTGGTCCGCGTCTCCAGGCGGAACTCGGTGGGCGTGGGCGAATAGCTCACGTAGGGTTCAAAGCCGAGCACGAAGCGGGAATCCAGGTAGCGGTCGAAGCCGGCGAAAAGGTTCAGCGTATAGGGGTTGTAGCGAAACGGCGGATGATTGGAGCTGCCGCGGTAGAAAGCCGACTTCAACTGGGGGTCGCCCACCCAGCGGCCCGCAACGGCTCCCACGCCAATCAGGAAGCGATCGTTATTGGGCAGGTAATCAAAGCGATACAGGATGGCCAGCGGAATCTCCATGGCCGTGTAGGCTACGCGGTTCACCCCGCTCTGGTCGAGGGAGGCATCCGCCCGCTTGGCGTGGACGGTGTAGCGGTAGCGCTTGCGTACCACGTCCAGGCCGCCGCGCAGGAACAATCCGGAAGCTACCTCATATTCCAGGTAGCCACCGGCGGAAACGCCCAGGTCTATCCCGTCTTCGCCGGAAGTATACATCAGGTCACCTTCCCTTTCGACCTCTCCCCGGTTCAGCGCCTGAATCGGCAGCAACTGGGGCGTGAGGTGTACCCCCACGTCAAGCCGCTGCTGGGCGGCCAGGGAAGAAGGGAATACAGCGAAGAAAAACAGGACTGCTGCGAGGGGGAAGATCCGGAACCGGTTGATCCGCATGCGGCTGGTATTTGGGGGGCAAGTTACGTCAAAGGATCATAACATGTTCAGCCACGGTTTATTACACCCCCCGCTGAGCATCTTCCGCCTTCGGCCAGGCAAAGCAGGCTCCACCGTCCTCTTAACTCCCGCCCAGCAGTACTTTTACGCCCAAACCCTGACCCTATGCCACTGCGCCCGATACTCACCTTTTGTCTGCTGGCCGCGTTTTTGCCCCTCTTGGCCCAGACTTACCGCGTGGAGCCTCCTAACTGGTGGGCGGGCATGCAGGATACCTCCCTGCAACTGCTCATTTACGGCGCGGACGCGGGTTCCCTGGAACTCAGCGTAAGTGGCCAGGGGGTGGTACTGCTGGGCACTCACCGGGCTGACAGTCCGAACTACCTCTTCGCCGACCTGAGCATCCGCCCGGAAGCCACCGCCGGCACCGTCCAGCTGACCTTCAGCCGGGGGGGCCAAACCGTAGCGACCCAGGATTACGAGCTGCGGCCCCGCGAGCGTTCACCGGAGGCGGTCCAGGGGTTTGATGCCTCCGACGTGATCTACCTCATCACTCCGGACCGCTTCGCGAACGGCGACCCCTCCAACGACGTAGTCGACACCCTGCGGGAGACCGCTCTCGACCGCACCCAGGGGTTTGCTCGCCACGGGGGTGACCTGCAGGGCATCACCGACCACCTGGACTACATCGACTCCATGGGGTTTACCGCCATCTGGCCCAGCCCGGTGCTGGAAAATGATATGCCGGCCTGGTCGTACCACGGCTACGCCATCACCGACTACTACGCCGTGGATCCCCGCTTCGGCACCCTGGCGGACTACCGCGCCCTGGCCGACGCGGCCCGCGCCCGCGGCATCAAGCTCATCATGGACCAGGTGGTCAACCACTCCGGCTCCGGCCACTGGTGGATGGACGACCTCCCCTTTGGCAACTGGCTCAACTTCCAGGACGCCCCCCAGATCACCAACCACCGCCGCAGCATCCACCAGGACCCCTACGCCGCTCGGGTGGACGCCGAGCGGATGGTGGGCGGATGGTTCGTCTCCACCATGCCCGACCTCAACCAGCGCAACCCCTTCCTGGCCCGCTACCTGATCCAGAACAGCCTGTGGTGGATTGAAACCCTGGGGCTGGGCGGCGTGCGCCAGGATACCTACCCCTATCCCGACGCCAACTTCCTCACCGACTGGACCTGCCGCATCATGCAGGAGTATCCCAACTTCTCCATCGTGGGTGAGGAGTGGTCATATAACCCGGCTACCGTGGCCTACTGGCAGCGGGGCAAGGACAATCCCGACGGCTACATCTCCTGTCTCCCCAGCGTGATGGACTTCCCCCTCCAGGCCTCCCTGATCAGCGCCCTCAAGAATGATGAAGGCTGGGACTCCGGCCTGATCAAGCTTTATGAGGCCCTGGCCAATGATTTCCAGTACGCCGAGCCCCGCGACATCATGGTCTTCGCCGAAAACCACGACATGGACCGCCTGGCTACCCAACTCGGGGGAGACGTCGACCACGTCAAGATGGCCCTGACCTACCTGCTTACGGTGCGGGGCATTCCCCAGCTCTACTACGGCAGTGAGGTGCTGCTGGACAACGACGAAGCCCCCGGTGACCACGGCATCATCCGCAGCGACATGCCCGGCGGATGGGCCGGAGACGCGGTAAATGCCTTCACGGGGGCCGGTCTCAGCCCCGGGCAGCGGGAGGTGCAGACGCACCTGCGGCAACTGCTGCAGTGGCGGCGGGAGCACCCGGTCATCGCCACGGGACAGACCCTCCACTTCGCCCCCGAAAATGGCACTTACGTTTACGGCCGCTACAACGCTACCGAGCGGGTGGTGGTAGTTCTGAACAAGAACGCGGAGGAAGTCACCCTCGACCCCGCCCGTTACCAGGAGTTGCTTAAGGGGGTCACGACGGCCACCGGCCTGGACGGAAAGGTGGTCGACCTCAGCCGGGGACTGGCCGTACCCAGCAAATCGGCGGTTGTGTTTGTTCTCCAGTAAATTTTACTACTCGTCAACCTCCTACCCCATGACAGGACCCGCACTGCCCCCCCGCCGGGAGGGCTCCCACCACGACACGGTAAGCATGCACTGCCACGACTCGGACGCTACCGGAGCATACCGGGAGGCCCACGCCCGGCTGCTGAACATCAACGGCTGGCATTTGCTGAACCAGGCCGTCCGGACGGAATTCCAGCTTTGTGACGCAGATGGCAGCCCGGTTGACCGTCTCCCCCGGGTCGGTGACTGCATCCGCATTGACCTTCCGGGGCCAGGGAGTCCCAGCGGCGGAGGATACGACTGGGTAGCGATCACCGAAATGGATGAGGTGGACGGTGAATTTCCCTACGCCAGCATCACCGTGGCCCCCTGCCCCGCCCCCGGCACCGACGAAGAGGCCGTGGCCCACTTCTTCGCTGCGGGAGCTACGAACACCTTCGTGGTGCGCCGCGTCGGAAATTGCGTGCAGGCCGAAGTACACGGCCGCAATGAAAAGCCGAACAACACCGATCCCGCCCTGCTAGACCGGATCCGCAACGAGGCAGTGGCCCTGGCCGGAAAGGTGGGCCTGAGCAACATCCAGTGGATCGACTGGGCGCGGGGGGTGGTATCAGTTGTCGAGGCGGACCCGGACCGATAGGCCCGCTTCCAGCCAGACCTTTGATTCGGTGGTCGATTCCAGCCGGAAGCGGGTTGGGGCGTAGGTCAGGTAGGGCTCCAGGCTGGTCAGAACATAGGGAAAGATTTCGCGCTCGTAGCCGGCAAAGACCGTGACGGTCCGGGGGGCGAAGTCCACCTTGTTTTTCACCCCCCGGTTGCCGCCGAAGGTCGACCAGGCCCGGGGGTTGCTCAGCCGCCGGTTCAGGGTGGTACTTACGCCCACGAGAAAGTTATCGCCGTTGTCGAGGTAATCGAACCGGTACACCACGGCTACCGGGATTTCGATGCTGCTGAAAATGACCTGGTTGCGTCCCTTCAGGGTGGTATCGGCCTCGATGACCACCTTTTCCGTCGCGTAGTAATTCCGTTTGTACGAAAAGTCTACCCCGCCCCGCAGGTACCAGTAGGGGGTTATTTCGTATTCGAGGTAGAGACCGGCACCGGCGCCGACGGACAGCCCATCCTTGCCGCGTGTATAGGTACCGGTGGTGGGCACCTCACCCGCGGCGGAGGAACCTACGTACCGCAGTTGGGGGGAAAAGTGAAATCCCACGTCGAGGGGCGACTGCGCCTTCAGGCCACTCCCGGGCAGCCAGGGCAGCAGGCAGAGGAGCAGGGCAAGAAAGCGGTAAGGGTGGTCATACCGGTGGACCTGGGGCATGAAGTAAGGATTTAGCCTGCAAACATAACCCAGGGTAGACGTGGGAGGTGCGCCCGGGTCACAGCAGTCGGCCTGTTTGTCTTTTGCGCTCCGGGGACGAAAAAACCGACGTCGGAGCGTGAACAAATTTTTCCCCCCGCGAACCGTATATTTGCGGCCCTTCGCGAAACCGGGTCTGGGAGGCCCCGGGCGTGGAGTTTTTCCACCATCCTTCTTCAACGTGGTGGTCCGCCCGATTCCGACGGCGGCACCGCCGGAACCTAAATTTTTTACTATGCAAGGCAAGGGACTGATTAAGTTTTTCCTTGTGGTCATGATCCTCGTGACGGTTGCGCAGTACCTGTTCGTCATCCCCACCAATGCCGTGGAAGCCGATGCCGACAACTACGCGCAGAACCTCACGGGGGAAGACTCAGGTGAAGCTTACCGCATTGCTCGCGCGTCCTTTTTGGACAGCATTTCTGACCAGGAAGTCTTCCGGCTTCCGCTCATCAAATCGTACACCTACCAGGACCTGAAGGCCCAGCAGCTCGCGCTCGGTCTGGACCTCAAGGGCGGCATGTCCGTCGTACTCCAGGTTGACCTCCGGGAATTCCTCAGAACCCTGGCCCGCAATACCAAGGACCCCACCTTCGAAGAAGCCCTCAACGCAGCCTCCCAAGCTCAGCAGAACGCCGACGACGATTTCATTTCCCTCTTCGGGGACGCCTGGATCCAGCGTTCCGGCGACCAGTCGCTGGCCTCCATCTTCAGCCGCAACGACGCCCTGCGCGACCAGATCGGCGTCAACACCAGCGACGCCGAGGTGATCCGCATCCTGCGGGAGAAGGCCGACGAGACCGTACGCCTGACCTACGACATGCTCCGCCGGCGCATCGACGAGCTCGGGGTGGTACAGCCTAACGTCAGCCTCGACGCCGAACGCGACCTCATCCTCGTCGAACTGCCCGGTGTAGAGAACCCCGAGCGGGCCCGCAGCTTCCTGCAGGCCGCCGCCAACCTGGAGTTCTACGACGTGCTGAACATCGACCAGGCTACCGTCAACGCCCTCATCCAGGCCGACCAGCTGCTGGAGCGCCGCCAGGCCCTGGCCGCCGGACAGGACAGCTCCGAGCTTTCCGCTACCGAGATCGTACTCGACACCATCTACGCCACCGACGAGAACGGCAACCTGCTCACCGACAGCATCGCCTCCATCGAGGAGCGTGAAGTTCCCCGGCAGACCGCCGGCCCGCTGTTCAGCATCCTCACGCCCAACCAGGGCAACTTCGGCCCCGCCGTGGTCGGCATCGCCCAGGGCAATGACCGCCAGCAGGTAATGGAGTATCTCCGCGACCCCGAGGTGGCCCGCCTGTTCCCCCGCAACGCCATCTACCGCTGGGCCGACGCCCCGCTGGAACTGGACGCTTCGGGTACCCCCGGCAACCTCTACCAGCTGTACCAGCTGTCCGTACCCCGCGGTGGTGAGGCTCCCCTCACCGGCGAGTACGTCACCCGTGCCAGCTCCGGCCCCGACCCCAACGGTCAGGTAGCCGTAAACCTGAGCATGAACTCCGAAGGCAGCCGCATCTGGGCCCGCATGACCACGGAGGCCGCCAACGCCGGCAACCGCCAGGTGGCCATCGTGCTCGACAGCCAGGTCGTTTCCGCCCCCCGCGTAAACGGCCCCATCACCGGCGGCAGCACCAGCATCACCGGCGACTTCACCGTACAGGAGGCCACCGACCTGGCCAACATCCTGCAGGTAGGCCGCCTGCCCGCCCGCCTGGAGATCATCCAGGAAAGCATCGTGGGCCCCTCGCTGGGTGAGTCCAACATCCGCAGCTCCATGACGGCCCTGATCATCGGTTTCGGCCTGGTACTGGCCTTCATGCTCTTCTACTACGGCGGCGCCGGCGTAGTGGCCATCGTGTCGCTGCTGCTG
The DNA here is from genome assembly GCF_002631205.1 of Neolewinella marina. GTDB lineage: Bacteria > Bacteroidota > Bacteroidia > Chitinophagales > Saprospiraceae > Neolewinella > Neolewinella marina. Next base: position 345,743 of record NZ_PDLO01000002.1, read on the forward strand.
AACCTGGTGTTCATCTTCGGTGCCCTGGCCAGCCTCGGTACCGTGCTTACCCTGCCCGGCATCGCCGGTATCCTGCTCACGATCGGTATGGCGGTCGACGCCAACGTGATCATCTACGAGCGGGTACGTGAGGAACTGCGGACTGGCAAGACGGTCGGACAGGCCGTCCGCGACGGATTCAGCAACTCCTACTCCACCATCATCGACGCCAACGTGACCACCATCATCGTGGCGGCTGTACTGGCTTGGTTCGGCCTAGGCCCCATCAAGGGATTCGCCGTGGTACTGATCGTTGGTGTACTCGCCTCGGTGTTCACCGCCGTACTGGTGGGCCGCCTCATGGTCGACTACTGGGTGGAAAAGAAGGGCGACATGTCGTTCTGGACCTCCCCCAGCAAGAACCTATTTGCCGACGTGAACGTCGACTGGCTCAAGTTCCGCAAAATGTCCTACGGCATCAGCAGCGTGCTGGTCATCGCTTCGCTGGCGGCCATCCTCGTCCGTGGCTTCGACCTCGGCGTCGACTTCAAGGGCGGATACAGCTACACGGTCGTGCTGGATCAGGACCTCACCGCCCAGGAACTGCGCAGCAGCCTTACGGGACCCCTGAACGGCACCCCGACCATCAAGTCGGTGGATAGCGACAACACCTACAACATCGTCACCAACTACCTGGTGGAGGAAACCGGCCAGATCGACGGAAAGGAGCCGCAGGACGTAGTCCTCGCCGCCCTCTACGAAGGCGTGGTCGCCGCTACTGGCAATACGTCGCTGACGCTGGAGGAATTCGGCAACATCGAGTCGGACGGTGGCACCCACATCACCAGCGTAAGCAAGGTGGGCCCGACCATTGCCGATGACATCAAGCGCTCGGCCCTCTGGGCGGGTGCCATCGCCCTGCTGGGCATCTTCCTGTACCTCCTCGTCCGCTTCAAGGGCAAGCGGTTCTCGACGGGTGCCATCGTGGCCCTCTTCCATGATACCATCATCACCATGGGCGTCTTTGCCGCCTGCTGGGGATGGATCGGCTTCAACATGGAAGTAGACCAGGCCTTCATCGCCGCCATCCTGACGGTGATCGGTTACTCGATCAACGATACGGTGGTAGTATTCGACCGCATCCGCGAGTACCTGAACAACCACGTCAGCCAAGACAAGAAGACGATGATCAACAACGCCGTCAGCAGCACCGTGAGCCGGACCGTGATGACCTCGTTCACCACCATCCTGGTGGTCTTCGTGCTCTTCCTCTTCGGAGGAGCCAGCATCAAGGGCTTCGCCTTTGCCCTGCTGGTAGGCATCGTGGTCGGTACCTACTCCTCGATCTTCATCGCGACCCCGATCGTGTATGACCTGACCGACGAGCAGGAAGCCCGCTCGGTGAAAGCCCCGGAAGACACTTCCGTCAGCGTGTAAGCAGCTGTCCTCCCACAGTTGCGCCAGGAAGCCCCGCCCGATTTGATTCGGGTGGGGCTTCTTTCATTCCAGGGCCACCCGACGGCGGCCGCCGCAATCAACTTTTCCCTATACTTGCCGGCAAACGAAAATCGATCATGGTAGCAAGGAAATTAAGAATGGGAATGGTCGGTGGCGGCCGCGGGGCCTTCATCGGTGGCGTTCACCGCATCGCGGCGGCGATTGACCAGCAGATTGAACTGGTGTGCGGCGCCTTCAGCTCCGACCCCGAAAAGTCGCGGCTTTCCGGGGAGGATTTTTATCTGCCCGCCGACCGGGTATACGGCTCCTACGAGGAGATGATCCTGCGCGAAAAGGAACTGCCGGAGGGCGAACGGATGGACTTCATCTCTATTGTAACCCCCAACCACGTCCACTTCGGCCCCGCCAAGCTGGCCCTGGAGAACGGATTCCACGTGGTGTGCGACAAACCCCTTGCTTTCAGCGTCGATGAGGCCCGCCAGCTGGTTGACCTGGTGGAGAAGTCCGGACTGGTCTTTGCCCTCACCCACAACTACACCGGTTACCCCATGGTAAAGCAGGCCCGGGCCATGATCCGCGAAGGCAAGCTCGGCAAGATCCGCAAGGTAGTGGTCGAATACCCCCAGGGGTGGCTGGCCAACGCCAAGGAGGAAACCGACAACAAACAGGCCAGCTGGCGGACGGACCCCAGCAAGTCCGGCCTCGGAGGTGCCATGGGCGACATCGGCACCCACGCCGAGAACCTGGCCGAGTACGTCACTAACCTGAAGATCACCGAGGTATGCGCCGACCTGACGGCCTTCGTGGAGGGCCGCCGGCTCGACGACGACGCCAACATCCTGCTGCACTTCGAGGGCGGCGCCAAGGGGGTACTGCACTGCTCCCAGATCGCCGTGGGAGAAGAGAACGGCCTCAACATCCGCGTGTGGGGGGAAACGGGTGGCTTGGAGTGGCACCAGCAGGAACCCAATACCCTGATCTACAAGCGCCACGAACAGCCCGCCATCCACTACCGCACCGGCGTGGGTGAGCTTGACCCCGCCGCCGTAGCTGCCCAGCGGGTGCCGCCCCCGGGTCACCCCGAAGGTTACCTGGAGGCCTTCGCCAACATCTACAAGAACTTCGCCGCCACCGTCCGCGCCCGTATGGAAGGCCGGGAGCCCACCGACATCGAGAGCGACTTCCCGACGGTTTACGACGGACTGCGGGGCATGCGCTTCGTTGAGGTAGTAGTGGAAAACTCCCGCAGCGGAGAGAAATGGAGCCGCTTGTAGGCTAGGCCCACTTGACATAAACAATCAAGGGGAGGATGCCCGGGGAACGATTACACCGTTCCCCGCCGGGCATCCTCCCCTTTTTGTTGGGGGTAGCCGCTGCGGCCTATCGGCTGATCAGCTTTTCCTGGAGATCCTCAAGCTCCACGCCCTTGGTTTCCGGCATCAGGAAGTAGACGAAGGCCAGCTGCCCCACCATGCAAAGGGCGAAGAGGGCAAAGATGGGCCCCTCCCCGAAGGTGCTGGCCAGGAAGGGGAAGTTGCCGCCGATCAGGGCGGCGAAGATCCAGTGGGTCGTACTGCCCAGGGAAGCCCCGAGGCCGCGGACTTCGTTGCCGAAGATCTCGCTGATGAACACCCAGATGACGGCCCCCTGCCCGATGGCGTGGCTGGCGATGAAGACGAACAGCCAGATGGGTACGATAAGGCCCTCCAGGTTACCGGTGAAGAAGGCCCAGGAAACCGCCGACAGGGAAATGATGTAGCCCAAGGAGCCGATGTACATCAGGTTCTTGCGGCCGCTGCGGTCGATCAGGTACATCCCGATGAAGGTGAACAGTACGTTGACCACCCCGATGCCCACCGATGACAAAAAGGCGCTCTCGGTACCCAGGCTGGCGGCCTCGAAGATGCGGGGGGCGTAGTAGATCACGGCGTTGATGCCCGATACCTGGTTGAAGAAGGCGAAGAGAAAGGCGTAGAGGATCGGCCGGTTATACTTGCCGCTGAAGAAGGTGCTGAGCGCCACGGTTTCCTGGGTGGTATTGGAGGCCTCGATGCGCTTGAGCTCGTAGTCGGCCGTGGACGGGTCGATGCGCATCAGCACGTCGAGGGCCTCGTCGCGGTTGCCGGCCTTGGTGAGGAGCCAGCGCGGACTGCGGGGTACAAAGAACAGCAGTACCAGGAACATCAGGGCCGGTACCACCTCGACGCCGAGCATTAGCCGCCAGTCGACGCCGTCGGTGGCGTTCACGATCAGGTAATTGCTGAAGTAGGCCACGAGGATACCAATTACGAGATTCAGCTGGAAGGCCGCCACCAACTGCCCGCGCTGGTTGGCGGGGGCTACCTCGGTAATGTAGAGGGGGGCTACCACCGAGCTGGCACCTACCCCCAGTCCACCCAGGAAGCGGAAGATGTTCAGCTGGAGGGGGTCGGCCGCCAGGGCCGAGCCCGCCGCGGAGACTAGGTATAGAATGGCAATGGCGATGAGGGTGACCTTCCGCCCGTAGCGGTCGGCCGGCACGCCCCCGAAGATGGCCCCGATGATGGTACCGTAGAGGGCCATGGCCACGATCTGCCCGATGGCCAGGTCGCTGAGCCCGAATTCCGCCTGGATGGCGCGTTCGGCACCGCTGATGACGGCGGTATCGAATCCAAATAGAAAGCCCCCGAGGGCAACGGTGATGGCCCAGGTCCAGACGCGTGCGGTATTCATTCTGAGTGTTTCTGCCGATACGGAATATTCCGCATCCCCGTAAATGTAGCAGTTTGGATCAGTTGGCGGGAATTTCGGCGAATTAATAGTGGATTAACCTCCACCGCCCAAGGGGCAAACTTGGCTACCTTGGGCACCATGAAAGCCATTTTGACCCTCCTGCTCTTCCTGCCGCTGTGGCTCACCGCCCAACAGGTCACCTACCTACACTGCGGCCGCCTGATCGACGGCGAAAATGAATCCGTACAGAACCAGAAGACGGTCATCATTACCGACGGTACCATCACCGCAGTACAGGACGGCTACGCCCGCCCCCCCGCCGGCGCCAATGTAGTCGACCTCAAGGACCGCACCGTCATGCCCGGCCTGATCGACCTCCACGTCCACATTGAAGGGGAAAGCAATCCCCGGGCCTATATGGAAGAGTTTACCCTCGACCCGGCCGACGTGGCCCTGCGCGCCACCGCCTACTGTGAAAAAACCCTGAAGGCCGGATTCACTACCGTGCGCGACCTCGGCGGCAGCGGGGTGAACGTGAGCCTGCGCGACGCCATCAACCGCGGCTACATCACCGGCCCCCGCATCTACACGGCCGAGAAAGCCATCGGCACCACCGGCGGCCACGCCGACCCCAGCAACGGCCGCAACCGGGAACTCTCCTTCGACGCCGGTCCGGAGCAGGGGGTAATCAACGGCCCCGAGGAAGCCTACCACGCCGTGCGTACCCGCTACAAGAACGGGGCCGACTGCATCAAGATCACCGCCACGGGCGGGGTGCTCAGCGTGGCCAAGGACGGCTCCGGCCCCCAGTTTACCCAGGAGGAAATCGAGGCCATCGTGGCCGCCGCGCGGGACTACGGCATGCACACCGCCGCCCACGCCCACGGTACGGAGGGCATGAAGCGGGCCATCCGGGCCGGCATCACTACCATCGAGCACGGCAGCCTGATGGACGAGGAGGTAATGGACCTGATGGTCGAACACGGCACCTACTACGTCCCCACCCTGAGCGCCGGCACCTTCGTGGCCGAAAAGGCCAAGGTGGAGGGGTACTTCCCCGCCATCATCGTACCCAAGGCCCTCAGCATCGGCCAGGAATTGCGGGAAACCTTTGAGAAGGCTTACGCCCGCGGGGTGAAAATCGCCTTCGGCACCGATAGCGGCGTGAGCCCCCACGGCGACAACGCCCGGGAGTTCATCTATATGGTCGAAGCCGGTGTCCCGCCCCTGGCCGCCATCCGCTCGGCCACCGTTACCGCCGCGGAGGTACTGGGCCGGGCCGACGACCTGGGCCGCATCCGGCCGGGTTACGTCGCCGATATCGTGGCCGTGCCCGGCAATCCCGCCACCGACATCAGTACGATGACGGAAGTGAACTTCGTCATGAAGGAAGGAAAGGTAATCGAGTAGGGCTACTGGGGGACCAACCCGAACCGGCGCTGGCGCACAATCGCCCGCCCTGGCACCCGCGCACCGCCGCCCCCGGCAGCCGTCGTATCGCTGGCCGGATAATGCTCCAGCCGGTAGTCGCCCCCCTCGGGTACCAGGGTCCACCCCGCCTGCCGGAAATAAGGCAGGGCCGTGCTGAGCTCGCTCTCGTCGGCCTCGTCGGGCCACTGCAGGGTGGACGGGGTCACGCCCGCCGCCTCCAGCAGGTCGTTGGGCCAGGAACGCTCCACCTCCAGGTAGGGGTACACCTGCACCCAGAAGAACATGACGGTGAGCAGGCCGGACAGAATGGCTCCGCCCAGGGCAAAGTCGCGCCGGTCGCCAAAGACCCCCAGCACCCCCAGCAAACTGAAGATCCAGTAGGCCCCGGCCATCCCGAGGGCCGCCCGGAAGCCTGCTCCGGGGAAGGCGATGCCCCCGCCTGCCAGGATCAGGAACGCTCCGGCGAAGGCCAGGACCAGGTGGAGTACCGAAACGGTCTTGACCCAGTCTTTCCAGGGGTAGTTCGGCTCCCGGAAGTAGAGCTGCATCTGCTTGCCGGCCAGCAGGGCCACCAGGAACATGAAGAGCAGCGACTGCGCCAGCAGGGTGACCACCAGCGCCATGCCCACCAGCAGGGAGAATTGCTCGAATTGGCGCCCCTTGAACACCAGGTCGCGCACCCCGGCCACCACCCAGCCGGCCAGCGGAAGCATGCCCAGGAGTCCGTAAAAGAGGAGGTCGAGCACGCGACTGTCCTCCTGCCCGTAGAACCAGTAGGTACTGGCCCCCTGGGGGCCCTGCACCACCAGCACCAGGCAGCTGATGCCCACGGAGATGACCGCCGGCAACTGCCAGTCGTAGTCGGTACGCTGGAAGACGGCCAGCACCACCAACATGAGCGACAGCAGCAGGGTGGATACGGGAGCGGCAATGGCCCCCAGCAGGACGAATACCCCGAAGGGGAACAGCTTATTCTTGTCGCGGGCCAGGCCGTAGAGCAGCACCGTCCACAGCATCCCCGAATGCCCCAGCAGGGCCAGGGTGTCGGCCGTGGCCACCTTGCCGAAGAAGGGCAAAAAGAAGGAGGCCCCGGCGCAAAGCAGCGCCAGCTGGCTCACAGTGTGGCCGAACAGCCGGCCCGCCCAGCGGTAGGTGAAGAAGGCGGCCAGCACCAGCCAAAAGGCCGACAGCAGTCGGGGGAAGAGGAAAACCGCGTCGGTATTGGCGTCGATGGCCTGTCCCAGCGGCATCAGGGCGTGGTTGACGGCCGCGGGCAGGTAATCTCCCCAGCCGGCGTCCAGGGCGCGGGCCAGGGCGTACCCTTCCCCACCCGGCCAAGCGGTGATGACGTCGAGGCGGACCACCAGGGCGGCCAGGAAGAAGAAGGCCGACATCCAGGTGAAGAAGCGCCAGCGGCTGGATACCGCCGGTTCGGTGGCCGGGGCGGTAGCGGGGGTAGTCTGTGGCTTGCGCCTTTTCTTTTTGCTCACCGGGTAATGCGTTCGCCGTTCTTGATCAGGAACTCTTCGGCCAGGGACAGGAAGTTCTTGGCTCCCCGGCTGCCGGCGTTGATCATCACCACGGGCAGGTGCATGTTCGGGGCCTCGCTGATGCGGGCGTTGCGGTGGATGATGGTCTTGAAGGCTTCGTCGCCGAAGTTTTCCCGCACCCGCTCCACCACCATATTGGCCAGCCGCAGCCGCTGGTCGTACATGCTCAGCAGTATCCCTTCCAGTTCCAGGCGGGGGTTGAGCTGCTGCTGCACCAGCTTGATGGTGTTCTGCAACTTGTTGAGTCCCTCCAGGGCGAAGTATTCGCACTGTACGGGGATGAGCACCGAGTCGGCCGCCGTCAGGGCGTTGATGGTCAGCAGCCCCAGGCTCGGCAGGCAGTCGATCAGTATATAATCGTAGTAGCTGCGCAGCGGCTCGATGATGTTGTTCTTCATCACGTCCTCCCGGCGGAAGCGGTTGATGAGTTCCACCTCGGCCCCTACCAGGTTGATGCTGGAGGGCAGGATGTGCAGGTTGGGGGTTTCGGTTTCGTAGATCACCTCGTTCACGTCGAGGTTGTTGATCATCACGTCGTAGATGCTGGCCTCCACTTCCTCGGCCGGAATACCCACGCCGCTGGTGGCATTCGCCTGGGGATCGGCATCCACGATGAGCACTTTGCGCTCCAGGATGGCCAGAGAAGCCCCCAGGTTTATGGTCGTGGTGGTCTTCCCCACCCCACCCTTTTGGTTCGCAATCGCTACTACTTTCGCCATGGCCGCGAAGGTACGGCAAAGGACCAAAGGTGAAGGAGCCTGCCGTACGAAATGGTGACCGGTGGGTTTTCCGTCCGCCAGACGGCGGCGGCGCGCGGGTGCCGGGGGAAGTATAACGGCCCACCCCGCCAACAGGAAACCCTTCCCGTCATTCAACCAGGGCTGCCTCTTGGTGTTAACAACCTCCGAACGCAAGCTAAAACTATGGGCAGGAACGGCCGCAAAATGATTTACAAGACGCCGGAAGAGATCGAGCGCAGCCGCGCCGCCTGCCTGCTGGTGTGCCGCACCCTCACCGAGGTGGGCAAGATGCTCCGCCCCGGCCTGACGGGAAAGGAGATCGACACCTTCGCCGAGGAATTTATCCGCGACAACGGCGCCGTCCCCGGCTTCAAGGGACTCTACGGCTGCCCCTCCACCCTGCTGGTGAGCCGCAACGAGGAAGTGGTCCACGGACTGCCCACCGAGGAGCAGGTGTTCCAGGACGGCGACATTCTGTCCATCGACTGCGGTACCGTGGTCGATGAATTCTACGGGGACGCGGCCTACACCTTCTGCGTGGGCGACGTGGCCGAAGAGACCATGGAACTCTGCCGCCGCACCAAGCACAGCCTGTACCTGGGCATCGACGCGGCCCGCGCCGGCAAACGGGTGGGCGACATCAGCCACGCCGTCCAGCACTACACCGAGCGGGAATCCGGCTATGGGGCCGTGCGCGAACTGGTGGGCCACGGACTGGGCCGCAGCCTCCACGAGGCGCCCGACGTACCCAACTTCGGCAAGCGCGGCCGGGGTCCATTATTAAAGGCCGGACTGATCATCGCCATTGAGCCCATGATCACCCTGGGCAAGCGCAACGTCGTCAGCCGGGAGGACGGATGGACCATCGTGACCATCGACGGCAGCCCCGCGGCCCACTACGAGCACTCCATTGCCATCAGCCCGGACGGGGCCCCCGCCGACCTGATGAGCGACCACCGCCCCATCGAGGAGGCCATCCGCAATAACCCCAATCTGAAGTACGTCGACAACCTCGATGAGGAATTGGTAGCCATTTATCAGCCGGCCGTCGTGGCCTAGTGGGGCCCTCATTCGCGGGGGTAGTCAACTCTTTGTGCTTGCCGGGCCTTTACTATATGAAAATAGCTTTGCGAACCTTTGGGTTGGTAAGAAAATAATCTTACCTTTGCCCTCCGAAATTTAAAACATGTCCAAAAAAGACCTGATCAAGCAGGATGGCGTGATTGAAGAAGCCCTCTCGAACGCGATGTTCCGGGTGCGGCTAGAAAACGACCACGAAATCAAGGCGACGATCTCCGGAAAGATGCGGATGCACTACATCAAAATCCTTCCAGGAGACAAGGTAGCGGTGGAGATGAGTCCCTACGATCTGAGTCGCGGACGCATTACCTACCGGTACAAATAAACCCGCTGCACTGCCGCTGGTCGTAAATCCCTTTTCCTATGAAAGTCAGACCCTCCGTCAAGAAGCGTTCGGCCGATTGCAAGATCGTCCGTCGCAAGGGCAAAGTTTACATCATTAACAAGAAGAACCCCAAGTTCAAGCAACGTCAGGGATAAGCTAAGCTAGAGTTACTATGGCAAGAATTGCAGGAGTAGATCTGCCGCGTAACAAGCGCGGCATCATCAGCCTGACCTACGTCTTCGGCGTAGGCAGCACCCGCGCCGGGGAGATCCTCGACCGCGCAGGAGTGGACCACGACACGAAGGTGCAGGATTGGTCCGACGAAGACATTCGTACCATCTCCAACCTCATTACCAATGAGTACAAGGTGGAAGGAGACCTCCGTACGGAAGTCCAGACCAACATCAAGCGTCTGATGGACATCGGCTGTTACCGTGGCCTGCGCCACCGCAAGGGCCTGCCCCTCCGCGGACAGCGCACCCAGACTAACGCCCGTACCCGGAAAGGCAAGCGGAAGACTGTAGCGAACAAGAAAAAAGCGACTAAGTAATGGCTAAAAGACAGGCAAGCAGCCGCGTTGCCAAAAAGCGGAAGGTAAAAGTTGATAACGAAGGACTGGCCTACATCCAGGCGACCTTCAACAACATCATCATTTCGATCACCAACAAGCAGGGTGACGTCATCAGCTGGGGCAGTGCCGGTAAGGAGAAATTCCGCGGCAGCAAGAAAAGCACCCCTTACGCCGCTCAGGTGGCCTCTGGTAACGCCGCCCGCGTGGCTTACGAAGCCGGTCTGCGCGTGGTTGAAGTGTACGTAAAGGGCCCCGGCAGTGGTCGGGAAGCCGCCATCCGTGCCATCGACGGCGCCGGCATCCGCGTATCCAAGATCAAGGACGTAACCCCCATGCCCCACAACGGCTGCCGTCCTCCGAAGCGCCGCCGCGTCTAATTCCGGTGCGTTTTCCGGGCTTGCCACTCCCCCTCCGGTAGTGGCAAGACGCTATTCCATCTCCCGCCCCGGAGGAGATATTCAGCAACAACTAAAGACATCACGTCACTATGGCTAGATATACTGGTCCCAAGGCTAAAAAAGCCCGTGCGTTAGGCGAACCGATTTTCGGATACAGCCGCGCCTTCGAACGTAAAAAATACAAGCCCGGTCAGCACGGCAACAGCCGCGGCCGTCGCCGTCAGCCTTCTGACTACAAGCTCCAGCTCACGGAGAAGCAAAAGGCCAAGTACACCTACGGGGTACTCGAGCGCCAGTTCCGCAACCTGTTCGAGAAGGCCGCCGCCTCGCGGGGTGTCACCGGTGAGTTGCTGCTGCAGTTCCTGGAGGCCCGCCTGGACAACATCGTCTTCCGCCTCGGCCTGGCCCCCACCCGTCGCGCCGCCCGCCAGCTGGTGAGCCACCGCCACATCATGGTCAATGGCCGCCTCAACAACATCCCCAGCACCCAGATCCGCCCCGGAGACGTAGTCTCGGTACGCGGTAAGTCGCAGGGCCTGGACGTCATCCGCGACACCATGAACGGCAAGAGCGACGTGCGCAGCCACGGCTGGCTCTCGTTCAACCCCGAGAAGATGGAAGGTACCTTCCTCGACTACCCCGAGCGCGAGAACATCCCCGAGAAGATCAACACCCAGTTGATCGTCGAACTCTACTCGAAGTAATTTTTGGATAGGGGTGGCCGTGACCACCACCGGGCTTCGGCCACCCCTCTTCGCCCTGATTCGGTCACGTACCGGTTGGGGCAAACTAATTTTTATAGTCCTGGTGTTGTTGCTCCGCCTCCCCGCGGCCATAATGCACTCTAAGTCAGATAAATAACGTATGAGCAGTATCCTAAATTTCCAGAAGCCGGACAAGATCACGATGCAGAAGTCGGACGACTTCCACGGCAACTTCGAATTTAAGCCCCTGGAACCTGGGTTCGGCCAGACCATCGGTAACTCCCTGCGTCGGGTGCTGCTCAGCAGCCTCGAAGGATTTGCCATTTCCGCCGTGCGTATCGCCGGTGTCGACCACGAGTTCGGCACCATCCGTGGTGTGGTAGAAGACGTCGTTGAGATCATCCTCAACCTCAAGCAGGTCCGCCTCAAGCAGACCATTGAGAACGACGACATGGAGGAGGAGAAGATCTACCTCACCATCAGCGGCAAGGAGCAGTTCACCGCGGCCGACATCGACGAGCACACCAACGTGTTCAAGGTGATGAACCCCGACCTGGTCCTCTGCACCATGGAGCCCTTCGTCAACCTGGAAGTCGAGCTCACCGTCACCAAGGGCTACGGTTACATCCCCGCGGATGAGAACCTGCCCAAGAACGCCCCCATCGGCGTGATCCCCGTAGATGCCATCTACACCCCCATCAAGAACGTCGCCTACCGCGTGGAGTCCACCCGCGTTGGCCAGCGTACCGACTACGAGAACCTGATCCTGGAGGTCAAGACCGACGGCACCATCCACCCCGAGGACGCCGTACGGGAAGCCGCCCGCATCCTGATCCAGCACCTGATGCTGATCACCGATGAGCCCATCGAGTTCCAGAGCACCGGTACCCGTGAGGAAACCATCGTCGACGAGCACATCCTGCACATGCGCAAGCTGCTCAAGACGAGCCTCGAGGACCTCGACCTCTCGGTACGCGCCTACAACTGCCTCAAGGCCGCCAAGATCAACAGCCTCGGTGAACTGGTCCGCTACGACACCCACGAACTGCTCAAGTTCCGCAACTTCGGTAAGAAATCCCTCGTGGAGATCGAAGAGCTGCTGGTCGAGAAAGGCCTCACCTTCGGCATGGACCTGAGCAAGTACAAGCTGGACGAAGAGTAAGGAGGAGGGTTTTAGTGCTTTAGTCTTTTAGTTCTATAGACTACCCGCCTAAAGAACTAAAAGACTAAAGAACTAATAGCCTAAAGCACTAACCTCCTCCCCGGGTCATCGCATCGCGATGTAGTTTTTTTTAAAACACCACGGCATTAACCCCTCCCCCTCGCGGTTGCCCGATCCGCACAAGAGCGTGAGGTGAGTGTTGTCGGCAAATTTTCCTGACATGCGTCACGGTAAGAAGTTTAACCATTTGGGTCGCAAGAGCGCCCACCGTAAGGCCCTGCTCCGCAACCTTACCATTGCGTTGATCACCCACAAGCGGATCAACACCACCCTGGCCAAGGCCAAGGCCCTGCGTACTTTCGCCGAGCCCCTGGTAACCAAGGCCAAGACCAACGACACCCACAACCGTCGTACGGTATTCAGCTACCTGCAGAACAAGGACGCCGTAAACGAGCTCTTCAGCACGGTTGCCGAGAAGGTAGGAGACCGCCCCGGTGGTTACCTGCGCGTCATCAAGACCGGTTTCCGGTTGGGCGACGGTGCCGAAACGGCGATGATCGAGTTCGTTGACTTCAACGAAGTCTACAACAAGGACGCCGACAAGTCGAAAGGCCGCACCCGCCGCAGCCGCCGCCGTCGTGGAGGAAGCGGAAACACCGCCAACGCCAAGACCGAAACCACCGGTACCAAGGAAGCTGCCGCCGCAACCACCGCTGCCGCCGCCACCAAGGAGACCAAAGCAGGGAACGAGGAAGAGTAACTTCTCCCAATCCAGCGATAGACAAGCCCGGAACGCCCAGCGTTCCGGGCTTTTTGCGTCGGGGGCAACTCTGCTGCCGTTTAACGGTTGGTACACGAAATATTCAGCATGGAAATCGGATTGGACAGTTTCGGATCGGCGGTGCTCGATGAGAACACCGGCGCGGTACTCCACGCCGAGCGGTCGATGACGGAGTTGCTCGACCGCATCGCCCACGCCGACCGCATGGGGCTCGACGTCTTCGGGATGGGAGAACACCACCGGCCGGACTATTTTGACTCCTCCCCCGTAACCATTCTCGCCGCGGCGGCCGCCCGCACGGAGCGCATCAAGCTGACCAGCGCAGTCACCGTACTCAGCGCCGCCGACCCGGTACGGGTATTTCAGGCCTTTGCCACCCTCGACCTGATCTCCCGGGGACGCACGGAGATGACCGTAGGCCGCGGTTCCTTCATCGATGCCTTCCCCCTGTTCGGCTACGACCTGGCACACTACGATGAGCTCTTCACCGAGAAACTGGATCTGCTGCTCCAGATCCGCGACAACCGCCGGGTAACCTGGTCGGGTCGCTTCCGCCCGGCGCTGAACGACCAACCCATCTACCCCCGTCCGGCGCAGGATCCCCTGCCCATCTGGCTGGGGGTAGGCGGCACGCCGGCTTCCTTTTCCCGGGCGGGCACCCTCGGGCTGCCACTGATGGTGGCCGTCATCGGCGGGGAAACCCACCGCTTCCGCCCCCTGGTGGACCGCTACCGGGAAGCCTGGCACGCCGCCGGTCACGACCCCGCGGGCATGCGGGTGGGCCTGCATTCCCTCGGTTACGTGGCGGAAACCACGGAGCAGGCCGTGGAAGACTTCTACCCCGGCCACACCCGCACCATGAACAAGATCGGCCGCGAGCGTGGCTGGAGGCCCCAGAGCCGGCCCCATTTCGACGCCCAGCGCGGCCCCCTCGGCGCCCTGCTCGTGGGCGGCCCGGAGGAAGTGGCGGAAAAGATCCTGCGCCACTCCGAGGCCCTCGGCGGCATCGACCGGCTCACCTTCCAGATGGACAGCGCCGAACTCAGCCACCAACAGCGCCTGCGGGCCATCGAGCTCATCGGCCAGGAGGTGGCTCCCCGCGTGAAGGCTGCGCAGTTCGTCTGAGTCTTCCCTTCCATACCCCATACCTACTGATTGCGTGAATACTCCCCTGCAAAGCCGCACCCTGCTCATCCTGGTCCTGGGTTCCCTGACCACCATTGGTCCATTGTCGATCGACATGTACCTCCCCGCCTTCGGCGGCATCGCTGCGGACTTGTCCACGGACATCAGCCAGGTTTCCCTGTCGTTGTCGAGCTTTTTCGTCGGGCTGGCCGTCGGTCAGCTCATCTACGGACCCCTGCTGGAGCGCTTTGGGCGCAAGCGGCCGATGTACATCGGACTGTTAATCTACGCCCTGAGCTCCGTAACCTGCGCCCTGGCGACCTCAGTGGAGGCCCTCATCATCTTCCGCTTCTTCCAGGCGCTGGGAGCCTGTGGTGGGCTGGTGGCCTCCCGCGCTATTGTCCGCGACCTCTTCGATACCCGGGAAATGGCAAAGGTGTTTTCCCTGCTGATGATGGTCATCGCCGTTTCACCAATCATCGCCCCTACCCTGGGCGGGTTCATCGCCGCGGCCTTTGGCTGGCGCTACGTATTTGGCATCCTGACGGGGATGTCGTTGCTGATCCTCACCGGCGCCTACTTCCTCCTGGCCGGCTACGAGCGCAAAAACCGGGCGTATTCCCTGCGGCCCGCCGCTATCGGCCGGAACTATCTTTCCATCCTGACGGATGGCCACTTCATCCTCTACGCCCTCACCGGAGCCTTTTCCTCCGCCGGGCTTTACGCCTACATCAGTGGCTCGCCCCACCTCTACCTGGAACTTTATGGTATCACTGAACAGCAGTACGGCATTGTCTTCGCGGTGATCGCCGTGGGACTTGTCACGGCGACCCAGCTCAACAACCGCACCCTGCGGAAACGGTCCAGCGAGCGCATTGTCTTCCTGGCCCTGGCCGGTCAGTTCGCGGTAGCCATCCTCCTGCTTACCGACGCCCTCTCGGGCTACACCAACCTTTACCTTACCACGGGGCTCATCTTCTGCTACCTGTTTTGTCTCGGCTTCATTTTTCCCAATGCTTCTGCCCTGTCGCTCGACACCATGCGGCATACGGCGGGGAGTGCTTCGGCCCTGATGGGAGCGCTGCAGATGGCGGTGGGTGCCCTGGCTTCGGCCCTGGTGGGCATCCTGCAGGATGAGACGCCACTGTCGATGGCTGGCATGATGGCGCTGTGTGCCGGAGTGGCGCTGGTGCTCCTGAACCTGGGGAGCCGCCGTATTGCCGTGGCTTCCCGGCCTTCCTAGTCTATCTTGCCGCCATGTCAATTCGCTTTTCCCGCCTCGGCCACGTCCTTGCCTCCGCCGGAGCCGCCATCGGCGTGGCCAACCTGGTCATTTTCCCCTACCGGGTGCACTACTTCGGCGGCAGTGCCTACATCCTGGCGTTCGTGGCCTTCACCCTGCTGATGGGCATCCCCCTGATGGTGCTGGAAAATGCCATGGGCAAGCGCCGGGGTACCGACGCGGTTGCGGCCTTCGAATGGCCTGGCGCCTCCCGGAACTGGAAGCTGGTGGCCTGGCTGGGGATTCTGACGGCCATCATGGTGGCTTCCTTCTATCTCGTGCTCGCGGGCTGGACCCTCGAATACGTATGGAAGTACCTGACGGACTACGCCACGGTAGCCGCTACCCCCGCCGCACCGGCCTTCGGGGCCGCTATCGGCGACATCCCGCGGGCCCTGCTGTTTACGGGACTGTTTACCGCCCTGGTGTCGCTCGTTTGCAGCCGAGAGCTTTACGCTGGCATCGAGCGACTGGGGAAGTTTGCCATGCCGCTGCTGGGTATCCTGCTCATCTTTCTCATCGTATCCCTGCCCCTCCTGCGGCCCGAAGCGGTGGACTACGGTAACCTGCTGAAGTTTGACTGGCGGGGTCTGTTCGTGCCTACCGCCAACCGGGAGCTGGGGATTCTTCACGCCCTTGGCCAGGCCTTTTTCAGTCTCGGGCTCGGCGCGGTATCCATGCTCACCTTCGCCGCCCACGCCGACCGGGATACCGACGTGTTACGCGCCGCTCCGCAGATCGTCCACCTCGATACCGTGGTGGCCGTTCTCGGTGCCCTGCTGGTTGTGCCCCTTCTGGGGGGCGTGGAGGGCGACATTTATGGGGGGCCACCACTGGTGTTCATCAACCTCGTGGAGATCTTCAAGACCTACGGTCCGGCTGCCCAGTGGGTGGGGCTGCTGTTCTTCTTCCTGCTTGGGGTGGCCATCCTCACCTCGGCGGTTTCCCTGTTCGAGCCGGCCCTGCGCACCTTCACCGAGCGCTACGGATGGGAGCGCAGCTGGGGTGGCCCCGTGATCGGATTGGTGGTATTCATCCTCGCCGTGCCGGTGGTCATTTCCTGTTCCCCGGACGGCCCGGACTGGCTGACCAATTTCGCGGCCATGGGCGATCCCGGACTGGGCTACTTCAACTTCCTCCTGGAGTGGTTCGGCAGCATATCCCTGCTCGTGGGTGAATTACTGCTCTGCTGGTTCCTGCTGAAAGTATGGGGGTTACCGGCTTTCTTCGCGGAACTGGAGTACGGGGGGCACCCGGTTACGGTTGCCGACCGGCAGCGGCTCTCTTTCCAGTTCCGCTACGTCATCCCCATCGGCATTATCCTGCTGCTCCTGGCCAAGGCATGGACCATGCTGTAGCGGCCGGGGGTTACCCGCCTAACAGTCCAGCCACCAGGAATCCGAGATAGGTACCCAATCCATTCCCTAACGCTCCCACCAGAATCCCCGGCAAGTAGAGGTCCATCCGGTCCAGGCTCTTGGCCAGGGCCAGGGCGGAGGAGGAGCCACCGATGTTGGCCTGGGAGGCGACGGCTGCTACGTCGGGGTCAATATTGAAGAGGAAGGCCGCCGCCCCGATAATGAGTCCGTGGACTCCTACGGTCACCACGACGAGCACCAGTAATCGCCAGGCGAGATCGCCAATTTGCCCCAGGGCGGCCAGCTCGCAAAATGCCCCGATCACGGCCAGGAAGAGGTAGACCATAAACAGGCCCAGCAATTGCCCGCCCGCCAGCCGGTGGGCCCAGGGAATCTGGGCCAGTACCAGGGCAATGCTGGTCAGGATCAGAATGGAGGGGACGGTATACCCGATCGCCGCGAACTGGCCCGCCGCCCGGTCCGCGATGAAGAGTGCCCCGAAGCCCATGGCCAGCAGCAGGCCCAGGGAGACGATGCCGATGGATTCGGTCTCCCGCTCGACGTGAACGGTGGCCCCGGCATTCGCGGTCTTGACCCGGGACCCGCGGCCGCGCCGCAACAGCATAGGTACCGCCAGGGTAACGACCATCCAGACCGCGGTGATGATGTTGTCCACGGCCGTCATGCCCGCGTAAAGGACGCCCTCCCGCATCATGTCGTAGTGGATGGCCACGGCGTTGAAGTTGACGCTGCCCCCGGTGTAGGTACCGGTGAACATGCCGGCGATGGCCGGGTAAAGGCCCCCAAAGTGAGTGTGGCCGTCAATGACGTACATCCCGGCGATCACCCCGACCGCCGTGGCCAGACTGCCCACCACGAAGAGTCCCAGCATGGCCGTACCCGCCCGGCGTACGCTGGCCAGGTTGACGTCCAGCAGGAGGTAAAAGATCGCCAGCGGGGCGAGGTAGCGGAAAATGCCGGAATAGACCACCGACCCCTGGGAAGCGGAGGGGATGAAGCCCAGATTAGCCCAGACGGCCACTACAATGATAACCACCAGGGCGGTACCCAGGTGGCGCAGGAAGGTGTGACGGGCCAGCCACTCGGAAACCACCACGCTGCCGCAAAGTATCGCCAGCAGCAGCAAGGGGTCCGTAATCATGGAGGGGGGTGCTGGGGGTTACGACTAGGAACGCAGGATCTTGGCCTTTTCCCGGCGGAAGGCGTCTTCGGAGAGGATGCCGTCTTCCTTGAGTTTGGCCAGCCGCTCAATGCGGGTGATTAGGTCGTCGCTGAGCTCCAGGGTATCCGGTGGCACGGGGTTCGCGGCGGCGGGTTCGGCAGGCGACGTGGCCGGAATGCGGTAGCCGTTCGACTTGAAGGCCTGGTAGTCGGGCGTCGAGCGCAGGAAGGCCAGGTGGTCGTGCTTTTCGATCTCGTCGAAGTCGTAGTAGCCGTGCTCAAGGGCCTGGCTGAGGTGGTAAAGGGCCGTATCGGTATCCTCGTGGATGGAGTACAGGCAGGCCATCTTGAAATGGACGTCGGCCTGTCGGGGATCAACGTTGAGCGAGCGGCGGTAATCCTGGATGGCCCCCTCGAAATCGTAGTCGGCGTACTTGCGGTCGGCGCTCACCTGGAAGGGATCCTTCTTTTCCCGGCGCGGTTCCTCGGCGTAGGCCGTGCGGGGTGGCGGCTGGGGTGGCGACGACTGGTAGTGATGGTGGTGGTGGTACTGCTGCTGCTGTTGCTGGGCGTGCTGCATGGCCCAGTACTCGGTGTTGTACTTGCGGTTGAACTTGTCTTCATCCTGGGTGAGGAAGACGATCCCGTCGATCATGGCGATGATGGTGGGGATGAACGTCCAGACGAACAGCAGGTAAAGAATCCCCAATCCTTTCTGACCGAGGTAGAAGCGGTGCACGCCCAGTCCGCCGAAGACCAGGGCGAAAATTCCGGCGGTGGTTTTACTTTTCATACGGTGAAGGTCGCAAGCCAAACAAGATAACACAAATCGGCGGTTCAGGCTTTCGACCTGCGTAGGAGGGCGAAGCCTGAAGGGCGGCAATCGCTCTACCGACGGAAGGGTGTTGCGGCCGGCTTCAGTTACCTTGCGCCCACCCCGGCAGCCAGCGGGGGCTAAACCCGAGTTACCATGCTGACCACCCAGACTACCCACCGCGTTCGCTACGCAGAGACCGACCAGATGGGCTACCTGTACCACGGCCACTACGCCCTGCTCTACGAGATCGGCCGGGTGGAGATGCTGCGGGACGTGGGCCGCAGCTACGCCGAACTGGAGGGCAAGCACGGCATCATGATGCCGGTGATGAGCATGAACCAGCGCTTCATCCGCCCGGCGCGCTACGACGAGGTGCTCACCATTACCACCAGCCTGCGCCACGTTCCCGACCGCACCATTACCTTCCACTTCGAGATCCACAACGAAAACGGTAAATTGGTGAACGGGGGGTCCATCAAACTGTGTTTCGTCGATGTAGAGACCGAGCGCACGGTACCCGCTCCGGAATACCTTCTGCAGGTCATACGGCCCCATTTTGAGCAAGAAAAAAATTGACACCTCGGCCTTCAAGCGGTTCTTCACCGAGCACCCGGTAGTTATCGGGATAAAGAAGTATGCCCGGGAAAACAGCTTCATCGGCTTCCACGGCGTACCGATCTACGACGTGGTCGTCTTCGTGATCCACGAGGCCACCCGCGACGATCTCTTTACCCGCGCCAACAGCGTGGCCTTCAGCATTTTTCTTTCGCTCTTTCCCTCCATCCTCACCCTGTTCACCCTGGTGCCCTTCGTGCTGGACGTGCTCACCATCTGGTTCCCCGCCCTGGAGAACTTCAACATGACGCTGTACGAGGAGATCAAGCGGGTGATGCCCGGACAGGCGGGCGACATCGTCTTCGGCTTCGTGCAGGAGATCACCAACTCGCCGAAGGTGGGCCTGCTCAGTTTCGGTTTCCTGCTGGCCATCTTCTTTTCCAGTAACGGCATGCTCTCCCTCATGCAGGCCTTCGAGAAGAGCTACGTCAAGGTATTCCGGCAGCGGGGTTTCCTGCGCAAGCGGATGGTGGCCGTGGGCCTGACCTTCCTGGTGGGCATCTTCATCATTGCCAGCGTGGTACTGGTGATCCTGGGCGACAGCATCGTGGGGTGGATCGACTTCTATACCTCCATGGGGGGCTTCACCCGCTTCCTGATCAACGCCGTGCGGTGGACGACCATGCTGGCCCTCTACTACATCATCATCGGTACCCTATACCGCTACGGGGCGGCCACCATCAAGCGCTTCAGCTACGTGAGCCCCGGGGTGACGCTGGCCACCATTCTGAGTCTGGCAACCTCGGTGGCCTTCAGCTTCTACATCGACGGCTTCAACCGCTACGATACCTACGCCAAGTTCTACGGCTCCATCGCTACCATCATCATCGTGATGCTCTGGCTGCAACTCAACGCCCTGATCCTCATCATCGGTTTTGAGCTGAACGCGGCGATCGCCGTTCACCGCGATTTGACGCTGGTGGAGGAGGAATAGGCCAGAAGAATAGAATTACAGCATTGGAGAATGAGTGAATAGCGGCCGCTTCCGACCTCAGACGAACCTGAGTGTACTACAGGGGCGGGTGCGCGGGTGCCAATTCACTAATTCACTAATTCACTAATTCACTCCTTCACTACCGCAGCACTCTCCTCCAACCAACCAGGGCGGTGAATTGTATATCTTTGCCGCTTGCTTTTGACTTCCATTTCCCGGGCGGAACGGCCGGGCCCTTCACCCCAAGCATTATGACGCGACCCTCCCTTTCCCAACGCTTCGCCGAACGCATCCTGGTACTCGACGGCGCCATGGGCAGCCTCATCCAGGGATACGGACTGACGGAGGCCGACTACCGCCACGGCCACTTCGAGGACCACCCCAGCGACCTGAAGGGGAACCACGACCTGCTGGTGCTCACCCGCCCGGACGTGATCGAGGAGATCCACCGCCAGTACCTGGAAGCCGGCGCAGACCTCATCGAGACCAACACCTTCAGCGGCACCAGCATCGCCCAGGCCGACTACGGTACCCAGGACGTTATTTACGAGCTCAACAAGGCCGCCGCCGAGGTAGCCCGCCGGGCCGCCGACGCCTTTTCCACCCCGGAAAAGCCCCGTTACGTGGCCGGCGCCGTAGGGCCCACCAACCGGACCCTGAGCATCTCTCCCGACGTGAACGACCCCGGCTACCGGGCCATCACCTTCACGGAACTGGCCGCGGCCTACCAGACCCAGATCGAGGGACTGGTGGACGGCGGGGTCGACTGCATCCTCATCGAAACCATCTTCGATACCCTGAACGCCAAGGCGGCCCTCTTCGCCCTCCAGGAAGTGCGGGATACCCGGGACATCGAACTGCCGGTGATCATCTCCGGCACCATCACCGACGCCAGCGGCCGTACCCTTTCCGGACAAACGGTAGAGGCGTTCTACATCAGCGTGGCCCACGCCAATCCGCTATGCATCGGACTGAACTGTGCCCTCGGCGCCAAGGAAATGCGAACCCACCTGGCTTCCCTCTCCAAGATCGCGGAGTGCTACGTCCACGCCTACCCCAATGCCGGCCTGCCCAACGAAATGGGGGAGTACGACCAGGACGCGGCCGAGATGCGGGAGTACATCCGCGAATTCGCCGCCAGCGGCCTCGTCAACATGATCGGTGGCTGCTGCGGCACCACCCCGGCCCACATTGCGGCCATGGCCCGGGCAGTGGATGCCCTGCCCCCCCGCCCCATCCCGGAACCTGTGTCCAACACCCGCCTCAGCGGACTGGAACCCCTGGAAATCCGGGAGGAAACGAACTTCGTCAACGTGGGTGAGCGGACCAACGTGACCGGCTCCCGAAAATTCGCCCGCCTGATCAAGCAGGGCGACTTCCCCACCGCCCTCGACGTGGCCCGCGACCAGGTGGAAGGCGGCGCCCAGATCATCGACGTGAACATGGACGAGGGCCTGCTCGACAGCCAGGAGGCCATGCAGACTTTCCTGAACCTGATGATGGCCGAGCCCGACATCGCCAAGCTGCCCGTCATGATCGACTCCTCCAAATGGGAAGTCATCGAGGCTGGCCTGCGCTGCGTGCAGGGCAAGTGCGTGGTCAACTCCATCAGCATGAAGGAAGGGGAAGCCGAATTCCTCCGCCAGGCCCGACTGGTGAAGCGCTACGGCGCCGCGGCCGTGGTCATGGCCTTCGACGAGCAGGGGCAGGCCGACACCATCGACCGCAAGGTTGACATCTGCGTGCGGGCCTACAAGCTACTCACCGAGCAGGCCAAATTCCCCCCCCAGGACATCATCTTCGACCCCAACATCTTCGCTGTGGCCACCGGCATCGAGGAGCACAACAACTACGGCGTCGACTACATCGAGGCCACCCGCCGCATCAAGCAGCTCTGCCCCGGCGCCAAGGTGAGCGGGGGCGTCTCGAACGTCAGCTTCTCCTTCCGCGGCAACGACGTGGTGCGCGAGGCCATGCACTCGGCCTTCCTCTACCACGCCATCCGCGCCGGTATGGACATGGGCATCGTGAACGCCGGCCTGATCGAGGTCTACGAAAACATCCCCACCGACCTGCTCGAGCGGGTGGAGGACGTCATCCTGAACCGCCGCAACGACGCCACCGACCGCCTCATGGAATTCGCCGAGGGACTGAAGGAGGTCGGCGGCCGTACCGTGCAGCGCGACCTCGGCTGGCGGGAGAGCACCGTCGAGGAGCGCCTCCGCCACAGCCTGGTGCGCGGCATCACGGAGTACATCATCTCCGACACTGAGGAGGCCCGGCTGAAGTACCCCCGCCCCCTCCACGTGATCGAGGGGCCGCTGATGGACGGCATGAACGTGGTCGGCGACCTCTTCGGCGCCGGCAAGATGTTCCTCCCCCAGGTCGTCAAGAGCGCCCGGGTAATGAAACAGGCCGTGGCCTACCTCCAGCCCTTCATTGAGGCGGAGCGCGAAGCTCTGGGCGCGGACGCGGGTGCCGAGGCCGACCACAAGGGCCGGGTACTCCTGGCTACCGTCAAGGGCGACGTCCACGACATCGGCAAGAACATCGTCGGCGTGGTGCTGGCCTGCAACAACTACCAGATTCACGACCTCGGCGTGATGGTCCCGGCCAACAAGATCCTCGACGAAGCCGTAAGGCTGAAGGTGGACGTGATTGGTCTTTCCGGCCTGATCACTCCCTCCCTGGACGAAATGGTGAACGTAGCCACGGAGATGGAACGCCGCGGCATGAAGCTCCCCCTCCTCATCGGCGGGGCCACCACCAGCAAGACCCACACCGCCCTGAAGGTGGAACCCGCGTACAGCGGCCCCACCGTCCACGTCCTCGACGCCAGCCGGGCCGTGACGGTGGTCAGTGAACTGCTGAACTCCGAACCCGGCGGCCGCGAGCGCTACCACGAAAGCATCCGCGCCGACTACGAGCGGGTGCGGGTGCAGCGGGCCAACAAGCAGTCGAACAAGAAGACGCTGTCCATCGCCGAGGCCCGCAAGAATGGTCTCAAACTCGACTGGGAGAACTATACCCCCCCGGCTCCTACCTTCACCGGCACCAAGGTGCTCGACGACGTGGACCTGAATGAGCTGGTTGACTTTATCGACTGGACGCCCTTCTTCAGCAGCTGGGGGCTGGCCGGGAAGTACCCCGATATCCTCACCGATGAGGTGGTAGGCGAGCAGGCCACCCAGCTCTACCGCGAAGCCCGGCAAATGCTCGACCGCCTCGTGGCCGAAAAGTGGCTGCAGGCCCGGGCGGTCTTCGGTTTCTTCCCCGCGGAGGCCGACGTCGCCACCGATACCATCCGCCTGCAGGCCGACAACCGCCGCTACGAGCTGTACCAACTGCGGCAGCAGAGCAAAAAGGCCGCGGGCCTACCCAACCAGGCCCTGACCGACTACGTAGCCCCCGCCGGCAGCGGCAAGCAGGACTACCTCGGTGCCTTCGCCGTAACCGCTGGAATCGGGATCGAAGAACACGTGCGCCGTTTCGAGGAAGCCCACGACGACTACAGCGCCATCATGCTCAAGGCACTGGCCGACCGCCTTGCCGAAGCCCTCGCCGAAGCCCTCCACCAGTGGGTCCGCCGCGACTACTGGGGCTACGCCCGCGACGAGGCCCTCGACAACGAAGCGCTGATCGCCGAGCGGTACCAGGGCATCCGGCCCGCCCCCGGCTACCCGGCCTGCCCGGAACACACCGAAAAGGCCAAGTTGTGGGAGCTGCTCGACGTGGAGAACGCCATCGGCATGCAGTTAACCGAGAGCTTTGCCATGTACCCCACCTCGAGCGTGAGCGGCTGGTACTACAGTCACCCGGAATCCAAATACTTCACCGTCCGGGGCATCCAGCCCGACCAGGCACGCGACTACGCCGAGCGGAAAAACTGGGACCCCGCGACGGCCGATCGCTGGCTGGGGCCCATCCGCGGATAAGTCGCAAACAAGCAATACGCCCACGTGCGCGGTACCGGGAAAAGGAACTAACTTACGGAGGTGTTACCCCACCTCCCGATGCTGAGAACCCTCCCATTGCTGTTGCTGCTGGCCCTGGCACCCGCGCTCCGCGCCCAGGTGGTGCTCACCGACGCCTACTTCCCGATAGCCGGCGACACCCTGAGGTACAGCGCAACGGAGAACGTGGGGGGACTGAACCTGCTCACCCCCGGTGCCGCCCGGCAGTGGGACTTCGGAACCCTCGCCGCCGAGGCCGAAGCCAATCAGGTAATCACCGCCGTAGCCGGCGATCCTGTGTTCTCTACCGCCAGCCTTTCCGTAAATCTGGACTCCACCACCCTGGGCTACTACCGGGTATCCGGCGGGGCCTATTCCCTGGTGGGGCTCCGCGGGGTGCTGCCCGTACTGCCGGGTTACACTTTCGAAGCCCCGGTAGACCCGGCCCGCCCCGAACGCCGTGCGCCGCTGGCCTATCAGGATGCCTTCACGACCAACACCACCAATACCCTGACGGTAGCCGCCGACAGCCTGCCGGCCGAAGCCATTGCCGAACTGGGGAGCGCCCTCAACGGCGTGGACTCCATCCGCATTACCTCGATAAGCCAACGGGAAGACGTGGTGGACGCCTACGGCTCCCTGACCCTCAACGGACAGACCTACGAGGTGCTGCGGGAGCGCCGCACCGAAACGCTGAACAACCGCATCGCCGTCAAGATCGGTGCCCTGCCCTTTACCGACGTAACTACCCTGGTGGCTCCGGCGGTCCCGGAATTCTCGGAATTCTTCGGTCAGCAGCCCCCGCGGACCACCTACTACTTCTGGGCCCAGTCCGAGAAGGAAACCATTGCCACCGTCACCCTCGACGAAGCGGGTAAGCCAAAGGGTATGACCTTCATCCGCAGCGACGCGACCAGCTCCATCCGCGATCCCTTCCAGCGGCAGGCCCGCATCACCCTCTACCCCAACCCCGCTAGCCGCTCAGCGACCTTCGACCTGGAAGGGCTGGATGCCGGCACCTACACCCTGAGGGTCGTCAACGTACTCGGCAGGCAGGTTGCCCGTCAGCAATTCTCGCCCACCGGCCACGCCGCCCGCGTAGAACTCGACGTAAGCCGCCTGCCACGGGGCACCTACCTCTACAGCATCACCAACGAGCGTGGCCGCACCCTGACCACCCAGCGGCTGCTGGTGGGAGGCTAACGGTCGAGGCTGCGCCGTAGCGCCTGTATATCCAGGATGACGGCGTCTACTGTTTTGCCTTCACGGAGGGGGCTATTCTTGTCTGCCAAATTACCACCCTGCCTTCGGAGGTTGCCGTACCTTTCCCTTATGGAAGCGATCATCCAGTACTTCGAGACCATACCCAGCAGTCACCGCACCCTCATCCTGGTGGGTGGCCTCACGCTGTTCTGGCTAGTGGAAAGCGCCGTTCCCCTCTTCACCGCGGAGTACAAAAGGTGGCGTCACGCCGGCATCAACCTATTCTTTACCCTGACCACGGTGGTCGTCAACTTCCTGCTGGCCTTTATCCTCGTTAGGGGCAGCCAGTGGGCGGTGGCGGAGCAGTTCGGGTTGCTGCAGTGGCTGAACCTGCCGGCCTGGGCGATGGTGGTGGCCGGGCTGCCCCTGCTGGACCTGCTGGGGGCCTACCTTCCCCACTGGGTACAGCACCGGGTGCCCGTACTCTGGAAATTTCACCTCATCCACCATACCGACCAGAACGTGGATACCACCACCGCCAACCGTCACCATCCGGGGGAAAGCGTCGTCCGCTTCGCCTTCACCACCCTGGGCGTCGTGGTACTCGGGGCACCGATCTGGCTGGTTTTCCTTTATCAGAGCCTGAGCGTCATTGGCAGTCAATTCACCCACGCCAACATCACCCTGCCCCGCCCCGTGGACCGCGTCATGCGCTACATCTTCGTGACGCCCGACATGCACCGTGTTCACCACCACTACGTCCTCCCCTATACGGACAGCAACTACAGCAACATTTTCAGTTTCTGGGACCGCCTATTCGGCACGTATCTCGAGCTGGACCATCGTGACATCCGTTACGGCGTCGATACCCACATGGAGGAAGAGCACCATCAGAGTATTCGCCGGATGCTGGGGATTCCTTTTGAGCGGCGGTAGTTGTTTAGTACGGTAGTTCTTTAGTACAGTAGTCCTATGGTCGGTAGTGATTTGGTGCTTCTCTATGATCCAGCTTTTTAGTCGGCAGGGATCGGAGCTTTGGCTGTTTAGAAGTCCAGATCATCATATGTGGATGCACAGACTATATATCGAACCGGGGCAATAGTGTATTGATATACAAATGGGTGTCGAAATGCCGGACGAATGTACCGCCGGACTATGGTACTACTGAAGTATGGTACTACCGTACTGTTCTACTACCGTACTGTTGCAATGATGCACTGCCCTAAAGGACTAAAGAACGAATCGCCTAAAAAACTACCGCACCACCTTCCCGGTACTCAGATTCACCATCTTGCCCCCCTTTTCGCTTACGTAGCGCTGGATGATGCGGGCCGTATCGGGATAGGTGACCGTCCGCTTGACGCTGTCGATGGCCATGGCGATGTCGTGGGCGCATTCCTTGTCGATGAAGCCGAAGCCCTGGTATTTTCCTTCTTCCACCAGGATGACGGAGGCCTCGTCGTGGGAACGGCCGCAGTCGAAGAGCAGGAAGTCGTCGTCGAAGACGGAGCGCAGGTGGAGGCGGGCTTCTTCGGCGCGCAGGTTGTATTCTCCGGGATCTTCCTCGCCGGCACAGCCGCCGCGACACTGCTTGAGGTGGTAGTGGAAGCAGGCCGACTTGCTGGGGTAGATGTTGGTGAAGGCGCTGCAGAGCTCCAGGTGCTTGCGCACGAAGTTGAGGCGGCCCTTGGCGCGACTGATCGAGGGGTACTCGCTGATGATGTCCAGTTCCTTGCGGGCCTGGGCCGTGTTGCGGATGACGTCGAAGCAGCGGAAGCCCCGCTCGTTCACGTAGCTGTGGATGGCATGGCTGAAGCGCTGTCCCCGCTGGGCGCGGTTGATGCGTGGCTGGAGGCGCTTGATTTCCTCGCTTTCGAGCAGGAGAGCCACCAGTTCGCTGCCGGTGATCTCGTAGGTAATGTCGGCCACCTTCTCGGCAATGCGGCTGCCCTTGGTGGTATGGTCGTTGAAGTGCTGGGCAATCCGCTTGCGGATGTTGGTGCTCTTGCCCACGTACACCACGTCGCCGTTCGCGTCGTGGAAGTAGTAGACCCCGGTTTCCTCGGGCAGTTCCATGATCTGCTCCAGCTTGATCTGCTTGGGCAGGCGGGTTTCCTTGATGCCGTGGTTGATGAGTTGCTGGGCTTCGGCGGCGCAGTCCTCCCCGGCCAGGCAGCGCTCGAGCAGTTCGGTGGTGGCCTGGGCGTCGGCCAGGGCGCGGTGGCGGGCGTCGACCTGGAAGCCGAAGTGGCGGATCAGGTTGCCCAGGCTGTAGCTCGGCAGCCCGGGGAAGCACTTGCGGGCCAGCCGCACCGTGCACAGCTGGCGGCGGGAGAAGGTGTAGCCGAGGCGACCGAACTCCGCCCGCAGGAAGCCGTAGTCGAATTTGGCGTTGTGGGCCACGAAGATGCGCCCCTCGGTGAGTTCTACGATCCGCTTGGCGACTTCGTAGAATTTGGGCTGGCCGGCCACCATTTCCTGGGTAATTCCGGTGAGCTCGACGATGCCCGCCGGTATGTACTGCTCCGGGTCGATCAGGGTCTCGTATGTTTCTGTTACCTTTTCGCCGTCGTAGACCACAATCCCGATTTCGGTGATGCGGGAACGGGAGGCCCGCCCACCCGTCGTTTCGATGTCTACGATCGCGTATTCTCTCTTACTCATAGCTCCGGTCCGCCTCCTGCGGCGGTCTTCAATGCACTGTAATGGCCAAGGTATACCTTATTATTTGTTTAGCCCTTACGCTTACCGCAAATTGTTTTAAATCCGGCGCGTCCGCAGGTGCCGTGGAAAGCCGCAATGAGCCGGCCGACGTAGCGGCCCAAACCCAGCAAAACCGGGATTCCGAGACTTCCCCGGCACCCGCGTACCCCGCCGCCTACCAACCGGAATCCTACCTGCCCCTGCTGGAGGGCAAAAAGCTGGGCTTGGTCGTCAACCAGACATCCATGGTGGGCACCACCCACCTGGTCGATACCCTGCTGGCGCTGGGGATGGACGTCCACCGCATCTTCGCTCCCGAACACGGTTTCCGCGGGGAAGCCGACGCCGGAGCGACCATCACCGACGGGGTGGACAACCGTACCGGGCTCGTGATCCGCTCCCTGTACGGCCGCAACAAGAAACCCTCCGAGGCCGACCTGGCTGACCTGGACCTCATCGTCTTCGACATCCAGGACGTGGGGGTACGCTTCTACACCTACATCTCCACCCTACACTACGTGATGGAGGCCGCCGCCGAGGTGGGTAAGCCGGTGGTGATCCTCGACCGCCCCAACCCGAACGGCCACTACGTGGACGGGCCGATCCGCAAGCCGGGCTTCGAGAGCTTCGTGGGCCTCGACCCCATCCCCGTGGTGCACGGGCTCACCGTGGGCGAATACGGCCGCATGGTCAACGGGGAAGGCTGGCTAGGCAACGGCCTGAAGTGCGACCTGACGGTGGTGCCCTGCCGCGACTACACCCACGAGTCGGTGTACGAACTGCCCGTGCCCCCCTCCCCCAACCTGCCCAACCAGCGCAGCATCTACCTCTATCCCAGCCTGTGCTTCTTCGAGGGTACGGCGCTGAGCGTGGGTCGCGGTACCAACCGACAGTTCCAGGTCTACGGCCACCCGCGGCTTTCGGGACCAGATACCTTCACCCCCCGCCCGGGCCCCGGCGCCGCCGACCCCAAGCTCAACGGGGAGACCTGCCGCGGCCACGACCTCAGCGACCGGCCGGCGGAGGAATTCCGCAAGTACCAACTCGACCTGGCGCCCCTGCTGGCTACCCACCGGGAGCTGACCGGCAAGGGCGTGGAATTTTTCAGCCGCGCCGAATTCTTTGACCTGCTGGCGGGCACCGATGCCCTACGCAAACAGATTGAGGCCGGCAAGACCGAAGCGGAGATCCGCCAGGAATGGGTGGGCGAACTGGCCGCCTACCGGACGATGCGGGAGAAGTATCTGCTGTACCCTTAGGGGGGCTGGTCCAGGGTTTAGTGGTCGGACGACTTAGTGGTCCGACCGGTTAGTCGTCGGACCACTAAGTCGTCCGACCACTTTCCATTGGACCACTAAGTCGTCCAACGAATTTTCATTGGACCAACTCACGCCACCCCGCGTCAGTGTATCTTTGCCCCAGCGTCTCCCCCACCGTTGGTGGTACGCCAATTTCCCCCAATGAGCCGAATGGCCACCCTGGCGTCCCTGGCCGACATCCTGCTGGATGACGCCACCGGACCCGACCTCCTTCACGATACCCTCGACCGTTACCGCGACCTGCTGCTTTCCGCCTCCGGACTCGACCTCGGCGACGAAGACAGCCTCCACCCCTACGATACCGGCCACGGCATGGCCATCGGGGCGACCTGGGCCGCGCTGTGCATCGACGACGAACTGCGCACCCAGCGCTTCGTGGCGGGCCTCCATCTGGCCGTCAGCGAACGGCTGGCGCAGCATCCGGGCCCGGTACACGTCCTCTACGCCGGCACCGGCCCCTTCGCTACCCTGGCGCTGCCCTTGATGACCCGCTTTACGCCGGAGCAACTGCAGTTCACCTTCCTGGAAATCAATACGGTAAGCTACCGGGCCGTCCGCCAACTGCTGCGCGAACTGGATCTGGAAGCCTATGTCCAGCGGGTGGTCCAGACCGACGCCTCCACCTACGCAGTGGAGCCCACCCCCGCGATCGACATCCTGCTCACCGAGACCATGCAGTACAGCTTGATCGACGAGATGCAAGTGTCCATTGCCCTGAACCTGCTGGCCCAGCTCCCCCCGACAGCCCTGATGGTGCCCGAGCGCATCGAGCTGCGGCTCGGCCTCTTGGAGGAAACGCCCCGCCAATCCCTGCTCGAGGACCTCGGCGAATTGCTGGTCATCGACCGGGCAAGTCTGAAAGCCTACGTGCGCCAGGCGGATTCTACGGACTTCCCGACCGTGCGGTTATCGATACCCGCGGAGGGCGGACTGCTGGCCATCCGTACCGGAATCACCACCTACGGGCCCTACAACCTGGCCGACTACGAGAGCGGACTGACCAATCCGGACATTATCGGCCGCTTCCCGGACGAAGAAGGTACCCCCGAGTACCTCGACTTCACCTACCAGCTCGACCCCACCCCCTTTCTGCGGATGCGGTATCCTGAAGCTACGCCGGCAGTTTCGCCCGCCACGTAAGGTATCCACCGACCGCCAGCAGCAGAGTACCGAGGATTATTAGTAGTCCTTCCTCACCGAAGGGATGATAATCCTCGGTAAAGCAGACCGCCGCGGCGAAGAAAAAGATGCCCGGCAGGCAGCTCAGCCGCTTCTCCACCGCTTCGCCCGCCGTGGAGCGCCAGGCAACGTACCCCCCGAGGGCGATCAACCCCAGGGCCAGGGGCAGCACCACCGCCTCCCAACCGGGGGGATACCAGGGAGCGTACAGCACGACCACGACCAAAATAACCAGGGTAAAGGACGTCAGGGTGGAAGAGGTATTCGGCGTTGACATGGGCGATCTGTAGGTATTGGAAGGATTGGGGCAAGTTAGGACCGAGCTGGTCCGCCGTCTAGTGGTCGGACAAGATCAGAACTGCTGGTTGCCCTCCCCTTCCTTCTGGTCGTCGTTGCGTACGCGGCTGCGACGGTTCTGGGCCCGGAAATCCATCTGGCCGAACTTGTGGTTAAAGCTCACGCCGAAGCTGCGGAAGGGGATGGTAAAGCTGCTCTCCTGCGTAAAGTCCTCCCCCCGCAAGCTGGAGGCGAAAACCTTGTCTTCGCTGAAGGGCGTGATTACCCGGAGCCCGAAGGAGGTGCGTTCGCTCACTTCATAGTTCATCCCGACGCCGTAAATGCTGAAACTAGGATTGGAGCCCTGCAGCGTCTGCTGCCGTCCCCGCCCGAAGGCGAAGAAGTCGGCCCGCAACTTGTCGTTGAACTGGAAGCTGCCGCCCCCGTTGCCGCTAATCACGTCGGCGGAGCGCTCCAGCAGTTCGCCGTTCACCGTACCCGTACCGTTGTAGCGGCCGTAGTTGAGGCTGGCCCGCAACTGGAGCTTTTCCCAGAGGGTGACCGACGTGAAGAGGTTCGCTCCGTAGGTATCGCTGCTGCCGATGTTCAGGAAGGTAGTGGTACTGGCGATGCCGTCGTCATCAACGTTGAGGAAGCTTTCGATGAGGTCATCCGTGCGGCGGTAGTAGGTGGAGGCATTGATGACTACCCCTTTGACGTAGGTATTATAGGCCAGCTCATACTGTTCTACCAGTTCGGGCTTCAGGTCCGGATTGCCAATCTGCAGGGAGTTCGGGTCGGAGATCGCCGTGAAGGGGTTGATGTAGAACAGGCTCGGCCGCTGGATGCGCTGGGTATAGCTTCCTTTCAGGTTGCTGAACTGGGAGAGCTTGCGGTTCAGGATGATGCTCGGCAGGAAGTTTTGGTAGCTGTTGGTGAAGCTCGGGTTCTCGCTGCGGAATCCTCCGCCGATCTCCGTAGTTTCGTAGCGGGCACCGGCTACCAGTCCCCAGTTGTCGTTGATCGACCAATTCGCACTCAGGTAGGCGGCGTAGACATCCTGGTCGTAGAGGAACAGGTCGGTAAGTTTAGGATCGTCAGCAAAGTCCCCTCCGTCGTTGGGCTTCACCTGGGTGCGGTAGTCGCTGTCGATGCGGCGCAGCACGGCCTTGAAGCCGGTTTCCAGTTTCAGGCGCTCCCCGGCGGGGTGGACGTAGTCGAGCTGACCGGTGTACTCCAGGTTCAGTCCGTCGTTGGTATTGATGAGGTCTCGCTGGTAGATCGGCAGGTCCCCCGTTTGGTCGACGATGTTGTCGGTGTTGCTGTTCTGTCCGCTGAGCTGGAAGGCCAGGATCAGTTCCCGGTCGGGCTGATCGGCAAAGGTCCGGCGGTAATCGAGGGTAGCGTCAAAGCCGGAATTGGCGTTTTCACTGTCGTTGAAGCGCGCGAAATCGACGTTGTTTTCGGTTCCGAAATAGTCGATCAAGCCGTTGGTCGTCCCCTCCTGGCTCCGGGCGAAGCGGTTGTAGCGTCCACTCAGGTTGAGGCTGTTGTAGGCGTTGAAGTCGTAGAAGGCGCCGAGGTTCCCGTTGGCGCCGAAGAAGCCCGATTCGTTCAGTCCCCCCTGCTCGAGCTGGCGAACCGGTGCGCCATTGCCGAAATCGGTCCGCAGAAACTGGTTCTCCGCGGCTCGCTTCCAGCTCCAGAAACTGTTCACCCCGGCGTTCATGCCAAAGCGGCCGATCAGCGCATTGGCGTTCAGGCCGAAGTTATTCTGGCGGGTGCCGACGCTGGAGTTCACCGTACCGGTGAATCCCTGGGCTTCCTTTTTCTTGGTAATAATGTTGATGATGCCACCGCTGCCCTCGCCGTCGTAGCGGGCGCTGGGGGTGGTGATGACCTCCACGCTTTTGATCTGATCGCTGGGGATACTCTTCAGCGCGTCGGCCACACTGCTGGCGAAGATGGTCGACGGGCGACCGTTGACCAGGATCCGCAGGTTGGAGGAGCCGCGCAGGCTTACGTTCCCTTCCAGGTCGACGCTGAGCAGCGGCACCTTCCGCAGTACATCGCTGGCGTCGCCGCCGCTGTTGGTGGCGTCCTGGTCGGCATTGTAGACCATCTTGTCGATGCGGTTCTCCACCAGGGAAGCCTGGGCGGTTACCTCTACCCCTTCCAGGGTGACGGCGTCGGTGGCCAGGACGATGGGATCGAGGGTAAGGTCGGGACTCTTCTTCGTTGTCTTGACGTCCGGAATCACCTGCTCCAGGTAACCCAGAAAGGTGGCCTTAACCTGGTAGTCGCCAGGGGCTACGTTGACCAGCTTGAAGCTGCCGTCGGCCTCGGTGAGGGTCCCGTTGACCTGCTGTTGACCGTCGGCCGAGAGCAGCACGATGGTTGCGAATTCAACCGGCTCACCCGACTGGGCGTCGGTTACCTGTCCGCGGATAACCCCCTTGATGGAAGGGGCTGCCCCGGCGCCGGGAAACTGGGCGTACAGCGGAACTGACAGGATCGAGAGAAGAAGAAGAATTGCTTTCATGGTGGGGTGGCCTGGGGAAGGTGTCAAAATTACAGCCTGCCCTGCCCGCGGGTTACGGCCTCGCCGACCTCTTCGACGAACGGCAGAGGAAAGTCTACCATCAGAGGCAATGAATGAGCTCGTCCGACCATTTAGTGGTCGGACCACTTAAGTCGTCCGACCACTAAACGGCAGGACCAGCACCCCTGTGTAGCCGCAATTTTTTACTTTTGCCCTACGCAGCATTAACCGCCCCGGCCGCATTACATCGTTAGCTTACCTTATCATGAACGGTAATCCGTCCCCCAACCGCGCGGCCCTTGACGCCGTGGCCGGCATCCTGCTTTCCGCCGTTGCTGTGTATTTTCTGCTGTACGCCCGCGAGATCTTCACCGGCTCCCACTACCTCGACTGGTCGTTGCTGCGGGCCCTTTGCCTGGTGGGCCTCCTCACCCTGGGCATCAGTTTCTACGAGAACCGGGTAGCGGGTTAAACCCCGGCACCCGCGCCCGCGCCCAATCCCCCACCGATGTCCGAATACACCCCACTGGTCCACAGCCCGCGCACCGCCGCTGAAATGACGGCCGCCTCCGCCGACTTCTACACGGAGATGAACCTCCGGCGGACGGTACGGGAGTTCTCGGATGCCCCCGTGCCCCGGGAAGTGGTGGAAGACATCGTGCGTACGGCCGCCGCCGCCCCCTCCGGTGCCCACAAGCAGCCCTGGACCTTCTGCGTGGTAGAAGACCCTGCCCTCAAGGCCCGCATCCGGGAGGCCGCCGAGCAGGAAGAGTACGAGAACTACCACGGCCGGATGTCGGAGGAGTGGCTGGCCGACCTGGAGAAATTCGGTACCGACTGGCGCAAGCCGTTCCTCACCACCGCCCCCTACCTGATCGTGGTGTTCAAGAAAGCCTACGATCTCGACGCTGACGGCCGGCGGCACAAGAACTACTACGTCAATGAGTCGGTCGGCATCGCCTGCGGCTTCCTGATCGCGGCCATCCACCGGGCCGGCCTGGTGACCGTGACCCACACCCCCAGTCCCATGAATTTCCTCCAGCGGGTACTGGACCGCCCCGAAAACGAGCGCCCCTACCTGCTGCTGCCCGTGGGACTGCCGGCACCCGACGCCCGGGTACCCGTGATCGAGCGCAAGGGGCTGGATGAGGTGCTTTGCTGGTACTGATTACTTCACCCCACGGGGCTGAACCTGGGGTCGCATCACCTCGTTGGGATGGCCATGTGGACCTGCCCCAAATGCCAACGCCCCTTCCGCCGCGCCGGACAGTGGCACGTTTGCAGTGAAAAGACGATCGACGAGATCTTTGCCGGCAAGCCCGACCAGGTGGTGATGGCCTTCGACGACGTACTCGTGGCCACCGCCGAATGGGAGCCGAACCTCATCACCCCCGCCCGCCACGCCGTCATGTTCACGAACAAGCGGGCGTGGATGGTCGACCGCCCAATGTCCAAGCTGCTCGAACTGAGCTTCTTCACCGGCGAGCTGCTGCACTCCCCGGTGCTGCACCGGTCGGCCCCCGACCACATGGGGCAGAAAAAGTTCCGTCATTCCATCCGGCTGTCCGGCCCCGGGGAACTGAGCCCGGAAGCGGTCGCCCTGATGCGCAAGGGCTACGACTACGGCAACCGCTGAGCCATTCCGTGGCTTTGCCGCATCTTAGCGCTATGGCTGACAAACTCTGGCAAAAAGACTATTCCCTGGACCAACGCATCGCCGACTTCACCGTCGGTCGCGACCGCGAACTCGACCTCGAACTGGCCCCCTTCGACATCCTCGGCTCCCTGGCCCACGTGACCATGCTGGAGGAGGTAGGACTGATCGATTCGGCGGCGGCGCGCAGGTGCCAGGCCAAACTCCGCGAGCTCTACCTGACGGCCAACAACGGGGAGTTCGTCATCGAGGACGGCGTAGAGGACGTCCACAGCCAGGTCGAGCTCCTCCTCACCCGCGAGCTCGGCGACGACGGCAAGAAGATCCACTCTGGCCGCAGCCGCAACGACCAGGTGCTCGTGGACCTGCGGCTGTACTTCCGCTACCGGATCCAGGGTATCGTGGAGCAGACCGCCGAGCTGAGCCGTACCCTCACTGACCTCAGCGAAGAGCACCGCTACAAGCTCATCCCCGGCTACACCCACCTGCAGGTAGCCATGGTGAGCAGCTTCGGCCTCTGGTTCGGCGCCTACGGCGAAGCCCTGATCGACGACCTGCGGCTGTGGCTCGCGGCCTACGACACCGTGGACCAGAACCCCTTGGGCTCGGCGGCCGGCTACGGATCCAGCTTCCCCCTCGACCGCGACCGCACCACCGAACTCCTCGGATTCCGGGAGCCGGTCGTTAACGTCGTGGCCGCCCAGATGGGCCGCGGCAAGACCGAACTGACGGTGGCCTTCGCCATCGCCGGTCTGGCCCAGACGCTGGGCAAGATGGCCATGGACGTCTGCCTGTACAGCAGCCAGAACTTTGGCTTCCTGCAATTGCCGGATGACCTGACTACCGGCTCGAGCATCATGCCGCACAAGAAAAACCCCGACGTCTTTGAATTGCTCCGGGGCCGCTGCAACCTGCTGCAGTCGCTGCCGGCTCAGATCAGCCAGCTGACGACCAACCTGCCCAGCGGGTATCACCGGGATTTCCAGCTGCTCAAGGAGGCCATCTTCCCCGCCCTGGACCAGCTGGAGGACGGGCTGGCCATTGCGCTTTACGCCCTGCCCCGCACCCGGGTGCACGCCCAGGAGCTGCCCACAGATCCGCGCTACACCTACCTGTACAGCGTGGAGGCGGTCAACAACCTCGTCCTCGAAGGCGTGCCCTTCCGGGATGCCTACCAGCGGGTAGGCAAGGATATTGAGGCGGGCACTTTCGTTCCCCCTACCGACCTGAAGCACACCCACCTCGGCAGCCTGGGTAACCCGGGCAACGAGCGCATTGCCGCGAAGCGGGAGGCGGTCATGGCCTCTTTCGACTTCGAGCGCGGGCGGCGGGCCGCGGAGGCGTTGCTGTAGGCTGGTCCGCGGTTTTGTGGTTGGACGACTTAAGTGGTCCGACGGTTAGTCGTCGGACGACAAGTGGTCCGACGAGTGGTCAATGGACGAGCTGGCTGGCATAACAATTATTGTCTCGATAACCATTCGTATCATAAACCGGACCGTTCAGCACATATACACCTGTTGGCGTCGTGGCAACATATTATTAAATTACTTTTGCAACGCAAGCAATTCCGGAGAGCGGATTGGTATATTTTGTAATGTTTGGTCTTTTTATTGTTATCAAGCCAGACATTAACGTTTAGGTTTTACAATATATCCATTATAGAATATGCCTTCATGTTTTACATTCATTTTTGAATGTAAAGGATACTCTCCGATATTATTCACTAGCAGCAACGGACTCTAAGATGAAGGAGTACCCAAGTTACTGATTAAGCTTACTTTATATTCAAAAAATTCCTTTTGGAATTACTTCATGCCGGCGGTACCGGCTCACTGTTTGCTTTTATAATTATTTGCAGACACAATTATTTCATATTACTGCCTGACCAAGGCTGATAGCGCACGCTAATTTCATTATATCGGTATTCCCCGTCCGGATCTTCCGTGTTTATCATCGGCGATCAGTCGCGGAAGGGATCATTGCGTGCCTATTTGACTCCTAGTCAGGTATTTCATTCATGGTTTTATTAAACTCAAGAAATGAGGTCACTCTACTATTTACGTCCGTTCATCGGGCTTCTTTTCATGTTCGCGGCAGCCTCCTCGGTGAATGCCCAATCAACCGAGATTCTGGGATCCGACTGGCGGATGCACCGGGGCAAAGGGCACATCACCCTGGCGGAGCGCTTGCCGTACCACGGACACAGCTCCGCCTACCAGTACGCCAGCATTCCCGCTACCAATGACGGAGGATGGACCAGTGCACCGGTCAATGGTTCCGGCGAGGTTTCCT
The DNA here is from genome assembly GCF_002631205.1 of Neolewinella marina. GTDB lineage: Bacteria > Bacteroidota > Bacteroidia > Chitinophagales > Saprospiraceae > Neolewinella > Neolewinella marina. Next base: position 383,068 of record NZ_PDLO01000002.1, read on the forward strand.
TTTCCGAGTATTCCTCCGTGCCCTGTCTGACCTCCGTCGACTTCACCTACTTCGAGGCCTTTGTGAATTTCCCGGCGAGCGGAACTGCAATCAGCGAGTGCCGCGTAACCTTTAGTGCGGTTGATGACGGTGCGCGCGCTTACATCTTCAATAGCGCCCACCCCAACGGAGCTTACGTAGAAGGTGGTGACATTGTACTCGGTGGAAATCCGGTGACGGCCAATCTTTCCCCTTTCATTGTCCAGGGTGAGATCAATCGTCTGGTGGTTGTCCAGTATGACGACTGCGCCACGGGTAATAATGTACATGGCATCAAAGCAACCGTCAATGGGGTCGCTGTACGCATTGTGGATGACATCGACGGCGACGGCATTACCGATGCCCAGGATAACTGCAATACTACCCCCAATCCAGACCAGGCCGACCAGGACGGAGACGGCATAGGTGACGCTTGCGATAACTGTGTTTCCAACTCCAATTCCGACCAGGGCGACGCCGACGGAGATGGGATCGGTGATTCCTGTGACCCCGACAACGACAACGATGGCGTGGTTAATGCAGTCGACAACTGCCCCCTGATGTATAACCCTGACCAGGCCGACGAAGACGGCGATGGAACCGGTGATGCTTGTGAAATCGTGCTTTCCTCCATCAATTACTGCCAGCCCTCTACGGCTACTGCGTGCCGACACATGGGCCTCGAGCGGGTCATTATCAACGACCTCGACAACATTTCCGGATGCAATGGAGGCTACGGCGACTTCAGCCACCTGGCGTTGTCTCTTCACGCTGGCCAGTCCTACAGTGTGCAACTCGGCGGCAGAAGCTACCCCCAGTGGGGATTCGTTTTCGTAGACTGGAACTGGGACGGCGACTTTGAGGATGCCAACGAAACCGTCGCCTCGGGAATCTTCATCCCTTCCACCGGCGCTTTGGGTACCGGGTCATTCTCTGTCCCCTCCACCGCCAAGGGTGAATACCGCATGCGGATCGTCAGCGAGTACCAGTACCGTAGTAACCCAACCGCATGCAGCACCTTTTATGGGGAAATCGAAGATTACACCATCACTGTAACCGCTGGCTGTGAGGACAAGGATAATGACGGCTTCGCGGATGCAAGCTGTGGTGGTGATGACTGCGACGACAATGACCCTACTGTTTTCCCCGGAGCCGAGGAGATCTGTGACGGCATCGACAACGACTGCGACGGACAGGTTGATGAAGGATTTGTCGATACCGACCACGATGGCACCCCCGACGAGTGCGACGCCGACGATGATAACGATGGCGTAGCCGATGTCAGCGACGCTTTCCCCCTTGACCCCACCGAGTGGATCGACACCGATGGAGACGGCAGCGGCAACAACGCCGACACCGACGACGACAACGATGGCCAGTCCGACAACGATGAGCTTGCCTGTGGTTCCGATCCCCTGGACCTGGCCAGCACCTCTGCCGACAACGATACAGACAACCAGCCCGACTGCGTAGACGCTGACGATGACAATGACGGTTACCTCGACACCAATGACGCTTTCCCCTTCGACGCTACCGAGTGGACCGACACGGATGGCGACGGTATTGGCAACAACGCCGATACGGACGACGACAACGACGGACAATCCGACGAGGATGAACTTGCTTGTGGTTCCGATCCCCTGGACATCAACAGCGCCTCGGCCGATAACGACGCGGACAACCAGCCCGACTGCGTGGACGCTGACGATGACAACGACGGCTACCTCGACACCAATGACGCTTTCCCCTTCGACCCCACCGAGTGGATCGACACCGATGGCGACGGAACCGGTAACAACGCCGATACCGACGACGACAACGACGGCGTAACCGACACCCAAGATGCCTTCCCCCTCGACGCCACTGAATGGATCGACACCGACGGTGACGGAACCGGCAACAACGCCGATACCGATGACGACAACGACGGCGTAACCGATACCGAAGATGCCTTCCCCCTCGACTCCACCGAATGGATCGATACCGACGGTGACGGAACTGGCAACAACGCCGATAGCGACGACGACAACGACGGCCAAACCGACAACGATGAGCTCACCTGTGGTTCTAATCCCCTGGACCTGAACAGCACCGCGGCCGACAACGATGGAGACAGCCTACCTGACTGCGTTGACACCGACGACGATAATGACGGCGTAACCGACGAACTCGACAACTGTCAAATGACCCCCAACAGCGAGCAGGCCGACACCGACTGCGATACCGTAGGTGACGTATGTGACGTGTGCCCCGGCGTGGATGATCGCGTGGACAACAACGGCGACGGCATCCCCGACTGCAGCCAGGTGCTCGACTACGATGCCTACAGCGACGACTGGAAGTGCGGGAAAGGAAAACAGGAAAAAATCATGATTCTGCACATCCCCCCCGGCAATCCGGAAAACGCCCACAACATTTGCATCAGCTTTAACGCCCTCGACGCCCACCTGGCCCACGGTGACCTGATCGGTGTGCAAAGCAGCTGTGCTCCGGCAACCGTTTCGGCCCCTGCAAAGAAAGGCGGACGCAATTCGCTGACCTCTGCTGAGGTACCAACGGTTACTGCTTACCCCAACCCTGCCGGTGAGACCCTGACCGTCGACCTGAGTGGGTGGCCCCAGACGACCAGCATCCGGATCCTTGACCCCCTCGGTCGTGCGGTAATCAATCGCGAGGTATCTGGCGGCACGCCGTCCGTAACCCTGGCCCTGGGCGCTCGCTCCCTGTCCAGTGGGGTGTACACCCTGACCGTCACCGACGGAACGGAACGCATCAGCCGCCGCATTTCGGTGCAGCGCTAATTGATTCCGCGGGAAACCGCTAACCTGGTTCCCTCCCCCTAGCAGGCCGCCCCCGGGCGGCCTGCTTTTTTTTGTCGCGGAAGCATGGAATGGTTGCAGGGCTAAACCCTATTGGTCGGATAACGTATAAACCCGATCCCTGGCCCCCCGGACGAGGTGAACATCCATCCCCGATATGCCGTCCAATCTGCGGAACTACCCAAGCATGGACAGTCTATTCTTCTTCGGCGGCATCGGTATCGTAGCGATCGCCCTTACGGACTTCATCTACACCACCCTTTCCTGCAACGGTTCGGGTTACCTGTCGACGGGGCTCAACCGCCTGCTGGGTAAACTGCTCGTACCCCACTCCGATGGAATGCGCAATTGGACAGGAGTGATCCACTTGGTAGCCTCCTTGCTTATGTGGATTATCCTCTTGCTCGCCGGCGGGTTCCTGGTGTATCTATCGGATGATGAAATGGTCGTGCGCGCTGCCACGAAAGTGCCGGCCACCGCCTCCGAGCGGGCCTACTATACCGCCTTTGTATTTTCTACCCTGGGCATTGGGGACTATGCGCCGGGTAATTCGATGGGCCGCCACGTCACTGCAGTCTACTCCCTGCTGGGATTTGGGGTACTGACCACGGCCATTACTTACATTCTCTCGGTTACAGGAGCAGTAACCCAGAAAAAGAACCTGGCCACCTTCATATCGGGGATGGGGCAAACGCCCTCCGAGCTCTTGGCCTATTTCACTACGGATCCGGACGGCACCCTGTTTTCCGGGCGCATTGACGATCTGGTGAACCAGCTGAACAGCCACCTGAACGATCACCTCAGCTACCCGATCGTCCATTACTTTCATTCCAACCGGGGGGCGTGGTCGGCCGTGATTCAATTGGCAGCCCTGTATGAATGCCTGGTCGCCCTGCGCATTCGCTACCGCGCAAACCCGGAAGTACTCGCGCACGCCGACCGACTGGAACGCAGTTTTGCGTACTTCCTAGAGGTGGCCCACATCCCCGACAAGCTGCGCATGGAGGACGATGGGCAGCATGTCCAACTACGCCAGCAATGGATGAAGGAAGTAATGGAAACGCCTGGGTACAGCCCACCAACCAACGAGAACAGCCGGGCCCTGGGCGCCGTACTACGGCAGGGAGGCTATGGGTGGGCGGACGTTTATTCGAAGGATTAGCCCTTAACACTAAACCGCGGACCAGCCGTGGAAAACCTCAGACCTCCTGCAGCTCCACCAGCTTGCGGTAGGCCCCGCCCCGCTCCAGCAGCTCGCCGTGGGTGCCCCGCTCGATGATGCGGCCGCGGTCCAGGACGATGATCTGGTCGGCGTTCTGAATGGTCGACAGGCGGTGGGCGATGACCAGGGCCGTACGGTTGGCCATGAGCCGCTGGAGGGCCTCCTGCACGAGGCGTTCGGATTCGCTGTCAAGGGCCGAGGTGGCCTCGTCGAGGATGAGGATATCGGGGTTACGAAGTACGGCACGGGCGATGGTAAGCCGCTGTCGCTGCCCACCACTCAACTTGGTGCCGCGGTCGCCGATGTTGGACTGGTAGCCGCCCGGAATGCGGACGATGAAGTCGTGGGCGTTCGCCACCCGGGCGGCCTCCTCCACCTGCTCGGGGGTCACGTCCTTCATGCCGAAGACGATGTTGTTGTAAATCGTGTCGTTAAACAGGATGGCCTCCTGGCTGACGATGCCGAAGCGCGACCGCAAGTCCGTCAACTCGTAGTCGCGCAGGTCACGACCATCCAGGGTGATGTACCCCCCGGTGGGGTCATAGAAACGCGGCAACAGGTCGGCGATCGTACTCTTGCCCCCGCCGCTGGCGCCGGCCAGGGCCACCACCTTGCCGGTGGGGATCGCCAGGTCGATGCCGTGGAGTACGTCCGGCCCCTCGGAGGTGTACCGGAAGCTGACGTCGTGGAAACGGATGCCTCCCGCGGCTGCCGGCTGTTTGGCTCCCGCCTCTGCTCCGATAGCGATCGGGGCGCCGCCCGCGGGAGTTTCGAGCATGGGGTTCTGGACGTCGAGCACGGCCTCTACCCGCTCCAGGGCCCCGAGACCCTTCTGGACGTTGTACCACGCCTTGGAGAAATTCTTGGCCGGGTCGATGACCATGTAGAAAGCGAAGATGAAGGCGATGAAGGTACCCGCCTCCATGGTTCCGGCAAACACCTCCCGGGAGCCGTAGAGCAAAAGCAGCGCTACGGTAGCGATGCCCAGGAATTCGGTGAGCGGACTGGAAAGGTCGCGCCGCCACAGCAGCCGCACCAACCGGTGGCGGTAGCGGTCGTTCAGTTCGGCGAAGCGCCGCGACTGGTAGTTCTCGGCGCCAAAGCTCTTGATGATGCGCAGCCCCCCGAGGCTTTCCTCCGTGCGGCTCACGATCTCGCCCAGCGTTTCCTGCACTTCGCCGCTGCTGCGCTTGAGCCGCTTGCCAATACCGCCAATCACCACCCCGGTGAAGACCATCAGCCCGAATACGAAGAGCGTCAGCGACGGGCTCACGATGATCATGAAGGTGAGCGACCCGATGATGATGAAGGGCTCGCGGAAGATGGCCTCCAGCACGTTCAGGATGCTGCTTTCCACCTCCTGTACGTCGCCGGTGATGCGGCTCAGCAGGTTGCCCTTCCGCTCCTCGGTGAAGTAGCCCAGCGGCAGGTGCAGTAGGTGGGTGTACAGCTCATTGCGCAGGTCACGGATGATGCCGTTGCGCACCGGTGACATGAAGAAGAGGGCCAGGTAGCGGAAGAGGTTCTTGAGGAGGAACGACAGCAGGATCAGGGCACAGACGTACAGCAAGGCCTGCTCCCTCCCCTCGCGGGCGATCCACTGGGTGACGAGGTAGCCGCCGTACTGCTCCAGGTCCGCCAGGGAGTCGATAGAGGCCGGAGCGACCATCACCGGCTCCGTCTGCTCAAAGAGCAGGTTGAAAAAGGGCTGAAAGATGGGGATGGATACGACGGTGAATACCGCCGTCAGGATATTACAGGCGATGGCCAGCGCCACGAGGCCGCGGTAGTTGCCCATGTAGCCGAGGAGCCGGCGGAAAGATTGCATCGGGCAAAGGTAAGGCGAGGCGGCGGTTGGGCCCGGCGCGGTGTAGCCCGCTTGCCTTACTTTCGCCCCATGTCCGTCATCCACAAGTCAACCTACGATTTTCTGCGCGACCTGGCCGCCAACAACGACCGCGACTGGTTCAACGCCCACAAGGACCGGTACACGGCCGCCCGCGACAACGTAGCCGACTTCGCCAAGGCACTGCTGCAGCGGCTGGGCCACCACGACGTCATCAGCACCGAGAGCGGCCGCAAGTCCCTGTTCCGGATCTACCGCGACGTGCGCTTCAGCAAGAACAAGGACCCCTACAAGACCAACATTGCCGGCTCCTTCACCCGCGACGGCCGGCAGCGGCGGGGCGGCTACTACTTCACCTTCTCCCCCGCCCACAACCTCGTCGGTGGAGGCTTCTACGGGATCGAGCGCGACGACCTGAAGCGCATCCGGGAGGAGTTGGGCGCGGACGCGGGTGCCATGCGGGACATCGTGAATGCCCCGGAATTCGTCCGCCTGTTCGGCACCTTGCGCGGCGAACAGCTCAAGACCGCCCCCCAGGGATTCCCCCGCGATCACCCCGACATCGACCTGCTCCGCTACAAGCAGTTCTACGCCGCCCGGGAATTCACCGAAGCCGAGGTCCTCGCCCCCGACTTTCTGGACCGGGCCGAAGAGGTGATCCTCGGCCTGCGCCCCTTCTTCGACTACTTCAGCGAGATTTTGACCACCGACGCCAACGGGGAAAGCATCCTCTGAGCGGCAACGCAACTCCCATGCGCTTAGGCTTTGACGCCAAACGGCTCTTCCACAACGCCACCGGGCTAGGTAATTACAGCCGTACCCTGCTCGCCAACCTGCGGGCGGCCCACCCTGAATTGGAGTGTTTCCTATACAGTCCGAAGTCAAGTGAGAACGCCTTTGCCCTGCCCTTCCGGGAAGATTCCGGTTACGTGGTCCGTACCGCCACGGGATGGGCCGCCCCCCTGTGGCGGAGCTTCGGCGTCACCCGCCAATTGCGGCGCGACGGCGTCAAACTCTACCACGGGCTGAGCCACGAGCTCCCCTACGGCCTCCACCGTGGCGGTATCTCTTCGGTGGTGACCATCCACGACCTCATCTACCGGCGCCACCCGGAGTGGTACCCGACCGTCGACCGCTGGATCTACGACCGCAAGGTGCACCACGCCTGCCGCGAAGCCGACCGCATCATCGCCATCAGCGAGCACACCCAGCGCGACCTGGTGGAGTTCTACGGGGCGCCCTCCGAACGAATCGACGTGGTCTACCAGAGCTGCGACCCCCTGTTCTACACCGAGGCAGACCCGGCGTTCCCCGCAGATGCCCTAACCCGCTACGCATTGCCCGCCGACTTTTTCCTCTTCGTGGGCAGCCTTACGCCCCGCAAGAACCTGCCCCTTATCCTGGACGCCTACCTGCAGCTGCCGCCCGCGGACCGTCTGCCGCTGCTGATCGTGGGCCGGGGCACCAGATACCGCGACCGCCTCATGGCGGAAGCCCGCTACCGCCCCCTCCACCCCCTGCTGCGGTGGATCGATGACCTGGACGACAACCGACACCTCCGGCAACTCTACCGGCGGGCCCGGGCGGTGCTCTACCCCAGCCACTACGAGGGCTTCGGGCTGCCGGTGGCCGAGGCCCTGCTTTCCCGGACGGCCGTCGTCACGAGTACGGTCTCCTCACTGCCCGAGGCGGGTGGCCCCGGCGCCCTGCTGGTCGACCCGAACCGGCCGGAGGAGATGGCGGCGGCCCTCCACCGCCTCCTCCACGATAATGCCCTGCGCGACCGGCTGATCAGCGCCGGCCACGCCTACGCCCACGCGCGGTTCGGGGCCGCGGCTACGACCGAGGCGTTGATGGAAAGTTACCGGCGGGCCCTGGAAACCCGCTGAGCGATCAGAATCAACTACATTTGGCCGGCTCCAAACTGCGCAACCCTTGTCCGTCCCCCCTTCCCTTCTCGTTGTATCCGATTACCGGGATTCCCTGAGCGGAGTACGCCCCGAGGGCCGGTGGTTCGTGGAACTGGCCCGCAATTTCGGCTACCGCATCACGCTGATGACCCACCGGGAGGGAGCCAGCTACTTGGATGAGCTGGAAGCCGCCGGGGTACGCATCATCGACTGGCACCCAACTCGGAAGTTCAGTAACGCCGAGCGCGACCGGCTACGGGAGGAACTCCACACTGGCGGCTACGACCTGCTGCACCTTTTCAACAACAGGGCCGTAGCCACCGGCGTAAGGGCCGCCCAGGGGTGGCCGGGCAAGGTTATCACCTACCGCGGATACACCGGCAACGTGCACTGGTGGGACCCCACGGCCTATCTCCAGCACCTGCACCCCCGGGTGGACCTCATCACCTGTGTCAGCCCGGCGGTCAAGGAGGACCTCGACGCCCAGCTCTTCTTTGATTCCCGCAAGACGGTGGTGGTCCCCAAAGGGCACGACCCGGCCTGGTACGAGCGGGTCAAGCCCGCGGACCTGCACGCTGAATTTAACATCCCCGCCGACCGCATCGTCCTGGTCGTGGTGGCCAATGCCCGGCGAATGAAGGGCATGGACTACCTGGGCACCGCCATCCGCCGACTGCCCGCCGAGCTGCCCCTTCACCTGATGTTCGTGGGCCGCGGACTGGAAACCAATGACCTGCTGGCCGACCTGGCCGATAGCCCCTACCACGATGAGGAAGACTTCACCTTCACCGGCTGGCGTTCCGACGCCCTGGAGTTGGTGGCGGCCGCCGACATCAGCCTGCTGCCCAGCATCAAGGGGGAGGGACTGAGCAAGGTGCTGCTCGAAAGCTTCTTCCTGGCCCGCCCGACCATCCTGACCGACATTGCCGGGAACCGGGGCCTGGCCATCAACGGAGAAACCGCTCGCGTCATTCCCCCGCGTAATGAATACGCGATGGTGGACGCCATCGTGGAGCTCGTCGAAGATGAAGCCCTGCGGCGGCGGCTGGGTCCGGCCGGCCAGGCCTATATCACCCAGCACTTCCACTGCGAACAATCGGCCCGGAAACTGGACGCCGCCTACCGGCGGGTGCTCGGTCGTGCAATCGACTGAAACGCGTTTCACATTTTCCACCCGGCACCTTACCTTACAACACTAAATTCAGACCATGCACAGTACCTATTCCTTAGCCTTACTCCTTCTCTTCTTCCTTACCTCCTGCGGTTCCTCCGAAACAAACACCGTTGAAGAGGCAGATGCGGAGGCCGACACCGCCCTCACCACCCGCGGCGAGCCGATGCTGCAGGGCAGCGGCGAATGGACCAACCTGCTGGCCGACAACAGCCTCGAAGCCTGGCATTCCTACAACGAGGACGAAGCCGGCTCGGCCTGGAAACTCGACGAAGAAGGCGTACTCTACCTCGACACCACGAACAAGGGCGAGCACGGAATTGAAGGCGGCGGGGACTTGGTCACCGATGTGTCGTTCGAAAACTACGAGCTCGAGCTCGAGTGGAAGATCGGCGAGTGCGGCAACAGCGGCATCATCTACAACATCACCGAAACCGACGACCTGGACTACCCATGGCTGACCGGCCCGGAAATGCAAATCCTCGACAACGACTGCCACCCCGACGCCGAGATCGTCACCCACCGCGCGGGCGACCTCTACGACATGATCACCGGAGAGCCCGAGAACGTCCGCCCCGCCGGCGAATGGAACCGCGTGCGCCTGGTGGTCACCGATGGCCGGGTAGAGCACTGGCAGAACGGAGAGCGCCTGCTCACCTACAACAATACGGGCTCCGAATGGGAGGCCATGATCGCCGATTCGAAGTTCAAGGACTTTGAGCGCTTCGGCAAGACCACTTCCGGCAAGATCGGCCTGCAGGACCACGGCGACCCCGTCTGGTTCCGCAACATCCGCATCCGGGAACTGGACACGAAATAATTAACCACCAACAAAAGCAAACTCATATGTACGTTGATTCAACCCAGGCGGCGGCCGCGGCGGGTATTCCCGCCAACCGCGACCGGCTTTTCCTGGCGGCCTGTGTTTCCCTGGTCGTCACCTCGATGACCTTCGCCATCCGGGCCGGTATCCTGACCGAACTGGGCACCACCTTCGCCCTCACCGGTCCGCAGCTGGGCTGGGTGAACAGTATGGCCTTCCTCGGCTTCCCGATCGCCATGATCATCGGTGGCCTCCTCTACAACAGCATCGGCCCCCGGAACATGCTCTGGACGGCCTTCATCTGTCACCTCCTTGGGTTGGTCCTCACGATTTTCGCCGGCGATATCGGCCCGCTGAGTGGCTTCTGGGGCCTGATGATTTCCACCTTCTTCATCGGATTCGCCAACGGGGCGGTGGAAGCGGCCTGTAACCCCATGGTAGCGGATATGTACCCTGAAAAGAAGACCCAGATGCTGAACAAGTTCCACGTCTGGTTCCCCGGCGGTATCGTGATCGGATCACTCATCGCCAACTTCTTCGGTGATGCCCTGGGTTGGCAGGGACTGATCGCCACCATGTTCATCCCCACCTTCCTGTACGCTTTCCTGATCTTCGGACAGGAGTTCCCCCGGTCCAATGCCATCAGCAAGGACACCGGCGAGAACATCCGCAGCCTGGCTACCCCACTGTTCCTGTTCATCGTGCTCTGTATGACCCTGACGGCCACCACCGAATTCAGCACCACCCAGTGGGTAGAGAAGATCCTCGGTGCCAGCGGTGCCAGCCCGATGATCGTTCTGGCCCTCGTGACCGGCCTGATGGCCGTCGGCCGCTTCTTTGCCGGCCCTATCGTGCACAACCTCAACCCCACCGGGGTACTGCTGATCAGCGCCGTGCTGTCGACCATCGGCATCTACCTGCTGAGCACCCTCACCGGCGGGGCCGTCTACTTCGGCGCCATCGTCTTTGCCCTCGGCATCTGCTACTTCTGGCCCACCATGATCGGCTTCGTAGGGGAATACATCCCCCAGACCGGTGCCCTGGGCATGTCGCTCGTAGGTGGTGCAGGGATGTTTGCCCTGGTGATCTGGAACCCCATCATTGGCGGCTGGCTTGACGACGCACGCGCCACGGCGGAAACCGCCGGCGCCATTGGTGCGGAGGCCGACATCATAGCCGGGCAGGCTACACTATCCACCATGATGTGGTTCCCCATCATTCTGGTGGTGCTGTTCACCGGACTGTACTTCTACATGCGCAATCGCCACCAGGTACCGGCCGATGAGGCCGTACTCAACCCCGATGCCATGTCTACCCCCGGCTCCGCCCGGTAAAGGGTAATCTCCGCCCCAAATTGCTTCAAAGGCCCCTTCCACCCCGCGTGGAAGGGGCCTTTTCACTGTTGGTGGTGACCGCAGGATATTCACCACAGAGGCACGGAGTTCCACCGAGGAAACCTGGGATACTGCTCCGTGTACTCAGCGCTCTCTGTGGTTTGGTTCACAACTCGGGCTGCAAGCCCTCGACCTGTTACGGGCGCAGCGAGCTGCCCCGTAAATGGTGGGAACCGGTACACAGCCATTTGTAAATCCCGACCCTGTCGACCACAGAGGCACGGAGGTCCACTGAGGAGGCCTGGGGTACTGCTCTGTGTTCTTTGTGCCCTCCGTGGTTTACGCAATCATCTCGGGCCGCAGGCCCTCGACCGAAGAAGAGCGCGGCGAGCAGCCTGCAAATGGTGGGAACCGGTACACAGCCATTTGTAAATCCCCCACCCTGTCGACCACAGAGGCACGGAGTTCCACTGAGTTGAGGCCTGGGGTACTTCTCCGTGTTCTTCGTGCCCTCCGTCGTTTCCGCAACCAACTCGGCCCGCAGGCCCTCGACCTGATGAAGGGCGCGGCGAGCTGCCTGCAAATGGTGGGAACTGGTACACTGTAATTTGTAATTCCCACACCCTGTCGACCACAGAGGCACGGAGTTCTATTGAGTTGAGGCCTGGGGTACAGCTCCGTGTTCTTCGTGCCCTCCGTGGTTTCCGCAACCAAGTCGGCCCGCAGGCCCTCGACCCGTCTGTAAACCAAAAAAGCCGCTTCCCCGGTCGGGGAAGCGGCTTTTTACCGAATAGGGATCCGGTACTAGTCGAGGGCCTGGGTCCGCTGACCGGCGCTGTAGTTGATCTTCAGCTGGTTGCTTTTCCGAAGCTTGGTTTTCACGTCCTGTACGATACCCATGGTTACTTCACCGTCGACGCGCAGGGAGGAGGTAATCCGGGAGCGCTTGGCTTCGGGCAGCTTCACCTTGTGCTGTTCGAGGAAGAGGGGGATATCGTCGACCGTGGAGATCTTGTCGCCCAGCTGGATGCGGGGAGAGGTGCCGTATACGGCCTGGTACTGTTGGGTGGGGCGGCCAATGTAGATGTAGTTGACCAGCGACTTTTCATCCAGTTTGGTAAGCTGGGTGGCTTCGGGGGTGTTGACCTGCAACTTGAGGTCGGAGTCCCGGAGCACGGTTACCATCATAAAGAAGAAGAGAAGCATGAAGATGATATCGGGCAGCGAGGCCGTCGAGATCGCGGGGGAAGACTTACCGCGTTTTTTACTGAACTTAGCCATAGTAGATTATTGGTTGGTAACGGTACTGGATGGAAGATGCAGCCAGCGGCCAGTTTGGTGGGTGTAAAGAAAAGCGGGTCGGCCAGTTGCTGACCGACCCGCTGGTTAAACCTAATTTTCTTCACCAAAGTTGGTGGGCTCGGCCTCGGACAATACCATGGGGATATCGTCGCGGATGGCTTTGCGCTGGGCAAACGGCATCTCTTCGCTGTAAGGCTCGCCGTACCGTTTGAGGGACTCCTCGTTCCAGAGGTCATCGTAGGCGCCTTTCAGCTCGTTGTAGACGGCCAGGTAGGTCTCGTAGTCGGTACCCCGGTCGTTTTTCAGCGAGATGATGGCGTTACGCGGTCCTTCGGCCAGGTCGGGGCGGCGGGTGGGGTTCATGATGAACTCCTTGGCGCGCTCCCGGAGTTCGCCGATGCGGGCCGGCTCGTCGCGGACGAGGAGCTGGTTCTGGGCGTTTACCAGTACGGAGAACACGTTACGTTCCTTGAGCTTGGTGATGTCGGGCTCTTCATCCGACCAGGGCGGCAACTTTACGAGGATACCCTTGTCTTCGGCGATGGTGGTAGTGACCAGGAAGAAGATCAGCAGCAGGAAGGCGATGTCCGCCATCGAGCCGGCATTGATCTCATTGTTCATCCGGTCTCTCGTCTTGGTCTTTGCCATGGTCGTGGTCTGTTTAAGTTAGTTATTTAAAGATACCGCGGATACCGAACACGATGAGCGTCAGGATCGCCAGTCCGATCATCACCAGGGCCGTCAGGATGGACCCGCTGATGAACTTCAGGTTCCCCTCGGTCAGTTCGGCTTCCTGGGAAGTTTCGAACTTCTCGATCGCGTTGGCGATCTCCGGATCGGTCACTTCACCACTGGCCATCGAGTAGCCGATGAACAGGATGAGCAGCAGACCAACCAGTCCGGCGATTCCCTTGAGGGATCCCTTGGGGTTGCTGGCCATCTGTACAACACCGAAGATCAGGGCAACGACAAAGGCCAGGGCGGTAAGGATAACCGAGATGGAAATGCCGAAGTTGAAGATGTCGGTCTCGTAGGTTTCTGCCGTCTTATCGTTGGCCTGGAGCATTTCCAGCGTCGTATCGTCGGCAGAAAAGATCGAAGCAAGGAAGATAATGGTAATCAGCACTCCAATCCCGAAGGCCAGAGCCTGGCCGTATTTGTTCAAAAATGAATACATAATTGATTGGATTTTGCGAGCGACTGATTAGACGCGGGGACGAGTAGTAGTAAAGGTGTTGTTGGTAGCCATGATGTCTACCAGCGCGATCGAAGCGTCTTCCATGCGGTTAACGATACCGTCGATCTTGTTCACGATGTAGTTGTAGAGGATCTGCAGGATGATGGCCACTACCAGACCGAATACCGTGGTCAGAAGGGCTACCTTGATACCACCGGCAACAACCGCGGGGCTAAGGTCACCTACCGTCTCAATCCGGTTAAAGGCCTGAATCATACCGATTACCGTACCCATAAAGCCGAGCATGGGGGCAATGGCGATGAAGAGCGAGATCCACACCAGGCCGCGCTCGAGCAGGCCCATCTGTACCGAGCCGTAGCTCACGATGGCCTTCTCAACGGCATCGGGGCCTTCGGCGCTGTGACGCAGTCCTTCGTAGAGTACGCTGGCGGTGGGGCCAGGGGTCGACTTGGCTACTTCCTTGGCACCTTCCACGTCACCGGCTTCCAGCCGCTCACCAATGCGGGAGAGGAGCTTGTCGGTGTTGGTGGAGGCGAGGTTGAGGGTGATGATGCGCTCGATACAGAACGCCAGCCCCAGGATCAGACAGATCAGTACGATCGCCATGAACCGCCAGTCACCGTCGATAAATTGCTTCTTGAGAACCTGGAATCCAGCAGAATCCTGGGCTGCCAGGTCCGCTGCCGAAAAGGCTACCAGCGAAAGTACCGCCAGTGATTTGAATAGATGTCGCATAGCCGTATTTAAGGTTTAACGAATGGATTGCGTAATAATAAGATAATGACCCGACGCCGCCAGGGGCGCCGGGTGCTGCGGAGAAGAAGGGATTCGAACCCTCGATACGGGGTTACCGTATATACGCTTTCCAGGCGTACCTCTTCAACCACTCGAGCACTTCTCCTAAATAATTCTTTGTCAATGTAGCCCCCCATCCATTGATGAGGGTTCGGAGAAGCGGAAGGGTGAGGGGGGGCGGGCTTACCGCATCTACGCGTTAGCCTGCGGCTGATAGTCGTTCCTCCTCAGAGTTCCAGGCGTACCTCTTCAACCACTCGAGCACTTCTCCTAAATAATTCTTGTCAAGATAACAGTTCTCCATCGAGAGCCGCTGCTGCATCCGTGCTGGTGGGAACCGCCGGCGTAGACGCAAAAATTGTAAAAACGATCAACAAAACAAAATTTTTATCGGGCCCCCGGAAAATAAGCCCGCGCTTTGCGACGTATGTAAGCCTGGCTCAGTTTAACCGTAAATCTGCAAATTGGTCTAGGTCAAACAGTTGCCGTGCATTGTCCGTGGTGATGCGCCCCACTTCCTCCGTCGGAAGGTTCCAAATTTCGCCCATTTTTTCCGCAATGCGGGGTAGATAGGCCGTTTCGTTGCGTTTCCCCCGGTGGGGAGTGGGGGCAAGATAGGGCGAATCCGTTTCTAATAGGACACGGTTTTTCGGGAAATCACGGATCACGGGTTCCAGCCCCCCGTTTTTGAAGGTCAGCACGCCTCCGATTCCCAGGTAGAATCCGAGGTCCAGGGCCCGGGCCGCTTGGCGGGCGTCACCCGTAAAACAGTGGAACACTCCCCGCAGCCGCGGATCGTTCAACCCTTCGATCAGTTCCAGGAGGTTGTCGATGGCCTCACGAGCGTGGATGCTGATGGGCAGGTCGTATTCGATGGCCCACTGGCACTGCCGCAGGAAGGCGTCTTCCTGCTGGGCGCGGAAGGACTTGTCCCAGTACAGGTCCATCCCGATCTCCCCGATGGCCACCCAGCGGCGCTGTTTCAGGTAGCGTTCTACCTCGGCCAGCTCCTCCTCATAGTCGGCGCCCACGCTTACCGGGTGCAGGCCGATCATGGCCAGGCAGCGGTCGGGGCAGGCCGCCTCCAGCTCCAGCATGGCCGCGTGGGTACTGCGGTCAATGGCCGGCAGGAGGGCCATCCCTACCCCACTGTTCCAGGCCCTTTCCAGCATTTCACTGCGGTCTTCGGCAAATTTGTCGCTGTAGAGGTGGGTGTGGGTATCAATCAACATTTGGTAGTTAGATGTCAGGGGGGGTTGGCTTTGGTGTATACCTTCGCGCCATGGCGAAAAAGAAATGGTACGTGGTTTGGATGGGGCACGTCCCCGGCGTCTATACTGATTGGGACAAGGCCAAGCAGCAAATCGAGGGCTACAAAGGTGCAAAGTATAAATCATTCCCCGACCGCGCCCAGGCCGAAGCCGCCTTCCGCAACGGCTACGCCACCTACCTCAAACAGGCGATACCCCCCGCACCGGGTGCGGCACGGAACCCGCGTACGCGCCCCGCTTCTTCCGCCTTCCCTTCCTCGGATGCCATCATCGGCCGCAGTATAAGCGTCGACGCCGCCTGTTCGGGCAACCCCGGCCGGATGGAGTACCAGGGGGTCACGACCGTCGGCAAGGAACGGCTCTTTCACCGTGCTTTCCCCCTTGGCACCAACAACATCGGAGAATTCCTGGCCCTGGTCCACGCCCTGGCCTTCCTGCAAAAGCAGCAACAACCCGATCTGCCAATCTATACCGACTCCAAGATCGCCATGGGCTGGATCCGCAAGGGGAAATGCAAGACCACCCTACCCCGCAACAAGAAGACCGCCGAGCTCTACGAGCTGATCGACCGCGCCGAAGCCTGGCTGAAGGCCAACCGGATCACCAACCCCGTCCTGAAATGGAAAACGGAGGTGTGGGGAGAGATCCCCGCCGACTTCGGCAGGAAATAGCCGTTAGCCGCGCACGAACTTCATCCGGTACTTCAAGTCGATGTCGCCCTTGCGGATCTTGTCCAGCTTCCGCTTGACGAGCCGCTTCTTGAGGGGACTCAGCATCTCGGTGAACAGCACCCCCTCGATGTGGTCGTATTCGTGCTGGATCACCCGGGCGTTCATGCCGGTGAAGGTCTGGGTATGGGTCTCGAAGTTCTCGTCCTGGTAGGTCATCGTGATCTCCTCCGGGCGGTCCACGTCACCGGTCACGTCGGGGATGCTCAGGCACCCTTCGGCATAGCTGCAGTCGTCGCCCGCTTCCTCGATGATCTCGGCGTTGATGAAGACCTGCTTGATGCCCTTGTCCTCCTCCCCCTCGGGGTACATCGGGGCGCTGTCGATGATGAACAGCCGGATGCTTTTGCCGATCTGGGGAGCGGCCAGGCCTACCCCGTTGGCTTCCTCCATCGTTTCCCACATGTCGCTGATGAGCTGGGTGAGGTCCGGGTAATCCGGGCCGATGGGCTTGGCCACCTGTTTGAGGACCGGCTGTCCGTAGGCGTAGATTGGTAGTATCATGGTATTATTTGGCTCCCTGCGGGTCTAAACTGCAAAGATAAAACGTCACCCGCGGGTCTCCATGAAATCCTGGAGAATGAGGGCCGCGGCAATGCGGTCTACCCGCTGCTTGTCGCGGCGGTCCTTCTTCTTCAGCCCCATGGCCAGCATACTTTCGCGGGCCCGGCGGCTGGTGTGGAACTCGTCCTGCCGGTGCAGCTGGATATTGGGATACCGCTTACGGAACTTTCGCTCGAAGCCCAGGATCTCGGCCTGGATGGGGTTGTCCGTCCCGTCCAGTTGCAGCGACTCCCCGATCACCAGGTCGCTCACCTCCTCCGCCTGCAGGTAGGTTTCCAGCCAGTCGAAGAGGCGGTGGGTGGGCACCGTTTCCAGTCCCTGGGCGATCAGTTGCAGGGGGTCGGTGGCGGCGATGCCGCACTTCTTACTACCGTAGTCGATGGCCAGAATGCGCAAGGGAAAGGGTTTTTGGGCTTAGGTGGATTCCACTTCCAGGGCTTCGGGCGCGGGTTCCGTGTAACTGAATCTATCCACCAGCCGGCGGACGCTGCGCCGCGACTTGTACATCATCCACAACATCACCGGTACCACAACCAGGGTAAGGAAGGTAGCGAATACCAGTCCGTAGATGACGGTCCAGGCCATGGGGCCCCACAGCGCCGTGTTGTCGCCGCCAATAAAGAGGCGGCCGTCCCAGGTGGCAATGAAGCTGAAGAAGTCGAAGTTGAAGCCGACCGCCAGCGGGATGAGTCCCAGCACCGTGGTGATGGCCGTCAGGAGCACGGGCCGCAGGCGGGTGGCCCCGCCCTCGATGATGGCCTCGCGAATGTCGCTGAGCTCCAGCTCGGCGATCTTTTCCAGTCCCCGCTCTTCTACCTTTTCCTTCATCAGCAGGGTGGTATAATCGATCAGTACGATGGCGTTGTTCACCACTACCCCGGCCAGGGAGATGATGCCCACCCCGGTGAAGACCACCGAGAAGGTACCGCCGAAGAAGAAGTAGCCCAGCAATACGCCGATGGTCGACAGGATGACCGACGTAAGGATGATGAAGGGCGAGCTGATGCTGTTGAACTGGGCCACGATGATGATGAAGATCAGGAAGAGGGCGAAGACGAAGGCCCCCAACAGGAAGCCGATGTCCTCCTGCTGTTGCTGCTGTTCCCCCGTGAACTCGTAGTAGAAGCCCTGCGGCAGGTCGTAGTCCTGCAGCGCGGCGTCGATTTCGGGAATGATGTCGTTGGCCACGTAGCCGTCCAGCACGTTGGAGCTGATGGTGATCACCCGGTCCAGGTCCTTGCGCTTGATGGCGCTGTAGGTGGTGCTGTACTCCACGTTTGCCACCGTGCTAATGGGCACCTGGGTGATGCGGCCGGTGGCCGGATCGCGGAAGGTGATCCGCTGGTCGAGCAGCCGCTCCACCTGGTTGCGGTCGGCTTCATTCAGTCGCAGGTAGATGGGATATTCGTCTTCTCCCAGCTTGTAGGTGCTGATTTCCTTGCCGTATACGGAGGTACGCAGCGCCGAGGCGATCTGGTAGGTCGAAAGCCCGTAGCGGCGGGCCGCCTCCCGGTTGATTTCCACCAGCAGCTCCGGCTTGCCGAGCTTGATGTCGGCGCTGAGGGCCTCGATGCCGGGGATGCCCTGGCGGTTGATGTAGTTGATCACGTCGTCGCCGAGGGTGACGAGTTTGTCGACGTCGTTCCCCGAAATTTCAATGTTGATGGGTTTTCCGGTCGCCGGACCACTGGCGTTTTGGTCTACACTCACCTTCACGCCGGGCAGCCCCCGCACCGTCTGGCGGATTTCCTCCATGATGTCGGTGGTGCTCACGCCGTTGCGGTCGCGGAAGGGTACAAAGCTGACGGTAATCCGCGCCTTATTCGGCGTTACCCCGGGTTCCGGTGGGGCGTTGGGGTCGGAGGTGTTCTCTCCGATCTGGGTCAGCACGGCTTCCACCACCTCGTCGTAGGGTTCCAGCATGGTGAGGATGCGCTCCTCCAGAATCTTTACTACCTCGTCCGTAGCCGCGATGTCGGAACCCAGGGGCAGTTCCACGAAGGCGTTGACGTAGCGGGGGTCGGGGCTGGGAAAAAACTCCAGCTGAGGCGGCTTGATGGCGGTCAGTACCAGGGCCAGCAGCAGCAGGGCAATGGTGCCGCCGAACATCGACTTGCTGTACCGCAGGGCGAAGCCGATGAAGCGGTTGTACTTGTTCTCCATCCAGGGCAGGAAGCGGTCCTGGAACACGAAGGAGGCCGGCCGCAGCAGGAAGAAGTACACGAGGGTGACGATGGTGGCGATCACCATCAGGTTGAACAGTGAGGTGAGGCCCGCGATCAGGCCGATTACGCCCACCACCATCAGGCCCGCCGCGGTGAAGAGGGTGGTGCGCACCTTGCGGCGGCGACCGGCGGCCGTGAGGGCGCGGCGATCCACCCGCATGAAGCGGCTGGCCAGCACCGGATTGATGACCAGGGCCACGATCAGCGAACTGGTCAGTACCAGGATGAGGGTAATGGGAAAGTACTTCATGAACTCCCCTACGATTCCCGGCCAGATGGCCAGCGGGAGGAAGGCCGCCAAAGTGGTGGCCGTGGAGGCGATGATGGGCCAGGCCACTTCGCCGGCGCCGTACTTGGCGGCGCGGTCGGATACCTCGCCCAACTGCATGTATCGGTAGATGTTCTCCACGATCACGATACCGTTGTCGACCAGCAGGCCCAGGGCCAGGATCAGGGCAAACAGTACCACGATGTTGAGGGTCACCCCCGTGAGCCAGATCCAGAGGATGCCCATGAGCATCGACAGCGGAATGGCGATGCCCACGAAGAGGGCGTTGCGCAGGCCGAGGAAGAACAGCAGGACGACCACCACCAGGATGACGCCGGAGATGATGCTGTTTTCCAAATTGTCGACCTCGCTGCGGGTGTTGGTCGACTGGTCGTTGAAGTAGGTGATGCTGATGTCCGCGGGCAGCTCGGCCTTCATTTCCTCTACGGTGGCCTGGACGGCCGCGGCGGTGCTGAGGAGGTTTTCTCCCGACTTCTTGATGATGTCGAGACTGATCACCGGCAGGCCGTCGGCGCGGGCAATACTGGTGGGGTCTTCGTATCCGAAGTTCACCTCGGCGATGTCGCGGAGGTAGACCAGCCGCTGGTTCTCCCGCTTGATGACGGTATTGGCCAGGGCCTCGGCGTCCTCGAATTCACCAACGACGCGGATGGCGCGGCGGACGCCGTTGTTGACGATTTCTCCGCCGGAGAGGGTCAGGTTCTCCCCGGAGATGGTGTTTTCGATGTCGGCGAAGGTGATCTCCAGGCTTTCCATGCGGCGGGGGTCCACGGCGATCTCGATTTCCCGCTCCTGTACGCCTTTCAGGTTCACGGCACTGACGCCGTCGACTTCCTCCAGTTCATCCTCCATGAACTCCGCGTAGCGGCGCAGTTCTTCCGGGGGAAAGTCGCCGCTCACGTTGATGGTCACGATGGGCAGCTTGGAGAGGTTGATCTCGAGTACGGTGGGGTCGGTGTCCAGGTCGGTGGGCAATTCCTGCTTGGCCAGGTCGATGGCGTCCTTCACCCGGCGGGTGGCGTCGTCGATGTCCTCATCGGAGTTGAACTCCACGGTGATGACCGAGAAATCCTGGATGCTGGTAGACTGAATGGTCTTCACCCCGTCCACGCTCTGGAGCTCCTTTTCGATGGGCCGGGTCACGAGGTTCTCGATGTCGGCGGCCGAGTTGCCGAAGTAGGGCGTATTAATGTATACCTGGGGCAGTTCCACCTCCGGAAACTGTTCCTTGGGTACCTGCTCGTAGGCGAAGAGGCCGAAGATCAGGATCATGATGGCCAGCAGAAAGACGCTCGTCCCGTTGTCGACCGATAGGTTGGTGAGCCCGAAGGTTCGCTTTTGCTGATTAGCCATTGGTGCTGCTGATTTTCGCGTCGGCGGGCTGCTGGAGGGGCGACTGGCTCAGGGCAATGGGCTGGCCGTCGGTGAGCCCCCGGGCGCCGTTGGTGATGAGGCGGGCCCCAACTTCCAGGCCGCTTTCGATGATGGCCCGGTTGTTGTAGCTCTGTCCCGTGGTTACGTAGGTCTTGCGGGCCACCAGGTCGCCGTCTTCCTCTTCGGCGACGAAGACGTAGCGCTGGCCGTCAACCTCTTGCTGGATGTAGTCCTGGCTCACTACGATGATGTCGTCGGCCTGGAAGTTGAGGACTTCCACCTCCGCCAGCAGGTTGGCCTTCAGCTGGCTGATGTACTGTTGGGGCACGTCCACCTCCACCTCGAAGGTGCGGTTGGCCGGATCGACGGTGCGCCCGATGCGGGTGACCGGGGCCCGGAATTCGATGCCCAGGGCGGGTACGCGGACACCGACGTTCTCCCGAAGCTTCACTTTGCTGAGCAGCGACTCGGGCGCGTCGGCCACGATCTGCAGGTCATTGGTGCTGATGATCGACAGGATGGGGGTGCCGGGGGCGGCGGTTTCCCCCGTCCGCAGCATCACCTGGTCCACGGTGCCGGACAGTGGGGCGTAGACGTTGCGCTTATTGGCCTGGATGTCGATGGCCTTCAGCTGTTGCTGGATCCTTTCGTAGTTGTTCTTGGCCTCCAGGTACTGGAGTTCTGAGCCGATGTTCTGCTCCCAGAGTTTCTGCTGGCGTTCGTAGACCGTTTTGGCCAGGCTGGCGGCGGTTTCCAGTTCGGCGCGCTGGGTTTCGGTGCCTTCCACGTCGAGCACGGCAACCAGTTGGCCCTTCCGGATGGGGTCGCCCGCCTCGAAGTTCATCCGCAGGATGCGGCCCGGGATTTCGGGGGTGGCCATGGCGGTTTCGGCGGCCCGCACCGTGGCCTGCACCTCGGCGAAGTTGTCGAAGTTTGCCGTGCCGATGGTTTCGTAGGCAACCAGGGTGGCATTGGGGGCGAAGGAGGGGTCGACCTCGGCGAGGCGGGCCTCGAGTTCCTCGACCTCCTTGGTCAGTTCCCGCAGTTCACCGCGGCGGGTGCGCAGGGCTTCCTGCAGTTCCTCGGAGGTCTGGGGTAGGGTCTCTTCCTGGGCGCGGCCGCAGGTGCAGAGAACGATGGCAAGGCAGAGCAGGGTGGCTGCGCGCAGCATGGGGAGATTGGCTTTAAAGGTTTTCATCGGCCGAGGGCTATATAGAGGTCTTCTTTGGCGACCAGGGTGTCGTAGAGTGCGTTGAGGTAGTTGGCCTGGGCTTCGTAGAGCTGTTGCTCGGCCTGGACGACCTCGATGCTGCTGCCTACCCCTTCGCGGTATTTGATCTGGGTGGTGTCGTAGATCCGCTGGGCGAGATCCAGGTTGTCGCGGGTATTCTGGAGGCGCTCGCGGGCCGTGTTGAAGGTGCCGCGGGCGTTGCGGACCTCCAGGGCGATGCTGCGCACCAGGTCGTCGCGCTGGTTGACCACCTTTTCCTTGTCCAGGCGGGCGCGTTCCAGGCGGGCGCTGCGGCCGCCGAAATCGTAGATGGGGATGATGGCCGATACGCCCACCAGGACGGTGGGGGCCCAGAAGCCGTCGGAGAAGTTGTCGCCCTGGTACTGGTACTGGGCCGCGGCCGTGGCGTTCAGCCGGGGCAGGTAGGCGGCCTGTTGCAGTTCCACGTTCAGGTCCTGCAGGGCCAGGGTCTGATCGAGCAGGCGCACCTCACTGCGACTTTGGTAGGGGATGTTGCTGGTCAGGGCCGCGGCCTCCACTTCCAGTTCCAGCTGTTCCAGGTCGTCGGAGACCGCCAGGGGCTGGTCGTCGGGGAAATTAAGGACGAACTTCAGGGCCCGCAGGGCATTCTCCCGCTGCTGCTCCAGGTCGTTTCGGGTACTGCGCAGGTTGTTCAGGCTCAGCACCAGGCGGTCTACGTCGAGTTGTTCTACGAAGCCGGCCTCGTACTGGGCTTGGGTTTCCCGCAGCAGTTTTTCCAGGTTGCTGATGTTTTTCTCCACGATTTCCAGGTTGGTGGACAGCAGCAGTACCGGGAAATAGCTCTGGGTAACCTGGTTGCGCACCTGCCGCTGGGCTTCTTCCAGCTGGAGGTTGAAGTAGTCGCGGCTGGCGCGGGCCGCCCGCAGCCCCACAAAGTAGGAGCCGTCGAAGAGCATGCTGCTCACGTTGATCCCGCTCATGAAGTTGTTCTTCCGCTGGAAGGCGATGCCTTCGGGTGCCGGGGCATTCGGATCCGGATTCAGAGCGGCGAAGGCTTCGGGCAGCGGCAGTACCGGCACCTTGAGGTAGCGGGTAAAGTCGAGGGAGGCACTGATCTGGGGCAGGCCGGTACTGAGGCGCTCGCGGACGTTCTGCTCGGCGTCGAGGATGTCGACCCGGGCGTTGCGGATGCTGTTGGCGTTGAGGAGGGCAAAATTTACGGCCTCCTCGAGGGAGTACACCGGCGGTTCTGCGGCCTCACCCCCACCCTCCTGGGCACGTAGGCTCCCCGTAGCGAACAGGGTGAGTGCGAAAATCAGGTATTTCATGGTCTGATGTAATTAGCTGAGCTCCTCTTCCTTGAGGTATTCCTGAAGGCGATGGCGACCGGCCTCATTGACGATGCCGTAAAAGTGATAGGTGGAGTGCTGCAAGAGAATGTCCGAAAGGGGACGCTCCAGGGCGGGAAAGACCCCGCGGTCGACGACCATCATGGTCATCCCCACGTAGAGGTTGGCAATTACCTCCGGATCGATGTCCTCCCGGTACAGTCCCTCGGCCTTGCCTCGCTGCAGATTTTCCATCACCTGCCGCAGAAAATGGTGCTGGTGGGCCTCCACCTTGCCGTGGAAGATTTCGGGGTAGTACTTCCGCAGGTCGTGCATGGTGGTCGGCGACACCTTGCGCATCTGCCGGACGAAGTAGCGGCTGTTGTTGAGGAGTTCCTCGATGGCATCGGTCGATTCGGTGCGGTTGTGCTCCAGCGTCCTGACGTCCTCCTCCATCCCATGGTCCAGTACCAGTTGGATCAGCTCCTCCTTGTTGGCAACGGTCTGGTAAAGGGTCTTCTTGGAGATGCCGAGTTCCCGGGCGATATCGTCCATGCTGACGCTACGGATTCCCAGGCGCATGAAGAGGTCCCGGGCGGACTCTACAAGCTTCAACACTTCTTTATTGGTAGCATTCACGCCGGTTAAACGCTGGAAACTTTGAATGGTTGCAAAGTTTCCAGCGTACTAGGCTGCGTCCTCTCGGGGCTGAAACGGTGGTTTCAGGCTTTCCCGAACGAGTGTGGGACCCGCGCTCCGCCGCCGGAAGATTAGTCGGGGAAACGGGCTTTCCACCCAAAAGAATAGTGGTCTGCGAAGGGAAATTTTTTCCCGGAATTTTTCCTTCGGTGGCTACTTCCCCGTGAGCAGGGACAAGCCGTAGTCAATGAGTTGGTCAACGGTCCGGGCGGGCTGGCGGCTGAAGGTGCCCTGCGCCCGGTTGGCCAGAAGAGCGGAAAGGGAGGCCGAGCGGTGCCCGAGGGCGGTAGCCAGGGCGTAGATGCCGGCGGTTTCCATTTCGATGTTGGTGATGCGCAGGGAGTCGGAACGGAAGCTGCGCAGGGCCTCCAGCACGCTCCCGTTCAGTGCGGTAGGCAGCCGCAGCACCCGCCCCTGGGAGGCATAGAAACCCGAGGCGGTCATGGTGATGCCGGTGGCAATGCGGTCGGGGTCGGGGTTGACCAGGAAGTCGGGCAGCAGGGGGCGGACTACCGTGGGGGGCGTGGGCAAGGGGGTGCCGGCTTCTTCCAGGTGGCGGCTGAGAGCAGCGCTCAGTCCGCTATCCACTGCCGTGGTGGGGTAGAACGGGAGGAGGCCGTCCAGCGACAGGCTAGCGGTCGAAAGCACCACCGAATCGAGGGGGATATCAGACTGGAAAGCTCCGCTGGTGCCCAGGCGCAAAAAGGTCAGCGAGGTGGGCTTGGCGGCGATTTCCCGCCGTTTGAGGTCAATGTTGAAGAGGGCGTCCAGTTCGTTCAGGACGATGTCCACGTTATCGGTACCGATGCCGGTGGAAATTACGCTGAGGCGTTGGCCGTTGAGTTCGCCGGTGTGGGTAACGAATTCCCGGGCTTCCACCCGCAGTTCGATGCGGTCAAAGCGGCGGCTCACCTCCCCTACCCTTTCGGGGTCGCCCACCGTGATGATGGTGTCGGCGACCTGGCCCGGCAGCAAATGGAGGTGGTAAATCGACCCGTCGGGCCGCAGGATGAGTTCGGAGGCTGGAATCATCAAGACCGCTTAAGGCTAGCTACTTTTTCCTTGAGGGTGTCCTCCTGGATTTCGGAACGCCAGTAATGGGCCGCCGCTTCCCCTTCGTGCACGACGATAGCCTGGGGGCTGGCGTGCTCCACTCCGAGCCGCTCGGCAATCGCCGCCGAAAGTTCCTTGGTGTACTGTACCACCAGGCCGTAGACCTCCAGATCGTGCTTGGCGTTGGCCACCTGCTCCTGCGCCCGGGCGCTGAACGGGCAGTTGTTGCTGTGCTTGAAGATGACGATGGGTTGCTCATGGCTGGCCGCAAGGGCCGCGTCGAGGTCCGGGGGGGTATTCATGGTATGAAACATGCCTTGCAAACACCCGCCCCCGAACTCGGTTCGCCGTAGGGCAAGGGTACCCTACCGCAATTCGCCGGATATTTGTGTTTCCCAGCCCCCTGTACCTAACCATCCGTTATGAAAAGTCCCCGCCGTTTCCAACGCTCCCAGGCCCGCAACTCCGGCCGCCCCCCGGGGCTAGACCGGCCCGCCGGTGAAGTGGTGGGCATGCGGCTCAACAAGTACATCGCCCACGCCGGGGTGGCCAGCCGCCGCACGGCCGGCGACATGGTCAAGGCCGGCAAGGTGAAGGTGAACGGCGAGGTGCTCGACAACCCCGCCTACCAGATCCAGGAAGGCGACGTGGTGGAATACAACGGTGAAGTCGTCGCTCCTTCCGAGCGCTTCGTCTACCTGCTGCTGAACAAGCCGCGGAACGTGATCACCACCACCAACGACGAACACGACCGTACCACCGTGATGGACCTGCTCGACGAACCGGCCCTGAAGGGCATGCGGCTGTTCCCGGTGGGCCGCCTCGACCGCGACACCACCGGCCTGCTGCTCATCACCAACGACGGAGACGTCACCACCCGGCTCACCCACCCCCGCTTCGAAACGGCCAAGATCTACGAGGCTACCCTGGACAAGCCCTTCAATACCCTGGACCTGGCGAAGCTATCGGCCGGCTTCGACCTCGACGACGGCCCCTTCCAGGCCGACTGGGCCCGCTTCGCCCGCGAAGACGACCCCATGACGGTGAGCCTGCAAATCCACAGCGGCCGCAACCGCATCGTACGCCGGGCTTTCGAACACCTGGGCTACACGGTCGAGAAACTGGACCGCACCTACCTAGCGGGGCTGACCAAGAAGGCCCTGCCCCGGGGGTTCTACCGCTACCTGACCGAGGAGGAGGTGCGGCGGCTGAAGTATTTCAAATAGGGCCGCTGCCGGCTAGGCTACGGCGTCGGACCGCTTGATGTGGACGTCGCGCTGGGGGAAGGGAATGCTGATGCCCTCCCGGTCGAAGGCTTTTTTCACCTGTTCGTTGAGGTGGATCAGGGCGGCCCAGTAATTGGGGTTCTCGGCCCAGGCGCGGCAGGCCAGGTCAACGCTGCTGTCGTTCAGGGTGCGTACGAAAATATCGACACCGCGATCCAGGAGGATACCCGGGGTTTCCTCTACGGTTTTGGTGATGACGGCGCGGGCCTTGTCGATGTCGTCTCCGTAGCCGATGCCGAAGGTCAGGTCGAGGCGGCGCACGCCCTGGGCGGTGTAGTTTTCAATGGCGTTGCCCATCACCTTGCCATTCGGGATGATGATGAGCCGGTTGTCGACCGCATTGAGGATGGTATGGAAGACCGTAATCTCCTTCACCGTGGCCGTAAACCCGTTCGTGGCAATGACGTCGCCGACCTTGAAGGGGCGGAAGGTGAGCAGCAGGATGCCGCTGGCGAAGTGCCCCAGGTTACCCTGCAGCGCCAGGCCGACCGCCAGCGACAGGGCGGAGAGGATGGCAATGAAGGAGGTAGTTTCCACCCCGAACATCCCGGCAATGGAAAGCAACAGCAACACCTTGAGCCCGATCTTGATGAAGCTGGTCAGGAAGCCGGAAACACTGATGTCAACGTTTCGCTTGTCCATCAGGTGGTTCAGCTGACGCGCCAGCCAGTTGATCAGCCAGAAGCCGACGACCAGCAGGAAGACCGCGGCCAGTACCGTCAGGCCAATCTGTAAGAGAATGGGCTCGTAATTTTCCCAGAGTTCACGTATATCCATTGGGTTGGGGGATTTTGGCGGGCGAAGATAGGAAAGCCCGCTTCGCCCCAACCGGTTCACGGTGAGGGTGGCCTATCTGGCGGGGATTAGGGAATACCATATTCCTTCCGTATTTTTACCACAAATAGTTTCATCCTGGCTTATCCCGAAAAAAAGGTGGTGTATACGGCGGAACAGGCCCTGGAGGCCCTGCAGCACTACTGTGCCTACCAGGATCGCTGCCACCAGGAAGCCCGGGACAAGCTGTACGAACTCGGGTACGGCGGCCCACCCGCCGAGGAGATCATCGTCGAGCTGATCCGCGACAAATACCTGGACGAAGAGCGCTTCGCCCGCTCCTACGCCCGGGGGAAGTTCAAGATGAAGCGTTGGGGGCGCTACCGGATCCGCAACGAGCTCAAGCAGCGCAAAATCAGCGCCTACTGCATCAAGAAAGCGATGACGGAGATCGACGAAGCCGAGTACTACGATACCCTCTGCCGGGAACTCGAGCGCCGCAACGCCGCGGAAAAGCCCGGGCAACACCCCTACCTGCGGCGGCGGCGGCTGGCCGATTACCTGGTGAAACGCGGCTACGAGTCGGGGCTGGTCTGGCAGGCCATCAATGATCTCGAGCTCTAGGCGACAATATCCGCCGGGCCACCCGTCAAAACCCGCGGCGGTGACATCTGTTCCAAGGACAGAACCACGTAATCCATGAGCCGACGCTTTTCCCTGCTTTTTTCCCTTTCACTGCTTTTCCTGTTTTTCCTCTCCGCCTGCACGGAGGACGTACAGCGTACCCTACAGCCAACGCCCTCGGCCTTCGGTCAGATCAACAGCCTGGTAGTGATCGCCGACAGCAGTACGTGGGAGGCTGGCGTGGGCGATTCCGTGGCTTACTTCTTTGAAGCGCCCTACATCCTCCTCCCCCAGCCCGAACCCATCTTCGACGTCCGCTTCATCGAACCCGAACGGGTGGAAGCCGAGCCCACCTGGGGTCAGCTGCGCAACTACGTCGTACTGGCCGACCTCAGCGACAAGGACAGCCCCACCACCCAGATGGCCCTCCAGGACCTCAACGACGCCAAGCTGCAGGAGATCCGGGACAACGGCTTCGGTACCGCCGTGGCCAAAAACAAGTGGGCCACCGGCCAGCAACTGATCTACGTGGTAGGCACTACCCACGACCAGCTCCTCACTGGCCTCGGCCAGGCCCACCCCGGAATCGTGAACCGCCTCCAGGAAGGGGAGGACGAGCGGCTCCGGGTAACGACCTATTTCCAGGGCGTCAACCGCCGGCTCAGTGATACCATCCGCGACGAACTGGGGGTTTCCCTTGATGTGCCCGGCGGCTACACCCGGGTGCCATTGAACGCGGACGACGTAGTGTGGCTCCGCCGCGAGGTACAGGGCGCCAGCATGAACATCATGGTTACCAAGGCCCCCTACGAGGATGAATCCCAGCTGTCGAAGGAGGGCCTCAAGGCCATCCGCGACCGCATCGGCAAGGAGTACGTCAGCTCCACCATCGCGAATACCTACATGCGCATCAACGACGAGGACCTGCCCCTCTTCACCGAAGCCACCCAGCTCAACGGGGCCTTCGCCATCGAGGGCCGGGGCATCTGGGAGATTGAGAACGACTTCCTGGCCGGGCCCTTCGTGTCCTACCTGCTGAACGACACCACCAACAATCAGCTGGTCCTGGTCGACGGATTCGTCTACGCCCCCGGCCGCAAGAAGCGGGACCTTATGTCGGAGATCGTCCAGGTGCTCCGTACCGCCGAAATCATCTAGTTTAGCTTCTTTCCTTACCGGCACCGGCCACCCAAAATCAACATATGGAATCCCTGCAATACCCCATTGGCCGGCCGGCCCCACCCGTCCACGGTGACGCAGCCGCCCGCATGGAATCCGTCAAGCGCATCGGTGCCCTGCCCGAGCAACTGGAACGGCTGGCCCGGGAGCTGCACGACCGTGACCTTCTCGATACGCCCTACCGCCCCGGCGGATGGACGGCCCAGCAGGTCATCCACCACCTGGCCGACAGCCACCTGCACGCCTACCGCCGCCACAAGGTCACCTTGGTCGAAGACCACCCTACCCTGGTCCCCTACAACCAGGAGGCCTGGAGCGAGCTGCCGGACGTGATGGCCGTACCCGTACAGGCCAGCGTGGAGATGCTGAGGGGCATCCACCTCCGCCTTGCGGTGCTGCTGTCGCAGTGTACCGACGAACAGTGGGCCCGTACCGCTTACCACCCCGGCAGCGGCATTACCTACCACCTGGATACCCTGGCCGCCCACTATGCCTGGCACGGAGATCACCACCTGGGGCATTTGCGGCTGATCCTGAAAACTTAACCACTAGGAGGACTCGATATAATTAGTGGAATAAGGTCGCTTTCATTCGCAGTACACCTTGCCTGGGGCGAGATTACCCGCCATTTCTGATCGACAATATTCCTCTTCAACCATACAAAAAAGCGCCCGTTCCTTAAAGAAGAAACGGGCGCTTGCATGTGGTGGCGGGACCACTACTAGACCGCCGCGGCAATCCGGTCGCCAAACGCGCGGGTGCCGAGCTGCTCGCGCGGGCGGAGGTCTTCGGTACCTACTCCTTCGGCCAGGGTGCGGTTGACGGCCAGGCGCAGGGCGTTGGCTTCCTCCCGCAGTTCCAGGTGGTCGAGCATCATGCCGGCCGAAAGAATGGCCGCCACGGGGTTGGCGCGGTCCTGTCCGGCACCCTCCGGCCAGGAGCCGTGGATGGGTTCGAACATGCCCACGGTGGATCCCACGCTGCTGGAGGGCAGCAGTCCCAGGGAGCCGGCCAGTACACTGGAGGCGTCGGAGAGGATATCCCCGAACATATTGCTGGTCACGATGACGTCGAACTGGGCGGGGTTCAGGATCAGCTGCATGGCCGCATTGTCCACGAACATGAAGTTCAACTCCACGTCTTCGTTTTCGCGGGCCAGTTCGCGGGTGATTTCCCGCCACAGCCGGCTGCTCTCCATAACGTTGGCCTTGTCGACCAGGGTAAGCTTGCCCCGGCGGGCGCGGGCCTCGTTGAAGGCCATCTTCACGATCCGCTCGATCTCCAGCCGGGTATAGGTGCAGGTGTCGTAGGCGGTATTGCCGTCGTCCTTACGCCCCTTTTCCCCGAAGTAGATTCCGCCGGTCAGCTCCCGGACGATGAGCATATCTACCCCGCGGATCCGTTCCGGCCGCAGGGGGCTCAGGTCCACCAGTTCGTCGTAGCCGGCCACGGGGCGCAGGTTGGCAAACAGGCCAAGTTCCTTGCGCAGTTTCAGCAAACCCTGTTCAGGGCGCACCTTGGCCGAAGGGTCGTTGTCGAACCGGGGGTGTCCGATGGCGCCAAACAGCAGGGCGTCCGACCGCTTGCAGAGGGCAAGGGTTTCCTCCGGTAGCGGATCGCCGGTCTGGTCGATAGCTACCGCGCCTACGGGGGCGTAGGTATACTCGAAGTGGTGATTGAATTTCTTGCTGATGACGTCGAGAACCTTGATGGCCTCGGCGATGACTTCGGGTCCGATCCCGTCTCCGTCCAGGACGGCGATATTGAAGTTGCTCACGTTAATGGGGTCTAATGTTCTTCCCGCTGGGCTTCGAATGCCTCGATCTTCTCCCGCTGGCTGAGCAGGAAGTCGATGTCGTCGTAGCCGTTGATCAGGCAGGTCTTTTTGTATTCGTCGATGTCGAAGTGGGTGGAGGTACCCGTCTCTTCGTTGGTGAAGGTCTGGGCCTCCAGGTCGATGGTGAAGCGGGCGGCGGGATTGCCCTCAATGGTGCGGAAGATCTCGTCCAGCACCTGGGGACTCACCGTCACCGGCAGCAGCCCGTTGTTGAGGGCATTGCCCTTGAAAATGTCAGCGAAGTAGCTGGAAACCACCGCCTTGAAACCGTAGTCATAGATCGCCCAGGCGGCGTGCTCCCGGCTCGATCCGCAGCCGAAGTTGGCCCCCGCGACCAGGATCTCCCCGGAATAGGCCGGACTGTTCAGAACAAAGTCCTCCCGGGGATGATTCAGCTTGTCGTACCGCCAGTCGCGGAACAGGTTCTCCCCGAATCCCTCCCGGGTAGTCGCCTTGAGAAAGCGGGCCGGAATGATCTGGTCTGTATCCACGTCCTCGATGGGCAGCGGAACGGCGGTGGAGGTCAGTTTTTTGAAGGGTTGCATGTAGCGTTAAAATTTACAATTTACCAAGTACCATGTACAATTTGGTGTAACCTGGCAGTTCAGAAAACCGATGGCAGGTTCAAATTTTCTACTGAAGGGTCTTTAAGCACCAATCCTGACTTATCGATTCCCAGTAGACCTCAAGCAGCCTGCTCATTCGGCCTGGAAAGCTTTTTTGTAGTGGCCATGAAAATGGCGATTAGTTCCGAAGCTTCCTTTAGCAATGGTGTCACCCTGTGCGGGGCGACGTAATTCATGTGGTAAACATACCGCAACTCAGCCCGGGCTTCCCTCAGCTCTTTCAGAAGGACCTTCAATTTATGTAAAAAGTCTCGCCGGGACTCAGCAGACCGTGCTTCCGGATAGTGGAATCCGGCGTGTGTCCCCGAGCGCAGCAACTGATTTGCGACATGTTTGGCATCGTAGTATTCCTCAATGGGTAGGGCGCGGCAAAGCATGGTACAGCGTACCCCGAATTTTACCAACCGGAGCTCTAAGTCGTCAGCGTTCATTTTCCATTCATTATGGGTGCACTAACGAACTTAGGCAATTTCCCCCAATTTACAAACAAAATGTTTGCAATTCCTGGTCTGGATTGCCCTACATCGCGTTTGTGCTGGATCACAATCGGCAGCGACAATTGTAAATTGGACATGGTACCTGGTAAATGGTACATTAATTCAGTTTCCGTACATCTACAATCCATCCGCTCACCGCCGCCGCCGCCGCCGTGAGCGGACTGGCCAGGATGGTGCGGGCCCCGGGGCCCTGCCGGCCCTCGAAATTGCGGTTGGAGGTGGATACGCAGTAGCGGCCCGCCGGGATCTTGTCTTCGTTCATGCCCAGACAGGCCGAGCAGCCGGCGCCTCGGAATTCAAAGCCGGCGTCGGTGAAGATGCGGTCAAGCCCCTCGGCAATCGCCTGCCGGGCTACCTGTTGGGAGCCAGGGACAACGATGCCCGTGACGTTCTCATGGACCTTTTTGCCCTTGATCAGTCCGGCAGCCAGGCGCAGGTCCTCGATCCGGCTGTTGGTGCAGGAGCCGATGAATACATAGTCGATCGGCATCCCCTCCATCTTGTTACCCAGTTCAAGCCCCATGTACTCCATGGACTTTTTCAGGGTGGCCTGTCCGTGGATCTCACTTTCGGTCGGGATGCGCTCGGTCACGCCCATACCCATACCCGGGTTGGTCCCGTAGGTGATCATGGGCGGAATGTCCTCGGCGCGGAAGTGGTACTCGCTGTCGAAGGTGGCATCGGTGTCGGTGGGGAGGGTACGCCAGTACTCCACCGCGGCGTCCCAGTCGGCCCCCTGGGGCGCAAACTCCCGCCCCTTCATGTAGTCGAAGGTGGTGTCGTCCGGTGCGATAAGTCCACCGCGGGCACCCATCTCGATGCTCATGTTGCAGATCGTCATCCGACCTTCCATGCTCAGTCCCTGGATGGCCGTGCCGGCGTACTCCACGAAGTGGCCGGTGCCGCCGCCGGTGCCGAGGCGGGAAATGACGTAGAGGATGATATCCTTGGCCGTTA
Source organism: Neolewinella marina (assembly GCF_002631205.1). GTDB lineage: Bacteria > Bacteroidota > Bacteroidia > Chitinophagales > Saprospiraceae > Neolewinella > Neolewinella marina. Next base: position 416,030 of record NZ_PDLO01000002.1, read on the forward strand.
CGCCGGGCTGAAGTTCACCGTCGACGCTGATGCGCATCTTCTTCGGCTTCTCCATCAGCACGCACTGGGTGGCCATCACCTGCTCGACCTGGCTGGTACCGATGCCAAAGGCAATGGCGCCGAAGGCCCCGTGGGTACTGGTGTGGCTGTCGCCGCATACCAAGGTGATGCCCGGGCGGGTGATGCCGAGTTCGGGTCCGATTACGTGGACGATGCCCTGGTAAGGGTGGCCCAGGCCGTAGAGCTCTACCCCGAACTCCTCACAGTTGGAGGTAAGCATATTCACCTGCTTGCGGCTGAGTGGCTCGGCAATGGGCTTGTCCTGGTCCTTGGTGGGAACGTTGTGGTCGGCGGTCGCCACGATACGGTCGCGGCGGAAGATGGGAATGCCCCGCTGCCGCAGTCCGTTGAAGGCCTGGGGGCTGGTCACCTCGTGTATGAGGTGTTTGTCGATGTAGAGGACCTGGGCACCGCCGGGTACGGAGGTCACGACGTGGGCGTCCCAAACTTTATCAAAGAGGGTGGGCATGATGATCTATTACTTTATCCGCCAAAGATAATACGGGCGGCCGGCCCCGGCGGCTTCCGCCGGAGGTAGCACAGCGACAAACTACTCCTGATCCACGGTGGCTAAGGATGGCCGCCGCAGCCACGCCAGGTAGTCTGCGATCTGTCGCACTTCGGTATCGGAAAGGATTTGCTCAGGGAAGGCCGGCATCACCCCCAGGCCGTGGCGTACCTGGAAGCGTATGAGGAACTTCGGGAGGGGTTTGTTTACGATGGAAGGCCCTACCCCGGCCCGGCCCGCGGGGTGGCAAGAGGCACACTTTTCGTTGAACAAAATCCGACCGCTTTCCAGGTCGGCGGTGGGCATCTCAAAGGCATTCCCCGGCACCTGCAGTCGTGGCGTCCCACAGCCGAGCCCCCAAAACAGGCAGAACACCAGCAGGCCAACCTTGCTTTTGAGGTTCTTCATTCTTCCCGACTGATGCGCCACACCACCCCCGTACCGGGCTGGGGAACCGGTTTACTGCCATTCATCGTCACGGTTCCGAAATCTACCACGTAGAGTGCATTTCCTGATGGATCAAACTGTACATCAATCGGCCGCTCGAACCCTCCCGACCGCAGGTAACTCGCGGGCCCGTGTTTTTTGCCCTGGTTGATCGCAAAGGGCTCCACTACTCCCGTCTGGACATTCACCCGAGCTATCTGGTACCCTACCGGGGCCAGCACCTTGCCCACCGCGGGGGCCAGGTCGCCAAATTGGGCAACGAAGGCCTGGCCGGGAAAACCGAAAGCCGCTCCCCGCGCAAAATCCAGGCCGCAGGCCGATGCGTGCACTCCGAAGCTCGCCACGGCGGGCGGGGGCTTATTCGGGTGATTTTGCAGGACGGGCTGGCGGGCCTGCCCACCGGGAAATTCCAGCCGCTCGACGGGGATACCCTTGTAAAAATCCGGCCAGCCGTACCACTGGCCCGCTTCGATTTTCCACAGCAAATCCCCGGTGCCCCAGATGGGTCGGCTGCCGCGGACGTCGTACAGGTTATCGGTAACGTACAATTCCCCATCGGGTGAAAAGGCCAGTCCGTAGGGATTACGCACCCCCCACGCGACGACCTCTGGTTTGCCCCCGGTCAATGGGACGCGCAGGATGGCTCCGTTGCAGGGTACTGCACCTGGAATGAGCTGCCCGGCTTCCACCGACTGGTTGTACGGGCTGTAGGGCCCCGTAACCGCCCGATCGTTGGGATCCGCGGTGAGGACGTTGTCGGTGGTATAGTTATGCCCGGTCACGGTAATGTCCGCGCAGGGTACGTCGTGAAAGTCGGGAAAACGCTGCAGCCAGCCGTAGTCGGCGTTGTCGTTCCCGACCACTCCGGCATTGGTAGCCGTTCCCTGCCCGAAATACAGGTAGCCGTTTTGGATCAGCGGGCCGTTGGTATGGTGGTCGCCTCGGCTGGGGAGGTTATCCACCAACACCTCAACCGCCCCGTCCTGGCTGATCCGGAGGATCCTTCCCCCTTCCAGCTGTCCGCCTTCGGCCACGTAGAAGTAGCCCTGGTGAAAAGTCACTCCGTTCCACGGACCGTTCCGGGAGCCGGTGTAAACGGGCATCAGTCCGGCGGTGGGGTCGATGCGCAGCAGCCGGGGTTCGAGGAACACTTCCCCGTAAGCGTAACCCGCTTCCACGACGTAGGGGGTTCCGGCTTCGTCGAAGGTAATGGCCGTGGGGTAGGTAAGCCCTTCCGCGACCACCTCGATGCGGTATCCTTCCGGCAGGCGTACGTGCGCAGGTTCCGTGAACCGCCGTTCGGGCGGATCAGCCAGTTGTCCCCCGCCCTTCGACGGCAGGATCCGGTAGCACCCCGCCAGCGTACACGCCAGCAGGCCTACCCACAGGATGCGCAGGGTACGGTTCACGGTTCACGATCTGCAGTGGTGTAGGAAGTCCCACCGCCGGGGACAAGTTCATCCCTCCCGATCGGAAAAGCCGCGTTCGGGGGTGCCTAGGCGGCTACGCCCTTCATCAGTTGTTCGAGGTCGGAGTCCTCCACCTCCTTCTTTTCGTCGGCGATGCTGAGGAATTCCTGGTACACTTCATCGAGCTGCACCTTGGTCAGGTTGTAGCCAAGGTTCTTGAAGCGGTAGGCCAGGGCCGCCCGTCCGCTGCGGGCGGTCAGGACGATCTTGGACTGGTCGACGCCCACCTCGGCGGGGTCGATGATTTCGTAGGTATCGCGCCGTTTGATCACGCCATCCTGGTGGATGCCCGAGCTGTGGGCAAAGGCGTTGTCGCCGACGATGGCCTTGTTCGGCTGCACCATCATGCCCATGCTTTCGCTGACCATGTGGCTGGTTTCGAGCAGCAGCTTGGAATTAACGTTGGTGTACAGCCCCAGGGAGGGGTGCTGCCGCATGATCATCACCACCTCCTCCAGGGAGGTGTTGCCGGCACGTTCGCCGATGCCGTTGATGGTACATTCGATCTGCCGGGCCCCGTTCTGGATGCCGGCGATGGAATTGGCGGTAGCCAGGCCCAGGTCGTTGTGGCAGTGGGTGCTCAGGATGCAGTTGTGGATACCGTTAACGTTGTCGCGCAGGTAGGCGATCTTGGCGCCGTACTCCTGGGGCAGGCAGTAACCGGTGGTGTCCGGGATGTTCAGCACGGTGGCTCCGGCGTCGACCACGGCCTGGATGACGCGGGCCAGGAATTCGTTGTCGGCACGGCCGGCGTCCTCGGCGTAGAACTCTACGTCCTCTACGTAGGTCTTGGCGTGCTTTACAGCGGCTACGGCCCGCTCGATGATCTTCTCGGGGGTGGTCCGCAGCTTGTACTGGATGTGGCTGTCGCTAACGCCGATGCCGGTATGGATGCGGGGCCGCTGGGCGGTCTGCAGGGCCTCGGCGGCCACGTCGATGTCTTTCATGACGGCGCGGGTCAGGCCACAGACGATAACGTCCTTGACGGCCTTGCCGATTTCGGCCACCGAGCGGAAATCTCCGGGGCTGGAGATGGGGAAGCCGGCCTCGATCACGTCGACTCCCAGCAGTTCCAGTTGCTTGGCGATGATGACCTTCTGTTTCGTATCCAGCTTGCAGCCGGGGACCTGCTCGCCGTCGCGCAGGGTGGTGTCGAAAATGTGTACTTGGTTCGTGTTCATACCTGATCGGGCCAGTTGATTGGTCTTATTATATCTTTAGGGCTTATTGTTACAGCAAGTAGTCGATCTCATAAAAATAACGTTTACCCGGCAGATTCGGGGGACGGTCAGTTTACTTAATCTATTGAAATGTTACGTGGGTGCCGAAGCGAAAGTTTTACAACTCGCTCCTTACCAGTAACTTACTGAAACAGTTTATACAATGCCTAAGCAGAAGACCGACGACTTACTCAAACTGGTGGCTTCCCTGAACCGTGCCGAGAAACGGCACTTCCGACTGTTCGTCAAGCGCAACCAGCAGTCCAATTCGGAGATCCTCTTCCTGCAGCTGTTCGACATCCTCGAGCGCACCGGAGAATACGACGAGGCGTACCTGCTTAAGCGGATCGAAGGTATAAAAAAGTCTCAGCTGAGCAACCTCAAGGCTCACCTGTACAAGCAGTTGCTGACCAGTTTGCGCCTGCTCAACCGCAACAAGGACGACGAAATCACCCTGCGCGAGAACCTCGACTACGCGCGCATCCTCTATAATAAAGGACTGTACCGACAGGCGCTCGACATTCTCGACAAGACCAAGAAGCGGGCCCGAGAGATCGAATCCCACACCATCGCCCTGGAAACCGCCCAGTTTGAAAAGCTCATCGAGGGGCAGTACATCACCCGCAGCCTCGAAGGCCGCGCCGAGCAACTGAGTCGGGAGTGCGAGACCCTGACCCGCAAGATTGACGCGACCAATGCCTTCAGCAACCTCTCGCTGCGGCTGTACGGCCACTGGCTCAACGAGGGGCAGGTAAGCAACGAGGCCGAGTACGAGGCCGTTGGCAAGTTTTTCCACGACAACCTCCCGCAGGTAGACTTCGAGGACCTGGATTTCTGGGGCAAGATCTACTACTGCCAGAGCTACACCTGGATGCACCTCATCCGCCAGGAGTACCCCCTTTGCTACCGCTACACCCAGCGGTGGGTCGACCTCTTCCGGGAAAACCCCAAAATGATCGAGGTCAACGCCCCCCTGTACCTGAAAGGGCTGCACAACCACCTGGCGACCCTCTTCAACATGTGGCAGTACGATAAATTCATCGCCGAGCTGCAGAGCCTGGATCTCTTCCCCCACCAGTTCGACCTCACCAACAACGTGAACGTGGCCGGACTGTACCACCTCTACCAGTTCGACCACCAGATCCGCCGCCACTACATGGAGGGCACCTTCAGCCAGGGGCTCGGACTGGTGCCCCAGATCATGGAAGTGATCGAGGACAACCGCTACAACTGGGACGACCACCGCCACATGGTCTTCTACTACCGCATCGCCTGCCTGTACTTCGGGGCCGGAGACAACGATACGGCCATCGACTACCTCAACCTCATCATCAACCAGCGCAGCCCGAACTACCGCTCCGACATCCAGGCCTACGCCCGGATACTGAGCCTCATCTGCCATTTCGAGATGGGTAACGTCCAGTTGGTGGAGTACCAGGTGAAGAGCGTGTACCGCTTCCTCTCCAAGGTCGAGCACCTCCAGGAGATCCAGCAAATCATCTTCCGCTTCCTGCGCCGCATCCCGCGCATCCGGGAAGAAGACCTGCGCGATGAATTCATCGAGCTGAAAAGCCGCCTCGACGAAGTGGCCAAGAAGCCCTTCGAATCCCGCCCCTTCACCTACCTCGACATCCCGAGCTGGCTGCAGGCCAAGATCGAAGACGTTTCCGTCCAGGACGTCATCCGCCGGCAGTTCGAGGAGAACCGGCAACTGGCTTAGGGGAACACTACCTTACTGCTTACCTGCAACGTACTGCGCTAGGCCCTGCCTGCGCCACTCTGGCGTGGGTGTAATGGGAGGCTCGGTGAAGGAGCCGTAGGAAGGGGGCTTGATTCGGGTGGAAAGCTTCAGGTAGAAATACAAATGGAAACCAGCGGACCGGGGATCACCGCACTACCGCCTCCCGGGCTGCCTGCATGGGGATGCCAATACACCGCTTCTCCATGTACAGCATCATGCGGTCCATGAGTTCGCGGGTTTCGGGGTCAAGATCGGCGAGTTCCTTGCGGAAAATCTTGTTGACGGCGGTGTGGCGGATCTGCTTGATGCGCTGGGGTACCTCCGACATGGCGCGCTCAATGAGGCGGGTCTGATAAATGGTTTCCGTTTCGGTGAGGTGGCGGGCGATGATCGACTGGGCCACTTCGATTTCCCGGCGGCGGAAGTCCATATTCTCTTCGGCCAGGCTGCGCAGGTGCTCGATGGAGATGTAGGTGAAGTCGTAGCCGCGCACCGTTTCCTCGGCGACGTCGGCGGGAACGCCGAGGTCGACTACGATTTTACCCACGGGCGACTCTCCGGCCAGCAAAGCCGCGAAGCGCTCCGGGGTAACGGTTGCCTCCGAGGCCGCGGTACAGACGAAGAGTACGTCGAACCCACCGGTGTAGGTGTGCAGTTCGTCCAGGCGAATGGCCTGGCCGTTCTCGAAGCCCGCGGCCAGCTGCCGGGCCCGCTCGGGGGTACGGTTCGCTACGGTGACGTTGCTGTAGCCCTGCTTGCGAAGGAATTTCGTGACCAGCACGTTGGTCTGTCCGGCACCTACGAGGAGGATGCGGGACTTCCGGCTGGGTGCGTACCGCTGCAGCTCCTGCATGGATAGAGACACCACGGAAACCGACTTCTCGCCGATGCGGGTGTTGGCGTAAATGTCCTTGGCGGCCAGTACGGCCTGGTTGGTGATGATGCGCAGGTCGTCGCCAATCAGTCGCCACTCGCGGCAGCGCTCCTGGCATTCGCGCAGCTGCCCCAGGATCTGCCGCTCCCCCACGACCAGGGAATCGATGGAGCCGGCCACTTCGTAGAGGTGCTTGATGGCCCGCAGGCCGGACAGGTGGCGGAGGCGCTGCAGCCCCTCGATGGGTTCGGTCAGCAGGTTCCGCTTGAAATCATCGTCGACGCTCCGGTCGGTGGTAAACAGCAACAGCAGGCGGTTGCAGGTCGAGGCGTAGAACACTTCCTCCACCATCCCCTCCTCCCGCAGGCGGGTGAGGCGATCGCGCAGACCGTCCTGGCCCTCAAACGCGGTCACCAGCTCGCCGATCTCCTTGAGTTTGGCATTGCGGTGAGTAAGCGTAAGAATGTGAAAATGCTGCAGCATAGATGGGGTCGAAACGGCCACAAAGATAAATTACGGTAAAAATGATTCTGTCACGGCGGGGTAGAAATAGCCAGGGTGGGTAGTATCACAGTACGGTATTACAAACCCCCTACCCCACCTCCTGGATGATCGCCGAGAAGTACCAAGCGTAAAACAACAGTAAAACGTAGCCCTCCCAGCGAGTGATCTTCCGGTTGTTGCTCATCACGCCCAGCAGCACCGTCATGACGATCATGAGGGGCAGGTAAACGGTGATGATGCTGTCCGGGATAACCAGCTCACCGAAGAACCGCGGAATGGCCATCACCAGGAAGGTGTTGAAGATGTTGGACCCCAGGGCATTGCCCACCGCAATGGAAGCCTTGCCCTTGCGCGCCGCCGCCAGACTGACCGCCACTTCGGGCAGACTCGTGCCGACGGCCACCGCGGAAAGCGCGATTACGGTGGGGGCAATGTCCAGTATTGCACTGATGGTGGTGATCGAGGAGATCACGTAGGTAGCGGAAACGCTCACCAGCCCGCCGCCCAGCAGGAGCAGCAGGTAATCCTTTACGCTGGCACTCGGTCGATCCTCCTTGGCGGGCCGCTCCTGGTCCTTGAGGCTGTAGCCGAGGAAAATGATGATGCCCCCGATGAACAGGAAGCATTCGAACAGGGACAGGCTCGCGTCCATGACGGCGAAATACAGCAGGAAGGCACTACCCCACAGGAAGGGAATGTCAATGTGCCAGAGGTTGTACTCCAGGTCGATGTTGCGCACCACCACCGCCGTCAGGCCCAGGACCAGGGCAATGTTCGTAATGTTGGACCCCACCACGTTGCCCACCACGATCTGGCTGGCCCCCTCCAGTACCGAGACGATGCTGGTGGCCAGTTCCGGCAGGGAGGTGCCGAAAGCCACGATGGTCACCCCGATGATGAAGGGACTGATGCCCAGGGAGAGGCCGATGCGCTCGGCCGACTCCACGAAGCGGTCGCTGGACCACAACAGGACCCCGATCGCAACTACGAATATGCCGATTTGGATTGCCAGATCCATACGCTAAGACAGGGTGGCCCGGCTGGTGGCGGGAGTGGCATCGTCCCACTGTGGGAGTTGGCTCATGAGGGAATTGCGGAGCTCGCGCAGCCGGTCGTCCGCACTGTCCTTCCCCGCCAGGCGCCCCAGCCAGAAGGGCCGGTAGGTGACCCAGTAGCGCAGCGCGAACAATCCGGAAACGGGCAGGCTCAGAAGGTACAGCCAACCGATGCCCCCGGGGTAGACCCAGTTGAACAGGAGGGTCTGCAGCAAGTAGATGATGGGAAGCAGGATCCACGACCCCAGCGTAAGTACCGTGGCCTTGTATCCCCGGTCGATGCCCAGGGCATTCCAGATGCCCCGCATGGCCAGCATCCAGGGGAGGTGATTGAGCAATCCGTAAAGGAAGAACGGCAGGGCCAGGATCAGGCCGGGAGCGTAGGTCCGGCGGGGGTGGGTGCTGAAGCGCAGGTCCGACCGACCGGTCTCCCGCAGCAGACCGTCGTATTCCGCCGCCAGTTCGCAAAGCTCCGTCCGCCGTTCGGCGGGCACCTCACGCAGCCATTCCAGGATCGCCTGGGTTCGGTAGTGGTGGGCCGAGACCGACAGGGGGCGGTCGTTCTGTACGCTACGCTCGATGCGCCGCAGGCACCGTTCCTCCGTCTTGTTCTGGGTGTGGATCAGCAGCGACTGCATCCGGTCGCTGAGCAGGTTGGTCAGCCCGCGCACGGCGCGCATCGGGCTTTTCTCGTACGCTTCCCGCCATTCCGCGGCCACGATCGGTTCGCCGTAGCGCACGAATACCCGGCTGAAGGGGGTGGTAGGACTTTCGTAGTTGATGCCCACCGGCTGGAGGGTGACGCCGAGCCGCCAGTTGTTCCGCGATTCGGCCTCGAGGGCCAGGCTGGCCGCCCCGGCCTTCACCTTGCGGAGTTTGCGCTCCAGTTCGGAGTAGGCTTCCGGAGCGATGTACATGATCTTGCCGGATTCCAGTGCCTGGAAGGTCCGGTTGAACACCTCGTCCTTGCTGCCTTTGTCGGCGCCGGCCTCCTTGTCCTTGGGCCGGGCCACCGGGATACAGAAGGGGTCGATGATGAAGGCCATGACGGGATTGAGCCACAGTCCGGCGTTGGCCAGGAAGTAGGTCTGATGGTCGAGGTGGATGCCCGACATCAGGGGATCCGCCAGGGTATTCGGGTGGTTGCCGCAGAGGAGGGTGGGGCCGGGGTGGTTGGCATGGGCTACGCCTTCCGTTTCCATCGACGGGTAAAAGATCCGCAGCATCCAGCGGCTCATAAAGTGCAGGACCCAGAAGAAGGGCTTCGACATAGCAGTTGCGTAAGGGGCTGCAAAGTAAGGGATAATCCGCGGGGCCCGGGGCCATTCACCGCATCAGGCGCGGAAATTGAGCAGGTAGTCCTTCACCAGTTCGTCGAAGGCCGCCCCCTCCCCGAAGTGGAACTTCACTTCCAGGGGCAGCACGAAGACGGGAAGCTTTTCAGTTGCGAAAATCTCCCGGTAGGCCTCCAGGCGGGTAGCGTCCTTTTCGGTGGTGATAATGGCCCGGTGGCGGCCGCTCATTTCGGCGAACCTGCGTTGCAGGTTACTGATGTCATTGCCCGTGAAGTAGTGGTGGTCTGCGTACTCCAGGCTGCGTACCGTGCGGGCGGCGGAGCGCAGGTGCTGTAAAAGGTAATCCGTGTTCGCAATGGCCGAGATCAGCAGCACGTCGATCCCCTCCTCCATCCGCAAGCGGTAGCGGGGGTCGAGCATATAATACGGTGCCCCGTAATCGTAATAGCTGAAAAACACCCGCTGGTGTGCCAGGGGCTGGATCTCCTCCACCAGGGCATCGGCCGCGGCGCGGTCGAGGTCGGGCGGGCATTTGCTCACGATGATCACGTCGGCGCGCTCGTAGCCGCTGCGCCACTCCCGCAGCCGCCCACTGGGCAGGAGGTAGTCGCGGGTAAAGGGCAGCTCGTACTGGGTGAGCAGGATGTTGAGCCCCGGCTGTACCGCCCGGTGCTGGAAGGCATCGTCGAGCAGCACCAGCTGGGTATCGGGGCGGCGACCCACGATTTCGGGAATGCCGAAGGCCCGCTCCTCCACTACCGTAACGGTTACGTCGGGAAACTTGCGGGCATACTGCAGGGGCTCATCGCCAACTTCCTCCACGGTCATCTCGGGACGCACGACCAGAAAGCCGCGGGTCTTGCGGCGGTACCCCCGGCTGAGGGTGGCCAGGTTGAGGTAGGGATTCAGCAGGCGGATCAGGTATTCGATGTGGGGGGTCTTGCCCGCCCCGCCCACCGAGAGGTTCCCCACGCTGATCACCGGCACGGAAAAGGAGATGCCCCGCAGGATGCCCCGCCGGTAGGCCCAGTTCCGGAAGCCAACCCCCATGCCGTAGAGCAGGGAAACGGGAGCGAGGAGAAGCTTGGCTACGGTGGAGTTTACCACGGGGATAGAGGTCGGGGCCCGCGGGCCGGGGAAAGCACAAAGATTGTGAAAATTCGGGGGGCGTTCAGGCGGAACGGCTCCCCGGCCAGGTAGCATAGAAGAAAGGCCGCTGCCCTACCAAGCGGAATATGCCCTGGATCGCCAGTACCCCGGCACCCGCGAGCCCCGCCCAGAAAATGGGAGCGGCATCCCGTTGCTCCACGGCGATGGCTACCAGGGCCCAGGCCACGGTGAAGCCATAAAAGCCATCGCTGCGGCCGCCCAAAAACACCCCCAGTAGGGTCAGCACGACGACCAGGGCGGTTGCAATCCATACGGCGGTGTCTGGCGGGAAATCCACGCCTACCTGCTGTAAAGCCAGGGCCAGGGAGATGACCGTGGCGGCACTGATCCATCCCAGATAAAGCGACGGCGCGAAATAGGTCCAGCCGTATTGGGGCCGCCCCGCCACGCGCACGTGGGCCCGCAGTGCCGTGTAGGCCCCGATGAGGGCCAGCAGGTGCCAGAGCAGGTCGACCGCCCCCCACAGGTAATTGCTGCCGAAGCTGATGGGCACGAAGGCTATACTGGCCAGGCCGGCCACCACCAGAAAACGGTAGGCCCGCCGCAGGTGCTCATCCGCCGCGGCCACCCGCAACTGCAGGGCCGCAAAGAGGATCATCCCGGTGAAGATCACCCCCCAGATGCTGAAGGCGTATCCCGCCGCGTCCACCCGGGTGTCCGTACCGTCGGTGAACTGGTCCTGGGGCACGTAGAGTAAAATGGGCAGGTAATTGGCCAGGGGAACCAGCAGGAAGGTGACCAACAGGATGAGGCGCCAGGCGCGGAGAGATAATGCCATGGATCTTTTGGGCATACAACCGAAAGCCGGCTGCGGGGTTAGTAGCTCATACCCATAAATTGCTCTCGCTATGGCCCTCCAGTCGCACTACGGTAAACAGGGCGTGCTGCTCGTCAACCTCGGCACCCCCGATGCCCCTACCCCGTCGGCCGTCAACCGCTACCTCGGGGAGTTCCTGACGGACCCCCGGGTAATCGACAACCTCCCCGGTGTGGCCCAGCAATTGCTGGTGCGCGGCATCATTGCGCCGGTGCGCTCCGGAATCGTGAACCCCTTCAAGGCCGGGGGCTCCACCAAGTTGTACCAGGAACTCTGGACGGAAAACGGCAGTCCCCTGAAGTATTATGGTGAAGTGGTTACGGAACGGGTGGCCGGGGCCCTGGGCGAAGACTACAGCGTCCGCCTGGCCATGCGTTACCAAAACCCCAGCATCGAATCCGCCCTGGACGAATTGCTCGCCGAGCAGGTATCGGGTATCCTGGTGTTTCCGCTCTTCCCCCAGTACGCCAGTGCCACTACGGGCTCGGTACACCAGGAGGTCATGCGCGTCCTCTCCCGGCGGCAGACCATCCCTCCGGTACAGTTCGTCAACTCCTACTACGAGCAGCCCGAGCTGATCCGGGTGTTTGCCGACAACGCCCGCGACCTGGGTGACCTGGACCAGTACGACCACGTGGTCTTCAGCTACCACGGACTGCCCCAGCGGCAGCTGAAAAAGGCCGACGACTGCAACCACTGTTACGTGGTAGAGGGCTGCTGCAACAGCATCTCCCGGGTCAATCAGTTCTGTTACAGTGCCCAGTGCCACGCCACTACCCGCGCCATCGCCGAGGAGTTGGGCTTCACCCCCGACCGCTACACCACCAGCTTCCAGAGCCGGCTGGGTTTCGACGACTGGGCCAAGCCGTACACCATCGACGTCCTGGAAGAATGGGCCAAGGAGCGGGGCGCAAAGAAAATCCTTTGCTTTAGTCCGGCCTTCGTAGCCGACTGCCTGGAGACCACCATCGAAATCGGGGTGGAGTACCAGGAGGAGTTCCAGAAATGGGGCGGAGAGCGCATCGACCTGGTGCCCAGCCTCAACGATGACCCACGCTGGATCAACGCCCTGGCGTCCATGATCCGGGCCGAAACCCGCGAACCCGTCGTATGAGTCAGCCCGCCTACTTCGTCAGCGGCATCGGTACCGAAGTCGGAAAAACGGTAGCCAGTGCCTACCTCCAGCTCGCCCTCGGGGCCGACTACTGGAAGCCGGTGCAGGCCGGCGACCTGGACTTCGGCGACCGCGACCGGGTACGGCAGTGGACCGGGCTGCCCGCCGATCGGTACCACCCCGAGCGCTACCGTCTGCGTACCCCGGCCAGTCCGCACTACGCTGCCCACCTCGACGGACTATCCATCGAGCTCGACGACTTCCGGCTGCCCGAACCCACCGGGCGCCCCCTGCTGGTGGAAGGGGCCGGCGGCCTGCTCGTCCCCCTGAACGAAACCGACTGCATGATCGACCTGGCCGCCCGCCTCGGACTGCCGGTAATCCTGGTTTCCCGACATTACCTCGGCAGCATCAACCATACCCTGTTGAGCCTCGAAGTGCTGAAGGGCCGGGGGATGGAACTGGCGGGCATCGTCTTCAGCGGAGGGGAAAACCCCGAGTCGGAGCGCATCATTACTCAGCTTTCCGGGGCCCCCGTGCTCGCTCGTCTACCGGAACTGCCGCAGATCGACCCCACCACCCTGCAGGGCCTGCTGGATGCCGCCCCCCTGGCTTTACCTTCCCGTTCACCCCAGTAGCTGCTGACCAACCGCCGTCCCCCATCGCCCCCAGTTCCGACCGCAGCAAGGTTTTGATCGTCCGGTTCTCCTCCATCGGAGACATCGTGCTGACCAGCCCGGTCATTCGCTGTCTGAAGCAGCAGACCGGATCCGAAGTACATTTCCTGACCAAAGCGGCCTTTGCCGCCACCCTGAAGCATAATCCTTACCTGGACCGCCTGTGGACCATCCGCCGCGACCTGTCGGAAATCGCCGCGGAGCTGGTAGCTGAAGGATTTACCCACCTGATTGACCTCCACGGGAACCTGCGCACCCTGGAGTTGAAGCAACGGTTGCGATGGGGACAACTCCGGCGGGGCCGCCGCCCGCCCCGGGTGACCACCTTCGACAAGCTCAATTTTCGCAAGCTGCTGCTGACCCGCCTGAAGGTGGATCGGATGCCGGATCGCCACATCGTGGACCGCTACCTGGACGCGGCCGCCCCGCTGGGGGTGACCAACGACGGCGGCGGACTCGACTACTTTATCGGGCCGGAAGAAGCGGTGGCGGGGCCCGACCGCCCCTTCGTGGCTTTCGTCATCGGAGCGGCCCACGCCACCAAGCGGCTGGAGGAAGACCAGCTGGTGGAAGTCTGCGCGCGCATCCCCTCCCCCATCGTACTGCTGGGCGGGCCGGACGAAGCAGCGCTCGGCGAGCGGATCGCCGCCACGGGAGGCCACATTAAGAACGCCTGCGGAAGGTATTCGCTGAACGGTTCGGCGGATCTGGTTCGCCAGGCGGCGGTGGTGATTACCCACGACACGGGGCTGATGCACGTCGCGGCAGCTTTCCGCAAACCGATCGTCAGCGTGTGGGGCAACACCGTGCCCGCCCTCGGCATGTATCCCTACCTACCCGGGGGGCAACCGCACACCCAAGCGGAGGTTGCCGGCCTGGGGTGCCGGCCCTGTTCCAAGATTGGTTATCCGGCCTGTCCTCGCGGGCACTTTCGCTGCATGCGTGATCAGGACCTGGCGGAAATTGCCCGGGCGGCGCTACTCGCGGTCGAAACGTAATTCCTGTAGGAGCATCCGCTCGCCCTGCTTGGCCACGTAGATGTACACCCGGAAGGCACCGGTACTGGTAGACAGGTTACCGATGCAGTATTCGGCGTTGTCCGACTTGGAGGAGCCCTGGTGTACCTGGCTGAAGCCCGAGGGCTTGTGGGTGGCAAAAAAGGCGGCCAGCTTTTTCCTGGCCTGGTCACGGGAATAGAGGTTTTCGTCTTCCAGCAGGCTCAGTTCCACTTCACCGTCCATCAGGGCTGACAGGGCATCGGTATCGCCCTTGCCCAGGGCCTGGGTGATGGCGCCGAGGGATTGTGCGGTGGCCGTATCCGTCGCCAGGATGGGCGTGAGGGCAATGGCCAGGATGAGGAAGAGCGTTTTCATAACCGAGGGTCTAAATGGAACATAAAACGTTCCGGTCGGGGAGAGAGTTAATAAGGTCCCGTTAAAGTAACGTACAGCCATTAAACGTATGGCATCTTTATGCAGTACGTGATTTAACAACCGGGTGGCCCGGCGGGCCGGTATCCGGTAGGGCCCAAATTAGTAGACCATGACGTTTGTTGTTTGCCAATATTAATCTTACCTTTGCGGGCCGCAACGAGCGGTATAAATCTAAAGCAGCCATGGACGCCATCTCCTTCGTACACGAACAAGTCAGCAAAAAGAAAGAATTTCCCGCCTTCCGCGCCGGTGACACTATCGTGGTCGACTACCTCATCACTGAGGGTGAAAAGTCGCGGATTCAGCAGTTTCGCGGCGACGTGATCCAGATCAAGGGAGAAGGCCTCACCAAGACCTTCACCGTACGCAAGATGTCCAACGGCGTTGGTGTTGAGCGGATCTTCCCGATGTCGTCGCCCAGCATCGACAACATCTCCGTCGTCAAGCACGGCAAGGTGCGTCGCAGCCGCCTGTTCTACCTGCGCGACCGCGTGGGCAAGAAAGCTCGCATCAAGGAGCGTCGCGTCTAAGTCCGACTGGCGATTCAGCATGTATCGGAAGCCCGGCCCCACCTACCACAGGGGGGCCGGGCTTTTGTCATTGGCCGCCACTCAGCAGAGGCACACCGCCAAGCTCCGTGGCCCGTGGGCGCCGATTACCAGGCTTTGCTCGATGTCAGCCGTCTTGCTCGGTCCGGCGATGAACACCCCGAAGCCGGTCGCGGCGATATCAATCCGGCGGTAGGCCTGGTGCATGGTGCCCACCAGCTGCTCCCGCTCCAGCACGAGCACCAGGTGCTGGGTGATGAAGGGCATTACCCGGTGTACGGCCTCCTCCTCGCTCACCCAGAGGGCCCCGTTTTCGGCTACCCCCAGGCGAGCGGAAAGCACGGCTACGTCTACCCCGGCCAGTTGCAGGGGATCTGCTACGGTGCGGGGATCCAGGTTGCCATCACACTCCGGCCGGGTGGAGACGATGGTCTTCGCCCCGCTCGCGGCCACGTACCCGGGAATCTCCTCCCGGGTGATGAAGGTGGTCTTGCTGGCCGCCAGCACGGTACGGAAGGCTTCCTCCCATTCGGCGAGGGCGGCGGGGGGATCGGAGGGCAGGCTGGGCAGGGGCCGGTCGGCCGGCTTCGCGGCCCGGATGCGTTCGAGGATGGAGGCTTTGCTGCTCACGCTTTGTCATTTTTGTTGCGGTTGTACCACTGCTTGAAACTTTCGGCGGGCACCTCGGGCAGTTCCCGGCTTGCTCCCCAGGCGTTCAGCCGGTTGTAGACCAGGGCCCGCGGCGCCATCCGCAGGGCCACCCGCGCGGCCTGCCCCATGAAATTGTACAGCCCACTGTGCTGCAGCACCGTCCCGGCCCCCGCCAGCGGCAGACGCTTGGTGGCCGGCAGATGGCCTTCCTTGCTGACGATCTGTCGCCATTTGTACAGCTGGTCGTGGATGTCGATCCTGACGGGGCACACATCGGAGCAACTGCCACAAAGGGTGGAGGCAAAGGCCAGGTCACCGTGCTTTTTCAGGTCGATACCGGGAGAAAGGATGCTGCCGATCGGCCCTGGAATGGTGTGGTCGTAGCTGTGGCCACCGCTGCGGCGGTAGATGGGACAGGTATTCATGCAGGCCCCGCAGCGGATACACTTGAGGCTGTTACGGAAATCCTCCCGCGCCAGCTGGGTAGTGCGGCCATTGTCGACGATCACCACGTGCATCTCCCCCCCCGGTTTCGGCCGGTGGTGGTGGCTGGTGTAGATGGTGACGGGCTGACCGGTAGCGCTGCGGGCCAGCAGGCGGGTGAACACCCCGAGGTGCTCGGCCCGGGGAATGATCTTTTCGATGCCCATGCAGTGAATCTGTACGGGGGCCAGGTGGACGCCCATGTCGGCGTTCCCCTCATTGGTGCAAACCACCACACCGCCGGTTTCGGCCACGGCGAAGTTGACACCCGTGATGGCGGCCCGGGCGGCCAGGAATTTCTCCCGCAGGTGCTGCCGCGCCGCCTCGGTGAGGTACTGGGGATCGCTGGCGCCCGCCTCGGTGCCCAGGTGCTCGTGGAAAAGCTGGCCGATCTCCTCCTTCTTGAGGTGGATGGCCGGCATGACGATGTGGCTGGGAGGTTCGGACCTGAGTTGAATGATCCGCTCCCCGAGGTCGGTGTCGACTACCTCGATACCCCGGGCTTCCAGGTATTCATTGAGGTGGCACTCCTCGGTGAGCATCGACTTCGACTTTACGATGCGGTCAACGGCGTGGCGGTGCAGGATGCCGTGGACGATGCGGTTGTGTTCCTCGGCGTCGGTGGCCCAGTGCACCGTCACTCCGTTGGCGGTTGCCTTCTCCTCGAAGGCCTCGAGGTAGGTGTCCAGGTTACTGAGTACGTTGTCCTTGATGTCGGAACCGAGTTGACGCAGCGACTCCCACTCGGGGATCCCTGCGATGCTGCCGTCGCGCTTGGATCGGACGTGCCAGAGGGATTGGTCGTGCCAGTTGGCCCGGTCTTCATTCTGCAAAAAGGCGGCGGCGCGGTGGGCGTGTGTCATGGCAGAAAGATAGACGATCAGCCCCGGGAAACCGTACCGCTGTGTCCGGGTAGGGCCTCGATTTGCCTGCCGCGGGGAATATGCGAATGGAAAACTTTAACATTATTTGGTAATACTAATCCGTGACCACGCGTTTAGTAATCCGTCTGACGAAGAAAACAGACCTCATCTGGGCTGCCCGCCTGTTGCACATTTTTTGCGGCAGCCCATCATCAAACCAACGCCCCTATGGCAACTTATCAGAATAATCCGGATCCCAAGTTCACCCCTGCTCCCAAGTCCCAGAAGAACCGTACGCCCCTGCTCGCGGGCATCATCGCGGTACTCCTTATCGCCCTGGCGGTACTGGGCATCAGCTTCATGAACCGCGGTACCGAAAACGCCCAACTCTCGACCGAGCTCGTAGAGATGGAGCAGTTCAAGGCCCAGGCCGAGAAGCAGTACTACGAGTCGCTGGCCGAACTGGAGGAGATGCGTGGCAGCAACCAGGAGCTGAACGCCCTCATCGACCAGCAGAAGGAGGAACTCCGCCTGCAGAACGAAAAGATCACCAGCCTGACCCGCGACAGCCGCAACCTCGCCGCCGCCCGTCGTGAACTGGCCGACCTGAAGTCGAAGACCACCGGCTACCTGGCCGAACTCGAGGAACTGCGGCAGAAGAACGCCCAGCTCACCGAGGACCGCGACCGCATCGCCAACGAGCGCGACCTGCTGAGCAACGACCTCCAGGTGAGCCAGCAGACCAACCAGCAGCTCAACACTGAGCGTGCCGTTCTGGTCAGCGAGCGCGAGCAACTCGCCAACCGCAACAGCGAACTGAGCCGCAAGGTCAACGTGGCCAGCGTCATCAAGACCAACAACATCACCGCCGAAGGCCAGAAGCAGCGCAACAGCGGTCGCTGGGTAGGTCGTACCAACGCCAAAAACGTCGAGCGCATCTACGTCTGCTTTAACAGCCTGGACAACGCCGTAGCCGCCGCCGGTGAGGAAACCTTCCAGATGCGCATCATCAACCCCAACGGTGAAACCATGAGCATCGAATCCGCCGGCAGTGGCGTACTGACCACCGACCAGGGTGAGCAGGTACCCTACACCAAGAGCGTACCCTTCAACTTCCAGGGCGACGCCGCCAACCACTGCGCCGAGTGGAACGTACCCGGCCAGGAGTACATGGAGGGCACCTACACCGTGGAGCTCTACAACAAAGGCTTCCTGGTAGGTACCACCGAGCTGGAACTGAAGTAACCCCCGGGTTACCAGCTTTCACAGAGGGCCGCCTCCCGTTCGGGGGCGGCCCTCTTATCTTTGGGGCGTGAAACCCGCCGATCCCACCGCCCTGGAACTGCTGCGCCGCGACTTCCCCCTCCCGGAAGGGGGAATGACGGAAGCCGAGCTGCTGAACTGGCTCGCCGACCGCGTCGACGAGGCGCTGCGCCTCCGCCCGGAATACCTGATGAGCCTCTGCTACACCCTCGACCTGAACGAGCAGGAGGTGCAGCAGGCACTCGGCTCCCCGGCCGCGGACACTCCACCCCACCGGGCCCTCGCCCGCCTGCTGTACGAGCGGCAGTGCCGCCGGGTAGCCACCAAAAGAGCCATCCGCCCCCGCCCCCTCACCGACCCCAACGCCTGGTAGCAGTATGCGCGACCGGATCGATCCCCTGACCGAATACGCCGAGGCCCTGAGCGGGCCCGTACCCGACTACCTGGAGTACGTCGAGCGGCAGACGCACCTGAAAACCCTGGCTCCCCAGATGATGAGCGGCCGCTTACAGGGGCGGCTGCTGGCCATGCTCTCGAAACTGAAGCAACCCCGGCGGATCCTCGAGATCGGCACCTTCACCGGCTACGCCACCCTCTGCCTGGCGGAGGGCCTCGCCCCCGGAGGGCGGATCGATACCATCGAGGGGGATCCCGAAATTGCCCTGCTGGCCCGCCGCCATTTTGCACATTCTCCCTTCGCCGACCGCATCACCCTGCACCAGGGGCAGGCCCGCCATCTCCTCCCTACCCTGCCGGGCTCCTTCGACCTGGTCTTCCTGGACGGCGACAAGCGGGGCTACCCGGCCTACCTGTCCGCCTTGGTGGACCGGCTTTCGCCGGGTGGACTCCTCCTGGCCGACAACGTCCTCTGGGACGGCAAGGCGGGCCGCTCCACCCCCGACCGCACCGCCCGGAAACTGCGGGAATACAACGAAATGGTGGTCAGCGACCCCCGCCTGGAATCGGTCACCCTGCCCATCCGCGACGGCCTGTCCGTCAGCCGGCACATAGGGTAAACAAGCCCCGGTGCATTGACCTTTAAGCGGTGGAGGTGCTTTTCACCTCCACGACCTCATAATTGCACCCAATGCTATTCATCAAGACCACCGACCAGGCGTCGGGCAAGGAAATAAAGCTCCGCTACCAGGAATACGGCAGCGGCAAACCCGTAGTATTTATTCACGGCTGGCCCCTCAACGGCGACATGTACGAGTACCAGCTCGAACCCCTGAGCCGGGAGGGGCTGCGGTGCATCGCCTACGACCGTCGGGGCTTCGGCCATTCATCCCGGGTGGGCGAAAGCTATCATTACGATGCGTTCGCCGACGACCTCCACGCCGTGCTCACCGAACTGGATCTCCACGACGCTACCCTGGTCGGTTTCTCCATGGGTGGGGGCGAGATCGCCCGCTACATCGGCAAGTACGGTGAAGACCGCGTTTCGGCGGCCATCCTCATCAGCGCCGTTACCCCCTATATGCTGGAAACCGACGGCCACGACGGCGTGAACTGGAAAATATTCCAGGGTATGATCGACGGCCTGCGCAAGGACCGCCCCCACTTTCTCGCTTCCTGGGCCAAGAACTTCTACGGCGTTGGCCTGCTCAACCACCCCGTCAGCGACGAATTCCTGTCCTGGACGCTGGGCATGGCCCTGCTTGGATCCAGCCGGGCCACGATCGACTGCGTCACGGCCTTTGGCAAGACCGATTTCCGCCAGGACCTGAAGAAATTTACCGTACCCACCCTGATCATTCACGGGGAGGACGACAAGATCGTACCGGCAGAAGTCGGCGGCGACGCCACCCACGAAGTGCTGCCCAACGCCATCTACCACAAGTACGACAACGCGCCCCATGGCTTGTTCTACACCCACCGGGAGCGACTCAACCGGGACATTCTGTCGTTCGTCATGACGAAGGCCAGCGTCGACCGGAATATTCCGGTTCGCTAATCGGCAGCTCCAGGGTATCGCGCAAAAAAAACCGGCCGCCCCTGGGGGACGGCCGGTTTTTCTGTCTAGGCGGTAACCGTTGCCTCCTCCTCCTTCGGGAGGCCTTCAATCCCGTTTACGGTGGTGTACTTGAAGCTTAGTTTCTTGTCGGGGTAGATGTAGCTGAAGGCCGACTGAACGGCAAGGGTTCCTTCGTGGAAGCCGCACAGGATCAGCTTGAGCTTGCCCGGGTAGGTATTGATGTCGCCGATAGCGTAGATGCCGGGTACGCCGGTGCTGTAATCGCGGGTATCCACCTCGATGGCGTTCTTGTCGATGGTCAACCCCCAGTCGGCGATCGGACCGAGCTTCGGGGAAAGGCCGAAGAGGGGCACGAAATCATCCACGGCGACCACTACCTCCTCTCCGGTTTTGTGCTTCACCGTCACGCCCTGTACTTCATCAGTGCCGACGATGCCTACGGCCTGGGCATTGGTGATCAGGTTCACCCGGCCGGCCTGGGCCAGTTCGTGTACCTTCTCCACGCTGTCGAGGGCTCCGCGGAAGCTGTCGCGACGGTGCACCAGGGTCACCTCCCGGGCCACGTCGGCCAGGAAGATCGTCCAGTCCAGGGCCGAATCTCCGCCCCCCGCCAGCAGTACTCGCTTGTCGCGATACACCTCCGGATCACGGATCACGTAGGCCACGCCACGGTCTTCGTAGCGTTCGATATTGGGGATGGGCGGCTTGCGGGGCTCGAAGCAGCCCAGTCCGCCGGCGATGCAGATGACCGGGGCTTCAATAACCGTACCGCGAGAGGTGGTCAGGCGGTACATCTTTTCGCCTACCTTCTCGAGCCGCTCGGCCCGTTCGCCCAGTGTGAATCCCGGGTTGAAGGGCTTGATCTGCTCCATCAGGTTATCGACCAGCTCCCCGGCCAGGACGCTGGGGTAGCCGGGGATATCGTAGATCGGCTTCTTGGGGTAGATCTCGGTGAGTTGTCCGCCGGGTTGCCCGAGGCTGTCGACCAGGTGGCAACGCAGTTTCAGCAGACCGGCTTCGAAGACGGTGAAGAGTCCGACGGGGCCGGCACCGATGATCAGTATATCCGTGGAAATCATATATAGATCTTTTAGTCAGTAATCAGATGGTTCACGCACCCGTTAGAGGTGGAGCCCACACTCGTCTTTCTCGGTGCCCGCCCAGCGACCGGCCCGTCCCTGTCCGGGTTTGGTGCAGTGGGTACAGCCGATGGAGCCGTAGCCCAGTTCCTCCAGGGGGTGGCGGGGTAGCTTGTCCTTTTCCAGAAGGTAGAGAAACTCTCCCTCTTCAATGTCGATGAGCGGATGAAAGTGAATGAGCCCGTCCACTTCTTCAAAGATTTCCA
Source organism: Neolewinella marina (assembly GCF_002631205.1). Classification (GTDB taxonomy): domain Bacteria; phylum Bacteroidota; class Bacteroidia; order Chitinophagales; family Saprospiraceae; genus Neolewinella; species Neolewinella marina. The sequence continues at coordinate 437,542 of NZ_PDLO01000002.1, forward strand.
TGGCCGCGCGGTTCATTGTCTGGTAGCTGTGTACTCCGGACATCCATACGCGGTGGCGAGCCTTGACGGCCTTCAGGGGCATTACCTTATTATAGTGGCAGCAGCGGCCGGGCTGGGTTTCCCACATCTTCGTTTCCCGGGTCAGGCGGTTGCGTTCCTCGTCGGGCAGTATTTCCACCACCTCGAGGCCCGTCAGTTCGGCCAGCGTATCCTTGTAGGCCAGGGTCTCGGGGAAGTGATAGCCGGTATTCAGGATGTGGACCTTCTGGGCGGCGTTGGCGCGGCTGACCAGGGTCAGCATTACCACCGACTTGGTGCCGAAGCTGGAGGTGAACAGCACCTCGTTCACCGGAAAGTAATCGTAGAGGCGCCGGATGCGTTCCTGGAAGTCCAGGGCGGCAAATTCTTCATTCAGGGCCGCCAGATCAAAGCTCAGGGCGGTCTCGGAGTGGGGTAAACTCATCTTCAATTCAGGTTTTCACTTCCGCTACCGTCCAGTTCGGGCGGGGACGCGGGTCCAAGGTCATTTGGTTCGGAGCCGGCGGCCAGCAGACAACCACCGGGGGGACAGCGGCGGGGCCCCGATCGGGCCGGGGCAAGTAAACCGCTGGTGAGGGTATTCAGTTCGCGCACCTTGGTGCGAAAGTCGCCGGTGAGCCGGTCGCGGAACAACTTGAGGTTATCAATCAGTTCGGTGGTCTCGGCGGCCGGCAACTCCGCCTCCAGCCACTGCCGGAAGCGCTTGGCAAAGGTAGGGCTCTGCCCGTTGGTGCTGATGGCCACCTTCAGGGGGCCCCGGGTGACGATGCTGCCGAGGTAAAAATCACATAGTGAAGGAGTATCGGCGATGTTGGCCAGCCGCCGCGCCGCCTTGGCGGCCTCCCACACCTGGCGGTTCACCGCGTGGAAGTTGGTGGCCGCGATGACCAGGTCCACCGCCTTCACGTCGTCGGGGTGGAACTCACGGCGGAACCAGGTCACCCGCCCCCCCGCGGCGGTACGCCAACGGCCGGCCGGGGTTTCGGCCGGAGCTTCCACGGCGTCGCCCGGCACCTGCGCCCCCGCCTCGGCCGCGTAACGGTCCAGCAGCTGTTGCAGCTCCTCCCCCATCCAGGGGGCCACTACGGTTACCCGGGCGTTGGGACTGCTTTTGAGGATAAAGCTCAGCTTCTCCTCCCCGACCTGCCCGGCGCCCACTACGAGCATTTCCAGGCGGTCCAGTCGGAAGAAGGCGGGGTACAGTGGATTATCCATGGGAAGGGTCGGATTGATGGGCCTGATCCGCGAGGGCCAGGAGTTGTGCGGTCTGGGGGAAGTCGCGGTGCTGCCGCACGGTTTCTCCCAGTACAATGATGCCCGGGCCCCGGTCGCGGTTGGCGGCCACCCGTTCGCCGATGTCATTGACGGTACCTACCCAACACCGTTCGTTGGGCCGGCTGCCGTTCTGGATCACCATGGCCGGCAGGTCGCCCCTCCCCTCGGCGTCCCAGAGGGCGCAAATCTGGTCGAGCCGCCCCAATCCCATGAGGATGATCACCGTGGCTCCGGAGCGGGCCGCCCGGAAGAGGTCGTCGCTCAGCCCCCCGTTGCGGGTGTGGGCGGTGATCACCCAGAAGCTGTCGGCGTAGCCGCGGCTGGTCGGAGCCACGCCTTGCAACTCCGGCAGGCTGATGCAGCTGCTGATGCCGGGCACCACCTCGACGGGGATGCCGTGGGCCTCGGCGTAGGCCTTTTCTTCCTGCCCCCGGCCGAAGACGAAGGGGTCGCCTCCCTTCAGCCGTACCACGTGGCCGTACTCCCGGGCCGTGGCCACGAGCAGGGCGTTGATCTCCTCCTGTTTCTTGGAGTGGCAACCCGCCCGCTTGCCCACGAAGATGCGCTGGCAGTGGTCCGGGGTTTCGTTGAGCAGTTCGTCGCTGCTCAGGGCGTCGTAGAGGACCACGTCGGCGGTGGCCAGGGCCCGCAGCCCCTTGCGGGTGATCAGGTCAGGGTCTCCGGGTCCGGCGCCCACCAGGGTGATGCGGGCGGCTGTTTGCTGCTTGATGGTCATGGTGGCTATGCTTTGTAGTATTCACTCACGACCTGCTTGTCCAGCTGCCGCTCGCGGGTGGCAATGGCCTTGGTCACGAAGGCGCGGGCGTCCGCGATGTAGTCTGCCGCAAACTCCGGACTCGGCTCCGTACCCTTGATGCGCAGTACATAGGATTTGAAATCCCGGATTTCGGCGAAGCGCTCTCCGAAATGCTCCTGGAAGTCGTTCAGGATACCGATGTGGGTATTGCACTTCACGTCCTCGGCCAGGAGGAGGGCCTTGGCCGCGGTAACCATGGCCGAGTAGGCGTGGTAGCTGGCATCGGCGGGGGCATCGCCGGCCAAGCTGCGCCCGGCGGCGGTGAGCTTGTTGGTGGCGTCGTTCAGGATGGCCCCGATGACGTCCAGGCTTACCCCGGCACACTCTCCAACGCCGATTTCCTGCTTGTAGTCCTCGTCCTGTCCCCAGTCGTAGAATTCCTCGTCGGTGATGTCGGCGGTGTCGCCCAGGTGCTTGAGCAAGCCGTAGAAGTAGCGCTTGCCCTGCCGCTCGGCGTAGTCGTTGTAGTATTCCCCTTCCCGGGATTCGGCCTTGTAGTCGTGGAACAGGATCCGGATGACCTCGGGCACCCGGCGGGTGGGCACCTTGATGACCTTCTGGGCGATGAAGCCGCGTCCATCCGGGGCTATGCCGCCACCGACGACCACCTGCATGGCGGGGGCAATGCGGTCGCCGACCCGGATGCTGGAACCGTGGAAGCCGATGTTGGCGGCCATATGTTGCCCGCAGGCGTTCATGCAGCCGCTGATCTTGATCCGGATATCGTCTTCACTCACCATCTCGGGGAACTCGTCGCGGACGAGCTGCTCCAGTACCTGGGCCAGACCGGTGGAGTTGGTCACCCCCAGGGCGCAGGTATCGGTGCCCGGGCAGGCCGTGATGTCGGCCGTGGTGTCGTAACCGGGCAGCCCCAGGTCCAGGGCGTAGAGGCCATTGAAGAGGTGGGGCAGGGCGCTCGGTGGCACGTAGCGCAGGACCATACCCTGCTGAACGCTCAGCCGAATGTCGTCGCTGGCGTACTCGCGGATGACGCCAGCCAGCAGTCGGGCCTGCTCGGCTTCCAGGTTGCCCAGGGGCACCCGCACGGCAACGGCGTAGTAGCCTTCCTGCTTCTGGGGCCGTACGTTGGTCTTCAACCACTCGTTGTAAAGGGCCGGGTGCACCGCTTCAGCGGTGGGAAAGTTGTCAGTGGGTACCTGCCCCAGCTGGGGCACCAGCGACTCGTCGATGGTGTAGGACTTGTGCGCAATGGCGGGCCATTCCTCGTGTACCAGTTCCATGAAACGGTCGAAGCCCAGGTCCTTGATCAGGAACTTCATCCGCGCCTTCATCCGCTTTTCCCGTTCACCGTAGCGGTCGAATACCCGAATCGACGCTTCCATGAAGGGAATGATCTGATCCGCCGGCAGGAACTCATAGGCCGTGTGAGCCACCATGGATACGGCGCCGAGTCCTCCCCCGATGACCACCTTGAAGCCTTTGCGCCCGTCCTTCAGGCGGGGGATGAAGCCAAAGTCGTGGAAGTAGGTGAAGGCACTGTCGCGGTCGCTGCTCGAAAAGGCGGGCTTGATCTTGCGCCCCATTTCCTGGCAGATGGGGTTGCGCAGGAAATAATCGAAGGCGGCGTATACATAAGGACTCACGTCGAACAGCTCCTCGGGGTCAACGCCGGCCAGCGGACTGGCGGTGAGGTTACGCACCGTGTTGCCGCAGGCTTCCCGGGCGGTCATCCCCGCTTCCACCAGCTCCTGCCAGATGGCCGGGCTGTCGTTCAACTTCACGTAGTGCAGCTGAACGTTCTGCCGGGTGGTAATGTGAAGGCGGCCGTTCGTGTACTTTTCGGATATGTTGGCCAAGGCCACCAACTGGTCCGGGGTGATGTGGCCAAAGGGGATCTTGGTCCGGAACATGTGGACGCCCATCTGTCGCTGCCCGTACACCCCGCGGGTGAGCCGGTAATGCTTGAAGCGGTCTTCATCCTCCCGGCCACGCTGATAGGCGACGATCCGGGCGGAGAGCTCCGCAATGTCCGCGCGATTGGCGGCATCCAGGTGGGTGAGTTCGGGGGCTTCGGTCGATTTCATACTCCAAGGTACCCGTCAGCGATGGCCCCGGTCGAGTCGAATCAGGATGAAATGATCATATGAACGAACAAATTAAGGGTGCAAAAACTTGATCTTGTGTAATTTATACATTTTCATATTCAGATACCATCCAACATTAACATATATTTTAAATGCCTATTTGTTGAATTCCCGGCGGAGCCCTCTCTCACACTCCTACCATTGAGAAGATCCATTCTCCTAATGTCACGCGTCAATCGGCTGAGTCCCAGGAACTCAAAGACGAGGAGATTGGAGTTAAATGAGGTTTTTTTGCATGTAATTTCACTTTTTTTTCACCTTTCTTCGGCCTGGAATCATGGGGTACAGAGGGCGGCAATACGCCCCTTACCCATTGATAGCTAAGCTTTTAAAAATTTATCACCCCCCCATTGCTTTTTTCCGATCCCGGGAAACCGGTCGTGTTAAAATCGGTTAAGGCAACAATGCACTTTGTGTATGTGCACGGGATTTGCTTATCTTTGAAAGGCAAAGGGGTTGCACCCCCCTTCTCATCGTCTAAAGTCTTACTATCGTCTTACGTCTACACTAACTGCCACTGGCATTAGCGCCGGATCCCGCTTCGGGGAATAATCCCAATTTGAAACTGTGTTAGTTATGGACGTCAAGTCAATCAATGATCAGGAACTGATCAACCTCTACCTCGCTGGCCAAGACCGTGCATTCGAAGAATTGCTCAACCGCCACCAGCAGAAAATCTACACCTCCATCTACCTTTTCACGAAGGACCACAGCAAAGCGGAAGACATCTTCCAGGAGGTTTTCATCAAAATCATCGACACGCTGCGCCGCGGCAAGTACAACCACGAGGGCAAGTTCCTTCAGTGGGCCATGCGGATCTCGTACAACATGTGCGTGGATTCCTTCCGCCGCAACAAGCGTCGTCCCCAGGTTGGACAGACCGAGACGTTCAACATCTTTGACGTCCTCCAGTCCCCCGAAGACAATGCCGAGGAAGGCATGATCCGCAGCCAGACCCACGACAAGGTGCGCAAGCTCGTCGACGCCCTGCCGCCCGAGCAGCGCGAAGTGGTCATCCTGCGCCACTACGCCGACATGAGCTTCAAGGAAATCGCCAAGCTCACCCGCGTAAGCATCAACACCGCCCTCGGACGGATGCGCTACGCCCTGATCAACATGCGCAAGATGATCGAGGAGAAGGACATCGTCCTGCAGTAACCCTGCCCTTTCCCCGACGCTACTCAACACAAAAAGCCCCGTTACCCAGCTGTAACGGGGCTTTTTCTGTCCAGGTCCGGTAACGTAAAGGCATGTCTCCAAATACGAAGCCCCGCTGCACACGTGCAGCGGGGCTTCGTTTATCAAGAATAGCCAGGGCCTACACCCCTTCGGAGAGGGGGATCGGGAACTTGGTGAACACGTCGTCGCCCGCCCGGTCGATGGGCAGGAACTGGGCGTTCAGCCGGCCGTAGCGGCGCAGGTCGAACATCCGGTGCCCCTCACCCCACAGGCTGTAGCAGCGCTGGTAGAGCATCTCGTCGATGAGGGCTTCCTGGGTCTCGGGGCCATCGTATTCATCCAGCCCGGCGGCCGTGCGGATGACGTCGAGGGCGTCGACCGCTTCCTCCAGGTTGCCCAAGTTAATGTTGGCTTCGGCGTAGATCAGGATGAGCTCCTCATTGCGGATAATGTCGATGGGCGAAGTGGCGCTGGCGTAGAGGGCCGTTTCAAAATCTCCGTTGAGGCCATCCTGGCTGGTCGACTGCACACGGCGGCGGAACTTGTTCAGGCGGTTATCGCCATTGGTGGCGTTTTCGATGATGCGGGGATGCACGATGATCTGGTCGCCGCTCTGGCCGGGCGCCTTGAAGAGCGGATTGAGGAGGTCTCCGGCAACCGTGCTGAAGATGTGCTCCGGGCCGACGGAGATATCACCGTCCAGGTCCAGGAAGCTGTCCTCCACGTAGGCGAGGGCCTGCTGGTAACGCCCCGCGTGGGTGGCCACCCGGGCGGCAATGGCCCGGTTGAAGCGGGCAAAAGTGGCCGGCGTATTGAAGCCGGCAAATCCATTGGAAAGGGTAAAGGCAAATTCCGCCCCCTGCAGCTGCCCGTGGGCCTCATCGAGCAGGGCCAGGATGGCATCGTAGCCGGCTTCCCGGCCCAGGAAGGGACCGAGGTTTTCGGGGTCGGCCACGTCAACGCGGACGCCGTTGTCACCGAGGAGGTCCAGCACCTGACTCAGCATATACGCCTTGATCGTGTTGGCGAAGGCCCGGTAGCCCTGCTTTTCCGCTTCCGTCACCGCGTCGGTATTGGCCACGGCTTCCAGGAGTACATTGGCGTTCTTGACCACGGCGTAACGGGAACCGAAGGGGCCGGTGATGTAGAAGGTGTTGGCGTCGAGCGTCAGGTCTTCCTTGCCGAGCAGGTCCTCGGTATTCCGGGGGTCGGCGTCAAAGATGTACAGTTCGCGGGCGATCGTACCGGAGGCGGTGACGTAGCTGGTGAAGCCGTTGCGCATTCCCGCCTCCACGCCGGTGGCCAACAGGTCGAGTTCCACTTCGGTGGCGTTGTTGAGTACGCCGCTGAGGCTCGGACCGTTGGGGTCGAATTGTTCCTCGATTTCGCATCCCGTCAGGGCCAGCGACAGGGCGGCCAGCAGAATGATTACGTATGGTTGCATAAATCTATAGTTTCCGGCTTTCGGGCGCGGGCGCGGGTGCCAGGTCCGCCCGAAAGCAATGAGTTAGGTTGATTGATTAAAAGTCCAGTCCGATCTGCAGGTAAAACTGCTTGCTGCTGGGGAAGGGAGCTACCTCGATGTTGGTCGACAGTCCGCCACCGCCCTTGACCGAAGTCTCGGGGTCGTAGCTGCTGTAGTCCGTGATCGTGAAGATGTTGCGGCCGGACAGGCCGACCTTCAGCCCCTTGATGAATTTATTGTCCAGGGGGAAGCGGTAGGCCACGCCGGCCTCCCGGAGCCGGAAGTAGGAACCATCCTCAATGAAGCCGCCGAGGTCGTCAAACTCCCGCGGGGTGGTTTTGCCCAGGTCGGTGAGCAGACGGGTCAGGTTCAGCAGTTCGCTGCCTTCCCGCCAGTGGAAAAGGAAGTTTACGTCCAGGTTCTCGAAGAAGGTGAAGTTGTTGTTCCAGCCAAACTGGAAATCGGGCTCCGTATTGCCGGTCTGGGTGGGTACGCCGTTCACGTTCTCCCACAGTCCGGTGATCGGGGAACCTTCGTTGATGTAGAAGGTACCCAGGCCAAGTCCGAAGGCAACACCGGTCGGCACGAAGCTGGGGATGTCCTTGCCTTCACTTCCGTCCACCACGCCGAGGCGAGTGATCTCACTGCGGTTGAGCCAGAAGTTGAAGGTGGTGCGGTAGTCGACCGCCGGCGTCCGGAGGGGGTTAAGGCCCAGCTGGAACTCAAAGCCGCGGTTGCGCAGGTCGAGGTCGTTGCGGATCTCGTTGCTGAAGCCCGACGAAGTGGGCAGGGAGCGGTCGTAGAGCAGGTTGGTTACGTCGCGGACGTAGTAGGTAGCCGTGATGTTGACCTTGTTGTCGGCCAGTCCGATGTCGGTACCGAACTCGATTTCAGAACTCGTTTCCGGTTCCAGGGCGCTGTTGCCCTGCTGTCCGTTCACGGTGAAGCCCGCCCGACCACCGATGCTGGTGTTGGTCAGGGAGGTAAAGAGGCGGCCGAAGCTGGCGCTGTTGCCCGTTTCACCGTAAGCGGCGCGCAGCTTGAGTTGGTTGACGAAACCACCGCCCATCGTCCAGAAATCGAACTCGTGGAGGTTCATCGCCACCGAGGCGCGGGGAAAGGCATAAAGCTTGTTGGGGTCGCCGTTCAGCGAAGACTTGTCGAAGCGAATGCCGGCCGTAGCGATGATCCGGTCATTGAGGTTTACTTCCTCCTGTACCACGTAACCGAACTCCTCGACGTTGAGCAGCGTCTGGTCCGTTTCCTGGGCGGCACCACGGCTCAGGTTGGTCTGCAGCGGAATCAGCTGGGTGGTCTGGCTCAGCAGCTGGTCGGCCGACTGGTTGATGTAGGTGATACCCGCTTGGGTGGTAAAGTTGATGCCCCCGTCGGTGTAGTAGTCGTGGACGGCAATCGCGCTGTAGTTGTAGTTGAACAGGTCGTTCTTGCCCTCGGCGATGAAGCCGTTCTGGCGGCCGCGCTGCGACTGGAAGTTCTCCGGAACGTAGACGAAGGTCTTGTTCAGGATAAAGTCGAGTCCCCCGTTGAGGACCACGTTCAGCGAGTGCTGGTTGGTCTGCAGCAGGTTCAGGTTGATGTTGATGCCTTCCAGCACCCGGTCCACGTATTCCTCGTTGCGGGTCTGGTCGCGGGTCTGCAGGGGGTTGCCGGAAAAGTTGGGGTTATCCGGGTAGTTTCCGTTTTCGTCTGGGAAGAGGTTGACGTAGTCGCGGGTGAAGGCCAGGGTGTAGCCGTAGGACAAGCCGCCCTCGTTCTCGTTGCCGCTGAAGGAGCGGGAAGCCGACGACCGGATGTAGTTGGTGTTCGACTGGATGCGGAGGCGGTCGTTGATCTTGTGCGACAGGTTGAGGCGGGCGGTAAAGCGCTCGTAACCGGTATTTTTGATGATGCCGGCTTCGTCGCGCCAGCTGCTGCTGACGAAGAAGTTGGTCTTGTCGTCTCCGCCGCTTACCCGCAGGCGGCTGTCCGTAATAAAGCCTTGCTCTCCGTAGATGATGTCTTCGTAGTCGAAAATCTCCCCGCGGGACTGGGCTGCTTCGAATTCAGCCCGCGCGGAGGCACCGTAGGCCTCTTCGATCTGGTCGGCGTTGTAGGAGCGGCGCCCGACCTTGCGGATGATGGTATTGAAGCCCAGGTCCTGGTTAAAGGATACCCGCGTTTCACCGGATACCCCCTTCTTCGTGGTAATGATGATTACCCCGGCGTTGGCCCGGGTACCGTAGATGGCCGCGGCCGACGCGCCCTTCAGCACTTCGATGCTCTCAATGTCGTCGGGGTTGATGTCGGCGATGCGGTTGGAGGCCGATTCCTCGCTGGCACTGTTGGCGCCGGAGGCATTCCGCGAGCCGTTGGGGATTTCCACGTTGGAAATATAGACGCCGTCGACAATGAACAGGGGCTGGTTGTTACCCGACAGGGACGACACCCCCCGCAGGCGGACGGCGTATCCACCCCCCGGCGCGCCCGATGTCTGGGTGATGTTCACCCCCGTCAGCTTGCCGTACAGGGCTCCGTCGACCGTTTGCTGGCTGGTTACCCCGCTGAGCTCGTCGCCCGATACGGTGGCCACGGCATTCGCCAGGTTAGACCGCTTGATGGTGGACGCCAGGCCGGTCACCACCACCTGTTCCAGGTTGGCAATGTCTTCCTGCATGACCACTTCAATCGGTCCGATGCCACGCGAAACTTCAATCACCTGGGGGGCAAATCCCGTATAGGTGAGCCGCAATTCGGCCGGATCGGTGGGTATGTCCAGCTGAAATTGTCCATCAAAATCTGTAATGGTTCCCGTGGTGGTTCCGACCACCAGGATGGATACCCCGATCAGTGGCTCCCCATCCCGATCGGTGACGGTTCCGTTCACGGGGTACTGGGCAAACAGCAGGCAGGGCAAAAAGAGCGCCAGCAGGAGACTCCCCGCGAGCGGCAGTTGATTTCGTAACATAATGATTATTAGTGAGTTTGAGGTACGCAGCCAGAACGTGGTTAGGGGGAATTCCGCTGCTTGAAGTGCCTAAATGTACACGTTGACACTCACATTCAACAAATAGTTGTCGTGACAATTCAAATAAAGCGCAACAATAGTTTACCTAGGCTGACCTAGGCGGTATCCTGTTCGGATCGATTCAGGTGACAGCATCTGCGGTGGTGAACTACCCGGTGGCACCGGTCCCAACCGGCGCGTGTTACCTTTGTCGGCGAGCGTGCTTCAAGCTGACCTATGCTGCCTACCCCCCCGACTTCCACTCCCCCACCCGTCCACCTGCTCGGCGTGCTGCGTACCCTCTGGCGCTGGCGCCGGTCGATCCTGATCACCACCGCCATCGGGGCCGTTGTCTCAATTGTTATCTCGCTATTGCTACCGGTCTACTTCACCGGCTATACCTCCTTCGTGGCCATCAGCCCGGAGCAGGTATCGATCGAAAGCACCTTCGGCACCAACGGTGGGCGGATCCAGTTCTACGGCACCGGCGACGACATCGACCGACTGCTGAGCATCGCTGAAAGCAACGAAGTGGTCGACTACCTGATCGACACCTTCAACCTGTACGGGGTGTACAACATCGACAGCACCAACCGCAAGGGCCCCGTGCGGGTAGTGGAGGAATTCCAGCGCCGCTTCTCCGTCGAGCGCAACCCCCGCGACATCATCGAGCTGACCGTGGAGGACCGCGATCCGGAACGGGCGGCCGCCATGGCCAACGCGGCCCGCGAGCGCATCAACGAAGTGAACCTGCGGCTGATCCGCGCTACCCACGGTCGCAACGCCAGCGGCCTGCAACGGGAAGCGGACGAAAGCCAGCGCCGCCTGGATGCCCTCAACGAGCGGCTTTCCGAATTGCGGCAAACGTCGGGCGTCTACAACACGGAAGCCCAGAGCGAGGCGCTGGCTACTGCGGCCAGCACCCTGGACCGACAGATTGCCGGCACCCAGGCACGACTTGCCGCCTTCCGGGAGATGAGCCTCCGCGACAGCATCGCCAAACTGACGGTGGACCTGGCCGGCCTGCGGGAAACCCGCGGGGCGGTGACCACTCAACTGGAAAAGCTCAATGCCAGCATCGGGCAGATCGACAACCTGGAAGAGGAACGCCTGCAGGCCAACGAGGCCCTCAGCGACAGCCGCACCCGCCTGAAGCAGTACCAGAGTATCCTCGACGGCGACCGCCGCACCCTGGAAGTCATCGAGGAGGCCCGCACGCCCCTGGTAAAGAGCTCCCCCATCCGGTGGCTGATCGTGGTAGCTTCAACCGTACTGACCTTCCTGTGCTCCGTGATCGGGGTACTGTTGCTGGATAGCAGCCGCCGTTACGACTGGGGAAGCATCACGCGATGAACCGGCGGCTGTACACCGGCTACGCGGCGGTGGTGGTGCTCAGCATCGCCCTGGCGGCCGGCAGCGGCCACTACTGGCTGGCGGGGCTGCCCCTGCTGCTGTGGATCTGCATACAGGCCGCGGTCGACATCCGCCCCTTCTTCGGCCTGCTGCTGGTAATGATCCCCCTGGGCACCGAGATCCAGTTGCCCGGCGGCATGGGCACCGACCTGCCCACCGAGCCCATTGCCGTAGGGCTGACGGGTTGGCTGCTGCTGCACGCCGCCCGTCACTGGCCGGAGTACGATCATCGCACCTTCCTCCACCCCATTGCCCTGTTGCTCTACCTCCACGTAGCCTGGATCCTGGTGGCCAGTGGGTTCGGAGAACTCAAACTCATCAGCCTCAAGTTTTCCCTCGCCAAACTCTGGTACGTCGGGGCCTTTTTCCTGCTGCCGCTCCTGTTGCTGCGGACGCCGCGGGCGGTAACCCTCTTCGCACACTGCGTTTTCTGGCCCCTGCTGTTCGTGGCCGTGCAGACCCTGGTCCGCCACGCGGGTTACGGCTTCAGCTTCGCGGACCAGTTCCGCACCATGAGCCCCTTCATGCGCAACCACGTCTCCTACGCCGGTTGCCTGGCGACCTTTTCCCCCTGGCTGGGGTACCTCATCTGGTACCGGCGGCGGGAGGGCAAGACCTACCGGTGGATGGTTTACCTGCTGCTGCCCTTGTGGGTCGCGGCCATCTTCTTTTCCTACACCCGGGCGGCGTACATCGCCCTCTTCCTGGCCGGCATGGGCTTTCTGCTGATTCGCCGGCACCTGCTGCGCCCAGCCGTTACCCTGGCCTTCGTGGCCGCCGCCGCGGTGGCGGTGTACTTCGTCTACGACAACAACTACCTGGAGTACGCCCCCAACTACGACACCACCATTGCCCACCAGGAATTCGACAACCTCATCTCCGCCACCTACAAGCTGGAGGACATCAGCACCATGGAGCGGTTCTACCGCTGGGTAGCGGGGGGAAATATGGTTCCCTACCGCCCCTGGACCGGATTCGGCCCGGGCAGCTTCGTGGAACTCTACCAGGCCTATACCAACAACAACTTCCAGACCTACGTCAGCGACAATGAGGACCGCAGCGGGATCCATAACTATTTCCTGATGACGCTGGTCGAACAGGGTTATCCGGGACTGCTCTTCCTGCTGGCCTTCCTGATCGGCATTTTCTATTACGGTCAGTCGCTGTACGCCCGGCAATCCGACCCCGCCGCCCGGGCCGCCGTAGTAGCCAGTTTGCTGTCGGTAACCATCGTAGCGGCCTTCAGCATCATCAACGACCTGCTCGAGACCGACAAGGTGGGCTCACTGTTTTTCATCAGTACCGCCATCCTTATCACGATGGGCAAGTTCCGCAGGCCGGCTACCCTGCCGCCGGTGACGACAGGTACACCACCGCAACGATACTGACCAGTCCGCTGAACAGACTGGCCCCCAGGTACAGCAGGGCCACGCTGGCATGACCCGCCTGCAGCAGGCCCACCAGTTCGGCGGCAAAGGTGGAAAAGGTGGAAAAGCCCCCACAAAAGCCCGTTACGAGCAGCAGCTGTCCGCCGCGGGGCAGTTGATCGCGGGCCACCAGCGACAGGGCCACCCCCAGGATGATGCACGCCAGCAGATTGGCCAGAAAGGTAGCCCAGGGGAAAGCGCCCTCCCCTACCCCTTCCGAAGGGAAAAGCCGGCCGATTCCGTAGCGGGACAGGGCTCCGACCCCGCCACCCAGAAAGACCAGCAGGGCACTCACACCGTCTGGGGCTGGGGTGCCGGGGCGGTGGTTTCCCGCCCCTCGGTCAGCTCGCGTTTCTGCCGCTTGATGCGTACGGCGTGGCGGTTGAGGAGGTAAGTCAGGGTGACCGCCACTCCGATTTCGATGAGGAGGATAAGGTGGAGGTCCAGCAGCGGATCCAGCAGCAGTGCCAGACTGATGAAACTCAGGTTGACCAGGGCCAGGACGAAGGTGGCCTGGATGTGGGAGAGGTTGGAATCGATCAGCAGGTGATGGATGTGCCGCCGATCGGGCTTCATGGGACTTTGCCCCTTCAGGATCCGGGTGATAAATACGCGGATGGTATCGAACAGGGGAATGATCAGGATGCCCACCGCCACGGCGATCGGCTGATTGAAACGGTAAACGGAAGGAATCGCCCCGCGGGAGCACACGTCAATAAACTCGATGGTCATGATACCCAGCAGCATACCAACGACCAGGGCCCCGGTATCGCCCATGAAGGTCTTCTGCACCTTCGAAACATTGTAGTAGAGGAAGGCCAGCAGTCCGCCCGCGGCGGCCAGGGCCAGAATGCCAAGGTGTACCATGCCCACCACGAAGAACCAGGTACCGAAGCTTACCATGGCAATCACGCCCACCGTGCCGGCCAGTCCATCGATGCCGTCGATCAGGTTGAAGGCATTGGAAATGACCAGCAGGGTAAAGGCACTGGCCGCAATGGAAAACCAAAAGGGCAGGTCACCGGAAATGTAGAAGAGGTCATACATACTTTCCAGCCGGATCTCTCCCCGGGTGACCAGGATGGCAATGGCGATGAATAGCCCAGCCGTCTTCTTGCCGGCCGAAAGCTGGCTGATGTCGTCCTTCGTGCCGATCATGAAGACGATCACCAGAGCGCTCAGGATGTACTGCAGCCCGCCCCACTGGTCCAGCGGCGTGAGCAACAGGGCGCAAAAGAGGATGCCCAGAAAGATCGGGATGCCCCCCAGACAGGGGGTGATGATGGCGTGGCTGCTGCGGGCCTCCGGCGTGGCCACGAGCTTCTTTTCGATAGCAATGCGGATTACGTTGGGCATAATCGCAAAGACCAGGGCAAACGCTATCAGAAAGCTGAGTATAAATACGAACATCTAGGTGTGCTTTGGGTGGGGAAGACTAGTCCCATAGGGGCCGCCAGGTATCAGATGGGTGGGTGGGCGGGGGTGTTGTCCGGCGCAAAGATAACGCACGGCGGTAGTATTACGGAACTCGTTGCCAATACGTTCGGTCCGGATAGCTGACCCGTGTAAGGTACAACCCGGAGGCCGGAGCACTCCACGGTCGGGGCAAGCGCTGCTGCCCGTCCAGCGCCCGCCGCACCTCGTCCAGGGCGAGCTTCCCCTCCCCCACCCGCAGACACATGCCTACGATGAGCCGGACCATCCCCCGCAGGAAGCGGTTGGCGGAAATGTGGTACGTCAGCGCCCGCTCCCCGAATTCCCAGCGGCTCTCCGTCAGCGTACAGTTCATGGTGTAGGCGTCGGAGTTCGTTTTACAGAAGGGCGCAAAGGCACCGTAGTCCAGCAGCAGGGACGCCGCCTCCTGCATCCGGTCGTAGTCCAGTGCTCCGAGCGCGGGTACCCAGGCTACGGTATCCGGGCGGAAGGGGTCCTTTTCCAGGTTCAGGTGGTAGGCATAGGCCCGCCCCGTAGCGCTGAAGCGGGCGTGCAGTTCTTCCGGCACCAGGTACAGCCCCCGCAGGGCAATGTCGACGGGCAGGTAGCGGTTCAGGCGGCCGAGCAACCGCGGGGGCAGCGCTCCGTCGAAGTCGAAATGGGCGGCGTAGTCGCTGGCGTGGACTCCCGCGTCGGTCCGCCCGCAGCCGACCAGCTTGATGGGTGCGCCCAGCATGGTGGACAGGGCCGTATCCACTGTTTCCTCCACCGACAGGGCATTGGGCTGCCGCTGCCAGCCGGCGTAGGCCGTTCCACAGTACGCCAGTTCCAGCAGGTAGCGGCGGGTCGTCACAGCAGGGATTTCTTCTTGGACTGGGTCACGAAAGGCGGATTCAGGTAAAGGGGTTCGTAAGCTGCCACTGCGGGGCGGCGGCGCGCGGGTGCCAGGAGGAATCGCGCCGCCGGAGCAAGGGGCGCGGCAAAGGAAAAGGCGTTGTCGCCATCGAGTACCTCACGGATCCGATCTTGCCCCGGGCCACAGACCCGGATCTTGCCCAGTCCCCGGCCGTTCAGCAATTTCCCCCGCCACTGACTGTCCTTCAGCCGTACGTTCATCACCTCCGATTCCCGGGCGCGGGTATCCGCAGCGAACACCTGACCGTACACCTCACCGCGGCGGGAGTTTACGGTAGCCAGGATGCGGTCCACACCGTCGGTGGGGGCCGCCCAAGCCAGTGCGGCCAGGGTAGGCACTACGCTGAGCTGGAGCCCGGGCAAGGCCAGGCACAGTCCCTTCACCGTGGCCGCCCCTACCCGCAGGCTCGTGTAGCTTCCGGGGCCGTCGCTGAGTACCACTTCTTCCAGTTCGGTAATCGGACAGTCCGCCTGCTCCAGGACTTCCTGGATCAGCAGGGTGAGGTGGCTGGCGTGTTGTTGGGGAGCGGAGGCGGTCACTTCGGCCAGTATCCGGTCGTGGTGGGCCACCGCCACCGAGCACACCTCCGTGGCGGTTTCCAGCAATAATTGCATCATAGGTTCAGTAGCTCATTGGGAGACCAGAATCGGGTGGCAAAATCTTCCACCCGATCGTTGCGGACCACCACGCCCTCGGCTTCCAGGCGTTCCTGCATGGTGGTCGGGGTTGAAAAGTGGTTGCGCCCGCTGAGTTCACCGCGTCGGTTGACCACCCGGTGGGCGGGCAGATCGTCCGTCAGGGATACCCCTTGGAACAAGGCCCAGCCCACCATGCGGGCGCTGCCCAGGGTGAGGAATTCCGCGATGGCTCCGTAGGTGGTGACCCGCCCGGGCGGGATGTGGCGGGTCACCGCCCGCACGTCTTCCATATAGCCCCCTACGGCCAAACTAGCGGTGAATTTCGCGGGCCATCTTTTTATCCTTCTCCGACTTCGGCATCGTTCCGAAGACGTAGTCCCACAACGGTTGGGAAACCCCGAACAGCACTTCGTCCTCGCTGTAGTGGTGGATGGAGTGGTTCACCCACAGGGCCCGCAGAAAATTCCGGGGCGGGGCGTAGATATGAACGGTGTAGTGTACCACCAGGTAGAGGGCGTAGCCCACCACGAAACCGGCCAGGTAGCTGAAGGAGTACTCCCCCAGCACCAGCTCGAAGAGGAACAGCAAGCTGGTGGCCAGCACGATAGCGACGATCGGCGGCATGGCCAGCCGCCGTTTGTCCTTGGGATAATCGTGGTGCATGCCGTGCATCTTGTAGGTCACCTTCTTGTAGGTGTCCGAGGCGCCGTGGGGCGGGTGGTACACCCA
The DNA here is from genome assembly GCF_002631205.1 of Neolewinella marina. Taxonomy (GTDB): domain Bacteria; phylum Bacteroidota; class Bacteroidia; order Chitinophagales; family Saprospiraceae; genus Neolewinella; species Neolewinella marina. Next base: position 453,983 of record NZ_PDLO01000002.1, read on the forward strand.
GCGGTGGACGGCGTACTCCATGAAGGTGAAGCCCAGGGTGCCCGCGAAGAAGACCGCGGCGACCACCAGGGCGGGGATATCTGTACGCACCTCGGTATACCAGAGCAGGCCGATGGCGTAAACAAAAAAGATGATGATGGGCGTGGCGATGTGGGTCTGCGTCAGCCGGTTCAGTATCTTGTTTTCGAACATCGGCGGGGAGATGTCCGCGTTCGACTTGAATTTTTGTGTTCGGGCTTTCATGGGTGCCAGTTAGGTTGATCGGGATGTCCCGGGCTTATACCAAGTTAAGGCGTTGTTTGATTTTGCGCCCGTACATCCGCTTGTACACCCGGTACATCCGCTGCAAATGCTTGACGCTGTACGAGGCGGGCTCCCCATTGGGTTTCAGGTAACCCTGCTCCTGCATCCAGGCATCGTTGAAGACCTTGCCCAGGTATTTGCTGCCGTGGTCGGGGAAGAGCACCACCACCACGTCGTCCGGCGTAAGCTGCTTGCGCAGCGAGAAAACCGCCTCCAGGGCCGCACCGCTGCTGTAGCCCAGCAACAGTCCTTCCCGCTGGGCAAGTTCCCGTGCGCGGAGCGCCGCGGCCCGGTCGCCTACCTTGATGAATTCGTCAATGAGGTCGAAGGCTACGTTATCGGGAATGATGGTCTTGCCCAGTCCCTCCACTTTCCAGCTGAAGATCTCCTCGGGGTCGAACACCCCTGTCTGCCAGTACTTTTTCAGCACCGATCCGTAGGCGTCGACGCCCACCACGGTCACGTCGGGGTTCTTCTCCTTCAGGTAGCGGGCGGTGCCCGACAGGGTACCCCCGGTGCCGGCGCAGCAAACGTAGTGGGTCACCTTGCCCTCGGTATCCGACCAGATTTCCGGGCCGGTGCTGTGGTAGTGGGCCCCGCTGTTGTCGAGGTTCCAGTTCTGCCGCAGGTAGAAGCTATTCGGAATCGTGGCCGCCAGTTCCTCGGCCCGGCTGTAGTAGGAGGCCGGATCCTCGGGGGCGGCGTCCTTGGGGCAGAGCACGATCTTGGCCCCCAGGGCCTTCAGCAGGGCCTGCTTTTCCGGGCCGGCCTTGTCGGAAAGCGTCAGGATGCACTTGTAGCCCTTGATGGCCGCGATCATGGCAATGCTGAAGCCGGTGTTGCCACTGGTGGCTTCGATCAGGGTAGCGCCCGGCAGGATGCGCCCCTTGCGCTCGGCCTGCTCGATCATGTACAGGGCGGCGCGGTCCTTGGCCGACTGCCCCGGGTTCATCGATTCCATCTTGCCGTAAACCGTGGCCGGAATACGGGTGCCACAAATGCGATCGAGACGAATGAGGGGGGTATTGCCGATGGCTTGTAGAACACTGTCGTGGCGCATAGAATAAGGGGTATTAAAGGCCGGGCAAAGGTAGTTGCTAGCGCGTAAACGTCGCGGCAGTACCCGGGGTTGGGTATATTGCGCCCCCCAAGCCTTCGCAAACATACGCCCAACCCCCGCATGGCCAAATTTAACGTCTCCCTTAAGGCACGTCTTATCCTTGAGGACCGCGGCCGCATCCTGTTGCTGAAGCAGACCAAGCCCAACGGCGGCAACTACAGCCTGGTCGGGGGCACCATCGAACGCAAGGAGTACGCCGTGGAAAGCCTCATCCGCGAAAGCTTCGAGGAGGCCGGAATCGAGCTCACCCCCGCCGACCTCACCCTGGTCCACGTGCTTCACAAACGGTACAAAAAGGCCCACCGTATCGTCCTTTACTTCCGCGCCCACCACTACGAGGGGGAGCCGGAAAGCCGGGAACGCAAGAAATTCGAGAACGTGGAATGGCATCCCTACGGGGACCTGCCGCCAAACCTGACCTCCACCGTGCGCCACGTATTGAAGGCCTACAGCCGGGGGCGGCTGTACTCGGAAATGGAGAAATAGCCCCCGCTTTGATGGCCGTTCTGGCTCCCGGCGGGAGCAGATTATCCCACCAGGGCATATCTTAGGGACGTTGCTTCCTCCCCGGCGGTCCGCCAACCGCCCAACCATGGCCTACCCACCCCCTACGCCCGCGCCCCTGCAAATGCGCGACCTGGCGGCCGACGAACAGCCCCGCGAAAAACTGCTCCGCTACGGCCCCCGCAACCTGACCGACGCTGAGCTCCTCGCCATCCTGCTCCGCAGTGGCATGCGGGGCGTCTCCGCCGTTGATCTAGCCCGCCGCCTCCTGCTCCAGGCCGGCCACGACCTGCACGAACTGGCCGGCCGGCAGGTGCAGGACCTGATACGTACCGCCGGCGTGGGCCCCGTCAAGGCCCTGCAACTCGTGGCCGCCTTTGAACTCGGCCGCCGCCGGGAAGCCGCGCCCCGGCGGGGCAAGCCCGTGCTGGCCGACAGCGCCAGTTGCTTTCGCTTCCTGCGGCCGCGACTGAGCGACCTCCACCACGAGGAATTTCACCTCCTCTGCCTCAACCGCGCCAACCGCCTGCTGGGCGCCCACACCGTCAGCCGCGGTGGCACCACCGGTACCGTGGCCGACGCCCGCACCATCTTCCGCACCGCCCTCCAGCACGGCAGCGTTACCTCGGTGGTCCTGGCCCACAACCACCCTAGCGGACAGGTACAACCCAGTGCCGCTGACCTGCGGCTCACCACCAAACTGGGGCGGGCGGCCCGCCACCTCGACCTCCACCTCCTGGACCACCTCATCGTGGCTGGCCACCGCTACTACAGCTTCGCCGATCACCAAATGCTGGAAGCGGCCGAATAGATAAGTCGAGAAAACCTATCTTCGCGCTTCCTTATCCGATACGGGCCAAATGCTTACATTGTCCCGTGCTCTAAACCGAAAATTATGGCTTCCACCTCAGATATTAAGAACGGGTTCACCTTCCGGCACAACCACGATATCTACAGCGTTGTCGAATTCCAGCACGTCAAGCCCGGCAAAGGCGCCGCCTTCGTGCGCACCAAGATCAAGAGCCTCTCGACCGGCCGCGTCCTCAGTGAAACCTTCCCCTCCGGCCACAAGGTCGACGAAGTCCGCGTGGAACGCCACAAGATGCAGTTCCTCTACAAGGACGACATGGGCTACCACTTCATGAACGCCGAATCCTACGAGCAGGCCACCATCCAGGAAGCCATGATCGATAACCCCGGCTTCATGCGGGAGGGCGACACCATCGAGGTACTCTACAATACCGAAGACAATACTCCCCTGACGGTCGACCTGCCCCAGTACGTGGAAATGGAAGTTACCTACACCGAACCGGGCATCAAGGGCGACACCGCCACCAACACCCTCAAACCGGCCACCCTGGAAACCGGGGCCGAAGTTCGCGTTCCCCTGTTTGTGAACACGGGAGACAAAATTAAGATAGATACTCGCAGTGGCTCCTACATGAGCCGTGTGTAATTCACAACGCCCTACGCATGACGCTTAAAGACATTCAGGAACTGATTAAACTGATCACCAAGACCGAGGTCTCGGAGTTCAAATACAAGGACGAGCAGGTATCCCTGCACATCCGCGGAAAATCCTACTCGCCGGCTTCCGGATCGGGGAACGCGGCGCCCGCCGGGCCGTCCATCATCAGCGTACCCGCCCCCGCAGCCCAGAATTACGCTCCGGCACCGGCACCCCCGCCCGCCGCCCCCCAGGCAGCGGCCCCCGAGGCACCGGCCAAGAGTGGTGGCAGCGGTGACTCCGGCGCCAAACTGCTGGAGGTGAAGTCGCCCATGATCGGCACCTTCTACCGCTCGGCTTCCCCCGACAAGCCCCCCTACGTGAAAGTAGGTGACCGCATCGCCAAAGGCGATACCGTATGCATCGTGGAAGCCATGAAGCTCTTCAACGAAATCGAATCGGAAGTAGCCGGTAAGATCGTCAAGGTACTGGTCGAAGACGCCCAGCCCATCGAATACGATCAACCCCTGTTCCTGGTAGACCCCTCCTAACCCCCAGTATGGCCCAGAAATTCAACAAGATACTCATCGCCAACCGCGGCGAAATCGCGCTGCGCATTATCCGGACCTGCCGGGAAATGGGCATCAAGACCGTGGCCATCTACTCGACCGCCGATCGCGAAAGCCTCCACGTGCGCTTCGCCGATGAAGCCGTCTGCATCGGGCCTCCGGCCTCCGCCGACAGCTACCTCAGCATTCCCAAGATCATGGCGGCCGTGGAGATCACGAACGCCGACGCCGTTCACCCCGGCTATGGATTCCTGAGCGAGAACGCCGACTTCGCCGAAATCTGCCAGGACTACGGCATCAAGTTCATCGGCCCCCGCCCGGAGCACATCCGGACCATGGGCGACAAGATCACGGCCAAGGACACCATGATTCGCGCCGGCGTACCCGTAGTACCCGGCGACGGCACCCTGCTCAAGAGCGCCGAAGACGGCATGCAACGCGCCGAGACTATGGGTTACCCCGTTATGATCAAGGCCACCGCCGGTGGCGGCGGCAAGGGGATGCGCATCGTCAAGCGGAAGGAAGACTTCGTCAATGCCTGGAACAGCGCCCGCGCGGAAGCCAAGGCCAGTTTCGGCAACGACGGCATCTACATGGAGAAGTACATCGTCCAGCCCCGTCACATCGAGATCCAGGTGGTTGGCGACCAGTACGGCAACGTCGTTCACCTGAGCGAACGGGACTGCTCCGTGCAGCGCCGCCACCAGAAACTGCTGGAGGAGTGCCCCAGCCCCTTCATGACCGACGACCTGCGGGAACGCATGGGCGAGGCGGCCATCCAGGCCGGCAAAGCCATCAACTACGAAGGCGTGGGCACCGTGGAATTCCTGGTCGACGCCGACCGGAACTTCTACTTCATGGAGATGAACACCCGCATCCAGGTGGAGCACCCTGTAACGGAGGAGTCGATCGACCACGACCTCATCAAGGAGCAGATCAAGGTGGCCTACGGCGAGAAGCTGTCCGGAATGAACTACCTGCCCAAGGGGCACGTAATCGAATGCCGCATCAACGCCGAGGACCCCTGGAACGACTTCCGCCCCAGCCCGGGCAAGATCACCAGCTTCCACAGCTCCAAGGGCCACGGCGTGCGGGTAGATACCCACGTCTACGCCGGCTACACCGTCAGCCCCTACTACGACAGCATGATCGCCAAGCTGATCGTCCGCGCCCCCACCCGTGCGGAGGCCATCACCAAGATGGAGCGCGCCCTGGACGAATTCATCGTAGAGGGCATCAAGACCACGGTTCCCTTCCACCAGTGGCTGCTGCGGCAGAATGACTTCCGCGACGGCAACTTCGATACCGGCTGGCTCGGCAAGCAGGAGCTGCCCCGTAACTAACCAAGACCACCCGGCCCGCAAGGGTCGGGTGGCTATTTTATTTTCCCAGCTTCCCGGGGTAGAAGGTCAACTGATCGATCCACCCCAGGTCCGCTGGCCGGTGGTGGCCCATGTCGTCGGTAACCACCCCACCTTCTCCTTTCCAGACCAGGTACAGGTCGCCCCGCTCACGCCGGGGTGGCAACCGCAGGTCAACCTCCCGGTATCCCTCCCCGGCCGCGACGGTCGTTTGCGTCAGCAGTTGCCCCTCCGGTCCGCCCAGGTAGAGGCCCAGCTCCCCTTCACTTTCCGCGTGCAGCCGCAGCCGTAGACCACCGAGGTCCGTCAGGTCGATGTCCGCCAATTTCATCCAGCCGCCGGGCCGGAAACTCACCACCCGGAAGGCGTTGCGCTGGCCGCTGCCGGGCACCGCGGCCCGGTAGAGTTCGTCGGCGGCCGATTCCGCCTCGAGGCTTGGATCGCGCAGCACCACCAGCCCCTGCCCCGTCAGGGCGGGAGCATCTCCCCTACCCCCCGCGTCGCGGTAGCTGGCCGACAGCACGTAGCTCCCCTCCCCCTGTCCGGGACGCACCGTGCCGGCCAGCGGCATCCGTCCCGGATTGTTCAGTGAAAGGATGTAGCCGACCATAGCACGCGCATCCTCCCGGGAAAGGGTTGGATGGGCGGACATCATCCGCTCTCCCCAGTTTCCATTGCCGCCCCGGATCACTTTCTCCGCCAGCCGGTCGATGGTGGCGGGGGCATCGTCGTACCGCTCGGCTACTTCCAGGTAGGAGGGCCCTACGTTGGCGGAGCGCTCCCGGTGGCAGGTGGAGCAATCCCCTTCGGCGAGGAGGGCCTGACCGGCGACGTAGCGCAGATCGCCGGCGGGCAGGCTGCGCTTGCCCAGCCGGAGGGCGGAGACGAGCTCCGGATCCTGGATCCAGTCGCCGTTGACCACGGCCTGACGGACGTCGAGCGTTCCGCCGGCTGCATCTTCTTCGTCTTCCACCAGGGTGCGGTAGCTGATCTCCTGCCGGTCGGGAAAGAGGAAGCTGGCGTTGCCGTTAGTGGCCAGGGTCACCCGGGGGCGGGCGTTCCCCACCACCAGTTCCCGGCTGGTTTCGCTGCGGGCCCCGCTCGGGTCGCGCACCTCCAGCCGTACCAGATGGGGCCCGGGAGAGGTCAGGGTGGGCTCAAATACGGCCGTAGTTCCCGCGGGCGCTCCGTCGACAAACCAGCGGTAGGACAGGCTGTCGGCGGGGTCGGGGTCGTAGCTCTGCTCCGCGCTCAGGCGGGGGCGGAAGGGAATACCGCCCGCGGTTTCCGACACCTCGGCTATGGCCACCGGGGGCCGGTTGCCCCGGCTGTAGGTGATGCGTACCAGCCGGGCGTCGGGGTTATTCATGAAGTAGTCGTTGCCGTATTCCAGGACGTACAGGGCGCCGTCGCGGCCAATCTTGAGGTCGATGGGTTTGCTGACGGGCCAGTCGGGCAGAAAATCCTCGATCTGGACGACCGATTGGCGGGCGCTGTCGAGGGTGACGACCTTGATCCAGCTGCGGGCCCACTCGTAGATGAACCACTTGCCGTGGTAGTAGGCCGGCAGGGCCCGCCCCGCGATGGGGAGCAGGCGAGTGGAATCGTAAAAGGGACCGGCCATGGCCGATCGCGATCCCTGACCCAGCTGGGGAAATTCGCTGCTCGGCCCGTAGGGGTACCAGATGAGGGCGGGGCGGGCCGGGGGGAGTTCTCGGCGGCCGGTATTGTTGGGGGAGTCGTTCAGCGGTGCCGCGGGATCAAAGAGAACCCCCACGGCATCGGTGGCGAAGTCGCGGTCCGGGTAGGCGAAGTTGTCCCCTACGAAGTACGGCCAGCCGTAGTTGCCGGCTTCCCGGGCCTGGTTCCACTCGTCGTAGCTCTGGGGGCCGTAGCGACCGGCCTCCCCTACGTCTGGGCCCACGTCGCCCCAGTAGAGGTAGTTCGTCCAGGGATCGACGGTTACCCGAAATGGGTTGCGGGCCCCCATCACGTAGATCTCCGGCGCCCCGTCGGAACCGTCGGCCGGGAATAGATTGCCCTCGGGGATGGCGTAGCCCCCTTCCGCCAGCGGTTGGATGCGCAGGATCTTGCCCCGCAAGTCGTGGGTATTCCCGCTGGATTTCTGGGCGTCGAAGGGTCCGCGGCCGGGGCGCTCGTCGATGGGTGTATACCCGTTGCTCTCCTTGCTGCTGGTGTTGTCGCCGGTACTGAGGTAGAGCAGTCCGTCGGGGCCGAATTCCACGCTCCCTCCGGAATGGCAGCAGGTTTCCCGCTGCACCGGCACCCGTAGCACCTCGGTTTCCGATCCTTCCACCAGTGTTCCGCCGCGGAATTCCCACCGGCTCAGCACCTGGTCGGTGGAGTCGCAGGGGGCCGGACTGTAGTACAGGTAGATGTAATGATTCTCGCGGCCGTAGCCTGGATCCAGGGCCAGTCCGTGCAGCCCGTCCTCGTAGTTGCCTTCCGTACAGACTTCGAACTCCCGCACGACGCGGGTTGCGCCGCTGCGGGGGTCGTACAACTTCATTTTGCCGCGGCGTTCGAGGAAGAGCACCTGTCCGCCTGGCAGCAGTTCCATTTCCATGGGCTCGTAAATGTCGTTGTCGAGCACTTCCACTTGGAAGCGGTCCCACTGGGGGGCGGCGGGGGGCAGCTCGACCGCCTCTCCCGTCGGAGCATCCGCGGCCGTGTAGAAGGCCTGCACCTCCTCCGTAACGGGCGCGTCGGCTGGGGCGTACACCCTACCCAGCCCGTGGGGTACGGTGCCGCCAGCGGCCGCCTCCCGGACTTGGGCGTACCACTGCCATTCGTAGGGAATGTCCGGACGGTCGTCCTGGATCAGTAGCCGTCCGCCCGCCAGCACGAAGCGCTCCACGGCACGCTGCCGGTGGGGGGTGAGGCTGTCGTAGGCCAGGTCCACCAGGGCCAGGTTGCGGTACTGGAAGAGGGAATCTTCGTCGAGCAGGGCGTAGCTGTCGGCCGCGCGGGTGCCCAAATTGGCCAAACCGGCGAGCCAGCCATCACCCCCCCCGCCGATGACCAGCAGGGGGCTTTCCGCGGGGAGTTCAACGCGTTCCAGGGCCCGGCGATCGTCGGAGCAAGAGAGCAGCAGAAAGAGAAGGAAGGAGGAGAGAAAGAACCGGATCATACAGTAAGGAATAACGATTCGCCAAGTTACACCGCCCCGGTGAAGGCGACCAGGGCAAACGCAACCGATTACTTACCTTGCCCTGACTGGATTCCCCTGCACCCGCGTACGCGCCAACCCTAACCCCATGCGAATCTATAACCTGCTGCGCTCCACCGAAGAGAAGGCCGTCACCGCCCGGCGGAAAGCCGGCGCGCCCCCCGGCACCATGATATATACCGGACACCGGGAGATGGAGCGGGTCCACGTGCACCTGACGCAGTACCACGGCGACTTTCTGGAGGTACAGACGGAGGAAGAATCCATCCCCGCCCCCCGGACCCAGCAGGCCACCCAGTGGTACGATCTGCGGGGCCTCCACAAACTGGAGCTGGTGGAGCGCCTGGGCCGGGAACACGGCATGCACCCCCTGGCGCTGGAAGACATCGTGGACGTGCACCAGCGGCCGAAGATGGAGGTCTACGAGAACGGCGTCCTCTTCATCATCAAGGCCTTCGCCTTTGACGCGGCCACCCGCGACCTGAGCATGGAGCAGATCTCCATCTACCTCACCGAAAACACCGTGCTGAGCTTCCAGGAGGATGCCGGCGACCTCTTCCGCAGCGTCCGCAAGCGGCTGGAAACGTCCAGTGGGCGCATCCGCAGCCGGGGGCCGGACTACCTGGCCTACGCCCTGGTGGACAACATCGTGGACAAGTACTTCACCGTCATCGACCAGATCGAAAGCGAACTGGACCGGCTGGAGGACGTCATCATGAAGTCGCCGGAAATGTCGACCAAATCCCAGATCCACGACCTGCGGCTGGCCCTGCTCACCCTGCGCAAGAGCATCAGCCCCCTTAGGGAACTCATGAACCGCTTCAGCGATTCGGAAAGCCGCCTCATCAGCCAGGACACCCAGGTGTACGTGGCCGACTTGCGCGACCACGTCATCCAGATCACCGACCTGGTGGAAACCTACCGGGACGTGACCAACGGGCTGTACGACCTGTACGTCAGTGAGATCAGCTTCCGGATGAACAGCGTGATGCAGACGCTGACCATCGTTTCTACCATCTTCATCCCCCTGAGTTTTCTGGTGGGGGTGTACGGCATGAACTGGGAGTATATGCCCGAATTGCGCACCCGCTATGGCTACTTCGTGCTCTGGGGGGCCATGATTTTGATTATTGTCGGCATGCTGGCCTGGTTCCGCAGCCGGCGCTGGATCTAGTCCCCGGCCCGCCAGCGACACCCTCATCCGGTAGCGGACTTGGCGCCGGTACCCATAAACCGGAAATGGATTTGTAAATTTGCGCCTTCAACAAAGCGGCCGCTGCCATGAACAAACGTACCCTCACCATTATCGCCGTCATTCTGGCCCTGCTGCTGGTGGGTTCCCTGATCTGGGGGGTGACCACCCAGAGCAAGCTGGAAGCGGACTATTCCCAGAAGTCGGAAGAGGCCGAGCAGCTCACCCTGCTGCGCGATAAGCTGATGCAGTCGGTCGACAGTCTCGACCAAGCCTTCACCGAGGTGTCCAACGAAAACGCCGAACTGCAGGGGCAGCTCACCGAGGCCCAGGAAACCGCCAAGCGCGCCCTCTACGACATGCGGCAGGCCCAGCGGTCGCGCAAGAACGACAATACGGTAGCCTACCAGATGCGGGTGCAGATCGAAGACCTGATCAACGTACGTACCATGCTGGAAACCAGCATCGCGGAACTCGAGGAAGAAAACCAGGACCTGCGCGAGCGCAACGTGGCCCTGAGCCGCGACCTGAGCACCGCCAAGACCGAGGCCTACAACGCCAACAAGAAAGCCGACAACCTGACGCGGATGAACCGCAGCATGGAAGCCGACCTGGAACGTATGACGCTGGGGGCCTTCCGCGCCTCGGCCATGCAGGTGGACCTGCTGCGCAAGAACGGCTCCAACACCGCCAACGCCAGCCGCGCCCGCCGCATCGTGGTGAGCTTCGACCTCACCGACGTACCCCGGGAGTACCTGGGCGTACGGCCCATCTACCTGGTGCTGACCGACGAGTCGGCGACCCCCGTCATCAGCGAAAACCCGGTGCGGGCCAAGAGCATCGTCAACGGTGCCGAAAAGGACATCATCGCCCTGGAGGGCCGCGACGTGAACATCGAGCGCAACCAGCGCCTGACCTTCACCCACGAGCTCGACGACAAGCTCGCCGAGGGCTTCTACCGCGCCGAGATCTACACCGACGTGGGTATGCTCGGATCGGCCAAGGTGCAACTGCGGTAAGCGAACCGCTACCCCGAACGGGGAATTAAGGGATCTGAAAAAAAGCTAACAACTGATGGTGTTTCTGGAATTTGAAAAGCCCCTCGAACAGCTCTACGAACAGCTCGAAAAGGTAAAGGAAGTAGGCGAAAACGGGGTGGTCGACATGCAGTCCACCATTGAGGAGCTCGAAGGAAAGATCAAGCAGACCCGCCGCGACATCTACGCCAACCTCACCGGCTGGCAACGGGTACAGCTGAGCCGCCACCCGGAGCGGCCCTACACCCTCTACTACATCGAGCAGATGTGCCGCAAGTTCGTGGAGCTCCACGGCGACCGCTGCTACGGCGACGACAAGGCCATCGTGGGTGGCATCGGTAACCTCGACGGGCAAACCGTCGTCATCATCGGCCACCAGAAGGGCGTCAACACCAAGATGCGGCAGTACCGCAACTTCGGCATGGCCAACCCCGAGGGCTACCGCAAGGCACTGCGGCTGATGAAACTGGCCGAACGCTTCGGCTTCCCGGTGATCACCCTGATCGACACCCCGGGGGCCTTCCCCGGCATCGAGGCCGAAGAGCGGGGGCAGGCCGAGGCCATCGCCCGCAACCTCTTCGAGATGGCCCAGCTGCGGGTGCCCATCGTCTGCGCCGTCATCGGTGAAGGCGCCAGCGGCGGTGCCATCGGCATCGGCCTGGGCGACCACGTCATGATGCTCGAGAATACCTGGTACTCCGTCATTTCCCCCGAAAGCTGCAGCAGCATCCTCTGGCGCAGCTGGGACTACAAGGAACAGGCCGCCGACGCCCTGAAGCTCACCGCCGAGGACATGCACGGCTTCGGCATCGTAGACGAGATCGTCAAGGAACCCCACGGCGGGGCCCACTCCTCCCCCGAGGAGATGGCCAAGACCCTGAAGCGCCAGCTGAAGAAGGCCATCGCCGCCGTCCAGGAAAAATCGGTGGAGCAGATGGTCGAAGACCGCATCAACAAATACGTGGCCATCGGACCGGTGACCCACGCAAAGTGACGCCCGGTCACCCACTCCCCTTTATTCCCGGTTCATCCCGTTGACCTACCGATCCCATGCAACCCTCCCTCCCCCCCTTCAGCGGCACCGGCGTAGCGCTTATCACCCCATTCCGGGCGGATAAGTCCATCGACTACCCCGCCCTGGGCCGAATCATCGACTACGTGATCGACGGCGGGGTGGACTACCTGGTCTGCCTGGGCACCACCGGTGAGGCCATCACCCTGAGCACCCAGGAGTGCCGCGAGATCCTCGACTTCACCATCCGCCACGTCGACGAGCGGGTGCCCATCGTGGCCGGATTTTTCGGCGGCAACTATACGGAGCGGCTCGCCGGGTTCATCCGCGACTACAACTTCGACGGGGTGGCCGGCATCATGTCCAGCAGCCCGGCCTACAGCAAGCCCCCCCAGGAGGGCATCTACCAGCACTACATGCGCATCGCCGAGGTGGCCCCCCGCCCCCTCATCATCTACAACGTGCCCGGCCGGACGAGCAGCAACGTGCTGCCCGAAACCATCCTGCGGCTGGCCGAGGAGAGCGATCGCTTCGCCGCCGTGAAGGAAGCGAGTGGCGTACTGTCGCAGGCGACCGAGATCCTCCGCCACCGCCCCGACCGCTTCGGGGTGTTGTGCGGCGACGATCCCCTGGCCACCGCCATGATCGCCGTGGGCGGCCACGGGGGCATCAGCGTCATCGCCAACGCCCTGCCTTCTCACTTCAGCCGCATGGTCAACGCCGCCCTGAACAACGACGTTACCGAGGCCCGGCGGCTGAATTTCGACATGCTCGACATCCACCCCCTGCTTTACTGCGAGGGCAACCCAGTGGGCATTAAGGCCGCCGTTTCCCTGCTCGGCCTCTGTGAAAATCACCTGCGCGTGCCCCTCGTCCCCCTGAGCCTCCCCTACCAGGAGCAGCTGCAGGCGGCGCTGGAGCAAGTCCCCGGCCTGCACTCCTAGGGCAGGCCCCATCGTTTAACCGCTATGCGCTTCTTACGCAACTCGATCTTTCTCCTCTTGCTGGTCGTGCTGCTGCCCCTGCTCGCCGTCCAGCTATTCGGCGGCTCCATCGCCCGGCAGGTGGTCAGTGCCCTCAACGACCGCCTGCAGACCGAGATCGTCATCCAGGATTATGACTTGAGCCTGCTGCGGTCGTTTCCCCACCTGGCCGTCGACCTGCGCGGCGTCACCGTGGCCGGCAGCGACGGCAGCCAACTGCTGGAAGCCCGGCGCATGGCCTGCCGCCTCGACCTCGGCAGCCTCTTCGGCAAGATCCGCATCAAGGGCATCGTGGTGGAGGAAGGGAAGCTGCAGCTGTTCACCGACGTGGACGGCAACACCAACTACCAGCTGACCGGCTATACTTCCGTGGGCGACCAGGGCGCGGACGCGGGTGCCGAGCCCGTCGAGTTCGCCATCGACGAGGCGCGGCTCCGCAACGTCGTCCTCGTCTACCAGGACGCCCAGCTGCGCACCGACGCCCTGCTCACCGCCCGGGAAGCTACTTTTAGCGGGGATTTCGCCGCCGAGCGCTACACCCTGGCCACCGAAGCCGAACTGGACATTGCCTACCTCGACCAGGAGGGCTACCGCTACCTCGACCGCAAGCAGCTTGAACTCGAGGCCAACACCACCATCGACCACGCGGCCGGCACCTATACCTTCGCCCCCCTGCTGCTCCACGCCGGTGAGCTCACGGTGGAAGCCACCGGTACCCTGACCCCCACCGCCGATGGCATCACCACCGACCTGCGGCTGAGCAGCAGCCGTGGGGAACTGGCCGACGTGCTGGCCCTGCTGCCCCCCACCGCCGCTGCCCCCCTGGCCGACTGGGAAACCCGCGGCGACCTGACCCTTTCCGCCACCGTGCAGGGTCCCTGGACGCGCCGGGTGTTCCCCCGCTTCGACGGCCTGATGGCACTGTCCGACGGCCGGATCGAATACCCGCGACTGGACCTCGACGCCCGCAACCTGGAACTGGAAGCGCGCTTCGCCTACGTGGATACGCCCCGGGGCGGCGGCGTGCAGACCTTCTCCATCGAGCAGCTGTCAGGTTCCATCGACGGGGAGCCCTTCGATGTCTCCCTGCTCATGGAAGACCTGGCCGACCCGCGCATTACCTTCCGCGCCGACGGCAGCTTCCCCATGGCGGCCCTGCCCGCCCTCTTCGACGGGGGTATGGTAGCCGAAGGTGAGGGAGTGCTGCGGCTCGAACGGGTCACCCTCAGCGGCCGCTACGCCGACATGATCGAGCCCCGCAATATGGGTCGGGTATCGACGGGGGGCACCCTGACCTTCGACGACGCGGAACTGCTGGTGAACGGCCGGGAATTGTCCCTACCCACTGGCACCCTCCAGCTCGACGACAACGCCCTGACGGTCACCGATCTGGAAGTGGAAACGGGGGAAACCAGCCTGCGCTTCAGCGGCCGGGCCACCAACCTTGTGCCGGTACTTTTCGCCGACAGCCTCAATTCCCGCGACGCGGCCCTGGTCTTCGAGGCTACGCTGACCAGCGACCACTTCGACGTCGGGGAATTGCTGGCCCTGTCGGGGCCCGACGAAGAGGAAGCGGAAACTGCCGCGCCCACCACCCTCGACAGCCTGGGGCAGCGGGCCAGGGAAAGGCGCAACCGCATCACCGAATTCCTGAACGGCCGCTTTGAAGCCACCATCGAAGACTGGCGCTGGGATGAGCTGGAGGGGGAAAACTTCCGCGGCCAGCTGCTCTTTTCCTCCGGGCAGGTAGCGGTGCGGGGACTGACCGACGCCATGGACGGGGAATTCCGCATCGACGCCACCACCGACTTCGGGTTGCTCACCCGCACCCAGGCCCGCATCACCGCCCGGGCGGTCGACGCGGAAACCTTCTTCGCCCAGAACGAGAATTTCGGACAGGAATTCCTCACCGCCGACCACATCTCGGGCCGCATGAACGCCCGCATCCTGCTGGACCTCTACTACGACGACGCGGGCGAGATCGACTACAACCGCCTCGCCGCCCTGGCCGGACTGGAGATCCTCGACGGGGAACTCCGGGACTTCGAGATGCTGGAAAACTTCGCTTTCGCCCTCAAGTCCGGCGACCTGGAACGGGTACGCTTCACCCGCCTCGCCAACTTCATCGAGATCGCCGACCGCACGGTCTACCTGCCGGCCATGCTGATCCAGAGCAGCGCCATCAACCTGACGCTGAGCGGGAGCCACACCTTCGACCAGCAGCTGGAATACTACATCAAGGTGAACGCCGGACAGGTGATCGCCAACAAGATCAGCCGCCACGACGACGACCTGGAGGTACTGCCGGCCCGCAACGGACTGTTCAACCTGTACTACACCATCCGTGGGCCCCTGGAAAGCTACGTGGTGGAAACCGACAAGTCGGCCGTCAAGGACGACTTCCGCCGCAGCGAATACCGCCGCGAACGCATCCGCCGCACCCTGGAGGAGCGCTTCCAGACGCCCATTGAACTGCTGCCCGTTCTGGAAGGCCCCGACGCCGACGTAGGCGGGTGATCGGCCCCGATTTGTCATAACACCTGGGGGACTCGGGCGTTATAGCGGGTACTGCGAACCAACACATGCTCCCGCCCTTGCGCCCTTTGCTCATATTACTCCTGACCCTCATACTGGGCGACCTGGCCGCCCAGGTGGCGGCACCGGACTTCCGCTGTACCCGCTCCGAAGCCGGAGGTGAGATCCTGACCTGGGAGAACGTAGCCAACGATTGCGGCAGCTACCGCGGCACCCGGATCTACCGTGCGGAATCCGCCGACGGCCCCTATGCCCTGCTGGCTACCCTGACCGACCCGGCGGCCACGGAATACCGCGACGAGAACCCGGCGGGGCTCCAGCTTTTCTACTATCTGAACTACGACTACGACTGTCCCGGTGCGACGGTCATGAACAGCGACACCCTCGACAGCTTCATCCCCGTTACCCCGGCCATTCACTTCGTCAGCGTAGTCGACGGTGACCCGGTAATCTACTGGACGGCCTCCCCTTCCCCGGAAGTCAACCGCTACGTCATCCTGGAGGTCACCGACAGCGGCGTTTTCCCCGTGGATACCGTGGGGCAGGTCACCTCCTACCGGGTTACGGGACTTTCACCGGATGGCCTGCTCGACCGCCGCTACCGGGTGGCCGCCCTGGATGCCTGCGGCAACGACAGTCCGCAAAGCGCCATCCGCTCCCCGCTGGGCCTGGGGGGCTCCGGGGGCTTGGGGTGTGATTCCGACATCACCTTCTTCCCCGTGGTGGGTCGGGATTCCGCGGGCAACGTGCCCGATTCAACCTTCCTGCTCACCGGCGCCGACAGCCTGGAATTATTCGTTTCGGTGAACGGCGGCGGCTACGCCTCCGCCACCAAACTTCCGGCTACCGGGGTACCGCTGTTGACCTACTCCGGGGCCAACGACGGCGACAGCCTGTGCTTCTACGTGGAGATCGACTTTGCGGGGCTCGACGCGCGCCAGCGGACCACCACCTATTGCCAGCTTATCGACATCTCGCAACCGGTACGCGACTTCCCCCTTTACGGCGTAGAGGTTGGCCTCGACGGTCGCCTCCGGTTTGCCTACGCCTACCCCGATCCTCTACCGGCTACCTACGCCACGGAACTGCAGCAGACGGGCCCCTCGGGGCCGGGCCGCTATCTCGATGTAGCCTTGGACCTGCTCACCGGAGGAGAATTCATCACTGCTGCTCCCCTGCCGGCCGTGGCCCGGGATTCCTTCCGCTTTGTTCTGACCGATGATTGCGGCCGGTCGGGAACCAGCAACTACGCAAGCCCGGTCATCCTCACCGCCCTCTCCCTCGGTACCGGGGCGGCATCCTTGAGCTGGAGCACCCTGGAGAACGGCCTGGCCGGTACCACCACCTACACCGTCTACCGGTTGGCGGCGGACAGTACCCTCACCCCCCTGGCCACCGGATTGACCGCCCTGGATTACCTCGACGATGCACCGCCGACCGGCACCCCGCCCTGCTATCGGGTGGAGGCCAGTTTTCGGCCCGAAGGACAGTCGGAAGAATACACCTTCCTCTCCAACCCCGTCTGCGTGGCCCGCCCCACCGAGGTTTACCTGCCCAATGCCTTCAGCCCCGTGGCCGACCGGGAAGTGAATCGGGTATTCCGGCCCATCTTTACCAATCCGGCGGACCTCAGCGGTTACCGCTTCAGCGTGTATGACCGCTGGGGCGGACAGCTGTTCACCACCGAAGACCCACTGGCAGGGTGGGACGGTACCCTGGCCGGGCGCTCCGCGCCGGCCGGCAGCTACGTCTACCTGGTCACCTTTACTTCCGGCGGCGAAAACTTAGTAAGCCGATCCGGCGTTGTGCACTTACTTTACTGAAAGAAACCGGTCGCAAAGTTTGGCGCTCCCCGGGCGCCCGTTTACTTTTGCGGCCTATCCGGTTGGGTGGCCGAGTGGCTAGGCAAAGGTCTGCAAAACCTTGTACGGCGGTTCGAATCCGCTCCCAACCTCATCGCCGGCCCGGCACCTGACGTTCGTCTGGGTGTCGGGCCGCTTTGTTTTCGCTCCCCCGCCTCCCTGGCGCTGCGTAATTCCCCATATTTTTTTCCAGAATATTCCCCGAGCCGAAATCCGGGAGATTCAACATTTGCTGGATTCCGACGATCCACGGCACCTGCGTCCGCGCCCCGGGGACTTCTTGCGTATTGATTATCAGCGAAATGGAATTTAATTTAAATGAGGTTTACACTATGAACTGACAATCGCTTATTCCATGACGCTACGCTACTTCCCCGCGCGCTACGCGCCGGCCGGGGCCATGGCCCTGTGCACCCTGTTGTTTGCCGCAAATCTCGTCGCTCAATACGGGCGGGTTCCCGAGGCCTTTTATCAGCGGTACCTCTACGAACCCGAATGTGAGGCCGTCGGCAGCGGATTGCGGAAAGGGGAAGACACCACCGCCACCAGCGACGAATACCTGGCCCCCAACGGGGCGGTATTCCCCGACGGCGCGCCCGGTGACGACCCGGCAGGTTACGTTCGCCTCCACTTCGATCCCCAGGCCGATGCCGCCGGGGAATACGATTACGAACCCTACTTCCGGCTGCGGCAGACCGAGCCCGGCCCAGTGTCCCTGTGGCTGCGGACCAACGGTGGCGACTGGACGCTGCGCACCTACACCACCGCCTACGCCCGGACCGCCGACGGGGGGTGGACCTGGGTACCCGACGTGCTCGTGCACGACGAAGAAAACATCCTCGGACTGCAGGGCGATACCCTGCTGACACTGGACGTGGCCTTCACCCGCGCCGACCAGCAACTCGACCAGGTGTACCTGGAATCGGTAAATTTTTCTGATTATCACTACTCGACGCTGCGCCCCTTTGCGTACGACCTGCCGGGCACCAACTGTCCGGATTTTACCAACCTTCCCCCGGTGGCGATATTGGAGCCGGGATTTGAGACAATCGTCACTCCGCGCTCTGGTCCGTTGTACCTCAGCGCCGCAGAATCATACGACCCGGATGGGGTAGTCGTTAATTACGATTTCACCACCACTTCCGGCGAATGGGATTGGGGAAACCTTGACCCTTCCCAACCGGATATACTTTTGTATTTCCCCGATGGAATTACCCTGATTACCGTAACGGTCTACGATTTTTACGGTGCCAGTGCATTAGATTCTACCCTGTATAACCTCATCCACCGGGATAATGGGATGGGTAACGGACCGTATTACCGCGTTGATGTGGAATGCGCAGAGGTGGGCAGTAACTGGACGTTGACCGATCATCCACGAAGACCAGGTGACCTGATCGCCGTTGCACCGGCGGAACCCTCCGCTAACCAGGTAGCGGAAGATATCCCGGAGAACAAATTGCGCTTTGTAATCCCCGATGTACCGGAGGACTACGATGCGTACGGCTCCAGGTACCATATGATGGGGGTGTTCACCCAACCGCAGCCAGAGTGGAACTGCCTTTGGGTAAACTTCAACGGGACGGGATGGCATAGATGGGAAGTGATAGATGCGGTGTCCATTTATGCCAATATTCCCATGCAGCCCGGGGATAATGTAGTTGAGCTGGCCTATTGCAGTGCTAACCTGGGATTGGAATATCTGAACTTCAGCCCCGAAATTGGAATATCCCACCCCTACACCATCTACGAAGGATTGGGCGACGCCACCTGGATTCGAGACGTCACCTGCGACGAACCCCTCGCCTCAGAATTCTGGCTGGAAGCCGAATGTGCCGACTACGGAGAGCGGTGGCAACTGCGCAACGCCACCGGTGCCTCCCGCGGCGGCTACCTCGTTGTCGACGGCCCGAACGCCTACTCTTCCCCGCCGGCCGATGATCCGGCCAACTACGTGCGGTTCCCGGTCGAGCACGCCGCCGCCGGCACCTACTACCTGCAGGCCCGCATCAACGCCCCCAGCAGCCTGGACGACTCCTACTACGTGCGGGTAAACGAAGGGCCCTGGTACGCCTGGAAATCGGGCATCCGTCGGAAGGGCGGCTTTCAGTGGAACCTGTTGCCCGGGGGCGGGGTCACCCTGGAGGAGGGGGCCAACACCATCGACTTCGCCTACCGGGAGGATGGCACCGAACTGGACAAGATCTACCTGGGCCCCACCGCGGCGCTCCTCAGCGGAACCGGAGGGGAGGCTTCGGACTGCCCGGCCCCCGTCATGCAGCCGGTGGTCGAGTGGCTGGAGGCGGAGTGCGCCCCCCACGGCGGGGCCTGGACGATCCGACAGGATAGTGACGCCAGCAACGGGGCCTACCTCGTGGCCCTGACCGGCAACTCCCTGAAAGTCCCCCCCCCGTCTCTGCCGGAAAACCTGATCACCTTCCACCTTGACGTTCCGGACTACGGGCAGGAACAACAGCTGTTCCTCTACGGGCGCATCGCCGCCGCCGCCCCCGACGATGATTCCTTCTGGGTGCGGCTGAACGGAGGGCAGTGGTACGCCTGGAATTCCCTGAAACACGGTCCCGGAGTTTTCCAGTGGAACCGACTGCCCCTGACGTTGCCGGCCACTCCCGGCGTGCGCCACACCATCGAGTTCGCCTACCGCGAGAACGGGACGTGGTTGGACGGGATCTACGTTACCTCGCTGGACGCCCCCCCCTCTGCCCTGCTGGCTCCGGGATACGCCTGCGGGGCCGCGGGATCCGAAGTCGCAGCCGAAGCCTCCGTTTCTCCGGCTCCGACGGCGGTGGCCTCCGGAATGGAAATGAGTCTCTACCCCAACCCCGTCCTCGATGAGCTCACCCTTGAATTGAACGGCGACTACGCCGGGCCTCTCCACGGGAAGGTGTACGACGCCGCCGGCCGGGTGCTGCGGACGGTGACCTACGAGAAGGAAGCCGGCCCCTTCCGTACCCTGCTGCGGGTGAGCGAGTTACCGGCCGGGGTCTACCGCCTGAGGATCATCCAGGGGGACCGCCAGAGCGTACAAACTTTCCTCCGGCTGTAGCTTTCGTCCGGACCATAAACGCGTATCCCGGAAGAGCCCCAGTGTCGGCGGTAAGGCACCGCCACTACACTTATTCCGGGGCTAAACCCTGGAGTGCAGACCCGGGCCGGCTGTCTATCGGATCGCAACCTATTACTTATCAGTCCCTGTCGGGGAAGGTCGATTCAGGTGCGTGAGAGCCAATAATTCAGGCATACCAGTGAAGGGCGTCGCCCATCTGGAGCGACTATTTACCCAAAGGTGGGATACCTTTTTGGGGGGACCCTCATAAACCTCATAAACGCCACTATGCAACACCGCTTCACTCGATGGTGCCGACGTGCCGGTTATGGCCGCGGCTTATTCTTCCTCATGCTTTGTTCCACCGCCCTGGCCGCCCAGTCCGGCATCGCACCGGAACCTGTCCCTGACTTTGTGACCCGCCGTTTCCTTTACGAACCCGAATGCGAACAGGTCGGCAGTGCGCTCAATATTGTGGACGACACAACCGCTTCCAGCGGCCAATACCTGGCAGCTTCCACAACCGTGTTCCCCACCGACGCTCCGCGGGAAGCGGCCGCGCATTACGTGCGCCTGCACTTCAGCCCTTACCCCAGCAGATACCCCCCGGAAGACTACCTCCCCTATTTTCGGATCCGCAAGGGTGAAACCGGTCCCGCCATGCTTTGGCTGCGCGCCAATGGTGGCCCTTGGCAATTGCGCACTTTTCCTGCTGAGTACTCCACGACTGCCGATGCCGCAGGATGGAAATGGGTGTATAACGACGCCGCAGAGGCCGGTCTGGGGTTGAACGGTGACACGCTGAAATCGCTCGATATCGCCTTCACCCACCCCGACCAGCAACTCGATGAGGTATACCTGGAAGATCCCGGTATAACCTCCCGACAATATCTCCCCCTGCCCTTCGATGCCCGGCTGTCGGGATCGAACTGCCCTGATTTTGTCAACATTCCACCGGTGGCGATCCTGGATCCGGGCGAGGAAAACATGACCAAGGAACCGTATCCTTCTTTTGTCACCAGTGCGAGCGACTCGTACGATCCCGACGGTTTTATTGTGAGCTACAATTTCACTTCCGCTGGTTTCGGAGATTATGATCCGGCTGAACCGTATTTCAGATTTGCGTTTGACAACCCTCAAGATCAGGAAGTAGCCGTTACGGTGTACGATTGGTACGGCGCGTCCGGTCGCGACACCAGCCTCTGGCGGATTTTTCCCGGCGACCTGTACACCAGCACCCGGCCCTATTATCGGCTGGGGAGCAGTTGTGCACAGGCGGGTGACTACTGGCGCCTGTCCGCCGAACCCGCAAGTGAGTACGGCCCGGCGGCAATTGGCGGGACGGCGGCCTCAACGGAGAGCCCACCCGACGATTTGCCTGAGCATCAACTGCGCTACGTCATTCGCGACGTACCTGCGGCGGATATTGACGAATACGTTTCCCGGTATTATTTGGGAGGCGTGTTCACCCTTCCCAATACCGAGGGCAATTGCGTATGGGTAAACATCAACGAAACGGGTTGGGTCAAATGGACGATCATTGAGGAAGCATCTTACTTCAACCAATTTGGATTTGACCTGGAAGAAGGTGACAATACCATCCACCTGGCTTACTGTAGTCCGGAGTTGCAGGTCGATTACTTAGTCCTGAGTCCGGACACCGGTTATCCCAGTTTCTTTAATCCCGACTATCTATACCCCCACCGTGTCATTGATCTGACGTGCCCGGATGCCTCCGGATTTTGGCTGGAAGCCGAATGCGCCGATTACGGCGGGCGGTGGAAGCTTCGCGGCAACCCGTTGGCTTCCCGCGGTGGCTACCTGGTGGTAAACGACGGGAACGCCTATGATGGACCGCCGGAAGATGATCCTCGGAACTACGTTCGATTCACCGTCCCTCAGGCCGCAGCTGGAACCTATCAACTACAGGCCCTGATCAACGCCCCGAGTAACCTGGACGATTCCTATTACGTACGCGTTAATGACGGCGACTGGTACGCCTGGAGGTCCGGCATCAAACGTGGTGCCGGCTTTCAGTGGAACCTATTCCCTGGCGAAGGGATCCTACTACATGAGGGCGATAACACCGTCGATTTTGCCTATCGGGAAGATGGGACCGGATTGGATAAAATCTATATCGGCGACATTGCTGCTCCAATCTCCGGGCTGGGTACGGAAGCAATCGACTGTGAATTGGTGCCGCCTACTCCGGTGAACCGCTGGCTCGAGGCGGAATGTGCCGTTGTGGGCAGCGCGTGGACGATGACGCGAGATCCGTCTGCCAGTAATTATACCCAGGCAGCAACGAGTTTGGATGCCATCTCCCCGGAGCGACCCATTAACTTTCCAGCCGAAAACGTGATCCGCTTTGAAATGGAGTTGGATGCGGGATCGGCCAATCAGCTGTTGTTCCTGCATGGGCGCATCCGAGCGGACAATCAGCGTCAAAATTCCTTTTGGGTGCGCTACAATGGTGGCAAATGGTATGCCTGGACCTCGATCAGAACCGACCAGCCCGGCTTCCAGTGGCAGCGTCTGCCTGAATCCCTGGAGGAATCATTGATTGGCACCAATACCATCGAAATCGCCTACCGTGAGCGCGGTACGGTTTTGGACGGGATTATGGTCAGTTCATCGAACCGCCTACCCAGCGGTCCGCCCCCCAGCACAATTCCTTGTGGACCTACGCACGTTGGGTGGGAAGCCGAGTGTGGCATTGGCAAATCCACCGGCGGCTGGACCGTTTTCTCAGACCAGGATGCAGGCTCCGGACAGTACGTTCAATTTATCGGAGAACGTCAAATGAGCATTCCGACCACCGGTGTTCCGGGACAGCAGCTGCAATATGAGGTAGAGATTACGTCGCAAGGCATCTACCACCTCTTCCTGCGGCTCAACGCCCGCGACAACGGCAGAAACTCTGTTTGGGTGCAGGTCGACGATGGCAAATGGATTAAGATGTGGGAAGAGATTGGTGGCGCGCAGCTCCGTACCGACGGCTTTCAGTGGCGCAAGGTCAATGACGACGGCGGAGACCTTTTCTTTCCTCTCGACGTTGGTACGCATACCATTCACATCGCCAATCGAGAATCGGAAACGGCCATTGACCGCCTGTTTTTATCCTTCGACCCCGAAGTACCCAATGACTGGCAATATCCGTTTCCGGCCTGTGCTGCCCCAGCTCAACTGGCGCCGCTTAAAGCTTCTACGCTCCGGCTACCGTCTGCCACGGAAACCCAGCCGCCGGGGTTAGACCTCTACCCCAACCCCGTCCTCGATGAGCTCACCCTAGAATTGAACAGCGACTACGCCGGGCCCCTCCACGGGAAGGTGTACGACGCCGCCGGCCGAGTGCTGCGGACGGTGACCTACGAGAAGGAAGCCGGCCCCTTCCGTACCCGGCTGCGGGTGAGCGAGTTACCGGCCGGGGTCTACCGCCTGAGGATCATCCAGGGGGACCGCCAAAGCGTACAAACTTTCCTCCGACTGTAGCCTTGGTTAAGGCGATTTTTCCGTATCTTTGCGCCTCCTAAGCCATACCCTGGCATTGGGTGGGGAAAAGTCGCCCCCGAAGCGGCCCAACTGTATAACTTTTTTAAACCTATCACGTCATGCAAGTAGACGATGATAAGGACCCGCAAAAAGACGGGACCGAAGAGACCTCCACCGACAAGCTTACGCCGGAGGCAAACGAATCCATTGAAGCACAAGCTACTCCCGATACCGAGGAGGTGACGCCGGCCATTACCGAGACCCAGTCGAAGGTAAAGCCCGGTCCCGAAGCCACCGACGAAGACGTAGCCCAGGCTACCGACGACGCCGAGGACAGCCTGGACGACGACGATGAGGACGAGGACAACAGTCGCAGCGCCAAGGTGATCCGCAAGGAATCCACCCGCGTTTCCGTAGCCCTCACCGAGGAAGTGAAGGAAGAGGCCGTCGAGATCGACGAAGCCGACACCAGCGGTGCCACCGGTACCGCCCACGACGCTTTCGCCTGGGACGCCATCGCCAAGATCGACAACCGCTACTCCCAGGAGGAGCGCGAGGCCATGGAGAAGGAGTACGAAGCCTCGATGACCAACATCCAGGAAGCCGAGATCATGTCGGCCAAGGTGTCGGCCATCATCGACGGCGACGTCATCCTGGACCTGAACTACAAGAGCGACGGTCTGCTGCCCCTTTCGGAATTCCGCGACCAGGACATCGAGGTGGGCTCCACCGTCGAGGTCTACGTTGAGCAGCAGGAAGACGACCGCGGCCAGCTCGTACTCAGCCGCCGCAAGGCCAAGCTGCTGCGCGCCTGGGACCGCATCCGCGACTCCTACGCCAACGGCACCGTCATCAACGGTAAGGTCATCAGCAAGACCAAGGGCGGCCTCATCGCCGACTGCGGCGGACTGGAGACCTTCCTGCCCGGCTCGCAGATCGACATCAAGCCGATCGTCGACTACGATGCCTACGTTGGCAAGACCATGGAATTCAAGGTGGTCAAGATCAACGAGACCATCAAGAACGCCGTTGTTTCCCACAAGGCCCTCATCGAGAGCGACCTGGCCGAGCAGCGCGAAGCCATCATCGCCAGCCTCGAGCGCGGTCAGGTACTGGAAGGTATCGTCAAGAACATCACCGACTTCGGGGCCTTCCTCGACCTGGGTGGCGTCGACGGCCTCCTCTACATCACCGACATCAGCTGGGGACGCATCAACCACCCCAGCGACGTGCTGGAGCTCAACCAGAAGGTCAACGTTGCCGTACTCGACTTCGACGAGAACAAGAAGCGGATCAGCCTCGGCCTCAAGCAACTGCAGCCCCACCCCTGGGAGGTACTGGACGACAGCATCACCGAAGGCAGCACCGTCGAAGGCCGCGTAGTCAACATCGAAGACTACGGTGCATTCCTCGAGATCATGCCGGGCGTAGAAGGTCTGGTACACGTAAGCGAAGTGAGCTGGAGCAACCAGCCCATCAACGCCCGCGAGTACTTCACCGTCGGTGAAACCCGCAACGCCAAGGTGGTCACCATCGACCGCGACGACCGCAAGATGTCGCTGTCCATCAAGCAGATGCAGCAGGACCCCTGGGACAACATCTACGAGAACTTCAGCGTGGGTACCCGCCACACCGGCAAGGTCAAGAACCTTACCCCCTACGGTGTTTTCGTCGAACTCAACGACGGCATCGGCGGCATGATCCACATCAGCGACCTGTCGTGGACCAAGCGCTTCGGCCACCCGAGCGAGTTCACCAAGGTTGGTGAGGACATCGACGTAGTCGTGCTGGAAGTAGACGAGCACAACCGCAAGATGTCGCTCGGTCACAAGCAGCTCGAGGAGAACCCCTGGGACAGCTTCGAGTCGGTATTCCCCGAAGGCAGCTACCACGAGGCCACCGTACTCCGCAAGGACGACCGCGGCGCCATCGTACAGATGCCCTACGGCCTGGAAGCCTACGCTCCGATCAAGCTCATGCGCAAGGAAGACGGCAGCATCGCTGAAGTGGACGAAACCCTGACCGTAAAGGTCATCGAGTTCGACCGCGACCAGAAGAAGCTGATGGTCAGCCACAGCCGCTACGTCAACGACATCCGCCGCGAAGCCAAGGACACCGTTGTCCGCGAGCGCCGCGAGGAGCGGGAAACCACCCGCAAGGCCGTCAAGCAGACCAACGCCAGCAATGAGCGTTCGACCCTGGGCGACCTGTCGGCTTTCGAGCAGCTGCGCGAGCAACTCAACAACGAAAACGACGACGACGAAAAGTAATTCGTTCCGAATCGTACGACTGGACAAAGGCCACGCTACCTCGGTAGCGTGGCCTTTTCGCATTTTGCACCCATGCACAAGGAAACTGAATTCTACGGCCACGGCAAGCTGCTGCTGCTGGGCGAATACTTCGTTCTCGACGGCGCCACCGCCCTGGCCGTCCCCACCCGCCGCGGGCAGCGCTTTTCCGTGGCAGCGCGAGAAGGCTCCACCCTGGAATGGACCATGACGGTAGCCGGGGACCCCTCGGCCCACCGCCGCTTCACCTTCTCCCCGGACGACTGGCAGGCGGAAGAACCCGCCGACGACGATCCCCTACGGCAGCGGCTCCGGCAGCTCTTCCACGTCGCCGAAAACCTGCGCCCCGGGTGTACCCGCCAATTGCACGGCCAGCGCATCACCACCACCCTCGACTTCCCGCCCGAGTGGGGACTGGGCAGCAGTTCCACCCTGGTGTGGTTCCTGTCCGAACTCCTCGACGTCAACGCCTACGACCTCCTGGAGCAGACCTTCGGCGGCAGCGGTTACGACCTGGCCTGCGCCGGGGCGGAAGGCCCCATACTCTACACCCGCAACGGCAATACGCCCAAGGTATCGGAGATCGACTGGAACCCCGACTGGCTGGCCACTACCTGCTTCGTCTACCGCAACCGCAAACAGAACAGCCGGGAAGCCCTGGCGCGGTACGCGTCCATCGACATCAGCCCGGAAACCATCTGGGAGGCCGGGCAGATGTCCTGGATGTTCCTCCAGGCCCCGCACCTGCGCGCCGCCGCCCGCATCGCCACGGCGTACGAACGACTAATTGCCGAGGAACTAGGGTTGAAACCAGTACAGGAAACCCACTTCGCCGACTTCGACGGTACCGTCAAAAGCCTCGGCGCCTGGGGTGGTGACTTCGTCTGGGCCATCACCGACCAACCCCTGGAAAATACCCGGGCCTACTTCAACGACCGCGGTTATCCCACCGTTATCCCCTACAACGAGATGGTACTATGAGCAAATGGAAGGAAGCAATCGTCAAACGGATCGAGCAGCGCAGCCCCACGGTGCGCAGCATCTGGCTGGAACTGCCCGACCGGGAGCGGCTGGAGTTCCGGCCCGGACAGTTCCTCACCCTCGACCTGCCCATCAGTGAACGCCGCCGCGAGCGCTGGCGCAGCTACTCCATCGCCTCGGCCCCGAACGGCGGCAACGAGGCCGAGCTCTGCGTGGTACACCTGCCCGGGGGCCGGGGAAGTACCTACCTCTTCGAGGAAGCCACCGTGGGCACCCAGCTGCTGACCAAGGAGCCCGGCGGCGTCTTCACCCTGCCGGACCGCCCCCTCGACTTCGACGTGGTGATGGTGTGCACCGGTACGGGCATCGCCCCCTTCCGGTCCATGCTGCAGGAGCGCCTCGGCCGGGAAACCCGCCACTTCCACCTCATCTTCGGCTGCCGCCGCCCCGAGGACCTGCTCTACCGCGAGGAACTGGAGGAACTCGCGCGCCGCCACCCCAACTTCACCTACACCGCCACCCTCAGCCGGGAACTACCCGCCGAAGAGCCCCCCTTCGAGGTGCTGCCCGGCTACGTCCACCAGGTGTACGAACGCGACTACGCTACCCCCCGCGCGGACCTGCGCTTCTACCTCTGCGGCTGGAGCCAGATGGTCGACGAAGCCCGCGCGCGGCTGCTGAAACTCGGCTATCCGGAAGAGCAAGTCATTTTGGAGCTGTACGGCTAGCGTGCTATCTTTGCGCGCCTTCGGGCCCATAGCTCAGTGGTTAGAGCAGCGGACTCATAATCCGTTGGTCGTAGGTTCAAATCCTACTGGGCCCACGTTTCCTTCACGCCAGTACGGTCGGCCCCCCCACCGTACTGGCGTTTCCGTTTTCGGGGGCGCGGCCGCGGGTGCTAGGGGCCCGGCAAGCGCAGTGAACCTCGGTCCAAAACCTCAGGTTGGTCTAGGTAAGAAAAACCCTTTGACCATGCGATTTAACCACAAACCCACCCGGTACCGGATCTTCGACGCCAAGTCACAGCAGCCCATCCTCGCCGAAGACGGCGACAAGGACAAGAACAGCCCCACGGCTACCCCCAAAAAGGACGTTGACGACCAGGATGGCGACGACCTCAAGCACGTCGACAGCAGCAAGGGAGGCTACGGCCACGGCTCCGGCTTCGACAAGGACGAATAACCAACGCTGGCGTTCTCCCCTACCCCTTGCGGCGGGCTTCGTCGATGGCCTGTACCAGCGCTTTCACTTCCGTAGTGAAGTCTTTATCCAGTATCCACTTCAGGTAGCTGGGCTCCTTCGCGAAGACCTCCGCGACGGGCTTGCCCGCGTGTTTGCCGAAGTTGAAGGTAGGCACCCCGTTCGGTCCCCGCTTGATGCGGCGGGTGGCGTCCAGGAAGCGATCATCGCGGCAGAATTCCGCCACGGCGTCGATGTCCGTAAAGGGCTCGATCACCGTACCGTCCTCCCTGGTGTAGGTGGCCCCGGCGTAGTGCTTCAGCTGACCGCGGAATACCTCCACCGTGGCCCGTACGTCGGCCAGGGCATCGTGGGCGTCGGTCATTTCCTTGCCCGCGTAGAACTTCAGGGCCGCGCCCAGGGTACGGGGCTCCATCTGGTAGAAGATGTGCTGGGCATCGATGAGGCGGCGGCTGCTGGTGTCGAGGAAGTACCCCGCCCGGTAGAATTCCTCCTGCAGCAGGGGCACGTCGTAGCGATTGGAATTGTAGCCCCCCAGGTCGGCGTCTCCGATAAAGGTGTACAGCCGGTCCGCTACTTCCGCAAAGGTGGGGGCATCCTGCAGGTCCGCATTGGTCAGGCCGTGGATGGCCGTGGCTTCCGCGCTGACGGGTACGGTGGGATTGATCTTCATCTCCAGCTCCTCGGTGGGCCGTCCGTCGGCGAAAAGCTTGATCAGGGCAATCTGTACGATGCGGTCGCGGGTCAGGTTAAGCCCGGTAGCTTCAAGGTCGAAAAAGATAAGGTCGTTGGTCAGGTTGAGCATGCAGGGGGTTATTTAGGGGGTTGGTGACCCGTGGGGTAAAGGTGTGGAGGGTTAAAGAAACGGCCCGGCGGTCAGACGTTCATCAGAATGCGGCGATAGTATCCCTCGTAGGCCAGAATCATGGCTTCCAGGCGGAAGTACCGCTCGGCGTGGGCGCGGCATGCGTGGCGGTCCAGGCCCGCCACCCGCGGCAGGGCGGCCACCAGGGCAGGTACGTTCCCTTTCTCTACAAGTTGCCCTACCCTTTCGTTGATCAACTCCGGCGCCGCCCCACTCCGAAAGCCCGCCACCGGGGTACCGCAGGCCAGCATTTCCGGGATGACGAGTCCGAACGGCTCCTCCCATACCGAGGTAAACAGGCCGACCGCGGCCCGCCCCATGAGGCGCGCGAGGGCCTGGCCGGTGAGGGCACCGTGGTAGCAAATCCGGTCGTTGAGTCGCGGAGCGATTTCCCGGTCGAAGTAGGACTGGTCGTATACCGGCCCCGCGAGGTCCAGGGCGTAACCCGCCCGCTCGGCGGCGGCGATGGCCAGTTCCGGCCCTTTCTCGGGACTGATCCTTCCGGCCCAGACCGCCCGCTGGGGTTCTCCCCGGGCGGAAAAGGGCCAGTGCGCGCTGGACACCCCGTTGTAGATCACCTCACTCTCGCCGGCATAGGGCCGCCACGCGTTGCGGATGTATTCACTGATCGCCACGAAGCTTACGGTGGACCGTCGCCGGCTAAGTCGGGCGGCCAGCCGCAGGCCCCGGAAGGGTGGCGTGTGCAGGGTAGTAACCAGTGGCACCTTCAGCCAGGCACCCAATAACAGGGGAAGAAAGTGGAGGCTGTTGTTCTGTACCAGGTCGAAGTCTCCCCGGCGCAGCTCACCCAGCGCCTGACGGTAGCCGCCGGTGACGGGTCGCAGGGACACCCCCTCCCCCGCTACCGAACCAGGGCGGGCCAGCAGGGTAACCGCATGACCGCGTTGGGCCAACCCCGCCGCCAGCTCGGCGGTGTGCTTTTCCAGTCCGCCCGCAAAGGGCTCGCGGACGGGGAAGGCGAGGGGGGCCAGCACGGCAATTTTCATCATCGTCGATTGACCGGCGCTAGACGGCAACCAGCACCGACTGGTGTTCCATGAATCCGATCTGGAGTTCCAGCAGGCGGGCGAAGGCCAGGCCATCCTCCAGTTGCTCGGGGGTAAGGGTCTTTACGTAGACGGGCGTCCACCCTTCCAGGAAGATGGTTTGTGCCCGGTAGAAGTTGGGGCTGAGCCCCAGGGTACGCAGGCCCTCCACCAATTGGCGGGTCCACAACCAGAGGCGGGGGCTGTTGAAGGCTTCGGTCACCAGCAGAAGCACCCGCTGTTCAGCGGCGTTGTCCAGTTTGGCGGTGTTCTTCCACTCGTGGTCCCAGTGGCGGTAGTCGCTGACGATGCGCTGCAGGCGGGGTTGATCCGGACGACTGTCGCCCGTCAGCAGGTCGAGCAGCCGGCGGTGCATGGTGAAGTCTACCGCGGCCAAGTAACTGTCGGGCAGGGGCAGGTCGTTGGCCCGCATGGTGCTCATCAGCTGGTAATTGTCGTAGTAGACGTCGGAGAAGCTGGAGGCGGCGATTTCCAGGGTGCGGTCCGTCATCTCCATCAGGATCTTGCGCTTTTCGTCGCGGAAAAGGTGCCAGATGGAGAAGCTCTGCCCCACGAAATGGTCCTTCATGAGGTTGATGACCTCGCTTACGTGCCCGATGCGGAACTGCCGTTCGAGCTCGGGCAGGAGGGCGTCGAAGTCGCGCAGGTCCATATCCTGGGAAATCTCGCCGATCATGGCCTGCTGCCCCAGGTAGAGGACGGCAAAGCTGAAGTCCGAGCTGCTGGAGGTAATGTTGGACAGGATGGTCATCCGGCCGATCGACAGCCGGAAGGCCCCGGCGCGCAGTTGCTTCAGGCTGTGGATCTGGCTGCGGTAATTGAACAGCTCGAGTTCCGAGGGCCGTTCCTCGAAGAGGCTGGCGGCCGCGAAGTGCATGCCTACCCGCAGGAGGCCCACCCGGGCGGGTACCACCGATTCGCGGTAGGCGACGGCGGCGTTTTCCAGGACGTTGCTTTCGATCTTTTCCAGGCGGGCAACGAAGTCGGGGTGGTAGTTCTTTCCGGTGAGTACCTCGCAGAGGTGGAGGGCGCGGTTGGCGTACTGCAGCACCTGCAGGGTTTCAATCCCGCTGACCTCGTTGAAGAACCACGCACAGCTGGTGTACATCAGCATGGCGTGGCGCTGCATTTCCAGCAGGCGCAGCATCCTCACCTTTTGGCGGGGAGTGATGTCGCGGGCCCGCGCCCAGTGGGTCAGGAAGGCATCGGTATGGCCGCCGCTGCGGTCCAGCACGAGCTCGATGTAGGCATCACGGGCCCGCCAGCAGTCGGTGAACAACCGGCCACCCTCCCGCTCGAAGACTTCCGCCAGGCGGTCGCGCACCTCATCCAGGGCCTCCCGCAGGGGCGCCCGCCAGCGCTGGTGCCAGCCTGGACCGCCGCCGGTGGAACAGCCGCAGTCGCTGCGCCAGCGTTCCACGCCGTGGACGCACGACCAGGAGCTGTTCTCGTAGATCTGGGCCTCCCAGGTGGGGGGGTGGAGTTCCAGGAATTGTCCGTAATTGGTCAGGCGCACCCGGGGATTACGGTGAATTTCTTCCAGACAGGCGGCCAGGGCCATTTCCCCTTTGGCGTGGTGGTGGCCGTAGCTTTCCCCGTCGGTGGCGATGTGGGCCAGCTGAACCTCGTCGTTGTGGTCCAGGCTGTTGATGAGCTTGTCGGCCAGATAGCGACCGTCGTTCAGCAGTCCTTCAAAGGCTACGGCCTTGGCCACGTCACCGTCGTAGAAGAACAGGGAGATGGATCGGCCGCTGGGCAGAAAACAGGCGTAGGGCCGCCGGGGATCCACGCCGCCCTGCACCTCTTCCCACTCCGTCCCGCCGGCGGGGCGCACGGCCCGGCACTGCCGGGGGGCCAGTACGGTGTAGGTGATGCCACAGTCCACCAAGTCCTCCAGGCATTCGGTGCTTACGGCGGTTTCGGCCAGCCACATGCCCTCGGGTTTACGGCCGAAACGGTACTCGAAATCGGCGATTCCCCAGCGGATCTGCGTTTTCCGGTCGCGGGCGTTGGCCAGCGGCATGATGATGTGGTTGTAGCTCTGGGCCAGGGCCGAGCCGTGGCCTCCGAAGCTGCGCCGGCTGCGGAGGTCGGCCTCCTGGATGCGGCGGTAGGTGGCCGGGTCGTGCTGCTCCAGCCAGGACAGCAGGGTGGGCCCCATGTTCCAGCTGATGCGGGCGTAGTTGTTGGAGATCTCCCGGATGTGCTGATCGTCGTTCAGGACCCTTGCCGTGGCGTTGGGTGCGTAGCATTCCTCGTTGATGCGCTCGTTCCAGTCGTGGTAGGGAGCCGCACTGTCCTGTATTTCAATGGTTTCCAGCCAGGCATTTTCCCGGGGAGGTTGGTAGAAATGGCCGTGAATACAAACGTACTTTTTAAAGACTGGGGGAGGGGTCATGGTTCAAAATTACATCACTGACTGCTTACAATACTCCGCCCAGGGTCATATGTCGGCCGGGCGGGGTACGAACCTCGGTCGTACCACTCGGGTTTGAAGAAGAAAACAAACACCCGTCTTGACCGGGTAAACCAACGCAACGATGAAACGCGACCTGGTAAGGATGGGATTCTGGCTGACGCTGACGTATCTGCTCCTCTACTTCATATTAACGATTTAACCGGTATCCAGTATTTTGTACCGGTCACGAAGTGGTTCAGTTGACGCTGAGGCTATACGGCGTACTCCGGGCGGTGGGCAAGCGGCCCGTTTTCCGCCGCCAGAGCAATACCCAAACTGCCTCCGGTCACTCAACCACGGATAGATTGCCACGTTCACACGGTGGGACGCGGCACCCGCGCGCCCGCCCCGGAATGGGGCTTTTTATATTTACCCTTAAATCATACTACTATGTTTACCCTTCCCGATTTACCCTACGCCAAGGACGCCCTGGAACCGCACATCGACGCGCGCACCATGGAAATCCACCACGGCAAGCACCACGCCGGCTACACGAGCAAGTTGAACGCCGCGGTGGAGGGAACCGACATGGCGGGCAAGAAAATCGAGGACATTTTATCCCGCGTGAGCTCGGCCGGCGCCGGCGTCCGCAACAACGGGGGTGGTTTCTACAACCACAGCCTGTTCTGGACCATCCTGAGCCCCAAGGGTGGCGGACAGCCCACCGGCGAACTCGCCGATGCGATCAAGGAAGCCTTCGGCAGTTTTGATGCCTTCAAGGAGAAGTTCTCCACCGCCGCCGCGGGTCAGTTCGGCTCCGGCTGGGCCTGGCTCATCGTCCAGGACAACGGCATGCTGGCCGTAACCTCCACCCCCAACCAGGACAACCCCCTGATGGACGTAGTGGACGAGCGCGGAACGCCCATCCTGGGCCTCGACGTCTGGGAGCACGCCTACTACCTGAACTACCAGAACCGGCGCACCGACTACGTGGATGCTTTCTTCGAAATCATCAATTGGGACGAGGTGAGCAAGCGCTACGCCGCTGCCCGCTAGACGGCTCCCTACCCTCCCGCAAACAGAAACCGCCGCCCGGAATTCCGGACGGCGGTTTTTCATTTTACCGAAGCTCAGGGTTTATCCCTCCATCGCCTGGCGGGCATTCTCCCGGTAGGACTCCATCTTTTCGCTGTCGGCGTTGCGGTAGCGGGGACCGCATTTCTGGAGTACTTCCTTCATCTCGTCGTCCGACAGCTTGGCGAACTGCTCGATGCTGGTGACGCCGGACTCCTCGAAGCGCTTGGCCATGGTGACGCCGACGCCGCT
Organism: Neolewinella marina; assembly: GCF_002631205.1. Classification (GTDB taxonomy): domain Bacteria; phylum Bacteroidota; class Bacteroidia; order Chitinophagales; family Saprospiraceae; genus Neolewinella; species Neolewinella marina. The sequence goes on from NZ_PDLO01000002.1 coordinate 487,782, forward strand.
GATCTTGGTCAGTACGCTGTCGGGCGCCTTGGTCGAGGGGCGACCCCGGCCGCGGGTGCCGGTGCTCTTGCGCTTGGTGGCCGAGGTGGACTTGCGGGCCGATTTGGCCGCGCCGGTCGTCTTGCGGGGGCGTCCGCGGCGGGACTTGGGGGCGGGCTTTTCGGCGGCGGCTTCGCTTACCGAGTCGGGTGCATCGCTTACCGCCTGGGCCATTTCTTCGGCGGATACCGTGGTGGTGGTATCCTTTTTCTTCGAACCGCGGCGGCTGCCCGAGCGCTTCGGCGTAGAGGGCTTGGGGGTGGTTTCCAGGGGGGCAGCCGTGGAATCTACCACAACGTCCTGCTGGTTCAGCACCATCTGCAGCTGCTGCTCCAGGCTGGCTACTTTCTGCTCCAGGCTCTTGATCTTGGCCTTGGAGCCCTTCAGCTTCTTCTTGTTCTGTTGTTGCTGCTTGGTTCCTTCAATGAAGGCCTCCTGCGCAGCCTCGAAGCGCGCAAGTACAGCTCGTAATTCCTTTTTTAGGCTTGCCATTATAATACTGTTTTGAATGAATAGTCAATTGGTGCCCACGAACCGTGGAGATCACGCGGGTAATCGGTATGGGTATACGGGTGATGGATCCTCGCCGGCGGAAAGGCTTTGGAAATGGGCCGGAAGAGTATCGTCGCGCCCCCAATCAGGATATCGGGCACCGACTGAATGTGGTTTGTACATCAACGTAGCCGCTGCCGGCTAGCTTTAATTACGGTAAAATAGGATATTCCCCTAAATGTTTGCCGGGGTATAGCAAATATATAGTTAAAAAGGAAAATAATGGAATTTATACCCCTCAGTGGTTGCGGCGGTCCTCTCCCCAGTTCAATTTGCTGCGCAGGGTGTCCATAAAGGTGATATCGGGCAGCTTCACCAGGTCAATACCGAAATCATTCTTCCTTACGGCCAGTTCGTGGACGGCGGTAACGGTTTCAAAGCGGCTGTCGAGGGTCGAAAGGAAGTTATCCGCCCGCCCCTCGATCTGGAAACTGATCACCGCGTCGTCGCTGATGACGATGGGGCGCACGTTGAGGTTATGGGGGGCTACGGGCGTCACCACGAAGTTGCCGCTGCCCGGGAAGATGATTGGCCCACCACAGCTCAGGCTGTACCCGGTACTGCCGGTGGGGGTGGCTACGATGATACCATCGGCCCAGTAACTGTTCAGGTAGGCCCCGTTGATATAGGTATGAATGGTAATCATGGACGAAGTATCCCGCTTCAACAGGGTGAAGTCGTTCAGCGCGTAGGGCGTATCGCCGAAAACGGGCAGGTTGCTCTCCAGGTAGAGCATGTCGCGCTTCTCGGTCTCGAAGCGTCCCTTGGCCAGCATACGCAGGGCATCGCGCATTTTCACCTTCTCCACCCGGGCCAGGAATCCCAGGCGGCCCAGGTTAATGCCCAGCACCGGAATCTGATAGTCCTTGATCATCAAGATGGCACTGAGAATCGTACCGTCACCCCCGAGGGTGATGAGCATATCGAACTTCTTGATCCGGAAATCCAGGTGGCTCTCGAAGATGCCCACGTCGCGGGTAAAGTGAATGTGCTGCCGGATCTGCTCGAGGTAAGGACCGTATACGTAGGTGGAAAAGTTCTCCGCGGCCAGCAGGTCGAACAACTCCTGAACGTACTCACGGTCGGATTCCTTATAAACCTGGCTGTAGATGACTACCTGCATGGCGATGGCCGGATTGGTGGAGGCCGGGCTACAAGATTACGAAAACTTGGTCGCCAACGCACCCCACAGCGCGGGGTAAATGCAGTTTGTTACCCCGCTACAGGTCCCCTTGCCAGTAGCCCGGACCCGCAAAGTGACATAATCGCACAAAAAGTGAGCATTTTTTGAATATATTTCCTCACTGTCTGATATATACGAAAAATACCCGTTTGGAGATATTCCGATATAGTAGCCTAATACTTTTATTCACATATCGGCAATACCCGCGGGGATATCCGCCCGCCAATGGAACGCGGTTGGCTAATACCGTTTGTGCCTCCGGCCACTTGCGTCAGCCCATACATATAATGGATGCACAGTATAATACGTTGAAAATTAATCCGGTATCAATTTTTCCCGCTCGTGGCTCAACCGTGCCCTAAAAATCCATCATAAAATTGAGGTATACCCCGTCCTCTCCCAGGTGATTGCGGTTGTACTGTATGCCCCCCACCATATCGTAGTAGAGCACGAAGTCGACCCCGGCTCCCATACCGGTGAGGAGGTTGTTGTTCAGGCGGTTGGAACCGTCCACGAAGGGCGCATTGGCGACGCCCTGGTTGAACTGGACGGAAAGCAGCACCCGGACGGGGATATACCGGAAGGCGTCGATGAACACCAGTTTGCCCATATCGAGCTTGGTCTTGAATATTTCCCGCCGCAGGCCCGTGCGCCAGATGAGCATGTCCAGTCCGTCAACCACGTAAAACTGGTAACCCGTCAGCCCGTTGTCACCGAATCCGATAGCTCTATTCTCCAGAAAAGGTTGGCGGGTACGGATGAGGCTGTACTTACCGGCCACCCCGTAGCTGAACGAAAAGCCCTGTCCGAAGGGAATATACCGGCGGTAATCGGCGTGCACCTCGAGTCCGTCCCGCTCCCCATAAATTCCCAGTCCTTCCTTGGCGATACCGGCACTGAAGAACATTCCCTTCCAGGGGTAATTCCGCACGTCGCGGCGGTCGTTGCGGAAATCATACCCTACGCGGAAGTACTTCTGCTCTACCCTGCCGCCGCCGTAGAAATCGGGATTCAGCACCCGGGCGATAGTATCCGCTACCTGCGACGACCGCCAGCCCAGGGCGAGGATGTGGGAAACGTAAATCCGTTTGCGGTACGAAAGCGTAATGTTAGCCTGCGACCTCCGGTACACGAAGGAATGAGGGTCGGAATAGAATTCCTGCTGGTTGTTGCGGGTCAGGTAGTTCTGCTCCCGGCGGCGCTGGTTGCTGAAGTTGGCCTCCACGCCGATGGAACCCTCCCGGTTGAGGTAGGGGAAGGCGTAGCTGGCTTCCAGCGAGCGGGTATAGCCCGTGGTGAACCCAAGTTTTAGCTTGTCGCGCTGGCCGGTGAAATTGTAATAGTTGAGCTTCCCCCCCACGTTCACCCGGTCGAGGGAGCGCTTCTGCTCGTCCCACCAAACGTTGAAGTTGCGGTCCGCCAGGGAGAATACCGGTACCGGATAGATGTACCAGGTTTCCCGCATGGCGACCGTCACCGTGGTGTGCCCCTCCGCTATGGTGGCGGTATCATAGCTCATCTCCACGCTGGCGAAGAGACCGGTATTCATCAGGTTATTATAGCTGAGGGCTACGGCCTGGTCCAGGTCCTCCGCCGCCAATCGCTGACCGCTGCCGAAGGTCATTTCCCGCAGGACTACCCGGGGCCGCGTTTTCTTGTGGCCCACCAGGCGGACCTCGTCGATGAATACGGAATCCGCCGGCCCCGCCAGTCCGATGAGTGGCAAACAGAAAAGCAGGATCGCGGTGAATACTTTCATACGGGTCATTAAAGGGCGGGGGCAAGGTCGCTAGTTCAGCCGAAGATAATCTCCTCAAGAACGCCAATCCACCGGGTACGAAGTGTCCCGTTACTTGCGCTTGCTCAGAAACACTCCCATCAGTACGAGGCCAATGGCTGGCAACTGCAGCAAGGCGAAGCGTTCGTTGTCGACCAGCCCCCACAACAGGGCCACCACCGGAATCAGGTAGCTGACCGTACTGGCAAATACGGCCCCGCTGCGCTGCACCAGCCGGAAGAAAACGAAACTGGCCAGTACGGTGCTGCCCACCGCCAGGATGGTCACGTAGCCCAGGGCCCACCAACCCTCCGTTCCCGCGGCGGCCAGGGTAGGTACCACCCCACCCAGGGTAAAGGCGTAGATCAGCGCCGGCAGCCCCACCAGAAAGAAACTGGTAACGGTGATCGTCAACGACGGCAACTGCCGGAAATAATGGGCCACCAGGTTCGCCGAGGTGCCGTAGCAGAAGCAGGCCCCGAGCACCAGCCCGGCGTAGGCCAGCTGGCTGCGCTGCGTCCCTTCCCCGGGGGTGACGTAGGCCAGCAGCACCGCCCCGAGTAATCCGACCACCAGACCAATGACCTGCTCCTTCACCGGTCGGTTGCGGAACACCAGCCAGGCCACCAGGAAGGTACACAGGGGCGTCAGGCTGCTGAGCATCCCCGTCAGACTGCTGCTCAGGTGGGTCTGGGCAATCGGGAAGAGAAAGGAAGGGATGGCCGTTCCCGTCAACCCCACCAGCAAGAGCGGAGGCAGTTGCCGCAGCCGGATGCGGCGCAGGTGGGTGAGCGCGAAGGGGGAAAGCGCCAGGGCCGACAGCCCCAGCCGCAGCACGGCGATCTGCTGGGCAGAGAATACGGTCAAGCCATATTTAATAAGGATATAGCTCGTACCCCAGATCAGGCTCAGGCCGAGCAGGGTAAGGAAATCCACCACCGTCGGTCGTCGCTCCAGCATGGCGGCGAAGGTAGTAAAGCACCGGCGGGGATGCTACTCCCCCGGGTACACCACGCCAATCTGCTGGCGCACCGCGGTGAGGGTACGGTGGAGCAGCAGGCTGTCGTCCAGCGACCAGGTAGCCGATTCCCCCCGGCCGGCCCTCACATCGGCCATCACGGCCGCGGCTTCGAACTGATAACCGTGACCGACGAAGCGGTGGTAGTGGTTGACTGGCGGTACGTCGTTCCCGTTCAGCACGCTGAACCCCTGGGGGTGGTGGAAGCGGGAATGGATGTGCAGCTCCCCTTCCGACCCCAGCAGCAGGGCGTCGGTCTTCGTGGTTCCCAGCAGGGTGGAATAGCAATGCGCCAGTTGCCCCCCCGGGTAGCGCAGGGTCACCTGGGTATCCACGTCGGCCCCCAGTTCGGTCAGCCGGGCCGTAGCCCGTATTTCCTCCGGGGCCCCGAACAGGAACTGGGCCAGCCAGATGGGGTAGATACCAATGTCGAGCAGGGCACCGCCCCCGAGGACGGGGTTGTAGAGGCGGTCACGGTCGAAGGACTCCCGGGGCACGCCGCGGAAACCGAAGTCGGCCCTCACCCCCTCGAGGGTACCGATGGCCCCTTCGTTCACCGCCCGCTTCATCTCCACTATCGCCGGGATGAAGCACGACCAAAGCGCTTCCATCAGGTAGGTCCCCGTCCGGCGGGCCGTGGCCACCATCTCTTCCACTTCCGTGTAGTTCAGTCCGAGGGGTTTTTCACAGAGGACGGGCACGCCCCGTTCCAGGCACATCAGCGTCAGCTCGCGGTGGCCGCTGTGGGGGGTGGCGATGTAGACGGCGTCGATGCGGGGCCCTTCAAAAACCTCCACGTAGCTACCGGCGGCGTGTTCGGCCCCGAAATCGCTGGCGAAGGCCTGGGCCCGTTCCAGGGAGCGGGAGCCAACCGCCACGAGGTGGGCGTCGGGGAGGTGTTGAAGGTCTTCGGCAAACTTGCGGGCGATCTTGCCCAGGCCCAGAATGGCCCAGTGGAACGTTGCGATGGCGGCAGGCATTTAGTGAAAGACGAATGTAACCATTTAGGGCGGCGGCGCGCGGGTGCCGGGGAAACGCTTACCTTAGTTTAACTTTAAAGCAAAGCAACTTATCGGAGGGGCCGCTGTTATATTCGCGTCTTCAAGCAAAACCACCGACTATGTCCGCCGATCTCGCCCTTGCCACCCAGAACCTCAAGCGCCGGGGGTTCCTTGACCTAGACGTCGACCCCACCCTGGATCTGGCGGCGGAGATCAACCGGCTCAAGAAGGAGCGCAACGCGGTCATCCTGGCCCACTATTACCAGGAGTCCGAAATCCAGGACATCGCGGATTACATCGGCGACAGCCTCGGCCTCAGCCAGCAGGCGGCCAGCACCGACGCCGATATCATCGTCTTCGCCGGGGTACACTTCATGGCCGAAACCGCCAAGATGCTGAGCCCCCAGAAAAAGGTTCTGCTGCCCGACCTCAAAGCCGGCTGCAGCCTGGCCGATTCCTGCCCCGCCCCCGTCTTCGCCAAGTTCAAGGAAAAGTACCCCGACCACGTCGTGGTGAGCTACATCAACTGTACGGCGGAGCTGAAGACCCTCACGGACATCTGCTGTACCAGCACCAACGCCCGTCACATCATCGACTCCATTCCGGAAGACCAACCGATCATCTTCGCCCCCGACGTTAACCTGGGCCGCTGGCTGGTCAAGGAAACGGGCCGCGACATGGTGTTGTGGAACGGCAGCTGTATGGTCCACGAGATCTTCAGCCACGAGAAGGTAACCAAACTCAAGATCGCCCACCCCAAGGCGGCCTTCATCGCCCACCCCGAGTGTGAGGCCCACATCCTGGACATGGCCGACCACGTCGGCTCCACTTCCAGTCTGCTGCGCTTTACCCGGGAAAGTGAATACCAGGAGTTCATCGTCGCTACGGAGCCCGGCATCCTCCACCAGATGGAGCTGGCCAGCCCCGACAAGACCTTCTACCCCGCCCCGCCCAACAACACCTGCGCCTGCAACGAGTGCCCCCACATGAAGCGGAACACCATGGAGAAACTCTACCTCTGCATGAAGTACGAGCAGCCGGAAATCATCCTGCCGGAGTGGGTCATCGAAAAGGGCGTAAAGAGCATCGACCGGATGCTGGAAATTTCCGCCCGGGCCGGACTGTAGGTATTACTTTCCGGTACCCAGCAGGGCCCTCAATACTCGGACGGTAACCGCCAGTCCCGGAACCAGCGCGGCGCAGGCGTAGATCCACTTCAGCCCCGCGAACAGCTCGTGCCGTTCCCCCAGGACCGCAAGGAGGAAGCCAACGGACGCATTAATAATCAGAAAAGATAGGTATTCACGGACGGTACTCCGCCCGCCGAAGTCGGCGTAGCGCCGCCAGCCCGACCAGTAGCCATTAAAAAGGCGAAGCAGGGCCGGTGTACCCGCGCCCACCTCCTATTCGACGATATCGAAGCGGTATTCGATCATTTCCGTAACGGGCTGCCCGGTGGGGTGGCTTTGTTCCAGGAAGATGTCGATGCCCAGGGTTTCGGCGGCCTCCTTCTCGGTGCTGTCGAAGGTAACCTGTATGGTACCGCTGTCGCCTGGCTGGTAGACCCGGCTGTCGTCGTGGCTGACCGTGGTGCAATCGCAGGCCTGGATGAGCATCACCTTGGCAGGCACCTCGCCCCGGTTGGTGAAGGTGTAGGTAAACTCCTTTTTCTCTCCCTGGCGGACGGGGCCGAGGTCGACGCTGCGGCGGTCGAAGGTCAGGATGGGCAGGCCGGCGATTTCGGCGGCGGGTTTGCCGTGCAGGCTACTCATGGGGCTGATGGGCTCCCGCGCGGCGGCGGCACCCCCGTCCCGGGGTTGGGCGTTGCGGTCGCTACCGTCGATGACCCGCTCGATGACGTCGCGGCGGATGATGATTTCGGTCGGGCCTTCCAGCACCTTGAATTCCGTGCGGCGGTTCAGCTGGTGGGCCAGTTCCCGCTGCTCGTTGGTGGGCAGGGCATCGATGTACTCGGGAGTGAGCACGTCGCCGGCGGAGAAGACACCCCCCGTGCGCATGGCCAGGCGCTCACTCACCTGCAGCGGTTGGGTTTCCCCGTAACCGGCAAATTTGATTCGGGCGGCCTCGATGCCTCCCTTGGCGATCAGCCACCGGCGGGCGGCGTCGGCGCGGCGCTGGCTCAGGTTCTGGTTGTAGCGGTCCTCCCCCCGGTAGTCGGTATGGGAGCTCAGTTCAATTACCAGTTCGGGGTACTCCTTCATCAGGTCGGCCAGTACCTGCAGGTCACCCTCGGCGTCCGGACGGATGTTGGATTTGTCCAGGTCGTAGAGGATGTTCTCCAGGGCGATTGACTCCTCCAGCTGGATGGTGTCGTAGACGGGGATGGTCGACGGGTCGACGCGGAGGAAAAACACCTGTTCGAAGTTCTTGCTCTCCTGCAGTCCGAGGGTACTCAGCTCCACCGTATCCGGGAAGTAGCCGGGGTGGGTAGCCACGATGCGGTACTCCGTTTCCAGGTCCAGGCCGAAGTCAAAGCGGTTCCCGTCCTCCCGGGTTTTCTGGTTCCCACTGCCTACGGAACGCCCATTGCGGATCGGCTGCAGCTGGATGGTGCCGTTATTCAGCGGCTGGCGGTCGGTGTTGAAGAGGCCCACCACCAGGTTGGCGTACAGGCGGGGGATTTCGAAGGCGTAGATGTCATCGCAGCAGGTCTGGCTCTTTACCGACCGTCCTTCGCCCGGACGGTTGCTGGTCATGAAGCCCACCAAACCGTCGTTGTAGATGCTGAGGCTCTGGTCGTCCACGCTGCTGTTGAAGCCGGGGCCCATATTGGTGGGTTCGCTCCACGCGCTGCCGTTCCAGCTACTGTAGAAAAGGTCGGTACCGCCCATGGTGGGCCGCCCGTTGGTGCTGAAGTAGAGGGTGCCGTCGAAGTAGAAGGGGGTGGTCTCGTCGCCTACGGTGTTGATCGTTGGCCCCAGGTTTACGGGGGAGGCGTAGCGGCCGTCGCCTTCGTAAGTGGCGTAGTAGATGTCGAGGCCACCGAAACCGCCCGGCATATCACTGACGAAGAAGAGCACCTCGTTCCCGAAGAGCTCACCCGTAGCGGGCTGGAGGGCGAGGTAATCGTCGCTGTTGATGCCCGAGACCGGGTTTCCGCTGCGCCAGCCGTCATCCGCCACGTCGCTGTAGTAGATCTTGGCCTGGTCCACCTTGTTGCTGTTCATCAGCAGGCGGTTGTAGTAGAGCCTGCGGCCGTCGGCGCTCACGTTCGGGTTGGCGGTGTGGATACCGGGGCGGTTCACCTCCACCTCGAGGGGTTCGGGCCGCTGCCAGTCGCCTTCGTCGCTCTTTTCACTGCGGAAAATGCGGATGAAGCGTTCGCTGTCGTTGGCGTCGATCAGCTCTACCGCGCTGCTGGACTTCACGGTAGCGAAGTAGAGGGTGTTGCCGTCGGGGGAGAGTACCGGGGAGTACTCACTCCAGACGGTATTCACGGAGCGGTCGAGCAACTCCAGTTCCACCTCACCGGTTTCGGTGGGGGCATCGCGGTACATCCGGGCGCCCTCGATTTCCACGCGGGCGAGTTGGCCGAGGACCGTATCCCGGTTGAACTGAAGGAAGTTCTGGAGGTAGGTCACCGCCTCGTCGTACTGCCGGTCCATCTTCAGCAGGCGGCCGAAGTAGAAGCGGTCGAGGTTGTGGGTGGTATCGGAGGCTTCGGTTTTGCGGAAGGCCCGGGTGTAGCCCCGGATTCCGGCGGCGACGTCGCGGAGTTCGTAGTTCATCCGCGCGATGAGGGGCAGCAGCTCTTCATCTTCATTGATGTCGTAGGCTTCCTGGTAGTTCTCCAGGGCCACCGACCAGTTGTAACTCACCCGGGCGGAGTCGGCGGCGGCCAGCAACTGTTCCAGGTTGGAACTGCCGGCCAACGGCTGGGCGAACAGGGGCAGGGCTCCGGTCGCCAGCACGGCCACGAGGAGCCACTTCAGGTTCCGCAGGGGGTCCGGGAGGGTAGGTGTCATGAAGGTCGGAAATAGGTGATCCATAAGAACGGGGCCGTGGGGCATATCCTTCGCCGCAGCGTCAGATTTTCGGGCACAGCATCGTGGGGACGACAGTGGGCTTCTTGTAAATGTTGATGATGTACTGGGCCGACAATTCAAAGGCCCCCTGGTAATTGTCGATTACCCGCGCCTGGCTCAGGGTGATGTCGTAGCTGAGGGCGGCCCGCAGCTGCTCGTAGTCCAGCCCCACCAGCACCTGGGCGGCGTCGCCCGTCCGGTAACCCAGTCCGAGGCGCAGGGTGATGTCGGGCTTCAGGGCATGGCTGCCCCAGGCCTGGACGGACACGGAAGTGACCGAAGCCGAGTGCTGGGCGAAGATGGAGGGCTGGAACCGCCAGCTGTCGCTCATCTCCAGGTCGAGGCGGGCGTGGCCGTGGATGGTCGGCTTGCGGCGGCGGTCGTCGGGGTCGAAGTTGCCCACCGTCGTGCTGTCGATGCCCATGCTGTCGGTGGCCACGGCGATCAAGGAGTTCTGCTTGGGGTTGTTGAGGTGGAGTACCGCGACGCCGGCTTCCAACAGGTTGCCCTTGCCGGGATCCAGGACGGAGCGCAGCATCAGGCCGGCGTTGATGTTGTTGTAGCTTTCGTTGGCGCCGCCGGACTCCTGCATGCGGATCTCACCCTGTGAAAGCCCACCCCCGCCCAGGGCGGGGTCGATGGTGAGTTGCTGCAGGAGGTTGATTCCGTTGACGTCCAGGCTGTAGGTCGTGCTGCCATACTGGGCGCCCAGGGTGACCACGTTGCGGCGGTTGTTGTCGAGGGCCAGGTGGTAGGCCGCGGAGAATCCGAAGTAATTGGACTGCAGCCCCAGGTCGGCACCCATGCCCGCCTTGTCGTTGATCAGGTTGGCCCCTACCCCGATCCAGTCGTAGCGCCGCAGTCCGCGGATCACCGGAGCGTCGACGTAGGCGCTGGGGGTGCTCAGGCCGTTGAGGGTGTACCACTGCCCCCGGTAGATACCGCCCAAACGCACCGAACCGCTGAAGGCGCCGGTCTGCGCCGGGTTGAGCCAGAGTGGATTGTAGTCGTGGAGGGTAAAGTGCGTGTCCTGCGCCTTCACTGCCAACGAGCAACAGAAGGACAGTACCGCGAGCAGGTAAAGGCTGGGTCGCATGGGCCAAATTTAAGGCCCAAGATAAGCACCAGTGATTACTTGCGGACCAGCGGCTGCTTGTACACCGGCACGGTGCTACAGGGCTCGCCGAACATGATGGAGCGGGCCACTGGCCGCAGGCGGGCGGTGACCTCCAGGTAGGCCGCCGGGGGCACGGGGCGGTCGCCGCAGCCCTTCACGACGATGCGCTGTCCCTCGTACTCCGCGGGGTCAAGGGCGGCAATGGTCTTGCGGTAGTAGTCGCGCAGGTATTCCTCCTCGGTGCCCTGGTAGATGTCGGCGGCGTAGGGGGCGGCCGAGGCGGCGACGAGCATGTAGGCCCAGGCGGGAATGATGGCGTCCGCCGAACAGAAGACCAGCAGCACCTTATCCTGGTACTGGCTGAAATCGTGGTTCTTGATGGCTTCGCGGAAGTCCTTCTCCTTCAGGATCAGTTCCTGAAAGAGGTAGTCCTTCAGGTCAAAGGAGACCATGGCCTGGCTGGGCCAGTATTCTTCCAGTTTGAGGGTGATGAGTCCGGAGGCGGCGACTTTATTGACCATCATGAGGCTTTGCTAGTTGTCGGCGTCCACCATGAGCTCCTCGGGTTCCCCGATGGTATTCTCGGGAAGCTTGAATTCCCGGGGTTGGGGCAGGTCGTTCAGGGAGCGGATGCCGAAGTAATCCATAAACTTGTCGGTTACGCCGTAGAGCAGGGGTTTGCCTACGCTGTCGGCCCGACCGGTAATGGTAACAAGCTCCTTTTCCAATAGTTTCTGTAGGGCGTAGTCGCAGCTCACGCCGCGGATCTTCTCCAGGTCGGACTTCGTCACCGGCTGGCGGTAGGCGATGATGCTCAGGGTTTCCAGGGCCGAGCGGCTCAGCTTTTTGGTGCTCTGCTGCCGCAGGTGGGTGCCAATGGTCTGGTGGTAGGCCCCCTTGGTCATAAACTGGTAGCCCCCGGCGATCTCCACCACCTCAAAGCTGTGCTGGGCGTGGTCGTAGCGGCGCTTGAGCTCGTGGATGGCCTGCAGCAGGATTTCCTCGGGGAATTCCACGCCGACGCTGTCGCGCAGTACCGACTGCACCTCCGTCAGCGGTATGGGCTGGGGGGCAGCGAAGATGAGGGCCTCGATGTGTTGGGGCAGGGAATTCATATAGGGTTAGGGCTTTAAACGTTCGGGCGGGGGCTTCTCAGCTACTCCTCCTCGAAATTGTCCCGGATGTGGCGCAGGATGTCCTGGAGGCGCAGAAAATCGTCCTCCGATAATCCCTGCCAGGTTTGCTGGCGCAGGTCCTGGACGTAGGGCGTGATCCGCTCGTGCACCTTCCGGCCGGTGGGGGTAATGGAAACGAGATAGCGCCGCCGGTCGTTGGGGTAGCGCCGGCGCTCCACCAGCTTTTTACGGGCCAGCTTGTCGATGATCCGGCTCACCGTAGGGGCGTCCTTATAGGTACCGTTGGCGAGTTCGGTCTGGCTGGCGTCGCCCTGGGTAAAGAGCCGATCGAGGAGTACCCACTGTTCGGTACTGAGGTCGATGCCCTCTTCGCGGAAGGCCCGCAGGTAATGTTGCTTCAGTAACCGGGTGGTCCGGTCGAGCATGGTGCCAACGTTGGGGTAAGCCAGGGGTTTCACGGCAGCTAAGGTAACACTGCCACCAAACTATCCAAGTAGTATTCGGCCAGCAAACGCTCCGGCAGCCAGTGGCTGCCTTGATACCGCTGCACGTCCACCGACGGCAGGGGTTCGTACATTTTCGTCAGCCGGTCGTGGTGCAGCAGCGGATCCTTGTCGCCCACCAGTACCGTACAGCGGATGCCCCGCTGGTGGAGGGCACGCTCGAAGGACGCGGGTGCCGGCGGGAACCGCAGTACGCTGCGCAGGGTGCCGGCCAGGCGGCGCCGGAACGGACGGTTGTTGAGGTTGAACTTGAGGTAGTCGGCGGAGTATCCATTGATGAGGCCGCGCTTCTGTAGCCACTCCGACATCCGCAGGATCGCCCGCGGCCGCTCCGTGAGCCGGGCCAGGGGACTGACCAGCGACTGTGGCAGGGTATCGATCCAGTTGGTATACCGCCCGCCGGCGCCGTCCGGGGCCACCAGAACCAGGTCGTGCAGTTGGGGGTGTTCAAGCCGGGGCAGGCAGGCACTCAGGTAACGTCCGCCCAGGCTGTGCCCCAGCAGGAATACCCGGCGGTCCTGGTAGCGGTCGAGCAGTTGCTGGAGCATGGCGGTGAATTCCTCCACCCCGTAGCGGTCGTTGAACCATTCCGATTTGCCGTGGTAGGGCAGGTCGGGAGCCAGGGTGGTGAAGTGGGGCGCGAGGTGCATGCCCAGTCTTTCCATCCTGCCGCCGTTGCGCCCGAAGCCGTGGAGGGCAATCAGGATATGCTGCCCACTGCCGTACTGCCGCACGTAGAGCCGATTGTCCGGGGCATCGGCATACTGCTTGGGGTGGCTGCTCGTCAGCCAGAAGTGAGAAGTCATGGGCCGTAAGTCTTGGGGTTTGGCTTACAACAGCTTAACCCGCCTAAAGTATGTATCAAGAAGCCTTTTCCGCGGTTTGGTCGGCCGGTTAAACCGCTTCCGGGGCGATGCCCTCCACCCCCATCCCGAAGAGGGCAAAATCATAACGGGTAGGATCCCGGGGATCAAAGCGTTTCAGGTTCTCGGTCAGCTCCACTACCGCCTGCCAGTCGCACTGCTTGCGCTTGAGCAGCCCCAGCGACCGGCCTACCCGCTCCACGTGGACGTCCAGGGGCACACAGAGTTGGTCCGGCCGGATCCGCCGCCACTGCCCCAGGTCCACGCCCCGGTCGTCCTGTCGCACCATCCAGCGCAGGAACATGCACAGCCGCTTGCAGCGCGACTTCCGGGCCGGGGTGGCCACGTGCTTGCGGGTGCGGTGGGGGGCTTCGGGCAAGCTGAAGAAGAGCTCGTGAAAGCCGCGGAGCGCCGGTTCAATGTTGGGACTGTCCGCCGTCAGGTGACGGGCGAAGGCATCTTCCAGCGACTCATTCCGCTGGTAGTACCACCGCAGCCAGCTCAGGAAGTAGCGGGTATCGGCAAGGGTGAAGGTGCGGTGCTTCCAGTCGCCCAGGTCGCGGCCAATGCGGTCGGCGTCATCGCCGTATTCCAGTACGTAGCGCAGGGGTTCACCCTCCATCCGTTCGATCAGCTGCTGCCCCTTATCAATGATGGTGGCGCGGCGGCCCCAGGCCAGGGTAGCCACCCAAAATCCGATGATCTCCCGGTCGCGGGGATCGTCGAAGGCGTGCACCAGTCCCAGGGGGTCATCCGGCAGGAAATCGGGCGTATTGAAGCGGTCGTGGTAGTGTTCCAGGACGGCCTGCTGCCGTATTTGCTTTGCGTTGAGGGTCACGCCCTAGAGTACCCGCCAGAGGAGAAAATGGTTGCCCGTAGCGACGGCTTCAGCCGTCATGCTGCTTTAAAACAGGCAGCCTGGGGACTCAAGTCGCCGCTACGAGCCAATCAGCCGCAAATAATCCGCCACCACTTCCGTGGCCGCCTTGCGCTGACGGTCGTCGGAGTAGGGGGTGGCGTCGGCATTACTGCGCAATTGGTCGTACAGCGTCCTCACTTCCGCCACGGTCAGGGGGCGGTCGCCGAGCCGCAGTTGAGCGCGGTCTTCCAGCCAGTTGTCGCGGATCACCAGGGCGGGGTCGTCCGGCAGGTCATCGTGGTGGTATTCGTCCACCCCCTCCGCCAGGGTAACGGTGCGGTAATCGCGGCTGCGCACGTTGCGGAAGTAGAGGTGATCGGGGTCGCTCACGAAATCCTCCCCCCGTGCCGAGCGGCGTTCGCGGGTGTTGCCCTCGCAGGCCAACAGGAAGCAAAGGCAGCAAAGTGACAAAATGCGCATTGGGCGGTAACCATTAGGATGGTATAATGTCACTCCGCAGGTTTGGTTCGTTCGCCGGCTAGTACCTTCGTTTGCTTCCCTAATCGTCATTATGCGCTGGATTGTCCCCGCTATTTCCGCCCTGCTGCTGACCGCCTGGCTTCTGTTCGGAAGTCTGGCCCAACCGTTCGGGTTGCCCCTGCCCGCCCTGGGCCCCCTGTTCAATCCCGGCCTGGGCTTCTGGCAGAACGCCGGAGAAGGTCCCCGCGTCCGCCAGCTCAGTTTCCACCTCGCCGATCCCCGGGCCCGGGGAGAGGTCCACTTCGACAAGCGCGGCGTGCCCCACGTCATCGCCGGCAGCCTGGAGAGCGCCTCCTTCCTGCAGGGCTACGTCAACGCCTACGACCGCATGTGGCAGATGGACATCAGTACGCGGGCCACCGAGGGGGCGCTGGCGCAGGTGCTGGGTGAGTCGATGGTACCGCGCGACTTGGCCCAGATCCGCAAGGGATTCCGGGAAATGGCCCGCCGCACCGTCGACACCATGCGGCTGGAATTCCCCGACGACTACCGGGTGCTGGAGGCCTACGCCGACGGAATCAACGCCTACCTCGACCAGCTCAAATCCGAAGATTACCCCGTGGAGTACAAGCTGCTGGGCCACGAACCAATGCGGTGGTCGCCCTACCGCACGGCCCTGCTCATGAAGGGCATGTCATCGGGACTCAGCGGCGCCTACAACGACGCCGAGGCTACCCGCACCCTGGACCGACTGGGCCGCCGGGATTTCGACGCCCTGTTCCCGGAACGCTTCCCCCGGGCGAGCCCCGTGGTGCCGAATACCGAGGTGAATGATCGGGTGAGCCGGTTTTCTTTCTTCCCCGACCTGGGCTTCCCGGCATTCGGACGGAAAACGGAACCCGCGTCCGCGCCCCCCACCCCCGACGAGCGGCTCGCCTACGAATCCTTCCCCCCCGACCCGGACAACGGCAGCAACAACTGGGCCGTGGCCGGGCGGCGCTCCAATACCCGCGCGCCCATCCTGGCCAGCGATCCCCACCTGGCCCTCTCCTACCCCAGCGTATGGTACGAGATCCAGCTCACCTTCCCCGGCTGCAACGCCCGCGGCGTAGGACTGGCCGGCGCACCGGGACTGATGATGGGTTTCAACGACTACGTAGCCTGGGGGGAGACCAACGTGGGCCACGACGTGACCGACTGGTACGAAATCGACTGGGTAAACGCGGACCGCAGCGCCTACCGCCTCGACGGGCAGGAGGTGCCCACCCGCTTCATCAACGACACCCTGCGGCTGAAGGGCGGGGGGGAGCAGATCGTGTCCGTGCCCTGGACGGTCTTTGGCCCAGTGCCCGACACCACCGGCACCTACGCCCACATGGCCATGCGCTGGTTGGCGCAGGATGAACCCGGGCGGGCCGTGCGCCCCCACTCCACCGCGGGTACCTTCATCCGCCTTATGCAGGCCCGCAACTACGATGACTACGTAGAGGCCCTGCGGGGCTACGTGGATCCGGCCCAGAACTTCCTCTTTGCCGCCCGCGACGGCGACATTGCCATCCGGCCCAACGGATTCTTCCCCCTGCGGCGACCGGAGGAGGGCCGCTTCCTCCGCGCGGGCGACAGCCTGAAAAACGCCTGGCGGGGCCCGATCCCCTTCGAGCACCGCCCCGTTTCCTACAATCCCGCCCGCGGCTTCGCCAGCTCCGCCAACCAGGTGACCACCGACGCCGGCTACCCCTACTACTACCTGGGCCGCTTCGAGGAATACCGTGGTCGCTACATCAACCGGGTACTGCAGCGGCAGCCCACCATGAACCAGCGGCGGATGAAGGAGCTGCAGCTCGACGCCTACTCCCTGCTGGCCGAGGAACTGGCCCCCTTCCTCATTGCGCGCATCAACCGGCAATCACTCAACGACGAAGGGCGGCGGCTGCTGCGGGTACTCTCCGAGTGGGACTACCGCTACAGCGGCGATAGCCGGGCCCCTACCCTCTTCGACGACTGGCGCGAACGACTCTACACCCTGACCTTCGACGAGCTGCCCCGCGAAGACGGACTGCTGCGCCCCGAATGGTGGAAACTGAATGACCTGCTGCGCGATGCGCCCGCCCACGAGATCTTCGACGTTGCGTCCACCCCCGACTTCCGGGAGACAGCCGCCATGCTTACCCAGCGGGCCTTCGATGAGATCCTGGAGGAGCTCGACGGCGAGCTGCCCGCCACCTGGGCCGAACACCGCGACGCGCGGATCCCCCACCTCGGGCGGATTGAGGGCTTCGGCTCCCCCCTGATCACCACCCCCGGGGCCCGGATGACGCCGCGGGTGGTGGCCGACGGATTCGGCGCCAGCTGGCGGATGGTCATCGAACTGGGCGAAAAGCCCCGCGGCTGGGGGGCCCTGCCCGGCGGGGCCTCCGGCAACCCCGGCAGCGAATACTACGACAACGGCTTCGAGGAATGGGCCGAAGGCCGCTACCACGAACTCACCCGCTGGACCAAGCCCGAGGACCCCATCGGCAGCTGGATATTTGAATAGACCTTATGTACCGACTCTTTCTGCTCCTGCTTGTGCTGCTGACCTGTTTGGTCACCCTTTACCTGGACTGGCCGTGGTACGTGCCCGCCTTCGGCGCGGCGGTGGCCGCCGGTTTGCTGCCCGTCTGGCGGCGGTCCGGCTTCTACTTTTCCTTCCTGGCCGCTGTGATGATGTGGGGCTGCTACGCCGGCTACCTCCACCTGCTGTCGGAGGGGCGGCTTGGCGACCGGCTGGCGGTCACTTTCGGGGTGCCCACCGGCTGGGTGCTGGTGGTGGTCACCGCGCTCTGGGGCGGGCTCACCGCGGGGCTCGGCGGACTGCTGGGCGCTTCCCTGCGCATCGCGATCGCGGGAGGTAAGCGGTAATTTTGTTTCTTTGGTCCCACCGCTCACCCCCTGGGAGCGCAGATTTACCGCACCGTTTATCACCGAATCCGGCAGTTCCGGCCCCGTGCCCCCGCTGCCCCACTAACCTTAACCAAACCTAATGGATACATCGACCGTACGACACCCAGAAGACGGGGGCAGCATTTTCGGCCACCGGCCCGGCCTCTTCGTCCTCTTCTTCACCGAAATGTGGGAGCGCTTCAGCTACTACGGAATGCGGGTGCTGCTGGTGGTCTTTCTGGTCGACATCGCCTTCGGGGACAACCCCTGGGACCGAGCCGACGCCCTGGCGCTGTACGGCATCTATACGGGACTGGTCTACTTCACACCCATGATCGGGGGCATCCTGGCCGACCGGCTGCTGGGCTACCGCCGCGCGGTGGTGCTGGGCGCGCTCATCATGACCCTGGGCCACGCGGCCATGGCTTTCGAGACGGCGGGGCTATTCTATACCGGCCTCGGGCTGTTGATCATCGGTAACGGACTGTTCAAGCCGAACATCTCCTCCATCGTCGGCCAGCTCTACGAAAAAGATACCGACCTCAAGGACGGCGCTTACACCATCTTCTACATGGGCATCAACGCCGGTGCCTTCCTCGGCATCCTGCTGTGCAGCTACTACGGGGAGAGTGACGCCTACGGATACGCCTACGGATTCGGACTGGCGGGCATCTTCATGCTCATCGGCCTGGTGCAGTTCTGGCTGGCCCAGGACATCTTCGGCAACATCGGCCTTTCGCCCAACCACCCCGACAACCCCTCCAACCAACCCAAATCCACCGAAACCGAAACCGCGGCCGTGGAGCCGGAAGGTTATACGGTTGACGGCTCACTGGGCACCCTCAAGACCAAAGAACAGCCTACCGCCCCCTCGGTGGCCGGCGACGACGACGGCAAGCGGGCCTTCACCTGGGGCCTCATCGGCCTGTTCATCGCCGCGGCCTTCTACTGGCTCATCGACGTGTACGGCGGCGATCAACCCAACTTCATCCAGACGGTCAGCCGGCAGTTCATGCCGCCCATCATTCTCGGTTCCGTAGTGGCCTTCGTGGGCTGGATCGTATCGGACGACGCGCTGACCAAGATCGAGCGCGACCGGGTATGGTCGATCATCGTCTTCAGCTTCTTCATCATCTTCTTCTGGTGGGCCTTCGAGCAGGCCGGGGGATCCATGACCATCTTCGCCCTCGACTACACCGACCGTACCCTCGACGGGGGCAGCGCCCAGATCTTCCGGGTGGCCAATACCCTCATCACCGTCATTCCGGTGCTGGTGCTCACCTGGGTACTGAGCAAGCTGTTCGCCGTTACCTTCCGTCACTATACTGCTTCCAACCTCATGCTGGGCCTCGCCTTCGTAGGCATCTGGGGCCTGCTGGGCAACATGCTCTTCGAGCAGTTCACGGCTGATGCTCCCGAGGTTCCCGCCGGCTGGTTCCAGATCTTCAACAGCCTGTTCATCATCTGCTTCGCGCCGGCCTTCGCCAAGCTGTGGGAAAAGAAAATCTCCTTCCTCCGCCGCGGCCCCATCAAGTTCGCCCTCGGCCTGACGCTGCTGGGCCTCGGCTTCGCCATCCTGGCCGTGGGCTCCCTGAGCATCCCCGACGGTGCCGCCACCGCCAGCGTGAGCATGTTCTGGCTCATCGCGGCCTACCTCTTCCACACCCTGGGGGAGCTGTGTATTTCGCCGGTGGGCCTGAGCTACGTATCCAAGCTGGCCCCGGTGCGGCTGGTGGGACTGATGTTCGGTGTCTTCTTCGTGGCCAACTTCATCGCCAACTTCGCCGCCGGCCTTACGGGCTCCTACATCGACCCCATCGCCGAGCAGATCGGCCTGAGCGGCTTCTTCGCCATCTTCGCCGCCGTGCCCATCACCGCCGCGGTGATCTTCATCGCCATCAGCGGGTGGATGAAAAAGATGATGCATGGAATCGAATAGGTGGTTCCCGAAACTGCAGACGATTTTCTACGCCATGCTGATGGGACAGCTCGTGTTTGCCATCATCGTGTGGTTCCTGATCCGGGGTGAGGAACCGCGCTTCTTCATGGACGGGGAGACGGACCTCTACATCGTCGCCGGCTACGCCGTGTGCATGGTGGGGGGTGCCTGGTTCATCGACCAGTTTCGCCAGCGGTCCATCAAGCGCCTGCCCCGGGTCATGGAACGCGCCGCGAGCAGCTACCGGGCAACGGTACTCATCCGCCTGGCCATCATCGAAAGCGCTACCCTGCTGCTGACCGTCATTGCCCTGCTGACCTACAACTTCGAACCCCTGGCCCTCGTGGTACTGATGCTTGCCGTGTTCTACTGGTTTCGGCCTACGGTGGAGGAGTTTGCTGAACGGTATGGGTAGTTGTTTAGGGCTTTAGTTGTTTAGGGCTTTAGTTCTTTAGGGCTTTAGGGTGGCAGTCTCTTGGTACCGCAATTCGTCTTTGGCAAGGGGCGGGGCCGCGGGTGCCGGGTAAATGGAGAACGGCCGGGGGCTGTGGTGGCGCAATGGGGGACCTTAAGCGAATTATTCCTGGCAGTCCGTGACGGCCTGGGGTGATAGCCGGTACTGAATATTTTCACCTTCCTGGCTTTGCCAGATCCGACTTGGGTCGGTGGTGGGGTGACCTGCGTTTTGGTCTATGCAGACGTTCCGTATCACGAGGTCAAAGGTGGGGGCTTGGCCTTGTACACTTCGGCTGCACGTTGGATCGGTCGCTTTTTGCTCAGAACCAGGCTTCAGGGTTGAGGAAAAACGTGACCGCAAAAACAGTCTCGGAGGAGCACCCACCAGGAAGCAGTCGCGCCCCTTCCTTGCCGACTGAGTCAAGACGGCGTGGCGCTATTTTCTAGGCGGGCTCGTACCAGAATAGTCCAATCAATTATATTGAAGTTGAGCACTCTTTATCAATACAACCTGACGACTATTGACTACCTCGAATAAAAAGAATTGACTTGCCCCAAACGATGGTCTACTTTGATAACTTGGTAGATTTTCCATGAAGTACTCGGCAAAAAAATATCCAGCTTCTATTTCAGAGAAAAACACTTTGCCGCACTTCCATCTGCCCTGTCCGATAGTTGAAAGCATTGGATTGGTTGCTACTACTGGTGGACGAAGCGACAATTCAACAACCTTGGATGTATCAATTCTGTCGACGATGTGATCTAAATTATACGGTGCAAACAATCCGAAATTGAGGACTTCCTCACTCACAGATGGCTTTGCCGATAGACAATGGTTATCATTGAAACTGATTTCTTCCGCGATAACCTCGTATGCTTGACGGCTGAAAACGGCTAAGGAATCCATTGCTTGCACAGTACCAGCAATAGGTTGCCGCGGTGACCCGCAGCCAAACAAGACTAGCAATGTGGCTATTGCAAAGAAACACTTAGAAGAGGTCATACTGTGTCTCGTTCTTGAAGTCGATGAGCACCCCAAATCTTGGTACGGTCAATATTGACTTCAAACATAGCCGTGACTAAGCGAACTTTTGCGTCACGACCAGGCCGACGCGAAGAGCGTCGCCACGGCGTGGCGATAATCGCTTGGTGGATGATATTAGAGGTTGCAGTATCATAGAGAACTAAAAAAGTTTCAAGCGGCCGATACAAGCTATTAGCAGACCGCCCGTAATTCCAGTAGCCAATAAAAATATCCACCAATATGGAAGCACCCAAAATACAAAATAGCTTACTGAGCACGGTAGCTTTTCGTACCTCCTACCAGAGCAATGCACTAAGTATGCATCATCATAAGTGCTTAGCAGTAATAGTACAAGACTTGCAATTGCGGTTGTACATATAGCCGATGTAGCGAATCTTTTCAAAGCATCATTTACCACTACGAGCGGTCTTGTATTGTAAACTGTTTACCACCCGGCTGTGACGTACTTGGCCCGATTCACGGTCACGAACGTAAGGTTGCCCTGGCCGTGTCAGTAATTATAGACAATGTAGGGCTAGCCAGTGGGCTCTCCATCCCTAACTAAAATGTTGAACGGGTGACCTTCATCCCACCCCTCTTCAATAAAAAGCATTCTGGCGGGAATGGTCGGCAATCAAAGCCTGCCACTTGGTGAATTATCCGTAGTGAACTGTCCGGCAACACTCAGGGCGGCAGCTATGGTGCCCAACTTCCCATAGCGATCACCTGCATTTACTGCCTAAAACTTGCATCGTAAGAAAAGGTGATGAGTCCAAGCCCAGCTCCTCATTAAGCTCCTCTTCCTTACACCAGCAAACACCTACACATACCGCTCCCCATGCTCCGCCTCCGCCTTGGCGCGCAGGGCCTTGATTTCCTGTTCGCGGTTGCGGGGGTAGACGAGCAGGACGTCGCCTTCGTCGATGATGAGGAGGTCATCGACGCCGCCCACTACTACGAGCTTGCCCTGGGGGCCGCGGATGTAGCTGTTGTGGGTGTCTTCGGTGATGATGTTGCCAGAGAGCACGTTGCCGTCGGAGTCCTTATCCGTTTCGTGGTAGAGCGCACCCCAGGCCCCTAGGTCGGACCAGCCGAACTGGGCGGGGATGGTGTAGATGTTCTTGGCATTCTCCATGATGGCGTAGTCTACCGAAATACTGGGCGTCTGGGGGTAGAATTCATCGATGAAGGACTGCTCTTCCTCGGTATTGTAGTAGTTGAGTCCCTGGCTCAGGAGGGCGTAGATCTCCGGGGCGAAGCGCTCGTAGGCCTCCAGGATGGTCTTGGCGCGCCAGATGAAGATGCCGGCGTTCCAGAGGTAGTCGCCGCTGTTGAGGAATCCCTGGGCGGTTTCCAGGTCGGGCTTTTCGGTGAACCGCTTGACCGGATAGACGTCTTCGGTGCCGGTCTGCTCGTCGATAAACTGGATATAGCCGTAGCCAGTGTGGGGGGCGTCGGGGGAGATGCCGAGGGTGACCAGGGCGTCGTTCTCCGAGGTGAATCGCAGGGCCTTGTTGATGTTGGCCGCGAAGAGGCTGTCGTTAACGATGAGGGCATCGCTGGGCGCAATTACGAAGTTGGCGTCGGGATCGAGGCTGTGCAGCTTGAAGGCCGTGTACGCTACGCAGGGGGCGGTGTTGTTGCGGCTGGGCTCGCAGAGTACCTGTCCGGCGTTGATCTCGGGCAGGTGTTCCAGCACGAGGTCCTTGTAGCGGGCGTTGGTGACGATGTAGATCTTGTCGGCCGTGGTCAGTTTAAGGAAGCGGTCGAAGGTCATGCGCAGCAGGCTGCGGCCATCTCCGGCGATATCGAGAAACTGCTTGGGCTTGTCTTCCCGGCTGGCGGGCCAGAAACGGGAGCCGACGCCGCCGGCCATAATCGCTACGTAGGTATGGTCATTCATGGAGTACAATCTGCAATTGGGTCGAAAGGTACGCCACCCGGTACAATGCTGCCTCAGGCAGCGCCGGTACAATGCTGCCTCAGGCAGCGCCAGTACAAGGCTGCCTCCCGGCAGCGACAGCACAAGGCTGCCTCCGGTCGCGCTAAGCCACCCGGCTCAAGATAAACGCCTCGTAAAGCTCATCCGCCCACCAATTACCCACCCACGACAGCGGCTCGTCCGTCAGCCCTGCCTTCACCGGATTGTTCAGCACGTACCACAGCACGTGCTCAAACCCACCCCGGCGTACCGTACGGGTGTACTCCTTTTCGGCCCAGACCCGCCGTCCCCGGGTGCCGTGGAGGCGGTTGAGCTGGGTGGCGGTGTACTTCTTATGGTTGCGGAGCAATTCGACCAGGGAGACCAGCTGATCCGCCGAGCGGTTCTCCAGCAATACGTGGACGTGGTTGTCCATCACGCTGATGGCATAGATCCGGAGGTTATGCTGCCGTGCCAGGTGGTGCCAGGAATCCAGGACGATGCGCTTGGCGCTGCTTCCGCGCAGGTAGCGGGGCCCCGTCATGGCCGCGTCGAGCATGCGGTCGTAATTTAGGTAGTGGTCAATTTCCGTCGCCCGACACGCTTCCAGGTATTCTTCGCGCAGCTGTGGATCCGCGCGGCGACGGACTTGAGGATATTGTTCCTCCAGCCGCAATCGCTGCAGGCGGCGGCTGCTGTGGAGCTTCTGCAGGGGTAGGTTCGGAATGCTGCCGTACAGGCGGTAAGTGATGTGAATGGGGGTGTTGGGGACGTAGAGGGTGCGCATGGTGGACGGGTTTGGGCGTATAGATATAGGTTTTGTTTTTTATTTTCAAAAATACAACAATTTATTTTTTATTCGGCTGGGGTGGCATATTCCTACCTGCGCGGCCTGAGGCCGCATTTTGCTAGCGCTGCCTGAGGCAGCGTTTTACTTGCGCGGCCGGAGGCCGCATTTTACTGGCGCTGCCTGAGGCAGCTTCGTACCGGAGGAAGCCGCAGCCCCACCACATCCAAGCGCCACCTTGTCGTGTTGTGATGGATGACGCTCGTCGATTCTCCGCCCTGGAAGGTCGCCCCGCAGCGGGAAGCGGTCCGCGTTTGCGTTACCTTGCGATTTGAATAGCTTATACTAGCCACATGACTTACGAAAACTTCACCACCAAAGCTCAGGAAGCCATCATCCAGGCCCAGAAGATCGCCAAGGAGATGGACCAGCAGCAGGTAGACACCCCCCACCTCCTGGCCGGCATCATCACGGTGGACGAGAGCGTGGCCGACTTCATCCTGAAAAAGGTAGGTGTGGGGTTGCCGGAAGTACGTCGTGAACTCAAGCAGATCCTGCAGGACTACCCCCGCGTAAAGGGGCAATCGAAGCAGTACCTCACCGGCGACGCCAACCGCGCCCTGAGCCGCGCCAAGAAGATGCTCGTCGATTTCGGCGACCAGTATATCAGCATCGAACTCATGATGCTCGGCATCATCCAGGGTGCCAGCGACAAGGGCGCCCGTATCCTCAAAGACCTCGGGGCGACGAACGAGGGCATCCGCGGGGCCATCGAGGAGCTGCGGAAGGGCAAGACCGTCAGCGACCCATCCAGTGACGATACCTATAATCTGCTGCAGAAGTATACGGTCAACCTGAACGACCGCGCCGAGAACGGCAAGCTTGACCCCATCGTGGGCCGCGACGAGGAGATCCGCCGCCTGCTGCAGATCCTGAGCCGCCGCAAGAAGAACAACCCCCTGCTCATCGGGGAGCCCGGCGTGGGCAAGACCGCCATTGTGGAGGGCATCGCCTGGCGCATCGTCAAGGGCGACGTGCCCGAGAGCCTGCGGCAGAAGCGCATCTTCGTGCTCGACATCGCCGGCATGCTGGCCGGAGCCAAGTACAAGGGCGACTTCGAGGAGCGGCTCAAGGGAGTCATCAAGGAAGTGACCAACAGCAACGGACAGTACATCCTCTTCGTCGACGAGATCCACACCCTGATCGGGGCCGGCGGCGGCAACGGGGCCATGGACGCCGCTAACATCCTGAAACCCGCCCTGGCGCGGGGCGACCTGCGGACCATCGGCGCCACCACCCTGGACGAGTACCAGAAATACTTCGAGAAAGACAAGGCCCTGGTGCGCCGCTTCCAGACCGTCCGCATCGAGGAGCCCAGCGTGGAGGACACCGTGTCCATCCTGCGCGGCCTGCAGGAGCGCTACGAAGTGTACCACAAGATCGAGATCCTGGACGAGGCGCTGGTCGCCGCCGCGGAGCTCAGCAACCGTTACATCAGCGACCGCTTCCTGCCGGACAAAGCCATCGACCTCATCGACGAGAGCGCCGCCCGCCTGCGGCTGGAGCTGGACAGCGTGCCCGAGGAAATCGACGAGTGGGACCGCCGCGTGCGCCAACTCGAAATCGAGCGGGAGGCCATCAAGCGGGAGAACAGCCTGCCCAAGCTCCACATCATCGAGGAGCAGATCGCCAACGCCCGCGAAAAGCGCGACAGCCTCCGGGCCCGCTGGCGCAACGAGAAGGAACTGGTGGACCGCAGCCAGAACATCAAGAAAACCATCGAGGAACTGGAGCACGAAGCCGCCAAGGCCGAACGCAACAGCGACTTCGAAACCGTGGCCAAAATCCGCTACGGACAGCTGCAGGACCTCAAGCGGCAGCTCGCCGCGGCCGACAAGGAACTCGAGAACCTCCCCGACGAAAAGCGCTTCACCAACGAGGAAGTGACCGCCAACGACATCGCCGAGGTGGTGGCCCGGTGGACCGGCATCCCCGTACAGCGGATGCTGCAGAGCGAGCGCGACAAGCTGCTGCTGCTCGAAGACGAGCTCCACAAGCGGCTGATCGGGCAGGAGGAGGCCGTCCACGCCGTTTCGGACGCCGTGCGCCGCAGCCGGGCCGGACTGCAGGACGAGAACCGCCCCATCGGCAGCTTCATCTTCCTGGGCCCCACGGGCGTGGGCAAGACCGAACTGGCCAAGGCCCTGGCCGAAGTCCTCTTCAACGACGAGCGGGCCATCACCCGCATCGATATGAGCGAGTACCAGGAGCGCCATACCGTGAGCCGGCTGGTGGGTGCCCCTCCGGGTTACGTGGGCTACGACGAGGGCGGACAGCTCACCGAAGCCGTGCGGCAGCGCCCCTACTCCATCGTGCTGCTCGACGAGATCGAGAAGGCCCACCCCGACACCTTCAACATTCTGCTACAGGTGCTCGACGATGGCCGCCTGACTGACAACCGCGGGCGGGTAGCCAACTTCAAGAACACCATCATCATCATGACCTCCAATATGGGGTCCGATACCATCCTGGAGAACTTCGAGGACCTGGCCAACGTCGACGACAAGCACCGGCAGGACATCATCGAAACCACCCGGGAGGAGGTTTTCCAGACCCTGCAGGAGAACCTGCGCCCCGAATTCCTCAACCGGATCGACGAGCGCATCATGTTCACCCCCCTTACCCGGGAGGAGATCAAGCAGATCGCCCGCCTGCTGCTGCACAAGACCGAGAAGATGCTGGCCCGCCAGGGCATGGTGATCAAGATCAGCGACCGCGCCCTGGGCTGGCTGGCCGAGAAAGGCTACGACCCCCAGTACGGCGCCCGCCCCATGAAACGGGTGCTGCAGGCCGAACTGGCCGACCAGCTGTCGAAGGACCTCATCGCCGGCACCTTCATGGCCGGCGACACCATCTACGCCGACCGCGGGCCGGACCGGCTGGTCTTCAGCAAGGAACCCTTCCCGGCCGCCCCCGCCGCGGGCAGCAGTCCGGAAGACACCGCCGAAGCCGAGGCCGTCGCCCGCGAGAAATCCGCCAGCGAGGAAGCCGAGCACAAGAAGACCCGCCGCCGCGGCAAGAAAAAAGCAGCGGACGAAGACGCCGACCCTGCCGGTACCGTGGACGAGCTGCGGCAGGCTACCCAGGACCTGCTGGACGCCACCGAGCAGGCCAAGAAGCCGTAGCAAGAGAAAGGATCGGCGAATAATATTCTGCGTTAAACTAAATACTACCAACGAAGGTTTGAGTATTCGTTTAAACACAGAACATGAAAACGATTGCTCTCAAGTTTGGTTTCTACTTCTTTGGCGGGTTGGTGGCCATATTTCTGTTGAGCTACCTGCTGGGCTACGCCGCAAACTACCAGTTGCGGATGGTCAATGGTTTCCTGCACATGGCCATCCTTTACTACGGTATCCGGGAGCTGCGCATCAGGCAACCCGACACTCACCAGAATTACGTGAGTGGCGTGGCCCAGGGACTCTTCATCGGCGCGGTAGGCACCGTCATGTTCTCGATCTTTACCGTCCTTTTCCTCATTGCCGCTCCCAACCTGATGGCGGAGCTGCAAGCAGCCACCCCACTGGGTAATGCCCTCACCCCCGTTACCGCCGGCGTAATCATCCTGATGGAGGGCGTCGCCGTCAGCCTGATCGGCTCTTACCTCCTCACCCGCTACGTGGATGCCCGTATAGAGAAAAAGGCGGGGGCGGAGAGCGCCTACACCAGTCGGGGCTCACTGGTGGGCTAAAAATCCCTGGGCGGCGGCGGCGCGCGGGTGCCACAACCGCAGGAAATCCGGCCATCTGTGTCAATTAGACAATTTTAATGCCTTTTTCCCCGGACGGGGAAGGAAAGTTAGGGGTCGCCTGCTATCTTTAGCGACCGTTAACCCCCGATCATGCAAAGATTGTTCCCCCTGTTTCTAGGCTTGATGACCCTTGCCTACTGCTCCCAGGAACCCGAAAAAACCACCCAGCTCTACCCTTCCCGGTCCGTTGAAATCGACCCCGCGGCCGCCGCCACCCTGGCCGGCAAGATCCGCGCGGAGAGCAACATCCAGCTGGAAGACGACCTCGAGCTCACCCTCTGGGCCAGCGACACCCTGGTCAACGATCCGGTAGCCATCAGCGTGGCCCCCGACGGCCGGATCTACTACACCAGCGCTACCCGCCAGGAGCATTCCGAGTTCGACATCCGCGGCCACCGCGACTGGATGACGGCCTCGATCTCCTTCGAAACCGTGGAGGACCGGCGCGCTTTCCTCCGCAAGACCTTCACCGAAGGCACCGAGGAATCCGAGCGCTTCCTGAAGGACCTGAACGGCGACGGGAAGCTCGACTGGCGGGACCTAACCCACGAAAAGGAGGAAGTATGGTTCGTGGAAGACCGCAGCGGAGACGGCGTGGCCGACCGCGCCCAACTCTACCTCGAAGACTTCAATGAAGAGATTACCGACCTGGCCAACGGCGTGGAGTACCACGACGGGGAAGTATACATCTCCGTCGGCCCCGACCTCTGGCGCACCCGCGACAATGACGGCGACGGGATCGCCGACGAAAAGGAATCGCTGAGCCATGGCTGGATCGTGCACATCGGCTTCGGCAGCCACGGCATGTCGGGCGTCACCGTTGGTCCCCAGGGGCGCATCTGGTGGGGCGCCGGCGACGTTGGCATGAACGTCATCGACAAGGACGGCAAGGAACACAAATACCCCAACCGCGGCACCGTCGTACGCTGCGACCCCGACGGCAGCAATTTCGAGGTATTTGCCATGGGCCTGAGGAACACCCACGAGTTCGTCTTCGACGACTACGGCAACCTGATCACCGAGGACAACGACGGCGACCACAGCGGGGAAAGCGAGCGGCTGGTCTACCTAATCGACGGATCGGATACCGGCTGGCGGATCAACTGGCAGTTCGGCAAATACACCGACCCGGACAACAATACCTACAAGGTGTGGATGGACGAGCGGATGTACGAGCCCCGGTGGGACGGGCAGGCCGCCTACTTCCTGCCGCCCATCCAGAACTACGTCAACGGCCCCACCGGCTTCGTCTACAACCCCGGTACCGCCCTGGGGCCCCAGTACTACAAGCACTTCTTTGTCGCCGAATTCCGGGGTAACCCCGCCAACTCGCCCATCCACGCCTTCACCCTCGAACCGGAGGGCGCCGGCTTCAAGCTGGGTACGACCAAGGAAGTGGTGTCCGGACTGCTGCCCACGGGCCTCGACTTCGGGGTGGACGGCGCGCTGTACTTCGGCGACTGGATCAACGGCTGGAACCCCAAGGGAGAGGGCCGTATCTGGAAGCTCGACGTTCCGGGCGGAGCCGATTCACCTATCCGCCAGGAAACGAAGCGGCTGCTGACCACTAAGCTCAACAAGGTATCCCTAGATTCCCTGCAGCTAATGCTCGCCCACCAGGACCAGCGGGTGCGGCGCAATACCCAGTTTGAACTGGTCAAGCGCGGCGATGAAGGATACAACGTACTGCTGGCCACCGCCAAAAACAACCCCAACCAGCTGGGCCGCATCCACGGCATCTGGGGGGTCGGCCAGCTGGCCCGCCAGGACGCGGAACGGGCAAAAACCCTGGTGCCCCTGCTGTCCGACAAGGACCCCGAGATCGTGGCCCAGGCCATCCGCATGATCGGCGACGTGCGCTACAAGGGCGCGGGCCGGGAGCTGATCCAGGCCCTCAGCCACCCCGAGCCCCGGGTGAAGTTCATGGCCATTGAGGCCCTGGGCCGCACCGAAAACGAGGCTGCCGTTGAACCCATCCTCGCCGTGCTGGAAGAGAACAACGGCGAAGACATCTACATCCGGATGGCGGGCATGATCGCCCTGGGCCGCATTGGTAACGTCGATGCGATGGTCGCCCTGAAGGACAATCCCTCCCGGGAACTCCGCACCGTAGCGGTAGTGGCCCTGCGCCGGATGGAGTCTCCCAAGGTAGCTGAATTCCTGGCCGACCGCGACGAATACATCGTGGCCGAGACCGCCCGGGCAATCAACGACGACTACTCGATCGACGAAGCCCTGCCGGCCCTGGCCGCTACCCTCGACGAAGCCCGCTTCACCTCCGAAGCCCTCGTCCGCCGCGCCATTAATGCCAACCTGCGGGTGGGGGGCGACGAAAGCGTACAGCGACTGGTGCGCTACGTACAGCGAACCAGCGCTCCCGCCGTGCTCCGGGCCGAAGCCCTCTCCACCCTGGCCACCTGGGGGCGCCCCTCGGTGCTCGACCGGGTGGATGGCCGCTACCGGGGTGAGCTGAAACGCGACTCCACGGTCGCGGTGAAGGCCATTGGTCCCGCCATCGCCCAGCTGATGTCCGGCGGCAGCGAGGAAGTGCGGGTGGCCGCCATCCAGGCCGCGGGCCGGCTTGGCTTGGCCGAAACCACTCCCCAACTGACGAAGCTGCTGGAAAGTGACCGCTCGGCCGCGGTACGCATTGCGGCCCTAAACGCCCTGAACGACCTGGATGCCCCCGACCTGGACCGCAGTCTGGAGACGGCCCTCGCCGCCCGCGACGGGAACCTGCGCGCCCGCGCCCTGGAAATCCTGCCCAGTTCCGGCATTCCCCAGCAACGCTCCATGGAGCTGTACGACAAGGTGATGCAGGGCGGTACCATCGTCGAGCAACAGGCCGCCCTCCAGGGCCTCTCCGAAATGAAGGACACGGCTTCTGCCGAACTGCTGTCGCGCCTCCTGGCCCGCCTCGAGAAGGGCAGTATCCCGGCGGAAGTACGCCTCGACCTCGCCGAAGCCGTGGAACAGCACGGCGACCCCAAGCTGAACGCGACGCTGACCGCCTACGCCGGTAAGGTCGACAGCGACCTGGGCCTCTACGCCTTTGCCCTCGAAGGAGGCGATGAAGGCCGCGGCCGGAACATCTTCTACCGCGACGAAGCGGCCCAGTGCGTGCGCTGCCACGCGGTGTTCGAGTACGGCGGCAACGTCGGCCCTGGACTGGAAGGCATCGCCGACCGCCTCACCCACCGGCAGATGCTGGAAGCCCTGATCCGGCCCAGCGCACGGCTGGCCCCCGGCTACGAAACCGTATACCTCACCCTGAAGGACGGCACGGCCACCGCGGGCATCGTCATGGAACGCACCGACGAAGCCATCAAGATCAAGGTAGGCAAGGAGGACATCCAGACCATCCCCCGTAGCAACATCGCGGAGGAAGAAACCCTGCCGTCCAGCATGCCCAGCATGGAAGAGAAGCTGACCCGCCGCGAAATCCGCGACCTGGTTGCCTTCCTCGGCAGCCTTGAAGGGGAGGACACCTGATCACCCCCGAGATAGACGAAGTCTGTCAGAACCCGGCGCATACCCTCCCGTTAGCAAAGGAGAGTACGCGCCGGGTTTTTTTATGCCCGCTCGTGAAGCAGCGCACTCGTGCATTATTAAACTATCCCTTTTACCATGTTAACGACACAGAACAACACCGCCGCCCAGTCGGGCACCTACTCCCTGGGTGGAGACATCACCATTCACCGCCTCGGCTACGGGGCCATGCGCATCACCGGCGACGGCATCTGGGGCCCGCCGAAGGACCGGGACGAAGCCTTGCGGGTACTCCGGGCCACCCGGGACCTTGGCATCAATTTCATCGATACCGCCGACAGCTATGGCCCCAATGTTTCCGAGGAACTGATCGCCGAAGCCCTTCACCCCTACCCCGAAGAGCTACTCATCGCCACCAAGGGAGGACTGGAGCGCACCGGCCCGAACGAATGGCCCGTAAACGGCCGCCCGGAACATCTTGAGGCCGCGCTGAAGGGCAGCCTGAAACGACTGAAACTGGAACGGATCGACCTCTACCAGCTGCACCGCTTCGACAAGAAGGTCCCGGCCGATGAATTCCTCGGCAAACTCGCCGAACTGCAGCAGCAAGGCCTGATCCGTCACCTCGGCCTCTCGGAGGTCAACGTAGACCAGATCAAGCAGGCCCAGCAACACTTCGAAGTGGTGAGCGTACAGAACAAGTTCAGCCTCACCGACCGGCAGTGGGCGGACGAGGTGGCCTGGACCCGCGAAAACGACATCGCCTTCATCCCCTGGTACCCCCTCGACGCCGGCGCCCTGGAAAACCCGGAACTGCAACGCATTGCCCGCAAGTACGACAGCAGCATCTACCAGATCGCCATTGCCTGGCTGCTGGCCCATAGCGACAACATCCTGCCGATCCCGGGCACCAGTTCCGTAAAACACCTGAAGGAAAATACCCGGGCCGCCGCCATCGATCTTGAGGAGGAGGACCTCCAGACGTTGAATGACCTGATTTAAGTCACGCCTCTGGACGACCGTTTATTGGGGTAGCCCGCAGAGAGGTGCTGCCCCAATAAACCCATAACCTATACTCCGAGAAGGACCCTCCACCCCCAGGGTTGGAGGGCTACGTCTTCGTCTACGGAAATTTCCTCCTGCTTGCCGGTGATCCCGTCGGTGTACACCCCCGGATACAGCCGTTCGGAAAAACGTACCGTCCGCGCTTCGCCGCAAAAGTTGAAGATGGCAAAAACCTTGCCGTTCTCGTCCTGCCGCACGAAGCTCAGCACTTCCGACTCATGGTTGTTCGGCACCCGAATCATGGTAGCCCCCCAGGGAGCATTCGCCAGCGCCGAATGCTCCTTTTTCAGTGCGCTGAGGCGGGCAAACAGTTCGGCAAAGGGGTGCTCCTTCCACTCAATGGGGTCGCGGCTGAAGAAGGCTAGTCGCTTGTCGAGCCCCGCTTCCTGCCCGTTGTGGATCAGGGGGATGCCCTCGCCGATGAAGGAAAGGGCGATGGCCGCTTCGAGGGCGTCACCCAGCATTTCGTACATGGTACCTTCCCAGGCGTTCTTGTCGTGGTTGTCTGTGAAGGCCAGGCGCATGGCGTCTTCCGGCCAAGCCCGCTCGTTCCAGGAGTAGTAGACGAAAAGGGCCCCTACCCCATCCTTCCCGTGGGCGATGCGGTGGAGGGTTTCGTGCCAGCTCCAGGCGTAGGTGGCGTCGAAGGCGGCGCGGTGAAGGTCGCGGCTCTCCCACTCGGCCAGCATGAAGATGGGCTTGATCTGATCCAGGCTTTGACGCACTTCCTCCCAGAAATCCACCGGCACGTAGCCCGCCACGTCGCAGCGGTAGCCGTCGATGTCGACCTCGCGTACCCACCATTCCATCACCTCGCGCATGTAGGTGCGCAGCTCCGGCTGCCGGTAATCCAGGTCGATGATGTCCGACCAGTCCCACCAGGGCGTGGGGCGGAAGTCGCCCTTGTAGTCGCGGGCGTACCATTCGGGGTGCTGCTCCACGAGCGCGTTGTCCCAGGCCGTATGGTTGGCTACCCAGTCGAGGATCACCTTCATACCCGCTTCGTGGGCTTGGCTTACGAAGTCTTTCAGGTCCTCGAGGGTACCGAACTCCGGGTTCACGCCGTAGTAGTCGCGGATGGAGTACGGGCTTCCGAGTTCTCCCTTGCGGTTCTTCTCACCGATGGGATGGACGGGCATCAGCCAGAGGATATCCACCCCCAGTTGCTTCAGCCGGGGCAGCTCACCGGCCGCCGCGCGGAAGGTACCCTCCGGGGTAAACTGTCGGGTGTTGATCTGGTAAAGGACGGCGTTGCGGGACCATTCCGGGTGTTGCATAGTGAGGAGCGTTTAGGGATTGGCAATAGAGGCATTTTTGGGCGATACCCAATCGTTCCTATAGTCGCCGGCCGGCCCAGAAGTTCTATCTTTCCGGAAAAGAACCATCATGCAAAGAAGAAACTTCATTAAGGCGGGTGCCGCGGGTGCCGTGGCCGTCGCCGGAAGCCCCCTGGGAGCAATGAATCGTACCCGACCCGCTGCCGACAACGAGATCATCGAGTGGCGCACCTACGAGATGAACTTCGGAGGCAACGAAAAGCTGCTGCGCGATTACCTTACCAATGCCCTCCACCCCGCCCTGCTGCGCAAGGGTGCGACCCAGTTTGCCCTCTTCCACGAATACGGACAGCCCAATCCGGCCAAGCTCCACGCGATGATCAGCTACCCGGATGCGGCCACCTACGTGGCCGCCCAATCGCTGGCCGACGACCAGGTCTACCAGTCCGCCGCCAAGGAATACGACGCGGTATCGGCCGATAAGCCCATCTACGCCCGCTTTACCACCTGGCTGATGCGCGCCTTCGACGGCATGCCCAAATCCGTAGGTACCGACCCGAACGCAGGACTGTTCGAGCTCCGCATTTACGAAGGCTACTCCGAGGACGCCGTCCGCCGGAAGATCCGCATGTTCAACGACCACGAAGTGCAAATCTTCAAGGACACCGACCTGGATGCCGTGTTTTACGGCGATCTCATCGCCGGCCCCCACCGCCCCGCCCTGGCCTACCTCCTGCAGTTTGACGACATGGAGGAACGCGACGCCAACTGGAGCAAGTTCAGCGCCCACCCGGAGTGGGTCCGCATCAAGGGCCTCCCGGAATTCGCCAATTCGGTATCCAACATCCGCCGCACCTTCCTCGTGCCGGTCTGACCGAACCCGATTACCCGCAATTAGCGGTATCTCAGGAGCTGCAAAGGGCCTGTCCATAACCGGACAGGCCCTTTGCCATTTACTGCGAGGGTGACTCCCCCGACCCCGATAGCTATCGGGGCCGACCTCAGGATTATGAATCTTGAATTGCGTAACGCGCTAACAGCTTCGCCCGCAGCGTATCATACTGCTGTAGGTTTTGAAGGTACACGCGGCTCTTCATTCTTTTGATGTGTCCCTCGACACGCTGGGCTTGTAATCGGCTTGTACATTTCAGGACCAGAACCAGTTCCCACGGCTGTCCACGACTAGTGGTTGCCGTCGCCATTTGGACCGAGTTGTGCTGCGCCAGCCTTTCTTCCACATTCAAGGCAGTGCTACCAATGTAGTAGCGATCCAGTTTTTTACTGTAAAGGATGTATACATGAGCCACAGCAAAAGATACGCTCTCTTTGCACACTGCCCTTTGCTAGGTACTACGAGGGTGACGCCCCCGACCCCGATAGCCATCGGGGCGGGGGCCGGCCTCAGGATTATGAATCCTGCTCCACCAATAAAAAAAGGACCGCCCCAAAACGGGGAAGTCCTTTTCGTAGCGCGAGGGTGACTCCCCCGACCCCGATAGCCATCGGGGCGGGGCCGACCTCAGGATTATGAATCCTGCTCCACCAATGAAAAAAGGACCGCCCCAACACGGGGAAGTCCTTTTTCGTAGCGCGAGGGTGACTCCCCCGACCCCGATAGCCATCGGGGTCGGGGCCGGCCTCCGGATTATGAATCCTGCTCCACCAATGAAAAAAGGACCGCCCCAAAACGGGGAAGTCCTTTTTCGTAGCGCGAGGGTGACTCGAACACCCGACCTCAGGATTATGAATCCTGCGCTCTAACCGGCTGAGCTACCGCGCCATTTTGCCAGAAGCGGCCGCAAATATACGGGCTTTAGACAAACTTGCAATGAATTTTCAGGATTCCTTTCAGGCAACCTGTTCGGCGATCGCGCGGATGGTCGAGCTGTCGCCCATGGTGTAGTAATGAAGGCAGGGTACGCCTCGGGCTTTCAGCTCCTTGCTTTGGGCCGTGCACCACTCAATTCCTACCTGCACCCGCGCTTCGGCGTCCTTGGCCTTCGTCATGGCCGTGACCAGGTCGTCGGGCAGGTCGATGTGGAACATCCGCGGCAGGGAGTTCAGCTGGTAGAGTTTGGTGACGGGCTTAAGGCCGGGTACGATGGGGACGTTGATTCCGACCTTGCGGCAGGCGTCGACGTAGTCGAAGTACTTCTGGTTGTCGAAGAACATCTGGGTAACGATGTAGTCCGCCCCGGCTTCCACCTTGGCCTTGACGTACCGCAGGTCGTGCTCGAGGTTGGCGGCCTCAAAGTGCTTTTCCGGGTAGCCGGCCACGCCAATACAGAAATTGGTCTTGCTGGCGTGCTCGTCCTTGATGAGTTCGTCCAGGTAGTGACCGTTGTTCATATCGACGATCTGCCCCACCAGTTCGCAGGCGTAGTGGTGGCCCTCCTTTTCCGGCACGAACCGCCCCTCGAACTTGCGCGCATCGCCCCGCAGCGCCAGTACATTCTGGACGTCGAGGAAGGCCAGGTCGATGAGGGCATTCTCGGTGTCCTGCTTGGTGAACCCGCCGCAGAGGAGGTGGGGAACGGCATCCACCCCGTAGCGATGCATGATGGCGGCGCAAATGCCCACCGTACCGGGGCGCTTGCGGATGGCCGTCTTTTCGTAGTACCCGCTGGGGCGTTTCTTGTAGACGTATTCCTCCCGGTGGTAGGTGACGTCGATGAACGGCGGGTCGAACTCCATCAGGGGGTCCAGGGTGTCGAAGATCGCCTGCATGCTTCCGCCCTTGAGGGGGGGGAGGACTTCAAAGCTGATGAGGGTTTGGCCGTTGGCCCGTTCAAAATGTTCGGTGACGCGCATAGATAACAAGTGGGCTGCCGCTGGCATACAGGGCTTGGCCAATGAGGATTGAACCAGGTTCCGGACAAGAGGCTGATTCGGGAATGCAAAGGTAATCAGTCCGGTTTTTTAAATAGGGTCGTTCCCATTCCCGATATACGGTATGTAGTCTGCCCGCTACAGGGCGGCGTACAGGTCTTCCCAGCCCTGCCGGTTCCTCACCACCAGGTCTAGGTATTCCCGCCAGACGGCGCTGTCCTGTTCGGGCTCCTTGACCACCGCGCCGGAGAGGCTGGCGGCCAGGTGTTCCGTTTCGATGTCGCCGTTGCCGAAGTGGTGGCTGAGGGCACGACTCTGGTTGACGACCGAGATGGCCTCGGCGGTCGACAGCGTGGAGCTGGGCGACTTCAGCTGGGTGCGGCCGTCCTCGGTGCGGCCGCTGCGCAGTTCGCGGAAGATGGTTACCAGGCGGGTGATTTCCGCGGCGGCGTCCTGCTTGATGGGGGGCAACTGCATCCGCTCCGCGGCGGCTCGGCTGCGGTCGACCACGATGCGGACTTCTTCTTCCAGGGTGGCCGGCAGGGGCATCACCACCGTATTGAAGCGGCGGCGCAGGGCGCTCGACAATTCGTTCACCCCCCGGTCCCGGTCGTTCGCCGTGGCGATGACGTTGAAGCCCCGCCGCGCCTGAGTTTCCCGGTTGAGCTCAGGGATGGGGAGAATCTTTTCCGAAAGCACGGTGATCAGGGCATCCTGCACGTCGCTGGGTACCCGGGTGAGTTCCTCGATCCGGACCAGTTTGCCGGTCTTCATGCCCACCATTACGGGAGAGGGTACCAGGGCGGCCTCACTGGGCCCCTCGGCCAACAACCGGGCGTAGTTCCAGCCGTACCGCAGGGCATCCTCACTCATGCCCGCCGTGCCCTGCACCAGCAGGGTGGAATCGCCACTGATG
This sequence comes from Neolewinella marina, assembly GCF_002631205.1. Taxonomy (GTDB): domain Bacteria; phylum Bacteroidota; class Bacteroidia; order Chitinophagales; family Saprospiraceae; genus Neolewinella; species Neolewinella marina. The sequence continues at coordinate 524,792 of NZ_PDLO01000002.1, forward strand.
GCCGCGGCCAGGTGCTCGCTCAGCCAGGTCTTGGCGGTTCCGGGCACCCCGACCAACAGCAGGGCCCGGTCGGTTACCAGGCTGGCCACCGCCACCTCGATCAGGCGGCGCTCGCCGAAGTACTTCGTAGTGATCACCGTACCATCTTCCAGGGTATCCCCCAGGATGTAGCGCACAACGGCCTTCGGGCTCAGCCGCCAGCCTGCGGGGCGCACGTCCTGGTCGGTGGCTTCCAAGGCGCTGAGTTCGTGGGCGTAGGCATCCTCGGCGTGGGGGCGCAGGATTTCGGTTTCGGTCATACTGGTGGTAGATAGGGAGGATGCAGAGGGGGTGCCGGACTTAGTACTTGCCCGCGGGTCGGTTGCGGTCCATGAGCAGGGTAGCCAGGCGCTGCTGACCATTGAAGAGCTTTACGATGTTCTTCTGGTCGGCGTAATACTCCGTGATCACGGTATTCTCCACCGTTATTCCCTCGGGGTCGGCCACGTCATCGGCGGCCAGATAGATCCAGAGGCCGTGCATGTCGTCTTCCAGTTCATACCCGACCAGTTGTACGGGCAGGCTCTCGCCGTTCCACTCCACCCGGAAATGCTTGTCGAGGTAGGCCGTGAGGTAGCGATTGGTTTCGGGATGTTCGTCCTTGGTTCCGATGTCGAGTCGTGGGGCACCGGCATCGACCATGGCGTCTTCGAGGTCATCGACGAAGACTTGCATTTCCACCTGTACCTGACCGCGTTCGGCCACGTAGCGCACGTTGGTCTTAGAAACGTGGTAATCGTGAACGGGAGGAGAGAAAAACAGCAGAAGGGTGAGCAGTAATTGCATAGCGGTTGGCGGTTATCGGAAATCACAAAGTTAACCGATTCCGGGGGTGGAGGGTTGCTGGGGGATAAATGCTCGCCCGACCGGTAAGCCATCCGACCACTTCCCGGTCCGACCACTCTCACCCGCATCTTTTCCCTCCTAAAGACGTTATTTTAACCAATAAATCGTCCCCCTATGGCTTTCCTCCGCCTCTTCAAAACCCCCAAGAACCAGCAGTTCTCCTACAAGCCCCGCTACTGGGATCCCAAGAAGGAGGAGGCCGAGGAGCGGCGGCAGCGGATCGAAACCCTGCAAAACGGTGGCGTGGAAGGCATCAAGACCCGCCTGCGCGGCGGCTTCCGTCAGGGGACCGGGGGCGAAGCCGCCGGTCGCTACCGCAACGAAAGGGTGAGAAAGTCCAACTACAGCCTGGTCATCATCATGATCGTCCTGGTGGTCATCACCTATATACTGTATAACATCTATATGCCGGAGCTGGAAAGGATGCTGGGCTAAACTTGCTTACTTTGTGGCTCCTCTAACTGCTTCTTCTCCGCTATGACGGATAATCTCGTCCAGCTACTCCCCGACGCCATTGCCAACCAGATCGCCGCCGGCGAGGTCATCCAGCGCCCCGCCAGCGTGGTGAAGGAACTGGTGGAAAATGCCGTGGACGCCGGCGCGGACGAGATCAACCTAATCATCAAGGACGCCGGGAAGACCCTGATCCAGGTCATCGACAACGGCTGCGGCATGTCCGAAACCGACGCCCGTATGTCGCTGGAGCGCCACGCCACCTCCAAGCTGCGGACCGCAGAGGACCTGTTCACCCTCCACACCATGGGGTTCCGGGGGGAAGCCCTGGCCAGCATCGTGGCCATCGCCCAGGTGGAAATGAAAACCCGCCGCGCCCCCGACGAGCTCGGCACCCGCCTCGTGGTCGAAGCCAGCGAAGTGATCACCCAGGAGCCGGCCGCCGCTCCGCCGGGAACCAGCATCGCCGTCCGGAACCTGTTTTACAACGTCCCGGCCCGCCGCAATTTCCTGAAGAGCGATTCGGTCGAACTGCGCCACATCCGCGAGGAGTACATCCGGATCGCCCTGGCCCACCCCTCGGTGCGCTTCGAGCTCCACGTGAACGACAAACTGGACCTCTCGCTTACCGCCGGGAACCTGCGGCAGCGCATCATTGCAGTATTCGGCAAGAAGTACCGCGACCTGCTGGTGCCCATTGAAGAATCAACCGACGTACTCAGCATTGGCGGCTATGTGGGCAAGCCGGAGGCCGCCCGCAAGAGCAAGGTGGGGCAGTTCTTTTTCATCAACGACCGCTACATCCGCAGCAGCTACCTCCACCACGCCGTTACCATGGCCTACGACGAGCTGCTGAGCAAGGACAGCTACCCCTTCTACGTCATCTTCCTGGAAATCGACCCCGCCCGGATCGACGTCAACGTACACCCCACCAAGCAGGAGATCAAGTTCGAGGACGAGCGCCTGATCTACAATTACCTCAAGGCCACCATCCGCCACGGCCTGGGCCGGGCGAGCATCATGCCCACCATCGATTTCGAGTCCGACAATCCCTTCTCTCCTTCCCGCACCACCCTGCAGTCCAGCATCAACAGTGGCAGCGACCCCGACGAGGCCCTGCCCAGCAAAATGAACCGCGAGACGCCGCGGGCCCCCTCCGATCCGGAGGCCGGTCGCCACACCAGCAACCTCCGCAACTGGGAAAAGCTCTACGACAACCTCAGCGTTGAGGTCGATACCGATACCGGGGAGGTGCTGCAGAGCCGTATGGGCCGAGAGGAAGAAGATGACTCCCCCCCCACCCAGGGGCGAGCCCCCTATCAGCTGCACCAGCGCTACATCGTCAGCGCCATCAAAAGCGGTTGGCTGCTGGTCGACCAGCAGTCGGCCCACGAGCGCATCCTCTACGAAAACTTCCTGACCACCTTGCGGGAGAAGCCCGCGGCCTCCCAGGCGTCGCTTTTCCCCCAGACGCTCGACCTGGCCCACGCCGACGCCGACCTGATGGCGTCTCTCCTGCCGGAGCTCAACCAACTGGGTTTCGACCTGGAAGCCTTCGGGGGCGGCAGCTTCATCGTGCGAGGCATCCCCGCCGAACTGGCCGGCCGCAACAACGAGCTGGAACTCCTCGAGAAACTGCTGCAGCAGTACAAAAACAACGTCGACCTGGCCAGCGACGGCCACGAGCGACTGGCCCGCACCCTGGCCCGTGCGGCCGCCATCAAACGCGGCACCGCCCTCGACGAGGCCGAGATGCGTTCGCTCATCGACCGGCTGTTCGCCTGCGGCCAGCCCCGGGTAGCCCCCAACGGCCGGCGGTGTTACGTCAAGTATGAGCTCGACGAGGTCGAGCGGCTCTTCCAGGGATAGCTTCGTGCCCCTGCCGGCCTGCGGAAACCGGAAGCCCTCCCGAAGCATTAGTTAACAAATCATCGCCTGCATGCCGCCGCTGACCCCCGTAGTTAAGAACCTGCTCATCATCAACGTGGCGGTCTTTGCCATCCTGTTTCTGCTGCCCTACCTGGGCATCGATACGCGGGAGCTCTCCGACTTTCTGGCCCTCCACTACCCCACCAGCGACCGCTTTCACCCCATTCAGCTGGTCAGCCACTTCTTCGTCCACGGCGGCCTGGCCCACATCTTCTTCAATATGTTCGGGCTGGTGATGTTTGGCCCCCTGCTGGAGGCCCGCTACGGCAGCAAGCGCTTCCTTTTCCTCTACCTAGCGGCCGCGGCCGGGGCGGTGGCCCTCCACTTTGGCTACACCTGGTGGCAGGTGGACCGCATGCAGGACATCGTGACGGCCTTCCAGAGCCAACCTTCCCTGGCCAATTTCAATGCCTTCTTTGACTCGGTCAACACCCGCGACCTGTACATGGACGACGGCACCCGGCTCAGTGCCGTGATCGCCAATATTCAGAATGAGCTGGTGCTGGGCGGGGCCAACGCGGAACAGACGCTGCGGGATGGCGTCGGCATGATGCAGGAGTACATCGACTTCAAGACTAGTGTACCGATGGTGGGGGCCTCCGGGGCCCTCTACGGGGTGGTGGCCGCCTTTGCCATCCTGTACCCCGACTTCAAGCTCATGCTGATCTTTCTGCCGGTGCCCATCCGGGCCCGTTACTTCGTGCCCGTCCTGTTGGCGGTCGACCTCTTCCTCGGCATCATGGAATACAGCTGGGACCCCATTGCCCACTTCGCGCATCTGGGCGGCGCCATCGCCGGCGGGGTACTGGCCTACCTCTGGTACCGGACCGATCCGCCGGCCGGCGCCCAGCGCTGGGACCGGGGCGTACCGCGGTAAAATTGTAGTTTGGAGGGCTTTAAGTGCGCGATCCTAAATCTTTTCGCCCCCGAAACGTTTTTACTGGCAGACCTACGCCAATTATGCTACAATCCATCTGGGACGACATTCGCCGGGAGTTCGATTATGGCAACATGATCAGCCGCATCATCATCGTGAACGCGGCGATCTACCTGTTGATCAACCTGGCGTGGGTGTTCCTGCGGATCTTCAACGGCTGGGAGACCCCCAACCTTTACCTGGACATCCGCAACTTCCTGGCGATCTCCAACTCCGGGTGGCACATGCTCACCCATCCCTGGTCGATTTTCACCCACATGTTCCTCCACGAGGGCTTCTGGCATATTCTCTTCAATATGCTCTGGCTGTTCTGGTTCGGCCGCATTTTCGGGGATTTGCTGGGCGACCGGCGGGTACTCCCGCTGTACATTCTGGGCGGGCTCGCGGGTGCCGTGTTCTTCTTCCTGGGGGCCGCGCTGACCGGCTTTGCGGGCGACGGTTCGGTGCCCCACTACGCTTTCGGGGCCAGCGCCGCGGTGATGTGCATCGTGGTAGCCACGGGCGTCTTTGCGCCCGACTACAGCCTACGCCTCCTCCTTTTAGGCACCGTTCGCATCAAGTACATCGTCGCTTTCGTCGTCATCATGAACATCATCAGCCTCGGCAGCGACGTCAACACGGGTGGCACCTTCGGTCACCTCGGAGGTATCGCCATGGGCTTCCTGTTTGCCTGGTACCTGCGCCGCGGCACCGACCTGACCACCCCGGTACAGGCCGCCATTCGTGGAGTGGACGACCTCTACCACAGCCTTTTGCGGCCAAGCAAAGATCACGCGAAGCGCGGGCCCCGGGCCGCCTTCCGGGGGGGCAAATCCGTCAAGGAAACGGCGGCCGGCCCCCAGCGTCCGAGCTTCATGCGGCGGGCTGGCAGCAGCAGTACCCCTCAGTCCGGCGGCGGACCCTCCACCACCCTGGACAGCGAGGCCACCCACCAGGAACAGCTGGACGCCATTCTCGATAAAATCAAGGAACGCGGCTACAACAGCCTTTCCAAGGAGGAAAAGGAATTTTTGTTCCGCGCCAGTAACCGCAATTGACCCCACCCGTGCGTTGGTTCCTATCCCTCATCGGCAACCTCATTGCCCTGACGGCCGCCTTCGGGCTACTGGCCCGTTACGTCCCGCCCCAGGTGTTCTGGCCCCCCGCCATCATTGCCCTGCTGCTGCCGGGGCTGCTGGTTCTTACGGCCATTTACGCGCTGTTTGCCCTGTCGCGTCGCCACTGGCCGGGTGCCATGCTACCCATCGCGGTAATCCTGTTCTCCATCCCCGTCCTCGACCAGCTGTTCGCCTGGCCGGGCGGTGATGAGCGTGACGGAGCAGTCGGCCCAACGGTCACCTTCGTTACGGGGAACCAGCGGTTGTTCCGTTCCTACGACGGCAAGGATGTGGATCACAACCGGGTGGCCGATGCCTTCCGCAGTTTCAATCCCGACGTCGCCCTGCTGCAGGAGGTCCGGCCGGCCAAAAACCGGATGAACTACATCTCCTCCATCCAGGCCGCCGAACGACTGGATCAGCGGCACCAGAAGGAAGGCACCCTCGTTGCCACTTACGCCGGTTCTGTCCAACCGGTAACTTCCTCGTTTACGGAGCCCAACGAATACAACGGCTACATCGTCACCGACGTAGAAACCGCCCTGGGAACGGTACGGGTGATCAACGCTCACCTGGAGTCTAACCAGATTAGCGGCCTGGCGGACAACATCCAGGAAGATGGTAGCTATTCCAATCGACTGGAAACCTTTGGTCATATGCTCACGGGTTACGGCCGCACCTCCCGCCTCCGGGCTCAGCAAGCCGAGGATATCCGCACCGCGGTCGAGACCAGCCCCTACCCCGTCGTCCTCGGGGGTGACTTCAACGACGTGCCCTCTTCCTATACCTACAATCAGATCCTTTCGCCGCGGCTGAAGGATGCCTGGGTGGCGCGGGGCCGGGGACTGGGCACCACCTTCACAGGGCCGCTACCGGGCCTGCGGATCGATTACTTCCTGGTCGACACCAGCCTGTCGGTCGTAAGCATCGAGCGGCTCAGCCCGAATTGGTCGGACCACCGGCCCCTGCGTATGGTGATTAGCCGGTAGGCAGGGGCCGGCGGGAACTGACCAATACTTTACTACACATGCAGCGCCCGGTCCGCCGTAGCGGCCAGGGCGGCCTCGCGGAAGGCCTCGGTGTAGGTCGGGTGGGCGTGGCTCATGCGGGCGGCATCCTCGGCGCTGGCGCGGAATTCCATCAGGGCGACGGCTTCGGCGATCATATCGGCGGCGCGGGCCCCTACCATGTGGACGCCCAGGATCTCGTCGGTGGTGGCGTCGGCCAGCACCTTGACCATTCCTTCGATGTCGGTACTGGCGCGGGCGCGGCCCAGGGCCTTGAAGGGGAACTTACCCGACTTGTACTTCACGCCGGCGGCCTTCAGTTCTTCCTCCGTCTTGCCGACGGCGGCCACTTCCGGCCAGGTGTACACCACTCCGGGGATGAGGTTGTAGTCGACGTGGGGCTTCTGTCCGGCCATGTGTTCCACGGCGAAGATGCCTTCCTCCTCGGCCTTGTGGGCCAGCATGGCACCCCGGATCACGTCGCCGATGGCGTAGATGTGGGGTACGCTCGTCTGCAGGTGGTCGTCGACAACGACGCGGCCGCGGTCGTCGAGTTTGACGCCGGCCTGGTCCAGTCCCAGGTTGTCCGTGTAGGGGCGGCGGCCCATGGCCAGCAGGCAGTAGTCGTATTCCTTGGTGGTGGATTCTCCGTTGCTCTGCTTCTCGAAGGTGATCTTGGCACCCGCGTCCGCGCCCTCCACGGCGGTGACCTTGTGGCTGAGGAAGAAATTGAGTCCCGTTTTCTTCAGGGCGCGCATCAGTTCCTTGCTGCAGTCCTTGTCCATGGTGGGCAGGATGCGGTCTTCCAGTTCGATGACGTCGACCTCGGTGCCCAGGCGGCCGAAGACGCTGCCGAGCTCAAGCCCGATGACGCCCCCGCCGATGACGGCCATGCTCTTGGGCACTTCGCTGATGTTCAGGGCCTCGGTGCTGGTGATCACCCGCTTCTTGTCGTAGTTGAACATCGCCGGGGTGATGGGCTTCGAGCCCGTGGCGATGAGGAAGAACTTGGAGCTCAGGGTGCGGTCCTCGCCCTCGTTCATGGCCACTTTCAGTTCGTGGGGGCCGGTGAAGGTGCCGTGGCCGTAGAAGACCTCGATCTTGTTCTTCTTCATCAGGAACTCCACGCCCTTGACCGTTTGGTCGACCACCTCGTTCTTCCGCTTGATCATCTGCGGCATGTTCACCTTGAGGTCCGCCAGCTCGATGCCGTGGTCGGTGAACTTCTCGTGGGCGTTGTGGTAATGCTCGGAGCTGTCGAGCAGGGCTTTGGAGGGGATACAGCCAACGTTGAGGCAGGTACCGCCCAGGCTGTTGTAGCGCTCTACTAGGGCGGTCTTGAATCCGAGTTGGGCGGCGCGGATGGCGGCCACGTAGCCTCCCGGACCACTGCCTACGATGGTAACGTCAAAATCCATGTGGGTGTCTTGATAAATTGGTCAGGTAAAGAAACTTACCGGTGAATAAAAAGATGAAGCCGGAGCCGGGTTTATTCCCCGCCGCCCCCTTTGTCCTTGCGCGGGCGCCGGCGGTTGCGGTTGCGCGACCGCCGCTTCTTGCCGGTGCTTTTGTCGCCTTTCGGTTCGGTCTTCGCGGTGGGCGTGCTTTTAGATTCCTTCTCCCCGCTGCCGGAAGCGGATTTCTTGCGGCGGCTGCCGGACTTGCGGCTTTTGGTCGACTTGCCCCCCTTGCGGCGGCGTTTCTCGGCGGGCAGTTCGACGGCTCCGGTGACGTCTTCGTACTCGAAGATGTCGTCCTTGGTTTCGGTCACCACCTGGAAGCTCTGGAGGTCAGCGGGCTTCTGCCCTTCCTTGTTCAGGGCGACGATTTCGTGCACCTTATCCACCGGAATCGGAAACAGCAGGCCGCGGTCTTCCCGGTAGGTGTAGTACATCAGCCCCTTGAAGATGTCGGTCTTGATGAGGATACCCGTGCCGGCCTCGGTACGCAGCTTGTCGGCCTTCTTCGGGAAGGCTTCCAGGGCTTCCATGTAGGTATCCAGTTCGTAGTTGAGGCAGCACTTCAGGCGTCCGCACTGGCCGGACAGCTTGCTCTGGTTGATGGCGATGTTCTGGTAGCGGGCCGCTGCGGTGTTGACGCTCTGGAAGTCGCTGAGCCAGGTGGAGCAGCAGAGCTCCCGGCCGCAGCTGCCGATGCCGCCGAGGCGTCCGGACTCCTGCCGGGGACCGATCTGCCGCATCTCGATCTTTACCCGCAGCTGGTGGGAGAACTGGCGGACGAGCTGGCGGAAGTCGACCCGCTCGTCGGCCGTATAGTAGATGGTGGCCTTGCGGCAGTCGCCCTGGTACTCCACGTCGGTCACCTTCATGGGCACGTGGTTGGTGCGGGCGATGACGCGGGCCTTGAGCAGGGCGGGGTATTCGAGTTGGCGGGCCTCGTGCATCTTTTCGAGGTCGCGGTCGTTGGCCTTGCGCAGTACGCTTTCGGTGACCTTCACCTCCTTGATGTTTTTCTTCTTGAGCTGCAGGCGGACGAGTTCGCCGCTCAGGGTAATGCAGCCGATGTTGTAGCCATTGCTGGTTTCCACGGCTACGTAGTCGCCGGTGTAGACCCCCAGCCGGGGCGGGGCGTGGTAGAAGCCCTTGGAGGCTCCGTCCTTGAAGCTGACCTCCACGATATCGGTGGCGTAGCTGTCGTCGATCCCGAGGTGGGAGAGCCAGTCGAAGGTGCTCATTTTGTTACAGGAACCCGTGCCGCAGTTGCCTTTGCTGCCGCAGCCTTGGGGGGTTCCGCAGGATGTACATCCCATTGCATATCGATTTTATGATGACGCCGTAGCGGCCGCGGCGGGCCGGGGTTGGCGGAGTAGTTGGTGGATCTGGATGCCCGCGTCCAGAAAGAGGATCTTGGGGTTGGCGTTGCGCTCGATGTGTTCGGCGCATTCGCTCAACAACCGGGTGATGGCGGCCAGCTGATCGTGGTCGACGTAGGGCAGCAGTTTGGTAGCGCTTTCCAGCTCGTCTTCCGGCAGCCGCACCACCTGGTTGGCGTTGCCGGTTACCGAGAGGAGGAGGAATTCCCGCCAGAAGTGGAGGCAGTAGCGCAGGAAGTGTTTTTGGCTTTCGCGGCCCAGGCCGGCAAATTCTTCGGTCCATTCCAGGAGGCGGGCCGGGCTGCCCTGGAAGCAGGCGCGCATCCAGTTGATCAGCCGGGGGCCGTGGCTGTCGGCGTCGCTTTCGGCCAGAGACCGGGCCACGTTGTAGTTGCCGGCGGCCAGGCGGGCGGCGGCGACGGCGCGGGTGCCGGGAACCCCGCGGGTGCCCAGGGCCGCGGCGATCTCTTCGTTGGTCGGGGGCAGCAACTTGGTGAGCTGGCAGCGGCTGAGGATGGTGGTCAGGATGAGGTCGATCCGCTCGGCCACCAGCAAAAAGATGGTACGCTCGGGGGGCTCCTCGATCATCTTCAGCAGGCGGTTGCCTTCGCTGCCGAGGTATTCGGGCAGCCAGATGAGCATGACCTTGTAGCGGCCCTCGAAGATCTTGAGGTTCAGCTTGCGGAGGATGGCGGCACAGCTTTCCCGGTTGATGTTCCCCTGCTTGTTTTCGGCGCCGATGCGCTGCAGCCAGTCGTTGGCTTCCTGGTAGGGGTTTTCGCTCAGGGCTTCCCGCCACTGGGGCAGGAAGGGGTCGCTGGTGACCTTGCTGCCCACGGTGGGAAAAACGAAGTGGAGGTCGGGGTGGATGGCTCCGGCCGTCTTGCGACAGGCGCGGCACTGTCCGCAACTGGTATCCCCTTCCGGCCCCTGGCGGTTTTCGCACAACAGCAGGTTCGCCACGGCCAGGGCAGCCGGCAGTCCGCCACCACCCGGCGGAGCAAGGAGGAGGTTGGCGTGGGGCAGACGATCGGTCGCCGCCATCTGGCGCAACTGGCCGAGGCCGGGGGGCTGGTGTATGAGCTGATCGAAGGTCATGATCGGAGGGCAAAGGTACGAAACCGGCCGGGGTGGACTTGTCTAGTTTCCGTAAACCCCGTATCTAGATTCCCGTTCCACAGCAAAAGATTCCCATGAAGAAGATTATGGTCGCCACCGATTATTCCGAAAGCGCCGATACCGCCGTGGCCTACGGCGTTTCCCTGGCCAATCATTTCGGCAGTCTTGTATCCCTGGTTTCGGCCATTGAGGAGCCCTATTCCAGCTCCGCCGGCGTACTCGTCAACATGAAAGAGCACATCCGCGACGAAGCGATGGAAACGATGGGGAAAGTGCTCAAGGAGGTCAAGCCCAGGCTGAAAGACGGGGTGAGCATCGACGTGCATACCGTCGACGGCGCACCTGGCCCCACCATCACCCGCGTGGCCAAGGCCAAGGGCTACGACCTCCTCGTTATGGGGACCCGCGGTTCCAGCGCCGCCCGGGAAATATTCACCGGCAGCGTGGCCAACTCCGTCATCAAGAACACCAAACTGCCGGTGCTGGTCGTGCCCACCACCTGCCCCCACCGCCCCATCCGCCGGGTCATTTTGTCGGTGGATGAACAGCCCTTCGCCGGGCCCCACGTCCTGAAGCCCCTCCTGGACATCCTCGAAGCGTACAACGCCGAACTGATCGTTTACCACGGCGACGAGGACGGCGACGGAAAAGGCTACGATCCCCGCCTCCCGGAGTACCTCGGAGGAGTAGATTACCGGATGGAGGTGCGCAGCGACAAGAGCAGCAGCATCAGCGATGGCATTAAAAGCACCGTGAAGCTTCACCAGGCCGACCTGCTCTGCATGATCTACCACGACCACGGATTTTTCGGCCGCCTGTTCAACGAAAGCACGGTCAGCAAGGTCGTCTTCGAGAGCGAGGTGCCCATGCTCGTGCTACAGGATGCGTAGCTTTGGGCCATGTACCACGCCCTGAAGCCCCTACTGTTCCAGCTCCCCCCCGAAGACGCTCACCGCCTGACCGTACAGGGCCTGGCCGCCACCCTTTCCACCCCGGGGGTCAGTGACTTGTTCCGGGGGCGCTACCGCTATGAGGACCGCGCGCTGAAGCGGCGGGTCTTCGGCCTCCCGTTTTCCAACCCCGTGGGCCTGGCCGCCGGCTTCGACAAGGACGGAAAATACTACAAGGACATGGCCAGCCTGGGGTTCGGCTTCCTGGAACTCGGTACCGTCACTCCCCTGCCCCAGGACGGCAATCCCAAACCCCGACTGTTCCGGCTGCCCGCCGACCGGGCCCTCATCAACCGCATGGGGTTCAACAATGAGGGCGTCGATGCCCTGGCCCGGCGCCTCCTCCGCGATGGCCGCCCACCCAAGGTCATCCTTGGGGGCAACATCGGCAAAAACAAGGTCACCCCCAACGAATCGGCCACCAGCGATTACGTGACCTGCTTCGAAAAGCTGTTTCCCCTGGTCGACTACTTCGTAGTCAACGTAAGCTCCCCCAATACGCCCAACCTGCGCGCCCTGCAGGAGCGCGAACCGCTGACGGCCCTGCTGACCACCCTGCAGGAATTGAACGACAAGCTGGCCCGACCGGCCAAACCCGCGACCAACGGCAAGCTCGGCCGCCCCGGGGAGCTCTGGCAGCGCAAGCCCATTCTATTGAAGATTGCTCCCGACCTGACGCAGGGGCAGCTGGACGATATCCTCGAGATCGTAGATGCGACCCAACTGGCGGGCATCATCGCGACCAATACCACCATTGCGCGGGAACCCCTCATCACCCCCGCCCGGCGGGTGGAGGAAATGGGAGCCGGCGGACTGAGCGGCGCCCCCCTGCGGGAACGGTCGACGGAGGTCATCCGCTACCTGAGTCAGCAGAGCGGGGGTAAACTGGACATCATCGGGGTTGGGGGCATCGACGACGTGGCCTCCGCCCAGGAGAAGTTTGCCGCGGGCGCGAGACTCATCCAGGTGTACAGCGGACTGGTCTACGCCGGGCCGGGACTGGTCAAGAAGATCAAGAAATCGCTCGTGGCGGAGGCCAGCCGTTAATCAGCGGTGTTTCGGCCGGGTGGGCTTGCGGGGCTTTTTGCCCTTGTGGACCTTGGGGCAGAGCACATCGCCGAAGTAGTAATTGATCCCCACCCCCAGGAAGAGGTAGTGGTCGTTGAGGGAGTCGTCGCCGCGCTGGGTAAAGTCGCGGGGTACATTCTCGCCGCCCGGTAGTGGGTTGCTGCGGTCGCTCATGACGTAGGACAGGTCGCCCCGCCGGGCTTTAAGCCGTTGGAGGTCCGGGTAGGTGGTACTCACGTCGTCGAGGTAGTCGGTCAGGGTATTGCGCATACTCAGGTTGACGTCCATACTCAGCTCGTAGGTCAGGTCCCAGCGGATACCGACGCCGTAGGCCAGGGCGGCGCTCAGGCGGCTGTATTCTTCACCCTGTGCCTGTCCCTCGGTACCCAGGGGCTGGAGGTTCACGACCTTGCCGCCGTCCGAGATAGCCTTGGGGTTGTAGCCGAAGACGGAGAAACCCACGAAGGCGTAGGGGGTAAAGAAGTACTCCGGGCTACCGTGGTAGTAGGGCAGGAAATTAAATTCGAACTGGCCGGTGATGTCGTAGACGTCGGAGTAAAAGCTCAGGTTCCGCTCCCGCTCGAAGGTGTTCTGGCTGTCGCTGTCGCGGGCCTCCACCCTGCCGTAGTTCAGGCTGGCGCGGGCCGCCAGGCGGTGGTTGAAATTGTAGCGCCCCGCTACTCCGAGGGCTAGGTTGGGGCGGTTGAACCGGAACTCCGTATTCAGGTCGCCGAGGTAGTAGGCCGTTCCCGCCCAGATGCCAGCCTCCAGGCCACGCATCTGCAACTGGGCCGACAGGGCCGACGGCAACAGGGAGGTGAAAAGCAGGAAGAAGAATACGATAGTTTGCCGCATGTACCGAGTAGAATGGTAGGCGTAACGTACCGGCGCCCGGAAAGATTGCCCCCGGTCCCCGGCCCCGGCACCCGCGTCCGCGCCGTGGCTAAATATTCAGCCAGTAGGTGACCTTGGCTACGAGGGAGCGGTTCTTGACCCCCAGGTCGAAGCTGTCGTAGTTGTCGGTGTAGACGAGGAAGAAATCGCTCACCGGTGCGAAGCGCCACTGCAGGCGGGCGTTCAGGTTGATGTTGTCGATCTGCTCGTTGTACTGAACGAAGGTGGTGAGGAACACCGACTTGCTGAAGGTGAAATCGATCCGCGGCCCGATCAGGAAGAGGGCGGTGGAGGCGTAGGGCTCGGGCAGGTCGACGTACTGGTAGCTGAAGCGCAGGTCGATGCTCCCGTAGGGCTGGTAGCGGTACTCCAGGTTGCCCGAGAGGTTGTAGCCGTAGCCGTTGAAGAACTGTCCCAGCTCGGTTTCCAGGCCGGTGCTGAACCGTTTGCGGCCGTCGCTGCGGTATTCGGCGCCGGTACGCCAGAAGCCATAGCCCTGTCCGCCGGGGAGGGGGGTGGCCCCGGTGCGGGAGGGGTCGAAGTCCGAGAAAAGGAAGATGTATTCGTAGCCCGCGCCCATGTTGAGTCGGCTGGTATTGGCAAAACTCCACTGGTAACCCACCATGAGGTTGCGGTCGGTAAGCCCGTCACCGGGTTGGGAAAAGATGCGGGCCATCATGACGGGACCCTTCTGGATGACGGCCGGGTTCGAGGGGTAGCGGAGGTAGGCCGCCTCCACGCCGCTGGTGAGGTAGCCGCGGCGCGGGACGAAGCCCACTTCGGCGTTGAAGTCCTCACCGACGTACAGGTGGTCGTATTCCACGTTCCAGTGGCGGTGGCGGAATTCGAGGTTGAGGCCGTGGGTGTAGTCGTCGCCTCCGGGTTTTTGGGAAAAGCTGCGGTGGACGAAGGTCTTCCCGTTCCAGGCGTTGTCGCGGGTGGCCAGGTTGAAGTCGAAGCCCGCTACGCGGTTGAAGTTGGCATTGCGTTCGGTGCTGTCGGAGAAGTTGGTGAAATTCTGCTTGTTCACGAAAATGCCGCCGAGGTTGCTGCGGGCACCCAGCCGGCGCTGGGCGGCGGCCACGGTGTAGTTGAAGCTCGGCAGCCCCTGCTCGATGTTACGGGCCGCCTGCATGTTGAGCAGTCCGATGCGCCAGTTGTCGTTGGCCTTGCCGCTGAGGCGGGCGCCGAAGTAGATGGGGTTCTGAAGGCCTTCGCCGGTTGTGGTATCGCGGGTCACCCCGATGCGGCGGCTGAAGAAGGGGTTGGCGCGCTCGAAGCCGAAGGAGCCGAAGAGGTCGGCGTTCTCCAGGAAGAACTGGCGGCGCTCCGGAAAGAAGACCTCGAAGCGGGTGGTATTGATGACCTGACGATCCACTTCTACCTGGCTGAAGTCGGGATTGACGGTAAGGTCCAGGTTCAGGCCGCTGCCGATGCCGATCTTGGCGTCGCCACCCACGTCGCCGTCGAAGGAGGTGGGGGTGTCGGCCTCGTAGTCCCGCCGCATGCTGCCGCCGGCGTAGGGGATGGCCACGATGTTCTTGCCCTGGGCCTGGGGTGCGCCGCCGACGAACTTCAGAGAGCCCATGTAGGCCAGGCTCATGATGATCTGGTTCTGGGGGATGCGGTGCCAGGTACTGCGGGTGTTACTCTGGGTATCGAAGCGGTAGCTGTTGAAGTACCATTCAGGGGAACCGTCGGGGAAGCGCAGGCTGGAGAAGGGGATGACCAGTTCGCACGACCAATAGCCGTCGCCGATGTAGCTCTCGCCCCGCCACTTGTTGTCCCACTCCTCCCGGAAGTCTTCGTGGTTTTCGCCCCCGTTGTAGATCAGGGCTTCCCGGTTTACGCCGTAGGGGTTCATCCCGAAGACGATGGCGTTGGTCTGGTCGCGGAAGGGGTTGAAAACGAAGGTGATGTTGTCGTTGCCGCCGGCCCGGAAGTCGCGCCGCAGGCTGGGGATGATGAAGCGGTCGCCGGGGGTGCGGCAGATGGCGGCCACGTAGAGGTTGCGGTCGTCGTAGCCGAAGTAGATTTCCGTGGGGTAGGTCGCCCGGGAGGTGTCGCTGGGAAAGGTTTCCCAGAAGTCCTTGGCAGGCTGTCCGCCCTGCCATTCCAGTTCCTCCACGCGGCCGTCGAGTTCAATGCCCTCAGTGAACCGCACGGCGGTGGCCATGGGCGGCAGGTTGGCCTGGCGATCGTCGAAAATGCGGGACTGCCCGCTTGCGTACGCGGCAAACAGGAGGAAGAGACAGGAGAGGAGAAGCTTCACGTAATACGGGGTGGTAAGGGTTACCGGCCGCCTGCCCTATTTCCGCCACCGGAGCGGTTGGTCGGGTCGGCAATCTGTAAAAACCTTAAAGGTAGCCTGAATTCAAAAAGTAATTAGCGCCGGGTCAAAAAGCCTACCTTCGTTGGGCAATCGGGATAAGGGAATCCGGTGAAAATCCGGAGCTGTCCCCGCAGCTGTAAGCCCCGCGTACCTGCCGTCCATTGGCCACTGGATCCTCCGATCCGGGAAGGCGACGGCCAGGGGGGTGAGCCAGAAGACCTGCCCGGTAGCGCCATACTGCTTTGTTCCTCGGTGCGAAGGAGCGGGCTGGATCGGTTCGCCGCCACGGGCAGTGCGGAGGTTCATCAGTCGCTGGTGTGCTCCCCTGTTGCGCTGCACCCATCCCGCACGCCCCCGCCGCCGGTAAAACCCCTTGATCCAATGCTCCGGCTCCTTTTTATTCTTGTCCTCCTGCTGAACCTGCGCCTCGCGGCCCAGGAATCCCTGCCGCCCCTCACGACCACCTCGGATGCGGTGACCGTAACCGGTACCCGCTACACCCGCCCCTTGTCAGGGAGTGCCGAGCGGGTGACCGTGATTGATTCGGCGACCATCGCCCGCTCGGCCAGCCTGGCCCAGCTGCTGAACGAGCAGGTGGGCCTGGTGGTGAACGGGGCCTACAGCAACTTCGGCAAGGACCGCAGCCTCTTCCTGCGCAACGGCGCCAACCAGTACACCCTGATCCTGGTGGACGGGCAGCCGCTCGTCGACCCCTCCTCCCTGGGTGGCGCCGTCGACCTGCGGCTGCTCTCGCTCGAGGGGCTCCAGCGCATTGAGATCCTGCGGGGCGCCCGCTCCCTGCTGTACGGTTCCGACGCCGTGGCCGGGGTGATCAACCTGGTCACCATTGATCCGGCGGACCCGGCTGACGGGGAGGCCTCCCCTCCCCTTTCCCTGCACCTGCGCGCCGCCGCCCAGCGCTACGGCACCTGGGAAGCCCAAGCCTCCGCCGCCGGGGCCACCGGCAAGCTCGACTACCGCCTGGGCTACGACTACTTTACGACCCAGGGCATCAGCGAGGCGACACCCCCGGACGGCAGCAACGAAGAATTTGCCCGCGACGGGGCCCGCCGCCAAACCTTCCACGGAAGCCTGACCTACCGCCCGACGGAAGAACTGACCGTGCGGCCCAGTCTGCGGCGCGCCACCTTCACGGGGGATTACGACGCGGGGGCTTTCCAGGACGCCGACAACCGCTACGCGAACGAACTGTGGCTGCCGGCCCTTTCCGTGGACTACCGCCGGGATAACTACTCCGTCGGGGGGCGGTACTCCTACGCGGCCACCGACCGCACCTTCACGGATGCGGTATACGGGGCGACCGACTACGGCGGACGGGCCCAGCAGGCGGATGCCTTCGTGAACTGGTTCCCCGGCCAGGCCCTGACCCTGACGGTGGGCGGACAACTGCGCCACGAGCGATTGAAAATGGATAGTGAAGCCGCCGATACCCTCCGGGCCAGCAACCTGAGTCCCTACGTACAGCTCAACCTCCAGCTCTCCGAAAAACTATTGCTGGAGACGGGCCTGCGCTACAACCACCACTCGAGTTTCGGGGGGCAGGCCAACGCCTCGGTGGCGTTGGGGTACCGTCACTCCCCGGTCGTGAGCAGCCGGCTGTCGGTGGCGTCGGCCTTCCAGAGCCCTACCCTGGACCAGCTGGGCGGACCCTTCGGCGCCAATCCGGAGCTGGAACCCCAGGTATCAACTTCGGTGGAGGCGGGAACGCAGGTGCAGGGACCCTCGGGCAAATTCCGGGGCGCGGTCACTCTATTCCAACGCAACATCGACCGCATCGTGACCTACGATTATACCCTCGGTTATCAGAACCAGGATGCCCTGGTCGACCGCGGGGTGGAGGTGGAGGCCGCCACGGTCCTGGGGCAACGCTGGCGCCTCGCCGGCAACGCCACCTACGTACGGGGCAAACTGCAGTCGCCCGACGGACAGGGGGGTACGGTGGAGACCACGGACTTCTTCCGCCGCCCGCGACTGAGCGGACTGCTGGGGCTTACCTACCAGGCCCGGGTGCCTTTCCTGGCGCGCATCACGGCCAGTTACACCGGCGAACGCCCTGATGTATACTTCGACGCCGACTTTACTCGCTTCACGACGGAACTGGAACCCTACTTGATCGTCAACGTGTACGCCGAGCGGCAACTGCTTGCGGACCGGAAGCTGACCCTCTTCGCGGAGGTGCGCAACCTGACCAACACCCGATTTACGGAGGTGACGGGCTTTGGGACCCTGGGGGTTACGCCCCGTGCGGGCGCGGCCTGGCGGTGGTAAAGGCGCTATTTTTTCAGTAACTCCAGCACCTTTTCCACGGGCAGGGCTTCCCGGTGGTTACCCCCGTGCCCCGTCATGTCCTCGGCGGCGAAGAGGGAATTGATGATGGCTTCCTCCGTAGCCTCGATGCTGGCCAGGAACAGGGGGGTGACGGCTCCGTTGCTCAGTTCAGTGAGCGAACGTACCGCGCCGGCGCCGACGGAAATACGGTTGCCGGTGGCGGTGGAGAAGGCGATTACGTAGTCGCCGCTGCCGTTACTCGCTATGCCGCCGGTACGGGCCAGGCCGAGCATGGCACGCTGGGCGAGCCGCTTCAGGTTGCGGACGCCAAGGGGAGCGTCGGTGGCCACCACGATCATGCAGCTGCCGTCGGCGTGGCTCTCCAAC
The DNA here is from genome assembly GCF_002631205.1 of Neolewinella marina. GTDB lineage: Bacteria > Bacteroidota > Bacteroidia > Chitinophagales > Saprospiraceae > Neolewinella > Neolewinella marina. The sequence goes on from NZ_PDLO01000002.1 coordinate 542,972, forward strand.
TCGTCGCGGAAGTAATAGCGTTCGAGGAGGGGACCAACGGGCACGCCGGCAATCTGGAGCACGCCTCCGAAGTTGGTCTGTACCAGCACGCCTACCGTGTAGCCACCCAGGGACTCCGGCAGTTTCCGGCTGGACGTCCCGATGCCTCCTTTCCAGCCGAAGCAGCTGGTACCCGTGCCCGCGCCTACGTTCCCCTCCGTGACGGAGCCTTCCGTGGCGGCGCTCAGGGCTGAGTGGACGTCGGCTTCGGTGACGTGGCGGCCGCGGATGTCGTTGAGGTAGCCATCGTTCGTTTCACCTACCACGGCATTGACGCTTTGCACCTGGGGATTGTCGCGCAAGCAGGCCGTAACCAGTGCGTTCATGGCCGTGGCTACGCTAAGGGTGTTCGTCAGCACGATGGGGGTTTCCAGTTCTCCGAGTTCCTCCACCTGGGTATATCCGGCCAGTTTGCCGTAGCCGTTGCCGAGGTGGATGGCCGCGGGCACCTTCTCCCGGTACAGGTCACCACCGTGGGGTACCACGGCCGTCACGCCCGTGCGGATGCTGTCGCCTTCGATGCGGGTGGTGTGCCCTACCCTAACGCCGGCCACGTCGGTGATGGCGTTGAGGGGACCGGGGTGCATGACGCCCAATTTCACGCCGAGGTCGCGGGGTCTGGATTGGCCGTAGGCGCTAAGGGTAAACAGCATAAGCAGGAGGAGCAGGGGGATACGGGGGGGCGGGGCCATATCCGAAATGTACGGCGGGGGTGGTATACAAGAAAACGCGCGCCCCCTGTACAGGGAGCGCGCGCAAAAATTGATTATCCAATTGGGTGAGCGGTAGCTATCTCAAAAAACCAGGAAGAAATGTATGTCTTATGAAATTGTCTCTTGTTGAAATCCGTGTCTCTGTTCATAGCCCCCCTGTGGGGGTGTATGTAGCCTCTAATGCCCCTTCTGACGGAGGGGGAAAGGAAAGGTCACGCCTCCGGATGGATTTCTCAAAAGATTTTAGGCGATCCAGCGCAGCAGGTCCGCAAGCAGGGTTTCCTGTTCCGCAATGGGTTGAGCATCTGGGCTTTCCGGCGGATCCATAGACTGATCGCCCTCTACCATTTCCATCAGTTTGCGGCGGTCGTAGCGGGAGAAGTCGGAGAAGGTACGCCGCAGCAGGGCCACTACCTGTTCGAAATCTTCCCACTCCAGTCCGGCTACCCACTCGTCGATCAGGGCGAACAGCGGGGGGTGGTGGAGCAACAACTGTCCACTGCCAAAGAGGAATCCGTAAATCCACTCCGCCACCGGCTGGGCGCCCCGACTGCGGGACAGCGCCCGGCTGAACCGGTCGGCCGCGGTGGAGCCGGAAATGACGGCCCGGTCCGTCAGCAACCGCAGACAGTGCCCCTCCACGGCCGGGTGAACGCCAGCGGTAGAAGTGCGGGTGAGCCCGTCGATCCAGAGGGTATCCAGAGAGTCATTGTCGAGTTGGGCCAGGTGATAGTGGGCGGCTGCGATGAGTTCCACCAGCTGGTGTCCGCGTTCGTCGTCGATGTGGGTAGCGGCGGCGGGCAGGCCGGCCGTGAGCCGCGGCAGCAACTCGTCGATCACCAGCAGCAGGGCGGTGGTGTCGGTCTTGCGGCTGTCGCCGTAGCGGCTCGTCTGCACCAGGGCGGGCAGGGTGGACAGCAGGGCTACTACGTCGGTGGTTTCGGCGGCCCGGGCGCGCAGTAGTTTCATCAGGGCCGGAACCACCTCCGGCAACCCGGCCTGCAACCCCCGCAGGGTGAGCTCCGCCAGGGGTTTGACCATCGTCAGGGCGGCGGCCTTTTCCAGGGTATAGGCGGCCGCGGCGGAGGCGACGGTGTTCCCGTAGCTGCCCCGCTCGATGACCAGCAGGCTGAATTCCGGTTGCCATTCCAGCAGCCATACTTCCTTGAAACTGCTCAGGCTGTCCGGCCCCTCCGGCTGCAGCTTAGCCCAGTGGATGTCGAGGAGGTTCAGGCGGTGGAGCAGGTGGCTTTTGCGCAGGTCATTCGGGGTGCGGAGGTCTATACCCCCACGGGGATCGGACTTGGTCGCCTTCAGGTAGTGCTGGCCGGCGGTTTCCCACCACTTGGTCATCCGGGTACTCTTGATTTCGGCGCGCAGGTCTTCCAGCAAGGGGACGGTAGTCACGTCGGGCGGCACGAAGCCGACTTCGGTTCCTACCGTCAGGCGTTGGTGGATCAGCTCCAGCCTTTCGCGCTGTCCAGCCGCCAGGGTGGTCAGCACTGCGGCTTCCAGTTCCTCAATTCCCGGCCGTTCGTGGTCGCGCAGGGTAGCCAGGGTGGTGGCCAGGCCAGCGGCCTCGGTGGCCATGGCCGGACTGCCTTCAAAGCCGGCTTCCCGCAGCAGTTGGGCCGCGGCGGCCATCCAGCGGTCGACCGCTTGGGCAGGAAAGTCGAACAGGGTGGCGTACCAGGCCGGAGAGGTGACGCCGGCGCCGTAGCCCCCGCTTCGGGCCAGACGGGGGAAAGACCAGGGTACCCAGGCTTGGCTGACCTTCACCTTGGGCAGGCCGCGGAGGATGGCCTTGTCGGTACTCGCCTTGCGTTCGGGGGTGTCCGCGACGGCGGGTCCGTGCCAGGCTCCCACCACGATGGCAACCCGCTCGTGGGATTCCCGGAGGGCCTTGCGGATCTCGTTGCGCATATAGGCTTCCCGCTGCTCGTTTTCGTCGTTGGAGGCTTCGGGGAAGGTCTGTCGCAGTTCGGTGACGACTTCCAGGATCGCCTCGAAGGTGGCGTCTGCCCCTTCATTGCTGCGTTCAAGGGTGGCATCCCACCAACTCTCGCTGTCGGGGTAGCCGGCCAGCTCGGCCACGACCGACAGGGGGTCGGTGCGCAGTTGGCGGGCCAGCTCCCGCCGCGATTTGCCGGGCAGCCGGGAGGGGGTATCCGGCTCCTCGGTAGGGAAAAGAATGAATTTTTCTTCCTCCCGTACGGCGAGAAAATGGCGGGCGGGCAGGTCGATCGCCCGTAACTCCACACCGTGCTGACCGGCCCAGTCGATGGCCTGGTATTCGGGACTGAAGCGGGCAAAGGGGAAGAAGCTGGCGCGCTCAATGTCCTTCGCGTCGTAGAGGACCAGGGCCAGGGGGGGGTGCATGCCGCGGGTGGTGAGTTGGCGCAGCACGGGCTGACTATCGGCCGGCATCTCCAACAGGATCAGATCGGGCTGCCAGCGGTCCAGCACGTCGCGCAACCGCCGGGCGGAGCCCGGGCCGTGGTGCCGAATGCCAAAGGTGCGGAGCTGCATGGGGTGAAGGTAGTACCCGAGCGGGTTTTGCTGCTGGTGGGGGGTGGGGGTGGTAGGTCCAGAAGTCGGGCGGGCGGGGAATTGGCTGGGCGAGCAGGGGATAATGGGTAAAGATATCGGGCGGGCAGGGGGCTCCGAAGAGTGGGTGGGAGAACCCACCCGACCGCCGCCACGCTGGCTCCCCCCATCCGCCGCTACCACCGCCCACGCCGGTGGCCCTTCCGTCGGAGAACATACCGGCCGACGGATCGAGGGTTAACCGACAGCCCACCCTGCACCGTCCGGTACCGGGTAACGGCGGGAAGAACTGCCTATGTATCGAATGACCCGACGCGAAATGAGGTGAGAAAGGGGATCTGTAGTGAGAGGATCAACGCCGGCAATGACTCTCAAGATAGGCCCTGGCGTATTAAAATACAAATTGTTTGTTATTTTACTCCATTTCGCGGTGTTGCCTGACGGTTCCGCCCGCCACCCCCTGAGTATCTTTACCCCATGCATGTTACCCCCCTGAAACGCTGGCTGATTGGACTGGCCCTGATGATCGTACTGTTGTTCAGTGCCTTCCTGTGGGTCAAGCCACTGCTCAGTATCGGAGGCGGGTACGCCGCGAAGCACGGTTGCAGTTGTCACTTCCTGCAGGGACGGGAACTTGACGAAATCAGTGCCCACGATCTCAACTTCAGCGTACTGGGCCACTTCACCCTTCAACATGAAAGCGACACGGTGACCGCCTCCCTGGCGGGGCTGGTCGAACGGCAGGCAGTCTACCTGCCCGGTAGGGGCTGCGTGTTGGTCAACGACGCGGCGCGGCCCCTCCCCGCGGTGGGCCAAGCGGAGATACCGGCTACCCTCCCATTGCCGGTTGCTACTACGGCGCCCCCAGCTCTGGCCGCGGCCCTGGACTACGGCATGCAGCCCGTCCCCGGCGGCGGTGCCCGCGGACTGGTCGTCCTGAAGGACGGTCAACTCGTGGCGGAACGCTACGCCCCCGGCTACGACCACAACAGCCGACTCCTCGGCTGGTCCATGACCAAAACCCTGACGGGACTCGCGGTGGGGGCCTATCTCCACCGGGATTCCGCCACTTACCCGGAACCCGCGGCCGCGGCCACTGCCCTTACGGCATTATTCCCCGACTACTGGCAAGATGCCCGGTCGGAAATCGCCCTCGCTGACCTGCTGCGGATGAATTCAGGACTGGCCTGGAACGAAGGCTACGGCAGCCTCACCGACGCCACCGTGATGCTGCACGAGCGACCCGACTTCGCCGACTTTGCCCTGCGGAGCCAACTGATCGCCACCCCCGGAACGGAATGGAACTACTCCAGCGGCACCTCCAACATCCTGATGGAATACCTGCGCAGTGAACTGGGGAGCAACGATAAATTGTACGCTTTCCTCGATGACCTCTACGGTGCCGTAGCCCCCTCCCTGCTCATCGAACCCGACCAAAGCGGGCGCCCCGTGGGGAGCAGTTATGGCTGGGCTACGGCCCGCGACTGGGCGCGGCTGGGACAGCTGATGCTGCAGGGCGGACGGTGGAACGGTGAGCAACTCATCCCGGAAAGCTGGATCAAATTCATGCGGGAACCCGCCGCGGGAAGCGAAGGAAACTACGGCGCCCAGTTGTGGCTTCCGGGGCCGGATACGCCGTCCATCCCCGCTGATGCCTACATGATGCGCGGCTTCCAGGACCAGCGGGTGTTCATACTGCCCACCCAGGGCCTGGTCGTCGCCCGCCTGGGCCATTCGGACGACAAGGTCACCAACTTTGACGGACTCATTCAACGGATCCTCGCCGCCTATGAGTGATTATGACGAATACCTGCGCAAGTGGCGGCTGATCCTCGGGCAGGACGCTCAGGGAGCGGAAGGAGGCCCCGAACTCCCCGCCCGGGCCGCCGGCATGGATGCCGTGCTCGAAGCCCTCTACAACAGTGATGAGCGTAAGGGCGGACTCGGCCCCTCCAGTCCCAACGTGAACCGCTGGCTGGGCGACATCCGCAAATACTTCCCCACCGATACCGTGCAGCTGCTGCAGCGGGATGCCCTGGAACGGCTTGGTATCCAGGAAATGCTGCTGGAACCCGAACTGCTGGAGACCATCCAGCCCGACGTTCACCTCGTCGGCACCCTGCTAACCCTGAAGAACGTCCTGCCCGAACGCAGCCGGGAAACCGCCCGCCTGGTCGTCCGCCGGGTAGTCGAGGAAATTGAAAAACAGCTGCGCCAGCCCCTCCTGCAGGCCATCAGCGGTCGCAAGCGGCAGCAGGTCCGGAACCGGCGACCGCGCCACAGCGATATCGACTGGCACCAGACCATCCGGGTAAACCTGAAGCACTACCAGCCCGACCACCGCACGGTACTGCCCGTGCAACTGCGCGGACAGCACCGCAGCCGGACCGGCCTGAAGCACGTCATCCTGCTCATCGACCAGAGCGGTTCCATGGCCACCTCGGTGGTCTACGCCGGGGTGCTCTCCTGCGTCCTGGCCAGCCTGCCCAGCGTACGTACCCACGTAGTGGCCTTTGATACCAGCGTGGTTGACCTTACCGCCCGCCTGCCCGATCCCCTGGACCTCCTGTTCGCCCTCCAGCTCGGCGGGGGTACAGACATCGGCCGGGCCCTGCGCTACGCCGAACAGCTTAACGTGGCTCCCCGCGACACCGTCCTTATCCTGCTTAGCGACCTGTTTGAGGGCGGCTCAATCCCGAATATGATGCAGAGCGTCCGCCGCCTCCAGCACTCCGGCCTGACCTTCCTGCCGCTGCTGGCGCTGAACGACCAGGGAGCGCCGGCCTACGACCAGCAGGTTGCGGCGCTGCTAACGGAACTGGGCCTCAAACCCTTCGCCGCTACCCCAAAAGCTTTCCCGGAATTACTTGCCAAGGCCCTGTATGGCCACGCCTGAGCCTGCCTAAAAGCTGAGATCCACTACCCGTAGCCGCTTGTACTTTCCGGGACGAAACTTGCGGCGGCCCAGGAGTTTCACGAGCAGGAATCCGGTACCCACGGAGGCGGCCGTCACCAGGGCGTCGTCCACGCTGTAGTTCGTCTCATCGATCTTGTCGGTGGCGTAGCCGAGGGCCGCGAAGAACGACCAGCCGGCGCCGAAAGTTATGAGTCCGTACCCCAGCTTGCTGGCGATGGTGTGCCCCAGAAATACCGCGTCGATCTCCTCGAGAAGGATGTAGCGGTCGTTGATGACCAGGGCCTGGATGTCGGGGCGCATCTCCCGGATGTAGCCTTCCTGCCAGAAGTTGTCGCCCTTCATCCGGAACCGCAGGGCTTCCCCTTCGTACACCCGCTCGCTTTTCGAGCTCGTCAGTTGTTCGAACAGCAGCACACGCTGGGCGCGGACGCTGGTGCCGAGGAAGAGGACTAAGAGCAGTAAGGTCAGGCGCATTCCGGGGTAGGTTGGCTGAAGGGAGGGTCCGGCCACGAAGATAGTTGGCTAGCGGGTAGCCGCTACGCCGATGATGCGCTCCATTTGTCCGGCGTAGGCCTCCAGCACTTTTCCGAGTTTTTCGATCTGCTCCTGGGCCTCCTCGAAATCGCGCTGCTCGATGGCCTCCCGTACGCCCGGCAGGGTTTTCACTCCGTAGCCGGTGTAGAAGCCTGGTGCGTAGACGTGGTGGATGAACCAGGGCCGCCGGGGCAGTCCCTCGGGCCGCGTGAGGTGGCGCTCCAGGTCGGTGAACAGCTGGTTGAGCCGCTCCCGTTCCGCCGCGGGAAGTTGTACAGCGGCTTCGGTACGGTAGTCGTCGGCCAGGCTGCTGATGCGGCTCAGTCCGTTCTGCAGCGGTGCGAAATTCAGGTAGGGCACCTCCGGCTGCACCTCGGGGGCGTGGAAAGGCTGGGTGGGATCGGCGGCCAGCTGGTAAGCTTCTTCCTGGATAAGCCGGTTCCGGCGGGCGGTTTGCTTCCGGGTCTGGTCGGCCAGGGCCGTTACTTCCTCTCCGTACTGTTGCAAAGTCGTGGCCAGTCGCGTGAACTCAAAAGGCAGCACATCGGCATTGGCCAGTCGCAGGGTTGTCCGCCCCGCCACCCGCGCCAGGGCGGCGCCGTAGCTGAAGTTGGGGTCCTTGAAGCGCTTGTAGTGGTCGTAGCTGTCGTACATGGTATGGTACTCTCCACCTCCGCTTTCACCCCCGAAGCCCATGTTGAAGGCCGCGATGCCGAGGTGCTGGAAGAAAGGGGAATAGTCCGATCCCGACCCCAGGGCCGACAGTGGGAAATGCTTCAGTTCCTCACCGTCATTCACCGCTGCTTCCGCTCTCCGGCGGGCAAAGACGCTAACGCCCATTTGGGGATCCATCACGTCTTCGGTGATTTGTCCGAAGAATTTCTCCAGCGTATGGGAGCCTCCCGCGCTGAGAAAGCCGCGCCCGGAGGCATCGGTGTTGATGTAGGCCACGGCTTTTTCCTTCAGTTCCTCGGCGTGGGTTTCCACCCATTCGGTGGACCCTAGCAGTCCGGGTTCCTCAGCGCCCCAGGCCGCGTACTTGATGGTGCGCTTCGGCCGCCAGCCCTGCTTCACGAGTTCCCCTACCGCGCGGGCCTCCTCCATCACCGCCACCATACCGCTGATCGGGTCGTTGGCGCCGTGTACCCAGGCGTCGTGATGGTTGCCGCGCAGGATCCATTCGTCGGGGTATTCGCTGCCTTCCAGGGTGGCGATTACGTCGTAGGCCGGCGCCAGGTCCCAGTTGAACTCCAGCTGCAGGTGCACCTTCGCCGGCCCGGGGCCAATGTGGTAGGTGATCGGCAGGGCACCCCGCCAGGCGGCTGGAGCCACGGGACCGCCGAGGGCCTCGAGCAGGGGCAGGGCATCGTGGTAGGAGATGGGCAGTACGGGAATCTCCGTTAGTCCTTCGGCCTCTTCCAGGGGCAGCCGCTTGGCGTCCTCGGTGGCGCCGTATCCGGGCGTCAGGGGGTCGCCGGGGGCGCGGGGCAGATCTACTACCGCTCCCCGCTGTACTCCGTATTCATTCTTGTAGGCGCCCTCGGGGTAAGTATCCCCCCGGTAGTAGCCATCGTCCTCGGGATCGGAGTAGAGGATGCAGCCGATGGCTCCCTTCTCGGCGGCCACCTTGGGTTTAATGCCGCGCCAGGAACCCTGGTAGCGGGCGATCACGATTTTGCCGGCTACGTCGATGCCGCGCTTCTCGAGTTCCTCGTAGTCGGCCGGCACCCCGTAGTTCACGAAGACCAACTCGGCGGTCACGTCGCCATCCACGGAGAAGGCATTATAGGGGGGCAGGGCTTCCTCAGTCTGATGGGTGGCCGCATCCCCTTCCACCGGCGGCTCCTGCAGGATGGCGGTGTAGCGGGTGGGGGCAATCAACTCCAGCTTGCGCACCTTCGGCGTCGGGAAGAGTACGTCGAAGCGCTCCACCTTCACATCGTAGCCCCAGGAGCGGAACTTGTCGGCCATGAAGTCGACCACCTTCTTGTCGTAGGGCGATCCCACGTGGTGGGGTCGGGCGGTCATGTACTTCATCCATTCGTCCAAGTTGGCCGGCGTGATGCGGGCGTCGTAGGTGGCCTCCAGTTTCCGTTGCGCCTCACTGCCGCTGGGGGTGAAGCCCATGAGCGGTTCGGTGGACTGGGCGGTCAGGGGGGAAACCAGCAGGAGGAAGCCGCTGAGGAGCAGGAGGTGGCGCATTGGGGTTGTGTCGGTTAGTTGCTTGGAAAAGTAGGGAATCTTTCTTACTAGTGGTCCACTGTGAAGTGGTCGGACGACTTAAGTGGTCCGACCACTAACCGGTCGGACGACTAACCGGTTGGACCACTTACCCGTCCGACCACTAACCCAAATCTTACCTATGTTTGTCCGCAAGAGGTCCCCCCCCACCCCGCCAAAATCGCCCCGCCCATGTTTCGCTTCCTTCTGCTCTGCCTGTCCGCATCGCTGCTCTACTCCTGTGGCCCCGACGCCCCCGAGACCGATCCGGAAATGTCGGACGTAGCCCTGCGCGCCCACGCCGACAGCCTCGCCCACGCTTACATCATCGTGGATGGACACGTAGACCTCCCCTACCGCCTGAAGGTGAAGAACTTCCGCCTCGAGCGTGAAATGCTGGGCATTCCCATTGAAACCGACGAGGGCGACTTCGACTACGTCCGCGCCGTGGAGGGAGGGCTCGACGCCCCCTTCATGTCGATCTACATCCCCAGCAACTTGCAGGAGGAAAAAGGGGCCTCCCCCGCCCTGGCCGACAGCCTCATCGATATGGTGAAGGGCATCATCGCCGCCCACCCTGATAAATTCGCCCCCGCCCTGAGCCCCGACGACATCGAGCGCAACTTCGACCGCGGCCTCGTCAGCCTGCCCATGGGCATGGAGAACGGCTCACCGATCGAGGACGACCTCAGCCGCGTGGAGCAGTACTTCAACAAGGGCATCCGCTACATCACCCTCACCCACGCCAAGGACAACCTGATCTCCGACAGCAGCTACGACACCACAGGCACGAACGGTGGGCTGAGCCCCTTCGGCGAGGAGGTGGTGCGGGAAATGAACCGCGTCGGCGTCATGGTTGACGTCAGCCACATCTCGGACGCGGCCTTCTGGGACGTGATGGAAATCACCGACGTGCCCGTCATCGCCAGCCACTCCTCGGTGCGCCACTTCACCCCCGACTTCGAACGGAACATGAACGATGAGATGATCAAGCGCATGGGAGAAAACGGGGGCGTGATTCAGATCAACTTCGGCTCCACCTTCCTCGACGGCGCCCTGCGCAGCCGGCAGGACAGCCTGCGGGAAGTCTTCATGAACCTGCTGGCGGAACGCGGACTGCAGAACCGCACGCCGGAAGCGGAGGCCCTGGCCGACAGCTTCCAACTGGAAAACCCCACCCTGTACTCCGATGTCGAAATGGTTGCCGACCACATCGACCGGGTAGTGCAGATCGCCGGCATCGACCACGTCGGCCTGGGATCCGACTACGACGGAGTGGGCGATAGCCTGCCCACCGGCCTCAAGGACGTAGCCGACTACCCCAACCTGGTCTACGTCCTGCTCAAGCGTGGCTACACTGACGAGGACATCCAGAAGATCCTCTCGGGCAACGTCCTGCGCGTGTGGCGGGCCGTCGAGGCGGCCTCATCCGCCCGCGGCTAGCCGCTCCCCCAGCTGGGTGAGCACCTTCTTCACCTTGCGCTCGATGACGGCGTACGGCAGCGCTTCCTTTCCCGTATACATGAGCAGCAGAATCAGCTGCGGTGGCCGGGCACCCGCGCTTACCTCCGGCACCTGCCCTCCGGGGCCCTGGGGCAGCAGCAGCTCCCGGTTCAGGCGATAGGCCTCCCGCATCCGCCGCTTGAGGAGGTTGCGGTCCACGGCCCGCTTGAACTTTCGCTTGGGTACTACGAAGGTGATCTGGCAAGCTTGATCCCCCCGCGGCGACTCCGCCCACCGGTACAGGAGGCGTACCGGGTAGGCCGCCACCGACCCGGTACCGGGAGAGAAGAGACGGCCGATTTCCCGCCGTGATTTGAGGCGTTCGGAGGTGGGGAAACGTTGGGACATGGCGGTCGGCTTGACGAAGGATGAACGAACCTGGTTCGTCCCCCTCCCGTTCTAGAAGGGAACGCAAATAAATGCAACAATGACCAAGTCACCCGGCAACAACATCAGCAAAAAAGAACTCAACACCCCAACCGATCTGGATCCCAAAGATGTCCAAAAGGTAGCCAAGGCACTTAATCCCCTGGTCGCCGACCTGATCGCCCTATGGGTAAAGACCAAGAACTACCACTGGCATATGTCGGGCCGCAACTTCCGCGACTACCACCTCATGCTCGACGATCAGAGTGAGGAACTCATCGCTACCGTCGACCCCCTGGCGGAGCGCGTCCGGAAACTCGGCGCCAAGACCATCACCAGCATCGGCCAGATCGCCAAACTGCAGAAGGTGCAGGACAACGATAACGCCCAGGTCCACCCCCGCGACATGCTGCTCGACCTGATGGAAGAGAACAAGAAAATGGCCCACAACCTGCGCGAAGCCCACAGCGTTTGTGAGGAAGCCGACGACATCGGCGGCGCCAGCCTGCTCGAGGACTACATCAACGCCACCGAACGGCGGACCTGGTTCCTCTTCGAAGCAACCCGGGAACTGGAGTAGCCCTCCGCCCGAACCACTAGCAAGTAAAAAGCCCCGACCGGTGATCCGATCGGGGCTTTTTCTTTAGTTGCTATTTGCGTAACCAGCAACCAGTTAAACATCCACCTTGGCGTACTTGGCATTCGCTTCGATGAAGGCCCGGCGGGGGGGTACCTCGTCGCCCATCAGCATGCTAAAGACGCGGTCGGCCTCGGAGCTTTCCTCGATGGTGACGCGCTGCAGCATACGGGTATCGGGGTCCATGGTCGTCTCCCAGAGCTGGGTGGCGTTCATCTCACCGAGACCCTTGTAGCGCTGCACCTTCACGGCGCCGTCGTTCTCGTGCTTGCTGTAGTTGGCGATGGCCTCGCGGCGTTCCTCCTCCGTCCAGCAGTAGCGGAACTGCTTGCCGCGGCGCACCTGGTAGAGGGGCGGCTGGGCGATGTACACGTAGCCCTGGTCGACCAGTGCGTGCATGTAGCGGAAGAAGAAGGTCAGGATGAGGGTCACGATGTGGCTGCCGTCGACGTCGGCGTCACACATGATGATGATCTTGTGGTAGCGCAGCTTGTCCAGGTTCAGCACCCGTTCGCCGTGTTGGCCCTCCACGATGCTCACGCCCAGGGCGGTGAACATGTTCTTGATCTCCTCATTCTCGTAGATCTTGTGCTCCATCGCCTTCTCCACGTTGAGGATCTTACCGCGCAGCGGCAGGATAGCCTGGAAGGCGCGGTTGCGGCCCATCTTGGCGGTACCACCGGCCGAGTCGCCCTCGACCAGGTAGATTTCCGATCCTTCGGGGTCCTTGTTGGAGCAGTCGGCCAGCTTGCCGGGCAGTCCGGTGCCGGTGAGCACGTTCTTGCGCTGCACCATCTCGCGGGCCTTGCGGGCGGCGTGGCGGGCGGTGGCGGCGATGATCACCTTGTCGATGATGCGCTTGGCCTGGTCGGGGTTCTCTTCCAGCCAGTGGCCTACGCTCTCGCCGACGGCGCGGCTCACGATGCCGGTCACCTCGCTGTTGCCGAGTTCTCCCTTCGTCTGTCCCTTGAACTGGGGCTCGGGCACCTTGACGGAAACCACGGCGGTGAGGCCTTCGCGGAAGTCTTCCCCGCTGACCTTGAACTTCAGTTTCTTGAACAGGCCGTTCTCCTCCCCGTACTTGGTGAAGAGGCGGTTGACGGCGCGGCGGAAACCATTCACGTGGGTACCGCCCTCGCGGGTCTTGATGTTGTTGACGAAGGAGTAGATGTTCTCCTGGTAGGTGGTGTTGTACTGCATGGCCACCTCTACCTCCACGTTGTCCTCCTTGGACTTCACGTAGATGGCTTCCTCGATCAGGTCCTGCTTGCCCTCGTCGAGGTACTTGACCATCTCGGCCAGGCCGCCTTCGCTGTAGAACTCCTTGCGGGCAAATTTCCCTTCGTCGTCGAGTTGCCGCTCGTCGGTGATGCTGAGTTGCAGCCCGCTGTTCAGGAAGGCGAGTTCCTGCATGCGGTTGGCCAGCGTCTCGTACTTGTAGACCAGCGATTCGAAGATTTCCGGATCGGGGGTGAAGTGGATGGTGGTACCGGATTTCTCGGCTTCCCCGACTACGTGCACCTCGTTCTGCGGCTTACCCTGGCTGTAATCCTGCTGGTAGATCTTTCCGTCGCGGTGGACGGTGGCCCGCAGGTGGCTCGACAAGGCATTCACACACGATACCCCTACCCCGTGCAGACCGCCGGACACCTTGTAGGTATCCTTGTCGAATTTACCGCCGGCGTGGAGGACGGTCATGACCACCTCCAGGGCGCTCTTGCCCAGCTTGGCGTGATTGCCCACGGGGATACCCCGTCCGTCGTCGGTGACGGTGATGGAGTTATCCGGGTGGATGATCATATCGATGCGGCTGCAGTAGCCGGCGAGGTGTTCGTCGATGGAGTTGTCGACCACCTCCCATACGAGGTGATGGAGGCCGCGCGTATCGGTGCCGCCGATGTACATCCCGGGGCGTTTGCGGACGGCTTCGAGCCCTTCGAGGGCGGTGATGTTGTCCGCACCGTAGTTCCCTTTTTGGGCCAGCTCATTATTTACTGTCATAGCCACAAAAGTACAAAAATTATGCCACTTTTCCTAGCAAAAAGGGGTCGCCAAACCGCCATTCCGTGGGCCTGTTTCTCACGGGTGCGGGTGCCGGGGGAAGGGTCGGAATGCCCGGTCCGCATAAAGGCTGTCGCTACCTCTCACCAGGGCTTCAGCATCTGCCGGTAACGCTCTACCATGGCCCCCTGCGGCGCCCCCTTTTTGTACATCCGGAATACGGTCAGGTTGGCCAGTTGCACCCGCAGCCAGCCATTGGCGCGGTACTTGCGGGCGGAGACCGTCACGGCGCGGGGGATCACCCGGAAGGGGAAGCGGTCCCAGGCCCGCTGGATGATGTCGTAGTCCTCCATGATCGTCATGTTGGCGTCGAAGCCCCCCAGTTCGTTCCAGGCCGCGCGGGTCAGGTAGAGCGACTGGTCGCCGCCCCGGCAGGCCAGTCCGCTGAAGCGGGTACAGAAGGCGTTGATGGCCAGCAGGGGGTGGGCTGAGTCAAAGCGGAAGCGGTAGCACCCCACGGGATGACCGAAAGCAACGCTGCGGCGGATGTCATCGTAGAAACCCCGCGGTGGCCGGGCGTCGGCGTGGAGGAAATAGAGTACGTCGTAGCGGTCGGGGTCAAGCGCGGCGGCCTCGTTCATCTGCCGGGCCCGCCCCCGGTAGGTGCACGCCAGATGGCGTACCCCGGCGTAGCCATTACAGGCTTCCCGGGTGCCGTCGGTACTGCCCCCGTCGGCGACCGTAATGGTGCCCCGCCCCGCCAGTTCGGCGGAGAGGAAGGGCAGCAGGGTGTTCAGGTTGTCGCGCTCGTTGACGACGGGAATGATCAGGTGGAGACGCATGGACGAATTGACCGGTTTTCAACCACCTACGGAGGCCGGGGTCAGACGGTTTCAGTCCAGGCGATAATAGCCCGCCTTCAGGTAGGCCCCTTCCGGAAAGCCGATGGGGTGGTCCACGTCGTGGTAACTGCGTTCCAGCAGGGTGTAGCCCCGGCCGCTGCGCTTCAGCACCTTCTCGACGGTGGCGAAAAAGTCTTCATTGCTTACCCTGGAGGAGCAAGAAGCCGCCAGCAGGATGCCACCGGGTTTTACCAGGGGGACGGCCAGGGTATTGATGCGGCGGTAGGCATCCAGAGCCCCGCGCACTTCCTTTTCCCGCTTGGCGAAGCTGGGGGGATCCACAACCACCAATCCGAAATCCTCCTTGCGGCGGGCCAGTTGCTCGAGTTCCTGGAAGGCGTCGCCCACCAGGATTTCGTGGCGGGGGTCGGCGCCGAAGTTGAGCGCCACGTTGCGACGGGCCACTTCCAGGGCTGGGGCACTGATGTCGAGGCTCACCACCCGGTAGGCGCCGCCGGCCAGGGCATGGACGCTGAAGCCCCCGGCGTAGCTGAAGACGTCCAGCACGTCCTGGGCTTCCGACAACTCCCCTACCCGCTTGCGGTTGTGGCGGTGGTCCAGGAAGAAGCCGGTCTTGTGCCCCTCCGCCACGTGGGCCAGGAACTGGAGGTTGTGCTCCTTGAAGACGACTTCGGGCTCCGTCAGCTTCCCCGCCAGGACGGCGCCGTCGGTTAGCCCGCCGACAGGATTTACCACCCGGGCCAACCGCAGCACCACGGTATCCGCCTTGGCGGCGCGTTGGATCAGCGGCAGCAGCTCCTCGAGATAGGGGAACCACACCGGGCTGTAGAGTTTGATGACGGCTACTCCGGCGTAGACGTCGACGACCAGGGCCGGCAGTCCGTCGTTTTCCCCGTGGATGAAGCGGTAACCGTTGGTGTTCTTTTTCAGCAGCGGCAGGCGCAGTTTGCGGGCCGCCTGGATGCGGTCGGCGAAGAAGGCGGTATCGATCTTGATGGGACTGCCCTGGTGCAGCACCCGGATGCGGATGGGCGAGTCGGGATCGTACAGTCCGACCCCCAGGAAGCGGTCCTTCTTGCGGTCGAAGATGATGGACAGGTCTCCGGCCTTGCCCGGCCCCTTTACGGAATCTACGGCTCCGTCGAACAGCCAGGGATGGCCGGAGCGGAGGATGCGCTCACCCTGGGGAGTAAGACGGGTGGCGAGGCGGGCGGGGGGGAGGGCTGGGTGTGGGATGTCCGGGACAAGATTTGCGGGCGGCAAATATAACGGTAATTTGCTGCGGTATGCGCGCGGCCCTCTACAACATCTACCGTTCCTTTCCGGTGCAATTGCTCTTGCTCCACTTCCGCACGCACTACCTGCTGCTGTCGATGTGGCTGCTCCTGCTCCTGATGATGAGCGGGGCCCTGGGTCCCCGCCTGGGGCTGCAGTACCTCTTTCTGGATCCTGAGTACCTGGGCCGCTCCGATTACTTCTCCTTCCTCATCGTGGGACTCGCCTTCGGGTTTTTCGTGATGACGTGGAACCTGAGCACCTATCTGCTGATGGGGGGCTACTTCAACTTTCTGGCCAGCCTTTCGAGGCCCTTCTTCAAGTACTGTCTGAACAATGCCCTCCTGCCGCTGGCCTTCTTCATTACTTACTGCGTGGAGCTCATCCGCTTCCACCACCTGGCCGAGGGGGCGGGCACCCAGGGGCAGGCGCTCTCCGGACTGGTCGTCGGGTTGACGCTTAGCCTCTTTCTCTACGCCATTTACTTCAACCTGACCAACCGGGACATCCACTACTACACCGGCCACCGCGACCCACCGCCCAACCGGGGCCCCAGCCAGCCGGGTCAGTCCGATTACCGTCCTTACCGGGGCACTCCCCTCGGGCCCCAGCTCGTCCATCAGTTCGACAACCCATTCCAGGTCCGCTTTTACCTGAACCCCAACCTGCGCTTCCAGCGGGTACGCTCCGTGGCCCACTACGACACGGCCCTGTTGCGCAACATTTTCCGCCAGAACCACCTCAACGCCCTCATCCTGCAGTTTGCCACCATCGGTATTTTGGTCGTGCTCGGCGTGCTGGTTGACCGGCCGGCCTTTCAGCTGCCGGCGGGAGCCAGTTTCTTCATCCTGTTCAGCCTCTTCGTCTCCATCATCGGGGCGGTCAGCTACTGGTTTGCCGCCTGGCGGCTCCCCCTGCTGATCCTGCTGCTCATCCTGGTCAATTTCCTCACCAGCACCCCCTTCTTCGACCACGGCAACCACGCCTACGGACTGCGGTACGACAGCCGCGCCCCCTATTCCCTGGACAGCCTGCGTGCGCTTTACCGCCCCGCCAACCTGGAGGCGGACAAGGCCAACACCACGGCCATCCTCGAACGCTGGCACGAAAAGCAGCCAACCGACAAGCCCAAGCTGGTCATCCTTTGCGCCAGCGGGGGCGGACTTACGGCCTCCCTTTGGGCCACTCACCTCACCCAGAGCATCGAGGCCTGCAGTGAGGGCCGGCTCCTGCGGTCCACCGCCCTCATGACGGGAGCCAGTGGGGGCATCCTCGGCCTGGCTTATCTGCGGGAAGCCTACCAGCAGCCGGCCACTACCTTCGCCCGCGGCCACCTGCAGCGGCTGGAGGACGTGAGTACCGACCTGCTGAACCCCACCGCCTTCTCCATCGTCAGCAACGACATCTTCCTCCCCTTTCGTCAGGTGAAGGTAGGCGACCAATATTACCGCCGCGACCGGGGCTTCGCCTTCGAGCAGGCCTACAACCGGGCCACCCACCAGCTGCTCAACCAGCCGCTTTCCGCCTACCGCGAGGCGGAGGTCACCGCCCGGGTGCCCCTCTTGTTCGTCACCCCGAGCATCGTCGAGGACGGCCGCCGGATGGTCATCTCCCCCCAGGGCGTCAGCTACATGATGGCCCCGCCCGTAGCCCGGATCGGCGGCGTTCGCTTGCTGCCCGATATGGTCGACTTCGGCCGCCTGCTGCGGGAACAGGAAGCCGACAGCCTGCGGCTCAGTTCCGCCCTTCGGGCCAGCGCATCCTATCCCTACGTCTTACCCCAGGTGAACCTGCCCACCGAGCCCCTGATCCGCCTCATGGACGCGGGCTACCGCGACAACTACGGCATCGCCTCGGCCGCCCGCTTCATTCACGTGTTCGAGGACTGGATCGAAGCCAACACCTCGGGGGTAATCCTGGTACAGATCAGCGCCTTCCGCGAGCAGGGCCTGGCCGACGACGGGCGCCGCGGCGTCATCACCGGACTATTCAGTCCGCTGGGCGTGGCGGGTAATATCCTGGGGCTGCAGATCCTGGACCAGGAGGAATTGCTGGCCAACCTTTACCGTTCGCTCGGCCCGGACCGCTTCCACCTCTTCCGCTTCAACTACCAGCCCAAAGCCGACGATCCGCTGCGCACCTCGGTATCTCTCCACCTGACGGATTTCGAGAAGAGCCACGTCCTGCGGGCCCTGGACGAACCCTATCATCAGCGTCAGATTGACGAGCTGCTGCAGTTGCTGCCCCGGTAACCCCCCGGCGGGTATTTGCCCCGCCCGTAAGCTATATTTACCCCCATGTCACAGCCCCTCACCCGCATTAACCGTCTGGAGCGCGAGCTCCATCTGCGCCAGCTACAGGTCAGGCGGCTGCTGCAGATGACGCAGGCCATCAACAACAACGTTTCGGCCGACGACCTCTTCCAGATGTACCAGGCCTTCCTGCGGCAGGAACTCGGGGTGAACAAGATGGCCCTCTTCGTCCGCCACAGTGACCACGACGAGGCCTGGCGCATGGCTACCTCCCTGGGACTGGAGGAGGTGGAGCTGCCCGAGGGGATCGATTACGGACAGGAACTCCAGGCGCTGAAGCGCACCGTCACCATCCACGATCCGGAGCACCCGCTGTTCAGCCAGTTCGAGCACGTCATTCCCGTGCTGCACAAGGAGCGGCCGATCGCCTTCATCCTTATCGGCAGCTTCAGCGACGAGGAGGACATGTTCGAGCGGGTGCAGATCATCACCACCATCAGCAACGTGATCGCGGTGGCCATCGAAAATAAGCGGCTGTTCCGCCGTCAGATTGAGCAGGAAAGACTGGAAGCCGACCTCGACCTAGGGGCCAAGGTGCAGGGCATGCTCATCCCCAAGGACCTGCCCGCCAATGACCACTACGAGCTGAGTGCCATCTACCGCCCCAAACTGGGGGTGGGCGGCGACTACTTCGATTTCCGGGAATTTGTGGACGGCAAGCTGGTGTTCTGCATCGGCGACTTTACCGGCAAGGGGGTGAGCGCCGCCCTGCTGATGGCCAACTTCCAGGCCAATTTCCACACCCTCATCCGCAAGCGTACCGATCTGTACGACTTCGTAACGGAAATCAACGAAAGCGTCTTCCGCATCACGGGCGGCGAACGGTTCGTGACCTTCTTCGTGGCCGAGTACGACCGGGAAACCCACCAGCTGCGCTACGTGAACGCCGGCCACCCGCCCGCCGTGCTCGTCAGTGAAGGAGGATTCCAGCTGCTCAGCGAAGGCACCACCGTGCTGGGCTCCATGGACGAACTGCCCATGCTCAACGTCGGCGTGGTGGACCTGCCGCCCCAGGCCCTCATCGTCACCTATACGGACGGGCTGACCGACCTGCAGAGTGCCGCCGGCGAGCCCTTCGATGAGGAAATCCTTTACCAGTTTGCCCGCCGGCAGTATTACCGCTCGGCGAAGTCGTTCAACGAAAACCTCCAGGCGAAGCTGGAAGCCTTCCGCCAGGACAACGAGTATCCGGACGACCTGACCATCCTTACCTGCCGCATTTTTGGAGACTGAACCAGAACGAAAACCAGCGTTAGTCCGTTTCCATCAGTGAGATGAAAGAGAAGACGATCGCGGCAATTCTGGCTTTTTTCGGGGGCATCGTCGGCCTCCAGCGGTTCTACCTCGGCCAGAAGGGACTTGGCATGGCTCACCTGTTTTTTTTCGTGCTGGCGCTGTCCGCCGGCCCGAGCCCCTTCACCATCATGCTTATCTCCCTGGCGGCTATCTTCGGCATCATCGACGCGATCACCCTGCTGTCCATGGAGCGGCGGGAATTCGACTTGAAATACAATCAACCGGTAGCGCAGGCCACTCCCCACGCGGGGCCGGCCGCGCCACCCTACAATACGGGCAGTATGACCGACAGAGAACGGCGCTTTCAGGAGCGGCAACGGCAACGGGCCGAAATGGAACGGGAGCGTGAGCGCCGCGACAAGGAGCGCAACAACCAGCGCACCGAACCGGTGCCCCAGCGGGCGGGCCGCCGCGACGCGGGGCGGGCCGACCGGGAGCGGGGTGTCCACTACTTCAAGGACTACGAATACCGCCGGGCCATCGAGGCCTTCCAGAAAGCCCTGGGGAAAAATCCCCGCGACGTGGCCGCCCACTTCAACATTGCCTGTGCCTACTCCGTGGAGGAGGAGGCCGACCGCGCCTTCTACCACCTCGACCGGGCCGTGGCCCTGGGCTTCGACGACTTCGACCGCATCCGCAACCACGACAGCCTGGCCTACCTGCGCATCCAGCCGGCCTTCCCGGCCTTCGAGCGGAACAACTTCCGCCTGGCTACCGCCGAACCCCAGCGCGTGCCCAACACCGAAGACCCCCTGGTAGCCTCCGATACCGAAGGGGCACCCGCGCCCGCCGCCCCCGTCCACGACGAACTGCTGGAGCAACTCCAGCGGCTGGCCCGACTGCGTGAGAAAGGCTTGCTGACCGAGGTAGAGTTCGCTACCCAGAAGCGACGCCTCCTCGGCTGAGAATTATTCCCTACTTTCCCGATACCATGACCGCCGACTTCCTCCTCACCGACGCCCTCGTTCCCCTGCGCCCCTCCGATACCGGAGAAGAGGCCCTGGAGATCATGAACGAGTTCTACATCCGTCACCTCCCCGTGGTGGACGGGACCAAGCTCGTGTCCGTCATCTCGGAGAGCGACGTCCTCGACGCCGACCCCGAAGAAGCGGTGGCCACCTACCGCGTGGCCCAGCTGCCACCCTCGGTCTACCCCGACGATCACCTCTACGACGTGATGCGGCAACTGGTTGACAACAACCTCACGGTGGTGCCCGTCATCAACCGCGATGGCGACTACGTTGGCATGGTGACCGGTGAAGACCTCCTCCGGTTCTTTGCCCAGTCGAGTACCTTCAGCGACCCGGGCTCCATCGTGGTGCTGGAGCTGGGACGCCACGACTACAGCCTCTCCGAGATCGCCCGCATCGTGGAGAGCGACAACGCCATCGTGCTCAGCTCCTTCGTGCGGGGCCTGGCCGACTCCAACCAGGTGGAGGTGACCCTCAAGCTGAACAGCCAGAACATCGGCGGTACCATCGCCACTTTCGAGCGCTTCAACTACGTGGTGAAGGCTAGCTTCAACGAGAAGCACCTGCAGGACACCCTGCGCGAGCGCTTCGACAGCCTGATCAACTACCTGAACGTCTAGGGCTCCCCGCTACCCCTTAAAAGCTGCCGCTGACCAGCAAGCGGAATTGCAGGTCGTCCTCGTCGCTGGAGAAGAAGTCCCGGTTCAGGCGGTATGCGGCCTCCACTCCCACCGTAATCAGTTGGGCGTTGAGCCAGACGTTGTCGAAGTACAACTGCCCCCCCGCGCTGTTTTCCGATAAGGTCAGTTCCCGGGGCGCGTCGATGGTGAAACGGCTCAGGTCGTAGAAGGCGTTCAGGCGGATGCGCTTGAAGTAGGTGATGCCCAAAATTCCCAGATCCGGATACAGCAACGGCAGTTGGTAGTTCGCGCCCAGCCGCCACACCCGGTCGTTCAGGGGGGCGTTGTAGCCGCGGGCGTAGCGGAACAGGTCAGGATACTGATACAGGTTCTCGGCTTGCTCCCCCTGGGCCGCCAAATCTAAGCGAATGCCGTGGGTGAGGGCTACGCCGGGCAGGAACACCGAGCCCTGCGCGAGCCAGCGCTCCCCGGAGGCCGCAGTGCCCAGGGCCCGGTCGTAGGTCAGCGAAGCCAGTACCCCCCAGCGGGGCTGTACCTGCCGGTAGGCCGTGCGCAGAAGGTGGCTGGCCGACAGCCCGAGTGAGAGGTTCCCGAAGTTGGGCGGCAGGGGGCCGGCCTCGGTCTGCCGCAGGGCGTAGTACTGGTAGCCCACCGAGGGTTGAATCGTGGTCACCGTATTCCCGGCCACCCACTGCAGCGGTACCGTAGCCGTGGGGCCCACCGTCAATTGCATGAATTCCTGGCCGACGAAGGAAAGGCTGTCGATGTCCGCCACTTGAACGACAGTATTCCGGTCGCGGTAGCGTCCCGCCAGTTCAATGACCGGGAACAGTCCGCCGTAGGCCGCCGTCACCCCCCCCGAATAGCGGTTTTCGTTGATGTTGTACCGCCCGTCCAGGACCAGTTCGGCGGTATTCAGGGCGTTGGCAAATTCCACGGCCAGGCCCGGGGTCACGTAGCTGCCGTTGAACGACCAGCTGTGCAGTTTGATGCCCCCCAGCGTATTGCTGAAATCCTGGATGGGGTAATTCTCAACTTCCAGCTCGGCCGGCAGCACGGTGGCCTCGGCGGCGAAGGCGGCGGGCCGCTCAAAGATGCCCGGGGTAATGCCCTCCGCGGCCGGCACCGCTGTCACGTCGGACAGCGATAATCTCCGCAGTCGCTCACCGTGGGGGGTGGGACTCGAATAGTAGAGGTCGGTACCGGATTGCCGGGGATAATACGCGCCGATCGCCACGTCGGTGAGGCGGCTGACGGCTCCGGTAGCGGGATCCAACCGGTACACGTTGTCCACCCCGGTGCGGCCGCCGGAGTACAGGAGCTCCCCGCTCGGCGCTACCGAGAGCATATCGACCGGCGCGGGAGAAGATGGCCGCAGGGTGGTCACTTCGTCCGTGGCGGGGTGCCAGGCCTGGATGGCCACCCCGGCGTGGGTCTGCCCCAGAAAGTAAATGTGCTCGCCGTCCGTCGAAAAGCGTGGCCAGGCCAGGTTATTGGCGGATACCGCCCGGCGCTGCAACAGCGCTCCGGTGGCTACGTCGAGCAGGTGGAGCTCGGGGGCCGCGGCCAGGGGGTCGAACCAGACGGCCACGATCCGGCGCTCGTCCGGACTGAAGCTCCCCGCGAGGTAGTGTCCCCGGGTGGTCAGGGTGCGGCGGCGGCCCGTAGCCAGCTCGTACACCACGAGATCGGAATAGCTCTGGTTGGTGTAGCGGGGGTCCTGCCCGTACTGCGTCCAGAGGGCGAAGCGGTGGGAGCCGGCCAGCCACGGTTCCCGCTGGATGCCGACGCGGGTGATGACACGGTCAGGGTTGCCTACCTCGACCAATGCCGGCAGCTCCCGGTAGCTGTTGCGGAGGGCCAGAAGCCGCCCCTGACCGTCGTGGAAAGCAAAGCGGTAATCGCGGATGTCGCGGCGCTGCGCGCTGCCGATGGCCTCCCCCTCGCGCAAGGGGCGGCGTTCCTGGAGGGCGCTGTCCTGCCGCTGCTCCAGGTCGGCCATGGTGCGGTAGTACAGGTCGCGGGTAGTCAGGCCGGTCTCGCGGCGCAGGGCGCGGCTGAAGGGATAGAGCAGTCCCCGGAAGGCGGCCCCTTCCTGGAGTACGGGTTTCCAGACGTCGTTGCCGAAGGCTTCCCGGGCGTAGGTCACCATGGCGTAGCCGTAGCGGTAGTGATCGGGGACCAGGCTGCGGAAGCTTCCGTTGCGGGCCTTGGGGTAGCGGTAGATGACATTCTGGTCGAGCAGGGCCCGCAGGTCGCCGCTGAAGGCCGGGGTGCGCCCCCGCCCGGAGGCCGTCAGGGCGGTTTCGGCCACTACCGCGTCGCCCTCGGTGAACCAGTTCGGGGTGGCGATGCCGGAGAGTACGGCCCACCCCAGCTGCCCCTGGAGGACGCTCGCCAGATAGGTGAGTCCGCGGCGTTCGTTGCTGGTCTGCTGCACGTGGCGGAACTCGTGGATGGTCAGCAGGTCCACCCAGTCCGTATTGCTCAGCCGGCTGAAACCCTGGGGCGGGGTAACGTAGAACTCGGAGCGGAAAGGTCCCAGCCCCACGTATCCGTTGATGGCCATGTTGGGGGTCTGGAGGACGAGGTCGAAGTCGTAGAGCCGGTCGCCCACGCTGCGCTGGTGGTCGGTGGCCAGGCGGTCCACCAGGCTGGCCACCCGCCGGGCGCGGGATTCGTAGCCGCGGGGAAAGATCACCCGGACGTGGTCCGCCCGCAGCTGTTGCCAGTCCACCTCCGGCGGGTGGAGGCCAAGGTCCTGGGCGGTGAGCAGACCGGAGAGGGTGAGCAGGATAGCGGCAAGGATTGGTTTCATGGCGTGGCTTTCTGGGGCAGCCACAATATTGGACAAATCCCGCTTACCCGCCGCGATTGATCACCCCGCTGGTCATTCACCCAACGCCTTTACCAGCGAATCCACCCGCTGCATGAACGCCCCGGCCGTGGGCTGCTCGGCGTAGTTGCCGTGCCAGTCGTGGTAGGTTCCCTCCTCCCGGTGGTATTGCCCTACGTAGGGGCAACCCCCGTCGTAGGCCAGTGCATCACAGGCCTGCCGGGGCAGTTCCGAGAAGGCTCCCGCCGGGAAATCCTCGGCGAGCTGGCGGGCGCGGGCCGTCAGTTCCGGGTCGGAGATGAGCGACCAGCCCGCCTCCCGGGTAGCGAGACTGTCGGCGTAGTAGCGGTTCGCGGGGTCGTTCGTGGGCACGCCGTTGTAGGGGCTGGCGTAGAGCCGCCCGTCGGCTACCCGGTAAAAGGTTTCAACCCCGAATCCGGCCCGGTAGCCGAACACCAGGGGCTCCGCCGGAGACTGGCCACCCCCCGGGGGGAGCGGTGCGCAAGCCGGGAGGGTGTAAAGCAGACTAAGCAGAAAAATATATCGCATACGCGGCGGATTTGACCGGCACATCGCCGGTGGATGGTGTTTACCTCCGGATGGCTGGCTTGCGCACCGGCTGGCCGGTCAGACGTTGTAAATGGGCGCCGCGTTGGTTCGCTGCGCACAAATACCAAAACCCAATCACCCTCGGCTTTAACCTTATCCCCTGCACCCGCGTTCGCGCACTAAAACCTAATAACGCCCCCTTGATCAATCCGCCCGTCCAATCCGTCGCTCCCGGCACCTTCAAAGCCGAGGCCCACTGGTACCCCAAGGCCCTCAACGCTACCATTCACCCTATGGTGAGCTTCTTTCTGAACCTGGACCGGGAACGGATGGTCACCCGCTACTGTCACCTGAACCCCCTGGTGGACCCCGACGGGCTGCGCAAGATGCTGACCTACCAGTGCAAGTACTTCCTCTGGGGCGGGGCCGACCTGATCAACGCGACCACCGCCCAGGGCCGCCGCCGGATGGTCGTCATCGAGAACAACTCCTGCCCCTCCGGCCAGAAATCCATGCCCCTGCTCGACGACCACCAGGAGGAGGGCGGCTACCGGGTGCTCGTGGAGCGCACCTTCAAGCCCATGGTGGAAAAACGGCCCAACAACCGGGAGGGGCGGCTGGCCGTGATCTACGACAAGAACCCCATGGAGGCCAGCGGATACGCCGCGGCCATCGCCGACGCCTTCCAGGAAGAGGTGCTCTACATCTGCGACTACCTGGGCGCCGAAGAGCGTAACCTGAGGATAAAGGACGGCTGGCTGGAGGCCCGCCACCGCGGCAAGTGGGTGGTACTGCGGGCCGCCTTCCGCTACGTGACCCAGCGCCCCTGGAACCGCCTGCCGACCACCTGCAAGACGCGCATTCTGAACCCCATCGTCACCTGCCTGGCCGGGGGGCGCAACAAGATGGTGGCCGCCAAGGCCTACGACTTCTTCAACGGGGAGATCCGCAAGTACGGCCTCAAGATCCACACCCCGGAGACCATCTGGGACGTGAGCCACAACGAAATCCCCCTCTGGGTGGCCAAACTCGGCGGCCAGGCCGTGGTGAAGGTGCCCTACAGCAACGCCGGCCAGGGGGTGTACACCATCACCAACGCCCGGGAACTGGAAGAATTCATGAACGAGCCGATCGACTACGAGCGCTTCATCGTGCAGAGCCTCATCGGCAACTACAAATGGAGCTCCACCGGGGGCGACGGCAAATTCTTCCACGTGGGCACCATCCCCGACAAGAAGGGGCGCACCTTCGTCAGCGACATCCGCCTCATGGTCAGCAGCACCGAGCAGGGCATCCGGCCCCTGGCCTGCTACAGCCGCCGCGCCGGCACCCCCCTGGCCGACCAGCTCGACGGAGCGGCCGACTCCTGGGAAATGCTGGGCACCAACCTGTCGGCCAAGCTGGGCGAAAACCAGTGGACCAGCGATACCGACCGCCTTCTGCTGATGGACCGCCGCGACTTCAACAAGCTCGGCATCGGGCTCGACGACCTTATCGAGGCATACATCCAGACGGTGCTCAGCACCATCGCCATCGACCGCATGGCCCACAAACTGTTCAACAGCAAGGGCAAGTTCAGCCTGCGGCTCTTCACCAGCCTGAACGACGACCCCACCCTGCTCTCCGAAATCCTCGCATGAAGCGCCTGACCTTCCTAGTACTTACCGACCACAGCGGCCACTCCGACCAGAACTCCCTCTACGCCCTGATCAACACCCTGGTCGAGGATCCGCGGGCGGCCAGGGTGGACGTGGCCAGCCGGGGAGACGAGGTCAACCGCCCCTTCTTCCAGGGCGACGGCGCGCGGGTGCAGGGGTTTTCCGTGAAGGCCGGGCTGCACTACTCCCCCGAAGGCTACGCCTTTCGCGGGACCCTGCGGGAGCTGGACCCGGCGGATTACGACGTGGTATGGCTGCGCCTGCCCCACCCGGTGAGCGACCGCTTCTTCGACCACCTTGTCCACCGGCTGGCCGACTGCGCGCCGATAGTGGTCAATGACCCGGCGGGTATCCGGGCCACCAGCACCAAGTCCTTCCTGACCAACTTTCCGGATTGGACCCCGCCCACCCGCCTGGTCCATAGCCCGGTCGAGGTGGCCGACTTCGCCGCCGAACACCCCATTGTCCTGAAGCCCCTCCGCGCCTACGGGGGGCAGGGCATCGTGCGCGTCGATCAACCCCGCCAGGAAGTGGAGCATCTTTTTACCAACGGGGTGACTACCTACCTGGCCATGAAATTCCTCCGAAACGTCAGCGAGGGCGACAAGCGGATCCTCGTGGTCAACGGCCGCATCCTGGCCGCCTCCCTCCGCATCCCCCCGCCCGGGGAATGGCTGTGCAACGTGGCCCAGGGCGGCCGCTCCGTAGCCGCGGAGGTGACCCCGCGGGAGGAGGCCATGGTCGAGGCCCTGAAGCCCCATTTACTGGATCACGGCATCTGCTTTGCCGGGGTCGATACCCTGGTCGATGACGACGGCCAGCGCGTACTTTCCGAAATCAATACGCTGAGCATCGGCGGATTCCCCCAGGCCGAGTCGCAAACGCGGCGGCCCATCCTCCAGCAAGCAATCGACGAACTATTCTCCTACTGCTATGAGCGCTGCTAACCCCGAAATCCCCACCATCCTGAGCCTCGAAGAGATCGACCAGCAACCCGGCACCATCCGGAAGTACTGGCTCAGGGTCATCAGCGACGGCCTCGGCGAACCCGTGCGGGTGCCCATCCTCTGCGCCAAGGGCAGCGCGGAGGGGCCCACCCTCGGCGTAACGGCCGCGGTACACGGCGACGAACTCAACGGCATCCGCATCATTCAGCGACTCTTTGCCGACCTGGACATAACCCAGTTGCGGGGCACCATCATCGGGGTGCTGGTGGTCAACGTCCCGGCCTTCCTGCGGCAAACGCGGGTCTACACCGACGGCTTTGACCTCAACCACGTGATGCCCGGCAAGGAAAACGGCCGCGCCAGCGAGGTCTACGCCTTCCGGCTGATGGACCGGGTGATCCGTCACTTCGACTTCCTGCTCGACCTGCACACCGCCAGCCGCGGACGGGTAAACACCTACTACGTGCGGGCCGATATGTCGCAGGAAACCACCCGCCAGCTGGCCATCCTCCAGAACCCCCAGCTCATTGTCCACAATCCCCCCAGCGACGGTACCCTGCGGGGTGCCGCCGACGCCCTCGACATTCCGGCCGTAACGCTGGAGGTGGGCAACCCCGGCGTCTACCAGCGGCAGCTCATCCGCAACGGCACCGAAGGAGTGCACAACGTCCTTTCCTACCTGAAGATGACGAGCGACGAGATCATTCCCCCCGCCTCGCCACCGGTGATTTGCAAGCGCAGCTACTGGATCTACACCCACACGGGTGGGCTGCTGACGCTGGAAGTGGAACTGCTGCGGGCGTTGAAGGCCGGGGATCTCATCGCTACCCAGCGCGACGTATTCGGAAGCCTGAAGGAACAGTACCTAGCCCCGGAGGACGGGGTGGTGATTGGCAAGAGTACCATGCCGGTGAACCGCAGCGGGGGCCGCATCCTCCACCTCGGCATCTTGTAGGTCGCGGGGAAAGGTTCAGACCCGCCGCCCCATCCGGCGCAGCAACTTGACCAGGAGGGAAATGAGCAGTCCGCCCACGAAAATGACCGCCAGCCCGATCACCAGCAAGCTGGTGTGGTCGCGGATGAGGGGCACGTTGCCCAGGTAATAGCCCAGGGCCACCAAAGAACCCACCCAGAGGGCGGCGCTCAGCACGTTGTAGCGACCGAAGCGGCCGGGGTCCATCTCCGACACGCCAGCAATGAAGGGTACCAGGGCCTTTACGATGGGCAGAAAGCGGGAGGTGAACAGGGCCGTGGCTCCGTACTTGCGGTAAAATACGTGGGCGCGGTCGTAGTGCCCGCGGTTGAGCCAGCGGAAGCGTTCAAAGAGTACCGGCCCCAGGCGGCGGCCCAGGCGGTAGCCGGTCCAGGCACCCAGCGTGGCCGCAATCGTGAGCAGAAAAAAGATCAACCAGGGGTCGAGCAGGGCTCCGGCGCACAGCACGCCGATGGCGAAAAGCAGCCCATCACCGGGGAAAAAGGGCGCCAGGGGGAAGAATGCGGTCTCGGTATAGATGACCGCGAACAGCAAGCCGTAGGTAGCCACCGGGTAAAGGAGGGTGGCCTGCCGCAGGCTGTCGTCGATGTGGAAGAAAAAGTCCGCTAGCTCACCCATGTCAGTGACATAATCGCGTGGCCGCGGCAAATTGTTGCAAATCCGTCACACGAAGAGCAACAGGAGGGTGAGGGCCACACCGGCTGCCGTATAAATCAGCCCCTTCTGCAGGACGCGCCCGGCCGGCAGGAACATCCAGAATGCCGAGATCACGAAGAACAGCAGCGACAGCCCGAAGAAGATATTGAAGAAGTACAGGGGGCTTTTGGTGTTTGCCTTGTGCAGGTCGGTCATCTTGTCCAACAGAAAGGGCAACTTCATCTCCTCCTTAGTGGCAAGCCCCGAAGCGGCATCGTAGGTGCCCCCTTTGAAGTGAAGTACCCCGGCTTCCTCACGCTCAACCGATATTTCCTTCAGTCGCAGCTCCTGGGCCGCGGCTTCGGGCGCTAGCCCGGCTTCCAGTTGCCGCTCCACAATCACCTGCTGCTTCAGAAAGTTGGTGTTCCGGAAGATGAGCACCACGCCGCTGATGGAGTACACGGCCATGATGCCGGCCAGAAAGAAGCCGAGGTAACGGTGCAGGATGCGCATCGTGGCGCTGGTGGGGCGGTTGGAATTCATGGGGTCAAGTCGGTTATCTGGAATTAGTCTAATCTTACACAAAGTTAGCCACGCCGGGGAATTGTCCAATCGGATCGGAAAATTTATGCCCTGCCGGAGGGGGAATCGGTTGTAAGAAGGGGGAGGTCCCAACCCTGGGAGTTACCGGGCGTTGTAGGTCCTAGTAAATTCGTGCAATGCAAAGATTCCTGTTTTCCCTCCTCCCTCTCCTGACCGTTGGTTTGCTGGCTACCGCCTGCGAACGCCGGGCCGAGGCCGACCTCGTTTCCACCACCACCGAGGTTTCCGACCTGGCGGTGGAGCCCCGCATTCCCGAGTGGGAAAAAGATGCCGTCATCTACGAGGTAAACCTGCGCCACTTCACTCCCGAAGGAACCTTTGCCGCTTTCGAGAACCACATTCCCCGGCTGGCGGAAATGGGCGTCGATATTCTCTGGTTCATGCCCGTCCACCCCATCAGCGAAAAGAACCGCAAGGGAGAACTGGGTAGTCCCTACGCCGCGGCCGATTACAAGGGCGTCAACCCGGACTTCGGCACCATGGAGGATTTCAAATCCATGATCGACGCCATCCACGCCGCGGGCATGTACGCCATCATCGACTGGATCCCGAACCACTCCGGCTGGGACAACCCCTGGATCACCGAGCACCCGGACTTCTACACCAAGAAGGACGGGAAGATCACCGACCCCATCAACCCCCACACCGGGGAAAGCTGGGGATGGACCGACGTGGCCGACCTGAACTACGACAACCCGGAGCTCCGCGACAGCATGATCGCCGCCATGGCTTTCTGGGTGCGGGAAGCCAACGTTGATGGTTTCCGGGTAGACGTGGCCCACGGCATTCCGGTCGACTTCATCGAGCAGGCCGCCGATTCCCTCTACCGGATTCGTCCTCTGTTCATGCTGGCCGAAGCCGAAGTGCCGGAGATCGTTAACAACGGTGCCTTCGTGATGGACTACGGCTGGGAAATGCACCACGTGCTGAACCAGATCGCCCGCAGCCAGGGTGCCCACCGGGCCGCCACCACCGACCTGAGCAACATCGCCCGGGAGGAAAGCGAAGCCGAGGACCGCGTCACCGCCCTGGAAATCGACCGGGTACTCGCCAAGTACGACTCGCTCTACGACCGCGGCTACAAGATGATGTTCACCTCTAACCACGACGAAAACTCCTGGGCCGGCACCGAATTCCAGCGCATGGGCGAGGGCCACAAGGCCTTTGCCGTGCTGACCGCCACCTTCTCCGGCATGCCCCTGATCTACACTGGGCAGGAATCAGCCGTGGACAAGCAGTTCGAGTTCTTCACCAAGGACGAGGTCGAGTGGGGCAACTACAAATACGCCGACTTCTACCGCACCCTTTTTGAACTAAAGGAGCGCAACCAGGCCCTCTGGAACGGCCCCCACGGCGGGGAGCTGGTCAAGATTCAGACCGGCACCGACGAGAACGTTTACGCCTTTACCCGGGAGAAGAACGGCGACCGCGTGGTGGTGATGATCAACCTCTCCGCCACCCCCCAATCCTTCGAGCTGGGCACCGGCGACTACGCCGGGACCTACACCGACGTCTTCGCCAACGAGCAGGTAAAAGTGCAGCCCGGACAAAGCCGGGAACTGGGCGCCTGGGAGTACGTAGTGCTCTCCAACAAGTAGCGCAGCCCCCGCAACCGGGCGGCCGAACCTCGCTTCGGCCGCCCGGTTACAGCTGCATGGACCTGAAAATCAAAGACCGAAAAGCCCTCATCACCGGTGCCGCCGGCGGCATGGGGGAAGCCACCGCCCGCCTCCTCCTCGAAGAAGGCGTCCACCTCATCCTGACCGACATCGACGGCAATGGGCTGTCACAAACCGCCGACCGCCTCGGTGGCGGAGACCGCTGCACTACGGTGGTGGCGGACCTGACCTTGGAGGAAGGCGTTAAAAAGGTCGCCGAAGCCGCCGGGGAAATTGACATCCTCGTCCACACCTGCGGGGTGACCGGCGCCAAGGGGGATCCCCTGGAGGACGTCAGCATCGACGATTACCGGGAAGCCTTCGAAATCGACTTCCTGACGGGCGTACAGATGGCCCGCTGTTTCGTCCCCGGCATGCGCCAGCGCGGCTGGGGCCGGGTGGTGTACGTCACCTCCGAGAACGTGGCCCAGCCCTATTCCGACGAGGCCGTCTACAACGCCGCCAAGGCTGCCCTGCTCACCTTCGTCAAGGGCACGGCCCAGCTGTACGCCATCGACGGCGTCTGCATCAACTCCGTAGCCCCGGCCTTCATCGCCACCGGCATGACCGACGGCATGATGGACAAGCGGGCCAAGAAACTGGACGCCTCCCGGGAAGAGGCCATCAATACCTTCCTGAACGAGCAGCGCCCCCACCTGGTCCTCCACCGCCGCGGCGAGGCCGAGGAGGTGGCCGCGGTGATCGCCTTCCTCTGTTCCGACCGGGCCAGCTTCGTGGTCGGGGCCAACTATCGGGTTGACGGGGGATCGGTGCAGACGATCGACCTATGACCTCAAGGTGGAAAGTCACTGCCTACCTTTGGGCCATGCGCTACCTCACCCTGCTGCTCCTCGTCGTTGCCCCGCTCCTGCGCTCCGCGGCCCAGACCGATAGCCTACTGCCCTACGCGGACATCTCCGCCTACCCCACCGACTACGCCGCGGGCACCGTGCTGTCGCGGATGGTCGACGCCCTGGGCTTTCGCTACTACTGGGCTACCGAAGGCCTGCGGGAGGAGGATCTGACCTTTCGCCCCACCGAAGGGGCGCGGAACGCCCACGAAACCCTGGAACACATCGATGGCCTGACCCGGATGATCCTCGCCGCCGCCCGCCGGGACACCCTGGGAAAAGGTGAGGCGGAGCCCGCTCCGACCACCTACCCCGCCCTGCGGGAGCGGACCCTCCGCGGACTGGCGGAAGCCAGCGCACTGTTCAGCGGCCAATCGTCCACGGAACTCGGCGAGCAACGGCTGCGGTTTTCTTCGGGAGGACAGTATTCGGAATTCCCCGTCTGGAACCTCATCAACGGCCCCCTGGCCGACGCTATTTACCACACCGGCCAGCTCGTTACCCTGCGTCGCATGACGGGCAACCCCGGTAATCCCCAGGTCAACCATTTTCGGGGTTCGGCCGGACGGTGAAGTAGCTCAGGTTTGTCCGTCCAGCACACCAACGCCTCCACTCGTAACAATTGTCGAAACATCTTTAGGAATCCGCGGAGTCGGAAGCGTCCTTTGCGCGTCTGTTGCGGCCTGCCCATTCTGTGGCCGTAGCCGCTATCAGGGGCATTTGCCTACCTGATCCTACCTCCAACCAAAATTTTCCGTCTCATGCGCAGAATTCTACTCCTTTCCCTTTCCCGCATCCGCCTCTGGAATTAATCCGCGGGGGCAACTGGGCGCGGGGGCAAAGCGTTGGCTTCCCTTAACTCCCCCCCGTGAACTGGATATACCCCCTCGACCTGATCGGCACCCTGGTTTTTGCCATCTCCGGTGTTTTGACCGCGATCGACAAGAAATTTGATCTGGTGGGTTCCCTCATCATCGGGTTCGTCACCGCCCTGGGCGGGGGCACCATCCGGGACCTGCTGATCGGCCGCTCGCCGGTGGGGTGGCTCACCAATCGCCACTACCTGCTGGCCATCGCGATCGGCCTGCTGCTCGCCTACCTCTTTCGGGAGACCATCGTGAAGCTGCGACGGGGCATGTTCCTGTTCGACACCGTCGGCATTGCCGTATTTACGGTGCTGGGGGTGAGGACTACCATGGCGGCGGGCTTCCCGGTGGAGGTATGCCTCATCATGGGGGTGGTATCGGCGGTCTTCGGCGGCGTGCTCCGCGACGTACTGACCAACGAGGTGCCCCTCATCTTCCGCAAGGAGATTTACGCTACGGCCTGTCTGGCCGGGGGCGTGGTGTACCTCGGCCTGGAGTCCCTTTCCGGACTGACAACCCTCAGCACCCTCACGGCCATCGCCACGGTGGTGGTGATCCGCTACGTCGCCGTGCGGCGGGGGTGGTCGCTGGCCATCGGGGTGTAACCCGGGGTTACCAACTCGAGAGCAGCACCTCGGCGGAGTGCCAGGCCCTTTCGCCGAGTTCATCCTTTACCGTGTGGCGGCAACTGGTGCCGGAGGCGACGATTTGTGCTCCGGCGGGGCGGTCCCGCAGTTTGGACAGCAACGACTGTTCGGCGATGGTACGACTGACCGCGAAGTGCTCGGCTTCGTAGCCGAAGCTGCCCGCCATCCCGCAGCAGCCGCTGTCGAGGAGGGTTACCGAGAAGTTGGGGGGCAGCGACAGTACCGCGGCGCATTTGCCGGCCTCGCCGAGGGCTTTCTCGTGGCAGTGGACGTGGACGAAGAGTTCCCGCCGCTGGAGCCCGAAGTCGGCGGCGGAGAGCCGCCCCAGGCTGAACTCCCGGTAGAGCCACTCGTCAAAGGTGAAGCTGTGGGTGCCGAGCACGGTGGCCTGGGTCTGCAATTCGCCGCGCAGCAGTTTGGGGTATTCGTCGCGGAAGCCCAGGATGGCGGAGGGTTCCAGTCCCACCAGGGGGGCCTCCTCCCCTACCCGGTCGCGGAAGCAGGTCACGTTGTCGGCGGCCCGGCGGCGGGCTTCCCGCAGCAGTCCCTTGCTCAGTTGGGCGCGCCCACTACCAGCGTGGCGGGGCCAGATGACCTCGTAGTCCAGCTTCCACCAGAGGCGGAGGGCGGCCTGACCGACGGCCACGTCCTGGTAGTTGATGAATTCATCGCCGAAGAAGTATAGCCGCCCCCGTTTGCCCGCCGCCGCGGGGCGCTCCCGGTCGTAGAAGGTCCGCAGCGACTCCTCCGGAAAGCGGGGCAGGGACCGCTCCGCAGCGATGCCCACCACACGCTTCATGAGGGGTGCGGTGAGGTCCAGCACGGCATTGGCCAGGCGGGGCATCTTGCCCCCCAGCCGGTAGAGGGTTTCGTTGGCCGCGATGAGGCGGGTGCGGAGGGAGATGCCTTCGGTCTGCTGCTTCTGGTAGAGGTATTCGGCCTTCAGGTTGGTCATGTTGACCGTGCTGGGGCATTCGCTGGTGCAGGCCTTGCAGCTCAGGCACAGGTCCATGGCTTCGGCCAGGGCCGGGTGGGTGAAGGGGTCTTCGCGCTGGTTGCGGGTGAGTACTTCCCGCAATACGTTGGCGCGGCCCCGGGTGCTGTCTTTTTCGTTCAGGGTGGCGCGGTAGCTCGGGCACATGGCCCCGCCAGTGAGTTTCCGGCAATCGCCCGAGCCATTGCATTTCTCGGCGGCGCGCAGGATCCCCTGTTCGTGGCTGAAATCCAGGGCGGTATGGTAGACCGGATCGGGGGGGTCTGCTTCGTACCGGAGGCTTTCGTTCATGGGGGGTGCCTCCACGATCTTGCCGGGGTTGAGGATGCCTTCGGGATCCCAGGTGCGCTTGAGTTCGACGAGCAGTGCGTATACCTCGGGGCCGAGCATCTCGCTGAGGAATTGTCCTCGTACCCGGCCGTCGCCGTGCTCCCCACTCAGACTGCCGCGGTATTTCTTGACGAGGCGGGCCACGTCGCGGGTGATTTCGTAGAAGCGCTCTCGGTCGGCGGTCTTTTTCAGGTCGAGGATGGGCCGCAGGTGCAGCTCCCCGGCGCCGGCGTGGGCGTAGAAGACGGGGTTCTGCTGGTAGAGCCGCATCAGTTCCTCGAATTCTGCGATGTAGTCCGCCAGGTCGGGCAGCGCCACGGCGGTATCCTCTATGCAGGCCACGGCCTTGGCGTCGCCCACCATGTTGCCGAGGATGCCGAGGCCGGCTGCGCGCAGGTTCCAGACCTTATTGGTGCTTTCGGAGCCGGCGAGCGCGGGTGCCGCGTAAGGGGGCTCCGGGAGCCGCCCGGTTTCGGTTAGCCGGTCGCCGAGGGCCCGGGCCAGCCGGAGGGCCTCGGCGTCGGTGGCGGCGCGGTACTCCACCAGCAGCAGGGCGCGGGGGTTGCCTTCCACGAAGGCGGCGTTCTTCCGTTGGTCGTGGTTCTGGAGGGCGAGCTGGAGGATGGTATCGTCCATTAGCTCACACATGAAGGGTGCGGACTCCATCGCCAGCTGGGTGGCGCGGAGGCTGGCGTCGATGCTGCGGAAGTGCAGGGCCACCACGGCCGACCCAGCCGGGGGCAGGGGCAGGATGTTGACCTTCAGGGCCGTGGTCAGGGCCAGGGTGCCCTCCGAACTGGCCAGGAGGGTGCAGAGGTTCAGGGGCGGGCCGGCGGGGTCGTAGGGCGACTGTCCGGCCAGGATGTCCAGGGCGTAGCCGTTGTTCCGGCGGGTTACGCCGGCCTTGGGATAGGCCGCCAGGATGCGGCTGCGCTGCTCGGGATCAGTAAGGTGGCGGTCGAGAAAGCGGTGGACCGCGGCCAGTCGGGGTGAATCCGGCACCTGCGCGCCGGCGCCCACGGTGACCAGGCTCCCGTCGGCCAGCACCACCCGGGCCTCGAGCACGTGGTCGCGGGTACTGCCCACCGTGATACTGGTGCTGCCGCAGCTGTTGTTGCCGAACATGCCGCCGAGGGTACAGCGGTTGGCCGTGCTGGTGTTGGGGCCGAACCAGTACCCGTGGGGCTGGAGGGCGGCGTTCAGCTGATCGCGGATTACCCCCGGCTCCACGATGGCGTAGCCCTCCGCCGGGTTGATCTCCAGGATGCCGCGCAGGTGGCGGCTCACGTCCACCACCAAGCCATTCCCTACGGCCTGACCGGCCAGGCTGGTACCCCCGGCGCGGGGGGTGATGGGGATGCGGTGATCGCGGCAGAACGCAACGCAGGCCACCACGTCGGCCTCCGTGCGGGGAAAGGCCACGGCGCGGGGCACCTCCCGGTACACACTGGCGTCGGTGGCGTACAGGATGCGGTAGAGGGTATCGGTTTCGAGCTCACCCGACAGGCGGGCGGCCAGTTCGGACCAGGGCGGAATCGGCATGGCGTGAAAGTACGAAGCGGCCCCCTTCCGGGCGGCTCCGGGGCCGTCACAATAAGCAGCGGCCGAAAATGGTTACTTTTGCGCTTCCCGTTGGCTGGGCGGCATAACGCTTCTGGACACAACTGTCATACATGATCAAGTCTATTCTCGGACTCGCCTGCGCGCTGTTCCTCTCCTTGCCCATCGCGGCACAGAACGACGACGACGTCCTCTTTACCGTTGACGGGTCGCCGGTTACGGTGGGTGAATTTCGCTATATCTACACCAAAACCAACGGGGATTCGGCCGACTTCAGCCGCGCCAGCGTCCTGGAATACCTCGACCTCTACGAGCGATTCAAGCTCAAGGTCGCCCGCGCCCGGCAGATGGGCCTCGACACCGTAGCCACCCTGCAGCAGGAACTGGAGGGCTACCGCAAGCAACTGGCCGACAATTACCTGATCGACCGCGAGGTCACCGACCAGCTGGTGCGCGACCTCTACGCGCGGAAGCAGGAGGACGTGGACTTCAGCCACATCCTGCTCTCGATCCCCTCCTCCGATCCCGCCGATACCCTGGCCGTCTACGAGCGCGCCCGGGAGCTGCAGCAACGGATCACCGCGGAGAATTTCGCCAAGATGGCCACCCAGCTGAGCCAGGACACCTACAGCCGCAGCGAAGGCGGCCGCATCGGATTCGTAAGCGCTCCCCTGCCCCGCGGCATGCACCGGTTGGAGAAGGCGCTCTACGAAGCCCGCACCGGCGCGGTGATCGGACCGGTCCGCACCCCGGCCGGCTACCACCTCGCCCTGAAGCACGCTACCCGGCCCGCCTACGGTGAAGTGGAGATTGCCCACATCCTGCTGCGCAAGGACCCCGAGGGCGACGCGGCCGCGGCCCGCGCCAAAGCGGAAGAAGCCCGCAAGGCCCTCGACGCCGGCACCCCTTTCGCGGAGGTAGCCGCCACCTACAGCGAGGACGACAAGACCCGCAACCAGGGGGGCTACATCGGCTTCTTCGGCATCAACCGCTACGACAAGGACTTTGAACGCGCCGCCTTTGCCCTGGAGCAGGACGGTGCCGTCAGCCCCGTGATCGAAAGCCCCGTTGGCTTCCACATTCTGAAGCGCGTTTCCCGCCGCGGCGTACAACCCCTGGACGACGAGCGCCCTCTTTTGGAAGCCACCGTCCGCCAGGACCCCCGCTACGCCGAAGCCCAGCGGGCCCTGCTGGAACGGCTGGAAAAAGAGTACGGAACGACCACCATGGACGCAAACCTTGAGGCCTACATCGCCGGACTGGATTCGAACTTCTTCCAGCTCGACGCCGCGCTGAACCAGCCGGCTGGCGACCCCGTGCTGCTGACCATCGGCGACCGGAAGCTGGCCTCCAGTGACTTCAACGCCTACCTGATGCGCAACGCCCGCCTGCGGGCCAGCCTGGAGCGCCGCTACACCCCGGCGGAAGCCGTGGACGTACTCTTCGAGGGCTGGACCGACGAACAGGTAAAGGCTTACGCCGAAGCCCAGCTGGAAGAAAAGTTCCCCGAATTCCGCGCCCTGATGCGGGAATACCGGGAGGGCATCCTCCTCTTCGAAGCCACCAAACTGGAGGTCTGGGACAAGGCCAGTGAAGATACCCTGGGCCTGCAGCGCTTCTTCGAGGCCCACCGCGACGACTACCGCTTCGGCCCCCGGGCGCGGGTGATCACCTACGAAATCAGCAGTGGCGGCCCCACCGCCGCCGAGGTTATGGACTACGCCACCGGTCACGACCGGGAAAGCGTAGTCGAGCAATTCGGCCCGGAAACGGTAGCGAGCGGTGAATCCCTCTACGAGGCCGACCGGCTGCCCGAAGGAATCAAACTGGAAGCCGGCAGCCGCACCGCTCCGGAAACCGACGCGACCACCGGTGCGCAAAGCTTTTCAATTGTCGCGGAGGTACTGCCCGCCCGCCCCAAGGAACTCCACGAGGCCCGGGGCTACGTCATTGCCGACTACCAGGACCAGCTGGAGCGGGAGTGGGTGGCCAGCCTGCGCAAGGAGTTTACCGTCCAGCGCAACAAGAAAGTCCTCGCCAAACTGATCAAGCCTTGAGGTATTCCCACGCCATAGCCGCCGCAATGCTGGTGGTGGCCGCGGCCGTGGGTTGCGGTGAACCGGAGCCGGAGAACCCCGACGATCCGGTACTCGCGCGTGTGCACCAGCGGGAGCTGCGGCTCTCGGAGATGGAGGGCATGTTCCCCGAGGGCGCTACGGCGGCCGACAGTGCCGTCATCATCGAGGCTTTCGCCAACCGGTGGGCCCGCGACGCCATCCTGCTCTGGGAAAGCGAACAGCATACCCCTAGCGACCTGAATCTGGACCGCCTGGTGCGCGACTACCGCGCCAGCCTGGTAAGGAGCAGCTACGAGGAACAACTGGTGAGCACCAAGCTGGACAGCGTGATCAGCCAGGAAGAACTGGTGGAATTCTACGAGGCCACCAAGGAGCAATACCAACTAGAGAAGCCCATCGTGCGTTGCCTCTTCATGCGGGTACCCTTCCCCACCCCGAAAGAGGAGGAGCTGCAGGACCTCTGGAACAACGGAAAACCCCAGGATACCGCCGCCCTGGCCCTCTACGCCCGCAAGTACGCCGAGGTGGCCCTGCTGAACGATTCGGCCTGGTACGGCCTCGACGAAATTGCCCAGCAGCTGCCCGAGGGCACCCTTACGCCCGAGAATGTGAACTCAAAACGGGAGTTTAGTCAGCTCGACGGGACCCACCGGTATTACTTTCGCCTTTTCGAAATGAAGCGGCGCAAGGAAATCGCCCCGCTGAGTTACGTGGAAAACCAGGCCCGCCGGGCCATTCTGCACGCCCGCAAGCGGGAAGTACTGGAGCGTACGCGCGAAGACATCTTCGAGCGGGAACTCCACCGCGACAACATTGAATTTTTTACCAACCGTTAATCGGAAACATGAACAACATCCTCGCCCTCCTGCTGTGCCTCCTGACCGCCAGCGCGTTTGCCCAGCAGGGCACCGTGATCGACGAGGTGATCGCCCGCGTCGGCAGTGAATACATACTGCTCTCCGACCTGGAGGAACAGTACGCCCTGGCGCAGTCGCAGAGCAACACCCCCATTCCGCCGGAAGCCCGCTGCGCCATGCTCGACCAGACCCTGGTGGGCAAGCTCCTCTACAACCAATCGAAACTCGACAGCATCGAGGTGAGCGACTCCGAGGTGGAGCAACAGCTGAACGCCCGGATCGACCGCATCCTGAGCTATATGGGCGGCGACATCAACCAGTTCGAGGATTACTACGGGCAGAGCATCACCGCCACCAAGGAGCAGTTCCGCGAGGACCTGCGCGAGCAGCTCGCCGTCGACCGGATGCGCGCCTCGGTGGTGCGCGAGGTGAAGGTTACTCCGGCGGAAGTGAAATCCTTCTTCGCCGGCATTCCCCGCGACAGCCTGCCCTACTTCAACTCCGAAGTGGAAGTGGGCGAACTCGTCGTCCGCCCCACCGCCAACGATTCCACCAAACAGGCCATTGTAGCGCAGCTGGAGAGCCTGCGGGAGCAGATCATCAACGGGGAAATCACCTTTGAGGAAGCCGCCCGCAAGTTCAGCGCCGACGGCAGCGCGCGGGGCGGTGGCGACCTGGGTTGGACCAAGCGCGGCAAATTCGTGGCCGAATTTGAAGCGGCGGCCTACAACCTCGACCCCGACGAAATCAGCGGCGTGGTCGAAACCGAATTCGGTTACCACCTGATCAAGCTCGTGGGGCGCCGTGGAAACTCCATCCGCGTCAGCCACATCCTGATGCAGCCCGAAATCACCGAGGCGGACCTGGAGAAGTCCCGGCAGTTCCTCGACAGCATCGCCAACCTCATCCGGGTGGATTCCTTTGACTTCAGCTACGCCGTCAAGCGCTTCGGCTACGACAAGGTGCAGAGCTACAACAACGACGGACGGATGTCGAACCCCGCCAGCGGGAATACCTTCTTCGAGATCGGCGACCTGGACCCCGACATTTACTTCGCCATCGATGAGCTGGAGCTGGACTCCCTGAGCGACGTACTGGAATTCCGCGGTCCCTCGGGTGACCCCCTGCTGCGCATCGTGCAGCTGCAATCGCGCACCTCCCCCCACCGGGCTACCCTGAGCCAGGATTACGCCAAAATCCAGG
This sequence comes from Neolewinella marina, assembly GCF_002631205.1. Classification (GTDB taxonomy): domain Bacteria; phylum Bacteroidota; class Bacteroidia; order Chitinophagales; family Saprospiraceae; genus Neolewinella; species Neolewinella marina. The sequence continues at coordinate 583,074 of NZ_PDLO01000002.1, forward strand.
ACGCCACCCGCAACGCCAAGCAGCAGGAATACCTCAGCGACTGGATCCAGCGAAAAGTTGGCTCCACCTTCATCAACGTGGACGAACGCTACCACTCCTGCCCCCAGATCCAGGTCTGGCTGGAGGACAGCCGCAAGATCACGGTCGGTAACCGCGAGGGCAAGATCGTGACCGGTCGCTAAGGGGTACGGTACATTCCCGGTGGGGAAGCTACCGTTGCGAAATTCGGGCGGTTTTCCGCTGCTGCGCGCATCGCTTTATTACGGGGCAATAGGGTATAGCAAATAAAATACCTTAACGCAACACCATGCCCACCCCATGGCCCGTTATACTACCATCAAAGCGATGAAGTACCTGCTTATCATACTCTCTTTCCTGGCGATCAGCGAATTATCTGCGCAGATCGGCAGTCCGGAAGGCCGGTGGACCACCACCGACGAGGAAACGGGAAAGGCCAAGAGCGTGGTAGAGATATACGCCAAAGGTGGCGCGTACTACGGGAAAGTCGTGGAGATCCTGACCGGCAATACCACGGCGGTCTGTTCGGACTGCGAAGGCCATAAAAAGAACCAGCCCATCCTCGGGATGGTCATCGTTGAAGACCTGAAGGCCGACGGCGACGCTGCCGGCGAATGGACGGGGGGCACCATCCTGGACCCCCAAAAAGGAGCTACCTACCGCCTTTCGGTCTGGTACGAAGATAAACATCCCGATGTGCTCTACGTGCGCGGGAAACACTGGACCGGGCTGTACCGGACCCAGGAATGGATTAGGGAATAAATCCCTACATTTAAAGGCCTGAGCGGAGGCAACGTTTTACCCCTCCTCGGGCGTCTTTCTTTCACACTTTTGAATAACACAAACACTCTTTCCATGAAGCAACAGTTTACCCAAGAAGATTTAGTAGCCTACGTCTACGGTGAGGCTAGCCGTGACCAGGTGCAGGCCACCGAGGCGGCACTCGCCGCCGATCCGGCCCTGGTTACCGAGCTCACCCGCCTGGTCGAAGCCCAGGCCAACTTGCCCAAGGTGCGGTTCAGCCCCCGGCAGCGCATCGTTAAAGCGATCCTCCGGTACGCCCGCAACGAGCCGGCACCGCAGCTCTGCTACTAAGACCACCCACGAGAAAAGCACTACCCTCCCCGGTAGTGCTTTTTTCGTTATACTACATCTGAACCAAAACTGAGCAACCATGCTAGAATCCATCATCGACGCAGTTAAAGGGCAGGTGGTCTCCACCCTCACCCAGCAAACCGGCCTCGGGGCCGCCCAGGCCGAACAGGCTGTGCCCCTGGCTAAGGAATCCATCCACGAAGGCGTCACCAGCGCCATCAGTGGTGGCAACATCGGCGGCATCCTCGACATGGTGAAGAGTGCTTCGGACGGCTCCGCCGGGGGTGGCCTGATGCAGAACCTCGTCTACCAGGGCATCGCGGGCAAAATGATCAACAAGCTCACGAGCCGCCTCGGGATCCCCGAAGCCATGGCCCAGAAGGTGAGCACCATCGCCCTGCCCATGATCCTGAACAAGCTGGCCGGCAAGACCCGCGAGGCCGGCGACAGCGATGGCATCGACCAGGGCAGCCTGATGTCCGTTCTTGGCCTCGACGCCGGCAGCCTGCTTGGCGGCCTTTCCAAGGGTATGCTGGGGGGTAATAAAGACGGCGACAAGTCCGGCGGACTCGCCGGCGGACTCGGAAACCTCTTCAAGTAGCCCCCGACATCCCCACAAACGAAAAGGGCCCGCCAATCCGGCGGGCCCTTTTTTGTATTCGGTACACTGCGTACCCAATATCGTAAAACGCAAAAGGGCCTCCCAAACTGGGAGACCCTTTGCGGTCTGGACGGGATCGACGGTAATTTTTACGAATTTCTGAGTTTGATCGACTTCAGCCGCCAAGACCTTTACACAGCAAGGTTTTCAAGGCTAAACCTAACAAAAACAGGTAAAATATTTTGGCAACTGAATTGGCAGTTACGTAGCTTTGACTCACCTTTTCACTGCCAAATGACATCAGTTATGGCACACAGATTGCCAAAAGTCAACTTCAACATTTACAATGCTACCAAAGAGAGTGGAACAGTCTATCTAACCATGACTGTAAATGGGGGGCGCATTCGGTTTGCCCCTGGCATAAGTGTCAACCCATCCTATTGGGACAAGAAGCGCAAGCGATTAGATGGTCGTGCCAACCTAGACGGTAACCACGCAAGAGGCATCAACGCCATTCTTGACAAGTGGGAAGACCTAGCCCTCCGCATCTACACTGACAACACCCGCATAACAGCTGAAGACCTGAAAGAAAGGTTGGTGGAAGAGCGAGACGGGAAAATTGGTTTGCCAAAAGAGGTTATCAACACCCTTGACGGCTTCGCACGTTTCTACGTTGAGGAACAAAAAGCTACAGCCAGCAACCCTCGGAACTTTGACCCTCTCGCTACCACTGCGACGTACTTAGAAAGGTACGCAGCACACACCAACAAATCGATCTACTGGAGAGAGATTGACAAATCCTTTGCCCGCAAGTTTCGGGCTTTTCTAGAGCGGAAGGAGTTCGACCTGAGCCATAACCAAGTGGCCAATATCTTCTATCGATTGAGACACATTATGAAAGCTGCCGGGCCTGATGTAGGGGCCAAGGGCTTTCACGAAAATAAAGCCTACCTCTTACCTGAGTTCAAATTATCAGAGGAAGCAGCATACCGCCATTATCTCAATGAAGATGAGCTAGCCCAGTTTCTAGCTTGTGACCTTTCCGACCAACCCCACCTTGAAAAGGCACGGGACTTATTTGTCCTGAACGCTTACACAGGATTACGCCGAAGTGATGCAAAGCGGGTGACTCGAGATCACTACTACGTCAGCGACAAGGGGAATGAGCAAATAAAAATTTACACTGGCAAATCTAGCAAATACGTTCACATCCCTCTGATGCCAGAGGCCCGGGCCATTCTAGAAAAGTACGATTGGAAGTTACCGTTGACGGCAGATCAGACGTACAACGAAAACATCAAAGTCGCCGCTAAACTGGCCGGGCTTGATGAGCGCATGACCCATACTCATACTCGCGCAGGCAAAACAGTGACCGAATCATTCCCAAAGTACGAACGGATTAGAAGCCACGATGCCCGCCGGTCTTTCGCCACCAACTTTTACGAACTTGGTTTTCCCGCTGCCCTGCTGATGCAAATCACTGGCCACGCCCGAGAGGACACTTTCTTTAAGTACATCTGCACAACGCCTGAGAGGGCAGCTGACCTTTTCGCTGAACGCTTGGAGGCTGTCCGCAAGTTCCAAAAGGAGCGAGCCACTAAAAAACTCCTTGAGCAATCCACCCCCGCTTTTGTTGGCTCAGTCGGAAACAATTAAATAGAGGACATTCCGCTTCCTCTGCTACTGGCATCAAATAGCCGCCTAAAAATAGGCTAACACGTTCAAGGGTGATACGGACCTCCCAAAACCTGAATTTGAGCACATCCTGCCACAAATGAGGCTGCCTTATTTTGGCGGTACCGTTCCAGCGATGGATAGAATAAGACGGGGCAGCCCGCTTGGTATCAATGGTGCACCACCGCAAACAAATGTGCATGGCAAATATACACCCTAGTCCAAAGTGGGCTCAGAAAGTAGTCAACTTAACGGTCGATCGCCTAGAGCGTTCAGGTGTAAGTTCAATTCCCGAACCTGCTCAAGCAGAATGTGTATTGGAACACATTGCTAACCTAAATGAGGGCTTGCGACGAATCGAGATGGAGTTAGCTACTCCTAGCGAGTTAGGACATCAATTTGCGCGGCTTTACAGAAAATGGAAGGAAGTCGCTGCTCGAGATAGAAGCGATCTTAACCACTTCAAGGAACCCGGTACTGACTGGACAAATGAACAACTTCGTGCGATTTACGAATTAGAAGTCAATTGCCGGGCTTTAGCCTACAGACGGTTGGCTTCCTTTTTCCTACGGCTAGCAGGGGAGAACGTCGTAAAAGCATTTGACCCGAAATCTGGTGAACTGATAGTGCCGGAAACGGGTGAAGTATTCGCCACTAATCTTCCGGAGGGCATTGAAGCGCGACACGTCACTCATCCTCCGCTGGACTATGTGGGTCGCTGGAGACTGATGGAAGAGTACAGTCACCCTGACCTGAAATTGCGGTTGCGAAACGCGTGGAGACGGGGGGAAGCAGCCGGGGAAATCGGCTTGGAATGGCCTACCCCCCCAACCCATTTTGTCACCTACTTAGAGGAGTTAACGCAGAGCGAAGCACCACATTTGTACCTAGAAGGAATATGCGGAGAAGACGCCGAAGTCGCCCTGGACTATTTACAGGGGGAGCTAAGCGCTAGGCATTGGAACCTTCTTGCCGGCGGAGAACCCAGGGAAACGATCTTGCCTTGGCACCTTAGTTGGGAAGCCGTTCCGGAGGACTACCGTCCGCCATTAGATGACATCGAGCGTACGAAACACTTGCAAGCCTTGACTGCCCTTGAAGCTACCAAACGGCGAGTAGGAGTTGAAACATGGGACCGGGTTGCTGAAATTATTCGCGCCAACTGGAACCTCTATCCTGACAATGCAAAATGGAGCGGTATAAGTGAACAAGCCATCCTTGCCGGACAATGCGCCCACTGGAAGGAGGTGCTCGCCAAGTATGAAGATCGGCCCGAAGTGGTTGAAGAACAAGTAGCCGAGTTCTTATCTCGCTGGGAACAACTTCTACAGCAGCAACAGCAGATAGCTCACGAAAAAGAAGTTGCTGACAACACCCCACGCGACACTAAAAAGGTTAGAGATAGCGGCATCGTAACCCAACAGCGGGAGGCTGAGATAGCGCGGCGAAATGCTGACCACACCTATTTCATGTATAGCGTTTACCGGGATTTTCTCAATGACTATTTGAGGGCAGTAGGAGGAGCGACTACCAAGCTACAACAGCCGGAAGAGTCAAATGGGCTCTTAGCTTATTTCGACAGAATCACCTTAAACAAGGTTGAAACCGCACTTACCGAACTGCGGTGGATTACCGAAAACGGTAAGTGGCTTAAAAAGAAAAATAGATTACCGATCCTATGGGACGTGATTAGAATGAAAGGGCTGTTCATGGGACCCACCCCGACCGTTCAAGAGTTTTGCCCCGTCGCTGCCACTCACTTTCACACTAATATTAGTGATGGCTCTAGTCGAATGCCATTGTACTCTCTTGAAGACCAAAAAGAAGACCGAGTAGAGTTGCACTCCGCCTTGTAGAAAAACTGCCAAAACTGCCAAAAACAGAAATGGCAGATTTGGCAGAAAGCGCCCCCCCCTTCTTTGTGGCATCACTAAATCAATGATGCCATGAGTACAAACAACATCATCCTTACTACGCCGGCCGAACTGGAAGAGCTTCTGGAGCAAACCACCCTTCGCGCCGTTAAGGCTTGCCTGACCTTGATGAAGCTGCCCACTGGTGGCCAGGGGGAGGAGTACCTGAAAAAGAGAGAAGCTGCCCGCTTGCTGAATGTAAGCACAGCAACTATAGACAATTATGTGCGGCGAGGAAAGCTGGCCAAGTATCCTTTCGGCAATCAGCAAGTCCGCTTCAAAAGGCAGGAAGTCTTAGCCCTCATCAAACAGTAACCTACCAATAAAAAAGGGCCGCCCGTAAGCAACCCCTTTCCTATAAAATCTGTGACGGATTAAAGGTAAGGAGTAGCTGGAAGGTCCACAAACGTGGAAACATGAATCTTAACCAAACAACCAAAGCTATCATCCCTCCCGGAGCTTCGTATGGAGAGAAAAGTAATAGCCCCAAACCATCACCTGCTTTACTTGATGCGGACCTTATCGACGCCCTTCCCTATGTACTTCGCGAAGGCGTCCATCTGCTAGTAGAGCCGAACGATAAACAGGTTTTTCTCGTCAGTGCCCTTGCATTGCTGTCAGGTGTGACGCCGAACATCCAAGGTGTTTACGACGGGAAACTAGTTTCTCCCCAACTGTACGTGTTTATCATTGGGGACTACGGTACTGGAAAGGGCGGTGCGAGCTTTGCACGCCACCTCCTTGCACCTATCGAAGATGAACTCGAAAGGGAATACGAACGCAACTGCAAAGCCTGGGCTGCCTTGGACGCGGAGGAACGTAAAGGAAGCCGGCCGCAAGAAGTGGGGCTGGTTATCGCTGCCAACTCCTCCGCGTCCGCCTTTATTCAAACCTTAGCCGACAACGGCGGCAAGGGAATAATGTGCGAAACGGAGGGTGATACCCTAGCTCAGACATTGGCCAGCGACCATGGAAAATACTCCGACGTTTTACGTAAATGCTTTCACCATGAGCCAGTGTCCATGACCCGCCGGGACGTAGACCGGAGTGCGAAAATCAAACGGCCGGAGCTTGCCGTTCTACTAACCGGCACCCCGGATCAACAACGCCGGTTGACTCCGAACGTTCGCAATGGCCTATTCAGCCGCTTCCTTTACTTGACCATCGAACCGGAGACATCGTTTCGGAATGTCTTCGACCCTTCAAAAGCCAGTTACGAAGATGAGTTCAAGAAGCTGGGGGTAGAAGTTTATCAGCTCTACACTTACCTGAAAGGTCTAGACGAGCACATTATTTTTTGCTGTACCAAAGAGCAAGAGGAAGCCTTTGTGGCGTACTACCGGAAAAAACTCCCCATTTTCTTGAGCGCCACTGGTCAGGATGCCTTTGGAGTATTTACCCGTCTCGCCCTCATTCATTTCCGGGTTGCCATGCTGTTGTCTACGCTACGAATATACCACAGCCTAGAAGAGCTACCAGAGCGAATCGTATGCACAGATAAGGATTTTACTGCCGCCCTCCGGATTACTGAAATACTGACGGAAGTGAGCTTGGACGTCTATCACTCTTTCCCAGATAGTAAAGAGAGTCTTGAAGCTGATGAACCGGCAAGCGAAGCCGAAAAGTTAGGTGCCGAATTGGTGCGAAGCGGGATGAGCATTCGCGATGCGGCACGACACGCGAAGGTGTCAAAAAGCAAACTGCATAGGTACTGTAAATCCTTAGGGGTAAAGAGCGGAAACAAGGGCGGCACTCCTACCCACAAGGAGTCCCCCCTGGGACGATGGGACAGCGAGACAGTTGGCAGAGGGACATTGCAAAGCATTGATAATCAGACACCCAAGGCGTCCCCCTGGATACCGTCCCAACGTCCCATTGTCCCGGTGGGTAATCCTCAGCCTGCCATTCTCAACGCTAAATCGGGAAAAGTATGAGTACTGCGACAGACACCTCCGTCCTGAACGTTTTGGTCAGTTCTTATCCCAACGTGCTGTCCACGAACGAAGCGAAGACAATAAACCTTCTTACCTGGTTAACCTCAGATAAGCACCGAGGACTAGTCGAAGCGATCCGTGCCGAAGCCGACCCTACCAGGCAGAAGAAAATGAAAAAGGAGCTGCCCCTGGTAACTGTTTCCGGCACCTTTTCAGATGGACGAAAAGATGAGGACTTACTGCAGCATTCTGGGCTTATCTGTTTGGACATTGATGCTGACGATAACCCGCACCTTGAGAACTGGGACGTACTGGATGGGCAACTTCGCAATCTCGCCAATGCCGCCTATGTCGGCCGATCCGTACGGGGCAATGGCTATATGGTTATCGTGCCAATAAAGTATCCCCAACTCCACCAAGATCATTTTGATGCGCTCAAATCGTGGCTCCTAACCTATGGTATCCGAGTGGATTCTGCTTGCCGTAACGTAGCCCGTGCAAGGTTCTACAGCTACGATCCTGATGCGTACTTCAATCATCACGCTCCAGCTTTTGATGGTTTTCCTGAAGCGCCAAAGCTGTGTGTTATTACAACTCCCCGGACCACGGAGGAAGAACGCGTTAAGGTCTGCGTAGACGCAGTTGAGCAATCGCAAATCGACATAGCACCTAGTTACCTTGATTGGTTTGGACTAGCTCGCTCACTAGCCGCCGGTTTAGGCGAAGGGGGAAGGGGGTACTTTCACCGCCTTTCACGATTCTATCCAAAATACCGGCATGGACAAGCCGATAAGCAATTTGATGCCGCTCTCCGGAGCCCTGGTAGTGCAACCTTAGGAACACTTTTTGCTCTATGTGCTGACCATGGGATCCGCTACAAAGACTTGACCCCAACGCCTACACATAAATTTCACCAAAGGATGCATGGGCAAGCAGTGATAAAGCCCACGGAAAAAAACTCTCAGCCGAGTCCGCCGCAGATGCCAGCGGGCTGGAGCCGCAATCAGGCCGGGGAACTTCTTGACGCTGATGATTTACCCATCAATGCTTGGTACGCCAATGATGACTTGAAGGAACTTACTGCTGATGAGCGGGCATTTCTGAAATATGACAACCAATGGATGCCTCTCCATATTTCTTGAGAATTTCACGACCCACCTATGTTTCACCTATTGCTAGTCGAGAATGATTTTTTCATTCGTGAAGGGGATGAGGGGAAAATAAACTCTCACTCTTTTGCTACCACGGTGTTGTACAGCCCGTAGTGAGTAAGCCCTTCGTGACTCTCAATTCCTGTATAACGTAGTGAAGCATCTTCGTAACGCCGGAACGCAAAAACAGCCGCGTTCATTTGTTCGGTGTTAAATACCCGCAATCTTACAAGGAGATGGAAGTCTTCAACGGTCAGACCGGTGACGGTCAGAAAGAGGTTGGGTTCAAGCTTAGTTATTACGTCCTGCAACGTGTTTTCGCGATAATCGGTCAGATACATAAATGCGGGGATTCGCGTAGCGAACTTGATCAGCTTCGCCTGAATCTGTTTGCGCTTCGACTTAAACTCTTTTTCCTCAGCCGTCAGTTCTTTCTTCTCTTTCGTGGAGAGGTCTCGCTCTTTACCTTTTGCTTTGATCTCCTTAATCTTATCACTCTTGTTGATGATGGTCTCAATAATATTGTCACCTAGGGAACGCCAGCCCTCGATCCGCTCCACGGCCGCAAGAGCTTCGGGATCGTTTAATACGCGCCGAAGGGTTTCATTGTCCACGTTGACTAGCAGCGCGCTCTCCCACTTGCGAGCCAGCAGAGTGGCTGATGTGCCCGCCATTGCTATGTCTAGAATTCCGCCCGCATCAATTTGAGTCATGTTCGCGCCATCATAAGCGAGGACAGGCAAAAAAGAAACAAGATCGCTAACTGCCTGTTCAGGGTTGGGCTCATTTGGAGAAAGTCCAATTCCGTACTCGGAGAGTTGGCGGAGAGCTCGCGTAGGTGCGAAGTCGAAGACATAACAGACTGGCTTCAGGACTTCCTCTTCGTTAGGGTTATTACCATGAGGATTTTTGATGGACCACGGTGATTGTACGCGGAAAGCGGCCTGGAAGTAGGTTTCTGGCGACCGCAAGTTGCGGAGCATGAGGATCGACGACCACTGGGGAACTGTAACACCTGTTGTTAGCTTGCCGCAAGAGAGCGTAATAGTTTTCGTATCAAACCCACTTCCGATAGCCCGGCGAACGGGTGGAAGCGCATCCAGCCCGATTCCCGCAGACGCCCCGGCGGCAACGACGATGGTATAATCTCGCCAAAATATGTTATGCCGCGCCCTTAACAGGTTCGCCATCGCGTGGCAGGCGGCCACGTTCGGCATGAACCAAAAGGCATGTTGGAGATAGGGCAAGAGCCGAACATCCGAATATGGGAAAGGAGGGCGCGTCCCGGTTCTGAGATTGTCGAGTGCTGCCGGGGCGTAGTCACCGCGAATGACGTCTAGCCACTTCTGGACGTCACGCTCATACCTGAATCGCGCGGCTGCGCCTCGTCCCGAGGCCTTGAAAAACTCGTTGAGGTCGAACTCATCAAATTCCCCTCCTGAGGCAATCGCTAATAGCTCATCCGGCATTTGGTAGGTTAAGAGGCGGAGCTGGGGGAGCGCGGCATAAGGATTGATCTCTTCAGGATGCTCTATCGCAAACTGTTCTTTGGCGCGCTGCTCGTCGGTGTAGGTCCAGTTAAATATCTGCTCCTCGATAAACTCGCCCGTGGAGAGGGCACGGAACGGAGTGCCGGAGAGGTAGAGATAAGCTCGCGTGGTGATGGGTAAGAAGTTGGTCTCCGAGTCCCCTAACTCGGTGAACTCTTTCTCAAAGTCCTCAATGGTGGCCTTTTTATTTTTACGGCCGGACAGGTTAGTGCCATATTCGCCTTTGAGGTCAGCGCTTGCGTTTTCTTCTCCCTCGAAAAGCTCCTGGGCCGTCTCGCGCCACGCGCCAAAGTGATATTCGTCAAACACAACTAGGTCCCAATTTAGGGTGTGCAGCCACTCGTTCCGGAGCTTAATGTTGCCTGCTTCATCGGTACCGAGTAAATCCTGGAACGATCCAAAGTAGACAAGCGGTCTGTCAGGGTCGGCGGCTTCGGGATTGCTGTCCGTTGTGCGTAAGAAGAATTGCCAGCCGTCGAAGTCGACATGCTGTTCGAGGTCGCTTTGCCACGCATCGGCTACGGCTGGCTTGAATGTGACCACGAGCACGCGCCGTGCGTTCATTTGCTTGGCAAGCTGATAGGTAGTGAACGTCTTGCCAAATCTCATCTTAGCGTTCCAAAGAAAGCGTGGGACGGCGTTCGAGTCCTCCTCCCAGATCGAGTTGTAGTATGAGAGTGTCTTTTCGACGGCCTCACGCTGCTCGTGGCGCATCAAAAACGTCTGATGGTGTGTGCCGGTTAGCCGGAGCCCCCGTTGTAATTCGGTAACGGCCGTCTTCACATCGTCCGGGGTACAGCGCATCCACTCAATTGACCCTTCAACAATGACGTTCTCAAAGCCCTTTTCTATAAGGCGCTGCCGCACGTCTTTGTCCCGAAAGGTCGTCCCGTCATGACGCTCCGCTTGGGCGGTCAAGTGCAGCGTGTACGCTTGCCGCATTTGACCCTGTGACTGCCTTATTCGGAAATTAACGTCGTCCAACGTTGTCTGTCCTACTTTGATCAACCCTTCGTATGCAGCAGGCGGCTCGTCGGGTGACCATGCGTAGATGTAAAGGCGCACCTCGGGTTTGGGCGCGAGTATCTCTTCAATTGAAGGCTTATTTGTCATTGGCAACTTCCATCGGGCGGATCATGGACTCAATGAACGTAACCTCGTTTTCTGTGATGCCATACTTTTCGTACAGCATCTCGTCGGTCCACTGTTTAGTCCAGTCCTGCTTAGGTACAAATGTGTACACCCTCCGCGTCGCGTCTTGAGACGGCTTGTGAAGGAGAACCAGAAGGCGAGTCAAGCGACATGTGATATACAACAATGCATTCTCAGCCTCTGTCTTTGAGTCGAAAGGCCCAATACACAGGTAAGTTTCTGACGAGACGGAACCGGGCTCTCCCACAAAAGGCGTGCTGAGAATGCGGTGTGGGTACGTGTCTTTGTTTCCTGTCCCTGGTGCGGCGCGGCCAATATAGATCTTCCATTTATCGATTAACTCCTGGCCGGTCGAGATAGAGTCGCGATCTACGTAAGCTATTCCTCCGTTCTGGTAAATCAGAACATCGTTTGTCGATTTAACCTTCTTGCCGCGAAAATAGGTCCGAAATCCAAATGGCCTCAATGAACTGACGAGATCGGCGAAGCGCTTTCCTTCAGGAAGTGCTAGAAATTCGTCGTTGCCACTCTCTACACTAATAACCTTCTTTAGGATCGAAACTCCTTCATTGAACCGAAGAAAAATGTCTGCCCCTTCTTCTATTAATGAACGCGAAGCCTCCGAGACAGGCCAGTCCTTATAATGGGTACGAATGCGGCAGCGGCCTGGATTGTCCCGATTCCATACGAAATAGCAGACACCGCCTTTCAGACCGACGCCGGGAAATACGTCGGATGCGCTGAGGTAGTCATCAATTGAGCGGATGCGGTCGTCGTTGAGCATCGAGTCGCGGAACTCGGCCAGCCCCCTCCCTCCCGAAAACCATCGAGATGGGATGATCATCACAAGAAAGCGCGGATCGAGCTTTTTAGCCTGATCCACGAATAGTTGATAGATGGGCGCGGCACTCGTTCCGTGGCCGCCGTCTGAAAGTTGGTAAGGAGGGTTGCCAATTATTACGTCGAACTGCATGTCGTTTCCGAATAGCCCGGCAATGCGAGCGGTGATGTTGTTGGTGTGGATAAAGGCGTAAGCGTGGGTTTCAAAGTCATCGCCTCGGTCTAAGGTATCTCGGCTCGCGCCGCAAAAGACGCACCGTCCCTTCTCCCAAGTGTGCTCTGTGCGCTCGAACCAGATGTTGCCGTCGGCATCGTCAAAGCTGCGGGCGATGGAGTGCTGGCCGTCGGCGCGCTTCGAGCAGTACACGCTTCGCCGCGCGAGCAGTGCCGTGATCTGGGTGATGCCTATGCCGAAGACCTGCTTCGTCAGGATATGATTTACGCGCGCTTCGAGGTCCGGCATCTGCTCAGCCAGCCCGTCGGACAGGCGGCGGGTGATCTCGCGGAGGAACACACCGGACTTCGTGACCGGATCGAGGAATCGCACGTCGGAATTGGCCCAAAGGTTGGCCCCATTGTGATCGGCGGCCCACGCATCTGCGAGGGTGTCGAGCATCTTACTCGCAAACTCGGGCGGCGTGAAGACCTCGTCGTTGGAAAGGTTCGCGATGCACGAGAGTACGTCAGGGTTGCGACTCCGGAGGACGAACCGGGCTTGCTGACTCATGGGGATTGCAAAAGGTTGGTATTCGCTGCTGCGGCAAGGTCGCGTAACGTTACTGGCGGGTAAGTCTGAATGGGCGTGAAAAGTTCATGCTTATTCACATGCGCGAAGAGTGAATCCTTGGCGCTGAAGGCCGCTGATTGGGTCAGCACATCAAGCCGAAAATCGCGCCGCTGAAATTTTCCCTTCCCCAAGTATCCCCACTCGGCGAACGTGATTGGCTCGCCTGCGATTGTGTGCATGGCAAGCGCGTCGCCGTGGACGAGGTTATAGTTGAGCACATGAGAGGCAGCGCGGTAAAGGTCGTCCGATTCGTCCAAATCCTGTGCTTCGACCAGCGTATCCAAAAGGTTAGCCCTGCATTCGGCGATGTTATCCGCCAGTAATTCGATCCCGTACAGGCTCATAAGCGCAAGGAGCGCGAATTGCCTCCGCTCGAATTGGGACCGCCCGTACCGCATCTCAACGGCGGCAAGCTTGCGGCGCAAGACAGCTACTAAGAAGTTGCCGCTACCGCAAGCTGGCTCAAGAAAGCGGGCGTCAATACGCTCCGTTTCAGCTTTGACAAGATCGAGCATAGCCTCTACCATCCACTGCGGCGTAAACACCTCCCCATGGTCTGCGACTCGCTTTTTGGACTTGACTAGACTCATATTTATAAGTAACGAGGTGCTAAAACTAGGTTTTCCTATTGAAACGATTACTGCAAGTTAGCCAAATAATAGTCCCCATGGACGTGATAGCCGAAAAGCGGAAGTGGACCGGCGAACGACCTCACCGCTCAGGTGACCACCCTCCGCGACCTGCTATGGTAGGCCGGGGACGCCCCACTGGGCCTGGAGGCTATCGCTACGGCCTTCATGCCTCAGTAAACGGCAAAGCAGCAGCAGGAAGCGGAAAAGCTCCGGAGATGATGAGCAGCTTGGGACAGGCGGAGTTGATTGATGGGGGTTGGCGGGGGTAGAACAACTTTACAACCCTAAATTTTTCAAACCGATACAATATCCAGGCAATTCAATTTACAATAACCTATCTATCAGTGAATTACACCAAATATTGGAAGTAAATTTCGTACCTTTGAGTTTAGTGCATCCTTAACTATCTAGGTTATATATTATGGGAAGACCCAGCCCCGGTACGCCGATCATCGAGCACCATAAATCAATCCCCCTCCGCTTTCTGATTGATCGAAAGTATTTTCGGACAGGGGAGCGTATCTACGGAACAATTCAGTGGTCCTATTGCGGCCGCAGCGATGGGAGTGCTTCCCTACTAATGGAAACCCACGAAGATGTGGCATACTTGACCATCGGCTATCAAACCAAGGCGGAAGAGATAGTCAGGCAACAGGTACGACTTTCACCCCAACCCAGCAACCTAGGAAAGGATCGTGGAAAAGTTTGGTACTTTATCTGCCCGAAAACAGGTAACCAGTGCCGCAAGCTCTACATGATTGGCCGGCACTTTTACAGTCAAAAAGCTTTTTCATCTGCGATGTATGCTAGCCAGACAGAAAGCAAGATGATGCGGCTGGCAAAGCCCGCTCCCCAACCTTGGCCAAAAGGCAAGCCAAAGAAGTACAAAGGGCTTTACACAAAAGCCTACGTCAAACACATGCAGGCTCAGTGGCAGCATGACGATGCTTTCTTTCGCCTGGCCCGCTTCAAAGGTTGGTCTTAGGCGACCATTGTTAGTGGGCTACTGCCAAAGACAAGAGGCGTTTGACATCAATTTTGACAATAAAAAAACCCAACCCCTTGATGTACAAGGAGTTGGGTTACCAGGGAGCGGTCTGGACGGGACTCGAACCCGCGACCTCCGCCGTGACAGGGCGGCATTCTAACCAACTGAACTACCAAACCTGGTGTGCTTTTGAGCAGCTTCCTGCCCGATTGCGACGCAAATATACCATCACTGAATTCGATGGTGCAAGCATTTCAGACAAAAATTTAGTCTTTCAGGGCTCATTCATGGGTAGTTCACTGACGTTCAGAAAGTTAATCCGATATAATTTTTTCTGCCCGCCTTATCAGGCAGTGGCCGCCGCCCGCTGGGCGAAAACCTCAATCATTTTTCGGTTGAAGGCGGGGAGGTCGCCGGGATTCCGGCTCGAAACCAGCTTGCCGTCGACGACCACCTCTTCATCCTTAACGGTAGCGCCGGCGTTGGCGAGGTCCGGACGGATGGACTGGTAGCCCGTCATGGTCCGACCCTTGACCAATCCTGCGGAAATCAGGGTTTGCCCTCCGTGACAAATCACGGCCACGGGCTTGTCCAGCTCGAAGAACGCCTTCACGAATTTAAGGGCTTGGTCGTTGATGCGCAGGTCGTCGGGGCTCAGCACGCCCCCGGGCAGGAGGAGGGCATCGTAATGGGCGGGATCGGCGGCGTCAAGGGCTACGTCCACCTCGTGTTCTCCTCCCCAGTCGTCGCCGTCCCAGGCCTTGATTTTGCCGGACTGCGGGCTGATGAGAGAAACCTGGGCACCGGCGTCCTCCAGCGCCTTGCGGGGCTTGGTGTATTCTACTTCCTCGAATCCAGTGGTGGCCAGGGCGGCGACTTTCAGGTTCTTGAGTTGCATATTTTGTTGTTTTGGTTGTTCAGGTGTATCCATAGTACTCTTGCCCCAATTCCGGTGTTCGATAGCGCCACCCGAACCAAAAGTCCTAGCCATGAACCTTCAGCATCCCAGTCTTTTGCGATCCGCCGCCTACGTAAACGGGAACTGGATCCCGGCGGACAGCGGTGAACGCTTCCCCGTGCACAACCCTTTTTCGGGGGTCACCCTCGGGGAAGTACCCGATCTGGGGGCAGCGGAAACGGAACGAGCGGTTTCCGCCGCCCAGGCAGCCTTCCCCGCTTGGAGTACCCGGCCCGCAGGCGAACGCTCCGCGCTGCTGCGCCGTTGGCACGACCTGTTGCACGCCCACCGTGATGACCTGGCGTTGTTGATGACGTCGGAACAGGGCAAACCCCTTAGTGAGGCGCGGGGGGAGGTCACTTACGGAGCGAGCTTCCTGGAGTGGTTCGCCGAGGAGGGGCGGCGGGCCTACGGCGACGTTATTCCCAGCCACCGGAGCGATTCACGCATCCTCACCATCAAGCAAGCCGTGGGAGTGGTAGCCGCCATTACCCCCTGGAACTTCCCCATCGCCATGATTACCCGCAAGGTAGCCCCGGCCTTGGCAGCCGGTTGTACGGTAGTGGTGAAGCCGGCGGAGGATACGCCCCTCTGCGCGCTGGCCCTGGCCTACCTGGCCGCCGAGGCGGGGTTTCCGGCCGGGGTATTCAACGTAGTGACGACGAGCCGCCCCCGGGAAGTGGGGCAGGTGCTGACCAGTGATCCCCGCATCCGGAAACTCAGCTTCACCGGGAGTACCGCTACCGGCAAGGCGCTGATGGAGCAGTCGGCCGCCACCTTGAAGCGGCTGTCGCTGGAACTGGGAGGCAACGCCCCCTTCATTGTCTTCGACGATGCGGATATTGAGGGCGCGGTCGCGGGTGCCATGGTCTCCAAATACCGCAACGGGGGGCAGACCTGCGTCTGCGCCAACCGCATCTACGTACAATCGGGTATTTATGATGCCGTCGTGGCGGCGCTCCACCGGGAGGTGGCCACCTTGAGCGTCGGGGAGGGTACCGCCCCGGGCACCGACATCGGCCCTTTGATCAATACCGCCGCCCTGGAAAAGGTGGAAGGAATGGTGGCTGATGCGGTGGAAAAGGGTGCCCGGGTTGTCCTCGGCGGGGGCCGGTCGGACGCCGCCGCCCTCTGTTACCAGCCGACGCTACTGCTGGATGCGAACGCTACCATGGACCTTGCTCGCGAGGAAATATTCGGGCCCGTAGCCCCCGTTTTCCGCTTTGATACGGAGGCCGAGGTCATTTCCCTGGCCAACGACACCCCCTACGGCCTGGCGGCCTACTTCTACGGCCGCGATCACGCCCGCATCTGGCGGGTGGCCGAAGCCCTGGAATACGGGATGGTCGGGATCAATACCGGTCTGATCTCCACCACGGTTGCCCCCTTCGGTGGCGTCAAGGAAAGCGGATTTGGCCGGGAGGGCTCCAAATACGGACTCGACGACTACCTCACCATCAAGTACCTGTGCTGGGGCGGCATTGGGCCCGGCGGGGGCTAGAATTGCCGAAGCCACGCTTCCGGGAGGAAACGTGGCTTCGACGGTCGATAAATGTCGTGGGTAATCAGGAACGTCCGGGCGAAAAGTGATTGCAGCCGAAGTTGGCTTCGGTCAGGAATTCAGCACCGGTGGGGGCAGACTGGTTCTGCAGCACGGGCAGAACGTACTTCATGCCGCTTTCGCTGAGCACTTCACACTCGCCGAAATTTTCCCGGTTCTGTACTGCGGGAGCTTCGTGTTCCCAGTGGTTACAATTTTTGCAGGTGGCTTCCATGTCGTATGTAGTTTTATTGGTTAAAAGATACACCAATAAAAGGCCTGCCGGCAATTTATTGTTCGGCTAAACAGCTGATACGCCGTAGTTTGTAAACAGACTAAATAAGCCGGTTCTACCTATTCGATGCCCATGATCTTGTGGGTCTGCAGGCTTACGCGCCATTGGGGGTGCGACAGGCAGTAGGCTACCGTAGCGGACAGGTGGTTCTGTCCGGCCTCGTCTTTCGGCTGGAGGAAGAAGTGGGAGAATGCCAGCTCGGCAAACCGGGAGGGGTGGGCGGAAGGTTCCGTCTGCGGGTAAACCAGCTTCAGTTCATCCCCTACGGAAACGGCCAGGGTAGCATCGGCCTTGGGGCTCACGCAAACCCAGTCGATTTGCTCCGGAACGGGCAGCGTACCGTTGGTTTCGACGGCCACCTCGAATCCCGCGGCCTGGAACGCCTCAATGAGGGGCACGTCGAGTTGTAATAGTGGTTCCCCCCCGGTGCACACCACGTAGGGACGACCACCTCCGGGCCAGAGGGAGGCTACCAGTTCCACGCACTGCACCAGCGTGTAGCGCCCCCCATTGGTGCCATCGGTGCCGATGAAGTCGGTATCGCAGAACTTGCAGACGGCGGCGTGGCGGTCCTCTTCCCGCCCGCTCCACAGGTTACACCCCGTGAACCGGAGGAACACGGCCGCCCGGCCGGCCTGCGCCCCCTCGCCCTGGAGGGTGTAGAAGCACTCTTTGATCTTGTAGGTACGCGACATGGCAATGGAGACAACTGAGCGGCACCCGGGGTTGATCGGTATTCGTCGCAGTAAATACCACAAAATGTTTGCATTATTCATTCATGAACCCTACCTTGAAAGTCTGCCGACGGTGCCCCTGCTGCATCAATTACCTCCGGATTGCCCCCATCCCCGTCGGACCAATACAACAGTATAGACGATCTGCCCTCCGTGCCCCGGTACCGGACGGAAAGGGTGCGGGTTGTCCTTTGCCCTCCGATTCGTTCTCCTTTGCCAGGAGATGAAGGGCCACCGGCGTGGGCGGTGGTAAGGACGGATGGGGGGAGCCAGCGCGGCGGCGGTCGGGTGGGTTCTCCCACCCACTCAGGGGAGCCGTCCATCCGCGGAAGACTATCCCGAAACTTCTATCCCCAGGCCACTATCCCCCGGGCCCCGCCCCTACCTCCGCACCGCTTCCCCTACCAACCCCTACAGTGCACCCTTCCCAAAAGGTCTGACCGTGACCATCTCACCAGTCCCACAGCTGTCGTTTGCCTCCTTTCCAGGAGAGCGGCTGCCCCCTCGCCCCGGGCCACCCCGGCGTATATTGCCCCACCATGGAAACCGAGCTCCCCGAAGACCAGTACCGCATCCCCCTCGGCCCGTCCGAAGGTGAATTCCGGGATCGCGGCAGCAAGTTCGTAGCGGTACTGCGCCCCGTCCGCAATGAAGCAGAGGCCCTGGCCGTACAGGAAGAGCAGCGGCGCGCTCATCCGAAGTGCAACCACCACTGCTACGCCTACCGCCTGGGGCCGGGGCCGGACCGCTGGCGCACCAACGACGACGGAGAGCCCGGCGGCACGGCCGGGAAGCCCATTCTGGGACAAATCGACCGGGCCGGCATCAGCGACGTAGTCATCGTGGTATCGCGCTATTTCGGCGGGACGAAACTGGGCACCTCCGGACTAATCAATGCCTACCGCGAGGCCGCCCGCCAGTGTATCGAGGAAGCCCCCCTTGGCGTACGTACCATTACCACTACCGTGACGCTGGAATTCGGCTACGCCCTCATGACGCCGGTCATGGGCGCCCTGAGTCAGCTGAACCTGGAAATGGCCGCTCAGGACTTCTCCGAGCGGGCCACCGTAACCCTGGAATTGCCGCGCTCCCAGGCCGCCGCCACCCTGCGGAGCCTGAAGGCCGCCGTGGCGGGGGTATATCTGGAGACGGTGGACGACGACTATGCCGTTGACGGGCTGACCGTGTCCGTGGAAACGGACGGCTGAGGATCAGAACCGCCGCCGCTGCCCGAGGTACTCCATGGTTTCCCCCTTGCCGAATCCGTAACTGAAGCCAAGGGTCACGAAGGTGCCCCGGAGTTCCCGGCTGTACTGGTAAAAGGTGGGCTGCTCCAGTACCCGCTCCTCGATGCGGGAGGCGAAGAGGTCGCGTACGCTGAAGTTGATCGCCCCCCGGCCCTCGAACAGCCGCTTGCGCAGGCCCAGGTCCATGAACACGAAGCTGGACACTTCGCTCTGGACGGTCTGGTAAGCACTCTGGTAGTTGCCGGTCACTTCGAAGTCGATGTCCAGCGGCAGGTCGAATTTTCCGCTTACCCGCCCGTTGAGCTGGTCGGCACTGAAGTCGAAGGAGACGTCCTCCAGCTCCCCCTCCCGCTTGAAATAGTTGTAGTTCACGTCGCCGGTCAGGGTCACGAATTCAAATGGCTCGTACTTGGCATTGAATTCCACCCCGGTGGCCCGGTTGGTGCCTACGTTGATGGGTTTGCTGATGCTCACGTTGTCCTGGAAAGTGGTCACCCGTTCCACTACGTCGGTGGTGTAGCGGTGGTACACCCCGAAGTTCAGCGAGGCCTGCTCCAGGATGTAAATGCTCGTCAGCTCGTAGCTGTCGGTATACTCCGGCTGCAGGTTGGGGTTACCGGTGCGGATGGTGAAGTTGTTGCGGAGGTTGAAGAAGGGGTTCAGGTCCCACATCCGGGGCCGGAATACCCGCCGGGAGTACCCCCCCTGGAAGGAGATGGCCTCCGTCAGTTGGTAGGAAGTGTGGGCGCTGGGGAAGAGGTTGGTATAGTTTTGGGTGTTGGTCTCGTCGGTGGTCTCGAGTACGGTTTCCAGGTCGGTGTTCTCGAGCCGCAGGCCCACTTTCACGCCCCAGTCGCCCAGGTCGTAGCCGGCGGTAGCGTAGGCGGCCATCACGTTCTGCCGCCAGTTGAAGACGTTGGTCAGGCTGGGGTCTTCGACGAAGACCTCGTTCAGGTAGTTGCTGACCGAATAGTCGTTCTGCACGTCGTCGGTGACGTACTGGGTCCCGGTTTCCACGGTGAGCTTTTCCGTGAAGGGCCGGGTGTAGTCGAGTTTGAAGGTGTTTGTCTGCTCGCCGAAATCGGTGCGCGTGCGCTGCCGGCCGCTTCTGTCGTCCCCGGACAGGGTGGTGTTGACGAATTCCGAGGCCTGGTCCTTGCTGAACAGGGTGCCGATGGCGCTGAAGAGCAGGTCGTGGTCTTTGTGGTCCTCAAAATCCCGCTTGTACTGGAATTCAAACTGGTACTTGGGGTTGGTGGCTTCGGTGGTTTCCTCCCGGTTCCAGCGCGAGGCGGTTTCCCCGGCGGCGTCCTCCAGGCGGAATTCCGTGAAGGACGGCTGGTCTTCCACCTCGTAGGCGAAGTTACCCGACAGCGTCAGCACGTTCCGCTCGTTGATGTGGTAATCGGTGCCCAGCACCACGTTGTAGAAGGTCTCGTTGCGGAATTCCTCCCCGGTGCTGTACAAACTTGTGTTGTCGCTCAGGTCCCGGTTGACGGTGGTGATGTCCTCGGGCAGGGAGCGGTAGCCGACGCCCAGCTGGCTGAAGAGGTTGAACTTTTCGGTGCGCCGGTTCAGGCTCAGCCCGACGCTGTGGTTGTCGGGTACGCCGGTATTTACGGAGACGGCCCCGTTGAGCCCCTTTTTCTCTTCCTTCTTCAGCACGATGTTGATGATGCCGCTGGTCCCCTCGGCGTCGTACTTGGCCGATGGGTTGGTGATCACCTCCACGCTCTCGATCATGTCGGCGGTCAGGGTGCCCAGCAGGTTACCCTGTTCACTGGCGATCACCGAGGGCTTGCCGTCGACCAGGATCTGCACGCCGCCGCTTCCCCGCAGTTGTACGGCCCCCTCCATGGTTACGGTCACCGAAGGGACGTTGCTGAGCACCTCCAGGGCACTGGCCCCGGTACTGCTGAGGTCCTGCCCCACGTTGAACACCCGCTTGTCGAGCTTGAATACGGTCTGGGACTTCTCCGCGCGGACGGTCACCTCGTCCAGGGTCTGTCCCTGGGAGACCAGTTCAACTACGCCCAGACTGGCCTCGCCCCCCGCTACCTCAATGTCGTCGATGCGGGCGGTTTGAAAGCCGATAAAGCTGACCTCCACGTAGAAATCTCCCTGGGGTGCCGTTACGCTGAAATTCCCGGTGGGGTCAGTAGTCGTCCCGCCGCGGGAAGTACCGGTAGCGGCATCGGCCACCATCACCGTAGCGAATTCGA
Organism: Neolewinella marina; assembly: GCF_002631205.1. GTDB lineage: Bacteria > Bacteroidota > Bacteroidia > Chitinophagales > Saprospiraceae > Neolewinella > Neolewinella marina. The sequence continues at coordinate 604,405 of NZ_PDLO01000002.1, forward strand.
TGGGTTGCCCCCCGGATGCGTCGACCACCCTGCCCGTTACCGTGGTCTGGGCGCGGACGCAGGTGCCGTGCAAGAGGACCAGGAGCAGGGTAAGGGCAGCAGACAGCGTAAAGTGGTGCATCGGGGTATAACTTGATTGTCCCTCAAAAATGGAACTCCCCACAGTAACCGGCAAATCCATTCCCCCGAACGGCAATCCCCGCCCCGCCAACGACAGTCCGACCCGCCACCCGGCGTTGGGGGGAGGGATTGTGCCGTTCACCGGAAGCGGTTTGTCCTGGCGTTCCCGGGATACTTACCTTGGTCACCATGCCCGCCCGCTCTCCCATTACGGCTTCCGAGATCGGCTACCAGCTCCTGTTGCACCTGGTGGTGTTCCTGTTCTACGCCTTCGACCGGACCAGTCCCCATCTGGAGCCTTTTGAGGTCACCTATTTCATCCAGTACACCCTGGCCACCCTGCTGATCAGCTACTGGTTGCTGCCGCGCTACATCTACCGCCACCGTTACGGCCGCTTCCTGCTCGGCGTTGCCACCGTGATCGTGCTGGTGATCGTGACCGAGGAACTCATCCTCGAGCCCATCTACTTCGCGGGCAAGCGGGCCGGGAGTTTCCCCGGCGTCCTGTTTACCCTCTCCCAGATTCTGCCCATCATGACCATCCTGGCGGCGGGAAAGTTCGCCTGGGACGCCGCCCGGGGGCAGCGGGAGGTGCAGCAATTGCGGAGTCTGATGCAGGAGAGTGAACTGGAGTTCCTCAAATCCCAGATCAACCCCCACTTCCTGTTTAACAACCTGAACAACCTCTATTCCTACGCGATCGAACAATCGCCCAAGACGCCCGAAATCATCCTGGAGCTCAGCGCCGTGCTCCGCTACATGATCTACGAGTGCCGGCAGCGGTACGTGCCCCTGTCGCGGGAGATCGAGCAGCTGCGCAATTTCACCCGCCTGTACGAATTACAGATCGAAGACCGGGGGGAGGTATCCTTCCAGGCTCCGGTGTCCGCGGGAAACCACCGCATCGCCCCCCTCATCCTCCTGGTCTTCATCGAGAATGCCTTCAAGCACGGGCAGGCGGGGCAGTCCGACAACATCCGCATCGACATTGACCTCCGGCTTACGCCCGACGGCACCCTGGTCTTTCGCTGCGCCAACGACTATGCCCCGGTTATTGCCGACACCCCGGCTGTGGGTGGAATTGGCCTGGCCAACGTCCGCAAGCGCCTTCAGCTGCTCTACCCCGGCCCGGCCCACGAACTCCGCATCGAGGATTCCGGCACCCGTTTCGTCGTCCACCTCCGTCTGCAACTCACCAGCACCGCCGCCCCATGAATTGCCTGATCGTCGAAGACCAGCCGCCCGCCCAGCGGATCCTGAAGAAGTACATTACCGACTACGGCAGCCTCGACCTGCGGGCCACCTACCCGGATGCCCTCCAGGCCGCCGACCACCTGCGCCGGGAATCCATTGACCTGATGTTCCTTGACATCAACCTGCCGAAGCTGTCCGGCCTCGATTTTCTCAAGTCGCTTCCCCACCCGCCCGCCGTCATCCTCACTACGGCCTATTCCGAATTCGCCCTGGAAGGCTACGAGCTGGACGTAGTGGACTATCTCCTGAAGCCTTTCAGTTTTCAGCGCTTCGTCAAGGCGGTGAACAAGGTCCCCACCCAACGCCCGGCGGCCCCGACGGCGGAGCATCCCGTCGACATCTTCATCAAATCGGGCCACGAGCACGTACGCATCAACCTCCAGGAGGTGCTCTACCTCCAGGCCGGAGCAGACTATACCGAGCTGGTAACCGCCCAGAAAAAGCACCTCTCCACGGATTCGTTGCGGGCCTGGCTCGACCGGCTGGACGGACAGCAGTTCCTGCAGGTCCATAAGTCATTCGTGGTCAACCTCCACCACGTCGAGCGGGTCATCGGCAACGAAATTTTCCTGCCGGACCACCTCACCATCCCCATCGGGCGTACGTACAAGGATGATTTCCTGGAACGGCTGGTTCGCTAGGCGGGGCACCCAGTGGACCGCCGGGGAACCCCTGGGGCACCGTACCTTAACCTCCATGAACCGCAGATCAGTACTCAAGGGTGTGGCCGCCGGCACCATTGGTTTACCGGTGGCCCTGCGGCTGCTCGGCGGCCGGGGACAGGCCCAGACGGCCACCGCCACCGTTAGCGGTGAGCAATACAACTGGAAGATGGTCACCACCTGGCCCCCCGGCTTTCCGATCCTCGGAGAAGGGTGCCAGATGCTGGCCGACCTGTGCCGCGAGATGTCCGGCGGCCGCCTCAACATCACCGTCTACGGCGGCGGTGAGCTCGTCCCTGCCCTGGAGGCCTTCGACGCCGTGCGTCAGGGGGCTGCGGAGGTGGGCAGCGGCGCGGCCTACTACTGGGCCGGTAAGCTTCCGGCCGCACAGTTCTTCGCGGGCTTTCCTTTCGGCTTAAATGCCCAGCAGATGAACGCCTGGCTGATCGCCGGCGGCGGCATGGAATTGTGGCGGAAGCTGTACGCCGACGTTGGGCTGGTTCCCTTCGCCGGGGGCAACACCGGCGTACAGATGGGCGGATGGTTCAACCGGGAAATCCGGGGCATTGCCGACTTCCGGGGACTCAAGATGCGCATGCCCGGACTCGGCGGTCGCGTCCTGGAACGGCTGGGCGGAACGCCGGTGCTTCTGCCGGGGGGTGAGATCTACACCGGACTGGAACGCGGCATCCTCGACGCCACCGAATGGGTAGGTCCCTACCACGATTACGTGATGGGGTTCCACGAAATCGCCCGTTACTACTACTATCCCGGCTGGCACGAGCCGGGAACGAGTTTTGAGTTCTTCGTGAACCGCGATAAGTACGAATCCCTGCCGGCCGACCTCCAGCGCATCTTTGAGGTGGCCACCCACTACATCAATTTGTATACGCTCTCGGCCTTCGAGTCGAAGAACGCCGAATACCTGGCCAGGCTACAGCAGGTCCCAACGCTCTCCATCCGCCCCTACCCCCCGGAAGTACTCGACCGGGCCCGCCGGGCCGCGGCGGAGGTCATGGAGGAATACGCCGCCACTGACGCCATTACCGGCGAGGTGTACGATTCCATCCAGCGGTTCCGGCAGCAGGCCAAACCCTGGAATGAGATTACGGAACAGTGGTTCTACGACAGCCTGAGCTGAGCCAGGCCTAGATATCCGGTACTTCGGTGGGTTCGCGGATCTCCGTGGGATCGGGGGGATGGGGAGTGGGTGCCTTGCGCAGCAGCGAGAGCAGGATGCCCCCCGTCAGGGTAACGAAAATTACCGTCAGGCTGACCCACTCCGCCGGATGCCACACCTCGTGGAGCATCAGCTTGATGCCGACAAAGGTGAGAATGAGGGCGAGGCTGTACTTGAGCAGGCCGAACTTGTCGATCATCGAGGAAAGGACGAAGTAGAGGGCCCGTAGTCCGAGTACGGCCAGAATATTGGAGGAGAAGACGATGAAGGAGTCGGTCGTGATACCCAGAATGGCCGGGATGGAGTCGACGGCAAAAATGATGTCGGTGGTTTCCACCATCACCAGGGCGACGAACAGGGGGGTCGCGTGGAGCTTGCCGTGCAGGCGGATCCAGAAATCGTGGCCGTGGTACTCGTGGGTAACGGGCACTACCCGCTTGACGACCTGGATTACGGGGTTTTCCGCCGGATGTACCTCATCGCCCTTGCCCACCATCTTGTAGGCACTGTACAGCAACAACACGCCGAAGACGTAGAACATCCAGTCGAACTGCTCCAGCAGATATACTCCGGCCAGAATCATGGCCAGGCGGAAGAACACCGCGCCGAGGATACCCCAGAAGAGCACCCGGTGCTGATACTTGGCTGGCACCCGGAAATAGCCGAAGATGACCGCAATTACGAAGACGTTGTCCATGCTCAGCGACAACTCCACCAGGTAACCGGTAAGGTAGTTGATCATGGCGGTGCGGGGAAGCTGGTCGGAAGTCACCCACCCATTGTCGTAGGCGAGGTAGATCACCCCGCTGAACGCCAGGCCGATCGACATCCAGATTGCCGTTTGGGCCAGGGCTTCCCGGGTACGGGGTACGTGGTCCTTGGCGTTGAGAACAAACAGGTCCAGGAAAAGTAGCAATGCCACGAAAATGGCAAAGCTGATCCAGAGAATGGGCATTGGCGATGGTTGTAGGCCTTATTAACAGATGGCCCGAAGGGATGTTTCCCGCCCACGGTGCCTACTACCCGACCATTATTCACGGCACCCGCGCCCCGCCGCCCCGCCCCCTGTCGTTACCTTTACACCGGTACACGAACCTTGTCTTGATGCGCCTTTGCTGCCTGATTTTATCTTTTGCGCTGAGTTGCGGCCTGACTGCTCAGTCCGAACCTTCCGTAGCCCGGCAGTGGAATGAGGTGTACCTCCTGGCCATCCGCCACGACTTTGCCCGCCCGGTGGTCCACGCCCGCAACCTCTACCACGGCGCGGCGGCCATGTACGATGTTTGGGCTACCGTTAACCGCCGCGGAACGCCGGTTCTGGTGCGCCTCGACTCCTCCGGGCTGCCCCCCTACCCCAATGCCCACGCAGCCACGGAGGAAGCCCTCAGTTACGCGGCCTACCGGCTGCTGTTGCACCGTTACACCAGGGCGCCCGGCTACGATACCATCCGCCTGGCCGCCGACCGACTGATGCAGCGCCTGGGCTACGACCCCACCTACACCTCCGCCGACTACACCGACGGGGCGCGACCCGCCGCCCTGGGCAACCACGTCGCCGCCCGCATCATTGCCCACGGGATGACCGACGGGGCAAACGAGGCATTGGATTACGCCAATGCCGGCTACCCCGACCCCGTAAATCCCCCGCTGTTCCTCGACCGCCCCTTCAGCATCCTGACCCTGGAAGACCCCAACCACTGGCAGCCCCTGGCTTTTCCCGGCACGGTGGTCGACCAGTCGGGCAATCCCATCGGCAACATCCCCGGCTTTCTCGGGGCCAGCTGGGGCCGGGTCACCCCCTTCGCCATCCCCGCCGCGGCCCGGACCCTACCCTCCGCCAGCCGGCCGATTTACGGCAACAATCCGGTGTACCACGACCCCGGTCCGCCGCCCTACTACGACCCCACCGATACCGCCGCCCTCAACCTCTACCGCTGGAACTTCGAGACGGTGCTGAAGTGGTCCAGCCACCTCGACCCCGCGGATAGTGTCCGCTGGAACATTTCTCCCGGAGCGCGCGGAAACGCTTCTGACGACCTCCCGGAAACCGCCGCCGAATACCGGGCCTTCTACGACGAGCACGCCGGGGGGCAGCCGGGGGCGGGCCACCCGGTAAACCCCGCCACCGGGGAACCCTATCCCGACAATTTCGTGCTGCGGGGCGACTACACCAGGGTGCTGGCCGAATTCTGGGCCGACGGCCCCGATTCGGAGACCCCGCCCGGCCACTGGTTCACCATTTTCAATCAGGTGATGGATCACCCCGAGTTCAGTCGCCGCCTCTGGGGGGAAGGGGAAGAACTGCCTACCCTGGAATACGACGTCAAGGCCTACCTCACCCTCGGCGGCGCCATGCACGACGCCGCCATCACGGCCTGGAGCATCAAGGGGAAATACGACTACATCCGCCCGATCAGCGCCATCCGCTTCCTGGCCAGCCGCGGACAGGCCACCGTGGAAGACCACCGCTTCTACCACCCCGGGGGCATTCGTCTCGACCCCGGCTTCATCGAGCTGGTCGAAAGCGGGCAGGAGGTGGTGAACAGTACCGCCCTGATGACCGTGAAGGCCCGTGCCTGGATCGGCAATTCCTTCATCGACGACGCCGACATCGAAGCGGCGGGGGTCGACTGGATCAATCCATCGGTCTGGGAGCCCTATCAGCGGCCCAACTTCGTGACCCCCAACTTCGCGGGCTACGTATCCGGCCACTCCACCTTCAGCGCCGCGGCCGCCACCGTGCTGACCGCCCTGACGGGCACCCCCTATTTTCCCGGCGGAGTGGGTGAATTCGTGGCGCGCAAGAATGAATTTCTGGTATTCGAGGAAGGCCCCAGCGAAGACATCGTACTCCAGTGGGCCACCTACCAGGACGCGGCGGCGGAAACCAGCCTGAGTCGGATCTGGGGCGGCATCCACCCTCCGGCCGATGACATTCCGGGGCGGCGCATCGGTCGCCTGGTCGGTCGCGACGCTTACGAGCGGGCCGATAAACTTTTCCGGGGAGACGCTACGCCCACTACCGATCCGGAGGAGGGGAAAAACTTACTGGCCGTCTACCCCAATCCCGTGGCAGCCGGCTCACCCCTAACCGTAGTGACGGCAGAAACCGAAACTCCCCTTGACCTTGAGCTGTACAACGCGCTCGGGCAACGGGTGGCCACCTACCCCCCGAAAGCAGGGCACCCGCAGCGGATATCCACCGCGGGACTTGCTCCGGGTGTCTATCTGCTACGGGTGCGTAGCCACCAGCGGCAACTGGCGGTTAAGGTTCAGGTACGCTAGGGTAGACCACCGGCACGGCGGTCAGCCCCTCACACCATCAGGCGGATGGGGTCTTCCAGGGTAGCTTTCACGTCGTTAAGGAATCCGGCGGCGGAAGCTCCGTCAACCACGCGGTGGTCGCTGCTCAACGTCACCTTCATGATCTTGCCGGGAACTACCTCACCGTCGCGGACGACGGGCTTGTCGTTGATGCCGCCAACGGCCAGGATACAGGCGTCGGGCGGGTTGATGATGGCGGTGAATTCCTCGATACCGAACATGCCCAGGTTGGAGATGGTGAAGGTGTTACCCGTCATCTCGTCCTGCGACAGTTTCTTGTTCTTGGCGCGGCCGGCCAGCTCCTTCACTTCGGTGTTGATCTGGCTCAGCGACTTCATGTTGGCGTAGCGGATCACGGGGACCAGCAGTCCGTCGGGAATGGCTACGGCGACGCCGATGTTCACGTCCTTGTTCACGCGGATGTGGTCGCCCTGCCAGCTGGAGTTGATGGCCGGGTGCTTGGGCAGGTTGACGGCGCAGGCCTTGACGACCAGGTCGTTGAAGCTGATCTTCACCGGGGCAACCTCGTTGATGCGCTTGCGCAGCTCCCAGACCTTGCTCATTTCGATCTCTACGGTCACGTAGAAGTGGGGGGCGGTGAACTTCGATTCGCCCAGGCGGCGGGCGATCACCTTGCGCATCTGGCTGACGGTGGTCTGTTCGAAGTTGGCCTCTCCACCGCCGAAGGAGAATCCGGGCACCTTGGCGGCGGGTTGCTCCACGGTCACGTTGGGGCTGGGCTGCTGGGCGGGGGCGGGGGCGGGCTGGGCCGTTTGGGGCTGGGCGGCGGGCGCGGGTGCCGTCCGGGCTTCCTCCACGTCGCGCTTCACGATGCGGCCTCCTTCACCGGTGCCGCTGATGCCCTTGAGGTCGATGCCGGCCTCCTTGGCCATGGCGCGGGCCAGGGGGCTGGCCTTCAGGCGGTCGTCGCCGCCTTGTTCGTCGGTGGTGGTCCGACCGGGGGTCGCCGGGGCGGCCTCGGCGGGAGCGGTGTTGTCGCTTTCGGCGGAATCCGACGGTCCGGAAGCAGCTTCTCCGCTGGAACCGTTGCCGGCGCCTTCGATGGCGGCCTTCCAGTCTTCACCCTCCTCTCCGATTACGGCGATGACGCCGTCGATGGGCACGGCACCTTCCTTTACGGCGATGTGGAGCAAGGTTCCCTCGAAGAAGGAATCCAGCTCCATGGTGGCCTTATCGGTTTCCACCTCGGCGAGCGTCTGGCCGGGTTCCACGGCGTCACCTTCTTCCACGAGCCAGGCTACGATGTTGCCTTCTTCCATGGTATCACTCATCCGGGGCATGCGTATCACCTCAGCCATAATCTCTTTATTTTAGGTCGTTGTCGGGGAGCGGCAAATTTGCGGCCTATTCCCGGGATAAACAAACTCATTGTCTCACCGATTGTTTTTTCCCCGGGCCCTGCTTCTCTTTACGCCCCTAACCTACCGCTTCTACCCTTCTAGATCACTTTTCTGCATGCAATTTTCCTCCCGCCTCATTGAAGACGCCGTCAATGCCTTTGCCTCCCTGCCGGGAATCGGCAAGAAAACGGCCCTGCGGCTCGTCCTCGACCTGGTACAACGCCCCACCGAGGACAGTGTCCAGCTGGCCCACGCCGTGGCCCGCATGCGGGAAAATATCCAGCACTGCATCACCTGCGGCAACCTCAGCGACCAGACCACCTGCAGCATCTGCCGCGACCAGCGCCGCGACCGGTCGATCATCTGCGTAGTGGAGAGCATCCGTGACGTGATGGCCATCGAGGAAACCCAGCAGTACCGGGGCGTTTACCACGTGCTGGGCGGGGTAATTTCCCCCATTGAAGGCGTGGGGCCGGCCGACCTGAACATCGACACCCTCATCAGCCGGGCCCGGGACGGCGAGGTGGAGGAGGTCATCATGGCCATCAGTCCGACCATCGAGGGCGACACCACCATCTTCTACCTGAACAAGCAGCTCGCGGAGGCCGAGGTGCAGATCAGCAGCATCGCCCGGGGGGTAAGCTTCGGCGGTGAGCTCGAATACGCCGACGAGGTGACGCTAGGTCGTAGTATCGTAGCGCGCCGGAAGCTGTAACTCTTCCGGAAGGAAAGGCCGGGCATTACCGCCGCCCTTGATGATTTCCCGTACGATGGTGGAACTGATGTGGCTGTAGGCCGGCTGGCTGATTAGAAAGATCGTCTCCAGCCCCTCCCCCACGATCTCGTTCAGCTGAGAGATGGTCTTTTCGTAATCGAAGTCACTGGCGTTGCGGAGCCCCCTCAGCAGGTAGCGGGCTCCGATCTTGCTACAGTAATGGGCGGTAAGTCCTTCGAAGCTGTCCACGCTTACCTTCGATTCGTCGGCGAAAACCTCCCGCAACCACGCCATGCGCTGCTCCAGATCAAACAGTGTCTGTTTTTGACTATTGGTACCGACGGCCACCACGATCCGGTCGAACAGGGGTACGGCCCGTTTGACGAGCTCTACGTGGCCACGGGTAATGGGGTCGAAGGATCCGGGGAAGACGGCGGTTTTCATGTCTAGCGTTTGCTGTACCTGTGGGGGAAAAATTCTCCCCACGCGAAATAATATTTTGTAAGGCAATCCACTATCCCGTTCTGCCAGTAATAGCCCGGTTTAAATAGAACCCTTGCTACATTAAAAGGCACACTGTAACCAGTAATTAAAGCCAGGCGAAGGAACAATTCCCACAAGCTCAAAACATGATTACCGCGCATCCCTATTCCATCCCGGCCTGATGCATACGCTAACTGGAGTTGACCCTTTAGCGTATATTTATAGGGTTGGACTAAATGGTCAATATAGATCTCAGGGTCATAATAAATCTTGTAGTTTGCTGCCCGTAATCGGAGTTGAAATTCATCCTCATCTCCACGACCTACCTCCTTTCCATGCATGCCTACGCTATCTGAAAATCCTCCTACAGCCTCCCATGCTGATTTCCGAACCGCGATCAAACATCCGATAAGATATTCTTCACCTTTTAGTTCCCCATACTCAGTCTGACCAACAGGCCGGTAAGGTTTATTATAGTATCGGACGAGCCACCTAGGTGGGGTAGTTAAAAACCAGTGGCGCACCTCACCCCCCAAGGCGGCGTAGTGTGCAGTGACTATCCTAGCCAGGAACTTTTCAATTAGATCTACCGGAGCTTGAATGTCATCATCAAGATAAAGTGCCCAGGGGCTTCGCGTAACTTGCATTCCACGGTTCCGCGCTACACTATGCCCAATCTTAGGTTCCATTACGTACTGCGCTCCGTACTTTTCTACCACTTGTTGGGTTTCCGGGCGACACGCATTATCAACGACCACAATACCATAGTGGGACCGGTCAATCGTCTGTTTACACAAAGTCTTTAAACTGTTTTCCAATAGACTCTCACGAGCGTAAGTGCAGATAATCACCGTTAATTGCATCGGTTAAAGGTAAGCTTCGCACCAATAACAGTGCAAACTCTCTAGACTATGGACCTATCCGTAATCATCCCTGTTTACAATGCCGAGAACTATTTATGCGAAGCAATAGAGTCGGCGATTCGGGCAGGGTCACAAGTGCCGGGGGGATGGGAACTCCTTTTGGTTGATAATAATTCCACGGACAGAAGTCCTGATATTCTACATCATTTTCGGGATCGATTCCCTAATCACGTCCGCCTATTGACAGCTGACAAACAAGGGGCTCCTGCAGCGAGAAATGTCGGTCTTGCGGTCGCTTCGGGACAGTGGGTCCAGTTTCTAGACGCTGATGACTTCTTAGAAGAGGATAAAATAGCCGCCCAACTTAAAATGGTCGATCAAGGAACCCAGTGGGTCATTGGAGCCTACTATAACTTATGGCCCGACGGATCGACCGACACATCCATCCCCGATCCGGACCCTTTTCGCGGTTTGGTGATGAACCACCGCGTCGGCAACACCAACGCCAACCTGTACCGCCGTGAGGCCCTGGCCCGGGTCAACAACTGGAATGAAGCTACTCCGTATTATGACGACCCCAATCTGCACCTTCGGCTGCTAAAGGCGGGGACCAACTACGTCATTGATCCGGTTGTGCGTAGCTGTTACCGCCACCACGCTGGAGAGCATCGGGTAACCAACAACAACAAGGCCCTCCAAACCTCCCAAGCTGTTGATCTGATCGTGGAGACCATTAATTTCCTCAGCAGCAACCGGCCGGATTATTTCCAGCAAAACGCGCCTTTCTTCCTCGGAGCACTACTGCGCGCCATCCGCATCCTGGCCACCTATGATCTCGATGCGGCAACGGTCGCCTATCGCATCCATTTTGGCCCGGCGGCAAAATGGGCCATCGACCGCCCCTACGAACTGGTGGGCCGCTATACCCGGCTTTACCCCTATCTGGGATTCCGCAACCTCGAGCGGCTGCGGCTGGCGTTGGCTACCGTATTACCCGCCGCGCTTAAGCGCCGGCTGAAAGCCTAATCGATTACCTTAGCGGCCCTTCCTGAACCCCCGCCCCAGATCCTGCGCTCCTCATGTCCGGCAACACCCACGGTACCCTGTTTCGCGTCACCACCTTCGGAGAAAGCCACGGCGTTGGCCTGGGGGTAACCATCGACGGCTGCCCGGCCGGACTGTCCCTCGACGTAGAGGCCATCCAGAGGGAAATGGCCCGCCGCCGCCCCGGCCAAAGCCGGATCGTCACCCAACGCAAGGAGGGCGACGGCGTGGAACTGCTCTCAGGTACCTTCGAGGGCAAGACCACCGGTACCCCGATCGGAATGGTGATCTACAACCAGGACCAGCGCAGCAAGGACTACAGTCACATCTACGACAAGTACCGGCCGAGCCACGCCGACTATACCTTCGCTGCCAAGTATGGCCACCGCGACTACCGGGGGGGCGGCCGCTCCTCGGCCCGGGAAACCGCCGCCCGCGTAGCGGCCGGCGCCGTAGCCCAGCAACTGCTGGCGGGTTTTGGCATCAAGATCCGGAGCTACGTCGACCAGGTCGGCGACATCCGCACCGGCAAGGAACACGAAGAACTGGACCTGTCGCTCATCGACTCCAACGACGTACGCTGCCCCGACCCCGAAGCCGCGGCACGGATGGAGGAGGAAATCCTGGCCGTCCGCAAGGCGGGTGACACCATCGGCGGCGTGGTCAAGTGCGTAATCAGCGGGGTACCCCCCGGCTGGGGCGAGCCCGTTTTCGACAAGCTGCACGCCGATCTCGGCAAAGCCATCCTGAGCATCAACGCCTGCAAGGGATTCGAGTATGGCAGCGGTTTCGCCGGGGTGACCCTGCGCGGCAGCGCCCACAACGATGCCTTCTATACCGACGCCGACGACCGGGTGCGCACCCGCACCAACCGCAGCGGGGGCATCCAGGGAGGCATTTCCAACGGGGAGGACATCTATTTCCGGGCGGCCTTCAAACCGGTGGCCACCATCATTTCCGACCAGGAAAGCGTGAATGAGGCCGGTGAATCGGTGACCGTCGTCGGCAAGGGCCGCCACGACCCCTGCGTACTGCCCCGGGCGGTGCCCATCGTGGACGCCATGGCCGCCCTGGTCCTGGCCGACCACTGCCTGCGCGCCCGGGTCAACCGGCTGTAGCGTACAAATCGCCTATTCCTCCTCCAGCCCTTCGGGCAGGGGCCAGCCGTAGCCCAACCAATCCTCCAGGTGGTCGACGTCGGAAAGTACCGGGAGGCGGGCCACCGGGAGACCTTGCACCTGCGCCCGCGCCAGGGTCTCATCGAGCACTGCCGAGGTACTCCACTCCATATCAGCGAACAGTTCCGGATGCGGATGCCGCATCCCCAACAGGTAGTACCCCCCGTCGTTGGCCGGACCGACCACCAGGGCGTGGCGCTCCAGTTCGGACAAAGCCTGGCGCAGGATATTGGCCGTCAGCCCCGGACAATCGCTGCCGATGATGATGACCCGCTCGTGCCCCCGCACGAAGGCGTGGTCGAAGGCCGCGGCCATGCGCTCGCCCAGTCCCTGCCCCACCTGCACCAGCTTGATGAAGGCGCGGTTGGGCCAGTCGTCGTCCACCGCTACGTGGTCGGAATAGTGGAGGTAGCGCGTCACCCCCTCGAGGGCCAGCAGCTGATCGCGGGTGTGCCGACAGAGGATGCCGTACATTTCTAGGGCCATGTCGTTGCCCACGTCCTGGGCCAGGCGGGTCTTGGTTTTTCCGGGAATGGGGTTCTTGACCATTACGATCACGGCGGGTTGCTGCATGGCGACAAGATAAGCCACCGCCGGGCCAAACCCCCGCGCCCAAGGTCGGGTTACATGACCTCCGAGCAGACCGATCATGATGCAAGCAACCTGGAAGGGCCAACTGCTGGCCCAAAGCGACCGCACCGTAGTGGTGGAAGGCAACCACTACTTCCCCCCCGAAAGCATTCGTCCCGAGTACTTCAAAGCCAGCGAGACCACCACCTTCTGCGGCTGGAAAGGCGACTGCAAATATTATCACCTGTCGGTCGACGGGCAGACCAACCCCGACGCGGCCTGGTACTATCCGGAGCCCTACCCCCGCGCCGAACACATCAAAGGCCACCTTGCGTTCTGGAAAGGGGTGGAGGTGAAGGAGCAATAACCAATATCCGTGACAGTAGCCAGCAGCCCCAGTATCCTCCCCCACTTCGACCGCGTCCGCCGGCAGTCGGTCCGCCTGTGTGAACCCCTGACCGCCGAAGACTACACGGTACAGCCCGCCCCCGACGTCAGTCCGCCCAAGTGGCACCTCGGCCATTCCACCTGGTTCTTCGAGAACTTCATCCTGGCCGACCACCTCCCCGGCTACCGGCGGTTCGACGAGCGGCTGAACTGGTTCTTCAACAGCTACTACGAGAGCCAGGGACCCCGCATCCTCCGCAGCCAACGCGGCAACATGACCCGCCCGGGCCTGGAGGTGATCCTGGAATACCGGCGGCACGTGGATACGGCCATGCGCAAACTGCTGCAGGAGGGCAACGAAACCGTCCACACCCTCACCGAACTCGGCCTTCACCACGAGCAGCAGCACCAGGAACTGCTCCTGACCGACATCAAGTACATCCTCGGCAGCAACCCCCTGTACCCCATCTACCAACCCCGGGAAGCAGAAAGCCCCCCACCCGTTGCCCACCGCTTCCTCCCGGTAAGCGGAGGACGCTATTCCATCGGGCACGCGGGGGGTGGTTTCTGCTGGGACAATGAGCTCAGCCGCCACGATGTACTGCTGCAGGATTTCGGCATCGGCTCCCGCCTGGTGACCAATGGCGAGTACCTGGCGTTCATCCGCGACGGGGGCTACTCCCGCTTTGAGCTCTGGCAGATGGAGGGCATCGAATGGGCGCGCACCCTGGAGGTGAAAGCCCCGCTGTACTGGTACCCGGAGGGCGACGCATGGCGGCAGTATACCCTGAACGGCGGACTGGTGGACATCGATCCGGACCTGCCCGTCACCCACGTCAGCTGGTACGAAGCCGACGCCTACGTCCGCTGGGCCGGGGCGCGGCTGCCCACCGAATTCGAGTGGGAAGTGGCCTGCCGGCAGTACGAACCCCAGCCCGACCGCGACGGCAACTGGGTGGAAAGGGGCAGCTACCACCCCACCGCCGCCCGCCACGCCGACGACCACCAGCTACTCGGTCACTGCTGGGAGTGGACCAACTCGGCCTACCTGCCCTACCCCCGCTACCCCCGCCCCGAGGGCGCCCTGGGGGAGTACAATGGAAAATTCATGGTCAACCAGATGGTCCTCCGCGGCGGCAGCTGCGCCACCCCCCTGAGTCATATCCGGCCGACCTACCGCAACTTCTTCCAAACCGACAAACGCTGGCAATTCACCGGCATTCGGCTCGCCACAGACCGCTAACCCATGACCGCCTCCGCTACCACCCTTACCCCTTTCGGACAGGACGTACTCCAGGGCCTCTCCCAACCCCAACCCACCCTCAACAGCAAGTGGTTTTACGACGAGCGCGGCAATGCGCTCTTCCAGCAGATCATGCGTTGCCCGGAGTACTACCTCACGGGGGCCGAAGCGGAGATTTACCGTAGCTGCGCCCCCGCCCTGCTGGAGGAACTGGACGGCGCCCCCTTCGACCTGATCGAACTCGGCGCCGGCGACGGCAGCAAGACCCAGCTCCTCATCGAGCAATTCCTGGCGGCCGGGGCCCGCTTCGCCTACCGCCCCATCGACCTGAACGCCGCCGCCCTGGCCGAAGTCCGCGATCTCATTGGGCTGCGGTGGCCAAAACTGGAATTCCAGGCCATCCAGGGCGACTACTTTGAGGCCCTCGATCGTCTGGGCCGCTCTACGGGTAGTCGCCGCCGCCTGGTACTGTTCCCCGGGGCGAACATCGGCAACTTCCATCCCGGCGAGGCCGTCCGGATGCTCGAGCGCATCCGCGGGTTCCTGGCGGCGGGGGATTTGCTGCTGACCGGTTTCGACCTAAAAAAGGATCCGGCGGTGATCCTGGCCGCCTACAACGACCCGACGGGCCACACGGCCGCCTTCAACCTCAACCTCCTCCACCGCATCAACCGCGAACTGGAAGGTAATTTTGACCTCGACCACTGGCGGCACTGGGAAACCTATAACCCCGCCACCGGGGCCGCGTGCAGCTACCTGCTGCCCACCAGTGCCCAGGAGGTCACCATCCGGGCCCTCAACCAAACCTTCACCTTTCGGGCATGGCAGGCGATTGCCGTAGAGATCAGCCAGAAGTACAGTTTGCGGGAAATCGAGGGCATGGCCGAAGCCGCCCAATTCACCTGCCTGCGCCACCTGCAGGACGCCCGGGGCTACTTCACCGATAGTTTATGGCGGGTACCCACGCACTGATCCACCACTTCAGTTTCAGCACGTCGAGGGCCTTCAGGTTGCGGGTACGCAGCAGATAGCGCAGCAGTACCCGCTCGGGAATGTACTCCGCCACCTGGGACAGCACCGGGTAACGATCCGCGAACCGCGTAAGCCGTGTGGTGAGGGTAGGATACGACCGGCGCAGCTGCTTGAGGTTCTCGATGGCCTGCCGCTGTTTTTCCAGGAAGACTTCCGTGGGTTCCAGCCCCAGGTGGTCGACGGGGTTGTCGATGTAGGTGATTTCGATCCCGTCGGGCGCCAGCAGTTGCCCCCACAGCGTATCCTCGTGGCCGTACCCCCTTACCTGGGGGAAGGGGTGGGTGAGCAATACGTCCCGCTCGGCCATGAAATTGTTGCTCTGGAACTGCAGGTACTGCCCCTGGCGGCGGCGCGCGGGTGCCACGGTTTCCCGGTGACGGCCGTAGCGCCAGTGCAGGAGGTAATCGGGATTCTCCGGCGGCTCTTCGGCGTAGGTCGTACCGCCCACCAGCACGGCCGCGGGCGGGGCGCTGAGGTAGCGCACGAGCAGTTCGGGGTTGGGCCAGCTGTCGACATCCAGCATCAGCAGCCGGTTGCCGGCCGCGGCGCGCACCATCCGGTTGCGGATCTCGGCGCGGCCCACGTTCTGGGGTAGCTCGGTATAGCGGACCCGCGGCATTTCCCGCAGTTCCCGGTTCAGCTCCCGCCACCGGTCCTCGCTGTGGTCATCGTAGACCAGGATCTCGAGCGATTCGCTTACGGCCTCTGCCTGCCGCAGCAGTTCCCGCACCAGGGGGCGGGCGTCGTACCCGAAGACGGGAATACAAATGGAAAGCATATACCTCAGTAATCGTGGTCAAAAATGGGGTCGGGGATCGCCCTGACCCTACTAACGTCGGCCGCTCCGGATTGCGCGTCCGGGACTACCAATAGGGTTGCGGCAGCTGGCGTACCCGAAGATCGTACATAAACCGATAATAGTTCGGCAGCGCCTCCGCGGTTCGCCCGCCCAGCCACTGGGCCGGGTAACCGTTGGCGAGGCGGTAGGCGTCCTCGATGACGTCCGCCATTTGCTCGTAGTTGAAGGACAGCAGGGATTCGGCCGCCCGCAGACCGGGCAATCCCCCATAGTCGTAGCCCGCCGCCGTGCGCTGGGCGGCCAGGGCCCGGGGAATGTAAAGGGCGCCGTGGTGGACGTACTGCCACACGTGGACCACCTCGTGCACCAGGGTGGGCTCGGAAATCGGGCCCCAGGAGTTTATGGTGTGAAAACTGACGTACAGAAAGCGGTACTGCCGCGGCCCCAGCTGCGCCCGCTCGTCGATGCGGATAAGGTCGTAGGGAACGCTGTCGCCAAAAATCGGCTGCAGCAGTATCCTCTCCCGGGGGCTCAGTCGCCGCAACCCCGGGGTGAGCCGGTTGCTCACGGCCTCGTAAAGGTCAAAGACGAACAGCAGGTCGAGGAACTGAAAAGCCCGGTCCGCCCAGGCCGTCGCGACGACGGAAGGGGGCAGGGGCCGGCGCAGACGGCGCCACCGCAGGCGGATGCGGGAAAGGATGCTTATGATGGAGATCAAGGCTTCGGGTTGCGGCATGCAAACAACGCGGCCGCCCATTCGTATGTCGGGAAACCCGAATAAAGCGTAGCTGTAGGGGCAGGAGTCGAACCTGCACGGGGCGGTTAGCCACTTTTCAACGCTCCGGAGAGCGGCGCTCACGCGGAGCACTGGACGGTGGTTTATCCCGGCCTCCCCACCCGCGAGACAAGCGGGCATGGCTGCCAATTTCATCACCCTACAAAATGGTACCCATCGGAAAATCGTGCTTCTCCGGAAAGGGGTACGTTATCGCTGTAAGGGCAGGAGTCGAACCTGCACGGGGCGGTTAGCCCGTTTCAGTGCTCCGGAGAGCATCACTCGTGCGGAGCGCTGAATAGGGTTTATCCCGACCTCCCCACCCGCGAGACAAGCGGGCATGGCTGCCAATTTCATCACCTTACAAAATGGTACCCGCTGGAAAATCGTGCTTCTCCAATAATGGGTACGTTATCGCTGTAAGGGCAGGAGTCGAACCTGCACGGGGCGGTTAGCCCGTTTCAGTGCTCCGGAGAGCATCGCTCACGCGGAGCGCTGAACTGGGTTTATCCCGACCTCCCCACCCGCGAGACAAGCGGGCATGGCTGCCAATTTCATCACCTTACAAATTATGAACGCCGCCGTTGCTTCGTCCTTGCATTAGCAAAGATGCAATCATTGACCCCAAACATACAACGTTTCGCAATGATTTTGGATTAGATTTATCGTTCATCAAATGAAACGCCATATATCTTTGATTAAATTCAAAACGATACCCATTTCCCGCATTCCCTTTCGATAATTGACAAGACTGTTTCCGGGCAATATGCGCGGGGTCTTTCCCTCCGATTCAGAACCACACCTCTTCCCCCCCACCAACCACGTAGTCAATGAGCAATTCCTGCCCCGCGGCGATGGGCATCCGGGCCGTAAACCGGATCTGGTCGAAGTCGTAATCCATCTCGAAATCCAGGTTCGGGGTGGTGGAGTGGTTATAGAGCGAGCCGTACCCCAGGGCAATGGCGGCCCCTTCTCCGTCCCAAACGAAGTAGTAGTCGTGCAGCCCCGTGGCGTGGATGGCTTGCCGGTCCTCGGCGCTGAGTACGACCACGGGGGCCAGCTCCACAACGGTGCCCGCCGCGATGGCCTCCGCGGTAAAAACCCCCCGCCCCCCGAGGGGGCTGGGCCGGATGTAGAGAAAGGGGAGGTGAAGCATGGTTGGGGTTTGGCAGCGCCGCTACCCTAGAACAGGCCCTGGATGACCTGCTCCTCGGTTACCCCCTCGGCTTCGGCCTTGTAGTTGCGTACGATGCGGTGGCGGAGGACGTAGTTGGCGATGGCCTGTACGTCCTCGATGTCCGGGCTGTACTTCCCGTTGATGGCGGCGTGGCACTTGGCGCCCAGGACCAGGTACTGGCTGGCGCGGGGGCCCGCTCCCCAGCTGATGTATTCGTTGACGTCCTTGCCGGCCCGGCTGGTGTTGGGCCGGGTTTTGCCGGTCAGCTTCACGGCGTACTCCAGTACGTTGTCGCTGACGGGGATCTTGCGGACCAGTTGCTGGAAGTAGAGGATGTCCGCGCCGCTGAGCACGTGCTGTACGCTGTTGCGGGTAACCCCGGTGGTGCCCCGCACGACGGCAAGCTCCTCCTCGTAAGAGGGGTAATCCAGGGGAATGTTGAACATGAAGCGGTCGAGCTGGGCTTCGGGCAGCGGATAGGTGCCTTCCTGTTCAATGGGGTTCTGGGTGGCCAATACGAAGAAGGGGGCCGGCAGGGGGTGGCGCACCCCGCTCACGGTCACCGACCGCTCCTGCATCGCTTCCAGCAGGGCGGCCTGGGTTTTGGGGGGCGTGCGGTTGATCTCGTCGGCCAGCACGATGTTGGCGAATAGTGGCCCGGGATTGAATTCAAAGTGGCGCGCGTCGTTCAGGATCTCCGAGCCCGTGATGTCAGTGGGCATCAGGTCGGGAGTGAACTGCACCCGCTTGAAGTCGAGTTCCAGCACCTCGGAAATGGTGGAGACGAGCAGCGTCTTGGCCAGTCCGGGCACGCCCACCAACAGGGAATGCCCATTGCTGAACAGGGAAATCAAAACCGATTTAACTACTTCCTGCTGCCCCACGATCACCTTGGCGATCTCGGTACGCAGGTCTTGGTAAGCTTGGGCGAGGGCATCGACGGCTTCGACGTCGGAGGAATATCGGGGGGTGGCCATGGGCGGTACGGTAGCGTGGGGTTTGGGTTAATTCGGGGTGGAGTGGTCCACTTACAGCAGGGCAGATGGCCGGGTCAGGCCAGCGCCGTACGGAAAACGGGCAATCCGCATTCAAGGTATGTCATAGTTTACGGTTGGTCGCTCCGTTTGTTGCCCCCCGCCAGCTTTTCCAGGCCAGTCGCCCCAGGCCCACCGCTCCCAGCAGGAACAACAGCATGGCCGGGAAACCACCCAGGGTGGAAATGAGGCGTATGCCGTCCAGCCCCGCGTAGCTGACCAGCACCCAGGCCGTGAGACCAATCGTGGCGCCCCAGAGCAGCTTCATCCCCAGGGGCGCCTCGGCGGAGGCCGGCCCGGTATCGCGCATGCAGAGGGCGCTCATCGCCGACACGTTGGAATCCGCCGCCGTCACGTAGGACAGGAACACCAGTAGGAGAAACAGCAGGGCAGTTACGGCTAGTCCCGGCAGTTCCGCCAGCAGGGCGTAGGCCACCGCCTCCGGCCCACCGGCGGTGAGGGCCGTCGTGAGCACGCCCCCACCCTGCCCATCGATCATCACGGCCGTGCCTCCGAAGGCCACCATCCATCCCGCCCCGAAGAGGGAGGTGAACAGGAGGTTCACTTCGATGAAGCGCCGCACCGTATAGCCGCGGGCCAGCCGCCCCAGAAAGAGGGCGGTGATCGGCGCCCAGGCGTACCAGTTGGCCCAGTAGAAGCCGGTCCAGGCGTGGCTCCAGGCTTCGGGGATGCCGGAGTCGAAGCCCAGGTTCCGCGCCCAGAAGGTAGCCAGGTAGTCGGCCAGCCCCCCGCCCGCCAGCCGGAGGGTGTCGAGGGTAGGGCCCGCGAGAAAGACGAAACCCGCCAGCAGCATGAAGCCGATGATGTTGTAATTGGAAAGGAGCCGGATACCCCGCTGCAGGCCCGTGGCCGCCGAGATGCTGAAGGCGGTGACCACCACGCCAATGATCACGGCCAATCGACCGGGTGTGGCACCCGTCGCTCCGCCGCCGAAGTAGCCAGACAGCCCCCCGCTCAATGCCAGACTCCCCGCGCCCAGGGCCGCGGCCATCCCGGCCACCAGGGCGAACAGGCACAGTGCGTCGATGATGGCCCCGCCGTGGGTGTGTACCCGGGGCCCCAGCAGCGGCCGCAGCAGGGTACTGAGGGAAAAGGGCTGTCCGTGACTGTAAAACCCGAGGGCAAATAACAGTCCGCCCACCGTATAGATGGCGTAAGGCGTGAGGGTCCAGTGCAGGAACAGGGTGGAAAGGGCAAATACGGCCGGATTCTCCTCCCCGGCCGGGGGTGGGTCACTGAAGTGGTAGATCGGCTCGGCAATCCCCCAGAACAGGATGCCGGTAGCAATGGTGGTACAGGCCGTGACGGCAAACCAGCGCCAGGGGGTGAGCAGGCGGGTGGCTCCGGCCCCACCGATGACGGTCCGGCCCAGCGGAGAAAGGTAGACGGCCAGCAGCAGGGGCAGGTAAGCGGTACACGACCAGGAAAAGAGCCAGTCGAAGTGGGCCAGCACCCAGTCGCTCGCGCCCTGGGCCGCCGCGATCAGGCCCACCGGCTCCCGCAGGGCCACCACGGCACAGCCGAGCAGCGGCAGCAGGGGCGGCAGCAGAACGGCGTAGCGGATGCGGGAGAGGGTATCGGGCAAGAGGGAGCGTTTTGCCTACGGACAGGGCCACGTCCACTCGCTGAGCGGAAAACGGGGCCCCCGGAAGTTGAAATGCCACCACTCCGTTCGAATGGTGGCGAAGCCATACCGTACCATCGCATCCTGCAGGATGCGGCGGTTTTCGCCCGCTGGCGCCGGCAAATTGGTAGTGGTGGTATAGGCCTCCTCCCCGAAGAAATCGTAGGGGGTTCCCATCTCGAGTTCCTCACCCGTCGTCCGGTTCACCAGGGTGAGGTCGGCCGCCGCGCCCCGGCTGTGGACGCTGCCCCGGGCCGGGTGGGCCACGTAGCGGGCGTCGGGCATCACGTCCCACAGCCGCTGCTGGTAGGGGCCCGGCCGGTAGCAATCGAACAGCTTGAGGCCCAGCCCGCGCCTGCCCAGGTCCTCGTGGACCGCCAGCAGGGCCCGGGCCACCGCCGGCCGGAAAAAGCAGCGGCCACAATCGTAGATCTGCTGTTCCATGAAGTTGTTGTCGGTAGCGTAGCGGATTTCGAGAACGATACTGGAATCCAGCCGGATCAGTTCCGTCCACTCCGAAGTGTCGTAGTCCACCGGAGCCGGGAGCGATGGTGGTGGAGGCGGGGCCGGAGCCAGAGCTACGGGAAAGGGCACCTCCTGTCCACCCGGCTCCGGGTTGCCGCGGTCGCAGGCGGTGAACAGCAGGGCAAGCAGCAGGGAAAAGGCAAGGCGTGGCATGGTGGGTAAAGTATGGATTTTGCCGGCGAGTAAGGTCCCGGCAGAGTACTTTGTGCCCTTCACCCCGCAACTGCCCCATGCCCCTCCGTTCCCAAGGACTTCCCCTGCTGCTCCTCGGCACCCTGTTGGGGGGGGCGGCGGCCTACCTCTATTGGTTTACCGAGGAGGACGTGCACTGGCCGGCCTTTTTCAGCATGGCGGTCTTCTACGCCGTAGTTTACTACATCGGCGCCCGGGCCGCTGGACGGCGGCGGGAGGAGGACAACGACGCCGACGGCATGATGCTGGCCGGCCGCAGCCTGCCCCTCTACCTGGCCATTTTCACCATGAGCGCCACCTGGGTCGGCGGCGGCTTCATCAACGGGACGGCGGAATACACCGCCACCCAGGGGCTGGTGTGGGTACAGGCCCCCTGGGGCTACGCCCTCTCGCTGGTGATCGGCGGACTATTCTTCGCCCGCACCATGCGGCGGCGGCGCTACCGCACCATGCTCGACCCCCTGACCGAGCGCTACGGCGAGCGGCTGACGGCCGTGCTGTTCCTGCCCGCCCTCACGGGGGAGCTATTCTGGACCGCCGCCATCCTCACCGCCCTGGGGGCCACCTTCGGCACCGTACTCGGCATCGACCTCACCACCGCCATCCTGCTTTCGGCTACTATTGCCGTGGCCTATACCGCCCTGGGGGGATTGTGGGCGGTAGCCATGACGGACGTGGTGCAGTTGCTTATCCTCTTCATCGGCCTGGCCCTCATCGTACCCTTTGCCCTGTCGTACACCGGAGGGCTCGGGGCTACCTGGACTGCTTACCGCGACACCTTCGGCGCGGCGGCCAGTCCCTTCCCTTCGCGGGAGGCGCTTGGCGGGGCGTACTGGACGTGGTGGGATTATGCCCTGCTGCTCGTCTTCGGCGGTATCCCCTGGCAGGTCTACTTCCAGCGGGTACTGGCGGCCCGGGATGAGAACACGGCCGTCCGTCTCAGTCTGATTGCCGGCGTGGTGTGCCTGCTGGCCGCCGTCGCTCCGGTATTGATCGGAATGATCTCCGCCACGGTCGACTGGTCGCTGATCGCCGCCGGGCCTCCCCCCGACGCCAGCGCCACCCTGCCCTGGGTAGTGCGCTACCTGACCAATCCGGTAGTGGCGGTCATCGGCCTCGGAGCCGTTGCCGCTGCCGTAATGTCCAGCGTAGACAGCAGCGTGCTCAGCGCCAGCAGCATGGGAGTCTGGAACGTCTACAAACCCCTGGTGGATCCCGGGATGCCGGACAGCCGGCTGGCCGTATTGATTCAACGGTGTATCTGGATCGTCGGAGTGGCGGCCACCCTAATCGCTTTCCAGGTAAGGAGCGTCTACGCCCTCTGGTTCCTGTGTTCCGACTTCGTCTACTGCCTGCTCTTTCCGGCTCTGGTCTGCGCCCTCTTCGATCCCCGGACCAACCGCTACGGTGCCCTGGCCGGTTTTGGGCTGGCCGCCCTGCTGCGTTTCGGCGGTGGTGACGCTACCCTGGGGTTACCAGCCTTCCTGCCCTACCCCGCCGACTTCCCCTTCCGGACCACGGCCATGCTGGCCGGATTGCTGGCCAGCATGGCCGTGTCCCGCCTGACCCCTAACCAGCGGCTTCCGGACTCCAGCCACCGATAAGCCGCCCCCGGAAAAAGCGGTTAATTGTCGCACTTCAGCCAAAATAGATGAACGTCTGGGCAATTTCTGTATTTCGCCCTTGACTATTGAACATCCAAGGCCGTATATTACTTGTGGAGTTGGTCTATTGCCAATTCCGATTATTAGGTTTTGACTTACGCAACACTGAACCTTTTGGTTCGCTTGAACAACACAACATGAAGTTTTTTACCTCGCCGTATATGATGGCGGTGGCAACTATCATCTATATGGTAGTTGGAACTGTCAGGGATGCCTACTTCCCCTCTCCCGAGACACCCGTTGTATCGGCTCCCCCGCCTGCGAACTCAGGTCCCTTCCTGGCCGGACCACCCGCCGCGACCGCTTCACCATCCACCTTTATCACATCCTTTACTTCCTACTCCCCGGAGGCGGCCGGCCATTTGACCGGCCACCGCCTTGAGCCACGGCCGGAGTGCGAGCATACCGCCCCCACCGCCGTGCTTGCGGAGAGCGCGCCGGCCAGTAGCAGAGATACGACCGCCTACGCCGTTCAAGATCCCGTTGCCCCCGCCCCCCAGCAGGCATTGCCGGAGACCTCCCTGCTGCTTGTAGAGGGTCTCTAGTCCGCAAGCGGTGGCTGCTGGCCAATGAGCCAACCACCCGTCCAGGCCGCCTGAAAATTAAATCCGCCGGTAATGGCGTCTATGTCCAGTACCTCCCCCGCCAGGGAGAGAGAAGGGTAGCGCTTGGAGCGGAAGGTGCGGAAGTCCACCTCCCGCAGGTCCACGCCGCCCGCTGTGGTGAATTCGTCCTTGTTGGTTGCTTTCCCCGTCACCCGGTATATGCCCCCGGCAAGTTGCTCCGTAAGGGCGTCAAGTTGGTCGTTGGAGAGCTGGGCCCATTGCTGGTCTTCGGGAATGCCGGCGGCGGCGAGCAGGGACTGCCACAGGCGCAGGGGAATCTCGAATTGGGCGCGCTTGCCGATCTGCTGCCGGCTGCGTTCTCCCCGCAGTTCCGCGAGGGTGGCACTTACGTCCTGGGCCCGCTGCCCGATCCAATTGACCACCAGGTCGAAGTTATAGCTCCGGGGATGCAATTGCCGCGCACCCCAGGCGCTGAGGCGCAGCACCGCTGGTCCGCTCAGCCCCTTGTGGGTGATGAGCAGGGGGCCCTCCGCCCGCAGGTCATCACCGGTAATGTGCAGCTGGGCCCAGGGCAGACTGATGCCCGCCAGTCCCTGCAGCCGGGGATCGCGGATGTTGAAGGCGAAAAGGGAGGGGACCGGATCCACGACGGTATGCCCCAGTCCGGCCAGCATTTTCCACACCGCAGGGTTGCTGCCGCTGGTCACCACGAGCTCCCGGGAGGCGTAGCGTTGTCCGCCGACCCCTACGGTCCACCACGACGGTTCCGCGGCAGCATCCGGGCGGCGGGGCGCGGGTGCCGCGATGGAATCCACCCGGGCGCCGGTAACCACCACCACCCCCAGCCGCTTCGCCTCCTGCCACAGGCAGTCGATGATGGTCTGGGAATCGTCGGACACTGGAAACACCCGGCCGTCGTCCTCGATCTTCAGTTCCACCCCCCGGTCGGCGAACCAGCCCATGGTATCTCCACAGGCGAACTTGTGGAAGGGCCCCAGCAATTCCCGACCGCCCCGGGGGTAAAACTTCACGAGCTCCCGGGGTTCCCAGCAGGCGTGGGTGACGTTGCACCGCCCGCCGCCACTGATGCGAACTTTCTCAAGTACCGCCCGGCCGCGTTCCAGGATGACCACCCGTTCTCCGGGTCGGTTGGCCGCGCGGTGGATTGCGGCAAAGAAGCCGGCGGCTCCGCCACCAATGATCAGGGTGTCCGTCGTCATAGGTCAGATTACTTTGGTTTTCCAGCGGCCCCGGCGGAACAGCGTTATGGCGATGGCCGCCAGTACGCATTCGGCGAGTACTACCGCCCAGACTACCCCGCTGACCTCGTATCCCAGGTTGATGGCCAGATAGTAGCCCAGGGGTATTTCAATGAGCCAGAAGCAGATGAAGTTGAGCAGGGAGGGGGTAGCGGTATCCCCCGCCCCGTTGAAGGCCTGAATGGGAATCAAGCCCAGCCCAAAGACGACGTAACCAATGGCGAATATCCGCAGGGCATCCACCCCGTAGCCGATGGCCACGGGATCCTGGGTGAACCCCTGCACCAGCGGCCGCGCCAAAAAGTAGTACCCCATGGAGAGCAGCCCCAGGTAAAGGCTGGTGATGCCCAGCGCCCACCAAACGCCCCGCTCGGCCCGTAAGGGCCGGGCCGCCCCGAGGTTCTGTCCCACGAAAGTCGCTGCCGCGTTGGAGATGCCCCAGGCGGGAAGCAGGGTAAAGAGAATGAGGCGAATGCCAACCGTGTAGCCGGCCACCGCCGAAGGGCCGAAACTGGCAACGATCCGGGCCAGGAAGATCCAGCTGGCCGAGCCGATGAGGTACTGAAACGCCCCGGTAGCGGCAACGCGGAGTACGCGGGCCTGCATCCCCAGGTCGAGCCGCCACCCACCCAGCCGCAAACGGACCACCGACCGGCCACTGAAGAGTATGTAAAGCTGGTACCCCACCCCCACACTGCGACCGATGGTCGTGGCAATGGCCGCCCCCTCGACTCCGAATCCGGGAATCGGCCCCAGACCGAAAATGAAGAGGGGGTCGAGCAGAATATTCATCCCGTTGGCGAGCCAGAGAACGCGCATGGCCGTCGCGGGCTCCCCCGCCCCCCGGAACACGCCGTTGAGGAGGAAGAGCAGCATGATGACGCCGTTGCTGGCGAACATGATTCGGGTGTACCCCACCCCGGCGGCTACCACGGAGGCATCAGCCCCCATAAGGGCAAGGAGTTCGGCGGCGTAGAGGTAGCCCGGTACCGCGATGAGCAGACTGATGGCCAGGGTGAGGACGATGGACTGACCGGCCGCCCGGCTCGCCAGGGCCGGATTCTTTTCGCCCACGAAACGGGCAATCAAGGCCATGGGGGCCAGGCTCAGCCCCAGGCCGATGCTGTAAATGAGGGTCATCATCACCTCCGTCAGGCCGATGGTGGTGAGGGCCTCCACCCCGATGCGCCCGACGAAAAAGGTGTCCACCAGGGCAAAGACGCTTTCCATGGCCATCTCGAGCATCATCGGGATGGACAGCAGGACGATCGACTTGCGGATACTCCCCGAGGTGTAGTCGTAGGCTTCTCCGCGTACAGCCGACAAGACGAGTTGGACAAAGCGGTTGTTACGCACGGGGGGGGAGGGTTTCCGGAAGTTAAGGCGGGAAGACCGGCGGTCGGTCCCAAAAAAGAACGGATGCCCCGCGGGGGACATCCGTTCCGTAACACTTATGATTTTGAAGGCTAGAAATCGGCACCGATCTGCTGCATCCGGCTGCCGGTTCCCCGGCCCTGCAGACGTCCTTCTTTAGAAAGTCCGTCGTACTTCCGCATGAGCAGATATGTATCAATTTGCTGTAGGGTATCGAGCACCACACCCACCATGATGATCAGGGAGGTACCCCCGAAGAAGATGGCGAACTGCTGGTTGATGCCAACCCCGGCTACGAAAGCGGGGAGGATGGCGATCAGGCCGAGCAGGATGGATCCCGGAAGGGTGATCCGGCTGGTGATCGAGTCGATGTATTCTTCGGTTTCCGTGCCGCCGCGCACGCCGGGAATGAAGGCATTCTGGCGCTTCAGGTATTCGGTGTACTGGCTGGGGTTGACCACCAGCGCCGTGTAGACGTAAGTGAAGGCCACCACCAGTACAAAGTATACGATGTTGTACAGCGGGGAAGTAAAGTCGTTGAACTGCAGGGCAAGCCAGCTGGTCTCCGCGTCGCCACCGGCAAAGCCGGCCAGGCTGGCGGGTACGAACATCAGCGCCTGGGCGAAGATGATCGGCATGACGCCCGAGGCGTTTACCTTCAGGGGGATGTAATCCCGGGCCGTGGTAGAGGGGGCCGCACCGACTCCCCGTCCCACCATACGCTTGGCGAACTGAATCGGAATCTTGCGGACACCGGTCACGATCATCACCGTAGCCATGGTTACCAGGAAGAAGCCGAGCATCTCCAGAACGAAGATGAGCAGGGCTCCGGCCTGCAACCGCGACTGCAACTCGAAGCCGAGGGCGGCGGGCAGTCCGACGATGATGCCGACCGTAATCAGCAAGGATACACCGTTGCCGATGCCGCGGTCCGTGATCCGCTCACCGAGCCACATCGCGAAGATGGTGCCGGTAGAGAGGATGATGATGCCGGAAATCCAGAACACCGATTCGGACACGGCGGGGCTTACGCCTCCCTGTGACCGGATGTAGGTGAGGTAACCGGCACCCTGTACCAGGGTGATGGCCACCGTAAGGGCCCGGGTGATCTGGGTCAGCTTTTTCCGGCCCGACTCTCCTTCCGTCTTCTGAAGCTTCTGGAAGTAAGGGACCGCAAAGCCCAGCAACTGCACGATGATGCTGGCCGTAATGTAGGGCATGATGCCCAGGGCCATGATCGAAGCGTTGTTGAAGGCCCCGCCGGTGAAGAGGTTGATCAGTCCCAGCAGGTCATTGGCGTCTCCCCGGTTGGCCAGGCTGGCCTCGAGAGCGGCAATGTCCGCTCCGGGAAGAACGATGAAAGAACCAAGGCGGTAAACGGCCATAAGGGCGAGGGTGAAGAGGATGCGGTTCCGCAACTCCTCAATCGACCAGATATTTTTAATTGTCTCGAAAAACCTCATGGCAGGGTAGTTTAGGCGATGGTAATGGTACCACCTGCTTTCTCGATGGCCTCTTTGGCGGTGGCGCTGACGGCGTGAGCCGTGATGGTCAGCGCGGTGGTCAGCTCACCGTTTCCGAGTACTTTGAAGCGGACGTCCTTCTTGAGGATACCGGCGTCAAAGAGGGTTACGGGAGTGATTTCCGTCAGACCGTGCTTTTCGCTAATGGCCTGGAGGTTGCCGAGATTCAAAGCTACGTATTCTACGCGATTCGGGCTGTTAAAACCGCGCTTGGGCAGCCGCATCTGGAGGGGCATCTGGCCACCTTCGAAGTTGCGCTTGCTCTTGTAGCCGCTGCGGGATTTGGCGCCCTTGTGGCCGCGGGTGGAGGTACCACCGCGTCCGGAACCTTGTCCGCGAGCGATCCGCTTGCCCGACTTGGTGGAGCCGGCGGCGGGTTTGAGATTATTGAGTTCCATTGCTTCTTAGTTTAGGTCGCTGGAGGGGAATAGCTGGCGCAGGCCGGGGATTTCACTACCCGCGTGGGCAGTGGTAGGACGGGAAAACCCGTGGTGACGGCCGGCGCGGGGCACTACTCTTCTACGACGACCAGGTGGGACACTTTGTTAACCATTCCGCGGATTACCGGAGTATCCTCACGCTCGACGGTCTGGTGCATTTTTTTGATACCGAGGGCCTTCATCGTGTCTTTCTGGCTCTTGGGCCGGTCGATGACACTTTTGACCTGGGTGATTCTAAGGGTTGCCATTGTACATGGTTTGTTCCGACGGGAGTCGGGGGGTGGATGAGGGCTAGCCTTCGAAAAGTTTCTCCATGGAAATGCCGCGCTGCTTGGCGATCAGCTGGGGGCTGCGCAGTTTCTGCAGGGCATCGATGGTGGCCTTGATCACGTTGTGGGGGTTGGAAGAACCCTGCGACTTGGCCAGTACGTTGTGTACCCCGGCGATGTCGAGGACGGCGCGCATGGCACCACCGGCGATTACACCGGTACCCTCGCTGGCAGGCTTCAGGAGCACCTTACCGGCGCCGTACTTACCCAGCTGCTCGTGGGGGATGGTACCCTTGAAGAGCGGGATCTTGATCATGCTCTTGCGGGCTACGTCGGTGGCTTTCTGGATGGCCTCCGAGATGTCACGGGCCTTGCCCATGCCGTGGCCAACTTTGCCTTTTCCGTCACCCACCACCACGATGGCGGCGAAGGTGAAGGTACGACCACCCTTGGTTACCTTGGATACCCGGTTAAGGGCTACCATTTTTTCCTTCAGGTCGGATTCGTGCTGGTCGCCGCGGTTGTTACGTCCGCGGTTGTCACGGTTGTCGCGCCGGTTGCTACGTCCACCGCCGCTGTTGTTTCTATTATCAGCCATTGGAGCTTAGTTTAAAGGTTGAGGCCACCCTCACGGGCACCTTCCGCGAGTGACTTCACCCGACCGTGATACAAATAGCCGCCCCGGTCAAAGAGGGCCTTGTCGATACCGGCGGCCTTGGCGCGCTCGGCGATGAGCTTGCCCACTTCGCGGGCCTGGTCCGACTTGTTGCCTTCGTTGGCAACGGCGGCTTCGAAGCTCGAGGCGCTGGCGAGGGTGGTGCCGTTCTCGTCGTTGATGAGTTGGGCGTAGATATAGCGGTTGGAACGGAATACGTTCAGGCGGGGCTTCTCGGCCGTACCCTGGATCTTTTTCCGGACGCGGCTGTGGATCCGCTTGCGCCGCTTCAGTTTCGTTAGTTGCATGGCTATTATCTTTTTACTTCTTAGCGGCGGTTTTACCGGCTTTGCGACGGATTTCTTCGCCTTCGAAGCGGATACCTTTTCCTTTGTAGGGTTCGGGCTTGCGCAGGGCGCGAATCTTGGCGGCTACCTGTCCGACGAGTTGCTTGTCGTTGCTGGTAAGCTTGATGAGGGGGTTCTTACCCTTGGCGTTCACGGTCTCCACGTTGACTTCGGCGGGAACCATGAAGTATACGGGGTGGGAGAATCCGAGGGTGAGGATGAGCAGGTTGCCCTTGTTCTCGGCGCGGTAACCGACGCCGATGACTTCCAGGGTAAGGGTGTAGCCGTTGGTTACGCCTTCGACCATGTTGGCCATGAGGGCACGGTACAGGCCGTGGAAGCTGCGGTGGCGCTTGCTGTCGGAGGGACGGGTAACGAGTACCTCGTCGTCGCCGATTTCAATGCCCATGTCGGGGTTGACCTGCTGGGTCAGCTCGCCTTTGGGGCCCTTGACCGTCACCAGGTTGCTCTTGGAGACGGACACGGTGACGCCCGAGGGGATCGCTACCGGATTTTTGCCAATTCTAGACATAATATTGTGGTTGATCTTACGGACCGCCGGGGGCGGCCCTGCAGAGGTGGACTATGCGGATTAGTATACGTAAGCCAGTACTTCGCCGCCGACGTTCGCATCGGTGGCTTGGCGGCCCGTCATTACCCCTTTGCTGGTGGATACGATGGCGATACCCAGGCCGTTGATGACGCGGGGCATGGCATCGGCCTTGGCGTACTGCCGCAGGCCGGGCTTGGAAACGCGGACGAGTTTGCGGATGACGGGGCGCTTGGTTTCCCGCTCGTACTTGAGCGCGATGCTGATAACGCCCTGCTGTCCTTTGCCAGCTTCGTCGTCAAACTTGTACTTCAGGATGTAGCCCTGATCGTAGAGGATTTCGGTGATGCGCTTCTTGGTACGGGAAGCGGGGACCGTTACTACGCGGTGACCGGCGATCTGAGCGTTGCGGATGCGGGTCAAATAGTCGGCGATGGGGTCAGTGACTGCCATGATAGGAGATTGCGCCCTGTGGTTTTCCTGGTGGAACTTCCGGGGCTGTGAATAGTAAGGGGTTTACCAGGAAGCCTTGCGGACACCCGGAATTTTGCCGTCAAGGGCCATTTCACGGAACTTGACGCGGCACAGGCCGAACTTACGCATGTAGCCCTTGGGGCGACCGGTGAGTCCGCAGCGGTTGTGCAGGCGGATGGGGTTGGAGTTGCGGGGGAGCTTGTCCAGCTCTTCCCATTCTCCGGCGGCCTTCAGCGCGGCACGCTTTTCGGCGTACTTGGCGACCATGCGCTCCCGCTTGCGTTCGCGGGCGATGAGTGATTTACGGGCCATTACTGGTTGTTGTTCTGATTCTTGAATGGAAGGCCAAGCTCACGGAGCAGGGCCAGGGCCTCGGCGTCGGTCTTGGCACTGGTTACGAAGGTGATGTCGTAACCGGTAATGTTGGCCACGTCGTCCAGGCTGATCTCCGGGAAGATGATCTGCTCGGATACGCCCATGGTGTAGTTACCACGGCCGTCGAAGCTTTTGTCGTTGATGCCGCGGAAGTCGCGGACACGGGGCAGGGCGGTAGAAATCAGGCGATCGAGGAAGTCGTACATCTTCTCGCGGCGCAGGGTGACCTTGGCTCCGATGGCCATGCCGTCGCGCAGCTTGAAGTTCGATACCGATTTCTTGGCCTTGGTGGTGACGGCTTGCTGGCCGGCGACCAGGGTCATCTCCTTGACGGCGTTCTCTACGAGTTTGCGGTCCTGAGTACCCTTACCAACGCCCTGGTTGATGGCGATCTTGAGCAGACGGGGCACCTCCATGGGCGACTTGTAGCCGAACTGCTCCTGCAGCTTGCTGCGTACTTCCTCGTCGTACTTTTTCTTTAGTCTTGGCGTGTAGCTCATTATGCGATGATGTTGTCGTTACGCTTACCGTAGCGCTGGAGTTTACCGTTTTCGTCCCGCTTGCGGCCCACGCGGGTGGGCATTACCTCTTCCGAGGAGGGGTCGACCAGCATCAGGTTGCTGATGTGAATGGGGGAAGCCTTGTCGACGATGCCGCCGGCGGAATCCTCCGTGGGTTTCTGGTGCTTCTTGCGGATGTTGACGCCGTCGACCAGGGCCCGGTTCTCGGCCGGAAATACTTCCAGCACCTCACGGGCGGTGGTGCGGTCCTTGTAGGCGCCGCTGATTACGACCACCCGATCGCCCTTTTTGATCTTCAGCTTGGGCGTGTGCCGCTTCTGCTTGTCTTTA
The DNA here is from genome assembly GCF_002631205.1 of Neolewinella marina. Lineage (GTDB taxonomy): Bacteria > Bacteroidota > Bacteroidia > Chitinophagales > Saprospiraceae > Neolewinella > Neolewinella marina. The sequence goes on from NZ_PDLO01000002.1 coordinate 636,315, forward strand.
TAGGTCTTGTTAGCCATGGCTGCTTTTATTTAGAGTACCTCGGGGGCGAGTGATACGATCTTCATATAATCGCGGTCGCGAAGCTCTCGGGCAACGGGGCCGAAAATGCGGGTTCCGCGGGGCTCTTCGGCGGCGTTGAGCAGTACTACTGCGTTGTCGTCGAAGCGAATGTAGGAGCCGTCCTTGCGGCGGATCTCTTTCTTGGTGCGTACGACTACGGCCTTGGAGACCGAGCCTTTCTTTACGTTGCCACCGGGGGATGCTTCCTTGACGCTGACTACGATCTGATCGCCGATGGTGGCATAGCGACGCTTAGAACCGCCCAGTACCCGGATACAGAGTACTTCTTTGGCTCCGCTGTTGTCGGCTACGCGCAAACGTGATTCCTGTTGGATCATTTCAAATTTCTTTTACTGCCGTTTACGATTGGGTTACTTGGCCTTTTCCAGGACGGAAATCAGGCGCCAGCGCTTGCGCCGGCTGAGGGGCCGGCACTCCATGATGCGGACGAGGTCGCCAATCTGGCACTCATTCGCTTCGTCGTGGGCGATCAGCTTCTTGGTTTTCTTTACGTACTTTCCGTAGATCGGGTGCTGCAGGCGGCGCTCGATGGCCACGGCGATGGTCTTGTCCATCTTGTTGCTCACCACGTAGCCATCGCGCGTCTTGCGCTCGTTGCGGCCGGAAGTGTTGGCGGCGGCGGCGTCATCGCCACCGGAGACGGCCTTGGCAACCTGCTCCACGGCGTGGGTAGCGGATTCTACCAGCGAATCGGCGGCACCGGTAATCGTTTCCAGAACGCCACCCTCTTGGGTCTTGCCTTTGGGCTGTTCGTTCTCCGGAGTGTTCTTTTCCTCGTTACTCATGTTGTAATTACTTTTTACGACGACGGCGGCGGATGTTGTCACGCTTGGCGAGCTCTTCCTGGGGCAGGGCCTCAAGCTCGCGGCGGCGGATTTCGGTCTTGATCCGTGCTACATCACGACGGACGGTCCGCAGCTGCAGAGGATTCTCGATACCGTTTACGGTGTGATCGAAGGTCATTTTCTGTAGGCTGCTGGTAGACTCTTTCAGCTGATCCTGAAGATCGGCGTCGGAGATGTCCCGCAGCTCTAGGGTTTTATTACTCGCCATCGGAAAGTGATTGACCGCGCGGCAGGCCGGCGGATTTAGCTTTGAATTATTGAATGCAGGGTTATCCCTGGTAGTCTACTCGCGTGGTGATCTTGGTCAGTACGGGCAGCTTCTGTGCGGCCAGGCGCAGGGCCTCCTCGGCAACTTCGCGGCTCACGCCGTCCAGTTCGAAGAGAATGCGTCCGGGCTGTACCTGGGCAACCCAGTGGTCCAGGGCACCTTTACCCTTACCCATCCGCACTTCGAGCGGCTTGCTGGTAATGGGCTTGTCGGGGAAGATGCGAATCCACACCTTGCCTTCCCGTTTCATGTGACGGGTCATGGCAATACGGGCGGCTTCGATCTGCCGGTTGGTGATCCGGCCGGAATCCAGGCTCTTGAGCCCAAAACTTCCAAAGGAAACCAAGGTACCACGTCCAGCCAGGCCACGGTTGCGGCCCTTCTGCTGCTTGCGGTATTTCGTTCTTTTCGGCTGTAACATTTTACTATTTTTAAGAGGGCTCTCTTAGAGCGGGGCAAAGGTACGATTTTCCTCGGACAATCGAAAGTCCGTGGCCCGTTTTCTTCCGAGCAAAAGAAAGCAAGGTAGCAACGGGCGTCTTCCCGGCTGCTACCCTGCTTATCAGGGATGAGGACCAGCGCAAAGGTTTCTTTGATGGTCCCCGGTTCAGTTGTTCTCGCCCAGGGCGGTTAAGTCGGCCGGCGGTGTGCCTGCCCCGCCCGGAGGGGACGGGGCAGGCGACCGGCGTTGGAGTAGGGTTGGTTGGGGCGGGGCCTAGCGGCGTCCACCTCCCCGACGGCCGCCACGGCCGCCGCCTGCACCGGAGCCTCCGCCACCGCGGCGATCGTCGCGATCGCCTTTGGTAGCCAGTCCGGCGTTGGGGTTCAGGTCCCGCTTGCCGAGTACCTCACCCTTACAGAGCCACACCTTGATGCCGATACGGCCGTAGACCGTGTGGGCTTCCTTGTGTGCGTAGTCGATATCGGCCCGGAAAGTGTGGAGGGGCGTACGTCCTTCCTTGTACTCTTCGGTACGGCTCATGTCCGAACCGTTGAGGCGGCCCGAGATGCGAATCTTGATGCCTTCGGCACCGGCCCGCATCGTGGAAGCGATGCTGGTCTTGATGGCGCGGCGGTAGTTGATCCGGGCTTCGATCTGGTTGGCGATGGATTCGGCCACGATGTTGGCATCCAGCTCCGGCTTGCGGATCTCGATGATGTTGATCTGGATGTCCTTGTCCGTCAGCCGGCGCAGCTCCTCGCGGATCTGGTCGATCTCCTTACCACCCTTACCGATGATGATACCGGGGCGGGAGGTGTGGATGGTGAGGGTTACCCGCTTGAGGGTACGCTCGATGATGATCCGGGCGATGCCGCCCTTGTGGATCCGGGTTTCGAGGTAGGTGCGCAGTTTCTCGTCCTCGATGACGTTGGCTGCGTAGTCTTTATCAGCGAACCAGTTGCTGTCCCAGCCGCGAATGTAACCGAGTCGGTTACCAATTGGATTTGTCTTCTGACCCATGGTATGTTATTCTTGGACGGTTTCGGGTTCGGACGCTTCCACTCCCTCGCTGGGCAGGGGAACGCTGTTGGATACTTTGATGGTAATGTGGCAGCTGTGCTTCCGGATACGGTGGGCGCGGCCGTGGGGAGCCGGGCGGAACCGCTTGATCTGGGCACCGGCGTCGGCGAAGATCTCACTGATGACCAGGTCGTACTCGTCGGCGCTTTCCAGTCCGTCGGTCTTGTACTCCCAGTTGGCGATGGCCGAAAGCAGGTTCTTGCGCAGCCAGATGGCGGCCTCCTGCTTGCTGTACTCCAGAATACCCAGAGCCTCTCCTACCCGCTTGCCGCGGATCAGGTCGACGACGAGCCGCATCTTGCGGACCGACATCGGAATGCTATTTAAACTTGCTGTTGCTTCCATTAGATAGGATAATTACGAGGGAACGGGTTAGTAAGCCGGGCCACCAGGGGCGAGGACCTACTCTTCCTTCACTCTGTGATAAGTACGAAGTTCTAAGTTTGAAGTACGAGGTTCGAGGGTGTTACGCCTGTCTTTCGTACTCAGACCTTGGTTCCTGGTACTTTAATTACTTCTTTTTACCGCCGTGGCCGCGGAAGGAACGGGTGGGGGCAAACTCACCGAGCTTGTGTCCTACCATGTTCTCCGTAACGTAGACCGGAACGTGGGTTTTACCGTTGTGTACCGCGATGGTCAGTCCGACCATATCGGGAACGATCATGGATGCCCGCGACCAGGTCTTGATCATGCCTTTGCGACCGCCTTCCTGCGACTTCACGATCTTGTCGTAAAGCTTGTGGAATACGTAGGGGCCTTTCTTGAGGGAACGTGCCATAATTTACTTCTTATTCTTGGTCTTGCGACGGCTGATGATCATTTTGTTGCTTGCCTTGTTGACGTTGCGCGTCTTCTGGCCCTTGGCCATGATACCGGTGCGCGAACGGGGGTGACCGCCAGAGGCACGTCCTTCACCACCACCCATGGGGTGATCGACGGGGTTCATGGCTACGCCACGAACGCGGGGACGGCGACCCAGCCAACGGTTCCGGCCGGCCTTACCGGCAACGGTCAGGGCGTGGTCGGGGTTGGAGGTAGCTCCGATGACGGCGCGGCAGGTCTTGAGGATGCGACGCACCTCACCGCTGGGCAGCTTGACGGACACGAAGCGTCCTTCCTTGCCCATCAGTACGCCGTTCGTTCCGGCCGAGCGGGCCAGGGCGGCACCTTTGCCGGGCTGCAACTCGATGTTGTGGATCTGGGAACCCAGGGGCACGTCACCCAGCAGCATGCAGTGGCCTACGTCCGGGGTAGCCTCGGGGCCGCTCATGATGGTATCGCCTACGGTCAGGCCCTGGGGGGCGATGATGTAGCGCTTCTCTCCGTCGGTGTACTCCACCAGGGCGATGAAGGCGGTACGGTTCGGATCGTACTCGATGGTCTTGACCTCGGCACGGATGCCGTCCTTCTCACGACGGAAATCGACGATACGGTAACGGCGCTTGTGGCCACCGCCGCGCTGGCGCACGGTCATCTTACCGGTCCGGTTACGACCGCCGGTCCGCTTTACGGGGGCCAGCAGGCTCTTCTCCGGCTTGTCGCCCGTCAGTTCGGTAAACTTGTTACCGATGTGGAAGCGGGATCCGGCGGATACCGGCTTAAACTTCTTAATTGGCATTATTGCACTGGTTGTCCGGTGAATCTCGGAGCAAAAAGACGGTGACCCAGATCGACCCTGGCCCGCTGCTCCCCACCCACCGGGGTTATTTTAATATTCGTTGTACAAGTCGATGGTGTCGCCTTCGATCAGGGTGACTACGGCTTTCTTGTAACCGGAGACCCGACCGCGGATGACGCCCGACTTGGTCGATCTGTTCTTGCTCTTGCCCGGCATGTTCATCGTGTTGACCGAGTCTACGGTTACCCCGTAGCGGGCCTCGATGGCGTTGCGGACCTGAATCTTGTTGGCGGTGCTGTTCACCACGAAGGTGTACTGCTCGCGGGTTTCGCTGAGTAGTTCGGCCTTTTCCGAAACTACCGACTTGATGAGGATATTCTTAGCCATTGGTCGTTGTGGTTTCGAAGGCGGCGAATTGCTCCTTCAGTTTATCAATTGCACCCTCGGCGATGAGGATCGTGGAGGCGCGCATTACTTCGTAGGTGTTCAGGGCACTGGCACTGACGATGGTGCTGTTGGGCAGGTTGCGGCCGCTGCGGAAGACGTTGGCGTCGTTCTCGGCGGTGATCAGCAGTACCTTTCCTTCGGTGGCCTTCACGGCGTCCAGGAATTTAACAAATTCCTTCGTCTTCGGGGCATCGAATTGGAGGTCTTCTACCAGCTTGATGTTTCCGGCGGCGGCTTTGGCCGACAGGGCCGAGGCCCGGGCGGTCAGCTTGACGCGCTTGTTCAGCTTGATGCCGTAGGTGCGGGGGCGGGGGCCGAAGATGCGACCACCACTGCGGAACAGCGGGTTCTTGATGTCGCCCTTACGCGATCCACCGGTACCCTTCTGCTTGTGCAGTTTCTTGGTCGAGCCGGCTACTTCGCCGCGCTCCTTGGCTTTGTGGGTGCCCTGACGCTGAGCGGCCAGGTAGGCCTTGACGGCCAGGTAAACGGCGTGCTCGTTGGGAGCGACGCCGAAGATGTTCTCGGGCAGCTCGACCTCGCGGCCGGTTTCGGCACCCGTTGCACTATGAACTTGGAGTTTCATGTTTATGTATTTTTTGTGGCGGGTGCCTTACTTGTGAAGAATTACGGTTCCACCCTTGGGTCCGGGTACGGCGCCCTTTACCAGGATCAGGTTGCGGTCGGGGAATACTTTCAGTACCCGGAGGTTCTTGATCGTGACCCGTCCACCACCGTCGCGACCGGCCATCCGCATGCCTTTGAAGACGCGGGCGGGGTAGCTGGCGGCACCGATCGAACCCGGAGCGCGCTGGCGGTTGTGCTGACCGTGGGTGGCATCGTTGACGCCCTTGAAGTTGTGGCGCTTGACCACACCCTGGAAGCCCTTGCCCTTGCTGGTTCCGACGGCGGCACAGAGGTCGCCTTCCACGAATACCTCATCGACGGTGACGGTGTCGCCCAGCGCCTTGGAGAGGTTCATGTCCCGGAACTCGATCACGTCGGTCTTGGGGGTGGTATCGGCGGCCTTGAAGTGGCCGGCCAGCTGCTTGCTGGTCTTCTTCTCCTTGCGCTCGCCGTAGGCCAGCTGCAGGGCGTTGTACTGATCCGTATCGTCAGTCTTTACCTGCGTAACTACACAGGGTCCGGCCTCAATGACCGTACAGGCCACGTTGCGGCCCGCGTCGTCGAAGATGGAGGTCATCCCGACTTTCTTACCAATTATACCGTTCATTGGTCTAAATTTATCCGCCTTCCCCGCGAGTGGGGAGCGGGCGGTATGCTCCCGGCCGTTGGGGAAGGGAGCAGTTAACTAAATAATGGTCCAACCGCCGCCGAAGCGGCAAGCGAGCAGCGCTTAGGTGAGCTTCACCTGAATGTCCACCCCGCTGGGAAGCTCCAGCTTCGCCAGGGCATCAACCGTCTTCTGGTTGGGGGTGTAAATTTCGATGAGGCGCTTGTGGGTGCGCAATTGAAACTGCTCCCGGGATTTTTTATTTACGTGCGGCGAGCGCAGAACGGTGTAAATATCTTTCTCGGTGGGCAGCGGAATCGGGCCGGTTACAATGGCCCCACTGTTCTTTACGGTCTTGACGATCTTCTCCGTGGACTTGTCTACCAGGTTATGATCGTAGGACCGCAGCTTAATGCGAATTTTCTGATTCATGCCAGTTTTAAATTTCAAGATGGTAAGGAGTAAGGGAGTAAAGGAGGCGGGCACTGCCCTACCCTCCCTTACGCCTTTACCCCTTGAGAACCGAAGAGCATTCTCTCCGGGGTTGATTTAGTGATTAAGCCTCGCCGCGTGCCTTGGCGATGATCTCCTTGGCTACGCCTTGGGGGGCCTCGGCGTAGTGGCTGAAGGTCATGCTCGAGTTAGCACGGCCGGAAGTGATGGTACGCAGGTCGGTTACGTAGCCGAACATTTCGCTCAGGGGAACGTCGGCCGTGATCCGGACGGCACCGCCGGTTACGGGGTTCTGTCCCTTGGGCAGACCGCGGCGACGGTTGAGGTCACCGATTACGTTACCGGTGTACTCTTCCGGGGTGATGATGACGACCTCCATGATGGGTTCGAGCAGCTTGGGCTGGGCCTGGTTGGCGGCAGCCTTGAAGCCTTCCTTGGCACAGAGTTCGAAAGCGATCGGCTTGGAGTCGACCGAGTGCATGGCACCGTCGAATACCCGCACCTTCATGCTGTCGATGGTGTAGCCGGCCAGAACGCCGTTCTTCATCATCGCCTTGAATCCGTCACGGATCGGCTTCTGGTAGTTCTTGTCGATCGAGCCACCAACGATGTCCCAGACGAACTGCAGGCTTTCCTTGCCGCTCTTGAAGTCTTCGCTTTCCAGGAACTCCTCGTCGGCGGGGCCGAGGTCGAAGCTCATGTCGGCGAACAGACCCGAACCACCGGACTGCTTCTTGAGGCGCTCGCGGTGAGTGACGGTGTTGAAGAGGGCTTCCTTGTAGTTTACCTGGGGGGCACCTACGTTGGCTTCCACCTTGAACTCCCGCTTCAGGCGGTCGACGATGATCTCCAGGTGGAGCTCACCCATACCGCTGATGACGGTCTGGTTGGTGTCTTCGTCGTACTTGACCTGGAAGGTAGGATCCTCCTCGGCCAGTTTGCTCAGGGCCATGCCCAGCTTGTCGATGTCTTTCTGCGTCTTGGGCTCCACGGCTACTCCGATTACGGGGTCGGGGAAGACCATGCTTTCCAGTACGATGGGGTGGTCGGCGTCGCAGAGGGTATCACCGGTACGGATGTCCTTGAAACCTACGGCGGCGGCGATGTCACCGGCTTCTACCTTGTCGATGCTCTCCTGCTTGTTGGCGTGCATCTGGTAGAGGCGGCTGATCCGCTCCTTGGAGTCGCTGCGGGTGTTCTTTACGTAAGAACCGGCCTCGAGCTTGCCCGAGTAAACCCGCATGAAGGCCAGGCGGCCAACGAAGGGGTCGGTAGCGATCTTGAATGCCAGGGCGGCGAAGGGCTCATCGACGGATGCCTTGCGGGTGAGGATCTTCTCCTCGTCGTCGGGGTGGGTACCCTTGATGGCGGGAACGTCCAGCGGGCTGGGCAGGTAGGCACAGACGGCGTCGAGGACGGCCTGTACACCCTTGTTCTTGAAGGCGGAACCGCACATCATCGGTACGAAAGCGGCGTCGGTGACGGCGTCGCGGACGGCCTTGCGGACCTCCTCTACGCTGATGCTTTCGGGATCCTCGAAGTACTTCTCCAGCAGGCTCTCGTCGTATTCCGCAACGGCCTCGAGCAGTTTCTCGCGCCATTCCTCTACGGTTTCGACCAGGTCCTCGGGGGTTTCGATTACCTCGAAGGTCATGCCCTGGTCCTCTTCGTTCCAGACGATGGCCTGCATGGTGATCAGGTCAACCACGCCCTTGAAGCGCTCCTCGGCACCGATGGGTACCTGCAGGGGGATGGCCTTGGAACCGAGCTTCTCCTCTACGTCCTTGACAACGGCGAAGAAATCTGCACCCGAACGGTCCATCTTGTTGACGAATCCGATCCGCGGCACCTTGTAGTTGTTGGCCAGGCGCCAGTTGGTTTCCGACTGGGGCTCCACACCGGATACGGCGCAGAACAGGAACACCAGACCATCCAGTACGCGCAGCGAGCGGTTCACCTCTACGGTGAAGTCCACGTGGCCGGGGGTATCGATGATGTTGAAGGTGTAGCTCTGATCCTTCCAGATCCACTTGGTGTGGGTGGCGGCGGAGGTGATCGTGATGCCACGCTCCTGCTCCTGCTCCATCCAGTCCATGGTGGCCGCACCGTCGTGCACCTCACCGATCTTGTGGGAGATGCCGGTGTAGTAAAGAATACGCTCGGTAGTGGTGGTCTTACCCGCGTCGATGTGGGCAGCAATACCGATGTTTCGGGTATATTTCAGATCCGTTGCCATGGCAGGGGATATTTATAATTTAGAATTGGAAATTGAGGATGCTCAATTTCTACCGCCCATAGTGGGCAAAGGCGCGGTTGGATTCGGCCATCTTGTGGGTCTCTTCCTTCCGCTTGACGGCCAGGCCTTCGTTGCGGCTGGCGGCGAGGAGCTCGGCGGCGAGCTTCTCGGCAAACCCCTTACCGCTGCGCTGACGGGCGAAACGGACGAGCCACTTCATGCCGATCGACATCTTCCGCTTGCCACGGATTTCGGTCGGGATCTGGAAGGTAGCTCCACCGATGCGGCGGCTGCGGACCTCAACCTGCGGCATGGCATTGTTGACGGCGCGCTTCCACACTTCGTATTCGTCGATTTCTTCGTTGGCGACCCGCTCCTTGATGATGTCCATGGCGTCGTAGAAGACGGCGAAGGCCGTGCTCTTCTTGCCGGAGTACATCAGGTTGTTAACGAACTGGGTGACCAGCGTGTCCCCGAAGCGGGGGTCCGGAGTAACGATCCGGAGTTTTGGTTTTCTTTTACGCATAGTTGCTGAACTTCAGATGGCCGTTCCCGACCGGTGGCCACCTATTGGGAGGTGACCTCTTACTTATTAATTACTTCTTGGGACGCTTGGCACCGTACTTCGAGCGGGCCTGCTTGCGGTTGGCAACGCCAGCCGTATCCAGGGCACCCCGTACGATGGTGTAGCGTACACCGGGAAGGTCTTTTACACGACCGCCGCGGATCAGCACGATGCTGTGTTCCTGGAGGTTGTGTCCTTCACCCGGGATGTAGGCGATCACCTCGATACCGTTGGTAAGACGCACCTTAGCCACCTTCCGCAGGGCGGAGTTAGGCTTCTTGGGAGTGGTAGTGTACACGCGGGTACAGACGCCGCGTTTCTGCGGACAGGCATCCAGGGCGCGCGACTTGCTCGTCTCCTTGATCTGCTTGCGGCCCTTCCGCACTAGTTGATTGATTGTAGGCATACGTTTTCTTTGCTTTACGAACGCTTTTTATGTTACCAGAGGCCTACCTCCTGAAAAAGCGAGCACAAAGGTATGTTTTTCTTTTGGTAAAACCTAACGTCTTGACTATCCGGACCATTTTTTTGCCCCGGAGGGCAGGTGCCGGGTCTTTTCGCCCCGGGCGGTGCCGGGTCCGCAGTCCGTTATAGCGGGGTCAGCTGCCACGCTGGCGGCCCTTTCGGGGTGCCTGGGAACCCGCGCGCCGGCGGCCCTAGAAAGTATCACCGAAGAGGCTGTCGACGAACGCCCGCTTGTTGAATACCTGCAGGTGGTCGATGCCCTCGCCCACCCCGATGTAGCGGATGGGTACCTGGAACTGGTCGGTGATGCCGATGGCTACCCCGCCCTTGGCCGTGCCATCGAGCTTGGTCAGCGCCAGGGCGTTCACCTCCGTGGCCTCCGTGAAGGCCTTGGCCTGCTCGATGGCGTTCTGCCCGGTGGTGGCGTCCAGCACCAGCATCACCTCGTGGGGCGCGCCGGGCAGGGCCTTGGTAACGGAACGCTTGATCTTCGACAGCTCCTTCATCAGGTTGAACTTCGTGTGCAGTCGTCCGGCGGTGTCGATGATGGCCACGTCGCAGTTGTTCTTCATGGCGTACTGCACGGTTTCGTAAGCCACGGCGGCCGGGTCGGTGTTCATGCCCTTGCTGTAGAAGTCGCAGCCCACGCGCTCGGCCCAGATGCCGAGCTGATCGACGGCCGCCGCCCGGAAGGTATCCGCCGCGCCCAGGACCACGCGGTGGCCCCGCTGCTTGAACTGGTGGGCCAGCTTGCCGATGGTGGTGGTCTTCCCTACCCCGTTGACGCCGACGATCAGGATGACGGCCGGCCGCTCCGTGGTGGGCAGCTCGTAGTCGTCGAAGTCCCGCTGGTTCTGCTCCGCCAGGAGCTTGACGATCTCGTCGCGCAGGATCTCGTTGAGCTCACTGGTGTTCAGGTAACGCTCTTCGGCCACCCGGGCCTCGATGCGGTCTATGATCTTGATGGTGGTGTCCAGGCCCACGTCGCTGGAGATGAGCACGCTCTCGAGCTCGTCGAGTACTTCCTCGTCGACCCGGTCCTTGCCGGCCACGGCCCGCCCCAACTTGTTGAAAAATCCCTGCTTGGTCTTTTCCAGCCCCTTGTCGAGGTCTTCCTTCTTCTCGGGGGTAAAAAACTTCTTAAAGAAACTCATACTTCGGCGGTTTGCAGCCGCGAAGGTAACGCTTACCGCCTGGATAAAGGTCGGGGCAGCCGGAGCCGCGGCAGGGAGAACCTGCCACCCGCCTGGGGAGCCGGCGGACGGGTTTCCGTTTCGGGCAGGTGCTCGAGCAGGAAATTGGGCAGCTGGATCAGGGAATCCAGCATGGCGTGGTGGGGGGCCACCGCCAATTCCTGGTAGGTGTGGCGGCCGTTGCATACCGCCAGGGCGAAGTGGACGCGGGCCGCCGAGGCCTGCCGCAGCAGGCGGGGGGTGTCCACGGCGGCGAAGCACAGCCCGGGCCCCTCGAGGCCGGCGTGCTCCAGGGCCAGGCCGATGGCGTTGTCGTACCGCTTCTGCTTGGTGATGATCTCCTGTACCGTGCCGGTCTCGTCGACCGTCCAGCCCAGCCGCCGCAGCAGCAGCTCGGTATCGGCGCGGTTGTAGTCGCTGAGCAGACAGATGCGTACCCCGCGCTTGCGCAGCCACGAGAAGGTGGCCTCCACCCCGGGCATCTTCTCCAGGGCGGCGGTGGCCAGGAAGCGATCCATACCCTCCTGCACCCCAACGCACATGTCGTTGAGCCGGAAAACGGCGAGCTGAAGGTAACGGTCGTTCATCCGACGGGAGTGATAGGACACGGGGTGGTGATCTCGTTTACTGATGCGCTAAACTGGTGGCTGGCAGTTGTTTGCAAACGTGAAATTAAGGTATAAAGTGAGGCTGCGCCCGGCCCGGACCAGGATTTAATGTAGGCTTAATACCAGGGGCGGCTTCCGGGCCATTACCTTACAAACCCTTAACGATGGTAGGACGTTAGTACCCCTATGAAGCAGAAAGTCCGCGCCGCAGGCATCCTTCACCATACGATTCACCGGCAGGACGCGCCGGCGGAGTGGATGGTATTTATCCACGGCGCCGGGGGCAGCTCCATCACCTGGAAGCACCAGGTGAAGGCCTTCAAGCCCTTTTTCAACCTGCTCCTTATCGACATGCGCGACCATGGCTACAGCAAGGACCTGGAGCCAGAATACAGCACCTACGACTTCGACATCGTGACGGACGACGTGCTGCGCACCATCGACCACGTCGGCGTGACCCGCGCCCACTTCCTCTCGCTGTCGCTGGGCAGCATCGTGCTCCAGCGCCTCTACGACCGCCGCCCCGAGCTGATCGAGTCCATGATCATGGCCGGTGGGGTGTTCAAGGCCGACTGGAAGATCCGCCTCTTCGCCCATAGCGGGAAATTTCTGAGCTACTTCGTACCCTTCCGCTGGATCTACGATACTTTCATCCTGATCGTTCTGCCGCGGGAGAACCACGCCCCCAGCCGCCGGCTTTATCGCCTGCAGTCGAAGAAGCTCACCCCGGGGGAGTTCCTGAAGTGGCTGGGGCTGTACCGCGATTTCTTCTCGATCGTACGCCGCTTCTACCGCCGCAAGCTGCATACCTCCAGCCTCATCGTAATGGGCGGGCAGGACCACGTCTTCCTTGAGGCCGCCCAGCGCTTTGCCAAGAAGCAGGCCCACCACGCCCAGCTGGTGGTGATCGAGGGCTGTGGCCACCTCTGCAACCTGGAAGAGGTGCAGCGCTTTAACGAGGCCGTCCTCCAGTTCCTGGGGAAGCCCGTAGCACGGCCCACGGCAAGTCAGGCGGCACCCTGAAGCTGCGGGAGCCGGCCGGTATAATTAATCAGCGAAAATTGGAATAAGGGGGAGTGAAAACCCGGGGGCCGGGGGGCTACCGCATATTGCGCGCGCCCTGCACCAGCAGGTTCACCTCGTTGTTGAGCACCTCCACGAAGCCGCGGTCGATGGTGAAGGTCAGGCTCCGGTTTGCGGTGCTGTCCTTGGTCATCCCTTTGGCGTCCTCGTCGTAGTAGCTGTACTCGCCGGCGGCGGTCACCATGGTCACCCGTCCCTCCGTCAGGCTCGAAACCAGGGGAGCGTGGTTGTCCAGCAGCTGGAAACTGCCGTCGGTACCGGGCAGGGCCACTTTGGTCACGTTGCCCTGGAAGATGGTACGGTCGGGGGTGAGGATGGAGATCTTCATAGTAGTCGCGTTGGGGGTAAGACGGCAGTACTTCAGTAGAGTTAGTACGGCAGTACGGGGCTACCGTACTGCCGTAACTGATTATGCTGCGTTGGCGGCGAGTTGCTTTTCACCCTTGGCGATGGCGTCCTCGATGGTGCCTACCAGGTTGAAAGCGTCCTCGGGGTACTTGTCTACCTCTCCGTCGATGATCATGTTGAAGCCCTTGATGGTGTCCTTGATGTCGACAAAGACGCCCTTGAGGCCGGTGAACTGCTCGGCCACGTGGAAGGGCTGGCTCAGGAAGCGCTGTACCCGGCGGGCGCGGCTTACAACCAGTTTGTCTTCTTCGCTGAGTTCGTCCAGACCCAGGATGGCGATGATGTCCAGTAGCTCGTTGTAACGGGCCAGGATGTTGATCACGCGCTGGGCGGTGTTGTAGTGCTCCTCACCGATGATGGCGGGGTCGAGGATCCGGCTGGTGCTGTCGAGGGGGTCTACGGCGGGGTAGATGCCCTGGGAAGCGATCTTCCGGTTCAGTACCGTGGTGGCGTCGAGGTGAGCGAAGGTCGTAGCGGGAGCGGGGTCGGTAAGGTCATCCGCGGGAACGTATACGGCCTGTACCGAGGTGATGGATCCCCGCTTGGTGGAGGTGATCCGCTCCTGCATCAGACCCATTTCCGTGGCCAGGGTGGGCTGGTAGCCTACGGCGGAGGGCATCCGGCCCAGCAGGGCGGATACTTCCGAACCGGCCTGGGTGAAGCGGAAGATGTTGTCGACGAAGAAGAGGATGTCGCGGCCGCCGGTGGGGTCGCTCAGGTCGCCGTCGCGGTAGTACTCCGCGATGGTCAGTCCCGAAAGGGCTACCCGGGCGCGGGCGCCGGGAGGTTCGTTCATCTGTCCGAACACGAAGGTGGCCTTCGACTGCTCGAGCTCCTTCATGTCTACCTTGCTGAGGTCCCAGCCGCCGTGCTCCATGTCCTCCTTGAAGGCATCGCCGTAGCGGATGATGCCAGCTTCGATCATTTCGCGCAGAAGGTCGTTGCCCTCACGGGTACGCTCCCCTACCCCGGCGAATACCGAGATACCGTCGTATCCTTTGGCGATGTTGTTGATCAGCTCCTGGATGAGTACGGTCTTGCCTACTCCGGCACCGCCGAAGAGACCGATCTTGCCACCCTTGGTGTAGGGCTCGATCAGGTCGATCACCTTGATGCCGGTGAAGAGGGGCTCACGGTCGGTGGCCAGGTTTTCGAAGATCGGCGCGTCGGCGTGGATGGGCCGGGCGTCGGCTCCCTTGGGTACGGCGGGCATACCATCGATGGGCTCGCCGACTACGTTGAAGAGGCGTCCCTTGATGGCCGGGCCTACGGGCATGGCAATGGGGATACCGGTGTCGAGCACGTCAACGCCGCGGGTCAGGCCGTCGGTGGCGTCCATGGCGATGGTGCGGACGGCGTCTTCGCCCAGGTGCTGCTGCACTTCGAGCACCAGCTTCTCCCCGTTTTCACGGGTGATCTCGAGGGCGTTGAGGATGGCGGGCAGCGTGGCGCCTTCGGTGGCGAAGGATACGTCGACGACGGGTCCGATTACCTGCTTGACTTTACCGATGTTGGCCATTTATCTGAGCTTCTAAGTAAGGGAAGGGGTTACAATTGAGGCGCAAAAGTAAGAAAGGATTTTCAAACTTGGGAGCTGCGGACAATATTCCCTGCGGGGACGGGCGGAACACGGGCTGCAGAGGGGTTAAATGACACATTATTAACAATGTGTGGTATTTTTCGTCGACCCGGACCGGCCCCGCCGCCCCGGACCGCCTGCTCCCCCCTTCCCCGCCTTCACCGACCCCCATGAATACCCACCGCAACTCCATCCTCTACCGTGCCGGCCGCTACGTGACCCAGTTGCTCATCCACCAGTTGCCCAAGGACCGGGTCTTCCACAACCTCCACCACACGATTAACGTCACCCAGGGCGCCCTGAAGATCGGGCGGGAGGAGCAGCTCACCGAGGAGGAACTGGAGGTAGTCATGCTGGCCGCCTGGTTCCACGACACCGGCCACATCAGGACCTACACCGGCCACGAGGAAGTGAGCGCCGAGATCGCCCGCCGGTGGCTGGAGGGCGAGCAGTATCCGCCCGACCGCATCGACGCCGTGGTGCGCTGCATCGAGGTGACGACCATGCCGCAACATCCAAAGACCAAGCTGGAGGCCGTGATCTGCGACGCCGACCTGTACCACCTCTCCTTCAACACCTACGACCACTACCAGGAAATGCTCCGCGAGGAGTGGCGGCGCGAGCTCGGCATCGACGTGAGCGACGAGGACTGGAACCAGCAGAACGCCGCCTTCCTGAGCGGCCACCGCTACTTCACCGACTACGGGCGGCGCACCCTGGAATCCCGGAAAAGCGTGTAAGTTGTAGTCGACCCTGCGCATTCACCGCCCCTATGAACCACCCTCCCCCACCCCCCGCAACCGAAAGTGCCGCGGCTCAGCACGCCCACGCCCCGGGGCTGCTGGGGGAACGCACGGAACTCTACTTCGCCGCCGCCAGCGGCGTGTTCTGGTTGGCTGGACTCCTGCTGGCCCTGCTCACCGATCTGTCCGAACCCGTAGGCATTATCCTCTACGTCGCCGCCATACTATTCGGCGGTTACTACGCCACCCTGGAGGCCTATGAAGGCGTGCGGGCGGGCCGCTTCGAGATCGACTTCCTGATGATCGTCGCCGCGGCCGGCGCGGCCGCCCTGGGAAAGTGGGGGGAAGCCGCCCTGCTGCTGTTCCTGTTCAGCCTCGGCCACGCCCTGGAGCACTACGCCATGGCCAGGGCCCGCAAGTCGATCTCCGCCCTGGCCAAACTCGCCCCGGCCACGGCCCTGCTGCGCGACGGAAACGGCGATACCCATGAGGTTGACGTGGAGGACCTCCGCGTGGGCGACGTGGTGGTCGTCAAGCCCAACACCAAGATCCCGGCCGACGGGGTGGTGATCAGCGGGACCGGCGCCGTGGACCAGTCGGCCATCACCGGCGAGAGCGTCCCGGTAGAGAAGATGCCCGTGGGGCCCACCAAGCGGGCCATCGATCTGGCGACCTTACCGCCCGAGCACCGCACCTTCTCGGGTACCGTCAACGGAGGCTCCGTACTGGAGGTCCGCGTACTGAAACCCGCCCGCGACAGCACCCTGGCCAAACTGATTACCCTGGTCCAGGAGGCCGAGAACCAGAAATCGCCGACCCAGCAGCTCGCCGACCGCTTCGAGCGCAACTACGTGCCCGCCGTGCTGGTGCTGGTGAGCCTGTTGCTGTTCGCTTTTCTGGTCCTCGATGAAACCTTCCAGCAGAGCTTCTACCGGGCCATGGCCGTCCTGGTAGCCGCCTCCCCCTGCGCCCTGGCCATTTCCACCCCGAGCGCCGTACTGGCAGGAGTGGCCCGTGCGGCCCAGCGGGGTGTACTGGTCAAAGGCGGCCGCCCCCTGGAGGACCTCGGCGGCCTTACCGCCATCGCCTTCGACAAGACCGGCACCCTCACCGAAGGGAAACCCCGGCTTACGGCCGTGTTGCCCGCGGCCGGTATCAGCCGGCGAGAGCTGCTCACCACCGCCGTTGCGGTGGAGGAACTCAGCGATCACCCCCTGGCTGCGGCCATCGTCGCCGGAGGAGAAGAGGAACTGGGCGGCCCCGTGGAAATCCGCGCCAGCGGCCTCGAGGCCCTCACCGCCCGCGGCATCCGGGCCCGCTACGACGGACAGACCGTCCACATCGGCAACCGCCGGCTGCTGCAGGAAACGACGGGCAGGGATGTTCCCCCCGACATCGACCGCCAGATGACGGAACTGGAGACCGCCGGCCACACCGCCATGCTGGTGCACCGGGGCGATACCTACCTGGGCATCATCTCCGTGATGGACGTCGCCCGGCCCACCGCCCGGCCCACCCTGGCGGCCCTGCGCAAGCTCGGCATCCAGCGCATGGTCATGCTCACCGGCGATAACCAGCGGGTGGCCGACGCCGTGGCGCGCGACATCGGCATCACCGACCCCCTCGGCAGCCTGCTGCCCGAAGACAAGGTGAACGCCATCCGGCGGCTGATGGCCGAAGAAGGTAGGGTAGCCATGATCGGCGACGGGGTAAACGACGCCCCGGCCATGGCCAGCAGTACCGTCGGCGTGGCCATGGGTGCCGCCGGTTCCGACGTAGCCCTGGAAACCGCCGACGTAGCCCTGATGGCCGACCGCATCGACAACCTCCCCTTCGCCATCGGCCTCAGCCGGGCGGCCCACCGCATCATCCGCCAGAACCTCTGGATCAGCCTCGGCGTAGTGGCGGTGCTGGTACCCCTCACCCTCCTCGGCATCGCCAGCCTGGGTCCGGCGGTCATTGCCCACGAGGGCTCCACCATGGTGGTGGTCCTCAACGCCCTGCGGTTGCTGGCCTACGACTAAATATTTCTCAGGGAGCAACTTCCCGGTTACCCGCGCCGTTCATAGCAATATTGCTATATTAACAAACCCACAATCCATGAAACTCTCCCAGCTCAAGACCTGGCTACGTCAGGTGGACAACTTCACCATCAGCCTCCCGGACGGCAGCCTGGTCCCTTCCCATTTCCACGTTACCGAGGTGGGCGAAGTGACCAAATCGTTCATCGACTGCGGTGGCACCCTGCGACGTGAGCGCATGGCCAGCCTCCAGCTCTGGTCGGCCGACGACTACAACCACCGGCTGGCCCCCGGCAAGCTGGTGCACATCATCGAACTGGCGGAAACCCAGCTCGGCCTCGGCGACCTGGACCTCGAAGTGGAGTACCAGGGCACGGAAACCATTCAGCGTTTCGGCCTGGCGATTGCCGGGGAAGGACTCGAGCTCACCCCCCTCACGACCGACTGTCTGGCCAAAGACAAATGCGGAATCCCCGAGAAGCCCAAGGCCGTTTCCCTGGGTGCCTACGTGGCCGCTGCCGCCAGCGGTTGCGTCCCCGGAAATGGATGCTGCTAGTCATGGGCGTCACGAAAACCGAGGCCTACACCGAGCCCCAGCTGGAGATGGCGGCCCTGTTCCGCGCGCTGGGGCATCCGGCGCGCATCGCCATCCTGGAGAAACTGCTCGAGGTGGACTGCTGCATCTGCCGCGACCTGACGGACTGCATCGACCTCTCGCAGCCCACCCTCTCCCGCCACCTGCGGGAGCTGCAGGACGTGGGCCTCATTGAGGATGCCGTGGCGGGCACCACCCGCCGTTACCGCATCGCGCCGCATAGGTGGCGGGAGGTCCAGGGGCTCACCAATGCCCTGTTTGCGGCTTTCCGCGACGGTGGATGTTGATCACCGATGAACTACCGGGGCAGTGAGTTGTATTTATCTAACTACTTTTGCCACGTGAACCGATTGTTATCCCTCTTCCTGGCCTTTACCGTGCTCGCTGGCTCCGTCGGCGTGACGGTGAACCGCCATTTCTGCATGGGGGAACTCAAATCGCTTTCCCTATTCGGTGAGGAGCAGCCCTGCGCCATGGCCCTCGCCGAGGCTCCGGCCTGCCCGATGCACGCCGCCCCCGCAAAGAAGGGCTGCTGCGACGATGAGCAGGATTTCGTGCAGTGGGACGACGACCGGCAACTGAGCGAAACGGCTCCCCTGCCCGCCCTGGCCTGGGCGCTGCCCCCCGCCCCGCCCGCGGGCTTCTCTGCACCCGCCTTGCACCTGCTCGACGCCGCCCTGCGCCGCTACCAGCATTACCGACCGCCCCCGCTCGTCATCGATGTGCCGAGCCGCTGGCAGGTCTTCCGGTTGTAGTTTCCTTATCCCTCTTGTTGCCCCGTGCCGCGTATTCGGCAGGGGTTATCCTCGTTGTGATAAGGCTTGATCTATGTTAGCTACAATCGTTCGTTTTTTCCTGGAAAACAAGGTAGTCGTCTGGCTCCTCCTGCTCGGCTTCGTCGGCTGGGGCGTGGCCACGGCGCCCTTTAATTGGGACGGCCTGGACTGGCTGCCCCGCGACCCCGTGGCCGTCGACGCCATCCCCGACATCGGGGAGAACCAACAAATCGTCTTTACCGACTGGCCGGGACAGTCGCCCCAGGACGTGGAGAACCAGGTGACCTACCCCCTGACCTCCGCCCTGCTGGGCATTCCCGGCGTGCAGTCGGTGCGCTCCACCTCCATGTTCGGCTACTCGAGCATCTACCTCATTTTCGAGGAAGACGTGGAGTTTTACTGGTCGCGCAGCCGCATCCTGGAAAAGCTGAACAGCCTGCCGGGCGGGCTGCTCCCTGAAGGAGCCGTACCCGCCCTGGGCCCCGACGCCACCGCCCTGGGGCAGGTGTACTGGTATACCCTCGAAGGCCACAACCCCGAGGGCGAGCCGGTGGGGGGCTGGGACCTGGACGAGCTGCGCAGCATCCAGGATTTCTACGTCCGCTATGGACTCGCCGCCGCCGGTGGCGTCAGCGAGGTCGCCAGCATCGGCGGTCACGTGAAGGAATACCAGGTGGACGTCGACCCCGAGAAGATGCGGGTGTACGGCATTACCCTCGACCAGGTGATGGCCGCCATCCGGGGCAGCAACCAGGACATCGGCGCGGCTACCCTGGAGATCAACCTGGCGGAGTACTTCGTGCGCGGACTGGGCTATTTGCAGAGCCTGGAAGACCTGGAGGCCGCCGTGGTTGCCGAGGCGAACAACGTGCCCATCCGGCTGGCTGACGTGGCGCGCGTAACCATAGGTCCCGCCGAGCGGCGGGGGCTGCTGGACAAGTCCGGCGCCGAGGCCGTGGGCGGAGTGGTTGTCGCACGCTTCGGCGCCAACCCTCTGGAAGTAATCGAGAACGTGAAGGCCCGCATTGGCGAACTGGCCCCGGGGCTGCCTACCCGCACCCTGGCCGACGGTACCGTGAGTCAGGTCACCATCGTACCCTTTTACGACCGCAGCAACCTGATCCGGGAAACCATCGGCACCCTGGAGGAGTCCCTCTCCCTGGAGATACTCATTACTGCGATCGTGATCATCCTGGTGCTGTTCAACCTGCGCTCCTCCCTGCTGGTGGCCAGCACCCTGCCGGTGGCGGTACTGATCTGCTTCATCGCCATGCGCTACTTCGGGGTGGACGCCAACATCGTGGCCCTGTCCGGCATCGCCATCGCCATCGGCACCATGGTGGATATGGGCATCATTCTGGCGGAGAGTATGGTCAACCGCCTGGAGAACCCGCCCCCCGGAGAAAGCAAGCTCGAAAGCATCTACGAAGCGACCATGGAGGTGGCCTCGGCGGTATTGACGGCGGTGGCGACGACGGTAATCAGCTTCCTGCCGGTATTTACCATGGAGGCCGCCGAGGGCAAGCTGTTCCGCCCCCTGGCCTTCACCAAGACCTTTGCCCTGGTGGCGGCCATCCTGGTCAGCATCGTCTTCATTCCCGCCCTGGCGCACCAGCTGTTTTCCCTGAGGGCGCGGCGGCGCGCGGGTGCCACTGTCAACCGTCCGCGCCCGGCCTACCTAACCTACGGCAAGCGGGCGGTGAATATTCTGCTGGCCCTTCTCCTGACCTGGCTGCTGGCCGGGATCTGGATGCCCCTGGGGGTCGACGACAGCCAGTGGTTGAACTTTCTCTTCATCGTCGTGGTCGCCGGCGGATTCCTGGGTTTCTTCTGGGTGGTCATCCACTTCTACGAGCAGATCCTGCGCTTCCTGCTGCGGGTGAAATATCTATTTCTACTGCTGATCGTCCTGATTACCGCCGCCGGCTTCGGGGTGTACCGGAGCATCGGTGAAGAATTCATGCCCGCACTGGGCGAAGGAGCTTTCCTGCTCATGCCTACGGCCATGCCCCACGCCGGCGTCGCCGAAAACCTGAATAACCTCCGGACCCTCGACATGGCCGTCACCACCATTCCGGAAGTAGACATGATCGTGGGCAAGGCCGGCCGGGTAAACAGCGCCCTGGATCCGGCCCCGCTGTCCATGTACGAGAACGTCATTCAGTACAAAAGCGAGTACGCCACCGATGCGGACGGGCGCCGACTGCGGTTCCAGGTGGACGAGGAGGGCAACTGGGTAACCCGCTCCAGCAACTCCCGGTCGGACCAGTTGTCAGTGGACGACCTGATCCCGGACGGCAACGGCCGCTACTTCCGGCAGTGGCGGGACCACATCCGCAGCCCGGATGACATTTGGCAGGAGATCGTCAGTGCGGTAAATCTCCCCGGGGTTACCTCGGCGCCAAAGCTGCAGCCCATCGAAACCCGCCTGGTGATGCTACAAACCGGTATGCGGGCCCCCATGGGCATCAAGGTCCGCGGTACCGACCTGGAGACCATCGAAGGGTTTGGCCTGGAACTTGAGCGCGAACTTAAAAACGTGGAAGGGGTAAAGGACGCCGCGGTATTCGCCGACCGGATCGTGGGCAAGCCCTACCTCCTCCTGGACATCAAGCGCGACGCCATCGCCCGCTACGGCCTCTCCATCACGGAGGTGCAACAGCAGATCGAGACGGCGATCGGTGGTATGCCCCTCACTACCACGGTGGAGGGACGGGAACGCTACCAGGTGCGGCTGCGCTACCCCCGCGAACTACGCGACGACCCGTCCTCCATCAGCCGGATCCTGGTGCCGGTGGGCAACGGACAGCAGATCCCCCTGGGCGACTTCGTGGAGATCCGCTACGAGCAGGGCCCCCAGATGATCAAGAGCGAAGACGGCTTCCTGGTGGGTTACGTTCTCTTCGACAAGGAGGACGGCTACGCCGAAGTAGAGGTAGTCAACAACGCCCAGGAGTACCTGGAATCGCTGGCCCGCACGGGCGAACTGGACGTCCCCCCGGGGGTCAGCTACCGATTCGCCGGCAACTACGAGCAGCAGGTGCGGGCCGACGCCCGGCTGATGCTGGTGCTGCCCATTGCCCTGTCGCTGATTTTCCTGATCCTGTACTTCCAGTTTAAGTCCGTGAGCACCACCCTGATGGTCTTCAGCGGAGTGTTTGTGGCCTTCAGCGGTGGCTTCCTCCTGCTGGCCGGTTACGCCGATCCGGACTTCCTGAACTTCAACTTCTTCGGCACCAACCTTCGCGATCTCTTCCAGATGCGCACCATCAACCTGAGCGTGGCGGTCTGGGTAGGCTTCCTGGCCCTCTTCGGCATCGCCACCGACGACGGGGTGCTGGTGGCCACCTTCCTGCGCGACAGCTTCCAGCGCAATGAACCGACCACCGTAACCGAAGTCAGGGAGGCGGTGGTGGAAGGCGGCCTGCGGCGCGTCCGCCCTGCACTCATGACCACCGCCACGACCATTCTGGCCCTGCTGCCGGTGCTCACGGCTACGGGCCGGGGGGCCGACATCATGGTCCCCATGGCCATTCCGAGCTTCGGGGGCATGCTGCTGCAGGTGGTTACCATGTTCACCGTGCCGGTGCTGTGGGCCATCCGGGAGGAGTGGAAAGTAAAACGTCGGATTAAACGAGCACAACGATGAAGATCAACCCTATAACTGGTCCGCGTACCTCCGTTCCCCTCCGGCGTTGGAGCTTGCTCCCCTTCCTGTTCCTCCTGGGCGGGCTGCTGGGGGCTCAACCGTTGGACAGCCTGCGGCAACTGCTGCGGGAAAACAACCCCGACCTCCAGGCGCTGGCATACGAATACCGGGCGAACCTGTCCGTCGGTCGCCAGATGTCGCAGCTGCCCGACCTGGAAATTGGCACCATGGTGTCCGTCATGCCCGTGGAAACCCGCCTCGGGCCCCAGGAGGCCCGCTTCGGCGCCACCCAGATGCTGCCCTGGCCGGGCACCCTGGCCGCTATGGCGGCCCTAGCCGATGCCCAGGCCCAGCCGGTACTGGAAGAGGCGGCGGCCATGCAACTCGACCTGATCTACCAGCTGGAGACAAGCTACTTCGAGGTACTCGCCGCCGAGGCCAAGATTGAAGTACTCGACACCACCCTGCAGCTTTACCGCAGCCTGCGGCGCCTGGCCCTGAGCCGGGTCGAATCTTCGCGGGGCAGTTCGGTGGACGTCTACCGCGCCGAGGTGCAGCTCACGGCCGCCCAGCGCCGCATCCAGGAGTTGCAGGCGGAACAGGCGATGGCCTGGACGATGATCGAGGAATTGGTGAACCAGGAATTGCCCCGCGAAGCCTTTCCGGTCACCCCGCCCGTTGCCCGCCCCCTGCCGGCCAGGGAAGAACTGGAAGGCCATCCCTTGCTGCGCATCTTCCGTTTACAGGAAGAGATTTCCCGCCGGGCCGTCGCCCTGAACGACCTGGAGGCCCGGCCGGACTTTGGCGTAGGCGTAGATTACATGCTTGTGGGCAGGCGGATGGACATGCGGGTCAACGGCAACGGTCGCGACGCCATCATGCCCCGCGTGATGGTGAGCGTGCCGCTGAGCGGCGGCAAGTACCGGGCCAAGCGGGAGGAGGAACAACTCCGCCTGCAGTCCATCGCCTCCCAACGCGAGGCGGTAACCCGGCAACTGGTCGCCGCCCTGGAGCGGGCGGACATTGCCCGCCTGGATGCCGCGGCGCGGCTGTCCTTTCTGGCCGACCAGGTCGCTACCCTGGACGCCATCCTGCAGATCGCCCGCAGTGAGTACGCCAACTCCCAGCGCCCCTTCGATGAATTGCTGGAAGTCCAGGACCAGCTCATCGACTACCGCCTCGAAGCCATTGAGGCCCAACGTACCCTTCTCATCCAGGCCGCCACCGTCGACCGCTACCTGCCCCGGCGCTAAATCCCAAGCGATATGAAAATTCAAGTCATTCTCTATATCCTGCTGGCGCTCCTGATCGGACTGTTTGGCGGATACCTGCTGTTCAGTGGAACGGAAGCCGCTTCCGCAACTGCCGGGGCCCACGACCACGGGGCGGAGGGCACCACCTGGACCTGCTCCATGCACCCCCAGATTCAGCGGGACGAACCCGGTGATTGTCCGATCTGCGGTATGGACCTCATCCCCCTGGAAACCGGCGTAGGGTCCGACCCGACCATCCTCACCATGACGGAAGCCGCCGTGGCCCTGGCCCGGGTACGCACCACCACCGTTGGCGGCAGTGCGGAAGGCCCCGACGCCCCCGGACCGGACACCCGCCGACTCACCGGTCGCCTGGCGCTGGACGAGCAATCTACCCAGGTGCAGGCCATCAACTACCCCGGCCGGCTTGAACGGTTGCGTATTACCTATCCGGGGGAACAGGTTACCGCCGGGCAGCGCATCGCCACCATTTATTCTCCCGAACTGGTGGTGGCCCAGCAGGAACTGCTGGAGGCGCGCCGCCTGCAGGAGCTGTCGCCCGAGCTGCTGGTCGCCGCCCGCAACAAGCTGCGCAACCTAAAGATCACCGACGAGCAAATCGCCCAGATTGAGCAGTCCGGAGAGGTAATCACTGATTTCCCGGTGTACGCCGAGCGCAGCGGCACCGTGCTGGAAGTCCGCGCCCGGGTGGGCGACTACGTGAGCGCCGGACAGGCCCTCTACACCCTGACGAACCTCAGCCAGCTCTGGGCCCTGTTCGACGCCTACGAGCGGGATCTCGCGGCGGTGGACGTGGGCGACCGCGTGACCTTCACCGTAGCCTCCCTGCCCGGTGAGGAGTTCACCGCCCGGGTGACCTTCATCGACCCCCTGATCAACCCCGCCACCCGCACCGCCAGCATCCGCGCCGAGGTAGCCAACCGCCGCGGCAAGCTGAAACCCGAAATGTTCATCACCGGCACGATCGAGACGGGTTCCCCCCGCAGCGGATCACAAGCCGCCACCGAACTTTACGTGCCCCGCACCGCCGTCCTCTGGACGGGCAACCGATCGGTGGTCTACGTGGAAGTGCCCGACGCCGAGGTGCCCACCTACCAGTTCCGGGAAGTGGAACTGGGCGCGGCTGCCGCCGGGGGGTACCAGGTACTCTCGGGCCTCGAGCGGGGGGAACGGGTGGTCACCAACGGCGTATTCCAGATCGATGCCGCCGCCCAGCTCAACAACCAGTCCAGCATGATGAACCGCGATGTGGTCATCCGCGGCCGCGAACCCGGGGGTATGACCGCCATGACGCTGCCCGACTTCCGGGAACAGACGCCGGCCCCCTTCCGGGACCAGCTCACGGCCGTAGCCGAAGCCTACCTGCCCCTGAAGGACCGTATGGTCGCCTCCCAGCCGGCGGATGAGGACCTGCTGCTGCCCCTGCGGTCGGCCCTGGCGCGGGTGGATATGTCCCTACTGGAAGACCAGCCCCACCAGTTCTGGATGGAGCAGTTCAACGCCCTGAATTCCCACCTGGGCGCGCTCGCGGGTGCCGAGGAACTGGAGGAACAGCGCCGGGAATTCGGCTTCCTGTCCCAGGCCCTGATCAATACCCTGACGGCCTTCGGCGCCAACGATACCCTTTACGTTCAGCACTGCCCCATGGCCTTCGACAACGAGGGTGCCAACTGGCTCAGCGCTGACCCGGCCATCCGCAACCCCTACTTCGGGGACGCGATGCTGACCTGCGGCTCTACCCTGGATACCCTTACCCAATAACCAGCGACCCGATGACCAAAACGCAAACCGTCTACATTGACCACATGGTCTGTGACCGATGTAAAACCGCCGTCCGTCAGATCGCAACGAACCTGGGATGGCGCATTCAATCGCTCGAACTCGGTCGCCTCACTGGCGTCCCTCCCCGCTCCACCGAGGAGCAGCTGGACAGCCTCGCCGAACAGCTGGCCACCGTGGGCTTCCGCCTCCGGCAGGGTTCCGGCGATGTGATCAGCCGCATCAAGGGTCTGATCATCGCCTTTGTGTACGACGACCTGGCCAACTCCTCTACCCGGATTTCCGACCTGATCACCCAGGACATCGGCCAGAGCTACCCCCACCTGAGCCGCCTCTTCAAGCGGGAGGAAGGCCGCACCATTACGGAGTTCTACCGAATCCAGCGCATGGAGCGGGCACGCAGGCTCCTGGTCACCACCGATGAACAGGTTTCCCTGATCGCTTACCGGCTGCACTATGCCACTTGCGGGCGGTTTACTGCGGCCTTCCGGGAAGCTACCGGGCTCTCCCCTACTGAGTTCCGTGAACGGGGAGAATACCAGCCCAAAGCCCTGGACAGCCTATAAAAGCAAATTTTCGCAACTCTTATCAAACAATGAGAAAGCACCTTACCTAAATAAGGGGTTTCTCTAAAACCAGTGTATCGTTATGATTATCAAGTATCTGCCTCTTCTCCCTCTCGTTATTCTGACCGCCTGCTCGGACGGTTCGACCACGGAAAACGCCACCGAAGTGGGTCTGGACACCCCGACCGAGACCGTAGCCCGGGCCGACGCCGAGTTCCAGGACCCCCTGGTTGACAAGGTGTTCCAGAACTACCTCACCCTGCGTAGTGCGCTGGTGGACTCCGACCAGGCCGCCGCCGCCACCGCCGCGGGCAACATGGCCGACACCTTCACCGAAGACCGCGCCGAGCTGCGTACCCTGGCCCAGCAGATCGCCGACGCCGGTGACCTGGAAGTCCAGCGGGAGCACTTCCGCGAACTGACCGGCCAACTGGGCGACCTGCTCGAATCCGGCCTGTCGGCCGGCACCATCTACCGGATGCATTGCCCCATGGCCTTCGACGGCGAGGGCGGCGACTGGTACTCGGAAGTCGACCAGGTCCGCAACCCCTACTACGGGGAAAAAATGCTGACCTGCGGCAAGGTGGAAGAGACCATCCAGATGTAGGAATCTCTCCTACCCCCCTTTGCTTTACGGCGGCGGTACGGCACCCGCGTACCGCCGCCCTCTAAAACTGCCACACTATGAATCCCTACCTGAAATTTGGCCTGATGATGGCCGTTTCCTTCGTGGTCATGTACGCGGCCATGTTCTTCAACGTGGACGTCTTCGACCACATCCTCCTCAGCCCTACCCGTACCTACATGACCTTCCTTATGATCACTCCCATGGTGGTGATCATGATGGGCTTCATGTGGGGCATGTACAAGAACAAGCTCTACAACTGGCTCATCATCGGGGCCGCGGTGGTGACTTTCGTGCTCTGCTTCATCGGACTGCGGCAGCAGACCTTCGTGAGCGACGAGCAATGGATGAAGGCCATGATCCCCCACCACTCCTCCGCCATCATGGTGAGCCAGAAGGCCCACCTGAGCGACCCCCAGGCCATCAAACTCGCCGAAGAAATTATCGAAGCCCAGGAGCGGGAGATCGCCGAGATGCGGCGCATCCTCTACCGCCTGGAGCAGGAAGACTAACCAAACCCGTTTTACCTATGAGTGCTTTAATAAACACCAAATACCTGGACTGTATCGAAGCCTGCCAGGCCTGCCTGATCGACTGCAAGGTGTGCCTGAGCAAAATGGCCACGATGGAATCCAAAAACGACTGCCCCTACTGCTGCGTGCAGGCCATCGACGTGCTGCAGGCTACCATCGGACTAATGGCGGCCGACAGCAAGTTCGCCGTGGAGCACTGCCAGCTCTGTGCCAAGGTGTGCGAATACTGCGCCAAGCACTGCGCCGAGCACGACGAAGACTGGTGCCAGCGCTGCGCCGAAAGCTGCCGCAAGTGCGTCGAGGAATGTCGCAAACTGGCTGCTTAAGCCCGAAGGCGCTGCACCATCCGGTGCAGCGCCTTTTTTATTTCCTCACCCGTTCACCCGCCGCCATGATCAGATATTCAGCCCTTCTACTGCTCCTCTTGTTCACTTCTCTCCGCGGCGCTGCCCAGGAGGCCGGCGATGGGATGAGCAGTACTTACGAAATGATCCCCGGGCAAAGCGTAACGGCATTTTCCGGCGAGGTGGTGACCTATCACCTTACCGTAGCGGACACTACCGTAAATTTTACGGGAAACCCCACCCCGGCCCTGGCCACCAATGGATCGATACCCGCTCCCGTGCTGGCCTTTACCGAGGGGGATTCGGCACGGATTTACGTAACGAATCAAACCGGCGGCACGGTCTCCTTCCACTGGCACGGGCTGTTGTTGCCGAACGAATTTGACGGTGTGCCCCTGCTGAACACTGAGCTCATCCAGCCGGGCGATACTTACGTAGCGGCTTTCCCCATTATTCAGCACGGTACCTACTGGTACCACTCCCACACCGAATTCCAGGAGCAAAAAGGGATGTATGGTCCAATCGTTATTCAACCGAAAGATGGTTTGCCAACCCGGGAAAAAGTGGTGGTACTCTCCGACTTTACCGAGCAGGACCCCCACGAGGTGCTGCGGCAGATCAAGCGGCACACCGACTGGTACGCCATCAAACGCAATGCCGTACAGAGCTATGGCAGGGCCCTGGCCACGGGAAACCTGGGCAAACAACTCTGGCTGGAATGGAATCGCATGCCCAGCATGGACCTGGCCGACGTGTATTACAACGCCTTTCTCGCCAACGGCAAGCTCGCCGAAGCCTATCCGGATGTTCAGGCTGGTGAAACCTTGCGGCTCCGCATCATCAATGGATCGGCTTCCTCCCATTTTTGGCTGCAGTTCGCGGGAGGAAAAATGACCATCGTTGCAGCCGACGGCCAGGAAGTAGAACCCGTAGCGGTGGACAAACTGCTCATCGCAACCGCGGAAACCTACGATATCGAAGTCACCCTGCCCGCCGACGGCAGCTACGAATTCCGCGCCACTTCCTGGGACCGCTACCGGCATACCACCGTCTGGCTTGGCACCGGAAGCGAGCATCCAGCCCCCGACCTTCCTCCAGTTGATTACTATGCCCTGACCCAGGAAATGAAGGAAATGATGGCTGACATGCCGGACATGCAGATGGGAAAAGCCCCCTCCGACATCCCCCCACCAAGGGTCTACCCCGCCGGGATGGCTCCCAGCAACGCCGACATTCAGATGGAATCCATGATGAAAATGGGGATGCAGATGGACATGGAGCCCCCCCAACCCGCCCCGGGCATGGACCACGGTAAGATGGATCATGGCATGCCCCCCACGAAGCAGGACAATACGCCCAAGCCGGAAATGGACCACAATATGCCGGGTATGGACCACGGTAAGATGGGTCACGACCAACCCGCCCCAAACCAAGATTCCCTGCCGCAGGGCCGTACCATATCCGCGCGGGAAATGGACGGGAAAACCATGGATATGGGCAGCCATATGGGGGCTGACGCTCCCATGGGGGTCATGATGACCGGCTACTACGAACTGCAGGAGGCAAACCCGGATGAAAAGATCTTCGATTACCATATGCTGCGCTCCCCGGTGCCTACGGAACTCCACGACAACCGGCCGGTGCGGGTCGTCCACCTCTATCTGGGGGGCAATATGCTCCGCTACGTGTGGATGATCAACAACCAGCCACTATCGGCCGCAGATAAGATCATGATTGAGCGGGGGGAAAACGTCCGCTTCGTCTTTCACAATACCACCATGATGAGCCACCCGATGCACCTGCATGGCCACTTCTTCCGGGTGGTCAACAAGCAGGGCGCATACGCCCCCCTTAAACATACCGTCAACGTGGCCCCCATGGAAACCACCATTATAGAGTTTGCCGCGACGGAAGACAAGGATTGGTTCTTCCACTGCCACCTGTTGTACCACATGATGTCAGGCATGGCCCGCATCATTGGCTACCAGGGCAGCAGCGACCTGCTGATTGCCGACCAGGCCGACTACGACATGTTCGCCATGGACGACCGGAAGTATTTCGGGATGGGCGGTCTCACCGCACTCTCCAACGGCGCATGGGCCGACCTCGCCTATTTCAACCTCAACAAGGAATTCAGCCTGGAGGGAGAGGCCGATTACCAGGGGAACTTTGAAGCGGAAGCCAAGGCGATGCGCTACATCGATCCCCGGCAATTCTTCTCCGCCTACCTGGGCGTGGAGGTGGACGGTGAGCAACGGATGGCGGCAGAAACGGGGAGTGAAACCCTGGTCACCGAAGTTTCCGCCCTCGCGGGCGTCCGCTATTTCCTGCCGATGATGGTGTGGTCCGACCTGCGGATCGACCACCGGGGTCGCATAGAGGTTCAACTGGAAAGGGAAGACATCCCACTGACCACCCGCTGGCGGGCCTCGGCCGCAGGTCGATACAATTTCAGCCACGGGGAACTGGAATACACCCTGGGCACCAGCTACCAGATCGGGCAGTACTGGGGACTCGCGGCCCTGTACGATAGCGATTACGGGCTGGGCGGCGGACTGAAAATCATCTGGTAACCGGTAACCCAAAGATCAACCACCATGCGTAAACTACTGTCATGTTCCTTGCTGCTGCTGCCCCTGGCAGTATTTGCCCAGGTGCTGCAAGAGTCAACCGTGGTAGACGCCTCGCTGAATGATTTTGCGAACCTCCACCCCCTGATCGTGCACCTACCGATCATGCTCCTTCCCGTAGCCCTGGCAACCCAGGTTGCTTCCCTCTTCCTCTGGAAGCAGCCACTCGGTTGGGTAACCCTAATCGCCCTGGCGGGCGGGGTCGCGGGTGCCGTGGCGGCGGGCCTGATCTTCCACCCCCACACCCTTGATCTCACCTCCGCCGCTCAGGAAGTGCTGGACCGCCACGATAGCTACGCCTACTGGACGGTGGGGCTGAGCACCACGGCGTTGATACTTAAAACTGGAGACCTATGGCTCTTCCAGAAGAAGCGCTGGCTTGAACTGCTCACTACCCTGGTGCTTGCCGGGTCGGCCTTCACCGTTTCCATGGCCGGCCACTACGGTGCCACCCTGGTCTACCTGCACGGCGTAGGGGTTCAGGGAAACTACGTTACCGGTGAGTCCGATCACGAACACTGAATGACCCTATGAAAGACTGTTGCAACTCCGAAAATAATTCTACCGGCCCCGTAAAACGGCTGCTGAATAACCTGACGGCCATCATCGTCGTCCTTGTCCTGGCCGGTGGCGCAGTGCTCGCGCTGCTCAAAGTCATGGCCGGGTAGCACCAACTGAATAACCATCACTCACTTTAATACTCTTTTATTATGCAGATTACACTTCGCTCCCTGACCCTAATTGCCTTCCTCCTGTTCCTGGGCTCCTGTGCCGAAAACGAGGCTCCCGAAGACGGAGGCCACCACCACGAGGCTGCCCCCGCGGCCGAAGCCACCGCCGGGAAGTCCAAAAGCCCCCACACCACCGCCATGGGCAACATCGGGGACGCCCACGTCCACATCGAATACTCCTCCCCCAGCGTAAGGGGCCGCACCATTTGGGGCGGACTGGTAGCCTACGACCAGGTCTGGTCGACCGGGGCACACAATGCTACGGCCGTCACGTTCAGTGAGCCGGTTCGCGTCGGGGGCACCGAAATCGCCGCCGGCACCTACGGCTTCTTCACCATTCCCGGGCGGGAAGAGTGGACCATCATCCTGAATGAGAACTACGACCAGCACCTGGCCGACGACTACGACCAAAGCCTGGATCTCGTCCGGGTGACCGTGCAACCGGAAAAACTGGCGGAACCGGTAGAGTCCCTCACCTACGCCGTGGAGCCTGCGGCCGACGGGGCGGGTGGCGCCATCACCGTCGCCTGGGACTCGCTGAAGGTTGCCCTGCCCGTTTCTGCCATTGAATAAAAACCACCAGGCATGATCAAATCGGGGTACGTCTGCCGCCACCAGCGCCGCCCCAACCTCGCGGAAAGCCAACTGTTTGGTATGTGGGCGTACCACCAAGCTTCTCCGGCTTTCAGGCAGGCTTAATGGCTACGGGAACCAAGGTGACCACCAACCCTGATCACTGGGTAAATACAAACCGATGAGTGCACAAACCGAACCGCTGACTACCGACCGGACCGCTTCTCCCACCTCCTTTCCCGTTACGGGAATGAGTTGTGCGAGTTGCGCGGCCAGCGTGGAAAGCATCCTTTCGAAGGTCGAGGGCGTGCGCAGCGTGAGTGTCAATTATGCCAACACCACTGCACAGGTGGACTTTGACCCCGCCCGGATCTCGGCCGAGGAGCTGAGAAACGCCGTCCAGGCGGTGGGCTACGACCTCATCATCGACGTCGAAGACCCGGATACGCTGCAGGAGGAATTGCGGGAAGAGGCCTACCAGACCATCCGGCAGCGAACCCTGTGGGCGGCCGTGCTCACCGTACCCGTGGTGGTGATCGGCATGTTCTACATGGACTGGGAAGCCGGCCGCTGGATCTCCCTGCTGCTCTCCGCCGTGGTGCTTTTCTGGTTCGGACGCCACTTCTTCGAGGGCGCCTACCGGCAGGCGCGGCATGGCGTAGCCAATATGGATACCCTGGTCGCACTGAGTACCGGCATCGCCTACCTCTTCAGTGCGTTCAACACCGTTTACCCGGCTTTCTGGCTGTCGCGCGGGCTGGAGCCCCACGTGTATTTTGAGACCGCCACGGTGATTATCGTATTCATCTCCCTAGGAAAACTGCTGGAGGAGCGGGCCAAATCAAATACCTCCTCGGCCATCAAGAAACTGATCGGCCTGCAGCCCAACACCGTCCACGCCCTTGTGGACGGTAAGGAAGTGGAGCTCCCCATTTCCGAGGTGACGGTCGGACAGACACTCATCGTACGGCCCGGGGAGAAAATACCGGTAGACGGAAAGGTCAGTGAAGGGGAAAGCTTCGTCGACGAAAGTATGATCACCGGAGAGCCGGTGCCGGTACGCAAGGCGGAGGGGGCGGAGGTATTTGCCGGTACCGTAAATCAGCGCGGCAGCTTTCGGCTGACCGCGGAAAAGGTGGGCAGCACTACCCTGCTGGCTTCGATCATCCGGCTGGTACGGGAAGCCCAGGGCAGCAAGGCCCCGGTGCAGAAACTGGTGGACAGGATCGCGGGAGTATTTGTACCCGCCGTACTGGGCATTGCCGTGGTCACCTTCATCGTTTGGATGCTGCTGGGGGGCGAGGAGGCTTTTTCCCATGCCCTGCTGGCGTCGGTGGCCGTGCTGGTCATCGCCTGTCCCTGTGCCCTCGGCCTGGCCACCCCTACCGCCATCATGGTCGGTATCGGCAAGGGAGCCGAAAACAACATCCTCATCAAGGACGCCGAGAGCCTCGAACTCGGCAAACGGGTCAACGCCATCGTCCTCGACAAAACCGGGACCATCACCGTGGGTCGCCCGGAAGTAACGGACGAGCACTGGAGCCCGGAAGCGAAGGTGAATGAGCTGAAATCCATCCTGCTGGCCGCGGAATCCCGCTCCGAGCACCCCCTGGCCCGGGCCATCGCCGACCGGCTGGAAGCCGAGGGGATCCCCGCCGCGCCGGTTACCGAATTCGAGAGCCTGACCGGCCGGGGCGTATCCGTA
The DNA here is from genome assembly GCF_002631205.1 of Neolewinella marina. Taxonomy (GTDB): domain Bacteria; phylum Bacteroidota; class Bacteroidia; order Chitinophagales; family Saprospiraceae; genus Neolewinella; species Neolewinella marina. The sequence continues at coordinate 669,464 of NZ_PDLO01000002.1, forward strand.
GTACACGCCGGTACCACCTACCGGGTAGGGAACGAGCGCCTGATGCGGGAAAACGGGCTGACCCTCTCCGCGGGGCTTGCAGACCAGGCTTCCCACCTGCGCGACGCCGCCCGTACGGTCGTCTTTGTTGCCAACGAGGTGGAGGTACTCGGCCTGCTCGCCATTTCCGACCGCGTGAAGGAGTCTTCCGCCGCCGCCATCCGCAACCTGCAGCAACGGGGGGTGGAAGTGTATATGCTTACCGGCGACAATGCCCAGACCGCCGCAGCCGTAGCCCGGGAAGTAGGCCTCACCGAGTACCGGGCCGAGGTAATGCCGTCGGACAAGGCCGACTTCGTAAAGGACCTGCAGCAACGGGGCAAAGTGGTGGCAATGGTAGGCGACGGTATCAACGACAGCCAGGCCCTGGCCACCGCCGACGTGAGCATCGCCATGGGCCACGGCAGCGACATCGCCATGGATGTGGCCAAAATGACCCTGATCACCTCCGATCTCCAGGCCATTCCCAAAGCCCTAGAATTATCCAAGCTAACCGTGCAGGGCATCCGCCAGAACCTTTTCTGGGCCTTCATCTACAACCTGATTGGCATTCCCATCGCGGCGGGGGTCCTCTACCCCATCAACGGTTTTCTCCTGGACCCGATGATTGCCGGTGCCGCCATGGCGCTCAGCTCGGTATCGGTGGTCACCAACAGCCTGCGCTTGAGAATGCGCAACATTGGCTGACGACCCGCCACGAATTATTCCTAACCCAAACCAGATTTCACATGCAAACCCTGAAATTCAAAACCAACATCAATTGCGGCGGCTGCGTCCGCGGCGTTACACCCTCCCTGAATGATAACGAGCACATCCGCGACTGGAAGGTCGACCTGGAGAGCGAGGACCGCATCCTGACCGTGGAGGCCGACGACGAGATCACGGCCCACGAGGTGAGTGCGGTGGTGGCCGACGCCGGCTTCAATGCCCAGCCGATCGGAAGCTGATCGGGGCGGCGGCGCGCGGGTGCCGTATCCAGCCCCGGGTCCGGGTACTCAGCGGTACGCCTGCCTACCCTGCCAACCGACTCACGTAGCCCGCCACGAGCAGCGACAGGACTGCCGTACCGATGAAGAGGGCCTCGGCTCCGAAGGTCAACCAAGCTACTCCCGCGGCGGTACTGGCCACCAGGGTGGCCAGGCTTTCGCCCGCGCTGACGGTCCCGATGGCGGTCCCCAGGTCACGCTGGGGCACGAGTTTGCTGATCCAGGCTTTCGCCACGCCCTCCGTGGCCGCGGCGTACAGTCCGTAGGCCGCGAACAGGATGCCGAAGTGCCACCAAGCAACGGCTTGCGTCAAGCCGAGGTACACCCCGGCGAATACCAGCAAACCACCGAGGTAGACGGGTTTGGGTCCCCAGCGGTCGGCCAGTCCGCCGAAGGGGTAAGCCAGTACTGCATAGACCAGGTTGTAAAAAACGTACCACCCAATCAGGGCGGTATCGGACAGTCCGGCTTGCTTGAGCATGAGGAGGAGAAAAAGGTCGGAACTGTTGATCAAGGCGAAGGAGATCAGCCCCCAGCACAAGCGGCGGTAGGCGGGGTCGGCCGCTCTGACGTAACGGGCAAATTCCAGTAGCCCCGGCCTCCCCCCCTCCTGGGGCGGTACCCGCTGCTCCTTCAGCAGGAGGGTGGCCACCACCGCTAGCAGGCCAGGCAGGGCCGAGGCAATGAACAACCAGCGGTACTGCCCCGGAAAAAACCACAGGAAAGCCAGGGCCAGGAGGGGACCCAGCGCGGCGCCGGTCGTATCCATGGCCCGGTGGAAACCGAATACCCGGGCCCTGGTCGCCGGGGTAGCCGCACCCGACAACATGGCGTCGCGGCCACCGGTACGAATGCCCTTGCCCAGGCGCTCGGCGGTACGGGCCAGGAACACCCACCAGGGTGCAATAAAGACCGCCATGAGCGGCTTGGCCACCGCGCTGATCCCGTAACCTATCTGTACGAAGGGCAGTCGCCGTCCCAGGCGATCAGACCACTGTCCGAAGTAGCCCTTACTGAGGCCCGCCGTGGCCGAAGCAGCTCCTTCCAGCAGCCCAATACCCGCTACCGAAAAGCCGATGCTTTCCAGGTAGAGCGGCATGACCGGATAGAGCATCTCGCTGGCCACGTCGGTGAGCAGACTCACCAGGCCAAGCAACAAGACGGTGCGGGTAATGATCCGGGGGCGCATGAATCTTTTAAGATTGCCACCGGAGAACAGCTTGGCGCGGCTTCAGGCTATACTCCCCGGCTGGGGGTATAACCCGCAATTCAGGCAGTCCGCCGCCGGAGGCCAGAAATATTCCTGCACAAACCTCCGCTTATACCCCGAAGCGGGGTATCCCTTTCACTTATTGCAGGCGGTAAACCAGGCGCCCACCCGCCCCATTAAGGGTGAGGGCCAGCCGCCGTTTCCGGGTGGGCCGCCGGTGTAGGGCGGGGAGGAGGTAGCCGATTACGCCTCCCAGAACGTAGCCCGCCAGTACGTCGGACGGATAGTGCTGTCCGGCGCGGATCCGCAGGTAGCCCGTCAGGGCCGGGAGGCCAGCTCCCAATCCCCAAACGAAGGGCCGCAAATTGGAATTGGGGTGGAGGTCGGCGAAGGCCCGGGCGAAGAAGTAGCCGGCCGCCGCCGAGGTGCTGGTATGGCCCGACAGGAATGCCGCGCGGTCATTCCCCTTGATGACGGTTTCCGGGGGCAGGTTCTCGTCAAAAACGTAAGGGCGCGGCCGCTTGGCGGACGACTTGATGATGTCGGTCAGCCCCTGGTTCAGCAGCATGGTTTCGGCGAAGAGTACGCCGATCGAAAACGCATGTTTACGGCCGGCGGGTGACAGCAGCAGCAAACCCGGGAGGGCGGCGGAAGCGTAAAGGGAATGATCCGACCAGTTGCGGGCCGTTGGGGAGCTGAACTGGGTAGCTACCTGGTCAAAGTCGGGTATACTGTTCAGGCGCAGATCGGCCAGCACGATGTCCGGCGTCCGTTCACGAAGGACCTTCCCGAGTACCACGGAACCCGCGGCCCCGGCCCCGTAAAGCAGGTCGCGTTTCAGTCCCAGGTAGTATGGCTGCCGTGCCTCGACGGTCTGCCCCACGAGGGATAGGGGGGCGCTCAGCAAGAGCACCAATAAAATCAGGAGATGGACGATAAAGCGCATTCTGCCGGTGGGTACGTATGCATTTGCACTGCAGCGCGGGCGGCGGGGAGGGATGCAGTGGTGCACGGGGGAAGGAAGTCGGGGCAGCCGTCGGGCCGCTATAAGATAGGCGGTTTTTGCGGCTTCTTTATTGCCTCTGCTATGGCGCAGGGGCGACACTCGTCCGGCTTACCACGATTTGGCCAGTCGCCACATACCCCGGCGGGCGGGGTACATCCGGGGCATATCCAGGGTGAAGTGGGACAGGCGAGCGAACCCCAGGCGGTCGTAGAAGGCCAAGGCGGGGGACGAAGTATCCATTGCTTCGAGCCACAGTAATTCGTCACCGCGTTGGCGACTGCTGCGGCTCACGTCCTCCACTACCCGCCGGCCCAGGCCACGGCCGTGGAGACGGGGATCGAGGTAAAGCCGGTGCAACTTGGTCGCGCTGGCCCCGGGCTGCTCCGGGGGGGACAGGCCGGGCAGCGTGCGTACAATGCCGACTTCGCGGCCTTCATATAGTACGAACTGGTATACGGCCGCAGGGTCGGCCATTTCCCGGGCGAAGTTCTCCGGGCCGTACTGGCTGTCCAGGTACCACCTGCCACCGTCGGGCCAGAAGTGGGCGTAGGCTGGCGGATAGATGCGGTCCATCAACTCCGCCAACTGGGGCTGATCGGATTCCCGCAGGGGGGCGTAGCTGATCTCCGGGGGAGAAATTTCCATGTGGCAAAGCTACGGACAACATCGGATGTCTGACAGGATGTCAGACATCCGGTGTGTCAGGCCGGTGCCCGGCCCACTCCTCCTCCGTTTCGAACTCCAGGGTAGCGTGTTCCACCCCTGCCTCGTGGAGTACCGATCGCGCCCGCTCCTTGAGTTCCCTGAGGTCTGCTACGGAGGTGGCGTCCTCCACCACCAGGTGGGCCGAGGCCAGGTGGTACTGTCCGTCCAGCGTCCAAAGGTGGAGGTGGTGGGCATCGGTCACTCCGGCCACGCTTTTGAGTCGCTGCTCGATGTCTGAGTAGTCCAGTCCTTCCGGAGCCGCCTGTACAATGATTTTGCCGGCTTTCCAGAGTTGCTGCACCACGCCGTAGAGGATGTAGAGGGTGATGCCGATGGACAGGGCCGGGTCGATCCACGGCAGGTCATAGAAATACATGATGATGCTGCCCACCAGCACCGCTACCCAGCCGAGTACGTCCTCCAGTAAGTGCCAGCTGATGACCCGCTCGTTCAGGCTGTCGCCACCCTTGCGGACGCGGAAGGCCGCCGCGCCGTTGACGACCACCCCCAAGATGGCCAGGTAGATCATACCTTCCGCTTCAGGCTCCCCGGGATCCCATAGCGCAGGAACGGCCCGCGTAAGAATGAGGACCGACCCTGCCACTAGCACCACCCCAGTGATGATGGCGCCAAGGGTATTGAAGCGCTTGTACCCGTAGGTGAAGTTCGGCGTCCGCCCCTTGCGCGACAACCGCTGAAAATACCAGGCTACTCCGAGCGACAGGCTGTCGCCCAGGTCATGGAGCGCATCGGACAGGATGGCGATGGAGCCGGTCCAGAACCCGCCAATGATCTCTACTACGGTGAAGGCGAGATTGAGAAAAAAGGCCGTCGCTACGCCCTTTCCGTTGTCGCCGGCAGCGTGATGATGATGGTCGTTCGCCATGGATCTGGTTTGTGGGTGAAAGGATGTGACCACCCTCGGTGTTCACCCGGCCCGGTCAAGCCACCAGCGGCGGGCCCGCTCCAGGGCAATCCGGATAATATCGGTCCGGGTTTTTTCCGGCTCGTCCCGCAGCAGTTCGTTGCCGATCTCGAGGGCCATTTGCCTGAGCTTGGGTTCGTAGTCGCTGAAGTCCGGACCGAAATCCGCTTCGACAAGTGGCTTTGGGGTAGGCGGATTTGCCATGGCGTTGATTTTATGCCAATTTAGCAGACATCGGATGTCTGTCAAAATGACAGACGTCCGATGTCTGACAAAAAATCAGTGCTCGTGCCCCAGCTCACTGGCCATCCCCTGGGCCTGCACGAAGTAGGCATTGTCGGTCACCAGCCGGTGACCGGCGGGCAGGGAATCCACGAAGCGCACCGCCGTGAAGCCATCCTCAGTCACGCCGGGATTCACCCGCAGTCGGGTAAACTCAACTTCGTTCTCCCCTTCCGTCTGCGGCGGGGCGGCAAATACGTAATGCAGCTCCCCCTCCCGTACGATGGCCGATTCCGGCAGGGCGGGAACGGTGCCCTCCGCCAGCCAGATGCGGGCCTCGGCGAAGCGGTCGCGGATGAAGGGCGGCTGCTCCCCGACCAGGTGGGCGTGTACCCGCACGGTCTTGTTCGTGGCATCAAAGTCCTTGCCCACCACGTGGATCTCGGCGGTGTAGGGTTCGGGGGTGAGGGAGGGAATGCGGTAGGTGACCCGCTGCCCGACCTCCACCTTGCCGATGTCGCGCTCGAATACGTCGAGTTCCAGGTGAAGGTGGTCCTCGTCGATCAACTCCATCAACTCGGTGCGGGGCTCCACGTAGATGCCGTCGTGAAGGACGATGCTGGTGATGTAGCCGGCCCGGGGGGCCCGGAGCTGGATCCGCCGGCTGATGGATTCCGGGGTAAGCCCGTCAACCGGTAGGCCCAGGTATTCCAGTCGCTGCCGCAGTCCGGCCACGGTGGCGCGGTGGGTAGCAACCTCCGCCTGCAGCCGCTGCACGGTATTCAGTACCCCGGCGGAATCGGCGTATAGCTGCTCCTGCCGGGCGAGTTCCTGCTCGGCGTAGCCGAGCTGGGCCCGGACCTCCAGGTAGCGCTGTTGCAGGTCGATGAACTCGGGGTTTTCGAGATAGCCGAGCAGGGCACCCCGCTTCACGTAGTCGCCCTCCACGTAGTTGGCCACGTCGCGCACGAAGCCCGAGGCACGGGCGCTCACGGCGGCGTAGCCGTTGGGGGGCAGCCCCAGGGTACCGGTGGCCGTGAGGTAGTCGTTCAGTTTCAGGTCGCGGACTTCCCCGAAGCGGATGTCCATGGCGTCCAGTTGCGCGGCGGTCAGGTGGATGCTACCCCCTTCTTCATGGTGGTCGTCGCCGTGCGCATCCTCGTGGTGGCCCGTTTCGTGGTCATCGTGGTCGTCTTGATCATCGGGCGCCGGTGCGCAGGTGCCCAGGAAGGCCAGCAAGAGCAGGGCGGTGAGGCTCCGGAAGGCGGGGGCCAGACAGTTGATTCCGTACTTATTCATTGCGGAGGTATTGGAGGCGGTAGAGGGCCAGGTTGTGGGTCAGGATTTCCTGGAGGAGGTCGTGGCGGGTATCGGCCAGGCTGCGTAGGGCGTCGAGGACTTCCAGGTAGCCCAATTCGCCGGCGCGGTAGTTCAGGCGGGTAATGCGGACGAGCTCGGGGATGACCCCTTCGGCCCGCTCCCGGTAGCGGAGTACGTTGGTGGCCGACTGGCTGAGCTCGGTCTCCAGCCGGACCATTTCGCGCTGGTAGGCCAGCTCGGTGGCCGCCAGTTCGGATTCGGCGCGGGCAACGTCGATGCGGCGGGACTCCACCCGGCGGCGGTTGGGGGCGGTGAAGAGCTGGAGGGTCAGCCCGGCCTCCAGTCCGCTCAGGTACCCCCCCTCGGTGAACTGCTGGCCGGAATAACCGAGCCGGAAGGTGGGCAGGGTTTCCGCGGCCGTCAGGTCCACCGCGGCGGTACGCTGCTCCACGCGGCGGCGGGCCAGGGCTACGCTCGGGTGATCCGGATCGCCGCTGCCGGGTGGTCCCGTGTACACTTCCAGGCGGAGGGTATCGGCGGGCAGCCAGGATTGTCCGTCGGCGAGCAGGGAGAGTTGTGATTGCAGTCCCTCCAGGGCCGTCAGATTGGCTTCTGCCCGCTGGCGGATGAGGTCCATTTCGGCTTCCAGCCGCAGGGCTTCGGCCAGATTGGTCGCACCGGCCGAGGCACGGGCGCGGGCGATGCGGTCGAAGCCGGCGTAGGTGTCCAGCAACCGCTGGTAGTGGCGGTCCAGGGCTTCGTGGAACCGCATGCGGCCGAAGAGGGTACGTACCGACAGCCGGACCTCAGCCGCGGTGAGGTCGCGGGAGGCAAGGTCACCGGCCACCACGGCATCCTGCAGGGCATTGGCCGCCCGGAGCGCCCCGGGGTGATCGAACCGCTGGAGGACCGAGAGCTGACTCATCCGTTGCCCGTTCTCCCGGAAGAGTCCGTCGCCGTTGTAGCTCAGGTCGGTGGTTCCCGGAGCGTAGGGCAGGTCGAGCAGGGCGCGGTCCCTTTCCAGGGACTTATTGGCGGCCTTCAGGTCGGGATGGAGGTCGAGTACCCGGTTCACGGCATCCTCGACCGGAATCCTTGGCACCTGCGCGCCGGCGCCCACGGAAGCGAACAGCAGCGGCAACAGGATAACCAGATTGCGCGTCCGGCCCGTACGGCGGTCCTGCCACCGCTCGAGCCAGTAGTAGCCGATCGGCAGGATCACCAGCGTAAGGAAAGTAGCGGTGATAAGCCCCCCGATGACCACCGTGGCCAGCGGGCGCTGCACCTCGGCGCCCCCGGAATTGGACAGGGCCATGGGCAGGAAGCCGAGCGAGGCCACGGCGGCCGTCATGATCACCGGTCGGAGCCGGACGCGCGTACCTTCCACGATGCGGTCGCGCACGTCGGTCCACCCCTCCTCCTTCAACTGGTTGAAGTAGCCTACCAGCACGATGCCGTTGAGCACGGCCACCCCGAACAGGGCGATGAAACCGATGCCGGCCGAGATGCTGAAGGGCATGCCCCGCAGCTCCAGGGCCCATACCCCACCGATGGCGGAGAGCGGGATGGCCACGAAGATCAACAGGGCCTGGGAGAAGCTGCCGAAGGTGAAAAAGAGCAGGGAAAAGATGAGCGCCAGGGCCACCGGTACCGCCACCGCGAGCCGGGCGCTGGCCGCCTGCAGGTTCTCGAACTGCCCGCCGTAGGTCAGGTAGTATCCCGGGGGCAACTGGAGCTGGTCGTCGAGGGCCTGCTGAATGTTCTTCACTAGCCTTTCCACGTCGGTATCTCCCACGTTTACGCCGATCACGGTGCGGCGGTTGGTGTTCTCCCGGCTGATCTGCATGGGAGCATCGATGAGGCGCACCGCAGCCACTTCGCGCAGCGGCACCTGCCCGCCGCCGGACAGGGGGATGTAGAGATTGGCTACGTCCTGGAGGTCGGTACGGTCGGCCGACTGCAGCCGTACCGTCAGGTCGAAGCGGCGCTCGTTCTCGTAGACGGTCCCCGCCGAGCGGCCGGCGAAGGCGGCCTCGACGACGCGGTTGACGTCGCGGACTTGCAGTCCGTACTGGGCCAGCTTGCCGTAGTCGAAGTCGACCACGATCTGCGGCATGCCCGTGGTCTGCTCCACGGTGACGGTGCCCGTCCCGGGCAGGCCGGCGATGATGGCTTCTGCTTCCCTGGCCTTGCGGTAGGCCAGGTCCAGGTCAGGACCGTAGAGTTTGATGGCAATGTCGGCCTTGGTGCCCGTCATCAGTTCATTGAAGCGCAGCTGGATGGGCTGGGAGAACTCCAGTCCCACGCCGGGAAACACCTCCAGCGCCTCCTCGATGGCCTCGAACATTCCCTGGCGGTCGTCGGCCGTTTCCCACTCGTCGCGGGGCAGCATCACCAGGGTGTAGTCGCCCACCTCGACCGGCATGGGGTCGGTGGGGATCTCGGCCGAGCCGATGGCGGTGACCACGTCCGTCACTTCCGGGATCTCTTCCAGAATGCGCCGTTGCACCTTGCGGGTGACCTCTACGCTTTGGGAAAGCGAGGTGCCGGGGGGCAGGATTTGCTGCATGGCCAGGTCGCCCTCCTCCAGGGTAGGGATGAACTCCCCCCCGAGGCGGGTAAATTGCCACAGGCTAAGCAGGAACAGCAGGGCGGTGCCCGCTACCGTAAGTCCGCGCCAGCGCAGGGCGGCGCGCAGGACCGGCGCGTAGAGCCGCTGGCAGAACCCGATGATGCGGTCGGCCAAGGTGCGGCGGTTGCTGATGTGCTTCTTCAGCACCAGGGCCGATAAAGCCGGCACGTAGGTGAGTGAGAGGATGAGGGCGCCGGCGATGGCCAGCATGACGGTCTGGGCCATGGGGCGGAACATCTTGCCCTCGATGCCCACCAGGGCCAGGATGGGCAGGTAGACCAGCAGGATGATGATCTCCCCGAAGGCCGCGGAGCTGCGGATGCGGACCGCGGCGGTGGTGACCTCCTCGTCCATCTGGAAACGGGTGAGCCGCTGGCCGGGGAAGCGGCTGCCCAGCCGATGGACGATCGCCTCCACGATGATGACGGCCCCGTCGACGATGAGGCCGAAGTCGATGGCCCCCAGGCTCATCAGGTTGGCCGAGATGCCCAGCAGGTTCATCATGGAGATCGCGAAGAGCATCGACAGCGGGATGACGGAGGCAACCACCAGTCCGGCCCGCCAGTTGCCCAGCAGCAGGACCAGGATGAAGACCACGATAAGCCCTCCCTCAATCAGGTTGGTGGCCACGGTGCGCACGGCGGTGGTCACCAGCTTGTCGCGCACCAGGTAGGGCTCGATCACTACCCCTTCGGGCAGCGACTTCTGTACCTGTTCCACCCTTTCCCTCACCCGCTCGGTGACCGCTGCGGAATTGGCGCCGCGGAGCATCATCACCCGGCCCCCGACGACCTCCTCGCCGTTGCGCACCAGGGCGCCGAAGCGCGGGGCGGCGCCGAAGCCGACCGTGCCGACATCCTGGATGAGGATGGGCCGCCCGCCGCGCACGGCTACCACGATCTTCCGGATGTCGTCCAGGGTGCGGGTGATGCCGTTGGTGCGGATGTAGTAGGTGCGGGGGTTCTTCTCGATGTAGGCTCCGCCGGTATTCTCGTTGCTGTTCTCCAGGGCGGAGAGCACCTCGGGGATGGTCACCGCCATGGCCTTCAGCTGGTCGGGGTCCACGGCTACCTCGTACTGCTTGAGGAAGCCCCCCATGCTGTTCACCTCCACTACCCCTTCGATGCCGGAGAGCTGGCGGCTCACGATCCAGTCCTGCATGCTGCGCAGCTCGGTGGGGGAATAGCGGTCCTCGTAGCCCGGCTCGGGCCGCAGCACGTACTGGTAGATCTCGCCGAGGCCGGTGGAGATGGGCGCCAGGGTGGGGCTGCCGAGGCCGGGCGGGATGTTTTCGGTCGCTTCCCGCAGGTGCTCGGTGACCAGTTGCCGCGCCAGGTAAATGTCGGTGTCCTCTTCGAAGACCACCGTCACCACCGAAAGCCCGAAGCGGGAGATGGAGCGGATCTCCTCCAGGTCCTGAAGGTTCTGCAGGGCCAGCTCCACGGGAGTGGTGATGAACTGTTCCACCTCCTGGGTGGCCAGGGTAGGTGAGGTGGTGATGACCTGCACCTGGTTGTTGGTGATGTCGGGGACGGCATCGATGGGGATTTGCCGCAGGGAGAAAATACCCCAGACAATAAGGGCCAGGACGAATAGTCCGACCACTAGCTTATTCCGCACGGAATAAGCAATGATAGCATCAAACATGTAGGAAAGGATTAGCTAAACCGAAAGAGTGAAACGGAGTAGCTAGCCGCGGGGCGGTGGTCCGGTGCCGGTATCAGGGACAATGGTCTTCCAGTCCTGGTGGCTCGCGGGGCGGGCCTGGCCGGTGGGCGGGGGCGTTTCCGCCATTTCGAGTTCCGCAAGGGCGGGCGGAGCGTCGGCAAGGAGTCCGCAGCAGGAGCAGCTGCAGAAAGACGCGCAGTCGTCGTCGTGGTCGGGAGCGCCGTGGTCCTCCGCTTCCGTGGTTTCCCCGCACTCCACGCCGGCTACCAGGTCCCCACAGGGGGACAGGGCCAGAAAGGTCATCTGAAGGGCCAGCAGGAGGAGGGCAACGCGCATGGTGGATGGAAGACACGCCGGCGGCGGGAAGGGTTGAGGGTGGTGACAACTTGTCAGACATCGGATGTCTGTCATTTTGACAGACATCCGATGTCTGACACAACCTTTCCCCCCTTCCATTGTCCTTAACCCCAAACCAACCCCATGCCTTACCTAGCCCTCCTGCTCCTGCTCGCGCTCATGGCCTGCCAGTCGGACCCCGCGCCCGAAACCGAAGCCCCCGCCCCGGAAATGTCCATGGATCCCTACGCCGAACGGGTCGCGGCGGCCTATGAACGCCTCGGCACCAGCGCTCCGGCGCAAAAAGTGCTGCGCGCCATCGAAGCCCACGGCGGCCTCGAGGCCTGGTACGCCAACAGTCCCCTGTACTTCCACTTCAACTACCAGCCGCTCGACGACGGCTCCCCGCGCAACACCCTGGCCTACAACGATTACCGCCGCAGCCGGGCCGTCCACCTGCTGGCCACCGACACCACCCAACGGTTCGGATTCGACGGGCAGCAGGCCTGGTCCATGACCGGCGAACGGGTGGACGGGATGAGCCCCCGCTTCTGGTCGCTGACGCCCTACTACTTCGTAGGGCTCCCCTTCGTGCTGGCCGATGAGGGCATCCACTTCGAGGCCCTGCCCGCCGAGGAATTGGACGGCACCACCTACGACCTGGTGAAGGTGACCTACGCCGAGGGCACCGGCGACGCCGATCAGGACTACTACGTCCTCTACCTGAACCCGGAAACCGCCCAGCTCGACGCCCTGCGGTACATCGTTTCCTACCCCGGATACTTCCCCGACGGCGGCCAGACGCCCGAGAAACTGATGAAGGTTACCGGCAAGACCAAGGTCGACGGCATCACCCTGCCCACCGGCTACGACACCCACTACTGGAACGACGGCAACCCCGGAGAGAAGGTCACCGAAACCCAGGTGACGGACTACGCCTTCCGCCCCGAACTGGGGGATGATTTCTTCAACATGCCCGCCGACGCCCGGGTGTTCAACGACCTGCCGGAGTAGCGACCTACCGGCCGCCGGTGGTCTCGGTGCCGAACAGCCCGAAGTCGAACGACAGGTTCTCGGCGTCGCCCGCCCGCTTTACCCGGATGGTCACGGTATTTTCTCCTTCGCGGAGCTGACTGAGGCTGTCGTCAATCCGCCGCACGTTGTAGTGGCCGAATCCACCCCCACCGGCCTTCACGTCCATCAGCAGCTCACCATTAAGGTAGACCACGAAATCCACCCGCTGGTTATAGAACTCCGCGAAGAGGTGCTGCGGCAGGCGATTTACACGAAAGCTACGGCTGAGGTACAGGAATTCGTCCACCGCCCACTGGGTGCCGCGGGGCTGGAAGAAGTCGGCGTAGGTAGCAAAGGGGCCATTGACCCTACGCACCGGCGCGTCCTCCGGCAGCCGCCCGTCGGCCAGGAGGTCCTCCCCCTCCGCGGTGACCATTTGCCAAAGCTGCGGCTCCGTTTTTGAAGTCGGCAGCAGTACGCGGTGGCGCGGGGCTGCTGCGTAGAGGGGGGCGAAAAGCTCCGGCGAGCGGTTGGTATCCAGTTTCATCACCTTGCGGTCGTAGGTCATGAGTCCGTTCACCTCCCCTTCCACGTCGGTGGTCTGGGTATAGATGGCCGCGCCCAGCCCCCGGGCGCGCAGTCCGTACAGCGCCTCAATGAGCGAACGGAAGCCGGCGTTCAGCTCCTCCTGGTTGGTATAGCTCTGGTAGCCCCAGTTGCGCTTGTCCCACCAGAGGTGGTCGGGCACGACCAGTCCGAGGCCGCCGAACTCACCGAGTACCGAGGCCCGGTTTTCTTCGGGAGCTTCCATGCCGGGGCCCGGGTAGAGGTGAGCGTCGTACATGTCTCCGACCCCGCGGTCGGTCCAGCCGCTCGGGGCGTCGACCAGGCGGCTGGGGTCGTAGGCCCGCGTCCAGTCGGCGATCCGCTCGGTGTCGTATTGCCCCCAGCCCTCGTTGAAGGGTACCCACACCACGATGCTGGGAAAGTCGTAGAGGGCATCGATCATTTCCCGGTACTCCCGCTCAAAGTGGATGCGATCAGCGAAGGGTTGCCGGGCGTCGCGGGCGGCCTCCGGCGCTACGAAGGTGCGGTCGTGGATGTAGCCGCTGGGCATGTCCTGCCAGACGAGCACGCCCAGGGTATCGCAGGCGTGATAGAAGGTGGCGGGCTCGGTCTTGACGTGCTTGCGCAGCATGTTGAAGCCCCACTTTTTGGTCATTTCAATATCGAAGACCATCGCTTCGGGGGTGGGCGCGGTGTACAGCCCGTCGGGCCACCACCCCTGGTCGAGGGGGCCGAACTGGAAATAGGGTTGGTCGTTGAGCAGCAGAACGGTGTAACCGTTGGCGTCCTTGCCCAGGCTCACCTTGCGCATGCCCACGTAGCTATCCACCCGGTCCACTACCATGCCGTTCCTGTCGGTAAGGACTACTTCCAGCGGATAGAGATAAGGGTCCTCGGGCGACCACAGCCGGGCCTCCGACAGGGGCAGGCGCACGGCCGCGGACGCACTGCCGGCCACCAACGGCACCTCCTGCACGGTCACTTCGCTGCCGTCCGCCCGGGTCAGACTCAGGCGGGCAGTGAGGTCGCGACTCAGGGGGCTGGTGAGGAGCTGGACATCCACCGCCGCTTCATCCACGTTCGGGGTGATGCGCAGGTCGGTGAGGTGATCGCCGGGCACCACTTCCAGCCAGACCGTCTGCCAGATGCCGGTGACGGGGGTATAGAAGATGCCGCCGGGTTCGTTGACCTGCTTGCCGCGGGGCTGCAGTCCCGCGTCGGTTGGATCCCATACGCGCACCGAAAGTTCCTGGGCTCCCCTGCCCTTCAGGTAGGGCGTCACGTCGAAGCTGAAGGGTACGTAGCCGCCTTCGTGGCCGCCGACCACCTGTCCGTTTACGTAGACCGTCGCGCGGAAATCCACCGCGCCGAAGTGCAGCAGCAGCCGCTCGCCGTCGGCCAGCCGGGGCGCCGTGAAGTTGCGGCGGTACCACAGGTAGTGGTCTTCCCCGACCAGCTTTTTCACCCCGCTCAGCTGGGATTCCACGGCGAAGGGAACCAGGATCTTGCCGTCCCACCGCGCCGGGGCCTGTGATTCGGCCACGGGTCGGATGGCGTAGTCCCAGGGACCGTTGAGGTTGGTCCAGCCCTCGCGGGTCATCTGGGGGCGGGGGTAGACGTCCCAGGGTTGGTTGCGGTTTACCTGGTCGGTCCAGGGGGTAGACAGATCAAAATCGAGTACGCCGCGTTCCTGGGCCACCAGGGTAGTTGCGGTGAACCAGGAGAGAACGAGCAGCAGGGTTCGCATAGAGAGAAAAGGTCAGCGGTGAAGGAAAGTCCTGAAAAGTAGCACATATCGCCCGTTTACCCACCGCGTTGTCGCCCCGGAGCAACGGCGAAAGGGCTTCGGCCACGGTAGTCGCGGCGCCGTACTATCTTTTTGGCCGTTTACCCCTTTCCCGGCACCCGCGGCAGCGCCCAAACTTCTGTATATGACCCGTTTTATTGTCTTTCTTTTCCTGCTGGTATCGTGTTCCCTTGCGGCTCAGGACGGGGCGGCGGGTCCGCGAGTTCCGGAGGAACGCCCCCACATCCTGTGGCTCACCATGGAGGACACCTCGCCCCAGTTCATCGGGGCTTACGGCAATCCCTACGTACACACCCCGAATATCGACCGGCTGGCGCGGGAGGGTGTCCGCTTCACCCGGGCCTTTGCTCCCGCTCCGGTGTGCGCCATTGCCCGCAACGCCATGATTACCGGGGTGAACCCGGACAAGCTGGGTACGGGAAACCACCGCAGCAATTATCCGATCCCGGACTTTATCCGGGGGTTCCCCGCCTACCTGAGGGACGTGGGCTACTACACCACCAACAACGCCAAGACCGACTACAATACCAGTCGCGCCAAGGCCCTCATCGCCGCCTCCTGGGACGAGTCCTCCAACAAAGCCGGCTGGTGGGACCGGGCCCCGGGGCAGCCCTTCTTCAGCGTTTTCAACTTCAACGAAAGCCACCAGTCGCGCACCATGACCCACCCGCGGGCCTGGTACGAGGAGCACGTCCTGGGTCAGTTGCCCGATTCCCTGGTCACCCGGGCGGGTGAGCTGGAGGTTCCGCCGGTTTACCGCAGCTCCCCGGAGATGCGGGAACACCTGGCCCGCCTCTATAACTCGATCAACTACGCCGACCTGAAAATGGGGCAGCTCCTCGACCGCCTGGAAGCGGACGGGCTGCGCGACTCGACCATCATCTTCGTCTACGCCGACCACGGGGAGGCGATGCCGGGCGGGAAGGCCACGGCCAGCGGACTGGGCTACCGGGTCCCCTTCCTGGTCTGGTTCCCGGAGGCCTACCGCCATTTATCGCCCTGGGAAACCGGTTCCGTCAGTCAAGAGCTGCTCTCTTTCCTCGACCTCGGGCCCACCGTGGTCAGTTTGGGTGGCGGCGAAGTGCCGGACTACATGGACGGGCGGGCGGTGCTCGGCCCCCACCGTACGCCGGCCCCCGAATACATCTACGCCGGCCGCAACCGCCTAGACGAGACCCCCGACCTGGCCCGCTCGGTGACCGACGGTCGCTACCTATACACCCGCAATTTCCTGCCCCGCTTCCCGCCGCAGAAGCCCCAGAAGTACGCCGACGTATCCGACATCGTGCGCACCATCCGGGCCGATGGGCGGGCCGACCGGCTGGACTCCCTCCAGCGGCGCATCCTCTCTCCCCAGCCCCGGAAAACCCTCTACGACCTGGAAGCCGACCCCTGGGAGCTGCACAACCTCGCGGACAGCCCCGCCCACGCCGACCGGGTAAAGCGGATGCGACGGGCGCTGGAAGACCATATTCTGGCGGTGCGCGACGTCCATTTCCTTCCCGAGGTAGCCCTGGCCGGTCTGGAGATGCCCTACACCTGGCGGCTGGACACCCTGGCCTATCCGCTGGCCGCCGGCCTGTCTACGGCCCTGCTCGACCCCGCCCGCCCGGCCGCGGCGGAACAACTGCGGCGGGACCTGATGAGCCGGGAACCGCTGGTGCGCTACCGCGCCGCCGTGGCACTCGGGCAGGACTCGCTGTCGCCGCCCACCGCCGCTGCCCTCCGGGCTGTACTCGATGACCCCCACCCTTCGGTAGCCATCGCGGCGGCGGGGGGACTGCTGCGGTACGGCGTCCCGGATGAAGGGGCGGCGGAGCTACTGGGCCACTACGCCCTGGGAAAGGAACCTTACCGGGCACTGTCCGCCCTCCAGGAAATCCAGTATGCGGGCGCAGCACGCCGCAGCTTCCTGCCCGTACTCCGGGAAAAGCTGCGCCAATTGGAGGATGATCCGGGAGAAGACGAAAACCTGGCCTACAACCTGCGGAGCAGCGTAGAGACTACCCTCTTCCTGCTCGGGGAAGGGGAGCTGTCGTACTGACGTTGGCCGCTACCGCGTACCGAAGGTGTAGACCGTAGTACTGCGGTAGGTATCGCCGGGCCGCAGGATGGTGGAGGGGAAGTCCTCCTGATTCGGAGAATCGGGAAAGTGCTGGGTTTCCAGGCAGAAGCCCGTGCGGTAGGCGTAGGCCTTGCCGCCCTTGCCCACCACGCTGCCGTTGAGGAAGTTGCCGGTGTAGAATTGCACCCCCGGCTCCGTGGTGGCCACTTCCAGGGTGCGGCCGCTTTCGGGGTCGTAGACGGTGGCGGCGGGGCGGAGCCCGTTCCCTTCACCGTCCAGCACGAAGTTGTGGTCGTAACCGCCGCCCGCCCCCAGCTGCTCGTCCTCGGCATCGATGCGCTCGCCGATAGCGGTGGACTGCCGGAAGTCAAAGGGGGTGCCCGCTACTTCCCGCAGTTCGCCCAGGGGGATGAGCGACTCATCCACCGGGGTGAAGCGCTCCGCGTGGATGCGGATCTCGTGGTCCAGGATATCGCCCTTGCCGGCGCCCTGCAGGTTGAAGTAGGTGTGGTTGGTGAGGTTCACCGGGGTGGCCCGGTCGGTGGTGGCTTCGTATTCCAGGGTGAGGGCGTTGTCGTTGTCGAGCCAGTACCGCACCGTCACATCCAGGTTGCCGGGGTAGCCCATTTCCCCGTCGGGGCTGCGGCCGGTGAGTTCCACCCCTACCCGGTTTTCTTCCCGCAGGGGGCGGCCGCGCCACCACTTGTGGTCGAAGCCAACGTCACCGCCGTGGAGGCTGTTGGGTCCGTTGTTGGTGGGCAATTGGTAGGTTGCTCCGTCGAGGGTGAATTTACCCCCGGCGATGCGGTTGCCGTAGCGGCCAATCAGGGCCCCGAAGTAGGGGTGTTCCCCCTCGTAGCCCGCCAGGCTGTCGAATCCCAGCACCACGTCGTCCAGTCTCCCCTCCCGGTCCGGAGCGTAGATGCTGGTGATGATTCCCCCGTAGTTGATAATGCTCACCCGCAGCCCCTGCTCATTTTCCAGGGTATACTCCGTTACGGCCCCGTCTTCGGTGGTGCCGTAGGGGGCTTCGGTGACGGTGAGCCCACCGTCGTCGGCCGTATGGGTGTCCGGGGGCGCGGCCGCGGGTTCCGGGGAACCACAGGAAGCCAGGCAAAGGAGAAGGAAGGGGAGCAGCACTTTCATGTGGTGGGTTGTAGCAGTCGCCATCTTGGAAATCCAGCGGGGATAAGCCCGACCGAAGACGGCGGAAAACGAATGACCCTCCAAGATAGCAAGTCCCTCCTTTACTGTTTCACGAAGCGGACCGCTTCCCGGTTCACGTGCAGGGTGTAGGTTCCGGCGGGCAGATCGGCTACGGCGATGGATTGGTGGTCGGTGGCCATTCCGGACCCTACCCGCCGCCCGTAGGCATCCAGGATGGCGTAGGGGCCGCTGCCGTTTACCCGCAGGTAGGCTGAGGCCGGATTTGGGTAGACCGACAGCTCCTGCCGCTGTTGGGGGGCTACGGTGACCAGGCTGGAGTACATCTCGCTGCCGTCGTGATCCACCTGCCGCAGCCGGTAGTAGAGGGTGGCATTCTGGGGGGCGTAGTAGTCTGTGTAGTGATAGTCACCGTGAGCGTGGGCTGCCACAAATCCGACTTCGGTAAATACGCCCTCATCGCCGGTGGCCCGCTCTACGGCGAAGCCCGCGTTGTCGCGCTGGTCTTCCACGGTCCACTTCAGTTCCACACCGGCAAAAGCTGGCTCGGCCCGAAAAGATGTGAAGGTTACCGGCAACTGGCGGTAAGCCTGGACGGAGATCAGGGCGGCGATCTCGCTGTCGCTCAGGCTGCGGTTGTACACCCGCAGCTCGTCGAGTTTCCCATTCAGGGGGTTGCCCGTACCCACGGCGGCGGGGTTATTGCCAATTCCCAAATCCACCCCGGGCCCCGCCGTCAGCATGCCGGAGGCAGAGTAAGTCGTCACCAGGGCACCATTGTGGTAAAGTCTGACCTGGGAACCATTATAGGTGTAGGCTACGTGGCTCCAGGCCCCTTCGTCAATCAAGTTTGCTGGGGCCGAATAGGTGTAGGTCTTATCGTTTAACCGCATGCGAAATTGAATGGAACGGGGGGTATCCAAGGTAAGAACAAAGTATTCCTTACTACTACTGGCTTTGCTAATGATGCGTCCTGGTGAGGCAACGCCACCCGCACCGCTAACGTTGGGGTACACCCAGGCGGCTATTGTAATGGCGCTGCCTCCAATGTCAAAAGACGGAACCGTGGCAACACCTGGGCCGTCCCCGACCAAGAGAGCGCCGCCCGACTGCCCCTGGTCAACGGCAAAACTGGCACCAGGATTGAGGGTAGCGTGGTTGGATCCGGCCGGATCGAGGGCTGTGGTACCTGAGGTTTCGTCAAATTTCCAGTAGGCGATGAGTCCATCGGTGGAAGGGGCCTGGGCCAGAACGGCCAGGGGGAGAGCCCACAATAGTAGGCTCACACGGATTGCGTGAATGTTCATGTTAGTGTCTTATAACCTGTGAAAAACCAAAACACATGCCCGCTGCCCCGCATCAGGTGGGGCAAGAGCAATTCGAAGCTGCCCGCCAAGCGACGGAACAACCCCTTTCTCCAACCGCTACTTTGCCTCATAGTCGCCGGAGACACCATTATAACCCGTGTAACAACCTGAAATTATGTGTTAAGAAATATTTTTCGGGTTTTCCACAATAAAAAAAGCGCCCCGCTTCCGAATGAAGGCGGGGTGTTGCTCTGCAAGAGAAATTCTCTAGGAGAGATGGTCGATTGCCCGGGTGTGCTATTGCTTGACGAAGCGGGTAACTTGCTGGTTTACCATAAGGGTATACGTTCCGGTGGGGAGGTCGGCTACCGCAATACGCTCTTGCCCCACTACCGTCCCGGAGGCTACCCGCCTCCCGAACCCATCCAGGATGGCGTAGGCCCCGCTGCCGCTGACCGTCAGGGAAGTGGAGGCCGGATTCGGAAAAACCGTCAATTCATTGCGTTGCTGGGGAGCTACGGTGACCAGGCTGGAGTACATCGCGCTGCCGTCGTGATCCACCTGCCGCAGCCGGTAGTAGAGAGTGGCATCTTCCGGTGCCGCGTAGTCCGTGTAGCTATAATCACCGTGAGCGTGGGCTGCCACAAATCCGACTTCGGTAAACACGCCCTCATTGCCGGTGGCCCGCTCCATGGCGAAGCCGGCATTGTCGCGCTGGTCCTCAACCGTCCAGTACAATTCCACTCCGGAAAAAGCTGGTGTAGCCTGGAATGAAGTGAACGTTACCGGCAGTTGGCGGTAGGCCTCGGTGGTGGTCAGGTTATTGACTTCACTCCCTGACAGGCTGCGGTCGTAGACCCGCAGTTCATCAATCATTCCATCAAAGGGGTGATCAAGCGTTGCGCCCTCGGGGCGGTTTCCAATACCCAATTTCATGTTGGTTGTATTGAGAAGGGCTCCGGTCCTACTGGAAGTTGTCTCCAATGCTCCGTCGAGATATAACGCAACTGTCGACCCATCGTAGGTTGCGGCTATGTGATGCCATTGTCCTTCCACAATGGCTTTACCCCGCGTGCTGGTATTGGCATTGGCCCCATTCAGCAAAAATCTAACCTCCACCGCACCCTGACTTGTCACGTTCAGAGCAAAAGAATAATC